>CALNYZ010000018.1:0-2128684 GCA_942490945.1 uncultured Gammaproteobacteria bacterium | reverse complement strand
AGTAACTGGGAATTATCTGCGGATCGTGCCAATACGGCACGTAGAGTATTGCTCAATAATGGCTTGCGTGCCGAACAAATAGGCCGGGTAGTGGGACTTTCATCTTCTGCACCATTTGTTCGAGACGAGCCCAAGAATCCCATGAATCGACGTATAAGTATTATTGTGATGAACCGGGACGCGAGGCTGGCCATGCAAAGCAGTGAAGGACCGTTACATTCTGTACAGCAGGATATGCTGAAAAATTAGCAAGAGTAAATATTGAGAATATCGATATAGCTGTTATAGCGTAATCGGTTAATTTCTTCAGATTGAACAGCCTCTTTTACTTTGCAGCCTTCTTCATGGTGGTGTAAACAGTTTCTGAATTTGCACTGGTCAATATAGGGTTTGAACTCGCGAAAACCGTGCTGGATTTGATTGGCATCGTCAAAGTAGGGTGTAAATTCTCTTACACCTGGCGAATCAATTATATTGCCGCCATGCGGCAGGTCATAGGATTCGGTATTGGTTGTTGTATGGATACCTTCTCCAGTCTTTTTCGACAAGTCACCCGTGTTTATGAGTAGCGAAGGAATGATGCTGTTAATTAGTGACGATTTCCCTACGCCTGATTGGCCAACCAGGATACTGGTATTATTTGTGAGTTCTGTCGTGAGCTCAGGTTGAAGCGTATCGACATTCGTTGCGTATATTATTTTGTAACCCAGAGACATGTATTCCTGAATAATGTCTTCATGCCGGCGTTTGTTGCTGTCATTGAACAGGTCACACTTGTTAAAAACAATGATTGGGTGAATGGAATTTACTTCTGCATAGGCAATATATCGGTCGATCAAATAACGTGAGTAAACAGGCTCGATCGCCACAACTATCAGCATTTGTGTAACATTGGCAGCAAATATTTTCAGCTTGCTGTCTTTTGCCAGACGTTTTAATTCATTTTTACGTGGCAATACATCATCGACCAGGTATTCGTTAAAAGTATTTCTGGAATATGACACCATATCGCCGCACACCGGGCGCAGTATTTTTTTATGCAGTTTTGCTTCGATTAAAGTATTGTTTTCTGTCTGTAATATAACCGTATTGCTGTAACTTGTTTTTACACGCGCCTGCCCGGCAGGACTATTATTATTTGCCACAGTATTTCAATCGGTCAATAAATTAATTTTTGCGGCGCAAATAAAATCGTTCAGGGTTAATCCTTCGACGCTATGTGTCGTAAAACTTAACTTGCAGGTATTGTAGGTGGCAGTCAGTTCGGGATGATGATCCTGCCTGTTAATAATCCATGCAGCAGCATTAATGAAGCCTACTGTTTCATGGTAATTTTTAAACTTGAACTGCCTGCTCAGGACAGTGTGGTCTTCTGTTACCTGCCAACCATCAATCTGTTTGGTTAACCCGGATATTTCCTCAATGGTAAGTAAAGCGGACTTATCCGTGTAATGTTGGCAGGATTGTGCTAATAAATTTTTCATATTATCAGGGTTTGAATTTGTAAAATGCATTATTTATGTAAGCCAAAAGATCATCGATCTGGTCTTCGGGCCAGGGTGCACCCATGCTGTTTTTGCAGCGTTTAATCTGTTTAACCAGTGCCGGGTAGGAATCGATTTTTCTGTCTTCACGGGTATAAATTGCCGTTCCATCATTACCATATAATGCGGCATGACAACTTATACAGTTTGAATCATGTAAATCTTTTCCGCGCATCAGGTCTTCACCATAGGCAAGTTGCATACTGCAATATAGCATGATGACAGAGTATGCCAGTTTACGGACTTGCCAGTTACTCATTGCGCCCCCGAGTTTGCTGATGTGAGGTGTGCGATACGGATAGGTGCAGGGGGGTGCGAGTCATAAAATGCTGAATAAAGTGGATCAGGGGTCAGTGTGCTGGAATTTTCTTTATACAGTTTGACCAATGCCGATATCAGCATCGAGGCATTGCTTTGTTTGGCGGCATACTCATCTGCTTCGAATTCATGCTTGCGGCTGAATATCGAAAAGATGGGTGCCAGATAAAAAGTGAATACTGATGACACCATCATGAACAGAATTAATGCCAGATATATTTCCTGAGTTTTCACGCCTAATCCTGAATAGAAAAAGGGTTGCTGACTTAACCAGCCTAACAAGTATAGGCTAAGCAGACTCATTATTCCGAGTACAACAATTCTTTTTTTAATGTGGTTACGTTTAAAATGGCCCAGTTCATGTGCCAGGACTGCCTCTATTTCATCGGCTTCCAATGAGTCAAGTAGCGTATCAAAAAATACGATACGTTTATTTTTGCCCAGGCCAGTAAAGTATGCATTGCCGTGACTCGAACGTTTTGACCCGTCCATAACATAAACACCATTACTTTGGAATCCACACTTGGCGAGCAGATTTACTATTTTCGTCTTGGTTTCATTTTCTTCCAGGGGTGTAAACTTGTTAAACAGTGGTGCTATGAAGGCTGGATAAGCCCACATCATAAACAGGGAAAAGCCAAACCAGGTACACCAGACATATAACCACCACAATGCACCGGATTTATCGACCAGTGTAAAAATTACCCATAAAAAAGGTCCGCCGATGATAATGAGTAATGCCAGTTGTTTGGCCATGTCACTGACAAGCGTAGAAAAACTGGTACGATTAAAATCATACTTTTTTTCAATGACAAATGTTCTGTAAAGCGAAAAGGGCATATCGAGAAAATTGCTGATAATAATAAGGAAAAAGCTGACAGCTATCGCACTTAAAACGGTTGTCATATTCCAGGTGTGCACAATGTCATTTAAATAGTTAAGTCCACCACCTATGGTCCATGCCAGTAGTATAATGCTTCCATATATCAACTCAATCCTGCCAAATTTTGCCTTTTCAGTTGTATAATCTGCCGCCTTTTGATGTTCTGCCAGAGTGATTTTTTCCGCAAACGATACAGGAACATTGGCGCGATGCTGTTTTATGTGGTTTATATGCCGTTGAGTTAACCAAAGTTGCGTGATGACTGAAGCCGCAAGCATGGCAAGAAAAATAATTGTGAAAGTTTCCATCATGTCCCGTTTAAGTTGCTAAACCCGTTGAATTACGTATTATACTGGTATGTACCGAATTAGGTAGTAGCAAGTGACAGGAATCTGAATAATGACAAAAAGTGTAACGAATTTAATCTGGATTGATCTGGAAATGACCGGTCTTGATACACAAAATGATTTAATTATTGAAATTGCTACCATTGTGACTAATGAGCACCTGGAAATACTGGCTGAAGGACCAATGTTGGCCATTCATCAGCAGGATTCAGTACTGGACAAGATGGATGAATGGAACACGCGCCAACATAATGGTTCCGGGCTGGTGGCACGCGTGAAAGAATCTACAATCACCGAAGCACAGGCCGAGCAACAAACCCTGGATTTTCTGCGTGAATATGTGCCGGAAAGTGTATCCCCCATGTGTGGCAACAGTATTTGTCAGGATCGACGATTTCTGGCGCGTTGTATGCCAAAATTGGAAGCTTTTTTTCACTACCGCAACCTTGATGTGAGTACACTAAAAGAATTAGCCAAGCGCTGGCGACCAGATATTGCTTCTGGCTATAACAAAAATTCGAGTCATCTGGCGCTGGATGACATCCGTGATTCGATTGCTGAAATGTTATATTACCGCAATAATTTCATTCGCTATCAGGCTGAGTAAAAAATAGCCCGAGACAGTATCTCGTCACTACATCATTTCTAAGCACCTGCTTTTCAGTCAAGTTCTTGACGTTAATATAAAGAAATACGCTAATCTATTGATTGTCATTACATTCCGCATGCACTTTAGGCGTGGCATGCGTTTTGCAGCCTGCAACATAATATATATGTTTACAGGGACAGGTTAATGGCAGAAGAAGATCTTGATTTAGACGTTCAGCAACCAGCGGGGAAAAAACTCACCAAATGGGTGATTATCGCATTGATTGTTGTTGTCATGATTGTCGCCAGTAGTGTGGCGGCCTGGCTGCTAATGGCAGATAAAGATTCTAATTCTGACGAAGAAACCACCGAAAAAAAACCACCAGTAGAGCGCCCAACCGCAATCTATCACCCGCTTAAGCCCACCTTCATTGTTAATTTCGCAGATGCTTCGCAGGTTGCCTATTTGCAGACTGATATCGAAATCATGGCCTATGACCAGGATGTTATTGCGGCGGTACAGGAACATATGCCGATTATTCGGAACAATGTTTTGTTGATCCTGGGTTCACAGACCTATGAATCAATTAACACTATTGCAGGCAAGGAAAAGTTGAGACAGGAAGTGCTTGAGGGCATTAATAAAATATTAAGAGCAAAAGCAGGCAAGCACGAAACTAAAAAAAGTGATCAGAAGAAATCTTCTGATAAAAAAGGAAACAAGATCAAGCTGAAAGTAAACAAGCTTGTTCAGGAAGTCTATTTCACCAGCTTTATAATGCAGTAGAGACCTGTATGTCAGTTAATGATTTATTATCACAAGACGAAATTGATGCGCTGTTACATGGCGTTGACAGTGGCGATGTAGAAACAGAGTCCTATGAACCACACGATGGTGTGGCGCGAGGCTTTGATTTTGCCAGCCAGGATCGCATTGTCCGCGGCAGGATGCCGACACTTGAAATGATAAATGAACGTTTTGCACGTCAATTTCGTATAAGTTTATTCAATTTGTTACGGCGACCGGCAGAAATATCTGTGAGCGGTGTGCAGATGCTGAAGTTTTCTGAATACATACACAGCATGTTTGTGCCAACAAGTTTGAATATCATCAGAATACAACCATTACGTGGTCCTGCATTATGTGTCTTTGACCCCAAGTTGGTTTTTATTCTGGTTGATAATTTTTTTGGTGGTACCGGACGCCATGCAAAAATAGAAGGCCGCGAATTCACCCCGACGGAACAACGTGTTATATCGATGGTTTTGGATGCCGCATTTCTGGATCTGCAAATGGCCTGGAAGCCTGTCATGCCAGTTGAATTCAGATTCATCAGCAGGGAAGTTAACCCACAGTTTGCAAACATTGTCAGCCCGAATGAAGTCGTTGTCTTGAGTACATTCCATGTTGAGCTTGATGGTGGCGGTGGTGATTTTCAGGTTACCTTGCCGTATTCAATGCTGGAACCAATTCGCGAATTACTTGATGCGGGTGTACAGAGTGATGTCTCCGAAAAAGATGAGCGCTGGACTGTGTCATTAATGGAAGAAATAAAAGCAGCAGAAGTTACCTTGTCGACGGAACTTGCAGAAGTCGAGTTAACCTTGCGTGATCTGCTGGATTTAAAGGAAGGGGATATCATTCCTATCGATATGGCAGAAACTGTCACCTTGCTTGCCGAGGAGATACCGATTTTCAGATGTAATTATGGTGTAGCGAATGGCAGCATGGCCGTGAAAGTTATCGAAGTAATACCACGACCTACAATGCAGAACGAAACCGCATTAATTGTAGCAGGAGCGACTAAACATGAGTGAAGATAACGAAACTGACGTTATGGATGAGTGGGCATCAGCCCTGGCTGAATCCGGAGACAGCGACAGCGAAGATTCAGATAACACTGAACTTGCAAGTTTCTCTCAACTAAGCCAGAGCGCTGGAGCCAAATCAGATGATTTGAATCTGGACGTAATTCTTGATATCCCTGTTCAGATATCGATGGAAATCGGACGCACAACAATCAATATACGTAACCTGTTGCAATTAAATCAGGGTTCAGTAATTGAACTGGACAGAATGGCAGGTGAACCACTTGATGTTCTTGTGAACGGAACACTGATTGCCCATGGTGAAGTTGTGGTTGTAAATGAAAAGTTTGGTATTCGTCTGACCGATGTCATCAGTCCGGCAGAACGCGTGAAAAAACTGAAATAATGAAATCAATAATCATCAGCATTGCTGGGTTATTAATCTGGACAGGTTGTTTTGCTGCAAATGATGCTGTTAAAAATGTTCCTGCGGTTACATCTGCCGGAAATATACTGAATGTCATTCTGGGTCTTGTTGTTGTATTGGCAATCATTTATGTGCTGGCATTTGGTCTTAAACGTTTTGGCACATTGCCTGGCAGGTCAGGTCATAGTATTCGTGTAATATCAGGCATTAATCTGAGTCAGCGTGACAAGGTGATATTAATCCAGGTTGGTGAAGAACAATTATTACTGGGCGTTTCGCCCGGACGTATAAACCTTCTGCATAATTTGCCCAAGTTGATAACCGAAGAACAGAATATTTCACACCCACAGGAAAGTAGTTTCGCCAGCAGATTGTCCGGTGTCCTGCGTGGGAATATGAAATAATGAAAATCTGCAAATTATTATTTATCGTTTTCGTGCTCGTTCTTCTGATTCATCCGGACGATGTGCTGGCAAAAGGTCTGGATGCGTTCACGGTCAGCAAGGACAAGGCGGGTAGTGAGACCTATAGCGTAAGTATTCAGACTCTGGCGGTCATGACAGCACTGACCATGCTGCCTGCTGCATTAATGATGATGACATCCTTTACACGCATAGTAATTGTTTTATCCATACTCAGGCAGGCCATTGGTCTGATGCAGGCACCGTCTTCACAAACGCTTGTCGGTCTGTCCTTGTTTTTGACATTTTTTATAATGGCGCCGGTTTTTACGAAGATATATGACACTGCACTGGCTCCTTATCTTGATGATAAAATTACGATTCAGCAAGCTGCAGAAACCGGGCAAATCCCCTTGCGAAAATTCATGCTGGGGCAAACACGTGAAGCAGATATGCAGATGTTTATCAAAATATCAGGCGATAAAGAATATGAAAAACCGGAAGACGTACCATTCTCTGTGCTGGTGCCTTCGTTTGTTACAAGCGAACTCAAAACCGCATTTCAAATCGGCTTTCTGCTATTTATACCTTTTCTGATTATTGATCTGGTTGTTGCCAGTGTTCTTATGTCCATGGGTATGATGATGTTGTCTCCCATGATTGTTTCATTGCCTTTTAAAATTATGCTTTTCGTGCTCGTCGACGGATGGAACATTGTTATGGGCACGCTGGCATCAAGTTTTTATGTTTAACACGGACCGCGGGTTGAAGAAATGACACCGGAACAAGTACTAAGTATTTTTCAACATATGCTGGAAGTATTGTTGTTACTTATTATGGTGATATTAATCCCGGCATTACTGGTCGGTTTGATGGTCAGCATGTTTCAGGCGGCAACACAAATAAATGAAATGACATTGAGCTTTATACCAAAGCTGATTGTGACATTGCTTACACTTATGATTGCCGGACCCTGGATGTTGCGTTTATTAATTGAATATACACAACAACTGATCACAGAAATTCCTTATTTAATAAGGTGATGAATGACGTTTACAGCGGCAGAGCTAACAGGATTGATTGGTGCCTATTTCTGGCCATACGTACGCGTTATGGCCGTCGTGATGACATCACCCGTGTTCGGCGCCCGATCTGTACCGTCACGTATTAAGGTTATTATCAGTCTTGCCTTGACGATGATTATTGTCCCGATACTTCCACCGGTGCCGGTAGTCGAAGCCATGTCACTGGACAGTATTTTTATAACCGCGCAACAGGTTTTAATTGGTGTTGCACTTGGATTTACCACGCAACTCGTATTCAGCGCAGTGATTACTGGCGGGCAAATCATTGCCATGCAAATGGGTCTGGGTTTTTCACTGATGGTTGATCCCCAAAACGGTCAGCAGGCTCCGGTACTAAGTCAGTTTTACGTGGTTTTTGTATTGCTGGTATATGTCTCACTAAATGGACATTTGTTGCTAATTCACACCCTCACCGACAGCTTTACTACATTACCAATCAGTTTGCAGACATTAAGTCTGAACAGTATCTGGCAAATAGTCACCTGGGGTTCGGAAATATTCAGGGGTGCAATATCCATTGCGATACCTGCAATTGCATCATTGCTGGTAGTCAATCTGTCGTTTGGTGTAATGACTCGTTCCGCCCCGCAATTAAATATTTTTGCAATCGGCTTTCCATTGACAATGATGCTCGGGTTTGCGGTTATTTATTTCAGCCTGTCGAGTGTGGTACCGCAAACCACCCGGTTGTTTGATTCGGTGAATCAACTAATTCGCGGCTTTGGATTAAATTGACATGGCAGAAGAAACAGGACAAGAACGTTCGGAACAGGCGACGCCAAGGCGTCGGCAACAGGCAAAAGACAAAGGCCAAGCGGCACAGTCACGTGAATTAAATACCATGTTAATGATGCTTGCAGGCGCGGGTGGCATATCATTGTTTGCTCCGCATATTGTCGACAGAATACTTTCTGTTAGCAAAAAAAGTTTTTCTCCTTCGCGGGAAGCAATATTTTCTACCGACACCATGATCTTGTTTTTACAATCCGCAATCACCGATTCGCTTGCCGCAGTAGCACCGTTGCTGGGCTTGCTGGTAATTGCCGCGATTGCGGGTCCGGTATTAATTGGTGGCGTAACGTTCAGCCCACAGGCAATTTCATTCAAATGGGAAAAACTGGATCCAATAAGTGGACTTAAACGTGTATTTGCGTGGCGCGGATTTGTCGAGTTGACAAAAGCCTTGTTGAAATTCACCTTGATTGGAAGTATTGCCATATTATTTTTATATCATCAGGCCGGAGAATATATCGGCCTGGGTAACGAAGATGTATTGCAGTCATTAACACATACATCGAATCTGCTACTGTGGGCGTTTTTGATCATTTCATCGAGCCTTATTCTGATTGCGCTTATTGATGTACCTTTCCAGGTATGGGATCACCTGCGACAACTTAAAATGACACTGCAGGAAGTGAAAGACGAGAATAAAGATACAGAAGGCAACCCGGAAGTGCGTGGTCGCGCACGTAGAATACAGCGCGAAATGGCACAACGCAGAATGATGGCGGATATTCCTGATGCTGATGTCGTGATTACCAATCCGGATCACTATTCTGTGGCGCTGAAATATGATCAAAAAAATATGACCGCACCTGTTGTTATCGCAAAAGGTGCAGATTTAATGGCTCTGCAAATTCGTGCCATTGCGCGCGAACATAAAGTAACAATCATGCAGGCACCACCACTGGCTCGCTCGCTTTATCATACAACCAAGTTGGGTCATGAAATTCCAGCCGGACTGTATCTGGCTGTCGCACAAGTATTGGCGTATGTATTCAAACTCAGAAAAGCACATTCAAATTATAAAGACACGCACAAAATGAAAGATCTACCTATTCCCAATGATTTGCAGTTTAATTGATGGAGATGATTTAAATGGCAGGTGAAGTCGCAACAAGCGGATTCTTTCGCAATATAAACAAAAATGGCCTGGGCGCGCCGGTATTATTGATGCTGGTCATGGCCATGATTGTATTGCCATTGAAACCATTTTTACTGGACGTATTATTCAGTTTCAATATTTCACTTGCCCTTGTTGTATTGCTGGTCACCGTGTACTCGTTGCGCCCGCTTGATTTCGGTTTGTTCCCCACTATCTTGCTCGTGACTACATTGCTCCGGCTGGCATTAAATGTCGCATCAACCCGTGTGGTATTGCTGGAAGGGCATAGCGGGCCAGACGCAGCGGGACAGGTAATCAAGGCATTCGGTGAATTTGTTATTGGTGGAAATTATGCGGTTGGTATTGTTGTCTTTGCGATTCTGGTAATTATCAATTTCGTTGTTATTACCAAAGGTGCAACACGTATATCTGAAGTCAGTGCACGTTTTACTTTGGATGCCATGCCGGGCAAACAAATGGCAATTGATGCGGATTTGAATGCCGGATTAATTGATCAGGATGAAGCAAGAAAACGTCGTCGTGAAATTTCCGACGAGGCAGAATTCTATGGGTCAATGGATGGTGCGAGCAAGTTTGTACGTGGTGATGCGATAGCCGGAATATTAATTCTTATCATAAACATTGTTGGTGGCTTAATGATAGGGATGTTGCAACATGATTTGAATTTTTCACAAGCTGCACGTAACTACACTTTGTTGACAATTGGTGACGGTCTGGTCGCGCAAATCCCCGCACTACTTTTGTCAACAGCGGCAGGTATTATTGTTACCCGTGTTTCATCTTCACAAGATATGGGAGAGCAGGTTTTAAAACAACTGTTTGGTAATCCGCGTTCTCTCGCTGTCACTTCCGGAATACTGACCGTCATGGGGGTCATCCCGGGTATGCCAAATGTTGCCTTTTTGTCACTGGCCGCTATCAGTGGTGTTGGTGCATTTGTAATTCAACGGCGCATTAAAGCACAAGCGGACAATATTCAGATTCAAAAGAATATTCCCCACGATAGTGAACCCAAGGAATTGAACTGGGATGTCGTAACACCTGTTGATGCAATTGGTCTGGAAGTCGGTTATCGACTTATTCCAATGGTCGATAAAGCACAAGGCGGACAGTTAATGAGTCGCATCAAGGGCGTGCGTAAAAAATTGTCGCAGGATCTTGGTTTTTTGATTCCGCCTGTTCATATACGTGACAATCTGGAACTCTCGGCGAATGCATATCGCATAACATTAATGGGCGTCACGGTTGGCGAGGCAGAAATCTATCCTGATAAAGAAATGGCGATTAATCCAGGCCAGGTATTTGGCACCTTACAGGGTGCGGCAACAAAAGATCCTGCCTTTGGCCTTGATGCAGTGTGGATAGATGTTGCACAACGTGATCAGGCACAAACCCTGGGCTTTACCGTGGTGGATGCAAATACTGTCGTTGCTACACATTTGAGTCACCTTGTGCATAGTCATGCACATGAATTACTTGGCCATGAAGAAGTACAACATTTACTCGATATGTTGTCACGATCGGCGCCTAAATTGGTCGAGAATTTAATACCGGATACCTTGAGCCTGGGGGTAGTCGTTAAAGTCCTGCAAAATCTGCTTGAGGAAAGTGTACCGATTCGCGATATCCGGACAATTGCCGAGACACTGGCGGAACATGGCGGCAAGAGTCAAGATGCCGACATACTAACCGGCATCGTGCGTGTCGCCCTCGGCAGACTAATTGTTCAGCAAATCAATGGGATGCAGCCTGAATTGCCCGTAATTACACTGGATCCAGGTTTGGAACAGTTGTTGCATCATACTCTGCAGAGCATGGAAGGCGTCGGAAGTGGCATCGAACCAGGGCTGGCAGAACGGTTACACAGCGCACTGGCAGAGACAGCACAAAAACAGGAAATGGCAGGTCAGCCTGCGATATTACTGGTACCAGGGGCAATAAGGACAGTTTTGGCGAGGTTTGTACGACATACGATTAATAGTTTGAGTGTCTTGTCATACAACGAAATACCCTCAGATAAACAAATCAAAATTGTCGCGACAGTTGGACAGCAAGCAGAAGCATCTAATGGGTAACGAGGTTAAAGACAAAATGTATTTTCGTGTTAATGAGGTAAAAATATGAAGATTCAGCGCTTTGTTGCTTCCGATGTCAGGCAAACCATTCGTAAGGTACGCGAAGCATTGGGGCCAGATGCGGTAATACTTTCAAACAAACGCATAGACTCAGGTGTCGAAATTGTTGCGGCTATTGATTACGATGAATCCCTGATTGGTGGAACCGTTGCAAATCCATACGAAGCCAATTCATACAATGATAGCCCTGAAGCAGAAAAGACCACACAACAAGAAAAACAGGCAGCACCACAAGCAAAACAAGGTTATATAGATACGAGTTATGACAAATTACGTCAACAAGCCTGGGAAGATGTAAAGTACAGTCGTAATATTCCGCAAGCCAAATACAAAAAAAACCAGCATCAACAATCTCAGCAGGTGACTCCTGCTCAGGCACCTGCCGAACCAGCACCTGCAATCGAATCAAATTCAATGAGCCACATGGAGAATGAAATAAAGTCTTTACGTGGTGTGCTCATGCAACAATTATCCGGTCTTGCATGGGAACGTGAAACACAATTTCATCCATTTCGTGCACGTCTGATACAACGCATGATAAGTCTGGGGCTAAGCCCAAGAATCGCAAAAGTTATTGCAGCCGATATGAATCAGGAAACAGATTTTGAAACCATGTGGCGTCAGGCATTGGGCGTGTTGTCACACCAGATACCGGTTGTGAGCGATGATATTCTGCGTGTTGGTGGTGTCGTGGCAGTGGTTGGACCAACAGGCGTTGGCAAGACCACTACGATTGCCAAACTGGCATCACGTTATGTCCTCAAACATGGGCGCGAGAGCGTCGGTCTGATTTCCGCAGATAACCACCGCGTTGCAGCACAAGAGCAACTTCGCGGTTATGCCAGAATACTGGGTGTCCCGATGCGCTCAGTGAACGATGCGTCCAGTCTGACAGAAGCATTACACAGTTTACGGTCAAGAAAATTTATTCTGATTGATACAGCAGGAATAGGGTTGCATGCCTCGAATATGGAAGAGCAGCTTGGCTTTATCAGAGATAGTGGCAAGCAAATCAGGATGTTTTTATGTATGGATGCAAACAGTCAGCGCAGCGTATTACAGCAGTCTGCAAAAGCATATAAAAAGCTCAATATAGATGGATGTATTCTGACCAAGCTGGATGAAACTACCAGCCTGGGTGGAACATTCGCTGTTGCTATCGAACACCATTTACCAGTTGCCTATTATTGTGACGGCCAACAAATACCGGAAGATTTGCACATTGCTCGTGCACATAATCTGGTAAGTCGTGCAGTTACGATTATGCAACGCTCAATAGCGTTTCATGATGAAGCGGCGGCTCAAACTGTTAGCGGGATAGTTGCACATGCATATGGCTGAAACAAATTTAGCAGGCGCGGTAAGCAGAGCGCGACAAATCACAAAACCTCATCCGGTACGTGTAATTACTGTTACCAGTGGTAAAGGCGGAGTTGGTAAAACAAATGTATCAGCCAATCTCGCAACAGCTTTATCAGGTATGGGACAGCGAGTTCTGATAATGGATGCAGATTTGGGGCTGGGAAATATTGATGTGTTACTTGGCCTGTATCCAAAACTTACCCTGGAAAGCGTTATAAAAGGCGAATGTGATTTGCAAGATGTCGTCGCCGATGGCCCGAACAACTTGCGTATTATTCCCTCTGCCTCTGGCATACAGTCAATGGCCGAGCTTGAACCCTCTCAACATGCCGGATTGATTCAGTCATTCAGTAATTTAAGTGATGATGTTGATGTATTGATTATTGATACTGCAGCCGGTATATCCGATAGCGTCATCAGTTTTTCTCGCGCGGCACAGGAAGTGCTGGTAGTCGTATGTGATGAACCCGCCTCAATAACAGACGCCTATGCCCTGATAAAACTTTTGCACCGGGATTATGGGTTGTTCAGATTCCATATCTTGTCAAACATGGTATCCAGCGTGCAAAAAGGCCGGGAAGTATATGAAAATATTTTAAAAGTTACTGATCGATTCCTGGATGTGGCGCTCGATTATATGGGCTGCATACCTTATGACGAATATCTAACAAAAGCAGTAAAAAAACAACGCGCCGTGGTAGATGCATTTCCACGCAGTAAATCTGCGATTGCGTTTAAAACACTGGCAGAAAAAACAAAACGTTGGCCGATTCCACAGGCAGCAGGTGGTCATCTGGAATTCTTTGTCGAACGTTTAATCCAAACAAATACAGATAAAGCGGGAGTACTCTAATGAATGGTCTAGCAATGTATTCAGCATCTAATCCTGCTGCATTTCAGGATGACTTGATAGAACAGCATGCACCTCTGGTTAAAAGAATTGCTTGCCATTTGATTAACCGCTTACCCGCAAGCGTACAGCTTGAAGATCTGGTTCAGGCAGGCATGATTGGTTTGCTTGAAGCATCACGGAATTATGATGAAAACCAGGGTGCGAGTTTTGAAACCTATGCGGGTATTCGCATTCGTGGTTCGATGCTGGATGAAATACGTAAGAATGACTGGGCGCCACGTTCTGTTCACCGCAAGGCAAGAATGGTTGCTGAAGCTGTACGTGAAATTGAGCATGAGCAGGGCCGTGATGCGCGTGATACAGAAATCGCTATCAGTTTAGGTATGCCGCTGGAAGAGTATTACAAGATTCTGCAGGATAACAGCTACCATAAAGTACTGAGTTTCGAAGATATGGGCTCGGGTGACGAATCCATTCTTGATAATATGATGGATCATACACCGGGTATAATTGATGGACTGCAGCGGGATGACATCCGCCGGATTTTGTCTGAAGCGATTGCAAGTTTGCCGGAGCGTGAGCGTCTCGTCATGGCATTATATTATGACGAGGAACTGAATCTGCGGGAGATCGGTGCGGTTATGGGCGTCAGTGAATCGCGCGTGAGTCAGATACATAGTCAGGCAGTAATTCGATTACAGGCACGTATGACCGCCCGTCAGGAAGAGACGTGTTAAAAAAATAGACAATATTCCATTTAAATCAGTTACCTACAGTCACAAGCCGCAGACAACAGGCGGTGTGATGTTCACTTTGATCATATTTGACAAGCTGATTCCTGTATTTACCCCATCCTGTTCATATTATTAAAAATTCCCTGGTTTTTATCAGTTCCAAAACTTAAGTTGCGCCGGAATATGGCCGATAAAAAGTTTGGATTCCAGGTATGGCAGCGGTGTAAGCGCGTTTACCCGCACAGAGATAAGGCACAATGGAGGCAACCGTGGCAATTGATAAAAACATGCGTATTTTAATTGTTGATGATTTTTCAACAATGCGACGCATAATCAAAAACTTATTACGTGATCTGGGTTTTACCAATACCGAAGAAGCTGACGACGGTACAACTGCATTACCCATGTTGCAGACAGGAAAATTTGATTTTTTGGTGACGGACTGGAATATGCCCGGCATGCAGGGTATCGAATTATTGAAGCATGTCAGAGCAGATTCCGGGTTGGCGACAATGCCAGTATTGATGGTAACGGCAGAGCAAAAGCGTGAACAAATTGTTGAAGCCGCACAAGCGGGAGTAAATGGTTACATCGTTAAACCCTTCACTGCACAGACGCTGAAAGAAAAGATAGACAAAATATTTGAACGTATTGAAGGCTAGGGGTGATTATGGAAGATAAGCACGAATTACTTGCTAGCGACAATGTTGCGCGTGTACGTGACTTGTTGGCGTGTCTTGAGTCCGGTGATGTTGCCGGTGCGAAAGAAGTAATTGATGATCTGGCAGCAATTCGTGAAAAAGATATTTATCAGGAATTAGGAAAGCTGACACGTGAATTACATAATTCAATAAATAATTTTTCACTTGATAACAGAATAACGAATCTTGCAGAAGAAGAAATACCGGATGCCAGAGCAAGATTAAATCACGTTATTACAATGACGGATGATGCAGCTAACAGTACCCTGGCTGCGGTTGAAAAATCCATACCGATCTGTAATGACATTGAAAACAAGGCAAATGCGTTGCTGGATAACTGGAATAAATTTCGAAATCGTGAGCTGACCTTGTCACAATTCAAGGAATTGAGTGTATCACTGAACGAATATTTTGAAGAGAACAGTGCGGGAGCAAATATAATTCGCGATCATCTAAATCAGGTGTTGATGGCGCAAGGGTTTCAGGATTTGACGAGCCAGATTATTAAAAAAGTTATATCGCTGGTTGAAGAAGTTGAATCCAGTATGGTGAACATAATCAAGTTGACCGGTCATAAAAGTGAAAAAGCTGAAGGCAAATCTGCCAAAGACGGGCTGGCAGGTCCGGCAGTACCCGGTGTTGAAGTAGCGGATACCGTATCGGGACAGGATGAAGTTGATGACTTGCTGTCAAGTCTGGGGTTTTAGTTACAGTAATTAATTTTGCTGTGTTGAATACAGAAATAAATATTAGTCAGGAAGTGTAAAGTGGATGATGAATTACTACAGGACTTTCTAATCGAAGCGGGTGAAATACTCGAATCGCTCAATGAGCAACTGGTTGATCTGGAACAGTCACCTGATGACAGTGATATGTTGAATTCGATATTCAGGGGTTTCCATACAATTAAAGGTGGCGCAGGCTTTTTGAATATTGAACCGATGGTGACATTATGTCATCGTGCCGAAGATGTCTTTAATATGGTGCGCGCCGGTGAACGTGCAGTTGATTCACAATTGATGGATGTGATTCTGCCGGTAACTGATGCATTGAATGAGCAGTTTGATGATTTACGTTCAGGTGAAACACCCAAGGCAGCCGATCCAGTGCTGGTTAAAGGCCTGGATGATATTATTAACGGTGTGTCAGCAGCTGAAGCACAGCCAGAGGCAGCAGCTCCCGTCGTCGAAGCCGAGCCAGCTGCAACTACTACTGCTAACGCGTCTGGTGCCGATGAACCCTGCGGTGGCGATGATATTACCGATGATGAATTTGAAGCCTTACTCGATTCACTTGAAGGAAAAAATGTTCCACCAGCCACAAAGGCGGAACCGGCTGCTGTAGAAACCTCATCAGAACAAAGCGTAGCAAGTGCCAGTGGTGATGATATAAGTGATGATGAATTCGAAGCCTTGCTGGACAAATTGCATGGTGAGGGAAAAATAAATACTGCTGCGGTTGCAGAAAGTGCTGAACCTGCTGCCAATTCACAGGATACAACACTGTTTGATGCAGAAGCAGAAGCGCCAGCTGCCAAACAAGCCGATGACATATCGGATGATGAATTTGAAGCTTTGCTGGATCAATTGCACGGCGCAGGAAAAATAGATACGGCGGCAGTAGCCAAGGCAGCAAGCGAGCCTGCACCTGCAACGCCGGCAGCAAAGCCTGCTGCAAAACCTGCAGCCAAGCCCGAATCAAAACCAGCATCCAAGCCGGAGTCAAAACCGGTTGCACCGCTCGTCAAAAAAGAACAAGCCGCACCTGCTGCAGCAAAAGAAAAACAACCGGTTGAAACATCGGTGCGTGTCGATACAGCACGGCTGGACGATATCATGAACATGGTTGGCGAGCTGGTGCTGGTTCGCAACAGAATATCTCGCCTTGGCACCATCATGGGCGGCGAAGAAATGGCGAAAGCCGTTTCAAATCTTGATCTGGTTACCTCTGATCTGCAGCTTGCGGTAATGAAGACACGCATGCAGCCAATCAAGAAAGTATTTGGTCGATTCCCGCGTGTGGTACGTGACCTGGCGCGTAGCCTGAAAAAAGAAATAAAACTTGAAACCATGGGTGAAGAAACTGACCTGGACAAGAACCTGGTCGAAGCACTGGCGGATCCATTGGTGCATCTGGTCAGAAATTCGGTAGATCATGGAATAGAAATGCCTGATGAACGCGTAGCCGCAGGCAAACCACGCGAAGGTACTGTGACGTTATCAGCATCACAGGAAGGTGATCACATATTATTGGCAATTGAAGATGATGGTAAAGGAATCGATCCGGAAATTATCAAAGGCATCGCCATTAAAAAAGGTCTGCTGGACGTAGACGCCGCAGCACGTATGTCAGATACGGATGCATTTAATCTGATTTTTGAGCCAGGATTTTCAACCAAGGAACAAATATCCGATATCTCCGGGCGCGGAGTAGGTATGGATGTTGTCAAGACCAGCATAACTCAATTAAACGGATCAGTAGAGATACATTCCAAACTGGGCAAGGGTAGTCGTCTTGAAATCAAGGTTCCACTCACTCTGGCGATAATGTCAACATTGATGGTCAAGCTGGAAGACCAGATGTTTGCATTGCCATTGGTTAACGTCAATGAAATTTTCCATCTTGATCTTGCCAGAACGAATATTATGGATGGTCAACTGGTGACGATCGTACGTGAAAGAACCTTGCCGTTATTTTATCTCAAACACTGGTTAATCAAGGGCAGAACCGCAGCAAAATTACCAGAAGAAGGACATGTCGTAGTCGTAAGTATCGGCACACAAAAAGTTTGTTTTCTCGTAGACGAATTAATCGGACAGGAAGAAGTCGTAATCAAGCCACTTGGCGCATTACTACATGGGCTGTCAGGTCTGGCAGGAGCAACTATAACTGGAGACGGACGTATAGCATTGATTCTGGATGTTCCAGGTTTGATGAAACGCTATGTGTAAATGGAATTCATATGCAGGATTATATACATAACAAAAAAACAGTAAAACCGTTTAAAAAACGTAACACTAGCCAACAAACTTAAGGAGTAGACCTGG
This sequence comes from uncultured Gammaproteobacteria bacterium, assembly GCA_942490945.1. GTDB lineage: Bacteria > Pseudomonadota > Gammaproteobacteria > UBA6429 > Thiohalophilaceae > CALNYZ01. Next base: position 2,110,544 of record CALNYZ010000018.1, on the reverse strand, counting down.
TATGTCGGTTCGCGTGTTAGTTGTTGATGACTCCGGTTTTTTTCGCCGTCGCGTCAAGGAAATATTGGATGCTGATTCGGGCATAGAAGTTATAGGTCTGGCTGAAAATGGCGAGCAGGCGATTGAACAGGCTCGAAAATTAAAACCCGATGTCATTACCATGGATATTGAGATGCCGGTAATGGACGGTATAACGGCAACGCGTAAAATCATGCAGTCAACACCGACTGCTATCATCATGTTTTCTTCATTAACGACAGATGGTGCAAAGGCTACACTCGATGCACTGGATGCTGGCGCAGTAGATTTTTTACCGAAACGATTTGAAGATATATCAAAAGACAGAGAAGAGGCAAAAAAACTACTCTGCCAACGTGTTCGCTCGCTCGGTAACAAGGCATCAGCCAGACCAGCTGTTCCGGCAAGTTCGACCACTGCACGTCCTGTTACAAGACCTGGCGTTATCCCGACAACAAAACCTGCCAGCGATACAAAAGTCAAGTTGCTTGCAATCGGCACATCGACAGGTGGTCCGGTCGCATTGCAAAAAGTATTAACCATGTTGCCGGAAAACATTTCTGTACCTATCTTGCTGGTTCAGCACATGCCGGCAAGTTTTACTCCTGCCTTTGCGAAACGTCTGGATCAGTTGTGTGCAATTACAGTCAAAGAAGCAGAACACGGTGAAAAATTGACTGCAGGTACGGCTTATCTGGCGCCGGGTGGAAAACAGATGATGATAAAACAAAATGGTTCGGGCGCAATTATAAATATTGATGACACCATGGAAGGCCAAACATATAAACCTTCCGTTGATGTAACTTTCGCTTCAATTTGTACAGTTTATCCGGATAGTACACTTGCCGTTATTCTGACAGGGATGGGCGCTGATGGATGTAAGGGAGCTACGGAATTGAGTAAACGCGGTTCAGTCATCTGGGCGCAAGATGAGAAAAGTTCGGTTGTTTATGGTATGCCTGCAGCGGTAGCGGAAGCTGGCATAACGGAAAAAATACTGGACGTGGATGAAATTGGCAAACAAATCGCGCAGCGTGTCTGAAAACTATGAGAATAGACTTATTAAGCCTGATAGGACTGGTAGTCGGGATAACTGCTGTACTGGTTGGTCAGTTCCTTGAAGGTGGCACATTAAAGACACTGGTTAATGGCCCCGCATTACTGATTGTGATCGGTGGTACCCTGGGTGCTGTGATGTTGCAATCGCCTTATCGAATATTCATGCGCGCTGTCAAGATGAGTACCTGGATATTTCTGACACCAAAACAACCGGTTGAAAAGACCATTGCAAAACTGGTGTCTTGGAGCAATATAGCCCGTAAAGAAGGATTGCTTGGATTAGAAAATATAGAAGAGACGGAACATGATCCGTTTTCCCGTAAAGGTTTGCAATTGCTGATTGATGGCAGCGAACCAAACTCGATTCGCGAAATACTTGATGTTGAGATTAATACTCGCGAGCGATACGACTTGTTGGCTGCGAAAGTTTACGAAAGTATGGGAGGGTATAGCCCCACCATCGGAATTATTGGTGCCGTTCTCGGTTTGATACAGGTTATGGGGAATCTGTCCGAGCCCGATAAATTGGGTGATGGTATTGCGATTGCATTTGTCGCAACAATATATGGCGTCGGCGCCGCAAATTTAATATTTATCCCCGTCGCAAACAAGCTGAAGAGTATTGTTAGCGATCAAATTCATTATCGAGACATGATTGTAGAAGGTATGGTGTCCATAGCTGAGGGTGAAAACCCCCGCAACATTGAAACAAAATTATTTGGTTATATCCAGTAAGAACTCAAGCAATGGCACGTAGAGAAAAAAAAGTAGACCATGACAACCTTGACAGATGGCTTGTCTCCTATGCTGATTTTATAACACTTCTGTTTGCATTTTTTGTTGTTATGTATGCTATATCATCAGTTAATGAAGGAAAATACCGCGTCTTATCTGACACAATGATTGCAGCATTCAATACCGCACCGAAATCCAAGGAGCCAATTCAGCTTGGCAAACCAAACAGTACGCTGATTCCTGAGGATAAAACAGATTTAAAAAAGACTATTATCCCGGTTCCTAAAGATGAAGTGCCGGACAATGATCTGAAAATGAAACGCATTGCTGATGACGTAAAGAATGCATTAAAACCACTCATTAATGATAATCTGATTAAAGTCAAACAGGATAAACTATGGGTGGAAGTAGAAATGAATACCAATATATTGTTTGATACTGGCAGTGCAGTACTGGAAAACGACGCAACGCCCGCATTGCGCGGGTTAGCGGCAGTATTAAAAAAACTTCCAAACTATATCCAGGTAGAAGGCCATACGGATAATGTACCGATTAAAACTCCCTTGTATCCCACCAACTGGGAGCTGTCAGCGTCGCGCGCAGCCAGTGTGGTTCGTTTGTTAAGTGATGCCGGCGTTGATCCGGAAAAGCTGACTGTTGTTGGCCATGGTGAGTTCAAACCGGCAGCAAGTAATGCAACATACAAGGGTCGTAGTCAGAATCGCCGTGTTGTAGTAATAATTCTGGCAGACAAGAATGCCCGTCGCATTACACAACTTGATAATAATCGTAAGGTCGCACCATGAACGTCTGGGCAATAGCAAATCAGAAAGGTGGGGTAGCGAAAACAACTACGGCTGTATCATTGGCAGGACATTTATCTTTACTTGGAAAGCGCGTGTTACTGGTGGATCTTGATCCACACGGCTCATTAACTACCTATTTTCAATACGATCCTGATGAAATTGAACCAAGTATTTATCATTTATTCCATAATGATGCTTCCTTTCATCCTGTACAGGTTATTCGCAAGACCAAATTTCCAAATATACATTTGTTACCGGCGTCAACGGCTATGGCGACGCTCGATAAACAGCTTGGTTCGCAAGATGGTAAAGGACTGGTGATAAAAAATGTGTTACTTGCGCTTGATCAGGAATATGATTTCGCCCTGATAGATTGTCCGCCGATATTGGGGATTCTGATGGTGAATGCTCTCGCTGCCTGTCATCATTTATTATTGCCGGTACAAACTGAATTTCTGGCTATCAAAGGACTGGAAAGAATGTTGCGCACATTACAAATGATCATGAAAGCGCGCAGGAAAGAGATCGAATATACAATTTTGCCTGTGATGTTTGATCGTCGCACACGGGCATCCATTGATAGTTTACGAAAATTACGTGAAGCCTATCAAGACAACATATGGCGACAAGTCATTCCGATCGACACAAAGTTTCGCTCTGCAAGTGAAATGGGCGTGCCATTACCGATCATGTTACCCGCTTCACGTGGTAGCCAGGCATACTCCATGTTACTCACGGACTTGTTAGGTGAAATATCCAGTAATACCGAAGTTGCAGCGATAACCTGATATGGCGACCAAGGACAAGGTGTTGGTTGCGCAGGAGCAAGCACTGGGGTTATTCCTCGAGTCACTCTTGCGTGAAACCGAAGTCGAAACAACAGTTGAAGTACAGGTTGCACCTGAAACAGACACAATTCAATCTATACCTGAAGTTGATACTGTTGAATCAACTATTGTTGAACAGGACAATGTTCAGCAAGATATCCCGAGTGAACTTGAAGAAGCGACTGTGCCGGAGAGTCCGGCTGAGCAGCCTCCTTCAACGACAGTTGTTGCCGCTAAAGTATATGATCAACCCTTTCAGGCCATGCTGTTTGAGGTCGCCGGACTAAAGTTGGCTATACCACTGGTCGAGTTGAGTGGTGTACTCGAATGGAATGATGACATCACAGAGATGCCAGGACACGCCGATTTTTATCTTGGCATATTGCAGCATCTTGGTCAGAGTATTCCGGTAATTGATACCGCGCGCGTTATATTCCCCCCGGACAAATTAAACAATCTGGTATCTGATGAGCCCCGCAAACGTATAAAACGTATCGTATTAATCGATGACAGTCGCTGGGGACTGGGTTGTGACAGTGTCAATGAAGTTGTTGAATTAACGCCAGACCAGGTTAAATGGCGCCCTGCAAGCAATACACGGCAGTGGCTGGCAGGCACGGTGATTGAGCAGATGTGTGCACTTATCAATGGTGAAGGTTTTGCGCAATTGCTCAAAACTGGTCAAAAATAGGCCATTTACAATTCGCTAAGTCATTGAATTTAAAAGCTACTAAAGCATATTGCATATAATGCCGATGAACTATAAAGCACCATCCATGGCACATATTATGCAACATGGTAAATAGTAGTCGCATAACGCCGATATATTGACATATTAAGGAACCATTACAGGAGAGGCTACGATGAGCCAGGCAGCAGAAAAAACATCAGATGAAATAATCCAGTGGGTTACATTCCGGCTGGATAATGAAAAATACGGCATCAAGGTGATGTCAGTACAGGAAGTTTTACGCATGACTGAAATTGCACCTGTACCCGGCGCACCGAATTACGTTTTGGGCATTATTAATCTGCGTGGTAATGTCGTAACCGTTATCGATTCACGAAAACGTTTCGGATTAACAGATAAAGAACCGGATGACTCGACACGTATTGTGATTATCGAAGCAGAGAATCAGGTGGTGGGCATTCTCGTCGATAGCGTTGCTGAAGTAGCAGATTTACGTGCATCTGAAATCGATACCGCACCAAATATTGGTAATGATGACAGCTCCAAATACATCCAGGGTGTCAGCAGCCAGAAGGGTGAATTACTGATTCTGGTCGATGTAAATAAACTGTTAACCGATGAAGAATGGGATGAAGTTTTGAATATCTAGACTTATGAAACAGGCATGGCAGATATAAAACAGACAGGTAACATAACGTCGATATGGCCAAGCCACATGATTCGTCCTGTAGGCGATACAAAAAATACGCCACAAAAAAAGAAAAAGTCGCAAAAACAACCAGAAACAGACAATGATGAAGATGAGACGGTAGCAAACAAGTCTGATAATGGAAACAAGGGAATAGATGAGTACGCCTGATGAAAATTCTTAATGACTATATTGAAATATTTCAGAGTTATAGCGGCGAACAATTTATGTTGCTGTTTGCTGCCTTGGTATTATTAGTTGTCGCACTTAATTTGTATCATGCTTATGCGAAAAATCTCAAACAAATTCAGCAAATAAAATCTGTCAAGGATGATCTGCGTGCATTGGCTTCTGCCTCGATCGGTGTTGGCAACAGAATACGTTCAATAGAAAAGACCCAGAAAAAAATAAATGCCAGACAGGATGAAGTTTCCTTGTTTGAACCTGTTAATCAGTCCTATGAACAGGCGATTCAATTGGCAAAAAATGGTAATTCAATCGCAGATATCGTCAGTTTGTGTGGCATTAATCAAATGGAAGCAGAGCTGGTATTCAGAATGCACCATCTGGACAAGACCGGTTAAATTGAGATTAATAAACTGTCCATTGACTGACAGTAGCCAGAAAAAATAGCATTCACAAAAAATAACACTCAACGTTTTTCAGCACCAGCTGGAAATTTTCCTTTCAAAATGTACGTAAAAGCAATAATTTCGGCAACCGTAATATAAAGCGTTTCAGGAATTTCTTCCCCCAATTCGATATGTGACAGCAACTGAACCAGTTCAGTGTTTTCCTGTAGGGGTACGTTATGTTTATTGGCGATAGCAATAATTTGCCTGGCGAGTTCACCTTCGCCTTTGGCAGTCACTTTCGGTGCTGACTCACCATCATATTCCAGTGCAACGGCAATATTTATTTGCTTCGTTGTCATATTTTATCCTCGATAACAGCTTGTTGTAAGGCAGGGTTATATGCGTGTGTATCCGGTACATCACAGCTGCAATTGAGTCTGCCGGGAGATATACCCTTGCCAGACAGGCGCGCTGATAGTGTCAACATGTGTTCGCTGAATAATCTGGCTGTTGTGGATGACTCCGCGATAAAATCAATATCGACTTCCTTGTTTTGTCGCATTCGAACCCTGGCAAGGATTTCGCCCAGGCCTTCCAGGTTAAAGCGAATCTGTATCTGCCATGTTGACTTGTATTCACTATCTTTTTGCTCTGCATCACGGTAAATCAGAAACTCGAAAATATCGATATTCTTGTTTTGTTTGACAGGTAAATCGAAGAACCAGACTTGTTGATTTAATTCTTCGCTGCGCAACATGTGGAGCTGATGGGTTTGTATTTTTGCCAACACACCTTCAGTAGACCTTAGTAATTCATCCAGTGCAAGTAATTGCGGAGGAACAGGTGCAGCGCGCGTACCCTCGACAGGTTGTTGATTGACACCTTGTGGCAATTTACCCCTGGCATCGTAAGTCATCGATGGAGTAGCCGGATTAGTGCTTATTGTTTGTTGTGCTTGTCCTTGCGGCGTCGGTTTTGTGCTGGATGAAGAAGCAGGGTTTGCTGTTGCCAGTGTCAGGCGTAATATGTTGGCAAGCCGTAATAATTGGGTATTGAGATTGTTCTCCGGAAAACTTCGTTGCTGCGACACATGCTCCTTAAGCTGGTGGTGTAAGAAAATAGCTGAATTTTCAATTGCTGATCGAATGTTTCCCGTGACAGTTTCCTTTACGGGTATTGATTGGTAGATAGCTTTTCTGATATTTAATAATGGAACTTCGCTCGCAACTGGTTGACCACTGCGTGGGGTGGCTTGTATATCAGAATTTGTAATGGTCGTAATCAGGCCGTCCAGTTTGTTAAAAAATGGTTGCAGATTTTGTTGTTGTGGAAGTTGTGTGCGTATTTCAGTATTAAGAAAATCAAGCCGGGTTGCTTTAGGGAGTTGCAATGTTACCTTGAGATGTGGTGCGCCCTGATCAACCCGTGCACTGATGATCTGACCGGCTTTTAGTTGTGAAGTGATGGCACCTTGCAGATCGGCATCAATGCCGTCAATTTTGACTTTTGCGATATTATTACTCACTTGTAAAACAAGTAAATCAAGTTGCTGGCCAACCTGCCAGCGCTGCAGCATGGTATTAGCCGTTTCTGATACAGCCAGCAGTGGTGACAGTGCTTTAGTTGCCCCATATCCAGATGTTGTCGAAACGGGCGCGCGAGGGAGGTTTGTGCGATTTATTTCCATAGTTAACTATAATTATGACAATTTAAAGGATTCTTGCTATGCGAAACGACATAAATGTAAATATTTTATGAATTTGGCCGATTATCTATAGAGTGAAATGTGTCTGTATAAATTATGTCTAACAAAAATTCCTGGTATATAAAAACTGTACAAGGTGTCTCCGGTCCTTTCCCGACCGGCCAGATTGCACAAATGGTGTTATTGGGGCGGATAACTCTGGATGATATGGCCAGTCATGACAAGGATAAATGGGTCAAGATTCGTAATGTCGACTCAATGATTCCAGATGTTTACAAGACGGCGGATGGCGACGAGCTCTCAAAAGAACGTATAGAAGCCGCGAAACGCTGGGCAGACGAACGCCGTGAAGAACGTCGTAACGATTCACGAGCAGAGAAAGGAAGCGCAGATGGCCGGCGTATGCATGAATCGGATGACGAACGCATGCATCGTGAGAAGCGTGAACTAACCTACAAGAATATTGCACGTCCAAAAAAAATACCGTTTCTTCAAATTGCTATTCTCGCTATCATCCTGGTTGTGTCCGTCTATTTTTCCTTCCTGTATAGTCCGGACCAGAATGTTGCAGCGGCAGATTGTAATATGGCACCGGGCCCGGCCGTCAACTGGAAGAACTGTAATAAAGCCGGACTCATTGCGCTGAAAAAGGATCTGAGTAACAGTAATTTATTATCGGCCAATCTGGCGGGCGCAAATCTTGTCGGCAGTAATCTGTCTTCTGTTAATGCCAGTTATGCAGATTTTTCGCGCGCCAATTTAAGCTATGTCGTGATGGCGAAATCAATTTTGAAAGGAGCAAATTTCAGAAGCGCTGATTTACGAAATGCCAACTTGAACAATGCTGATTTACAGTATGCTGATTTTAAAAATAGTAATATTTCGAGTACCAGCTTTAAAGATGCAGATTTGAGTTTTGCAATATGGGTAGACGGAAAAAAATGTGCCGCCAAATCAATTTCTGTTTGCAAGTCGACAAACTAGTTTTTACTGTCACCAAATTCCTGTACAAAATAGCGTTCAAATTTAATCGACTCTGACCAGTATTCCTGATCAAAACCAGCCTTTTTCTTTAATTCATACAGAAAATCTTTCGCTTGTGGTAGTGATTCCCATACGGAAGGTAAGAATGTCGCACGATGTCCGTGATCGCTTAACACCAGACCATCAACGCCGGGTTTTAACAATGATAAAAGCTCGGCTTCATCTTTTACGCTAACCGGTTCAAGTTCAGACAGGACCGACACATGGAAAGTAACCTGACTAAGTTCTTTTTCGTTTAGTGCAGGAAAACGGGGGTCACGAAACGCGGCGGCATAGGCATTCTCGGAAATATCCAATGCAAGTGGCCTCGTTGCAACCAGACTGCCGATGCAGCCACGCAAGTTATGATGTATTTTCAGGGTGACAAAACTGGCTTTTACAATTTGCAGTTGTTGCGGATACTGTGCCAGGTCAGGGGAGAATGGCTTGCCAGTTTTCAAACCGTTACTGACTGATTCTCTCGCAAGCTTGAGCGCAAGATTTTGTTGTTCAGTGTTGAGCATGATTTTCAAAGAAGGCATAGGCGCCATAGCCGACAACCCGGTCATACGAACCGGCGGTATCACCGGAGTTTCGTAAATCGAGGATATAGGGATGCAGTTTTTTGTTCCGTGCGACATCCAGTAAGCCGGTAACCGGATTACATCCACAGGCCATTTCATAATCGAGTTTTTCCGCTTGCAGCGATTCAATCAACTGCGAAGTTTTGCTGTCAATTTTCCTTGCTGTTTGATAGTCGTGAAAATGGCTCAAATCCGAGCTGATGACGATTAATGTTCGGGAATCACCCCATAATTTTTCCAGTACAGCAGCGACCTGTGCGATGGAAGTTTCTCCGACGACAATCGGCGTGAGTGAAAAGTCAGCGAAAATTGATTGCAGGAAAGGTAGTTGTACTTCAAGGCTGTGTTCATAAGCATGAGCAAGATCATTTACCTGAACAAGCCCGTCTGCTGCTAAAGTGGCAATGGCATCCTGATTCAGGCGAATGTTGCCAAGTGGTGTCGCGAAGGCCTTGCTGGCGGGTATGGCCATGCCGCGTAGTGGCACCCGGTGTGATGGACCTAACAACACGATGTGGTTGATATCAGCACCAGTTGACTTGAATAGCTGGTAAGCACTGGCAGCGATCGCTCCGGAATAAACCAGGCCGGCGTGCGGGACGATGATGGCTTTTGGCAAATGTTGTGGTAGTGTCTGTTGAGCTGATTTGGCATGCTTAAATGACTCTGCCACCAGTTGTTCGAGTGCGTATTTGTCTGCCGGATAGAAGCTACCTGCCACGGCAGCGGGGCGAATTGAGTCTGAAAAGTCTGATTCGTTTGTCATAATTCTGCTATCGGTTTCCGGCTTCTGGTTATCACCTTCAGTTTTCAATTGAATTTCTGTTATTAAACATTATATATAGTATAGCGCACAATGCGTTTGCACCCGAGTTATCAGGATATGAGCACCACACACGAAACCATTACAATTTCTGATCCCGCAGTTGTCGCCGTAAAATATTGGCATAAACTGGAGGATGGTCGTCTCCAATGTGATTTATGTCCACGTTATTGCAAACTCAAGCCCGGTCAACGCGGATTATGTTTTGTACGTGCACGAGCTAATACAACCGATATAAATAGTGGAGACACCATGGTGTTAACCACCTATGGTCGCTCAAGCGGGTTTTGTATTGACCCGATTGAAAAAAAACCCTTAAACCATTTTTTGCCCGGTTCGCCCGTATTATCGTTTGGTACGGCTGGCTGTAATTTATCGTGCAAGTTTTGCCAGAACTGGGACATTTCCAAATCGCGTGAACTTGATACGCTGGCCGATCAGGCCAGCCCTGAAAAAATTGCCCGTGCGGCGAAAGCGACAGGGTGCCGTAGTGTGGCATTTACTTACAATGATCCGGTTATATTTATTGAGTACGCCATGGATGTCGCGCAGGCTTGTCATGCCGAGAATATTAAAACGGTTGCGGTCACGGCCGGATATATATCCGAACAGCCGCGAGAAGAATTTTTCCAGCATATTGATGCTGCCAATGTTGACCTGAAAGCCTTTACCGAAGACTTTTACTACAAACTTACCGGCGCAAAGCTGGCACCTGTACTCGATACACTTAAGTATATTAAACAGGAGACCAACACCTGGCTTGAAATAACCACGTTGCTGATACCGGGTGAAAATGATTCGGAAAAAGAACTGGTAAAAATGAGTGCGTGGATAGTCGATAATCTTGGCGTTGATGTACCATTGCATTTTTCAGCATTTCATCCCGATTGGAAAATGCTGGATACACCACCGACGCCGGTTGCAACACTGGTTCGCGCCAGAGAGATTGCCAAGGCACACGGTATACGACACGTGTACACGGGCAATGTGCATAATCAGGAAGGTGATACCACTTACTGCCATCAATGCGGTGAAAAACTGATTGAAAGAGACTGGTATAATATTATCTCGTCAAATATCGATGAACTGGGTCATTGCAAGCGTTGTGGTACGCGTTGCTCGGGCGTATTTGACGGGCTCCCTGGTGATTGGGGTGCAAAACGACAGCCAGTTTACTTGCATCAGTATTAGCATCTACATAGAATAATCGCTCTTTCCATCAGTTCGTTGAAATAAAATAAAAAGGCGTTACCTTATGCATGGTCCGATAAAAATTGGGGTTATCACTGTATCGGATCGTGCCAGTCGCGGTGAATACGAAGACAAGGGTGGGCCAGCTATTGAAGCCTGGTTGCAACAAGCATTAAGCAATGAATGGGAAGCTGTCAGGCGTGTCATACCTGATGAGCAAGTGCTTGTCGAAAGAACCATCATGGAACTGTGTGACAACGAAGGCTGTTGTCTGGTCGTGACCACCGGTGGTACCGGACCGGCAAAGCGTGACATCACACCGGAAGCAACACTGGCCGTGTGTGAAAAAGAGATGCAGGGATTTGGTGAATTGATGCGGAGCGTTTCTTTACAGTTTGTGCCAACGGCTATTTTGTCACGCCAGACTGCCGGAATTCGTGGCAACAGCCTGATCGTCAATTTGCCGGGCAAACCATCTGCTATCAGTGATTGTTTGAACGCAGTGTTTCCAGCAATTCCATATTGCATTGATCTTATCGAAGGGCCTTATCTGCAGGTCAACGAGTCCTTCATTAATGCATTTCGACCCAAGAAGTAGTTTATCATTTGAATACCGTAGCAGAGAAGATCCCGTCGGTTGCCAATCTGTTTGAACAAGCCGGGCTGTATTTCGGGCATGGTACCGATAATGCGTTTGATGAAGCTGCTTATATCATTGCCTTCACACTGTCATGTCCGCTTGAATATGATGATGCGTTTTATGAAACGCAACTGACTGCTGATCAGGATAAAAAAATTAATCAACTGGTCCAGCAACGAATCAGCAGCAGAAAACCGGTTGCTTATCTAACCAATGAAGCCTACTTCGCTGGCCAGAAGTTTTTTGTAAATGAGCATGTGTTGGTACCACGTTCGCCTATCGCCGAGCTTATTCTGGATGACTTCGTACCCTGGATAGAACGTGACAACATACATGCCGTACTGGATTTATGTACGGGCAGTGGCTGTATTGGTATCGCTTGTGCGATGCAATTTGAGCATGTGCATGTCACGTTGAGTGACATTGATGTCAAGGCGCTGGAAGTTGCGCAAATAAATACCCGGAATTTTCATTTGCAAGACCGTGTTAAAATTGTCCAGTCCGATTTATTCGACGCTATCCCGCCACAAAAATATGATATTATTGTCAGTAATCCACCTTATGTTGATGCAGAAGATATGGCCGCACTGCCTGAGGAATACCGGCAGGAACCGGCGCTGGGTCTGGCCGCAGGTGACGATGGATTGTTATTTGTAGACAGGATATTACGCCAGAGCCATGAATTTTTATCACCACATGGTATTTTAATTGTAGAGGTAGGAAATAGTGCCGAGGCACTAATTAGCAAGTATCCGAATGTACCTTTTGTGTGGCTGGATTTTGCCTATGGTGGTGAGGGCGTGTTTTTAATCGAAGCGAATGCACTTGCCAGACATTTACAACAATAAGGTTTTAAAAAATACCATGATCAACAAACAGCCAGATTATATATTAGATTAATCTGGGCAGGGTATTATGAATAGAGAGAACAAATATGAACCTGTTGTTTTGCTATTCAAACATATATTTCTTTAGATTGATGTAGTTCATAAACCCGATTTCGAACAAGAGTAATTATTATGTCAGGCAATTCAATTGGAAAGTTATTTACTGTCACCAGCTTTGGCGAAAGTCATGGGATTGCAATTGGTTGCATTATCGATGGTTGCCCACCGGGACTTGAGCTGACAGAAGCGGATATCCAGCCCGATCTTGAACGACGACGACCCGGCAAGACCCGTCATACTACGCAACGGCGTGAAGCCGATGCAGTAAAAATATTATCGGGTGTGTTTGAAGGTAAAACAACCGGTACTCCTATTGGGCTACTTATAGAAAATACGGATCAACGATCAAAAGATTATTCCAACATCAAGGATCAGTTTCGACCCGGACATGCCGATTTTACCTATCAAAAAAAGTATGGAATTCGCGATTACCGTGGTGGTGGCCGTTCTTCCGCACGTGAAACGGCAATGCGTGTTGCAGCTGGTGCAGTGGCAAAGAAATATCTGGCTAAACAATACGGCATCCAGATTCGTGGTTACATGGCACAACTGGGCCCAATAAAGTACGAAAAATTTGACTGGAACGAAGTTGAACAAAATCCATTTTTCTTTCCGGATGCAAACAAGATTACAGAACTTGAAATTTACATGGACGCATTACGCAAGGAAGGTAACTCAATTGGTGCCAGAATTAATGTCGTTGCTTCGGGTGTACCGGTTGGATTGGGTGAACCCATTTTTGATCGACTCGATGCAGATATAGCGCATGCCCTGATGAGTATCAATGCGGTAAAAGGCGTCGAGATCGGTGCGGGTTTTGCGAGCGTCGAACAAAAAGGCACCGAGCATCGCGATGAAATTGGCAGCGATGGATTTCATTCAAATAATGCCGGCGGTGTGCTGGGTGGTATCTCATCCGGTCAGGATATTATTGCCAGCATTGCACTAAAACCAACTTCCAGTTTGCGACTGCCCGGTCAAAGTGTCGATGCATCAGGTCAGCCTGTCGAGGTAGTTACCACCGGCCGGCATGATCCCTGTGTCGGTATACGGGCAACACCTATCGCCGAAGCGATGCTGGCGATCGTGTTACTTGATCATGTGTTACGTCAGCGTGGGCAAAACGCTGATTTGATTTATGGTAAATAACCAGAAAATTTTGATTGTTCGACTGATAATCTAATGTCATCTTCTACACGGTCACCAGTCTATTGGCGGTTGTCAGGTTTTTATCTGTTCTACTTTGCCAGTCTGGGCGCAATCGTGCCTTACTGGAGTCTCTATCTAAAAGACATCGGTTTTTCCGCTCTCGAGATCAGTGAATTAATGGCCGTTATTATGGCGACCAAAATTATTTCGCCAAATGTTTGGGGCTGGATTGCGGATCATACCGGTAAACGCATGGCAATCGTTCGCCTTGGCAGTTTATGTGCAGTGATCTTTTTTATTGGCGTGTTTTTTACGGATAAATACTGGTGGTTGCTTGTTATTATGCTTGCGTACAGTTTTTTCTGGAACGCAACCTTGCCGCAGTTTGAAACGACTACCTTACATCACCTCGAAAACAAGCCACATCAATACAGCTCAATACGATTGTGGGGTTCGGTTGGTTTCATTCTTGCGGTATCCATACTGGGGCTTTATCTGGAATCCTTCAGTGTGGCGCACTTGCCAGTTATCATCCTGATATTACTCACGGGGATCTGGCTGAGCAGCCTGATTGTGCCCGAAAAGGCTGCGCAACATTTGCCAATCAGTCATGTTTCCTTGCGTGAAATCATTTTTCGACCTGAAGTCATCACCCTGATTCTTGTCTGTTTTCTCGCGCAAGCCAGCCATGGTGGCTATTACACTTTTTATACCCTGTTTATGGAAGCACATCAGTATTCGCGTACTGTGATTGGCAGTCTTTGGGCGCTGGGTGTCATCGCTGAAGTCGGGGTATTCCTCATTATGCACAGACTGGTGCCCAAATATGGATTACGTAAACTGTTTTTACTGACATTTATTTTAACCACAGCAAGGTGGTTATTGATCGCGATGTTTATTGACTACCTGTTTGTCGCGATTTTCGCACAACTGTTGCATGCCGCAAGTTTCGGTATCTATCATGCTGTGGCGATTCAGCTATTTCATCGTTATTTTCCCGGAAAACATGCGGGCAGGGGACAGGCGCTCTACAGCAGTTTGAGTTTTGGCGCCGGTGGTGCGTTTGGCACTTATATAAGCGGGCTGGCCTGGGTGCATATCTCGCCTGAAAGTATCTTTTATATTGCTTCCGGCTTCAGTTTTGCGGCGCTTGTCTTGTCACTGCGCTGGCTACGTGCAGAGTCCTGAACTGGTTAAATGTCCACCATATTATCATTTTAACTGGCTTTTTCGCGGACAAGCTCTAGATTCTATGTAATATGCCGATATTTCTTGAGTTATTACTTCACAATACCCTGTCGCACCATGGAGCAAGGTGAATGAGCAAAAATAACTATGATGTCGTGATTGTCGGCGGAGGGATCTCCGGTACGGCATTATTGTATGAATTGGCCAGATTCACCAATCTGGAGAAAATCTGTCTGTTAGAAAAATATCATGGCCCCGCCACACTGAATTCGCATGGTCGCAATAACAGCCAGACGCTGCATTGCGGTGATATTGAGACAAATTACTCACTTGAGAAAGCCTTACAGGTAAATCGCACCGCGCAAATGGTGACACGCTATGCTGTAAAACAGATAAATTCCGCCGAGCTAATTTACAAGTATCCAAAAATGGTATTGGCAGTTGGTGATGATGAATGTGAAAAGCTGCATGCGCGTTTTAAAGTATTTGCTGAACACTTCAAACATATGGAGATGTTTGATCATGATCGCATTGCCAGTCTTGAGCCAAACGTAACGAAACAAAGAAAAGAATCCATTCTCGCGCTGGGTAGTGTGGATGAATATTCCGCAGTTAACTATGGTGCACTTTCTGAATCATTTGTAGAGCAGGCGTGTCAGGTAAAGAATAAAAAAATTAAAATCAAATTTAATACAAAGGTTGGTGAGATTTCACAACAAGCCAATACCTTCAAACTAAAAACCAGCCATGGAGAAATAGAAGCAAAATTTGTCGTTATTTCTGCCGGCGCACACAGTTTGTTGTTTGCACATAAAATGGGTTATGGAAAGGAGTATTCGTGCCTGCCAATGGCAGGAAGCTTTTATTATGCACCGAGCGCACTAAACGGCAAGGTATACACCATTCAGAATGACAATTTACCTTTTGCGGCCATTCATGGCGATCCTGACGTGCTTGTGCCAGGCAAAACACGCTTTGGTCCGACAGCGCTGATATTACCGATGCTGGAGCGTTATCACTGGAATACTATTATTGATTTCTTGCAGGTATTCCGACCCGATCTGAACGTGGCAAAAGTTATGTTCGATTTATTAAAAGTGAAGGATATCAGAAACTATATGTTTATAAACATGATGTTTGAAGTGCCGGTATTACGCACGCATTTGTTTTTGAAGTTTGCCAGAAAGATTATTCCTTCCATGCAATCAGGCGATTTGTCATTTGCGAAGCGAATTGGTGGAGTTCGCCCGGTAATGATAGACAAGATCAATAAAAAATTACATCTTGGCGAAGCGAAGATAAATCCGGGTAGTGGTGTAATATTCAATATGACGCCTTCTCCCGGCGCCACGAGTTGCCTCGGTAATGCTGAACAGGATTTGCGAATTATTTCAGAATATCTGGGATGCGAATTTGATGAGGCCGGGTTAAACGAGATACTGCATCAGTAATTAATAACCAAAATTAAAAGCAACTGACAATCTGTCTTCATTGCTCCTGTTTTCAGATACCTCATGTTTCAGTGTTGGCGGGAAAAATATAAATTGCCCTGTATATGGGGTAATGATTTCTTGCTTGTCCTTGCAGTGTAAAATAAGGTCACCACTTTTTTCCGTTGCATATAAATAATAGACTGCAGATAACAATTCGCTGTCATCATCATGCGTATGAGGCAAAGTGATATCGCCAGGGGCCATCAAGTTAAACCAGAACCCGGCTTTAAGTTTATCTGTTTTGATGTCGGGAAACTGTTCCCTGATTAGTGACTTTGAAAATTCAATAAGATGTGTAATGTCATTTATTTCCGATAACGGAATATATAAATTTTCATAGCGATTATTAAAGTAGTGTGTTCGATTTACGGAGTCTGTCTTCAGCAACTCATAAAAGCGTTTGGTAATTTTGCTGTTAATTGCGGAGTATTGAGGGAGGGTGGTAGAGAAATAATCTGTTCTCATTTGCAAGGTAGTTTAGTCGTAAAGCAGGTCATATTCAGTTTTTTTCGCAATGGTGTTACTTTGTCTGGTATTTAATAAAAGCGGCTCGATGACAGAAAACAGGTTACCGCGAGTGATAGGTTTGGACAAAAAATCATTTGCACCCAGACGCATTCCCCAGAATTTTTCAGTTGCCTGTTCGTTGCCACTCATAATGACAATCGGGATATTTTCGGTTCTGGGTTCTTTGCGCAACAAGCGTGTTGCCTTGAAGCCGTTAATGCCAGGCATAACGATGTCCATCAGGATCAGATCAGGACGATTCTCGATAGCCAGTTCAATCCCGCGTGTTCCATCTGCTGCAGCGACAGTTGTATAACCAGCCTGTTCGAGAATGGATTTAAGTGCGTGAACGATCGTACGTGAATCATCGATAATTAATATCGACGTATTTTCGAGCGGACCGCGCGTTTTCGTGCGTCGCTCTTTTGTTCGATTTCGTACAAACAGATCTTTTAATGGGATTGGCGCCATTTTTTTCACTTTGTGGCATATTTTTATGCTTTTATTATCAACTATTTGACTTAAATGCACAAGAAATGTGCTTATTACACTTATTCTCGATATTATCTCGATAAGTAACTGAATTAAAAGTACTATTGACATGCCAGCAAAACTTGTTAGATTAAAATTTGAGTCGAAGAGATTGATCTTTGATAAATGGGGGGAGGAGGCTGGCCAGTTCTACTGGGTAAATCAGCTTACATGGGTCTTAATTTGAATATATCCCAAAGACATTATTACGGCGTGATGCTGCTATTGGCAGCAATCACTATACTATATATACCCAGTATTGTACGGATCGTAAATTTCTGGATTCATTCTCCGTCTTATTCCCATTCTATATTGCTTGTTCCAATATGTATTTATCTGATTTATCAGCGTATTGTCGATTATAAATTCAAAATTAAAGTCACGCCGACATATATTGTCTTGATATTTTCGAGTGTCATACTCTGGTTTGTCGCCGTTTTAGGCAGTATTCAGTTTATTGAATTCATTGCACTCATTGCCATATATATTTCGGTATTATTTTATTGTTTTGGTGGCCGTCAGGTACGTGCGCTTTCAATTCTGTTAATCATGCTGGTTTTTACATTACCTGTTTGGGAATATTTGTCTGTCGCAATCAGAACTTTAACTACACCAATAGTGGGATTATTGCTAACGATATCGGGAATCAGTTTCAAACTTGACGGTTTTCTGGTGATCCTGAAAGAAGGTGTATTCATAATTGAAGAAAGCTGCAGTGGGTTACATCAGATTACTGCGGCAGTACCATTATTAATAATATATGCCCACAAACGTATTGAAAAATTTCATCACTGGATTCTGCTCGGCTCAGGCGCAGTATTAACTGCTTTTGTTGCAAATACCATCAGGATATATGTTGTCATTATAATAGGTGATATGACAAATATGCAGCACTCACTGGTGAAAGAACATGGATTGGTCGGCTGGATAATATTCGGAATCCTGTTTGCACTTTACATTTTCTGGCTGGAAAAATTTATAATTAAAAAAATTGAAGTATCCGCGCCTTCATCCCGACTGGTGTCGGGAAATTTCGAACAAGTGAAGAATGGTCCACGGTATTTAATATTTGTAATTATGGTTCTGCTTGTCGGTCCGGTACTTTATGGAATATACAATTACAAGAATTATTCCACTTCCGTGAGTGTGGATAGAATAGAAACAGCAATGCCATGGAAGTCTGCCAATATCATACCTGCTTTTAAACCACATTATCCGGACGGGGATCTGGTAATAAATAAAGTGTTTGAAAATATTAAAGGGAAAAAGGTTAATTTATTCCTGTCATTATATCTGAATGAAAAACAGGGTGTAGAAGCCGTCAATAATTTAAATAAAATATATGATGAAGAGCAATGGCAGTTAGTAAGTAAAAATGAGATAAGAGCAGACCTGGATGGCATAAAATTCGTCGCTTTGGAAAATGTAATTGGCTCCCGAAAAAATGAATATTACATGGTCTGGTACGGATATATCGTGAATAATAAATACATGGTGGACGATAAAGCAGTAAAATTCACCGGCTTGTATCAAAAATTAAAATTCAACCCCGGGGTGGTGTTTTTTACAATTTCGAGAAGAATTGAAGTCAACTATGCCTCAAGCCGCCAGCAAGTTGAATTATTTGCTGGCGAAAATATGCCTTATATTTTTCGTGAATTTCACAGGCAATAAAAATGTTGGAAAATACAGGGCGCCAGGAAAAGTTATTTTTTATTTACGTTTCTGTTTGCGTCGGCATATTATTTTATTTTTTTATCCCCTTACGAAGCGCTCCATTCTGGGGCGACATTACTCTATATGTTCAGCATACTATTAATATAGTAAATCTGGAAAGTTATAGTAAAAGTGGCTATATATTTAACCCGCAAAACAGTTTCTTGTCTCCACAAAATTATCCGCCAGTGTATCCGGCTCTGCTTGTGCCGGTTTACATGTTATTTGGTGTAGATTATCTTGCATTCAGAATATTTAACCTGCTGTTGTATTTATGTCTTTTGTTTATCGTGTACAAGTATTACCTGAAAGTTTTACCCAGTGAGAATATCCGCAAATTTGTATTTTTATTAATTGCGCTATGCCCCTGGTATTTTATTCAATTCATTATCGCCGGGTCGGATTTTTCATTTCTGTTGTTTTGCTTCATTGCATTACTCATGATAGATAATTATGTAACAAAACATGCGTCATTCAGCATAAAGTACGCTGTGCTTTTTTCAGCAGGTATCGGGCTGGTGATGTATTTATCATACGGTTCTCGTACGGCGGCAATTGCCCTGGCGCCAACATTTTTGTCACTACTGGTGTTCAGGAAATACAGAACACCCAAAATTTTCCTTTCCATATTTGTTGCGCTTGGCGTTTTTGGCGCGATATCTTTATTGCAAGGCGAGTTGTACTCAAATGAAGCGTCATATGTAAATATGGTGGCTAAAAGCAAGGTTCGCGACAAGTTTAAGGTCTTTAATTATGACGATAATGGAGTTGTGTTACCGAAAATATTAAATACAGTCACATATGTTCGACATAATATTCCATATTATATTACTGAATGGCAGCGTTTGTGGGCGAATGGTGTCAGCAAACCGCTAAGAGTTCTGGTGGTAACTGTTGTCAGCCTGCTTGTTCTTTATGGTATGTTTACCAGAATCCGCAGGACAGAATATTCCATTATTGATTTATTCTTTGTGATCTATCTGGCAATGTTGCTGGTTATTCCATTCCGGCAACAAAGTCGTTATTTAATACCACTCATTCCGATGATTTTTATTTATTTCGGAACGGGTCTGGAAAATCTGAAAGATCGTTTGCACAAGCAACGCTTTCCCTACTTGTTAATGTTTCTGATTATCATCACTATGGGCAGCTATTTGGGGCATTTTATTCACAGTGACTGGAAAAATTTCAAACATGATATTACGAGTGAGACAGCCAGCCAATTATTTTCATTTATAAAGGCTGAGACCGAGGCTGACACGGTAATCATGAGTATCAAGCCCAGAATCGTGGCTTTATATACCAATCGACGTTCAATGGCTTATAGCAAGGATACTTCAACAGATGCTATAGTAGCGCAGATGCGGAAGCATAATATCCATTATGCGATGCTTAACATTGCAAAATCATATAAAGAGCCACCGGTTTACAGGACAGCACTTACGACTAACCCACATATTTTCAGGTTGGTCTATATGAATCGTGAGTTTGCGTTATATGAGTTTCTTCAGAAACATTGAATATATTTACTGCTAGGTTTAGTCTAAGATTGACCACACTGTAATGGTTTGATTTTACTGATAAATTTTATAAGCCCCACGCCTTACTTTGTGTCTACTAATCAAAAAAACCATTCATTCATTAGCTCGAGCATGATAAAATAATAAAAATCAAATACTTACTATTGTTGTTTGATTGGCATTTACATATCGAACAGGATTTTAGAGGGGTTTTCAATGATACGGCAGTTTCGAACGTTAGTTTTAGTGATATTAGGAATTTTCACATTTGCCTGTTCCAGCACACCTGAAAATGATAATTCGGAATCTGTAATCACACCCAGAGACACGAGTACAAGTGATTATATTATTGGGCCAGGTGATACCTTGCAGGTATTTGTATGGCGTAATCCTGAAATTACCGTTTCAATTCCCGTCAGACCAGATGGCCGGATTTCTACCCCGCTTGTTGAAGATATGGTGGCGGTAGGCAAGACACCGACACAATTAGCGCGTGATATAGAGCAACGAATTGCGAAATATATTCGCAACCCGGAAGTTACAATTATTGTGACAAATTTTGTTGGTTCGTTCAGTCAACAAGTGCGGGTTATTGGACAGGCAGCAAGACCCCAGGCGTTGACATACAGGGAAAATTTGACCTTGTTGGACGTCATGATTCAGGTGGGCGGGTTGACAAATTTTGCTTCCGGAAACAGTGCCAAGGTCATTCGTTCATGGCGCGGTGTAAATAAAGAAATACCGGTAAGATTGGCGGACCTGATCCAGGACGGTGATATTAGTGCAAATCTTGTTATGCGACCAGGCGATATTCTTATTATTCCGGAATCCTGGTTCTAGATAAGCACTGATGAATAAAACAGGAATGAAGAAATAATATGCGTGACCAATTAGTTGTTCTGCTGACCTATGCTCGTGGAATGTGGAGATATCGGTGGGCTGCATTGGTGTTGACATGGCTGATATGCCTTGCAGGCTGGATATGGGTATATACGCTCCCTGATATGTACAAAGCGACGGCAAGAGTTCAGGTAGATACCGATTCCGCTCTGGCACCATTATTAAAAGGGCTGGCAGTAAATACTGATATTATGAATCAGGTTAATCTGGTGGTTAAGCTGTTAATGGGGCGTAGTAATCTCGAATCGATTATTGATGAAACCGATTTAAGCAAGTCAACAAAATCATTTGCGCAAAAAGAAGGTTTGATAAATGATTTACGCAGAGAAGTTAATATCTCATCTCCCAAAAAAAATCCCAGCTTGATCAGTATTGAGTATCAATACTCGCAGCCACATGTTGCAAAACAGGTTGTCGAAAAAATGCTGGCTAATCTGGTTGAAGGAACATTATCAGGTAGTCGAGCCGACAAGAAAAAAGCGCAAGATTTCGTCATGCGTCAGATCAAGGAATATGAAGAAAGACTCAATATTGCCGAACAAAAACTTGCCGAATTTAAACAAAAAAATATGGGCATGTTACCCGGGCAAGGCGTTGGATATTATGCCCGATTACAGGCTGCCATTGACGAAAGAGAGAAACTGACAAGCGAACTGAAAATCGCAAAAAATAAACGCGATGTTTTGATGAAACAACTGCAGGGTGAGTTGCCCGCTTCTGCTGCCGGCAGCGTAATAGACAAGCAGATTATTACTTATATGCAGGAGCTGGATGCGCTGTTACTAAAATATACCGACCAGCACCCGGACGTGGTCGCAAAAAAAGAAATCATCCTGCAATTACAAAAACAAAAAAAACTTGAGGAAACCAAAAAGAAAACAATCGACCTGAATCCTGATTCGGATGAAGCGAGCTCTGTTTCATTAAATCCTGTATACAGTTCAACGAAAATAGCATTGAAGGATGCCGAAGTTGAAGTTAAAACAATCGAATCAAAATTAAATGAACAAAAGCAAAAGATTAAAAAACTGGATAGCCTGGTTGATACGGTTCCTGAAGTAGAGGCGCAGCTCGCGCGCTTGAATCGGGATTATCTGGTGGTAAAGAAACAGCATGAGACATTACTGGGCCGCCTTGAATCTGCAAAGCTGACAGAAGAAGTCGACAAGACGTCAGATGGCGTAAAGTTCAGAATTGTCGACCCACCTGCAGTACCACTCAATCCATCAAGTCCTAACCGAATAAAATTATTGTTCGCTGTCCTGGGTGCTGGAATTGGTGCGGGGCTTGCTCTGATGTTTTTACTTTTACAATTAAGACCTGTTTATATAACGACTACTGATATTATGGAAGATCTTGAACTGCCTGTTTTTGGTACGGTAAAAATCAAGTGGAATGAAATTCAAAAAAGCAAATTAAAACTGGAGCTCACCACGTTCGCATCGGCGGGTATATTGCTGCTGGTATTTTTCGCTATCTTTTTAATA
This sequence comes from uncultured Gammaproteobacteria bacterium, assembly GCA_942490945.1. Classification (GTDB taxonomy): domain Bacteria; phylum Pseudomonadota; class Gammaproteobacteria; order UBA6429; family Thiohalophilaceae; genus CALNYZ01. The sequence continues at coordinate 2,087,741 of CALNYZ010000018.1, read as the reverse complement.
TTTAATGATAGTGGAAGCTACTATTTACAGTCACTTTATCGAAGTGATATTGGAGCCTGACGATGAGCATTATTGAAAAAGCAATGCAGAAACTCAATGAGTCTCGCGGTGAAACCCAGAACAGACGTTCAACAACGAAATATAAAAACGCGATTTCACCGACAAATATCCCAAGACGCGCACAATGTCGCGTTCATCTGGATGTTGACAGGTTGGTTAATGCAGGTATGACAATTGATGCGGACGGTAGCGTTACGATTGATAACTCATACCGGCGTATTAAAAGACCTGTATTGGCCAATGCATTTGGCAAGGAATCCCAGATTGTCGAAAATGGTAATCTTGTCATGATCACCAGCTCGTTACCCGGAGAAGGCAAAACATACAGTTCTATCAACCTTGCAATGAGTATTGCCATCGAAATGGACAGAACCGTGCTGTTGGTCGACGCAGACTTGCCAAAATCAAGTACAACCAAATTGTTTGGTCTTGAAAATGAGCTGGGTTTGACCGATGTTCTGGCCGGCAAGGCAAATCTTGGTGATGTCATTGTCAGCACAGATTTGCAAGATTTTAAAATACTCCCCGCAGGCAAAAAGCATGCACATTCAAGTGAATTGTTATCTAGCGACAAAATGTTGCTGGTAATTAATGAACTGGCTACCCGCTACCCTGATCGACTTGTAATGTTTGATTCACCGCCATTACTGGCAACAGCTGAAGCGCAAATTCTCGCTGGTCTTGTTGGGCAAATAATTTTGGTAATTGAAGCGGACAGAACTCTGAAACACAATGTTCGTGACGCAATTAACATGCTGGATAGAGACAAGGCAATAGGGGTAATATTAAATAAAACACAAAGATCTGGCGGCTCTGATTATTACGGTGATGGATATGGTTACGGTTATGGCAGTAACTAAGTAAATAACGAAAATGATGGATGTTAATGAAGCGAATATCTCTATCCAAACAGGTGTTTTTAATCACTTCCTTTGCTGCATTTTATAGCTCCAATTTAATTGCTGGTGATGTAACATTTATTCCGCGGGTCACTGTATCAGAGACCTACACGGATAATGTTACATTGGCGCCTGCTGCAGCAGAAGAAGAGTATATTACACAAATCAATCCCGGATTTAATCTCATAATGGATGGGTCCCGTTTTGATGCAAATGTCGATTATAATATGCAGAATCTTATCTATGCGAAGAACAGTAATCGAAACCAGACCTTTCATCAGTTTAGCGGTACCAGCACAACCCAGCTGGTGCGACAGGCATTATTCTTTGATCTTAATGCGAGTAGGTTCCAGCAAGTATCCGATCCAACACAACCTACCAACAATAACAACTTGTCCATTACATCTACACAACAGGATGTGACATCAGCTTCTGCCAGTCCGTATTGGAGACAAACATTCGGCCAAAATTTGTCAACGGACGTGCGTTATACGCATTCAATCGTAAAGTTTGACGATCCGATACTCGATGACAGCAAGCGCAATGCAGTGGATGCAAGGTTTTCTACGCCTTCATCGAGAAACGGTACTACCTGGGCGGTGAACTACAACAAATCCAAAACAGACTTTGAATTTTCACGTGATGCAGAATTTGAAAGGTATTCCGCTGATCTTGGTTACCGGTTCAGTCAGCGTACCCATATTTATGGACAGTATGGTGACGAAGAAAATAATTATGCATCACTAAACAATTCAAGTACCAGCGGTACATTCTGGAATATCGGGTTTAACTGGCAACCTGCGGCCCAGGACAGATTTGCATTGACGTATGGCGAGCGTTTTTTTGGCAAAACGACGAACTTCAGCTGGGTGCATACGGGAGCCTATTTACGTTTGAATGCGTCTTATCTTGATGAGCTGGCAACTACAAATGACACGGTTAATCAGACAACAACAACCGGCATTCCACAAGCGGGAAACAATTTAAACAATACGAATCAGGTCTTTGTTCGTAGTCTGGGCCAGATCGGAATAAACTACGTTAAATCCAAGACCACACTGGGATTGAATTTTAGCAGCGATCGGAGAAAGTTTCAGGATACCGGGGCCGCGCTGCGTCAGGAAACCACTGCTGCATCAGTTTTACTCCAGGCTACGCCGAATTTACGTTATCAACTGGCGCATAACTTTATCGCGATATATGATGAAGCTAGCGGATTTAAAGCCTATGAAAATCGTACTACATTCGGTGTTGTCACACAGTTGTCACAAAATACACGCCTGAGCGGTAATATTGCGCATAATACGCGTAATACCAACACAACAGCGTCCGAATATGCAGAAAACAATTATTCAATTTCTCTAACTAAAAGTTTCAGATGATATGTACGAAGAATTTTATAAATTTAACAGCAAACCATTTCAACTGATCCCGGATCTGCGCTATTTATTTCATAGCAAAGGCCATCAGCAGGCATTGTCGTATTTTAATTACGGTCTGGAGCAGGGCGAAGGATTTGTTACCATCACAGGTGAAATTGGCGCGGGTAAAACCACACTGATTCAGGCGCTGTTAAGTGAGCTGTCTGATAAAAATGTGATTGTTGCAACGATGGTAGCTGCAAACCTGGATGCAATGGGTATATTGGCAATGATTGCCTCCGTATTCGGCTTACCTTTTGAATCAAAAAGCAAAGTATCGTTATTAAAAACACTCGAAGATCATTTTCTTGAATTCCGGCGTAACGGCAAGAAAGTATTATTGGTTGTAGACGAAGCACAAACCTTAAATACAGATGCGTTGGAAGAACTTCGCATCCTGTCGAATCTGGAACGCGACGGCATTGCAGTTATGCAGATATTTCTGGTCGGCCAGGCGGAATTAAGACAAACAATTTTGTCGCGTGAATTCGAACATTTACGGCAACGCATCATTGCGTCCTACCATCTTGATCCCTTGTCTGAAAGCGAAACGCGTGAATATATCGAGTATCGTCTGGAACAGGTCGGCTGGAAAGGAGATTCGCCAACAATTGAAGATGCCGTCTATGCACAAATATACCAGTGGACGCAAGGTATTCCCAGGCGAATTAACTTGATATGCGACAGACTGTTTGTGTTCGGGTTTTTGGAAGAAAAAATGGCGTTGACACTACAGGATATAGAAGACGTTATTTCAGATGTTAATAAGGAATTGGGTGGGCAACCAAATTCCATTGAAATGAAAGAAAGAAAGGTTATCAGCTTGCCAAAAAACCAGCAGACAGATATGCCACAGCTGGAAAAACGTCTCAACTCGATTGAATCAAAGCTCGATAAAATCATTCGCGCGCTTAATTCCAGACGTAAACGAAAATCTCCCAACACCTGATATGAGTATGTCCGGGACGCAATTACAAAATGTAATGAGTGTGGATGTCGAAGATTACTTCCAGGTATCGGCATTTGCTGCAGCAGTAAAAAGAGATAACTGGGATAATTTTCCATTACGTGTTCGTAATAACACATACCGGTTACTTGAACTGTTTGGTAATGCCGGTATAAAGGCGACTTTTTTCTGCCTGGGTTGGGTAGCAGACAGGGATCAAAACCTCATAAAGGAAATTCATGCGGCCGGGCACGAAATTGCATCGCATGGATACAGTCACCAGCTTATATATAACCAGACGCCGGAAGTTTTCAGGGAAGAGACATTACGGTCAAAAAAATTACTCGAAGACATTATTGGTGAATCTGTACAGGGCTATCGTGCCGCGAGTTATTCCATAACTCTACAATCGCTGTGGGCACTCGATATTCTTGCCGAGGCCGGTTTTGTGTATGACTCCAGTATTTTTCCGATACGCCATGACCGCTACGGCATACCGGATGCGAAAACCACACCGCATAATCTCGCTACCCCTAATGGCAGTAAAATAGTCGAATTTCCACTCACCACCCGTCGTATCGGTAAATACAATATTCCTGCTGCAGGTGGCGGGTATTTCAGGTTATATCCATATTTCCTGACACGATATTTGTTAAAAGGAGTCAATAAGAGACAACACGAGCAATTTGTTTTTTATTTACATCCATGGGAAGTCGACCCGGACCAGCCGCGTATTGAAGCCAGCGCCTTCTCGAAATTCAGGCATTATAATAATCTTGCAAAATGCGAGTCGCGCTTGAATCAATTAATCAAGGATTTCAAATTTACAACCATGCGCGATGTACTCGTTCAGCTTGACCTGATTAAATAGTGCATGACGATCTCACTGCTCACAGAGGAAAAATATTCTGCCTGGGATAGCTATGCAAACCAGCATCCTGAAACGACGCCGTATCATAGCTCCCGATGGTTGCAATTAATTTCATCTTTATTCAAACATCCGTTTTATGGGTTTTACAAAACTGAACAGGGCGCTATAACCGGCATCCTGCCTATGGTGCGCATCAAAAGCCGACTGTTTGGTGACTATTACGTGTCAATGCCATACGTAAATTATGGTGGCGTGCTCGCCGATAACGCATCAACAAAAAACGAATTGCTGCAACATGCATGCAACTTTGCGAGACAGCAGGGCGGCACACATATAGAATTTCGCCATACCTTTGAACTGGAAAACACGATCGGCAAACCATGGCCAGTCAGAACCGATAAAGTACTAATGGTTCTGGAATTACCAGAAACCGAAGACATACTGTGGAAGGCCATTGGACCAAAAGTACGTGCGCAAATTAAACGCCCGCAACGAGAAAACGTATCGGTCAAGCAGGGCGGCAAGGAACTGGTCAACGATTTTTACGCGGTGTTTGCACGCAACATGCGTGATCTGGGTACACCTGTTTATGCCAAGTCATTGTTTGGCTCGATTGCCGAAACATTTACCGACAATGTGCATATCGTTATTGTTTATCATGATGATAAGCCTGCCGCGGCAGGTTATACGATTGGCTACAATGGCCGGCTGGAAATACCCTGGGCATCGTCGTTACGCGAATATAACAAGATAAGTGTCAACATGTTGTTGTACTGGGAAATTTTAAAATATGCCATCAGCTCAGGCTATAAAGAATTTGATTTTGGCCGTTCGACCATTAATGCGGGTACGTATCGTTTCAAAAAACAGTGGGGTGCGAAGCCACAACAACTCTACTGGCACTACTGGTTGCGCGATGGTGGCGAACCCCCGCAAATGAATCCGCATAATCCAAAGTATCAACTCGCAATTAAAATGTGGCAGAAAATGCCATTATGGCTAACCAAAATTATTGGGCCACCCATTGTCAAGAATTTACCTTGAGTATTAGATTTTCTTAACAGCCAATCTTGCAATAAATAATAAACAAACCACTTAGAGTCAGTGCTTGCGGCTCGTTTCAATATCCTTCAAGCACAATCTTGCCACGTGAGGTACCGCTTTCAATTTTGGCATGTACCTTACGCAATGTCGCCGCATCAATCTTGCCGGCAACCTCGGTTACGGTGGAATGAATTTTTCCTGCATCCACCAGTGTAGCCACATCGTTTAACAGTTTCCCCTGTTCCTCAATGTCCGGTGTCGTAAACATTGAACGTGTGAACATAAACTCCCAATGAATGGAAATGGCTTTGGACTTGAAGGATTTGAGTGCAAATTCTTTCGGATCATCAATCAAACCGAAGCGGCCTTGTGGTGCCATGAGTTCAACGATATCAGCCAGGTGTTTATCGGTTTGTGTAGTCGAGAACACAAAACCCGGTGCGCCGAGGCCGAGTTCAGCTACTTGCGGTGCGATAGGCTGGCGATGATTAATGACATGGTGTGCACCACATTGACGCACCCAGTCCTGTGTTTCAGGCCGCGAGGCAGTCGCAATTACCGTGAGGTCGGTCAGTGCACGTAACAGTTGGATGGCGATGGAACCCACACCACCAGCGCCACCGATAACCAGAATAAGATTGCTGCCTTCTACGATAGGGCATTTCACATCAAGTCGCTCAAACAGCATTTCCCAGGCAGTGATAGAAGTAAGCGGCAGCGCGGCCGCCTCCGCATCAGATAAACACTTCGGTTTGTGACCGACAATGCGTTCATCGACAAGATGGTATTCACTGTTCGTTCCCGGCCGGGTGAGGGAGCCGGCATAATATACCGCATCACCTGGTTTAAAATTTTTAACGTCAGAGCCGACTGCTTCAACCACACCGGCCGCATCAAAGCCCAGTACACGCCATTCACTGCCTTCCGGTGCCATGCCCATGCGCACCTTGGTATCGACAGGATTGACCGACACGGCGGCAACCTTCACCAGCAGATCGCGACCTTCGGCTTTGGGTATGTCAAGCGTAATGTCCTGTAAGGCATCCTCGTGGTCAATCGGCCCGGGTGTGTGGTAGGCAACGGCTTTCATAATCAGTCTCCTGTCTGGCCAGGTTTTAATGATAACGAATTTATAACGATAGTGGTGCGTTGAAACGGATTCATTATTTTAATATGTAAAATTAATGTGTCCGATCATGTTCAGTTCAGTCTGAATAGCAAACTAATAGAATCACCTGCAGCAGGATAGTCTATGCTTAATCAAAAGGATATGAAAACGTGCCATCATCTGATACGCAAAAACCAACAGAGCCCTTACAAAAAGCACAGGCAATCAACCTGAATAAAGCTGTGTATGGCTCGATTGCGGAGATTGGTGCCGGGCAAGAAGTTGCACGCTGGTTTTTTCGGGCTGGCGGCGCAGCAGGCACTATTGCCAAGGCCATGTCGGCCTATGATATGACCTTTTCAGATTCAATTTATGGTCCCAGCCCGCGTTATGTCAGTCGTGATCGGCTTCACGCCATGCTTGAACATGAATATCAACTGGTGATGGAAAGGCTCGATGACAAACGCGGGGAGAACACGTGCTTTTTTGCTTTTGCCAATACGGTCGCGGCACGCAGTTATTCATACAAGACTGACGGGCATGGTTGGCTTGGCGTACGCTTTCAGACAGAGCCGCATGGCCCGTGTTCACAAATTGATATCCACGTTAATTTGCACGGACAAAAGAACGAGGAAGACGCCGAAACGCTTGGTATTCTCGGTGTTAACCTGATTTATGCGGCTATGCACCTTCATGACGCACCCGAGCAGGTCTTGTTATCTCTCGTCGACAGTATTTATCAGGGGCGCTGCGAAATCGACATGATTGATTTCTCGGGTCCTGCTTTTACACATGTTGATAACCGGTTAATGGCCTTGCGTCTGGTTGAAAAAGGCCTGAGCAATGCCGCCATGTTCACCGCGGATGGGCATATCGTGCAGGTGGGTGAGCAATTATGGAAAAAAGCCGTCCTTGTGGAACGCAGTCGCTTTCGCCCACCGACACACTTTACCACCAACCTGCTTGACTGTGCCTGCCATGCATTTCTTGCCGATAATCAGTTTGGCGAGGATGAGCTGGTAGTTATCTCCGAGATCACACTCAACAACCTAAGCAATGGACAGGACATTGATGTGCATGACTATCTGGCGCGTGCCGATCTGCTATGTGCGCTGGGTAAGAACGTTTTAATTTCGAACTATGGTGAATATTATCGCCTCGCACAATATTTATTTCACTATGCCCGGCGACCAATCGCACTGGCGATGGGCGCACTGTCTATACAGGAAATTTTTAATGAAAAATATTACGAGCATTTACCGGGCGGCATTCTTGAATCCTTTGGCCGCCTGTTCAAAAATGATTTATGTCTGTATGTGTCACCCGCGCTGGACCCTGAAAGCGGCAACATCATAAATCTGGAGAACATTCACATCCCCGATCACTTGAAACATTTGTTCCAGTATCTGCTGGAGAATCGATTCCTGCGTTCCTTGAACACAATCAATCATGACTACCTGAATATATATTCGCATGAGGTGTTGGCAAAAATAAAAGAACAACAGACAGGGTGGGAAGCAAGCTGCCCCGATGTGGTAGTGAAATTAATCAAGGAACATCAGTACTTTAGATCGTAATTTGTTTGTATTAATGTTCAAACTGTTTTTTTAAACCTGATGTCTCCTGGTGGCGACAAAGCGAAGATACAACACATCTAAAAATGCAGAAATTTATGACGCGACCAGAATCGATGATTTTACGCTTTGCAGGTGTACTGGCCGGGTGTTAAAACCCAACATATCGATTAAGGTAGATATTGTAAAACCCATGCCGGTGATAAAAGAGTCACCAATGAAATGCTGCATATGAATCCCCGCCGATAAATAACCCGTCTTTAAACGCAGACCCGGTCGGCACGCAGTAGTAATGCCGAGTAATTTCCCCAACACCAGTCCTGTGGATGTTGCAGACTTTCGACAAAAGAAGTCAGGTTAAATATGACGCCGGCCTTTGCCAGCACATACACGGACAAGATAAATAGTCCACGGGCAACTCAAGCATATCTTCCCGGCGACATAGTATAACCGTGATTGATGATGTGATTGAGAGAAGCATGAAGCTAGAACCACTCAAAAAAAGTCAACAGAAGTATGTGTCAGGATAATAAAAAACCGGGTCAAAGCAGCGTAATCTCAAATAATAGCAGATTGTCTTTATGCCCCCCATTTAGACTAATTCCACGTGTTTGTAACTGCGTGTTATCAAATGCATTGTCTTGTAATCGTATATATTTCTTATAATTAGCTACCAGTTTTGAGATTGTTATTAAATTATTTACAAAATGATCCATCCATTAAGTAGCCTTCAGGATTGCCGATAACTATCTGGTAACTACTTAGAAGGAATCCGATGATAGAGTCAGCGATAGCGGCTAGTACCGATAGAAAATCACTTACTGCAGGTTTAACACTGCTCAGCGAGATTCCGCCATTGAATATGGCTGTACAACAACTCATTCAGGTGCTTAGCGATGACCAAATTAGTGACCAGGAATTGGTTACTAAGATAAGCGCATGCCCCTCACTAGTCGGGAAAATATTAGGTTTGGCAAACAGTGCTTATTTTCGTCGACCACGTGCAATACACAACCTTCACCAGGCGGTGGCATTAATTGGCACACGTACGGTAAAAAGCCTGGCAATTGCTTCCGCACTACAGGAACCTTTTTCTAACCATCAATGTCCAGCATTCAATACAGGAGAATTTTGGTTAAAACTGGTTATTACCGCACAAGTAGCACAACAATTAAGTGGAAAGACGTCAAAAAAATTTGCGCTGGATTCTGAGGAGTCTTATCTGGCTGGTTTGTTACATAATATGGGAATGTTAGCGCTCGTCCATCTGTTTCCTGAACAACTTAATAAAATATTACACGGTTCAGAGCCAAACCCGGTAGTGTTAGCTAGCTTAACCGAGCAGGTCTTTGGAGTTGACTATCTGTCAGTCAGTGCCGCATTGTTGAAACATTGGAATTTACCAGAACGATTTGTAAATGCGGCGCAGTTTTATGCGAGTCCGAACTATACAGGCGCAGACTGGCCACTTTCGTTGTTGATTGGTATTTCAAATGAATGCGCTCGTGAGATTATTTCAGGTGCCTCAGACATCTCTCTATACAATGAAGGCTTACATGGCTTAGGACTATCCATGAGCCACCTGGAACATGCCAAACAAAAATGCACAGAACAACTTGATACTTATAAAGAGTTAGCCGAACTTATTGGTGATGAAAAGGCCGAAATTGAGCATAACCCTGTAATAGCGCAGGCAACTGTGAACCTAAAGGAGCATTTTACAGATTCAGTGGCGTCTTTATCCGCAATTCATGCTTTAACGCATCTTGATATTCAAAACAGGAATGAGCATGAAATACTGGATGAAGCGCTTAAAATATTAATGGAGCATCTGGATATGCAGCGATGTTCTATTTTCTTAAATAAAGAAAGTTCGCTTATTAATGTATCCGGTATCAGTTGGGAAGAGCATTTTAGCAATGAATTAGGAGACAAAGCCAGGGAATCAAGACGTGATCAAATTGCGAGTAAGGTTTTTACGCTTGGCGAAGGCGTTATCGGTATGGTGGCAAAGACGGGCGAGATGAGACACGCTAAAGATTGTTCTGCAGATCCAATGTTTAAGGTGGAAGGTGATACGACCGAGTATGCCCCCGGCTCACTGATATGTGTCCCACTACAGTTTCAGGATACGGTACTTGGCGTATTGAATGTTTCGCATTCTCAGCCTGATGTTTTTGATGAGGGACATGAACGATTTTTAACAGTCTTTTCAAACATGCTAGGTCAGTTGATTATGTTTAATCGAACATTTGATGACCTGGAAACACAAATAGATCAACGTACTGTTGAACTAAAGTCAGCCTTAGAGCATGCGGAAATGCTTAGTGTTAGTGATGAGTTGACCGGAATTCATAACCGTCGTTATTTCATAAGCCATTTTGACAAGTTTATTCAACAATGTCGTCGTTATAAATACAAGGCAGCTGTAATGATGCTCGACATTGATAACTTTAAAAAAATTAATGATACATATGGCCATCTTGATGGTGACCTTACATTGATAAAGGTCGCACATGCTTTAACACAGTGTGCTAGAAACGCAGATATCGTGGCACGTTTTGGCGGCGAAGAGTTTATTGTAGCCTTGCAACATACAAGCTGTGATGATGTAATGGTTGTTGCCGAACGAGTGTTAAATAAAATACGACAGCTTTTATGTGGTATAGAAGAGAAATATCGAATAACGGCGAGCATCGGTGTAAGTTGTATTGATGGAGAAAAAGATATAGAAGCAAAGACTATTGAGGAATGGATACATGAAGCTGATCAAGCTCTCTATCTGGCCAAGCACAGTGGTAAAGATCGTATTGTAGCCTATAAGAGTAAAAGGAAAGATAAATAACTATTTACCTCTGTCTGGTGTATACACCGCGCCATAGTTAGTTACGGCGCGGTGCTGTATATCGTAGCTTAAGCAAGATCGCAACGATCGGCGTTCATCACTTTCGTCCACGTGGTGACAAAATCATGTACAAACTTTTCCTTGTTGTCATCCTGCGCATAGACTTCGGCATAGGCGCGCAGGATCGAGTTGGATCCAAACACGAGATCAACGCGTGTCGCCGTCCACTTGACTTTGTCCGTTTTGCGGTCGCGAATTTCATACAGGTTATTCTTGACCGGTTTCCATGTGTAATTCATGTCGGTCAGATTTACGAAGAAATCATTCGTCAGTTCGCCTTCGCGGGCGGTGAACACACCGTGCTTGCTGCCGCCGTGGTTGGTGTTAAGAACGCGCATGCCGCCAACCAGCACTGTCATTTCGGGTGCGGTCAGTCCCATCAATTGCGTGCGATCAAGCATCAGTTCTTCTGCGCTGACAACATAATCCTGCTTGATCCAGTTGCGATATCCATCATGAATAGGTTCCAGTACGTCGAAGGCCTCCGCATCAGTCATCGCGTCTGTCGCATCGCCGCGACCAGGTGAGAAGGGAACAGTTATATTAATGCCAGTCGCCTTGGCGGCCTGTTCTATACCGACATTACCTGCCAGAACGATTACATCCGCAACGCTTGCACCGCTCTTGGCAGCAATCGGTTCAAGCACGGCCAATACCTTACTTAAACGTATTGGTTCGTTGCCTTGCCAATCTTTTTGGGGGGCGAGACGAATGCGCGCGCCATTGGCACCACCGCGCATATCCGATCCACGGAAGGTTCTTGCGCTATCCCATGCAGTGGACACCATCTCGCTGATGCTCAGACCGCTGGCTGCAATTTTATCTTTTACTGCCTGCACATCGTAGTCGCTATTGCCGGCAGGAACGGGGTCTTGCCAGATCAGATCATCTTTCGGTACATCGGGACCGATATAACGCGCTTTCGCCCCCATGTCGCGGTGCGTGAGTTTAAACCACGCCCGAGCAAAGGTTTCAGAAAAGTATTCAGGATCCTGATAAAACCGCTCGGAGATTTTACGATACGCAGGATCCATTTTCATCGCCATGTCTGCATCGGTCATGATAGGATTGTGACGGATCGACGGATCTTCGGTATCTAACGGTTTATCTTCATCCTTAATGTCGATCGGTTCCCACTGCCATGCACCGGCCGGGCTTTTCTTCAGTTCCCATTCATAGTTGAGCAGTAACTTAAAATAGCCGTTGTCCCATTGCGTGGGGTGAGTGGTCCATGCGCCTTCAAGACCACTGGACACGGTATCATTACCGATGCCACGTTTTGTCTTATTAACCCAACCAAAGCCCTGATCTTCGATATCAGCGGCTTCGGGTTTTGGGCCGAGCAAGTCGGCATCGCCGTTACCGTGGCACTTGCCCACCGTATGTCCCCCGGCGGTAAGCGCCACGGTTTCCTCGTCGTTCATGGCCATGCGAGAAAAAGTGACTCGCACATCATTCGCCGTCTTGAGTGGGTCGGGTTTACCGTCCACGCCTTCAGGATTCACATAGATCAGGCCCATCATCACTGCTGCCAGCGGGTTAGCCAGATCCCGTTCACCGGTATATCGGCTACCTTCGCTGCCGCTGGGAGCGAGCCACTCTTTTTCCGCTCCCCAATAAGTGTCTTTTTCCGGATGCCAGATATCTTCACGTCCAAACGCGAAGCCAAAAGTTTTTAAGCCCATGGATTCATAGGCGATCGTGCCCGCATAGGCAATCAAGTCGGCCCAGCTGAGTTTGTTGCCGTACTTTTTCTTGATAGGCCAAAGCAGACGTCGTGCCTTGTCGAGATTGACATTGTCCGGCCAGGAATTAATTGGTGCAAAGCGCTGGTTGCCGGTACCCGCACCACCGCGTCCGTCAGCAATACGATATGTACCGGCCGCATGCCACGACATACGAATCATGAGACCACCATAGTGACCCCAATCTGCAGGCCACCATGATTGGCTGTCTGTCATCAGGGCATGCAGGTCTTTCTTGAGGGCAGTGACGTCAAGTTTTTTGACTTCATCCCTGTAGTTAAAGTCCATACCCATCGGGTTGGTCTTGGTATCATGTTGATGCAATATATCGAGGTTGAGAGCCTTGGGCCACCATTCCATATTTGACATGCTGCTTGCTGTGGCACCACCGTGTATTACCGGGCATTTATTTTCAGACATCGGCTATTCTCCTTATATTGTAAGTGGGAAGGGACTTCCAGTCAGTAAAACGCGACAGTCTACTCAGGCCACAAGGTTGAAATTACATTCATTGGGGATAGATTCGTTTGACCATGCATTAATTTAACATGTTAGCGCGACTTGATCTCAACAAGTTATCTATAGTTTCGTTTGAATTCATTGAATATATGTTCTAGCGTTTATTATTAATGTTGAAGTTTTGTTTAAATTGAAATAAATGAGTATGGCTCATATAACTGCATTTAAAATAGAAGGATGAGATGTCAGATTTAATATGTCCATTTGGTAATCCATTGATTAAGCATGATATGGCTTGCAGCCAAGCACAGGAAATTATCCGCCGTGGCGGGGCAGAGATTGCCTGTCAAAACGAACAGTCTCATGCATTGTGTTGTGGCCTGCATACTTCAATCAAAGCGTCAGCCTTAAAGGCGATGGATTTGCCAGATGATCTCTCCTTGTTACCACATAATGTATTGGTAAAAATTCAGTCAGGCGGTTTGCTAGGGTTGCAAGCAGTATGTATGGATCCGGTAACTAATACATCGATTAACGACGTGTCTGTACTCGTCGCATCGGCTATATCGAAATTTAATGAAATTGACAACCTGCCTTTTGACGAATTAAACGAAGCTATTATGAAATTTAAATCACAACGGCGGGGGAAACACTAAGAATCAGGTAACAGTAAGATATAGGTGTCAGAGATCACTACTCGCCAATACTAGAAACAATTGATATTTGGGACCAATTTTATTGGAACGGAATTTCTGTTTTAGTCAAGGTGGATGCAGAATTGTTCATTTCCATATTCCACTATGTCGCCTGAAACTATTTTTTTTCGCTTCTGTGTTTCAACTGCACCATTAACTATAACCCGTCCTTCAGCAATGACGGACTTCGCTTCACCTCCACTTGAAACAATACCTTCAAATTTTAGTAGTTTGAATAGCTCGATAGGTGCTTTGTTGATTACAATAATTTTCATATAAAAGGATTAATGCCTACAAGCGGTTGCCAGATATAGTTCAGAAATATCATGTTCTACATTTTTTATTTTATACTTATTAGCTATATAAATTCTTTAATATCCGCTAGTGATAACATGTCCACAATTAAAATACGAAACAAAAATTAATTGAATAGAGTGTTAATCATTTCCCCCGTAAAATTGGTAAAACATATTCATGAATCTATTATCAGGGTCATATTTCCTTTTGAATTTGATAAATTTCCCGAAATTAGGGTATGCACGTACTAGCTGTTCTTTTGTAGGGTATAGTTGATAGGGTAAATAATATAGCCCTCCATAGTTATGCGACATGTCGACTAATTCACGTGTCCATGTTTCAGCATTTTTTCTACCGTTCGCTGTGAGTTCTTGGTTTATATACAGCACTACTGAGAATAAATCATTATTTGAATACGAAAGGAAAGATTCTGTGTTTTTTGGAACGTAGCGTATCGTTGCGCTTAATAAATTTACATTATATTTTTTTACGATATTTTTAACATCACTAAGATAAGCAGTAATATTATAAGTTGGAATAAAGTATTCCTGAAGGATATCAGTATCAGATGAAGAATCATACTCAGTAAACAGAATGTCAGGCCGCATTGCATTGTTTCTACTTATAAAACTGGTATTTCCTGGTGTATCAATAAATTCTTCTTGTAAGTACCATCTCAAACTTTTCCCCCAGTCCCAGTTTCGAGATAAAGTAAAGAAAAATGATGTAATAGGGACGTAATCTTCAGATTTTAATATTCGCAATTCTTCACTTATTCTTTCCGATTTATAGTAGGATGAAACTAACATTGTATCTAAAGTCTGATTTGATGAAATTTATGGCCATGCGTAATGCAGGCCAATTATTTTGTTACCTTGTATTTTATTTTTAAAATAATCAAGATATTCAGACGTCGGTAATTTTAAAGTTCTTTTCTCATATATAATATCCTCTGTAAGTGATAAAGTAACGTCTAAGATAACTCCGAAAAGTCCATATCCACCGATCGCAAGTGAAAAGAGTTCGTTATTATTGTCTCGGCTTGCTACTTTTGTGATACCGTTAGCCAACATAATTCGAATTGATTTAACTGTCTCAATAATTGCTGAGTAATTAGGATCCCGGCCATGCGCATTAACGCTCAAACTTCCGCCTACTGAAAAAATATTAGATGATTGTTGGACTTTTATAGATAACCCATAGGGATTGATATATTCTTGAATTTGTTCCCATGTGGTACCGCTTTGTACTGTAATAGTTTTTTTATTTTTGTCGAATGAAAGGATCTTGTTGTATTTACTTACATCAAGGACGATTGCATCCTTATAGAAAGTGTGGCCACCTTGACTATGTCTTTTGGCTGAAATGGATAATTTTTTGTTATATTTATTGGCCTTTATGATTCCATTGCTTATGTCAGATGTGTTTTTTACATGTATGACCTCGCTTACATTAGCACTATATATTCTCGCCACGTCATACATTTCTACATTCTTCGATGTAGCTTTCGCGTCCTCAATTTCTCCCCAAGGCGATTGAATAGGCGCATATGTACAGCTTGAATTGGTAAACGAAAGAAGGAGCGTAAGGATATAATAAATATTTTTATTCATAAGTATAAAATTGTTAGGAAAGGATTATGATTTTCTATGTTATCTTATAAAAATTATAATTCGTAGTGTTCAATTTAGTATTTTTATGCATGTCTGTTACCGATTATTGTTACCCAACATCTCCACCAACGCCTTCCCCGCATTCGACTGTGTTCGTTTGGCATGCTGCACAATACCCAGTTGTCTTGATAAGGATAACTCGGGTGTGTTGAGGTGATGTACGTCTTTATCGATCATATTCGTTGGTAATACACTCCAACCTAAACCAACACTGACTAACATTTTAATAGTTTCCAGATAATTGGTAGACAAACTGATGTCGACATCAACTTTATGTTTGTCGAAGGCTTGCTCGATAATTTCACGAGTGAAGGTTCCGCGTGCCGGCAGTACTGCCTTGTGTTCGGCAAGTTGTTTTAAACTGACCGTGTTATATTTTTTTAATGGGTGATCTTTACTGACGATTACCGACAAGGGATCGGGCCAGATAATGTTTGTTTGCAGTGCCGGTGAGGGTGACAAAGGTAAGGTGACGATACCCATTTCCAAATCACCGTGTTCAACCGCACGGCAGGCGGCTTCGGAATCCATGAAGCGAATATCAAGTTCCACATCCGTATATTGTTTGGTGTAGGCGCGCAGTACCGGTGGCAAGCGATGCAAGCCGATGTGGTGACTGGTGCCAATGCGTAATGTGCCGCTGACATGTTGCGACAAGTTTTGAATTTCGCGTTGGCTGTCTTCAATTTCCAGCAGGATGTGCCGTGCGCGCGGCAATAAGGCCTTGCCGGATTCGGTCAAACTGACTTTGCGCCCAATGCGGTCGAACAGTTCGGTATCCAGTTCTTGTTCCAGTGCTGCAATGCGCTTGCTGATGGCCGGTTGGGTCAGGTACAGCTGCGCGGAGGCTTCTGAAAACGAGCCGGTTTCAGCGACGGAGATGAAGGTTTTCAGGTTGGCGAAGTCCATTGACGATCCTTTTATGTATTCCATAATGTAATAGATAATATAAAAATAATGAATTTGAGTAATAAATGCAAGAGGACTATTATTCCAGCATCAAATAAAGGATCGGGATATGTCAGCTCAAACCTTGTACGACAAATTGTGGCAGCAGCATGAAGTGCGCGATAACGGCGACGGTACATCATTACTCTATATAGATAGACACCTGGTGCACGAAGTGACCTCACCGCAAGCTTTCGAGGGACTGCGCATCGCCGGGCGCAAGCCATGGCGAATAGGTGCCAACCTGGCTGTACCGGATCACAATGTGCCGACCAATCACCGTGAGCAGGGCATTACCGACCCGGTTTCCAAAATTCAGGTCGAAACGCTGGATCAAAACTGCGTGGACTTTGGTATCACCGAATTCAAAATGGGCGATATTCGCCAGGGTATTGTGCATGTCATCGGACCGGAGCAGGGCGCAACCTTGCCGGGTATGACGGTGGTCTGTGGCGATTCGCATACCTCGACCCATGGTGCGTTCGGTGCCCTGGCATTTGGGATCGGCACCTCCGAAGTGGAGCATGTGCTGGCAACCCAATGCCTGATTCAACAAAAATCCAAATCCATGTTGATCAGTGTGGATGGCGAAGTGCAAACGGGCGTTACGGCAAAAGATATCGTGCTGGCCATCATCGGCAAGATTGGTACCGCAGGCGGCACCGGTTATGCCGTTGAGTTTGGCGGTGAGGCAATACGTGCCTTATCGATGGAAGGCCGCATGACCTTGTGCAATATGGCCATCGAGGCGGGTGCACGTGCCGGCATGGTGGCGGTCGATGACAAAACCATTGACTATGTTAAAGGCAGACCGTATGCCCCTAAAGGCGAATTATGGAATCTGGCGGTAACAAATTGGCGTACCCTGGTGAGCGATGACGATGCGCAGTTTGATGAAGTGGTGGTGTTAAATGCCGCGCATATTCAACCGCAAGTGACCTGGGGCACCTCACCGGAAATGGTTGTGGGTGTGGATGGCAAGGTGCCGGACCCGGACAGTTATTCGGATGCAGTGAAACGCGAGGGAATCAAAGCCGCGCTGAAATACATGGGGCTGGCCGCCAATACGCCAATTAATGAAATCAAGCCGGACAAAGTGTTCATCGGTTCCTGCACCAACTCGCGCATCGAAGATTTACGTGCCGCGGCGGCCGTTGCCAAGGGGCGCAAGGTTGCCAGTAACATCAAACTGGCGATGGTGGTGCCGGGTTCGGGTCTGGTAAAACAACAAGCCGAACAGGAAGGACTGGACAAGATTTTTATTGACGCCGGTTTTGAATGGCGTGATCCGGGTTGCTCCATGTGTCTGGCAATGAATGCCGATCGGCTGGAGCCGGGCGAACGTTGTGCGTCGACATCGAACAGAAACTTTGAAGGTCGACAAGGGCAGGGTGGGCGTACCCATCTGGTGAGTCCGGCGATGGCGGCAGCCGCAGCGGTGATGGGTCATTTTATTGATGTGAGAGAGCTGGAGTAGTTATCAGGGATGGGTATTTTTAAAACTTTTCGCATAGAACCTCTTCGAGGTTCATTATTTGGCACATAGAACGTTTTCAACGTTCATCATGTGTACCTCACCCATTCCGGGTCGAGGCAACCTTCGCCTGTGGCTCCAGGCGATTTTGTTGATGTCAGAGAATTGGACCAATAGGAGCCAGCAGGAATAAGTATCATGGAAAAATTTACTACGTTAAAAGCCATCGTCGCACCCATGGACAAGTCGAACGTCGATACTGATGCGATCATTCCCAAACAGTTTTTGAAGTCGATCAAACGTGCCGGCTTTGGTCCACATCTGTTTGATGCGTGGCGTTATCTGGATCCGGGCGAGCCGGGAATGGATATCAGCAAGCGCCAACCTAATCCGGAATTTGTACTGAACCAGCCACGTTATGAGGGCGCGAGGATTTTAATTGCACGCGAAAACTTTGGTTGTGGATCATCACGCGAACATGCGCCATGGGCATTGGAAGATTACGGTTTTCGTGTCATCATCGCGCCCAGTTTTGCGGACATCTTTTTTAATAACTGTTTTAAAAACGGCATCTTGCCGATTGTGTTGCCGACGGAAACAGTGGATGAATTATTTAAAGACGTGTTTGCCAATGAAGGTTATAAACTGACGGTTGATTTGTTCAATCAACGTATCACCACGCCGGATGGCAAGGTGATAGAATTTGATGTTGACGAGTTCCGTAAGCATTGTTTGGTGAATGGTCTGGATGATATCGGGCTGACACTGCAAAACGTCGACGATATCAAGGCGTACGAAGCAAGACGGGCAACGGAAGTGCCCTGGTTGTTTTAATAACAAACCGTCATTCCGGAATGCCTGGAGCCAAGAGGCGAAGGTACGCATAATGAAGCGCGAAGCGATTCTATGCGAATAAGCAAGCTATCCGGAATCTGGAGAATTAAAATCAGATTCCCACTTGCGTGGGAATGACGAACAAAAGAAAGAGTAGATTATGACAAAAAAGATTTTAATTCTTCCCGGTGATGGCATTGGTCAGGAAATTGTTGCCGAAGCGGTAAAGTTACTGAACGTGCTAAGCAAAGACTTTGGTCTTGCCGTTGAAATGGAACATGCACTGGTCGGTGGTAGCGCCTATGATGAAACTGGTTCACCACTTACAGAAGAAACATTAAACAAAGCCAAAGCAGCTGATGCTGTTTTGCTTGGTGCCGTTGGTGGATACAAATGGGAAGCGCTGGATATTGCAGTCCGGCCTGAAAAAGGTTTGCTAGGCTTGCGTGCCGGACTTGGTTTGTTTGCCAATTTACGGCCTGCGATTTTATACCCGCAATTGGCGGATGCCTCGACCTTAAAACCGGAAATCGTTTCAGGTCTGGACATTATGATCGTGCGTGAACTGACTGGTGGCATTTACTTTGGTCAGCCACGCGGCGTGCGCGTTCTGGAAAATGGTGAGAAGCAAGGTTTCAACACACTTGTTTATTCAGAGTCCGAAATCAAACGCATTACCCAGGTAGCATTCGATATTGCGCGCAAACGCGGCAGTAAAGTCTGCTCGGTTGATAAAGCCAACGTGCTGGAATGTACTGAACTGTGGCGCAATGTGGTTACAGAAATGGGCAAGGCAAACAGCGATATCGAATTGAGTCATATGTATGTGGATAACGCCGCGATGCAACTGGTGCGTGCACCAAAACAATTTGACGTGATGGTTACGACCAATATGTTCGGTGACATCCTGTCGGATTGCGCCGCGATGTTAACCGGTTCGATTGGTATGTTGCCATCTGCGTCGTTAAATGAAAAAGGTCAGGGCATGTATGAGCCGATTCACGGTTCAGCGCCGGATATTGCCGGACAGAATGTCGCGAATCCATTAGCCACCTTATTATCTGTCGCAATGATGTTAAGATACTCGCTTGATGAAGCCGCGCTGGCGGACAAGATCGAACAGGCTGTATCACAAGTGCTGGATGATGGTTTGCGCACCGCGGATATACATAGTGACGGCATGAAAAAAGTATCCACGAGCGAAATGGGTGATGCGGTTATTCGTGCACTGAAATGAAAATACGGCGTCATTCCGGAATGCCTGGAGCCGAAGGCGAAGGCACGCATAATGAATCGCGAAACGATTCTATGCGCAAGAGAAACGCTATCCGGAATCTGGTGAAAATATTCTGGAACACTGCAGCTCGAATCGAGTTAGCAGGGAATGACAATCTGGCAAATTAAGAATTAAATATTGAAATCGAGGATCAAGTAATGAAACGTGTAGGTTTGGTAGGTTGGCGCGGAATGGTGGGCTCGGTGCTCATGCAACGTATGCGGGAAGAAAATGATTTTAGTCAAATCGAACCCGTTTTCTTTACCACTTCACAGGCCGGTTCAGCAGGCCCGGATATTGGTAAAGATGTACCTGCATTAAAAGATGCCAACAATATTGATGAACTCAAAACCATGGACATCATCATTACCTGTCAGGGTGGTGATTATACCAATGCTGTTTATCCTGCCTTACGTCAGTCCGGCTGGGATGGCTACTGGATTGATGCCGCGTCGAGTTTGCGTATGAAAGATGACAGCATCATTATTCTTGATCCGGTTAATCTTGACGTCATAAAAGATGGTCTCACCAAAGGTATTAAAACCTATGTCGGTGGCAACTGTACTGTGAGTTTAATGTTAATGGCGTTGGGCGGCTTATTTGCCATGGATCATATCGAATGGATTGCGCCGATGACCTATCAGGCGGCTTCGGGTGCAGGTGCGAAGAACATGCGCGAACTCATTCAACAAATGGGCGCGGTACATGCAGATGTAAAAGCAGAACTGGACGATCCTGCTTCTGCCATCCTGACTATCGATAAAAAGATTACTGATTTTATTCGTAGCGATGCCTACCCGTTACAGGAATGGCCAGCACCATTGGCAGCCAGCCTGATTCCCTGGATTGATGTGCCACTGGAGTCGGGTCAGTCTAAAGAAGAATGGAAAGCGCAGGTCGAGACCAATAAAATATTGGGTCGTAGCGACAAGCAAATACCGATCGACGGCATATGTGTACGCATCGGTGCCATGCGTTGCCACTCGCAAGCATTAACGATCAAACTGACAAAAGACATTCCACTTGATGAAATTCATGACATGCTGGCACAAGCCAATGACTGGGTGAAAGTTATCCCCAATGATCGCGAGCGTACTACAAATGAATTAACGCCAGCCGCAGTGACCGGTACATTAACTGTACCGGTTGGCCGTATGCGTAAATTAACGATGGGTAAAGATTACTTGTCAGCCTTTACCGTGGGCGATCAGTTGTTGTGGGGTGCGGCAGAACCATTACGCCGCATGTTACGCATTCTTTTAGCTTCTTAACAAATCAGATGAGACGACACATATATAAATGACCAATTCAACGAACGTTGCGATCATAGGCGGTACCAATCCACTTTGTGAAACCTTGCTCGACATACTGCATGAACGAAAATTTCCGGCAGCTAAAATCGATGTGTTTGATGATGTGGAACACGAAGGCGATGAAGTTCCCTTTGGCAGACGTACGGTAAGCTTAAAGTCTCTGGCTGATCTTAATGTTGCAGAATTTAATATTATTTTTAATTTCCGCCAGGATTTTTACGCGCAAATCCAGGCAAACTTGCCGGCAACAACTTATTTAATTGATTTTTCTTCATTGCATGAAGCTGGCGCTGACGCAAACAGGGAAGGCTTTATCGTTCCGGAAGTGAATCCGCAACAGCTCGATGCAGGAAATATTGTTCATACCCCGCATGCCGCCGCTATCGCGGCGAGTATGATCATTAACAAGCTGGGAATTGATCTCGCACAAGTGCATCTGCATGTGATGCAACCGGTTTCAATTTATGGCAAGGCTGCCATGGATGAACTCGCCAATCAAACTACGCAGTTACTCAACGCCAGGCCACTTGAAACGAATTTTTTTAAACAACAAATTGCCTTTAACGTCTTAACCACGGATGGCTATGAAGGTGAGGCGAGTCGGGAAGAAAATAATATCGCCGCTGCTTTAAAACAAATTTATCCCGGAGAATATACGTTAAATGTGAGTGTCGTTACCGTCTCGGCGTTTTACGGTGTGAGTATGAATATGACAATTCAAGCTTACGAACCAATTGCTATCGCATCGGTGTATGATGCCTTGGCAAATAATGATACATTTGAAGTTGCCGAGCATGACAGTAAAGAAACACAGCCATCGGCAATTGCAGATGCGAATGGCACAGATAAGATCTATATTAGTCGTATCAGGCTAAACAATGTTGATCAAAATGTGATCAACATGTGGTGTGTGCTTGATAATGGTCGAAAAGGCAGCACATTAAATGGTGTTCAAACCGCTGAAATTTTGGTAAAAAGCTATTTATAAGCTATAGTTACTGAATTATTGTAATAATTTTTCGAACTTTATTTAGGTAACTATCTGAAATTATTAATAAAAACAGTATTTCTGCGCACTTCGCGCGGAGGATATGTATGGAGATAAAGTTGGTGTCATCGCGCAAGTGGGTAAAAAAATTCGCGATTCCAAGTCTACTGCTGGTTACTCTTGTTCTGCCGGTAACAACGTATGCACTTGGTCTTGGGGGAATCAAATTAAACTCAGCCTTGAGTGAAATACTGGATGCAGACATTGAATTGGTGGGGGCAACTGAAGCCGATATTGAAGGATTGAAAATTGGTCTGGCATCACGAGACGCTTTTTTACGTGCAGGTATAGATCGATCCAGCGTTATTAATTCTGTTCGTTTTGCTGTTAAAAAACGCCCAAATGGCACGTACTACGTCAAAGTCACTTCACGCCGTGCGATACGTGAACCGTTTTTAAATTTCCTGATGGAAATGAACTGGCGCAATGGGCGTATGTTGCGTGAATATACTTTATTACTGGATCCGCCCGGAACCAAACGCCAGGCGACAACCACCGCAACCGTACAAACACCGAAACTTGAATCCAAAGCGGCAGCTGAAGCACCTGCTACAACAACCCCATTTGTCGATGTGCCTGAAGCGAATCCCGAAGCGAAACCCGCAGTTGACCCCTATATAGCCGATAACGAATTATTCCCAAAAACTGACATCAAGGATGCTGCACCGGTTGCTGACGCTGTCTCTGAGCCCGAAGTCATGCGCGCTCCGGAACCGGAAGTGATCGCACCCGAACCAGTCTCAGAGCCAGAGCCAATTGTACCTGCAGATGTGGTGCCTGAACCTGAAGTGGCCAGTACACCAACCGATACGAGTGGTGAAAGCGGTGAAATCAAGCAAGAATTCAAAGAAAGTGGCCAGGCATACGAAACACCCTTTGTTGATAATGCACCTGCCGATAGCGACGAACTGTTTCCACGTATAGCGCTTAATCCATACGATCCGAAAACAAAGGGCGACCTCACCAAGCCGGAACTGACAGCAGAGCCGGTCGTACCAGCGGACACTGTTGATGGCATGCCACCAGCTGACAGCGCGCAAGAAACTGCTCCCGAACCAAGACTGGCCGGTGAATACGATTACGGCATCACCAGTAAAGGCGATAATGTCTGGAAAATTGCCGAGAAATTACGCCAGGACCAGTCAGTAACGATTTACCAAATGATGATGGCTATACAACAAAGCAATCCGAATGCGTTTGTGGATGGAAATGTGCATCGTCTGAAAGTCGGTCAGGTCATCAGAATTGAAGATCCAAGTATTCTTGGCGCCATAAGCAAAGATGCCGCCGCACAACAATTTGTACAACAAACTGCAGCCTGGGATGAATATCGCCAACGAGTTGCGGGCAACGCATCAACCCAGCCGATTGTGGCCGGGGATGTTGGACAGCCCAGTGTGGCCTCATCATCAACACCGCAGGCGGAAATAGCTGTTGAAGCCCCTGATGGACAAAATTTAAGTACAGCAGGCACCAGCGCTGCGGCAAATAATGACGTGGCACAATTGCAGCAAGAGTTGCAACGCTTAAGTGAACGTGCAGATGCAGAGCGTGGCAAGAACTCTGCGTTGAATAACAGATTAAAAGAAATGGAAGCAGAGCTTGCAGATATGCAACGTTCACTTTCGGTTAAAAATGATGAGTTAGCTGCACTGCAACAGCAATTATCACAACAGAAAAATACCGAGGCTGCCACACCTGCTCCAGACACCACCACAACAGAAGCTGCACCAGCCCCGGCTGAGCCTGCTGCAGAAATTGCCTTACCGACGGAGACTGAAAAAGCACCCGAAGGTGCTGTTGTTGAAGATCAGCCGCAAGTGGTTGAAAGCCAGGAACCCGTTGTTCCATCATTAGATACCAACATTGACGGTAAAACTCCTGAAACCACGACCAGCAGTGAACCGCTTGAAGTTCCGGTTACCCAAAGTGAACAGGCTGAACCAGCAGCAACACCTGAACAAAGTGCAGGTTTCATGGACGGCATCATGGCGGCAGTTGGAGGGGTGTTCGCCGCGTTAACTGGTGGTGCATTGCTGTTCATAGCAATCCCCGTAGTTGTCATCGTGTTACTTATTATCGTGATTATGTTCTTACGACGTCGACGAAGCGCGGATAATTTCCAGGAAAGTATTTTGACCGGTGTTGCGCCTCTCGATGAGCAACTCGATGCAGATGCTTCCGCAACAGGCGCGCCAGCCTCGGAGACCAGTTCTTTCCTGAGTGATTTTGCCATCAGTGGTGTTGGCGCAATTCAATCCGACGATAATGAAGTTGATCCATTAACAGAAGCTGATGTATTTATGGCCTATGGTCGTTACGAGGCTGCTGAAGACAGATTAAAAGATGCGGTCAATCAGGATCCAAACCGTAAAGAACTGAAGGTTAAATTACTCGAATTGTATAACTCGACAAAAAATCGTGCCGCATTTGAAGCAACAGCGGAAGATCTGTATGCAAGTCTGGATGGAAACGATAATGATCCGAACTGGCAAAAAGCGGTTGCACTCGGTAAACAAATAGCGCCGGATAGCCCC
This sequence comes from uncultured Gammaproteobacteria bacterium, assembly GCA_942490945.1. Classification (GTDB taxonomy): domain Bacteria; phylum Pseudomonadota; class Gammaproteobacteria; order UBA6429; family Thiohalophilaceae; genus CALNYZ01. Next base: position 2,062,614 of record CALNYZ010000018.1, on the reverse strand, counting down.
TTGTTCAGTAATGCAAGCGTCGCTAGTCGTAATGAAACAACAGAAGACATATTGCATGCTACCTCACCCAGTAAAGAAGGTCCTGATAGCCAGGTAATGGATATCGGCCTGGATACAGGTGTGTTTAATACCAGTGATTTTTCTGCGCTTGATGAAGATGCTGGCAAACAGGAAGAATCGGCAGATCTGGATTTTAATTTTGAAGAACAATCATCCGCTACTGACGATGCCAATGACGGACTCGATTTTCAACTGGACGACGCAGACGCAGCAGAAGTAAAAACACCGGACTACAAGACTGAAGAAAATAACGCACTGGATTTTTCTTTCGATGAACCTGAGGCGGATAACGATAAAATGGACAATGATCCAACCATGAGCATGACCATGGATGGTTCAGGTATGAACCCGGATGCAGAAGATGAAAATCCGACGATGAGCATGACCTTTGATACAGAAGGTCTGAATCTGGATGACAGTTCAACAGACCTTGATATGGATTTCGGTGATGAAAGTATGGAATTGAATTTTGATGCATCCGATGCAGCTGATATGTCGCTGAATACAGATTCTGATGAAGTCAGCACCAAGCTTGATCTGGCAAGGGCCTATATCGACATGGGCGATTCAGAAGGTGCGCGCAGTATTCTCGATGAAGTACTGGCAGAAGGGAATACACAGCAAAAACAGGAAGCGCAACAGCTTGTAACGCAAATTGGTTAGCCAACAATCCAGGTATTTATAATTACTTTATATTCGTTTAATTTTATCCCGCTTCGGCGGGATAATTGTTTATAGCGCTAAAGAATTTTTGTTTTACGACAGTAATTTTTTTATCAGTTTCAATAAATAAACAAATTTTGGTAATTCATTTAATCTGGGCGATATATAATTAGTACTATGCGTATTGCGTTGGGAATCGAATATTGCGGGACACCTTATGTTGGCTGGCAAAGACAGACTAATGGTTTGTCTGTGCAGCAATGTGTAGAAGAGGCATTATCAGCTGTTGCAGATCATCCTGTAAATGTAATCTGCGCGGGACGAACAGATACGGGTGTGCATGGCATTTGTCAGGTGATTCACTTCGACACAACGACGCAGCGTGATGCAAATGCCTGGGTACGTGGCTGTAATGCAAATTTACCGAAAACAATCAGCGTTATCTGGCATCGTAAAGTTAGTGACGAGTTCCACGCACGGTTCAGCGCACAACAGCGCTATTACCGTTATGTTATTTATAATCGTTCTATACGTCCTACCTTTCTTCAACATCGTGTTACATGGGCATTTCGCAAGCTTGACGAAACCAGGATGCAACAGGCCGCAAATTATCTTCTTGGTGAACATGATTTTACATCGTATCGTGCGGTAGCCTGCCAGGCGAAAAACCCGGTGCGAACAATCCATCGCTTGACTGTAACCCGTCAGGACAGATTTTTTTATATAGATATAGAGGCAAACGGTTTTCTACATCACATGGTAAGAAATATTGCCGGTGTATTGATGACAATAGGCAGTGGCGAACAGGCTCCTGAATGGGCTGCCGAGATCTTGCAACATAAAGACAGAAAACTGGGTGGTGTCACGGCGCCAGCGTGCGGGTTGTATTTTGTCGCAGTAAAATATCCTGATGAATTTTCGATACCCTATGAAACACACAACAATGTGCTTTAAAAAATACGACAACGCCACAACGTGACGTTGCCGTGAGGCATATTATTTGGTGTATGTTTCGAGTGAACCACATGCCAAACGGTCTTGACCCCATGCATTTGCGGCATTTCCTGACGCCGGTTTTCCAAGCACAAGTGTTTTACCAATTATGTCATTGAGGTGAATGTTACGTGCAACAACAGATTGACTTGCTTCACCAGCAGGATTTACATGCATTGGAGGTAATTGTTGTAATGCTGTCCCTGCTGCCATTCCGGGTATGAATGCGCCATCTTTACCCATCTTTCCCTGACATCCTACATGTTCATTAACGCTGAATTGTAATTCGCCCGGGCTCAGGTTGCGTAAAAAGGGTGTAAACGTCACACCTCCTGCAGTTTGTTTGACAACAATCACGCCGATGGACTCACCAACGTTCATGGCTGCATCCAGTTTATGTACTGTAACCGAAATTTCCCGTGCATGTGCAAAGTTAATTGCGGATAGCAACAAAACAAATACTGCGAATAATTTTTTCATAATAGACTCCTTATTCAATTCGATCTTTACTCCAGAAATCACTGGAGCATGAACAACAAGAATAACGGCCGTTTTTTAATGTGCTGAAACTCAGCAATTTTGTGATGATGTCTATATCAGCAACTCGGCATCATAGGTCGGTACTCAGCCAAATCACCCATATCGGTATCGAGGCAAGAACATATTTGTCTGAAAACAGAGATAGGATGTATTGAGTGTGTGCTCTAAGCCGTGGAAAATCAAGTGCCGGCAAACAAAATAAATGTAATGTGGGAGGATGATTAAGTTATTACTTTTCTTTATGTGTCGTACCAGGCTAACCCGTCATTACTTGATTTAATACATAGAGCACCTAACAATATATGCATGCGTTATATTTATGGCGGAGACTATTATATAAAGCAAGAATAAACGTAGAATGTATCGAATCGCAAAACGTAGTGTTTACCTGTTTTGACTTTCGGCTTGCAGGACAACACTATACATTGGCATGATAGAATCAGGATTGAGAGAAATACTGCCGATGCCTTGTTGCACCAACCAGGTGGTTATTTCCGGAAAGTCAGAAGGCGCCTGTCCGCAAATACCAATGTATTTATTCTGTTTTTTACAGGCGTCGATGGCCATTTTCATGAGTGCCTTCACTGCGTCATTTCGTTCATCATATCCCTGTAACAAGCCCGAATCGCGATCCACGCCAAGCGTTAGTTGTGTGAGGTCGTTGGAGCCAATTGAAAAGCCGTCGAATAACGCCAGAAATTGATCGGCAAGCAGTGCATTGACCGGTAACTCACACATTAAATAAATATTTAATCCATCCACACCACGTTTCAGTCCGTTGGTTGACATGATGGACAATACATTTTGTGCTTCATCCAGACTACGTACAAAGGGAATCATTACGGAAACATTATTCAGTCCCATGGTATTACGTACCTGTTTGATGGCATCACATTCCATCGCAAAGCAGGCAGAAAAATCCTTGCTGGGATAACGTGAGGCACCACGAAAACCAATCATGGGATTTTCTTCTTTTGGTTCAAATTGCAATCCACCCATCAACGATGCATATTCATTGGATTTAAAATCACTAAAACGAACAATGACAGTGCGCGGGTAAAAGGCCGCAGCGATCGTACCAATACCTTCTGCCAGTTTATTTATATAGTAACTGCGTTTGTCAGCATAACCGCGTGTAACGAAATCGATTTCTACCTGCAAGGTCGGGTCGAGTGAGTCGTAAGATAATAGCGCCTGTGGATGAATGCGAATCATGGTATTAATGATAAATTCCAGTCTGGCGAGTCCCACACCCTCAGATGGCAGCATGGAAGTCTCAAACGCCAGTTCCGGGTTGGCGAGGTTTAACATTAGCTTGGTGTCAGGTTTTTTACTTAAATCAAAGTCCAGTTGTTCAACGCTAAAGGAGAGTGCGCCACTATAGATAAATCCTGTGTCGCCTTCTGCGCAGGATATTGTTACTGTTTCATCATTATGTATCTCATGTGTTGCATGTCCACAACCTACTACTGCCGGGATGCCCAGCTCGCGTGCAATGATTGCGGCGTGACAGGTACGACCACCACGGTTGGTAACAATACCGGCGGCAATTTTCATGATCGGCTCCCAGTCAGGATCGGTTATATCCGTTACCAGCACCTCACCAGGTTGTAGTTCATGCATAAATGCAGCTTCTAATATTACACGCGCCTTACCGGAAGCTATTTTCTTGCCAATACTTTTACCTTCACTTAATATTTTGCCGCGCCTGGCTAATTTATAAACTTCATTAAAGCCGGATGCAACTTGCGACTGCACGGTCTCCGGTCGTGCTTGTAAAATATAGAGCTTATGGTCGACGCCATCTTTTGCCCACTCAATATCCATTGGCATCGGTTTGTTATGGAGTTTTGTGTAGTGAGCCTCGATTTGCATTGCATAGCGGGCCAGCTCCAGTACGTCATCATCGTTGATACTGAACTTGTCACGATCGTGCTGATGAACATGTACGCTGCGTGTGGATAATCCCGCAGCATTGTCGCTGGCGTAAATCATTTTAATTGCCTTGTCACCCAGTTGTCGTTTGATGATAGGGCGATTGCCGGAATTAAATGTTGTTTTAAATACATAAAACTCATCGGGATTTACACTGCCTTGTACAACAGTTTCACCCAAACCGTAAGCGCTGTTAATGAAGACCACATCACGAAATCCCGTTTCCGTATCCAGGGTAAACATCACACCCGCGCTACCAATATCTGCGCGTACCATTTTTTGTATTCCAATTGATAACGCAACGTCCATGTGTGAAAAACCCTGGTGTACCCGATACGATATGGCGCGATCAGTAAACAGCGAGGCATATACTCGGCGGCAGGTGTTTAATAAATTATCCACGCCACGAATATTCAGATAGGTCTCCTGCTGGCCGGCGAAGGAAGCATTGGGTAAATCTTCCGCGGTTGCCGAACTGCGTACCGCAACATCTGTCAGTTGACCATACTCGTCGCTCAGTGTTGCATAAGCCTGCTCGATCTCTTTTGTGAGTTGCGGCGGTAAGGTACCGTGCATGATGAGGTCGCGGATTTTTTTTCCGCTTTCTGCCAGTTGATTTACATCATGGGTATCGAGTTTATCCAGAATGGCAGAAATTGGTTTGCGGAATTTATTATGATCCAGAAACAACCAGTAAGCTTCTGCCGTGGTAGCAAATCCATTCGGCACGCGAATAGTATTATTGGCTGTGTCAATTGCGGTGAGGACGGAATACATTTCCCCGAGCGAGGCATTTTTACCGCCGACAATGGCAAGATCACTCAAGCCGAGTTCAGAGAAGGTTTTTATATATTTCATTTTCTTGTTTGTAGTCATCATTTGAGTATTTCACAGAATTGTGACATATGCGAGACTATACCAGCTAATGTATCTGCATATAAAACAGTGACTTACATTGTGCACATGATATAATCAACACTTTGGCCTGATCTAAATCAACCATAATATGCGTACTCGAATTAAATTTTGCGGCATTACCCGCCATGTGGATGCCATGCAGGCAGTGAGCCTGGGTGTAGATGCGCTCGGCTTCGTTTTTTACGCACCAAGTCCACGCAATATCGAGATTGAACAAGCGGCAGACATTATTCGTCAGTTACCGGCCTTTGTTACGAGTGTTGCACTATTTGTGAATGCCGAGCCCGCAGCAGTGGATCAGGTGATACAATTAACGCAAGTCGATTTACTTCAATTCCACGGCGATGAATCTGCCGATGAATGTCAACGTTACGGAAAACCATACATAAAAGCCATACGGATACGGCCGGAATCTGATCTGGTTGCAGAAGCGGATAAATATTCGAATGCACGTGCCTTATTGCTCGACACTTTCAAGGCGACTACACCCGGTGGTACCGGTGAAACTTTCGACTGGACACTGGTTCCTGATAACTTATCGATACCGGTGATTCTGGCTGGCGGTTTGCTTTCAACGAATGTGGCGCAAGCCATAGCCCGCGTCAAACCCTATGCCGTTGATGTCAGCGGCGGTATTGAGTCGGGTAAAGGTATTAAGGATATTGATAAAATGAACGCATTTGTAGCCGAGGTCAAACGTGTCGACGCAAGCGCCTAATCAACCCGCAAAAGATGAGAACAGAACAGTGAACGAACCCTATCATTTACCTGATGAACGTGGCCACTTTGGCCCTTATGGTGGCCGTTTTGTGGCTGAAACACTAATGGTTCCACTCGAAGAACTGCGCGATGCCTATGAAAAATACCTGCACGACCCACATTTTCTTGCCGAATTAGACTATGAATTAACGCATTATGTCGGTCGTCCTTCGCCGCTGTATCTTGCCAAACGTTGGACGGAACAACTGGGTGGCGCAAAAATCTATTTAAAGCGTGAAGACCTGAACCACACCGGGGCGCATAAAATTAACAATACTGTGGGTCAGGCATTATTGGCCAAACGCATGGGTAAGAAGCGCGTCATCGCAGAAACTGGCGCAGGCCAGCATGGCGTTGCCTCGGCGACCGTTGCTGCACGACTGGGCATGGAATGTGTGGTGTACATGGGTGCCGAAGATATTGAACGGCAGAAAATGAACGTATTTCGTATGAAATTGCTCGGTGCCACCGTGGTGCCGGTTACGGCAGGCTCCAAGACCCTGAAAGACGCCCTGAATGAAGCGATGCGAGATTGGGTCACCAATATTGATGACACCTTTTATATAATTGGTACCGTCGCGGGTCCACATCCATATCCTGCCATGGTACGTGATTTTCAGGCGATCATCGGCCGGGAAGCCAAACAGCAATGCCTGCAGCAGGAAGGTAAATTGCCTGATGCACTTGTGGCCTGTGTCGGCGGTGGATCGAATGCCATCGGCCTGTTTTATCCATTCATTGACGATCAAAGCGTAAAAATGTACGGCGTCGAAGCGGCGGGTAACGGTATCGCAAGTGGTAGTCATGCGGCACCATTGTGTGCAGGTAAGCCTGGTGTATTACACGGTAATCGTACCTACCTGATGGAAGATGCAGACGGCCAGATTATTGAGACTCACTCGGTATCTGCTGGTCTGGATTACCCTGGTGTCGGGCCTGAGCATGCCTGGCTGAAAGATTCTGGCCGTGCGCAATATGTTTCGATTGACGATAATGAAGCATTGCAGGCATTTCATGATCTGACCCGAATCGAGGGCATTATCCCGGCATTGGAGTCCAGTCATGCGCTGGCCTATGCGAATAAACTGGCTCCGACGATGGCAAAGGATGAGATCATTATCGTTAATTTGTCTGGCCGTGGTGACAAGGATATCCACACCGTGGCAAATCTGGCAGGTATTGAAGTATGAGCCGGATAAGTGCAGCCTTTACTCGTCGTCGCGAAGTTGGACAAAAAGTACTCATTCCTTATTTAACGGCAGGGGATCCAAAGCCGGAGGCAACGGTACCACTCATGCATGCCATGGTCAGTGCAGGCGCCGATATACTCGAAATTGGCGTACCGTTTTCCGATCCAATGGCGGAAGGTCCGGTCATACAACGTGCGATGGAGCGTGCTCTGAGGCACCATGTCAGCTTGCGACAAGTGCTGGCCATGATGCAGGAGTTTCGCAAAAAAGACAGTAAAACACCAGTAATATTAATGGGTTACCTCAATCCTGTTGAAGTCATGGGGTATCAGGAATTTGCCAGCGCAGCCGCTGCAGCCGGCGTGGACGGCGCGCTGGTGGTTGATTTACCACCAGAAGAAGCCGATGACTTTATCAGCGCGTTGTCTGCGAATAGCATCGATCGGATCTTTTTGGTCTCACCGACAACGAGTGATGCGCGCATAAAAGTCATTACCGCTTATTCCAGTGGTTTTGTATACTATGTATCACTAAAGGGTGTGACGGGCGCAGGTCATCTGGACACGGATACCGTACAATCGAGAGTCGATCTTATAAAATCGATGACAACGATCCCTGTCGGGGTTGGGTTTGGTATCAAAGACGCGGCAACTGCCAAACAAATTTCAGCAGTAGCCGATGCCGTGGTTGTCGGCAGTGCACTGGTTAAACTGGTCGAAGCAAACCCGGAAATCGAGCAAGCCAAGCAGGCGGTCGGGAGTTTAATCAGCGAAATGCGGCAAGCGATGGATAATTAACTAAACTAATCTATATAGAGTAGCGAATATACATGAACTGGTTTTCAAAATTATTACCGACGAGCATCCGTACCGAAACGACGAGTAAAAAATCGGTTCCGGAAGGCTTATGGGCAAAATGCACGGCATGTAATGCTGTGCTGTACCGTGCAGAAGTTGAACGGAATCTGGATGTGTGTCCAAAGTGCGATCACCACATGCGTATCGGTGCGCGCAATCGACTTGAAACCTTTCTTGATGAAGAACCGCGAGTGGAAATTGCGGCTGACTTGAAACCTGTGGATGTTTTAAAGTTCAAAGATCTGAAAAAGTATAAGGATCGACTGATCCAGGCACAACGCGCCACGGGTGAGAATGACGCGTTGGTGGTAATGATGGGTCAGGTGAAAAAAGTACCCCTTGTTGCGGCTGCTTTTGATTTCCGCTTTATGGGCGGCTCGATGGGTTCTGTGGTCGGTGAAAAATTTGTCCGTGCAGTGAATACTTGTCTCGAGCAACGTATACCACTGGTCTGTTTTTCTGCCAGCGGCGGTGCCCGTATGCAGGAAGCGCTGATCTCTCTGATGCAAATGGCCAAGACAAGTGCCGCCCTGGGCAAAATGAAACGTAAGGGGATTCCGTTTATCTCGGTTATGACTGATCCGACATTAGGTGGTGTATCAGCCAGCTTTGCCATGCTTGGTGATATTCATATCGGCGAACCCAAAGCACTAATTGGTTTTGCAGGTCCAAGAGTTATCGAGCAAACCGTGCGTGAAACACTGCCGGAAGGTTTTCAGCGTAGTGAATTTTTACTAGAACATGGCGCTATCGATATGATCGTTGATCGACGCGAGATGCGAGATCGCATCGCAAACCTGTTAGCCATCATGACCCGCCAACCCTCACCCTGATAAAACTAAAATAAAATATGCGCTTTAATACGCTTGCCGACTGGTTGAGATGGCAGGAAACGCTGCATTCGAGTGAAATCGAACTCGGGCTTGATCGCGTTGGCCAGGTCTATGAGCGTGTTTGTGAGAATAAACTTTCAAGTCATATCATTACCATCGCCGGTACAAACGGGAAGGGGACCTGTGTGGCACTGCTGGAACAAATTTATCTTGCGGCAGGCTATAGTGTCGGCAGTTATTCATCGCCACATCTTTATCGATATAACGAACGGATCAAGATTAATGGCGAACCTGTCTCTGATGCCTCACTTTGTGCGGCATTTGATAAGGTTGATCAAGCCAGAGTTAATAGGTCAGAGTCGCCCGACAAAGATGACAATATATCGTTAACCTATTTTGAATTCGGTACCCTGGCGGCTTTTTCCATATTTCATTCGCTGCAACCGGATGTGGTCATTCTTGAAGTAGGCATGGGCGGTCGACTGGATGCGGTTAACCTGCTTGATGCCGATATCGCCCTGATTACCTCGGTTGCACTCGATCACCAGCAATGGCTGGGCGACACGCGAGAAGAAATCGCACATGAAAAAGCGGGCATCATGCGTCCAATGAAACCTGTCGTGTATGCCGATGTGGATTGTCCCAATGCGATTATCGATTTTGCACGTTCATTATCCGCACCATTATTCAGATTAAACGAGGAATTTCATTGTGACATTGCCGAAGCCATGCCAATCTGGCACTGGCATAATGAAGAAGTGCAAATACGAAATTTACCGCGCTTGAAAGTACAGGGCGAACAAGCCTATAAAAATGGCGCCGCCGTTTTGCAGGTCATTACGCTGTCGCAGCCACGCTTGCCGGTGTCGCATCAGGCCATCAGACTGGGTATGCACGCAATGGCATTACCTGGCAGGCTGGAAATAATCAATACACCTGTCATGCAAATTTTTGATGTTGCACACAATGATCAAAGTATTCAGCATCTCGCGAACTGGTTACGTCAAAACCCGGTATCAGGCAAAACCGTTGCGGTATTTGGCATGATGGCAGATAAACTGGATAACATCGATTTTGGTGTAATAGGGCAACAAATAGATGCCTGGTATGTCAGCCGCGCTGATATTGCACGGGCTGCAGAACCGGATTTAGTCAGAGATAAAATTCGCCAATCAACAAAATCACCAATCAGCTGTCATACAACATTGACACAGGCTTACGCTGCAGCACACAGTATGGCGCAAACTGCTGATAGAGTGGTGGTTTTTGGGTCATTTTATACAGTGGCACAAACCCGCCCAGAAAGCATATAATAGTGTTTTAACAGCCTCTTAAAAAGTGTATGACTGACGCTGAATTATGACTGAATCCGGACATAGCCCACTAAAGAAACGCATTGTTGGCGCAATTGTGTTGATCTCACTTGCTGTGATATTTATACCCATGTTTCTTTCCAGTGAAAAACCATACGACGATGGCATGCCGGTATTTGGCAGTAACATTCCAAAACAACCGGCCAAGCTGGAGGATTTAAAGGCGAATGAGTTGGTACCTGTTGTGCCCAAACCGGATGTTAATCCCGTCGCGCAGATTCCTGTTGATAAAGATACACCGAACATAAAACCGGAAGACATACAAACCATCACACCAGAAAAACCCGCACCCATAGATAATGACACATCTACAAAATCGGAAAAGAATAACAACCCGGCTAAAAACACAAGTTCTGCAAGCACCTCTGCCTATGCGGTGCAGGTGGCCAGCTTTAGTTCGCGTAAAAATGCATTACGCCTGCGCGACAAGTTACGTGGCAAATCCTACAGGAGCTTTGTCGAAGCGATTAAAACTGAAAAAGGGTTACGCTATCGAGTCAGAGTTGGCCCGGAAGTCAGCAAATCTGATGCACTAAAAATGCAAAGCAAAATCAAACAGCAATTTAAACTCTCCGGCATGGTAGTTCAGCATCCCTGATGCGGCATAAATAATATGATCTGGGTTGATTACGCCATAATTGGCACAATATTGGTTTCGACATTCATTAGCCTGATTCGCGGCTTTGTGCGTGAAGCCTTGTCACTGGCTGGTTGGGTTGCCTCCTTTCTGGTTGCCAAAATGTTTGGTGGTGGATTTGCAGAATTATTCCTGACCAGCATCAAGGATGAGACGGCACGCTTACTGGTTGCCTTTATCATTCTGTTTGTTGTGAGCCTGGTACTGTGTGCCATTGCCAATTATTTTATTGCACAACTGGTGAAACGCACTGGTCTGACCGGTACAGACAGGTTTATTGGTTTGTTTTTTGGATTCCTGCGCGGTGTAATAATGATTGCAGTACTGGCGATTCTGGCAACCGCACTTGGACTCAATAAAGAAGCCTGGTGGAAAGATTCGGCGCTGATTTTCCGTTTTGAAGCAATTGGCGAATGGTTGAAGACATTGTTCGTCTAGACGTGTCGAAAAAACGTTTAACAAACTAAACTAAAATAGTTACGAAGCTGGAGATTTATAATGTGCGGTATTATTGGTATTGTTGCAAATAGTCAGGTCAACCAGTCTCTGTATGACGGGTTGACAGTTTTACAGCACCGCGGTCAGGATGCTGCTGGCATTGTAACCTGTGAAAACGATCGTCTCTTTATGCGCAAGGACAATGGCCTGGTACGTGATGTATTTCATACCCGCCATATGCTGCGCTTGAAAGGCAACATGGGTATTGGTCATTGTCGTTATCCTACTGCGGGTTGTTTTTCTTCAGCCGAAGCACAGCCATTTTATGTAAACTCACCATTTGGTATTACACTTGCGCATAACGGTAATCTGACCAATGCAGATGAGTTAAAGCGTGATTTATTTATTGAAGACAGGCGACATTTAAATACCGATTCAGATTCCGAAGTACTGTTAAATGTTCTTGCGCACGAATTACAACAGGTCAATAAATTAAAACTGGATGTAGATGATATTTTTAATGCCGTCGCCGGTGTGCATAAGCGTTGCAAAGGTGCCTATGCCGTGGTGGCGATGATTACGGGTCGTGGCATTCTTGCATTTCGTGATCCGCATGGCATTCGTCCGATCACCATCGGTTATCGTAAAACAGACAAGGGCAATGAATACATTGTTGCATCGGAAAGCGTTGCGATAGATGTGCTTGGATTTGATTTGATTCGGGATCTTGATCCGGGAGAAGCAGTATTTTTTGATGCGCGAGGCGAAATGCATACACAGCAGTGTGCCACCGAAATTCACCTCAATCCCTGCATATTTGAACACGTCTACTTTGCGCGTCCGGATTCTATTATGGATAAAGTTTCCGTATACAAGGCACGCCTGCGAATGGGTGATTATCTGGCGAAAAAAATTATTCGCGAATGGCATAATCATGATATTGATGTGGTGCTACCGATTCCGGATACCAGCCGTACTGCTGCACTGGAATTGTCATATACACTTGGTGTGAAATACAGTGAAGGCTTTATCAAGAATCGCTATATTGGTCGTACCTTTATTATGCCGGGGCAGACACAACGTAAGAAATCCGTACGACAAAAACTTAACGCGATCGAACTTGAATTCAAGGGTAAGAACGTTCTGTTGGTAGACGATTCGATCGTACGTGGTACCACATCAAACCAGATTATCCAGATGGCGCGTGAAGCGGGCGCGAACAAGGTCTATTTTGCCTCGGCCGCGCCACCGGTACGGTTCCCGAATGTTTATGGTATTGATATGCCGGCTGCACATGAACTCATTGGACATGGGCGTGATGAAAAGCAAATTGCCGAAGTCATTGGTGCCGATAATCTGATTTACCAGGACCTGGACGATCTGATTGAAGCAGTACGCAAAAAGGCGCCACAAATTAAAAAGTTTGATACCTCTGTTTTCAATGGCGATTACGTTACTGGTGATATAAGCCCGGAATACCTCGCGCATATCGAATCGATGCGTAATGACGCGGTCCGTAGCGAGCAGAATCCGGATAATGAAGTTGTCGAGATTTACAATACTGCCTGATTCGTGAAAACCGGCATGGCCTGATATATTCAGGATATATTCTGCGACATCCAGCTGCATTTTATTTGGCAATTAAACAAATCAGCATTGACAAAAAAAGACACATCGCATACGCTTATCTCAAAGCGCCGATTTGAACTCAGATTGCGGGCGCTATACAAGTCCAGCTAAAGAGAGGGTGCCTGGCAACGAATTCACTATAAGGTAACCTGCTTTAGCCACAGCTGAGCAGGTTTTTTTATGTCTGCGCAGAAAAGTTGAACAGATTGAACAAGGAGAAAATCATGAGTCATGATGAGTGGGCACCCGAAACGCTTGCCATTCGTGCCGGTATACATCGTACGGCTGAAGGCGAACATAGTGAACCCATTTTTAACACATCCAGCTACGTGTTCGAATCCGCTGCGCATGCGGCTGCACGCTTTAAAGGTGACGAACCCGGCAACATCTATTCACGGTTTACCAATCCAACGGTGCGTTCATTCGAACAGCGCCTGGCCGCACTCGAAGGCGCTGAATGTTGTGTCGCGACTGCGTCGGGCATGGCCGCGATTTTAAGTACCTGTTGTTCACTGTTAAAAGCGGGTGATCACATTGTGTCATCCAATGCAATATTTGGCAGTACCGTGGTACTGTTCGACAAGTACCTGAGTGCACTGGGTATTGAAGTGACCTATGTCCCGATCGCTGATTTAAAGGCATGGAAAGCGGCAGTCAAACCGAACACCAGATTATTTTTTCTCGAAACGCCTTCCAATCCGCTCACCGAGATTGCCGATATTCCTGCGCTCGCTGATATTGCACACCAGTCAAACAGTCTGTTTGTGGTGGATAATTGTTTTTGTACACCGGTTCTGCAGCAGCCTTTGAAACTCGGTGCGGATATTGTTATTCATTCAGCAACCAAATACATTGATGGACAGGGACGTTGTCTCGGTGGTGCCGTGGTTGGCAATAAAGCCCTGGTCGGCGAAGCAGTATACGGCTTTATTCGCACCGCCGGGCCAAGTCTGAGTCCGTTTAATGCCTGGGTCTTTCTGAAAGGACTGGAGACGTTGACCATACGCATGAAAGCACATTGTGAAAATGCACAAGTGCTCGCAGAATTTCTTGAAGCGCATCCGCGTGTCACGCGTGTTTATTACCCGGGTCTGGCGTCACATCCGCAACATGACATTGCCAAACAACAACAGACTGGCTTTGGTGGCATCGTATCATTTGAAGTCAAGGGAGGTAAGGAATCAGCATGGCGCCTCATAGACAATACGCAACTCATGTCAATCACGGCCAACCTGGGTGATGTAAAGACAACGATTACCCATCCGGCAACCACCACACATGGACGCCTGACAGATGAACAGCGTGCCAAGGCAGGTATTAGTGATGGCTTGATTCGTATCGCCGTAGGACTGGAAAACATTGAAGATATTAAAGCCGATGTTTTACGTGGTCTTGAATAAACGCCACTGCCGATGCCTTTAGTCACACTTAACAGCGCCAGTCTGCACTATGGTCATGTACCATTGCTGGACCATGCCGATCTGGTCATTGAGCCCGGCGAAACGATAGCCTTGATCGGTCGAAATGGTGAAGGTAAATCGACCCTGATGAAAGTCATTACCGATGAAACACGTCTGGATGATGGTGAAATCTGGCGGCAGCCAGGATTGCGGGTGTCTTATCTCATGCAGGAAGTCCCTGTTGATGATACGCGCATCGTTTTTGATATTGTGGCAAGTGGCATCGAAGGCCTCGGGCAACTCATCAGTGATTATCATCGGGTATCGCACGAATTTTCACAACAAAGTCCCGACAGTAATGATTTGGTATTAGCTTCACGTCTGGCTGACTTGCAGGATGAGCTTGAACAAAAAGATGGCTGGCGACTGGAACAAAAAGTCGAAACTGTTATTTCAAAACTGCAATTGCCAGCTGATGTCGGGATCGACACCTTGTCTGGTGGATATAAACGCAGAGTGCTATTGGCGCGCGCGTTGGTTAGCGAGCCTGATTTGTTACTACTCGACGAACCGACCAACCATCTGGATATCGCTTCTATCTTGTGGCTGGAAGACTTCATGGCGAAATTCAACGGTTCCATCCTGTTTGTTTCACACGACAGAAGTCTGGTACGTAAACTGGCGACCCGCATCATCGAGCTTGACCGAGGTCATATCAGTTCCTGGCCGGGAAATTATGATCACTACCTGAAAAAGAAAAATGAACTGCTCGAGGCCGAATCGCAACAAAATAAAAAATTTGATAAAAAATTGGCGGAAGAGGAAGTCTGGATTCGTCAGGGCATAAAGGCACGCCGAACACGTAATGAAGGTCGTGTGCGTGCACTGGAAGATATGCGCAAACAGCATGCCCAGCGCCGTTCAAAACAGGGCAAGGTAAAACTGAATATCGATGAAGGCGAAATATCCGGTCGGCGCGTGGTTGAACTGATAAAAGTCAGTTTTGGTTATGGCGATAATTTGCTGATTGATAATTTCTCGACACAGCTTTTGCGTGGCGATCGTGTGGGTATCGTCGGACCGAATGGCTCGGGTAAAAGTACCTTATTGAAATTATTGCTCGGTGAGTTAACACCCGACAAAGGCAAGGTAAAACTGGGTACACGTCTGCAAATGAGTTATTTCGATCAGGGCAGGGGACAACTTGACCTGGATGCTACGGTCATGGATAACGTCAATGATGGCAAGGATATGGTTACCGTGCAGGGTAAGCAACGACATGTGATCAGTTATTTACGAGATTTTTTATTTGTTCCACAGCGTGTCAAGTCACCTGTTAAAACGCTTTCGGGTGGCGAAAGAAACCGACTACTGCTGGCAAAAATATTTACCCAGTCCGCAAACCTGCTGGTGCTGGATGAGCCCACCAACGATCTGGATGTGGAAACACTGGAATTATTGGAAGAATTGCTTTTGAATTATGACGGTACATTAATACTGGTCAGCCATGATCGCGCCTTCCTCGACAATGTCGTGACCAGTGTATTGGTAATGGAAGGTGACGGAAAAGTCGGTGAGTATGTCGGTGGCTATTCTGATTGGCAAGCGTATAACAAGGCGAAAGAACAACAATTTATTGACAGTACCAGTCCAGGTCAAAGTAAACAGGGCCAAACAAAACAGCATCAATCCGGGTCGGTTAAATCAGGCCAGTCACAATCAATTCAATCCGATACAAAAAATAAAAAACGTTCCTATAAAGATCAACGTGAACTGGATATGTTGCCTGAAAAAATTGAAAAACTCGAAATTGAACAGTCCAGTATCGAGTTACAGATGGCCGAACAAAATTTCTTTCAACAGGATCAGGATAAAATAAAAGCCGTTCTATCACGCATTGAAAAAATCAAGGCTGAGTTGGCTACCTGTTATCGTCGCTGGGAAGAGCTGGAGTAGATTGCTCGTCAATTGGATTGCGAACAAAACGCAATCTCTTGTAACAGCTGCCTGGTGGTGACATTCAGGTTATCAATGCTGAACAGATCCTGTTGTGTAAACCATTTTACTTCTGACGCGTCACTGCCTGCTGCAATATCACCTGATATATACTCTGCACGCACATCGATAATCACATAGTGGCATTGTATATTGCCGCTGTTATCCTGTTCGATGTGATCAAATCCGAAAATTGGTTTACCTGCCTTGATAATGATTCCAGCTTCTTCCCTGACTTCACGTTCGACAGCCTGCTGCAAGGTTTCACCATAGTGCACTTTTCCGCCAGGTATGGCCCATTGAAATTGATTGGGCGGATTGGCGCGTTTAACGAGTAAAACTTTTTCATCGTGTAGTACAACAGCACCAACGCCGATAACAGGTTGCTTGATTTTCATAAGCGGAGTTTAACGAATAATTGACCGACAGATCCATCTATAATAGATCTCTGATATAAATCTACTGTATTAATCCCCTATATAAAATAAATTCTGGGCATTCATACAGTAACGGCCCATGTAATTGTTTATTGCTGTGAATTTAGCTGGTATTGCCGCAAGGTTGTAAAAGGCACGTCGATGCTATTGAGTGATTGTAGGTACCGATAATTGCGTCGTTTAAACAATATCAATAACCCGGCAACGCTGAGCACCAGACCATTAATAAAGGCAATCATAGAAGGTACGACCAGCATGGCGCAAATGCCCAGTGCGATATAACTTACCGGCAAGCTTTCGTATACAGGTTTTGGTAACATCATTTTCAACGTCCTCTCTCACAACGGAAATTAGAATGACTCTTTCCTGTAATGCAAAATATCGGCCGTTACTCATGAAGCTTTATCATGCCGGGCTTAAGAATGTCGCTGGACATAGTTGTGTGTATGACTATTTCGATAAAAATCAGGTGCTAAGAACGCATTGTTCAGTCATTTCCATCGGTAAAGCGGCGGTATCCATGGCACAAGGGACTGAACAATATTTTGGCAATTTAATCCAGGCTGGTTTAGTAATAACCAAATATGGTCATCAGCATGGCAACACATTGCCGGAAAATTGGCGCATAGTCGAAGCAGGCCACCCTGTTCCGGATGCAAATAGTCTCTCCGCAGGTGAGCAACTCATCGACTTTATTAGCAACTTGTCACCAGCAGAGCCGGTCTATATTCTTTTGTCAGGTGGCGCATCCTCGCTTGTTGAACACTTGCCAGATGCGATAACGTTGCAGGAACTGCAATCGCTGACAGAGTGGATGCTGGAAAATGGCAAGACAATCCATGAAATGAATCGATGTCGGCAGGCCATATCTTTACTTAAAGGCGGTAGTGCGCTCGGTTACTTTTCATCAGCCCATGATCGTAACAATATAAGCCAGTTGATCATTTCAGATGTACCGGACGATGACCTGTCAATAATCGGCTCCGGCATGTTCACACCGACAAATCTTGACGTGATAACACTGCAACAGCAGTTGCCGAAAGAATATCAGGCATTACTTGGCGAACCGTTACCTGCTAGTGAAAATAAACAATCCATAAAGTCTGTTGTGATCGCGAATAATTCTGTTTGTCGAGAATTTATTGAGAATGCAGCCAGTGAGCTCAAGCTGACCGTATTTAATCATGCTGAGATACTAACAGACGACATAACGGTGGTTGCAAACCACATCATGCAAACCTTACAAAAAGGTGATCATGGCATCTACATATGGGGCGCAGAGCCGACCGTGACATTGCCGGAGCATTTTGGGCGTGGTGGCCGCAATCAACATCTGGCGCTGCTGTTGGCGCAACGAATTGCACAGGACCCGCAGTATTACATTCTCTGCGCAGGAACGGACGGAAGCGATGGCCAAACCGATGCGGCAGGCGCGATTGTCGACAGTGAAACAATTTTACGTGGTAATCGTGCCGGTCTGGATGCAGCGCATGCTATTACTACTGCGGATTCGGGTAACTATCTTGCCGAAACCGGTGATTTGCTCGATACAGGCCCAAGCGGGACAAATGTCATGGATATCATTATTGCGCTGAAAGTAGCACCGGGGCATAACCCGGAAATTCTGACCCTCAAAATCTGACCCTCAAAATCTGACAAGTGGTTAGCATACGCACGGAATCTCTTGTAAAATTTGTTTCATGAAACCTTCCGTATTTGAGTTCGCCTTGCAATGTATTGACGCGACAGACATAAGCGCCAAGATAGCCTTAACAAATGAACTCGCAGAACGCTGGGCGCGGGGCGAACTTGCATTACAGGAAACGAATACCAATATACAACGAATTGAACAACCGGGACGGCCGCCAAAACCCCTGCTGGTTGCACCGAAAGATCTGTCACGTCGTCGTCTTGGTAGCAAGGAAGGGGTGGCCGCATTGATCCATTCGATATGTCATATCGAGTTTAATGCAATAAATCTCGCCCTGGATGCAGTGTACCGGTTTCGTGACATGCCAGAGCAGTACTACAGTGACTGGATTAAGGTGGCAAAAGAAGAGGCCTATCACTTTGGATTGCTGCGTGATGTGTTGCGGGAAAAAAATTATGACTATGGTGATTTTCCGGCGCATAATGGTTTATGGGAAATGGCGCTTGATACAGACTTCGATCCACTGGTACGTATGGCGCTGGTTCCACGGGTTCTTGAAGCACGTGGTCTTGATGTAACGCCGGGAATAATCGACAAACTGGTTGAAGTAAATGAAACCAGCGCGGTGAATGTACTGCATATAATTCATCGTGATGAAGTAGGGCATGTTGAGATAGGCTCGTACTGGTTTCGCTATTTATGCGAGCAACGTAAACTGGATTATGAGGCGACGTTTCGAAAATTACTAAAAGAGTATTTGAAAGGTGGTATAAAAAAACCACTGGCGCGTGATACACGATTGCGGGCAGGTTTCACTGCCGATGAACTGGACTATTTGGAGCAGGTTAAATGATGAAAAAATTGGTTTGGCTGGTAATTGTAACGGCATCGATATATGGCTGTAAAAGTAGTGATGCGAAAAAAGATTTTGCATACAGGATTACATTGGTAGAGCAGGAAAAATTTGTTGAGCCATTCAAGACTCGCGTAATCGTTACGCCGGAATTTATGCGCTTCGATGATGGTGAAGGTGATATGAATTTTATTCTGTTTGACAGAAAAAAGAATGTTATCTATTCAGTTAATTCTTCTGACAAAAATGTTATTGTAATCAACCAAAAAAACACCGTACTCGAACCACCCTACCAACTGGATGTAAAGTTAAAAAAAATCGGCGCATTAAAAGACTCGCCTAAAATAAACAATGAAACAGCAATACATTACCAGGTAATGGTAAATGACAAGCTGTGCTACAACGTCGCCACGATTAGTAATTTAATGCCGGAAGCAGTCGCAGCACTTCGTGATTATGCCATACTGGCAGCGAGTGACAGTATGTCAACTTATAGCAGTATACCTGCTGATATGCAGAATCCCTGCGAAGGTGCCATGACAACTTTCACACCGGTAATACACATGCAAAATGGTTTTCCTGTCATGGAGTGGGGCAGACAGCGCGAAATCGTCAAACAATTATTTGATTACGATTTAAATTTTGTTGCCGATCCTTCGCTGTTTGTATTGCCACCCGAAACTGAATATCATCATTTCAATGTTCAGGATATGCGCGAAGGTAAAGTTAAATTTAACTGATGAGGTATCAGGTGAGCTTGCAGCCCGACGCGTCGCAGCGCAGGATACTGCTTTGTTCGTACCAGTCGCCCAGGACTATACGCTGCGCCGGTTTGTTATTTATCGTTAACTCATGTATGGCAGGCCGATGAGTATGGCCATGAATCAGTTGTTGAACATCATCTGCTTGCATGGTCGCAATAACCGTATTCTGGTTTACATCCATTATATCTTCCGCCTTGGCGGCCATTTCAGTCTTGCTGGCCTCGCGAAATTTTTTCGCCAATGCAATGCGCTCTTCAGGAGTTTTTTGCAATACTTCCTGTTGCCACTGGGGATTTCTGACCATGGCACGGAATTTTTGATATTCAATATCATCAGTGCACAAGGTATCGCCATGCATGATCAGGGTCGCCGTACCGTGCAAGTCGATTATTAACGTCTCAGGCAAGATCCGGCAACCGCTGATTTGTGCAAAGTGTTCACCCAGCAAAAAATCGCGGTTGCCATGTTGAATAAATATCGGCAAACCATTTTGTGTCGCAGTTTGTAATGCTTCAATAACAGGCTGATATTCGGGCAGTATGCAGTCATCGCCAAGCCATGCCTCAAACAGATCGCCCAGAATATATAGCCCATCACAATCTGCATCGATATCGGCAAGAAAATCAGTAAAGAGTTTCGTAATATGCGGCCGTTGACCTGTCAAATGCAGGTCAGAAATAAACAGGGTATACATCAGAGCTGGTAATACTATTCAGAAATTTCGGCACTTTCGATAATGACATCTTCGGTAGGCACATCCTGATGGAATCCTTGTGAACCCGTGGCGACATTTTTAATTTTATCGACTACGTCCATACCATCGGTGACCTTACCGAATACACAATAGCCCCAACCATCAGCAGAGGGTGAGCGGTGATTTAAAAAAGCGTTGTCATTTACATTAATAAAAAATTGCGCGGTCGCTGAATGTGGATCCGATGTACGAGCCATTGCCAGTGTGCCAAGATCGTTTGTCAATCCATTATTGGCTTCATTTTCGATTGGATCGCGTGTTGGCTTGGCAACCATGCCCGGGTTCATGCCGCCACCCTGTATCATGAATCCATCAATAACACGATGGAAGATCGTGCCATTATAAAAACCGTCCGCGACATATTGCAGAAAGTTTTCGACTGTTTTGGGAGCCTTCTCTGCATACAACTCGACAGTAATATCACCAAAGTTTGTGTGTAGTATTATCATTTTTTATCCTTTATCTTTTTCTCGGTAGCATTTTTTAGAGTTATCGACTTGATAACAACCGGTGCGAGCGGTACATCACTTCGAAATGGCCCGGTAGCGCCGGTTTTAACCGTTCTGATCTTGTCAACCGTGTCCATTCCCTTCACCACTTTTCCAAATACACAGTAACCGAATTCGTGTGGTGCCCTGGATTTGAAGTCGAGAAAGGCATTGTCGACAACATTTATAAAAAATTGTGCGGTCGCAGAATGTGGGTCTGCCGTGCGTGCCATGGCAATGGTGCCACGGTGATTTTTCAAACCATTGTCGGCTTCATTAATAACGGGTGGACGCGTGGGTTTGCGTTCAAACTGCGGTGTAAAACCTCCGCCTTGTAGCATAAATTTTTCGATAACACGGTGGACTATCGTGCCATTATAAAATCCATCCTGAACATACTGTAAAAAATTCTCGACTGTTTTAGGTGCTTTCTCGGGATATAACACAAGCTCAATATTACCTTTATTGGTTTCAATAATGACATGAGGATTCATTGCGCTGGCAGTCGTCACACACAGGCCAAGTAGCAGGGTAAGTAACAGGGCGTTCAATTTTGGCTTCAACTTTGCGGGCTCCTTAATATAGTCTGGCTATTATAAACCTGAAATGTCTGGCGGTCTCATTTACTGACAAGGGTCATTATGCTTTTGTTTATCGTCATGCTTTGCGTTAATCTATGCGGCTGATAGTAACAAGGCCATGAAATTAGCATGGTTAAATAATGTACAGAGGTTGCTAAAGTACCGGCATGATAACAATTCACAACAATCTAACCAAACAAAAACAGCCATTTCAGCCAATTGATCCAAAAAATGTGCGTATGTATGTATGCGGTATGACCGTTTATGACTTTTGTCACATTGGCCATGCACGGGTGCTGGTAGTGTTTGACGTTATTTACCGGTATCTGCGGCGTATCTATGGTGCAGATCACGTGACTTATGTGCGAAATATTACGGATATTGACGATAAAATTATTGCCCGCGCCAATGAAAATGGTGAGACCATTCAGGCGCTTACCGGCCGATTTATAAACGCCATGAACGAAGATGCACAAAGCCTGGGAATCTTGCGCCCGACCATCGAGCCCAAAGCAACCGAACACATCGAGCAGATCCTTAACATGATTCAGTCTCTACTGGATAATGATATCGCTTATCTATCAGACAATGGTGATGTGTTATACGCAGTGAATAAATTTACAGGCTACGGCAAGTTATCCGGCAAAAAAATCGAAGACCTGCGTGCAGGTGAGCGCGTCGATGTTGACAAGGCCAAGCGCGACCCGCTGGATTTTGTGCTCTGGAAACGCGCCAAGGCAAATGAACCGAGTTGGCCATCACCCTGGGGTGCGGGCCGACCGGGTTGGCATATCGAGTGTTCGGCCATGTCGACGCATTGCCTGGGTAATCATTTTGACATTCATGGTGGGGGAATGGATTTGCAGTTTCCACATCACGAGAATGAAATCGCACAAAGCGAAGGCGCCACGGGCGAGCAGTTTGCCAATGTGTGGATTCACAACGGTTTTGTGCGCGTCGATGAAGAAAAAATGTCGAAATCGCTGGGCAACTTTTTTACGATTCGAGAGGTAACAGAAAAATACTCACCCGAAGTGTTGCGGTATTTTATTCTAACCAGTCATTATCGAAGCCCATTAAATTATTCTGATCAACACCTGGATAATGCAAAAGCAGCACTAACTACCTTGTATACCGCATTGCGTGGTATTGAAATAAAACCCGCTGTATTGGATGAAGTCGATCCGCATGTTAAAAGATTTATGGATGTGATGAATGATGATTTTAATACCTCAGAAGCTTTGTCGGTATTATTTGAAATCGCAAAAGACATAAATAAATATCGCGACATAGATGCGGCAGCGGCTGTAAATGCAGCAATAATGTTAAAGAATCTGGGCGAGATGCTGGGTATTTTACAAGCCGATCCGGAAGCGTATTTTCAGTCAGGTAGTCAGGCATCCGGACTGGATGCTGAGTCAGTTGAAAAACTGATTGCTGACAGAAATGCAGCACGGGCAGCAAAAAATTATGCTGAAAGCGATCGCATTCGCGATGAATTGCTCGCAAATAATATTATTCTTGAAGATGGTGCGACTGGCACCAGTTGGCGGCGCAAATAGCGGATTTTGTTGCGGTATTTGTATTGAACTCACGCCATGACTAATAGTCAAAAATGGGTAATGAGAAGCGAGGAGGCAAAACTAATGAGAAATCTTGGGGCCATAACGTTTATAATACTGCTAGTACAATTCAATTCTTCATCTGTGTTTGCTGCTGAAATCAAGGAAGAGGCCATGAAGCAGGACAATATTCATGTCCGCGTCTGGAATGCATTCGCCAAAAAAGCACTTAAATTACATGAAACGTTGATCAGTCAACATCCACATAAAAAGGTCACCAAAACGGGCGGTTATTCACATTTGCCCGGGTTTTATGTCGAAGAACAATTCAAACATAAAGAACACGGAAAGCTAATCAGCCAGGTGCAGTGGGAAAAAGAAAATCCGGACGTCATGCACACGGTAGAAGTTTATGTCCGGGATGATGATGGACGGGTACTCCGGGATTTTCAGGCCGCTTATTTGCCACATTATCATAATGCCCCGAATCAGACCTTGATCAGCCTGCATGCATATAACGACAAACTACATAGCTTTCGCGTCTGGGATGCGTCCGGGTATCGCATATTTGAGCGCTGTATGGGTAAGCATAAAGGCAAAGACGTGCAGTTAATGCTTGATGAAGATGAAATTGCGAATTTAGATGGCCTTGAAGGTGGAACAATGGAAAGCGCGTTATACAAAAAGTGTTTTAAAGGTTTACCAGAAGAACCCGGCAAATATTTAACACCACAGTAGGTTCATGTCAGCCGAGCTGGGTATCGATAAATTCAGCGGCTTGTAATGTATTTTCCAACAATGTTGCCACGGTCATCGGGCCGACCCCGCCCGGTACGGGTGTAATCCAGCTGGCACGTTCCGCCGCAGCCGCAAAATTTACATCACCCACCAGCTTGCCATCGGCACTACGATTAATGCCGACATCAATTACCACAGCACCGGGTTTTATCCATTCACCCTGCACAATTCCGGGTTTACCAACCGCTACTACCAGCACATCTGCCTGGCTGACATGATGCGGTAAATCCTGTGTGAAGCGGTGGCACGTTGTAACGGTGCTACCCGCCAGCAATAATTCCAGTCCCATCGGCCGACCGACATGATTCGATGCACCCACGACCACGGCATGTTGTTTGTACATATCAATGCCGGTCGATTTAAGCAGGGTCATGACCCCTAATGGCGTGCAGGATCGCAGTACCGGCATGCGTAACGCCAGTCGGCCAATATTATAAGGGTGAAAACCGTCCACATCCTTATGCGGATCGATACGCTCTATCACGCTTTGGTCATCAATGTGGTCAGGTAAAGGTAGTTGCACCAGAATACCGTGCACGGCGGGGTTCTGGTTGAGTTCATCTATCAGGGCGAGCAGGTCTGTTTGTGTGGTATTGGCTGGTAAATCATAGCCGAACGATTCGATGCCGGCTTCTTCACAGCCTTTGCGTTTATTGGTGACATATACCTGAGAAGCGGGATCCTGGCCAACCAGAACAACTGCCAGACCCGGACGGGATTTACCAGCTGCAACGCGGGCATCCACCCTGGTACGTACCGCTTGCCGAACTTTCAGGGCAATAGCTTTGCCATCAATGATTTGAGCAGCCATATTTTCCAGCTTTAAGTAACAGATAGACGAAAAAAGGCGATCATCGCACGTTTTCCCTGTGGACGCCATTTGTGGACATACCGGCCTGAAATCAGGCGGATTTCGCTGCTGATTCATTTGACCTTGGCCATGACTCCAAGTATTATCGCCGGCCTTGAGGGTTTTAACCTGTCAGGAATTCGGGGTGTAGCGCAGCCTGGTAGCGCGCCTGCTTTGGGAGCAGGATGTCGGGAGTTCGAATCTCTCCACCCCGACCAAATTAGTGACCTGAATCGCCACCGAACTGGATGGTGTCAGGTAGTATGTGTAAGTACAGCTCGGCAGAGAGATTTGAACTTCCGACGTAATATATTAAGGAAGTTTGACTACAAACCGGAGGTTTGTAGAACACCGTAGCGAAGCGAAGGTGACCCCTGAATTTATGAAGGGGCGAGGGACGAAGTCCCGAGTAATCTCTCCACCCCGACCAAATTTTTGGTAGTATTCGGCTTATGCGCCCGTAGCTCATTTGGATAGAGCATCGGCCTTCTAAGCCGAGGGTAGCAGGTTCGAGTCCTGCCGGGCGCGCCAAAATTTATAAAACCTATTAACTAACAGTTTGGTTAATGGTGAATTTAGAGATTTATCGAACCTGCTACGTCATCAAGATCAGCAGGTTTGACAAATTGGCAGGATAGCCAATTTGGACAGCGCGAAGCGCTGCCCGTAGGGCGAGGGGCAGGAGCCCCGAGTCAGTCCTGCCGGGCGCGCCAAAAGTAATAATTCCAATTAATCAGCAGTTTGGTTAACGGTGGAATAAGAGAAATCAAAGCCCGCAGGGCGAAGGGAAATTCCCTGAGTACCGGCGCACAATTTAAGAAAACTATGGTGGCTGTAGCTCAGTTGGTAGAGCCCTGGATTGTGATTCCAGTCGTCGTGGGTTCGAGTCCCATCAGCCACCCCATTATTCCTTCTTAGAGCAAAGCGAATTAGGGCAGCTTATGCACGAATCGCGCGAAGCAAGATGAGGGCGTCTAAAATCTACCGTTGCTTGATTGTAATAAGCGGAAGTGGCGAAATTTAGGTGCCCTTATGAGCGCAGCGAATTAGGGCAGCTTATGCACGAATCGCGCGAAGCGAGATGAGGGCGTCTAAAATCTACCGTTGCTTGATTGTAATAAGCGGAAGTGGCGAAATTTAGACGTCCTTCGAGCAACGCGAGATTAGGACGTCTTATGATTTCCTTATGCATAAATCGAGCGAAGCGAGTTAGGGCAGCTTATGCCTTAATCACTTAAGTGATTAAGGCGTGTGGTTCATACCACTTTGGTGTGAGTTGAATATAATTTGCGGAAGTGGCGAAATTGGTATACGCGCTGGATTTAGGTTCCAGTGGGGCAACCCGTGAGAGTTCGAGTCTCTCCTTCCGCACCATTTTACTCACCAATAATTTTCACCAAAAATTCCAATAATCAATCACACGTATTTTTTGACCCTGTCTAAAAAGCTGTCTCACCATTCCCCAAATAAACTGAAGAACAAATAGCCAACTACCGATATAGAGTGTGTTGTATTTACGTGTATGACCGACATGTCATCGCTGAATTTGACTCATTCTAAACAGGAAGTTACTTAATGTTGCTAAAGCGAATTTATGATTGGTTGTTTCCCCAGCCACTCAAGGTGGATCAGGAACACTTCCTTGAAGCGTTTCAGCAAATTTATGTCCAGCCATGCATGATAAAGGGCAGGCCGTTTATTGTTTACCCGCGTGGGCTAAAAGAACAATCCCCTGAAGTCTACACACAGCTTGATGCGTATTACACAGCAAAGGGTTACAGTTTAAAGGAAGATCAACGTTCCCAGGATGCTGATGAACATCAGCATGAACGCCGTCGCTGGGCGCCTATCGTGTTATTTACCGCGACATTGCTTTTTGAAACCAATGCGCATGCAGATGTAGAAATCGATTACACAAAAAACGCCGCACCTGATACGCATCAGGTAAGTTTGCATATGGTGCCCGCTGACACCGTTCGTAAAGAAATTAGCGCACATTTTCCCGCTGCGAAAGATGCCAGGCATGCAAAAAACACAGCGATCAAATCCGTGCTGGCAAATTCTATTTACAATATTCTTTCCCGACATTACATAAAAAACGATTCCGATCCGCAACATATAGGTGAAGACCTGAAAGAAATGGCAAATTACTACAGCGGCTTTCCGGAAGTGGTGGCCATGCTGGAAAAACTGGACCAAAAGAAGTGGCAACTAAAGTTTGATGAAGATAACTGGGTAACCGTGGCCAGTGGCAATGTCTTTCAGGTTGATAATGCAGTGATACATTTTAATACCCGTGCCGCGGCACAGCTGCGGCTCAATAATAAATGTAAAAATAACCCGGTATGCATCGCTTCACCTGCGGATGCCTTGTTACATGAATTGCTGCATACCTACAGCATGTTAATCAACACTGACAGATTTATATCACAAGGTGGTATGAGTAACGTCATGTACCCGTACAAACATGAATACGCGGTTATTGAAAAAGAACGTAAACTCTACGCCATGATGTCACGTCAAGATAACCTCAAACGTCCACAACGTAGTGATCACACCGGACGCACCATCAAGGTGAATTGTCCGACTTGTATAAAATAATTAATTTATAAATAAAATCAGGTATAAAGGAACAGAATACCTGTCTGAGCATAACTGTTGATATTCTCCACGCCGCTTATTGCCTTATTCAGACCAATCCCCCCAAACTGTGAACTGGTTCACGAATAAAATGTTAAAAAACAACCATTAGATTTTTTCCAGATCACCCTTTTGACGAAAAGTTCAGTTACAATAAGCCCTGCTCCGATAAAGGCACACCGGGATAATCATACGGCGTAAATCACCCCCCGATTTACACTATATATATAGAACACCCCCGGTACGCAAAGCCACGGGCCAGCCTACACCACACGGTAAGCAGGTCGCCGGGTCTTCCGAAGAGTTAATGGGCACCATGCTTGGCCACCATAATAAAAACTGTGGCCGATAAGCACCCGATAATTATTCGAGGAGATACACGTATGGCTTACGCAGTGGGCGACTTTTCATATTCTCAAAAAAACTATCCGCAGAGTATCGGTGGACAAGTCATCATTGCGATGCACGAATTTCGTCATTCCCAGTGTAACCATGATGTGCACAACACTCAGGATATTATTACCACTCACGCAATCGTATAACCAGAAGGACCTGTCCGATGAAACCGTCGTTAAATTACTTTGTGCTCCGTGTCTTAAAATTTGTCGGGTTTACTCTTATGGCGCTGACCATGAGTGCTTGCGGTGGCGGTGGTGGTGGTGGTGGTGGTGGTGGTTCAAGTACGCCACCACCCAAAGCTTGGGGCACCGCCGTTCTCATCGAAACCGATAATACTGGCGATGCCAGTAGACCCCAAGTGGCTATGGATGTTAATGGCAATGCACTGGCAGTGTGGAGACAGTTTGACGGGACGCGGGATAACATCATGGCCAATCGTTATGATGTGAATACCGGCTGGGGTATGGCGACCCTCATCGAAACCGATAATACTGTCGATTCCAGTAGCCCCCAAGTGGCTATGGATGTTAATGGCAATGCACTGGCAGTGTGGATTCAGTTTGACGGGACGCGGTTTAACATCATGGCCAATCGTTATGATGTGAATACCGGCTGGGGTATGGCGACCCTCATCGAGACCGATAATACTGGCGATGCCAGTAGCCCCCAAGTGGCTATGGATGTTAATGGCAATGCACTGGCAGTGTGGAATCAGTATGACGGGACGCGGGATAGCATCATGGCCAATCGTTATGATGTGAATACCGGCTGGGGTATGGCGACCCTCATTGAAACCGATAATACAGGCAATGCCAATAATCCTCAGGTGGCGATAGATGTTAATGGCAATGGGCTGGCGGTATGGCAACAGTTTGACGGGACGCGGGATAACATCATGGCCAATCGTTATGATGTGAATACCGGCTGGGGTATGGCGACCCTCATCGAAACCGATAATACAGGCAATGCCAATAATCCTCAGGTGGCGATAGATGTTAATGGCAATGGGCTGGCGGTATGGCAACAGTTTGACGGGACGCGGGATAACATCATGGCCAATCGTTATGATGTGAATACCGGCTGGGGTATGGCGACCCTCATTGAAACCGATAATGCAGGCGATGCTGATGACCCCCAGGTGGCGTTCGATGCCAGTGGCAATGCACTGGCAGTGTGGAATCAGTTTGACGGGACAGAGGATAGCATCATGGCCAATCGTTATGATGTGAATACCGGCTGGGGTATGGCGACCCTCATTGAAACTGATAATGCAGGCGGTGCTTATCAGTCCCAGGTGGCGTTCGCTGCCAACGGCAATGCACTGGCGGTGTGGAATCAGTTTGACGGATTGGCAGATAGCATTTGGGCGAATCGATATGATGCCCAGACCGGTTGGGGCACGGCGGCTCTTATTGAAACGGATAATGTCAACGAGAACAGCCGCCCCCAGGTGGCGATAGATGTCAATGGCAATGGGCTGGCGGTATGGCAACAGTTTGACGGGACAGGCAACAACATCTGGTCCAATAGTTATCGTTAAGTTTGTATGTGATATAGGCAGGCCACATTTAATCTGTCCGCCATATTTAAAGTGTTTATTGATAAAACAGATTGAGATAAATAAACAATGACGTCACGGATGACGTAAAACAAATTTATTTAAATAAAACAAAACACCGTTCACCGTTAATACGATTTGGGGAAAAGGAAAATATAATGTCGTTACGCTTCAGTCTTTACTTAAGGTTGTATAACAAAAACCTTGGTACAACATTACTGTCAGCCATATTTGCCTACTGCACCAGCTTCAGTGCCGTTTACGCCAACCCCACCGGCGGTCAAGTGGTTGGCGGAGCAGGTTCAATCAATCAATCCGGCGCCACCACTACCATCAATCAATCCACACAAAACATGGCCATTAACTGGCAAAGTTACAACGTGCAACAAAATGAACGTGTGCAATATATCCAACCCAATTCGTCATCTGTTTCACTGAATCGAATTTTAAGCAGTAACGGTTCCATTATTGCTGGCAACATCGACGCGAATGGTCAGGTCATTTTGGTTAATCCCAATGGTGTGTTCTTTACCCCAACCGCTACCATTAATGTTGGTGGGATTATTGCCTCGGGTCTGGATATTTCCCCAACTGATTTTATGAATGGGAATTATATTTTTAACGAAGTGCTCGGCACCAGCGGCGCCGTGATTAACAGCGGTACCATCAATGCGTCCTTAGGTGGACAGGGGGGCGGCAATGTCGCATTGATTGGTAAACAGGTTAAAAACGATGGATTGATCGTCGCGAGTCTGGGTACGGTGAGTTTGGCGGCAGGGAAGCAAGCGGTACTGACGTTTGATAATGGTGGCTTGCTTGGTGTGCGAATCAGTAAAGAAATTCTACAAAATGAACTGGGTGTTGACCCCGCCGTATTGAATGAAGGCACCATTAATGCGGCCGGTGGTCGCGTGCTCATGTCTGCTAGCGTCAGTCAGGATGTGTTTTCACAAGCAGTGAATACGAGCGGTATTGACCAGGCTACCAGCGTTGTCGTGCATGCCGATGGTAGCTTTACTTTAGGTGGTGGCGCGGACGTGGTAAACAGCGGCACGATTGATACGTCGACGAATTCTGCCAACACTACCACGACATCCAATTCCACAAGTACGAGCACAAATACGACAACGACCAAAACGACGTCTAATAATACCGGTGTGACGGGCAATGTTACGACGACTACCACGACAACAAGCACTACATCAAACTCAAATAACACTGGGCGCATTGTGCTGGTGGGAGAAAATGTTACCAGCAGTGGCACATTAAAAGCAGACAACACTAATGGCAACGGTGGCGAAATCGAACTGCATTCACAAGACACAACTTTGCTCACCCAAAACAGCATCACCTCGGCGCGCTCCGAAGCAAATGGTACCGGTGGTGTCGTAAAAGTGCTCGGCGATAAAGTTGGGTTGTTTGATCAAGCAACGGTGGATGTATCGGGCGCGAATGGCGGTGGAACGGCATTAATTGGTGGCGACCAACAAGGTGGCAATGCCAACATTCGCAATGCCAATTTTATTTATTTATCTGAGCTAAGCAAGGTATATGCCGATGCAATCGATAAGGGTAACGGCGGCAAGCTGATTACCTTTGCGCAAGATACCGCGCGCATTTATGGCAACCTGTATGCTCGTGGTGGAACCAATGGTGGCAATGGCGGATTTATTGAAACCTCGGGCTTGCGTAGTTTTGATATTTTAAATGCACCCGATGTGAGTGCAGCTAATGGGCAAGGTGGAGAATGGTTGATAGATCCGTATGATATTACGATTACAAGTAATAGTACTAATAACAGATATTCTCAAAGCAGCGGTACGTTTACACCAACTAATACTAATTCAAGACTTGATGTTGATACCGTACGAGATGCACTAAATAACGGAGCAAGCATTACAATACAAACTACTGGTACAGGCACGAGCGGGAATGGAGATATCATTTTTGATCTCAATGGAGATCTTGATTATAACAATAGAGAGCAATCAACATTAACATTGAATGCAGCACGTGATATCAAATTTGAGGCTGGCAGCAGAATATATGATAGCAATGAAGATAATAATTCAGGTAATGGCTTTGACAGTATAAACCTTGTACTTAATGCGGCGCGTAACGTCGTTCTGGAAGAAGCAGGTTCTGGACAAAGCGCAGCATCTATCAAGACTAATGGTGGATATTTCTATGTTGGTAGCTCAAGTAATCAGGTGGTGGATTTTATAAATAATGGCATAGTCAATACTTTAGGTGGTGATAATGATACAAGCAACAGCAGTTATGAGGTACGAAAAGTTGGCGGCGATGTCAGAATATTTGCTAGCGGTGCAGTAACAAATCGCGAAAATGGCGTGACTGGTGCTGATGGCACCATATTAACTGGCGGTGGTAATTTTTATGTCGGGACAGATGGCACTACAGTGGACCGTGTAGCTACTTTTACAAATAATAACGTGGTTAATACTGGTGCGCCATCTTCTTGCGGTGACAATGCTTGTTATGATGGTGGAGATGTTTCTGTTTATACCACAGGGAATATCAGCACGAACAATATCCTGACAAAAGGTACTGATGATACTTCAACTAATAGTGCGCCAGACAATGGTGGTAATGGTGGCGATATAACGCTGGATACCAATGGTGTCAGTTCTACAATTACGACTTCAGGAGCAATAGACACAAGTGGCGGTATTGATACGGATGGATTTACTCGAACAGCAGGTCATGCAGGGTTTATATCCTTAACTGCTGCGGGTGGTATAACACTAGGTGGTAACATCAATGCAAAGGGAGGAACAACGAGCAATTCTGGAACTGATGGTAATGGTGCGAACATAATTCTTAATGGCCCTGTTCAATTATCTGGCAACACAATTAATCTCGATGCCTCTGGTGTTACACGTGGAAATATTTGTGTTGGCAACTCTTGCACACCAACATCAAGGTCCACCATTGATTTAAATTCAGGCAACGGAAACCTGAATATGATCGGTAATAATATATTTACGGGTGCTGTAGGTAACGGTACGAAAATTGGTAATTTAAATATTAATGCCACTGGTAATGTTGACCTGCTAGCAAATTCCATAGTTGCTAATTCATTTACTGTGCAGGATGGTGCGACTCAGTTCATATCTGGGGACATCACTACATCTAACAATACAGCAACGGGCGGTGCGATTAGCATTAATGCCAATACGATCACTGTAGGTGCACTTGATTCATCCGCAAACGCTACTGGTGCGGCAGGTCAAATCGCGTTAATCGCAAATGACACAGGTACTGCCAATATAATATTGAATAATGATGTTATTAGAAATGGATCCGGTACTACTGGCACAGCAACTATCAACATGACAGGAAGTACGAACGGTACGGTATACATTAACCACATACCGGTCAGCGGTACTAATAGCTTTACATCTGCTCTGGCCATCACTGGCAGTAGCGGTACAGATACAATCAACGCAGCTGCAAGAAATAATACATGGGCGCTTACCTCCGGGACCAGCTCTTTAAATACAAATTTGTCCTTTACCAGTATGGAAACTTTGTTTGGTAATACTGGGCAGGATATTTTTCAATTACCGGATAGTAGTCAATTTACAGGTACTATTAATGGTAATGGCGGCTCAACTGACGAAGTGCAGGGTGGTAATCGAACAAATAGTTGGGCAGTCACTGGATCAAATTCAGGAACTGTAACAGGTTTGTCGGGTGGCTTTAGTGGCATTCAGGTTTTAACAGGTAACGCAGGCCAGGATAACTTGCAACTTGGTAACGCTGGGAATTTTTCCGGTTCATATGATGGTGCAGGGGGTACCGATACAGTTACCGGGGGCGATCGCGCAAATACGTGGACAATAACTAATACTGATGAAGCCAGCGTCACAGGTATTACAGGCGGTTTACGCGGTGTCGAAGCTTTGGTCGGTAATAACAATCAGGATATATTCCAACTCCACGACTCGTTTAATTTTGCTGGCACACTTAATGGTGGCGGTGGTTCCACGAATCGTATAGTAGGTGGCACTGGCGCAAATATTTTTAATATCACTGCAACAAACGTCGGTAATGTCAATGGCGTTGGTAGTAATGACTTCACGAATATCCAGCAACTTGTTGGTAATACGGGTAACGATACATTTAATATTACACCAGCTATGCCGGCAGGTATGACGGTTGATGGTGCGGGCGTTGGTGATAACGACATCGTTAATCTAAATGGTGGCGGTACAATTACCATTGGCACAACCGCTAACAATATTGAAACTTTTAACGGTAATGACACAGGCGCAACGGCTAACAGCACTCTGGTTGCTGGAAACACAGATAATACATGGACGATTGACCGCCAGAATGGCGGTACAATTGACGATACAACTACTCCATATACATATACGTTTACAAATTTTGGTAATGTTACCGGTGGTTCGGGTGCAAATACATTTGATTTTAGTACGAGTGCAACCAGCGCGATTACAGGTCGAGTCGATGGTGGTGGTGGTTCCAACACGATTCGCGCCAGAAGTGGTGTGAATAATATATGGGCTTTTGCAAGTGCAACATCCGGGAGAATCACTCAGGACAATAGCGCACTACCTGGACCCCCACCAAATGAAATTTATGTGAATGATTTTCAGAATGTCCAGTCATTTGTAGACAGTGGCAGTGCATGGGCAGATATATCCGGGTTGTCTGGTCCAGTGAATGTCGCCAGCTATACCGGTTTTGAAGGTATATTTGGTAATACAGGTATTACGCTGGGTGGACGAAATGCAAATAGCACATGGACTTTTGAACAAGTGACAGCGGTTACCCCACCTGCATATGCCACCGCAGCAAATGATGGAGTAGGTGATGGTGTTTATCTTGGCGGCGGACAGACTCTTTATTTTGTTAATTTCGCCAACTTTCAGGGTGGCAGCGCGAATGATGTATTCAACATGACGACCCCTGTTGTGCCTGTAGCAGGTTCAATCACTATTTCAGATATCGGCGGCACTAACCGTTTGCAGGGTCGCGGCTTGAATAATACCTGGACGATAACAAGCGCCAATGCCGGAAATGTGCTCGATGGTGTTAATGGCCAATATGTGTCATTTAGTGGGATTCAAAACCTCACTGGCGGCAGTAATGACGATTTGTTCAGTTTTGATATCAATAGCAGTATTAGTGGTTTGATTGATGGCGGTGCTCATACAGGCACAGTAGGCGATCAGGTAAATATGTCACAGCTTACAACGTCAACTGTGGATGTTGTACTGGGCCAAGACGTTACAAATGTTGAATCGATAATAGGCAACGATACTAATGCCACATTAACAGGTCAAAATATTCAGAATAATTGGGCCATCACAGGTAATGATAGTGGAACAGTGGGCGCAGTTACCTTCTCCGGTTTTTATAATTTGACGGGTGGTTCTGCAGACGACAATTTTATCTTTAGCCCAGGCAGCAGTTTGACCGGCATTATCAACGGTGGCGGCCAGACATTACAGGACAGTGTTGATATGGCGCAATTGGCTGCTGCCAATGTTGTGATTGGACAAGACATTACAAATATCGAACTAATTACAGCTAACGGTAATGGTTCGCTTACTGGCGCCAACACTGCTAACACCTGGACGATTACCGGTGCGAATAATGGCAATGTAGGCAGTGTGGCATTTATTGGTTTTAATAATTTAACCGGTGGCAATAACGATGACACGTTTATATTTAATTCTGGCAGCAGCATTAATGGTCTGATTGATGGTGGTGCGCATGTTACACGAGATACCATCGACCAATCACAACTTGCCAATGTCAATATCACTGTCGGTGCTACCGGATTTAATAATATTGAGCGATACATTGGCAACAACACTACTAGCACACTCACTGGTGCAAACATGGCGAGTACATGGACTATTAACGGTACAAACGACGGCAATATAAATGGCAATATCACCTTTGTTGATTTTAATAACTTAACCGGTGGTAATAACGACGATACCTTTGTCTTTACGCCTGCGGGCAGTATAACCGGGCTGATAAGCGGTGGTGGACAAGCATTACGTGACACAGTTGATTTATCACAGCTTGCCACGGTCAACGTTAACTTAAGCCAAACCGGCGTGTATTCCGGTATCGAGCAGTTTATTGGTAACAACACGGCAAGTACATTAACCGGAGCGAACGTCGCCAACACCTGGACTATTACCGGCGCCAATGATGGTAATGTAAACGGGATCGCGTTTGTTGATTTTAACAACCTGACAGGCGGCAGTAACGACGACAGTTTCAATTTTAATGTGGGTAGCAGCATTGCCGGGTTAATTGATGGTGGCGCCCACCTCGTGCAAGACACTATTAACCAATCACTGCTCGCGAATGTAAATATCACTATTGGTGCCACCGGGTTTAATAATATCGAACGTTATGTCGGCAACAATACCAACAGTACACTCACAGGTGCGAACACGGCGAATACCTGGGCCATTACCGGTGCAAACGACGGCAATATAAATGGCAATATCACCTTTGTTGATTTCAATAACCTGACCGGCGGCAATAACGATGACAGTTTTAATTTTAGCGCCACTGGCAGTATTAGCGGGTTAATTAATGGCGGCGGCCAGCTGGTACAAGATACGGTAAATCTCTCGCAACTGGCGACGGCTAATGTCAATTTAAGTCAAACAAATGTGTACACCGGTATCGAGCAGTTTATTGGTAATTACACAGCCAGTACGCTTACAGGTGCCGATACGGCCAACACCTGGACGATTACCGGTGACAATGACGGTAATGTAAACGGTATCGCCTTCGTTGACTTTAACAATCTGACCGGTGGCAGCAATGACGATACTTTTGTCATTACGCCTACGGGCAGCGTAACCGGGCTGATAAACGGTGGTGGACAAACGACACGCGATACGGTTGATCTGTCACAGCATGCCAACGTTAGCGTTAACTTAAGCCAAACTGGTGTTTATACGAACATCGAACGTTATGTAGGCAACAATGCAACCAGTACATTCACTGGTGCCAATACGGCGAACACATGGACAATAACGGGTGCAAATAACGGCGATGTAAATGGTGGCATTACGTTTGTTGGATTTAACAATATTATAGGCGGCAGTAACGACGATACCTTCAACTTCAATACCGGTAGCAGCATAAGCGGTTTTATAAACGGCGGTGGACAATTGGTGCGCGATACCGTTGATCAATCCGCATTGGCGGTGGTTGATCTCCGTCTCGGTGCGGATGTAATGAACATAGAAAGGATTATTGGTAATAATACAAACAGCACATTAACGGGTACAAATAATGCGACGACATGGACAATATCAGGCGCAAATACCGGTACTGTCGGTAGTGGTGTTTCGTTTGTTGATTTTAACAATCTAACGGGCGGTAGTGGTGATGACACTTTCAACTTTACTGCGAGTGGAAGTTTGTCGGGTTTGATTGATGGTGGTGGACAGTTATTACGCGATTCCGTGGATATGTCACAGGTTACAACTGTGGCATTAAACCTGGGGCAAGATGTTACAAATATTGAACGCGTAGTTGGGAATGGTACTGCAAGTACGCTCATTGGCGCGGATCAAAATAATGATTGGCTGATTGATTCTGTAAATGGCGGCACTGTAAACAGTATCGCCTTTACCGGTTTTAATAATTTGACGGGTGGTGCGAATGACGATTCGTTTACATTTAGTGGGAACGGGGATATCAGTACTGTAAACGGTATGGCAGGTTTCGATACTTTTACAATCAACAATAACCTTTCTGCAGCGACCTTAAACGGTGGAGACAATAATGATATCTTTGTGGTAAGCGGCAATGTTGATGGGGTTACGCTGAATGGTGGTATGGGAGATGACACATTTACGATTGCCACGTCGACAATCACGGATTTACATATTAATGGTGGAACTGATAGCCCGATTAACTCTCTGGAAAATGATACCGTAGGGACAAACCAGTTTGGGTTCACATTTACTCTAGGTAATGCCATCTCATCCGGTATTAATGGGGTGTTTATCGACAGTGGTATCGAAGGTTTAAATGCGAATAATGGAACACTCATCGCACAACAATCTTCAACCGTAAACACAGACTGGATAGTTAATGGTGTGGATACAGGTATTGTTAGCGATGATGCCGGGAATCAGCTTGGGTTTAGTGGTTTCAGTAACCTGGTTGGCGGTGATGGCGTCGATACGTTTGACTTCAGTGCGAATGGAAGTATTACCGGCACAGTAAGAGGTGGTGCAGGTAATGATGCGCTAAATATTGATTTGGCCAGCTTGCAATCTGGTAGCGTCAATTTTATTGCTGGCGCCGGTGCTGATGTGGTTACTTTGACTGGATCAACAGGTAACGTTACGTACACTCCCGGCCAGGCAGGCGGCTATGAACAGCTTGTTGCTGGTAACAACTTTACGGTGAACTATCAGATGGGCGATAGTACTAGTCTGCCTGTACCGATTCCCGTCGATATAAACGATGCTGTCAGTGTAGATGTGAATGGCAACACCCTGTTTATCAATGGCTTGGCAAATAACACATCTTCTGAATTGATACAGGTTTCCAACAACAGTTTTACAGTTGGTGGCGGACAGCAGGTTACTTACACACAAGCTAATAATTTAAACATAAATGGGCTTGGTGGCGTAGACACGGTTAATCTTAATGGTATTAATCTTGGTAATGCAGGTGATTTAACAGTCGATGCGCAAACTGTTAACAGCACACAAGTGGTGGCAAATGTGTTCACGCTTAATAACGTAGGCCAGTTCAATGCAACCGGATTGGTAACGGCAAATACTGTCACGCTCACTAATGTTGGCCAATTCGGTACGGCCAGCTCACTTGTCAACACATCGCTGAATACACTGCAATTACAAAATTCAAATGCGGTATACCTGAGCGAATCCAGTGACTTGAATATCACATCAACCGGCGACATATCGAACTCTGGAGTATTCAATATAGTTGGCACAACAAACATCAATGCTGGCGGTAATATCGCGTTGAATAATGCCGCTAATGATTTTGATACCGTCACCGTCACAAGCCCGGGCGCAGTAAGTTTACGAGATATTGACAACATTCAGGTCGGTGCAATGTCAGCAAATTCGGTCGCTATAAACGCATCAAACGGAAGCATAACGGGTGGCACCATTTCAGCAAGCAGTATAAATCTGACCAGTAGCACGGATGTGAATGTTGTTACCGCAACTTCGAATCTGACAGTTGATACGATAGGTGGCAATATTACTATTGCGAATAATCAAGCGATGCAGGTCAACATGATTACATCTGCAGGGAACATCGATATAACTAATACGGGAAATGTAACGGTCAACCGTTTATTCACCAATGGGAGCAGTTTTGCGCCAAATGGCTCGCGTGTTGATTTACGTGTGACGAATGGTGGAGTATTTGCTGATACCACCAGTCCTACTGCACATTCAGCGCTGGCCGCGCCGGATATCGTGGCAAGTGACATTGATGTCAGAACAGGTGCAAGCGATATGGGTACGCCAGGACGATATATCAGTATCAGCGCAGATGACAGCTTTACGTTTTTCGGAGCACAAGGCTATGTATATTATTATGGTGGCAGGCCAAGGGTTGTGCTGGGTAATGGTAATCTGGCCGAGTTCTTTGGTGTGCCGGATTTCGGTCAGACACTTATCGAAATCGAATCACTTGGCGATGTTGATCCGGCGATCTTTACTGAAGTGAGAAACTACAATCACGAAGATGTCGCCATTTTATTACCGCCTGATCAGCGATTCACGATTGATGAAGACGATGATGAGAAGAAGAAAAAGAAAAAGCTGACTGACGTCGAGTTGGAAAGTACAAAGCAATAAATATTCGTCGCTGCATATCAGTATTTTATTATTCGCCTCATGATGTTATTTGTATGTTACCCATGTGTGTTCATTGATAAATATGTGGTCTTGTGTGCAGTAAGTAATTGATGATTATAAAAAAGAAGAATGAACAGAGTATGATGTATGGTATTAAAGTGTTGAGGGAGAAGCGAGCAGACTGGTGGCATGATCGTTTTATTTTTAAAACCGTCCCCATCCGTTTTAAACGTAAAGTTACCAGATTATTATTGGTAGCGGGTATTATTGTGGTCAACGCGTTATCAATAGCAAATGCTGATTTTTTGCAAATGCCCGATGTGACGCAAATGAAAGATCTTGAGCAAAAGAGTTTACTGCGTGATATTGATATCCCTGCAGTGCGTGAACGTGATCCTGATCCTACGGCTGGTCCCCGTCTGGCAGTGTCAGAATTCAGGATTCAAGGGCTGGTTGAATACCCGGATCTGGGTATTACACGCGAAGCATTAAATGAACTGACCGAGAAAATTCGCTTTGATTTAATGGAAGAGGGTAAGGCGCTTGAGTCTGGTTATACGGTTCGGGAGCTGGGAGAGATTTCCGATTTACTCGGTGAAGTTGAAGAAGAATCGAAAGATCGTCATGTAACACCATTGGACGTGCAACGTCTCGTGTGGTTGATACGCGAGCAGCGAGGTAAGCGCGGTATTACCATTGGCCAGATTGAATCAGTTGCCAATACAATTACAAAATTCTACCGCGAGCGCGGATTTGTTCTGGCCAAGGCATACATTCCAAAGCAAAAAGTACGCGACGGAATAGTTACGCTCACACTTTTGTTAGGAATGCTGGGAGAGGTGAAAGTTAATAATAATGATTTATATACGTCGGAACATCTGCAACAGGTTTTTGATGATATGAAGGGCAAACCCATTACCAGCGCCGCAGTCGAAGAAAATCTGTTCCTTATTAATGACTTTCCAGGTGTGTTTGTGGATGGATATTTCGAACCGGGCACACAAGTGGGTGACACAAGACTTAATATAAATGTAAAAAATGAATCGCGCTTCAGCTCCAATTTACGTGTTGATAATCACGGCACAAAAGAATCCGGTTTGTATCGATTGTATGCGGATGCACAACTCAATAACACACTTGGGCTGTCTGACGCACTCAATGCCAGTTATCTGAAGGCTGAACAACCCAGCAATAGTGATTATTATCGATTGAGTTATGAGCTAAACCTGTTCAGTCCACGTTTCCGTGCAGGAATAGAAACATCAAAAAACCAGTTTGTTGTTGATCAAACTATTTTTAACGCCAGCTTTAAATTGAATGGGAGTGTCTTTGTAGACGCATATTATTTTAAATACATGTTTAAACGCAGTCGAACAAATAATCAAAATGTGGCCTTGCGATATGAAGAAATATTATCAGATCTTCAACTGGGAGATATCCCTGATATCGGCAATGCCCTGGATGACAAGATTCGTACAACATCATTGGCATATAACTTTGATACATTGAATGAAACAGATAAAAAATTACATCAAGGAAGCGTAAAACTTACCTCCGGCAGTTTTATTTACGGACAGGAGCCTGGGCAGGACACAGATTTTACAATTTTTAATTCAGACTATTCATTATTGAGTTTCTGGAAAATACCATTTACTGACTCAACTTCACGATTAATCTATCGTGCCAGTCTTCAATACGCTGGCAACAACCTGCCATCGTCCAAGCGTTTTTCTATTGCAGGACCGACACGTGCACGGGGCTATAGCCCCAGTCTTTTCACGGCGGATGACAGCCTCTATTTAGGTGTAGATTGGGTATTTAATGCGCCAGATTTGTTTGACTTCAGTATGTTTGGAATAAATTTCAAGGAGCTGGCTAAACCGTTTGTATTTGCCGATCTGGCTTACGGTATGCAACACACTTTACAACCAGGGGAGTCTGACCCTACGGCACAAGTTTTTGATCTGGGTATAGGTTTACAGTTTTCATCCGGGAAATTCAGTGGGAATCTGATGGCTGCGTTCCCGGTGGACGAAAAATTCAAAAATATCAGTCAACAACCGAATGTTGACAGCAGCCGGTTAGTTTTTGATTTTCAATACAGTTTTTAAAGTAAGTCGTGCTGTAAAAAAGCACAATAAAGTGTGACGTAGTTCACAAAAATATTTACGATAAAAAGGCACAAAAAGCAGGGTAAATTTAGTTGATCACGAGCATGAATTTGCGTAATATTTGGACATTATAATGATAAAAATAACAGATTGATAACAAAAATTTATTCCCATACTATTAACAACTCATCACTATTTTAGTGCACAAACAGAAGGAAATAACCAATGGCAATTTATCTAAAATTCGGTAATGTAAAAGGAAATGTTACAGCTTCAGGTTATGAAGATCAGATTTCAGTGATGTCTGTACATTTTGGTGTTTCAAGAAGTGTATCGATGGAAGCTGGCAATCTGTCAAATCGTGAAGCGAGCAAGCCATCACTGTCAGAAATATCAATTACTAAAGTTGCAGACAATTCAGTCGCAGCGATTTTCAAGGAAGCGTTAACTGGTTCTGCCGGTCAGGATGCATTGCTTACCTTTGTTCGCACAGGTACCGACAAAGTCCAGGAGTTTATGACTTATAAGCTCACTAACTGTATTGTCAGCAGCTACAGTATTTCAGCGCAAGGTGATGAGGAACCAGTAGAAAACATCTCTCTGAGCTACTCAGCGATTGAAGTTAGCTACAAAGACCATGACGCATCTAACAAGTCTGGTAATCCGCAACGCGTTAGCTACGACGTTAAAGCGGCCAAAGCTGCATAATTATTGCTATACGACAATGCTGCCCACTATGTGTGGGCGGTATTGTCAGCATATATGCGCAAGCATCCCATAAATTTATACACGGAGGTGGGGGCCTGACTGACTCGATGTTGAGTTGTCTTGCGGTGCCTCATAAGTATGGATATGTACACACAGGATAATCGCTATATTTCGCTTGAGACGCCGCTAGGTAAGGACGAGCTATTACTGACGGCATTCGAGGGTACTGAGCACATATCCGATATATTTGAGTTTACACTCACCGCACTTTCCACCAATCTGGCGATCAAGCCCGAAGACCTTATCGGTGAAGAAGTCACCGTAAATATAAATACCAAGATAAAAAAATCATTTCACGGTTTTATCAATACATTTACATTTGGTGAAATTCAAAGCCATAACATGCGCGAGTATCGTTTTACCATGGTACCCTGGATGTGGTTTTTATCCAGAACAGAAGGCCGGCGAATATTTCAGAACAAAAACACCAAAGATATCGTTACCAAAGTTTTTAACGAGCTGGGTTTTAAAGATTTCGATTTTAAGGCGCAAGGCGGCAAGCCACGTGAATACTGTGTACAGTATGGCGAAAGCGACCTGCATTTTGTTTCACGCCTGCTCGAAGAAGATGGTATAGCCTATTACTTCAAACAGGAAGCAAAAAAACACACCCTTGTATTGGTAGATCAAAAAAACGCTTACGAAGCCTGTGCAGAAACCAATCTGACCTATTCGAAAGGTTCAACGCCAGATAATGAAATCACCAGCTGGAAACACGACTATGAATTCCGCAAGGGTATCTGGACATTAAATGACTATAATTTCAAGGAACCGAATAAAAGTCTGATAGCCGAAATTAAAACCACCAGCAAATTCAAAAACAACACAAAATATCAGCACTATGAATACCCGGGTTTGTATGATTTTGGCTCGGGAAAAGATCTGGTATACATGCGAATGGATGCCGAGGAAGTAGCAGTTAATGTCATTCACAGTTCCAGCACCTGTAGCAGTTTTTACGCAGGCGGCATGTTCAAACTGGAAAAACATGAAGCCAAGGATGAACGTGGCACCTATATTCTGACGTCCGTAAGGCATTCGGCGCAGGACTCGTCGTATTTTACCGGCGAAGGCGGTAACTCACATTATCAAAACAGTTTTACCTGTATACCTTCCGATGTGCATTTTCGTCCAATGCATGATCACAAGCGACCTGTCATGAAAGGTCCGCAGACGGCAGTTGTTACCGGTCCTGCGGGAGAAGAAATATATATTGATGAACACGGTCGTATCAAGGTGCAGTTTATCTGGGATAGGGAAGGCAAAAAAGATGAACACAGCTCATGTTTTCTGCGCGTAATGCAATCCTGGGCCGGTAATCAATGGGGTGCGTCATTTATTCCGCGAATTGGTCACGAGGTGATCGTCACATTTCTGGATGGTGACCCTGATCGGCCAATCGTTACGGGTACCGTGTATAACGGGCTCAACAAACCCGTTTACAGCTCTAAAACACAAAGTGGCATAAAAACGCGCTCTACCAAAGGCGCGACAGCGGAAAATTATAATGAGTTGCGCTTCGAGGATTTGAAAGGTAGCGAGCAAATCTATTTGCATGCAGAAAAAAATCTCGATACACGTGTTGAAAATGATGAAACACTGACGGTTGATCATGACCGCACCAAAACAATCAAACACGACGAAAATTCAACAATTGAAAATGATCGAAACAAGACTGTAAATAACAACCAGACTGAAACCATCAAGAAGAACAAAACAATTGATGTAGGCGATGATCATAAAGAGTCTATTCACAAGAATATGACGATTACTGTTGATAAAGACCTGAAGGAAAGTGTCAAGGGTAAATATCTTGAAGATGTAACGAAAGAATATGGATTGCATGCAAAATCAATTACCATGAATGCGGATGATGAAATAACAATAAAAACAGGCGCAGCCAAAATTGTCATGAAAAGTAATGGCGACATCACCATGAGCGGCAAAACAATTAATATCAAGGG
Organism: uncultured Gammaproteobacteria bacterium; assembly: GCA_942490945.1. Taxonomy (GTDB): domain Bacteria; phylum Pseudomonadota; class Gammaproteobacteria; order UBA6429; family Thiohalophilaceae; genus CALNYZ01. The sequence goes on along the minus strand of CALNYZ010000018.1, from coordinate 2,018,335 downwards.
GTCGGGGAATGTGGTGATTAAGGGCAGCAAGGTAATCACCAATTAATTCTGATGAATCGTGGAAAAAAAAGCAGCAGACAGTACCCAACTTCATGATGATGCCTCGCTATCACAGCCTAAAGTTGCACCCGGTGAAATCATTATTGGCACTCTGACTGGTTTCAATAAAGAAGTTCAACCACTCGTAAATTTTAAAGATAACCCCGTAGACCATCCGCTCGTTGCCTTGACAACACAGTCTGTTTCACCTGCACATATCGGTCGACAAGTTGCATTATTATTTGCCAATGCGAACCTGCAAAGTCCGGTAATCATGGGTCTGATACACAGTCCCTTGCAGGATATGCTGGAAAATTATCAACAGCCTGCTACCCATGAAAGTACAGATGAAAATATCGAACTGGAAACAACACTTAAAGTCGATGATGTCCATATCGACGGAAAAAAAATTGTTTTCACCGCGGAAGAAGAAATAGTTTTAAAATGTGGTGAATCCAGCATAACTTTGACCAAAGCCGGCAAAGTGTTAATCCGTGGTAAATATTTATTAAACCGTTCAACTGGTGTGAACCGGATAATGGGTGGATCAGTACAAGTTAACTGATTAAATTATGAAGTGTATAAAATTCAGTGTAAGTAACACAGTACAGTGAGATTCTGATTCGTATGTTACAGTTACAAAACAGTACTCCCTTTGCGGCCAACATGGCATTGTTTCCGAATGAACAGGCCATTGATACGCTTTACGTCTTGGTGCGGGCAACTTTTAACATTGGGCCACAATGGACACTGGCGGATGAACAGTTACCACCTGTTGAAGCAGATGAGTATTGGACAGAGCCAGGTAAATCGAGCATCAAATATGCATCAGATTTTCACATCGGCAAGACATCAACTGATGTGATAATGCTTGGTCATGCCTGTGCGCCTGATAATCAGGAAGTATCTCAGCTTGATGTGAGTCTGACAGTTGGCCAGGTACATAAAACAGTACGGGTATTTGGCGATCGCTATTGGCAGGATGGCCGTATTACATCACCCAAGCCGTTTAAAAGTATGCCCATGGTTTATGAAAAAGCATTTGGCGGAATACATATCGTAAATGGACAAGTCGTTGCAGTAGAAGAACGTAATCCGGTTGGACGAGGCTTCGCGGGTTTACGAGAAGCCGAAAAAATGAACGGTGTACCTTTGCCAAATCTTGAAGATCCGGATGCTTTGATAACTGAACCTTCACAGTGTCCACCACCTGCGTGTTTTGGCGTTTGTGCGCCGCATTGGAAGCCACGTTCACAATTTGCCGGCACGTATGACGAAGTCTGGCAGACAAGACGCGCTCCCTATTTACCGGATAATTTCGACAAGCGGTTCTTTAACATGGCACATCCGGATCTGGTGTATCCAGGGTTTCTACAAGGTGGAGAAGCCGTTGAAGTGACCAATATGCATCCGCTGGGCAAACTTGCTTTTAATGTGCCACATGTAAAATTAAAAACGAATATCACAATCGCAAACCAGGAAGTGCAACCACAGTTTAATCTTGAGACGTTAATTATCGAACCTAACCAGTTAAAGCTGGGTTTAATTTGGCGGGCGCAAGTACAATGCGACAAGAAGGCGCTGAAAATCAGTGAAATAAAAATTACCATGGCACGCTAGATTCAGATCTTAAGGAACTCAAATGGGACAAACAACACATTCAAACGGTCGGGGCATTTCACATAAGGGGAGTGGCGGGAAAAGTCTGGTATTTCCTGATGTCTGTCTTACTCCTATTGGCAATGCAGTCGTACCAATTCCTTACCCGAATTTAGGTCAGTCAATGGACACCAGTAAAGGCACCAAGTCAGTCAAAACTGATGGGAAAATGCCGATGGTAAAAGGTGCCTTGTATTCCAGGAGTACAGGTGATGAACCAGGGGTAAGAAAAGGTGTCGTCAGTGGCACTATTAAAGACGTATGTGAATTTATGCTCTATTCCTTCGATGTGAAATTCGAAGGAAAAAATGTTTGCCGTCTCGGTGATCCGTTATGGCATAACAAAAAAAATATTCTTGGGTGAGCTAAACGTTGGGTATGGCCGATCTCAGTATTCCAAATTATTTAGCAGGGCGTCATGCTTATGCCGATGTCTATGAGCAATTTGTCAGTGACGCATCGTTCTTATGGATTTTACGCGCTGTCGCGATAGAGCAACCCCATTACTACGCCAGTGAAATCCTGGAGATGGAACAACGTATCGAGGCACATCTGGATGGCATCATGAGTTCACCTGATCTTGGTTGGCAGTGTTGTGTCGATGCGCTTGAGCTACAAGAACCCGGCGAAGTGTTTACCGCCACAGTCATCGCGATGCGTAGTCACGAAGCAGTCAAGATTCAACAAGCCGTGGAAGCGGGTTTTGCCGCTGAGCTCGCCACGCCAGGTTTGATTTCAGCGTTGGGTTGGTTATCCGACCATATAGTCATCCAATGGATTGATAGATTTTTGCAAGGTAAGGACTTGAATCACAAATACTTGGGCCTGGCAGCGTGTAGCATTCGTCGCCGCGATCCTGGTGAAATATTGACCACTATTTTGCAGCGTGAAGATTGTCAGCAAAGCGAAAAACTCTATGCGCGTGCTTTACGATTGGTGGGAGAACTGCGACGGCAGGATTGTATGCCGAGCATTCAGGCCGCCTTATCCGCTAAAAAGCCCGCTATCCGCTTCTGGGCGCACTGGTCCGCAGCCTTGCTGGGGCAGCGAAATGTAGCAGAAGGCCTCAAGTCTTTCGTCATGAATTCAGGGCCTTATCAAAATCTGGCATTGCAGTTGGCCTTTAGAATCTTACCCATCGAGACGGCCCGGAAATGGGTCTCAGCTCTGGCGGCAGATGAAGCGCAAGTTCGTACGGTCATTAAAGCGACAGGTGTACTGGGTGATCCGCACGCTGTAAATTGGCTCATCGGCAAGATGCAAATCCCGCCGCTGGCGAAACTGGCAGCCGAGTCCTTTACCTCGATAACGGGGGTAGACCTGGAAAAACACGGGCTCAATATTGACGAACCAACTGATTATCCTGTCATTCCCAATGACGACACAGAGGATGCCTATGTCGGACTGGATGAAGATGAAAACCTTCCATATCCTGACATTGAAAAAGTGACGGCCATTTGGCGTAATCACGGGCAAAATTTTGTTGTGGGTCGACGCTACTTTATGGGTAAACCCATTACAGTTGAATTGCTTAAAGACAAACTTATTCATGGCAGTCAGCGTCAACGGCATGCGGCGGCGATGGAACTCGCATTAATCGACGGTGGTATGCCACTGCCAAATACCCGCGCAAGGATTTTGGCATCATGAGTGAGCAACCCAAACTTTATGTTGCGGCAGTGGGTATGATTACACCCGTCGGTGCCAATGCAGAAATGACAGCAGCAGCGGTGCGTGCAGGCGTTAGTCGAATCGAGGAATCAAGACACTATAATAAAAATTTCAATTCCATGAAAATGGCGCTGGTTCCAGAAGAGGCTTTATCACCACTAAACCCGGAACTTGTTTCAACGCCCGAGCTGCCCGCACGTCAGCGACGTATGCTTCAGCTAGCTACGCCTGCACTCGCAGAAGTCCTGGGTGTAATACCTGTTAAAGAACCTGTTCCAGTTTTTCTTGCTGTGCCAGAGTCAATTCCAGGTGTTCCTTCAGTAGTCAAACATAATTTTCTGACGTATCTGTACAAGCAAACAGGTGCAAAAATTGATATTGCGCAGAGTCGTATATTTGCGACAGGTCGAGCTGGCGGGATTCAGGCTATTGAAATGGCTTTCAAATATCTGCAAACTGGTAAAGATGTTGTAATGGTTGGTGGTGTTGATACTTACCTTGATGATTATCTATTAAGTGTATTGGATGCAGATAACAGAATAAGTGCCGAAGGTATCATGGACGGGTTTATACCGGGCGAAGCAGCAGGCTTTTTACTGCTGGTTTCAGATCGTGTCGTCGCAAAATTACCAACAAAACCACTTTTAGAAATTTTTCCGCCTGGCATATCGAATGAAGCAGGGCACAGATACAGTGAAGATGTCTATAAGGGCGATGGCCTGGCTCAAGCGGTCACCATGGCGATTGGAAATGGAAATGGACATCATGTTAAAACCATATTATCCAGCATAAATGGTGAGAATTTTTCTGCAAAGGAATTTGGCGTTGCAATAACAAGAAATAGCACCTTATTCGATGAGAATTTTCAGCATATCCATCCGGCAGATTGTTTTGGTGATATAGGTGCCGCATTTGCACCCGTTTTGATTGGCTTGGCAGCACTTAAAAAAAATGATGATGCAATTTGTTTTTGTTCGTCAGAAAAAGAGCTCAGAGCGGCAGTCAGTCTTGCTGTAGTGCAGTAAAAGAACAGGAGGTTAACATGACAGAATTAGTTGAAGGCGTCGCATTTGTCGTGCATACGGAAGACAATCCCGATTGTCCTTTTTGTCCAGGCAAGGAAGAAAAGGATTACAAAACCTGGCGTGGTAATGACAACAAAGCCTCAAAGCTGCGTTCAAACATGCAGACACCGGCGAATTTAGCAAAAATTCAGTCTAAGGCTCGACCGAAAGACGGTAAGGAAGGAAGACAGTCAGAAGACAGTGCTCGACCAGTTTACAGGAAAAAAGAAGGCGCAATCTATTCACATGATAAATACGGTGATTATAGTGATCAGGCACATCATGCGATTAGCGGTAATCAAATATTAAATGGACATGATATTGAAAAACTTACGTGTAAAGATTTAGGTAAAATTGAGAAAGACACAGGTTACAGCGTAAATAACTGTGCCAATGGTGTATGCCTGCCAGCCTATCCAAATGCTTTTCTTAAAGGTAGTGGTCCGCTAAAAGGTAAATGGGCTGAGTTTGATCCGGATGAAAAAGTTAAAATCATGGAATTACCAATGCAAGCTGGCAAAGGGCAGGTGCATATAGGTGGACATGATATTCCTCCTCATCCCGCTCTGTATTCTGGCGATACCGATTCTGCTGATGATGCGACGACGGATATGGAGCATTTTATAAATTATCCAAAGCTGGCCAAAAACTTATTACAAGAATTATATGAAATCAGCATAAATGAATACTCTGTGAGCTGCGGATTTTGCTCCGACAATAAGGAAAAAGGAAAAAAATTACCACCCCCCTACCGCATTAATCAAAAGCTTGACGACATATCTGCAGAACTAATCGGTCATATTACTGGAGCACCTTCAGAGTGGGAATACTTTATTTCAACTTATGCTCAAGACTATGTCGCTAAATTAAAAAATGTTAGAAATAAGCGTCCGGGCAAACGGTAACGTAAAGAGTTTTGCTAACTAGAGGGATATTCTGTGTATTTTGAACTAAATGATTCGCCTTGGGAGAAATACGGCGTTAAGAAATGGCCAGATCTGCCTGAAGGTGTCTCTGCCTTTCACTCGGGAGATCTGATTACAGTTGATGTCCCGGAACCTGTAGAATTTATAGTGGATAATACGGCTGAACACCCGCCTACAGATTTTGTGACTTCTTTCATGCCGGTTTTTTCAAATCGGTTGCTTGATGCATTTAGAAAGGCAGGTGTTGACAATTTTCAGACATATAAAGCACGATTAAAAAACCCCGACACAGGGGAAACCTGGGATAACTATCAGGTAGTGAATATATTGGGTAAAGTCGCATGCGCAGACCTGGAGCATTCAGTCTACAAGGAAAGAATGGGTGTTAATAAAAGTTTCAAAAAATTGGTTATTGATGTTGATAAGGCTAATGGTGCTTTATTTTTTAGATTACTTGAAAGTCATAGCAAAATAATTATTCATGATGTTATTTTAGATTATTTGTATGACGAAAATGACGATCCGTTATTTGACGGTCTAGACATTAAGCCGATAGAATCCAGCCATAACATAGAAAAATAATATATAGCAATTCTATCTGAACTTTCTCAGGAAATCAGAAACCACAATGTATTACATGCTTCGAGGTGATTCACTTGCAAATGAAATAAGTGAAATGATCATGGAAGTGATGAATAATTTCGATGTAGGCGACGTATGGAGTTGGACTGATGGAGTCGCTTTAACAGAAGAAGAAAAAAACTTTCCTAAGCCAATATATATTAACTTTAAACCGTTAAATAGAAATATTTGCGATCCGCCTGAATTATATGATATTGGCGTACCGTTTATGTCAAAACGATTAGGATTATTGTTGTTAGATTGCAATGTCACTAATGTTGAATTATTTCCGGCAATACTAACTAATACTTTAACAAACGAAGAATTTGAATATTTTAGTATTACGGAAAGCATTACAAAGGTAAGTCCGATTGATGAGCCGGAATTAGATGAAGGTATCTCATTTTTATCAGGTAAAAGTATAGATGTGAATTTCAATAATGGCCAACCTTTGGAATTTAAAATGGAAGTCAGTGATGGCAGCCCTCCCGGTAATTTTTATAATTCCGGTATTATTCCTGTCGCGAGTGAGTTGTTCATCAACATGCTTAAAAAGGTAGGGATAGATAATTATCAAATATTTCCAGCTATCATAACAGATGAGACGAGCGGTCAGAAGTGGGGTGATTATTTTGCCTTCAATCCAATTGGAGTTATCGATGCCGCACACGCCGATTCATCTTTCCATACAATTATGCCTGGTAGTGACAGCGAAGTTCCGGCGCTAGGCACGTATCGAAAATTGATATTCGACTCAAAAAAAACAAGAAATATAAAAATGTTCAGAGAAATCAAATCGAACGATTTGTTTTTTACGATAAAACTATATGATGTCATGAAAGAAAACTCGCCAGAAGGAGGATGGAAAGTTTCCATTGAGTCATTCCAGTCGAAATAATATTTTACTACTCAATACGGATATGCGTATTAATATACAGGGATAAATTTAAATATTAGCGGGTAACGTTATTCGATTGTAGAATCACCGGGTCAAACAGGTCACCAAACAAACTGTGCAACACCAGTCTTTGCTCATCTCGCACCTGATCTTTAAGGTCTTTCCATGGCACCACATAGATAATCTGTGGCATCTCCTTGTTGCCCTTGATAAAGGTTGTTTCGAGTCGCAGTTTTTCCTCTGCAGTTGCTTGGCTGGAGAGGGAAAGTAAAAAGACATACAGAAAAAGTATTTTGGTATGTTTCATGGTTTGCCTCGTGCTTGTGCAGCTTCCAGTTGTTGTACCCAGTTTGCCGTTTTTGTATCTTCGTTGTTCGTGTATTTCAGGTATTCCTTGTAATGTTCAATGGATTGTTGAATTTCCTTGAAATAAATATCATAAAGCAGGGCGAGATTATAATGGGCTAAAGCATAGTCACTTTTTAGCGCAATCGCATGGAGGTAATATTCCTTTGCTTTTGAAATATGCCCAAGTTTCTCTTCGGTATAACCAAGCATGTTTAATGCTTGTGCCATTTGCGGATTTCGTGCAATCGCCTTATCAAGATAGCCTTTCGCTTTGGCATAATCATTTCGTTTCAGTGAAATGAGGCCCAGGTTTGCCCATGGACCAGCAAGTTCCGGATGGCTTGCGGTAATACCCAGAAGCAGGCTTTCAGCCTGAGCGTACTGGGTATTGTTCAGGTAGGTTATTGCCTCACGGTATTGACGTATATCTTCCGTAGCGGCGGTCTGTTGCGTGGTATGCAAGTCGGCCTGTTCTGTTGTAGTTGCGGATTGATCTGGATCCACAGTGGGTGTGCCTGAACAACCACCCAACATCAGGGTGAACGCAAACAGATATTTAGTGTATGACATTGATATACGGCTCCAGTTTTGCTTCACGATTATAGCGTGCCGGGAATAATATTTTTAACTGCGCATGACTCTTCTTAAGCCATTCATCATAAATACCATCTTTGGTATGTGCCAGATTGGTTTCATAAAATTCAATCGCTTTTTCCTCGAATGGTATCGCCTGGTCTTCGAGTAGAATCTTGTACTGCTCCAGCTCAGTCTTGTTCAGGTTGCCCGGTCTGTCTGACTCGAGTAATGCCTTGCTAAAGCTGTAATAAATTTCGGCAATACCATGCGTTGCTTGTGTGGTAGTTTCAAGTACTCCATATGATGAAGCACGGCCATATAAGGTCACGGCTTTTTGCATGGCAGTTTTCTTGCGCTTCAGGCTGCGTTTCAGGGGCAAGGTAAGACGTAAGCCTGAATATATGTCGTGTTCACGTTTGGCAAGGCTTAAAGCCGCCTGTGAGGTTATAAATTTGGTTCTATCCGTTTTTACATCCCCCGGCGTTCGTTTGTCCGTATTCAGAACGGTATTACGCCAGAAGGTTATACGCTTCTGGTTATTATTTTTACTGTGTAATTCAATCAGTTTTTGTATTGATTCAATATACTGCGGATAAGGCCGTGTATATTTTTTTGCATATTCCTCAAATGTCTTGATAGCAAGTTCAGTATCATTTTTTGATTCGTATAATTCGCCGGCTTTCCAAAGGGCTGCAATTTGATAGTCAGCATCCTGTTCGGTTCGAGAGATTTTTACCAGCTCAGATGCGGCGGCAATATCCTGGTTCGAATTCAGGTACGCGCTACTGAGTTTTTTGGAAACTTCTCTATTATGTGCATGGGATGGGTAGTGTGACTGGAATAGCTTGCTGTACTGAATTACCCCATTCCAGCGCTTGTTTTTTTCCAGTAAGGCAATGGCATCGAACAGGCCTGTCGCAGCCACATTTGACGCTGGTGCCGCCAGGTATATTCGGGTGTAGTGATGTAGCGCCTGTTCAGTATTGTCACTCTCAATGGCTTGTGTAGCCTGATTGTAAATTGATGTGGCCAGATTATCGAGCATACTTTTGTTTGTAGCCACAGTTAACTTGTATTGTGTTTGTATCGCCTTGTAGGCATTTTCGGCGGCATCATATTGTTTCAGTTTAAAATACGAGTGCGCTTTAATTAAATGAATATTATAGGTGGTTTTAGTATACGGAATTGATGTAAAGGTTTCTGTCAGTTTCACAACATATTCATATAATCCGGCACGGTAGGCTTCCTGTGCGGCATGTGTCATGACGTTCATCGAGCGTGGGTCATTGGGATATAATCTTGCGTACAGTAAGGAGTATTTCACCAACTTATCCAGATAGTTATTTCCCGAAGCTGTGTTTACGGTATTTTTATGTAATTTGGATGTAACCAGTACTGCCGAATAGGCGGCATCCTTGTTAAGGATTATATCACCGTCATATGCTGCCTGTTCATACTGTGCCAGGGATGACATATAATCCTTATGTTGACCGAGTAATTCAGCATACAGCAGATGAATATTGTCCTTGTGCGAATGTGAACGATAATGCGCCAGATATCGGTCATACCACATTTTTGATTTTTGAAAATCCGGTTCTTTTTTTGTCGTTTGATATTCCTTATGATAGTGCGAGGCAGCCAGCACAATGTAGTCCTTAAGCGCCAGTCGAGTTGCTTTGTAAATGTCTGCTTTGGTGCGTTTTGCGTTCCAGTATTTGCTTTCCGGATGATATGACTGATAAAAATTATCAAGAGCAACTACGACCTTGTTCAGGAAGCCACTGTTCTTCCATGTGTCAATAATTTTCATGCCTGCTACCGGCACATAAACGGATTGTTTGTGATGCTTGATAAAACTATCAAGTGTGTCGACGGCATCTGTATAACGTTGTTGTGACGCATAGATATTACTGGTATGTAAATACGCGTGATAAATAAATTTGAATGTTGTATGTTTTGCAAAATATTCATTTAATGAGGTTGCACCACCGGTATAGGCAAATGACAGGCCGAGCGCGCGAAAATACTCATCGAATTCATTCTTTTTATGCTGGTTTAATTTTTCATAATCAGAAAATTTGTTACTTTCTATTACTGCGACAAAATCATCAATAGCGTCAAAATAAAAACCCTGCTTATATCTGGCCCAGCCGCGTTTGTAGCGTGCGTTCTCTGAAAAGAGGCTGTTCTTTTTTGTAACCAGAACATCTGTATAGATATCTTCAGCTTGTGTGTATAATTTTTTACTGAAAGACTCTTCAGCCAGGCGAAACAGACTTTCAATATAAAATTTTGATTTGGGGTGCTTCTTTGTAAGCAACTCCAGTGCATGTATGGCCTTGTCATGCAGACCTTTCTGATCATATGCCTTTGCCAGCTGGTATAGTGTGATGTCAGTAGTCGGAGAGTTCGGATAGTCTTTCAGGGAGGTCTCGAGCAGTCTGATGCTGCGATCCAGCGTGGTTTCCTGGATGCGATTTTCAACAGCGATACTGCTTTCTGTGTCATTATCCTGATTACTGGCCAGTTTTTCATTCAGTTCAAATTCAAGTTGCGCCAGTCGTTGCAAGGCATCGATTCGCGACGATTCACTTTTGGCCGCATGTTTAAGGTATTCCATGTATGCGGCACGGATTTCTTTTTCATTTTTTGGGGTTATACGACTGCCTGGTTGAGATTTGTAAACACCCACAATATCAACATCCTTTAAGGTGTGTCGTCTTTCTGGTGCGCTACTACAGGCTGACAAAATACCTGCAAGTGCTATTAAAAATAATCTGTAAGACATGATCTATTTTTTCATTTTTTTGCTGCTGTCATACAAGCGTGCCAAACCGTACCGGCATTGACTCATATAGCTGGATAATTGGGAAGATTTGTTCTTTAAATACTTAAGAATGCTTTGTTTCCAGTAACTAGAAAAATCATTTTTAACCGATATATATTTTTCAGTAAGTTTCGCGTTATTCATCACATCAACATGGCTGCCATATATTTGTAGCAGCTCAGATTCAGCAACAAATGCAGCCGTAACAACATCTGTTGTCGGTATTATTTCCTTGTTGATTACCAGGTGCGACTTGTCAGGGGAGTTTAACAGCGCGCTCTTTAGAGTAGGAATGGCTGCTACGGCAGTATCAATATCATTAATTCGTGATTGAAAATAAGTAATTGCTTCATTGTAACCTGCTGCAGCCGTAGTCTGTTGTTTAAGCTTTTCATAAAAATAGGGCACAAGTAAATTCGCTTCCGCAACCGGCAGATCCGTCGTTTTCTTGTTTTTTAGGATATTGACAGCGTTTAAAGCACCAATGAAGTCAGATTGGTATGCTGCTGACAGGGCAATACCAAGCAATGCCTTGTTCGAATACATGCTATCAATATTAACATTACGAAATGTGTCGCGTGAGTTTCTGTAAAAATGTTGGTGGAGAAACAGATAGCCGAGGATAGTGTATAGACGGTTAACATGCTCATCATTTTCCTTGATCGCCGGATTTTTAAGTAATTTATTTATTATTTCATATGCGTCTGTCCACCAGTCCTGTCTGATGTTGGCAATAGCCATATCAAGCTGCGCGCTGGTGTAAAATTCTGATGTTTTCGGTATTTTTTTGTATTGTACAATTGCCTTGCGATGTTGGTTGGTATGCTGCAGCGCAATACCGTGCATCAGGTTGGCCTTATGATAATCTTTTTTTGCAAGATCGCCAGGTAAACTTTGTATCAGCTCTATTGTTTTTGGCCAGTTATTCCTGGCAAAATAGTATTCCGCATAGTCAAAAGTGTACGCAGTAATAACAGCCCGGTCGGCAACAGTCTTTGCCTGTTCAAAAAGTAAATTGGCAATACCTGTTTCGTTTTGCTGTAATAAAAACGGGATAATATATAATGCGATCCGTTTATCAATATTCGATTTTATCAGCTCGATATTTCTGTAAATGAGCCCGATTGCATTAACAATATTGTTATTCGATATTTCGTCATTGATTGCAGGGATCAGTTTTTGAATAGCTGTGTAACCAGCCACAGACGTGTTCTTTACATAGGTCTGATAAAATAAATAGGAAAAATCCTGATACTTTTTGTCGTGGACGGCAAAATTGTCTGTCGTGGCAGAAGCCTCATCGGCAGCCAGACAAATCGTAGTATTGGCTGCAAAAATGGCAGCCAATATCAGACAGGCTACTTTTAAATAGTAATTCAACTTACGCATAGTGTTTTAGTACGAAAAATTGAATTTGTGATGACCGGGTCTATACTCACGCAATTGCATAGGTGAACTGTCCTTCCTCTGTTACACCTACATGAATCGAAGCGATGTTGATTTCATTTGCCATTTTCGACAAACATTCTGAAGCCAGCTCAGGCAATAATGAACGGCTGAGAATATTTTCAATGTTGCGAGCACCGGTATCCACTTCCTGACAACGGGCAACGATATGCAGAAGCACATCCTCATCATATGAAAAACTCGCCTTGTAATGTTCCTGCGCGCGTTTTTCTATGCGTTGCATATTCAGCTTGCAAATATTCAGCAAATTATCATCATTTAGTGGGTAGAAGGGAATAATCGTCGTTCGCCCAAGGAAGGCAGGTTTGAAATAGTTAAGTAATTGCGGGCGGAAATTATCCAGCAATACATCCGGTGTTGGAAGTTCACCTTCGGCTGCGCACATTGCGCGAATATGTTCTTCAGCCGCATTCGATGTCATGATAATCACAGTATTACGAAAATCAATATCGCGACCTTCACCATCCTTGATCGTGCCCTTGTCGAACAGGTTATAAAAAATATCCTGTACACCAGAATGTGCCTTTTCCATCTCGTCCAGTAGTAATACGCTGTAGGGTTTGCGTCGCACAGCCTCGGTTAACACGCCGCCTTCACCATAGCCGACATAGCCGGGAGGTGAGCCAAGTAACATTGATACTTTATGTTCTTCCTTGAATTCAGACATGTTAATCACAGTAATATTTTGCTCGCCGCCGTATAAAATATCTGCCAGAGCTAGCGCGGTTTCAGTCTTGCCAACGCCGCTGGGTCCAACCATCAGGAACACACCAATCGGCTTGCGTGGATCGGTCAGGCCTGCACGTGAGGTACGGATGTTCTCTGCGATAGTATGCAAGGCGTGCGCTTGTCCAATTACACGTTGACCGAGGTTGTCCTGCAATTTCAGTATTGAATTGATTTCATCTGCGAGCATTTTCCCAACCGGTATGCCTGTCCAGTTTGCAACAACTTCTGCAATTGCCTGCCCACCGACATTAACCTGAATCATGGGTTCTTCACCTTGTATTTCAGCCAGTTCTGCCATATGTTTGGCGAGATCTTTTTTAATCTTGCTCTTGTCTTTTTCGGTTAACGGATCGGGCAGTTTTTTCTTTTTACGTACTTCCTCGGAAACTGACAGCGAATGATAGTCATCATCGAGTAACTTTTGTAACTCATGTATTTTAGCGACCTGGGCTTTTTCCTTGTCCCATTGCGCTTCCTGGACGACAAGTTTTTCAACAAGTTGATCTTTCGCGGCAGTTAAAGCAGCAGTCGTAACATCATCTTTACCAAGCGCGGCATTTTCGCGATCCAGTAGGGAAATATTGGTTTCGTATTGCGTGATCCCGCGTCGCGTGCTTTCGATGGCAGCAGGGGTCGCACTCTGGCTCAAGGCCACACGTGCACATGCGGTATCAAGCAAACTGACGGATTTGTCCGGCAATTGACGTGAGGGAATATAACGACTGGAAAGTTTTACCGATTCAATTATGGCTTCGTCCAGTATACGTACGCCATGATGATTTTGTAACATGGATGATATGGCGCGCATCATGTTGATGGCATTTTCTTCGTTTGGCTCTTCGATTTTGACGACCTGGAAGCGGCGGGTCAGTGCCGGGTCACGTTCAAAGTACTTTTTATATTCTGCCCAGGTAGTGGCGGCAATAGTGCGGAGCTCACCGCGGGCAAGCGCAGGTTTTAACAGGTTAGCTGCGTCACCCTGACCTTCCTTGCCACCAGCACCAATCAGAGTATGTGCCTCATCAATGAACATGATAATCGGTTGCGGTGAAGCTTTAACTTCGGCAATTACAGATTTTAAGCGGTTTTCAAATTCACCTTTAACGCTTGCACCTGCCTGTAACAGGCCAAGATCGAGTGTGCGAACACAGACGTCTTTTAACGGGGCAGGGACATCACCCGATGAAATGCGTAATGCAAAGCCTTCAACAACGGCTGTTTTACCCACACCGGCTTCGCCGGTAAGGATCGGATTATTTTGGCGACGGCGAATAAGAATGTCGATGATCTGCCGAATTTCCTCATCACGTCCAAGAATGGGATCAATCTTGCCCTGTTTCGCATCTTCTGTCAGGTTAATGGTGAATTTGTCCAGTGCAGGAGTTTTGCTTGGCGAGCCGGAATGGCTGGCAGAATCGGTCGCACCGGTATCACCCGTATACAAGCTGCTTGATTCCTGTGTCGTACCGACAATACTGCGGGTAACTTCACGCAGTGATTCAGGCGATATCTTGGCAAACTCAGCAGAGGATGCCTCAATTGAACGTCGTACCGCATCATCCAGCATAACAGCCGTTAAAATATGTGCTGAGGTAGCAAGCGAATGGCCATACTCAACCGATGCCAGCATCCAGGCGTTTTTTGCAATATCAACCACAGTCGGTGAAAGGGCCGGTGCACGCGTGTTGCCAGACTTGATTCGATCGAGTTCCTTGTTCAGATCCTGAGTTAATCTGCCAATATCCACATCAAATTTTTCAAGCAAGGCAGCAATATCACTGCCAGTCACTTCCAGCAGTTTGATAAGCCAATGTTCGATTTCAACGTTGTAGTGTGTTCTGGACAGGCATAGCCCGGCAGCTCCTTCGAGTGAATTACGTGTGGTTTCGTTAAGTTTTCCAACGAGTGATTTTAGATCTATGGTAATCATACATTCCTCATCTAATTATTTTTCACTACCCATTGTCATAATATTAGTTGGTAGCTTCTGGTACATATAAAATATTTTATGTCATTCGTGAACCGGTTTTTTCAGCATATATACGAAACCTTGTGACAACAATTCTTGCCACAAATTTTTATAAACTTGTGGTCTTTACTGGTAAATTCGCCAACCCCGCCGGCACGTATAATCCATTTGTATTCAATATTGTCAATCAACGCTGTGCCGGAAGAATAACACGGCAATATATCGTAGCGATTCTCTGGATCAGCATCTTTGATGTAGGCAGCGTAGATAAAAAAGTCTCTGACTTGCGCATGCGAAAGCAGGAACCCCTTGCAAACCGTTGTCATATTTTGTTGGCCAGAAAGGGCGGCGCCTTTCAGGTCAACATTGATTCTGGCGATGGTGCGGCCTTCCGGGGATATCCCTTCTATAGGTATTCCACATCCGCTGATCATTAAAACTAGTAAAAAAATTATACGTGTATGTTTCATGCTTAATCTGGTTATCGTAATCTGTTTGCTGAAACCGGTATATCTACTGTTTCATTGCTCTGGGAATATTTATTGTCGCGCGTTGAAAGCCAGGTATTCCAGCTCAGTACCGGCATTTTTTCCTTGTTCAGGTGAATGTGCGCAGGTACATCAGCGCGACGTATACGCATCACATAATCATAATCGTATTCATAATTCACATAAAATCGAACTATCTCGTCAAGCGCTCGCAAGGTTGCTGTGCCGGGCGCGAAGTTATGCAGTTGTTGCTTGCTAAGTGGGCCAAGTATGATGCGGAATTTTCCTTGCGCAAACCAGCCTTTGTTTCCCAGCATGACGGATCGACCCAGTTGATTGTTCTGGCCACGTGGACAGGCTATCCCTGGCATGCGGGTTCTGACATCATCAATCAGATTTTGCCATTGACCGATAAATTCCTTGATGTCGACCGGTATTGCAAAGTGATTCAATATGATTTGTTTCAAGCCAGCAGCGGTACGGACCTTTTTGGTGAATAAACCCGCGTAATATATTAAAGATTCATCTTTTGTATATAAACGATCCTGTAATCCTCTGGTCCCAAGCCCAAGCAGTGAAAGTAATATTTTTGTATGTGTATCAGTGCGCGTTTGATCGGATACATTGATACGTTTACGCTCATATTCGATTGGCAGACGATATTTGACGGATGATTGATAAAATAATGACACCAGCCTGTGATTAAACAAATCAAGAAAGTGTAGCATTGATTTGTCTTTCACTTTCATTCTGCGTAATACCAGCTCGGTATAGTGATAAGGCAATATACCATTGCTACCCGTCAGGCCCATAAAGTTAACCAGCATTTGTGATTGTCTCTGGTTTGAATTGCTTATATCAACCGTAACGGAACTGATTTCTGCAGCAGGGAAGGCGAGTGATTGTTTTGAATGAAAACGGACAACTTCTGAACCTGGTGGCGTAAACCGTGCGACAGGATGACGAGCAAGTTTGGCATCTTTCGCGCTGGAAAAAAATGCAAATCTTTCGAGCAGGCGAACAGCCTGAATAAAACTGAATTCAGAAGGCTTTTTAATCAGTTTTTGAATTAAAGAAGTACTTTTTCGCCGGATCGTGGAGGACATTTTTTCAGATAACCTTCTTTACTTTTTATTTTAACCAGTACACGTGAAAAGCTGTTGATTGAACAATACAATGCGAAAAAATTCTCAAGAATTGTCGCAAACAAATACACGCTACTGCCTGCCAGTTTGAAATCATCGATTTCAACTTCAACCTGCATACCTCGGCACATGGTGATATGGCCGTCAATATTGAGTGGCGCGCTAATAGGCTGTGTGGCTACATTTGTAATGGAGTCTATTAATGCACGTGTGACCGAGGATTCCCTGAAATCATAAAGGCGTAATATTTCTTTCAGTGCCTGAGTAGATTCATCTCGGCCGGTTAATGACAGAAAATTCAGATTCAAATGTGAGATAAGACGCCAGCGTGCATGATTACGTAGCGGTGGGCGAACAACATTCGAGGGCTTGCTCAGGAAACGTATTTTTGTGCAAGGGGGAGAACTGTTCACGCACTGTAATTTTGGTTGCTCGGCAGTAAAGGGTAATTTGCCAGGTTGATCGCGGTTACTGCAGGTACTGTTGACAATTATTGTCCTGTCTTCCGGTACATTAGGATTAAAGTCGAGATCAACGAACGATAAATACATATCCGTGCCTTCGTCACGTTCATATAGTCCCATCTTGGCATTGCGTCTGGTTGCAAACCAGTAAGAATGTGACAGTTCATTTTGATTCTGGTGATTCACGCCATACATGGGTAAAAAACTTTCAGTCTCGCCAGATGCGGTTGTCGCGCTGACATCGTCTATTGAATAAATTTCATACCCAAGTGGTCGTCTTGCTTCGGGTATCACCTGGTATTCATGATGCTGGTGATCCAGACGAATCGGATCGGTTTTATGTGGAAATAAATTGATTACCGGTGTGCAGTTCATGGCAAATGTTTGTTCGGAAATATTGTGTTCCAGTTCAACATCAGATGAATTCAGGTAGATATAGAGCTCAAGGGTTGTGCCGGCATCTTCCGGTATATGTTCTGCGAGATTGGCAATCTCAATAAACAGAAATTTTTCCGGGAAGATGAAAAACTCGGTTAATAATCTGTAGCCTGTAAAGGAAGCAGGTGGGTAGGGTAACAGTGCATCATCCTGACCAAAACCAACAGGCTGTATCGCATCTGCACCAAGAAAAACTGGCGCGACATCGGAGTCAGAGCGCGTTAATACCACATTCAGGCAATCATTCAGCAGCATCTCGTACAAGGGGTTTACATATTGTGATTGACCTTTCAGATACAGACGGATTGAATCAGTTTTTAATTGCGCAAAGGTGAATTGATCCGAGAAGGTTTCAAATGATAATTTCAACACACTTTGTGCACCGCGAACTTTGGTAGCGCCGGGCGTGGTAAATGGCAAGCCGTACAAATTCGCTGATTTTAATTCAAATGGGTGCATGTCCGTGTCATAAACAGATGTGAATATGCAGCTCTCGCCCTGAAACTGTTCGGTTTCGACACGTGTGTTGCGTGGAATATTGAAAACCGATTCCAGCTGACTCTTGTCTGGCGAAAACTGCACTATCGACATGGAAGGTATCGGACGTAAATAATGCGGGAACAAAACCGTCAGCATTGCATCACTGAGTTCAGGAAAATCGTCATCAAGTTTGTGCTGGATGCGCGCATTCAGATAGGCAAAACTTTCAATCAGCCGCGAAACATGCGGGTCTTCAATAACATCTTCACTAATGCCAAGTCGGCCAGCAATCTTTGGATGTTCTTTTGAGAATTCGGCGCCTAACTGGCGAATAAATGCCAGTTCCTTTTCGTAGTAATTTAATAAATCATCCGGCATAAGAGACTTCCTGTACGCTGACAGTGCGGGTGACAGATTCCAGTATGGAATCGAAAACAATCACTTCAGGAAGAGGGTCGGCATATATTTCGGCATCAATCCTGAAACGCAGGGTTCTGTCAGCATGGTCCTTGTTTTCAAAGTAGGAAACTTTTACTGATTTAAACCGGGGCTCAAATTCAGCGAGGGTTTTTTCCAGTTTTTCGATAAATTTCTGGCGCTTGTTAATATCGATTATATTAACTGTCGCGAGATCGGGCAGGCCATAATTAAGAAGTGATTTTTCAAGTTCCAGCAGTTCTTCAGGAGGTTCAATCACATGATAACGCGTATTTAATAAATTTTCCAAATCTCGTCGTACACTTTCGCGTAATTGTTTTACAAGCTGGTATCCTTCCTGATCAATCTCTGTCTGGTTGTCTGGCTCACTATCGATCAAACGTTCAAGAATTGAAGGACGTAATTTTTTCTTTTTACTGATACGCGCCATGTTAACAGTTATCCATTTGAAGCAAGTTCTGTAACGAGTTCCAGTTCTGAAACCATATGATCAAGTTGATAATGCGGTTTCAGATGAATAACACACATGTATTGCCCGGGTTTGGTTGGATGCTCGCTGACACTGACATCAGCTTCACGCAGTGGATAGCGCGCCTGATCTTCCCATTCCAGATCTTCGCGTCCAGTGGTATAACTGAACAGCCAGTTACGCAGATATTCTTCACATTCACCTGCTGTGATAAATGAACCTACCTTATCGCGGATAATGATTTTCATGTAGTGAGCGATACGTGAACCACATAATATGTGCTGCAGCATGGCAGACAGTTTGGCGTTCGCTCGTACGTTTTGCGACTTGAAGTCTTTTGGCTGTTGTATGGACTGATTATTATAGAATGCAGCGTACGGAGCGTTGTAACATTGACAAAGTGGTATAAAGCCCAGCTCGCTCAGTTCTTTCTCCACGCTATCGCTGATGATTACTTCCGTAACAGGCTTGAATGCGATGCCATCTGCATCAGTGTGGAATTCATCAACTGGCAGGCTGGTAATCAGGCCACCGGAAACATAGTTGCGTGGTACGCCACGTATATGTCCGAACCAGCCAACATGAGCAAATTCTCTGGCCAGTATACCGGCAAAGGCATAGCATGCATTTGCCCACAAATAATTCTTTATTTCTGATGTATCTTCATCAAAAAAGATGTTTTTATAAGTACCCGGTTTGTCTGTGTAGGGGCGACGCATAAGAATGCGTGGGGTAGTGAGCCCAACGAAACGTGAATCCGGTTTTTCACGTAATGCACGCCAGCGAATGTATTCTTTGGTGTGAAAGATAGCTTTCAAATCCAGTGGTTGACCCAGTCCACTATAATCTTCCAGTCCGAAAAATTCGCACGAGGCTGACGCCACGAAAGGCGAGAACGATGCCGCAGCAATTTGTGCCATGCCTTCCAGTGTGGAAATGTCATCGTAGGGATGATTATCCGATGGTTTGTGACTGACTTCGTAATCACCAATGATCACACCATAGGGTTCACCACCAGGGGTGCCATACTCTTCACTATATATAATATGAAACAGGTGGCTTTGGTCGAATTCCAGTGCACGTTGAATATCCTTGCTGACTTCTGCCCAGCTTATATTGAGCACCTTGACCTTGATGTTTTGCGCGCCATCCGCTTCTTCGGTCAGATATGAAAGTCCCCGCCAGGAAGCTTCAAGTTTTTGAAATCGACTGTCGTGAATGATGGCATTAAGTTGTTCATTGACCAGTTCATCAATATCTGCAATGGCTCTTAATAGTGCATTTGACAAGTCGTCAGTGGTATGGAGTTTTTTATCTGGTATGTACTCTTTAATCCAGTAACATAATGCTTTTTGTGCATCCTGTTCAGAAAGAAATTCTTCGATTGTTGTGATATAGGCGTCTTGCGCCAGCAAATCAGCGATAGAAACAGTGCCAGAGTTTGAACGCAACTCAAATGGCATCGACTGTGTATTTAAATCGGACACAATAATCAAGTTTTAATTTAATGATGGAATAGCCCCGGATATATCTGATCTCAACACCGAGTCGTTGGTTATTATCTTTTTATGTACTGCATATGCTCATCCTTGAGCCTGAGTATCCCTGTTCGATATTTACCGCTTATTAGCCCGCTTTTGGAATATTTGCCACCAACCGTAATGAAGCGGTAAGTTCTTCCATTTGCAACCATGGTCGCAAGTAAGCAATGGCACTGTAGACACCGGGTTGTCCGGGCACCTCTTTAACTTCAATGCTTGCCTCAGCTAGCGGATAACGTGCTTTCATATCAGCACTTGCACCCGGGCTGCTGTTTACATAGTTCGCAATCCATTGGTTTAACCATTCTTCAGCATCCGAGGCTTCCATGAATGATCCCACCTTGTCACGCGCCATAACTTTCAGGAAGTGTGCAATACGTGAGGTTGCCATAATGTAAGGCAGGCGAGCAGAAATTTCAGCGTTTGCTGAACTGTTCGGATCATTGAATTTCTTGGGTTTTTGTGTGGTTTGTGCACCAAAGAATACGGCGTAGTCGGTATTTTTATAATGACACATTGGCAGGAAGCCGAGTTTGCTTAATTCAGCTTCACGACGATCGGTAATGCCAATTTCAGTCGGGCACTTCTGATCGGTATCGCCATCGTCACTCATGAATACATGGCTTGGTAAACCTTCGACTTTACCACCACCTTCCGCACCACGAATACTTGTACACCAGCCATATTCGGCAAATGCCTGGGTAAGCGTCGTACCCATTGCATAGGCCGCATTCATCCAGCAGTAGTCATCATGATTTCGTGCCAATTGACGACCGCTTGAATCAACATTGCCTTCTTCGAAATTAAACGCTTCAATCGGTTTGGTTTCTGCACCGTAGGGCACGCGAGCGAGTACACGTGGCATAGTCAGCACAACGAAGCGTGAATCTTCACTGTCGCGGAAACTGCGCCATTTGATATATTCTGCCGATTCAAAGATTTTTTCCAGATCGCGAGGTTTGGAGAGTTCAGTGAAACTTTCGAAACCAAACATATTGGGTGCAGCTGCTGAAATAAACGGACAGAAGCCAGCCGCAGCGATATTGGAAAGATTTGTCAGCAGATTCACATCATCCGGACTGGATGAAAATTCATAATCGCCAATCATTGCAGAATACGGTTCGCCACCGGCGATGCCGAATTCACTTTCATAGATCTTTTTAAACAACTGGCTCTGATCAAATTCAACAGCTTTTTCCAGATCTTTCGACAGCTCTTTTTTGTTGATGTTGAGCATACGAATCTTGAGCTGTGAGCTGGTTTCAGAATTGGAAATCAGGTGATGCAAGCCGCGCCATGAGCCTTCAAGCTTCTGGAATTTCTCATTCCGCATGATGGCAGATAACTGGCTGCTTAAGGTCGCGTCGATAGCAGCGATAGCAGCATTAATGGTGACGGTAAGGTTTTTATCCCATTTGACCGTACCCTTAAGCGCTTCACTTGTCAGGGCTTTCAAAAGTTCCTGTGTTTCATCACGCGGAGTTTGTTTGGTAGCAGAAATGGCCTGTTCAAGGAAATTAATTTCCTCGACTTTGGCTTCCTGGGCTTCAGCTTCTTTTAATTTTTCGCTCATTATTTTTCACCTTCATCTGCGCCATCTTTCCCGTCAATTCCCAATTCCTTTGACAGTGAAGATACGGCATCTGTATTGCTAAGAATATCTTCCAGCAGAGATTCAAGTTCATCAGAACGATCTGCTTTGGTTAATAAATCTCGTAACTTGTTGCGTGTGTCGAGCAACTTCTTTAATGGCTCGACATTCTCAACTACTTTGTGTGGTTCAAAGTCTTCCATACTTTTGAATTCAAGATTTAATCCTAACTGCGTGCCATCGTTTTGCATGGTGTTTTCGACTTTCATGTTTAACTTTGGCTCAATGGTATTCATGACTTCGTTAAAATTGTCGCGATCAATTTGCGAGAATTTACGATCTTTTAACGGTTTCTTTGTTTCGGTGTTATCACCGGAATAGTCACCCATCACACCCATAACGAATGGAATTTCTCTTTTAGCTGCTTCGCCATTTGTTTCAACATCATATGTGATATGAACACGTGGTTTTCTGACGCGCTTCAGTTTGTCGTGGATGCTCTCTGCCATAGTATTTCTCCTAATTGTGCTTTAATTCAGGCCCGGCAACAGAGCGGGCTGACATGGATACTGCATTAGTAATTAAATCGGGTGTTAATTTGTTCTCTCTAGTCGTCATTGGTTTTTACTCCAGTTAACTGACTATAGGTTTGCCGTGAACTGTGATCGGGAATGAGTTCTTCCATAAGTTCGCCCAAAGACATATTTCCCCAATTTACGGCTTTTTCCAGGATATAGGCAATCGGCGAATGCGGTTCTGTGGTACGGAAAAACTGGGATATTTGCATCAGATTTTTAAAGGCATCATCACGTGATTTTATTGGTCCGGTAGCAATACCGGCACCTGAATTTTGTCCGGATGTTGTACCATCCATGTCAGCTTCTCCCTCACTGGAAATAGGAAACTTGTCCCTGGCGAGATGGGCGATTGCACCTTGTATATCGGTAAGCGTATTAATGATGTTACTTGTTGGAGGTGAATCCAGCGTACCGCAATGTTCATTGAGCAGCTGTCCGATCTGTTTGTAGGTATTGAGTGACGCAACAACATCATCATAAAGATTTACAAAAAATTCCTGAGTGGAATTGTTAACCGTTTTTTGAATATCGATCAGGCTAAATCCGATTTTGTCATTCGCTTCTGAACGACCCTGTTCATCAGTCAAACGTTCAGCATCCAGTGCCTGTTTGTATTTCCAGTAACTGAATGGCCCCGGATCGGTTCCTTCGGTAATGGCGACATTACGCATGGGCGGAATGAGGGCGCCTTCCGATCCTTCACCGTTCAGTCCGGTAAGTGATGAGACGCGTGTTTCAATACCATCTTCATCAGGCAGCGGATAAAGATCATCCCAGAAATTTTCGATGAGTCCATGGATGAGTTGGAATCCGTCGCGAAGGCCGGTAAAGCCGGCGTTTCGCACCAGCGCTTCTGTATACCAGCTGGCGATCTCCAGATCTTTTGCTTTATTGCGCAGAATTTGTGGAGCAAGCTCGCGTATGGTTCGCCAGTTGTCATCGGCTTCGACTTGCCAATTGGTATCCTGGTTTTGTGTTTTGTCAGGGAAAACGGCATTGCGTTCAGCCGCACGCGCAGCTTTACGCGCATCGCGGATACGTGAATAGTCCGATAATTGCTCGGAATCCAGACGTATATCTTCTCCCGCCGCATTGTCTGGCGAGATAGGTTCGAGCAAATTGTTGATATCGATGATAGCGGGCGACGCCATTTTTGTTACTCCTCACGCATACTTTTGGTCAATATGACCTGGCCTATGCGGAACCCCATTTTTTTATAATTATATTGTTCTTAAAATATCGCTAATTATGCGATTAAAACATAACTGGTTGTTATGCGCAATTAATAACCATTTTCAGCGTTTTCGTTGTTGCAACACACCTTCATCCAGCTTGCTGTTTTTATTCCTTCTACAACATTAGTTGCTGGATAAATTACCATAATATAGTGAAGTTACCACGAACTTAGCTTATGAACAATTACTAAGTTATTGAATATATAAAATTGTTAGGTCGGTAAAGCAAGCGAGTGAAATGTCTTTGCAAAAGTGTGAAGTACGTCACAAAAAATACGTTTAAAGACGGTCAATTTTAAACTTGCGTGCAACATTACACATTAATAACTGGATAAAATAGTGTACTTACCGCATAAAAAAACAGTGACTCGATGAGTACCTGACTCAGTAGTGATTTTGCTTTATGTAAATCGAGCAGGTAAGGTATAGTTACTGCTTATTTGTTGTCAGCATTGATATAATGCCTTCAGCAATACACAAGTATTTATAATTATAATTATTATAGTAACGACAATTACAACTTCATCCATCTGGAAACAAGCTTGCAGACTGCCTGATTAGTTGCAAATAGCCAGATTTGTACATGAAAGTTGAACCAAGGTCGGGAATATGTCAATTGAGATAACTATCGTTCGAACACCTCAAGACGTGCAAAATACGCGCGTCAGCCATATTTTTAATGAGCAGGGTGGAACAATTGGCCGTGGCGTTGATAACGCCTGGGTTATTGAAGATCCGGAACGATTTATATCCTCAACACATACACAAATTTCATTTGAGAATGGTCAGTACTATTTACAGGACTTAAGCACCAATGGCACGTTTATGAATGGCGCCACAGAACCGGTGGGCAATGGTAACCGTGTTGCACTTAAAGACGGTGACCGTTTTAATTTGAGTGAATATGAATTTCTCGTCAGCATGCAGGCAGGTAATGCTGATCCGGTATTTGCGGCAAGTGATCCCTATGCAGCTGATCCGTTTGCCGCTGCGCCTGCTGCCGATCCTTTTGCCGGTGGTATGGCAAATCAAAGTGATCCGTTTGCAACACCTTTTGCCGGTGGTGCCGCGAATTACGAGCCAATCATCGCCTCCGATTACGAAGAAAAAGATCCATTAGCTGCACTTGAAAAAGCCAATCGCAGTCAAACGCCGGATCCTTTTACTAGCGATCCATTCAACAGCGCACCCTTATCTGCATCTGCGCCCGTGGGAGGGTTGCCAGGCGATTTTCACAGCCAACCCGACAATGCCGATTCAATGCATCAAGCCATCGCCTGGCCTTCGGCTATCCCGGAGAACTGGGATGAAGATCATGACCATGACATGGATATGGCGCCGCCGATGCCATCCACACCCATGCCTGCAGCTGCGCCATTACCTGTTACGCCAGCAGTCGACCCGGACATTTATGAAAAGTTACTGGATTCAGAACGTAAACGTGAGCGACTCGAAGTCGAAAACGAACGATTGCTTAACGAAGTTATGCAATTGCAACAGCGCCTCAAGAATGCCCAGGCTCAATCACAGCCACAACCCCAAGCGGTACCGGCCCCAGCAAACAGGCGACCAACGCGTTCACATAGTGCCGCAGATGTAACCTTGATTGAAGCCATGGGGCTGGGTAACAGAAAAATCCCTGTCGAAAAACAACAGGAAATCAGCGCGGTCGTGGGAGAACTTGTTCGTGAAACCATGGTGGGCCTGATGCAGGCGCTGAGTTTCAGAAAAAAGATCAAGGAAGAATTTCGTATCAATGTTACGACTATTCAACCGGTAGAAAATAACCCGCTGAAATTTTCCGCGAATCTTGAAGATGCACTGGAAAATATGTTCGTCAAGGATAACAAGGCATATCAACAACCACTCGATGCCGTGCGTGAAAGTTTCCAGGGAATTTCTGAACACCAGGTTGCGGTGTTGGCAGGTATTCAGGCCGCGTTCCGCGGCATGATTGAGCGACTTGATCCTGAGGCACTGGAAAAACGTTTTGAAAAGTATCGTAAAACTGGCGTCATTAAGGTCGGCACGAAAGGCAAGAACTGGGATGCGTACAAGGAATTTCATCAGGACCTGGTGAACAACATCGACAACTCATTCCAGCATTTATTCGGCTACGACTTTGTACAGGCATATGAAGATCAGTTGCAGCGATTATTAATGATGCGAAAAACTAAAACGGGAAATAATACCAATAACTAGCAGGTAACAAAGGAATCAGGCATGAAATTTACAGCAGTTAAACCAATATTAATTTTTATCTTTTGTCTGGGCATTAGCGCCTGCAGTACGCTGAATACCAAAATTGGTGGCCTGTTTAATGCCGATACAGATTTAACGCTGGCATTTAACGTCGCTGCAGATATTAATCCGGATGACAAAAGCACGCCTTCACCACTGTTTATCAGAATGTATGAATTGAAATCAACTACACAATTTGAACGTGCGAATTTCTTTGATTTGTATGAAAAAGACAAGGCAATGCTGGGTGATTCCATGATCGCCAAACAAAGACTGAAAAGACTAAAGCCGGGCGAGAGCAGGGAAGAAGAATTCGTGCTGAATAAAGAAACGCGTTTTGTTGGTTTGTTCGCCGAGTTCCTGAAATATAAAAGCGCCAGTTTCAAGGTGATTATTCCCGTAGAACCGACCAATGTTATTGCCTCGAAATCTGAAATAAATGTTTCGGGTAACACCATTACCGGTAATCAATAAGTCCAGATCGCGTGTAATTATAAAGGCACGACGACTGACATTTATAAATAACAAACGGACAGAAAAATATGTCGCTAGATAATAAAGTTGTATGGTCAGAGGGGATGTTTTTGAATCCTCAACATTTCCAGCAACAGGAACGTTATTTCGAATCCTATATAAATGGTAAGTGCGCAGCTTATGGCGCATATGGGTGGGGGATACATAATTTAACAGTAGACCAGGAACTGTTGAAACTGGGAAAAATTTCCATACTCGACGCGTCGGGTGTTTTTCCCGACGGAACACCCTTTAATTTTCCTGATAAAGATGATCCACCACCGGTCATCGATGTGCCGGTTAATACACATAATTGTGTTGTGTACCTGGCGATACCGGTTAAACGCCCCGGTGCCGTCGATGTACTGGCAGATGAAACCAGTCAGGGTATGGCGCGTTATCTGACTTCTAAAATGGAGTCGCGTGATGTCACCATCGAAGACGGCGATACCATTTCACTTGATGTTGGTAAATTACGTTTTCGTTTGTTGTATGAAACAGATGATTTAAGCGGTTATGCCTGTATCGGTGTGCTGCGTATATCCGAATCACGCGATGATAAAAATGTGTTGCTCGACAATCAATACATACCGACCTGCCTGGAATGCAATGCCTCCACACGACTGAGTGCATTCATGTCAGAGCTGGTGGGTTTGTTACACCATCGTGGCGAATCCATTGCCGGACGACTTGCCGATACACAACGTGGTGGTACCGCTGAAGTGGCTGACTACATGTTGCTGCAACTGGTTAACCGACTCGAGCCAATGGCAAATCATTTAACGTTGATGCAGGGCTTGCATCCGTTAACTTTGTATACAGAAGCATTACAAATGGTGGGTGAGTTATCTACCTTTACTGCGAAAAACAAACGACCACCATCGTTTCCACCTTACCTGCACGATAACCTGCAGGCGACCTTTGCGCCAGTCATCACAACCTTGCAGCAAAGTTTATCCATGGTGTATGAACAAACCGCTATCTCCATGTCACTGGTGGAGAAAAAATACGGTATTCGTGTCGCACAAATTTCGGATCGCAGTTTGTTGGCAACCGCGATGTTTGTCCTCGCGGTACGAGCAGATGTACCGGAAAATACCATTCGCACGCATTTACCGGCACAATTAAAAGTCGGCCCTGTTGAACGTATTCGACAACTGGTGAATGCGGCCATGCCTGGCATACCGATTAAGCCCTTGCCGGTTGCACCACGACAAATTCCTTATCACTCCGGCTATACGTATTTTGAACTGGAGCGTAATTCACCTTTCTGGAAAGAGCTACAGCAGTCAGGCGGATTTGCGTTGCATGTTGGCGGTGATTTCCCTGGCCTTGAATTTGAGTTTTGGGCAATCAGGCAATAATTTTACCCAGGAGTAATACCATGTCGAATGACAAGTCGGATAAAACGGTTTTCCGTCAGAACCCTGCCGCAGGTGCAGGTGCGCAACGTGGCAATAATGAAAACACGGTTATTCGACCAACACCTGGTCGGCGCACCGGGCAAACACAGATGCCCAATAACAGTGGTGCCACGCAGCAACGCCATCCAGCGACACCGCCGCCACAACCACAAGCGCCACAATATGATCCCCATGCAGGACAATTCAAATTATTTTCCGGTTTAAATCCACTGGTAAATGCTGCCTCCATGTTAATCGCGGTATGTTACAAAACACGTCATTCGGTTACGCATCCAAATGTCGGTGGTTTGCATCAGCAATTAACCAGTGCGATTCGACAGTTTGAAGCCACTGCCAAGGAAAAACACATCAAGCCGGAAATTATTCTGGTCGCGCGCTATATCCTGTGTGCGATGCTGGATGAAACAGTTTTAAATACTCCCTGGGGTGCAGAAAGCGCCTGGCCGCAGCGCACACTGTTAAGCATGTTTCACAACGAAACGCATGGCGGTGAAAAGTTCTTTATGTTGCTGGACAAGATGAAGGAAAGCCCCGCAGAAAATCTCGAAGTACTTGAACTGATGTACATTCTCTTGAGTCTGGGGTTTGAAGGGAAGTATCGCGTTATTACCCGTGGCCGCGACACCATTGAACAAATACGTGACGAATTATTTCGCACAATCCGATCATTTCGTGGCGAATATGAACGAACCCTTTCGCCAAGATGGGAAGGGCTCGGTCGTATTCGCAACTCACTGGCGCAATACGTACCGATGTGGGTAGTGGTCAGTGTGGTGTGCGGCATCCTGGTGCTGAGTTATTCCGGGTTCCGTTACTGGATGTATAAATCATCCGAGCACGTGGTTGCGCAGCTGGATCAAATCAGGACTGCGCCAGTCAAGACGCAATCCTATTTCAGGGAAAAGTGAAGTTAAGGTTTAAAACGGATAATGAAAAAAATAATAGAGTTCTTTAAAAACAGGGTCGTCATTTCAATCATCGGCCTGATCGTCGTCTCCTTGTTGATCTGGTTTGTCGGGCCAGCAATAAAATTTGGCAGCAATAATTATGCGCCACTTGGGGGAGAAGTCGCGCGCCTTGCCACGATCATGATAATCATTGTGTTATGGGGACTGAATAATCTGCGCATCAATCTGCAGGAGAAAAAACAGAACGAAGGACTCGTTGCAGATTTGCAAAGCAATCAGACCAGTGCACACAGTATTATTTCCGAACAGCAGTCTGAAGAAATTCATGTCATTAATGAACGCTTTGCCCAGGCACTGGCGACATTAAAGAAACTCAAATTCAAGGGCGGCGGCAGTCGCAAGGCACTGTATGAATTACCGTGGTATATCATCATCGGGCCACCGGGTTCGGGTAAAACCACGGCATTGGTCAATTCCAGTCTTGAATTTCCGCTTGCAGAAAAGTTTGGCAAAGAAGCCTTGCAGGGAGTAGGGGGCACACGGAATTGCGACTGGTGGTTTACCAATGAAGCAGTATTAATTGATACCGCCGGACGCTATACCACGCAAGACAGTCATAAAGTGATCGACAGCAATGCCTGGGATGGCTTCCTGAACTTGCTGAAAAAGCATCGTCGCCGCCGTCCCATCAACGGTGCCATTGTTGCGATCAGTTTGCAGGAATTATTACTGCAAACCGAAGAAGAGCGTAACGCACATGCCCGTATCATTCGTTCACGTATCGATGAATTGATGGATAAACTGGGAATCCGTTTTCCCATTTACCTGATGTTCACCAAAAGCGATCTTATTTCCGGCTTCTCGGAATTTTTTGAAGACCTGACCAAGGATGATCGTGAACAGGTGTGGGGTATTTCCTTGCCGAATGCACCGCGTGTGTCAGAGAGTCCGGATTTTGAATACCTGGAAGATGAATATAAAAGTCTCGTCAAACGACTCTATGAACGCGTGTTGTCACGTGTGCATCAGGAACGTGATGTAGCTCGCCGTGGCGCGATACAGGGTTTCCCACAACAAATGGAAACCCTTATGGATATCGTGTTGCCATTCGTGCGTCAGACATTTGTTAAAAACCGTTATCAATATCAACCTTATTTGCGCGGTGTGTATTTCAGCAGTGGTACACAGGACGGCAGCCCAATCGATCGATTAATGTCATCGGTATCGGTTAACTTTGGTTTCGATCGACAGGCCATGCCGGCAAGATTTGGTATGGGCAAAAGTTTCTTTCTGGGCCAGTTGTTTCGCCAGGTCATTTTTCCGGAATCGGAACTGGTTGGATCAAACCGAAAATATGAATCCATCATATTGTGGTCGCAACGCGCCGGATACATCGGACTGACGGCATTACTCATTATTATGATCAGCGTGTGGGCAGGCAGTTTTACCCGCAACGAAATGTATATGCATGAAGTGGAATCCTATACTGCCGGATTTAATGCCGAATACAAACGTTTTAACAAACACTCCACCGAATTGCGTGATTTATTACCCATGCTGGATGTACTGGCCAAGGCCAGCAAGGTCTACGACGAAGAAGATCATCCATGGCTTTCCAGTCTTGGCATGTACGACAGCGCAGTCGATAGCGCAGCCGATGCGGCGTATGAAACACAACTCAAACAATTATTCCTGCCACGTCTGTTAAAGCACATGGAAAAGTACTTAA
The DNA here is from genome assembly GCA_942490945.1 of uncultured Gammaproteobacteria bacterium. Lineage (GTDB taxonomy): Bacteria > Pseudomonadota > Gammaproteobacteria > UBA6429 > Thiohalophilaceae > CALNYZ01. The sequence goes on along the minus strand of CALNYZ010000018.1, from coordinate 1,987,859 downwards.
GTCGCGGCCATTCAGGCGAAGACCTGTATGACAATTTCCGCACCTACATGATGTTCAAAAAAGTAGAACACATGGACACGGTTCAGGTGAGTGAGTATTTCAAGGCACGCTGGGAACAGGAATTAATCGGCCAGGCAACTGTGCGCAAACAACTACAACGACATCTCACTGCCTTGTTGAATTTAAAACTGCCACCTTCAAAACTGAACGAGAGCATGGTCGCCACGATTCGTGCACAGTTATTACGTGTGCCTGTTGCACACCGCGTCTACAGCCGCATTCGTGCCAATCCCAAATACGCACAACGCGTTAACTTGCTCAATGAATTCGGCGAGTCGGTACGTACCGTTTATGTCAGCAACGAAAATGTCACACGTAACCTGACCATCCCGGTGTTGTTTACCATACAGGCATACAAGGATCTGAATCTGTCGCCTGAGTCGGAGATTATCGCCAGTCTCGCGCGTGAGAAATGGGTATTATCAGAAGACAACAATGCGCGTATTGATTTTGCCAAGGATGATCTGGATGACATCATCAAGGACGTTAAAAAACTCTACCACGCCGAATACCGCAGTTATTGGGACAAGGTTTACAATGCATTACAAGTCAAACCGTTTGAAAATTTACGCCAGGCAAATGATGTACTGCTGAATATTGTCGATCCGGTCTATTCACCCTTTTTGTCAATACTGCAAACCGGCGCGGCAAATACCACACTCACAAACCAGTCTGTGAATAATCTTGCCGATGATAAAAAAGACGGCGCGACAGGCAAGGCGATGGGCTTTCTTGCATCACAAGTCAAGTTAACGTCTGTCGATAAACAGTTCCGTGAGCTTAATTTACTGCTGCGTGAAACCAAGGCGCGACCGGCGCAAATACATACTGTTATTCAAAAAGTTCGCCAGATGCAGGAATTTGTCAACGAGATGATGATTGCACCCGATCCCGGCAAAAAAGCCTTTGAAGTGGCCAAGATGCGCTATCAAAGTGGCTCGGGTAATGCGATTACTTCATTAAGAGTCTATGCGAAAAGTCTGCCAGGCCCGGTTAATCGCTGGTTACAAACCCTGGCGACTGAAACATGGAAAGTTATTCTGGGCTCATCACATTATTATGTGAACACAGAGTGGAACACGCAAGTGCATAGCGCCTGCATGAATGCACTGGCCAACCGCTACCCCTTCCAGACTAACGCAACAGAAGAAGTGACCTTGTTCGATTTCACCGAGTTTTTCAAACCCGGCGGCACCATGGATAAATTTACTGCTGAATTTGTCAAACCGTTTGTCGACACGCGGCGTGGCTGGCATAACAAGGGAATTGATAACTTTAGTCTTGGCCTGCGTTCCAGCGCCCTGACACAAATCAAACAGGCGCATAATATCAAGACAGTCTTCTTCAGTGAAAATCCGGCGATGCCAAGCCTTACATTTCAATTGCGCCCATTTAACATGAATAAAAACGACGCCCGTTTCTCACTGGATATGGGTGAAAAACGTATTGTCTACAGTCATGGACCAAAATTCTGGAGCACCTTGCAATGGATTGGCAACAATGAAAGTAACCGCGTTCGTCTGGTATTTGAAGACCTGAGCGACCAGCAGCATTCCATTACCTACGAAGGCCCCTGGGCGTGGTTCAGATTACAGGACAATGCGCAATTAACCCGGACCGCAGCGAAAAATATTTATCGGGTGGTGTACAGTGCGGCAGATGGCAATCGCAGTGGCACGGATCTGACTGGTGCAAATCTCAAGCACAGTATTCGCTACGAGATAAAAGCGAAGAGCATAAACAATCCGTTTAATAAAGATTTGCTGGGTTCCTTCAAGTGCCAGAACAAAATATAAATGAGCTGGAGATTCCCGGGCTATACGGAAAGTTGCCGACGCATGGCGACTTTATTCAACGAAACCTGTCGTCGAGTTTCGTTGCGGAATGGGACCAGTGGTTACAACACTTTGTCTCCGGTACGCGTGAACATATTGGTGAGGAATGGCTGGATATATATCTCACCAGTCCGATTTGGCGTTTTGTGTTATCACGTGGCGTTGTCGATGCAAACCAATGGGCAGGCATCATGATACCGAGTGTTGACCAGGTAGGGCGGTATTTTCCCTTTACCATTGCGACCCGGTTGCCGCATCACCTGAACCCGTTGGAGTTCATTGCGATGCAAACCATGTGGTATGGCGAAATAGAAGCGCTGGCTTTAACCGCACTTGATGGCGACATTGCACTGGATGATCTGGTAGATGCGTTAGCGGCGGTACAGCTGAGCACGGATACATCCTATGTCGCAAAGGGTGCCATGCTGGAATCGTACTCGGTACAGGTGGATATTGAATTTGAAGAGCAGTCCGTGTCGTCAGTCTATCCCTATATATTGGAATCGATGCTGACAAAAACATTAAACAGTTTCAGCGCATGGACAACGTCTGGTTCTGATCGCATCGCGCCATGCCTGTTTACCACGCAGGGATTACCCGCCGCGAGTAAATTGCCGGCGATGCTGGATGGTAACTGGCTGCAATGGGGATGGCAGCAACCCTATGCATTGCAGTTAAGCTGACAGATGACATGAGCGAAACTGTTGCAAGTAAATCAGACATAGATGTTAACGTTAAAAGACGAATATATGAATGACATAACAGTAAGACGACCGATTCAATGGCGCAGTGCCGTGGCGACTGATGTGGGTACGGTGCGATCTGTTAATGAAGATTCAGTACTCGACTGCCAGGATAAAAAACTCTGGGTGGTAGCGGACGGCATGGGCGGACATGATGCAGGCGATGTGGCAAGTCGTATGATAGTCGATTCATTACGTGATTTGTCTGCGCCGGTTGGATTGAACAAGTATGTTAACAACATCGAAAACCGCATTCTTGATGTCAATGAACGTTTACTTGAATATTCTGAAATCATGCTGGATGGACGCACGGTTGGTAGTACCTTTGTCAGCATGGTGATTTATGATCAAATCGGTGTGGTGTTGTGGATGGGTGATTCGCGACTGTATCAATATCGTGGCAAGGAACTCAAACAACTGTCACAGGATCACAGCCAGGTTGTGGAGTTATTACAAGCGGGTGCCATTACCGAGGAAGAGGCCATCAATCACCCGGATTCAAACGTGATCACCCGTGCAGTAGGCACAAGTGAAGATGCCTATGTGGAACTGGATGTGTTTAATGTGCAACTCGGTGACACATTTCTGTTATGCAGTGATGGTCTTTATAATGCCGTCGATAACGAAGCGATCGCAACAACCCTGGATGAAACCGATCCGGACGATGTGGTAAATAAACTAATTGAACAGGCACTACAAAACGGTGCCTCCGATAATGTTTCTGTGATTGCCATAAAAGGCGTCAGGCAAACTGCGCAGTAACATTTGATGAATAAATTGAGCCGTAAACAGCATGAAAGATAAAGACAAACCTGGCGTCATACCCGATACGCACAACAAGCCCGCGCCTACACAAAGTCGCCCGGGTCAACAACCGGTCGATCGCACGGTATTTCGTACCGGGTCAACCCAGGTCGATCCACGTCGTGCGCAAGGAAACAGTGCGCCTGCCAATAATTCTTCTGGCAACAACACCCCAGGCAACCAAACCCCGGGCAATCAAAATCAGCCAAATGCAGACAAAACCAATATCGGTCGTCCACGTACACCAGACACCACCAATGTGGCACCACGCCGACCAACCCCGGCCGATGCAACCAATGTTGCGCCACGTCGACCCGCACGTGCCGATACAACCCGCATCAAGCAGCCAGTCAGCACCCATGGTGGTGCCAGACAAGAACAACCGGATCGCACGCGCATGCGTGCCAGTGCACCACTTGGTTCGAAAGACCGACAGGCATCAACACCGGCGTTTACGCCCAGCACACCCGGCGCAGAACAACGACAAGTATTGAAAGGTCGATTTATTCTCGACAAGGTTATCGGCGTGGGTGGCATGGGAGTGGTATACAAAGCGACTGATCGCCTCAAGATTGAAGCGAAAGATCGTGAACCCTATGTTGCAATCAAGGTATTAAGTGAAGAGTTCAAGTCACATCCGGAATCGTTCATCGCCTTGCAACGCGAATCACGTAAAACGCAACGCATTGCTCACCCCAACGTGGTAAAAGTTTACGACTTCGATCGTGACGGCGACATTGTCTTCATGACCATGGAGTACATGGAAGGGCGCCCGCTCGATCAGCTCATTAAACAATACAGCGCCACCGGCCTGCCGCGTGATGAAGTGTGGCTCATCATGAACGGTCTGTGTTCGGCATTAATGCATGCACACAATGAAAACATCGTGCATTCCGATTTCAAGCCCGGCAATATATTTATTACCGAAGACAGTACGCCAAAGATTTTTGACTTTGGTATAGCACGTGCGGTCGCCAGTTTTGATCGCCTCAGTAGCGGCGGCCAGGATCGTACCGTGTTTGATGCGGGATCCCTGGGCGCGCTGACGCCAGCCTATGCCAGTATGGAAATGCTACTCGGTCAGGAACCGGATGTGCGGGATGATCTGTACGCACTCGGCTGCATTGCCTATGAAATGCTGACCGGCGAACATCCGTTTAACCGCATGCCCGCTGATGAAGCGGCCAGAAACCGGCTCAAGCCACGTAAAATATCCGGTATCAAAAAACGTCAGTGGCGCGCCATTGAAAAAGCGCTCGCGTTCAAACGCGAAGATCGGATCAGTTCGGTCGAAGAGTTTTACAGCCTCATTCAGCCCAAGGCCAAATCGTCTTCCATATTGCTGGCCACAGTATTAATTATCAGCGCGATAGCAGTGGCAACCTATTTTATTGTCAATCGCACATCCAGTTCATCAGGTCAGACCGGCATTGAAGCTGGCGCACTGGAATTCAAGATACGCTACGACCTGTTCAAGGAAAAAATTGACAAGCTTATTGGTGAAGCCACTTTCACCGCCGGGTGGGAACAGTCTATCTGGGATGAAGTGACCGGTATGACCAACCTGTTGGGCGACAAGCCTGATGACTGGCTGAATCTGGCGCGAAACAAAATCTACGAGATGTATGTGGAAAAAATCCGTCTGGCCAAAAACGCGACCAAATATGATGCCGCCATGGCCTTGCTGAATAATGCCTATCGCTACACGACGGATACGCGATTCCTCGATGCAGAAAAAATAAAAATTGCCGAATTAATCAAGCAGGAAGCGCTGCGACAAAAAGCACTTGCCGAAAAGAACAAGCGCAGGGTTACCACGAATGACATTAAAACCAAGGAAGAACAAAAACGTTTCGATTTGTTCCAGCTGGCGCTGAAAAATGTTAACCAGCAATTGCGTTGTGATGGCAAATTGAATATGCGTGATTTTGGTATCGCGATAAACAAGTTGCGCTCCCTGTATCCGGATCGCTACGCGAAAATGGAAAATAATATCATTGTCACGCTGGCAGATTGTATATTAAAAACCGGCAAATCCCAGCCAGAGCGCGCCACCGAAGCGAAAAAATACGCGCTACGCATATTTAACAATAACGCGCTCATCGCCAGCATAAAAATTGAAGCGCGTGACGTATGCGACAAATCCATCGCCGGCCTCGGTGCGCGTGGCGAACGCTCGGTGTGCAAGGACAAACTCACCAATGGTGGCATCGGTCCGGCCATGGTCGTGATCCCTGCGGGCGGTTCGTTACCATTATTTGCCATGGGTAAATATGAAATTACCGTGAAAGAAATTAATGAATATTGTCTGGCAACAAAAAAATGTTCGCCATTACCATCGCGTGATGATACCTTGCCAGCATCCAACATCAGCATACGCGTGGCCTCAGGTTATGTAGGCTGGCTAAGCAAGCTCACACGACAGCGTTATCGCTTGCCCACGCATGCCGAGTGGAAACGTGCAGCAAGTTCCACCAACCGCAGTCACGATCCGAATCGTAATTGTGAATTAAGTTCACGCGGCATTGAAAAGGGTGGTCAACTGGTCCGCGCCACGGCGGGCAAGCAGAATAACTGGGGTCTGGTTAATTACCTGGGTAATGTGCGCGAGTGGGTTTATGATGAAAATCGTAACCTGATAGCCGTAGGCGGGTCGTCTTCTGATTCCATGAGTCAATGCAAGGTCACATCCTCGGTGCAGCATTCCGGTACCGCCGACGCACAAACCGGTTTTCGGGTACTGCGCGAGATAAAAAATCGATGAGTCTGGATATCAGCATATATTCCCTGCAGTTGCGCAAGCTGGGCGAAGACTATTTTTATCAGCAGATTTCGCGGGCAGACTATCTTGCGCAACGCAAACAGATATTCGATACCATTCAGCAAGATTTGAATATCGAAGACGATGGTTCTGATGAAGAGACAGATGACGGTCTACATACTACTTTTCAGGACAAGCTGGATTCGGTTATTCATGCAGGGCCGGATCCCACGCTCAATGACGCCGACGACATCACCACACTGTACAGTCCGGATGACTTGCCCGAAACGGATGAACCAATCGAGGCCGTGGATATTAATGATGTACTGAATATGACGAACGAACCTGAACTTGAACCTGAATATGACAGCGATACAGAAACAGTACCCGACAGAACAAGTGAAGCAAGTGAAGCAGATCAAGCAGGCGAAGCCGATGAAGCTGAGAAAAAAACAGGCACCAGTGCAGCAAAAATTGGCGAGCTGGTGGATACGTTAACGACTTTACTAAAAAAATAACGGCACGATGAAATAATGTGCCATGAAAAATGGCATAATGAAAAAATGATTAAAACAAGACACCAACACAAAAATGAGAGTTAATTTATGGAAATCGTAAAATTCTTCCAATCAGGCGGACCCTTCATGTACCCAATCTTGATTGTATTCGCAATCGGTTTGGTCATCTCACTGGAACGCTATTTTTATTTAAGCAAAACAAATCGTGCGACCGTAAAAATCTGGTCGCAACTCGCGCCGATGCTCAAGGCCCGCGACTACCAGCGTGCCATGAAAATGGTCGAAACCCTCAAGACACCCCTGTCGGTCATTCTCAGTTACGGTTTTGCGCGACACAGTGCCAACAAACGACGCGAAATGGTTGAAGCGGCGATGGAAGAGGGCATGCTCGATGTGATGCCCAACCTCGTGCAACGTACGCACTATCTGGCGACCTTCGCCAATGTCGCCACCTTGCTCGGCCTGTTAGGCACCATTGTGGGTCTGATTCAGGCCTTTACCGCGGTAGCGAAAGCCGTACCGGCAGAGAAAGCCGATTTATTATCCGCAAGTATTTCGGTTGCAATGAACACCACCGCATTTGGTTTGATGGCGGCGATTCCATTGTTACTGGCGCATTCCTATCTGGTTTCCAAAACATCACGTCTTGTTGATAACCTGGAAAAATCTGCCGTCAAATCGCTGAACTTGCTCACCAACGACTAGGCGGACAAGGCAAACACAATGAACAAGTTTGGACAAAGACACATACGCGAAGCCGAAGAGTTAAACATCACGGCATTTATGAACCTGATGGTGATTCTGGTGCCGTTTTTGCTGATCACGGCCGTGTTTTCGCGCATGACGGTGCTGGAACTAAATCTGCCCGGCCCCAATGACAAACCTGACCAGGATGACAAGATCAAGCTATCCCTGCAACTGGTTGTCTACCCGAACCGTTTTGATATACAGGATGCCAACATCGGCATCATCAAGCGCATCGAACGCCCCGCAGAAGGGGTGAAGTGGAATCACTTTAGTAATATTCTCGTCGAGATCAAGCGTCGCTTTCCGGAACAGGACAGCATTACCTTGTTGATCGATCCGGCCGTTGATTACAAAACCATGATTGCGGTGATGGATCACGTGCGCAGCGCCGAAGTGGCTGAAGGGCTCAGCGTCGAAACCGTAGAACTGTTCCCGAATATTTCCATCGGTGATGCGCCGCCCGATACGGCCAGCACTGCGACCACGGCACCCGCTACAGCAACACAGACACCGGCGAAAAAATAATGTTAGTTAAAAATAAAAAACTCACCGGCCGACAAATGCGCATGCAGCATTTCAAATCACTGCATGGTAAATCCGGTTTAAACCTGGTGTCATTAATGGATATTTTTACCATCCTGGTATTTTTTCTGCTGGTTAACTCCAGCTCGCAACAGTTACCCAGTACCAAGGATGTAAAATTACCAACCTCGATTGCCAGCAAGGTTCCGCAAGAAAATCTGATCATACTTGTCACCCGCGACGACATCCTGGTGGCCGGTCAAAAAGTCGCGACGGTGGCAGCAAGCCTCGCGTCAACGGAAACCACCATCAAGACACTGGCAGATGAATTACAGTTTCAGGCGTCAAAGGTCATGGTGTCCGATCCACAACAACGTAAACTGTCTGTTACGATCATGGGTGATGAAACCATTCCCTATGGCCTCATGAGCAAAATACTCGCCACGTGTCGTAACACAAATTACACCAACATCGCCTTTGCCGCGGTGCAAAACGCAAAAAGCAAATCATAACCATGAGTGTCGTTACCTACGAACAACTGGCGCTTGGTTGGCATCCTGACAGCAGACAAGATCGGCGTTTTAATGTCGCGTTAATTATTGCGCTGGTCGTCAGCCTGATGGTTGGCTTCACCCTGACCTCGATCCCGATACCCAAAGAACAACGCGATGTAAAAGTAAAAGTGCCCGAACGTGTCGCCAAATACATTACGGCCAAACCCAAGCCAAAACCGAAAGTGATTCCCGAGCCGCCCAAACCCAAACCGATTCCCAAGCCCAAGTTTGAGCGTAAGAAAGTCGAAGAAAAAAAACCGCTCACCAAAATAGAAAAGAAGGCGCGTAAAAAAGCCGAAGAAAGTGGCTTGCTCGCCTTAACCAAAGAACTATCTGATCTGGTCGATACGGCGTCGGTCGACAGCATGGTGAATAAAAAAATAAACAAAAACGCCAAACAGGCAAAGACAACAGTCAATACCGACATCCTCACTGCCAATAGCGGCAAAGGTAGCGGCGGCGTCAGTCAGCAGGTACGAGGTGGAACGGGCAGTACGGCGCGCCTTGATGATAATCAACGGCAATTGGCGCGCAAACTGTTAGCCTCGAAAGGCAATATAGCCGACAAACCTGCCGCGGGTAGCAGTCAAGGTAAATCAAAAGGTCAGACAGTACGATCAGAAGAAGACGTTGCCTACGTCATGGATAAACACAAGAGCATGTTACACGCTATCTATCGGCGCGCACTGCGTAAAAATCCCGGCTTGCGCGGTAAAATTGTTCTGGAAATTACGATTCTGCCATCCGGCAAAGTATCGAAGGTGCGCATCAAGTCCAGTGAGTTAAAAGATGCCTCACTGGAAGCAAGCCTGTTGGCGCGTATCCGGCAATTTGATTTTGGCTCCGGCGCGACCAAGTCGCTGACCGTCACCATACCGGTTGAATTCCTGCCGTCGTAAATTTCGGATAGCATCCTTGCTATTTTACAGTATAACCACGACCTTCAAGGCAAGCCGATATCGCACGTCGGTAATGATCTTTTTCTTCACGTGTTAAATCATCGCTTTCTTCCAGCGTCGGGTCCACACGTGATTCCGTTACCGCCCAACGATGGCAGGCATAACGATCACTCGCTTGTAGTTCTTCGCTTTGCCCCTGGTTAGGATACACCACCAGGCGACCTTTAGTTGCTTCGGCCAGCGCGGTTTCTGCACCACGCGGCTTGTCCACCACCACATAGCCATCACGCGTATCGTCCCATATATAATAGGTATCATTCACATGGTAGTACGTGAACGCACCAATACTAAAGGCGATAAAGCCAATCGGCAGTTCTGTCACTACCGCACCAATCGGTGCGCGTACCACTACGTAGGCATTATTATGGTGATGATAAAACACTCCGCCAAGATAAAAGAATGGCGCACCTAAAACGACAATGCGTACATAACTGCGTGGTAACACGCTTAAGCGAAACCCTATCGGGTGATAATGGTGACGAATCGGTGCCAGGTAACGGGTGTGATAACGATACGTTTCATGGCGATGATAATGTCGATTATGCTGACGACGCGTCACATACTCTCGGTAATGTCTATCGTGTGAAACACGGCGGTTATCCCTTCGATGGTCGCCATCCCGATTTGGCGAACGCTGATGATTCGAACTGTTACGATTGTCATTATCCCTGCGATGATCATTACGCGATTTATCTTTTGCACGATCCCGCTCCGTACGCGGCGCGCTGTTGTCACGTTCGCCGCGGGGTTCACGCTTGTCGCGCTCATTACGTTGCTTGTCTGATTGACGTTGTTCAGTTCGATATTTCTCGGGCACGCTCTTGCCCTGTCTGTGTTCGCCAGGCAGAAACCGTTGAGACCTCTGTTTATCCCCATCACGATCCCGATCTTCGTCACGGTTATCGCGACGGTTCTGGTGTTCCTGTTTGGCCGGGCGGGGTGCCTTTTCACTGCGCTGCTGACGTTGACGTGAATCCTCCGTCAACACGTGTCGTCTGGGTGGGCTGTCACGTTCAACTGTACGCGTATTTCGCGGTTCGTTACGGGGTACGCTACGGGGTACGCTAGGGGATTCACCACGGCTTTCGCCACGCGATTGTTGGCTCGGACGCGGCGTTTTATCCACACGCGGTTTACCCTGGCGATGTTCACCCGGCAAAAACTGCCGATGCGATGCCGCACCACGCTGGTTACTGTTACCGCGGTTATATTGGCGCTCATTATCCGCATCGCGCCGCGCTTCGGCCGCAAGCGGGGGCAGGGCAAGCATTGCCCCTAACAAACATAACCCTGCCAGACGAGTCTGCCTGTTTGTATGCTTATTTAACTGCATGATAGATAACATGTTGTTTCCCCTTCGCTGTGCGCCAGCTTGTAATCGGTGTGTTATGACCGTGCTACTTTGTATAACGTTTGTTGCTTGTTAATCCGTCGCAGGTTCTAAAAAGTTATTGCTTGATTAGAACAAGCGTACAGTGGCATCTTACGCGGGGTAGCTGAACGGCACATGAATACCAAGTGCAAATATTCGTCCTGCCAACATGAATACTGACTACCGCTCACCCTTTAATGGTTAAATAGCAATCAACACCTAAAACTGGTTCAACATTCCGCGATACCAACTTGCGATCCTCCGTCCGATAGAGGCAAAATGACAACAAGCTACACTACCCATTGGCTGGTTCACTCCGTCATTCACGCAATCCCATACGTGCCAGTCTGCACAAACAGAACAAGGTGAAGGAAATATCATGAAAAAAATCATACTCGGCGTCGTCTTACTGATCGTTCTGGCCATCGGCGGGGGCATTTTTTACGTACTCAGTAACCTGGATGGGCTGGTAAAAATGGCCATCGAAAAATACGGCAGCGAGGCCACGCAAACCGCGGTACGGGTCAGCAGTGTGCGCATCGCCCTGTCCGATGGCAAAGGCACCATCAAAGGTCTGACCGTTGCCAACACCAAAGGCTTTGATGCCAAATACGCGTTTTCACTCGGTGAAATCACCACCAAAATTGATATCAACTCCATTAAAAAAGAACCCTACGTGATTGATGAAATCACCATCCGGGCGCCGCAAGTGTTTATGGAAATGAACGCCGACAAACAAACCAACCTCAACGAATTAAAGAAAAACCTCAGCGGCGGTTCCGCCAGTGCCAACAAGGCCGCAGCGAAAGACAAATCCGCGTCCGAACCGCGTTTGATTATCCGTCGCGTGTTGTTTACCGAAGGTGACATTAGCGCGAAAATTGTGCCGCTCAATAATAAAGACTACAAACTCAAACTGCCGACCATCAACATGGCAAACCTGGGTGGTAAAAATGGCGCGACCGCCAGTGAACTGGCCAAGGAAATCATGAATCGCTTAACCGATCAGGCACGCGAGCAATTGAAAAAACAGGGTTACGATGCCGAGATAGACAAGCTCAAAGCCAAGGCCAAAGAAAAAGTCGATGCTGAAAAAGCCAAACTTAAAGAAAAGACCGACAGCAAGGTGGACGCCGAAAAACAAAAAGCCGCGGATAAACTTAAAGGCCTGTTTAATAAATAACGCACAATTATGGTTGTCATTCCCGCGGACGAGCACATGGATGTGCGAAGGTAGAGCAATGCAGGAGCAATTGCCGAGGCGGGAATCTCGGTTTTTAAAATTAAAACCAGATTCCGGGTCAAGCCCGGAATGACGTAAAGTTTAGAGGCCCGGAATGACGTCAAGGTAATAAGTCTTCTCGTCATTCCCGTTGCGCGACCAGAACGCGAAGCGTGCAGGGAGTACTTGATGAAACGCCGTAGGCGGTTCTGGAGTAAAAGCGGGAATCTCGGTTTTTGATGTTAAAACCAGATTCCGGGACAAGCCCGGAATGACGTTTAAACAAAAATTGTCTTCCCGTCATTCCCGTTGCGCGACCAGAACGCGAAGCGTGCAGGGAGTACTTGATGAAACGCCGTAGGCGGTTCTGGAGTAAAAGTGGGAATCTCGGTTTTTTAAAATTAAAACCAGATTCCGGGTCAAGCCCGGAATGACGATTAAACAAAAATTGTCTTCCCGTCATTCCCACGAACGAGCACATGGATGTGCGAAGGTAGAGCAATGCAGGAGCAATTGCCGAGGCGGGAATCTCGGTTTTTGATGTTAAAACCAGATTCCGGGTCAAGCCCGGAATGACGTTTAAACAAAAATTGTCTTCCCGTCATTCCCGCGGAGGCGGGAATCTCGGTTTTTTAAAATTAAAACCAGATTCCGGGTCAAGCCCGGAATGACGTTTAAACAAAAATTGTCATCCCGTCATTCCCGCGGAGGCGGGAATCTCGGTTTTTTAAAATTAAAACCAGATTCCGGGACAAGCCCGGAATGACGTTTAAACAAAAATTGTCATCCCGTCATTCCCGCGGAGGCGGGAATCTCGGTTTTAAAAAATTCCCGTCATTCCCACGGCAGTGGGAATCTCGGTTTTTTTAAAATTAAAACCAGATTCCGGGTCAAGCCCGGAATGACAATTAAATTTAACCGGAGCGGTAATCGCGTAACCTGGAAGCGAAAAACGAATGACCACAGAACAACACGTCATTACACAAAAAATCCCGCCAGCCAAAAACGGCTGGCGTACCTTTGGCATTGTGGTCATTACCATGGCCATCACCCTGGCCGTGGGGTACTGGGTAGTCACGCGTTATTTATTTCCCACTGCCTTTACGCCTGTCACCTTAAATCAACAAGAGCAACAAGTACTCGACAAAAAAATCGACTACTTGAAAGGCCAAGGTAGCCATAAGAGTAACCAGACGACACCAGGCAACCGTGATCACGACATGTCACCGCAACCCTACAGCGAAGTCGGCGCCAGCCGCGAAATCAACTTTACCGAAAAAGAACTCAATGCCTTGCTCGCCAACAATACCGATCTTGCCCAACAACTGGTGATCGATTTGTCCGATAACCTCGCCAGTGCCAAGTTACTCATTCATCTTGATCCCGATTTTCCCATCCTCGGTGGCAAAACCGTCAAGGTTACCGCCGGCATGGAACTGGGCATGATAAAAGGTAAACCGCGCGCCATCTTAAAAGGCATCAGCGTGTGGGGCGTGCCGTTACCCAATGCCTGGCTCGACAACATGAAAAATAAGGACTTGTTTCAAGAATTCGGCACCGCCGGCGGCTTTTGGCAAACCATGCGCGATGGCGTGGAAACCCTCGATATTAAAGAAGGCAAGTTACGCATTAAATTAAAAGAATAAATATTCATTACTTAAGGAGGAGGTAATTATGATTCCCGCAACAGAAAAAGAGTATTTAAAAAAACAGATTAACAATAATACACATGAAGTCTATATGATTTCACTAGATGAGATGGATTACATTATCAATAAAAGCGCGAAGTCATCATTGCAAAAAGATAAATGGGCAACTATTCGAAGTAAAATCGATACGTCAGCTAATTACTATAGTTACGGGCAAGATACATTTTTGCTGGGTAAATTAATGGGCGATTTGGGATATGCAGGTTCGCGCGCGTACATTAAGTTTTATGGCGGCAAACCACATATCATATTAAAAGGGTACCCTGGCTTAAGAAAAATACTTAATGCAAGTCGTTATGGACTGAATAATGCAAAAGTGGTGAAAATGGGGTTGGGTAAATACGGCGGGATTAATGCTGCTAAAAGTGGTGGTATTTTAACAATCGTTTTGTTAACCACTTATCGAGTGATAGATTTCTTTTTGCGTGACGAGGCAACATTAAATCAACTTATTGGTTCTCTTGCTACTGATGTAGTGAAAGTTGGTATTGCAACGGGTGCTTCTATTGCAGCGGCGGCAGGTGTTTCCGCTGTAGGCACAACGCTGACAGCCAGTTCGGTTGCGGCATTTGCCGCAGCTGGTGGAGCCATGGTGGCTATAGGTCCACTTGTCGTCGCCATTTTGGTAGGTGTTGCAGTTTCAATGTTGCTTACGAAACTCGACGAAGATTACCATATCACAGATAAAATTATTGCCGCGTTGGATGAAATATCTGAAAAGGGTATTGACGGAATCATTGCTGAGAAAAAAGCTGCACTGATAAAAACTGGTCAGCAACTTGCCAGTGATGCAGCTGAGTCAGTAATAGATTATGCCGTTGAAAGAGTGCAGCAAATTATAATCCATACCTTAAGAAACATATTTCGTGACATGAAAGTTCCGCATCTATGAAGATAACAGAACCAAAAAAATTGACAAAACTTCAACTGGCCGGTCTGTTAATTGTGTTTTTTATTATCGGTTTGGTCATGTTAGTTTTTCCTGTTATGGAATTTAAGCATATGATTTCTGATATAAATGCACGTTCAGAATACATTATATTGGATAAAGGTATGTATTACCTGCCGGGGGGCGGGTTACTGTTTTTGCTTATTTCACTAATTCCACTTATAGCCTGGTTTGTAAAAGATAGTGCTGCAAACAAGTTTGGTAAGATATTTTTTTATTCAATGATTGGTTGTGTTGTTGGGGCGTTTATTTTACCTTATTTGGTCGAAATGCATTACGACCAAAAAATACGCAACATGGGATACTTCGTCTGCGAGGCACGCTCGTATCAATGGCTGCACGCAAAAAAAATAGTGTACACGCGCAAAATGCCATGCAAGCCTGAAGTAAATGGTGAAGAAGATGTATCGGGTGTGTACTAAAGTCGAAATATTTTAATAGCATTTAATATAAATTGTCGTATCAAACTTACATCAGTCCATAACAAAAGGCCGGGTTTCCCCGGCCTTGGTACTTCATCAAGCTACTTGCACGCTTTATCTCACATTAAAAAACTAGTGGTGATAGTTGTGGTAGCCACCACCGCCTGACTTTTTGCCTTTATAGGCTTTTTTCAGCAAGCCCAAATCAAACATCACGCGTTGCTCGGGGGTGAGGACTTTACGTACCGCCACCTTGTGCTTGGCTTTGGCTTGCAGCTTTTGTTCTTTTAATTTCACGATGGCGCTGATTTTTTTATCCAGCGCACTTTGGCTCGGGTTATCGGTGCCGAGCAACAAGGCCAGCTCCACCTTGGCTTCTTTTAGTTTCGCTTTTATGGGGATAACCTGTTTTTTATAGGTCAGTTTTAAGGCACGCATTTGCGTACGTTGTTCATCGGTTAGGGTGCTTTTCCAGTGACCGCCGCCGTGGTGCATGCTGCTACTACCGCTGTGCATCTCCTTCGCCGCTAGCGCAGGGCTTGATAGCGCCATGCCACCGAGAATCGCCGTGGCCAAGAGCGCGGGGGTCAATATCTTATTCTGTAATCTCATCATGTTGTCATCCTCCTGTTGGACTGGCCATTGCGGCCTGTGCACATAAGAGTGGTCCCGCGACAAATCGTTCCCCCGGTAACCGTGTATTTGTGGGCCGTACGCCGGTGCGGATTTTTTGCGCAATCTGAACACTACAAAAGCTGTACAAACCCTTTGGCCCATTACCCGAATATGGTAACTTGGAGGTCGCCTTATACTATATATATGTACCATATATGCGCGTCGGCTAATACAGGGGGTTGGGGCAGAGATAGAACCGTGATGGGTAAAGCGGGGCGGGGTGACGTGGATGGATGCCCGGGAGTCAGGGGTTGGCTTGAAATAGCAAATTAATTTTTACTCGATCAGTAATAACTCTGACATATTGTCCAGCTTCGATTTTGTTTCTTCCCAATTAGATAATAGTCTCTTTAATAACCTGTAATATCTTTGGCTGTGATTGTGTTCTTTGATATGACAAATTTCATGTAGGATTACATAATCTACACATTCTCTGGGTGCCTTTACCAAAAGTGGATTTAGGGTCTGGGTGCCGTTCGGCGAGCAGCTGCCCCATTGTTTTTTCATGGCGCGCATTTTCAATGGCGGTGTTGATTTAAGCCAATTAATATTTTGTGTAATTTCTCCGAGTCGGCGGGAAAATACTTGTTCAGCATGTTCCCGATACCAATCATTTAATAGCGCCTTTATGATTTGTGGATTGCGTGACCGGGTACGCACCTGGAGTAGTCCGCGAAATAGTTTTACATGTGGTTCGATGTTTTTTACTTTGATAACTTTCAATACATAACGTCGACCCAGATAATAGTGACTTTCCCCGCTAACGTATTCTCGTGGTAGTACATGTGCATATTGAACTTTTATTTTTCGAACGTGGTTGTGAATCCATCGGCCTCTTTTAGTTACAGCTGCCTTAATTTGTTTTAAATCAGTCTTCTCAGGCGCAAGCGCATGAATGGTACCATTCGGCAATACGTCAATTTTAATCATCTGTTTAGTTCTGGGAACAAAAAATACGCGATAGGGGATAGCCATGTCGCCATATTGCAAGGTTTGTTTAATGTAGGGAATGTTATCTGAAATGAGAAATTTACTCATTGGCCACACCTAAGCGGGTGATGCGAATCACTTCTTCGATGATATCCTTGGCCTTGTCCATACCAGTGAGTTTGAATAACTGTGGTAGAAGTTGTTTGCGAATTTCTGCCTCAATATTCACCGGGTTCAGTGAGTACTCGGCCACGGCTTGAGTTACGATTTTATCAATCGCTAAGGCCTCAGTGGCGAATTGTTGCATCTCATCGTCTGACATTGCGTTGAAGCGTTCATCACCAAGGGCAAGACGGAAGATACCGTAGTAGGCCTTAGCATAACGATTTCCATTCAATGCAGATGGAATACCCTCTATATCACGATTATCTATCTTTTCTTCAAAGGCCTTAAATAAGGCATATTGCTTGACTGGATGATCGAAAAGGGCTTCGGCTTCTTTAATGATGTCTTTTAGTAATTCAGACAGTACCTTTTGCGCATACGGGTCATCGCCCAGTTCTTGCTCGATGCTTTTTTTCACCCGAGTCTTAATAATATCCGACTCGTTGCGGGTCTTTTCTTCCGACCAGTTATTGATGTCATCTTCCTTACCCAGTTCGCCAACAATGTAAACCCCTTCGGATTCTTTAATTTCCTGGCCAATGATTTGTTTATCGACCAGGGTGCGTAGTTGCTTATCGTAGACGCTGTAATCCACTGTTTCCTCGGCGTCGATTTTGGCGTTACGGCGGATCTCTTCAAAAAAGGCCAGGTCTTTTTTGTATTGCGCGATATCTTTTTCACTAAAACTGCTATCGGCAAAGAAACTGCTGGAGGACAGTGCAGTTTTCAGGCACACGCCAAATTCAGTGAGGGCATTATAAAAATCTTCACGCAACATCTGGTTGGCATCATAACTGTGACCATCAGCATCGTCCTGCCATTTGGGTAACAACAGTTGGCGGTATTGTTCCCGGTCACCCTTGTTATAGACATATTTAAAGATATCCCAAAGCGCTTTATGTAAACGAGGTAAGCGTTTGTACTCCGTGCTCATTTCGTTGTACAAACCTTCGATATCATCAATCGCATAACCCCCCTGGGTTTTCTTAGCGAGGTCTTGATAATCTTTGATGGCTGTATCCAATGCCGGCAGAATGCCACGGTAATCAATCAGCAGACCGTACTTTTTGGCCTCGTGTAGGCGATTAACCCGGGCAATGGCCTGAATCAAATTATGTTCCTTTAAGGGCTTGTCGATATAGAGCACCGCATTGCGGGGTTCATCAAAACCGGTCAGTAGTTTATCCACCACAATCAGCAAATCCGGCGGGCCCTCGGTGGAAAAATCTTCCAACACCTCCTGGGTATAAACCGCTTCATCCTTATTGCCGACATTGTCCTCCCACCATTGCAGCACCTCGGGTAACTGTTTTTCATCAACACTTTCATGTCCCTCACGTGTATCTGGTGAGGAAATGATCACGGCGGATCGGACCAGGCCGGTCGCATCCAGATGTTTCTTGTAACGAATAGCGGAAATCTTGCTGTCTGTGGCAACCTGACCTTTTAAGCCCAGATCAAGTGCCTTGAAGTTACTGACAAAATGCGTGGCAATGTCCCAGGCAATCAGTTCAATCCGGTTATCCGAACCATAGACGACGCCTTTTTGCGCGAATTTCTTTTTCAGGTCAACCTTTTGTTTTTCACCTAACGAGGCGGTGATCATCTCAAACCAGTTATCAATGGCTTTTTCATTGACGATCAATTCCGGTTGGCGTTCTTCATAGAGCAGGGGCGTGACAGTGCCATCGGCCACCGCCTGCTTCATGGTGTAGGCATGCACAATGGGGCCAAATTTATTAACGGTCTTTTCGTCTTTTAATAACGGTGTGCCAGTAAAGGCAATGTAAGCGGCATTGGGCAGGGCCTTACGCATGCGTTCATGGTTTTCTTTGCCGTGGCTACGGTGTCCTTCATCCACCAGTACAATCATATTGGCGCTGGAGTTGTAACATTCTTTGAGTTTGGAGGCCGAGGCAAACTTATTAATAATCGTAAAGATAATGCGGTCCTCGCCATGGCCAATACGTTTGGCCAAATCACGCCCGGTGCTGACTTTAGCCTTTTCACCTTCTTTCTTGGTGGCAATGGCCGAGCCAAAAGCGCCGCCGGTTAGGAAAGTACGCGCGAGTTGTTTTTCCAGATCAATCCGATCAGTGACCACAATGACACGACATTGTTTTAATTCTTCGTGCAACAACAAGGCCTTGGTGAGAAACACCATGGTAAAAGATTTACCCGAGCCGGTGGTATGCCAAAGCACACCACCCTGACGATGTCCGGCAGGCGTCACATTCTTAATTTGATCAATCAGCCGTTTAATACCAAAGGCCTGCGAATAACGCGCAGCAATCTTACCGACTTTTTTATCGAATAAAATATAATAGCGAATAAATTCCAGCAGACGCTCGGGGAGCAGCAAACAAATCAATTGGGTGTCCTGTTCTGTGGGTAGAACATGCTCCGACCATAAATTCTCAAAATAGCGACGTGTGGCTTTATCGCGATCAATGAATAGCAATGCCTTTTGCGCTTCAGTGAGCGGCTGGTTTTTGATGTTATCGACAAACTCGGTTTCAAAGTACTCTTCTTTCCAGCTGGTCCAGAACTTGGCGTCGGTCTTGGTGGTGGCATAACGGCCATCAATCCCATTAATCGACATCAACAATTGGGAGTAGGCAAACAGATACGGGATCTCATTCATACCCTGGTTGCGGATCTGTTGCGAGATGCCTTCTTTGAGCATGTCTTTATTCGGGTTATGACTATCCGGGCGCTTGGCCTCGATTATTACCAGCGGGATACCATTGACAAAACAGACAATATCCGGCCGACGGGGAAACGTGCCTGCCGTATTCAACACGCTGAATTCTTCCGTGACCTGGAAGGTGTTCTTATCCACTTTCTGCCAATTAATCAGTGGGACGGTGATACTCTCTTTTTTACCGTCAATAAATTCGGTGACGGTAATGCCCAGCATCAGCTGGTTATAGATTTTCTCATTGGCCGTGAGCAGACCTTCATTCATGGCCGGGGTGGTAATGTCGCGCACCACCTGTTCAATGGCATTCGGGGAGAGGGCATGCTCCCTGCCACGTAAGGTAAAACGATGTTGCTGCAGGTGTTGGATTAATACCTCACGCAACAGGATCTCGCGCTCACTGCCGCGTTTTTCCAGGCACTGTGCAGGCGCAAGGTATTCATAACCCATCGTCATGAGTACTTGTAGCGCTGGAATTTTTGCGCTGTATTCTTCCTGTGTCTTTGGTGTATTATGCTTCATTTCATTGCCACTAAAAATATGTCGTATAGATACAAACTCCAGAAATAGTCATAATTACTACTACAGTAAAAATAAAAGTAAGTGGAATCTTGTCTCTAAAAAATTTAAAAGAGTTCTGTTCATTAATCCATTCGATCTGGTGTTGCCAGAAAAATTTATAATGTGCATACCAATCACTAAATAGTATTTGCTTAGAAATACAACTTTTATAGTATTCTTCTTCTATCCCAATCAGACGGTCTTGAAGTTCTGGAATAGATTTATCAGGTTCGCTTTTTGCATCTGCGTAAAGTCGTTTTAACTCGTTAAATAATTGGGTTAATCGCGTGCCAGCATTGGCGTAATCACTTTTTTTGGCGCCATAAAAAGTTATATATAAACCGATAATACCCAATATAATAAGTGAAGCAGACATGGTCTTTGTTGAGAGCGCATCAATGAAAAGTGCGTAAATACCAATGGCCATTGATACAAAACTAATTAAACCAGGTAGTTTGTCTACTATATCGTATGTTGCAAAGTGCTTTTTGGCACCGAAGCCTACGTTGTATCCGGTCTCCGCAATGTGTTTCAAAAGGTCATTTTTATTCATGATGCATTTTCCTGAATTGGTACATTAATTCGGTCCTTAGCCACAACCACTCCATTCTTTATCGCATAACAATCTACTACGTGGTTACCCATAAAATTTGTAGATTCTTTCTTTCGCTGGTATCCCTCGTCAGGGACAATTTGTCCGCGAATACAATTACGCCGTTTGGCTTCGCTACCCCTGTTTAATACTTTCCACTCAATTTGGTATGGCTTTGGCACATCAATATTCGTAATGCTGAAGAGAAGTTTTTTTTGCGCTAATAGCGGGATTCTCTTTCTTAACATTTCAGCCAGAAAATGCTCTCTGAAACCATGTTGAGAAATTTCACAATCAATCGTCAAGTTGTAGCGGATATCGACTGGATACTTATCTTCAATAAATTGCTCAGTATTATCCCAGGCACTTGCTTCTTCTTTCGTAACCTGTGGTTTGGATGGGAAGGGGCGACCAAATACTTTTTTCCATTTGTCGTATGATGAATTTTCGCTGTCAGCCTCAATCGCCTTAAGACATAGGTTATAGGCTTTTTTAGCCTTTCTTTGGAATTTCTTCTTTACTTTCACCCGCTGACCGCTTCCTGGGGCAGCATAATATTCCTGATCAGGTAGTTCAGAGAGATATTTTAAGAAGTCCCGGCACATAAAATCATAATAAACATAACTTTTATCATCATATTCGCTGGTAGACTTTAAGAAGTTGTAGGCTAGTGTATCGATAAGCAAACCACCCATCCCGACACCATGTTTGTTTTTCCAGGCGCGAGCCATTTTACACAGGCGCTTGAGATTATTATTCTTGGCGGCATCTAAATCGGAGAGGGCTTTCATTTCCTCGCGTGGTTTTGTGGTTGGCCAGCTTCCACCATTATAGGTGTCAGGGTACATGAAGCTGCCATCATCTTGTTCAAATACTGATAAAACTTCAAATTCGAAGTTATGGTATGTAACGACTACGACTTGCCTGTCAACACGTGTCTTCGTTTTCGGATATCTAGCATCAATGGCTGCTTTTACATCCTGTAACAATTTGAGCTGTTTATTATCTTTGTAATTCTGCCATTCGGATTTTGGCATGATGTAAATCATATCTAAATCAGAAATACCCTTGATGGCAGTCTTGCGGCCGTAGGAGCCAACTTGCAATGTGTTAGCTACTTTTGATTCAGTATCTCTAAATTTCTTATTCAGACATGCCGTCAGCTCACCATAACGCAGGCTAATCTGCTCTGCATTATCTAGTGCGAGATTAGATAGAAATGACTGGAACATGTCAGATAGAGACATTAGTTGGCACCTTTGAGCAATGAAACTCGGCGTTTTCCAGTGAGAAGTTGTTGCATGATGGCTTTTTTCTCTTCCTTAAATTTTCCTAGTTGATGCTGAAGAGCTAACCTCTGGTTGTCTAAATTGATTAATAATTCTGCGACATTTCTCTGATGCGTAAGTGATGGTAATGAGATCTTTAAAAATTTCAGGTCTTTCCCATAAAGATGAATAATTGTAATTCCTTGTGTGAGGCGTGCAATTTCATGCTTTTTATGATGTGTTAAGTAGTATGCAAGAAAGTCGGGGTCAACGGTATTTTTCTTTGTGCGTAGAATAATGATATCGCCGCCCAGTTTTACGTTGTCTTCCTTGATAGACGTTGCATTGGCTAGATCGATTCCGGATGTAGTAGTAGATGAAGGAATTAGTACGTCACCCGATTCGGATAAAACTCCTTCGTCATAATTGGTTCGGCTTTTAATAACATGGATAATTTCTTCGTAGACGGTATAAAGCTCACCATATAGAACACACATAAATTTCCCTTCTGGAGCCACTTTCTCTTTGGATAACTCTTTACCTCGTTGAAATGTGCAGACATCGCCAAGATTGAAATTATTCCATTTGCTATCTTCTTTAAAAATCTGCTGCATCAGGGCTTTTTTCTGTGCGCGGCTGTTTTCGATGAGGTTTTCGACGGTTTCAATCGCCTTGTCCCAGGTGGTGAGGATGTTGGCGATTTTGGTTTGTTCTTTAGTTGGTGGTACTGGTACTTTAATCGACTTGACTAATTTACCACTTAAGTTGCTTTGACCAGCATTGTTGCTTAACCTTCTGATCACTTCATATTTGCTGAGTAAGTAGTTAAAGTAAAAATCTGGATCATTTCCTTTATTTAGAATGATCCCGGCACAGTTTTGGTTGGTTGTTGCAGGAAATCTTAACAGGGCAACTTGTCCACGTGTTTTACCTTGTCCGATCAATGCCAGAAGGATCGTATTTTTGGGAAAAATCTTAGCGGAAGAATTATTTAATCCTTTTTCAGAAATATATTCGCGAACATCAGATTCATGAATTTCACAATTTTGTACTTCTGTGGTTGTAACCCAGGGTACATCACCTCCCCAATACGAAGGGTTATTTCTGCTGGGTGTGCCGCCAGATGATACTTTTGCAATATCATCAATAGTTTGAACTGACCAACCATCAGGAATCATAACCCAACTCCTTCAGATACACATCCATCTGCTTTTCCAGTTCGGCGAGCTGTTTCTTTAGCTCCATACGCTCTTTACGTACGGCAACCAGGTCAATCTCTTCTTCTTCCTCAAAAGTATCCACATAGCGGGGGATGTTGAGGTTGTAGTCGTTTTCGGCGATTTCTTCTTGGGTGGCTAGATAGGAGTACTTATCTACCTTAGCTTCCCGTTTTTCATAGGTGCTGACGATCTTGGCGATATTGTCCAGTGACAATGTGTTTTGGTTTTTACCTGAGGTGAATTCGCGGCTGGCGTCGATGAACAACACTTTGTCATCGGACTTTTTCTTTTTGAAGATGAGAATCGCTGCCGGGATGCCGGTGCCGTAAAAGAGTTTTTCCGGCAGGCCGATGACGGCATCGAGCAGGTTTTCTTCAATCAATTGTTTGCGAATCTTGCCTTCGCTGGAACCACGGAATAACACGCCATGTGGGACGACCACGCCCATGCGACCACCGGGTTTGTTTTTGACCGCTGGTTTTAACACCTCAATCATATGCAGGATAAAGGCATAGTCGCCCTTGGTCTTGGGTGGGAGACCACGGCGGAAGCGGCCAAAGCGATCGGCCTCGGCACTGTCATGGCCCCATTTCTCTAACGAGAAGGGCGGATTGGCGACCACCACATCGAAGTGTTTTAGGTTGTCTTCACCATCCAACAGTTTGGGGTTGCGAATGCTATCGCCCCATTCAATGCGGTGGTTGTCTTCGCCATGCAGGAACATGTTCATTTTGGCCAGTGCCCAGGTAGAGCCGATCGCCTCCTGGCCGTAGAGGGCGTATTTTTTTGAGCCGTTAAATTTGCGTTTGATCTGCTGGCCACACTTTAACAACAAGGAAGCTGAGCCGCAGGTGGGGTCACAAATTTCATCACTTTCTCGGGGTGCAACCAGTTCAGCAATCAGTTCTGAGACTTCCGGGGGAGTATAGAATTCACCAGCACTTTTACCGGCGCCCGAGGCAAAACTCTTGATTAGGAACTCGTAGGCGTTACCGATAATGTCCAGTTTTTTGACTTTTGAAGGACGAAGGTCGAGTTCTTCTTTGTTGAAGTCTTCTAACAGATGGCGGAGCAAGTCGTTCTTTTGTGACTCCTCACCGAGTTTGTTGGCATTAAAGCTGATGTCCTGGAACACATCGCGCAGTTTGGCTAAATTGTTTTCTTCAATGGCATGCAAGGCTTTGTCGATACGTTCACCATTGCCTGCTTCAAATCGATGCTTGTAGAGGTATTTAAAGTTGGCTTTTTCAGGTAGTACGAACCGCTCATTTTTCAACAACTCTTCGATGAGTTCGGGGTGATCACCATGTTCTTTTTGATAGTTCTCGTAGTGGTCTTGCCAGACGTCGCTTAAGTATTTTACAAATAACATGGTGAGTACGTAGTCTTTGTAAATGCTGGCATCAATGGTGCCGCGGAAGGTATCACAGGCACGCCAGACGGCCTTATTGATGACCGCCTGTTTCATCGCGTCTTGTTGGGTTAAATCCATAAGATCTAAGTTTGGGTCTTGTTCAGCTTTTGTTTTCATGATGCGTCTCGTTTTCTAAAATCCTGGTTAATCCTGATCAATAAAGGCCTGGCATAAGCCGCGAGCCATTTGTTCACGGTTATGGAGTAACTGTTCGGTGAGTGCCTTTTCCTTTAACCAGCCCTGGTGAATAGTGGCAATTTTATGTTGGGTCGCCAATGAAGGCAGGGGTACCGGCAGATCACTAATGGTGGTTTTGTTTATCATGGGGATATTGGTACCGGTGTCGTTGCGCTCAAAATATTGCTGGCTAGTGGGTTGGTTGAGGTACCAGCACAAGTAGGCCGGTTCGATCTTCTTGGTTTCAGGCGTCAACACGAAAAATTGACCGGCGGCGATGACATTGGTCAACTCCCCAGTAAACAGGCCGCTGTAGTAATAGCCACCACGGGCACGCAACAGAATCTCGCCAGGTTGGAGGGGCTGGGGTGGTTTTTCTTTGGTCATATTTACCCGGGCGGCCTCGTGAAGATTGATGTAGCAATCCTTCTGCACATCCTTGAGCTGTAGGACGTAATAATCCCATGCAGAAGGTGTGTTTTCTACCTTGCCGCGAAATGCATGGCCTGAGCGGATCTCCGCTAGTTCACCGAGTTTGGTTTTTTTGACTTTTCTATTCATATCTCGCGTTATATTTCACTTATATATAGTATTGGGCTAGATATCACTTAGTAGTAGAGTAGCTACTGGTAATAAAGTGAATTTTTGATCAGATTTAACTATAAGTCAATAACAGTAGAGTAACTACTGTAAGTATTATTAAAAATAATTAGCGAAATACTTACGAAATAGTGGAAGTATCTGGAATATTATGTATAGTAATGTCTGTAAGTCTAATTATTGCCGTAGGAACTAATAGTGACACCATTAACCAAACAGATCATTGAGCAGGGGCAGGCCAATTATGTCTTAAATGACCGGCAGTTGGCCCGATTGATCGGCGGCAGCGATGAGCGGCGCTATGGTCAGGTGAACCGTGCCTTGAAGGCCGGCGAATTGGTCAGAGTGAAGCGGGGCATCTATGTGTTGAAGGATGAATTGCGCAATGACCCGGTGCACCCCTTTGCGTTAGCACAGCAGATGATGCCGGGCAGTTATGTTAGTGGTGAAACGGCGCTGAGTTTTCATGGCTGGATCCCGGAGGCGGTACACGTTGTGCTGAGTGTGACCGCCAGGGGTAAGACCGTGAGCTACGTTCATGAGCGGCTTGGAAAATTTGAGTTTCGACGCTTGACCGTGAGTAGTGGTTATTTTCTACAAGCGATTGAACGACATGAGTTACAGAATCAGGTGGCGCTGATTGCTGAGCCGCTGCGGGCACTATTGGATCTGGTGTATTTACGCAAGTTGCCATGGCAAGGACTCGATTATTTGTTAAGCGGGTTGCGTATTGATGAGCAGCAATTACGTGCAGTGACCTGGTTGGATTTATCACGTTTACTGGATGTGTACAAAGGGAGGCGAGAACAGATGTTCATTGAAGAACTGCAAAGGTCATTGGGATTATGATTGATTTAATTCAAAAACGATTGGCGGAATATAAAGTGGCTGGACCGCTTGAGGAAGAGAATGCACTTAAAGAGATTGTGCAAGAGATCATGTTGTTCGCTTTGTGGCAGGTAGGTTTTTTTGAAGTGGCGGCCTTTCAAGGAGGCACGAGTTTACGCATTTTACATGGCTTGAATCGTTTCTCTGAGGATATGGATTTTATTTTGCTTGAGCCTGATCCTGCATTTAGCTGGCAACCTTATTTAGAACAACTATCTGAAATTTGTAAAGAGTTTGGCATTGAGCCAGAGGCGCTGGATAAGAAACATATGGATAGAAATGTTAAAGCGGCGTTGATTAAAGACAACTCGATTGCAAACCAATTGAATTTGGGTTTTATGAATAATCAACGCGGAAAGAAATTAACCATTAAATTAGAGATTGACTCAAACCCACCAGCGGGATCGGGTTTTGAGTATCGATATCTCAATTTTCCAGCAGACTTTGAAGTCTGTCATCAGGACATGGCAAGTAACTTTGCATTAAAGATACATGCGTTATTATGCCGACCCTATTTAAAGGGACGAGATTGGTATGATTTTAATTGGTATATCTCGAAGGGTATTGTGCCGAATTTGGAACTGTTGAAAAACGCGCTTATACAATTTGGGCCATGGAAAGGGCAGGGTTTGAATGTAGATCGAGAATGGCTTGTGTGCGCTCTAGGCGAAAAGATTACCTCGATTGACTGGAAGGATGCGGCTTCTGATGTTGAAAGATTTTTAAAGCCAGTGGAGCAGAAAAGTTTATCTCTATGGAGTGTTGGATTTTATATGAGTAAATTGGTGAGGCTGGATAAGTTGCTCGAGGCATGAAGTAGAGGGTAACCGTTATCAACTACTATACTGCTGGTGCCGTAAGCGCGCATACGAATTATATAAATCTGCGCGGTATAGGTGAGATTAATGCCTGGTTACATCCAATGATGCCGTATAAACAGACAAGTGTGTAGGTTTTTCTACATCTTTATGATAAATATATGGCTGAAAGTATGAGTATTTATTATAAAGTTATAACCTGCTAATAATGGAACAGATAATGGATGAGACAGAATTAACTGAGAATAACGATACAGCAAGAAAGGCTTTGGATGCGTTTCTTGTTGATAATGCTGAATTAGAAAAACTAACAGCACGGTTATCTCAGTTTAATCTCTTTCAAGTACTTCGTGCTGAAAAAACAGAAATTAGGCATAGTAACGTTTTAGGATGGTTGCTAGATCCAAAACAGAATCATGGCCTTGACGATAAATTTGTCAGAAGATTTATATCAAGGCTTCTCCTTGAAAAGGATGATGTTGATATTTTTCTAAGTCCTGCGCAGATTGAACTTATGCGATTTGAAGATCTTGAGGTGTATAGGGAGTGGAAGAACATCGACGTTTTCGTAAAAAGTGATACTAATAAATTTTGCCTGATTATTGAGAATAAAATAAAAAGTCGAGAATCTTTAGGTCAATTACTTAAATATAAAGGCATTGTCGAGAAAGAATATCCTGGATTTCAGGTGATACCAATTTTGCTAACGTTGGAAGGCGATGATCCATCTGAAGAAGGTCAAGGTGCTGGATTTATTGCTCTTAGCCATACGCATGTTCTTGATTTATTAATTACATTAACAGATCAGTATTTTTCTAGGTTACCAGATGATATTAGAATATTTATGGAGCACTATATTAGCACTCTAAGGAGACTAACAATGCAAGATGAAGAACTCGTTAATTTGTGTAGATCAATATACCGTAAACATAGAGATGCAATTGAGTTGATAGTACAGTTTGGTGCCGCGTCGAAAATATTAGATTCCTGTCAGGATGCAGTTAGTGAAATAATCGATCCAGTATTTACGGTAATAGCAAGAAATCGTGTGTGGTTTCTTCCAAAAGAAATGGCAAAACACCAAAAACCTGTATTATCAGGATGGAAGTATTTGCCAGAAAGGCTACCTGTAGTATGGTGGTTCCAATATCAAAAGAAGCGTGGAAAAATTCAGTTAACCATGGAAATGGGGCCTGTTGAAAATTCTGCTTTACGAATACGACTATTAAAAAAAATACAAGATGCCGGATTTAAAATTGGCGATAAAGCATTTCGTGAAGAGGCATTATTTACACGGATTAGCACGCTTACCAGGAAATTGAGCACCAATGAGGAAGGCGAGATTGATGATACTGATGAATATTTGCATGGACTGGTAAAATCAATGTGGGAAAAGTCTTGGGGAGAAAATTCTGGCATAGTTGATGTATTTAAGAATTTTAAATGGTAAAAAAATAGTTTATAGAGTATCTGATTTCAAAATTATATACTTATTCAAGATAAGCGGTCTGCAGATATACTGTTTTTTTGATCGATTTTTACCAACAATTCAAATTATATTAACGAGAAAGCAATTATATTCTTTAAATTATCTATGAAACGCGCATATTATTCTGCTGGTATTGGTGAGTTCTGTAACCAAGAACCAGATCAGCTGCACTGGAAAATGACTCAAGAGCATCCCTTTGATTTGGGGCTTAATCAACGCGATGCATGGATAGAGCAGACAAACTTATTGAAGGAAGTATTGCAACCATACAGCGGAAAAATATATTTCGAATTTTCTATACCTCGAATGGGACGCCGTATAGACGCATTAGTCATCATCAATTCAGTTATCTTTATTATCGAGTTTAAAGTTGGCGCAACAACTTTTGATAGTGCGGATATTGACCAAGTAATGGATTATGCACTTGATTTACGTAATTTTCATGAAGGCAGTCATCATACCGTTTTGGCACCGATTTTAGTCGCCACAAACGCGCCGACGACTGCACTAACTATACAGTCCCTTCCTACAGATCACATTTTTTCACCGATTCGTTGTAATAGTGAGAATTTAGGCCCAGCCATTAAACAAGTCCTCGATCTTCAAACAGAGCCGTCGATTGATTGCGTGACATGGGAAGGCAGTGGCTATAAGCCAACGCCAACTATTATTGAGGCCACCTTAGCACTTTATAATGGCCACTCTGTTGCCGAAATATCACGCAGTGATGCAGCGGCGAGCAATCTGTCTCACACATCCAGTTCAGTCGCAGAGGTCATTAAACTGTCTCGCGATAAATCTGAAAAATCGATAGTCATTGTTACAGGTGTGCCAGGTGCAGGTAAAACCTTAGTTGGTTTGAATATCGCTACAACACACATTAATCCCGATGATGAGCTTTATAGTGTCTTTCTATCGGGTAATGGGCCGTTAGTAAAAATACTTCAAGAAGCCTTGGCGCGCGACAAGGTCGCGAGGAAGAAAGCTGCTGGTGGAACTATACGTAAGGGTGATGCGTTGAGTGAAGTAAAAGCGTTTATTCAAAATGTGCATCATTTTCGAGATGAAGGATTAATTGATAAACAAAAACCACCCGTAGAGCATGTCGCGTTATTTGATGAAGCGCAACGGGCCTGGACAAAGCACCAAACTGTAAAATTCATGCGTGATAAAAAGAATCAGCCTAATTTTGATCAATCTGAACCCGAGTTTTTAATCTCCTGTATGGACCGACACCCTGATTGGGCGACCATCGTTTGCTTGGTCGGTGGTGGCCAAGAAATCAATACAGGCGAGGCAGGTATAGGCGAGTGGTTTGATGCGGTGGAAAATTCATTTCCAGATTGGAAAATATACTTATCAGACAGACTGCTTGATAGTGAATATGGTGCCGGTGAAATCGTAGAGCGTGCCAGGAAAAACCCTAAAGTGACGTTCACCCCTGAACTACATTTACATACGTCCGTGCGCTCTTTTCGCAGTGAAAAAGTATCGTTGTTTGTTAAACAATTGCTTGATATCGAAGCAGAAGACGCGAGGAAGAATTTACAGACCATTCAAGAAAACTACCCGATTGTATTAACACGTGATCTTGATAAAGCAAAATCATGGGTGCGTGAACATGCCCGGGGCACAGAACGCTATGGCATGGTAGTGTCATCACAAGCCGAACGGCTAAAACCCTATGCAATTGATGTGCGCGTGAAGGCAGATCCCGTACATTGGTTTTTGAACGGGAAAGACGATGTACGTTCATCATATTATCTTGAGGATGTGGCAACAGAATTTGACGTGCAGGGGTTAGAGTTGGATTGGGTTTGTATGGCATGGGATGCGGATTTCCGCTTCAATGGAAAAGCATGGGACCACTGGTCATTTCGTGGTAATCGCTGGCAACGTATAAACAAGCTAGAACGACAGGCCTATCAGAAAAATGCTTACCGTGTATTGCTTACACGCGCACGACAAGGAATGGTGCTATTTATACCGAAAGGTGATGACACTGATCATACGCGCCCAACAGAGTACTATGATTCGACATATCATTATCTAAAGCAGATTGGTATTGGTGAAATTTAAATAAGATGAACGAAATTAATGCTATCGATTTAATGATAATTAGACGATAGCTTTTGTTTGTCACAATTCATTGCATTTTTATTATTTTTATACTGGGAACTGTTATGTATATTATAAAACCTAAGCAATTTATTATCGCGCTGGTCATTATCGGCTCGCTACCATCATTAATAACAGCGGCGCCTCGACAACCGCTGGTTCCGGCCGGTTCGCCCATGTCCAAATCAATTCATTTTCAGTACGCTCTCTATTTTTTGAAAATACCAAATAAAAATCCTCTAAAAGTGCTGCAAAAACACCTTGCTAAGAAAGGGTTGAAATACACGCTCGTCGATAAAATACCTGAATCACCCGGGAAAATGCTTATCCAGGCAAAGCTGGAAAAAGATGTTCTAAAGAACTATCTGCCACCAGATCTTGATTCATTGAAGTATTTTGGTCATGGGCTTAGCAGGGCGCAGGCGCTAGCGTTACAAAAATCACCACAGGCATTGATTCTTAATTTTAGTCACCCTAAACAGTATGTTTGGAGTGGTTTGCGCGAAGCAACGAAATTACTGGAGGACCTTGCTCGCGAGACTGATGGTTTACTCTGGGATGAAATGACCCGTGAGGTGTTTACTGCGGATGCATGGCATGATGAACGGCTTGGTAAATGGAAAGGTGGTGTGCCAGATATATCGACACATACGACAATCCATGCCTATAAGAGTGGTGAGTTTGTAAGAGCAATTTCCCTGGGTATGGCGAAAGTTGGTCTGCCCGATGTGGTAGTCGATAATTTTCCCTGGTCATCAAATCGCAATGTTGGTCATATCATAAATCTTTTTTCTCAAGCAATGGCAGAAGGTGCGTCATTTAATAAACCCGGCATGTTTGATTTGAATATAAAAGCAATCAAACACCCGGCTGTGCGTGAGCCTCAATTAAAGGCACTCAAGGATAATGCCAAAGCCATTGCTCATCTAACGTTAATACAAGGTGTCTGGGAAGATGGGGATCCCGACAATCGTCTGATTGAAATAAGATTTGATCGTTATCCTGGTCCGGATAGACATGCCAGGTTGGATGCAATGATGTCAGCATTATTTGGTGCAGAAGATTCGATAGCCTATATAAAACACAATGAGGCATTGATAGCTGCCAGTAAAGCAGCAAAAGCCAAACTGCCGTCTTTGCGTAAGGCTTTTAATGCAGGTTTAAGACCCGGAGAATTTATTCAGGTAAAAGCGCCGTTTCCTACCCCTGATGGCCGCAATGAGTGGATGTGGGTTGAGGTGAGCAAATGGAAAGGTAATGATATAGAAGGTTTGTTGAAAAATGACCCCTATGACATACCCGACCTTCATGCAGGGCAGATAGTGAAGGTTAGTCAGAAAGATGTTTTTGATTATATTAGAAATTATTCTGATGGTACGTCCGAGGGTAATAAAACAGGCGAGATTATTATGAAAATGCAGGAACAAAAAAAATAAAATGACAAGGCAGATCGGCATGATGATGCGATACCGTCTGTAAACTTTTAAACCCCGGTCTTCGTTGCTGTCACACAGATTTTACGCATCGTAGAGAATGGTGTGCCCTGATCCTGCCTTTTCGCTCTAGCCATTCGCATCTATACTCAAGTTGTTTGTGGAGGTCATTCACGCTTGAGAATTGTCCACACTTTTATTCTGGGTCTGCGACTGCTGGGCTATTTTTTTCACCGTACGCGCTTGGGGCGTGCGCTGGTGTTTCTGAGTTTGCCGGTTGCGCTGCTGATGTTCGCCCTGTGGAAGCCAACCTATTCGCCACCCATTTTTGATGCGCAGGTACTTTATAACGAGGAGGCCTGGTCACGAATTCCGGTCGAGGCCATCGTGAATACGGCGGAGGAATTGAACGTCCCGTGGTTACTGGTGAGTAGCATACCGAACGAAGGCACCTGGCGCTTATTTGCCAAAGATCCGGTGCGTGTGATACCGATGTTAGTGCCGGCGTTTAGCCGGGCAGACCGTGATACCTGGTACGAGAACAAGCAGATGCTTGATTTTATTGAAAGCGAAATCCGGCAGCGTCCTTACCGTGGTATTGGCGAAGTTTTCTTATTTGATGCCCAGGCGAAAACCCCCGTGGCACAGCGCGTGCTGGAGCTGGCCGCGAAACATCGGCTGGTTTTTCATACCCGCTCTGACGCGGTCGCCATCACACATATATTTTCGCAGCAACCAACACTGCGTGTACTCTGGGCCCATGCAGGCATTGATGTGCCACCGGAAAAGATCGAACCTCTGCTCGACTACTACCCGCGCTTGTGGGTGGAGATTTCTCACCGACGCAGTGTTGCACCACGTGGCAAACTGGACCCCGCCTGGAAAGCGTTAATGTTAAAATACCCTGATCGGGTGTTGGTTGGCAGTGGGACCTACAGCAGCGCGTACTGGCACAAGTTTCGCACGTATATGAGTGAATACCGTGACTGGCTAGTCGATCTGCCGGCCGATGTTGCGGCGAACATCGCCTATCGTAATGGGCTGGCGTTGTTTGAGATCCCGGATCACCGGGCGCAGGCGGGGTATAAAAAATAAAATATAGTGGCTCAGAACACAGGGCCTGTTGGCGGAGAATGAGGAGGCAGAGCAAATGACAGCACGCGCATTACGATCAATTTATCAACTCAACGTTACGTTGAAATATATGCAGCCGCCTATTTGGCGCAAATTGCAGATTTTGAGTACCGACACGCTGGAAGACTTGCATATTGCATTGCAGATAGTGATGGGCTGGACGGATTCACACTTGCATGAATTTTCAAATGGAAAAGTTCGGTACGGTGTACCTGATGAAGAATTTCCTTCGGACATTAAAGACGAACTCGACTTTCGTTTGGATCAGGTGTTGAAAAAGGCCAATGACAAGCTGAACTATGTATATGATTTTGGTGATGGTTGGGAGCATGAAGTGGTGCTGGAAAAAATATTACCCTTTGTACCAGATGCAGTATTACCGCTTTGTCTTGCTGGGGAACGTGCCTGCCCCATGGAGGATGTAGGTGGCCCACCGGGTTATGAACAATTTTTGGAAGCGATTTCGGATCCATCACATCCAGACCATGAGGACTTGCTTGAATGGAGTGGTGGTGATTTTGACCCGGAAAATTTTGATCTTGCACAAACGAATGATTTGTTACGCGAGTATTGTGACGAATGATGACCGGCAGATACGGTGGTAGCTTCTGCTTGATACGACCTTATCCAGATAACCTATTGATATATAATTAAAATTTGATAAATAATGGCTAACTAGCGTTAGATAGGGTTGATAGTTCACTAAATATGAACTATCGTACATATTATATGAACTATCTATGGACAGGGATATGGGTAAGTTAGCCGACGCGTTATTTACGAAGACGCAGCAAAAAGTGCTGGGACTGTTGTATTCACACCCGGAAAAAAGTTTCTATACCAAAGAAATCATACGATCAACGGGGATGGGTGTGGCGACAATTAAACGTGAGCTCGATCGTATGTTAGCGGCGGGCATCATCAACATGACGAAAGTGGGTAACCAGCATCATTACAGCGCAAACACAGAATGCCCTATATATGATGATTTGATTGGTATCGTTAGGAAGACATTTGGCATTGTCGATGCCATCAAATCAGCGCTTTTACATAATGCTGATCATATTAACCGGGCATTTATTTTTGGATCTGTTGCAAGCGGTAAAGAAACCTCAGGAAGTGATATTGATTTGATGATAATTGGCGATGTTGGATACACTGAAGTCGTGTCAGATCTTTACGAAGTGCAGGAGACCTTAGGGCGGCAAATTAATCCAAAAATATACAGCAAAGAGGAATGGACGCAAATGAAAAATAAAAAACAGGCGTTTATAAAGGAAATATTGTCAAAACCACAAATGGATGTGATGGGAGACATAAATGAGCCTGGATAATTTAGTTGGGAAAACATTAGAGAAAATTGAAGCCGATGCCAGTGTTATCAGTCGTCTATTGACCTCGGCAGAACGGAATATAGCTGATTCGCATGTTAAACAAATAAGTGCTGAAAACAGATTTGATGCTGCTTATAAAGCGATTATGCAACTATCGAATGCCGCCTTGCAGGCAAATGGATATAGGACGCTCACCAGTAAACCCGGACATCATATGACGATGATTCAGGTACTCAGACAAACGGTTAATCTGGATAATAAAACTGTAATAGTTCTGGATGCACTGAGAAAACAACGCAATGCCGCTGATTACACTGGCGATATTGTGCCGGATAGCGCAGTCAATGAATGTATCGTTTATGCAGAGAAATTATTGAACCATATCAAACAGTGGATAAAAGATAACAAATCCGAATTGCTTGATTAATACAAATTATAGCTTGCAGAACGTAGTATAAGAAAAACTGTTTCGCCGCAATACAAGCAGAGGGATAGTTGCGCCAGAAATGATGACGAGCTCTACCAGTTACTTGTGTTGGTTGACGCTATTCGCGGCGGGCGCGCTCGGGAACGTGATATCGCGAAAAAGGAACTGAAAAAGCAATTGCAACAATATGGCTAAGAAGCAAAATCCAAATCTGGAAATTCTGATATACACAATAAGCCAGGTGCGCGTATCAAGGATAATCACAACAATAAAAGAGTTGGCAAGAATAAAATGAGTACGACTGAATTTGTTTATAAGGCTTGGAATGATGTGTATTTATTATAATGAATTTTTTAATGATAAATGAACGATTCATCCGATAAGACGGCAACAAATACACCACAAGCACAACTCCTCAAGCTTGCGCGTTACCGCATGCCGTTTGGTAAATACAAAGGTCAATTGCTGATTGATTTACCTGAGCCGTACGTGGTGTGGTTTGCCAAGCAGGGTTTCCCCAAAGGCGAGCTGGGTGAAATGTTGGGTGTGTTGTACGAAATCAAACTCAACGGGCTGGAGTATTTATTTGCCCCGCTGCGATCACGTGATAAATAGTATGAAAAAATCGAAAGTATCATACAAATTGTAATTTTCTATTCGGTTCTGCTCGCTGTTTTATATTATATTTGGACATTCTAACAAGCTGTTGACAGTTCAAGGAGTACGATATGTTTACCTGGCCGTGGTGGTTGTTTTCACTCAGTGCAGCTGTCGTTTGGGGGTTGCATTTTAATATGGTGGTAAAAGTATCGAATGCCTTGCCGAAGGATGTGTACACACCCTTAACCCTGTTTGCTGTGACCGCATTACCGATTTTTTTCCTCATGCCGTTTATGTACCAGAAGATTGGCGCCAATATCATCACACTGTGGCAGGCCGATAACGAGGTAAGGGTGTCACTGCTGGTGTTGATGTGTACCACGCTGGTGGCGGCTTGCCTGTTATACATCGCGATGCAATTAAGTCCCAATGCCACGATTGCCGCCTTGCTGGATATTACCTATCCGCTGTTTATCGCACTCATTGCCTGGCTGCTATATCGGCAAAATCACCTCGACTGGACAGTATTATTGGGAGGTGCCTTGATCTTTGCCGGGGCGATGTTGATTGTGTGGAAGCATGGGTGATAGCTTTTATATGGTTAAAAATGAGCACAAGTCGAAAGGCAGTCTATTTAGCCAGGATAGATTTTGTGAAATGCGAGGTATCTTTTCGTATTTTTATGTGAGATTTAGTATATTCGGGCTATGTCATGAGACATCATAAATACAAGGACATCATGATGTATAGAAGTATAACAATAACGTCCATTTTTATTTTTTTATTATCATCTACATTCATTATCTATTCAGTTGAGGGGACTGCTATGTCGTTATTAAGCCATCCGGAAGAGGAAATAGTCTTGAGTTCACCTTTCGAAGGGGTGATTACCTTGAACAATAAACCTGTTTCAGGTGCAAAGGTTATACGAACTCTAACATGGTTTGAAACTGAGAATACAACAGATAGTACCGTTACCGACACAAGCGGCCATTTCAAATTAGAAGCCGTGAAAAAAAATCTTAAACTTAGCAAACTCGGTGAATTCGTTATATCACAAGATATGATGGTGCAGTATGATGGAAAAGAATATTCAATATGGGCAAAAGCCAAATGGGATAAAGGTATGTATGGCGAACTGGATGGTCATCCGGTCGGTTTTAGATGCGAGTTGACTAATGAGTTCAAGTTGATAGAAGGTGGCGACGGCCAATTAGGTACATTATGTACATGGAGCGAATTAAAAGATAAAAGTGATTAGACTCATAGTATTAACATCAATACAAAGTAACAGGAAATAAGACTATTATTACGATAACCCAATTTGCAATCCTGTTCTTGCTCGCGTATCTCGTATTTATTTTTAGTGCACGAGCGAAGCTAGCGATGAATAATTTATCTGCTGATACAAAAATATTAAAACTCAGAGATACTTATCCTTCAGCCATAATGGTAGCGGTAAGCTTTTTTGTATTTTGTGTGAGTACAGAATTAGGCTGGAAAGTATACATATTGCTTTGGGGTATTACTCTGATCGTTTTGTTTGTACTGTATATACCTGCCATAGCCAAACGATTCGGCTCCTATATCATCACAATTGTTATTGGTTATTATTTAAGCATCCCATATGCGATTCTGAAACCGCTATTTACCTAGGAAGTTATAATCAAAAAATACAATATGATTAATAAATAACCATAATATTAGGTAGAAATAATGTAGTAACAAAAAGTGTGCGCTATTGCCTGTTTTTTAGAATGTGACCCATGTCATAATTTGGTGACATATGACAATAATAATTAAAAATAAAAAACGAATTCGCCTGTTACCTATTTGTTTTCTGCTAGCTCTAATTACTACTGAGGTGTTTCCCATGTCTTTTTTTAGCCACCCTGAAAAGGAAGTTGTAATAAGTTCACCTTTCGAAGGGAAAATTACATTTAAAGGTGAACCAGCTACTGGTGCCAAAGTGTTAAGAACGCTTACTTGGAAAGACGAGAAAGGCGAAACTGATACTACAATGACGGACGGGCAAGGCTATTTCAAGTTACCAATTGTAAAAGACAAGGTCACCGTTAGCAAACTAACGCAATTTATAATGAGTCAAACAATACGCGTTTTTTACAATGGGCAAGAGTATGTAATTTGGACAATGGGTAAAGGAAGTACAGAAAACTATGGCGAACTAGGTGGTAAGCCAGTTAATTTTAGGTGTGAGCTGACAAATGATCGTGAACGTATTGAAGTTGAAGATGGTTTGTTAGGTACAGTATGTGTTTGGGACTCAATTGAATTAAAGGAATAAATCATGAAAGAGCTAAAACCAAAAATTGCCGCACAGTTAGCTAATGAAGTATATTTTGTACAAAATAAATTCACGCTTGAAGAATTTATGAAAAGACCCGAGTTCTCAAAAGGCCAAAATAGTCAAGCTTATTTAACTGCTGAAGTTGGTACACGATTGATTAATACTCGCGATGGTTTTGGATTATGTGCCATTGGAGGCCAAAACTATAAAAGGCAAATGTTTGTTATTTTCAGAGGGTCAACAAATGCAAATTTATATGCAGATTGGGTTAGTAATTTTCGTATTGGTTTGACTGCGTCAAAAACTGGATTGCCCGTGCATCTCGGTTTCAATAACATATTTACGAGCATGCTGCCCGAAATTTCAAAATTCTATGAAGCACATAAAAATCATGTGGATTCAATTCACTGCATTGGACATAGCCTAGGTGGAGCAGTTGCTGTCTTGGCTGCAGACTGGCTTAAATCAAAATCCGGAAAAGATGTAAAAGTATACACATTTGGCGCGCCAAAACCATCGACAAGATTTTTTTCGCAGGAATTTACCAAGAAACTGGGGAAAGACAATATATTTCGCGCATATCATCCAACTGACCCTGTGCCAATGATACCGTTGTTTCCTTATTTACATCCACCATTACCGGGATTTGGACATTATATTTTTACACAAGAAAACAGTATATCGGCAGCAGCGCATGACAGAAGACTTTATGTTAAATCTGTTGGTGAAATGAGTTGGTCTGCATTTGAACGATTTAAGCCACCATATACAATTGAGACGAAGATAGAGAGATGGCTTCAATCAACTATGCCTGTAAGCGAGTCCAGTCCAAAAATATGGGAGTGGATAAATTCTGCGCTGATATATGTTTTGAAAAAAATCTTTGGAGCGGCGCTGCATGGGCTGCAAGCAGTTCTTATCGATGCATTAACCTTGGCTGATACCATTGCCTATATTTTACGTAAGAGTCTTGTTGATCCAATACTTAAGCCGATGAGTAATTGGGTGTTACTCTTGATGAAGAAGATTATGCAAGTGTTAGGCAGGAAAGTGCCTGAAAAAGAAGAAGAGTTGACTCATGATCTTATGAGGCATGCATTGACTCGTATAATGGAAAAAACAACAGAAGAAGCGAAGAAAGCTATACAAAATATATAATTTATATCTCGAATTATTTATTAAATTTTCTGTTGTATTTCTAATATAAAAGGCCAACCTGAACTATCATAAACTTATCTGACGAGCTGATTTATATTGCGATTGATTTTTGTTTGTGGATAAGTTCGACGTGAGAATAATAATGCCTTCAACTCAATCGATCGTTCTGTTTTTAGTGGTATCTCTTGGCGCAATCACAATTTATTGGGTTGGCCGAACCTGCGTCTTTTCTGCGGTGAAAGCTCAACTTATACTAAACGGCAAGCCTGTTCTGCATACTAAAGTTATACGTAGATGGGAGTGGAACAGTCAAAAATCAGACGAAAGTATAACTGACGAGCAGGGCTTTGTTACTTTCCCCGCTGTATTTGAATTTTCAATATCTCGATTTTTGCCTATTGAGCTGGTAATTGCGCAAGGCGTCTATATTGTTAGAGATGGAGAAGAAAAAAAGATCTGGTCAAATTCAAAACGTAAGTCTGGCGAAAATACAGAATACGGCGGTGCTAGATTTGATGTTGTATGTGAATTGGCAAATGAACGCATTCTGATAGAAGATTATGGATCATTAATGGTGACAATGTGTAAGTTAAACACTTTGAAAAAATGAAAATATTACGCATTTGAAGATAACAGTGACACAACAGAATCAGATAGAATTGTTTGTTTATTTAAGAGAGGTTGCGTGAAATTAACCATGACGCCCGCACCAACTATAATAATTATTTTAATAATTTCTCTTGGTTTGGTTACCGTATATTGGCTGGGAAGAACATGTGTTTTTTCAAATGTAAAAGCCCGTTTACTTATGAATGGTAAACCAGTTAGCTATGCAAAAGTCAGACGTGAATGGGATTGGAATAAAGAGAAATCGGATGTAAGTATAACTGATGAAAACGGCGTGGTTACTTTTCCTGCTGTTTATGAATCATCAGTTGCGCGATTACTGCCGCTTGAAGTAGTTATTTCTCAGCGGCTTTTGGTCGAGATAGATGGGGAATACAAGGAATTTTGGCTAAACAGTAAACGCGAGCCGGGTAAAAACAGGGAATATGGTGGTGCTGCGTTTGATGTCGTATGCGAATTAACAAACGAAGAAAAATTGATTAAATCGGCAGTCGGCGTAGGAAAACTTACAGTTTGTGCATTAAACACGACTAGCAAGATTAATTACTAATGAGCGATATTTATACAAGTAATGAATTATTATGAACTGCTTCAAGACCAAAATTTTCAACTCAAAATATGATAAAAAACTATAAAAAATGGTACACAATATTATTAATATTAACAATTGGGGTCATAAAAATGGCATTTGCGGACATCGGAAAAGTCTGTTTATTTTCTGAAATATCAGGTGTGATTACATTGGATGGAAAACCCGTGGCAAATGCAAAACTGGTGCGTACTGTAAACAAGGAAAAAGATATCACAGATGAAACCACCACGGACGATAAAGGCTATTTTAAAATGCCGGCGGTGTATGAAAGAACTATAACCAAGTTTTTGCCAATGGAATTTGTGGTATGACAAGAAATTGAGGTCAGTTACAATGGTAAAACTTATGAACTTTGGTCTGGCATAAAAAGAGAAGAGAATGAAAATAGCGAATCAAGAGGCGAACCACTTGTCGTGAAATGCGAATTAAATCAGAAGTCTAATTTAAAGCAAGTTGATGGTAGTCCTATATTCAGTCTATGTAAATGGGATGCTGAATCGGATCCGCCTCTTGAACTGAGTAATGGTTTTTTTGATCCGAATACAAAGTAATACAGATAATAAATGAATATCTAATTCAATTAAAGTAACAAGGCAGATAGCATCTGCGCTATATGTATTTTTGACGTTTATTGGCATTTATACTTTATTGGTGAATTATCTGGGCTGGATAAAATCTTAATAAAATATGCGGTTTATGCCGTAATCGGCAATCAGGCAGTCAACATTTCCCGGCAATTCATATCCAGATTAATCTCAGGCTGTATGGTTAGTGTGGTATGCAACATACAGGCGTTGACGGCTTTTTCTATTTCCGCAGTTTGATCAGCATTCAAGGGTTGTTCTGGCAAGTCTAATTTGATGTTGATTCGCTTGATGCGTTTGGGGTCCATTGCCATTACCCAGTCCAGATCCAGGGTAAGATTGTTTGGATCGATGCCGATGTTTTCGCAACAATCGACTACGTAGACACCAATACAACTACCAATTGCCGCGATGAATAGTTGTGGTAGTGACATACCCTGGTCTGTACCACCATGGGGTATTGGGAGATCGCATATTACCTGATGTTTGTCGACATGTGCGACAAAACGCATTTCTTCCTGGTGCTGGATACGTATATTCATGATCAAGTTCCTTCTTGTGTTGACTGTCCATAAAGGGTGGGGTGCGTAAGCACCCCGTTTGGTTATTTGTTTACCGCACGAACGCAAGGCCAAATGGATTGAGCTCAACCGTCACAGTGGTTAATAACTCGGGCAGCCGTGTTTTCTTGTCGATACTGAATACCGATACCTGGTTTGCTGTGGCACCGGAATGCGTGACATAGAGTTTG
The DNA here is from genome assembly GCA_942490945.1 of uncultured Gammaproteobacteria bacterium. Taxonomy (GTDB): domain Bacteria; phylum Pseudomonadota; class Gammaproteobacteria; order UBA6429; family Thiohalophilaceae; genus CALNYZ01. The sequence goes on along the minus strand of CALNYZ010000018.1, from coordinate 1,946,118 downwards.
CTACCACGCGCGTTTAATGCCAGATTGTGCGGTGTCGGAAATGGTGTGTTAACAGGATGGCCGATAACTTTGTTTTCTTTTGTGTTAATTGTGTAAATAGCATCAACGCCACCACCGGAGATGTTCGTGGTATAAAACGTTTTGCCACGTCGTGTCATGCCCGCGCCGTGTGCGCCGGGCACGTTGAGTATCTTGACTACTGACAGATCACGTCGTTTGAGGATATAGACTGCATTATTATTTTGACTGGGTACGTATAATAATTTATTGCGCCGCGTTAACGAGACATGTGGATCTTTACCCACATCGGCACGTGCTACTTCTTTAAAATCCTGAGTATCGAATTTCACGACATAATCATTGGCACCGGCAAAGCCGACCATGGTTACAAACGCACTGCGTCCGGCAGTATCCAGAATCACGTCATGCGGTTTGCCACCCAGTGCCACCAGATCAGCAGGTAGACCGACCGTCGCAATAATTTCCAGTGTTACCGGATCGATAACAGTAATGGTATTATCAATATCATTATTCACCCATAACTGATTGTCCGTCGGATCAGACCACATATGAAATACGCCATTGCCGGCAGGTACGCTGGTTTCTACTGAAAAATCTTTGTCATCAAAAACAACGACACGGTTGTTGGCGCGGTCACCCACAAATACGCGACCACTACTGCGTGAATGTGTCACATACATGGGCTGTGACTGATTTTGTGCCAATGGTAAGGCAATCGTGCTACGTACGGTATCGGTTTTGACGTCGATTAATGAAATACTGCCGGATGCACGGTTGGCAATAACGATTGTGCCGGCATGTCTGGCTGCATGATCATCGTCGGCCAAAAGTGCGGGGCTGCTGATAAGGCTCGTAAAGAGTGCGAATAATAACAGTACTGACCGGGTAATGGGTTTCATAGATTCCTCCTTGATTATTTAACTTTTTTGGAGGCGTTAGATTACTGTGGAGTTATCACACAAAAGTCACGAGGACGTAAACAAAGTATCACGACAATGAAGTTATATATACTAAAAATAGCATTCACGGTCTTGCAAGATGTGAAAACTATTCCCGCTCCATTTTCGCATCATACTTGCCGTAACGTGCGGCGCCGTTTAGTTTCGCGCGTTTAAACAGTGCCTGTTGTGCGGCCTGCGCATTTTCTGCTTTACCTGCCCAGGCGTGCAGGGCGGGTTGTTGCAAGGCACGGCCATAGGAGAATGACAGTTCCCACGGTTGTGTAGCCATCGCATTCATGGCGTTGAGGTTGGCGGTGGCTTCTTCATCGGTTTGTCCGCCGGACAGAAAATTAATACTGGGTACGGCAGCGGGTACGCTGCGTCGTAATACCTTGATCGTTTGTTCGGCGACCGATTCCGGACTGGCCCTGGTTGTGTAGTCTTTACCGGGCGTGACCATGCTTGGCTTGAGTATGGTGTGTTCAAGTACCACGCCATAACGGTGCAGGGCATGATACACGGCATGTTGTACTGCTTCGATGACTTCGGCGCAACGTTCGATTGAATGATTACCATCTATCAGCACTTCGGGTTCTACGATCGGTACGATGCCGACTGACTGACAAATGGCGGCATAACGCGCCAGCACTTCGGCATTGGCCTTGATTCCTAATGGTGAGGGTGTGTGATCATTAATCGGATAAACTTCACGCCACTTGGCAAAGCGCGCGCCTTGTTCTTTATACGTCGCGAGTCGATCCGCCAGACCATCGAGACCCTGGGTGATCAGATCATCACGGGTGTTTACCAACGGAATCGTACCTTTATCGACCTTAATGCCCGGCACGATACCTTGTTGTTCGGCGCTTATTGGTAGCAGCTGACCCTGGTCGTCTTTTTGTGTGAGCGTTTCTTCAAACAGAATGATGCCACTGATGTAGTCACCCAGTTTTGGCGTGGTGATAAGGGTGCTACGCCAGAAACGTCGTAACTCTTCGGTGGATTCCACGTTGATTGCCTTGAAACGTTTGGCGATGGTAGGTGCACTTTCGTCGGCAGCCAGAATACCTTTGCCTTTTTGTACCATCGCCTCAATGGTGGATTGCAGATCTGTTTGAATACTCATGTATGCGGCTCCTGAAAATAAACATACCGGATGCAGCGTTAAATTAATGGTGGTACTGCGCCTTAACTGTGGTGACAATATTATTGTAAACATACCCGGCGCTGTATGTTAAGTGATGCATATCAATATTTGATGCACTAGCTAATGAATACGAATTAACAGAAACAGGCAACAATATTATATTAATACGTGCTAATGATCTTGCGTAATATTTTTGTTGTACACAAACAATACATATTAATAATTTCTATGAATTTCCCCAACAAACTGTCATTAAGCACACACAATTTTTAAAATAATCGTGATAGGCTATTTGCGTCAACTTGCTCAGGAGGAGTCATCATGCTAACACTGAAGGTGAATGGTAAGACGCATACCCTTGATATTGATGGTGATACCCCGCTGCTGTGGGTGTTGCGTGAGCAACTCGGTCTCACTGGCACCAAGTACAGCTGTGGAATTGGCGTGTGTGGCTCCTGCACCGTGCATATTAATGGTGAAGCCGTGCGTGCTTGTCTTACCCCCGTATCATCCCTTACCGCATCACAGAATATTGTCACCATCGAAGCCTTGTCGGCGGATAACCAGCATCCCTTGCAGCAAGCCTGGAAAGAACTCGATGTGCCGCAGTGCGGTTATTGCCAGTCGGGCATGCTCATGAGTGCCGCGGCCTTGCTGAACAAAAACCCCAATCCCACGGATGCCGATATTGATGCGAGTATTACCAATATTTGTCGTTGTGGCACGTTCAATCGTGTCCGGCGCGGTATACACCTCGCCGCCGACATCAGCAAGCGCGGGAGGGCATAATGAAAAAAGACATCGTTAATGTTTCACGTCGCGAATTTTTAATCAGCTCGGGTAAAGCCGGTGCCGGCTTAACGCTGGGATTGTATCTGAGTGCTTGTAGTGACAATACTCCGGCGGCCAAACCGGCCAGCAGTGCCGCCACCAATCTTGCGGAAGCAACGGCCACGCCAGTACCGGAAGTCAACGCCTGGGTGGTGATTCAACCCGATGACACGGTGATCATTCGCATCGCGCGTTCCGAAATGGGTCAGGGTACCTTGACGGGCCTGGCACAAATGGTGGCAGAAGAACTCGAATGTGACTGGTCAAAAGTCACCACAGAATATCCCACGCCGGGTAAAAACATTGCCCGCGATAATGTGTGGCGAAGTTTTTCAACCGGTGGTAGTCAGGGAATTCGCGGCAGTCATTTATATGTGCGCAAGGGCGGTGCGGTGGCACGTCACATGTTAATAGAAGCCGCAGCCAATGAATGGCAAGTGCCGATCGCGGAATGTACAGCAGCTAACAGTATCATCACGCATACACCGAGTAAGCGTACCACTACCTACGGCAAGGTAGCCAAAGCCGCGGCCGATTTATTTCCCCCAGAGCAGGTTGAATTAAAAGACCCCAAAGACTGGAAGCTGATTGGCAAACCGGTGCAACGTTTGGATACCGATGACAAACTCAACGGTAAACAAATTTTTGGTGCCGACCTGACATTACCCGGAATGTTAAATGCCAGTATCAAAGCCTGCCCGGTGTTTGGTGGCAAATTAAAATCATTTGACGATAGCAAGGTAAAAACCATGCCAGGTGTGCGCCATGTGTTGGCGGTCGATGATGATGCGGTGGCGGTAGTGGCTGATACCTGGTGGCAAGCCAACAAGGCGCTTGATGCCTTGACTATCACGTGGGATGAAGGCGCGAATGTTAATGTCAGTAGTGCTTCAATTGATACCATGCTGGATGAAGGACTGACTTCCAATGACAAGGTGTTTGTGGGTAACCAGAACGGTGATGTCGCAAAAGCCTTAAAGGGTGCGGCAAAAGTTGTAGAAGCGACCTACCGTTATCCTTATCAAAACCATGCCACCATGGAGCCGATGAATGCGACGGCGCTGTGGAGCAAAGATAAATGCGAAGTGTGGTGTCCCACACAAAACGGTACGGCATCATTGGAAGCGGCCGCACAAGCAGCCGGTTTACCGATTATCCAATGTGAAGTGTACAAAATACATTTGGGCGGTGGCTTTGGTCGGCGCGGTGCGATTCAGGATTTTGTGACACGGGCCGTGGCCGTTGCCAAACAGTTACCCGGCACACCCGTTAAATTGTTATGGACACGCGAAGAAGACATGGCGCATGGGCGCTATCATCCGATCACCAAATGCAAACTGACCGGTGGTCTGGATGCGAAAGGTAATTTGACCAGCTTGCACATGCGCATTTCCGGTCAATCGATTCTTGCCGCGGTGAGGCCCAATAGTATGGCCGGTGGCGCTGACATGATCACGTTTCAAGGGACCCTGCCGGATGGCGATCACGAGATTAGCTACAGCGTACCCAATTTATTGGTGGACCATGCGATGCGTAATCCGCCGGTACCGCCGGGGTTCTGGCGTGGCGTCAACATTAACCAGAACGCTATCTATATCGAGTCGTTTATCGATGAGCTGGCGTATGCCGCAGGTAAAGATCCGCTGGCGTTTCGACAAAGCCTGATGGCGAAACATCCCAAGGCCCTGGCGGTGTTAAATGCCGTGGCCGATAAAGCGGGCTGGGGTAAGCTAACCGCAAAGGGTGTATATCGCGGCTTGTCGGTGTGTAAAACCTTTGCCAGTTATGTCGCGGCGTGTGCAGACGTGTCGGTGGATGATCAAGGCCAGCTCAAAATTCATCGTATCGTGGCGGCAACTGATCCGGGTTATGCGGTGAATCCACAGCAGATCGAAGCACAGGTGGAAGGATCGTTTGTGTACGGGCTTTCTGCCATGTTGTATGGCGAATGCACCATTAAAGGTGGCGCTGTCGAACAAAGTAATTTTCATGACTACCCATCCTTGCTCATGAAAGATATGCCGAAAGTGGAGGTTATCGTGATGCCTTCAGGTGGTTTCTGGGGCGGCATTGGCGAACCGACCATTGCGGTTGCGGCACCGGCGGTATTAAACGGTATCTTCGCCGCGACTGGCAAACGTGTTCGTCAGTTCCCGTTAAAAAATACCAACCTGCGCGCAGGCTAAGCGATGCAATATTACGGCACCGATCAGGAAGTAATACAAACTGCATGTGACTGGTTGCAGCAGGGGCAAACTGTTGCGCTGGTCACGGTATTAAAAACCTGGGGCTCCTCGCCACGTCCGGTCGGGTCACTCATGGTCATGCGGCGCGATGCTGTGAGTTGTGGTTCCGTGTCGGGTGGTTGTGTCGAAGAAGATCTTGTGCAACGTTTTGTTAACCAGCAGCTCAGTGACAGTCAACTTACACGCATCAATTACGGCGTTAACCGTACAGATGCAACACGCTTTGGCTTGCCCTGCGGTGGACGACTGGAATTATTAATAGAGCAGCTCGATACACGTGATCAGTTACAGCCATTACTGGATGCTGTTGCGCATCAGCAGATCGTGGCGCGGCACGTGGATTTGCAAACCGGTCAGGTAACATTGGAAGCGGCTCGCGCGGAACATGACTTTACGTATACTAATATATATGTACGCAAAATCTTCGGTCCGCAATGGAGCATGTTACTGATCGGTGCCGGTCATCTTTCACAATATGTCTCGCAAATGGCATTAATGCTTGGTTATCGCATCATCGTCTGTGACCCGCGTGAAGAATACAACAAAGCCTGGCAGGTAGATGGCACGGAGTTAACAACGCTCATGCCGGATGATGCGGTGCATCACTATATTCAACAACCACGTAGCATTGTGTTGGCCTTAACCCATGATCCAAAACTGGATGACATGGCCTTGCTCGATGCCTTGCTGTCACCGGCGTTTTACATCGGCGCAATCGGCTCACAACGGAATTGTGATGCACGCCGACAACGTCTAAAAGAAATGGGCATCTCTGCTACACAGTTACAACGTCTGCATGCACCGGTTGGCCTGGCGATTGGCAGTCATACGCCACCTGAAATTGCGGTATCGATTCTGGCGCATATCACTCAACAACGTAATGTGCCGCAATCCAATGCACCAGGCCAGTCTGAAAAACAAACTGTCAGTCTGGTATGAGTGATCGCCCGGTCGGTATCTTGTTAGCGGCTGGCAAGAGTCAACGCTTTGGTTCGAATAAACTGTTACACCCTGTTATAAATAATATACCCATGCTGTTTTCCTCGGCACAAACGCTGGCGAGTGTGTTACCGGATTCGCTTGTTGTGATTAGTCCGGCCTTGGTCGCGCACACATCACAACTCGACGCGTTCGGCTTGAATGTGGTAGTTAATTATGAGGCAGAGCAGGGCATTGGCAGCAGTATTGCCTGTGGCGTGAATGCCAGCAACAATGCCTCGGGCTGGTTGGTCGCACTGGCCGATATGCCGTATATCAAAACACAAACCATTTCATTGCTCGCCGATGAAATGCAGCACGGTGCCGATATTGTTGCGCCGGTTTATGAGGGTCAGCGTGGTCACCCGGTGGGTTTTAGTCACCGTTATTACGATGAACTATCGGCATTAAGCGAAGATATCGGTGCGCGAGATATTATTAACACGCATCAGGACAGCTTGACGCTGCTACCGGTGCAAGATGCGGGTGTGGTAAAAGATATCGATCATAGGCATGATTTGACGTAAAACCTCTACATATTTTGTCACGCTATGAGAAACTGCTGTTAGAATAAGAAAAACCAGTTTTATAAATAACAATAACTGCCGGTATGGTATGTTTATATGACAAATAAATTCAGTATATCAACGCCAATTGATAATGACTTTCTTGAGCTGGTCGAGAACGAGTGTGAGAAAATTATATGGCAACAACGGATAAAATATAATAAACGTTGGCTGGAAATGTTCTTCTTTAAAAAAACCCGCTCTATCTTAAGATTAACAGGCCTTGTTGTGAGTATTCTTGGTGCGGCATTGTGTGTTTTTTATTTATTCTACGCGGGCGTCTGTCAACGATCTTATTACATTGGATTGGCATTGTTGTTTTTTATACTTGTTGGAATATTATTTTACTACCTGCCAACATTTGATGCGAAACTTAAAACACGTCACATTAATTCCGGAAAGAAAAACAGCAAAAAAGTCGCGGCACGTATGGTTAAAGCTGCAAAAAAACTGACACCATTCACAGCCGAGTATGAAATCCGTGGCGACTGGATTACCTATTACCGGCAAAAAGACGATGACTGGCAATTGGTATGGAGTCGGCGTTTAAAGGGTTATGTCTTCACGGGAGAACATGCGACATTATTTTTTCGCAAACCCACCTCAATCATGCCTACAGTACTGCTAATGCATAATCATAATGAAATCGTAAAATCTGTGTTCGATGAACTGACTATATCTTATCAATCAGCAAATACTCCTTAGCAAGCTTGAGCTGGATTGCTGTCAGGGAAGATAAGTACTTCGTCTACGTATGTTTGGCGAATAAACCGGTGCTTTCTGCGCCGGATTTTTTATCCCGTTTTGCTGCTTTCTTTTCTTTAGCCGTTAATAAAGGCTGTTTTTTGTTTTCCTTGTTGCTTTTGTTTTCCTTACTCATACTGTTTTCTCCGGAGTGATTGGTGTCGTTTATATATTGTCATTTAAATTATGAGCCTAGTAACAGCTGCCATGCGATGCATCGGCTGAATCTGAAGGCGCGGGCAGATTGGCAAAACGACTCCCTTGCGTAATTGGCCCGCCAGGAAACAGGTGGCGCAAGTATTTGGTGCCACCTTTTCCGGCAAAGTCTTTTAACAGCGTTGTCGCCAGATAACGGGCATGACGGGGCAAACCGGCATCCAGATATTGTTGGCGTAAATAAATTAACACTGCCCAGTGTTCATCACTTAACGATACGCCTTCATTTTTTGCACGACGCTGTGATTTTGCACGATTCCAGTGTTGATCATTGAGTTCGGTACGGCGAATATCCATTAATTGGCTGACCGATTCCGTTTTGTATGCATTTGTTAAAAATTGTTTCATAACATTATCCTGTTTGAAAGCGGATAAAATACGTGGCTGACCATTTGTTGCCTCTATAAAATCAGTGGTTGGCGCGCGGCTTTTTTGCTATCTACATCTTTGCTGGGGCCAATTTGTGGTGTTTTAGGTGTCAACTTATGCAACATAGGACTTTGTATCTTGCCAAGTCCCAATGGACGCTGTATTGGTGACTTGATAAAGTTGAATTTTTTGTATGTGGGCGTTACGAATTGGGTGGTTTTATCTTTGTTTGGCATTGGATTCTCCTGTGCCGAATCGCCTGCCGCATGCAATGTGGCACGATATGTGCCGCGATTAGCGGAAACTCTATCCTGTGGAGTGATCGCCGATGAGGGTAGAGTAGGTGGCGACGAGTAGAGCTATAACATACTCCCAATATTACCAAATAGCTCATCAGTTAATTTGATATGTCGTCCATAAACAGGAGATGTAGTATTAAACTTATGAGGAAAAACGTCTGTTTTACACAGTATGAAAGCGACGAAATTAAATCGTGCCAATTTTGACCGGTCGATAAAAAAGGTCTCAAAAGGAATTGCTGTAGGTCAGGAGGTAATTCCATAGAGAGCATGGCCTGCCTTCCGAAAACCGTCCACTAAAATAGTGAGGTGACATCATGCCACCTGTTGTAATTCACGTCGCTGCAAAACAGCAAAAGCGCGGCGTTACAGTAAAAGGTAAGAAATACAAAATCGCGATTAAGTATTATGATGATGAGTCAACGCCTGCACGTGGCGCGCAGCTCGTGGAAAGATTAATCAATCAGAATAAGGTGACGTTTTATGGTTCGGGGTCGACCAAAGCCATGGCGCCAATAACGGGAAGATCTGTAAAAGTCAAAAGCAAGACCATTATTATGGTTGAGCAAAATGCCAAGCAGGGACAGGAGTTCGCGAACCCAGGTTATGTGCTGGTCTCAGGTGTACTGACACTCGCTGGTAAAGGCAGTGACTTAATCGCAAAACCGGAAGTGGAAAAATTCTTCCTGGGCGAATAGTGCTTCAAGTACATCATTTTGATAGTAAAAATATCTAATTGTGTGATTTATAATCAAGCAAGCAACGCCAGGAAAGGTAAACACGAGCTACATGTGATGTGCGTCACATTTTAACTTTGCGACTATGTGCTCAACTGGGTATCATTTGCTTGATCTCACACACTACTTGAAGCCAGATACGCATATAATATGAAAAATAATCACAAAATAGTCGTATCCGTGAGTATCGTCATTCTTACAATTATCAGTATGGGGTCTGCTATGGGTTTGTTTGATTTTGCCAAAGTCTGTTTATTTTCAGAAGTGAATGCGATTGTTACACTTGATGGTAAACCTGTCGAAGGAGTGGAAGTAGTACGTACTGCTGAGTGGGCAAATAAGGGCAATAAAATATATTCTGATAAAACTAGCACAGACAAAGAAGGCCGCTTTCACTTCGATGCAATGTACTCAAACAGTTTTTCTAAATTATCATTATCCACGCCTGTGATTGCGCAAAAAATATATCTAATTCATGGTGGCAAAGAATATCAAGGTTGGAAAAACGGAAAATTAAATTACGATGAAAATGGTGAGCTCGATAATGGACAGCCTATTGTATTGAGTTGTGAATTGTTAGCAGAACCAACAAAAAAAGATACGCGAACTAAGGGACCAGTTGTTGGCATATGTAACTGGTAATAAAGCTTATTTAAAGATGGATTTTTATTCGGGGGATATGTAATGTCTATATTGACACCACACCAAGCTGTAAACTCTGCAGCGCAGATATATCAGATTTTAAACACGCATGACCTGGAAGATAGTTTTGATTCAAGTATTACCAATAATTTTGACTTAAAGAATTCTATAAACTTTCAGGGTAAGTCTGGCTTTACGTTATGGCAAGTGGAATCTGGCTTTGGCATGGCCGCGATGGGTAACAAAAACACACCATTTGAAGGCCATGCGCTGGTTACGGTGAGGGGTACCAGCAAGGGCATTGACTGGATCACCGATGCGCATGCAGGCGTTGGGTTTTCTAATGGGAAAATGGTTCATTCTGGATTTAAAAAAGTCTTCACTTCGTTCGGTGATAACCTGAGCGATTTTTTTAATAAGAATGACCCGGCACATGTGCATTGTGTCGGCCATAGTCTGGGTGGCGCAGTCGCTACTCTGGTTGCAGACTGGGTGAAAGCAAACCGCCCCGGGACAACACCTTATTTATATACTTTTGGATGCCCGCGAGTTGGTAGCGAAGGATTCGCCCGATCACTAACGCAAAATATTGGCACAGAGAATATATATCGCGTATTTCATGGTTGCGATCCTGTCCCGATGGTACCGATTTGGCCCTTTGTACATGCACCGTTACCCGGAAATACATATGGTCTGGATTACAGTGGTAATAAAATCCTGTTTTGGCAGGCGCACTTTATCGATAACTATGCGAACGCTGTCGGCGGGTTACAGGAATGGGACGACTTGTTGACTGTTCAATCACCGAAACGAAGTGATAAGGAAATTGAAAGCTGGTTATCTTCTGCCGTTAAAATTATTCGTCTGACCAACCCGGTGCTGTTTATGATTCAGGATGCGTTGATGTATATCCTGAAAAAAGTATTATATCTGATCGGTATCAGCATTCAGGGCATCCTGATGAATGCAATGACGACGCTGGATATTATGGCGTGGGCGATTCATAAAGGCGTGCAAGTATCAAAGGAAATCGGTGGCATGGTCATGAGCCTGATGCAAAAAATTCTCTCGGCAGTTGGCATGGTGGTGCACACGATCAAGGATTTGACGCTGGAGTTTATTCGTTGGGTGCTTATCAAGCTTGCCGATAGCTTGTATGCGATGTACCGGCAAGCTGTGAAATCTACTATCGTATAAATTTATACCGTTACTGATATGAAACTCTGGATACTCATTACCGGAACCTTCGGGTTGATCTGGTTGGGTATATTTTTACTCATAGGTGCATTTTTTACCGGCGTTAGTGGTCTGGATAAAGTCGGAAGCCAGTCAAATATTATTCACAATACGCTGACGATGGTGTTTATTGTCAGTTTGCCTCTTAGTTGTCTCGCTGCCATTGTCATGTTATGGATTCGCTACAGCCAGTCCAATCCAGTCGATGCTTACTGGTGGTTTGTTTTACCGCTGTCGTTTTTGCTGTTATTTATAATTTGGAGTTATTTCCTGAAAATGTTTTAACCTGATTAGCAATCAGTTAGACAATTCACAAGTGACATAAGCTGGATTACATTCAATCCGTGACGCTTTAAATAGGCTCAATTTGTACCTCGCACGCGATTTGGTTTGCGCGATATGATAAAATAGCCACTCTATATAATAAGAGTAGCAGTATGAGCAACAATACCCTCTATTGGCACGATTACGAGACGTTTGGCGTTGACCCAATGCGGGATAGGCCGGTGCAATTTGCCGGGATTCGCACCGACGAAGATCTGAACATTATCGGCGAACCCTTAAATATCATGGCACGTCCAGCGCCGGACAGTTTGCCGCACCCGACATCGACATTCATTACCGGTATCACGCCACAACTGGCGCTGGAACAGGGTATGCCGGAGGCAGAATTTATTGCTCGCATTCTGGCTGAGTTATCACAACCTGGCACCTGTAGTGTGGGATATAACTCGATACGATTTGATGATGAAGTGACACGCAATACCTTGTACCGCAATCTCTATGAACCATATGCACGCGAATGGCAAAACGGCAATTCCCGCTGGGATATAATCGACATGGTGCGTGCCTGTCGTGATTTGCGTCCGGAAGGGATCGTGTGGCCATCACGCGAAGATGTAGACCGTAGCAGTTTTAAACTTGAGGAGTTAACTGTCGCCAATGGAATCAGTCATGATCAGGCGCATGATGCCTTGTCTGATGTATATGCAACACTTGCGATGGCAAAGTTAATCAAGGACAAGCAACCAAAATTATATGACTTCCTGTATAAATTGCGTCGCAAGAATGAAGTGCTCAAATACATCGACTTGAAGGATCTTACACCGATACTGCATACATCCGGCATGTATGGCAGTGATTATGGCAACACGCGTCTGGTGGTCCCCATTGCTGCGCACCCGACGAATAAAAACAGCATTATCGTATTTGATTTGGCGCAAGATCCTTCTCTTATTCTCGATTTAAGTGCCAAAGTATTACTCGAACGACTTTATACATCCAATGACGAACTGGCCGATGGCGTCGAACGTCCGGCATTAAAACAGGTGTTTATCAACAAGTGTCCGGTTTTGTCACCTTCATCCACACTTACCGGCGACACGGCTAAACGGCTGAATATCGATTTAATGTTATGTAAAAAACATCGTCAGACATTACTTGATACGCGTAAAGAAATTCAGGCCAAAATAACCAAAATATTTGCCCCGCGTGAATACGAACCTGTAACAGATCCTGATTTAATGATCTACGGTGGCGGATTTTTTCATGAAAAAGACAAGGCCCTGATGAACACCATTCATGAAACTGATCCTGAAGAGCTTGGTACACAAACCTGGAGTTTTATGGACAAGCGTTTGCAGGAAATGTTGTTTCGCTATCGGGCACGTAATTATCCGGAAACACTCGACAAGGATGAACAGGCGCAATGGCTGGAACATTGCCGATGTCGGCTGGTTGATGGCGATGCAGGATTTCTGAATTTTGAAAAATTCCATGAAGAACTCGCACTGCTTCGTGAAGGGTTATCAGCTGATGATAACAAGGCGCACTTATTGGATGACGTAGAGGCCTTCGGTAAAGAACTGGAAAAATTTATAACAGCCTGAATATTTTACAGTTGTTATCTGCTTATCGAACAATGAATGGTAATTTTACACACTGCATTGGTTAAATATGATTCAATATTACAGTGAACTATGCATGGCCTGTGTCATCTATTAATACTATGACTACTAATAATAGGAGTAAAAGAATGAAAATATATTTTAGTCTGTTATTCGTCTGTCTTCTGCTTCCTGCATCCTTGTTTGCTGCTGATGCAAACGCACCCTGGGGGCATTCAAAGCCGCATAACATCAACTATAAACCTCAAAAAGTTGTCTATGATGTGTCTGCGTCGAGTATGGGTGAGTTTACGCATGTTCTGGACAGGGTAAGTTATCTGAATAAAATATATAATGCTGATCCCTTTTCATCATCGATCATCATGGTACTGCATGGTGACGAGATACCTTTTTTCGCAATAAAAAATTATATTAAATATAAAGATTTAATGATTCGTGCACGAAGTTTGGTGAATAGTGGCAACATTAAATTTCATATGTGTAAACTGGCAGCAGAAGGTCTTGGCTTCAAGCCGGCAGATATACATGGTTTTGTTGAGATAGTCCCCATGGCCGATGCAGAAATAGTCCGACTGCAGCAGGAGGAAGGACATGTTTATATGCAATAGTCGCCATTTTTTGACAAGCTTGGCCGTATACTGTCTGGCCTTGTTCACTATGGCTGTGCAAGCGCAATCGGATCCGGTGCAAACACCTTATGGTGTGGTCAGTTTACCTTTCGAATTACATCAGGTACCCGGCAAACCTGTTTATTACATTATTGGTGAATCGGGTGTGCCAGGTTCGAATAATGAAGGGCATACATCAAACGCAGGGTTTGTAGTTACCAATGAAGGCGTGGTGGTATATGACGCATTAGGTACACCAGCGCTCGGTTACCGGTTAATTCAGCGCATTCGTGAAGTGACAGACAAGCCGATTAAAAAAGTAATTATCAGTCATTATCATGCAGATCATATATATGGGCTGCAAGCCTTCAAGCAACATGGTGGCAAGCCTGAAGTTATTGCACAGCAGTTAGCTACCGGGTATGTCGGTGGTAACCGGGCCAGCCAGGGTGAGGCTGGGCAACGGCGCCTGCAACAGCGACGTGAAGCGTTATTTCCCTGGGTAGATGAAAACACCTTTCTGGTACCACCAGATATAACGTTTGAAAAAACATACCCGTTTACGCTGGGAGGTATACATTTTGATGTGCGGCATTTGGGGCCAGCGCATGCACCGGGTGACAGTATTCTGTTAGTGAAAGAACTTGGTGTCCTGTTCAGTGGTGATGTGGTCTATAAAGGGCGTATTCCGTTTCTTGATAGCCCTGAAACTGATGTCCGTAACTGGTTAAAAGGACTGGATTACCTTACCCAAATCATGCCTGCACCTAAGTTTATTATTCCGGGTCATGGTGATGTGGAAACTGATGTGTCACGCTCGCTGGCTTTTACCAAGGGTTATCTTGAGTTTGTATTTAATGCAATGAAAGCAGGGTTACAGAATATGAAATCCTTTGCCGATACCTATAAAGATACAGATTGGTCTAAATATCAGAGCATGCCGGCCTTCAAGGCAAGTAACCGGGGTAACGCATATCGAATTTACCTCGAGATTGAACCGGAATTTTTTTAACATGTTCGTAACAACGCCGATGAAGCATGACGTTCGTCTCTATGCAGGAAAGGCAAGGTAAAGTAACATTACTTACAGAATGTTGCATACCGACATAAATCCCGGGCTCCGTTAAATTATGCTGCGTATATCCAATCTGGTATCCATTCCTGATGAGGAAATTTATCTTAGTGCCATTCGTGCGCAGGGTTCTGGCGGGCAGAATGTAAATAAAGTTGCAACCGCAATTCATTTACGTTTTGATATACATGCATCGAGCTTGCCAGAGTTTTACAAACATCGTCTGTTATTGTTGTCTGATCAACGTATTAACAAAGACGGTGTGATCATTATCAAGGCACAGCAATACCGTAGTCAGGAAAAAAACCGCGATGATGCCCTGAAAAGATTGCAGTCATTGATTCGTAGTGTTGCCGTAACGCAGAAAAAGCGGGTTCCGACCAAACCCACCCGGGCCGCCAGGAATAAACGTGTTGATCTCAAGACGCATCGCGGTAAGATAAAAGCAGCGCGGGGCAAGGTGATCGATGAAAATGGCTAGCAGATATTTAACAAATTTATTCATATTAACCTTACAAGGGTGACGACATGATTACATATTTTTACTGGGCAGCGGTGTTTGCCGTTGCCATTGGATTTATTTATTTACTTGGTCGTGCTGACAAGTGGAAAGTCGGAATGATTGGTTCAGCCATTATTCTTCTCATTGGTTGGGGAGCGTATTTTTTCCATTTCCAGCAAGTATTCGTCAAGCGTTACGGTGGTGTGATGTCGATTACAGTACCTGAAGGACAATACCATGTTGCATCGACCTGGAAAGACGATAATTTATGGATAGAAAACTATGATCCGACCACCAATACCTGCCATTTTAATGAATATTCCAAGGGGAATTTACTGCAAGGTAAGGTGACTATTAAAAACTGCAATCCTGTCATTTTGGGGACAGGTGCTAAATAGCAGTCATGTTACAATTACTCTGCATTTTACGGTCTCAATGCTGACGTAAATCTGCCCTGATACCTCATTAGCAGAATATTATCTGCTGCTGTGCACAACATGGCAGGAATATGTCCACACTCTGCGCTTATTTTGAAATATAATGGTCGTTTACGTACATTAGCCACTCAACCAGAATGTATAGCGAGCCAGTATATGCCCAAGTCCACCATTTTCTATACCTTGACCGATGAAGCCCCGGCCTTGGCGACGCATTCCCTGTTGCCGATAATGCAGGCGTTCACAAAAGCAGCCAATATCAAGGTGGAAACCCGGGATATCTCCCTCGCCGCGCGAATTCTTGCAAATTTTCCTGATCATCTTACCGAAGCGCAAAAACAGCCGGATAATCTGACGGAACTGGGCGAGTTGGCCAAAACACCAGAAGCCAATATCATCAAGTTACCGAATATCAGCGCCTCCGTGCCACAGTTAACCGCTGCTATCAAAGAACTCCAGGCGCTCGGCTACGCGATTCCTGATTATCCAGTCGATCCAATTACCGAAGAACAGAAACTGATTAAAGCCCGTTACGCCAAGGTACTGGGCAGCGCGGTGAATCCGGTATTGCGTGAAGGTAATTCTGATCGTCGAGTGGCCGGTCCGGTGAAGGAATATGCGCGTAAACATCCTCATTCAATGGGCTCCTGGTCGGCAACTTCAAAAACGCACGTCGCTTCCATGCCTGAAGGTGACTTTTATGCCAGTGAACGGTCGGCTGTCATTGAAAAAGCGGATACCGTGAAAATCGAATTACACACTGAAGATGATAAACATATTGTACTCAAAGAAAAAACGGCGGTATTGGCTGGTGAGGTAATTGATGCTTCGCTGATGCAGGTGCGCGCTTTGCGTGATTACTTTGCTGCCGAAATGGACGATACCAAACAGCAAGGCGTGCTGTTGTCCTTGCACATGAAAGCTACCATGATGAAAGTGTCAGATCCGATTATTTTTGGCCATGCCGTTACCGTCTTTTTTGACGAAGTATTTACTAAACATGCGCTGACATTCGAAAAGTTGGGTGTACAACCTCGGAATGGCTTTGGCGATGTCATTGCAAAAATTGCGAGTCTGCCCGAAGCAGAACGTAAAGTTATCGAAGCCGATATTGCCAAAGCTTATGCAAACCGACCTGACCTGGCGATGGTCAATTCTGATAAAGGCATTACGAACTTACATGTCCCGAGCGATGTTATTATCGATGCGTCCATGCCGGCGGCGATTCGATCTTCGGGTCAGATGTGGGGCAAGGATGGCAAGTTACACGATACCAAGGCCCTGATCCCGGATCGCAATTATGCCGGCATCTATCAGGCAACCATTGATTTTTGCAAGCAGCATGGCGCTTTCGATCCGACCACCATGGGTACAGTAAGTAATGTCGGTCTGATGGCGCAAAAAGCCGAGGAATATGGTTCTCATGACAAGACATTCGAAATACCAACCGACGGAACGGTGCGTGTAACAGACAGTGCAGGCAATGTATTGCTGGAACATAGCGTTAAAAAAGGCGATATCTGGCGCATGTGTCAGACCAAAGATATTCCGATTCAGGACTGGGTTAAACTGGCTGTAACGCGTGCCCGCTTGACCGGGCAACCAGCTATATTTTGGCTGGATAAAGATCGTGCGCACGATGCACAGCTGATTGAAAAAGTAACACGCTATCTGAAAGACCATGACACAAAAGGTTTGGATATTCAGATCATGACACCTTTTGATGCGACACTTTATACATTAAAACGCGTAAAGGCGGGTGAAGATACCATTTCCGTAACAGGGAATGTGTTGCGTGATTATCTGACGGATCTGTTTCCCATCCTGGAACTCGGCACCAGCGCAAAAATGTTATCGATCGTTCCGCTGTTGGCCGGTGGCGGGTTATTTGAAACGGGTGCAGGCGGTTCTGCGCCAAAGCATGTTGAACAATTACTGTCAGAAAATCATTTACGCTGGGATTCGCTGGGTGAGTTTCTGGCAATCGGTGTTTCGCTCGAAGATATGGCGATTAAAACTGACAGCCTGAAGATAACAGTTCTTGCGGCTGCACTGGATAAAGCCAACAGCTTGTTTTTAAATAATAACAAATCGCCATTGCGTAATGCCGGTGAACTGGATACACGGGGTAGTCATTTTTATCTGGCCATGTACTGGGCGCAGGCGCTTGCCGAACAGAATGATGATGCAGAATTAAAAGCACGTTTTACACCGATTGCCGGGCAACTCGCTCAGCAGGAAACAACGATTGTAAATGAACTTAATTCAGTACAGGGTAAGACAGTTGACCTGGGCGGATACTATCAACCCGATGCAAGCAAAGTGTCCACAGTCATGCGCCCGAGTAATACATTTAATTCCGTGATAGAGAGCATCTAGAATATCCAGTTTTAAAATTTGTTATCATTCTGGTATATAACGATACAGCATAAACCAGCGAGTAATCATGCAACCAATTGTTTCCATAACTGACTTGTCAAAGACGTATGCAAGTGGTTTTCATGCATTGAAAAACGTCAACCTGGATATTCAGCAAGGTGAAATACTGGCTTTGTTGGGGCCAAATGGTGCAGGAAAAACCACGCTCATTTCAATTATCTGCGGCATTGTTAACGCCAGCAGCGGGAAAGTGACCGTGGGTGGTTATGATAATGTGAAGGATTATCGAATTACTCGCAGCATGATAGGCCTGGTACCACAGGAACTGACGCTTGGTGCATTTGACAAGGTTATAAACACCTTACGTCTGAGCCGTGGCCTGTTTGGCAAAAAACCTGATCAGGCCTATCTTGAACAACTGCTAAAAGATTTGTCACTGTGGGACAAGAAAAACAACATGCTGATGACGTTATCAGGTGGTATGAAAAGGCGTGTGTTAATCGGCAAGGCGCTGTCACATGAACCGGTCATCCTGTTTCTTGATGAACCCACCGCCGGTGTCGATGTTGAATTACGCAAGGATATGTGGGCGCTGGTAGAACGCTTGCGTGCCTCCGGCGTCACGATCATTTTGACGACCCATTATATTGAAGAGGCCGAAGCGATAGCGGACCGCGTCGGTATTATTAGTAATGGCGAATTACTCCTGGTCGACGACAAAAATTCACTTATGCACAAACTGGGCAAACGTCAGCTTATTATTGAGCTGGAGACGGCACTGAAAAACTTGCCTGCAGAGCTTGCTTCCTTAAAGCTGGATTTATCAACTGATGGATGTCTTTTAACGTATACCTATGATCCGCACAAGTCGGATACCGGTATTACTTCTTTGCTGCAGTCTGTGACAGATGCAGGCCTGGTCATAAAAGATATCCAGACAACCAAGACATCGCTCGAAGAAATATTTGTCAGTCTGGTCAAAAAAACTCCTCTGAAGGCGCGCCCATGAATTTATATGCAATTAGAGTCATTTATAAATACGAAATGTTACGTGCCTTCGAAACAATCGCACAAAGTTTTGCTTCCCCGGTTATTTCCACGTCGCTTTATTTTGTCGTATTCGGCACAGCAATCGGTTCACGTATCGAAACAATTGACGGCGTATCGTATGGTACATTTATCGTGCCGGGTTTGATGATGCTGGCATTATTAACACAAAGTATCGCCAACGCTTCTTTCGGAATTTTCTTTCCTAAATTTACCGGCACAATTTATGAACTCTTGTCTGCGCCTATTTCCTTTGTCGAAATAATGATTGGATATGTGGGAGCGGCAGCAACCAAGTCATTTATTATTGGTCTGATTATTCTTGCTACGGCAGGGTTGTTTGTTCCATTACACATTGCACATCCTGTCTGGATGATCACATTCCTGGTGCTCACTTGTATCTCGTTCAGCCTGTTCGGATTTATTATTGGTCTGTGGGCAACGAATTTTGAAAAACTGCAACTCATTCCACTATTGGTTGTTACACCACTGGTTTTTCTGGGCGGCAGTTTTTATTCAGTCAGTATGCTGCCACCTGCCTGGCAGACCATCAGTTTGTTTAATCCGGTTGTGTATTTGATCAGCGGTTTTCGCTGGAGTTTTTTTGAAGTAGCCGATGTCAGGGTAGGCTTGAGCCTTGCCATGATTCTGTTATTTCTGGCGCTCTGCTTGCTGGTGGTGTGGTGGATGTTTAAAACCGGTTACAGATTGAAGCAATAATATTCTGTAATCTTGCCTGTTGCAGATGTTATTTTACTCGTCTTGACTGGATTGTCGCGTAGACTTGTTGTGACTGCTGGATGAGAGTGCAATATTGTCTGACTCCGGCTTTGGCTCCGCTTTTTTAACACGAATTTTACTGCCGGCTATATCCTTGCCATTGAGATGCTTCATCGCGGCCTTGGCATCACCCGGTTTGGGCATCTCTACAAATCCAAAACCTTTTGATGTGCCCGTTTCGCTATCCATGACAAGTGTACACGACTGTACAAGACCATAGGCCGAGAACAATGTTTGCAGCTCGGCCTCGGTGGTCGATCTGGCAAGGTTACGGATCAAGAGCTTCATTTTGTGTTCATTCCCTGCAAAAATACATATATGTGGGGCAGTATACCGCTAAATCCGTGTAAAACGACTACTATTTAGAGTAATACGGCATGTTAAAGTCAGTCCAGTATCAAGTCGATATATAAAGTATATCGGTGGTTAATGTTAGACCGATTCCAAACAGGTATATTTGGCAGGCAGATACAACGTATATATGGAATAGTATCGTGAACAAATCTCCCCAGCACACATTTGATTGTCATCCTCAGCGAGTAGCCAAATGGCTAGAAGAATTGCCACGTGGCAGTGTAGGCAGAACGGCTGAGCATATCTACAACGCATTAAAGGACATTAATTCCCAGACGCTTAAGGCCAGTGATCGGTTTCACGTACTGGAAGCATTACGCAGTAATGTGGATTTCGTGACGACGAATATGGAAGAGCACATCAGTTCATCAATGAACTTGTTCGCCGATAAGACCATGATGGTAACACTTGCTTGTCAGTCAATTCTCGAGCATATGGCAAATGGCTATATTATGGTCTTCCACGAACTGCAAAAACATAATAGTTTGTTTGTTGACAAGAAAATGATGGCCACTACAGTGTATCGAGCGATGCGACTTATCGAACAATCCCTGATGATTGTCTATCAAATACATTCCGCATATATTTACAGTTATTGGGAAAAACTGAATGAGTTATATCACTATGCGGAAATACTTGAAATAGAAAATGACAAGGTAGCGAGTCAGACTTCAGGGTCAAAAAACAGAAGTAGTATCAAGCAAGAATACATTCGTGCACTGTTGCTCTATCTTGCAGAACCATATCATTTGCGTATTAACGAGATTAAAGATGTAATTCAAATAATTGAAGAATATGGATCGGAATGTACCCTGGAAGGGCTGGTAGATTGTGAGATCGAACTGTCGACTTATGATACACCTGTTATTATTATAAATCAGGATGAACCGCCAAAGTTTATCCAGAAATTACCCGACAATGATGATGTAGAAAACTATCGTGTCATTCGCACGGATAAGCTTCTGGCGCGGCTTGCAAAAATAAAAACTGAAGAAGAAAATATCGGGACTAAAAATGAATTGCATGCTGAAGTCATTAATACCAAGCTGTTTCTCAAGCTATTATCGTCATGGCGCCACAAAAAAAGACGCCGTTTCCCCCGGCAGAACATATTCAAGAAAATAGTGTTGACAATAGGGCTGGGTGATACGCATTTACAATTATTATATGATGCGTATAAAAAGCAACCTGCACAAAATACTGGTGTTGCCTCTACGGGTAAGTTCCGTGCCAATTATGAGTCAATTGAAATTACCGGCGTAAATCCCGGGCAGTTTGATATATGGGACAAGATTTATGCCTGGTCACAACATGACAAAAAAGAATCTGATAAATCCAGCAAGAACGATACAATCGCCGAAATCGAAAATGCAGCAGTTGAAGACTGGACCTTATTGAATGAGAGTGCTGAAGGTTTTTGCCTGATGAATGTTGATAAGGATACCAATAATCTTCAGGTAGGCGAAATCATCAGTTTGCAAGGCTCACAAAATACGACAATGCGAAATATAGGCATTGTACTCTGGACAAAAATTTACGGAAAAAACCAGATAGAAGTAGGTGGTAAATACATTGCGGCTACAGCAGAACCGGTCAGCGCACGCTATCTTGCCAGTCCGGTAAAAAATATTATTATCAACAGAGGTTTAATACTGCCCGGCATCGAATCACTAAAACGCCCGGAGTCTATTCTGACAGTGTCCCGACAATATAAAGAAGGTGATATGCTTGCGATAGAATATTCTGATGGCAAGTGTGTCACCATTCAACTGCTCAAACTTCTGGCTGATAATTATTCAATATGTCAATATTTATTCAAGCGAATGGATGATGCCGATGCGCCGCACAAGGATAAAAAATCCAACGATTCTTCAAAAGACGAGTTTGATTCTGTCTGGAAAATAATATAACTTCTATAAATCGCGTTCGTGATAGTTTTGTGATATTTACCCCTCCCCGAATAGAATGCTGACTAATTGTGATTGGCTGGTAATTAAAACCGAACTTGTCACTTTTTTTTATGTCTGACTGTGCATTGACATTCGAACATAATACAGGGAGATACAATGAAAGCTGTATTACAAGGTATATTCATTATCGGTCTTATATTTAACCTGTCACTTGCCTACGCCGACAAGGCAATATTTGCAGGTGGTTGTTTCTGGTGTATGGAATCGGATTTTGAAAAACTCAATGGTGTGACGGACGTAGTATCCGGATTTACTGGTGGTTCAATCAAAAACCCGACTTATAATGGAAATCATGATGGGCATTATGAAGCTGTTGAAGTGACATATAATCCAAAAATCGTAAGCTATGAAAAATTACTGGAATATTACTGGGTAAATATTGATCCATTTGATTCGCGCGGCCAGTTTTGTGATAAAGGGCATAGTTATTTAAGCGCGATATTTGTCGCGAATGAGTCAGAACGAAAACTGGCAGAAGCTTCACGAAACAAGGTTATCAAGCAATTTCCGAATAAAAAAGTTGTTACTCCGGTATTGAATACATCTACATTTTATCCGATAGCGGGAAATGAAAGTTATCACCAGGATTACTACAAGAATAATCCGATTCGTTACAAATTCTATCGCTACAATTGTGGCCGTGATGCCCGATTAAAGGAAATCTGGGGAGATAAAGCGGTACACTGATTATATGGTGCTATTCGACAGGTTGTTTACATGGCGAAATTATCTGATTTGATTCTGCTACGAAACGATCCTGAGATCGTTACACAGTATTTGAAATTGGCATCTGACGGTGATGTCGATGCCTGTTATGGTCTGGGGCTGATTTATGCAGAAGGGCGCGGCACGCCTCAGGACGAATGTAAGGCATATTATTGGCTGACTCGCGCCATGGTACTTGGTGATGCTGACGCTGAGTTATTACGTCAACTCATCATTGATTCCATGACACAGGCACAGTACGAGCGGGCTCAATTACTCGTCAAAGCGGATATCACATCACATTAAGCGCCTTATGCTTATATAGCTAGCAATACACCGGACACCGCAGTTGTATCGGTCCTCATGTAAATTCTATCTTACTGATAATTAACATAAATAAATCTTTGTTCACGTACTTGTTAACACATTATAACATGTTATAATAAGTAAACTTTTTAGCGCTAATTTACTGGTAATACGATGTTAACAATTCTGGTTGAAAATGGACTTATTTGGGCGATCCTGGCTGTTTTGGTTGCGGGTTTCGTTCGCGGTTTTTCCGGCTTTGGGGCGGGCATGATAATGGTGCCAATATTATGTGTTTTGTATAACCCGCTGGTGGCAGTTGTAACGGTTGCCTTGCTGGAATTGATACCAGCGTTACAATTATTCCCCGATGCCTCAAAACATTGCCAGTGGCGTACTGTTGTGCCGATGGCCATTACGGCCTCATTGGCTGTCCCGTTTGGCTCCTTGTTGCTGTTGTACAGTTCCGCCGAGTCGATGCGGTTGTATGTTGCGCTTATAATATTACTCGCTGTAGTCATTCTAGCTACCGGCTGGCGCTTCAAGAGTAGTGAACATAAACCGCTTGTTTCACTAATGACAGGGGCAACAAGTGGCGTTATTAGTGGTGCAACCAGCCTTGGTGGATTACCGGTTGTGTTGTTCTTTTTATCTGGTAACCAGTCAGCCATTATTTCACGGGCTAATATTGTAATATTTCTGGTTAGTGTCGTCGTGTCAGCACTTGTTACGTATATATACCAAAATATCATCTCACTCGAAATTATCATGCGTGCTATCATTCTTGCGCCTTTTTTTATTTTAGCGATTCGAGTGGGCGGAAAATATTTTGGTCAAACCTCTGATTCATTTTTTCGTGCATTCACTTTATGGCTGCTTGGGTTAATCAGTCTGGTAATGCTATTATCCTGAAATAAGATTCTTCCAATTACAGTATTCTAAAGGTGCGTTATGGAATTGCAGCAATTGATAACTAAATCACATGATATGCGTGAACAACGGAAACAATTATCAATTCAGATTGACAGTCTGGATGAAGAGATCAACGATCTTGAAATGCAAATAAAAAAACAACTCGACGCGGCCGGCAAAGACTATGAGGACCTGTCAGAAGAGCAATTTCAGTTATTAATGTCAGAACTGGGTGATCCGAAGAAAAATACTGTCGAAGTGGTATACGTTACAAATCAACAGCAGGTGATATGTGAGGTACAGATACCTGCCGGTGCGACTATTGAAGATGGCATACAATTATCTGGAATATTGGAAAAATGTCCTGAAGTTGAACTCGCCAACAACAAGGTTGGGATATATGGCGTAATAAAGCCGCTCACTGAAACATTATCGGATGGTGACCGTGTAGAAATATATCGCCCGGTGACAGCAAAATTATAACAGTACTGTTCGTACCCTGCCTTTTACATAATTCCACTTAAAATATAGTATCAATTTAACTTGTATTAGTTTATGAGTTCGAATAAAGAATAATGACTCCAACCTGGTGCACTAATCTCTTTGCTTGCACCAATATCTCACGTTTTATCTCATGATCTGGGTCTTGAATATGTCGCGCACATACAAAGATTATCCTTAAAAATAAAGCACATACAGTCGAATAATTTGCTTGATATCACTATTGGCATGCCTTCTGCAGATATATATGTAACTAATTATGCCGTGTTATAACAAGTTTTACGCATAGCATTGTTATATTCCGTTCAATCAAGAGAAATGTGGAGAGGCAGAAGAATGAATCGCAAACCAAAACTTTTAGTCGCGTTGTTGTTATCGCTTGGAATATCAGGCATGGCAAGCGCAGAAACAATCCGAATCGCAGTAGGGCATCAAAGTAAATGTACCGACACGTATTCGGCTGGAATTATATTGAAAGAGTTAAAACTCATCCAAAAATATTTACCTAAAGACGGTAAATACAAGGGAGCGAAATACGAATTTGACTGGAAAGATTATTCGTCAGGCTCGCCTATTACCAACCAGATGTTAGCGAACAAGCTTGATTTTGGTGTGATGGGTGATTATCCGTTGATTGTTAACGGAGCAAAGTTTCAGGAAACTAAAAGTCTTGAAACATTGTACATCTCAGGTACAGGTTACAACCAGAAGGGATCAGGTAATGCCATTGTGGTGCCAGTTAATTCCGACATTCAATCTTTGTCAGATTTAAAGGGTAAATCAATATCAGTCCCGGTGGGTAGTGCGGCATGGGGTATGACGTTAAAAGCATTGCAAGATCTCGGTATACGTGATCAGGTAACGATTAAAAATCAAAGCCCACCTGTTGGTGCAGCAAACATTGCACAAGGAAAGATTGATGCGCATGGCGACTTTTGCCCCTGGTCAGAAATCATGGAATTCCGTGGTACCGGTCGAAAAATATTTGATGGTAGTGAAGCAGGCGTGCCTTATCTTCATGGTGTAGTAGTACGTAAAGACTATGCAGAAAAATATCCGGAAGTTGTCGTGGCATTCATGAAAGCAGTAATTGAAGCCGGCGAATGGGTACGTAAAGATCCGGTTATGGCTGCGACCAAACTTGAAAAGTGGACCGGTGTTGAGCGTGAAGTTCAGTATCTATATTTCAGTAAAGGTGGAGCATTAACACTGGATCCAACACTGAAAAAAGAATGGGTCGACGCGCTTAAGTTTGATCATACTGTGCTGGTGAAAGAAAAAGCCATTCCACCATTGGACTTCGGCAAGTGGATTTATGATGGTTATATTCGTCAGGCGTACAAGGAACTTGGTCTGGATTATGAAAAAGACCTTGCATATACACGCATTGCCAAGATGGAAAACATGAAGTTACCACCAGCAGAAATATGGCACAAAGACAAAGGTATCATCACGTACGAGTCAGTTGCGGCAATGATGAAAGATGCAGCAAAGTTTAAAAAGTCAGGAAAATTACGTGCATCTTATGTTTATGACAACACAACCGGCCTGAAAATATTCGGACATATCGCCACATACGTTAAAGGTGGTGATGGTGTGGTTAAAACATTTATGCGAAAAGCGGATGCCGAGAAATTTTCAACATCAACTGGTGGAAAAATCATGGCAGCGAATGTGTTTCCTGAAAGCACAGAAGTAGCAATGACACAGTAAAGGGGAATGGCCAGCATTCAGTAAAAGCATACGTGCTGAACAGGAATGCTGGCCATTTTATAAATCATAATCATAAAAAGGTGGAAGAAACATGAGCATTAATACACAGAACACGCTTGAACATGTTTCTGATGTAAAATCAAAAGAATCAACTGTGGCCGTGGAAACAAACATCAGTGACAGCAAGAAACTGTCTGATGAAAGTCGCGTGACAAAGTTTCCTGTTTCGACTCCCACTAACATGGATCGTCTGGTTAAAAATATTAAATCACTTCCATGGGACAATTATCTGGTTGGTACACTGGCAATCGTCGGTGCATTAATCGTTTGGCAGCTGATGTCTGCATATCAGGTTAAATTTGTATTAAGTTTTGAAAATATACCGACACCGATAGTGGTTGGCGAACAATTCCTTAAACTTGTCGTGACTGAAGAATTTTACAAGCATATTGGTGCAAGTCTGGCGCGCATTGGTATTGCGTTTTTCTCGGCATCATTGCTGGGCGTGATAATCGGTATTCTAATGGGTCGCTCGCGCATATTTCGTGGCATCATGGCCCCCTACATTGAAATATTGCGACCCATACCAGCAGTTGCGTGGATTCCGTTGGCTATCCTGATGATGCCAACTGAAGAATCCAGCATTATCTATATTACATTTCTCGGCGCATTTTTTCCTGTTGTACTTAACACAGTGCATGGCGTTGAACAAACTCCTGAATCACTCGTCAGAGCAGCCGAATCACTCGGTGCAAACAAGTGGGCGATCATGTGGCATGTCATTTTACCCGGGGCACTACCCAGCATTATGGCAGGACTCGCAATCGGAATGGGCGTTGCCTGGTTCTCGCTTTTGGCAGGTGAAATTATTAGTGGTCAATATGGAATCGGGTATTTCACATGGAATTCCTATACGTTGGTTGAATATCCAAACATTATTATCGGTATGTTAACAATCGGTGGCTTGGGCACATTATCAACATGGCTGGTGAAGAAGGCGTCGATACCTGCACTTCGCTGGCAGGAGCATAATGACTGATGAAAAGCTATTGGAATTTACTGAAGACTGCAATCCGACAACACTGGGGAAAATTGTTGTTAACCAGTCTTGGCTTCCTTGTTTTTTACTATATTGGATTGCTACTGGTTACCATGCTGCGTTTTGGTGAAATACCGAACTATGTCGTCTTCCATGATGTGTTTGGTACATATGGTCTGATTTTCTCAGGTACACCTTCTCTACAGGATGCCATACCCATCCTGATTGATGAACCATGGTTTGAAACCGGTTATAAAAATCCAAAATATTATGGTGTCGCGACATGGAGTTTCATGTTGATCCCGCCAAAAATGCTGCTTGTTTTAATCATGGGATTTCTGCTGGGTGTATTTCTGGTGTTATCACGCTATGCGCGTACAGCATCATGCAAATTGAAAACAGACAAGAAATTATATGCCGCAGCGGGAGTGGGTTCAGTATTTATCAGCCTGACAAGTGCCACCTTAACATGGGTGGTATGTTGTGCGACGCCATCCTGGGTGGTCGCACTGGCAATGCTTGGCATGAGTGCATCACTGGCGCTCTGGCTGGAACCGCTGGGTAATTTCATGTCAGTTGCAGGATTGCTGCTAATGGTCTGGATTATCGTGATTCAGCTTAGAAAACTTCACGAATCTATCCGTAATGAAAAGGTATCAGGTTAAATATTAAAGAAGATATGAGATGAGCGAAATGATGAGCACGATTGAACAACAAAGCACTGTAAAAGCAACTGAAGTAGAGCTGCCACCGTTAGGCCCTGCACACAAGCAACACCATCCGCAAGAACATGGCCATATTGTTATTGATGATGTGACAGTCGATTTTGGACGTGGCGTGGTTGCTGTCGACAAGGCATCTCTTGATATACAGCCGGGTGAGTTCGTTTGTCTGCTTGGACCATCTGGCTGCGGTAAATCCACGCTGATGAATACGGTAGCTGGCTTTGTTAAACCGACATCGGGCACAGTAACAGTCGATGATATAAAGATAAAGAAACCGGGCCTCGATCGTGGGATGGTTTTTCAACAGCACTCACTATTTCCATGGAAAACGGTTTGTGACAATGTGGCCTTCGGTCCGCTGATGGCAAACAAAGGCAAGGATCAAGCAAGGAGTATTGCGCGCACGTTTATTGAGATGGTAGGGCTCAGTTCCTATGAAAATAATTATCCGGGTATGCTTTCTGGTGGTATGAAGCAACGTGTGGGCATTGCGCGCGCACTGGCAAATTATCCGAAAGTGCTGTTAATGGATGAACCATTCGGAGCGCTTGATGCGCAAACACGCGCCATGATGCAGGAAAATCTGCTGCAGATTTGGGGTGAGTTTGGCATAACGGTTGTTTTTGTAACGCATGATATCGATGAGGCAGTCTTTCTTGCGGATCGCGTTGTCGTAATGAGCGCAAGCCCAGGGCGCCTGATTGCTGATATCAAGGTCGAGCTTCCAAGACCGCGTACGGCCGATATGGTGAGTTGTGAAGAATACGTTAAAACCAAGAAACGTTGCATGGACCTTATTCGAGCAGAATCAATTCGTGCATTTGAATTGCAAGGCAAAAAATGATGAGCGTTGCGGGCAATCAGAAATCGACCAAGCCAACGTTACTGCTTTCAATAGCAGTACTGATAGTGACAATACTTATTGGGTTTAGTATTAATCCTCAAAAAGAAAGCAAGTTACCTGAATTGTTGCGCCCGGTTGCAGTTGTTCCATCAAAAGATATAACGCACGTCGATCTTGTCGATCATAACAATACCCCTGTTGATTTGGCGCGCTTAAAAAACAAATGGACGTTCGTCTTCTTCGGATTCACCCATTGTCCGGATGTATGTCCGGCAACTCTTATGCAATTACGCGTGCTGAAGAAAACACTGGAAAAAGAAAAGATGAATAATGGCAACACCCAGTTCTTTTTTGTCAGCGTTGATCCGGACAGGGATTCACTTGAGCATCTTGCAGGTTATATAAAATATTTTGACCCCGAGTTTGTCGCGGCAACCGGATCGAACAAGGCAATAGCCGATCTTGAGCGTCAGGTCGGCGCATATCATCGCTTTGAGAAAAAGCGTACAGATGGTAACTACAATGTTGCGCATAGCGCAGATGTGTTTTTAATTAACTCATCAGCACAATTGGTTGCCAAATTCAGACCACCTATGGATACCGATAAAATTGCAAAACAACTTGCCGTATTTATATCGATGCGACAAACACTGGGATGAATGGATTATTTGTATGCAAAAGGTTTTACAACAGTGTAATGATAAACGTGGTAAAGAAAATTATTTATGTGTAAACAGCGAATATTATATCTGGCGTATTGTATGTTGTTTATGACAAAAGCCGGTGCCGACACCATAGATACACATGGCCAACAGCCGTTTGAGCAATGCGGCTATTGTCATGAGTATGATGGTAACTCAGCCATGCCTGACTTTCCGCGACTGGCAGGTCAACAAAAAATGTATTTGATCAAACAATTGAACGACTTTAAATCAGGCAAAAGAACCGGGGCCATGCAGGCTACCGCAGAATTGCTCTCGGATGATGATATCAAAATAGTTGCAGATTATTTTAGCCAGCAAGCGGTAGTGTCGGGTAAGACGTCAAAACCAACTGATACTGCTAGCACTGCCTCCTTGGCGAAAAAATTGTTCACAGTAGGGGATGCAAAACGTGGTTTAACGGCATGTCAGGATTGTCACCTGGCGGATGCGAGCGGGACAGGAGTTATCCCCCGGCTGGCAACGCAGCACCCGTCTTATTTAAAAACACAAATGCAGGCGTTTAAAGCCAGGAAACGAAAAAATGATGAAGCTGCTTTTATGCGTGATGTGGCAGAAAAGTTAACCGACACTGAAATTAATGCCCTGGCGCACTATCTATCCACCTTAAACCCGGTTCAATTGCGGGCTGAAAAATGACATTAAAAGCATATATAACAATAAGTTATAAAGCAAAATTAATGTTCAAAATTAATATTGTGAGTGTATAGAAATAATGATTGATCCCAGACAGATACAGCATATAATAACATGTTATAACAAGTCATTATGAGTAAACATTTATGAATGTAGAAAAGCACAACGCCAAGACAGTCCGCAGTGAATCGATGCAGCCATTGTATGCGCAAATCAAGGAAATCTTGAAGCAACGTATCATGGAAGGTGATTACGCGGTGCATGAACGCCTACCGTCTGAAAGTGAAATGATGAAAGTTTTTGGTGTCAGCCGGATAACGGTCAGGCAAGCGCTACGAGATCTGCATACAGAAGGCCTGGTTTTCAGTGTGCAGGGTAAAGGAACATTCGTATCACGCCCGAAAGCCGTACAGGACATACAACGCTTGCAAGGATTTGGCGAAGCCATGTCGCCACAGGGTTACGATACTTCCGCGCGCGTAGTCAGCGTACAGGAAACACGTGCCACCACGCAGGTTGCTGAGGCACTGAAACTGGCCAAAGGCAGTGATGTAATTGAACTGACCCGAATTCGTTATTTGAATCGGGAACCTATTTCCGTCGATCACAGCTTTTTCCCGACGCATATCGGGCAGCGTTTACTCGGGCGCGATTTAACCCAGGACGTTTTCCCCTTGCTGGAAAATGAATTTGATATCCAACTCGGCCATGCGGAATTGAAAATTGAAGCCATCCTGGCAACCGAAAAACTGGCACAACAGCTGGATGTTGAAACGGGTTCATCAATTTTACGAATACATCGATTGGTATTTTCACAAACGGGTGAGCCGATTGATTTTGAATATTTGTCATATCGCGGTGATGCATTCCAGTATCAAATCCGTGTTGATCGACAATAAACTATTAACAATTAACCAGGTAGATAACTATGAATGACGAAACGACAACAGATGAAATCTTGGAAGTGGATGTTCTGGTCATCGGTGGCGGAACCGCAGGTCCCATGGCAGCAGTGCAGGCAAAAGACAAAAATCCCAAGCTGAAAGTCGCCGTGCTTGAAAAAGCAAATGTTAAACGTAGCGGTTGTATCAGCATGGGCATGGATGGGCTGAATAATGCAGTTATTCCTGGTCACGCGACACCCGAGCAATATGTAAAAGAAATTACCATTGCCAATGATGGAATAGTCAATCAAAAAACCATCATGGCTTATGCAACAAAAAGCTACGACATGATCAACAAGCTTGACGAATGGGGTGTGAAATTCGAAAAGGATGAAACGGGCGATTATAACGTCAAGAAAGTTCATCACATGGGTACATATGTATTGCCGATGCCTGAAGGTCACCATATGAAAAAGATCTTGTATCGCCAATTACGTAAGAAGCGGGTACAGGTAATTAACCGTTTCATGGCAACAAGATTATTTAAAGGAAAAGATGGCCGTATTGCAGGTGCGCATTTATTAAACCCACGCACCGGCGAGACTGCGGTGATAAAGGCCAAGACAATTATTCTTTGCACCGGTGCGGCTGGTCGGTTAGGTATGCCCACATCCGGCTACCTGTTTGGCACCTACGAAAATCCCACCAATGCAGGGGATGGATACAGCATGGCCTATCATGCGGGTGCGGAATTAAGTGGCCTTGAGTGTTACCAAATTAATCCGCTCATAAAAGATTATAACGGTCCTGCCTGCGCATATGTGACCGGTCCGATGGGTGGTTACACAGCCAATGCACAGGGCAATCGCTTTATTGAATGCGATTACTGGAGCGGGCAGATGATGCTGGAATTTTACAAGGAACTCGAAGGTGGTAAAGGTCCGGTATTCCTGAAAATTGATCATCTGGCTGAAGAAACCATTGAAGATATCGAAGAGATCCTGCATTCGAATGAACGCCCCAGTCGCGGGCGTTTTCATGAACGCCGGGGTACGAACTACCGCGAAAAAATGGTTGAAATGCATATTTCAGAAATCGGATTCTGCAGCGGGCACAGTGCATCAGGTATCTGGACAGATGAAAATGCGCGTACCACGGTACCAGGACTTTACGCCGCGGGTGATTGTGGCTCGGTTCCTCACAACTATATGCTGGGCGCATTTGTTTATGGTGCGATCGCAGGTGAAGATGCGGCCGAGTATTGTGCGTCACATGACCATGCAGAAATAGACGACAAGGATATACTCGCTGAAAAAGAACGCGTTCTGGCACCTACAAAAGTAGAAAACGGTATTCCACCAGAACAGATGGAATATAAACTACGCCGTCTGGTTAATGATTATCTGCAACCACCAAAAATCACCAAGAAGATGGAAATTGGCATGGAACGTTTTGCCGAAATTCGTGAAGATTTATCCAGGTTGCAAGCCGGCGATGCACACGAATTGATGCGTGCGATGGAAGTACAATTTATTCTGGATTGCGCCGAAATGGCAGCCGTATCTTCCATGTATCGTACCGAAAGTCGCTGGGGTTTGTATCATTATCGTGTTGATTACCCAGATACGGACAACAGCGAATGGAATTGTCACGTGCAAACAATGAAAGGTGAAGATGGTTTGCCATATTGCTTCAAACGTGACATCGAGCCCTACATCATAAATCTTGATGAAGATGAAAAGCAGGCGTACAACAAATTACGCGTATCAAAATCAACAATGGAAGTCTGAGGAATTATTTATGGCATTTGCAAAAAATTTACGACAAGTCCCCGTCACGATCGATGCTGACGCATGTATTGCAGATAAAGGGTGTACTGTTTGTGTTGATGTTTGTCCATTAGACGTACTCGTTATCGCAGACGATAAAAGTACTGCTTACATGAAATATGACGAGTGCTGGTATTGTTTACCATGCGAGACAGACTGCCCGAAAGACGCGGTTAAAGTCGAAATACCCTATTTGCTGAGATAAGAACGGAGATTAATCATGGGTTTAATGTTTGATGAAGCACCAGATATTGACGATATTCTGGACAGACTGGAAGACAAAGATTCAGAAGTACGTTGCGTTGCTGTGATGGATCTGCGTGAAATTGATGAAGATGAGGCAATACCGTTGGCGATAAAAGCCTTGTCGGACGAAGATGCTGAAGTTCGCGTTGCAGCTGCACAGGTAATGGATGAATACACGGGCAGTGAAATAGCAGAGGCACTGGTTGCGGCGTTAAGTGACAAGGTAGAGTCGGTACGCAAAGCTGTAGCGCTGACATTGTCAGAAAATAAAAACGAGGAGGCTGGCGCTGCCTTGCTTGCTGGAATGAAGCGCGATGACGCTTTTGTCAAGGCATCCTGTTTGCGTGCGTTACGGGTATTGCGATTGCCGGAATCAAAAGGTATTGCACTGGAAAATATCGAGCATCCGGATGCAAGTGTACGACGCGAAGCAGTCGGTGTATTGGCCTATCTGAAGAGTGATGATGTACTGATTGCCTTGATGAATTCAGCGCGCCGCGATAAAGACGCGAATGTCAGAAAAGTCGGGATAGGCTCACTTGTATTTAGTAAAAATGAAAAAGCAGCTGAAACATTGATTGATGGTCTGAAGGATGAAGACTGGCAGGTGAGAGAAGAATCTGCCTTTGTGATTGGTAAAGTTGGCCAGTTATCTGCGCTTGATGCACTAATTGATGCAATGAATGATGAATATTGGCAGGTGCGTGTTAAAGCAGCGGGTAGT
The DNA here is from genome assembly GCA_942490945.1 of uncultured Gammaproteobacteria bacterium. Taxonomy (GTDB): domain Bacteria; phylum Pseudomonadota; class Gammaproteobacteria; order UBA6429; family Thiohalophilaceae; genus CALNYZ01. The sequence continues at coordinate 1,912,303 of CALNYZ010000018.1, read as the reverse complement.
CTTGGCAAGTTGAAGGACCCGGCTGCAGTGGCTGTGCTTGGACAGGCGCTCTCTTACAGTATCAGTAATTTACGCAAAGAGGCCGCCGCATCACTGGGGGAAATAAAATCAAAGGATGCATTACCCTTTCTCGAAGTTGCTAAAGGTGACGTTGATCCCGACGTACGTAAAATCGTTCAATGGGCGATCGATCAAATTAATAACAGTTAAAAATTATGGAGTTGTTGTTATGGCCTATGTTGTAGCAGATGGTTGTGTACGCTGTAAATTTACAGATTGTGTAGACGTTTGCCCGGTCGATGATTGTTTTCGTGAGGGTCCAAACTTTCTGGTTATCGATCCGGAAACCTGTATTGATTGTTCTTTATGTGTTCCTGAGTGTCCTGCAGAGGCAATATTTTTGATAGACGATGTGCCGGCAGATCAACAGGAATATATACAAATTAATGCCGAGCTGGCAAAGATATGGCCCGGGATAAACGATGCAAAAGATCCCTTGTCGGATGCAGATGACTGGGTGGATGTTGAAAATAAATTGCAGTACCTGGCACGCTAATATTTTGCAACTTGATTAATAGGTGACAAATTGGCGGAATACCTGACATTGCTTTTTACAACCATTTTTGTAAATAACCTGGTGTTATCCCGGTTCCTTGGCTTGTGTCCATTTATGGGTGTTTCAAAAAAACTTGAGTCCGCTGTAGGAATGGGGCTCGCGACGGCGTTTGTGCTCACCATGTCTTCTGTGTTGAGTTACATTGCCAATAAATTCATCTTGCAACCTTTTGATATTGAATATTTAAAAACAGTTACGTTTATTTTGTTAATTGCGGTTGTTGTACAACTTACTGAAATGATTGTACACAAGACAAGTCCGCTACTTTATAACGTGCTGGGTATTTACCTGCCTTTAATAACGACCAATTGTGCGGTGCTCGGTGTGGCATTATTAAATGTTCAGGAAAATAACAATTTTATCAATTCGGCTCTGTATGGATTTGGTGGCGCGATCGGTTTTACTCTGGTCATGATAATTTTCGCTGCGCATCGTGAGCGGATTGAAACATCTGATGTGCCGATTTCATTTCGCGGTGCGCCTATCGCCCTGATTACGGCAGGTTTCATGTCTGTTGCGTTTATGGGTTTTGCAGGAATGGCATAGGCAGAATAAATGGCAATCATTATTCTTACATTACTTGCATTGGTTTCGGGCGTGATACTCGGGTTTGCTGCGATCCGTTTTCGCGTAGAAGGTGACCCGGTCGTCGATATGATTGATTCGGTGTTACCACAAACACAATGCGGACAATGTGGCTATCCGGGCTGTCGTCCGTATGCTGAAGCCATCGCTTCAGATCAGGCAGAAATCAACCAATGTCCGCCAGGTGGCGAGTCAGGCGTCAAGGCGCTTGCTGATTTGCTGGGACGAGAACCAATTCCATTAAATCCGGAAAACGGTACTGCACAGGAAGGTCTGGCGATGGTCGCTGTTATTGACGAAGAAACCTGTATCGGTTGCACCAAATGTGTACAAGTTTGTCCGGTTGACGCAATAATTGGTGCTGCCAAACATAAACACAATGTCATTGATGCCTACTGCACAGGCTGTGAACTATGTTTACCGCCACTATGTCCTGTTGAAAACTGCATTGTCATGAAAGAAGTCGAGCCTGACATCAAGGCCTGGAAATGGCCAAACCCGGAAAGTTTCAGACAGGATCATGCGGCATGAAAAAATTATGGCGCTTTAACGGTGGAATAAAATTACCTGGATTTAAGTCGCTTTCCAATAAATCGGGTATTCAGCCACTGGATTTACCAAAGCTATTAGTCTTGCCATTACGACAACATATAGGCGAGCCAGCCGAACCAGTTGTGTCTGTGGGAGATTATGTTTTTAAAGGCCAGTTAATCGCGACACCGAGCACCTATATCAGTGCGCCAATACACGCGTCGTCTTCCGGCACCGTCATGGCTATTGAAAAGCACGTCGTACCTCATCAGTCCGGTATCGCAGAACCATGTATTATTATCGAAACTGATGGCAAGGATGAGTGGGACCCCGCTATTCGATATGAGAGTCAGCCTGAATTGCTTGCCAATGCGGAATTACTGTCACGCATACGATTGGCCGGAATTGTCGGACTGGGTGGCGCAGTATTTCCATCTGCTGCCAAACTTAAACCACCACGCGTTATCGATACGTTAATTATCAATGGCGTTGAGTGCGAACCCTATATCACCTGTGACGATGTTTTAATGCGTTCCAGACCGGAAGACATAATACAGGGTATTTTGTTACTACGGCGTTTAATTCAACCAACAGAATGCATTATTGCCATAGAAGACAACAAACCTGAAGCGGCAAAAATACTTAATGCCACGCTTGAGGAATTCAGGAAAAATGGCATAGGAAGTGTTAACACTATCAGTGTCGTCTCTGTTCCAACAATATTTCCGGCGGGTGGCGAAAAACAGTTAATTAAAGTGTTAACCGGAAAAGAAGTTGCGCAACAAGGACTGCCATATGAGGTTGGCGTCGTCTGTCTGAATGTTGGTACCACTGCAGCGATTTATGATGCTGTCGTTCATGGTAAACCGTTATTGTCCAGAATTGTCACGGTTACTGGCGAACAAATTAAACAGCCTGCAAATTACGAAGTGTTGATTGGAACACCTGTAGAAAACCTAATCAGGGCGGCAGGCGGGGTTAAATCTGAAAATTATAAATTGATTATGGGTGGCCCGATGATGGGGCAGTTGCTTCCTGATAGCAAGGTGCCAGTCACAAAAGCAACCAATTGTGTCTTGGCAAACAATAAAATTGAAGAACATAAAAACGTTATGCCATGCATACGCTGCGGATCATGCGCAACAGTGTGCCCGATGAATTTATTGCCACAGCAATTATATTGGTACTCGCGCGCAAAGAATTTTGATCATCTGGCACATTATAATCTTGCAGACTGCATTGAATGTGGTTGTTGTTCTGTGGTTTGTCCATCTTCTATCCCGCTGGTCCATTATTTCCGCTTTGCAAAGACCGAACTGCGTGAGCATACCGATAAAAAACATTTTGCGGATATGTCACGAGTCCGCACCCAGGCGCGAGAGGAAAGACTTGCCAGAATAAAAATGGAACAGGAAGAGCGCAAAGCAAAACGTAAAGCGGCCCGAAAACGTGGTAAACAATCTGCTTCACCTGAGCAGAATAGTCCTGCTGAAAAGCAGATATCGAATGGATGAATGACTCAATGTATAACGATAAACTGAAACCTGTCATAAGTTCTCCATTCGTTGAGACTGCTTCCTCGGTTTCAAAAGTTATGCAAACCGTGATTTATTCGCTCATTCCTGCTATCGCCTTATTTAACTGGTTTTTTGGCTGGGGTGTGCTGGTCAATATTGTGCTTGCGATATTGAGTGCGTTGACATTTGAATCAATCATGCTCTACATCAGAGGTAAACCGGTTAAATTATACCTGCGTGATGGTAGCGCTATTCTGACTGCGATATTGCTTGCGCTTGCCTTGCCGCCCATGACGCCATGGTGGATTCCTGTGGCCGGAACTTTCTTTGCCATCGTTGTGGCCAAACAATTATATGGCGGGATTGGCTATAACATATTTAATCCTGCCATGGCTGCTTATGCCATATTACTGATATCATTTCCACTCGAATTAAGTACATGGAGCGCGCCTGTTGCTCACTTGCAGAATTCACTCACGATACTTGATACACTGAACTATTCATTTTTTCATACTCTTCCTGCGTCGCTATCCTATGATGCATTAACATCGGCAACACTGCTGGATTATGTAAAAACCCAAACCGGCATTGGAAAGAGTATTGCTGAAGTTGCAAAGTCGCCAATATTTGGCAACTTCGCTGCGACGGGATTTGAATGGGTAAATCTTGCAATCCTGTCTGGTGGGCTGTGGTTACTGTACAAGAAAATAATCAGCTGGCACATCCCTGTCGCTATGTTGTTGTCAATCTCACTTATATCGTTGTTATTTTATATTTTAAATCCGAACATTTATTTAAATCCACTTGTGCACTTATTTAGTGGCGCAAGCATACTGGGTGCATTTTTTATTGCCACTGACCCGGTAACCGCGGCGACTACTCAAACAGGAAAACTGCTATATGGTGCGGGTATCGGATTATTGACGTATGCAATACGTGTCTGGGGTGGTTATCCGGACGGTATCGCATTTGCAGTATTATTGATGGGTTTATTGGTGCCACTTATTGATTACTATACTTTGCCAAAAGTATATGGCAAACGAAAAATGGTGCAATAGCATGGAAAACACCATTACCGCAAAAAAAAGTATATACCTGTCAGGAAGAGTTCTTGCAACTGCCGCGTTATTGGGTACGGGGCTGCTCTATATAGCTAATTTTCATTCGGCGCCATTTATCAAAGCAAATGAAAGGGCCGTATTACTCGATTCCCTTAATGCAGTCATCGAAAAAGACCAATACGACAATGACATAATCAACGACAAAATTTATGTAAAAAATAAAAAATATCTTGGCACTGAAACCGGGATGCCGATTTATCGTGCGCGTAAAAATAATCAACCAGTTGCAGCCGTGCTTACAGTCATTGCGCCGAATGGCTATTCCGGAAAAATTACCTTGTTGGTAGGGATTAATATCGAAAACCTCGTCACCGCGGTGCGTGTGGTTAAGCACAAGGAAACCCCGGGGTTGGGCGATGCGATAGAAAAGCAACGTAGTAACTGGATTGATATCTTTATGGGGAAATCAACGACAAATCCTGAATCGAGAAAATGGAAGGTAAAACGTGATGGTGGTGAGTTTGATCAGTTGACAGGCGCAACCATCACACCGCGCGCCATTGTCTCGGCTGTCTATCATTCCCTGCAATATTTTGAACAGAATAAAGCGACTATATTCAAAAATCCTGAGGAATAGATGAAAGGTCTAATACCATTATGAGCGAATCAAATTATCTTACGATTATAAAGCAGGGGCTCTGGACAAATAATCAGGCGTTGGTGGCGTTACTCGGTCTTTGCCCTTTGTTGGCAGTATCGTCAACGGCTATCAATGGTCTTGGTTTGGGCTTGGCAACTTTGGCGACTTTGATTATTACCAACACGATCGTTTCCATGGTAAGAAAATGGATACGACCTGATATTCGCATCCCGGTATTTGTCATCATTATTGCGTGTGTGGTGACAACTATCGAACTACTCATGAGCGCTCATCTGCATAATCTCTATCTTATACTGGGCATTTTTGTGCCACTGATTGTAACAAATTGTGCGATTATCGGTCGTGCCGAAGCCTTTGCATCACGTAATTCTGTTTCAAGATCAATGCTTGACGGGCTAATGATCGGGCTCGGGTTTACCATTGTGCTGGTTGTATTGGGTATTCTTCGTGAAGTTGTTGGTTACGGGACTATTTTTCGTAACGCCGATATTATGCTGGGTCACTGGGCATCAAGTTTTACCGTAACCGTTTTTACTGACTACAGAGGCCTGTTGTTTGCAATATTACCACCTGGCGCGTTTATGGGGCTTGCGCTGTTAGTGGCGAGCAAAAATAAAATTGATCGTTATGTACTGTCTCGTAGCAAGAAGCAGGAAGTCACAACTGTTAATGTTGAGCTGGTAAAAACATAAATCATATAGCGCCAATATTCAAATCAAGCATCGTTAAATATTCCGCAAGTATCTGGCTACTCCACCTTTAGATGGTAAATTAAAAGCCGCGACAGATATTTTTTGTGCGGCGTAAATACCATATACAATTACTGTACATTGCACCAAATTTGTTCAGTCGATTTGAATTATTGTCTATATCAGTGCAATTGTTTTGTGTAATCAATGAAAAATCATGAGTTTACAACTGGCATAGCAATTGCTGGATACTTTGTATAGTGCTGCTGCTTTCGTAGCGCCAACAATATTAGGGATGGATATATGACAGTTGCGATATTAAATGCCGACCAAACAGTTGTTGCGAACCGTTATATTTACAATCACGACATCACGAATGACACCGCGAGTGGCATTGTCGCTAGCCATCTTGATTCCGGTCGTGCACTTTGTCTGACAGAGCCGTGGGATAAAATTCAGCTGCATGAATCCTTGAGACCGCTTTGGAATGACATTACGGCACACTACGAACGCATAGGCTTAAGCTTTACGCGTGATGTAAAATGGTATTTGAATCTGAAAGAATTGGGTGCGCATATAGGATATCAACCTTCTGTTTTTTGCTACGGCCCCAACGAATGCCAATATTGGGGTGATTACAGCTGGTTAAACATTGTTGAATACATTAAATCCAGAAATAATTTCATGGAACTGGCAAACGAGCTGAATATTGATGTGCCGAAAACAATTTGTCTTGAATCTGCTGATAGATTTGATACCGTTAATCGTAATGAAATTACTTATCCATGTTATGTAAAAGCGGCCGTACCGGTTTCCGGGCATGGCATTTATCGATGTGAAAATGAAGCCGAGTTACAGACTAACATTAAAAAATTTGATAAAAATGTACCGGTTCAGATACAGGAGCAAATTCTTGCGGAAACTTTCCTGATTCTTCAATACCAGGTCATTGGTACCAAGGCTGTTCGTCTGGCGGCGAGTGAAAAATTACCAGGTGAATTTGCGCAACACGCTATTCGTTTTCCGGCCAGCTACGAGCCATGGAACAAAGTAGACCTGATGGCACACTGGTTGGTAGCACATGGCATGAAAGGTATCTTTTCATTTGATGTGGCTGTACAGCAAACCAATAAAGGCTTACGTTTTCTGGCGATTGAGTGTATCCCCAGCTACAACGACGCATCCTATCCAGTCGTTATTGCAAAAAAACTTAACATACCGCAATGGACGACCATCACCTTTTCTACTCGGCACAGCACACTTGAACAAATCGATTTGTGTGACATTGAATATGATAAACAAACCGGTGAAGGTGCGGTAATCATTAACTGGGGGACTGTGATAGAAGGCAAATTGACAATATTGTTGGCAGGGTCAGATGAATACCGGGAAGTATTAGCATTGGAATTGCTTGTGCGACTCTGACAAGTTGGTTTTCCGGATATTTTTTCTCAGGCAGCACCTTTTAGTTTGAGACTTTTTTCCAGCCGGGTTTCACGTACAGATCGGGCGTATGAGTAAACGACTGATTTTTTATAAATAAACCTGAATATAAATAAATTAGCTGTTTTTACTGGACTGTCCTTACGCACTGTATTTGGTCATTTTATAAATCTGATCACCATCATGGATCATGGTGAAGTTAACTGGCTGGGAGCTGTATCTTTAGCAATCACATTTATTTAAGCATAAGATCATGAATATAAAGGTAATTACGCAATTTTTTAGCTAAAACTTGTAGTTGGCATAAATGTTGTAACAGTAATATCAGGACGCAATAACGACTTTTTTAACGTGGAGATAATGAGATGAATAACAAAATTAATTATTCAGGTTTTGTTGAAATGTTTATGAACTCCTCAGATGACTTTGAACCATATGGTTGTGCCGATTTACAGCTTCACAGCAGCGAGCAGCCTGCATCTGGTTGTATCGAAAATGAGGCGCTCTTCCGTCAGAATTTGTTAAGAGAATTAACTGACCAGTAGTTTACCCAACTTTACCGCAACAGAGGAGACAATTAACAATTGTTAACTTCAACCAGGGACAACAAGCGAGGTGACATTCAGCACTTCGCTTGTTGTTATTTATGTTTGTATCGAGGTTTAAGAAGTCAAATCAGGAGGGGGATTAAAATTAACATGCTTACACATAGGTAGAAAATGTTAAAAAACCTCTGCAGGCATACAGGCCAGAAACAAGCCTTTTAACTTGTCAGATAAATCATTCGAATATCTAGATCAACACAATAATTGTTATGATGCTACGCGCTGTCCAACCTGCGTCCAGGCAACATGGGGATGTACCGTTTCCGGGTCGATAATGATATCCATTTGTAACATGTCGGTAATTTGACCCAGAGTATAATTGCCATCAAACGCTGCCAGTAAATGTTCACTGTGTGTACGATTAATATACAACAGGTTAGGGTGGACATTATGTTCCAGTTCAAATCCTTGCACGAGACGATAAATAAATCCCAGCATGATGTTTTCTCCTGTAGTTACGCAAGTACTCTCTGTTATACCGCTTATTACTATTTAGCATGTTTTATGCCAGCACTTATGTGGCACATGATTTCAATCAGTTAAACCAAACTCATATCAAACAAGTTGAATACTATTTGCACCAAAATAGTATACCTGACACTGTGTTGCACTATTATGGCGATCGTATGACAGTTAAATGACAGACAATTAACAGGGTAAAAGATTCCTTCGTAAAACATTGTTCCCCTGTATACGCCCGTGTAGGATGCAAGTCGCTTTATTACTTAAACTAGAACAAATTCCGGACACATATAAATGAACCCTGATCTCCATATTGTTGAAAAATTAAACAACCAATTCCTAACCCATACAACTGACCAGCATGCTGAATTTAAGCCAGGCGAAGGCGGCATACCTGTTTTGCACGTTCAGAATACGTTGGCCACAGCAAGCGTCAGCTTGCAGGGTGCAAATATATTAAGCTGGATACCATACGGAGAAGAGGAGGTTATCTGGCTTTCAGAAGATGCGGTGTTTGCACCGGGGAAATCAGTGCGTGGTGGAATTCCGATCTGCTGGCCATGGTTTGGGGCGCATGAATCGAACACGGCATTTCCCGCACATGGCTTTGCCCGTACGGTGCTCTGGCAGGTAACTGACGTCACGGCACTAGCAACAGGCGAAACACAGGTGAGGTTTGTACTGGATACGACCAGATTGGATGAAAAATACCAGCCAATGTGGCCGCAAGCGACAGTCGCAGAATATTGCATTACGATCGGTAAAACACTAACACTTGAACTGTCGACTATTAACAAAAGTGACCAGCCTATGACGATAGGGCAAGCCTTGCATACCTACTTTTTTGTTGACGATGTGCGGCAAACGAAGGTTTCCGGTCTGGATGGTAAAGATTATCTTGATAAAACAGAAGGCTTTGCACGTAAAACACAATCTGGCGATGTAACAATTGCTGCCGAGGTTGATCGCATTTATTTAAATACAACTGATGATAATGTTATCTCGGATACACAACGCAACATCGTGATAAAGAAGCAGGGTAGCCACTCAACCGTTGTGTGGAATCCCTGGGTAGCCGTCGCCGAAAAAATGGGTGATTTGGGAAAAGACGGCTATTTAAATATGCTGTGCGTTGAATCTGCCAATGCCGCAGACGACACGGTGGTCATAAACGCCGGTGAAAGGTTTACCCTGAAAGTGTCGTATGCTGTCGAAAAATAGCATTATAATCGATAGCAGTATATCGAAATTCGATTATCGGTAATGTGAGGAGGCAGTTCGGGTGAAGCAAGATAATGACAAACTAACAAAAGTCGTCGCCGATGCCCGTCGTGCGCGTGAACAACGCGAACAAGGATACCGGGAGCAGGCACTCAAGATGTATCCTCATATTTGTGGTCGCTGCAGCCGTGAGTTCACCCGCACCAATTTACATGAATTAACCGTGCATCATCGTGATCACAATCATGACAATAATCCACCTGATGGCAGTAACTGGGAGTTGTTGTGCATGTATTGTCATGACAATGAACACCAACGCCAACTCGAAGCCCATAAGGGCAATACTTCTGCCGGCAGCAATAAAGGTGCATCTGCCACATTTAATCCTTTCGCTGACCTCAAATCCATGCTGGACGAAAAGAAACAATAAGCTTCTGAAGTGAAGTAATTCATGTTGTATTTATATAATGATTAAAGGCGAACGATTTAATAGTATTTCGCATCTGGTCGGTGCTGTTTTTGCGCTGGCTGGTACGGTTATATTGGTCGTAGTCGCGACCAAGGCAGGTGAAATCAATCGAATTGTTTCTTTTAGTGTTTATGGCGCCACATTATTTTTACTTTATGTAATTTCCACGTTGTATCATGGGTTACCTGGGCGCGCAAAAAACATCTTCCGAATATTCGATTATCAAGCTATCTATCTGTTAATCGCGGGCAGTTATACGCCCTTTACACTTGTAACGCTCGAGGGCGCAGTTGGGTGGTGGATGTTTGGCACAATATGGACATTGGCACTCTTTGGCGTGATATTGGATGCATTGCCGCGTCGAGGCAAAAGAGTATTACCCTATGTAATATACATTGTGATGGGATGGTTGATAGTCGTTGCGCTTAAACCATTGCTCGTGACTTTACCTTATGCCGGGTTTCTCTGGCTGCTTGCCGGCGGATTACTTTATTCGGCGGGTATTGTTTTTTATGCGTTTGATTATCGCTTCCCCTGGTTGCATGGCGTATGGCATGTGTTTGTCCTGGCTGGCAGTGTCAGTCACTACATCGCCATTCTTTTCTATGTATAGCGTCTCATGAAATTTATAACTGCACACAATCTGGTGTGCCCCCTTGATAACACGCCGCTTACAATAGCTGATCAGCAGCTGGTTTGTGAAAATGGGCATGCTTTTGATATTGCCCGTCAAGGATATGTAAATTTATTATCCGTGCAGCACAAGCGTTCCAAAGAACCGGGTGATAGTAAGGAAATGATACTGGCACGCAAACAATTTTTAAGCGCCGGATTTTATGCCCCTATTGCTGAAAAACTGACAGACCTGGTTGAAAGTGATTACGAGAGCGATTCCGGGATTTGTATTATGGATGCCGGTTGTGGGGAAGGGTATTATCTTGATTTTATTTATCGGAAACTGCTTGAGCACGCCACCAATGCAGATATGGCATTAATTGGCCTGGATATATCAAAGGATGCAATTATTGAGGCTGCGCGGCGCAATAAAGATATTTGCTGGTTAGTCGGGACCAATCGTAAACCGCCAGTGTCGCCAGAATCGGTCGACATCATTTTATGTGTTTTTGGGTTTCCGAGTTTTGAAAGGTTTTCTTCCATACTCAAACCTGGTGGTAAAATCATTCTTGTTGATTCCGGGCCAGATCATCTGAGCGAATTACGCGATATTATATATAGCGCTACGAAAGAATCAGCGCCGACAGATTTATCACATCTTGACGCATTGGGATTAAAACTCGTCAATACACAACAGCTACAATTTAAAATTAATTCGCTTGAAAAAGCGCAGCTTCATAATATCCTGATTATGACGCCGCATTTTTACCGTGCAAACAAAGCGGGAAGGGAAAAAGCGCTGGCGCTGACTTCATTGGACTTGACGGTGGATGTAGCGTTTCGTGTATTGGAAAAATCAGCGTAGTTTTTTTATACGGAAACGTCGGCCTTTTATTTTACCTTCGCTTAACACTTTCAAAGCTTGCTTGGCTATCTGGCGATCAACGGCTACATAGGATAGTGTATCGGCAATATCAATTTTACCTATGAGTTTGGCAGACAGTTCCGTATTTGCTGTGAGCGCGCCAAGTATATCACCGGCACGCACCTTGTCTTTACGACCGCCACCGATACTTAAGGTTACCATGGGTGGGCTCAGGCGAAAATTTTCACGGGTTTTGAGTGTTGAGGTTTTATCAATGCAAACCTTGTTGCTTTGATATTCTTCGATGGCTTCAACTTTAAATTTTTCCTGTTCCAGAAACAGACTTAACGCCAGACCTTCCTTGCCAGCACGTCCGGTACGGCCAATGCGATGGATGTGAATTTCAGGATCGTGCGCCAGATCATAATTAATCACGGCTTCGAGATCCTTTATATCGAGACCACGTGCAGCCACGTCAGATGCCACAAGAATGGAGCTGCTGTTATTGGAAAACTGAATCAATACCTGATCACGTTCTTTCTGGTCGAGATCACCGTGTAACGCCAGCGCGTGAAATCCTTGCTGCCATAATGAATCGGCTAATTCCTTGCATTGCTGCTTGCGGTTGCAAAATATGACGCTGGATTGCGGACGAAAGTGTTGCAATAAAGCAACTAATGTTTTTTCCCGGTCACCTTTATTAATTTCATAAAATATTTGTTTTATTTTAACGTCATCATGCGTTTCTTCGATACGCACATCCAGCGGCTTGTACTGGATAGTGTCACTAATAACTTTTATTTCATCGGGATAGGTTGCCGAGAACAACAGTGTTTGGCGTTTTTTTGGCGCCATCGCGATAATACGTGTGATGTCTTCCTGAAATCCCATGTCGAGCATGCGGTCTGCTTCATCCAGCACCAGCGTCGTGAGTGCATCCAGTTTAAGAGCGCCTTTTTGCAACAGCTTTAATATACGACCGGGTGTGCCAACTGCAATATGTGGTTGTTGTTCCAGCGAGGCAAGTTGCGGCGCGATGGGCTTGCCGCCGCATAATGTGGTGATTTTCGTATTCGGTATGGCGCGCGCCAGTAATCGGGTTTCATTGCTGACTTGATCGGCGAGTTCGCGCGTAGGGCATAACACCAGTGCCTGGGTTTGATACGTACTGGACACCAGTTTATGCAATAAGCCGATAGCGAAAGCAGCGGTTTTACCACTGCCCGTTTTTGCCTGGGCAAGAATGTCCTGGCCTTTTAAAATGGCGGGCAGGCTTTGTGCCTGAATCGGCGTCATGCTGTTATAGTCAAGTGACTTCAGGTTTTCCAGAAAGGCTTTTGATAACGGCAATGAAGCAAATGCAGTTGTAACCGGTTTTGGCTGTGCAGTTTCAGATGGCATTACAACTACGCAACACCCTGGGCGCGTAAATATTCTTCATACGTCCCGCTGAAATTATTAACGCCGGTAGGCGATAACTCAATAATACGTGTTGCCAGTGAAGATACAAATTCCCGATCATGACTGACAAACACCAATGTACCGGGGTAGTTTTCCAGCGCCAGATTCAGCGCTTCAATCGATTCCATATCCAGATGGTTGGTGGGTTCATCCATGAGTAATACGTTGGGTTTTTGTTGCATGATTTTACCAAACAACATACGGCCTTGTTCGCCACCTGAAATTTTGGTGACGGACTTGTTGATATCATCCTGCGAGAATAACATTCTGCCCAGTACCGCGCGTACTGACTGCTCATCATCACTTGGTTTTTTCCACAGACTCATCCAGTCAAACAATGTCATATCATTGGCAAAGTCGGCCGAATGATCCTGGGCATAGTAACCAATGGTGACATTCTCCGACCATTTTATTTTTCCTGCATCCGGCTCGAGATCTTTTGCCAGCGTTCGTAACAGGGTTGTTTTACCGATACCATTAGGGCCAATAACGGCAATGCGTTCACCAACTTCGGCTAATAAATTCAGTCCACTGAATAGCGGTTTACCGTCATAGCCTTTGCTGAGGTTTTCGACTTCCAGTGCATTACGATACAGTTTCTTGTCCTGCTCAAAACGAATAAAGGGACTCTGACGGCTGGAAGGCTTGACTTCCGCAAGCTCGATCTTTTCAATCTGTTTGGCACGCGACGTTGCCTGTTTGGCTTTTGATGCATTGGCAGAGAAGCGACTGACGAAGGTTTGCAATTCAGCTATCTGGGCTTTTTTCTTGGCATTATCCGATAACAGTTGTTCACGCGCCTGGGTTGAGGCCGTCATGTATTCATCATAGTTGCCTGGGTAGAGGCGCAACTCACCAAAATCCAGATCAGCCATGTGTGTGCACACGCTATTCAGGAAGTGGCGATCGTGAGAAATGATCACCATCGTGCTGTTACGTTCGTTTAATACGCGCTCCAACCAGCGGATAGTGTTGATATCCAGGTTGTTGGTGGGTTCGTCCAGCAGCATGATGTCCGGATCGGCGAACAGCGCTTGCGCCAATAATACGCGTAATTTCCAGCCAGGTGCTACCGCACTCATGGGTCCGTTATGTTGCTCAATCGGAATTTCAAGTCCGAGTAACAATTCACCTGCGCGTGCTTCTGCCGTGTAGCCATCCAGCTCGGCAAATTCGATTTCCAGCTCGGCGACTTTCATGCCGTCGTCTTCACTCATTTCCGGTAAAGAATAGATGCGATCCCGTTCTTTCTTGATTTCCCACAGCTGGCTGTGACCCATGATGACTGTATCCAGTACCGTATTTTTCTCAAAGGCAAACTGATCCTGGCGTAATTTACCGACGCGTTCGTTCACATCCACTGACACGTTGCCCGCGGTGGGTTCAAGGTCACCACCGAGTATTTTCATAAATGTCGATTTGCCGCAGCCATTGGCGCCGATCAGGCCGTAGCGGTTGCCGTTGCCGAATTTGACAGAAATGTTTTCAAACAAGGGCTTAGCCCCAAATTGCATGGTGATATTGGCTGTTGTAATCAAGGGAAACTTCCAGGTAACTATATATAGGTAAAAAGGTCGCGCATTATGCCACAAGGCGACCCTGCATACACGTCCGAATGGTGTAGGAACAGGCGAATATGCTGATTTTTTGTCTCAACGCACAAATCAGGCTTTCGGGTTACCAAAGACAGTGTTACTCAGTCGTGCAATTTTTACCTGCTCTAAAAAACCTGCGTACGCACCAGTGCAAGTTTACGATTTGATAGAACGGAGGTAATTCACCATTTCCTTGCGCATTTTCATGTCAGGCAAACGTCCATATTGTGCGCTCATATTGTCTATCATGTGTTTCACCTTGGTGGTCGCCGGGATTGCACAGGTAACCCCGGGGTGAGAGATGACGAATTTCAAAAAGAACTGTCCCCAGCTGGATACGTCGATATCTGTTGACCATTCGGGAAGTGGTTTTCCTTTTACCAGGCGAAACAGGCTGCCTTTTTGATAGGGTCGATTTACCACTACAGCAATACCGCGGTCCATAGCAATGGGTAACAGACGGTTTTCAACCGTGCGATTAGCAATATTATAAGTAAACTGGACGAAATCGAATTTGTGTTTTTTCAGAATAACCTCCAGTTCATCATGATCCCGTCCATGCGAAGTGGTTATGCCGGTGTAGCGAAGTTTGCCTTCGGCTTTCATGGTATTGAGTGTATCCAGATGTAATTCCCAGTCGCGAAGATTGTGGATTTGCATCAAATCGAACTTATTTACTCCCCAGAGTTGGCGAGATCGTTCCATTTGTTCGATGCCATCCTGTTTGCCGTCAACCCATACCTTGGTCGCGGCAAACAATTTATCCTTGTTGCCGACCTGTAACAGTAACTTGCCAATAACTTCCTGTGCGCTGCCATACATCGGTGATGAATCAACCAGAGTACCACCTTGCTTGAAAAATGTTTCCATCACTACTTTCAGATTTTTCATGAGGTCGTCATCGTCGATGGCATCAAAGGTGCGCGATGTTCCTACACCCATGACCGGTAGCTGTTCATTGGAGGAGGGTATGGGTTTGGTGACAAGTTTTTTTGTCGCGGCCTGTACTATTCCCGTCAGCGCCGATCCGGAAAATCCGAAGGCGATTAACGCTTTAATCAGTGTGCGACGACGTATAAGTAACTCTTTAGTCATGTCTTGTTTCTCCTGTATTCTGTTGCGAAGCAATTATTTCACGTTGAATACCAAGTCGGTATGCGACGACAGCCCATATACAGGCAAGCGGCGCGGCGATAAATGCAATTTGTCCCAGGCTTAGCCCGAATGCGCGCAAGCTATCGTAGAGCCAGGCACTTGCTGCGTCTCCACCCCGGTATACTACGGTATCAATAAAGTTTTTTGCCTTGTATTTTTCTTCACGGCCGAGCACGACATAGAGCATTTCGCGCGCAGGTCGCATGATGGCGTAATTGCCGGCTCGTCGTAATACTTGTACCACGATTAATACAGCAAGTATTGGCGAAAAGCTTAATACTAAAAAACCAACCACCAAAAACGATGGAATAACAGCTAACGTCCAGGCAAGACCGATTTTACGTACCAGCCTGCCGGTGAGAAAAACCTGTATCACAATGGTCAGGGCATTCACGGCAAAATCGATCATGGCAAAAACAGATGTGCGCTGTGCCGAATCACTAAAGCTGTCACGAATGATACTGGCTTGTTGAAAATACAGGAAAGTCGAGAGTGTTGAGTAAATCAGTATCAACACACAAATACCCAGCAAGTAAGGTGAGCTGACAACTTTGGTAAACCCCGCCAGCCAGTGTCCGCCCATCGCTTGTTGGTAACGGCGATCCAGTTGCGCCTGTGGTTGTTGATCGTGCCAGTGCGATAGCACGCGAATAAACAATAAGGCAGCGCCAAGCAATCCCGCGCATATAAGTAACAAATTATGCGTGCCAAGCGGGATTGCCAGCCAGCTTGTCAAGGCAGGGCCGACCAGCGCACCGACAGTTCCACCGGCAGCGATTGAGCCGAACAGGCGTTTTGCCTGGTCTTTGTCAAAAATGTCATCCATAAAACTCCAGAATATTGAGACGATAAACAGATTAAAGACACTTACCCAGATAAAAAAAATCCGCGCAATATAGTCGGGAGTAATATCAAGCTGGAATAACAGATAAAACACAAACAGGTTCAGTATGAAAAATATATAAACATAGGGTAAAAATTGCTGTCGTGGGAAGCGTGAACTTACCCAGCCATAAAGCGGGACAATGGCCAACATGACAATAAACGTGCCGGTAAAGACCCAGGGAAGATTTTTGATTCCACCCAGAATTCCCATTTCATCACGTAACGGGCGAATTATATAGTATGCACAGAGTAAACAAAAAAAATAGCTGAATGAGACCAGCAGTGCTTTAAATTCGCCTTCTCTGACATCAATGGAACGAGCAATAAATCGATTGATAGTAGACATGTCTTATATATGGAATGTGTTTCATCGTAGACTAGCATATTTCCTTCAGGAGTATGACTAATCAACACATGAGCCTGTGTCAATTTTCTAAATTGACACATTCTATAATGTCCAATTTCCATAATAATATAGTGGCATTAGAAGTAAGCCGCGGATAAATATAGCTATATTCCCGAATTCGATAATTTGAGTCATTTGAACTATATTCAATGGTAACGGCAGCCCGGAAGGTAATATGTTTACTAAGCTACCCCGCCGCAAATATTTTACTCAATTGATGTTTATGCTGGTTGCAGCGGCAGGTTTGAGTATTGCCGCGATTTGGCTGCTAAGCAGTTATTTTTATACGGAAACCATGCAGGCTTCGGAACGTGAGCAGTTTTTAGCCCTCGGTGAGGCGCCTAAAAATCGGCTCAGCGACAAAATCAATGAACTCGGTTTGATGGCTATTATGCTGGCCGAACAGCCACAAGTGCATGAGTTATTTCAGCCAGGCAGTTCAAAAAATATACTTGCGCAAAATAAATCACAAACAGCAAATTATTTTAAGTCCGTATTGAAGTCCGAGCGGCATATTATGCAAATGCGCATTATCAAGCGTGACGGAATGGAATTAATTCGCGTTGATAGAGACAGCAACAATCCGAATACCATAATTATAAAAAAACCTGATCAAATGCAATTTAAAGGAAGCCGTACTTATTTCCGTGAAAGCATGCAATTAAATCCGGGCAATTTTTATCTTTCTCCCATTGAGCTGAACAAGGAATTTGGCCAGATATCATTACCAAAAACGTGGGTAATCCGTGTGGCTGCGCCTGTTTATAGCGAGAGCGTAAAAATACAGGCAGTAGTGGTGATAAATTATTTTGCAAATGCCTTGCTTGCACAAATTACGACAAATCTTCCTCGCGGTTTCCAGGTGTCAATTTTTGATCATAAAATGCAACGTGTGATTTCAAATTATGACAACAAAAAAAGTGAACTCGAGTTTGATTTTAGAAAGCTCGTACAAACTTATTTCGATACAGGCGAAGTGACAGAAGTGAGTGGTACGCATATTTTATACTTTGTCAGTCCGGTGATACATAACGCACAAAACAAGCAACCGCTTTACCTGTTTGGTGCAGCGCGATCAAGCCTCATAAATCCCTTAAACATAATTGGTATAAATAAATTTACTCTGGCCGCTATAATATTTCTACCGGCATTGCTCGTCTTTGGTTGGTGGTCGGTGTTGCTTTATTTCAAGTTACAGCGCGAGTATGTAAAGAAAGCCGACGCATATCGTGAGAGCGACGTCAGGCATCAGGCTATCTTGAATGCGGCAGTCGATGCCATTATAACAATCGATCAAGATGGCGTTATTGAATCGGTCAATCCTGCTGCAGAAAAAATATTCGGCTACACGTTCGATGAAATGCTGGGAAGGAATATTTCCATGCTCATGTCAGAGTCAGACCGGTCAGAGCATGTTAAAAAGTTGCATGCGTATAACGAACAATCATCCAGCGTTATCGGTGTGGCAGGACGGGAAGTTACTGCGTTACGCAAAAACGGGTCAAAATTCCCGATAGAAGTTGGCATTTCGCAAATGATAATCAATGGAGAGAAAAAATTCACCGGCATCGTACGTGATATTACCCCGCGCAAAATCTACCAGCTGAAACTCGAACGACACGCCTATTTCGACACCTTAACAAATTTACCAAACCGGGCGCAACTTGAGAATCGCCTGGGGCAGGAGTTGTCAAATGCCCGGCGTCATCATTATTATGGTGCCGTGTTGTTTATCGATATGGATGCGTTTAAAGAAATCAATGATCTGTATGGACACATAGCAGGCGATACCATTCTGATACAAGTGGCAAATCGATTGTCTGACCTGGTTCGACAAGAGGATATCATTGGTCGATTGGGTGGAGATGAGTTTCTGGCAATTCTGACCGGGTTGGGAAGTGACGAAGAAAAGGCTATGCAGGATGGTATGCAAGTGGCCAATAATGTTCGTGATAAACTTCTGCAACCTTACACATATGAAAATAAAATTCTTTTGCTTGAAGTGAGCATCGGTGTGGTGATTTACCCGTATGCAGATGATAAAAATAAGGTAGTACAATATATTCATTTTGCCGATACTGCTATGTATGCGGCGAAAAAAAATGCTGAGAATAAAGTTCATATGTATGACGATACGTTAACCAGCCGCACGTCTGCTACGGATGTCGATTAAGTCAATCGAATCCCGTTATAATAATAAGTCTTCAGTAATACTGTTGTATTCGTTTGCAGCATCAATCAAAGAATTGGCAGTGAGGGAGGCAACTCCATAAACTTTCGTTTTAACACCGTAATCCTTGCCAACCTTTTTCAGCAGCAAATCAAAATCACCATCACCAGACAAGAGTATAATAGTGTTTACCTGTTTGGCTGTATCCAGTATGTCGATAGTAATGCCAACATCCCAATCACCTTTGGCGGATCCATCGCTGCGCTGAATGAATGGTTTGAGTTTGACTGTAAAGCCAATATGCTTGAGCGCATCCTGGAATTTTATTTGCTGGTCATCATGCCGCTGTGTAGCGTAGGCGTTGGCCAGAACGATTTCACCTTCATCATTGATCTGCTGCCAAAGTTTACGGTAATTAAACTGCCGGCCAAATGCCTGGCGGGTTGTGTAATAAATGTTCTGTACATCGACAAATATTGCTATTTTATTCAACTTGAATCTGATTCCTTGTTTTGATTACCCTGAATAAAATTATGGCTGGTGTTAGCACATAAGTGCGGGAACTATTATTATGCCAGAACGTCATAATATGCTGTATCGAACGGTTTTGCCAGTGGCGACGGCGTAGCAATAAACGTATCGCGTTTTCCGCAAAAGTTGTAATCTGGCTGGTATTGTTTAGCCAGCCAGCGGAGAGTAGGATTTGATCTTTAACCCAAGTATTAGGTGTTGTAACCCATGCTGACTAACTTGCCAGACCGACTACCGTCATCTAATCGCTACTTTTGCTATCTGTTTGTCAGCCTGATGACATTATCACAGGCGGTCCATGCCGCAAAACCCGCTGCGCAGCCACAGCATGTCATTGTGGCGCCCGTGCAAGCAAAAGAATTATCCGACCGAATAGAGGCATTAGGCACGGCGCGCGCGAATGAATCTGTCAATATCACGGCTAACGTTACCGAAAAAGTAAAGTCGATACAGTTTGAAGATGGCCAACAGGTTAGCGCCGGTTATGTACTGGTGCTGCTGGAGGCCGCCGAAGAGCAAGCCAATCTGGTACGTACCAAATCTATTCTTAATCAACGCTTGTTGGCGTTGGAACGGTTGCGCAGACTGGCCAAACGCAACCTGACCCCAACCGATGAACTCGACCGCGCCCGTCTCGATGTCGAACAAGCCAGAGCGACAATAACAGCAACAGAAGCCATGATTAATGACCGCGTTATTCGTGCACCTTTTGATGGTATTGTCGGGCTCAGGCAAATCAGTGTCGGCGCGCTGGTAGAGTCGGGCAGTCAGATAACCACGCTGGACGATATTGGTTTCATCAAGCTGGATTTTACTGTACCTGCTGTATTCCTCGCTGAGCTGAAAAAAGGATTAAAAATCAAGGCACGCGCTGAAGCACTGGGCGAAAAGATTTATAATGGCGAAGTTAAAAGCATTGATACACGAGTCGACCCGATTACACGCTCTGTTATAGTGCGTGCAGTGTTACCAAATCCGGAAGGCAAAATTGTGCCGGGTGTGTTAATGCAGGTTGATTTGTTGCGCAATACCCGTCAAACCCTCGTCATACCAGAAGCCGCGTTACTGCCATTAGGCAACAAACAGTTTGTCATGGTGCGTGTCAGCAAAGATGGCAAGGACAGCGTTGTAAAACGCGAGGTGAAGATTGGTGGCCGTGAACCAGGTTTTGTCGAAATCGTGGAAGGTTTATCGGTGGACGAACAGGTTGTTACGCATGGCAATAGTAAGGTAGGGCAAGGTAGTCCCATAAAAGTTCTTGCTGTCGATGATGGTAGTGTCGATATCGCAACCATTATTAAAGGCAAGAAGATCAAGAGCACCAAGCCATGATGCTGTCTGATTTATCGGTCAAACGGCCGGTAATGGCCGTGGTATTTTCACTGTTGCTGATTGCGTTTGGGCTGGTTGCTTTTGACCGATTGCCCTTGCGCGAGTTTCCAAATATTGATCCACCTGTCGTTTCGGTAACTACTGAGTATCTCGGCGCATCGGCAGATGTTGTTGAGAGTCGTATCACCCGTGTCATTGAAGACCGCATCGCCGGTATTGAAGGGATGCGCTTTATTGAATCCAGCAGCGAAGATGGTCGTTCCGCTATTACCGTAGAATTTGATGTCGATCGCGATGTCGATGCGGCAGCGAATGATATACGTGATCGTGTTTCTGGTGTGTTGAGTCAATTACCGGAAGAAGCTGAGCCACCTGATATTCAAAAAGTAAACAGCAATGAAGATGTTATCATGTGGCTGAATATGTCCAGTGATCGCTTGACAGTACCCGCATTGACGGATTATGCGGAACGCTACCTTATTGATCGTTTTTCAGTACTTGATGGTGTGGCGCGTATTCGTATTGGTGGCGCCCAGTCTTATGCAATGCGTGTCTGGCTCGACAGAAACAAGCTGGCAGCACGCGGTTTAACGGTTGCCGATGTCGAGAAAGCATTGCGTACAGAAAATGTTGAGCTACCAGCAGGCAGCATAGATTCCACTGACCGACAATTTACGATTCGTATCAAACGCCAGTTTCGTAGTGTGAGTGACTTTAACCGTCTGGTTATTGTAAAGGGTAAAGATGGACATCTGATACGGCTCGGTGATGTGGCGCGTGTGGAGCGTGGTGCAGAAGATGACAGACTGTTGTTTCGCGGCAATGGTGTGCATATGGTCGGTATTGGCATCATAAAACAATCCACAGCCAACACACTCATGGTGGCGCGTGCCGCTAAACTGGAAATGGAACGGCTCAATCCGACCTTGCCGGAAGGCATGCTGCTCAGCCAGAGTTATGACACGTCTGTATTTATCGAAGGCGCAATCAACGAAGTCTATAAAACACTTGGTATTGCGATCTTGCTGGTTATACTGGTTATCTACATGTTTCTTGGCAGTGCCCGTGCGACACTGGTGCCAGCGGTGACAGTACCTATTTCACTAATCGCAACATCAATAGTGCTGTTTATACTCGGTTACTCTATTAATATGTTGACGCTGCTTGCACTGGTATTGTCGATTGGCCTGGTTGTGGATGATGCGATTGTGGTGCTGGAGAACATTCATCGCCGCATGGATAAATACGGCGAAACACGCCTGGTTGCCGCATTTCGTGGTACACGACAGGTCGGCTTTGCTGTTATCGCTACGACTGTGGTACTCGTTGCCGTCTTTGTGCCGATTGCTTTTTTAAAAGGTGATATGGGTCGACTGTTTTCGGAGTTTGCGATTACGATTGCGGCAGCAGTGGGATTCTCCAGTTTTATTGCCTTAACCTTGTCGCCCATGCTGGCCTCAAAAATTTTACGTCCCCGTCATAATGCAAATACACAAGAGACAATGAGCTGGGGACATAAAGCATCAAGCTGGGTGGATTCGAGTTTCAAGCGTTTACAGCTACATTATCACGCAGTATTGCAAACCGCGCTCAACAAAAAGTGGATTATCGGGTTGGTGTTTATCGTGGTAGGCATTTCATCTTTCTGGTTTCTTACCCATATACCCGATGAATATACGCCGAAAGAAGATCGAGGTGCTTTCTTTGTGTTAATCGATGGACCTGAAGGCGCTTCATACGAATATATAAAAGAATATACCATTGAAGTCGAACGTCGTCTGATGCCGTTGGTAGAGAATGGTGAAGTGACGCGTTTGCTGGTCAGGGCGCCGCGCGGCTTTGGTAACGTTGCCATATATAATACAGCCATGGCCATTCTGGTATTAAATGATTGGAGTTCACGCCGGCCAGCAAAGGATATAATGAATGAAATACGCGCCACACTAAGTGATTTACCCGGTGTGCGAACAGTTCCTGTTATGCGACAGGGTTTTGGTGCGCGCATTCAAAAACCGGTACAGTTTGTCATTGGCGGTGGTACCTATGATGAGCTGGGAAAATGGCGTGATATATTACTTGCGAAAATTAAACAGGATAATCCAGGGCTGCGTGCAATTGACTGGGATTACAAGGAAACCAAACCGCAAATGCAGGTGGTGATCGATTATGATCGTGCAGCAGATCTTGGCGTTACCGTAACTAACATAGGCCGTACCCTGGAAACGATGTTGGGTTCGCGCCGTGTCACGACTTATATTGATGATGGGCAGGAATATTATATCTTGCTGGAAGGTGAACGCGAGGCGCAACGTACGCCGACCGATATTCAGAATATCTATGTTCGTTCAGAACGATCTGGCGAATTAATTCCACTTTCAAATTTGGTCAAGCTGGTTGAATTTGCCGATTCAATCAAACTCAACCGTTATAACCGGGTTCGAGCGATCACGATCGAAGCTAATTTGGTGGATGGCTATTCGTTAGGGGATTCACTCAAACATCTGGAAGGCCTGGTCAAGGATAATTTGCCGGGTCACGTTGTTATTGATTACAAGGGACAGTCACGTGATTACAAGTCAGCGGGGGAATCACTGTTTTTTATTTTCGCACTCGGCATAATGGTCGTATTTCTGGTGTTAGCTGCGCAGTTTGAAAGCTGGATACACCCGTTCGTGATCATGTTAACGGTGCCGTTAGCCATGACAGGGGCCTTGTTCGGATTATACGTGACCGGGCAATCATTAAATTTGTACAGCCAGATTGGTTTAATCATGTTGGTCGGCTTGTCTGCAAAGAATGGTATTCTCATTGTTGAGTTTGCCAATCAACTACGCGATCAGGGTTATGCGTTTCGCGATGCACTGATTGAAGCCGCAGATGTACGATTCCGACCGATTATTATGACCGGTATAACAACCGCAGCTGGTTCGGTGCCACTGTTGATTTCCACGGGTGCGGGGACAGAAACGCGTTATGTCATCGGGGTGGTGATACTTTTCGGCGTAGTTACCGGCACCTTGTTTACCTTGTTTGTTGTTCCGGTTGCGTATGATTTACTTGGCAGATTTACCGGCTCACCCAAGGCCGTTTCGCAAAGGTTGGAAAAAGAATTGAGCGAAAATGTTAATCATGACAAAGATTAAACTGAACTGTAAAAAATATCGAATTTCTGAATTTGATTCGATTGTTACTTTGTGGCATGAGTAGCCATTAACTTTAGTGAAAAAAAAAGGCAGTGATAAAAATATCACTGCCCTTTACGAACACAAAGATTAAGCGTGAAGACCTTGCGAATTACCACGGCCACGATTACCGGATTGTCCCGAACTGTTGGATCGACCCTGATTATTTGAACGACCCTTATAATGCGGGTTAGCACCATTGCGTGGTGCTGCAGCTTTATCACCAGAAGATCGATTTCCGGATGATCGACCTCGTGAGGGTTTGTTGCCACTTCGCGTTTGATTACCGCGTCCCTTGTTAATCGGTTCTGCCCGAATGGATGGATCAGGAATGAAGTCATCAAATACAACTTTCGGTATTTCGCGTTTTAACAAGCGTTCGATATCTTTTAATAAGCCAAGCTCATCGACGCATACCAGCGACATGGCAACACCTTCATTGCCGGCACGTCCGGTGCGACCGATACGGTGAACATAATCTTCTGCAACGTTAGGTAATTCAAAGTTTACGACATGCGGTAACTGGTTGATGTCCAGACCACGTGCCGCGATATCGGTGGCGACAAGCACACGTACTTTGCCGGATTTAAAATCGGCCAGTGCCTTGGTGCGAGCACCCTGACTCTTGTTGCCATGAATGGCGGCCGACATAATACCGTCTTTGCTGAGGGATTCTGCCAGATGGTTTGCACCGTGTTTGGTGCGGGTGAAAACCAGGACTTGTCGCCAGTCATTTGAACCGATCAAAAAGGATAACAATTCGCGTTTGCGTTTTTTATCGACCGGGTGGACTACCTGACTGATTCGATCGGCGGTGGTATTACGTTGAGCAACTTCTACAAGTGCAGGTGTTTTTAATAATTCACTCGACAGTTTTTTGATTTCATCAGAGAAAGTGGCCGAGAATAACAAGGTTTGCTTTTTCTTGGGCAGTAATGCGAGCACTTTACGAATGTCACGAATAAAACCCATGTCAAGCATGCGATCGGCTTCATCAAGCACCAGGATTTCTACCTGGGACAAATTTACCGAGTTTTGACCGACGTGATCTAACAGGCGACCTGGTGTTGCAACAAGCACATCAACACCTTTAATCAGTTTCATTTTTTGTGGATTAATGCTCACACCACCAAACACAACTGTGGATTTAAGTGGTAAATGTCGACCATACGTTTGTACGCTTTCATGAACTTGTGCTGCCAGTTCGCGCGTTGGCGTGAGGATTAAGGCACGGATAGGGCGTCGACCTTGCGGTTTTTCAGCAGCCATAAGGCGCTGTAATAACGGCAGGGTAAAACCGGCAGTTTTGCCTGTTCCGGTTTGCGCGCCACCCATAATATCGCGCCCTTCAAGGATGAGCGGAATGGCTTGCTGTTGGATCGGGCTTGGAACGCTATAACCTTTATCGGATACAGCACGAAGTAATTCGGCACGAAGGCCGAGGGAATCAAATGACATGCTAAGATGTTCTCCAGGAATCTGCCTACTCTATACACTGTATGAGACGGTCTAGGCGGAAACTATTTGTTAGTTTCGGGGTATATCGGGAAGGATTACCGCGTTGAAAGTGGTGCAGACCGAAGTGCACCGGGACTAGAGCCGCAAGTATATCATATGAATCGCGTTAATACAGAAATATTTACGCGTATTTTACTTCGGTGTAGCCACGCAGGTACTGGGCAAACTCCTGCAGAGATTCAATACCCGTTTGTTCTGCTTCCTGACACCAGGCTTGCAGCCGTTCAATTCGCTTTGACTGGTGTTGTTTGGAGTTATCCCACAGTGCAATCAATTGTTGCTTTAGTTGATATACGGTTGTTAGCGTCGGACTATGACTGAGTGCTTCCTTGATTGTATCAAGCGCATGCGTATCGAGAACCAGGTCCTCACGGGTCATTAATTTGCGTACTTTTCGAAATAAACTGCTGCAATAGCGACTCGCATCAAGTCGTTCTGTGCGGATTACCGGTGCGATCACATTTTGGCCGTATAATTTAATAACGTGAAAACGGTTATGCGCCAGGGCACGAACGGTATCCATATCGATGAGACGCTTGCCAGCGAGGCTGCCAGTTTTTGGTGCGCATTTCTTTACTTTCGCCAAACCCACAAGGCTCAATAATTTGATATATACCCAGCCAATATCAATTTCCCACCATTTATTCGATAAACGTGCGGAAGCAGGATAGGCGTGATGGTTATTATGCAGTTCTTCACCACCTATCAGGATACCCCACGGCACAATATTGCGTGACGCATCAGTTGGTTCAAAATTTCGATAACCAAAATAATGGCCAATACCATTAATTACACCGGCTGCCCAAAAGGGTGTCCAGAGCATTTGAACGGCAAACACGGTGATGCCAATGACACCAAACAACAGTACATTGATTGCCAGTAGTAAATAGATTCCTACAAAAGGATGTCGACTGTATATATTGCGTTCCAGCCAGTCATCCGGTGTCGCTTGGCCGTATTTATCAAGGGTTTCCTGATTTGCTGCTTCGGCACGATAAAGCTCGCTACCTTGCAATATCAGCTTTTTTAGCCCCAATACTTGTGGACTGTGTGGGTCATCAACCGTTTCACATTTTGCATGGTGTTTACGATGAATCGCTACCCATTGTTTGGTCACCATACCGGTTGTAAGCCACAACCAGAACCGGAAAAAATGACTTATAACAGGATGTAACGTAAGGGAATGATGTGACTGATGACGATGTAAAAATATGGTAACGGCAACAATGGTGATATGTGTCATTAGTAAGGTGTAAAGCACTATTCCCCAACCAGAAAGGTTGAGTAGGCCGGTCGATAAAATAGTCATGTAGTTACTCTTTAGATAAGAAATGAAATAAGGCGTGTGATGAGGCGTCTAGCGAGAAACCGAAAACAAGCTTGGCTTAAGAATAGCCTTTATTGAATGTATTATCTACCGAAATACAGTTAATAACCCACCACAACTATAAATGATGTAGGGTGAAATTTTGATAAATCAAGATTGTTGATCAGAAAGTCATCTGATTTGCACTGTTTCCACGCACAAAGGCAATTCGATAGTGTGAGTGCGCACGAGTATGGCGAGGATTCAGATAATGTAAATCTATATTAAAATTAGTAGCCTACAAGTGTTATACTCTTTAAAACGCACAATTAATCCGGCTAACGACGAGTTTTCAGCATGGAATGGTTTAAGGAGGCGGGCCAGGCTGTTAATAGCAGTATTTGTTATTGATATGAATAAAAAATCCGACAAAATCTATATTGTATTATTGAGTGTGCATGGACTGATCCGCGGTAATGACCTGGAGTTAGGTCGGGATGCGGATACGGGCGGGCAAATTCTCTATGTTCTTGAATTGGCGCAAGCACTGGCACGTCGCAGTGATGTTGCCCGGGTTGATTTGATTACACGCTGTGTCGCGGACAAGTCTGTATCAAAAGATTATGCTGTGCCTGTTGAAAAGCTTACCGAAAAACTCAGTATAGTCCGCTTAAAAGCCGGGCCAGATGAATATATAGCAAAAGAACATCTTTGGGATCATCTGGATGGTTTTGCTGACAATGTCATTAACTATTTCAGAAATAGTAATAATTTTCCCGATGTCATTCATAGTCACTACGCAGATGCGGGATATGTTGGCGCGAATGTTGCGAATCAATTAGGTATTCCACTGATTCATACCGGACATTCACTCGGACGCGTCAAGCGTCATCGCTTACTGGCGAGCGGGCTTACCACACTACAAATCGAAGAACGCTATAATATGATGCGCCGGATCGAAGCCGAAGAAATGTCATTGGCAACTGCCGAACGTGTTATTACCAGCACACATCAGGAAATAGAAGAGCAATACGAGCTCTATAGTCATTATCAACCTGATCACATGCGTGTTGTTCCGCCCGGAACAGATCTGGACAAGTTTATGCCGCCGACAGGCGAAGAAGCAACTTCTTCACTAATGAGTGAAACAGGCAAACATTTAAAGCATCCACAAAAACCGGTCATTCTGGCCTTGTCGCGCCCGGATAAGCGCAAAAATATTGTTGCGCTTGTCGAGGCCTATGGACAATCCGCCCAGTTACAAACCCTGGCCAACCTGCTCATCATTGCAGGCAATCGTGATGATATTGATGACCTTGAGGAAGGGGCGCAGGAAGTATTTCATGAATTGCTGGTTGCAGTTGATAGATATGATATTTACAGCAGTGTTGCGATCCCCAAGCACCATCGGCGTGATCAAGTCGCGTTATTTTACCGCATGGCAGCCGCATCAGGTGGTGTATTTGTTAACCCGGCCTTAACAGAACCGTTTGGACTGACCCTGATTGAGGCTGCGGCTTCCGGGTTACCTGTAGTAGCGACTGAGGATGGTGGTCCACGTGACATAATTGGTAACTGCAAAAATGGCATCCTGGTTGATCCGTTGGAAACAGATAGTATTTCTTCAGCACTGGTAAAATTATTGACGGACAAGAACTACTGGAATCAATGTGTAAGTAATGGACTTCGTGCGGTTCGTGAACACTATTCATGGGATGCACACGTTGAACGTTATATGTCAATCGTGCGACCGATTATAGATCGGACTGAAGTGATTAATCGTGTGCCGCTTGAGGCACGTAAAGAAATTTATCGTGATCGTGCCATCGTAAGTGATCTGGATCAGAATTTAATTGGTGATGAAGAATCATTACAAAACCTTATTGAAGTATTACGACAGCATCGTAAAACCACGACATTTGCAATTGCAACAGGACGGCGATTTGATTCTGCGCTGCGCCTGATGAAAAGATACAACATTCCCGAGCCGGATATTTTGATAACCAGTTGTGGTACAGAAATTTACTATGCACCAAAATATGCTGCTGATACTGCATGGAGCAAACACATTGACTATCACTGGTCACCGCACAAGATAAAGCCACTCCTTGCAGAATTACCGGGGCTGAAGCTACAACCGAAAACTGAACAAAGTCGCTTTAAAATCAGTTATTACATAAACCGGAAATTGGCACCGTCAATTGAAGAAATAAGCACTTTGTTACATCAAAACGAGCAATCTGTACAATTGAATCTGGCCTTCGGTCAATATCTGGACGTCATGCCGCAACGTGCATCGAAAGGCCTGGCTCTACGTTATGTGGCAGATCGCTGGCAAATTCCATTGCATCGCATATTTGTTGCCGGAGGTTCAGGTGCCGACGAAGATATGATGCGTGGCAACACCCTGGCTGCAGTTGTTGCCAATCGCCATCACGAAGAATTATCGCAGCTCGTTGATGCAGATCGAACCTATTTCGCCAAGCACGCTTTTGCAAAAGGTATTCTGGAAGCGCTTGACTACTATGATTTCTTTAATACATGCGCTGATCCTGAAGATAAACAAGTTACCCATGTCTGATGTGCGTTTATTATTATGTACCGATTTGGACAGAACGGTTATTCCAAATGGCGAACAAGAAGAGTTCATCTTTGCTCGCGATTGGTTTGCCCGGTTTTGTAACTTGCCGGAAGTTACCCTGGTATACGTGACAGGTCGACATAAAGAACTCGTTGATGAAGCAATTGACGATTATGAATTGCCAACTCCCAACTATGCCATTACCGATGTAGGCAGCAAAATATATTCGATAAATGAATCTGTGTGGAATGAACTCTCTACATGGGAAAGTGAAGTCGATACAGCATGGAATTTCAAGTCACATGCACAACTTCAGGCATTGTTCGCTGATATGACTGCATTAACGCTCCAGGAATTATCCAAACAAAATACGCACAAGCTGAGTTATTACTTGTCTATGATAGCAAAACCTGATGACATCATGACTGAGATGCGAACTCGTCTTGATAAGCAAGGTGTTGACGCCAACCTTATATATAGTACAGATGAAGCCAAAGACGTCGGATTGCTCGATGTGTTACCAGCGAATGCATCCAAATTACACGCAATTGAATTTTTACAACAACAGTTAGACTATAGTGAAGAAGAGGTTGTGTTCGCTGGCGACAGCGGTAATGATCTGGACGTACTGACAAGTCCGATTTGCTCGGTTCTGGTTGCGAATGCAACGAATGAAGTCAAACAGTCCGCAATAGAGCAGGCGCAAACAAAAGGAAATGTGCAATCACTCTTCATCGCCTCAGGCAACAATATAAACATGAACGGTAATTATTCTGCAGGCATTCTGGAAGGCGTGTGGCATTTCGTTCCGGCTTTACACAAGCAACTGACCAGTATCGGTGTCCGATATGAATAATGAAACGCAACTCTATATATTAGGTGAAGTATTATATGACTGTTTCCCGGATGGCAAACAGATATTAGGTGGCGCACCATTTAATGTTGCCTGGCACTTGCAGGCATTAGGTCATCATCCAAATTTCATTTCGCGAGTAGGCGATGATGATCTGGGTTCAGGCATCCTGCGTGCCATGAACAATTGGGGCATGGATACCAAGTATGTGCAAATCGATACAGATCATCCAACTGGCCAGGTCAATGTTACTCTGATTGACAATGAACCGCAGTATGACATCGCGCCAAATTGCGCCTATGATTTTATTGCGCAAAAAGCGCTAACAGATCTGACACCAAATCGTATTCTTTATCATGGCACTCTGGCTCTGCGTAGTGTTGAAACGCGTAAGGCTTATGAAAAAATAGTGGAAGATAAACAATTACAAGTTTTTCTGGATGTTAATTTGCGTGCCCCGTGGTGGAAACGACAGGATGTCCTGCGCTGGTTAGAGCGTGCAAATTGGGTCAAGCTTAATGCGGATGAGCTGATTCAGCTTGGCGAGAATACTGGCGATATACAGCGTGATATGGAATTTATGCAAAACAAGTACAAGCTTGAGCTTCTGGTTTTAACCCAGGGTGAAGCGGGCGCCATGGTAAGAACGTCAGAGGGTGAAATGTATAGCGTGATACCCAAAAAAGTGCACAATTTTCAGGACACAGTGGGTGCCGGCGACGCTTTTACGGCAGTTTTTTTGCATGGCTTGATGCTGAATTGGGCCATACCTGACATAATTAACGCTGCCCAGCAGTTTGCCAGTTTAGTAGTTGGCTTGCGTGGCGCAACAACCAATGATCATGAATTTTACAAGGCGAGTGGTCTGATCTGATATAGAACCGGTAAGGGTAGTGTATGTACGAGCAAGTTTCACATTCTCTCCTGAATGATATTTTAAATAATTTAAAGACCGAGATCAGCAAACAGGATCTGCGCCATTTTTATACGCGTCTTGGATCAAATTTTTATGCAATTCATTCCCTGTTCGAAAAACTCTATGGAAAAAGAAGTGACTTTGAAGCGCAGGCATTGCGTCTGGTTGAGACCATGGCTCGACAATACATTAACCGGCCGGACAAGCTGAAACAACTCGATATTGATCGTGAAAAAGATCATAACTGGTTTCTTAGTCAGAATTGGGTTGGTATGGCGCTGTATAGCAACGGGTTTGCCGAAAATTTAAAGGGCGTGGGCGAGCATCTCGGCTATTTTCAGGAACTGGGAATAAATCTGGCACATATAATGCCGATTATGAAATGTCCTGAAGGACACAGTGATGGTGGGTATGCGGTTAGTGATTTTAGAA
Organism: uncultured Gammaproteobacteria bacterium; assembly: GCA_942490945.1. GTDB lineage: Bacteria > Pseudomonadota > Gammaproteobacteria > UBA6429 > Thiohalophilaceae > CALNYZ01. Next base: position 1,880,640 of record CALNYZ010000018.1, on the reverse strand, counting down.
ACATTGATCCACGCGCTGGCACACTGGATGATTTGGCCGCGCTGGCGTCGGAAATGCAAACACGCGAAATATTACTGGTGCTGGACGTGGTCGTAAACCATACCTCAAATGAACATGAATGGGCACAACGTGCCAGAGAAGGTGAGAAGACATACCAGGATTATTACTACACGTTTGAAAACCGCAATATGCCGGATATGTTTGAGCAAAGTATGCCGGAAATATTTCCCGAAACATCGCCGGGTAATTTTACCTGGGATGAAGAAATGGGACGCTGGGTCATGACGGTGTTTAATAATTATCAATGGGATCTGAATTACAGTAATCCGGCTGTTTTTATTGAAATGCTGGATATTATTTTGTATTGGGCCAATAAAGGTGCAGATATATTGCGCCTTGATGCCGTGGCGTTTTTATGGAAAAAAATTGGCAGCACTTGCCAGAACGAACGTGAAGCGCATTTGATTTTGCAATTATTTAAAGACTGCTGTCAGGTTACATCACCCGGTGTGTTGTTTATTGCAGAAGCGATTGTTGCACCCTTCGAAGTCGCCAAATACTTTGGTGAGGATGCTGTTATCGCCAAGGAGTGTGAAATTGCCTATAACGCAACATATATGGCGCTGATGTGGGATGCGGTTGCAACCAAAAATGCAAAATTACTCAATCAAGGAATAAAGAGTCTGCCGGTTAAACTGGAACGAGCTACCTGGCTCAACTACGTACGTTGTCATGATGACATTGGCCTGGGATTCGATGATAGTGACATCATTCTGGCAGGCTATAAGCCAGCCAGTCACCGTAAATTCCTCATTGAGTATTACACGGGGAAGTTTGCCGATTCACATGCCCGTGGACTTCCCTTTGGGCAAAACGAAAAAAATGGCGATGCGCGAATTTCGGGTTCGCTCGCATCATTGGTTGGGCTGCAATATGCGGTCGAAAAAGGCGATCCAAAATCAATTGATGAGGCGATATCCGGCATTTTATTGCTGCACAGCATGATCATGTCATTCGGTGGTATTCCTTTATTATATTATGGTGACGAATTGGGGCAGTTGAATGATTATTCGTACGAGCATGATGTAAACAAGAACGGCGATACACGTTGGGTACATCGACCGACAATTGACTGGGAAGTAGCCGAGCAACGAAACGTGCCCGGCACCGTTGAATACAAGATCTTCAGCGCATTAAAACGCATGATATCTGTTCGTAAGGAAATTGATGTCTTTGCTGACTTCAATAACCGCGAATTAATTGATGTCGTAAACCCGCATCTGTTTGTCTTTGTGCGGTACAGCCTGAACAAACAGGCCGAAAAAATACTGGTAGTCGCCAATTTTGATGGCAAACCGCAGCATCTTGATCTTGGCAATATTGGATATTGGGGAGATGAGCAGCATGGACAGCTCGTGGATTTATATTCCGGGTGTGAACCTGATATTTTCAAGAAAACCCTGGTTGTACCGGGCTTTGGTTTTTATTGGTTGAGCCTGAGGGCCTGATGGCTCTGTTGACGATTTAAATGGTCAAAAATGCCTGTTTGAGCCATTAAAATACCAAAATTTGCATTGATTTGTGGTTTTAATGCCATATATAACAAGAATATATGGTGCATTTATGTAAAAATAAGTTACACTGTGTATCGCTACATTCTATCCTGGTTCTTGTCGGAAGTTCTCTAGAAGTTTTCTCCTGTTAATTACCTCGTAAGATTTGTAACAAATTTATTTATTAATATTCAATGAGGTAATTTTATATGGCAACAGGAACCGTTAAATGGTTTAACGAATCCAAAGGCTTCGGCTTTATTTCTCCTTCAGACGGCAGTAAGGACGTATTCGTTCATTTTTCTGCTATCGCCACCGAAGGTTTTCGCACCCTGGCAGAAGGCCAGCAAGTGAGCTTTGAAGTGGAAAATGGACCAAAAGGCCCACAGGCAGTAAACGTACAGGCTTAATCGTTTACCGACTAAGTGGTTATGAGCAAACCCCGCTTCATATAGCGGGGTTTACTTTTTAGGTAATTAAAACAGGGGAGCTTCAGAATGAAAAAATTATTTGTTGGCAGCTTACCGCCCAACACCAGCGAAGAATCCCTACAGGCGATGTTTTCACCCTTTGGCACTGTTCGATCGATTAAACTCGTCAAAGATTTATTCTCCGGTCACTGCAAAGGCTTCGGATTCCTGGAAATGGAAGGTCATGAAGCCCGTGCAGCCATTGCCGCGCTCGATGGCAAGTCAGTAGACGGGATGATGTTAAAGGTCCGCTATGAAGAAGATCGCAGCAAAGGGCAAAAGGGCAGGCGTCGATAGCGCGTTCATTTGTTTATAGACTGCAACGTATTTTAGTTGACGCCAATTCATGGCAAAGTCCACACCATTTTTACCCCAAGCACGTAAAAATCATGTAAAATCACGCGCGAAATTGTTAGATAAGACTCTAACAAAATCAACAGCTTAACCCTATAAAGGTGAGCAGAATTGCCTAAGTGACAGGATTATAGTCAAGTTGGTGCAGTAAGTAGTTATTGTATTTTCTTAATAAATTATTGTAAGTTATTGTTTTTGCGAGGTTAGAATGCAAGTTTCTGTTGAAACGACCAAGGGTTTAGAGCGCCGTATGACGGTACAGGTAGAAGAATCGCAAATCGCCGATAAGGTTGAGCAGCGCCTGAAAAACCTGATGAAAACTACCAAATTAAAAGGCTTCCGTGCGGGCAAAGTCCCATTAAAAGTGGTCAAGCAGCATTATGGCCAGCAAGTGCGCGTTGAAGTAATGACCGATGTCATGCAGCAAACATTTTATGAGGCCGTTACCCAGGAAAAAATACGTCCTGCGGGGATGCCAAGTTTTGCACCGGATGCAAACAGTCTCGACAATGAAGGGTTTACCTATACGGCAACATTTGAAGTTTATCCAGAAGTAGAATTAGCCGATCTGAGTAAAACTGAAATTGAAAAACCGGTAGTCAATCTTGGTGATGCCGATGTTGATGAAATGATTGATACGATTCGGAAACAGCATGTGGAATGGCAGGAAGTTGATCGCGTGTCACAACATGGCGACCGCGTCAATCTGGACTTTATTGGCAAGATCGACGGGGAAGTCTTTGCTGGTGGTGAAGCAAAAGGTCAAGACATCGAAATCGGTGCAGGTCGTTTGATACCCGGTTTTGAAGACGGCCTGGTCGGGATGGCAAAAGATGCCACCAAAACTCTGGATTTACAATTTCCCGAAACTTATCACGCGAAAGAATTTGCTGGAAAAGCAGTGAAATTCGACGTCAAAGTTAACAAGGTTGAAGAACCAGTTTTGCCAGAAGTAAATACGGATTTTGCGAAAAAAATGGGCGTTGAAGATGGCGACGTTGGAAAGTTTCGCAGTGAAATCAAGGAAAATATGGAACTCGAGCTGGCTGATAAATTGCAAGGAAAAACTAAAACAGCCATCATGGACGCGCTTATTGCCGCACATGATATTCAGATTCCACAAGCATTAATCGACAACGAAGCAGATGCATTAATGCAGCAAATGCAACAGAACCTGATGAGCCAGGGCATGAATAAAGATGATTTAAAAATGTCCCCGGATATGTTCAAAGATCAGGCCCAGCGCCGTGTGGCTTTAGGCCTCATCATGGCTGAAATTGCCAAAAAATTGAACGTTCAGGCAGATAAAGATGAAGTCAGGAAAAAAGTAGAGTCGATTGCCAAGCCCTACCAGCATCCGCAAGAAGTTATCGATTGGTACTATGCCGACAAGTCACGTCTGAATGAGATTGAATCACTGGTTTATGAAGATAAAATCACCCAATCTGTACTTGATAGTGCAAAAGTGGTCGAAAAAGAAACAACCTTTAAAGAGGTCATGGCACCAAGCAGATAATATGATTATTCGCTGTGCTTTTACACGAATATATCAATGATTATTTAACAAGATAGCGTTATTAGACTTGGTCTATTATAGTTAAGCCTATACTTGGCCGATGCTTAAAGGATTCGGAACTAATGTCCGATACTGAATGACACACAATAAGGAATGAAGATCTCATGAATTTTAGCGAACAGGATATACGCGCCCAACTCGTCCCCATGGTAGTGGAACAATCCGCGCGTGGCGAACGAGCATATGACATTTATTCTCGCTTGTTGAAAGAGCGTGTAATTTTTCTTGTCGGTCCTGTAGAGGATCACATGGCAAATCTGGTCGTTGCGCAATTACTCTTCCTTGAGTCAGAGAACCCAGATAAAGATATACACCTATATATCAATTCACCAGGCGGATCTGTCACTGCCGGTTTGTCTATATATGACACGATGCAATTTATCAAACCGGATGTCAGCACCATGTGTATCGGCCAGGCTGCCAGCATGGGTGCCGTGCTCTTAACCGCTGGTGCCGAGGGTAAACGCTATTGTTTGCCTCATTCACGCACCATGATTCATCAACCTTTGGGCGGGTTTCAGGGACAGGCATCTGATATTGAAATACATACGAAGGAAATTCTGGATGTACGGGTACGGCTAAATAAAATATTAGCGCACCATACTGGTCAGAATATGGATAAGATTCAACAAGATACCGATCGTGACTTTTTCATGAGTGCAACTGAATCGGTTGATTATGGTCTGATAGATGAAGTGATGTCGAAACGTGCAGCTTCAGAATCTGCATAATTATCAGGTCTTTGCGCATCCGGCTGGATTATGTCCAGATGTATAATGTAAGCTTATTTTGTGACACAAGACTTGAAAAAAGTATGCAAACAACGCAAGGTATATGGATTGTGGCCGATAAATGTAAGGTGAGGTCTATAGCATGAGTGACGAAAAGAACAACGGTGACAGTGGCAAGCTGCTGTATTGTTCCTTCTGTGGCAAAAGCCAGCATGAGGTGCGCAAATTAATTGCCGGGCCATCAGTGTTCGTTTGCGACGAATGCGTTGAATTATGTAATGACATTATTCGTGAAGAAGTCCAGGAACAAACACATTCTGTTACGGGCAATAAACTTCCCACGCCTCACGAAATCAAGGACATTCTTGACGAGTATGTTATAGGTCAGGAACGTGCCAAACGCGTATTGGCCGTGGCGGTTTACAACCACTACAAGCGACTCGAAACGAAACAAAAGAAAGACGAAGTCGAGTTGGCAAAAAGTAATATTCTGTTAATCGGCCCCACCGGTTGCGGTAAGACTTTATTAGCTGAAACATTGGCGCGTCTGTTAAACGTTCCGTTTACGATTGCCGATGCCACGACCCTGACTGAAGCCGGTTATGTTGGCGAAGATGTTGAAAACATCATTCAAAAGCTTTTGCAAAAATGTGACTATGATGTTGACAAGGCGCAAACCGGTATAGTCTATATCGATGAGATCGACAAAATATCGCGTAAGTCTGACAATCCTTCCATTACACGTGATGTGTCAGGTGAAGGCGTTCAACAGGCGCTATTAAAGTTGATTGAAGGTACGGTTGCCTCGGTACCGCCTCAAGGTGGACGTAAACATCCGCAGCAGGAATTTCTGCAAGTGGATACCGGTAATATTTTATTTATTTGCGGTGGTGCATTTGCAGGCCTCGATAAAATTATTCGTGACCGATCTGAGAAAGGCGGGATTGGTTTCGGTGCAGAAGTAAAAAGTAAAAACGACAAGAAAAGCCTTAGCGATGTACTGCACACGGTAGAGCCGGAAGATCTGACGCGCTATGGTTTGATACCTGAGTTTGTCGGTCGCTTACCTGTTGTCGCCACATTAAGCGAGCTGGATGAAGATGCATTGATTCAGATTTTGACAGAACCAAAAAATGCACTGACCAAGCAATACCTGAAATTGTTTGAGATGGAAGGTGTTGAGCTGGAATTCCGCGAAGATGCCTTACGCGCAGTTGCACGCAAAGGAATGGAAAGAAAAACCGGTGCGCGTGGACTTCGATCAATCCTAGAACAAGTGTTACTGGACACCATGTATGATTTACCGTCCATGGAAGATCTCGACAAAGTCGTTATCGAAGAATCGGTAATCACTGGCGAGAGTAAGCCGCTCTTTATATTTGACGGCGCCGAAAAACGGGTTGCATCGTCTGAGGACTAGTCGACTTGTTGGCAGGCGACTGCAATTAAATTCACCCAGATTGTTTGCCGGTAGGGATTGAAATTCGTCTCGATCGTCACCAGATTGAATCTAACGCAACAAGCGAGAGAATCCTGTGTCTAATTCTAATGTAACAGAAGATCAAATGTCGGCAATGCCGGTATTACCCTTGCGAGATGTAGTGGTATATCCGCACATGGTGATACCTTTATTCGTGGGCCGTGACAAATCTATCAAAGCGCTCGAAGCGGCGATGCAAAATAACAAGCAGATACTGCTGGTCGCGCAAAAAAGTGCAGCTCAGGACGATCCTGGTCCTGACGATGTCTATCGTATCGGAACAGTCTCCAGCATATTACAGTTACTCAAGCTCCCTGATAATACCGTGAAGGTGTTGGTAGAAGGTGATCAGCGCGCAAAGATAGTCAGTTTCCTTGGCGACGAAGATTACTTTACGTCACAGGTTAAACTCATCGATGATGAAGCAATTGATGAACGTGAATCAGAAGTGCTGGTGCGTTCATTAACCACCCAGTTTGATCAGTACGTCAAACTCAACAAAAAAATTCCGCCTGAAATTCTTACATCACTTTCGAGTATTGAAGAGCCATCACGTCTGGTCGATACCATTGCCGCTCATATGGCATTAAAGATCGATGAGAAGCAGCGCATCCTGGAAATTGGCTCATTGCGTGAACGCTTCGAGCACCTGATGGGTATGATGGAATCAGAAATTGATTTACTTCAGGTAGAAAAACGTATTCGCGGTCGTGTGAAGCGACAGATGGAAAAAAGTCAGCGCGAATATTATTTGAATGAACAAATGAAAGCGATTCAAAAAGAACTCGGTGACATGGATGATGTGCCGAATGAACTTGACGAGCTTGAACAGAAAATTGAAAAAGCGGGCATGTCAAAAGAGGCAAAGGTAAAAGCCAAATCTGAATTGCAAAAACTGAAAATGATGTCACCGATGTCTGCTGAGGCAACGGTAGTGCGCAATTACCTTGACTGGCTGGTTGGTGTGCCCTGGAAAAAACGATCCAAAGTTAAGCTGGATCTAGCCAACGCAGAGTCGATTCTCGAAGCCGATCACTATGGCCTTGATAAGGTCAAAGAACGTATCCTGGAATACCTTGCGGTACAACAACGCATGAAAAAAATGAAAGGTCCTATCCTTTGTCTGGTTGGACCGCCTGGTGTGGGTAAAACTTCACTTGGTCAATCTATTGCACGAGCCACTGGCCGTAAATTTATTCGCATGGCACTGGGTGGTGTGCGTGATGAAGCAGAGATACGTGGCCATCGCCGAACCTATATCGGTTCCATGCCCGGCAAGATCATACAAAATCTGTCAAAAGTCGCGACGCGCAATCCATTATTTTTACTGGATGAAATTGACAAAATGGCCATGGACTTCCGTGGTGATCCTGCATCTGCATTGTTGGAAGTACTGGATCCGGAACAAAACCATACATTTAATGATCACTATATGGAAGTTGACTTTGATTTATCTGAAGTCATGTTTGTGGCAACATCGAATACACTCAATATTCCACCGGCATTGCTGGATAGAATGGAAGTGATTCGTCTTTCTGGTTATACAGAAGATGAAAAAATTCATATTGCACAAAATTATCTTGTTGCCAAACAGATGGAATATAACGGATTAATGCAGGACGAAATCGTAATCAAGGAAGATGCGATACAGCACATCATTCGTTATTACACCAGAGAAGCAGGTGTACGTAATCTTGAACGTGAAATAGCAAAAATTTGTCGCAAGGTTGTTAAAGAGATTCTGTTAGACAAAGACATTGGGTCGATTGAAGTGAACGGCGAAAATGTTGGCGGTTATCTTGGTGTGCAGCGTTTTCGTTTTGGTCAGGTTGAAGAACATGATGAAATCGGTCAGGTGACCGGATTGGCCTGGACAGAAGTAGGTGGTGAAATCTTACGAATAGAAACTGCCGTGATGCCGGGTAAAGGCAAACAAAATGTCACAGGACAACTTGGCGACGTCATGAAAGAATCAATTCAGGCAGCACTTACCGTTGTACGGTCACGTGCGGATATTCTTGGTATTGAACCTGATATTTTTGAAAAGAACGATATCCATGTGCACGTTCCTGAAGGGGCAATTCCCAAAGATGGTCCGAGTGCCGGTATTGGCATGTGTACCGCATTAGTGTCGGCGCTGACAAAAATTCCAGTACGTGCAGATGTGGCCATGACGGGTGAAATCACGCTTCGTGGTGAAGTGTTACCGATTGGTGGCCTGAAAGAAAAATTACTGGCAGCCAGACGTGGTGGCATTAAAACTGTTCTGATACCGGAAGAAAATCGACGTGACCTGGTAGATATTCCTGACAACGTAAAAGATGAACTGAAAATATTGCCTGTTCGATGGATTGATGAAGTGCTTGAAGTCGCGTTAACACATTTACCGACAGCAAGAAGCACGACAAAAGATCCGGCTGATGTAGTTGAGAAAAAAACAGAAGTCGATGATCGAAATCCGATACGTCCACATTAATTTTTAATATGGAACCGTGCCGGGTAATAATTAGACAAATTTACTAGCAGCTCACTGACATGACCAGACTGGTGAATTTGTCAATAGCAGAAATGCGGTGTAATCGCTTGACCCGCTTTGAATTCATAAGGTAAGTTTCAGCAATAACATTTCATAGCCGCCAATGGAAAAATCCACAGGCGGTTTCTATTTCCAGCCACAATAAGCTCTAAGGGGAGACGCAGTGAATAAAGCAGAATTAATCGATAAAGTCGCAGAAGGCGCAGACATTTCCAAGGCCGCAGCAACAAGAGCACTGGATACTGTACTTGATTCAATCACAAATGCATTAAAATCAGGCGAACAAGTGACACTGGTTGGTTTCGGTACATTTCAAGTGAAAGATCGAGCCGCCAGAACAGGACGCAACCCACGTACAGGTGAAGCAATAAATATCGCCGCCAGTAAAAATCCAAGCTTTAAGGCTGGAAAAGCCCTAAAGGATGCCGTAAACTAGCGCGCCTTCTGGGTGGTTAGCTCAGCTGGGAGAGCATCGCCCTTACAAGGCGAGGGTCGGGGGTTCGAACCCCTCACCACCCACCATGCATAGGACCGGTAGTTCAGCTGGTTAGAATGCCGGCCTGTCACGCCGGAGGTCGCGGGTTCGAGTCCCGTCCGGTCCGCCATTATATCTATATGACATCGAAAAGGACGTGTGCTATGCACGTCCTTTTTCTTTATAATATACCTACTTTTTAAATTACCTGATAACTAAAGACTGACATCATGCTGAATACCTTTCGTGAAAATGCCCAGGGAATAATCATGTGGATTATTATCGGGCTGATTATTCTGGCCATGGCAGGATTTGTATTGCCGTCCTACTTTTCGGGTGGAGCAGCACAAACCCTTGCCAGTGTAAATGGCATACAAATACAACCACGCGAATTAAACCAGGCGGTGCAGCAACGTAAAGATATGCTGCGGAAACAATTCGGCGAATATTTTAATTCTGATCTGATAAGTGATGACCTGTTACGCGAACAGGAACTCAAGCGTCTTGTGAACAGAGAATTATTCACCCAACTGGTATCAGATCAAAACGTTCAGGTTTCCGACAAACAGATAATTACACAATTGCAATCGTTCAAGGAATTCAGGGACGAAAACGGTAATTTCAATCCGCAAGTATATAAAAATATGCTGAAAACGCAGGGAATGAGTCAGCCTGGATTTGAACAAAAAGTAGCACAGGATGTTGCAACAAAGAATTTTTTTAATGGAATCTTCAACACCACGTTTATTACAGGCAAGCAAGCCGAACTTTATAATAAACTGCAGGCACAACAGCGTGAAGCAACGCTGATTACTTTCCATTTTGATAAATATCCGCTCGATAAAAATATCGATAACGCACGCATCGAAGATTACTATAATAAAAATAAAAACAGATTCATGACCGACGCGCAGGTCGCCGTGCAATATCTTGAATTAAGTCTGGATAAACTGGCGGAAAAATTTGATATCACCCACCAGGAAATCGCGCAACAATATGATGAGCATATTGGCAATTACACTGAGCAGGACTTCACAACAGCGTTACGGTTAGCCACAGACTTGAAACGCCGTCTTGACAAGGGTGAAGATTTCGCAGCCATGGCAAAAAAATATTCCCAGGATACCGTGTCTGCAAAAAATGGTGGCGATCTCGGCTTTATTTCCAAAGGTATGATGCTAAAGCCTTTTGAAGAAGCGGTATATGGTATGAAACTGGGTGAGATTAGCCAGCCAGTTAAAACGGAATACGGTTATCACATTATCAAGCTTGTAAAAATAGACAAGAATAAACGTCAAGTCAGTCATATATTGATTCCACCACCACAAAAGGCCAAATCACTTGACTCAGTAAAAGAGATGATACGTAAAGAGCTGCAGCTGAGAAAAGCAGAAGAAACTTTCTATGAAGATGTCGATAAATTACAAAACATCACCTATGAAACAACTGACACATTAGAACCAGCGGCATCAGCAACCGGTTTAAAACCCGTCGTAACAGAAAGGTTTACCAGAAATACCGCGAAAGGCTTGTTGAAAACACCTGCAGTTTTAAATGCAATATTTACAGATGAAGTCTTGACGCAAGGCAAGAACAGCGATGTTATCCAGTTATCTGATACACATTATGTTGTGTTGCGTGTAAAAGAATATGTTGCTCCCAGCTTAAAGCCACTGAATGATGTAAAGCAGGAAATCATTGCGGCAGTGGCAAATGAAAAGCGAAATGAACTGGCCAATTCGAATATCGTGGCAGCTGTTTCAGACCTGAAGTCCGGTAACACACTTGCGGCAGTAAAAGGGAAATACAAATATATTACTGTTGAAAAGCTGGGCTTTGTCTCGCGTAACGCCAAGGTCGCAGACGACAAAAAGAAAGCAGCGAAAGACAAGGTTGCAGATGAGGTTCGGCGTAAACTGTTCACAATGGATATACCTGCTCAGGAGAATCAGTCATCTGTTGATACTGTTAAATTGAGAAATGGTAATGAAGGCATTATTCTTTTCACGGCTACACGTCAGGATCCGGAATTCAACTCCACGGATTCTGCAGCAAATCGATTGGCAGCACGAAAACTGAACAGCATTTATAGTGAAGCAGAATTTAATGCATTTGAAAATCTGCTCTACAAACAGGCTGATGTTGTCATGAATTTGCCAAATCAAACTGACCAGCAGTAACAATACCGATATGTTGCGATTAAAATTACACTGGCAAATTTTAATCGCACTGTGTATTGCGGTACTGGTTGGAGCGATCGCAGGTAAAAATACAGTCATCCTTGGCGTTAATCTTTATTCAGTGTTCGATTTTATTGGAACACTATTCATTAATGCCCTGAAAATGTTGATTGTACCTCTCATCGTATCATCAATTATTGTCGGTATTGCCGGTATTGGCAGCACCAAAAATCTCGCCAGGCTTGGCGGGCGAACGCTGCTTTATTATGTTGTTACCAGCACGCTTGCCATTCTGGTTGGATTAATATTGGTAAATCTGATAAATCCCGGTTTAATTGATGGCGAGCCAGCAAAAATATTATCTTCTGTTTCGTCAAACGATATTGAAACTGTCAAACAAAAAGTTTCCGGCAAGGATGCCAGCAGTATCGCTGATGTATTTATCAGCATGGTACCAAGCAATATTGTTGCGGCTGCTGCGAACGGGCAAATGCTCGGACTTATTGTCTTTAGCATATTATTCGGTTATTTCCTTACCCGAATTAACGAAGCCTTTGCCGAAGCACAATATAATTTTTGGCAAGGAATATATGAGGTGATGATGAAAATCACCGAGCTGGTGATAAAATTTGCGCCACTAGGTGTGTTTGGCCTCGTTGCCAAGGTCATCGCCGATCTGGATCAGGAGCAATGGAGTGAACTGGCGATTACACTCGGCAAATTTACCAGCACAGTGTTGCTGGCATTGTTTGTACATTTGCTCATTGTCTTGCCATTATTACTGAAGTTCGTCGCACGCGTTAATCCACTTTTACACTATAAAGCCATGGCTCCCGCACTTCTGACGGCGTTTACCACGGCGTCTTCTTCGGCCACCTTGCCGTTAACAATGGAATGTGTTGAAAAAAATGCGGGTGTCTCAAATCGCACAACCAGCTTTGTCTTGCCATTAGGTGCGACAGTCAATATGGATGGAACTGCCTTGTACGAATGTGTCGCAGCCATGTTCATTGCACAGGTTTATGGGCTGGATTTGTCATTCACTACCCAGTTTACAATTGTACTTGTTGCGCTGTTAACTTCGATTGGTGTAGCCGGTATACCATCGGCAAGTCTGGTGGCAATTACCATTATCCTGACCACGATAGGCTTACCGCTTGAGGCAGTAGGCATTATTCTGGCGGTCGATCGCATATTGGATATGTTTCGAACCGCGGTAAATGTTTTTAGTGATTCGTGTGGCGCGGTTATTATAGGCCGGCTTGAGGGTGAGGAAGGGATTCTGAAATCAACCGGCTAATGCGCGTAGCAGGGCTAGCCGGTTGTTACAGAAATTCAAATCCGTTATTTACTCTCCGCTGCGGCTAATGGCTTCATGCCGATGGTGTTATAACCTGAGTCAACATACATAATCTCGCCAGTAATACCCGAAGCCAAATCTGAACACAAAAATGCTGCGGCATTGCCAACGTCTTCGATTGTCACATTACGACGCAGTGGCGCAGACTCTTCGACTTCGGAGAGCATTTTCCGAAAATCACTTATACCAGCAGCGGCAAGGGTCTTGATAGGACCAGCCGAAATGGCATTCACACGGATACCGTCTGGTCCCATGCATTGCGACATATAACGGACATTGGCTTCCAGAGATGCCTTGGCCAGTCCCATTACGTTGTAATTGGGCATGGCACGTACTGCGCCCAGATAACTTAAGGTCAGCAGGGCAGCATCACGGCCTTCCATCATGTTGCGACCGGCTTTGGCGAGGGCAGCGAAGCTGTAGGAGCTGATTTCATGCGCCAGACGAAAACCATCGCGGGTGACATTATCCAGGTAATCTCCTTCGAGTTCATCCCGGGGCGCGAAGGCAACCGAATGGACAATAATATCCAGACCGTCCCAATAGTTATCCAGTTTATCGAAAACCGTGGCAATCTCCTGATCACTACTAACATCACAGGGTACCGCGACGTCAGAATCCATTTCAGCAGCCATTTTGATTACACGGTCTTCCAGCTTTTCATTTTGATAAGTAAACGCCAATTCAGCGCCTTCCCGGTGCATGGCTTTGGCAATACCGTAAGCGATAGAACGGTTGCTCGCTAATCCAACAATTAATGCACGTTTACCTTGTAAAAATCCCATTCTCAATTCGCCTTTGTAGTGGTTATATTTTGTTCAACTTGAAAGGTGAGCCTGCTGCGCTCATCTCGAAGTGTTAAACATACAGAAAAACGCGCTCAACGAAAAGTAGACATTGTATTTCATTTGCTTTTATTATCAATACAATTCAGGATGCAACATAATGTCATGAAAAACAGCGATTAAGGTCAATTTGTTAACGAAATAGAAAATATTATCAGATTAGCTATATATGTATTTACAGCTGCGACGACTATTCATTTATTTGGCAATTATGTTATTGACCGGGTGTTCAGATTCATCGCCCTGGAATAACCCGTATCCTGCCAAAGATGCTAATAAAAACATCCTCTATACCTCTTTTAGCGAACGCCCAAAGCATCTGGATCCGGTACAGTCCTATTCCTCAAACGAATATCAGCTTCACAATCAGATTTATGAGCCGATTTTGCAATATCATTACCTGAAGCGTCCCTATGAATTAACGACCTTAACGGCTCAAAATATTCCGGTTCCGCAATATTTCAACACAGCGGGACAACAGGTAAGCGAGATGTCTAAAGATGTTGAATACAGTCTCTACACAATCAAAATCAAACCCGGAATCATGTATCAACCGCATCCTGCCTTTGCGAAAAAAGCAGATGGCACATTTTATTATCATGATTTAAATGATAACAAGTTGGAGAATATTCGCCTGCTCAGTGATTTTAAACACACCGGTACGATGGAATTAACAGCAAATGACTATGTATATCAGATAAAGCGACTGGCACATCCAAAACTACATTCGCCGATCCTGGGGTTAATGAATGAATATATCGTTGGACTAAAATCATACAGTGCATTGTTAGCGACAGAGTTTAAAAAACAGACTGATGCCGAGTCAGGTTTCAATTACTTCGATTTAAGTCATTATGACCTTGCTGGTGTGAAGCTTATTGATCGCTATACATACCAGGTTAAAATCAGGGGAAAGTATCCGCAATTTTTGTATTGGCTGGCCATGCCGTTTTTTTCTCCCGTTCCCAGAGATGTCGATTATTTTTACAGTCAACCTGGCATGAAAGAAAGAAATCTCACCCTGGACTGGTATCCAGTTGGAACCGGACCCTACATGATCGCGGAAAACAACCCGAATCGGCAAATGGTGCTTGTTCGCAATCCTGCTTATCATGATGAATTTTATCCGGATACAGGAAACGAAGAGGATGCTGCAAATGGATTGCTAAAAGACGCCGGCAAAAAACTTCCCTTTATTGATAAAGTTGTCTTCAGTCTGGAAAAGGAAAGTATCCCGTACTGGAATAAATTTCTGCAAGGTTATTATGATTTTTCCGGTATTGCTTCTGACAGTTTTGACAAGGCAGTACAGTTTTCAGGTGAAGGGGGTGCGGAACTAACTCCCGAACTACTCGATAAAGGTATAGAACTCTTAACGGATGTTGAGGCATCGACATTTTATATTGGCTTTAACATGCTTGATGAAACAGTTGGTGGCTACAAACAGCGCCAGCGTAAACTCCGTCAGGCAATTTCAATTGCTATTAATTATGAAGAATTTATCTCAATTTTTCGTAATGGCAGAGGGATTGTTGCACAAAGCCCGATTCCGCCGGGTATTTTCGGGTTCAGCGATGGAGAGCAAGGCATTAATTCTTATGTCTATGATTGGGCAAATGGTAAGGCGAAAAGGAAATCCATAAAAACCGCGAAAAAATTGCTTGCTGAAGCAGGTTACCCCAATGGCATTGATACAAAAACAGGCAGACCATTACTGATTAACTTTGATATAACAGCCGGCGGTCCGGAAGATAAAGCCATGTTTGACTGGTTCCGCAAACAATTTGCCGCAATAGATTTACAGTTGGTATTTCGCGATACAGATTACAATCGTTTTCAGGAGAAAATGCGCACGGGAAAAGCTCAGGTCTATATGTGGGGATGGAATGCAGACTATCCTGATCCCGAAAATTTCCTGTTCCTGCTTTACGGCCCGAACGGTAAGGCAAAATTTCGTGGTGAAAATGCATCGAACTACAATAACAAGGACTTTAACAAGCTGTTTCGCGAGATGAAAAGTATGCGGAATAGCGAAGCTCGTTTGCAGATAATAAAAAAAATGATTCATATTATACAGCAAGACGCACCATGGATATGGGGTTTTCATCCCAAGCAGTATGTTTTAAAACATGGCTGGATACACAATTATAAATCACAACAAATGTTGTACAACACAATGAAGTATCGCCGCATTGAAACTGAACTACGTCATACAAAGCGCACCGAATGGAATCAGCCAAAAATATTCATATTGACGGTGATACTAATTATCCTCGCTATCAGCCTGATTCCGGCAATAGTCAGTTATCGCCGCAAAGAACATAAGGCGATTAAATAATGTTCGCATATATAGTCAGAAGAATTTTGTATGCATTTCCAATCCTGATAGGGGTTAACGTCATAACATTTGCGCTTTTCTTTATGATGAATTCTCCGGATGATATGGCTTACATGCAACTTGGCCAAAAACATGTAACACCGGAAGCCGTTGAAAAATGGAAAGAACAACGGGGATACAACAAACCGCTTTTTGTAAACACGAAAGCGAATGGGGCTAATGTTTTAACAGATACAATTTTCTTTCAAAACTCATTGAGCTTGTTTGTATTTGATTTTGGCAGTGCAGATGATGGTCGTGATATTGGCTATGATATTTCGCAACGTATGAAGCCTTCACTGGCCATTGCCATACCGGCATTTATTGTCGGTATACTGGTAAATATTACCTTCGCATTGTTGCTGGCATTTTTTCGCGCAACTTACGTGGATATCTGGGGCGTGGTTGTATGCGTAATACTGATGTCAATTTCTACAATGTTCTATATCATAGGCGGGCAGTATCTGATTAGTAAGTTATGGCATCTTGTGCCTATATCAGGATACGATGACAGCGATATCTCCATGGTTAAATTTCTTGTGTTGCCGGTAATGATTGGTGTTATCGCCGGCATCGGTTCGGGTGTCAGGTGGTACCGCACAATCTTTCTTGAAGAAATCGGTAAAGACTATGTACGTACTGCGCGTGCAAAAGGCATGTCTGAATTGAATGTATTGTTTGGCCACGTACTGAAGAACGCCATGATTCCCATACTGACAGGTGTCGTGGTAGTAATCCCGTTGTTATTTATGGGCAGCCTGTTGACTGAATCGTTCTTTGGTATACCGGGACTTGGCAGTTATACCATCGATGCAATTCGCGCGCAGGATTTTGCTATCGTAAAAGCGATGGTGTTTCTGGGTACAATACTTTATATCATCGGGCTTTTATTAACCGATATTTCGTATACATTGGTTGATCCAAGAGTCAGGTTGAAATAACAAATCCCATGATGACAAATAAACAAATATATCGACTACCCACAATAATCTCATTGGTGATGTTGGTTTTATGGGTAGTTTTTCCGTATTTGATTAATGTGAATATGGTCTATCTGTGGACGGATATCCTGATTTTTATTTTGATTTGCATGATGGTATTTGGTGTTACATATATAAGAAACAAGGAACATTTGAGTCAGCCATGGCGAGAAGTGTTCCATAAAAAACTGGCCATGATTTCTCTGGTCTTGTTGTTGGTGTATGTTTCCATCGGCATACTAGATTCCATTCATTTCCGTAAGTCACTTGACAGCGTGGATGTTCAGGGACAAACAAATTATGCAGTGGAAGTTACCAGTGCATTCGATGTTATTGTTAACCATTTGCGAAATAATACCGAGCGAACCTATTCTGCACCGTTTGCAACACACGCGCTGGTTAAAGAACCCAGAGATGTTAATGGCAAAACAATTCGTGACTATCCGCGCCTGAAATATGGCGGTATACATTTATCGGATGTAAAGGATAAGGCCAGTGATATTTGGGCAACGATACTGGTCGGGACTATTGTTGGCATTGCAATATGGTTGTTGGTTGTGTCACTTAGCCTCGCGTACTACTCGCGCCGCGCCCAGATTGCAATTAAAACATTACTGCAGAATATATTGAGTGAACAAACGCTTATTCCATGGAAGACCATACTCATTACCCTTGTAGTATTACTAATGTTATTCAGCTCGCTTGTGCTGTTAAGTTTTGATTATCATGTGTTTGGCACAGATAAAGTAGGTAAGGATGTCTTTTATCTTACACTGAAAAGTATTCGTACCGGACTGGTGATTGGCACACTAACAACATTGGTCATGCTGCCCTTTGCCGTATTTCTCGGCATTATGGCCGGATACTTTAAGGGTATTACCGATGATATTATTCAATATATCTATACGACCTTGTCATCCATCCCCGGAGTCTTGTTAATCGCGGCGTCGATTCTTTCCATTCAATTGTATATCGATCGCCATGCCGCAGATTTCGAACATTTATCGGACCGCTCTGATCTTCGTTTGCTTTCACTATGCGTGATACTGGGCATCACAAGCTGGACGTCGCTGTGTCGGTTGTTGCGTGGTGAAACACTTAAAATTCGAGAAATCGATTATATACAGGCAGCAACGGCATTTGGTGTGAGTCACTTTAAAATTATGCTACGTCACATTTTGCCAAACGTCATGCATATTGTATTGATCGTCGTGGTGTTAGATTTCAGCAGTCTGGTGCTTGCTGAAGCCGTATTGTCGTACATAGGTATTGGCGTTGACCAGGCAACCATCAGTTGGGGTAATATGATAAACGGTGCACGCCTGGAACTGGCACGTGAACCTCTCGTCTGGTGGTCACTGATGGCCGCGTTTATTTTTATGTTTATTCTGGTCCTGGCTGCCAATCTTTTTTCAGATGCCGTGCGTGACGCCTTTGACCCACGACTTAAACAGTTAACTGGTAATAATACGTAATGGCCGATTCAGATATATTGCTCGAGGTTAAGGACCTCAAAACATGGTTTGGTCGCGGTGGCCGACCTAATCGTGCTGTCGATGGTGTCAGTTTCCAGATTAAAAAAGGTGATACGTTTGCCTTGTTGGGCGAGTCTGGCTGCGGTAAATCCATGACAGCCTTGTCATTACTACAGCTCGTACCGTCACCGGCAGGTCGTATTGTTGCAGGCGAAATCATTTATGCGGGTGAAGACTTGTTGACCTATTCTGAAAATGCGATGCGAAAAATTCGTGGCAGACGTATTGCCATGATATTTCAGGAGCCCATGACGTCATTAAATCCTGTATTAACAGTAAAACAACAAATAGCAGAAACGCTCAAACAACATACCACATTGTCGAGTTCAGAAATTCATGCACGTGTCATTGAATTGTTAGCTGACGTCGGTATACCAGATCCACTTAAACGTCTGAATGACTATCCTCATCAACTTTCAGGCGGGATGCGTCAGCGCATTATGATTGCGATAGCGCTGGCGTGTGAACCGGAATTACTGGTGGCTGATGAGCCTACAACTGCGCTGGACGTGACAATACAGGAACAGGTGCTAAACGTATTAAAGTCGTTACAGCATAAAAAGGGTATGGCAGTGTTGTTAATTACACATGATCTGGGCGTGGTGTCTGATTATGCAGATCACATTGCGATTATGTATGCAGGACAGATAGTTGAGCAGGGAACACGACATCAAATCTATCAGAATCCACAGCATCCCTATACGAAAAAATTATTTGCATCTGTACCCGATCGAAATAAACGTAATACGAGACTGGAGATCATCAGTGGTTCCGTACCATCCTTGTCACAAATTTTTAACGGCTGTCGTTTTGTGGACAGATGCGATCAGGCGTGGCAAATTTGTCAAAATACTGTGCCAAAATGGATTGCAGAAAATACGCAAGGTGTGCGCTGTCATCTCTATGATCCTGATATCGAAAAACCTCCTCACAGGGAGATTAAAAAAGAGCAACTCATTGCCACAGCCGTCTCTGCCAGTCATCAAAATCTGTTGCGTGTCAACGATTTGAAAGTACACTTCCCGATATATAAAGGAATATTACAGCGCACGGTTGGCTACGTATATGCGGTTGATGGCGTCAGTATTGAAATTGACAAGGGTGAGACACTGGCTTTGGTCGGCGAATCCGGCTGTGGAAAGACAACCGTTGGTAAATCAATACTAAAATTAATCGAAGCAAGTTCCGGTGAAATCATGCTTAACTCGGTGCGTATCGATAATATGAACTATAAATCAATACGCAGTGTCCGCAGTCAAATGCAAATAATATTTCAGGATCCCTATTCATCGATGAATCCGCGCATGCAGGTTGGTGACATCATCGAAGAAGGCATGAAAAGTATGGGCATCTTGCCTGACCCACATGAACGTATTTCGCATGTGTTAAGTCTGATTGATAAAGTAGGCTTGCCCAAAGGCTCACAATCACGTTATCCGCACGAGTTCTCCGGCGGTCAACGACAACGCATCAGTATCGCACGTGCATTGGCAGTGAGCCCGGAATTGCTGATATGTGATGAGCCGACCAGTGCGCTGGATGTGTCGGTGCAGGCACAAACATTAAACCTGCTGAAAGAGTTACAAATCGAGCTTAACATCAGTTACCTGTTTATTACCCATAATATATCAGTCGTAGAATACCTGGCACACCGTGTTGCGGTAATGTATCTGGGGCGCATTGTTGAAACTGGAAATGTCGAAGAGGTGTTAGGTAATCCTCAGCACCCCTATACCCAGGCGCTACTGGCATCAGTGCCACGAATTGAGCGTAATACTTCTCTGGATGAAATAAAAAAACATACGATCAGCGGTGAATTGCCGTCCGCGATAAACCCACCGACAGGTTGTCACTTTCATCCCCGCTGTCCGCATGTCATGCATGTATGCAAGACGCATTATCCGGGTATGACGCGCATTAGTGAAATACATCAGTCGGCATGCCATCTGCTTCAAACTGACCAAAAAAATGTTGGTTAAACCGGTAACCCCATTGTGTAACCTGATACGTTTAGAAGGTAATATGAATATTTTGCGATCAAAAATTATTGTTTTTGTATTGATGCTCCTGTGGACGAGCGTTTCCCAGGCGGCTACTACGTTACTGGAAAATCCGCCGGTCAAGTATTTTGCCAACAAACAGGGGTTGGAATTGAACCAGGTACAGGACTTGCTTCTGGACGCCATCGATCGCGCAAGTTTCCCGGAGAATGTCTGGACAGTTGAAAAACTTACTCCCGGTGAGATTATTGCCAAGTTAGTTGTGCGTAATAAGCACATCGCCTATATAAAAATTCAATATGATAGACATAAAATTGCTGTGAAATATCACGATAGCCAGAATTTAAACTATAGCCGTGTCGGCACTTCAGCTGAAGTGATTCACCCAAATTATTTGAAGTGGGTCGATTTTTTGATGTCGAAAATAACCTATACAACGCTACGTATTGGCAAGACAACCCTTATAAATGAATCGCCACAAGAAGTCATTTTAAAATCAAGTGATAAGGCTTACAAGGTAGGTGTATTTGCGTTTGGAGACAAGAGTCGCGCAACTATAGATAAAGGTATTACTTCCAGTAAACGCTTCACAGAATTGCTAACAGGCGAAATGGTAACGGCTCTGAAAAAAATAAAAACGAAAACATCGGTTATTCATCCAGTTGGTTGGTCCCGTGAAACAGAGGGATTTGTTTTCGGCGATATACATAAGGCAGCCAACTCGCTGTGTGCCACCACAAACTCTGATGTACTAATCGGTGGCGCGATGGATGATGAAACTGGCGGGCAAGGCTATTTCCGAATGGTTAAATTTAAAGCCTATAATTGTGAAACAAAAGAGACTGACATATTTGAAGCGCGTATTATTCATAAGACAATTGACAAGTTTCCATATCAAATTGAATTTTCTGATGCATTAATCAAACTTTGCGAACGAAACAGAATTTTTAATAATACTAAATCAGGATTTAAAAATACCGTAGCGAACACAGACAATCAAAATCAGACAGTAATCGTGACAGCATACGGGGAACATTCAGATCAGTCTGTTCAGTACGGGATTACCTCGCTCGCAGCTATGTCAAAAGCGTTAACAAATGAAATGAAACACTATTATGAATCGATAGTTAATCCAGGAACAAAAATCACTGCACTTGCTTTTGGCGCAGAAACAGATCAATTTTTGTTTGGAGATAAAAAAAGTATTGGCAGTAAGCTTTGTGGTAAATATAGCGCCAAATATATTGTTGCAGCATTACTTGAGCGTTCAGGTGGAGGGGGTGGTGGATTTCGAGATTTAAAGATATACGGTCTTGACTGTAAAACCTTGACACTCAAACAGAAGCAGTTTCGGACTATCGATGCTTATGATGAGAAGTTTGCCTATCAAAAACAATTTACCGCCGGAATTAAAGAATTTACCATCGAAAATAAAGTGTTTGATTAAGCAGTTAACTCGATTGCCGTGTGATATCGACGTAGAGGGTTAGTCGTTGTCCCGGCTGCAGATACTTGTCGGTATTGAGTTTGCCATTCCAGCGCAGTAACTGGTTAATGCTGACACGAAATTTACTGGCTATGCGGGCGAGTGAATCCCCTTTACGTACATAATATCCTACTCGTTGTACTATTTTTCGCTGCGGCGGTAATTCAAATTTACCAGGATCATTGTGTGACAGCTGTTTGCCTGTGCGAGACCAGATAATAAGTTTCTGTCCCGGTTTTAAGGTATCGCGGGGTGCCATGCCATTCCATTTGGCAAGTTGTCGGACACCGACGCTGTGCTGTTGTGCAAGGCCCCAGAACGTATCGCCGCTTTGTACGATATGTGTAATTTTAATGCCCTTACGTTTGATATTTTGTTGTTCACTTCTGCGTTGCGCAGCGGTGTATTTGTATGCGCGGATATTTTTGCTCGCAACCGGAATCATCAGGCTGTGACCCTTGCGTAGAAAGTTGCCGCGCATGCCGTTGACTTTTTTTATACTGGATATGCTGGTGTTATATTTGCTTGCGATTGCACTGATTGTTTCGCCACTGCGAATGGTGTGACGGATCCACTTTATGCGTTGTTGTTTGGGAAGTTCGGCAAGTTTGGTTGCAAAGCTTTCAGCTTTCTCGATAGGTAACAATACATAGTGTGGGCCAGCCGGTGAAGTTGCCCAGCGGTTGAATGCCGGATTCAATGTATAGACTTCTTCGATGTCAATTTCACTTAACTCAGCAACTTTCGCCAGGTCGAGTTGATCCGGAATATCGACCTTTGTGAAATAGGGCGCATCGTCAATTGGCGTTAGCTCGATATTGTAGTGAGCGGGGTCGGAGACAATGCGCTTTAATGCGATCAATTTTGGCACATAGGCACTTGTTTCGGGCGGGAGTTTTAATGACCAGAAATCGGTAGCCTTGCCACGTTTTTTATTTTTACGAATGGCTCTTTTTACCGTACCTTCGCCCGAGTTATAGGCCGCCAGTGCCAGCAACCAGTCACCATCAAATGTTTTTGCAAGATTTGAAAGTAACTTAATGGCAGATTGGGTTGATGCATAAATATCGCGTCGTCCATCGTACCACCAGTTTTGTTTTAATCCGTAACGTCTTCCTGTGGAAGGTATGAATTGCCAGATACCGGCAGCACGGCCATGCGAGTAGGCAAAAGGTTTAAAGGCACTTTCAACAATGGGTAGCAGGGCAATTTCCATCGGGACGTTATTTTTTTCAATTTCGTTAACGATGAAATGCAAATAGGGTTCAGCGCGTTGTGTGACACGCAACATATATTCAGGATGGCTTGCGTACCATTCAATTTGACGTCGTAACTTCCTGTTGTCTTGCTGGGTTGGAATTGAAAATTTATTACGAATGCGTTGCCATAAATCTATGCGGGGAAACAATTCATCGTAGGCGGCTTCTTCTGTTACAACATTTTCGCCATCAATTTGGTTGATTTCGTTTGCAGAAACCAGTGCGTCATTATTTTCAAGACTGGTCATTACTGTTTCAGCAATTTTGGTATCTGAATTAGTTGCCGGCGTTTTGTTTTCCGTGCCGCTGTTTACGATCTCACTGGCGCCCGGCTTGTTGGCCGGACCAGTTTCCGCTACTTCTACGGATGCGCGGTCAGAAGCAGAAACCGGAGGTGTAAGTGAGTCATCTTGCTGAGGTATAGCACAGGCAGATAATGAAACGGCTAATAATAAAATTGATATAAGGCGCATATTTTCTTCTTATTTAATTATCTTTTAATTTAATAGCTTAGCGGCTATCGCGTTGTGAGCGCCCATGTTATGAAGTGTTGACCGACAGGTCAAGTGGTGTACCTGTACAGAGTCTTCATTGCATACGAATTGGCATTTAGCCTGTGATAGTGTGTACACTCTGGTAGCACATGTTCAGCAGATTAACGACGATATTCAGCTAAGTCATTGTTTATGGAAAGAATTCGATTTTCACTCACTAAAAAGCTGCTCAAAGGCTGTGTGCCCGAGCCGAAGGTCTGGCAGCTTTTGCTCGACTGGCACGATAGTGCGCTTGGATCACGTCTGGCGATAGAAGAAAAATCCCTGCTTGATGAAATATTACCCAATTTATTTGGCTACCATCTCTGTCAAATGGGTGTGGTAGGTGACTCACCCCTCTATGATGCCAGTCGCATCGCACATTGCTTTGTCATGGACATCAGTTTGCTGCCAGAACAAGTCGCCCAGGTTCAGGCCTCGCCGCTGATGCTACCGATAGCGACAGATTCGGTTGACGTGGTTATCCTGCCGCATGTGCTGGAATTCTGTGAGCAGCCACATGAAGTCTTAAGAGAGGTAGAACGCGTTCTGATTGCTGAAGGCCATCTCGTGCTTACCGCAATAAATCCGGTGTCGTTATGGATGGTGTGGAAGCTGTTGTTTGGTTGGCGTCGTAAATTACCCTGGTGTGGCAGGTTCTACACAGCGCAGCGCGTTAAAGACTGGTTGGCACTGTTAGGATTTGATATCAAAATCGTGCATTATTATTTTTATCGACCGCCATTTAGCCGTAATGGCTTGTTAAAACGTACACGATTTCTTGAACCGATTGGTCGCAAGCTGTTTCGTTTTTTTGGTGGCGGGTATGTTATCGTGGCAAAAAAACGGGTTGAAACACTGACACCGATAAGGCCACGCTGGTACAGTCGCCGTGTCATGCCCGGATTGGTAGAACCATTTTCATCACAAAAACGCAAACGTAAAATAGCCGACAATCATGAGTGAACCAATAAAAATTTATACAGATGGAGCCTGTCGCGGCAATCCTGGTCCGGGCGGGTGGGGCGTACTATTACGGTTTAAAGATAACGAGAAAGAGTTGTTTGGCGGCGTCAACGACACAACAAATAATCGTATGGAACTCACCGCGGCAATTGAAGCGTTAAAAGCCATCAACAA
Organism: uncultured Gammaproteobacteria bacterium; assembly: GCA_942490945.1. Classification (GTDB taxonomy): domain Bacteria; phylum Pseudomonadota; class Gammaproteobacteria; order UBA6429; family Thiohalophilaceae; genus CALNYZ01. The sequence goes on along the minus strand of CALNYZ010000018.1, from coordinate 1,855,770 downwards.
AAAATCCAGCGTTGTTCTGTTCACCGATTCAAAGTATGTCATGCAAGGCATTACCGAATGGCTACCAAACTGGAAACGCAATGGCTGGCGTACTGCTGCGAAGAAGCCGGTAAAAAATGCCGATCTCTGGCAAGTGCTGGATGCGCTCGCCAATCAACACGACATAAAATGGCAATGGGTAAAAGGTCACAATGGCCACCCGGAAAATGAACGTGCCGATGAGTTGGCGAATATGGGTGTCGATTCACTCTGAGCGAAGGTCAAAAAATAATATGCGACAAATAGTATTAGATACCGAAACGACCGGGCTGGAGCCCAGTCAGGGTCACCGTGTCATCGAAATTGGTTGCGTGGAACTGGTTAATCGTCGGCTTACGCACAACAATTATCATCAATACATTAATCCTGAACGTGATATCGATGAGGGCGCCCAGGAAGTCCACGGCATCACGCGCGAGTTTCTTGCTGACAAGCCTGTCTTCGGTGACGTTATGTCTGATTTTATCGAATATATTCGTGGCGCCGAACTGATTATTCATAACGCACCGTTTGATGTCGGGTTTTTAAATAATGAACTCAACTTGCACGCCAATAACACGCTGCAAATAGAAGATATTTGTACCGTGCTCGATACCCTGGCATTAGCCCGACGTATGCATCCAGGACAGCGAAACAGTCTGGATGCCTTGTGTAAGCGTTACGATATTGACAACACGCAACGCACCTTACATGGCGCCTTGCTCGACTCGGAAATTCTCGCCGATACCTATCTGGCCATGACGGGCGGACAGGCGACCTTGTCGCTCGTTGAAGAAGCACCACAACGCAACTCCGAACTCTCCAGCGAAAATACCATAAAAAAACAATACCCAAAGACACGCATACTCTACGCGTCAGCAGATGAGTTGCTGGCACATGATGAACGTCTGGCGATAATAAATGAAAAGAGTGAAGGACAGTGTGTATGGTTGCGATCAGCAAAAAACGAGTGAGTAAATATTCCAACCCGCTTCTGCACGAAAGCAGATTTAAACTTTATTAATTAATAAATGTACCCAAATACTTGCCGCATAACCTGGCGCACTTGCCTAGATCCAGCTATAAATTACATTCTTCGATTGTATTGATGCTGGTCATCGCGGCCAGTAAGAAAAAGATCAGCTTGGGAAACTCCTCAAGATTGTCCTTGTGTGCCGTGCGGCTGCATGGGGATCACCATGACTAGCATAGATTATGCCCACCAGTATCCAGATGAATCCAACGACAATGATGACGAGCTTGGATGTACATATATGGAGAAATTCTTCAGTAACAACAAGTATATAGGCGATAACAAACAGGATAAGCGCAATTATGCTGTCTTCAGTCATGGTCAAATCAAGAGCAACCCTGGCCAATTCTTTGGCAAAAGCCAGACCTGACAGAAAAAAATCGCATAAAATGCAGGCAAACGCCGGAAATTATTTATCATGTTGCTACACTCTAGGGTACAGGTTAGGTGAGTACACTCTACTGGTGGATTTTGTAACATATTCTTGGCTTACGGCCCACCAGATGCGCAATAAGGCGCGCAATTTCGCACACAAAAGTCATATTTATCAAGACTTTAGCAGTATCACGAATTATTTTGATTATTTATTAAAGTTGCCATCATTTTGTGCCGATACTGAGCACATCGGTGCATGATTTAATTCGTTTTGTGCCGTGTAGCGAATTTACGGACGTTGAGTGTACTTTTTCTTCCTCCCCTGCGCAGCGATGCGCAACACACCCTTGCCCTGGCACACAGCCAGGGTATTTTTTTGCCTGAAAATCCATATTTACCAGTAATTACAATATCTTATAATTTCACAACAACAGATATGCGACTGTACATTCTGTAATGTCAGGGTAGAATACGGGCCTTTGTCGCTAACCCAAGGCTCTCAGATGACGACTCGCACTCGATTTGCACCCAGTCCTACGGGGTACTTACACATAGGTGGTGCCCGTACAGCCCTGTTTTCGTGGCTTTATGCCCGCAAACACGGTGGTCAGTTCATCTTGCGCATTGAAGACACCGACCGGGAGCGTTCTACTGAAGCCTCGGTGAATGCTATCCTCGAAGGCATGACCTGGCTGGGGCTAGAATACGATGAAGGTCCATTTTACCAAACGCACCGTTTTGACCGTTATAAGGAAGTTATTGAGCAGCTTATTGCGTCCGGGCACGCCTACCGCTGCAATTGCAGCAAAGAACGTGTCGATGCTCTGCGTGAAGCACAAAAGCAGCGCAAGGAAAAACAACGTTACGATGGCCATTGCCGCAACAAGACAGTAGGCGCGGATGACACGCATGTGGTGCGCTTTAAAAATCCTCTGGAAGGCCAGGTTGTCATAAACGATCTGGTGCGTGGCAAAGTCAGCATCCAAAATAGCGAATTGGACGATTTAATCATCCAGCGCACTGATGGCACACCAACCTACAACCTCACCGTCGTAGTCGATGATATGGACATGAAGATGAGTCATGTTATTCGTGGCGATGATCACCTCAACAACACGCCACGGCAGATCAACATATTAAAAGCCATGGGCATTGAACCGCCCGTATACGCGCATCTACCCATGATATTGGCCGAAGACGGGGCCAAGCTCTCCAAACGTGTGCACGGTGAGTCGGTCAGCGTGGTGCAATACCGTGATGACGGCTATTTGCCTGAAGCCCTGTTGAACTACTTGGTGAGATTGGGCTGGTCACACGGTGATCAGGAGATCTTCAGCCTCGAGGAGTTAATTGAAAAATTCGATGTGAGTGACATAAATCATTCAGCCTCAAGCTTTAACGCTGGTAAATTGCTCTGGTTGAATCAGCATTACATCAAAACCTCGACGCCAGAGCATATTGCACATCATTTAAGCTACCACCTCGGCAAACGGGGAGTTGACCCAACAAATGGACCCAGTCTTGTCGAGGTCGTCAAGGCGCAGCAAGAGCGTGCTAAAACGCTGGTCGAAATGGCCGAAGCGAGCCACTTTTTTTATCATGACATCGACAGTTATGACGAAAAAGCAGCGAAAAAGAACCTCACGCAGGAAGCCAGCCCAGTATTAGCCGCAATGCGCAAGCATCTGGCCGAAATAAGCGACTGGCAAGCGGACGTGCTGCACGCCGTGGTCAACCAGGTGGCCGAAGAATTGGGTGTAAAAATGGGCAAGGTGGGCATGCCATTGCGAGTGGCCGTGACAGGGGGAACCAGCTCACCCTCAATTGATGTTACGCTGCTATTATTAGGCAAAGACACCACCTTGGCGCGCATCGATAAAGCATTGAGCTATATTGATAAAAGCTAAATAATACAGGGCAAGCACGACGCAAATCTTGACAGGACCTACGCGCTTCCGTAAAGTGCGCGCCTTGACCAGATCCACCCTGGGGCTATAGCTCAGCTGGGAGAGCGCTTGCATGGCATGCAAGAGGTCGGCGGTTCGATCCCGCCTAGCTCCACCAGATTTCCGGCCAACATCGGGTCTGGTTACAAAACGTTTTAGGTCCCCATCGTCTAGTTGGCCTAGGACACCGCCCTTTCACGGCGGCAACAGGGGTTCGAATCCCCTTGGGGACGCCATATACTGACTGAACCGGATACATGATCAAAGTGTATCCGGTTTTGTTTTTTTCATCTGAAAAAATTCAATGTACGCAGAAAGTGATATTTATAGGCTCACAGTCCATGGGTGGGCATTTTTTGCCATGTTTATGGTGCTATAATCTTTCGCTGTGAAATCACCTGTAAAGCCAGGTGCTCGCGAAAGACAATAATAAGTAACCTAGGTTTACAAGGCGATCGAATGAGAAAAATAATCGCAGCGAGTCTGATTTTTTTATTCTGGTTTTTACTGTCAGGCCATACTGAACTTCTATTGATTGTGCTGGGTATCGTATCGACATTGTTGACGGTATATATTTCTCACAGAATGAATATTATTGATCATGAAAGTTACCCATTTCATTTAAGTGGACGCCTGATCAAATACTGTTTTTATCTCGGTAAAGAAATCGTGTTGGCGAATTGGGATGTTATCAAGCGCATTATTATGCCGGGTAAATCAATCAGCCCCTGCGTCGTGACATTACCTGTAGAACAAACATCGGATCTGGGTAAGGTGATTTATGCCAATTCAATTACCTTAACACCGGGCACAGTCACACTTGAACTCACCAACGATAAAATAACCGTGCATGCTTTGAGCAAAGCCGGTGCGGATGATTTATTGACAGGTACAATGTCCAGCAAGGTGCCGGAGTAATGCGGAATATTGGGAGTCTGCTTTAATGTTAATCGCGGTTGTGATTGCAATAGTAATTACCATTATTCTGGCATTGGTCAGGGCCTTGATGGGGCCGACAATTTATGACCGTATCGCCGCAATGAACATGCTGGGCACAAAAACTATTCTGTTAATTGCGGTGTTTGCTTTTTTAAGCAAGCGTTATGACTTGCTCGATATTGCATTGGTCTATGCCTTGATCAATTTTATTGGCATCGTTGCTGTTTTAAAACTGGTAGAGCAGGGTAATTTTTCTACTAGTGGTGAGTCAGTAAAGAAAGAAGGCAGATAATTGATGGATGTAATCAATCTCCTTAGTTGGGTCTGTCTTACCTTGGGCGGGTTGCTTGGGGTTGTAGGCGGCATAGGACTACATCGATTCCCGGATTTTTATACTCGCTTGCATGCTGCCGGTACCACAGACACTTTATGTGCAGCATTGATTTTGTTAGGTCTGGCATTACAATCCGGGTTCACACTTGCCACCATCAAGTTATTTTTTATTTTTGCGTTTATTTTTCTTACCAGTCCAACCGCGTCACATTCATTGGCAAATGCGGCTGTGCTTGGTGGGCTTAAACCTCTGATTAATACCAGGCTCGATACCAATCTCAATACAGGGCTCGATAAAAGTACAGGAAGGAAATGATAGACGTCATTGTTGATTTTTCATTATTGAGTCTGTTGGTCATCATGGCCTTTGCCATCATTCGTATGCGCAATTTATTTGCGGTGATCATGTTATTTGGCGGCTTCAGTTTTTTATCAGCAGGTTTGTTTGTGGTAATGGATGCAGTCGATGTTGCGTTTACAGAAGCTGCTGTTGGTGCCGGCATTTCGACGATATTAATGCTTGCCACATTTGCGCTCACTTATGGGTCGCGTGTTGAAAAAGAAGAGAAACAGCCCGGGCATAAACCCTGGTTGCCTCTGTTTGTCGTGTTAATAACCGGAAGCTTGTTAATATACGGCATCATGGATATTCCAGGTTTTGGTGATGCCAATGCGCCATCACAACAACACGTCGCACCTTATTATCTCGAGAAAAGTATGCCAGAAACCGGTGTGCCGAATGTAGTGACAGCCGTGCTGGCCAGTTATCGTGGATTTGATACGTTGGGTGAAGTTACAGTTATTTTTACCGCGGGTATAGCAGTGCTGTTATTGATAGGCGGTCGACGCAAGACAAAACAGCGAGAGCAGGGAGAAGATAAAGGATGATGCATAACCTTATCCTGCGAGTCGTCGCGAAGTTCCTTATTCCGCTGATGTTTCTGTTTGCTTTGTATGTACAATTTCATGGCGATTTTGGACCCGGCGGTGGTTTTCAGGCTGGCGTGATTTTTAGCGCCGGTATCATCCTCTACGCGTTAGTATTCGGTACCGAAGTCGCAAAAAAAATTATACCGCCAGGGATATTAAGAATGCTTGCCAGTCTTGGTGTGCTTATTTATGCGGGTACAGGTGTTGCAAGTTTGTTGCTCGGTGGAAATTTCCTGAACTACAGTGTGTTGGGAATAACGCAACTCGCCGGCCAACACCTTGGTATTCTCGTGATTGAGTTTGGTGTGGGTATGACCGTTATGTCAGTGATGTTAATTATTTTCTTTGCTTTTGCAGATAGAAACAATAAAGAATAAAAAATGCTTGAGTTTATAACCGGACATTACAATTACTGGTTGGTCATCATCATCATGATGGCCGGATTTTATACCGTTATAAGTCGTGGCAACCTGGTGAAAAAAATTGCCGGCTTGAATATCTTCCAGGTCTCTGTGTTCTTGCTTTATATAAGTATAGGTAATGTTAAAGGGGGCGCGGCACCGATTATTGAAAGCGGTGTGGTGCTGTATTCCAATCCTTTACCACATGTATTGATTCTGACAGCCATTGTCGTTGGGGTGGCTACAACCGCTTTAGGTCTCGCCCTTGTGGTACGCATTAATGAAGCTTATGGAACGATCGAAGAAGATGAGATCCATAACCAGGATCGGTCCCTGTGATAGAAAGTCATTTAAGCTTACTCATTGTTGTTATTCCTCTCTTGGCAGCCCCTGTCATTGCTGTGCTACCCAATGGTCGATTGCCCTGGCTGACGAGCATGTTGGTATCATGGTTTGTTTTTGTCTTGGCTTGCTGGCAGTTACTCAATATACAAACCGGCAATGTCATTAGTTATGAACTCGGTGGCTGGGCACCGCCCTGGGGGATTGAATACCGGATTGATGCCGCCAATGCGCTTGTTGCGTTGATCGTGTCGGGCATCGCAGCTGTAGCGTTCCCCTATGCATGGCAAAGCGTGAAGCAGGAAATCCCGCATAAACAACATTCGTTATTTTATGCGGCATTGATGTTATGTTTCACCGGCTTGCTCGGGATTACGCAAACTGGTGACATCTTTAACCTGTTCGTGTTTCTGGAAATTTCCTCATTATCTTCGTATGCCTTGATAAGCATGGGTAAACAGCGTCGTGCATTAACTGCTGCGTATCAATATTTGATCATGGGGACAATTGGCGCGACATTCTTTTTGATTGGCGTCGGTCTGTTATACGCGATGACAGGCACCTTGAATATGGCTGATCTGTCTCAACGTTTGCCTGAGCTGTATGAGCATCGCACGGTGCATACCGCGTTTGCTTTTATCATGGTGGGCTTATCACTGAAGCTTGCACTGTTCCCGTTGCATTTATGGTTACCGAACGCTTATACCTACGCGCCGACGATCGTCACCGTATTTCTGGCAGCCACTGCAACCAAGGTGGCCGTCTACGTAATGTTACGCGTGATCTTCAGCGTGTTTGATTTTTCATTTATCGAAGCAACGCCCACGGATGAATTATTTTTGTTGTTATGTGTGATGGGCATTTTAATGATGTCGTTTTATGCTATTTATCAAACCGACGCAAAACGGCTGTTGGCGTATTCCAGTGTGGCACAGATTGGTTACATGATGCTGGGGCTCAGCCTGGGGAGTGTGCTTGGTGTTACCGCAACCCTGGTGCACATGTTCAATCATGCATTAATGAAAGGCGCCTTGTTTATGGCTATTGGTGCCATCGTTTATCAAATTGGCAGTAGTCGTATCGACAAGTTCGCCGGACTGGGTAAACAGATGCCCTGGACCTTTGCTGCCATCGTTATTGGCGGATTAAGTTTAATTGGTGTGCCGGGCACAGCAGGTTTCATCAGTAAATGGTTCCTGGTATTAGCCGCGATTGAACAGCAACATTGGCTACTTGTGATGGTTGTGTTGGCGGGTTCATTGCTTGCTGTTATCTATGTCTGGAAACTGGTTGAAGTTTTATATTTCAAGCCAGAAACTGAATTTAACGCTAACATAAAAGAAGCCCCTTTATCTTTGTTAATTCCCACCTGGATATTGGTGATTGCCAATATCTATTTTGGCTTTGATACAGAGCTCACGGTTGGTACGGCCCAGCAAGCGGTTGATTTGCTGGTGTCAGGCGTGGCGAAATGATGTCATCGGCTCAACTTATCATTGCCGCATTGGTATTGCCGTTACTGGCAGCGATCTTAATTTTTTTATGCGATAAAAAACCTGACCTGCGTGAAGCCGTTACATTAATCACGGCAACTATAATAGCTGCGATTGTCATTACCTTAGCGGGCAGGGTGCTGGCTGGTGAAGCCCCGCAGCTCGACCTGTTTGAAGTGATTCCCGGTATTCGCGTTGCATTCAAAATTGAATCGTTAGGTATGCTGTTTGCGCTGGTTGCGGGCACTTTATGGTTGGTGACGTCAGTTTATGCGATAGGCTATATGCGTGGACATCATGAAAAAAATCAAACGCGGTTTTATGCAGCCTTTGCCATTGCCATTAGCAGCACACTGGCGGCCGCGTTCTCGGCCAATATGTTTACGCTGTTTTTATGTTATGAAATTTTGACACTTTCAACCTATCCGTTGGTGACACATGCAGGTACTGCCGAAGCGAAGCGCAGCGGCCGAATTTATCTTGGCATATTGTTAGGCACATCAATCGGTTTGCAACTGTTTGCTATTTTAATTACCTGGTCGGTGGCCGGCACGCTGGACTTTAAACAGGGCGGTATACTCGCCGGTAAACTCGATCCGGCTTATGCCGGTATTTTATATGCCTTGTTTATTTTTGGTATAGGCAAAGCCGCTATCATGCCGTTTCATAAATGGTTACCGGCAGCGATGGTGGCCCCCACACCGGTCAGCGCCTTGTTACATGCCGTGGCAGTGGTTAAGGCTGGTGTGTTTACCGTGCTTAAGGTAACTCTTTATATATTTGGTACCGACTTCATAACCCAGTCCGGTGCCAGTGACTGGTTAGTCTGGTTTGCCGCCGCAACCATTTTATTTGCTTCCCTGATTGCCATGACCAAAGATAATTTAAAAGCACGGCTGGCATATTCAACTGTGAGTCAACTCAGTTATATCGTGCTCGGCGCGTTGCTGGCAACCCAGGTCAGTATTATCGGTGCGTCCATGCATATTGCGATGCATGCCTTTGCCAAGATTACCTTGTTCTTTGCGGCCGGTGCGATACTGGTTGCCACACATAAAACCCAGATCAGTGATATGAAAGGCCTGGGCAAAGCCATGCCATTAACCTTTACCGCCTTTACCATCGCCAGCTTAAGTATTATTGGCTTACCGCCGTTTGGGGGGATGTGGAGTAAATGGTACCTGGCATTAGGCACCGTCGAAACGGCTCAGTGGGCATTACTTGCGGTATTAATGTTAAGTTCACTGTTGAACATTGCCTACCTGTTGCCTGTTTCTATTCGCGGCTTTTTTTCCAAACCGGATAATGGGGTGGAATATACGCAAGTAAAAGAAGCGCCGCTATCCATGTTGCTGGCGATTAGTGTAACGACGATTATGTGTATTGTGTTATTTTTCTATCCCGATCCTTTTTATAAGCTTGCCTCGCAAGCTGCAAGTATCACCACTTCGAGATAAAGACCATGGCTGATCACAAAGATAAAGATGAAAAGCAGTACTTGTTTGATAAACCCCGCAACGTCACGCGCTTGTTACGCGGGTTTTACATTATATGCGCCATATTATTTGTGCTCGATTTTATATTGCACCGTCATACCGTGCATAGCTGGGAATCGATGCCCGGTTTTTATGCGATATATGGTTTTGTCGCCTGTGTCGTATTGGTGGTTATCGCCAAAGAAATGCGTAAAGTGTTAATGCGTAAGGAAGATTATTATGATGTGGATGAATAGTCTCCCGCCATTTATTCCTTTTTACCTGGCCGCACTGGCGATCGTGTTGTTGCAGGGGATCGGTCGTGGTCAATCATTTAATTTATTAAAAAATGTCATCCTGATTGCGACGCCCTTACTTGGGGGGTTGCATCTGTGGTTAGATGTGCAACCCTTTATTGTCATGCAAGCCAGTGAATCACTCGTCGTCGCAAAAGAACTGGCTTATTCCATCAGTGTATTTGGTTATCAGCTGGAGTTAATGCGTGTTGATAAACTCAGCCTGTTGTTCGGTTACCTGTTTCACATCGCCAGTTTCATCGCCGTTATTTATGCGCTGCATGTACGCGATAGTCTGCAACAAGTTGCAAGCATGCTTTATGCCGGGAGTGCATTAGGTGCCGTGTTTGCAGGTGACCTGATCAGTTTATTTATTTTCTGGGAAGCACTGGCACTAAGCTCGGTGTTTTTGATCTGGGCACGCCGTTCAGAACGCGCTGTTAACACCGGTATTCGCTATCTTATTTTCCAGGTGATGTCGGGTGTCTTGTTACTCGCCGGTGCGTTAATTCATTATCACGAAACCAACTCACTTGCGTTTGACTATATTGGTTTAAACGGCCTGGCAGGTTTATTGATCCTGATTGCCTTTGGTATTAAAGCGGCGTTTCCGTTCTTGCATAACTGGCTAACGGATGCTTATCCAGAATCAACACCAACCGGTACGGTATTTTTATCCGCCTTTACCACCAAGGTAGCGGTGTATGCATTGGCGCGGGGTTATCCCGGTGAAGACATTCTTGTTTATATCGGCGCAGCCATGACCTGTTTCCCGATATTCTACGCGGTGATTGAAAATGATTTACGTCGCGTGCTGGCTTACAGCATGATCAACCAGATTGGGTTCATGGTGTGCGGAGTCGGTATCGGTACAGCGCTGGCGTTAAATGGTGCCGTCGCGCACGCGTTTAACGATGTTATTTTTAAAGGCTTGTTATTCATGTCGATGGGTGCGGTGTTGCACCGGGTAGGGAATATCAATGGCTCTGATCTCGGTGGCCTGTACAAATCCATGCCCAAGACAACCCTTTTGTGTATTGTCGGTGCCGCGTCTATTTCCGCCTTCCCTTTATTCAGCGGTTTTGTCAGCAAATCCATGGTGATGACTGCGATGCTACAAGAAGGCCATGACTATCTTTGGTTAATGTTACTGTTTGCCTCCGCCGGTGTATTCCATCATGCCGGGATTAAAATCCCGTACTTTGCGTTTTTCCATCATGATGCGGGCATTCGTACCCAGGAAGCACCGACTAACATGTTAATAGCCATGACTATTGCGGCAGTACTCTGTATTTTCATCGGTACGCAGCCGCAGTATTTGTATGCCTTATTACCCTGGAAGGTTGCATACTGGCCTTATGATGTCACCCATGTGCTGGCACAGTTACAAATTTTATTCTTCTCGGCCCTGGCCTTTGTCTGGCTAAACAAAAAAGGTTTGTATCCACCTGAATTACATTCGGTCAACATTGATGCGGAGTGGTTTTACCGTAAATTGCTACCGGCCGGCGGCGCTGCGGGGATGACCTTAATGGCAACGCTGATTGCGGTACTTAATAGCAGCGCGAAACGACTCGGGGTAGTATCGATCAAGCTGTTCCAGTTATCACGCGTGCCGCAATATCACCTGGCAGAAAACTGGCCGACCGGCAGTATGGTACTCTGGATTGGTGTCATCCTTGGTGGTTACCTGTTGATGGATATTTATTTTTAGGTATATTAAAAGCAACGCTAATAATTACATTAATGCTGTTCAAAATAACAACCAATAAAGCGTAATAATGACTGGCAATTTTGTGTGGAGATAAATTGATCATCGTCCAGGGTCACGTGCTGATGCTTCTCAGAGAATAACGAGTGGGCGCACCAAGCAATTCTATAATAAAATCAATAAAAACAAATAGATATAAATTATTTCTAAGCTATTTTCTATTATTTATCCTGTGTAAATATTAATGTCGAATATCCATATTTTCTCGCATCTGAATCCTGATTGTCTGCGTATATACAAGGAATCAGGTGTTTTGCCTGGCATTGGTCAACATTACATGGAGAAAAATATGAATAGACGTGATTTTCTACACTTGTGTACCGTGGCGGGTGTGGCAGCGATAGCACTACCCCGTTTTGCATTGGCGGGTGCGAGTTCAGCCGCTCCCCCTGCGCAAGCGGGCGAAATGTTTTACACGGCTGCCTCACCCGGGCGTTGGGCAAAAAAAGTGAAGCCGCATATGCCTGTGATTGAGTTAGAGAATAACCGAGTCCAGGTTATAACAAATCATCCAATGAAAGCGCACGGTCATTACATCACCAAGCATGTGTTGCTTGACAGTAATTTCAAATTTTTAGCGGAAAAAGTGTTTGATCCAACCAAGGACGCGAAAGCCATTTCGGCGTTTACGTTGAATAATTATAATGGAAAGCTTTATGTAGTGAGCCACTGTAATCTGCATGACAGCTGGTTAGGGAGTGTTGTAGTTTAAATCTTATGCCGGGATATTTTAGTCTATATTGTTAAAACATCCCGGCATAAAAAAATCAACAGTCCAACCAGCGAGAAAGATGTGTTGTGCGGACTCTATAAAGTGAACCTCAGCAATGAAAAAAGTGAATCAATATGTTTGAGGTTGATGCTAAAGGTTCCCATCATATAGTCCGTCAAGGACACCTGCCTTTCACTGCGGTGAGCAGGGTTCGACAAATTTGCCCTAATTCCCTCAGATTAACTGCACAATATCATTTCAATACAAAGTGTTACAGAATTTATCTAGATCATCCTCACCTTATTTATCACTCATATAGGGTGCGTATTAGCATGAATGTTCGCTGTAGTTAGCGTAACTCTTTACTACCTTTAAAATTGAATAAAAACGCTAACTTACAATAAGATAGACATATCTTGACATGTCATGACTGCGCGTCTATATTTTAGCCATGTCAAATATCAAAATCAGCTCAAAAGTGGATGAAGCGGCATGGGAAGAACTTAAGCAGCTTGCTAGTGAATCCCATCAAAACATATCAGGCGTCTTAACCGATGCAATTCGGGATTATGTGCATAAACGTCGTGTCCGGCCTGTTGTCATTCAGCATCTGGAAGATTCGATTCGCGATAACGAAGCATTAGGCCAACTCCTTGCCAAATAATGCTATCCAGTTTTTATCACTGGATGAAGTCCTCGCTATACATCAAAGGTTAATCAACGTTTTCGGTGGACCAGCCGGTATCCGTGATATGGGTCTGTTAGAAAGCGCCTTGTTTCGCCCACAAACAGGCTACTATGAAAATATCATTCACATGTCAGCGGCGCTGTTTGAATCATTGTTAATGAACCATCCGTTTGTCGATGGTAATAAACGGGCTGCATTTTTTGTGACGGATATCTTCCTGCGTGTGAATGGGTATAAAATTAAAGTCGAATCAACGGACGCGCATAATTTCATTATCAGCTTACTGGAATCAAAATCGGCCCACTATGATTCGTTATTGAAATGGCTGGAAAGCCACATTACAAATCTTAAATCTTGATTTGCAACTCCTTATCAGGATATTTGGGGTCGGATATTTGGGGTCGGATATTTGGGGTCAGAGTGAACCTCCCCTCAGTTAAACTGTGAAAGGGGACGGTGAGATTTTATATTAACCACTAGAGATGTGCAGCATAATTGAATCGTGCATCGAACGATAATTAGTGTAGTCAATTTGTATGTGCCAGTAATTATCTTCCTGTTTCAATACCAGATCTGGAAAACTATCGGCATGCATCTCTCGAGCCAGCTTGATCTCTTTTAGTAATGTTTCATGCGTTGACGGGTCACGTAGTGTGCGAATAAACGTATGGGTATCCAATCCCAGTTCACTTGCCAGTTCAATGAGTGTGGATTCATTTGATGGATTACACGCTTCAAGATAATACGCGTGCTGAATTGAGGTTGTCATCGCCGTATCATATTCCAAACCTTGTTGACGCGCTGCAATCACAGCACGACAGGCAGGGTATGTTGTACGCCTTGGGGTCGTATTGGTCCAGAAATCAAAATTGAAATTAACGCCGGGTATGTGTTCGGCAACGCGATGCCAGGTGTTGATAATACTACGCTGCATTGCTTCCGGCATTGGCGCGTCGGTATCGGGTGCCAAACCACCTAACAAGCGAATCACTTCAATTTGTTCAGGGAGGTTGGCGCGTAGTTGTTGCCATGTGTCAGTAAATCCCCAACACCAGCTGCACATGGGATCGTGGACATAATAAAGCCTGTTCATTGCTGGGTTCATTACTGTATAAATTTCCGTATCAGTCATCAGGATAATTATTCCTGATAATACAGGTAGCCTACAAAAAGTGCAGTTTACACACCGAGAATATTGACTATTAACTAATCATTTTCGCTTGCCTGTTAACCTTTATATTGATACAGAAATAAAAAAATCCATATTTTTTTCAAATATGCCTAAACAAATTCCCATGAAACTGGTTAATACATACTGAGACAGAGTTGTTTGATCGGCGGGTTCACTGTGTGAAGACTACCGTGACTCACAACCATTAAAAAACAATAACTTATTGTGTAGTAGGGAGCAGGAAGATGGCGGCCATTGTCACCGGTGCAGGCGCGGGAATATATAACACTTCATTAAATTTATTAGGCAGTGCCCAGGGGGACCCCCGCTTAGGGCGATTTGGCGACAATGTCTACATCAATAGTGCCACCGGCAACCTGGTTATCCAACAGCAAGATGAATTTCTCTCCGGCACCGGACTCAATACCCAGCTAATCCGCACCTACAACAGCCAGGGCCAGTGGTCAGATAACGGTTGGGACGGCGACAACAGTGACAACTGGCGGTTGAACGTATACCAGCGTTTATCCAGTGTCATTGGTGGTAACGGCGTGAATACCGCCGGTTCAAGCCTGACCAAAACCTACGGCGATGGGCATGTTGCGACCTTCATCTACGACACGAATTTGCAGGTATATACCACCCCGGATGGCCAGGGGGCGAACGACTCGCTGCAATACAACACCGTGACACAGCAATGGACTTTTACCGACGGCAGTCCGGATGTTGTTGAAATCTATGACAATCAGGGGCAATTGACCGCTACCCGTGATGCGCACGGCAATGGCTATACCTATATATATAGTAACGGTCTCATCACCCAAATCACCGACATCCAAAGCGGCAGCATTACCGATTTAACCTACGGCGGGAGCAACGGTACCAATCTGCAATCCATCACCACCACCGTAGCGGGTTACCGGGTGCAAGCAAACGAAGACTGGGCAGACATTGCCAACACGTTATATAACGATCCGGCGGCCGCCGAAGAATTGCAAGCCCACTATGGCAACCCGCAGTTGCAAGTGGGATTGGTGCTATCGGGCATACCGGCGAGCTTGACCGAAAGCGGCCCGGTGAATACGGGGGCGACATATACCGTAGTCGGTAACCCGCAAATATCCGACACCAAAGTCAGCTATACCTACGATGCACAAAACCGACTCGAAACCGTGACGGTCGATTTAAGTCCGGAGGACAGTGATACCAGTGACGGCAATGCCTATGTCACGACCTACACCTACCGTGATACCAGCAGTCACTTTATCCAAAGCATCACCACCCAGGAAGGCAGTAATACCGCGCCGGTTAAAATCAGCTTCACCTACGATGGGCAAGACCGCATAAAAGATTATACCGACGGCGTCGGTAACACCACGACCATTAGTTACACCAATAACAGTGGGGGTACCCCACAAAGTGACCCGCTTGACCCCACCGCCCCGAACGTCTCGAACCAGGGGTACACGACACAACCGTATTATCTAAACACCCCGGCTGCGGTAAATTACGATGCGGCATTGCATGGCAATGCCTATGACACGCGATTAACACCGCAAGATGTGCCGGTGGATTTAATCCCGGGTGTGGTGACCACCCCCACCGGCGGGGCAGGTGGGTGGGCGAGTACGCCGACCGACCTCGGTTCAGTCGATGGCACCGATGAATCGGGACGCAGCGGATTTGATGCGGCGGGTAACGGTATTGTGGTGTGGGAGCAGGGCGGCAATATTTATGCGCGGCATTACGATGCGGTACAAGGAGTCTGGCAAAGTACCACCGTACCATTAGAAACGTTGGGCGCGAGCATGCGCTCGCCGAACATCAGCGTGGCCAGTTCAGGTCATGCCGCGGTAAGTTGGCGTGAAAATGCGTGGATGGGCACCGTCTATGTGGCGCGGTTTATCCCGGGTAGTGGTCTGGGCACGGGTTGGCAAGCACCGGAGCCGGTGACGAACTACGCCGAAGACTGGGATGTGGATGTCGATAATCAGGGCCGGGTCGTGGTGTCAATGAAACACTACGATGGCAGTCGTTTTAATGCGGCGGCGGCGACATTCGATGGTAGCAGTTGGACGACGCAACTGGCATTAGACACCGGTAATGCGAACGTCCAATTTACCCAAGCGGTGACGGCGGGCAATGGCGAGCACTGGGTCATGTGGATGCAGCAAGACAACGGTGTGAACTCGGTTTACGCGAGCCAGTATGTGCCGGGCAGCGGTTGGCAACCGGAGCAATTACTGGAAACCACGACGGCGCCGGTGGCCTTTATCCGCGAAGGTTTTGATGATGCCGGTAACGGATTCGTGTTGTGGCGGGAGAACGGCACGGATTTAATTGCGGCCCGTTATGACGGCAGTAGCTGGACACGGCAAGCGATTGGGTTGAGTAGCAGCGCTAACATCCAGGAGTTGGATGTGCAGGTGGACAGTTCAGGGACGGCGATTGCGACCTGGACGCAAAACAACGCCTCGGGTGTCACGACGATTTGGGTGAACCGATACGATGCGACTAACGGTGGCTGGCAAGGGCCGGAGCCGATTGACAGTCCGACAGGGGCGACATTAACGTTCTCATATGCGTCGATTGATGCGCAGGGTCGCGCGGCGGTGACATGGCAGCGGATTGAAAGCGGGCAGTACAATATCTATGTCAGCAATTTCGATATCAACCAGAATGTGTGGTCGGGCGCGGTGTCACTGGAAAATATCGGGCCGGTCACCGATTCGTATCATCTGGCGGCGGACGGGCAAGGCGGTTTCCACGCGTTCTGGAATCAGTGGAGTGGGTCGAGTTTCCAACTGCGCACCAGCGCCTACGTCCCGCCCTCCAACGGCACGCCGTACTACACGGTAACGGCAACAGACACCTGGGACGATGTGGCGTTGAGTTTATACAACGACATTCGGGTGTCAGATGAACTGGCGCAACATTACTTAGATAATTATGGCTACACCCAACCGCAAGATGCGCCGGGATTACAATTACTGAGTCCACCCGACCCCATCATGGATATCGGGCGATTGATGCCGAGTGCGGAAAATTATTACGTGTTACAAGGCGGCGAGACGTGGAACGATATCGCGTTCAACGCTTACGGGGATGCGAACCTGGGGGATGAATTAGAAACGTTCTATGGCACGAGCACACCGGCCGCGGCGGCGGTCAACGGTGAGTTACTGAACGTACCGGCGCAGTTAAGCGATACTAACTATCAAGTGCAAGCGGGTGACAGCTGGACAGACATCGCGAACCATTTTTATGGCCCGAATGCCGACGGGTTAACCGATGAAGTGCAGGCGCATTACTTCGGTACGTATGGTTACACGCAACCGCAAGACGCGACCAACGGGATTTTACTCGCGCCGCCGGCACAACTGGATGATGATGAAGCACCGGATATAGTTGCCGATTATTACACAGCCACGGGCGGCGAAAGCTGGGCAGACATTGCGCTGAGTGTTTACACGGCCACGGCAGCGGAAGCGGCGCTGGCGTTATCGCAATACCAGACCAACAGCAGTTTAACGCCACCGTTATTGGCCGGTAGTCGTGTGGAATTACCGCCGACACTAAACTATGTCCCGGGTAGTAGCGGCAACAGTTATGTGGATGTCACGGATGCACTGGGCAACAGCACGCGGTTTGAATACGATGCGCAACAACGCTTGATGGCAACCGTGGATGATTTGGGTAACCGTACCGCGTACAGCTACCATGTAGGCTCCGATAATATTCACACCGTCACCGATACGAATAACCAGACCACCACGTTCAGTTATGATGCGCGCGGTAATCTTACCCAACGCACCGATGACACCAACACCACGGTGGATTACGTCTACGACAGCAATAACCGGCTCGTCACGGAAACCATTTATACCGATGCCGATGGACAAGGGCCCGCGCCGGCCACACCGGCGACGAGCCGTTATGTGTATGACAGTGCGGGAAAACTGATTTTTAGTATCAGTGCGCAAGGGCGAGTAAATGAACTTGTTTATAATGCGCTTGGACAAGTCACCACATCGATAAGTTATACCGGTGCGACGTTTGCGCTGCCAAATGAAACCACCGCGCAAACCCTTGCCAATCTGACACAAACAGACGTACTGACCGAATCCCAACTGACCACCTGGACGCAAACCCAAGCGCTGGATACCACCCAACGTACCGAAACCACCTACGATATTCGCGGGCAAGTCCACAGCATAAAAAACTACGCGTCGGTGGATAGTGCGGGCACGGGACAAAACCCCAACACAAATTATTTTATCTACGACCACTACGGTCAATTGATACAAAGCATCGATGGTAACGGTCAAGCGACCCAATATACCTACGACGGATTGGGCCGCTTGGTATCCAGCGTTGATGCCTTAAATCACATCACCACTTCGCTATACGACGATGCCAATAATCAGGTGAAGCTGACGCAGGCCAACGGTTTACTCACGACCTCGACGTATGATGCGCGGGGTTTATTGCTGAATCAAACCCAAACCGCGACAGCACAAAGTACCTTACAAACCGCAACTGCTCAGGCGGGTAGTTTACAAACCACACAGACAGTGAACACGGGGCCGGACGTGCCGTTAAATACAGCCAGTCCGTTAGTGCAAACCGTGCGGGATATTATCAATCCACAAAACCATAGCTTGCTCAATACCAATCCGTATCTATTAAATACCACCGCCCCGAACGTCTCGAACCAGGGGTACACGACACAACCGTATTATCTAAACACCCCGGCTGCGGTAAATTACGATGCGGCATTGCATGGCAATGCCTATGACACGCGATTAACACCGCAAGATGTGCCGGTGGATTTAATCCCGGGTGTGGTGACCACCCCCACCGGCGGGGCAGGTGGGTGGGCGAGTACGCCGACCGACCTCGGTTCAGTCGATGGCACCGATGAATCGGGACGCAGCGGATTTGATGCGGCGGGTAACGGTATTGTGGTGTGGGAGCAGGGCGGCAATATTTATGCGCGGCATTACGATGCGGTACAAGGAGTCTGGCAAAGTACCACCGTACCATTAGAAACGTTGGGCGCGAGCATGCGCTCGCCGAACATCAGCGTGGCCAGTTCAGGTCATGCCGCGGTAAGTTGGCGTGAAAATGCGTGGATGGGCACCGTCTATGTGGCGCGGTTTATCCCGGGTAGTGGTCTGGGCACGGGTTGGCAAGCACCGGAGCCGGTGACGAACTACGCCGAAGACTGGGATGTGGATGTCGATAATCAGGGCCGGGTCGTGGTGTCAATGAAACACTACGATGGCAGTCGTTTTAATGCGGCGGCGGCGACATTCGATGGTAGCAGTTGGACGACGCAACTGGCATTAGACACCGGTAATGCGAACGTCCAATTTACCCAAGCGGTGACGGCGGGCAATGGCGAGCACTGGGTCATGTGGATGCAGCAAGACAACGGTGTGAACTCGGTTTACGCGAGCCAGTATGTGCCGGGCAGCGGTTGGCAACCGGAGCAATTACTGGAAACCACGACGGCGCCGGTGGCCTTTATCCGCGAAGGTTTTGATGATGCCGGTAACGGATTCGTGTTGTGGCGGGAGAACGGCACGGATTTAATTGCGGCCCGTTATGACGGCAGTAGCTGGACACGGCAAGCGATTGGGTTGAGTAGCAGCGCTAACATCCAGGAGTTGGATGTGCAGGTGGACAGTTCAGGGACGGCGATTGCGACCTGGACGCAAAACAACGCCTCGGGTGTCACGACGATTTGGGTGAACCGATACGATGCGACTAACGGTGGCTGGCAAGGGCCGGAGCCGATTGACAGTCCGACAGGGGCGACATTAACGTTCTCATATGCGTCGATTGATGCGCAGGGTCGCGCGGCGGTGACATGGCAGCGGATTGAAAGCGGGCAGTACAATATCTATGTCAGCAATTTCGATATCAACCAGAATGTGTGGTCGGGCGCGGTGTCACTGGAAAATATCGGGCCGGTCACCGATTCGTATCATCTGGCGGCGGACGGGCAAGGCGGTTTCCACGCGTTCTGGAATCAGTGGAGTGGGTCGAGTTTCCAACTGCGCACCAGCGCCTACGTCCCGCCCTCCAACGGCACGCCGTACTACACGGTAACGGCAACAGACACCTGGGACGATGTGGCGTTGAGTTTATACAACGACATTCGGGTGTCAGATGAACTGGCGCAACATTACTTAGATAATTATGGCTACACCCAACCGCAAGATGCGCCGGGATTACAATTACTGAGTCCACCCGACCCCATCATGGATATCGGGCGATTGATGCCGAGTGCGGAAAATTATTACGTGTTACAAGGCGGCGAGACGTGGAACGATATCGCGTTCAACGCTTACGGGGATGCGAACCTGGGGGATGAATTAGAAACGTTCTATGGCACGAGCACACCGGCCGCGGCGGCGGTCAACGGTGAGTTACTGAACGTACCGGCGCAGTTAAGCGATACTAACTATCAAGTGCAAACGACCGACACGTGGACCGACATTGCGAACCATTTTTATGGCCCGAATGCCGACGGGTTAACCGATGAAGTGCAGGCGCATTACTTCGGTACGTATGGTTACACGCAACCGCAAGACGCGACCAACGGGATTTTACTCGCGCCGCCGGCGCAGTTGGATGACGATGAGCATCCCGATCCGAATCCCATTCCTGCCTATTACACGGTCCAAGCCGGCGATACCTGGGACAGCATCGCGTTCAGTTTATACGGCAACGCGGCGGTGGCAGATGAATTACAAACCCATTACGCCCAACCGCAATACAACATCACGACATTAACGGCGGGTATCACCCTGGATGCATTGCCCGCGCAATTTACCGATGTGGATTATTTAATCCGCCAAGGCGATAGCTGGGCGAGTATCGCGCAAGCGTTATACAACACGCAGAATGTTGCCGATGAACTGCAGGCGCATTATGCCCAACCCCAATACAACATCACGACCTTAATACCGGACACGGTGCTACCAGCAATACCGGGTAACTTATGGGATGATGAGGCCACCAGTCCACAACCCGTTGACGAATATTATGTGGTGCAAAGTACGGATACGTGGGCGAGCATTGCCGGTGCTTTATATAACGACAGTAATTTAGGCGATGAACTGCAAGCGGCGTTTAATACCAACAATACCGATGTCGTGAGCTTTGCGGCACTGACGAATAACGAATTGCAAGGCTTACCCTTGCAGTTACAAGACGCATCACAAACAAAAACTATTACCATCACCCCTTACTACAGTGTGAGTGCCACTGACCTGGCAGCGCCGGATGTATGGGCGAGCATCGCAACAAACGTGTACGGTGATGCCAATGCGGCCAGTGCGTTACAAAGTTATTTTGCCGGTCTGGGCATTACCACGGCCGACTTGCAATCGACGACCCAACTTGAAACCCCGGCGACCTTGGCATACTGGACTACCACCAGCCTGGTGCAAGTGGGCAGTAGCGCCAACACCTATGATGCTGCGGGGCGTTTACGCAGTAGCACCGATGCGAACGGTCACAATACTTACTTTATCTATGACACGGCAAACCGCTTAACCGGGCTGGTGGATGCGCGGGGATATTTAACGCAAAGTGTTTACGATAGTGCCGGTAACGTGGTGCAAACCATTGCGTACGCCACGCCCTTAAGTGCAGCCGACATCAGTAATTTAAATGATGTCACAGGCCAGCTTCAGCTGAGCAATAAAAATATTACCTTGGCTGATATCACGATCACCGTTGACGCGTTGAATGATCGAAACACGTATACCTTGTACGACAAAGCCAATCGCGCGGTGATGAGCTTAACGCCGCACGACACCAACGCCAATGACGTCTACGTCACGCAATTATTTTACGATGCGGCGGGGCGCGTGACCGATACCGTGCAATACGGCAATGCGGTGGATACCAGTTCCCTGACTGTACCCTGGCAAGTGGATGAAATCGAACTGCTCATCACGTCTGCCCCCACCCTTGACCGACACACGCGAACCTTCTACAGCGATGATGGCCAGGTGCTGGCGCAACTCGATGGCGAAGGCTATTTAACCGAATCGATCTACGACATCGCCGGACGGCGCACCTCCACGATCAAATACGCCACGCAAATTCTGAACACACCGGCACAACCTAACCTGTTATCAACGGGCGATTTAGCGACGTTGCGCAGCACGGCCAACACTGTGCCCGCCGACAACCGTCAGGCCTACACACTATATAATGGTCGCAATCAGGTAGTCGCAAAAATTGATGCTGACGGTTATCTTACTACCTATCAATACGATGCGGCGGGTAACCAAACCGATACGCGTCGTTATGACACGGCCGTCACGTACACCGGACAATCTGTTAGCACCTTGCAAGGGTTGGCGGGCAGTGCCATTGCCGAAACGGTCACCCAATATGATGCGCTCAATCGTGTCAGTGTGCGTACCGATTTTATCAGCGGCACCCAAACGCAATACAGCTATGATACCGTCGGTCATCTCATCCAAACCGATGTCGCGGTTAACAACGCGAGTGAAACCCGCACCGAGCAAAGCCGCTACGATCAAAAAGGTCGTCTTATCGCGAGCTTAAGTGGGGAAGGCAGTGATCAAATCACGCAACGTCTTACCACCCTCCTGACAAATAACCCGGCGGCCACACCAGCCGAACAGGCTGCCGTGGTGGACAGCGTGTGGGCAGAGTACGCCACCACCTATAGCTACGACAATGCCGATCGACTCTTAAGCACCCGCGGTGCTAATGGTCAGACGAGGTGGTACTACTACGACGACAGCAATAACGTGCAGGCGGTGATAAGCGCGGCCGATGGGGGCACCGATGTCAACGGCAACCCGATCACCCAACAAGGCGAGGTGACCCTCACCAACTACAACGGCTTTGGTCAGGTGATCGATACCACGCGTTTAAGCAATCGTATTGACACCACCTCCCTGACCGGCGGTGACATCAGCGCCATTCAAACTGTATTAAGCGGGCTGACCAACGCTGCAGTCGACAGCACCTCGACGGTGAACTACACGCTGCGCGGCGCCGTGAAGCAAGCCATCGATGCGCAGTTTTATAAAACCGAAAACAGCTATAACGCGTTTGGTGAACGGGAGTCTGTGACGACACAACTGTCATCCCCGGCGGCCTCGCTTGCGACCGCACAAGCGTTGACGCTGGATAATCAAAACAGCGTGCAGTCACACTACACCTATACACAGCGTGGGGAAGCTTATCAAACCGTGCATGATGTGAACGGTCTGGCGCAAACCCGCCTGGTGATACACGATGCCTTTGGTCGCGTGAAAACCGTGTATCAAAACGGCGTCATCACACAACAAAATCAATATAGCGTTAACGCCGGTCGTCAAGTGACGACCACTACCGATGCGGTAGGTTACAGCAACCAGATTATTTACGATGCGCTGGGCCGACAAACCCGTCTTGTCGATGCCAACGGCAACACCACCACCTTGTCGTATGACGATGCCAATCGCACAGTGACGATGACAACCTCAGAAGGCATCACGACCACCACACACAGCAACCGTCATGGTGAAACCACGCAAGTGGATGATGGGAACGGCAACGTCACGCAATACACGTATGATAAAAACGGTAACCTCAACACCGTCACCGAGGATGTGAACGGGCAGGCGATTGTTTCCGCCAACAATACCTACGACCAATCCAATCGTGTTATTCAAACCGAAGACGCGAACGGCAACCTCGTCATCACCGAATACGATGCAGCGAATCGTGTCATCAAACAGATCATCGATCCAATTACCACCGCTAACCCGAACGGTTTGGCGATCAAAACCGAAATGTGGTACGACGGCCAAGGCCGGGTGGCCGTGGTCAAAGATGCGAGAAATGTTGAAACCCACACCGCGTATGATAAACGCGGACAAGTTAACACCATCACGGTCGATCCCATTACGGCAAGTAATCCCAACGGCCTCAACATTATTACCGCGTATACCTATGACGGTCGCGGTAAAACCTTAACGGTGACCGAAGCACAAGGTACGCCCAGTGAACGTATTACTAAATACAGTTATGACAAACTCGGTCGTCGTGAGTATGAGATTGTCGATCCTTATGATGCCACGACCAATCCAACCGGGTTAGATATCACGACGCGTTATCATTACGATAATGTTGATAACCTCATTGCCGTCACCGATGCAAATCAAAACGTCACGCGTTACGTGTACGATGCGAACCAGCGGCAAACCCATGTGATTGATGCGCTCGGTCAAGTGACGCAAACCGTGTATGACGGCAATGGCAATGTATTAAAAACCATCGCCTATCACCAAACCGTGACCGTGAGTGACCTGGATACCACCACCTTTACCGCAACATTACAAAGTCGTGTCACGACATTGCAAGCCAACAATGGCAATGATGGACGCAATCACGTCATGCGTTATGCGTACGATGCGGATAACCGCTTACGCTTTAGCATTGACAGCCTGGGGGGGTTAACCGAAACGGTTTACGATGACAATAACAATGTCATTCAAACCACCGCATATGCTACGCCACTCAGCACGGCGCAATTAACCACCTACGATGCGCGCATTGCTGAACACACCGATGTGGATGTGACGAACAACAGTGTGCTGGATAACATCATTGAAGGCCTGCGTGATACCGCCGGCTTTATGACAGCCGAAGACCAAACCACGCACTTTATTTACGACGGGTTAAACCGTCAACGCTTCAGTATTAACAGCGTCAACACCGTGAGTGAAACCACCTACTATGCAAACGGGCAAATCAAAACGACTGCTGTTTATAATAACCCGGTTGATATCACCGCTGATTTAAGCGATACCGTCACGTTCGCTACCCTGACAAGCTGGCAAGCGGCGGAGCTGGCCAAAGAAGTACCCGGCACCGCCACCACCGCGGCCATCAACGCCGCGCAAGTGCAGAGTTATTATTATGATAATGCCGGACGACTGGAGAAAAGCACCGACAGTATCAACTTAAGCGAGTCTTACGCTTACGATGATGCGGGCAACAAAACCGCCTTCACCAATAAACTCGGTAACACCTGGACCTATCAATATGATGAGGCCGGGCGCTTGACGCACGAACTGTCACCCCAAGTGGAGGTGACACGTTACAACCCCACAACACAGCAGCTCGACACTGCCTCGCAGACACGTCTCACCACATTTTACACCTATGATGCATTAGGCCATGTCAAGACCAAGACCGAAGGGTATAACACGCCCGATGCGCGAACCGTAAAATACGAATACGATGATGCGGGCCGTCAAACCAAAACCATTATCGATCCATCCGGCATGACGCTGACCACCGAAGTGAAGTATGGCGCGATGGGGCAAGTCCTGCAACGCATTGATGCCAATCTGAATGTCACCTCGTATATCTACGACAGTTTATACCGTGAAACGCACAGCATTGATGCTCTGGGTGGTATCAGTCATATGGTCTACGATACCTTCGGAAACGTGATACATACACGCCGTTATGCAACGGCACTCAATAGTATCGATACTGCTGCGATTAAAGCTGATCCATCCGTTATCGTGAGCACCTTAAACGGTGCCGCGACAACTTACTTCAGCGCGAATGACAGTCTCGATGTTGTGACCTGGTTTGCCTACGACAACAATAACCGTCTGGTGTATACCGTTAACGGATTAAACGAAGTGAGCATTACCGACTACGACGCATTCGGCCGGGCAGTGAAGTCTACGCAAGTGGCGCAAGCGTTAAACAGTGGACAAGCCGCCACCTTTAAAACCGAATCAGCCAATGGTACGGGTTACACGTATTTGACTGGACAACGATCCAGTTTAGAAAATAACCTTAACGATCGCATTAGCTATCAAGTCTACGATAACGCCAATCGCTTGCGCTTCCGCGTACAACAAAATGCCCAGCCTGCCTATACCGGTCTGACTGGCAATGCACGACTAGAAGGGTATGTGAGTGAATACCGCTATGATGCGCACGGCAATCAAATCCGCAGTATTGACTATGCGACGATCATTAAAAGTGCTGAATTAAGTGCGTTGGATGCAACCTTGGACATCGCCACTCGCAGTGAAACAGGTCTAGCTAATTTGTCGGGGCTGGTGCTTTCAACGTTATCAGATGGTGTCACAGCAGTGGCTGATGGCAACGAACGCATTCACTTAAACGTTTTCAATGCGGCAAACCAATTGCGTTATAGCATCGATGCGATGGGGTACGTCACGGAAAATGCATACGATAGTGTCGGCGAGTTGAAATCCGTCTGGCGCTTTGCGAATAATATTTCGACCATTGGTATGGATTTAAGTGCGGACCCACAAATCCTGCAATTAAATATTGATTTCCATGGAAGCACAAATCCGTTAGTGAATACCACCGAAGACCAAATCGATATGTACGGCTATGATACGGCTGGCCGTCTGGTATGGAGTCGAGATGCGGCGGGGAACCGTGAGTTTTATGGCTACGATGCAGTTGGCAACA
Source organism: uncultured Gammaproteobacteria bacterium (assembly GCA_942490945.1). GTDB lineage: Bacteria > Pseudomonadota > Gammaproteobacteria > UBA6429 > Thiohalophilaceae > CALNYZ01. Next base: position 1,829,334 of record CALNYZ010000018.1, on the reverse strand, counting down.
AAACCTGGTTCACGAATAAAAATGGCGCGAGTGCTAGCTCGGGTGATTTAACGTTGCAAGGTGAAGCAGCAAAAGATGACAACTATACCTGGACCTATGTGTACGATGCAGCAAACCGCTTAACGCAAGAAATTACCCCCAAGGTCGATGTGACGCGACTCGATCCAACTAACCCCGCTAACTCAACAACAAGCAATGAATCTATTATCACGCTTATAACTTATGACAACTTAGGTAACGTCAAAACCCGTACCGAAGCGTACGGTGCACCAGAAGAACGCATAACATCGTATGACTACGATGCATTAGGACGGCAAATTAAAACTACCTTCCCTGCAGTAGATGTCTACCACGCGGGGGATGATATTCTAAACAATTATCAAGGTCGCAATGAAAGAGTTGCTACGCTATATAGCGAGGTCACTTATGATGCACTCGGCAATGCCACCGCCAATCGGGATGTGGCTGGTCATTACAATTATAAAGTGTATGACAGTCAGGGTCGTATTGCATTTGATATCGATGCTGAGCAGTACATCACAGGCTATGCTTATGATGCGTTTGGGAATCAAACCACCTTAACACGCTATGCTAATGCCATTGCTGACGCGATTGCTGATCCGAAAGATGCAGCAGTAGCAAATAAGACTTCAACCGGTTATAGCTTGAGTGAAATCACTAATCTTGTTTATGGCCTGAATGGACTGCAAGATCCAAATCAGGATCGCATTATTACAACTGATTACGATGCCCTCGGTCGTGTAGTCAGTACACGTCAACCTGCGGTGTATGCATTTGACTCTACTCAATCAAACAATACCAATAATCAACAATACTTTAATGTGCAACGGGAAACTCGCAATGTATACAACGCATTTGGAGATATTACTACACAATCTGAATTGCAAAATCCCAATACAACATTACAAGGTCCAACCTGGGCAAATACACAGTATAAATATAATTCGGTAGGTCAAACGATAGCGCAACTTGATACGTTGGGTTACTTAACAGAATGGAAATACGACGCAGTTGGAAATGTCATTAAGCAAATAGAATACGCCAGTAAAAACAATAATTTTTCTACGCCAATTATTCTAAAACCTGCTGACGAAAACAGTGTATCGAATGTGGGTTTTGACCGTGAAAAACGTTTTACCTACGATCTATTAAATCGCCAAACAAGTGAAACCCTGTTTGATGTGATTTATTCAACGGCTACCTTTGGTGGAGTCGTTACACCAACTAATGTTAAAGGTAATTTAACCTCGCGCATTGAATATGACAAACTCGGAAATGTCATCAGTACTAGTGAGCGAGCCGATACATATATAGATCCCAATGCCACGGGCGTTACTACTTATATGTATTATGATGTGTTGGGCCGAAAAATTGGATCTGCCGAACCATTTCGTTTTAGTGATACGACTGGTAGTGCCATTCTGCCAGCCCTGACAGCGAGTGAATTTTACTTTGATGTTAGTGGAATTAGCTATGACCGATCGGGCAATGATGACGGATATGGGCTGGTCGCTAACACGGTCAATGCCACGGCCTATATAGATATGAGTTGGAGTGATTTAAACGTATGGGGTACGGGCGCGTCGCGCGTATTGACGAGTTACAACTACGGTGATGCGGGATATCCAAACCCACGGACGATCACCACGAACCTGACCGATGCGGAAGCGAGTCACGGAGCGCGGGTTACATTACAAGATCCATCCAATATATTGGGATTGACCCGAGTCCAGGTGCAAAAGCAACTGGGAGGCCAATGGGTTAATGTCTTTGACAGTCTGAACGACACGGCGAATAAAAACATTCTGAGTTGGCCGGTTGCGGCGGTGACGGGCACGGAAGTACGTATATATTTTCGCCCGATTGATCCCGCCAATCCATACGATGCAACGGATCCATCGAGTTGGGATGTTACAGATGGTAGCTGGAGCCAGTTGAATAACCTGGCCATTGGAGGCGTGAATACATTAGGCGGACGGTATTGGGTGGACATGAGCACGCAGTTGGCCGACCAATACGAATACAAACTGGTTTACACCCGTCCGGGCGAAACATCTTATGCGGATGGTCATGGCACGTTCATGTTGCACCATGGTGCGACGGGCAGTAGCAGCCATGTTGTCGGCTGGGTGGATGATCTGTGGCTGGATGTTGGTGCCATTGAACATGATACCGGTGGTGTAGATGATGGTTATGGTCTGGTTTCAGGCGGCATCAACACGGGCGCGTATGTGGATTTGAGTTTCAGTGATTTAAGTGTCTGGGGGCCAGGTCCATCGCGGGTGTTAACGACGTATATTGACCGGGTGCGGAACTATGATCCCAGCAATAATCAACTGACGTACACGGACGTACCGGCATACATCACGACGGATTTAACGGAAGCAGAAGCGGCGCATGGTGTACGGATTGATTTAAACCGCAATGCCAAGTCGATTAGTAGCATACAGGTACAGAAGTACCTGAATGGCCAGTGGATAAACATATTTAATAATGCGAATGATGTGTATCAGCCCGCACGCTTATTATTGCGCGGCAATGCCGGTGTATTGAACGGCAGTGGTATTACGATAACGAATGCTGCGGGCAATCCGGTTGGGACCGGGACCTACAGTGTGGGCAATGGCGGGCTCGTAAATTTAGGTAACGGGTTGTACGCGGTGGCCTTGACCGGTTTAGCGCCGGGTCAATACAACTATCAAGCGGTCAGCAGTGGCGTGGGTGGCACGTTTACTGTGGACGGCATCGGTGGTGCGAGTCAGGCACAAGTGGTGGAGCACGATGCGTGGTTGGATATCAGTGCTGTCCAACACGACCTGGGCGGTAACAATGATGGGTACGGTCAAGTTAGCAGTGGGATCAACACGGGCGCGTATGTGGATTTGAGTTTCAGTGATTTACGTGTATGGGGGTCAGGACCATCGCGGGTGTTAACGACGTATATTGACCGGGTGCGGAATTATGATCCCAGCAATAATCAACTGACGTACACGGACGTACCGGCATACATCACGACGGATTTAACGGAAGCAGAAGCGGCGCATGGTGTACGGATTGATTTAAACCGCAATGCCAAGTCGATTAGTGGCATACAGGTACAAAAACAACTGGGCGGTCAATGGGTGACGGTACTGGACAGTGCGAACGATCTGTACAGTGAGCGATTGGAGTTTACGAATCTGTCGGGTTCGGCGCAGAACGTGAGCTTTAGTTACCGACCGGCGGGCAGCAGTGATCCTTATTTAACGAAACCGGCGACCCGGTTAGGCAGCGGCTGGTTCAGTACCAACTATGCAGACATTCCGGTGGGTCAATACGATTATCAACTGACCGTCGATGGCAGCGTGGTGCGCACCGATACAATCGACATTAAACACGGGGGGCAATCATTGCCAACAACCAGCGCAGGTAGTAGTAAGCAACTTACACCGCTTACTACCTATCAAGTTGATATTTTTGGCAACACAGTTGTTTCTGAGCGCCATGCATCTGGTGCGACATTGGCTAACAGCAGTAAAGCAATTCCAGATTTATCAAATTCCCAATTAAATATCTTGAATTACTATTTTTATAACCAAAATAGTTTAACTACCCGGGTAGTTGATGGAGAAGGAAACTCGATATTTTATAGTTATGACGAGTCTGCTCAACTTGTAAAAGAGTGGCAACTGCGTTTTGATCCAGACAGCCAACCAATTCAGGATACAACGTATTATAAATACGATAACGTTGGCCAACAAATTGAAGTCAGTGAGCTGACTACAAACATTGTATCAACCATCCCCGCAGCCTTGACAGCGAGTGAATTTTACTTTGATGTTAGTGGAATTAGCTATGACCGATCGGGCAATGATGACGGATATGGGCTGGTCGCTAACACGGTCAATGCCACGGCTTATATTGATATGAGTTGGAGTGATTTAAACGTATGGGGTACGGGCGCGTCGCGCGTATTGACGAGTTACAACTACGGTGATGCGGGATATCCAAACCCACGGACGATCACCACGAACCTGACCGATGCGGAAGCGAGTCACGGAGCGCGGGTTACATTACAAGATCCATCCAATATATTGGGATTGACCCGAGTCCAGGTGCAAAAGCAACTGGGAGGCCAATGGGTTAATGTCTTTGACAGTCTGAACGACACGGCGAATAAAAACATTCTGAGTTGGCCGGTTGCGGCGGTGACGGGCACGGAAGTACGTATATATTTTCGCCCGATTGATCCCGCCAATCCATACGATGCAACGGATCCATCGAGTTGGGATGTTACAGATGGTAGCTGGAGCCAGTTGAATAACCTGGCCATTGGAGGCGTGAATACATTAGGCGGACGGTATTGGGTGGACATGAGCACGCAGTTGGCCGACCAATACGAATACAAACTGGTTTACACCCGTCCGGGCGAAACACAATCTTATGCGGATGGTCATGGCACGTTCATGTTGCACCATGGTGCGACGGGCAGTAGCAGCCATGTTGTCGGCTGGGTGGATGATCTGTGGCTGGATGTTGGTGCCATTGAACATGATACCGGTGGTGTAGATGATGGTTATGGTCTGGTTTCAGGCGGCATCAACACGGGCGCGTATGTGGATTTGAGTTTCAGTGATTTAAGTGTCTGGGGGCCAGGTCCATCGCGGGTGTTAACGACGTATATTGACCGGGTGCGGAACTATGATCCCAGCAATAATCAACTGACGTACACGGACGTACCGGCATACATCACGACGGATTTAACGGAAGCAGAAGCGGCGCATGGTGTACGGATTGATTTAAACCGCAATGCCAAGTCGATTAGTAGCATACAGGTACAGAAGTACCTGAATGGCCAGTGGATAAACATATTTAATAATGCGAATGATGTGTATCAGCCCGCACGCTTATTATTGCGCGGCAATGCGGGTCAGTTGACGACCAGTGGTGTGATGATCATGGACAGTACCGGAAGCACCGTTAACACCTATAGTTTAGGCAATGGTGGGTTAACGCATTTAGGTAACGGGTTGTATGCGGTATCGCTCACTGGGTTCGCGCCGGGCGATTACAGTTACCGTGCGACAGGCGGTGTAGTCAGTGGCACGTTTACTGTGGACGGCATCGGTGGTGCGAGTCAGGCACAAGTGGTGGAGCGCGATGCGTGGTTGGATATCAGTGCTGTCCAACACGACCTGGGCGGTAACAATGATGGGTACGGTCAAGTTAGCAGTGGGATCAACACGGGCGCGTATGTGGATTTGAGTTTCAGTGATTTACGTGTATGGGGGTCAGGACCATCGCGGGTGTTAACGACGTATATTGACCGGGTGCGGAATTATGATCCCAGCAATAATCAACTGACGTACACGGACGTACCGGCATACATCACGACGGATTTAACGGAAGCAGAAGCGGCGCATGGTGTACGGATTGATTTAAACCGCAATGCCAAGTCGATTAGTGGCATACAGGTACAAAAACAACTGGGCGGTCAATGGGTGACGGTACTGGACAGTGCGAACGATCTGTACAGTGAGCGATTGGAGTTTACGAATCTGTCGGGTTCGGCGCAGAACGTGAGCTTTAGTTACCGACCGGCGGGCAGCAGTGATCCTTATTTAACGAAACCGGCGACCCGGTTAGGCAGCGGCTGGTTCAGTACCAACTATGCAGACATTCCGGTGGGTCAATACGATTATCAACTGACCGTCGATGGCACCGTGGTGCGCACCGATACAATCGACATTAAACACGGGGGGCAGACGCTGGTCGGTACAGCTTCGAACGTCGTCAAATTTAATCGAAGTGATGTCAAATATAACGCGTTTGGTGAAATAAGCAGTAAAGGTGAAAATGGTACGACACACGAATATTTTGACTATGACAAAAATGGCAATCTATGGCGAACTAACCAAGGTGATGGCGTTGATCGGATCTATTTATATAATCTTACCGGGCAGGTTACCCGTGTTATTGAATCTGATACAAATGATTTACGTTCTTATAGTCTGCAACAGGCTTATAGCTCACAAGCGGCGACTTTACAGAGCGGGAATAGAGCGACAGATACTATTTATGATGCACTCGGTCGAATAAAACAAAAATTACAGCCGACTTTTACACAAACACCACAAACTACTCAGAGTATCCCCGCAGCCCTGACGACGAGTGAATTTTACTTTGATGTTAGTGGAATTAGCTATGACCGATCGGGCAATGATGACGGATATGGGCTGGTCGCTAACACGGTCAATGCCACGGCCTATATAGATATGAGTTGGAGTGATTTAAACGTATGGGGTAATGGGCGCGTCGCGCGTATTGACGAGTTACAACTACGGTGATGCGGGATATCCAAACCCACGGACGATCACCACGAACCTGACCGATGCGGAAGCGAGTCACGGAGCGCGGGTTACATTACAAGATCCATCCAATATATTGGGATTGACCCGAGTCCAGGTGCAAAAGCAACTGGGAGGCCAATGGGTTAATGTCTTTGACAGTCTGAACGACACGGCGAATAAAAACATTCTGAGTTGGCCGGTTGCGGCGGTGACGGGCACGGAAGTACGTATATATTTTCGCCCGATTGATCCCGCCAATCCATACGATGCAACGGATCCATCGAGTTGGGATGTTACAGATGGTAGCTGGAGCCAGTTGAATAACCTGGCCATTGGAGGCGTGAATACATTAGGCGGACGGTATTGGGTGGACATGAGCACGCAGTTGGCCGACCAATACGAATACAAACTGGTTTACACCCGTCCGGGCGAAACATCTTATGCGGATGGTCATGGCACGTTCATGTTGCACCATGGTGCGACGGGCAGTAGCAGCCATGTTGTCGGCTGGGTGGATGATCTGTGGCTGGATGTTGGTGCCATTGAACATGATACCGGTGGTGTAGATGATGGTTATGGTCTGGTTTCAGGCGGCATCAACACGGGCGCGTATGTGGATTTGAGTTTCAGTGATTTAAGTGTCTGGGGGCCAGGTCCATCGCGGGTGTTAACGACGTATATTGACCGGGTGCGGAATTATGATCCCAGCAATAATCAACTGACGTACACGGACGTACCGGCATACATCACGACGGATTTAACGGAAGCAGAAGCGGCGCATGGTGTACGGATTGATTTAAACCGCAATGCCAAGTCGATTAGTAGCATACAGGTACAGAAGTACCTGAATGGCCAGTGGGTAAACATATTTAATAATGCGAATGATGTGTATCAGCCCGCACGCTTATTATTGCGCGGCAATGCCGGTGTATTGAACGGCAGTGGTATTACGATAACGAATGCTGCGGGCAATCCGGTTGGGACCGGGACCTACAGTGTGGGCAATGGCGGGCTCGTAAATTTAGGTAACGGGTTGTACGCGGTGGCCTTGACCGGTTTAGCGCCGGGTCAATACAACTATCAAGCGGTCAGCAGTGGCGTGGGTGGCACGTTTACTGTGGACGGCATCGGTGGTGCGAGTCAGGCACAAGTGGTGGAGCACGATGCGTGGTTGGATATCAGTGCTGTCCAACACGACCTGGGCGGTAACAATGATGGGTACGGTCAAGTTAGCAGTGGGATCAACACGGGCGCGTATGTGGATTTGAGTTTCAGTGATTTACGTGTATGGGGGTCAGGACCATCGCGGGTGTTAACGACGTATATTGACCGGGTGCGGAATTATGATCCCAGCAATAATCAACTGACGTACACGGACGTACCGGCATACATCACGACGGATTTAACGGAAGCAGAAGCGGCGCATGGTGTACGGATTGATTTAAACCGCAATGCCAAGTCGATTAGTGGCATACAGGTACAAAAACAACTGGGCGGTCAATGGGTGACGGTACTGGACAGTGCGAACGATCTGTACAGTGAGCGATTGGAGTTTACGAATCTGTCGGGTTCGGCGCAGAACGTGAGCTTTAGTTACCGACCGGCGGGCAGCAGTGATCCTTATTTAACGAAACCGGCGACCCGGTTAGGCAGCGGCTGGTTCAGTACCAACTATGCAGACATTCCGGTGGGTCAATACAATTATCAACTGACCGTCGATGGCACCGTGGTGCGCACCGATACAATCGACATTAAACACGGGGGGCAGGTATTGGTACCTGAAAATAAAGGTGTACCACAAACATTATCACCCGTTAATACACAAGAACTTGATCGCTGGGGCAATGTGATTATTGCAGGCGATAGTTACAATTCTCAAACCGCCAGTGCATCGTTGAATACAACTTCGTTCTATTATGATTATCAAAACCAGGTCATTATGGAAGAACAGGCGACAACCGATATCTGGGCGGTAGATGCAAACAATCAATTAATTGCAACACCTGGCGCAGGCAATACATTTACTGCACCTCGCGCACGTCCGACTATTTATACATATTACGATGCTGCTGGCCGCGCACTTGCCATGCAAAATCCTAATGGTGGAGTTAACGCCTACCTGTATGATGATGCGGGTAATCGCATCGCCGATTACCACGCGGACGGCGGTGTGGTTAAGTACAGCTACAACGCATTTAATCAAATGGTAATATTAACCGATGCAGTCGGAAATATTACAGAAAATACATATGATCAAAACGGTAGGCTAAGTTCTCAACGCTCAGGTGTAAACACAACATCAGAAGCAACAGTCAGCTACAGCTATGATGAAGCGGGTAATCGTATTTCGATTACCAATGGTGAGAATGAAACCACGCTTTATTTTTATGATCGTAATGGTAATATCATCATGTCGCGCCGACCTCTGGATACACCAGTGAATGCTGGTTGGGCGTATGAATATATAAATATTTACGATAGTCACGGTCATAAAATTCATGAAGGTAACCGTAACACTGATTATCAAACCTGGTCTTATGACTATTTTGGCCGTTTACTCAGTCATCGCGATTTAGGTGGAATCACTACCAGCTATACCTATGATAAAGCGGGTCAACTGACTCAACAAACGAATGATGCAGCCTCTGTTGTGGGCGGAGCCGTTTCACAGAATCTGATATATGAATACTATGAAAACGGGTTACAAAAAAGCATTCTTGACAATGCCAGTAAAACGAAAAGTATCTATTTATATGATGAACGCGGTAATCGTATCTATGACAGTTTTAAATCCACCACAACTGGCGAGATTTATCAGGAAATACATATGGAGTATGATGAACTTGGGCGCCTGACCCGGGTTAAGGATAATCAGTATGATATTCAATATGCATATGATGCAGCCGGAAATCGCACACGTATTCTCACTCAGTATTTTGATCTTCAGAGTGCAACGCCTGCGCAACAGTTAACCGAAGATCACTGGTATACCTATGACTTGATGCATCGTATTACGCTGGCACAAGGTACTCTTGATTCGAGTAATAAAATAGTCATTTCAAGTAATAATGCCAACGGTAAGCCGCAGGGCACCGAATTATCTTATGACGCTGCAGGTAATCGTACCATCGCAAGTTATTATGAGAAAAACGGTTCCAACACCACGTTGGTACAAGACAGCTATCGCTTTGATGCACAAAAACGATTAATCGAAACCTACCGAGACAGTTTACCCACATCAATTCGCAACTATGATAAAGTTGGTCGGCAAATTGAGTACATAAACTACAGCAGTCCTAATGTATTAAAAGAGCGACGCACCTATGAGTTTAATGCCAATGGTCAGTTACAAAAACAAATAAATTACAATAGCGCTAACGCACCGATTACTACGGTGCGCTATGATTATGGCAACTCCTACGATGCGGCCGGAAACTTGCTCTACTACACGGTAGATGATAATTCAGGTTCCATTGCTACCAAGCAGTCTTATAGTTATACATACCTTAAGCGTGACAGCTATGTACAAAATACGGTATCCGGTACGTTTGATGTGTATTATCCAGGTAGCACGCAATCTTCCAGCGGCATAACGACTTATTTTTATGATGCCAATGGCAATCAGCAACGCCTGACTGACACAAAAGATCCAAACCGTAATCAGGATCTAATCGTAAATGTTTATGGCCAAATCCTGCGTAAAACCCAGAATAACGACAAACAGTACTATTATTATGCTAACGGTAAACCGATAGGCAGTATTGGCAAAATTACCGGTAATTCGTTTGATTACAACTACACACCGGTGAGTGAGTCGTACCCATCTGTAATTCCATCTTCATATGTAGTTAATGCAGGCGATACCCTGCAAGCGATAGCACTGGCTGTGTATGGTGATGCCTCTCTATGGTATTTAATTGCCGATGCCAATGGCTTGCAAACCACGGTCACGGAAGGCATGAATTTAATTATTCCTAACACCATTACCAATGTGGCCAACACCCATAAAACCGGAGGTGTGTATAACCCTGGCCTGATTATCGGTAATGACCTGCCATTTTTACCCATCCCCGAACCGGATTATGGGCCTGATCATACCGGCAAACGCCGACGTCGGTTATCACGTCTACATGGTGGTAGTTTTACGGTTGAAGGCTATTACATAGCAAATAAAATGAGTGATGCGCAAGTTGCGAAATATGCGGCAGCCAGTGCTCAAATTGCTGCGATTGTTGTGTATGTGGTGGTAATGATTTTCGCGCGAAACTCCGTTGCAGCTGCTATGGCCTCTGAAACGGCAAAGCAAGCGCTGCAAAAATACTACAAGTTGCGCGATCACATGGATATAGGTGCGATCGGTCAGGCAGGTATTATCGCAGGACTTATGTATGCCGTTAGCTATGCGGCGTCAAGTAGCACCAGTGCAGCTTCCAGTGGCACAGCTACAAGCACACCCAGCGGTGGCACAACACCCACTTCAAGCCCGCCGCCCGCCCAACCCACCTGGTACGAAGGTGCGCTACGCGGCGCTGCGACCAATGTAGCGACGCAGGCAGTGTTAATTACGCTTGGTAAACAGGATCGTTTCAGTTGGTCCAGTGTCGCCTTCGCGGCAATACAAGGCGCAGGTAACGCAATCATTGATCGCTATGATACAACCACCAAAGAAAGTGTCGCTAAAAAAGATGAAATAAACCCCTATGCAAAGGCAGCCATTAGTGCTGTTGCTGGTGGTGCAGTAAATTATTTAGTCTATCGCGAAGGTAAAATGAATTGGGCCTCGGTCGCGGCGAATATGATGGGGTCGGTAGTCGGGAATGCGATGAACAAAAAGCCAACTTCCGAAGCTGAAGAACAACGCATGCGGGATGTAGAAGATTCCCTCTCGGATTTTGAAGACTGGAGTGGTCCTTCGCCTGAGCAACAAAATATAGGGCAGCAACTGAACAGCAAGGCATACAGTGGTTCTGGTATTGCGGCTGATAAAGTGGCAGAACTGACAAACAAGCGTGGTTCACCATCCATTACGACGGATACACAAAAGCAAGTGAATAAAGCAGGAAACGCACAGGGATTTGACTGGCTGCTTGAAGCGCATAATGACAGCCGTTTTGGTGGTGGTCGAGCAGAGGATACGACACTATTTAAAGCGGATTATGGGTTAGAAAATCATACAGCCGGGAAGATGGATTATGGGCTTGGATTTGAAGAGCCTGCCGCAAATTATTCGATGTCGGATTTGGAGGGGATGTTTGGATTAGGAAATGAGCAGTTGGTGCCGGTAAAGTCTGAAGCAAGTATATTTTCAGCGGGTAAGAATTCATTACGTGAACTAACTTCAGACAAATTATTTAAATGGTTTGACAGCGCAGCAGCAGGGGTGCGCGCATGGATTAATGCACACCAAGATCCTACAAGCTCCAACTATATGATAAGTGAAGATGGTGGTTACCCGTACTCTATGGATCAGAAGCCCACTCATACTTGGAACATATCTGATGAAGCAAATCTAGCCGATACAGGAAAAGGTATATATAATGGCGTACTCAATTTTGGCCAAGCTATTGCTGATACAGCTTCGTTAGCGTATAAGCTGAGTCCTCATGCACTGTTGACTAATACAAGCTTTGATATTAATTTAAGTTCATTGCGGGCAGATTATGACTCGCAACACTATGGAAAAGCTGTCGAGTTAGGTACTGATATTGTTAGCTTGTTTGCAGGCGAAGCATTACTTGCTACAAAATTATCAAAAGGTGCGGGGCTTGTTGATGATTTGGTTCCAGACACAACCTCATCTTTATCGCAGACTGCAATTCGTGCACGTGTTGAAACAAATATTGCTGAAAGTGCAGCAGCGAGAAATTCATCCAACTTTAAAACGTACACGCGAAATGAGTATCCTCCATATGATGGATTTGTTATTGGTAAGGATGAAAGTTACACATTATGGCCAGGTCAATTCGTCGATCGTCTGGGCTCTATACAGGGCAAATATGCTGCTGAGTATGGTACGTCGTACCGTGCTCGTGCAATGAAGCCTGGCTCGGACAGTTTACCTTATCATGCATACGAGGTGGCTCAGCCAATTCAAGTTACTGCAGGACCTGCGCGAGGTTGGTTTGGCTACGAAGGTGGTGGTATTCAGTACAAGTTTGATGAATCAATTCGTAATCTACTAGAGAGAGGTGCATTGAGATTAAAGCAATGAATATCGAACAGTTGAAGCATGAGTTAGAGAGACTTGGCATACCACGTCGTATTTACTCTTTAAATGGTGGTAAAGATGAACGGCTTTGTATGGAAAATCGAGACGGTAATTGGGTTGTTTTCTTTGTTGAACGAGGTCAGGATAGAATTTTAAAGCAATTCGTATCCGAGTCAGACGCTTGTGCATTTATGCTTGAAGAACTAAAGCTCGAAATTTGACGTTCCAAACACTTCAGTTGCTGATGAAGTTGCTGCTCTCCAACGAATCCAAGCAAATGCAGAGAACAGCCTCTCGCTGAATCAACGAATTAATCTTCGCGGTGCAACAGCAGCTGAATACGAACGTCTTCTTGCAAGTGGTATGTCTAGAAATGAAATGGGGCCAATTGTGGCGGGCGTTTACGATACGAAATCAGGTCAATATTTCTTTGGTACAAATCACTTAAATACACCTTCGATTATGGATGATTTTTTAGGTCAGAGATTAGCTGATATGCCGTTGAGTGTTAGAGGCGGATATTTAAACGCGATATTTGGGGTCAGAGTAAAAACTCTGTAAATTAAACACAAACCTTTGTTATATTAACGTTTCTATATTTTTTTCAAGGACGAAGAAAATGGCGCGATTACCAAGGATATGTTTGCCGGGCATTCCCCAGCATGTCATTCAACGTGGGAATAATCGTCAGGCCTGTTTTGCCTCAGACGAGGATTTTGCCGCCTATGTTTATTGGTTGGCGGATTATGCAGTTAAATATCGGGTAGTCATTCATGCCTGGGTGTTGATGACGAATCATGTTCATTTATTAATGACGCCGGTAACAGGGGATGGTATATCAAAGCTGATGCAGACGTTGGGTCGGCACTACGTCCGCTATTTCAACTACACATACCGGCGCACGGGTACGTTGTGGGAAGGGCGTTTTAAGTCTTGTGTGGTTGATGCGGAAAATTACCTGTTGGTTTGTCAGCGCTACATTGAGCTGAACCCGGTGAGGGCGGGGATGGTGGCATCGCCCGCTGAGTACAAATGGTCGAGCTATCAGGCAAATGGACTGGGCATACCGGCCGCGATGTGGACTGCACATCCAGTGTACGAATCACTTGGCAGCAACAATGACCAACGCGCTGCTCGCTATCGTGGGTTATTTCGCGGCCACATTGCGCCAGAGCAGCTAATACAAATACGCCAGTCTGTGAATCAGGGTATGGTATTGGGGAATGACAAATTTAGAGAAGAAATAGCGTGTTTGAGCGGCCGCCGTGTGAATACGATAAAACGGGGACCGAAACCAAAACAGATGCAGGATATTTGGTCAGAGTGAAAACTCTAATATTTGGTGTCAACATTTATGACTGTTGAAACAGGGGATGGTATATCGAAGCTGATGCAGACATTGGGCCGACACTACGTCCGCTATTGCAATTACACTTACCGGCGAACTTGTACGTTGTAGGAAAGGTGCTTTAAGTCTTGTGTGGTTGATGCGGAAAATTGTATATGAATGTTGAAAAAATAATACATTTCTTACACATTGGCAAAACAGGAGGGACGGCGATAAAACACGCACTTGCTGGTTGCTCTGGTAATCAGACGGAATTTAGATTGCATGCACATAACATACGGTTGTCTGACATTCCAAATGGAGAAAAAGTATTTTTCTTTTTGCGTGATCCGATAAGTCGATTCGTCAGCGGGTTCTACAGCAGAAAGAGAAAAGGAATGCCTCGCTACTTTTATGACTGGAGTCATTCAGAAGCAGAAGCATTTGAGAATTTTACTACTGCCAACGAGCTGGCAGGTGCTTTGTCATCAAACGATAAAAAGATAATACGCGACGCCATTAATGCAATGCGTTCTATTCAACATCTAAAGGATTCGTATTGGTACTGGTTTATTAATAGAGATTATTTTTTATCAAGGTTAAACGATATTATATTTATTGGTTGGCAGGAAAGATTGGCGCAAGACTTTGATATATTGCTGTCTAACTTAAGTATTTCTTGCGCGGTTAATCTGCCCGATAGTGAATTTAATGCACATCGTAATCCTGCACAATTAGATAAGGATCTGGATAACGATGCAATTAATAATCTAAAGGCATGGTACAAAAAAGATTATGAGTTTATTGATTTATGTATACTGAGCAAAAAACTTGTACTGCCGACCCTATAAGAGGTTTTCTGCTGCTGCCAGTGTTTTAATGAATATGTCTCCATAATATCTGCTTTGGATATTTTTCGCTACGCATTGCGCATTAACTTTTATAGATTCATCATTAAATAGCTCGGCAATTTTCGGCTGCACCAAGTGATTTTCATGTAACTCAATTTCCTTTCCTACGCCTAGATTTTGTAATTGTTTTGAGATTAAAGTTGATTCTAATGTTTTCGATAAAGTTAATTGAGGGATGCCAGCGGCCAAGGCTGCCTGGCAGGTATTCAATGTTCCATTGGATACAATAATATTATAGCGTTCTAGTTCTGTACTGAAGTCTAGAGGTTTGTCCAGAAATGTTAGTTTCGGTAATTTTTTTTGCAAATTACGTATATCGGTGTTTTTGCTGTTCTTAACATAGATATGTGTTTGCGCGTCAAAAATAGATAAATTATATAACACAAGATTAAAACAATAATGTTGTGTGTCCAGATAACAATAAATCGCCTTGTTCTGGTAACACGAGATTGCTTGAGGCAAGACTGTCATAGGTCCAACCTGCTCGTTATTTCGTAAATTACTATATGGGTCAAGTTCAGGTAAACAACCGACTGAGCGAAAATCGCCTTTAAATGGCTCGGTCAAGTAGGCTGGTATTTTTCTTCCCAATTGTTGCTGAGTGTTACAAATGGTGTCATATAACGATTCTTGAGATATCATGGGTTCAATATCTGGCATCAATACCGGGAATGTTTTATAGTCGTGAGGCGGGATACAGAATCCATTTGAAATTAATGCAACCGGGGTTTCACCAAATGCAGCAAGAACGGCTGTCGGGCTGAATTCAGTAATTATTAAATCGGGACTAATTGTATGGTACAGGTCATGCCATGCCTTTAATAAATAAGTAAGGTTCGCAACTGAATTGTACCCATTGGTATAAAGGATATCCGCATAACTTGTTGTTGTGGATTGTATTCTTAATTTGGATGATTGCGGCACTATTGGCGCAGCATATATCGGGATTTTATGTTGGTGATATATGTTAGTGTTTTCGGTTTCACGAAATGCACAGACAACGTTATACCCCTTTTTTTTAAATGCCAGCACTAAAGGCAATAAATTATTAATATGCCCTAGGCCCGATCCGAGTTCCCATGTGAATAAAATTGTTTTCATGTGCAGCAGTTTATTTAAAATATTATTATACAAGAATACTAAAGATGAAGTCAGAAAAGTCAATCGCCCCTTATCATCCTTTTATCGTCGGTTCAGCGCGATCCGGTACTACTTTGCTGAGGATGATGCTTGACAGTCATCCCGACATGGCAATTCCACCAGAAACTCATTTCATCGACGCACTGATGCAATTAAACCAGGACGCGGACAATTTCTACCGGGATTTTTGTTATAAAATTACAGGATTCTTTACATGGCCGGATATGGAAGCTTATGTATCAAAAAGTGATTTTCAACAGGCGATATTCAAAAATGCTGACAATTTAACCTTCGAAAATGGGTTAAAAATATTTTACGATCTGTATGCCAAGAGTCAGAAAAAGAAATATTGGGGTGATAAGACGCCTCAATACCTTCTTATTATGGATAAAATAGAACACTTGATATCTGACGTAGCATTTATTCACATAGTTCGCGATGTGAGGGATGTATGTCTGTCAACATCCAAAGTCTGGTTCAGTAAGGGAAGTATTGATGAGCATGCCTTCCAGTGGGTGGAAAGCATTAAGTTGGCTCAGCTTCAGTCAAAAAAAATTAAACACTACCTTGAAGTTCGCTACGAAGATCTGGTGCTTGAGCCTGAAGCAACGCTTAGAAAAATCTGTACCTTCATCAATTTGGATTATCATTCGCAAATGCTTTCTTATTATGAATCCGCGGAGGAAAAATTGGACAATCTTAAAGATTGGAAAAATCCAAATGGAGGAGTGTTTGCGACAAAAGAAATGCGCAAAACAGTCCATGCCAATGTTGATAAACCACCTGATTCATCTTTGATTGGACAATGGAAAAAATCATTAACTAACGAACAAATAAAAACAATAAATGATATAGCGTGCCACTATCTACTTGAGTTCGGGTATGAGGTGTAACATTAAATAATTACCGAATTATTTATAACGTGTTGTTATCTGGTCGTTTTTTGCCCATTCCATTTAAACTGATTTTGTGGTAATTTTATTCTAATAATTACATTATTTATGGGGAAGGGTCGATGTATAAGAAAACACTGCTGCTATTACTAATTCCGCTATTTCTAACCGCTTGTACAATGTCACCTGAAGAACATGCCGAACTCGCATTTAGAAAATATGCGCTAGAGTGTGTTGCTCGAGGCATTCCTGAAAACACGCAAAAACATACAGATTGTGTAGTTAATAAATACAAGAATTTTACACAAGAAAAAGATAATACGGTAAAGGAAATGCGCACTGTATTCGCAGACTCAGATACGAATAAACAATAATACTGGCAATAAAACACTAAATTATACGGGGAAAATTATGTCGAAAACCAACTTGTCTGACTTTGAGTCGGATGAACTGCTTGCACTGGTAAATCTTGATATCGAGAAGGGAAATATCGAGTCTGCGCTACTGAAACTGAAATCTATCTTGAAAAGCAATGATATTCTGCCAGAAGCATATGCTATCGCTGCACGTACATACGCACAATTGGGCTTGTATGAACGTGCCAAAGATCACTACACGACATTTTTAAAGTTGCGCCCGGAGTCAATAAACGAGCTTTTTCAGCTCGGTATGACTCAATTTGATACGGGTGAACTTGATAGCGCACTTGCAACCTGGGCAACAGTATTAACAAAGGAACCCGTGCATCCGCCCGCCTTGTTTTTCCGGGGTATGGTTCTGGCACAACAAAATAGTCTTGCCGATGCCAAGGTAATGTTGGAAACACTGCTAAATTCTGCGCCTACCGATAATTTATACTACAACCGTGCACAAGAACTGCTGCGCGCGATTAATTCAGGACAAAATTCTGAAAAAACCGGTACGTTTGCAGATGCAACACTGCCAAAAGATGCCTATAAGGTCGAGCATTGAGTACCAACACCATAGCAAAGCTGGACGAGGCAAGTAGCAAATTAAAACGCTATGAATCATTTCTTGCAACTGAACCTGATAATATCAATTTAATCAGGGAAGTTATTGAACAGCGTTACATGCTGGGTGATTTTGCTGGCGCTGAAAAACTGCTTGATAAAGCACTGGCTGCTCATCCGCAAGACACGCAACTTTTATTTCAGCAAACAAACATAGCTATTGCTTTAGGTGATCATGATAAGGCAATTGCAATACTTGATAGTCTGATCCACGCCGGTGTTGAAAATAATGCCATTTACTACAATCTGGCATTTGCTCATCTTATGATTGGTGATATCGAGCAAGCACGTCTCGCAAGTGATTTAATCAAAAATGAATCTGATGATGTCCCGCGATCGGCAATACTAAAAGCGCGCATATATCATCATCAGGGGCTGTTTGAGGAAGGCATCACGATTGCTGATCAATATGTTGCGCAGTATCCGGAAGATGCCGAGGCCTTGGGTGTGCTGGCCTTGCTAAATTATGATGCACAAGATAATACAACTGCCATGAAATGGGCAGAAAAAACATTGCGTTATAATGAAAATAATATAGAAGCATTGATAACAGCCGGCTCAATTGCACTAGAGTCACAGGATACGCATACTGCAATTCAGCATTTTTCACGTGCGACATTGTATAAACCACAAACGGGCAGGGCATGGAGTGGGTTGGGGTTGACTCAAATGGCGGCAATTGATTTGCAGGCTGCACAGTCTAGCTTGCAAAACGCCGTGAAATACATGCCTAATCATATTGGTACATGGCATTCCCTGGCCTGGTGTCAAATCATGTTAAATGATATTTCTGGCGCTAAAGACAGCTTTAATCAAGCCAATGAGCTGAATCATAATTTTAGTGAAACATATGCTGGATTGGCAATTGTGGCGATTCTGGAAAATAATGCAGAGAACGCACGAAATAATATTAAAGACGCTTTGCGTCTGGATTCTGAAAGCTTAATCGGAAATCTTGCCGAAAGTTTACTTATGGCACAAGAAGGTAAACAAGCAGAGTCTGATATGAAAATTAAATCGATTATAGACAATCAGTTACAGGCTAATAATATCGATTTGCGAGGTATGCTTCAAAAAACTTTAAAGCAGTACCGAGATTAAGCATGAAATTATCATGTAATGTATGAAAGGCGTCATTTAAGCATCTGATAGTCATAATAAATCACTGCGATTCATCTTTGTTATTTTTTAATATCGATATCACAGTTACAGTCGCTTACACATAAATGTGTCTTTGAGCAAAAGATACACATTTACATCTTGTGTAATTCAAGTGTAGAATACTCACCAGTAACACCACAATATAAAAAAAAAGTTTAATACAAATAATTTATAAAGAAGTAACAATTACTTATACCAAATTGTTGTAGACATGATTATCCCCCACGTCTTTCCAATTGGTATAAGGGGGAGATGTAACCAATGTCACCAGACACCGCGCTGGCGTTATCAGCAGAGATGCTTTGGACGGCTATATTAATCAGTTTGCCGATTATGGGCATAGCATTAATAGTCGGCTTGATAGTTTCTATCTTTCAGGTAGTTACACAAATCCAGGAAATGTCGCTCACGTTTATCCCGAAAATTATCGCGGTGGCATTTGCATTGATCGCGCTTGGTCCCTGGATGTTAAATACGCTTATCGAATTTTCACGAACTTTAATTAGTAATATTCCGGCTTATCTTTGATATGAACATTACGATTGAGACAAGCTGGCTGACATCCATTTTACTCATCGCGACACGTATCGGCGCTATCTTGCTATTTACCCCCATTCTTTCGATCGCATATATTCCGGCGCGAATTCGTGTTTTATTTATCATTGCTATTTCAATACTATTAACCGGCATAGTTGATATATCACATATAAACAATGTAAATATTGGCGTGAATATTTATTTGTATTTGTTAAATGAACTGACCGTCGGTATTGTCATGGCGTTTGGCATATTGACCGCTTTTGCAGCGTTCCTGTTTGGTGGACGCATTCTGGATTTTCAGATGGGATTTGGCGTTGCTAATCTGATTGATCCGGCAACGAACAACCAATCTGCCATGATGGGCGTTATCCTGAACATGATAGCGATCATGGTATTTTTTTCGGTTGACGGTCATCACATGATACTCAGGGGTATCAGTTATTCATTCGATCTTGTGCCGGTGGGTATGCCACTTTCTGAACTCAATATGGAAGTAATCGTAAAACAATTTGGTCTGATGTTTGTTATCGGACTCATGGTGGTTGCCCCGGCATTGTTTGGGATTTTGTTACTTGATTTGGGGCTGGCTGTTGTTGCCAGAACCATGCCGCAGGTAAACGTATTTTTTATCAGTATTCCGCTTAAAATATTTATCGGTTTAAGTATGACTGCCTTGTCGATGCAATACATATTGCCTACTTTCAAAAAAGCGTTCGAGTCAATATTTTTATATTGGCAAGAAGTATTGGTGTAGTACATGGCTGACGAAGATCAGGATAAAACGGAACAGGCCACACCTTTCAAGCTCAAGGAAGCAAAACGTCGTGGTGAGGTTGCCAAAAGTCTGGAATTTAATTCGTTTATTATAATTCTGGGTATGTTGGGTGTGTTGGTGGTCTGGTCAAAACAAATGATTACAGGATTGCTAAATACCAACCGGGCAATATTTTCACATTCTCACAAGGTAGATTTTACTGCCAATTCAGTTGTAATTTATTTCGCCGATATTCTTGGCAGTGCTTTTACTATTATGGGTCCATTCTTTGTCGGTATGATGATACTGGCGGTATTGATGAATATATTGCAAACCGGGCCAACGTTTTCCATGTTTCCAATAACCCCTGATTTTAAGCGACTTAATCCAGCAACTGGCTTCAAGCGTGTATTTTCAAAAAAGATGATATTTGAAGCAATCAAATCAGTTATTAAACTTGCGATATTTGGTTCAATTATCTATGTGATAATCAGCTCCCTGATACCGGCAATTTCAACGCTTCTGAATACTAATCCTGATACATACGCAAAACATCTGATTAATCTGTCCATTAAACTGGTATTTGCTTTGTTACTTGCTGTCTTCGTTGTAGCCATGATCGATCTTGTTTATACGCGCATTGCATTTGGCAAGAAAATGATGATGAGTCGTCGTGAAATGAAGGATGAAGTAAAACGCAGGGAAGGTGATCCGCAAATAAAGCAGAAAATGAAGGAGGTTCAACGTGAAGCTGCCAATCGGACCCAGTCAATCAAGCGTGTTCCTGATGCAGACGTCATTATTACGAATCCAACACATCTGGCAGTGGCAGTCAAATATGATAAAACCAAAAGCGCATCACCATACGTGTTGGCAAAGGGTGCAGGTAGCCTGGCAGAAAAAATCAAGCTGTTAGCGAGGAAACATAATGTCCCAATCATTGAAAACAAACCGCTGGCGCGCGAAATATTTTACTCTACTGATATAAATCAGAACATTTCTGCCTCGTTATTTTCAGAAATTGCCAGAGTGCTTGTCTGGGCATATTCCAGAAAGAGCAAAAATAAACTGCAATTGAATGGTGAACATTAAATGTTTAATTTCACCTATATACGCAATAGCATAAAAGACCAGAGCGATTTGTTCCTCGTCATCGGGATGGTCGGAATTTTGATTGTATTATTTACACCGATCCCGACATTTTTACTGGACTTCCTGTTAATTATTAATATTACGTTTGGTCTTACATTGCTCTTGATTACTTTTTATGTCCGCAAGCCGCTCGATTTTTCAACCTTTCCTTCATTACTACTGATTGCGACGTTGTTTCGGTTATCACTAAACATTGCAGCGACTCGACTTATATTGAGCGATGCTGATGCAGGTCAGGTCATTCATTCTGTTGGTGCGTATGTGGTTGGTGGTAATTATGTAATTGGTCTGATTGTATTTCTTGTGCTGATTGTTGTTCAATATGTTGTTGTTACAAGCGGTGCGCAACGTGTTGCAGAAGTGGCTGCACGTTTTACCCTGGATAGTATGCCGGGCAAGCAGTTAAGTATTGATGCTGATTTGAATATAGGTATTATTGATGAAGAAGAAGCCAAGCGTCGCCGTAAAGAAATAGAAAAGGAAGGCAGTTTCTATGGTGCGATGGATGGAGCCAGTAAATTTGTTAAAGGCGATGCGATTGCTGGCATACTGATAATTTTAATTGATATTGTCGGCGGCCTTATAATCGGTATCGCACAAAAAGGCATGAGCTGGAGCGATGCATTGCAGACTTTTACATTGCTTACTGTCGGAGATGGCATCGTAACGCAAATACCAGCCTTGGTAATATCAACTGCAACCGGGATCATTGTTACACGTGCATCATCTGACGGGTTGTTAAGTACCGAGATATCCAACCAAATCACCGCATTTCCCAAAACATTGGTTGTCGTTTGCTTCGGCCTTTTATTGTTCCTGTTTCTGCCGGGTATCCCTATGTGGCCCGTGTTGCTCATTCTTTCCGTATTGGTATTTATTACTTATCGTATTTATACAAACAAGGCGAATGCAGCAGCAGACCAATTGCAGGAAAACGACAACATCGAACAGTCAGAAGATAATGATATTTACAATTTACTTACAATAGAACCAATTGTTGTGTCTGTTGGACAAAATCTGGTTCCGCTGGTAGGCGGAGAAGATAATTTATTCATGGAAAGAATAGCTACATTTCGCAAACAATATGCGCTTGATATGGGTTTGGTCATTCCCAAGATAAATATAAAAGATAACAAAAAACTTGAGCCAAATTCATATGCAATTGATGTTTTTGGTGCGAATGTGGCCAATGGTGAGCTGCTTATTGATCGGGTAATGGCAATTAATCCTGGCAATGCTGATTATAAACTTGAAGGTATCACGACAACTGATCCCAGTTATAACTTGCCTGCAATATGGATTACAAAGGAGCAGCGAGAGCAGGCTGTAAAATATAACTATACGGTTGTTGAACCTGCATATGTAC
This sequence comes from uncultured Gammaproteobacteria bacterium, assembly GCA_942490945.1. Classification (GTDB taxonomy): domain Bacteria; phylum Pseudomonadota; class Gammaproteobacteria; order UBA6429; family Thiohalophilaceae; genus CALNYZ01. The sequence goes on along the minus strand of CALNYZ010000018.1, from coordinate 1,806,501 downwards.
TTATGACACATTTAAGTGAAGTCATTAAACAACACGCAGACAATCTTCTCACGCGTTCTGAAACTGACAAAATAATAGAACGCATAAAAGTACAACAACCAGGATTAATTGAAGAACTGATTCCGAATATTATGACTCTCTCAGACATACAAAAAATTCTTCAAAGCTTGTTGCAGGAAAGGGTCACAATCAGAAATATTGAAGCAATACTGGAAGTCCTGGTGGATTTTGGGAAACAAACCAAAAATCAGGACCAGTTAAAAGAACTGGTAAGACAAAAACTTGGTCCGGCAATTTGCCAGAAATTGGTTGATAAAAAAGGTGAGTTACATGTGTTAACACTGGACCCGAATATTGAACGTTCGATTTCAACCAGTCTGCGCGTGATCAATGAGAAGCCGACTTTGATGCTGGACCCGGGTCTTGCAGAACAGTTGGTTAAAAAGTTGTTAAGTCACACTGATAATATGATGAAAAGTAATCATTTCCCTGTGTTGCTATGTGCACCCGAGATACGCGGTATTTTCAAAAATTTCACACAACGATTGATTCCACACCTGTCGATTATTTCGCTGTCAGAGATCCCTAACAATATCAATGTTAAATCATTCGGGATGGTGTCTGTATGAATATAACATCATCCAGTATACAACAAACGCTTAATTTGCTTACCGGAAATCAGAATGGTTCAATCTTTGTTGATGCGAATGAGACGCAAGGACAATCGTTCAAACTTGGCACAAACGTTTCGCTGACGATAAATTCAAGAATTAACCATAATACATTTTCAGCCACTATGGCGGGTGCAAAAAATATTATTGTTAAAAGTGATCTACCGTTAACTGCAAAAGAAATTATCCACGGAAAAGTTGTTGGTGTCGGCGATAAAGTTGAAATCCAGCGCGTAATCAGTGAGAAAATAGCAAGTGACAGTAAAGATACATCAGTAAAGACCTGGGCAACGTTGAACAAGTCTGGCTCAGCGGGCCAATACGCCAGTCAACTGTTGAATAGCTACCAGGTCAAATTAACCGCTGGTGAACAGTCAGAACTTGCCAGCTTCTTAAAACAGAAGCTTGATAATGCTCCGGTGGTACTGTCTGCGCTGGTACTTGCAAAAATAGGAATAACAGTTAACCGGGAATCCTTGTCGCTTGTTTACCCGGCGCTCTCTGATAAATACGCAGAAAAGTTTCGCTTGCAGAAAAATGCTGCAGAAATTACTTATAATAATTCGCCTGACGGGTTCGTTACAAAAGAAACTGTTACTGATTTATCAGGGTTTATCTCGACATTATTTATGGAAATGCGTGAAAGCGATATACGCAAACATGCATATGAAAACATGCGTAAGAACGAAATCAACATGGACAGTCCAGATAAGAACAGCGCAGCACAGCAGGATGTAGCGTCTGACGACGAGAGTAAATTTTACGATAATAAGAAAATATTGTTTAACTCTCAGAATGATGGAGCAGTATCACATCAGGTATCTGTAGTACCTTTCTTTATTAACGATCAATTGATTGAAGTAAATGTTGCCATGTTTTCGCAAAAACAATCTGATACAAAACCAGACTCAGTTCGTTATAAACGAATTGTAATTTCACTTGATCTGGACATGCTTGGCCATACTGAGATCGAGCTTAAGTTCTACAACAAGCATGCTTCGATTTCGATTGTGTCAGAAAATAAGCTGGCTGAAAATGAGCTGGTGGCACACATGCCACTATTGAAGGAAAAATTCTCTGAGTTCCAGATCACGATTGATGAATTAAGTTATGGTATGGCAGCTAAAAATCCGGTTGATAATGTGATTAATTCGATTGTGACACATTATATTTCACAAGATAGTTTAAACAGGAATTATTAAAGTGAAAGAAAGCAAGGTTAAAAGAGCTGTTGGAATTAAATATACTCCTGGCGATGGTTTACCTCAGGTTATATTGAAAGGCAGCGGTAAGATTGCAGATGAAATTATAAACTTACGAAATAAAGTTAATAATCCGCACATCATAAAAGATGAAAAATTGGCTGCGGAACTGTTTAAATTACCGATTGATGCCGAAATTACGGTTGATCTGTATGAATCTGTAGCGATTATATTGGCACATGTTTTTTCAGTAAACCAAAAGTTAAGAGAGCAGGATAATGGATAGCACCTATTCAGCAATACAAGCAGCAATGTTAAATGATGTAAACCGTCTGTCAATAATTAGTCAGAATATTGCAAACGCGACGACAGCTGGATATAAGAAACAGATGCATGTCACAACTTCATTCCAAAGCCACCTGGACGCAAATTCACAGCAACAAAAGGTAATAAATGTTATTCCTCAAGCAGAAATTACTACAGATAAAAGTTCGGGTTCAGTGCGTTTCACAGGTAATCCCTTGGATGTCATTTCAGAAGAAAACACATATTTTTCAGTCGTCACACCAACCGGTATTGCTTTTACGAAACAAGGAAGTTTTAGTATAAATTCTGCCGGTACTCTCGTGACTCCGCAAGGTTTTCCTGTGCTTGGAAAGTCTGGTGAAATCAGATTAACGACTGAAAACCCGGTCATAGATAAGCAAGGCAATATTAAAGAAGATGAAACAATTGTCGGAACATTACTCGTAAGCAAATTGTCTCCTGACTCTGTTTTAACAAGTATTGGTTCGAATTTATATACGACTAACCTGCATGAATTTAGCGAGGAAGCTAATCCTAATATTCGCCAAGGTTATACCGAAATGGCAAATGTACAAATCATGGATGAAATGGTCAGATTAATCGAAACAATGCGGCATTTCGAGGCTGCACAAAAGTTTATTCAGGCATTCGACGACATGTCGGATAACTCGAATAATATCGTAGGGCAAGTGTAATAAAACAGGAAGGATATAATATATGCTTGAATCATTATATGTTGGCGCAACCGGTATGCATGCGCAGCAAACCAATCTTGATGTTATTGCCAATAACCTGGCAAATGTAAATACTGCCGGATTCAAGAAAAATAAAATTGATTTTGAAGATTTGATGTATCGTACGCTTGATACAAGTAACGTGCAAAAATCCCCGTCATCTCAGTATGTTGGCGTGGGAAGTGCTATCGCTTCAACGAACAAGATATTTTCTCAAGGTGATATCAAAAATACTGACAACCAGCTTGATATTGCAATACAAGGGAATGGTTTTTTTGAGCTGCAATTATCGGATGGAAGTTATGCGTATACCAGGAATGGCAGCCTGCAACGTAATGCTGAAGGCTATCTTACAAATTCAGATGGCTATTTGCTAAACCCTGCTATACAAATTCCAATTGAGGCAAAAGATATCACCATACAATCGGATGGTAAAGTCTCTGTTTCATTAAGCGGTGAGTCAAGGCCGGTCATAATCGGACAGGTTGAACTTGCGTCATTCATAAATACGTCGGCTTTGACACCGCTGGGTGACAATCTGTATCAACCTAATCAGGAAACTGGCGCTGCATATTATGACAGACCAGGAGAAAATGGATTTGGCGCATTGGCGCAAGGGTTTATAGAAAGTTCGAATGTAGAACTGATCGACGAATTGCTTAATCTTATTCTCGCTCAACGTGCATATGAAATTAATTCACGTGTTGTTCAATCATCAGACGAAATGCTTGGTATGGTTAATAATTTAAGAAAATGATATATCTCGTTAAAAAATCAGTATTAATATTTCTTTTTTGCGTTTGTGTCGACGCAAATGCCTGTAGCTCTGTTATTTTAAATATGAAAAAAACAGCAACAGTTATAAATAGCGATGTGTACATAAAAGATATTGCTACCGTTGACTGTGCGAACAAAATAATTCAGGACAAGTTAAATAATATCAGTTTGGGTAAGGCGCCACTTGCGAGTTATACGATATCCATTTCGCAATCACATCTTCATAATGTAATCAAACGAAGCGCGTGGTTTGACAATAGAAAAATAATTATAACTGGCGCAAGTCAAACAGTAGTTAATACAGATCTTAACTACATTGAAGTGGCCGAATATGAGCAACTTGCCGCCAGGCATATTCAGTCTCTGCTTGGCAAAGTATATCCTGTTGTAACAATATCATCTGTCGGTATTAACAAGAGAATAGCAGTCCCCAATAATGCGTACACAATTGTTCCGTCTAAATCAAAGGTCAATAAATTCAATTCTAGAATGGCAATAAATCTGGATATTTATTCAAACAAAAAACATTATACGACGATACCAGTGTGGTTTGATGTAAAAGTAAAAAAGAAAGTATACCGAGCGAAAAAGAATATAAAAAAAGACAGCCAGATTCATATGTCTGACCTGGAACACGATCTCGTTAGTTCAATAAAATTAAATGTTGAGAAAGATAGCGTTGAATTAAATTTAGATAATGTTGTACTTGTAAATAATGTGGTCGCGCAACAAATAATAACATCTGATATGGTCATTCCAGTTGCTGATGTGATATCAGGGCAGATGGTAACCGTGCTCGTTGAGCATGGTAATGTAAAGCTACGTGCAAAAGCTGTAGCGCAAGAATCAGGGAATATCGGATCCAGAATAAAATTAAAAAATAATAAATCTAACAAAACATTTCAAGCAATTGTGATTGGTAAAAGTCTGGCAAGGAGTATTTGAATATGCGGATTGTAAATAAAATATTACCTATGGCCATATTGGTTTCAGTTGTATATACCAACGGTATGGCAAATGGTCTCTATGAGGAAAGTAAGTATAGAGGTTTGGTAAGCGACACTATTGCTTCTCACATAGGTGATAGCCTGACAATATTGGTTGTTGAAAATGCATCAGCTGAAACGACGACTAATAATAGCACTCAAGAATCTTCAGGAATAGAAGCATCTGCGAGCAATTCATCTGATGATGTCTCGTTAGGTATAAATACAGATCTTACATATAAGAATAAAGGCGATGTAACACGGTCAGGTAAATTACTTGCGAAAGTTACGGTAACAATACATGAGATACTGCCAAGTGGTGAATTACGTGTAAAAGGTGAGCAGAACATCACAGTAAACGACGAACTTCAAACTATTACTATCACTGGAAATGTACGTAAATCCGACGTCAATACTGACAATACTGTATTGTCGAGCAGGATTGCAAATGCAAAAATTGTCTATACAGGAGAAGGATTTGCCAGTAGTGATAAACCAGGGGTTATTACACAATTCTTCAGGTGGTTATTTTAACATGACTATTAAAACATTATTCGCAATTAGTCTAGTAATTCTGGCATTTCCGAGCAGCGCTGCTGTTGATAAGAGCGGCATACGTCTGAAAGAAGTAGTCCGCGTTATCGGCGTACGCGAGAATGCATTAATTGGCTACGGTATTGTTAGTGGGCTTTCAGGAACAGGCGATACTTTAAGGAGTAACGCAACAACACAATCTATTTCAAATATTTTAAAAAACATGGGGCTAACTATACCTGCAAAAGAAATTAATAGTCGTAATGTTGCTGCGGTTATGGTGACTTCTGTTTTACCCGCGTTTTCTCAGCCCGGAGATAAACTTGACGTAAATGTTACTTCGATCGGTGATGCGCGAAGCCTGGTTGGTGGCACTTTAATGCTTACGCACATGGTTGGTGCAAATAATAAAATATATGCTCTGGCACAAGGTCCGTTATCAACTGGTGGTTTCAAGTATGATCTCAATGGAAATGTTGTGCAAAAGAATCACTCCACAGCTGGAAATATACCAAATGGTGCATCAGTAGAAGCCGGTGTAGATACGCAATTATTATCAGCCGACAATCAATTAACATTAAAACTTTATGAGCCAGACTTTACTACTGCCTCAAGGGTTAAGTCACAAATAAATAATAGATTTGGCAAAAATGTTGCAAAGGCGGTCGATGCCGGGAGTGTAAAGGTCACAATACCAAATGCCTACAGTCAGAAACTCATATCATTTCTGATGGAGATTGAATCATTACGCATTATTCCGGATACAAGAGCCAGATTGGTTATAAACGAGAGAACAGGTACCATTGCATCGGGTGGCGATGTGTCAATTAGTGATGTTACGATCACGCATGGCGATATAAAAGTCTCGATCGTGACAGATTTTATCGTCTCACAACCTTCCTTTGTTCGCGATGTCGATAGCTCAATTCGCACGCAAACCGTACCAGATACATCGATAAATGTAAAAGAAGACAAGCCGATTGCGTTAACATTCAAGGGTAACACGTCAGTTTCTGACCTTGTTTTGTCATTGAATAAAATAAAAACAAGTAGCCGAGACATAATTAGTATTATACAAACAATCAAGCGAGCAGGTGCTCTGCACGCAGAATTAATTATTCAATAGGTAAGACTATGGAACTCAATGAATTAACAGCAAATACATTTATGTACACTGATATGTCAGCGAATATATCACGTTCAACAAAAGCAGGTGATAATGGAGAGTTTGACAAGATCATTAATCGTATATTTGTGAATGCTCTGATGGAAGACTTCGTGAAAAACTTGTCAGGGAATTCTGACGGTGTTAACCATACCTTACTTTTGAAAGACGTGGTTACAGGGTTTATCGCAAATAATTTGCAACTGTTCAGTATAGAAAATATAGAGAAAAACCATGCCAAATGAATTATTAAATAGTGTCACATCGGATCTTGTTAAAGCATCACTTGATGCCAGTTTGTTAAGGCAGCGCATTATTTCGAATAACATTGCAAATGCTAATGTTAAGGGATATGTGCCTCTTAAAGTAGAATTTGAAAGTATATTAAAAAAAGAACTTGCTGCTGATATCAGTACTATCAATGATAAACAATTGACTGATGTGCTTGAGTCGACTTCACCCGTTATACAGGATAATGTATCTTCCAATGCAGCATACAATACTTCCAGCAGCAATATTGATCTGGAAATGGCAGAAATGGCTAAAAACTCCATAAGATATGAAGCCCTAATAAATGGCTTGTCCAAGATGACTTCATTGAACGGGATGGCAATCAGAGGAGGGCGAAACTAATGAGTGATTTTAGTATATTTGATATAAGCGCATCAGGTATGTCAGTAGAACGTGTGAGATTGCAAGTAAGTTCCATAAACATTGCAAATGCAAATACAACAAGGACACAAAATGGTCAGACATATAAGCCGCTGACTGTAATTAGTTCTACATCATTCGCAGATAATTTTATAAAATCTGTATCGTATTACGGCTCTGTAGAATCTATGCCGCAAGGAGTTAAAGTTGATGATATTACAGAACGTAATGTCCAACCAAGGCTAGTATATGAACCATCACATCCACATGCTAATGATAGTGGATATGTGGCATATCCCAATATAAATCCGGTAACAGAGATGGTAGATCTGATTAATATTTCACGTTCATATGAAGCAAACGCACGCGCATTTAATGCAACTAAAAAGATGATGCAGTCCGCACTTGATATCGGTAAAAGGTAATGAGCATGTCTATTGAAAATATACAGTCAGCCGGTTCAGCATTAAGTCTCATAAACAACCTGAACCCGACAGACAAAGACAACAATATTGGTTTTTCTGAGTGGATAAAAAAAGAAATTAACCAGGTAAATAACAATATTGCCACTGCTGATATAAAGCTGCGTGAGTATGCGATGGGCGAAACAGATAATCTGCATCAAGTAATGATGTCTCTGGAAAAAGCCAAATTATCTTTCGAATTGGTGGTTGAGGTGCGCAATAAGCTTCTTGAAGGATATCAGGAAATCATGAGAATGCAGGTATAGAACAGATTATGAGAATTCCTGATTATATAAGTAATTTAAAAAGCAATAAATCTGGATTGGCCCTGGCGTCTGTATTATTGGTAGCGATATTACTTGTAGCCGCTTTTACTACATATTTGGTTTTAAAAGACGACTATGCGGTATTATTTACAGATTTGTCAGCGACTGACGCTGCCTTGATCATGAAGGATCTTGATAAAAACAAGATAGATTACAAGGTAGATAATAGTGGTAATAATATACTGGTACGAAAGTCAGAAGTCTATAAAACACGTATTGAAACATTAAATTCAGTTCCTCAATTACGTGGAGGCGTAGGATTTGAAATTTTCGATAAGGACGATTTCGGTACCACTGAGTTCGCCCAAAAAATTAATTACCAGCGAGCTCTTCAAGGTGAATTGGCGCGTACAATAATGAGTCTTGATGAAATTAAAATGGCAAGAATTCATCTGGTTTTACCGGAGTCAAGTTTGTTTAAACGAAAGGATTCGCATAGTAGTGCCGCAGTAACGCTGATACTTAATCCAGGAAAAAAATTGACAGCCAGACAAATACAGGGCATACAAAGACTGGTTTCTGCATCAGCCCCTGGTTTGCTTTCTAAAAACGTGTCCATTTTGGATAAAAGTGGCATTTCACTCACATCACTGAATGAAGATGACAACTATATAACCTCGAAAAACAGACTGGATCGAAAACAGGCAATCGAAACTTATTTGACGAGTAAAGCACAATTGGCACTCGATAAAGCAATGGGCAAAGGTAATGCGTTGGTTATAATTGACGTTACGCTAGATTTGGATGACACGAAAAGCATCGTTGAGCAAGTTATTTCGCCTCAGGATAAATTGGCAAACATATTAAAAAAACGTGAAACTGCCAGCGGTGATGCGAAAAGTCACAACCGCAAAACAACTTCTGAGATAGATTACGCATTAAGCCGCCAAACAAAACACACTAACAAATTGCCTGGTGCAATTAAAAGAATAAGTGCGTCTGTAATTATATCGAATCATATTGCCAAATACACTCAATCACAAACAAGAGATATTGTAAGTAATGCTATAGGTTTAAATCTGGCACGCGGCGACGAAATATCGATATCAAGCAATGATACCAGCGTTTCAACTATGCCAAAACATGATAAGGCGCAAACTGAATTAAACGATGGTGTCTCTCAAGCCAATATTCATGACAAAATTTTAAACAATGATCGGGTCGACACGTTCGTGGCACGTGCAGCACTAAAAATATCAATGCTTATAACTAATCATGCGACTGCTGCATTTTTAATTGTTATTTTAACCATTATTCTTGTGTTTGTACTGCTGTTGATAGTGGTCGATATTCGAATGCGTAAAAAGCACAAATCAGCAGATAAAATATCTGAGGAAGAAAGAGAAAAAATGTTGAATGACATTAGAAATATATTACATAGTGAGAAAGCATGAACGCTAATCAGGAATTATTAAGGTTGGCATTAAGGCTGTATTCATTTCCGAACAATGACCGAAATTGGGTTCTTGATAGAATGACTGAGGATGAAAGAATATCGACATCAACACTTCTGAAACACTTTAAAGCGCAATCCATAACAAGAAATTACGACATCATACAAGCTGCGCTTGAACATTCAATTAACCCGGTATCACCATCAGTTGCGGATTACAGCGAAGAATTGGATGAGGAAAGTTGCTATATTAATGCGCAACCTGTCGGTAAAATTATTGAAGCAATCGCAGCTGAGCCAGACTATATAATATCGTATATTTTATTATTGACCAAATGGTCGTGGAGTCGTGATTTTGAAAATTATTTAATTAAAGAAAACAAAAGTCACTTGGTCAAGAAGCATAAGCCGGTATCTGAAGAAATACCTGCTACATTAAAGAAATCATTACTATCAGCATTTTACAATAAATTATGCTCATTAAATACAAGTCTTAACTAAAGAAGAATTATATGGCAAAAGTCATTAAAAATGCACGGTATATAGAGAACGTTAATCACGTTCACAGCAGTTATGAGCCGGATGACAAATCAACAGATGAGACGATTGATAATTCAAACGTAATAATAAATGAATCAACAGACACTTATGACAGCAATTTAACCAGTGAAAACATCTTATTTGAGCAAAAAATTGAGAACGAAGTAAATCAACGCTTGGCATTAAGGATTGAAGAAGAGAAAAATAATATAGAAATATTAAAAAAAGAACGTGAAGATATTGGATATGATGAAGGTTATCGTGCCGGCCTGGATATTGCTAACAAGGAATCAGAAAAAGAAATAGAACATATAACAACGCTACTGGAATCACTTGGTTCTTCATTGGAATTAGTTGTGGAAGAACATAATTCAATAATTAAAGAAGTCATCTACATTGCGATATGTAAAGTTTTAGGCGAGTCATTACAGGGAAAAGATAATCGCCTTGCGCTCATTACGCATGTGCTTACTACAATAGACTGCACTAACCCGTACAAAATAAAAGTATCTCCAAATGATTATAATATCCTGCTGAAGGATATCACTAATAAAAGTAATATAAGTAACACAATAGTCGAGGCAGATGAAAGAGTTGAAATTGGCGGATGTATAGTGGAAACAAATAAAGGGATATTTGATGGGAGACTTGAGGTTCAGCTGGCTCATCTTAAAGAAACAATTGAAAACAGTAGCGTATTAGATAAATGAACGCCACATTAAAAAAGGTAAAAGCCAATATTATAAGCGCCAGACTTATTCAACGTGCCGGAACTGTTTCGAAAGTAAACAATTTGATTGTTGAATCTAGTGGACCTGATGCCTTTCTCGGCGAAGAATGTGAGATATTTAATAACAATTATGGTAATACAATCCTTGCGGAAGTTGTGTCACTTCAAAATGGTAAGGTAATACTAATGCCATATGGTGATATGAAGGGAGTAAGTTTAGGTAGCCAGGTAGTCGCAACTGGCCGAACTGTATCAGTCAAGGTAGGTGATGCATTACTCGGTAGAATCATCGACGGATTCGGAAATCCACTCGACTCTAAACCTGTACCAAATTGTTCATTACGTTACCCACTATACGGTGAACCAATAAACCCGCTTTCTCGCAAAAGAATACGTAATATACTTTCTACCGGAATACGTGTCATAGATAGTCTCTTAACTATTGGTGCGGGACAACGTATAGGAATCTTCTCCGGTAGTGGCGTAGGAAAGAGCAGCTTGTTGGGCATGATATCTCGCCATATGTCTTCTGATGTAAATGTAATTGCTTTGATTGGTGAGCGAGGACGTGAAGTAAACGAATTTATAGAAGAAATATTGGGTGAAGAAGGATTGAAAAGGTCTGTAGTAATTGTTGCTACTTCAGACCAACCAGCACTAAAACGAACGCATGCTGCTCACGCGGCAACTTCGATCGCGGAGTACTTCCGTGATCAGGGTCTTAAAGTAACACTTGTAATGGATTCTGTTACAAGGTTTGCAATGGCAATGCGTGAAATAGGGCTGGCAATTGGCGAGCCACCAACAACTCGTGGATATACTCCGTCAGTGTTTGCTACTTTACCAAAATTGCTTGAACGGTGTGGCACAACAATGAGTGGCGGGTCAATAACCGCATTCTATTCAGTGCTTGTAGAAGGAGATGATTTGAATGATCCAATATCGGATAGTGTCAGAGCAATATTGGATGGCCATATAGTTTTAGATAGAAAAATAGCAAACAAAGGTTTGTATCCACCGGTTAATATTTTAACAAGCAAAAGCAGGCTGATTAATGATGTTACGAGTCTTGATGACCAGAAGATAATCAGAGAAATAATAGGGCATTATAGTACTTATGTCGACTCGAAGGATATGATTGATTTGGGGTTGTATAAATCTGGTTCAAATAAAAATATAGATCTTGCTTCCAGTCTGGTGCCAAAATTACAAGAATATTTTTCACAGCCTCTCGAGGAATCTACGCCACGTGAAACAACACTGCAGACCTTAAATGCAATATTGCGTAACTGATATGGAAAATAAATTTAACAGATTGAAAAATATACTGGAAGTCGAGAATAACGTTCTTGTCTCAGAGCATAAGATAATTAGTGACAAGTTAAGCGCATTGGAAGACAAGGTGAGAATTGTTAAGACGACATTATTTTCATATGAAAATAAATACAGAGCCAACGTTAGGAGCTCTGGAAAAAATCTTAACATGAGTGAATTACGATTATTGTCTGTCAATATTGATGCGCTTCAGAAGAAGTTGGAGAGTTTGCTGCTTGATAAAGAATCGCTTGTGATAGAGCATGAAGGAATTATCAAGAAAATGCGTAATAAAAATGATCAGGTAGTGAAATGTGAAGAGCGATCAACGAATTTTATGTGTGAAGAAGAAATTGAGATGATTAAATCCAGTCAACAATTCGCTGATGACCTATGGAATGCAAAAAACAGGAAAGAGTAATGTCAGTTAAAATAAATAATAATATTAACAACCTGTTACCAGATAGAAGTCTGAATAATGAAGGTTCTTTTAAGGATAAAATGATATGGCGAAGCAAATTTGAGTCGTTAATGCGGGATGTGTTATCACAGTCTCATATAATAAATAAATCCGCTGATTCTACAGCTACGCCAAAAGCTATTGGAAAGAACGCATCAAACACCAAAACTACCTATGGTGCTGCCAACTATTATTCCAGCGAACTGCCATATGCTTTAGATAAGTCACCCGCATTCAGTAAATATGCCGACAATGAAACACCAGGCATAAATAATTTTGCCAAAAATAATGTAAGCACGAGTAATCCCGACATACTGCTGCCAACAGGTAAAACTACACTCATACCTGTACATAATAGTAATAAATATAAAGTGAATACAGTGACTGGCGAGCAAAATCATGCCCGCTATATTTTTGCGGCTGGATTTAATTCAAGCGAACGAAGTGTCCGTATTATGCAATACGGCAGTGAAACTACGTTGATGATGCGGGATTATCATGGTAACTACGAAAACAATATATTTCAATTAAACAAAATAGTTGCAAAACTGAGATATTTTGACATATCAGTATCTGCAATAAAATATAACGGCAAAATTCTAAAACTATAATTTAAGTAGGGAGAAATATAATGGCAGTTGAAAGTATAGGCGCAACAAATACATCGTCTGCAAGCTCAGAATTAACACGCGCTGGTCTTGGGCAAGATGATTTCTTGAAAGTTTTATTGACTCAATTAACATTTCAGGATCCGCTTGAACCGATGGATAATCAGGAATTTATTGCGCAAATGGCGCAATTTACAAATCTTGAACAGTCACGTCAAACAAATGAAAAAATTGACACTTTGTTAGCAATTGAATCATCAAATCAATCGCTCAACTTGCTCGGGAAAACTGTTCAGGTAACAACGCTTGATTCGTTCGAAATAGGAACAGTGAGCAGCATAAAATTCTCATCTGGCGTACCAGAATTTACTGTCTTAAAAGCCGATAACAGTTTGCTTGAAAATGTAAGTTTGTCGCAAATATCACGTGTAAGCGGAGGTTAAATCATGACAATACTTGGCTCAATATATACAGGACTATCCGGTCTTATCGGTTTTTCAAAAGGACTTGATACTATCAGCGATAACGTTGCAAACATGAATACGCCTGGCTTCAAGGGAAGTAACGTGCATTTTGAGGACCTGTTTTACAAACACCATACGAGTAACTCGTCAAATTTTAGCTCATCCCAATCACAGATTGGAAGTGGTGTCAGCGTAAGCTCAACAACACTTAATTTTAATCAGGGTGAATTAAGGCAAACAGGAAGCTCTGCCGATGCTGCAGTTAATGGAAATGGGTATTTTATTCTGGAAAATGACGGAGAATTATTTTACACAAGAGCAGGTATGTTTGATTACGACGCTGATGGCTATCTGATATTGAAGTCGAATGGTAATCGTGTTAAAGGGGTGGATTCTGCTAACAATCTTGTTGATATAAGTATATCTTCGTTTCGCACCAATCCGCCGGTGGCAACGAGCAAGCTAAATTTCAGCAGTAACCTGTCAACAGGCAGTTCGACTCATCGCCTGGATAACCAGGTAATTTATGACTCGACTGGAGAACAACAAAAAATAAACATTATTTTTACAAATAACAATACTGTAACACCACGCAGCTGGATTGTTGAGTTACAGGATACGAGCAATAATACAATAGGCAGTGGTGAAATTCGATTTCAAAGTGATGGATCACCAGAGATAGGTTACAATGCTTTCTCATTTATCTATACATCATTAAACGGATCGACATCCAATATTGAATTAAATTTTGGCGAACCAGGAACACTGTCAAGTAGCACATCATTTTCTGGCGGTACAACATCTACATTGGCAGTAGCAAAAACTGACGGCTATGGCCTTGGGTCGCTCACAAATGTAGAATTTGAGAATGATGGAAATATAAAACTTACATATACAAACAATCAGACTTCCTCCATAGGACGTATTGCTTTAGCACATTTTGAGAATCAACAGGGTTTGCAAAGACTTGGGAATGGTATATTTAAAAATACGCTTAAACAAGATATTAAAATTGGCAGTGGCGGTGATTCTTTATTTGGCGATATTATTGGCGGCAATATTGAACTGTCAAATGTCGAGTTGACACAGCAATTTACTGATCTGGTAATTGTACAAAGAGGTTATCAGGCCTCATCTCAAGTATTAACAGTTGCTAACGAAATGGTTCAGGAAATGCTGAACAATACCAGCGGTAAAGGTTAACAATGACTACCAACATAAATTGCAGTGATTACATACTTGTATCGAACCGGATGCTGGAGCAGATTGCGCAGCAAACAGATAATGCATTAGCGATATGGTATAAAAAATGGACTGGATTAGAACAATATAAAGAAGGCAATGCTGTGTCAGTTAATGTAACCAGGTGTAACGAACTTGGCGCAGAAGTTTTAAATAGTAAGTATATCCAATTCAATTCACAATATAATGGAAGTTATTTTGTACATGCACCTGATGAGTTTAAATATCTGCTAACCAGAGGAATATTGTGCGATGATGTTATTACCGGTGATATTTCTGATATTGAGCGTGATGTCTCGAATGAGTTATTTACAACGCTCATTTCAACAATTCACATTTCGAATAAAATAAATGCTGAAGATGCTTTAACAATTCAGGACACCACAATAAATCTGTCTGATCGCTTCAAAGAATGGGATGGCATGGTGGCATTAGAGGTTTCTTTTTCTGATTATGGCAATCTTATAATTGTCAGTAATGCCAGCAATCTTATTCAATTCAATATAGAAGAACAATTGAAGTCAGAAATTGCACATCCTGTTGAACTTGTTGGTAACAGTAAAGTAAAGCTCACCGCAATTTTGGGTGAGGCGGAGCTTTTAGTGAAAAATATAACAGATCTTGTTGTTGGCGACATCATATCGATGGACAAACCATTAAACGAAATGGTCCAATTGTTACTGGATGATGAATATTTATGCGAGGGGCAATTGGCAAGTATCGGCGAACATTATGCAATCAAGATAACAAATGCCATTAATTCATAGTATATAGAGGTTAATATGAATATAGAAAACGAAATTCATGATATCAGATTAGAAGAGGTAGAGGAAAAAAATACCGCATCCTCTGCAACAATGTTTAGTAACAATCTCGAGCTTATCAAGAATGTACGCATAAAACTTATAGCGATATTGGGTGATGTCGAACTGACAGTTGACGAGCTTTTCAAACTTGGCGCAGGTTCGGTTGTAAAGCTTGATACCATATTGAATACTCCCATCAGTCTTGAGCTCGAAGGAAACGTAGTAGCAAAAGGAAAAATAGTTGCCGCAGATGACAACTTTGGCGTGCAGATCACAAGCATAAACTCGTTTAACTGAAAGATGAAAATGTCGCAATACTTGCTGGGCAGTATTATTTTTTTAAGTGCAGGCTTAATATTTGCTGCCGAGAAAGCCATCCCCTTCAAAGAAGACAATATTAATATATCTTCGACAGTATTTAAAATGCTGCTCTTTATAATTGTCCTTGCGATATTAACTTACGGCGTACGCATTCTACTGAAGAAATATCAATATAAAATTGGTTCGGGCGTAAATCAAAAATCGTATAGCGTTACAAGTATGACACGTATAAATGCCAAACTTACTTTGTATCATATTACAACATTCGATAAAAACGAAATAATATTGGCACAATCCGACACTACTGTGGTTGTGCTGGATAAAAGAGCATTACCCGGATAATGATTACGTACCGTACTGTCAGGCTATCGTTATTTTCGATATGTATAATACTGTCATGTGTGACATCAAATTTGGCCTATGCGGAAAGTTTTACATTGCCTGGCGTAAGCATTAATTTAGACACTACCGATACGGGTAGTCAGGCAGAGACGGCTAGCGCGTTTAAACTGCTATTAACTTTGACAGTATTAAGTCTGGCGCCGTCTTTGCTCATAATAATGACATCCTTTACACGTATCATCATTGTACTATCAATGCTACGTCATGCGTTTGGCATGCAACAAACGCCACCTAACTCGGTGCTTATAAGCCTTGCTTTAATATTGACATTGTTCAATATGACGCCCGTATTTGAAAAAATACACAACGAAGCCTTTCAACCATTTATGGCGGGTGAAATAGACACAAAAATTGCTATTGACAAGGGTATGTTGCCATTACGGGATTTTATGGTTCAGCAAACTCGCGAACAGGATCTGGCAGCTGTTCTTGATATGAACAAACAAGAGATGCCCGAAACTGTAGCTGATGTCAGTAGTCTTGTATTAATTTCTGGATTTTTGCTTAGTGAACTAAAAACCGCTTTTCAAATTGGGTTCGTCATATTCTTACCATTTCTTCTTGTGGATCTGATAATAGCGAGTATTTTAATGTCCATGGGCATGATAATGGTGCCGCCAATGATGATATCGCTACCAATCAAGGTGTTAATGTTTGTGCTTATCGACGGGTGGGTTTTGGTATTGCAATCATTAATGAATAGCTTCAATTGACATGCAAAAACAAGTGGGTTCAGTTATTTCACCAAAAACTGAAGATATTATCGATAAATTATGGGATGACTATTTAGCAAACAAGGATGTCGAGTTACGTAATAAAATTTTTGAATATTATGCTCACATGGCAGAAGCTGTTGCGAAATATTATTACCGAAAAAAGATCGGCGGTGAAACGGACTACGACGACTACCTACATTACGCAGTAATCGGTTTGTTACAGGCAATTGAAAACTATAAAAAGATAGAAGATAGCACGTTTGAAACGTATGCCCGATACAGAATCAAGGGCAATGTAATAAATTCTCTGCGCCAGTTAAGTGAAAAAAATAGTCAACTACACCATCTTGCAGTTCGGAGAAAGGAATATATAGAGTCGATATCACTTGAAAGCATAAATGATAACGTCGGATTTGATGGTATATTAGAGCTCACGCTGGATTTGGCATACAATTACCTGCTAGAGAATGCATTTAATGACAGGTCATCACCGCATCATCAATCCATCCTGGATTATGATCATAATGAAATTTACGAGCTCTCTTGCCAATTAAGATTATTAATTAAAGAGCTACCTGACACCGAACTACAAATTGTAGAGTATTATTATTATTATGAAATGTCGTTTACTGATATTGCCAATTTACTTCAGTTAACTAAGGGGCGTGTATCTCAACTGCATAAGTCAGCGATATTTCGTATCAGGAAATTATTCACTGAACGTACTAATCTTGCAATTGTATACTAGCTAGCGTAGAGAATTTATATATTGCGCGAAGCTGTTACGTAATGACTCATCCATATTGATACTGTTTGTGATGTTGTCAATTAGCAGTTCAAATTTCGGGTCATTTGTTATGGTGCTACCAAACTCCCAGGCTAGAATAGATTCTATTATCACTTTACTTGCTCTGAGTTGTGATATTTCGTCGTTTATTGAAAGTGCTTTAATTTTTCTGTTAATAGTTGCTTCTAATTCGATCGTAGTAAGTTTTACTTTGTTATCTTTCGATTGTGTTGCGATGGGTGACGTCAGGTTAGCAGTGCCTTTCTTCTTGGTAAGCGTTTTTGATAATTGCTTTTGAAAAATTGCGACGATATTATTCAGGCTGTTGATCTTGTCCATGTGTATAAACCAGCTTATTTTTCATCTTCCGGTTTATATGCTGATAAATATACGTGGTTATGTTCATTTTTTATTGCCGAATTAATCTCGCCACACGGGTTAAATGTAGATACTTGCTCTCTGGCCTGATCTATGAGATAGGACATATCTTTATTTAACGGTAAATTTTCACGATTTAACTCAATACCTTTTTCAAGTAAATCGATGCATTCCTCATAATTATTGGTCGCTAATTGAATAATGCCTGATTTAAAGAGGAATAGCGGATGTTCCGCACCTAAATTATCCAGGGGTTTCCATACAGCTGTGGCTTGTTCAAGATTGTTCATTGTGATGTACAATAACCCTAATTGAAATCGCGCGACGTGCTGTAGTGGATCAATTTCTATTGCTGTTGAAAACTCTTTCACAGCTCGTTCATACATGCCGATTTCAGCGTGCATCGCACCCAATAAAAAGAAGGCTGTTGCGCTATCAGGGTCCTGTTCAACGGCCTGTTTCAAGAACGCAATACTTTTGTCTGTATCATTTCTCTTGCTTGCGTTAAGTGCGAGATGAATCAGCTCTTCAACGTCATGTATTGTCTTTGTCATATTTGTGCTTTAATCTTTTTGATAATGCATCATTTTATCATTTCGCAGCAAATAGTGCACGAAAGGCGCGCTATTGCATGTTAAAAATAATCAATTAAAACAATAAGTTAAATAGATTATTTGATAGAATCTAGAATATATCGAGATTTTCGACACGTTACTTAAAATGTTGGCTACATTCATTGCTTCATAGAGCAGTTGCATTATACCTAGTCAAATTCAAACAAATATGGTTAGTACAACAGAGGTAGCGGTGTACTACAGTATAGGTTCGTATTGTGGTACCAGATGCCTAAAGACACATACTGTTTGGTAAATTACTGAAAATGACACTTTCAAAAAAATCTGACCAAATTGATGGTCTCTACATCAAATGCATATGGGGTAGTGAATGTGATAAAGCCGGTTCAATTCCGGATTAATTTCCATATCAGTCATCTGGATTAATATATCCTGATATTACAGGTAGTCGGCAAAAAGTGCAGTTTGCGCACTGATAATAATGTAAAATTTATTATTCTATTTCGTATCACTTGCCCGGTTACCCTGCAAAGTGTAAGGAAACATCGAAATAATGAAATGTCGTTTAATCAATAGAGATAACCATGCTGCATATTCCCTTCGATAATCAATTTGTCGGTCTTGGCAATAAATTCTACGTCAAGACTGATCCAACACCGGTTGCGAACCCCGGTTTGATTGCATTCAATGACAGTCTGGCGGAAGCGTTAGGCATCACTGGACACGATCAAAATTCTGCAGATATTGCAGCGCTGTTTGCCGGAAATGTGATTCCCGACGGCGCAGAGCCGTTGGCGATGGCTTATGCGGGGCACCAGTTTGGGCATTACAATCCGCAGCTTGGCGATGGTCGCGCTATTTTACTCGGTGAGATTTTAACACCTGATGGGAAGCGTGTTGATTTACAATTAAAAGGATCCGGTCGGACATATTACTCGCGGAGTGGTGATGGTCGTGCAGCGTTAGGCCCGGTGTTGCGAGAATATCTGGTGAGTGAGGCGATGGCCAAACTGGGTGTACCAACGACGCGTGCATTGGCGGCGGTGACCACTGGCGAGCAGGTTGCCAGAGAACAAATGTTACCGGGTGGTGTGATTACGCGTGTGGCGAACAGTTTTATTCGTGTGGGTACGTTTCAGTTTTTCGCCGCGAGTGGTGATGTGGAATCAATTCGCAAACTGGCCAATTTTGTGATTGCGCGAAATTATCCTGAAGCATTGGCAGCTGCTAACCCCTATGTGGCTTTCTATCAGGCCGTGGTTACCGGGCAGGCGGCGTTAATTGCCCAGTGGATGCAAATTGGTTTTATACATGGTGTGATGAATACCGACAATATGTCGATTGCCGGTGAGACGATTGATTATGGCCCCTGTGCATTTATGGACGATTTTGATTTTAATCAGGTCTATAGCTATATCGATCGCGATGGACGTTATGCCTATAGCAATCAACCCGCCATCGGGTTCTGGAATTTAACAAGACTGGCTGAATCATTATTGCCGTTACTGGCGGAAGATACCGATGCCGCTGTTGAGATCGCCAAATATATTCTGAACACATTCGGTGAGTCGTACGAAAAACACTGGCTTGCGGGCATGCGCGCAAAGTGTGGACTGACGGAAAATGTGGATAAGCAATCAGACGAAGAAGATAAAGCGCTGACCGAGTTACTCCTGAATATCATGGCAGAAAACAAGGTGGACTTTACGCTGACGTTTTATCACTTATCACAACTTTCAATGCAGGCAGCAGACCAGGACGAGCAGTTAAGAGCGTTATTTGGCAAATCAGAACAACTTGATGAGTGGCTAATAGCGTGGCGTAAACGCCTGGCAACCGAATCAGCAAGCGATGCAGAACGTTTTACACAGATGCAAGCGGTAAACCCGGTTTATATTCCACGCAATCATCAAATCGAAGCAGCCATCCGCGCAGCAGAAGATTATAATGATTTTTCAGTTTTTCACGCATTGCATGCCGTGTTGCAAAATCCCTATCAACGCCAGCCTGGCAAGGAAAGTTACCAACTGCCACCAAAGCCGGAAGAGGTAGTGGCGCAAACCTTTTGTGGAACCTGATGCGATACTGAGCCAGTATAATTTACATCAAGTGCTTGCCATCAAACACGGTCACTTCCAATGCAAGCGGATCAAGTTCGTCAATACAACCAAGATTAACGCGTGATTTACCGGGAAACTTGGCCGTTTCGTGGTGTGTATAGATGCCGCAGTTTTTACAAAAAAAATGTTTCGCGACTTTAGTATCAAATTGATACAAGCCGATATCTTCGGGTCGGGCATCAATTTCAATATGTTCCGGGGCGACCGCTTCAGGTGACATGACGGTGCCTTTGCGGATACAAATAGAACAGTTACAACGCAGCCCCTTTTCGATAGGGTTGCAGGTGAATTTAAATTTTATGGCACCGCAGTGACAATGACCGTGGTATGTTTTCATGTCAGCTTTCCTTGTCGGATAATATACCTGTTGATTTGCCGTCCAGGCTGAGGCTGTTTTTTTCTTGCCAGTAATCCTTAACGCCATCAGCACCTTTTTTGAGTTCCCATTTTTCGAGTGTGTCACGTTCGCCTTTGTATTCGTAATAGGGCACCTGGAAACCACAGGAAGTTTGCACCAGATCAATATGGATATCCAGAATCTGGCGCATGCCGAGTCGTTCTTTAAACAAGTGCGCCAATTCAGACCACGCACTGTCATGTTTATGTATTACCTTGCCCTGGCCATAAAGCCGCAGGATGAGTGGAGTATTGTCGAATGAACAAAACATCAGGGTAATACGATTGTTGGCTTGCATATGCGGGGCGGTTTCGTTGCCGCTACCGGTCAAGTTCAGCCAGACAACACGATTTTTGTCCAGTACGCGCAGTGAGTCTGAACCTTTTGGTGAGACATTGACACGTCCATCGCTGTCAGCTGTGCCAACAAAAAATAAATTTTGTTGTTCGATGAAGGCTGTCAGTTCGGTGGTGATTTCCGGATAGAGTTTTGACATTGACGCTATGCTTGCTTTTCCAGTTGTTCTCGCAGTCGTTGTAAATCTTCTTCGGTATCCACACCATGCGCGGGTACTTTTTCTGTAATCCCAACCTGAATCCGCATACCATGCCACATGGCACGTAACTGTTCGAGGTTTTCTGCCTTCTCAATAGGCGCGGGTTCCATTTTTGAAAAGGCATTCAAAGTCTTAACGCGGTAACCATAGATGCCGATGTGCAAATAATAGGGTGTGTTGCTTAGTGAATGTGCCTTGTGATCAATTGAAAAATTATCGCGATCCCACGGGATGGGCGCACGACTAAAATACAAGGCTTCGTTATTTTTGTTAAGAACCACTTTAACTTTATGCGGGTCGAACACCGTGGCACAGTCATGAATCGGTGATGCCATGGTTGACAGATCAGCGCCAGGGTTTTGCTGCAATATCTCGGCAGTTTTATTGATTATGTCTACCGGTATTAATGGCTCGTCTGCCTGAACATTAACGACAATTTCATCATCCGACAAGCCAAGTTTGGTCGCAGCTTCAACAAGACGATCTGTGCCGGATGCGTGGTCTTCGCGTGTCATGATAACGTTGGCGCCAAATGATTTGGCTAATGTGGCAATCTCTTCATGATCCGTCGCGATATAGATACTTCCGGCTGCAGAAGTATCTGCTTTTTCAAAGGTATGCTGCAAGACTGGCTTGCCATTCAGATCGAGTAACAGTTTTTTTGCCAGACGTGCCGAAGCATAACGGGCCGGGATAATGACGGTAAAATCGTTTGTCATACAGACTATTCCTGGAATATTTTTTGTGATTGTAGTGATGCGATTTGTGCATTCAGAATCGCTTCGCTACTCAGGTTTATCTCATCAGCATAATGGTCTATTTCTGTCATGTTGTCATTTTCGAGTGCGACCGCGATTTTTAAAAATGGCACAAATGGTCCTGTATTATTAAGTAGCGCTTGTTTAATTGTGTCGGGCACAACGATTTGTGAAAATAAATGTTCATAGTCTGTGCCAAGCAAAACATCAAGCAGTGAAAACATACCAAGAATAAAATATTCATTGGTATCAAGATGGCCGGCTTCACGCGCAAGCGCTTCCATTAATGTGCCGCGCGAAATGGCGGTGGTAAACAATGCCGGCGTAGTATGGTTGGGTAGTTTCCCGCTTGAGAATAATAATAGCGTGAGCCATTTGTACAGTGCACTGGACCCCAGAATGGTTAACGCTCTGGGCAGGTCGTTTTCATTCAGCGTGTTGTCAAGACTGGAGGAGACCATGTAGCGCAATAATTTACTTCTAATGTTGCTGCTTTCTGCTATTTGTTTCGCGATCTCGTTGACATGGTATCCCTGCATCACCGCGTTCATGATTTTAACAATGCTTAAATTTTCGGTAGGAATTTCATGTTGTTCGATATTTGCCGGTTTGGCGAAATAGAAGCCCTGGAACAGTGTAAACCCCAGTTCGAGGCAGTTGTTGTATTCAGCCAATGTTTCAACACGTTCAGCAAGTAATTGCATGCCATGTTTTTTTCCGAGCGTGACATGTGACAGTAACTCTTGCTGCGTTAGATTCGAGATGTCAATTTTCATAATATTGGCAAGTGGCAGCAGTGGGGCAAACTCCGTATGGTCAACGAAATCATCCAGGGCCAGTGTATAACCTGAATCGACCAGCTGTTTAACTTTCGCCACGATTTTATCTGTGACCTTGACAGTTTCCAGTATTTCAATCACCACTTTGTCTTTTGGTAGCAGGTCAATCATATCACTTAGCAACATGTGTGAATCAAAATTGATAAACGCCTGCTTGTCGCCAACCAGCATTTCGGTACCAAAATTACTTAACAGATTATTAATGACTTGTGCTGTCGCCAAACTACCATCCGTGAAGTTAGCTTCTGTATCGCCACTGTTTCGAAATAATAACTCATAGGCAACAATCGTGTTATCACGGTCGAGGATAGGCTGACGTGCCAGGCACAGTGCTGTTCGTGGTGTTCTTTTCATATAATCAGGCGGATGTTGGCAATGCGCATTATAAAGGCAATGTGCTGATAAACTACGGTTTTTCTTTTCCTGGCTAACATTATGATAATACGTTGAAGATAAATGTTGTTATCGATTATATCACGCGTATAATTAATAAATGACTATTCATTTATTAATATTGATGTAATTTTTATGGTCGCGCCGCAACCAAAAAGCCTGAAATGGCAACGACGCAGCGAGGCACGTCCGGGCGAAATACTGGATGCGGCCTTAGGCTTGTTTGTCGACAGGGGGTTTAGCGCCACCAAAATTGAAGATATTGCCGAAGGCGCCGGTGTCTCCAAAGGTACGGTTTATTTATATTTTAAAAGCAAGGAAGACATATTTAAATGCCTTGTACACGATATAGTGTTGCCGGAAATTGAACGCGTAGAACAAAAAGTGTCTGAACATGTTGGCACACAACAGGCACTATTAATCACCATATTGAAAGGTTGGCAGCGCACCATGTTCGAAACCCGGTTAAGTGGCATGCCCAAGCTGATGATGTCTGAAGCGTCGAATTTTCCTGAACTGGCTCGGTATTATGTTGAAAATGTCGTACACAGAAGTATCGACATTGTTTCAGGCGTTATCGCGGCAGGCATTCAAAGCAACGAATTCAAGCGCTGTGATCCGGTCATTACCGCGCGGGTCATTATGGCGCATCTTGTTTACCTGGTCATATGGGATCACTCATTACGAACATATGATGCCAATCAACTCGATTCTGATAATTATATGCAGTGTCAGATTGATTTGATATTAAACGGGTTATTGACATAAACATGATTTTTACAAGAAAACTATGGATTGCGCTGAACTGTCTGCTGATAGTTATTCCTTCTGTGACGCTGGCAAATCCGGATGCGCAGCCAATGACAATCCACCAGGTTGTTGACCGTATCCTTTCGTATTATCCCTCGCTGGAAGTGGCAAGATTGAACATTGAAAAAGCACAACTGGAAAATACCAAAGTACAGGCACAACTGAGCTGGGTGCTGAGTGGGCAAGTTGGTTATGCGCGCGGCGTGTCATTTGTCGGCGCCGAGACTGACACTTATTCGGCAGGTGGCAAGTTAAGTAAACAGCTTGAGTCTGGATCCAATGTCAGTGTGTCAGGTAATTACAGTGAGACGGACAGTGAATATGCGTTCAGTTCAGCCATCCCTAATCCGGAAAAAACCAAAAGCCTGTCACTTGATTATCGCATGCCATTTGGACAGGGCGATGGTAATCCGGCGTACCAGTTTAATCAGAAAAAAGCCGAGTCGGCTTTGACTATTAATAATATAGACCAGAACGCATTACGAGACCAGATAGCCTCACAGGCAGTCGAAATATATTTCGCCCTGGCTGATGTTAAATTACGAATCGAGAATACCCGGGAGTCGATAGCACGTGCGAAACTGTTAAGACAATTTGTTTTACGTAACAAGGAGATCGGTATAACAGAAGAAATCGACCTGTTGCAAACCGAAGCGCAAATCAGGTTATTTGAAGTTAACTTGCTTGAGTTGGAAACATTACAGCAACGACAAAAAATAAACCTCAACAGGTTGCTTGGCTATTCATGGGATAAAAATATCGAACCGGTTATTCGTGAAATAAATAATAACATTATGCTGGATAATCAGAACTTGATAAGCAAGGCCATTAAATATAACCATGAGCTGAAAAAACTTGCATCGCAATACGAGCTGACAGAGTCGGAACTGGAACTGATTCGGGATAAAAAGAAAGACAAGCTCGATGTTGTCCTGTCAATTGGTGCGCGAAATCGTAGTGGTAATTCTGCTGCGGGTGGTGTTGATGAAACCGATACGGTCGGCGAGGCGAAAGTTGAATATCAAAATACACTCGATAAAACCGGTTTTGATGCAGAAAGATTGCAGGCACAGATTGAACGTAGCCGGTTATTGAAATCAATAGAACTTGCCAAACATGATCTTGAATATGAAATCTACACGATGACAGCAGAAATTAAATCCGGGTTAAAGGCCCATGCCAGCCAGCTAAAACGCCAGGCAGTCGAAAAGGCGAAACTAAAAGATGCGCATCGCCGATTTAAAATTGGCAGAACAGACACCAATCAAATTATCCAGTTCGAGACAGATTTATTAAATGCGGATTTGGCTGTAAAACAAAAGAGTCTGGAATTAACCAATAAATCAATCAATCTGGCGCTAAAATCAGGTACCTTCTGGGGCAATACCACACAGGAAAGCAGCAAATAGCCGTATGAAAAGTGTTATTCAATTCTTTGTCGAACGAGCCCTGGTCATTAATCTGATTTCTGTTTTTATTCTGGTGTTGGGAGTGTATACGGTTTTAAATATCAATCGTGAACACTTCCCGAATGTTAATCTGGATAAAATTGTAATTTCGACAATCTATCCGGGTGCTTCACCTGAGGAAATTGAAAAATTAATCAATACGCCCATCGAGCAGGAACTGAAATCGCTGGATGGCATTGACAAAATGAACTCGGTTGCTTTTCCTTCGACGGGTACTGTCTCACTTGAACTTGATCCGGACAGCAGAAGTCGCAGCCGCATTGTCAGCGATATTCAGCTGGCCATAGATCGAATCGATTTGCCTGACGATCTGCCTGATAAACCGCTGGTATTGGAGATCGATGGACGCATCTTTCCGATCGTTCAGTTGGCATTATCTGCTTCACGCAGCCAATTGGCTGTCAAGCGGCTGGGTGATGATATTGCGGATGATCTGCTCGCAATCGAAGGTGTGGCGAAGATTCAGTTACAAGGCAGTCGTAAGGTTGAGTTACGGGTAGAAGTCATACCGGATAAATTAAGCAAGCAACATCTGTCAATTGGTGATGTGGACAGGGTGTTGAAGACATGGAACATTGACGCGCCGGGCGGAGATATTGAAACGCCTGATGGCCAACGTACGCTGCGCATTAGTGGACAGTTTAAAAGTGTCGCCGATGCTGAAAACCTTGTGTTACGTGCAAACGACACCGGCAATGTTGTGCGACTTAAGGATATTGCCAACGTTACCGAAGAGCTGGAAAAGGCAACGGAATATTATGATATTGGCGACAAGCCTGCCCTGAATATGATGGTAATGAAGCATCCAAGCGCAGATATTATTGATACCGTTGCACGCGTAAAAGAGTATTTAAAAACAGTGCAGGGCAAACACGGCGCCGATGTAAAAATCAGCCTGTATCAGGATTTTTCGCGTTTTGCCAAGTTACGTCTTGGTGTATTAACCAATAATGCTATCTTCGGGCTTGTGATGGTCTTTATGTGTCTGATACTTTTTCTGCGTCCTTCTGTCGCGCTGACCACGACCATGGGATTACCCATCGTATTTTTAATCGGGCTCTTCGTAATTTACAGCCTGGGAATTACTTTGAATCTTGTCTCCATGCTTGGTTTTATTATGGTGCTCGGTATGCTGGTCGATGATGCAATTATTGTTGGCGAGAATATTACCTATCATATGGAGCAGCGCATGCCACCACTACAGGCTGCTGTTGTTGGTGCCTATGAATTACTCGGCCCGGTAACGGCAACGGTATTGACTACCGTAGCCGCATTTATACCCATGTTTTTTATGGGTGGAACAATCGGTAAATTTATATATTCAATACCCGTAGTGGTTATAACATTATTATTGTTTTCGCTGCTGGAGTCATTTCTGATATTACCAAACCATGTCGCACATTTTACAAACAAGAACAAGCACCCAAAAGAACGCGCATGGCTGGTCAAACTGGAAGATTTCTACGGTGGCGTGATCACCAGGGCGGTCGATCATCGTATTTTGACAACAACATTATCACTCATTATTTTGTTCGGTAGTATTGGTCTGGCGGCGACAAAAATGCGCTTTGAACTGTTCCCTTCAGAAGGCGTTGAACAGTTTATTATTCGTGCCACAGCAGATGAAGGTATTAGCCTCAAAGAAATGCAAACAAAAATGCACAAGGTGTATGCAAGTTTAAAAACCGACTTATCCGAAGACAAGCTCGAAACCATATTAATAGAAACCGGCAAAACAGCAATCGACAATGGTGATGCCTTGATACAACGTGGTTCCCGTTATGCACAGCTACGCATCGTTTATATTGCGACAGTATTGCGGCCAAATCATAACGCGACTGACGAAGTTAGATATGCGCTGGATAAAGTGCGGGAAAAATTCAAGGATACGATCTTTGCACTACAGCCGTTAAAACCCGGCCCTCCGACAGGCAGGGAATTACAGGTAGAAATTATCGCAGATAAAAATGCAACCAGCGAGCGCGTTGCCAATCGCTTGCTGAATTATTTGCAAACAGTCAAGGGTGTAGAGACCATAGAAAGTGATATTCAGGGCGGCGACAAGGAATACAATATTGTACTGGACAGACAAAAAGCAATCTATGCAGGGATTGATCTTGTTACAGTATCACGACACATTCGCGCTATCGGCAGCGGCCTGATTGTTTCCACTATACGGCGTGGTGACGAAGAAATTGACGTGACAATACGTTACCCGGACAACCGCAGTGAGAACCTGAACTATATTAAAAACGTGTTGATACCGAATAATCGTGGCGGTCTGATTCCGCTTAACAAGATTGCTACCATTGTTGAAACGCGCGGTTATTCTGCCGTACGCCATGCAGAAGGTTTGCGTGTTATCCGGGTGCTGGCAAACGTCAATCCAAAGTTACTGACCAGTTCTGAAATTAACAGTCGTGTTGCCAGTGATGAAGAAATCTGGCTTGCGGATGACAAGAAAAATGTAAAAATAAAATACGGTGGAGAAAATGAGAAGAACCAGGAATCCATGCGTGATTTGGCGATTGCTTTCGGTTTTGCACTGATTGGTATTTTCTTTATTTTATCAATTCAATTTAATAATCTTGGCTACCCACTTGCGGTGATGTTGGCTATACCATTCGGTGCAGTCGGTATCATTGTAAGTTTTTATTTGCACGATATTTTCTGGAAGCCGATGCCATTATCATTTTTCAGTATGCTCGGCATGGTCGCCTTAACGGGCGTGGTTGTTAATAACTCACTTATCCTGCTTGTCTTTATTCAACGCGCTGTACAAAAAGGTATGCAAGTGAGAGAGGCGATTATTCTGGCAGGACGGCGACGGATTCGCGCGGTGTTGTTAACTGCCATGACAACAGTAGTGGGATTACTGCCAACAGCGTATGGGTGGGGTGGCATGGATCCCTTTGTCTCACCCATGGCGTTGTCGCTTTCATGGGGACTAATATTTGCAACCCTGGTAACGCTAATCACTATCCCCGCCATTATTGCTATTGCAATGCGTGCAGAGAAACAATAGAGCTGATTTTTAATTCGAAATTAACTAGTCAAGGTAGATAAATTTCATCTGTACTCTGGCCAGTTCAATTATATCATTTTCTCGAAGCACATCACCTGTCTGGCTTATTAAATTACCATTCACTGTAGGTTCAGGTGTATTTGTGTTGGCCTTGTTTGTTTTGATAGCCGCGATTGTATAGTTGGACGCGTTACGCGAAATCATTGCCAGCTTTGCGCCATTAAATCCAAGCGTGTTAAAAGGTTTTAACAGCTCAAGTTGCTTGCCCTTGAGTGGACCATTTAATACATGCACTGCACCCAGTTTGTCACCGCTATTTGATAATGTAGATTTAGGATTGGTCGAAATGATTTTCGTGTCATCCAGTTCGGCCTGCAAAAACATTGTAGGTTCATATACCTGTTCATCTTCTGTGAAATAGGTGAACTGGTAACTGCCGATTTGCAATACATCGCCATGCGAAAGTTTGGCGCGTGCTATACGGCTACCATTTAACAAACAGCCATTTGTGCTGCCCAGGTCATCAACAAATACATTTTCCTTGGTGGTATTGATCACGGCATGACGTCCGCTGACAGTGAGATCGTTCAGTTGTATGTCATTGCCGTATTTACGACCGATACTGATCGCATCCTTATCAATATTAAATTCACGGATGACCGCACCATCCAAAGTCTGAATCAGTTTTGCCATATTAATACGTTTTTAGTTGTTGACCTTATCATTACTGGTGTCTGCCGGCATACCTGCATGCAGATCCGGGTCTTCTCGCATATGTTCAAATGATTCTTTTTGTCTGGCATTCATATAGGCTTCATCACCTGTAATGATTTTTGCTTCTACCAGTCGCCGTAATGCTGTATCCATTTGTTGCATGCCATGCATGGCGCCACTTTGAATAACATTATCAAGTTGGTCGTGTTTACCATCACGTATAATGTTGGAAATCGCGGCATTATTCAACATGATTTCAAGCGCTGCGACAACGCCACGGTTGTCAGCGCGACGCACCAATTGCTGTGATATGACACCACATAAAGATGTTGACAACATGGTACGAACATACGGTTCTTCACCGGGTGGAAAAACATTAACAATACGTTCGATTGTTGTTGCTGCACTACTGGTATGCAAGGTAGCCATGACCAGAATGCCCATTTCAGCAGCAGTCAGAGCAAGATGGATGGTTTCAAGATCACGCATTTCACCCACGAGAATGACATCAGGATCTTCACGTAATGCTGAATGTAGCGAATCCGCAAATGTTTTTGTATGACTGCCAATTTCGCGCTGGCTTATGAGGCTGGACTTGTTGGCATGAATGTATTCAATCGGATCTTCTATTGTAATGATATGACCTTTGCGCTCGGTATTTACAAAATCTACCATCGCTGCAAGTGTGGTCGATTTACCTGAACCGGTAGGACCGGTAACCAAAATAAGTCCTTTACGTTGTCGAGCCAGGTTTTTCAGAATAGGGGGCAGGCCAAGATCCTGTAGTGATGCTACACGCGCTGGAATGGCGCGGAATACGCCGCCGAGACCTGATAGATGTTTGAATACGTTGACACGAAAGCGTGACAAATTGGCTATTTCATAAGAAAAATCCACGTTACCGTTTTTTTCCAGCTGCTCACGCAAATCGTCATTCATTATTTCATATAAAAAATCGCGTGTTTCAGATTCGGTAAGATTACGATATTTTATTGACTGCGTTTCACCCATCAGGCGAATGCGGGGTGGGTTACTGGCGACCAGATGCAAATCGGAGCCATTCTGTTTGACTACCAGTTCGAGAAAGGCATCTACACGACTCATGAGTTATGAAACTGCCAGATTGATTTGTGGTAACAAATCCGGATCCGTCACGAAACGCTGGAATAATTTTCGATCTGATGCATGCACATAGGCATCATCCGGATCAATAATTTTATGCTGCACCGCATCCAGTAATGCCTGATCCATTAACTGCATGCCCAGTTCACGGCCAGTTTGCAATGCAGAAGGGATTTGATGTACGCGGCCTGACAGAATAAGATTGGCAATCGCATTGGTTGTGAACATTATTTCAAGAATTGCTTTACGACCACGACCATCGGCAGTACGTAAAAGTTTCTGGCTGACAACACCTTTTAAATGTTGTGCCAGAAAAGTTGCTGCGAGTGCTTTCTGCTCTGTGGGCATGGCATCGATAATCCTGTCAATTGTCTTGACCGCCGAGGTGGTATGTAATGTACCCAGCACGAGATGCCCGGTTTCAGCTGCGGTCATTGCCATGCTGATTGTTTCAGGATCGCGTAACTCACCAACCAATATCACATCCGGGTCTTCGCGTAGTGCGGCACGAAGGCCGCCGGCAAAACTGTCAACATGTGTACCGACACCACGTTGTATGATCAGTGCCTTGTCACTTTTATGTACATATTCAATTGGATCTTCGAGGGTAATGATATTGACGCGACGATTCTTGTTTAACCAGTCAATCATCGTTGCCAGTGTAGTGGACTTGCCTGTACCCGTTGCGCCAGTAACAAGCACCAGTCCCTGATTATGATGTAAAAATTGGGTTATAACATTTGGCAGCCCCAGTTCAGCAAACGTCGGGATTCGCGGCGCGATGATTCGGAAGGCTGCACCAATGCCGGACAATTTACGATAAAGATTGACACGAAACCGTCCTACTTCTTCGTTCTCATAAGAGAAATCCAAATCGTTACCGGTATTGAATAGTTGTCGTTGCTCATCAGTAAGAATTTCGAGAATCAAATTTTCAATTTCTGTTTCCGATATGTTGCGATATTTGATCGGTGTAAGTTCACCATACATGCGTAACAGTGGTGGTACACCCACTGCAAGATGTATATCAGAGGCACCTTGCTCACGGCCGAGTTTCAGGAATGCGTTTATTCGTGCCATTTGTTTGTCACTGTCATTTATTTATCACTGTTATTTATCCAGGTATTCCAGTATGTCTTTGTGCAAATCATCAACTGACTGGTATCTTTTTTCCGGGTCGACATGCATTGCCCGCATAATGATATTACTCAGTTCGATTGAGATTGTATCCTTGGCCTGGTTTGCTGAAATCGCTTTACCTTCGACGTGCTGAAATAGTGTTGCCATGTGATCTTCGCCTTTATAGGGCGGTTTGCCAACAAAAGCTTCGTACATCAATATCCCAAGACTGTAAATATCTGTTCTTGCATCGATTTTTCTGCCGCGTACCTGTTCTGGTGCCATATAGGTTGGTGTGCCGACCAGAACGCCGGTTTTTGTAATGCGAGACTCGGTCTGGCTCGCGGCTGCCGCAAGCCCGAAATCTACGACTTTCACCACATCCTTGTCATTGACCAGAATATTCGCCGGCTTTAAATCACGATGTACTACATTTACCATATGTGCTGCACTGATGCCCAGACATATCTCGGAAAAGATACGCAGCAAGCGCGATTCATCATGATCCTTGCGGCTTTTTAATTCATAGGCAAATGAATGGCTCTCAAAGTATTCCATCGATATCGCACACGACTGGCCGAATGTCATGAAGTCGAACAGGCGAATCACATTTTCGTGGGTAATTCTTCTTGCGTAGCGAAGTTCGTGAACGAATCGTTTTATTACACTCTCGTCTGATGCCATTTGCGGGTTCAGAAACTTTAAAACAATTTGTTCACTTACCATTTCATCCGAGACCAGAATAACAACACCAAAGGCACCCTTGCCAATTTTTCGTATCACCCGGTAGCGGTTGGCAAGAATCTGTCCTGGCAGCAGCTTTTGTGGATCGATGATGCCATCGGGCACACTGGAAGGTGGAGTAATTTTTACCGTGTCTGCTTCCATTAATAGTGAACCGCTCGAAGTGTCGACTGAAGTGGCAAGCGTGGAATGTGCATCGAGACTGGTGGTAGATGTACGATCCTCCATGCGGGCTGTCATGGTATTCATGGCTAGCGTTGCAGCATCGCGCAGTGATGGATCAGCATGGTTCATTATACTTGTGATGGCATCCTCGACCTGTTTCTTGTGTTCCTTGTCGACTATTTCTGATAAGGCATCGATGATGGCTTTTTTGATGTGATCATCACAATCAGCAAGTTTCGAGATCAATGGCTGTATAGAGAGCGGATCTTTAAGTTGTGCCAGCGCCTTGACGGCAACTTCGGCAGTTTCAGCTTCATCGCGATTGAGTAATTTCAGTAAAGGTTCGGTTGCACGCTTGTCTTGCAAGTTAGCCAGTGCGTCAGCGGCACGTTCGCGCACCCACCAGTCGGCATCTTCCAGCGCGGTAACAAGATGATTGAATGCTCTTTCATCCTTGATCGAATTTAATATTTCAACTGCTGTGCGTCGCAAAAATTCATCTTCGTCCTTGATGAGCTCGAGTACCGCATCGATGACGCGTGGACCGCCAATACTGCCCAGAGCATCGGCTGCGCGTACGCGTATCCACCAGTCTTTATCACGCAAAACATTCAATAAATCCTTGATCGCGCTGGCATCACCGACTTCATTTAATACTTCTACTGCAGCACGTCGAACATACTCCGAATCATCCTGTAAAATATCAATTAAATATTGAATCGTATTGGGATCATTCAGGCGAATAATGGCTTCAATTGCCTTGGTTTGAACGGTTAAATCCGGATCTTTTAATAATTGACATAACGGTTTTGCCGGTACCGGAATTTCCATATGACCAAGACTTTCCAGTGCGGTTTGTCGAACTTTTTTGTTCGGGTCACGTAACAGTTTCAGCAGTGCATCGCGTACTTCCGGCAAGCTGAATTTGGCCAGAATCATTGAGACATATATTCTGATTAATGGATCATTACTATTTGTATAACGAAGCAAATCCGGTACAATTTTTTCAGTCGCAATTTCATTGACAACTTTTAAAATTAATTGATGCATACTTTTGTCGACACGACCCAGTATCGCCATCAAAGTGCTGGCGTTCAGTCTGTGCTTTTGTGCAATAAGTATTTGTACCAGAACATTCTTGGGAATATCCGGATCTTCAAAGAGATCATACAATCTGTTTGCGTCATAACTCTCGGAACGTGCCAGTATGCGCAACAAACTCGCCACAATGTGCTTGTTGTCAGCAGTAAGGCCATTAATATACAGCGGCAGGGTTTTATCGGTTAACATGCTGAGTAGCAGATTTTCAATTGTTGAGTGCGGCTGAAGATTTGCCAGCGCATCAATCAGTTTGGGAATGGCAGGTGCGCCGACGTCTTTAAGTTTGGTGATTGCATCCTTGGCTTCCTGTGAATTCGGCGCAGAGCTGTTTAACAGCAAACTTATTGCTTTATTTGTTTTTAACCCGCTTAACAAACTCATCTAAAAATATCCACCCCATTAAACCCGGTACGCTTGTTAACACCCATGCCTTGTTATTTGTGTTTTAATTATCAGGGATTGTTACCTGGTTGATGTATGCTTTATTTATCAGAATAACTTCCTGACTGTCAGTATGTATTTTTACAAAGCGGTTTTCGGCAAGGTTTAAATAGTCATACAAACGTGAATGATCAGCAGGCAAGGATTCCCGGATGATGCCCGTAATCAGCGAACCATCCATCATGTGTAACTGACATTCCAGGGTTTTGTCGTTGGGAGAATCGCCGGATTCTTCGGCATACTCCATGCGTATAATTGAGCTACGATTGTAGAAACGTAATTCATTCGGTGTTTCGCATTTGAAAACCAGAAATTGCTCCGGTTGATTAACCAGGCTCAGGACATCCTCGGCCTGTTTTGTCTTGTCATTGTGTAAAAACAATGACCCGATGACGCGTCCTTCTGGATGAACCCACAGTGTAACCGGGTATAGCGTGGTTGGAATTTTCAAGTTTACGTTGGACATGGCCCTGTTCCTGTTGGTCCCTGATTTTTTACCAAATTTATAGGGATTTCATCAGCATAGTATACATTTACTCTGACGCTTCGGCGACTATAACAGGGTGCTAAATTCTACCGCCTCGGGTAAAGTGTTTGGTCCAGTAGCGGCTTCTGAGTGAGGCTATTTCAACCTGTTTGCCTTTTGATGGTGCATGGACAAATTTATTCTGGCCAAGATATATGCCAACGTGCGAAATCTTATTCCGGTTGATATGGAAAAAAACCAGATCTCCGGGACGTAGCGAGTTTTTGGTCACTTTTGTGCTCGCCTCATATAATCCATTCGTGGAGCGTGGCAATCTTTTGCCAGCCTGCTTATAGCTGTAGTAGACCAGTCCGCTGCAATCGAATCCGGAGCGAGGTGATGCGCCACCATAACGATATTTAACGCCGATTTGGGCACGTGCATGCTCGACAGCTGCCATGGCAGTCGAAGCACTCGAGGACGATTTTGGCGAAGAACTACAGCCGGCTACACTCAGCAACGCCAGCGTCAATGAACTCC
The DNA here is from genome assembly GCA_942490945.1 of uncultured Gammaproteobacteria bacterium. GTDB lineage: Bacteria > Pseudomonadota > Gammaproteobacteria > UBA6429 > Thiohalophilaceae > CALNYZ01. The sequence goes on along the minus strand of CALNYZ010000018.1, from coordinate 1,771,170 downwards.
AGATCAACCAAGTTTTTATTGCGTAAATATTATTCATATTAAGAAAGCTTAGATCATTATTGAGCTGACAACAGCTATTAACCATACATATTAGACAAATATTGATAAAAAACAAATACTAATAGAAATATATTAAAGTTATTTCACAATGACTCTGTGGATATGTGCAAGTACAAGTAACTGAAAATATTAGTTATGTACATATATTAACCAACTGTTGTGATCTAAAATTAACAGTATGGAGTTGTTAGCTGTTCCGCAAGCTGTCATGCCGCGCGCTGTATCCCCGAGTCGTGAGGGAAATAAACGCGGTGACGACGGTGAAAAAATGTCCAATCAGGGACCTGTCAGGCCGCAGCAGTCGGCAGATGACCGTACGCCTGCACGTAAACCTGACAATTCAACAGATACATCACGTGGCATGGCTGGATTAACCGCGCTTGCCAAGCGTATCAAGTCAGCACCGAAAGATACTGAGCGTTCCATCCATAAACAGCAAGAAGCACGTACGCGCATGATGCGTGACAAGTTACAGCAAACCTACAATACCCAGGCAGACCCGGCAGCTGAGCCAAAACATCGCCAAGGCAGTCTGAGTACAACGGCGCTGAACCGTTCCGATACACATCAGCGCATGGAAACCATGCAGGCCAGACATCCTGATCCAATTCACCTGGTTGTTTAAGTAATTTAATGTGTTGTGGCATACGTATTTAAGTATCGATCTGCGTATAATAGCGGGTTCTGTAACACAGCAAATTGCGCACCATGCCGAAACGACGATCACGTAAAACAAGAACAAACCAAAGCAGTATAACGAAGCGTCACACTCGTCACCGTTCTCATAACAAACGAGTAAAGCCGTGGTTTAAACTTTACCGAACCTGGTTTGGTATTTTGCTGACTATCTTTCTCGTCTATTGTGGTTATCTCGATTACATTATTCGTTCCGAATTTGAAGGGAAACGCTGGGCTATACCTGCAACTGTATATGCACGACCACTGGAATTATATTCAGGGCTGCCAATTAACGCTGACAAGTTTTTACGTGAATTAAAGTTGCTTGGTTATAAACAAGTACAAGGTATTCCCAAAACACAGGCTACGTTTACCTATTCCGACTACGAATTTATGCTGGTGACCCGGCCATTTCGCTTTCCTGATGTGGAAACCGGCTCGGAAACAATCAGGCTGACGATCAATTCCGAGTCGATTGAAAGTATTACCAGCCTGACGACTGACAAACAAATCGATTTATTCCGAATGGAACCTGCGATTTTGGGAGGAATTTATCCTGCACACAATGAGGACAGGGTACTGGTAAAACTGGAACAAGTACCAACATTATTAACCCGGGCAATCGTTGCAGTTGAAGATAAAAACTTTTATTCACATCATGGCCTTGATTTCAAGGCAATAGCGCGAGCAGCGTGGCGTAATTTATTGGCGCGAGCAGCAGTTGAGGGTGGCAGTACAATAACGCAACAATTAGTGAAAAACTATTTTCTGACAAATACGCGTTCATTGTGGCGAAAATTTAATGAAGCAATCATGTCAGTGTTGCTGGAGATACATTACGATAAAAACGAAATTCTTGAATCCTATATAAATGAAATATATCTTGGCCAGGACAGACAACGGGCCATTCATGGTTTTGCACTGGCGAGCCAGTATTATTTTGACAAACCGATAAACTCGCTTGAGCTCGATGAAATTGTAATCCTCGTCGCATTGATTCGTGGGCCTTCATATTATGACCCGAACAAAAAATCAGTGCGTCTGAAGAAGCGACGTAATCTTGTGTTAAAGTTGCTGGAAAAACAGAATATTATCAGCCATGCAAATGTTCAGAAAATTTCGGCACAACCACTGAATATACAGAAAGGCAAGCCCGGTTTTGTTACTGCCAACCCGGATTATATCAATCTGGTAAAACGACAATTGCGGCAATATTATCGTCTGCAGGATTTGACATCGGAAGGCCTGAAAATATTCAGCAGTATGGATCCGTTGATACAACATTCACTTGTTGAGTCAGTGAAACGACAATTAAGAATTTTAAAAAGTCATGATAGCAAGACTGATCCATTACAGGTAGCAGCAATCATTTCTGATACCAGCACAGGTGAAATACTTGCCTTGACAGGTGGTCGACATGCAACCTTTGCCGGGTTTAATCGGGCAATCGACGCAAAACGCCCGATTGGATCACTGATTAAACCAGGCATCTACCTGGCTGCGTTGCGAAGTGGTAAATATAATCTGTTATCAACGCTGGATGACAAGACCATCCGTCTGCGTGGACAGGATAAAACAATATGGCAACCTGACAATTATGATCTGAAAGAACATGGTGAAGTGCCATTTTATTACTCATTAATAAAGTCATTTAATCTGGCAACGGTACGGCTTGGTCTGGATGTTGGTTTTGACAAGATTTCTGATACGCTAAATCGACTTGGCGTCGAACGGAACATTCCAGCTTATCCATCAATATTGCTTGGGTCGCTTGAGCTGACACCAATAGAAGTAGCGAAAATGTACCAGACACTGGCTGCCACCGGTTTTCAAACACCATTGCAATCTATCCGTGCAGTAATGACTGCCGATGGTACAGTTTTGAGTCGTTTTCCGGTAAAGGTTACACAAACGTTAAACGCAACAAATGTAATGCAAATTAATTCTATACTACAAGCCAACGCCAAAATCGGTACAGCGTCACTTATTGCAAGGCAATTACCCGATTTAAATGCCGCAGGAAAAACCGGAACAACAAACGATCTTCGTGATAGCTGGTTTGCCGGCTTTAGTGGCAGGCATCTCGGCGTCGTCTGGATGGGCGCGGATAAAAACCGATCTATTGGATTGACCGGTTCATCGGGCGCACTAAAAATATGGGTCGATGTTTTTAAAAAAATAAAAACGGAACCATTGAGTTTGCAAGCAGACGAGGGCATTGTAGAATACCGGCTTGATTTTGCCTCTGGCCGTTCTGTACCTGCAGGATGCGGCAATGCCATATCATTGATGATAGATTCAAATGTAACCGTGACAAAACTAGATGATTGTCCAGCTAACTGAGTTATATAGAATGCACATGAGTTTTCGCAGCATAAATTATTTACTTATAACAAAATTATTTTTCCTGAGTATAGTTATCTCCGGTTGTAGTGTGCAGGATAAATTATCAACAGAACCTGACTTGCCGGAGTCAGTCATCATTGTTCCGTCAACTGAAACAAGCAAACCGGTGATGTCCTTGATTGCCAAAGCGAGAGACGCATCACGAAACGGTGACATTCCCCAGGCGCGCGCCGACATTGAACGTGCAATTCGAATTGAGCCGCGCAACGCAACACTTTGGCATTATCTTGGCAAGCTGTCACTTCAGCAGACAAAATACCGGGAAGCAATTAATTATGCACTCAAATCCAATCAATTGACGTCAGATAAAAAATTAAAAAGTGACAACTGGCGAATTCTGGCACATGCAAAATATCAACTGGGTGATTTAAAAGGCGCACAAGCCGCTCAGCTTATGTCCAGAAAAATTATCGGTGGCGATTAGATACCTGTCGTGACATCCTCATTACTTGAATCACCGGCAGAACTGCTGAGCGAAAATGGTCCGTTCAAAAAGACGGTCAGTAAATTTCAACCGCGCAGTCAACAACAAGAAATGGCGGATGCGGTTTTCCATTGCATTCAACATGACACAGTATTACTTGCTGAAGCGGGCACGGGTGTTGGTAAAACGTTCGCCTATCTGGTTCCGGCCATATTGTCCGGACAGAAAATAATAATTTCAACCGGGACGAAAAATCTGCAGGATCAACTTTTTAAACGGGACTTGCCCGTTGTACAAAAAACACTGCGTATTCCCGTGCAAGCAACCTTATTAAAAGGCCGAAAAAATTATATTTGTCTTCACAGGCTTGAGCAGGCACAGTCAAATTTGCATTCAGCACAGACAGCAAAAAATATCGCAAACCTTGCTTTATGGGTCGGGCAGACAAAATCAGGCGAAACTGCAGAGTTTATAAATATACCGGAGGATGATCCGGTCTGGTTCGAAGTTACATCAACAAACGAGAATTGTCTCGGTCAGGATTGTGAACATTATGATGGCTGTTTTGTTTATAAAGCACGCCGCGAGGCGCAAACTGCTGATGTGATCGTTATTAATCATCATTTGTTGTTATCAGACATGACCTTGCGTGATACAGATTACGCAGAACTCCTGCCAACTGCAGATGCCTATATTATTGATGAAGCACACCAGCTACCTGATATTGCGAGCAATTTCTTTGGCGTAAGCATGAGCAGCAACCAGCTGCTGGATCTTTTGACGGATATAAAGTCTGCCTACCTGGAAGAAATAAATGAATCAGGCTCACTGATTGAGCAATGCGATGAACTGCTCGAGGATATAAAAAAATTCAGGCTCGTATTCGGAAACGAACTGAAACGTGGTGCATGGACTGAAGTTGTCGACAATAAAGATTTGTCCGAGATAACAAATGTTATTAATGACTCGCTGCCAGTGCTGTGCGACGAGCTGGAAGAACTGGCAAAGCGAAGCAAAATATTGGCTAACTGTTTGTCTCGAAGTCGTGATTATATGTCCCGTTTTGAAACCTTGACCCAAAAAGCAGATGACGAATATATTCATTGGTTTGAAACACATAAAAAAAGCATTTCAATTCATTTAACACCAATTGACATCGGTGATGAATTTTATGAGCGAATGAGTGCGACATCCGCTGCATGGGTATTTACATCGGCTACATTGTCTGTCAATCATCGGTTTAGTTATTTTAAAAACCGGCTTGGGTTACGCGATACCGAAGACAGCTTGCTGGAAAGTCCGTTTGATTTTCGAAATAATGCAAGATTATATTTACCAAAAATTTCTGAAGAACCGAACACATTTCAATATTTAAATAAAGTTCTGATCAAGGCAATACCCGTTATAAAGGCAGCGCAAGGTCGAACTTTCTTTTTATTTACCAGTTATCGTGCATTGGAACAGGCAAAAATTCAATTAGAATCACAGCTTGACTATAATCTTTATGTGCAAGGTTCAGCGCCACGTGATGAGCTACTGAATAAGTTCCGCGAGGATGGGCATGGCGTTTTGCTCGGAACGAGCAGTTTTTGGGAGGGTGTAGATGTAAAAGGTGCTGCCTTGTCCTGTGTTATTATCGACAAGCTGCCATTTGCCTCGCCACAAGACCCGCTAACACAGGCAAGAATATCAGCACTCAATGCATCAGGAGCCAATGCCTTTCGCGTCTCACAGCTACCACAGGCAATAATTATGTTGCGGCAAGGTGTGGGCAGACTTATACGCGACATATCCGACAAAGGCGTCATCATGGTATGTGATCCACGTCTGCTGAGTAAACCGTATGGAAAAATCATCCTGTCATCCTTGCCTGCAATGCCTATTATTACCGATGAAAATGATGCAATACGGTTTCTTGAAAGCCTGAACCTGGATAATAATTAACATTAACTAATAATTATAAAACCTTGAATATTATAGTAATATTGTCTGATAAAAAGTTTATTTCAAACTTTCATCAATTTATGTTAAAACTAACGACACAAAAGCCTGATAAAGCTTCAATATAATAGTGGCTGATAATTCTAAGATAATAAAATAATAGTATAAACGGAGTGAGAACATGGCTGTGCTGATTCAATACGCAAATGGCGTTCCTGGCGTAAAATTTTCGCTTGATAAACAGGTTATCAGTATCGGGCGTTCGATTGAAAATGATATTTGTATTAGCGATTCATTCGTAAGTAAATATCATGCAGTTATTGAAATTATCCCCAATTCAGTTTCCATGACGAACGACTTTGATTTCGTGCTTTATGATTTAAAAAGCACCAATTCGACGTACATTAATAGCAGAAAAGTCGAGACTCACGCACTGGAACATGAAGACATATTGAGAATTGGTGAAAATGAATTCCACTTTATTGATTCAGATGATAGTTCTGTAAGCTATAGCGAGACTGATGTGCTCTCGAGGTCAATGTTAGAGTTAATTCCATCAGAAGCTATTTCTGCTCTGCACGACGCAGCCACAGTAGGTATGAGCGATATTCCATTTGATGCGAATGATAACCACAACCTCCTGAACGATAAAAATAACGATAAATCCCAACCGCAATTCAGTCGTCGGTTAAATATATTCTAAATTCTCTTTCCACTGCTCGTTTGTATGATTACAATTCAATTAGCTGAAATGCTGGCATGGATTCCGTATTGAACATTATTGCCCTCGATGCAGGAAATGAATCTTGTTCTGTTGCGTTAATCTGCAATGAAAAAATTACTTCACTACATGAGCTCGCTCCCCGCAAGCAAACGCAATTACTCCTGCCGATGGTAGATACGTTGCTCACGCAAAATCATATCGCATTAACAGATTTGGACGCGCTTGTGTTCAATCGTGGTCCAGGTTCATTTACCGGTGTTCGTCTCACAGCCAGTGTCGTACAGGGCTTGTCTTATGCAAGCGGCGTCGGGGTTTTGCCAGTTTCAGCACTTGATGCACTTGCGTATCAACAGTATCTTGTCAGTAATGATGAATATATTTTTTGCGCCCTGGATGCACGTAAAAATGAGATCTATTATGCATTTTACCAGTGTATGGACAGCAAGATTAGTCGAATGAGCAACGAACAGGTTGGTTCGGTACACAATGTTATCGAACCTGAACCCAGAAATTGGGTTGCGACAGGAAACGGCGCCACTCAATACAAGAATGAGCTCCTGGCACATTCCATGCGAGTTGATATTCATGATTCTGTGATAGCGTATGCAGATGCCAAACATTTTGCGTTATTGGCGCTGCAACTAAATTCATATGAAGATGTCCTACTATCCGGGCAGGCGCAGCCTGTATATATAAGAAATCAGGTTACAGGTTAAAAAATGGTAAAAATTGCTACAAGCTCGTACATGGCCTTATTCTTGCTCGGCATGCCAAGCCTGCCACTTCAGGCTGAAGAAACAACTAATAATACTTCCGGCACTTCACAAACACAGGTTTTCGGACAGACCGTTCCGGGTAATCCATCAGTTGTTAAGACGGAAGAACCAATGGTGTTTGTGCAAAAAGTTAGTAAGCCACTGGCAGAAGTGTACAAAAGGCTTTTTACCATGTTGGAGAATAATGGTTATTTTATTATTTTCGAACCGAATATAGGAAGAAATCTGGCACATTTTGCCAAGCGTTGGGGAAAAGATTACAACAAAAACAAGCTGCAAGAAATTCGCAGCATGGTTTTTTGTAATGGGTGGTATGCCAATCAGGTTAGTAATTATGATCCTGACATGATGGCGCTATGTCCATTGCATATCACAATGATACAAAAGGAAGGTCTTACCAGGGTGCTGTTTATTCGGCCCAGTCAGGTTAGTAAAAACAGTCAGGCGAATAGAGTGGCAACCGAACTTGAGCAGGATGTCATACGAATTATCAAAGAATCAAGCCAGTAGTAAATTCTACTTAAACAATCAGGTAGTCGTTAACAAATTAATCAATACATTCTCATAAATTTCTGACAATTGATCCAGATCGTGAATGCTTACATGCTCATCTATCTGGTGAATGGTAGCGTTTAACGGCCCAAGCTCAACAACCTGTGCGCCAGTTGGCGCAATAAAACGGCCATCTGATGTGCCACCTGCAGTAGAAAGTTCTGTATCAATATTGACGACTTTTTTTATTGCCGTTGTAATCGCATTAACAAGTTCGCCTTTTTCAGTCAGAAACGGGTGTCCAGACAAATTCCAGTTCAGCTTGTAGTTCAAATTGTGTCTGTCAAGAATTGCGTGACATCGCTGTCGCAAGCTTTCTTCGGTGCTGGCAGTTGAAAAGCGAAAATTAAACTGAATGTTTATTTCACCCGGAATAACATTTGTTGCGCCAGTGCCAGCATTATAATTACTGATTTGAAAAGTGGTGGGAGGGAAGTACTCGTTACCATCATCCCATTTGGTGTCACACAATTCCTGAATGGCAGCAGCAGCGAGATGAATTGGATTAGCGGCAAGGTGAGGATAGGCCACATGACCTTGTTTGCCGTATATAATTAATTCACCACCAAGGGAACCACGGCGTCCATTTTTGATGACGTCACCCACCTGTTTTGTGCTGGAAGGTTCACCAACAAGGCACCAGTCAATAGTGACCTTTTCACTGACGAGCGTTTCGATCACTTTTACGGTGCCGTTTATTGCAGGGCCTTCTTCGTCTGAAGTAATTAACATCGCAATACTACCGGTATGGCCCGGATGATTTGTTACAAAGCGTTCGATTGCAGTGATCATCGCAGCTATGGAACCTTTCATATCAGCAGCGCCACGACCATGCAGCATGTTATCTTTAATCGTAGGCGTGAAAGGCGGCGTTTTCCATTTGTCTTCTGGGCCGGTTGGAACCACATCGGTGTGTCCGGCAAAAACGAATAACGGTTTTGAGTTGCCTTTGGAAATCCAGAGGTTTTCTACATCGTCAAATGGAAGATTTCGTGCAACGAACCCACAGGATGCGAGTCGTTCGCATATTAATTGTTGGCAACCGGCATCAGAGGGTGTTACAGAACGACGGCTTATAAGAATTTTTGCTAGCTCTAGCGTTTCTGACATAAAGAGAGTGGTTAAATCTTGAATAAGTGCTTGAAATAGGCTTCACTGAATCCCGCATGCACTCGTCCGTCGTGTTCGATTACCGGGCGTTTGATGATAGTAGGCTGTTTTTTCATGATAGAAATTGCCTTTGTTTCATCCAGATTTATTTTTTGTTTGTCTGGCAAGTTTCGCCAGGTAGTACTGCGACGATTGAGCAGCGTTTCCCAACCCAATTCTTTCACCCATTCACTGAGCTGTTCCTCTGTTATGCCATCATCACGAAAATCATGGAAGCTATATTCAAGCTCATTTTTTTCAAACCATTGTCTGGCACGTTTAACTGTGTCGCAACTTTCAATTCCAAATACTGTTGTCATTTAAATATCCCGTAATAACTCATTGATTCCCACTTTGCTGCGGGTTTTTTCATCGACTTGCTTCACGATGACTGCACAGTAAAGGCTGTATTTGCCGTCACTTGATGGCAGATTACCTGACACAACAACTGAACCCGCAGGTATGCGCCCGTATGTGACTTCGCCTGTCTGGCGATTAAAAATTTTGGTGCTCATACCTATGTATACACCCATCGAAATAACAGAACCTTTTTCGACAATCACGCCTTCAACAACTTCTGATCGCGCGCCAATAAAGCAGTCATCTTCAATAATTGTCGGTGCTGCTTGTAGTGGCTCAAGTACACCGCCAATTCCTACTCCGCCAGATAAGTGCACGTTCTTGCCGATTTGTGCGCAGGAGCCAACGGTAGCCCACGTATCGACCATGGTGCCTTTGTCCACATAAGCGCCAATGTTCACATACGACGGCATTAAAACGACACTTGGCGCAATGTAAGCGCCTTTGCGAACTGTTGCCGGTGGGACAACCCTTACGCCCTGTGCACGAAATTCACGTGAATTCATGTCGGCATATTTTGGTGGAACTTTGTCAAAGTAGTTGGTAAACCCGCCTTTCATAAAGGTGTTGTCTTCAATTCGAAACGAGAGTAATACCGCTTTTTTCAGCCACTCATTGACAACCCAGCTACCATTTTGTTGTTCTGCGACTCGCGCTTCGCCGCTGTCAAGCATATGTATTGCTTCATTAACAGCCTCGATCACGATGGTATCGACATTATTCGGGGTAATTTCAGCGCGGTTTTCAAAGGCATTGTTAATAATGTCTTGAATGTCGTTCATTTCTATCTCCAGCCTTGGTGCAATACTCTGGGCACGTATTATACATCAAGTAGAATCAGTATTGGTGTTTAAATTGTCGCGATGTATTGACGTATACGATTAATCGCATCAAGGCATTCTGGTTCATTTGCGACCAGCGCCAGTCTTACATGGTTTTTACCAGGGTTTATACCATGTGCAGGTCGTGACAAATATTGCCCTGGCAGTACAGTAACATTCTGTTGCGCATACAATTCCCGGGTAAATGTTGCATCATCTATCGGGGTTTTCAGCCACAGATAGAAGCTGGCATCCGGCATACGAACATCTGTAACAGGTTGCAGTACAGACAATGCTAACTGAAATTTATTTTTGTAGAGCTCCCGATTGTCACGTACGTGTTGCTCGTCATTCCAGGCCGCGCAGCTTGCATATTGATGGTGTTCTGACATTGCGCAACCATGATAGGTGCGATAACGCAAGAAATGCTGAATTACATCCTGGTCACCCGCGATAAAACCGGAGCGTAAGCCAGGTACATTGGAGCGTTTGGAAAGACTGTGAAATACAACACACTTTTTGTAGCTGGTATGCCCACAGGCATCCGCAGCCTGCAACAGACCACACGGCGGTGTGGATTCATTAAAATATATTTCTGAATAACATTCGTCAGATGCAATGATAAAATCATGCTTTTCCGCAAGCCTGATGAGTTCAATCAGTTCTTGCTGGCTGAATACTGCGCCGGAAGGGTTGCCGGGTGTACAAATATATAACAGTTGACAGCGTTGCCAGATATCATCCGGTACGCTTGTAAAATCCGGTTTATAGTGTGTCGCTTCCGTCGTATTCAGAAAGTAGGGTTCGGCACCTGCCAGTAATGTGGCACCTTCATAAATTTGATAAAATGGGTTCGGCATCATTACAACCGGATTCGATTGACGATCAACGACCGCCTGCGCAAAGGCAAATAACGCTTCTCGTGTTCCATTAACCGGTAGTATTTGCATTTCCGGATCGAGTGGTGCATTGTCGAGTTGAAAACGGCGTGTCAACCAGGCACTGATAGTCTCCCGTAATATCGGCAAACCTTTCGTCAGCGGGTAACTCGACAAGCCGGCTTTATGGTTCGCCAGTTCATTAAAAATAAAGTTCGGTGCCGCATGTTTCGGTTCACCAATAGATAATGCAATATGTGGTGAACTGCAGGAGGGTGTAATTCCAGCTTTAAGATCACGCAAGCGTTCAAAGGGGTAGGCTTGAAGCTTCAATAAATCCGGGTTCATTTTCTATTACATCTTTGTTTCGAAAAACGTATTATACGATAAATGAACATACCTTCCTATAAAGAACAGAATTTTGCAGTATTTTGTCTGCTGTATACCGCCGCCATGTGGGGCTTGATCTGGTATCCATTGCGGTATTTTTCAGAACTGGGAATGAATGGATTGTGGTCAACATTTTTTATTTATTCAGGTACGCTCGTAGCCTTTATTCCGTTATTGAGAAAACGTTTACCCGAACTCAAACAACAGCCATGGTTACTGTCTGGCATTCTCATATCGAGCGGGATTACAAACACAGCGTTTATTCTGGCGATGATAGACGGACAAGTTGTCAGGGTTTTGTTGCTGTTTTATCTCTCGCCCGTGTGGGCTATTTTGTTGGGCAGGCTGGTGCTGCACGAAAAAATAACGCTGCTCAACATGGCTGCTGTTTTGACAGGTCTGCTGGGGGTGGTGATTATGTTATGGGACGAGAAAGTTGGTAATCCTGTTCCTGCTTCGCACTCTGACTGGGCTGCGCTGATAGCGGGCATCGCATTTGCGAGCACCAATGTGATAACACGCAAGGCAAATAATATATCAGTACCAGTCAAGGCGGTAATCAGCTGGTCTGGCGTTATTATTGTATCGGCACTGAGTATTATCGCATTGGACTCTCCGCTAAACATAACGGGTGTCTATACTATATATACAGCATTTGCATTAGGTGCCATTTTTGTTGTTACCATGACCCTTGCACTTGTTTACGGTGTGACGAATCTGCCGGTTCAGCGCTCAGCAATAATATTATTGTCGGAAGTCGTGGTAGGCGCTGTTTCTGCTTATTTGTTGGCTAATGAAATAATGACATTACGCGAATGGTTTGGCGGGATACTGGTCATGATTACCGCAATTGTCGTTGCACGGGAAGATCGGAATGGTAGACCGAGTCAAAATAACTAGCATTTTACATACGAGCCTCATTGTATCGGACTTAACCTTGTCGTTAAGGTTTTATCAGCAAGTTCTTGGAATGGAACTGGTTCCGCGACCTGACCTTGGCTATGAAGGCGCCTGGTTGCAGGTCGGACTGCAGCAAATTCATTTATTAAAACTCCCAAACCCTGATCCTGTAACTAACAGGCCGCCACATGTAGGGCGTGATCGGCATACTGCATTTTCCATAAATTCTGTTGATGAATTGGCTAATCTTTTAGAGCAGTCTGCCGTTACATATACGAGAAGCAAGTCGGGTCGTAAGGCCATATTTTGTCGAGACCCGGATGGCAATGGTCTCGAATTTATACAGAACACTTAAAGTCAGATTTTCACTTTGCGAGGTTTTATGACACAAGGTCATGATGCAGTACATGTCAAAGAGTTTGATTACAGTAAACTAAAATTACCCACCGTTTCGCAGCATGGCCTGCAAGTTATCGAAATTGTGAATGCGACAGACGTTCAATTTGATGAATTGGAACGTGCGATTGCGAAAGATGCCATGTTGACTGGCGTAATACTTAAGTACGCCAATTCGCCGATGTACCGACGTCACGCCGAAGTTACTAATGTTCGTAACGCGATTAGCATATTAGGCATAGATAATGTTAAATCAACAGTGATGATTGCAACGATGCGCGCATATTGTGAGTCGATCAATCCTGCCAAAGAGCTTATCTGGCTACGCACGAATAATCTGGCAACTGCTTCAAAACTGATAGCACGTAAAAGATTCCGACGCTTGTCAGATGATATTGAATTAACCGCACTCATGTCAGAAATGGGTGCATTAGTATTGGCTACGAATTTTGATGCACTGTATTCGTCAGTCATTGAACAGGCATTGGAAAATAACACACGTTGGTCGGAAGAAGAATTCAAGGTGATCGGTTCAAATCGGGCAGAGCTGACCAGATTCATACTGGAAAAATTACGCCTGCCAGAAGTCAGTATCGTATCGCTGGTTAATTACTTTAACAAGCAAGAGGTTAAAGATTTAACGCCAGATGAAAACAAACATCAGGTAATATTAAGCCTTGCCAATAAAATGGCCTACGCGTATGACAGGCAGATTGAGAACTATATTCAGGTTGCTGACAAACATGTGCAGTTGTTAGGTTTTTCTGAACAGGTAGTAGCGGATTTACAGTGTGAATACGCAGAGCTCATGAAAATCGAGTATGGCGCTTAAAATCTGTTCACGCGGACTCTGCAAACATCGAATCAATATTCGCAATTATTTCTGCGGTTAGTGTTTCCTTTAATTCTTTTGTAATAATTTCTCCCTCACGATCACTGATCATAAAAATGTCTTCAGCGCGTTCGCCATAAGTTGCGATTTTTGCAGTCAGTATATAAATATCATAACGTGATAAAGTTTCCGCTATACGTGATAACAAACCAGGTCTGTCAAAAGCCGTCACCAGCATAATGGAGTAGTGTTTTTCTGGCACATCATCAAACGTGACAGCGGTATTGAGCCTGAATTGCTTGGTTTGGCGTGGCAGTGCATGTGTGCTTAGTCTGGTCTTTGTGGTTACTCTGGATGCGATATTTGACTCTAGCAATGCAGTCATTTTTGAGGCTAATTTGTCGTCCAGAAGTTCCTTGTTTCTTCTTAACACAAAGAAAGTATCGAGTGAATATTTATTGTTTGACTCGATTATGCGGGCATCAAATATATCAATCCCGGCGCGCTCCAATGTTGAAGTAATAACATACAGTAATTCCGGGAAAATTTTACTATGTACAAATACTTCCGTAATATCATTGTTTTTTGAATTACGTATGATAACCAGCGGATCCTTGTTATGAGACTTGATGTTTTGGTAATGCCAGTAAATTTCGTCAGGCTGATAGCGTAAAAAATATTCATCCCCCATATTTTCCCAGATGATTTCCAGGTCCTTGCTGTCTGTTTCATTTGTGAGGTAGGTATCGACGGTAGTTTTCTTTATTTCTTCAATATAATCAGACTGGATGATTGGATTTTCCAGTCCTTTTCGTAGTCGTTTACGTGTTGCGTGATACAAGTCACGCAGCAGTGTGTCTTTCCAGGAGTTCCAGACGTTATCGCTTGTTGCGCGTATATCGGCAACAGTTAATAAATACAGGTAGTCAAGGTATATTTGTCCGCCGAGCTTTTTGGCGAATTTAAAAACCACATCGGGGTCACTGATATCCTGTTTTTGTGCGGTTGATGACATCAATAAATGATTTTCAATAAGCCAGACTACCAGATTTGAATCGTAACGACTCAAGCCATGGGCATCACAGAATTCTTTTGCATCAACAGCACCAAGTTTTGAATGATCGCCACCTCTACCTTTGGCGATATCATGAAAAAGACCGGCCAAAATCAGCAATTCCTGTTTGGGAATGTTTCTTATAACGTCACTGCACAGCGGAAATTCGCTGGAAAAATCCGGCACTGTGAATCGGCGAATATTTCTGATAACCATCAGGGTATGTTCATCTACGGTGTAGACGTGAAACAAGTCATGCTGCATTTGACCAACAATATTGCCAAACACCGGGATGTATTTGGCGAGAATACCGTAGCGATTCATTCTGCGCAGCTCATGTGTTACGCCACGTTGTTGACGTAAAATTTCCATAAACAAACTCTTGCAGCGTAAATCTTCACGGAATTCCACGTCGATCAGGTAACGATGATTCCGGATGGCGCGAATGGTATTGGCACGCACACCCTTTAAGTCTGGATTTTGTTCAAGCAACAAAAATATTTCGAGCAGGGCAAACGGATAATTTTTAAATACCGACTCATATTTTATTTCCAGGAAGCCTTTTCTGGATTGGAAACGATTATTAATGACTATTGGTTTGCCGCTTTCTTTTGCGAACAGAATTTCTTCCTGAAAAAATTGCAACAACATTTCGTTTAAACGGCTCAGTTCCATGATGGTCCGGTAATAAACCTTCATAAACTGTTCTACTGCAAGTCTTTTGGCGGTATCTTGATAACCAAATTGTTTGGCAAGCTCGCGTTGATGCTCAAACAACAATCTGTCTTCGCGACGGCCGGTTATAAGATGCAAGCCGAAGCGCACTCGCCATAAAAATGCTTGCCCCTCATGCAGGGCTTTATATTCATTGTCTGTCAGGAATCCATGCTGGATAAGGTCTGCGAGTGTTTCTACGTTAAAGTGCCTTTTAGCTATCCAGCCAATCATTTGTATATCACGCAACCCGCCCGGGCCTTCCTTTATGTTCGGCTCAAGGTTGTAGGCTGTGTCATGATATCGTTCGTGCCTTTTTTCTTGCTCGGCAAGTTTGGCAGTAAAAAAATCATTGCTCTTCCATATATTTTTAGGTGAGCACTTGTCTTTTTGTGCAACAAAAAGTTTTTCGGAGCCAATGAGTAATCGTGATTCCTGAATGTTGGTTGCAACGGTTATATCCTGTTTTGCTTCAGATACGCATTCCTTTACTGTTCGCACTGAATGACCAACTTCCAGTCCGATATCCCATAAAAAAGTAATGAAATCCTGAATTGGACTGTTTAGACGTTTATGAATCTTCCTGACCAGAATCATCAGGTCAATATCAGAGTTGGGGTGTAATTCACGTCGACCATAACCACCTACGGCAAGTAAAGTGGTATCCCGATCGAAAGTTGAATCAAAATATTCTCGCCAGGCAATTTTAAGTATCTCATCAATAAATAATGCGCGCAAACAAACAAGTTCTGTCGCAGCCCGACCAGCTTTGTAGCGCTCGGCCAATGCAACATTAAAATCATTTATTGTTTTCTTGAATGCTTGTACGGGATGTTGTTTGTTTTTTAATGCGGACTCGAGTAGCGCTGGATTATAAAGTGAAATATCCAGTATGGATTCATTCATGCAATTGATTCCTCGCCACGTAAAGTCAAAACCTCGTGACCAGTTGTTGTGACAAGGATAGTGTGTTCCCATTGTGCAGACAAGGAATGATCTTTTGTCACGACTGTCCAGCCATCTTTCATTAGTTTGACATGTCGTTTACCACTGTTCACCATAGGCTCAATAGTAAACGTCATGCCAGGCTCAAGTATCATGCCGGTATTTTGTTTACCATAGTGCAGGACTTGTGGTTCTTCGTGGAAGTTGATGCCAATTCCATGACCGCAATACTCGCGTACGATTGAATAGTTATTTTTTTCAGCATGTTGTTGTATGGCGTGACCGATGTCGCCGAGATGTATGCCCGGCTTGACCATTTCTATGCCGAGCTTTAGACATTCATAAGCATTTGTGACGAGTCGTTTGGCGAGTATGGATGGTTCACCTACAAAGAACATTTTACTTGTGTCGCCATGATAGCCGTCTTTTATCACCGTAATGTCGATATTAATAATATCGCCATTCTTGATTCTCTTTTCATTCGGAATGCCGTGACATATGACATGATTTAGTGAAGTACATATGGATTTCGGAAAGCCATGATAATTAAGCGGAGCCGGAATCGCTTGCTGCTCATTGACGATAAAATCGTGACATATTGAGTCCAATTCGTTAGTAGTAATGCCTGCTTGAACATGTGCTTCAATCATCTCGAGCACTTCAGCGGCGAGACGGCCGGCTACACGCATTTTCTCTATTTCTTCACCTGACTTGATGTGGACGCTCATGATTTCGCTAGTATTTGATTTAAGAGATTGAATTCTACAGAATTTTGACAAAACTTCCCAGAATTTCAATAACATAGAAAAGATTTGTTGTCCTGGCTTTCTGATTATGGTATAAAGCGCGCGCAAAATATACTTTTAGTGGTCGTTTGCCCGTTTCGACAGGTAATGACCAAAAATTCGCACACACATCGACACATGTTGCAGGGTGCCCTTGATAGTAAAAGGGGTTGCAATATGGGATGTGTGGAGGCACAACCCTTAGGAGTACTACCAATGTCTGATGTTTCCATGCGTCAAATGCTGGAAGCGGGCGTCCATTTTGGACACCAAACCCGTTTCTGGAACCCGAAAATGGCACCCTTTATTTTCGGTGATCGCAATAAAATCCATATTATTAACCTTGAAAAAACAATGCCATTATTTGGTGATGCGATGAATTTCATCAGCTCACTGGCATCTAACCGTGGCAAAATCCTGTTCGTCGGCACCAAACGTGCTGCGCGCAAAATTGTACGAGAAGAAGCGCAACGCTGTGGTATGCCGTTTGTCGATCACCGCTGGTTGGGTGGCATGCTGACAAATTTTAAAACAGTAAAACAATCAATCCGACGTCTCAAAGAACTTGAAGCGATGGAAGCCGATGGCACGTTCAAGAAATTTAACAAAAAAGAAGTCCTTACCCTGACTCGCGAAAAAGAAAAACTGGATCGCAGCCTGGGTGGTATCAAGGACATGGCCGGTCTGCCGGATGCAATTTTCGTAATCGATGTTGGTCATGAAAAAATTGCTATTAGCGAAGCTAACAAGCTGGGGATTCCTGTTATCGGTGTAGTAGATACAAATAATAGTCCTGACAATGTGGATTATGTAATACCTGGTAACGATGACGCCATTCGTGCGGTAACGCTTTACGCGCAAGGCGTGGCACGTGCAATTCTGTTGGGACAGGAATCGATACCACAAAAAGTAGCGGGTGGTGACGACGATTTTGTTGAAGTTAATGATGAAGGTGGCGTCGCAGCAACCAAGAAAAAAACGACCAAGAAGAAAACGGTAGTGAAAAAGAAAGCTGCAAGCGGTGATGATGCACCTGCAACCAAAAAGAAAACAACCAAGAAAAAGACAGCAAGCAAAAAGACAACCAGTGCGAAATCCGATGACACTGAAAGCAGCAAATAAATGGGCTGACCAGATAAAAGGGGGGCATTGCCCCCTTTTTTTGCAACAAGACATATTGATAAATTGAAAGTGAGGTTTTAAATCATGGCAATTACAGCAGCGCTAGTTAAAGAATTACGTGAAAGCACAGGCGCAGGTATGATGGAATGTAAAAAAGCATTGGTTGAAACAGATGGTGATATCGAAGCAGCAATAGAACACTTGCGCAAAACCAGTGCGGTTAAAGCTGACAAAAAAGCTGGCAGAACAGCAGCTGAAGGCTTGCTGGCAATAGAACTAAGTAATGACGGAAAACGCGTCGCGATTGTCGAAGTAAATTGTGAAACTGACTTCGTTGCCAAAGAAAAGGAATTTCAGGATTTCGTAAGCAATATTGCCAAACGCGTACTTGCAAATAACCCTGCTGATGTTGATGCGCTTGGCGCCATGCCAATTTCTGATACTGACAGTACTTCGATTGATGATGCACGAAAGAATCTGATTGCAAAAATTGGCGAAAACATGACACTGCGAAGATTCGCTGCACATGATGCCAAGGGCTTGATTGCTTCATACATGCATGGGACAAAAATTGGGGTGGTTGTTGATATTATGGGTGGCGATGAAACATTGGGTAAAGATATTGCCATGCACATCGCAGCAAGTCGTCCTGTATGTATCTCTGCAGACGAAGTTGACCAGAATTTGATCGCGAAAGAACGCGAAATATATGAAGCAAAGGCACAGCAGGAAGGAAAACCCGAAAACATCATACCTAAAATAGTTGATGGTCAGGTCAAAAAATTCCTGCAGGAAGTTACGCTCGTTGGGCAACCATTTGTCAAGAATCCGGATCAAACTATTGAGCAACTGTTGAAATCCGCAAATGCAAGCGTTGCCAGATTTATTCGCTATGAAGTTGGTGAAGGAATAGAAAAGAAGCAGGAAAACTTTGCGGAAGAAGTAGCAGCGCAAGCTAAAGCGACAAAATCGTAAGCATCAATAGAATAACTTGCGGGATATATATGAGTGACACACCAAAATTTAAACGCATACTTTTAAAGCTTAGCGGTGAAGCCCTTATGGGCGAACAGGATTTTGGTATCGATACCAAAATCCTGATGCGCATTGCCGATGAAATGGAAATGCTACGTAACAGTAATATCGAAGTCGCAATGGTGATCGGTGGTGGCAATATATTCCGTGGGGTAAGTTTATCCGAAGGTGGTACAGACCGCACCACTGCGGATTATATGGGAATGCTTGCAACAGTAATAAACGCATTGGCATTGCAGGACGCAATCGAACAACGCGGAATTCCTGTTCGAGTGATGTCAGCCATTCCTATACACCAGGTTTGTGAAGATTATATTAGAAGACGAGCTGTACGCCACCTCGAAAAAGGGCGAGTGGTGATATTTGCTGCCGGTACCGGGAATCCATTCTTTACAACCGACACAGCAGCAAGTTTACGTGGAATTGAGATCAACGCAGAACTGGTATTGAAAGGCACCAAAGTAGATGGTGTATACGATGCTGATCCCATGAAAAATAGCGAAGCCAAACTCTATACCAACCTGAGTTACGATGAGGTAATAGAAAACAAGCTAGGCGTTATGGATACAACCGCAATTGTGTTATGTCGCGATAACAAGATTCCGATACGCGTGTTTAACATGAACAAAGAGGGTGTATTGCGTGATATCGTATTTGGCACCGATCATGGAACATTAGTTAAATAAATTTAGCCTGTTTATAAACAGACAAAATATCCCGTTTTAAACTTTATAAGGTGTGATTATGCTTGATGATTTGGATAAAGATGCAGAAACCCGAATGTCAAAAAGTATCGAATCACTTAAAGGTGATTTATCGAAAATTCGAACCGGCCGCGCCCATACAAGTTTGTTGGGAAATATAACAGTTGATTATTACGGTACTGAGACACCTTTAAGTCAGGTTGCGAATGTCGCTGTTGCTGATTCCCGAACATTAACGATAACACCATGGGAAAAACAGATGGTATCTGTTATTGAAAAAGCCATCATGACTTCTGACCTTGGTCTTAATCCGGCTACTTCCGGAATGCTGATTCGCATTCCACTTCCACCTTTAACCGAGGATCGTCGTCGAGATCTAATCAAGGTAGTTAAAAACGAAGGTGAAAATGCGCGTATTGCCATTCGAAATATTCGTCGTGATGTTTTGCATACTGTGAAGGATCTGCTGAAAGAAAAAGAAATAACTGAAGATGATGACCGGGCAGCGCAAGACCGAATTCAGAAAATAACAGACAAGTATGTCGCTCAAGTGGATGTTCTCCTTGCGGAGAAAGAAAAAGATCTGCTTGAAATATAACAAGCCTTCATGTTGGTGATGTAACAATGGCTGCTGATTTCAGTGTGTTAGGTAATCTTCCCCGTCATGTTGCGATTATCATGGATGGGAACGGCCGCTGGGCAGAACAACGTAAATCTCCCCGCGTTGCCGGACATCGCGCAGGTGTTGAAACAGTGCGCACTATAGTGGAAATTTGTGGCAAATTAAAAATCGAAGCCTTAACGCTGTTTGCATTTTCAAGTGAAAACTGGAAGCGTCCAAAAAAAGAAGTCGGCTTGTTAATGGAGTTGTTTTTAACAGCGCTGGAAAAAGAAATTAAAAAACTGAACGAAAGTAATGTCAAGTTGCGCTTTATTGGTGATATATCAGCTTTTCAGGATAAATTACAAAAAAGTATATCTGCTTCAGAAAACCTTACCAAAAACAATACCGGATTAAAACTCAATATTGCCGCAAATTATGGTGGACGTTGGGATATCATGCAAGCAACAAAAAAAATAGCGGTCAAAGTAAATGACGGCACGCTCAATCCTGATGACATCACGAATGATACTATAGAAGAACACCTTTGCTTTGCCGGTATTCCGGATCCGGATCTGTTTATAAGAACAGGTGGCGAGCAACGCATTAGTAATTTTTTAAACTGGCAATTATCTTATACAGAATTGTATTTCACCAATATTCTTTGGCCAGATTTTGACGAGAACGCATTGTTTACAGCTTTTGAATCCTATACAAGCAGACAACGACGGTTTGGGCAAACGGGTGCACAAGTTGTTGAGAAATTAAACAATGCTTAAACAACGCATCATAACAGCATTACTTCTAACTCCGTTGGTGATCTGGGCGATACTTGCATTGCCAGACAATTATTTTAATCTGATGTTGGTGATATTTGTCGCAGCAGCCAGCTGGGAATGGGCGTTACTGGCAGGACTCACTACTGCGAGTAAACGAATTGTATTTGCAATTGTGATTAGTGGGTTGTGGATAATCGGTGCAACTGTTTACCATCCAGACCAAAATCAATTGCTGGTGATTTTATGGATAATGATGGTCTGGTGGGTTGTAAGAATTTATCAAATCATACGGTACAGAGGCGCACAAGTTACACAAAATCAGTTTCATCCGGTCATGGCAATCACAGCGCTCGTGGTGATTGCAGCACCATTTTATCTCGTTCAATTATTGCGTAACAATCAGGATTTACCTGGATATCTTTTGTATATATTGCTGGTAATCTGGGCCGCAGATATATTTGCATATTTTGCCGGCAAAAAATGGGGCAAAATCAAACTTGCGCCTCATGTAAGTCCGGGGAAGTCATGGCAAGGAGTATACGGTGCCATGATAAGTGGCGTAATCGCTACTGCTATCGGTGCATATGTTTTTGAATTAAATCTTAACTATGCTCTGCTTTTACTTTTACTTACATTTGTGGCAATTATATTTTCAATTATTGGTGACCTGTCAGAGAGTCTGTACAAGCGGGAACTAAATATAAAAGATAGCGGGCAATTACTACCGGGGCATGGCGGTGTGCTTGACCGCATTGACAGCCTAACAGCAGCGATTCCAGTTTTTATGCTTGGTATGCATTATATGGGTATGTTGCGATGAAGAACATTACCATACTCGGTGCAACCGGTTCGATTGGTACAAGTACCCTCAATGTATTATCCAGACATAAAGATCAGTTTTCTATCCATGCGTTAACTGCGCATTCCAATATCGATTTACTTGCTGAACTTTGCATTCAACATAATCCAAAATATGCTGTGTTGCTGGATGAAGATAAAGCCGCGCAATTTGAAAAATTAATTTCAAACAAAGATATCACTACCAAAGTATTATCTGGCATTGATAACCTTGTTGCAGTTGCCAATGCCAAAGAAGTTGATTATGTAATGGCGGCAATTGTTGGTGCGGCTGGTTTGCAGCCAACACTGGCAGCAGCATATGCAGGCAAAAGAGTATTGCTTGCGAATAAAGAAACACTCGTCATGTCCGGACAATTATTTATTGATGTTGTTAAAGATAATAATGCCGAACTTTTACCGATTGACAGTGAACATAATGCGATATTCCAGTGTTTTGAAAATCACCGCGGCACAACACTTTCAGATAAAGGTATTACAAGGATTTTACTTACCGGCTCAGGCGGGCCATTTCTGCAGCGCGATATCGAGACATTTCATACCGTAACACCGGATGAAGCCTGTGCTCATCCCAACTGGGTAATGGGGAAAAAAATATCCGTCGATTCAGCGACAATGATGAACAAAGGATTGGAGTTAATTGAAGCGTGCTGGTTATTTGCTGCAACGCCAGATCAGATCGATATTATTATACACCCACAAAGTATTATCCACTCCATGGTAGAATATCAGGACGGGTCCATTATTGCCCAACTTGGGCAACCTGACATGCGTACGCCCATTGCACATGCACTTGCCTATCCTGACAGGATGGATTCCGGTGTAGAGCAGCTGAATCTGTTTGAGTTAAATGACCTGTCTTTTATCAAACCGGATTACACAAGATTTCCCTGTTTGCGGCTTGCTGCAGAAGCAATCAGTATAGGCGATACTGCACCGGCGATACTCAATGCAGCAAATGAGATAGCAGTAGCTGCTTTTTTGGACAACAAAATTAAATTTACCGATATTGCAAAACTAGTTGAAATAACTCTGTCTAATATAACTGTACAAAAACAGGACTCAATTGTAACTATTCTCGAAGCAGATGCCATGGCACGAAATTATTGTAATGAATACATATACCAGCACTTTGATCGCAAGGCGGGACTAAATCATGCTTGATGTTCTGCAGATGATTGTATCTTTTATTGTTGCAATCAGTGTCATTATTGCGATCCATGAGTTTGGACATTACTGGGTTGCAAAGAAACTTGGCGTTAAAGTACTACGGTACTCAATAGGATTTGGTCGTCCATTATATAAGCATGTAGCAGGTCAAGATAAAACCGAGTATGTTCTGGCGGCTATACCGCTTGGTGGCTACGTGAAAATGCTGGATGAAAGGGAAGGTGAGGTTGCCGAAAAAGAATTGCACCGCGCCTTTAATCGACAACCAGTATGGAAACGATTCTCGATTGTGTTTGCTGGCCCTGCATTTAACTTCCTCTTTGCTGTTTTTGCCTTCTGGGTGATGTTGGTGAATGGCGTGCAAGGTATTAAACCGGTAATAAGCGATGTGGTCGCGAATTCGCCGGCTGCACTTGCAGGTTTTCAGAAAGGTGACCAGATACTTAAAGTCAACAACAAGAATGCACCGATCTGGCCAGTGATTATGGAAGAAATTCTGCCTGCCGTGATCGATAAAGGTCAGGTGTCAGTGGAGGTTTTGACTGACGCCAAACGTGTAACAAAAAGGACGCTCAGTTTTACAAATGCAAACATCAATCTGGATGAACTGGATGTCATTGACGCCTCTGGTTTTAAATTACAGCATTTAAAAATAAAACCAGTAGTAAGCGGCATAGTTGAAAACTCACCCGCGAGCCGTTCGTTATTGGCGGAGGGCGACCTGATACTTAAAATACAAAATCAACAGATTGAAGACTGGTCTGATATTCCTGATGTTATTAAACGATATGCCAATCAGGAAATAATATTTACTGTGCAGCGTAATGGGTCAATAGTTCAGGTTCCTGTCACACCGATTAAAACAATAGACAAGGGCAAGGAATACATCCGGATTGGCATACAGCGACCAGCGATTGTAATACCAGAAGAACTTAAGACCGAATATCGTTATTCAATGCTGGACGCTGTCAGGAAATCAATTCAATCCACCATAAATTTTACTGCGTTGACGTTCAAATTTTTGGGCAAATTGGTCACGCTGGATATATCTATAAAAAATCTCAGTAGCCCAATCGGTATTGCAAAGTATGCCGGTATTTCTGCAGAAGCAGGCTTGAGTTATTTCTTTATGTTTTTAGCACAAATCAGTATCAGTATTGGCATACTTAATTTATTGCCAATTCCATTGCTGGATGGCGGACATTTATTTTTCTACATTATAGAGTTTATTCGTGGCAAGCCTGTGTCTGAGTCTGCCGAGTATTTCGGGCAACGTATCGGGCTGGCTCTATTGTTAACGCTAATGTCGGTTGCGGTATATAACGATTTAATAAGGTTGTTTGATTAATAATGCGCAAAAATATATTTCGTTTTCTGCTGGTCAAGTTGTGCGCTTTAATTTCGATTTCTGCTCATGCATTTGAAGAGTTTATTGTTCAGGATATTCGCCTGGAAGGTCTGCAACGAATATCAATCGGCACGGTATTTAACTATCTACCAATTAAAGTAGGCGATAAAATAAACGAGAAATTGACGACTCAATCTATTCATTCCCTCTATAAAACCGGTTTTTTTAAAGATATAAAAATTGAGCGCGATGGAGATGTACTTGTTGTCTTTGTAGCGGAACGACCGGCATTATCCAAAATTGAAGTAGAGGGTAATAGCGAATTACCATCAGAATCTCTTGAAAAATCATTCAAACAAATCGGGCTAACTGAAGGAAAAGTATTTGATCGCTCGATTTTGGATACAGTCATACAGGAATTAAAAAGACAATATTTTAGTATTGGAAAATACGCAGTCAAGATCGACGCGGATATCATTCCTCAAGATCGTAATCGCGTGGCAGTTAAGATAAAAATTGCAGAAGGCGATGCTGCATTAATCAATCTGTTCAACATAGTTGGTAATGAAGAATATGAGATAGATGATCTCCGCAAAAATCTTGAGTTGGGCGAGCCTGGCTTTTTTGGCCGCAATGATTACTCAAAACAACTTCTTGCCGCAGATCTTGAAATATTAAAATCGTATTATCAAGACCGGGGATTCATTAATTTTAATATAAATTCTACTCAAGTAGCCTTAACACCTGACAAGAAAGATGTTTACATTACAGTCAGTGTTACAGAAGGCGACAAGTACATTATTAACGATGTTCAGTTGTCCGGGATATTTGTAGTGCCAAAAGAAGAATTGGAGAAATTGTTAATCATCCAAAAAGGTGAAATATTTTCACGTAAAAACGTAACCAAATCACGAACCAACATTACAGACAGACTGGCTGAAGACGGCTATGCATTTGCCAATGTCAATGTGGTTCCGGCCATTAATGAAAAAGACAAGAAAGTCGATCTGGCTTTCTATATTGATCCCGGGCGAAGAATTTATGTTCGTCGAATAAATGTAGTCGGTAATATAAAAACACGCGATGAAGTTATACGTAGAGAAGTAAGGCAAATGGAAGGCGATTGGCTTTCATCAAAGCATGTCGCCACTTCACGCGCAAGACTGAATCGCCTGGGCTTTTTTGAAGATGTAACTGTTGAGACACCGCTGGTGCCTGGTACAACCGACCAGGTTGACGTCATATTTACGGTAAAAGAACGTGCAACCGGCACGCTCACAGCAGGATTGGGTTACTCAGATGGGCAGGGAGCTATACTCAATTTTTCATTACAACAAAATAATTTTGTCGGCACAGGGAAATCTGTTGGTGTGAATTTCAGTCATAGTGACGTTGTACAGAATTATAGTTTTAATATAAACGAACCATATTATACGTTGGACGGCATCAGTAGAGGATTTGCGCTTTACAAGAATAAATTTGATGCGCAAGACGCCAATATTTCAAATTACACTACAAACACATATGGCGGTAGCGTATCTTTTGGCATCCCGTTGTCTGAGCTGAGTCGGTTTAATATAAGCTCCAGCTATGAAAACAAGAAAATAATAACTGGCTCTGATATTGCTCAAAACATGGCTGACTTCATAGCAGCAAAGGGCGATATATATGACGTCCTGAAAATTAATTCCAACTGGACGTATGATTCGCGCAACAGGAGTATATTTGCAGATGAAGGGACCAAGATATCGTTCGGAACTGAAGTCACAGTGCCGGGAAGCGACCTTGAGTACTACAAATTTTTTATGGATTATAATACCTATTTTCCATTCTCTGAAAAAACGACATTGTTGTACCAGTTAGATTTAGGCTATGCAAAAAGTTTTGGCGATTCACCAATTTTACCGCCATTCGAAAATTATTATACGGGCGGTAGCAGGAGCGTTCGTGGATATGAGGCAAACAGTTTGGGACCTCGCGATGCATTAAATCGCGCAGAAGGCGGTAACAAAAAGATAAATACATCGCTTGAGTTAATTCTCCCCAGTATTTTTGACGGTGACAGTAAAAACTTGCGAACAAGTATATTTTATGATGCAGGCAATGTATTTGCCGAGAACCAGTCAGTCGACCTGGGTGAATTACGTACATCGGTTGGTGTGGCCTTGATTTGGATTACGCCGGTTGGCATCATGCGCTTTAGTCTGGCAAACCCCCTGAATGATAAACCTGGTGATGATACAAAATCTTTCCAATTTACACTGGGATCAACCTTCTAAAATAGAATATACTTGTCAGATATAAGGAGCAGAATTAATCATGAAATACCTCCATTTGACTTACAGCCTGTTGATATCGTTGATGATTATATCGCCAGTGTGCAGTGCGGCCGATGAGCTCAAAATCGGGGTAGTGCAAATCCCGGTACTGTTAAAAAATTCACCACAGGCAAAACTGGCACGGGATAAAATAGAGACAGAATTTGGGCCACGTGAGGCTAAAATTATTGCCATGCAGAAGAAGGCAAAATCACTGGACGAAAAACTGACGAAAGATGTTGATGTGATGAGCAAGGCTGAGCGGCAAAAAATTGAACGTAGCATTATCGAATTAAATCGTGATATCAAACGCGCCAAGGAAGAATTCACAGAAGATTTAAATCTTCGTCGCAATGATGAAGTCCGAAAGTTGCAGCGTAGTATTCTCGAAGCGGTAAGAGCAATTGCCAAGAAAGAAAACTATGATGTTGTTCTGGATGAGAGTGTTGTTTATGCAAGCAATCGTGTTAATTTAACAAAGAAAGTATTGCAACGGCTACAGGATGAATCAGCAGCAGGTGCAAAACAACAATAACACTGGGAAATATTCGTGGCCCCGACGCTACAAAAACTAGCTGAATTAGTTAATGCCGAAGTACATGGCAATACATCCCAAATTGTTACCGGTGTTGGTTCAATATCGCATGCAACTCCATCTGAAATAACTTTTCTTGCATCGCCACAGTTAAGTAAATACTTGCGAGATACCAAAGCGGCAGCAGTTTTGCTGGAATCAAAGTACAGGGAACAATGCCCGGTCACTGCCCTGGTCGTGTCGAACCCTCTTGCTGCGTACGCGAAAATCAGCGCTTATCTGTTCCCGCAAACTTCAAATTACTCTGGTATTCATCCAAGTGCTGTTATCGATCAAAGTGTAAATTTGTCTGACACAATAACTATTGCTCCAAATGCAGTTATAGGCCCGGATTGCCACATTGGTGAAAATGTTTTTATAGGGCCAGGCGTAGTGATCGGAAAAGACGTCACCATCGGAGATAATGTCTGGTTACATGCCAACGTGACTATCGCTGATGCGTGTAAAATTGGTAACAATTGTATTATTCATCAGGGGACCGTAATTGGTAGTGATGGATTTGGCAATGCATATGAAGATGGTAAATGGATTAAAATTCCTCAACTGGGTCGTGTCATTATAGGAAATGATGTTGAAATAGGTGGTAACACCGTAATTGACCGAGGTGCACTTGAAGATACTATTATCCATGATGGTGCACGTTTGGATAACCTGATACATGTGGCACATAATGTCGTCATCGGCGACAATACTGCGATTGCCGGATGCGTTGGCATCGCTGGTAGCACACACATCGGTAAAAACTGTATGATTGCAGGGCAGGTTGGTATATCAGGTCATTTGAAGATTGCGGATAATGTAACTCTAACCGGAAAATCTGCTGTGTTACAGTCAATTACCGAACCTGGTGTATATTCTTCTGTTGCGCCACTAGATACGAATAAAAATTGGCGTAAAACATATGTCAGAATAAAACAACTCGACGACATGGCTAAACAGATTAAAACACTTGAGAAAGAAATTGAATTATTAAAAAAAGAGGTGCAGTAGTGGCGTCAATGGATATATATGAGATATTAAAGAACCTGCCACACAGGTATCCTTTTTTATTAATTGATCGTGTGCTTGAAGTAGTGCCGGGCGAAAAACTCATCGGCATAAAAAATGTTACGCATAATGAACCCTATTTTCCGGGACACTTTCCGCATCGTGCCGTGATGCCGGGTGTTTTGATACTCGAAGCGCTTGCCCAGGCGACGGGTATACTGGCATTTCAGACTACCGGAAAAATTCCCGACGAGAATTCACTGTATTATTTCGTCGGTATTGATAAGGCCAGATTCAAACAACCCGTCATACCAGGCGATCAATTGCAGCTGGAAGTTACCTTTATTAAATCCATGCGTGGCATCTGGAAATTTGACGGTAAAGCAACTGTAGACGGCAAAGTAGTTTGCTCGGCCGAACTGATGTGTGCCGAACGTGAAGTTGAATGAATATTCATCCAACGGCAATCATCGATTCTCGGGCAGAGATTGATAGCAGCGCTACAATCGGCGCATATTCGCTGATCGAAGGTCGCGTATGCATTGGTGCCGATACGATAGTTGGCCCGCATGTTGTGATTAAAGGCAATACAACAATCGGTGCCAATAACCAGTTTTTTCAATTTTCCTCGATAGGCGAAGTACCACAAGATAAAAAATACCACGGCGAAGACTCGCGACTGGTGATAGGTGATGGCAATACTATTCGTGAATACGTCACCATAAATCGTGGTACGGATGATGGTGGTGGTGTGACACAAATTGGAAATAACAACTGGTTAATGGCCTATATCCATATTGCGCATGACTGTATCGTTGGTAATAACACTATCTTTGCAAATGGTGCATCGCTTGCCGGTCACGCAATTGTCAATGACCATGCCATTCTGGGTGGCTTTACCCTGGTGCATCAATTTTGTCGAATAGGTCAACACGCATTTTGTGGCATGGGAAGTGCAATCAGCAAGGATGTACCTCCCTATATCATGGTTAACGGCAATCCCGCTCATCCGCATGGTATTAACACTGAAGGTATTAAAAGGAACGGCTTCGACAAACAGGCTATCAAGATATTGAAAGATGCATATCGGATCATTTATCGGTCAGGCATAACCTCAGATGAAGCAGTCGAAAAATTAAAGGAGTTTACCGAGCATCAGGATATTCTGGGAGTTTTACAGGAATTTGTCGCCACGTCGAAACGCGGAATCGTACGTTAAAATCTAGTTCAGCATTTCCAACGCAAGTTGATGAATGGGCTTATACTCTTTTTCACTGACCAGTTTTTCTTCAACACAGGCAAGATTATTGCTGATTTCTGCGGCATATTCCTTATCAGACAGAATTTTTATCATTTCAGCAGCAATATTTGCCGGCTTGGCTTGATGCTGAATAAACTCACGGGCAACTTCCCTTCCAGCAACGATATTACACAGACCAATGAATTTTATTTTTATCATTCGCTTTACCAGAAAGTAACTTAGCCATGACAGTCTGTTAATAATCAGAAAAGGTGTTTTTAACAGGGCAATTTCAAGTGTGACTGTCCCTGATACCGTCATAATGGCATCACAGGCATTGATGACATCATAGGTTCGGTTCTTGACAAGCTGCAACGTTAGTTCACTATCATCAAGGTAAGGTTGTATAAAATCTTCATCCAGCGTTGAGGCGATGGGCAAGATAAATTGCGCGTCGTGAAACTGTTGCTTAATCAGTTGTGCAGAATTTACCAGATCAGGTAACAAGCGTTTAATTTCGCTTGGACGACTACCCGGAAACAGGCCAATCACCGGGGCAGTATTGCGATAACCGAGCTCATGCAAAAAAGTATTTTTATCTACGTTAGCATGCACCTTGCCAACCAGGGGGTGCCCAACATACTCGACGGGCACGTTGTATTTGCGGAAGAAATCTGCTTCAAACGGAAAAATTACCGCCATCATATCGACACGTTGTTTTATTTTATGTACGCGACTCTGACGCCATGCCCATACCTGCGGACTGATATAAAATAATACTTTAATGCCCAGCGCCTTGGCATCTGCTGCCAGTTTTAAATTAAATTCAGCATAGTCGACAAGTATCAGCAGATCCGGTTTTCTCGTTTGCAGGCATTCGCGCATTGAATTTAGAGCGGCAAAAATTATCTTGCGGTGCGCGATGACCTCGATTAGACCAACAACGGCGAGGTTTTTGGCATCAAACAGGATGTCCATGCCTTGTTCACGCATTTTAGTGCCGCCAATCCCATAAAACTCGATATCCGGCTCTACTTCATGCATTTTGTGAATAAGTTCACCGGCATGCATATCGCCAGATGCCTCACCTGCGACTATCATGACGCGTCGGCTCATTATTTAAATCGCGGCTTTAATGACACCACAGATTGTATCAATAGTGTCATTATGTAATTCAGGGTAGATAGGTAAAGATAAACATTGTTGCACAACCGAATCCGTAACAGGTAAAGTTACCGAGGTATAATTATTTTTGTAGACATTTTGTTTGTGCAGCGGTATCGGGTAATAAATTGCGGATGCAATTTCATTGTCCCCAAGTGCTTTATGTATCAGGTCTCGCTTTTCCGATAATATGGTGTATTGATGATAAACATGCACACCAATATTATCTTCAACCGGAACATTGACCACATCTTTCAGGTTGTTACTATAACGGTGTGCGACACGACGTCGTTCTTCATTGAATTGTGAAATGCGCTTGAGTTTAATCCGCAAAATTGCAGCTTGTAACTCGTCAAGGCGACTGTTATAGCCGATCACATCATGATGATAACGCTGATAACTGCCATGATTACGCAATGCAAGCAGTTTATGTGCGATATCGTCATCCTGGGTCGTTACCATGCCACCGTCGCCATAACAACCAAGGTTTTTACTGGGAAAGAACGAGTGACAGCCTGCCAGACTGATCCCGCCAGTGAATGTATCCTTGATGCTTGCGCCGAACGATTGCGCGCAGTCTTCAATGATCATGAGTTTATGATCATCAGCAATTGACTGTAATGTCGGCATGTCGGCGGGTTGACCAAACAGATGGACAGGAATAATGGCACGAGTTTTTTTCGTCACAGCATTGGCAACCTGTGCAGGGTCAATATTAAGCGTGTCCGGCATAATGTCGACAAACACCGGTGTAGCGCCTACATAACTTATTGCTTCTGCTGTGGCGATAAAGGTAAAAGGCGTTGTGATCACCTCGTCACCCGGTCCGATGCCTGCTGCAACCAGAGCCAGATGCAATGCATCCGTACCAGATGCGCAACCTATCGCGTGTTTCACCTTCAGATACCCGGCTACTTCTTTTTCGAAAGCTTGTACGTTTGGCCCAAGAATAAACTGTGTAGCTGCCAACGCAGTCAGCACCGCATTATCAATCTCGGGTTTGAGTAATTCATATTGACCTTTCAGATCAACCATCGGAATCATAGTGATGCCTTTTTGGTAAGTAGTTGTGAAATTTGTTCTGCAGCGATGAGTGCACGCAGGCCAGCTTCGCCACTGACAACCGGAATAGTATCGTGTTGAAT
The DNA here is from genome assembly GCA_942490945.1 of uncultured Gammaproteobacteria bacterium. Taxonomy (GTDB): domain Bacteria; phylum Pseudomonadota; class Gammaproteobacteria; order UBA6429; family Thiohalophilaceae; genus CALNYZ01. Next base: position 1,739,319 of record CALNYZ010000018.1, on the reverse strand, counting down.
GGCGTGTAAAAAGGCATCTATCTCGCTGGCAAGCGCGTCACCTTGTTCAAAGGCGAGTTCTTCTTTTTCAATATTTGGAATACCCGGAAACATTTCATCACTACCTTTGCGATAAATGCCGAGTGTTTTATTTTGAAAATCGACACTAATGTAAGCATCGTGTTGAAATATCCGCATCTTACGTTCGCTTTTCAAACTTGCGCGACTGGCGGTAACATTTGCGATACAACCATTTTCAAACTCGATACGTGCATTCGCTATATCGATATCACGCGATAAAGCTGACACACCGTTAGCAGAAACAAGCTTCACGTCGGAGTCGACTATCTCCATAATGATATCAATATCATGAATCATCAGGTCGAGTACGACATTGACATCCGCGCCACGCGGATTAAAAGGTGCAACACGATGTGATTCAATAAACAACGGTTGTTGTAAAACATCACTTAAAGCAATGATTGCCGGATTAAACCGTTCAAGGTGACCAATTTGTAACTTGCGATTATTTGCGTGTGATAACTGCACCAATTCACGCGCCTGATCGACAGTCGACGTCATGGGTTTTTCAAGCAAGACATGTTTGCCCTGCGCAAGACATTCCCTGGCTACATCGTAGTGAAGCTGTGTGGGCACGACGATACTGACGGCGTCAACCTGGTCAAGTATCGATTGATAATCGTTTGTTGCCTGGGTATGTAAATCTTCAGCAATCTGGTTTGCGACATTGATATTCGAATCACATACGGCAACAAGCTCAGCATCGGGATGTTGAGCGTATTTCTGTGCGTGGAATTTACCGAGATAACCGACACCAATAACCGCGGTTTTTACTTGTGTCATCTAATTGTAATGTCTTACTTTAAGTATAAGGAGACACAATCATCGCATTGTCCGCGGGTTAAATCAATTGTGGTCGCTTTAACTTACAATTTAACTCTGGCATGATAGTGAAAACAATTATGGGCTGGTGTAAATGTTAATTGCGGGTGTGGACGAAGTAGGGCGTGGTCCATTGGCAGGACCTGTTGTTGCTGCGGCGGTGATCTTACCACCCGATCATACTATTTCCGGATTGGCGGATTCAAAAAAACTGACCGCCAAAACGCGGGAACGATTGGCCGAAGAAATCAAATCAGTGTCGATTAGTTGGGCGCTTGGCCGTGCTGAAGTAGAGGAAATTGATACATTGAATATATTTCATGCCAGTTTATTAGCGATGCAGCGCGCGGTCATGGCGTTAAACGTTAAACCAGAAAAGGCATTGGTCGATGGCAAATTTTGTCCTGAGCTGGCGTGTCCTAGCGAAGCCATCATCAAAGGTGATGCGACCGTCGAGGTGATCAGCGCCGCCTCGATATTGGCAAAGGTCGCACGTGATGCGGAAATGGTCGAACTCGAAACGCAGTACCCAGGCTATGGCTTTGCCCAACATAAGGGATACCCAACGCGCATGCACATTGCCGCGCTGGATAAACTGGGTGTGCTCACTATACATCGGCGCAGTTATGGACCGGTCAAAAAATGTTTGCTTGCCACAGACTGAACAGTTTTGAAAGTTGATATATACTTGATTTAACGTTGATTTATTAAACATTGGAGTAGGTGAAGGCCATGGCGGCAATACCCTTGATTCTGAGACTGGATGTGATGGGTCGCCCGGTTAGCTGGATGCCCTGGCAAGAAGCCGTATCGTTATACTCTAAGAAGATGGTTGCCTGGACCGCAGGTGAGCACATGTTTCAACTCCACGGCGGCGTATCACGCCGCACCGGCCAACGAAGTTTGCTCGAAATTAACTCAATTATTGCCATCAAAGGCGAATTCCGCCAATTTAAGCGTGACCTGGCGCCCCCTCTGAATAATCGCGAGCTCTTTCGTCGTGATAGTCATCTATGCCTCTACTGTGGGCGCGAGCATGCAGATAAAGAGCTGACAAGAGACCACGTCTTGCCTATTTCCCGGGGCGGCCGCGATATATGGGCCAACGTCGTCTCATCCTGTAAACGCTGTAATACGCGTAAAGGCTGCAAAACACCAGAAGAGGCCAATATGCGTCTGCTGGCTGTGCCCTATGTCCCAAATATCGCCGAATATTTGGTGTTACGGAATCGACGAATTCTGGCCGATCAAAACCAGTTTTTGCGTTTACAGTTCAAAAATACTGAACGGACATTGATGGCCTGATCCAGGGTTATAATATTGGATAAAAATTAACCATCCTTTATCCAGTCCGGCTATTTTTTCAAATCTTGGTATGAGCACTTGTCAAAAAATGCATTTCAGCTGAAACTGGCCGGATGTCAGATGCATTTGTACACCTCCACCTACATTCCGAATACTCTCTTGCCAATGGCACCGTACGTATACGACCGTTGGTAAATAGCGTAGCCGATGCCGGTATGCCCGCCGTGGCCATTACCGATCAAAGTAATTTGTTTGCCATGGTTAAATTCTACAAAGCCGCCATGGCCAGAGGCGTGAAGCCTATTGTCGGTGCCGACATCTTCATTGAACAGGAAGACGCGCAACAGGTCGCCGGTAGAGTCGTGCTGTTATGTATGAATCTGGAAGGCTACCGAAATCTGACGCGATTAATATCCAAGGCATATATCGAAGGTCAACAGCGCGGCAAGCCGCAAGTAAAACCGGCATGGCTGGCACAACACTCTGCCGGATTGATTGCGCTATCTGGTGGCTGTGAAGGTGACATTGGACTGGCCATCCTGCAAAACAAAATGGAGCTCGCACACGAGTTAACTGAATTCTGGCAACATACGTTTCCCGACCGCTTCTATATTGAACTACAACGCACAGGTCACGGGCAGGAAGAAAACTATATCGGTATCGCCATGACGTTGGCAGAAAAATATGATTTGCCGGTGGTGGCGACAAATAACGTGCACTTTTTAACACAACAGGATTTTGAAGCACACGAAGCACGCGTTTGTATTCATGAAGGGCGTGTGTTGGATGATCCGCGACGTCCACATGATTTTACCGATCAACAATACTTACGCAGCGCAGAAGAAATGTGCCAAATCTTTGCCGACATTCCGGAAGCGATTGTGAACACGGTCGAAATTGCCAAACGCTGTAATATCAATGTCACACTGGGCGAAAATGTTTTACCCGATTATCCGGTACCCGCAGGACAAACAATTGCTGACTATCTACGAGAAGTTGCAGAACAGGGACTGATTGCCCGCTTACAAAAACTGTTTAAAGAAAATTATGATCCCAATAGTGACAACTGCAAACCCTATTTCGAACGCTTACATACGGAACTTGATGTCATTATTAACATGGGATTTCCCGGTTACTTTTTGATCGTCGCCGATTTTATTCGTTGGTCGAAAGAAAATGGTATCCCGGTTGGTCCGGGTCGCGGATCCGGTGCCGGTTCACTGGTGGCGTATGCGCTTACCATCACCGATCTTGATCCACTTGAATATGATTTACTCTTCGAACGCTTTCTGAATCCTGAACGTGTATCCATGCCGGATTTCGACGTCGACTTCTGTATGGAAGGACGCGATCGCGTTATTGATTATGTTGCAGAAAAATATGGGCGTGACAAGGTTTCGCAAATCATTACCTATGGCAGCATGGCCGCCAAGGCGGTGGTACGCGATGTAGGTCGGGTGATGGGGCATCCTTACGGTTTTGTTGATCGCATTGCCAAACTGATTCCGTTTGAAATCGGCATTACGCTTGAAAAAGCGCTCGATCAGGAGGAAGCACTCAAAGCGCTGTATGACGAAGACGAAGACGTGCAAAACCTGATTAACATGGCCAGATCACTGGAAGGTGTGGCACGTAATGCAGGCAAACATGCGGGTGGTGTGGTGATAGCACCTTCTGCATTAACCGACTTTACACCTTTGTATTGTGAGCAGGGCGGCGAGAGTCTTGTTACACAATTTGACAAAGACGATGTCGAAGCGGTTGGTCTGGTCAAATTTGACTTTTTAGGCCTGCGCACACTCACCATTATTGACTGGGCAATTCGCGGCATAAACAAACTGGACACTACGCATCAGCTGGATATCACTGAAATTCCACTTGATGACAGCGCCGCGTTTGATTTATTACGCGCATGCAATACAACTGCAGTTTTTCAGCTTGAATCGCGCGGCATGAAGGATTTGATCAAGCGATTACAGCCCGACGTGTTTGAAGACATCATTGCGTTAGTGGCACTTTTCAGACCCGGCCCGTTGCAGTCGGGTATGGTTGATGACTTTATTGATCGTAAGCACGGTCGTGCACGCGTTGAGTACCCGCATCCCGAATTGGAACCAATACTCAAACCAACCTACGGCGTTATCCTGTATCAGGAACAAGTGATGCAAATTGCCCAGGTCCTGGCGGGTTACTCGCTCGGTGCAGCGGATATGTTACGCCGCGCCATGGGCAAGAAAAAACCGGAAGAAATGGCCAAACAACGTAGTATCTTCCTGGACGGTGCGACCAAACGCGGCGTTGCAGAAAAAACGGCAACTTATATTTTTGACCTGATGGAGAAATTTGCCGGTTACGGATTCAATAAATCCCATTCGGCAGCCTATGCCTTGCTGGCATACCAGACTGCCTGGTTAAAAGCACACTATCCGGCAGCATTTATGTCTGCCGTATTATCGGCAGATATGGATAACACCGATAAAGTGGTAACCTTGATCGATGAATGCAACAGCATGAAGCTGAAAGTTAATCCGCCAAATGTTAATGCGTGTCAGTATCAATTCAGTGTGGCCAATAACACAGCTATCATCTATGGTCTGGGTGCCATCAAGGGCGTTGGTGAAGCGGCCATCGAAAATATTATTGCTGCACGTCAACATGGAAGTTTTGAGAGTTTGTTTGAATTTTGTGAACGTATCGACGTGAAAAAAGTTAACCGCCGTACACTCGAAGCATTAATCATGGCAGGTGCAATGGATGTATTTGGTGAAAATCGTGCCACCCTGATGGCCAGCCTGCCTGCTGCGCTACATATTTCAGAACAGCAAAGTTTTAACAATGCAGTTGGGCAAAACGATATGTTCGGCATCAGTAGTGTGGCAGTGAATGAGTCCGGCCTCGAATACAACACACAAAAAGACTGGAGTGAACAACAACGGCTTGCCTGCGAAAAACAAACTCTGGGATTATATCTAACGGGCCATCCAATTAATCGCTACTTGCCTGAGCTGGAGCAATTTATTTCCGCACGCATCGCCGATCTTAAACCAACCAAAGACAAATCGATTGTCGTGGCAGGACTAATCATTGCCATGCGTGTCATGAATACTCGTCGTGGTGACAAGATGGCATTTATCACTATTGATGATCGCAGCGGCCGCATCGAAATTGCCGTATTCTCGGAAGCCTTTAACAAGTATCGTGATATGTTAATCAAGGATAAATTAATCGTTATCGAAGGTGATGTCGCGGTGGATGAATACAGTGGTGGCTATCGCATGAGTACACGCGAAGTATATGATATCGAACAGGCGCGGGAACGCTACGCAAAATCCCTTCGGCTGGAAGTGGAGCAGGAAAAAATTGATGGTAATTATATATCACAATTACAATCAATCATGCGGCCATTTAAAGACGGTTTTTGCCCGGTTGTTATAGGTTACCAGCAGGAATCCGCAGCAGCAGACCTCACACTTGGTGATAACTGGCGCGTTACACCAAGCGATGAATTAATCCATCGCTTGCAAGAGTTAAATGGCAAAAATGCAGTCAAGGTCATTTATCGTTAAAATTGGCTACAAATGAAATATGCGTGCCGGACTCGCACAACACTGCGCCAGATTGTATAATATAAAAATCGAACAGACCAAATGCTGGTACGTAAGCATTGAATTAAAAACAGTATAAACTGGTAAATGAGATTGATATGAATCTGAATTTTCTCGAATTTGAACAGCCCATCGCAGAGCTGGAAGCAAAAATTGAAGAGCTGCGCTATGTCGGTAATGATAACTCGCTCAATATCACCGAAGAAATTTCCCGGCTGCAAACAAAGAGTCGCGAACTGACTGAAAGCATATTTTCAGGATTAAAAGCAGCACAAATATCGCAACTGGCACGTCATCCACAACGTCCTTATTTCATTGACTATGTTGCGAAAATTTTCACTGATTTTGAAGAGTTGCATGGTGATCGTGCCTTTGCAGATGACCCCGCTATTGTTGGTGGTGTGGCACGTCTTGATGGTAACCCGGTTGTTGTGATCGGTCAGCAGAAAGGTCGCGACACCAAGGAGAAATTGCTGCGTAATTTTGGTATGCCTCGTCCAGAAGGCTATCGTAAAGCACTGCGTCTGATGGAAATGGCAGAACGTTTCAGCTTGCCCGTGCTGACTTTCATTGACACCCCCGGAGCCTATCCTGGAGTCGGCGCTGAAGAGCGTGGACAAAGTGAAGCGATTGCGCGTAATTTACAGGTCATGTCGCAATTAAAGACACCGATTATCAGCACGGTAATTGGCGAAGGTGGATCCGGCGGTGCACTGGCTATCGGTGTGGCAGACAGGGTTTATATGCTGCAATACAGCACTTATTCTGTCATTTCACCTGAAGGTTGCGCATCCATATTATGGAAGAATGCTGACAAGGCAGGTGAAGCAGCCGAGGTCATGGGCCTGACCGCACAGCGCCTGAAAGAACTCGATCTGATTGACGGTATTATTGCCGAGCCATTAGGTGGCGCACATCGTGATCCGGAAGCAATTGCCCAGAACATCAAGATAAATCTGCTCGAGTCGCTGTCTCATTTGCAAAGTATATCAATTGATAAATTACTTGATGAACGTTATTCACATCTTATGAAGTATGGTAATTTTGCGGAATAAATAATTACCCACATGTCTCTTGACGTCGAATCATTCAGTCATCAATTTAATAAACTTCAACCCTGCAAAAAAATACTGGTCGGTTATAGTGGTGGCCGTGACTCACATGTGTTGCTGCATTTATTACATGCATTGCACTCTGAATATTCATTCGAGTTAATTGCCTTGCATGTTAATCATGGCTTGCAACCACAGGCCAATGAGTGGGCTGAACATTGCGCTGAAATATGTCATCAGCTTGATATTGAACTTCACGTCGAACGCGTGAAAATTGAATGTAATAATGGCGAAAGCCTGGAAGCCTCGGCGCGGCAGGCACGTTATGCTGTATATCAGTCTTATGTCAAAAATAACACAACAGCTATCGCATTGGCACATCATGCCAATGATCAGGTTGAAACCGTTCTACAGCAATTAATTCGCGGTGCTGGTGTCAATGGCCTGGCCGGCATACCATCGTCCATTGCCTTTTCACAAGGTTCGATGCTTCGACCACTGCTGTCATTCGAACAACAAGACATAACGAATTATGCCCAGATGCATCAGTTACGCTGGATTAACGACCCTTCAAATGATGATGTAAAGTACGACAGGAATTTTCTTCGCCACAAGATCTTGCCAGATATGTATGCACGCTGGCCGGGTCTTTACAAAACACTGCAGCGTGTCAGCACGCATCAGGCTGAGGCGGCTGAACTGAATCAGGTGCTCGCAAAAATAGAATTGGCCTCAATACCGCATGATGAGCGAATGATTGATATAGTCAGACTTGGCCAACTGCAAGAAGCACGCTGCAAAAATATTCTGCGTTATTGGTTAAAATCAATTTGTAAGGTTGCACTGCCTTCAACGACACAACTCCAACAACTGGTTGACAACGCCTTGCATGCAAAACTGGACGCCACACCGGAAGTCGGCTGGTCAGACTGTATCGTGCGGCGTTATCAGAACACGCTTTATTTGTCGATTAATGATATCCAGCCGCCGCCATCCTCGGTGACATGGGATTATCAACAACCAATACAATGGGGTGGGCAGATTATACGCTCCCGCCTGACAGTTGGTGCCGGACTGAGTCTGGCCAAAATTTCCACGGCTGAACTGACACTACAATCTCGACGTGGCGGCGAAATTTGCAGGCCCGGCAATCAAATGCATCGCCGTGAACTGAAGAAATTATTTCAGGATTGGCAAGTTCCTCCCTGGCAGCGAGAACAGGTCCCACTTGTGTATCTGGACGACAGCCTGGTACAGGTAATCGGGTATTGTATTTGTCATGGGTTTGAAGCGCTGCCGGGTGAGCCGGGCATATTAATCGAAACATCAAGTGAGTCCTGAAGACAATTTATTCCAAATTCACAGCATTCGACCATTGCAACTGGAGATGAAAACGCGCAGAATATTTGCACAGGATTTCGAGCAAATTCAATACTGTAAGTTCCTGAAAATGCCCGGAAAGTCTTGTAATCTTCAGAGCAGCGCTAATCGATGACGAAGTATGTATTTATTACCGGTGGTGTTGTGTCCTCACTTGGAAAGGGCATTGCCTCCGCCTCCCTCGCTGCCATACTCGAAGCACGTGGACTAAAAGTCACCCTCATGAAGCTCGATCCCTATATTAATGTGGATCCGGGAACCATGAGTCCGTTTCAGCATGGCGAAGTTTTTGTTACCGACGACGGTGCAGAAACAGACCTTGACCTTGGTCACTATGAACGATTTGTCCGCACTACCATGGGCAAAAACAATAACTTCACCACTGGCCAGATTTATGAGCGCGTTATCACCAAAGAGCGGCGTGGCGAATATCTCGGTGGCACGGTGCAGGTCATTCCGCATATTACTGACGAAATCAAATCTTGCATTAAACTCGGATCTAACGCGGCCGATGTCGCCATGATCGAAATCGGCGGCACGGTAGGTGATATTGAATCCTTGCCGTTTCTGGAAGCGATTCGACAAATGGGCGTGGAACTAGGCAGGGATAATGTTTGTTACATACACCTGACCTTATTGCCCTACATTCCAACTGCAGGCGAAATCAAGACCAAACCCACACAACACTCGGTCAAAGAACTGCGCTCGATAGGTATCCAGCCCGATATTCTTATGTGCCGGGCAGATCGTGAAATTCCTGATGATGAGCGACGCAAAATAGCCTTGTTTACCAATGTTGAGCATCGCGCCGTCATCGCGGCCTATGATGTCGATAGTATTTACAAAATTCCAGGTCTGTTACAGGAACAACATCTTGATGATATCGTGATCGAAAAATTCCATATGCAGTTACCGCAAGCGGATCTGTCTGAATGGAAAAAAGTAATTTATGATCTGACACATACAACGGGTGAAATCAGTATTGGCATGGTCGGGAAATATATGGATCTCACCGAAGCCTATAAATCCCTTTCCGAATCACTTATTCATGCCGGCCTCCATACGCATACCAAAGTTAATATTGTCTACATTGACTCTGAATCAATAGAAAAGAATGGCGTTGATTGTCTGAAACAACTCGATGGTATTCTGGTGCCGGGCGGATTTGGTGAAAGAGGAATTGAAGGCAAGATACGCGCAGTACAATATGCGCGCGAAAATAATGTTCCATATCTTGGAATATGCCTGGGCATGCAGGTTGCCGTCATTGAATACGCAAGGCATATTGCAGGCCTGGAAGGTGCACACAGTACCGAGTTTAAACGCGATACGCCACATCCGGTAATCGCATTGATCACGGAATGGACAGAACATGATGGTACAAAAGTCCAGCGTGATGAAAATTCTGATCTGGGTGGCACCATGCGACTGGGTGGTCAGCCATGTAAATTAAAAACTGACTCGCGTGTGTTTGAATGCTATCAACAAACTGAAATTCGCGAACGTCATCGCCATCGATATGAATTTAATAATAACTATCGTGAACAACTTTCAAAAGCGGGTCTGCAAATTGTTGGAACGTCGCTGGATGACAGTCTGGTTGAAGTGATTGAGTTTCCTAATCATCCCTGGTTTGTTGCCTGCCAATTCCACCCCGAGTTTACATCGACTCCCCGTGATGGCCATCCCTTGTTTTGCAGCTTTGTCGCGACCGCACGTAAACTGGCTGAACAAAACGGGCAGCACGCCATTACTGCGTGATAAATTTTCAACAAGGATCGATACGTGATTACATTATGTGGCTTTAACGCAGGCAACTCTGAACCGTTATTTTTAATTGCCGGACCCTGTGTCATCGAAAGTGAACAGCTTGCCATCGACACAGCCGGTGAATTAAAAGCGCTTACTGACAAATTACAAATCCCGTTTATTTATAAATCATCCTTTGACAAGGCAAACCGTACCTCGGTAGACAGTTTTCGTGGCTTAGGCCTGGATACCGGATTAAAAATCCTCGACAAGGTTAAACAGCAGATTGGCGTACCGGTATTAACGGATGTACATGAAGATACACCGCTGAACGAGGTGGCTGCAGTCGTCGACGTACTACAAACTCCAGCCTTCCTGGTCAGGCAAACCAATTTTATTCAGGCAGTTGCCAGTCAGGGAAAACCGGTCAATATCAAAAAAGGACAGTTTCAGGCCCCATGGGATATGACCAATGTGGTGGATAAGGCACGCGCCGTTGGCAATGAACATATTATGGTATGTGAACGCGGCGTGTCATTCGGTTATAATACGCTCGTTTCGGACATGCGATCTCTGGCAATCATGCGGGAAACCCAATGTCCGGTGGTTTTTGACGCCACGCACTCCGTTCAACAACCGGGCGGACAAGGAAAAAAATCGGGCGGACAGCGAGAATTTGTGCCGGTACTGGCACGTGCTGCTGTGGCAGCAGGCGTCGCCGGAATATTCATGGAAACACATCCTGATCCAGCCAAGGCATTGAGTGATGGTCCAAATGCCTGGCCTTTATCAAGAATGTCAGAGTTACTCGAAATTCTGGTGTCGTTGGATAAAGTCGTCAAAGCCAAACCATATTTGGAAAATATATAAAACAAGAAAGTGAAAGGAAAAGAATAAATGTCATTAAGTGGTACGGCAATTAAAAATATTATTGCACGGGAAATTATCGATTCACGTGGTAACCCGACAGTTGAAGCAGATGTGATTCTCGAATCAGGCGCAACCGGGCGCGCTGCAGTTCCCTCCGGCGCATCTACAGGTGCACGTGAAGCAATTGAATTACGTGATGGAGATAAATCACGTTTTGGAGGCAAGGGTGTATTAACAGCGGTTAAAAATGTTAACACTGTCATTCGTGATGCCTTGCTGGGTGTCGATGCGACACATCAAGCGCTTGTCGACCAGACCATGCTGGATCTGGATGGCACCGAAAACAAAAGTAATCTTGGTGCAAACGCATTGCTGGCCGTTTCACTGGCAAATGCCCATGCAGCCGCAGCAGATGCCGGCGTACCCTTATATGAATATTTAAGTGTTGACGGTAAATATCAGATGCCTGTGCCAATGATGAATATCATCAATGGTGGTGAACACGCCAATAACAGTATCGACCTGCAAGAATTTATGATCATGCCAGTGGGTGCCACCACTATCCAGGAAGCGATACGTTATGGTGCTGAGATATTCCATGCACTTAAAAGTGTGCTGGATTCGAAAGACATGAACACCGCAGTCGGCGATGAAGGCGGTTTTGCACCGAACCTGCCTTCCAATGAATCGGCAATCGAAGTTATCCTGACAGCTATTGAAAAAGCAGGTTATAAAGCCGGCGAAGATGTCATGATAGCGATTGATGCAGCCAGCAGTGAGTTCTACAAAAATGGTAAATATGTACTGGCATCAGAAAACAAATCCTTGACCGCTTCTGAATTTATTGATGTCCTCGAATCCTGGGTAGACAAATATCCCATCATCAGTATCGAAGATGGTATGGCAGAAGACGACTGGGAAGGTTGGGCCGAATTGACCAAACGTATCGGCCACAAAGTACAATTGGTTGGCGATGATTTATATGTAACAAACACCGCCATTTTCAAAAAAGGTATTGAAAAAAATATCGCCAATTCCATTCTCATTAAAGTAAACCAGATTGGTACACTGACCGAAACGCTGGCTGCCATCGATATGGCACGCAAGGCCGGTTATACCGCGGTAATTTCACACCGATCTGGAGAAACAGAAGATACGACGATTGCAGATTTGGCGGTCGCGACTGCCACAGGGCAGATTAAAACCGGTTCCATGTCGCGATCTGATCGGGTAGCCAAGTACAACCAACTGATACGTATTGCGGAACAGCTCGGTAATAAAGCGGTATTCCCCGGGAAGAAAGCCTTCTATAATCTGAAGTAAGCGAATGAGTAACTTGCGGGATTATGAAAATCACAGCCATAGTGCTTGGTATATTGCTTGTCATATTACAAATTGATCTCTGGATCGGTGAGGGTAGCCTTGCCTCAATGTGGCAACTTAAATCGGAAATCGCAAAACAAAAAACGCAAAACAAACGACTGCTTGAAAGAAACCAGATACTCGAAGCAGAAGTGTATGACCTGAAAGATCTCAAGTCCGGCATGCAGGCGATTGAAGAGCGGGCACGCAATGAATTAGGCATGATTAAGGAAGGTGAAACGTTTTACCAGATTGTAGATGAGCCTGCCGAAAAAAAATAATCACACATATAAACGCGATTTTGAAACCTGACCTGTGACAACTCATCCTGCAAAACATTGGGCAATTATCCCGGCAGCTGGTATCGGCAAACGAATGGGCGCGGATATTCCCAAACAATACATGATGCTGGATGGCAAGTCGGTTATTCAGGTTTGTATTGAAAATTTATGTCGTACCATCCGGTTTGAAAAAGTTGTTGTCGCCTTGTCGGATAAAGACAATTACTGGCACAAACAATCCTTTGATAAAAAACACATTCAAACAGTAGTAGGTGGTGCTGAACGTGCTGACTCCGTTATGGCTGCGTTACGCTATCTGAGTGACTTTGCCGCAGAACAGGACTGGATATGGGTACATGACGCGGCACGTCCCTGTGTACGACAAGATGACTTGACGCAATTGATGGCAAAAACTTCGCAGCACGAGACGGGGGGCATTCTGGGTATGCCGGTGCGTGACACAATGAAGCAAGTGGCTGATATGAATATCACCTCAACCCTGGACAGAAACAATATATGGCATGCGCTTACGCCGCAGGTGTTTCGATTTACACGGTTACAGTCTGCAATGCAGCAGGCAAAAAAAGCCGGGATAGCTATTACCGACGAGGCATCTGCGCTTGAATATGCGGGTTACATGCCACTAATCGTAGAAGGTCACGCAGATAATATTAAAATAACGCATCCAGACGATCTGAATCTCGCCGAATATTATTTAACACACCAGGTAAAATCATGACATCCAATATAAGAATCGGTAATGGGTTTGATGCACACCGTTTTGGTGTTGGTGATCATATCGTTCTGGGTGGTGTCAACATTCCATATAGCAGTGGATTGATTGCGCACTCTGATGGTGATGTAGTGTTGCATGCTATATGTGATGCGATCCTCGGCGCATTAGGGCAGGGAGATATAGGCAAACATTTCCCCGACAATAATGTCGCCTATAAAAATATCGATTCACGCGAATTATTGCGGCGTGTTACCGAACTAATGCAGACAGAAAGATATAAAATCAATAATCTCGACGTCACAATTATTGCCCAGACACCAAAAATGTCACCCTACATTGATAGCATGCAACTCAATATTGCCGAAGACCTGAATGCAGGGGTGTCCCGTATCAATATAAAAGCCACCACCACCGAACAAATGGGATTTACCGGGCGCGGTGAAGGTATAGCAGTCATCGCCTCTGTGCTGCTCATTCAATCCTGATTCAGTAGTAATTTCCGCGCTGTTATAACCATGACATCACATTTGACTGATCTGGCCTACCTTTACGGGAAACCGGAAATAACGGGCACAATAAAAACATTGCCAGAGGATTTCATTGTCAAGGAATCCCTGTCATTTGAACCTGTTGGTGAAGGTAATCATCTGTATCTTTATATCACCAAGACATCACTGAATACTCATGATGTCATACAGTTACTCAGTAAACACTTTTCTGTCTCCATGAAAGACATTGGTTACGCCGGCATGAAGGATAAACATGCCATTACCAGTCAATGGTTCAGCATCCCGGCAAATAATCCGGACGATCAGCTGGAAAGAATTGAAACCTTTAATGCAGCGACAATCGAAAAATTTACCTGCAGTAATAAAAAACTCAAGCGTGGCGTCATCAAATCCAATTATTTCAAACTGATTGTCAGGGGTTTTAGCGCTGACACCACATTACTAAACAGTCTGCTTGAAGAAATTAATATTTGCGGCGTACCCAATTACTTCACAGAACAACGTTTTGGCGTCAACGACAAAAATATTCTGCGCGCTGAAAAAATCCTCACCGGCAAGATGCGCGAAAGAAACAAGCAAAAATGTGGCCTATATTATTCTGCAGCACGCTCGTACCTTTTTAATCTGTTACTTGCCAAGCGCATAGAAGACAAGTTGTGGGATAAAATCCAGCCAGGCGATGTTTTAATGTTGAATGACACCCGCAGTGTGTTTCTGGCTGACGAAGCAAGCACCGACTTGCAAGCGCGTTGGCAAGCTAACGATCTGGATATAGCCTTACCCATGGCAGGGAAAGGCGGCATGCAGGGGGCTGGTTATCACGACACACTGGTCAATGATGTATTTTCCCGACATAAAGAACTTTGTCAGGGACTGGTAAATGCAGGACTGGAACAACAGCAGCGCCGGATGCGCACTATTCCGGAAAACTTCAGCTGGTATTATGATCAACACCAACAAACGCTGATGCTTGAATTTAGTCTGCCTTCCGGCAGTTATGCAACTGCGGTACTACGAGAAATTGTCAGGCCAACAATTAAGGACACGCTAGAATAGCTAACGGTTGTAATTTTTCAGCAGCACATATACTGCACCCGTACCACCATCCACTGGTCGAGCACTACAAAACGCGAGTATTTCATCACGTTGTTGTAACCAGTGGTTGACATGTACTTTTAGGACCGGAATTTTACCTGCTGATCCATGCCCCTTACCATGAATAATGCGCACATGACGAATGTGATGTTTTACACAACGGTGCAGAAAATTGGCAATAGATTGTCGCGCAGCATCTTTGGTCATGCGATGTAAATCCAGCTCCGCTTGCACGCTGAAATCACCACGTTGCAGACGGCGCATGATTTTGGGTTGCACGCCAGGCCGTGCAAAATAAAGCTCATCGCCAGTGAGAATATCGTAATGCTCAACCGGATCCGACAACATATCACGTTTTACCTGTTCTTCATCCAGCCAACGCTGACGTGGTTTGGGTGACGGTCTTTGCCTGGTTGGCAATATACGTGGCTCCACAGAGAGGGGCGTGACATTTTTCATCGCTTGACGAAATAAATCATTTTCATCATCGTCAGGTTTGTCGTCGGACATGGATGACTCCGTTGCATGTACTGTATTGAATGTCGACAGGATTTATTTATCACATCATACCGCAATATCTGACTACGCTATATCCATAAAATTCATCAGAAATTTAATCATCAATATTGGGTGCTAGGTTTGGATTCTGATTTCGCGTATAGTACAGCTCATGGTGTGTCGCATCGGATACGATCAAAGAAGGTAGTATGTCATCATGCATATTTTATTGAGTAACGATGATGGCTTTGAAGCGCCAGGAATTATTGCACTGGCACAAGGTCTGTCCGACATTGCAGAGTTAACTGTCGTCGCCCCAGACCGTGATCGTAGCGGTGCCAGTAATTCTTTAACAATCGAATTACCTATCCGTGCGCGTACCATGCCAAATGGCTTCATCCGTGTAGACGGGACGCCAACTGATTGTGTCCATCTTGCCATCACCGGACTACTCGATACCGAGCCTGACATGGTAGTCGCTGGCATTAACGCCGGTGCAAATCTGGGCGATGATGTACTTTATTCAGGCACGGTTGCCGCTGCCATGGAAGGTCGTTTCCTTGGCTTGCCTGCCATGGCTGTTTCTCTGGCAGGGCATGATTTACGCCACGTAGAAACAGCTGTTCGAATTACCAAAATTCTGGTTGGACGATTACTCACCCATCCCTTGCCCTCCGATACATTATTAAACGTTAATGTTCCAGACATACCTTTTGCGGAATTAAAAGGTATGCGTGCGACCCGACTGGGTAGCCGCCATAAATCTGAACCGGTTATCAAATCGCATGATCCGCGCGGTCGCCAGATTTACTGGGTAGGTCCGCCGGGTATGGCGCAGGATGCCAATGAAGAAACAGACTTCTATGCGGTAGCAAACGGCTATGTTTCTGTCACACCGATTAAAATTGATCTCACACGGCATGATGCCATCGCCAATGTAGCGGACTGGTTGAAAGATCAACTGCAAACGGATATCGCATGATGCAGCAACATATAAATGGCATCGGCATGACTTCACAGCGCACACGTGATCGATTAATTTCGCGCCTGCAGGATAATGGCATCAAAAATATTGCCGTACTGGATGTCATGCGCAATACACCGCGACACATTTTTGTCGATGAAGCACTGGCAACACGCGCCTATGAAGATACCGCCTTACCCATTGGTAATTCGCAAACTATTTCCCAGCCTTTTATTGTCGCACGCATGACCGAGGCGCTAATCGAAAACAACAACCCTGCGAAAGTACTGGAAATTGGCACGGGATCAGGGTATCAAACCGCGGTATTGGCGCAACTGGTAAGACAGGTATACACCGTTGAACGTATACAACGATTTATTCCGGTTGCAAAACAGCGAATACAGCAATTAAATTTACACAATGTTAGTTTTTCTCATCGCGATGGATTTAAAGGATGGCCCACGCACGCACCCTACGATGGCATTATTGTCACCGCCGCGCCCGTACAAATACCGGAAACCTTACTTAATCAACTGCGTGTCGGTGGCAGACTGATTATTCCGCAAGGTGAACGCGATTCACAAAAGCTGGTTGTCGTCACCCGTACAGACAGTGATTTTGAAACTAAAGAGCTGGATTGGGTCACCTTTGTGCCGTTATTAGAGGGTGTAGAGTAAGTTTTAACTTTATCCTGCCCGAATGAATAAAAGTACAGCTACTACGCTAAAGCGAAATGATACGATTTATTAAATACGGATTGATCTGTTGCGTTATTCACCTGATGACTGGCTGCAGTTATTTAGCCAGTTATAAGGCGGATACGGATTCTGATCGTCCCGTTGCGTCTAAATCGGTTTATCATATTGTTAAAAAAGGGGAGACACTTTATTCAATCGCCTGGCATTATGGTGAAGATTATCGTGAAGTTGCCATCTGGAACGATATCGAATATCCCTATTTGATAAAACCAGGACAATATGTCTATTTACAGCCTGGCAAAGCGCCGAGTGCATCACAAACTCACACAACAAGCGCCTCAGGCCCAAGACGTAAGAATACCTCTCCCGGTACAATACGCAGCACAGCCACGAGCAAACCGAAAAAGACCACATCAATTACGCAAAATATGCGTTGGCATTGGCCAACTCAGGGTAAAGTGATCGAAAAATACTCATTCGGCCGGGGCAAAAAAGGCATCGTCATTGCAGGTCAACGTGGCCAGCGAATTAATGCTGCTGCAGATGGTCGGGTTGTTTACACAGGTAGTGGACTTCAGGGCTATGGAAGGCTTATTATCATCAAACACAATGATACCTTTCTAAGTGCTTATGCTCACAATAAAAAAATACTTGTTAAGGAACAAGAAAAAGTAAAGCGAGGACAGCATATTGCCGATATGGGTAAGAGTGGGACAGACCGAGCGTCGCTCCATTTTGAAATACGGCGCAATGGCAAACCAATAGACCCATTGCGATATTTACCAAAATAAAAACAACAATAACAAAAGACGTTAAGTGCAGGTTGGAGTCATGGAAAATAACGACAAATTTAATCCCGGTGACAAAGCTGATCCGGCAGATCTGGATGTTGATGATATCGACGCCAGTGAGGATAGCGAGCTTGATCTTGATGATGATGCCGTCGTCGATGAAGAGGTCGAAGAAAAAGAGGAAAAATTCGCTGTTGGCGCCATTCCGAGCGGTCAACTTGATGCAACACGGATTTACCTGAGTGAAATCGGCTTTTCACCCTTATTAACTGCTGAAGAAGAAGTATTCTATTCGCGCAAGGCACAAAAAGGTGAAGAAGCTGCGCGTGCAAAAATGATCGAAAGCAATTTGCGTCTGGTCGTCAAAATTGCCCGTCGTTATCTGAATCGTGGACTGGCATTACTTGATCTGATAGAAGAAGGCAATCTGGGTCTTATTCGTGCCGTTGAAAAATTTGATCCGGAACGTGGATTCCGTTTCTCAACCTATGCCACCTGGTGGATTCGCCAGACAATCGAACGTGCAATCATGAATCAAACACGCACCATTCGGCTGCCGATCCATGTCGTTAAAGAAATTAATATCTATTTGCGTGCTGCGCGACAATTATCACAACAATTGGATCACGAACCCACGCCCGAAGAAATCGCGGATTTGCTGGACAAGCCAATTGAAGATGTTAAACGTATGCTCGGCCTGAATGAGCGAATAGCGTCTGTCGATTCCCCAATGGGGCATGATGCAGAGAATTCATTGCTCGATGCGATTCCGGATGACGGCACGTACGATCCGGTTACCATGCTGCAGGACAGTGATGTCAAAATCAATATCGAACAGTGGTTGATGCAACTGACCGACAAACAACGCGAAGTGGTTGAGCGTCGATTTGGCCTGCATGGACATGATGTTTCAACACTGGAAGAGGTCGGTAATTCTATTGGTGTGACTCGCGAACGGGTGCGTCAGATTCAAATAGAGGCGCTGCGCAAATTACGCGAAATCCTCGAAAGTGAAGGTTTTTCAGGTGATGCGCTTTTAAAATAGCCGTATTTGGTTGTTAATTTAGCTGCTTGGCAGCATAAAACCGGCAATGACCTTGCGATATTCCGATGCCAACACATTAAATGTCCGACAGGCGGCACCGGTCGTCATGACTTCAACACCAATATTTCGCTCATAAAATGCCTGCAAGGCGTTGGCCGGTGGAAAAATAATCGAATTACCTGTACTGATAATCACCACCTCCGGTTTCAAATCCAACAGCAGTTGAAAATCCTCTACTCGACAAGCATTGACGTCGGCTGGATGGTGCCAGTCTTCATTCAGGACCTCTGCACCGAGGATAAATGATCGGGATAAGCGCTTGATAGCGGTACTTGCAGGCGCTGTATCGTTCTGCTGTACGACAGCGACAGTTATCTCGTCATCTTCGTAGCCCTGAATCGCATAATGCGGCTGATTTTCAAGAATGAATTTCACGCTGAAGGGACGTCCTCAATCTGGCATTAAATGGAAAAAATCGTGTAAACAGAGGCGTTTATGTTACCAGTTTTTTCGGGCATAATGCTGGCTTTTCCCGACCGGGAGAAGCTTGGGTAATTCAGGAGCAACTTTGAGAGACGATTTTCCCCGCATAAAACGCCTGCCACCGTATGTATTTAATATCGTCACTGAATTGAAAGCTGCTGCGCGTGCACGCGGTGAAGATATCATTGATTTTGGCATGGGAAACCCCGATCAGCCTACGCCTCAGCACATTGTTGACAAGCTCATCGAAGTGGCCCAACGTGAAGGTACGCATCGCTACTCTCTGTCACGCGGGATTCCCCGTTTACGACGTGCGATTTGTAATTGGTATAAACAGCGTTTTAATGTCGATCTGGATCCGGAAAAAGAGAGTATTGTCACCATTGGCTCAAAAGAGGGCCTGGCGCATCTGGCGCTGGCTACTGTCGGTCCCGGGGACGCAGTTTTAGTACCCAATCCCGCCTATCCGATCCATCCTTACGGATTCATTATCGCAGGAGCCGATATTCGCCATGTCCCCATGGTTCCGGGAATAAATTTCTTTGAAGAGCTGGAAAAAGCCATCAAGGACTCCTGGCCCAAACCCAAGATGCTAGTGTTGAATTTCCCGGCCAATCCCACTGCTCAGTGCGTCGAGCTGGAATTTTTTGAGAAAATTGTCGCCATTGCCCGCGAGCACAAAATTTGGGTCATTCATGATTTAGCCTATGCCGACATCGCCTTTGACGGCTATGTTGCGCCTTCAATTATGCAGGTGGCAGGCGCCAAAGAGGTCGCGGTTGAGTTCTTTTCACTTTCTAAAAGCTATAATATGCCCGGCTGGCGCGTGGGCTTCATGGTGGGTAACCCGGTTCTGGTTGCTGCACTCGCCCGAATGAAGTCATATCTCGATTACGGCATGTTTACCCCCATTCAGGTAGCTGCCATCGCCGCTCTGGAAGGGCCACAGGATTGTGTCAAAGAAATCAGCAATCGCTATGAACTGCGCCGCGACGTACTCTGCGAAGGGCTCAATTCATTGGGCTGGGCGGTTGAAAAACCCAAGGCAACCATGTTCGTCTGGGCTCCCATTCCCGAGCAATTCAAAGCCATGGGTTCATTGGAATTTTCGAAGATGCTGCTGAAAGATGCAAAAGTCGCCGTGTCACCAGGCATCGGGTTTGGAGATTATGGTGACGATCACGTACGGTTTGGCTTGATTGAAAACGAACACCGTACCCGTCAGGCAATTCGTGGCATTCGTGATGCCTTCAAAAAACAATCCAAGTAGTCAAGCAAGAGGTCATTAGTGGAACCCGTAAAAATAGGTCTGTTAGGTTTAGGCACAGTTGGTAGTGGTACTGTCAACGTATTACACAATAATGCCGATGAGATCGCGCGACGTGCGGGTAGGGGTATACAGATCACACACGCCGCTGCGCGTGACATAAGTAAAGATCGCGGTTGTGATACAACCAATATCAAGCTCACAAACAATCCTGCCGACGTTGTAAAAGATCCTGATGTGGAAATTATTGTCGAACTTATCGGTGGCGATACGCTGGCGAAAGAGATGGTGTTGCAGGCAATCGACAATGGCAAACATATTGTGACAGCAAACAAGGCGCTGATTGCAAAACACGGTAATGAAATATTTGCCGCGGCACAGTCAAAAGGCGTAATGGTTGCATTTGAAGCTGCGGTTGCAGGTGGTATACCCATTATCAAGGCAATACGTGAAGGACTCGCAGGCAACCAGATTCAATGGCTTGCTGGTATTATCAATGGCACCGGTAATTTTATTCTCACCGAGATGCGTGACAAGGGTCGCGCCTTCGATGATGTCTTAAAAGAAGCGCAAGCCTTGGGTTATGCCGAAGCTGATCCGACATTTGATGTGGAAGGCATTGATGCAGCACACAAGCTGACAATCCTGGCATCGATTGCTTTTGGTATTCCGTTACAGTTTGAGTCGACCTACACAGAAGGTATCAGCAAGATCACGCGCGAAGATGTCGAGTATGCTGAAGAGCTGGGATATCGCATCAAACACCTGGGCTTGACCAAACGAACAGAACAGGGCATTGAACTACGTGTCCACCCAACCTTGATTCCGGAACGTCGCCTGATCGCCAATGTCGATGGTGTCATGAATGCTGTGTTAGTCAGTGGCGATGCAGTGGGACCGACCTTATATTACGGCGCTGGTGCAGGATCATTACCGACAGCATCCGCAGTCGTCGCCGACATAATTGATGTTGCACGTGTGCTGACAACTGATCCGGAAAATCGCGTTCCGCATCTGGCCTTCCAGCCAGATTCAATATCAAATTTGCCCATTCTAAAAATGGAGCAGGTTGAAACTGCCTATTATTTACGAATGCAGGCCGAAGACAAACCGGGCGTATTGGCTGATATCACGCGCATCCTCGGTGCAGCACAAATCAGTATTGAAGCCATTATTCAAAAAGAACCAATGGAAGGATCAAGCAAGGCCAATATTATCATTCTGACTCACCGTGTTATCGAGAAAAATATGAATGATGCCATTCATCAAATTGAAGCACTAAAAACTATCCATGGCGCCGTGACACGCATTCGTGTTGAAATACTGGCGGCAAAGTAGTTACAGAATCATACCAAACGTATTAAATATTCAGTATCGGAGTTTTATAGCATGACTTTTCGTACACGTTATACCGGATTAATTGATAAATATCGCGATCGTTTGCCCGTACATGACGACACGCGCATCATCAGTCTGGGCGAAGGTAATACACCGTTAATTCGTTTGAGCAATATACCGCGCCACATTGGTACCGATGTCGACATATACGTAAAATATGAAGGTTTGAATCCAACCGGTTCATTTAAAGATCGTGGCATGACCATGGCAGTAACAAAAGCGGTGGAGGAAGGCAGCAAAGCCATCATTTGTGCCTCTACCGGTAACACCTCAGCCGCAGCGGCAGCCTATGCGGCACGCGCAGGAATCACTGCGTTTGTATTAATACCTGACGGAAAAATTGCGCTGGGCAAACTGGCCCAGGCCATGATGCATGGAGCCGTGGTGATCCAGATTAAAGGCAACTTCGATGCCGGTATGCAACTGGTCAAAGATGTGGGTGAACATGCGCCGGTTACGATTGTAAATTCTATCAACCCGTTTCGGTTACAAGGACAAAAAACAGCTGCATTTGAGATTATGGAAGAACTTGGTTGTGCGCCTGACTACCATTGCATTCCGGTCGGCAATGCCGGCAACATCACCGCACACTGGATGGGTTACACCGAATATCATGAACATGGCATTGTTAACAGTCGTCCGCAAATGGTGGGTTATCAGGCTGCCGGTTCAGCACCATTTATGCGCGGTAAGATGGTTGATGACCCTGACACAGTGGCAACTGCGATTCGAATTGGTCACCCGCAGAGTTGGGACAAGGCCTGGGTTGTACAAAAGGAATCGAACGGCTGGTTCGATGAATGTACCGATGACAATATTCTGGCTGCACAAAAACTGTTGGCCGAAAAAGAGGGCGTGTTTTGCGAACCTGCTTCGGCAGCATCACTCGCGGGTGCCATGAGTGATATAAAGTCCGGCAAGATAAAGGCCGGCAGTAAAATTGTTTGTACATTAACAGGTCATGGCTTGAAAGATCCGGATACCGCCATTAAACAAAGCACACGACCATTAATCACGATTGAAGCGACTCTTGATCAGGTCAAGAAATCTATTCTGGATAACATGACCTGATGTCACCGCAACATGCGCTAACGTGATGTAAGGGTCAGTTATGCCGCATAGTATAAATAACAACGCAGCCAGTATGACGAATATCACGTTATACATTCCCGGAATGTTTGGACCGTTCCCGGCAGAGTGGAAAAAAGAACTGCAATTGCAACTGGATACTGTCAACCTGAAGGCGCTGACACGTCTTTTATCCCGCGCCCGGCCGACAAAAGAAACAGGTGATGATTTTTATCAAAAATCGTTTCAGCTTTTTAACCACACCGGGATGAATACAGCGCCCATTGCCAGTTGCCGCTATATAGCTACAGTATCCGGCGCAGACAAAAATAAATGGTGTATTAATTGCGATCCGGTCATTATCCAGCCGGATCGCGATCAGGCAGTATTGTCCCGGGTGGACAGCAATCTTCTTGACGCAGATGCCTGCAAACAGGTAGTCGACAAAATCAACGAATACTATAAAGATGAGCCCTGGGAGTTACTTTTAACTGCAAAGGATCGTTGGGTAATCGTGTCTGATAACCAGTACGATCTGAACACCACGTCGCTCGCACAAACCCGGTCAAAAAATATTAACGAACATTTGCCTGCCGGTGCAGATGCCCGTTATTGGCACCAGGTACTAAATGAAGTTCAGATGTTGTTATACCAGATTGAAAACTTCACGCCCGACAACAGACCGCAATTGATGTTTAATAGCGTGTGGTTATGGGGTCAGGGTGTATTCCCGGATACCCGGTCTGCTGCATGGAAAAACATTTTCACCGATGACGACGATATAACCTCAGTCGCGAAGGCTGCCGGCATAGAGTGTGACTCTATCAACGCATTCGGCGCGACAAGCACAACCGGGCCAGCTTTGTTAATCAGCAAACAGCTTCAGGACACGCTATTGAATCAGGATCTGGAAAAATGGCTTGTCACGCTTGCCCGGCTAAATGAGGCTGTTTTTATTCCCCTGTCAGACAAATTATATAAAACAACCATGAACGAATTTACACTGCTATCAGACGGACAATCCTTCACGGCTTCGCATGCAGATAATAAGCGCTGGTGGAAAAGAACAAAAAAATTTACGGATTTTATTCAGTGGCAGTAAATAAAAAGCATATTCAGCAACGCACATTGCCAGCAGAAATACCTGGCTGTCTTCAAACCCTGCCCAAACTGATAGCAAAAATTCTTGCGGCACGTAATATCACAAATCAGTCTGAACTGGACACGACGCTAAACGCACTCACATCATTTGAGTTATTATCTGGCATGAATGCCGCCATCGAACTGTTGCTGGACGCTTATAAAACACAAAAGCATATCATGATTATTGGTGATTATGATGCGGATGGTGCAACCAGCACAGCCGTCGCCATGCGTGCACTAAAACAACTGGGTTATACCAATATATCCTACCTGGTACCGAATCGATTCGAGTTTGGCTATGGCCTAAGCCCGGAGCTGGTTGAATATGCGACTGCAAGTCAGCCCGATATAATAATCACCGTTGATAATGGCATTGCATGCATTAAAGGTGTTGAAAAAGCCAGAGCACTCGGTATGCAAGTGATCATTACCGATCATCATTTACCTGGCGACACATTACCTGACGCAAATGCAATCGTGAATCCCAATTTACGCAACGACACATTTCCATTTAAATCAACTGCCGGTGTTGGCGTAATATTTTATGTCATGCTGGCCCTGCGGGCACGCATGCGTGAACTGGAAATGTTCAGTGATAACAAACCAGAACCGAATCTCGCAAATCTGCTTGATCTGGTCGCTTTGGGTACAGTAGCAGATGTGGTTGGTCTCGAACATAATAACCGTATTTTTGTCGCACAAGGTCTGGCGCGTATGCGCGCCAATCAAACTGTCCCGGGTATACGCGCATTAATCAACCTGAGTGGGCGTAATCAACATTCAATAACGGCAAGTGACCTGGGGTTTTTTATCGCCCCACGCCTGAATGCTGCCGGTCGTCTTGATGATATGACGATTGGCATAGAGTGCTTACTGGAGGATGATCCTGATCGTGCATTTCAACTGGCTGAACAACTCGATCAATTTAACCGCTCACGTAAAACTATCGAACTGGAGATGCAACGTACGGCCAATTCGATCATCGAAACATTACACGTCGATGAGTCGGATATACACAGCGCTTACAGTCTGTTTGACCGTGACTGGCATGAGGGCGTCATTGGGATACTGGCTTCGCGTGTGAAAGATAAATTACATCGACCTGTGATAGCTTTTGCGGCATCAACTGATGGTGTGTTGAAAGGTTCAGGACGCTCGATAAAGGGTTTACACCTGCGTGACATTCTGGGTCGCATTGACCGGCGAAATCCTGATTTAATTATCAAGTTTGGCGGTCACGCCATGGCAGCAGGTCTTACCATACAAGAGAAGAGTCTGAATGCATTCAGGGAGGCATTTGTCGAGGAAGTCACGGCAGACCTTGGTGCGGAAACATTACAAAATGTGCTCTACACAGACGGGGAACTTGCCGCAAGTGAAATATCCATCGAGTCCGCAGAATTAATTCAGCAATATGGCCCGTGGGGGCAAGCGTTCCCGGAACCCGTTTTTAATGGCGTGTTTGACGTGTATGCCGCGCGCATTGTTGCCGAAAAACATGTTAAATTCGTTTTAAAATACCCGCAACAAGATAAAATGTACGATGCCATTGCCTTCAATGTTGACGATGACATATTGGCAAATCAACCTGACAAAATTCATGCGGCATACCGACTGGATATCAACGAGTTTCGTGGTAACCGCACAGCACAGCTCATTCTGGAATATTTTGAGCCTTTGTGACGCAATCTCCAGCCATTCTCAAAGTCATTATTAACGTGTATTATATGCACTGTTTTGGCTTAATTGACGAGCTATACGTTACCAGCAGGAATGATTTGTCAGATGTTAGAAACCAACGTTATTCACAATCAACTCAAAGATATGCAAGCGCGTACCCGGTCTCTCAGGGGGTACCTTTGACTTCGACATCAAACAGGAACGACTGACTGAAGTCGAGCGAGAGCTCGAAGATCCCGCCATCTGGAATGAACCGGAAAAAGCACAGACCCTGGGCCGTGAGCGGGTCAGCCTCGAAAAAATAGTCCATACCATCACCGAACTCGAAGATAACCTGACCGATGCGGAAGAGTTGTTCGAAATGGCAGTGGATGAAAAAGATGAATCCACGATTAATTCACTTCTTATTGATATCGCAAAATTTGAATCCAAACTGGCGGAGCTGGAATTCCAGCGTATGTTTGCCGGTGAAATGGACCCAAACAATGCCTACCTGGATATTCAATCCGGTTCTGGCGGCACCGAGGCACAGGACTGGGCAGAAATGCTTTGTCGTATGTATTTGCGCTGGGGAGAGCGGCGCGGATTTGAAACGGAATTAATGGAAGCATCCGATGGTGACGTTGCAGGCATCAAGAGTGCCACCATTAAATTCACCGGCAGTTATGCGTATGGTTGGTTGCGCACCGAAACCGGTGTACATCGTCTGGTAAGAAAGTCACCCTTCGACTCGGGTAATCGCCGTCACACTTCGTTTGCCTCCGTGTTTGTTTATCCGGAGGTCGATGACAATATCGAGATTGAAATTAATGCCGCAGATTTACGTATTGATACATACCGGTCTAGCGGCGCGGGCGGACAGCACGTGAATAAAACCGATTCAGCCGTGCGGATTACTCACGAGCCAACCGGGATTGTTGTACAATGCCAGAACCAGCGTTCGCAACACCAGAACAAAGACAATTGTATGAAACAATTAAAAGCGAAGTTGTATGAAATGGAAATGCACAAACAACTCGCTGAAAAACAGGCCATGGAAGATTCGAAATCCGATATCGGTTGGGGCAGCCAGATTCGTTCCTATGTGCTGGATCAATCGCGCATAAAAGATTTGCGCACCAACGTTGAAAATACCAACACACAATCCGTGCTTGATGGTGATATAGACAAGTTTATTGAAGCCAGCTTAAAAAGCGGGCTGTAAAACGATAACAAACTTCAAAATATAAAAATGAGATGCTGTACTAATGACTGAAGAAACGACCGTACAAGATGAAAACAAATTAATTGCCGAGCGTCGCGGAAAATTAAAACTGTTACGGGAACAGGGTAATGCTTTCCCGAACGATTTTCGTCGCAACGTGATTGCCGGTGAATTGCACGCCGAATACGGTGAGAAAACCAAGGACGAGCTGGCTGAATTAAATATTCGTGTCAGTGTAGCCGGGCGCATGATGTTAAAACGCGAAATGGGCAAAAATACATTTGCAACAGTGCAAGATATGTCTGGTCAGATTCAGTTTTATATTCAACGCGATTCATTAGCCGAAGGTTTTTATAACGAACACGTCAAGAAATGGGACCTGGGCGATATCATCGGCGGGGAAGGGGTATTGATGAAAACCAATACCGGTGAATTGTCAGTCAAGGTCGACAGCATTCGCCTGTTAACCAAAGCATTACGGCCGCTTCCGAACAAGTTCAAGGGATTAACCGATCAGGAAATACGTTATCGACAACGCTATCTTGATTTAATTATGAACCAGGATTCACGTGATACATTTGTCATGCGCTCCAAAATAATTGCGCATATTCGTGAATTTATGATCAAGCGTAATTTCCTTGAAGTTGAAACACCCATGATGCAAGTTATTCCTGGTGGTGCGACTGCGCGACCATTTACCACCTTCCATAACGCACTCGATATGGATTTGTTTTTGCGTATTGCACCTGAATTATACTTGAAACGTTTAGTAGTGGGCGGTTTTGAACGCGTGTTCGAAATTAACCGCAACTTCCGCAATGAAGGATTATCGACCCGTCATAATCCTGAATTCACCATGATCGAGTTTTATGAAGCCTATGCAAACTATCATGACCTGATGGATTTGACCGAAACCATGCTACGTTCAATCGCAGAAAACGTCGTGGGCAAGACAAAAATACCCTATCAGGGTGATGAATATGATTTTGGGAAACCATTCACACGCATGTCCGTAAAAGATTCCATCTTGCATTTTAATGACGACATTAAAGCTGAAGAGCTGGATGATATTGAAAAAGCACGCACTATTGCGACCCGACTGGGGATCACATTAAAAGACAGTTACGGCTTGGGTAAAGTGCAAATAGAAATTTTCGAGAAAACTGTTGAACATCGACTGATGGACCCGACTTTTATTACCGCCTACCCGACAGAAGTCTCGCCACTGGCGCGCCGCAATGATGACGATCCCTTTGTTACGGATCGCTTTGAGTTTTTTGTCGGTGGCCGTGAAATAGCGAATGGCTTTTCAGAATTGAATGATGCCGAAGATCAGGCGGAACGTTTCCAGCAACAGGTTAATGAAAAAGAAGCCGGTGATGATGAAGCCATGTTCTATGACGAAGATTATGTCACCGCACTTGAGCATGGTATGCCGCCAACAGCAGGTGAAGGTATTGGTATTGATCGGTTAGTGATGTTGTTTACCGACTCACCATCCATTCGTGATGTACTGCTGTTTCCGCATATGCGGCCTGAATAAATAGTTATTTATTTTGTCATGAACGCAGTTTCGATAATTGATTATGCTGAAACTGAATTGTCATATTTTATATGTAAAAATAATTATATACGTTATGAATTATCAGGCGGTATTGAGTCTGCGCATCTCTGGTATGCATATGGTCTTTTTATATCAAGTAAAAATGAAAATAAACTCGTTTTTGAAGTGTTGTCGACCGCTGAAATTTATATAAGAGTCTACCGGGAAGGTTCTGCTGAAATATTATTTTCCTCAACATATGGAGATGACTCTGAAGTGCTTCAGGATGCGGTTAACTATTTTGCAAGCCAAGCAAATACTATGACCATGATGGATCTGGATAACCTTAAAGAAGAAATCAAATCAACGATAAAAGAATTCGGTAAAGAAATGGCGATTGCTTATTATCCACTACCGCCGCCTTTAACCTGATATTTCATATTACCCGATCATTCCCACCATCAATCGGCACTTGCGCAGCTGTTGTACTGGCAAACAATGGCCCACACATTTCCGCAGCGAGTTCTGCTACCTCATGGCTGGTGACTTCTTTCTTCAATACATTCTTGGTTTTATATTCCTGCACCGTCATACCGTAATGTGTAGCGCGCGCAGCAAGCACTTCATCTGTCCAGATACCGGTATCAAACACTGCGTCCGGATGCACAGCATTAATACGAATGTTATCACCACCCCATTCAAGCGCAGCGATGCGCATCATTTGTGTCAGTGCAGCCTTGGAGGCCGAGTAAGCAACCGCGCCAGGACCTGGCGCAGGCACGTTCTTGGATCCAATAACGGCAACACGTCCGCCGTTGGGCGCATTTTTTAAATAGGGATAAGCTTCGCGCAATAAATTCAAATTTGAAGTTAAATTGATGTTAATGACTTTCTGCCAGTCACTTTCCTGTAAATCAGCAATTTTACAACCGCCTGGGAAAATGCCCGCATTTAACACTAACATGTCCAGTCCACCAAAATAATACACGGCTTGTTCAATCGCATTAATCAATTGTTGATTGTCACCAACATCACATGTGATACCCAGATACGATGCTTTTTTAAATAAGGTTTCGATGTTTTTATTGATATCCAGTCCAACGACGGCCGCACCGCGTGCCATAAAACTTTCGACGCAGGCTTTGCCAATTCCGGAAGCGGCACCAGTAATCATTACGATTTCACCGGTGAACACTGGCGCCTTGCCACCTTTTTTTAACTTGGCTTGTTCCAGATCCCAGTATTCCACATCGAAGATGTCCTTGGCGGGCAGGGCACGATAACCACCGAGCATTTCGGCGCGTTCAATGATGTCCATAGTGTGCCCATAAATATCTTCGACTATCTGGGCTGCACTGGCAGTGTTACCAATAGAAATTAAACCGATGTCGTTATCCAGCACCATGCGTGGCGCAGGATCTAACATGGTGACGGGGGATTTTGCAGTTGCAGCGTGATCATAAAAATATTTTTTATAATCTTTTGCATAAGCATCAAGATTGCTCCCAATCATCGGGATGCGTTTCGTACGAATGACGTGATCAGGTGTAGCAGGTCCTTGCTGGCTTATTTTGCCTATATCTTTGCGTTGAACAAAGGAAAGCGCTCGACTGTCGTCTTGCACTTTCATAATCATTGCCTGTTTTGCCGCAGACGAAATAGTTTTGCGAAGTGTTGCGATGTCCTTTGGTTTGTCACGCTTTGTAGTAAGCTTGCTTGCGGGAATATTCCAGGCCTTGTTCTTATCAAGATAGGCTTTGCCCATGCCAACCAGTTCAATCATGCGATCGTAACTGAGCTTGGCGTCATCAGCAAAAGAGAACACACCATGATTTAACAGGATCATACCAATAGTGTTGTCGTTGACCTGTTCGTCGTAACATTTTTTACATAATCCCGCCAGATCAAAGCCGGGCATAATGTAGGGCACGATCACTACCTTGTCGCCGTAGATTTCTTTTATGGCTGCCTCACCTTTTACGCTATTGGTAATAGTAAGTACGGCGTTAGCATGAGTATGGTCAACATATTTGTATGGAAGTATCGCATGCAGAATGGTTTCAACAGATGGCGCCGGCGCGGACGCATTTTTCATATGCGTTTTTAATTCATTAACCATTTGCGGATCGGGCAGAGTATCAAGTTCGGCCAGTTTGGCGACATAGTCAAGTTGTACCGGTGCAAAGCCGGCTTCTTCAATGGATATCAGATCCCAACCGGAACCTTTTACGTAAAGTATCTCTTCTTCATTACCGAAGATATCTTGCTCTTTGATTTTAACGGAAGTATTACCACCACCATGCAGGACGAGCGTCGGGTCGCGACCTAATAATCGAGATGTGTACACACGTAAGCCCAGATCACCCTTGAATTGTTGAGCTTCTTTATCGTCCCACAGATTTTGCATAGCGTCCTCTTTATAAAAATCAGAGCAAAAAGAAGCGCTATTCTATAGTGTTGTGTGCTATCGACCAAGTCTGATGAAATTATCAGACAGCCATAAAATTGGTGAGGAAATTACCGAAGCGCGGAGGCAGTGGCCTGAATATCTTCGCTGGTGCCATCCATCTCAACGACATTAACTTCCGCGGTCAGGCCCATTTTTTGAAATGCCGGGATGGTATCCCAGTTGAGTTGTGTGTGCGGGTGATTGCTGCCAATCATGCTTTGCAGGTTCGAGACAATGACAATATCGGTATAATCAATATCACCACCACTGTTGCGCATGATATCTTCATGCTCTGAAACCACCGCAACCAGTTCCGGTGGAAAATTCCATTTCGCAAGAATCGCGCTACCAATCTTCGTGTGCGCTTTGGCAATAATACTGTCCAGTAAGGCCTCATCTTCAAGCAATTCCGGGGTATCTTCTGCGTGTGTCAGGATAGGTAAGGCACCAATATCATGCACCAGACCCGCGAGCAGGGCCATATCAGGTTTTAATTTGGTGAACTGTTTGGTCAACGCGCTGGCAATAGCGGCAACCTGGGTGCTGTGTTCCCAGATATGACGCAATCGTTTATCTGTCGCATCTGAGGTCGCCTGGAACATTTGTTCCATAACTATACTGGTCACCAGGTTGCGTATCATATCGCCGCCCAGCCGGGTGACAGCACCTTCTACTGATTCGATTGGATTATGGGTGCGGAGCAGGGGACTATTGGCTATCTGGATAAGTCGCGCACTGAGCGCGGTGTCTGTGGTAATAATCTTGGCCACATCGGCGAGGGATTTTAACTCATCCGATAAGGTATCGCGCACCCGAAGCGCGACTTCTGGTAGTGTTGGGAGGACCAGCTTGTCTTTTGCGAGATCATCATATAAATCAGCTATGAATTGTTCTTCCGAAATTGAACCCATATTCTGCTCCTGCGTGTCATAACCTGCTGTGTATTTTAACCACCTGATTTCGTGATTTATCGGCATGCCCGAAGGAAAGTTGAGTGAATTGAGGGAGATAACCCTACTGAAAGCTGTATGGAAGCTCGAGAAAAGTTAATTTTGGACCGGTTTTATCCCCAATATGTAAATTAGCCGCATTTTCCTCAGCTTGCGCAATCTGCAGCACGACGAGGGCCTCAATCGTGTTTTCAGTCCTGAAGCTGGCCAGCAGCACCTTTCCCACGCTTTGGTTATCGTCTGACGTGGATTGATAGACATCAGTACCGGGAAAAATTGGCTGCTCACATGAGAATTCGACACGATACATACGACGTTTAAGTTTGCCAAGATATTGAGTACGCGCCACGATTTCCTGACCGGGGTAACAGCCTTTTTTAAAGCTGACACCATTGGTGACGTGCAAATTCACCATCTGAGGCACAAACGCATCGACGGTATTGCTGGTAATTTCAGGTTGGCCCGCCTGAATCGTTAAGAGCGTCCAGAAAGCGGGCGGCATGGCTTCAGCCTTTGCTGCCAATTTCTCCCAATATTGGCCGCTGGTGGCGACAGGACTAACTATTATATAGCGTGGCGTATCACCCGGCATGCGGATTACAGTTATCTCATCGTGATGCTGGACACTATAGCTGTCCGCGCTTGATTGCAGCTGAAGACTTTCCAATGCGAGATTGGAATTACTGCCATTAATTCCTATTAACGTAAATTCATCCGAGATATCGGTTAACGTCACATCACTGCGCAGTACAAACATGCTTAAGCGATTCATCGTTGCGGTGATCAATGCTCGATCCAGTAGCAGAAAAAAATCATCTTTATTTTGAAATATAGTAAAACTTGCCAGTAAACGACCTTTTGGATTGCAATAACCACTTAATTGCGCTGTGCTGGCGTTAACCGTAGTTATATCATTGGAAAACTGAGACTGCATAAAGTTGACCGCATCTGTACCACAAACTTTGATAATGCCATGGTTCAGTAATGGCACGAGGGTGTTTTGTTGAACGTAGTCAGTGAAGTCAGTTACTTCATGACTAAAATACTTCAGCGACTCATCTTGCCACTGTGCACCTTGTTGCTCAAGAAATGTACGCCAGGCAGTATTCATACGGTATTTCCTAATTTATTTAACGAACGTCGTTACAGAGCAACAATATGGTGACTTATCTAAAATATTCAAGTATTTATCTTAAATTACGATATACTTTCCTCACGACTAGACGTGACAAGGAATTGATCTAGAATTAAACGGAAATGATAAGAAGCAACAATAAACGCCCGAAATATCTCAACTTATTCAAAATCTGGATGCCAGTGACGGCTGTCACGTCGATTTTACATCGCTTGTCGGGTTTGATCCTTTTTTTCTCTGTTCCGGTATTAATTTATACCTTGCAGCGCTCACTATTGAGTGAGGCGGGTTTTAATTCACTTATCGACTTGTTATCGCTTCTAACAGTTAAGGTTATTTTTCTTATAGTAATATGGGCAATATTGCATCACTTGTTAGCCGGTATCCGTTTTCTTATTCTCGATTTTGACATCGGTATCAGCAAACCGGTTGCGCGCATGAGCGCATGGATAGTTACCTTCACCGCGCTGGGATTATTCATACTCGTTGTTTGGAAGGTGTTGTTATGACCTGGCGTGCACATGGTATGCGAGCATGGCTATTGCAACGTTTGTCCGCCGCTTATCTTGCGACCTATATCATTGCAAGCCTTATCCTGTTCATGATTTGTCCTGTAGATAGCTATACGAGCTGGCGCGACGCATTTGCGAACCCGGTTATGAATATTGGCACCTTGCTTTTTTTTGTCGCGCTGCTAATTCATGCCTGGGTCGGCATGCGTGATATCCTGATTGATTATGTACACCCGACGATGCTGCGTTTTGCATTATTAAATGCATTAATGCTTGCCTTGTTGAGTATGGGTATCTGGGTAACGTTTCTTTTATTTTCGGTAATTAAATTGTGACCATTCCTGTTCGAAAGTTTGATGTCCTGGTAATTGGTGCCGGTGGTGGTGGCTTGCGTTCAGCCTTACAGCTATCTCAAGCGGATGCCAATGTCGCGGTTGTATCCAAAGTATTTCCGACGCGATCACATACTGTTGCGGCACAAGGTGGCATGAATGCCGCACTTGCCAATGTCTTACCCGACAATTGGCATTGGCACATGTATGACACAGTCAAAGGCAGTGACTATCTGGGCGATCAGGATGCAATCGAATATATGTGTCGAGCTGCAGCACACCTGGTAATTGAACTCGAACATCAGGGTGTACCTTTCTCACGTATGCCAGACGGCAAAATTTACCAACGACCATTTGGTGGACAGAGTCAGAATTTCGGTGGCGATCAGGCTGCACGTACCTGCGCCGCAGCTGACCGAACCGGCCATGCCATTCTGCATACCTTGTACCAACAAAACATTCGCGCAAAAACACATTTCTTCGACGAATATTTCGCAATCGATCTGGTGAAAGATGACGAAGGTTTTGTATTGGGTGCGGTGATTCTTGATATTGAAACTGGCGAGCCGTTAGTGATTGAGGCCAAAACTACATTGTTAGCCACCGGTGGAGCAGGGCAGTTGTTTCGCACCAATACCAATGCGCATATTAATACCGGCGATGGTATGGCGATGGCTTTACGTGCCGGTTTTCCGATTCAGGATATGGAGTTCTTCCAGTTCCACCCAACCGGTATTGCCGGTAAGGGCATGTTAATAACCGAAGGTGCGCGAGGTGAAGGCGGTTATCTAATCAATAAAGATGGCGAACGTTTTATGGAGCGCTATGCGCCTCACGCGAAAGACCTGGCAAGTCGCGATGTGGTCAGCCGTGCCATAGCAACAGAAGTACGAGAAGGGCGTGGCTTCGGTCCTGATCACGCCAAGGGAGGCAACTACGTCAAGTTAAAACTTGATCACCTCGGTCGTGAGGTACTGGAAAAACGCTTGCCTGGCATTTGTCAGACCATAAAAACATTTTTACACATTGATCCTGCAGAAGAAGCCGTACCGGTATTTCCCACTGCACACTACACCATGGGTGGTATTCCAACTGATCGCTATGGACAGGTTGTTGTGCCGGTCGATACCGGCGAAGAAAATATACTTGGTTTATATGCCGTCGGCGAGTGTGCCTGTGTATCTGTGCATGGAGCGAATCGCCTTGGCGGTAACTCGTTGCTGGATATTGTTGTATTTGGACGGGCTGCTGGAAATCACATTATTAAATACCTGAAAGAAAATCGTTATCACCGGCCACTGAATACCGATAGCGTTGATCGAGCCAGAGAGCGACTGAAGCGCTGGGACAAAAAAGGCAGCGGTGAGTCTATTCCGTCGCTCAAACTCGAATTACAGACCGTGATGGAAAAATATTGCGGCGTCTTCCGTACAAATGACGTGCTGGAAGAAGGCGTACAAAAAGTACTGGAGCTGGAACAGCGCCTGGGTGATGTACGCCTGACAGATCAAAGCAAAATATTTAATACCGCGCGTATCGAAGCGCTCGAGCTCGAAAACCTGATGGATATTGCCATTGCAACCGTGAGTTCTGCTTTACACAGACAGGAAAGCCGTGGTGCCCACTCACGTATCGATTTTCCGGATCGTGATGATGTGCAATGGCTCAAGCATACCTTGTTTTATAAACAGGACCGCCGCCTGGCATACAAGCCGGTTCGTACCAAACCCATGACAGTTGAAAGCTTTCCACCTAAAAAAAGAGTGTACTAGGCCGCTATAGAGTAAAGGAATTAACGTTATCAAGTAATTTACAGGATTCAATTAGCAGGTAAAACTATGCGATTTCGAATTTACCGATACAACCCGGAAACGGACACTGCACCATACATGCAGGATTATGACATGGAAGAAATCACGCGCGACATGATGGTGCGTGATGCATTACTTATCATCAAGGAAAAGGATGAAACATTGAGTTTTCGTCATTCATGCGGAGAAGGTGTCTGCGGTTCGGATGGCATGAACATTAACGGTAAAAACAGCCTTGCCTGTCTGACCGCATTATCCGATTTGAAGGAACCCATTGAAGTAATGCCTTTGCCCGGCATGCCGGTCATTCGTGACCTGGTCATCGATATGAGCCAGTTTTACCATCACTATCGCGCTGTTAAACCCTGGCTTACCGTCAATGATCCTGTACCAGAGGTCGAGCACTTGCAGACACCAGAACAACGGGAAAAACTTGATGGTTTGTACGAGTGTATCCTGTGCGCCTGCTGTAGTACATCTTGCCCATCATTCTGGTGGAATCCCGATAAATTTCGTGGTCCGGCCGCACTATTGCAAGCATATCGATTTCTGGCAGATTCGCGTGATCAGGCAACAGCGGAACGTCTGCAGGATCTGGACGGCGCATACAAGATGTATCGCTGCCACACAATTATGAATTGCGTAAATGTTTGTCCAAAAGGACTGAACCCGACCAATGCAATTAACAATATTAAAAAAATGATGTTAAAAGAAATGTTATGACAATTACACCAGATAGCCAGAATGCAATTCAGGACAATAATATTTCAAGACTCTATTGGCAGTGTCGTCGCGGCATGCTGGAGCTCGACTTGTTGCTGTTAAATTTTATGGACAACAGTTACCAGTTGCTCAACACACAACAAAAAAATGCCTTTGAAATACTTTTGAAAAGCCCGGATCAATTGTTATTTGATTATTTTCTGGGCGATACAATTCCATTTGACAAGGATGTTGCAGATGTCGTTAAAAATATTCTCGATACATCACGAAATCAGGATTCAAAGCTCACTGTATGAATTAAGTTATCATATCGTTACGCATATGCTAGCGGTATTTGTACTGATGCTGCCAATGAAAATTCCTGTTTGGGTGACTGTGCTGTTATTTTTAATGGTACTAACAAGTGCCGCATATTACCTGCTATGGAAACCATTCAAACAAAACAAAGCGATAAAACTAATCTGTCAGTCAGATGGTAGCTTCAGTATTATTTATAAAAACAGACAGATTAATAGTTTACAGTTGCAGATTACTAAAGCGTATTTATCAGGATGGATAATTATATTGCCATTCACAGCAAATGCCAGGCGTCGCTCGATAATATTATGGCGTGACAGCATCAGCTATAGTGATTGGCGACTGCTGCACGCGTTAATACGTCAGCTGGCCAATACTGGCATATCGTCCGATTCACGGGTGCTGACAAAATTATAAGGGATAAGTATGGTATTCCGCGCTTGTTTATCATCGTGCATAACAGGGTAGTCAAGAGTGTAATGTAATCCACGACTCTCCTTGCGCTGAATAGCAGATTCAATAATCAGATTGGCAACATCAACAAGGTTACGCAGCTCTATCAGGTCATTGGTGACCTTGAAATTACCATAATAATCAATAATTTCTTTTTGTAATAAATTTACACGACTCCTGGCACGCTCAAGACGCTTGTTGGTTCTTACAATGCCAACATAATCCCACATGAAACGGCGCAACTCATCCCAGTTATGGGTTACCACAACCTCTTCATCTGAATTTGTTACCCGACTCGAGTCCCACGCGGGCAGTTGTACTACTTTATCAGCTTCGTCAGCGCTGACGTTTTGTGAAAGAATATGTTCACTGACGGACTGTGCAAACACCAGGCATTCAAGTAATGAATTGCTTGCCATTCGATTTGCGCCATGCAGGCCGGTATAGGCGACTTCACCGACAGCATACAAACCCGCCAGATCAGTCTGCCCATGCAGGTCAGTCATAACACCTCCACAGGTATAATGCGCAGCCGGTACAACAGGAATAGGCTCTTTTGTTATATCGTATCCAAACTCCATGCAGCGGTCATAAACGTTCGGGAAATGACGCTGAATAAACTGACGACTTCGGTGACTTATATCGAGTAAAACATATTCCGAGCCAAGTCGTTTCATTTCATGATCGATTGCACGAGCGACGATATCGCGCGGCGCCAGTTCGGCGCGCTTGTCAAATTTAGCCATGAATGGTTCGCCGGTAGGCAAGAGTAGTTTCCCGCCTTCACCCCGAATCGCTTCAGTGATAAGAAAGGATTTTGCCTTGGGGTGAAATAAACAAGTGGGATGGAATTGGTTAAATTCCATATTGGCAACCCGGCAACCGGCACGCCATGCCATCGCGATACCATCACCTGTGGCAGTATCCGGGTTGGATGTATACAAATAGACCTTGCTCGCGCCACCATTCGCCAGCACGATATGTTTCGCTTTAAATACATGCACGACATCTGCCTGTTTATCCAAAACATACACACCCAGGCAACGGTTGTGCTTCAAACCCAGTTTTGAACCGGTAATCAGGTCAATTGCAATGTGCTCTTCAAAAATACCGATATTAGGATGCTGTTTGGCGCGCGTGGCGAGCGTGTTTTCAACCGCACGACCTGTGGCATCGGTGGCATGCACAACCCGGCGATTACTATGTCCGCCTTCCCGGGTCAGGTGATATGCATCGCTATTTTTGGCCTGTTCGGTGCGGGTAAACTGGACGCCTTGCTCAATGAGCCAGTGAATATTATCAGCACCACGGTTTACGACATGGCGTACAACGGGCTCGATGCAGATGCCGGCACCGGCATTGAGGGTATCTTTTATATGCGACTCGACAGAGTCATCTTTATCCAGCACGGCAGCGATACCGCCTTGCGCATAAAAGGTGCAACTTTCCGTTAAATTCTTCTTTGAAATCAAATGGATAGAGTGGGTGTCGGCCAGACGCAAGGCCACACTCAGGCCTGCTGCACCGCCACCTATTACGATAACATCCGACTCAAATTGCATCCGTTTGCTCATTTCTGGACTCATTCATTGTAAAGCTACATAGTATGCAACATAACAGTCGATTTCCACATTAATAAAGTCCCGCCAAGCAGTTGATTTCATGTAAAATGTTTTTAATTAAATTACATAAAACAAGAACTTCATAACTCACTCATGGTCATACTTAACGAATCATTAAATTGCCACTGTTGGCAGATGTTGGGGCAATAATGCATGTCTGAACAAGAGACAGATCAGGCGCTGGTTGCTCGGGTACAACAGGGCGATAAACAAGCTTTTGATTTGCTGGTGCGTAAATATCAACAACGCATTATGAAAGTCATCGCGAGATTTATGAGTGATATGGATGAAGTGCAGGATCTTGCCCAGGAAACCTTTATCAAGGCCTACCGCGCCTTGCCTCGATTCCGCGGTGATAGTGCGTTTTATACCTGGCTATACCGCATTGCTATTAATACGGCGAAAAATCATCTTGTATCTCAAAGTCGCCGCCCACCAACCGATGATATCGAGGCATGCGATGCTGAACAGTTTGCAGGTGACTCGGCATTGAAGGAATATGCCTCACCCGAACGGATACTGTTAAAGGATGAAATAGAAACCGTGGTATTTGATACCATCGACAAGTTACCGGATGATTTACGAATTGCGATAACCTTACGTGAATTGGAAGGTCTGAGTTACGAAGAAATAGCAGAAGCTATGTCATGTCCGATAGGCACTGTACGATCCCGGATATTTCGTGCGCGTGAAGCGATAGATACAAAATTAAGACCGCTGTTAAATTGATTATTATTAACAGCTTTTATTTAAACATGCAGTTATAGCAGGTGGCGAAAATGAGTAATGAAAAATTTGAAAAGCTCTCAGCCTTTATGGATGGTGAAATTGAGCTAAGCCAATCCGAGTTACAAAGACTCGCCAGTGATGATGAGCTTAAATCATGCTGGACACGCTATCATGTCATTCGTGAAACGATGACTCAACGTATCAATCTGGCTGTAACAGACGATTGGTATGACAAATTACATGCGCAGCTTGATCAGGAACCAACCGTGTTGGCACCTGCTAATGTTGTTTCGCCTCCTGGCCGTAAAGTATTCAAGCAGGTTGCCGGATTTGCCGTGGCAGCCACTGTCGCTGCCATTGCTATCGTCTCGTTGCAAAATAACCAGATTGACCCGGTCACCAAAAGTCCGGAATTGGCGCAAGTTAATCCGCCTGCAATCAATGTCGTACCTAATCAGGCAATTGCCAGAGTTAGCGCAACGGTTAATGACAAATCCAGATTAAGCAAGGAAGCAACCAGCAAACTGAATGGTTATATCGTTAACCACTATGAATACTCGGTTGCAGGGAAACTGCAAGGCATGTTGCCCTATATGCGTATTGTAAGTGAAACTCCGGCTGTTCGGATTCCGAATGAACGTTAGAAAATTTACAACGTTTATCTTGTGTGCAACGCTGCCAGCTATTTCACTGGCTGACACTGATATTCAACAGGTAGAAGCATGGCTTAGCAAAATGCATAAAGCTGCGCATATGCAGAACTATCAAGGTACGTTTGTATACGGTCAGAATAATAAACTCAGCACAATGCAAATTATACACAGTGCTGACGATAAGGGAGAACGAGAAAGACTCGTATCAATGGATGGGACAGGGCGAGAAGTCATTCGTAATCGTGGTTCAGTAACCTGCATTTTACCGGATAAGAAGTCGGTAGTAGTGGAAAAATCGCGGCCAGAAACCAAATTCCCACCTACATTCCCGATGTCTGTAAATAATCTCACCAACACATATAGCTTCAAGATCACGGATCAGGGTTATGTTGCCGGTCGAAAAGTTCAGAAAATTGAGATTACACCAAAAGATAAATTCCGCTATGGACATAATATCTGGATTGATATGGAAAAAGGTTTGTTATTAAAAACCAATTTGATAAACGAGAATAACCAACCAATTGAAACCTTTATGTTCACATCAATAGAGTATATGGATGTCGTCCCGGAGAAATTGTTAACATCGACTATCAGCGGCAAAAATTTTACCTGGTACGAAGCAGAAGAACCAAAAGAAAAAGAATTTCATCAGCAACCAGATTGGATAGTTAGTTCTTTGCCCGTCGGTTTTAAAGAAGACATGATGCGTAAACATAAAATGCCAAATTCAACAAATTCAGTTGAGCACATGATGTTCAGTGATGGATTGGCTTCTGTTTCAGTTTTTGTGGAACAGCATGATACAAAAACTGACCTGTTGATAGGTGGTTCGCACATAGGTGCGATTAATGCACATGGACGAATTCATAATGGTTTTCATATCACCGTGGTTGGCGAAGTGCCACAACCTGCTGTTAAAATGATTTGTGAGTCGGTACGTAAGAAATAATATGCTTGAAGAAACTGCAAATGTAGTTAATGCTAATGATGAATTTGTGTGGCTGCAAGTAGACAAACAATCTGCCTGTGGTAAATGCAACGCTAACAAAGGATGTGGCACATCAATTCTGGCGAAATATTTTAATCGTCATCCTGCTCAAATCAAATTACCCAACACGCACAATGCAAAAACAGGTGACCAGGTAATCATTGGTTTATCCGAACAGGCAATTCTTAAAGGTTCGATGCTCGTTTATTTGTTACCTGTGCTTACTATGCTCGCAGGCGCCATTATCGGGAATTTGTTAGCCGGAGATGAACTGGACACAGCTGAAATATATAGCATCATCTTTGGTGTCGCCGGTCTTCTGATAGGTTCATTCTGGTCGAAACGAATTTTTGCCAATGCGCATAATATTAAAAACTATCAGCCCGAATTACTCAGGGTATTATAATTAAATAACTCAGAATATAGGTATAAACATGTTGCGCTATTTTCCTTCTTATGTCGGTACCATAATCGTACTGGTTTTATTTAACTCGCAAGTATTTGCTCGCCCGAATTTACCCGACTTTACTGGACTGGTCGAGGAGCATAGTAAAGCGGTCGTAAATATCAGCACCCGACAAAAAATAACAAGACAAAAGGGCATGCCACCCGGCATGGAAATGCCGGATTTCCCGGAAGGTTCTCCCTGGAATGATTTTTTCAAGAAATTTTTTGGTGACGAAGGCGGCGCTGAAGATTTTGACGCACAATCGCTTGGCTCGGGTTTTATTATCGACAAGGCAGGATATATCATAACCAACAATCACGTGGTTAAAGATGCCGAAGAAATAATTGTAAGATTGAAAGATCGTCGTGAATTAATGGCAAAAGTTGTAGGCCAGGACGCACGTTCAGACATTGCGCTTTTAAAGGTTGAAGCAGGCAATTTGCCTGTCGTTACAATCGGAAATTCTGACAAATTAAAAGTTGGCGAATGGTCAATGGCAATAGGCTCTCCATTCGGCTTCGATCATTCTGTTTCGGTTGGTATCATCAGCGCAATCGGGCGCACTTTACCTAAAGAAAGTTATGTCCCTTTTATACAAACAGATGTAGCTATAAATCCCGGTAATTCGGGCGGACCGTTATTTAATCTGGATGGTGAAGTAATCGGCATTAATTCGCAGATTTATAGTCGCACCGGCGGGTTTATGGGACTATCGTTTGCGATTCCAATTAATGTTGCGATGGATGTTATTAATCAAATCAAGGAAAAAGGCTCCGTGTCACGCGGCTGGCTTGGTGTATTAATACAGGATGTAAACAGGGAACTGGCTGAATCGTTCAAAATGGAAAAACCAATGGGCGCAGTCGTATTAAAAGTAATTCCGGATAGTCCGGCAGCAAAATCTGAAGTTAAAATAGGTGATGTCATTGTCAAGTTTGGCGACAAGGATATTAATCGATGGACCGATCTGCCACTTGCAGTTGGATCAACACCTGTTGGTAAAACTGAAAAGGTCGTCATTATTCGCGAAGGAAAGCGAATTACTGTCAAAATTAAAATTGACGAATTACCAAGCGAGAAAAAACTCGCAGGACTTTCACAGAGCCAGGTTAAAGCAAAGTCAAACAAACTCGGCATTAGCGTTGTAGAGTTATCGCCAGATGAAAAGAAACGCAAGGCAACCGATGACCGTGGTGTACTGGTCAAGGAAGTTAATGATGGTCCGGCACGTGAAGCAGGCATTCATCGGGGTGACATTATCCTTATGATTAACAATACAGAAATCAAGTCAGTAAAACGATTTAATGATGTTGTGAAGACGCTAAAAAAAGGCAAATCAGTGCCCGTTTTGATTCAGAGAAATAATTCACCCGTATTTCTTGCGCTCAAATTATCCGAGTGACGGTTCAGTATACGTTATACGTTAAGGACGGTTGTGAGCTCTGTGAGCAGTTTGTAATTGAATTATCACAGTCGCGACCGGATCTGCTCGAAGCGATAAATATCGTTGATATATACGGAAATGCGGAATTAATTTCACTATATGGCGATAAAATTCCCGTCCTGATGAAAGATGGTCATATGCTATGCCAGTATTATTTTAATGATTCTGCCTTGATTTGACGTGATACTGCTTCCAGCACAGCTGGTAAATCCGGTAAAATTCAGCCTGCGTACATATGTGCAGCTTATGTCAAAGCATGTGTATTTTTAGACCTATTCTTAAAAGCGCATAAGCGCTTTTTTTTATATAAATCAGGTATTTATAGTTGACTGAACTCAATCACATCAGAAATTTCTCCATCATCGCACATATAGACCACGGTAAATCAACCCTCGCTGACCGATTTATACAGCTCTGTGAAGGATTAACCGCGCGAGAGATGTCAGAGCAGGTACTTGACTCCATGGACCTTGAGCGTGAACGCGGTATCACAATCAAGGCACACAGCGTGACATTGCATTACAATGCGAACAATGGCGAAACATATCAGCTTAACTTTATTGATACTCCCGGACACGTCGATTTCAGTTATGAGGTATCCCGTTCGCTAGCCGCCTGTGAAGGTGCGTTATTGGTCGTCGATGCATCACAGGGTGTTGAGGCGCAAAGTGTTGCCAATTGCTATACGGCGATTGAGCAAGGTCTGGAAGTTGTTCCGGTTTTGAATAAAATCGACTTGCCCGCTTCAGAACCAGCCCGCGTCATAGACGAA
Organism: uncultured Gammaproteobacteria bacterium; assembly: GCA_942490945.1. GTDB lineage: Bacteria > Pseudomonadota > Gammaproteobacteria > UBA6429 > Thiohalophilaceae > CALNYZ01. The sequence continues at coordinate 1,695,393 of CALNYZ010000018.1, read as the reverse complement.
ATTGAAGAAATAATCGGTATCGAAGCGCATGATGCACTAAGTGTAAGCGCAAAAACCGGCGCTGGTGTACCGGAATTGCTGGAGCAGATGGTGAGATTGATCCCGCCTCCTGAAGGTGATGTCGATGCGCCATTACAGGCACTTATTATTGATTCCTGGTTCGATAATTTTGTTGGTGTCATTTCTCTTGTTCGAATAATGCAGGGTACATTAAAACCAAAACAAAAAATAACCATGATGGCAGCCGGCAGAAATTATACCGTCGATCATGTTGGTATTTTTTCGCCTAAACGTACCAATACAAAGCAATTACATGCTGGTGAAGTTGGGTTTCTAATTGCAGGCATAAAAGAAATCGATGGTGCGCCGGTAGGCGATACGATCACCTCAACTGATAACAAGGCCGCCAAGCCACTACCTGGATTTAAAGCCATTCAACCGCAAGTTTTTGCAGGCCTGTTTCCGATTAATGGCGAAGACTATGAAGATTTTCGTGATGCACTGGCAAAATTAAAACTTAACGATTCTGCATTATTTTATGAACCTGAAACATCACAAGCGCTGGGGTTCGGTTTCCGTGTTGGCTTCCTCGGCATGTTGCACATGGAAATTGTTCAGGAAAGGCTGGAGCGTGAATACAATCTGAACCTCATTACAACTGCACCCACGGTCATATACGAAGTATTAACAACAAGTGATGAGATTATAAAGGTTGATAACCCGACAGCCTTGCCAGCTCAGAACCACATCCAGGAAATACGGGAACCAATTGTCAGGGTCAACATTCTTGTACCACAAGACTATGTCGGCAATGTAATTACCTTGTGTATTGAAAAACGCGGTGTACAAAAAAAACTGCAATACCTCGGCCATCAGGTCAGTCTTGAATATGAAATACCCCTGAATGAAATTGTGCTGGATTTTTTTGACCGACTTAAATCAGTCAGTCGAGGTTATGCCTCCATGGACTACGAGTTTTTGCGATTCCAGCCGGCGAACCTGGTAAAACTGGACATACTGATAAATGGTGATAAAGTCGATGCATTAGCACTGATAATTCACCGTGATTCAGCAGATTACCGTGGCCGTGATCTCGCAGAGAAAATGCGCGAAATTATACCGCGTCAAATGTTTGAAGTAGCCATTCAGGCCGCAATCGGAGCAAAAATTATTGCGCGATCAACAGTGAAAGCACTCAGAAAAAATGTTATCGCGAAATGCTATGGTGGGGATGTCTCACGTAAACGTAAATTACTTGAAAAGCAAAAAGAAGGTAAAAAACGTATGAAACAAATTGGCAAGGTTGAATTACCGCAAGACGCATTTCTTGCCGTTTTACATGTAGGAAAAGATAAATGAATATTAACTTCCCTTTAATTTTAGTACTTGGTTCGGCAATAACAGGCATTATCTGGCTAATCGATATTGTATTTTTTGCCAAATCACGCAAGGAAGAATTTGAATTTTCTGACAGATCTGTACGTGAAAGGGACGGTGAAATACGTGAATATAAAGAGCCGTTTCCTGTTGAGATATCCCGGTTTCTTTTCCCAGTATTTATCATCGTACTGGTATTGCGCAGCTTTATCGTTGAGCCGTTTCGAATACCCACAGGCTCCATGATTCCGACACTGGAAATTGGCGACTTTATATTGGTGAATAAATTTTCATACGGATTACGCCTCCCGGTTATAAACAACAAAGTTATCAGTATTGGTGCGCCAAAACGTGGCGATGTTATCGTTTTTCGCTACCCGGAAAATGAGAAAATAGATTTTATAAAAAGGGTAATAGGATTGCCAGGCGATGAAATCACCTATCATGACAAGGTGGTATACATAAATGGAACACCGGTACCTGCAAAGGAAATCTCACGCACCAAACTGGTCTATGATGAAATTATTGATCTCAAAGTTACAATGGGCGATGTCAAACATCACATCCACCTGTACAACAATGCACCTGGCGGGACAGAAACATTCAAGGTACCGGATGGACATTATTTCGTTATGGGTGATAATCGTGACAAGAGCCATGATAGTCGCGGATGGGGATTCGTACCAGAAAAAAATCTTGTTGGAAAGGCCTTCATAATATGGATGAACATGAACTTCGATCCTGTTGAATGGCCAAAATGGAACAGAATAGGAACTATAATAGAATAATAGTGGAAGGAGACTGAACAATGATAAACCGACAAAAGCAAAAGGGTATGACAGCCATAGGCTGGATTTTAGTGTTGGCGATGCTTGGGATTGTAGTCTTATTAGCGCTTAAGATTATACCTATATATATAGACGGCTATAATGTTATTTCATCAATCGAGTCACTAAAAAATGATTCGACAGTATCTGACAAATCAATGTCGGAAATACGCACAATGATCATGCGCCGACTGGATATAAACATGGTCTATGGCGTGACCAAAGATGATATTTTTATTACGAAAAAGAAAAATACGTACGTTATCGAAGTTGACTATCAAAGGCGAGAAAATATAGTTGGCAATCTTGATATTGCTGTTATCTTCAACAAAAAGGTGGAAGTTCCACGCAAATAATGTCTCAACCTGATACAAAACGATTTTGTAAATTACTGAATTATTCATTTCAGGATGAATCGTTACTTGTCACAGCACTAACACATCGTAGTGCAAACTCGTCACATAATGAAAGACTGGAATTTCTGGGTGATTCAGTCCTGGGGCTGGTCATTTCAACGGTTATAAGTGAAGAGTTCCCTGCCGCGAATGAAGGGGAATTAAGTCGATTACGAGCCAGCCTGGTAAAGGGTGCGACACTCTCCAAGATCGCAAATGAGCTTGTATTAGGTGACTGGATACTGCTGGGTTCTGGAGAACTAAAAAGCGGTGGATTTCGCCGTGACTCAATCCTTGCCGATACGCTGGAAGCGGTTTTTGGCGCAATATACTGTGATGGTGGATATGAAAAGGCACGCGACGTTATATTACATCTGTATAGTTCACGGCTTGAAAAAGTTGATCCTGCCAATTTACGCAAGGATCCAAAAACTGAATTACAGGAGTACTTGCAGTCGCATGGAAACGCGTTACCGGAATATCGCGTCGTCAAAACATCCGGCAAGGCGCATTTACAAACGTTTCAGGTCGAATGTGAAATTACATCGTTTAACATCATCAGTCTTGGTGAAGGGTTAAGTCGACGTAAGGCAGAACAAAATGCTGCAAAATTGGCCCTTGATAAAATAAATTCAGATCAAAAAGTATCTCAACGTGGCTGAAGAATTTCGCTGTGGTTATATTGCAATTGTTGGTCGGCCTAATGTCGGTAAATCAACCCTGATGAATCATTTGCTCGGGCAAAAAATCAGTATAACTTCCCGTAAACCACAAACCACCCGACACAGAATTCTTGGTATAAAGTCGACTGCCGACACGCAATACATTTATGTTGATACGCCCGGTCTACATGGCGAAGAAAAACACAACATGAATCGTTATATGAACAAAGCTGCGACAACGTCGCTTGAATTTGTCAGCCTGATAATGTTTGTCATCGAAGCGGGCAGGTGGGCTGAAAATGATGAATGGATTCTGGAAAAATTAAAAAATCAGAGTTGCCCTGTCATATTAGTCATAAATAAAATCGACTCGATTAAAAACAAGGAAGAACTGCTGCCCTTCATCAAACAGGTATCTGCGCTGGCCGAATTTCAAAATATTGTACCCATATCCGCATTAAAATTTGATAATCTGGATCTGCTTGAAAAAGAGATAAGGCCAATGCTGGATGTGTCTGAACCAATATTTCCGGAAGATCAAATTACCGACAGGAACATGAAGTTTCTGGCTGCCGAAATTATTCGGGAAAAGCTTATGAGAAAACTGGGACAGGAACTGCCATACGATCTTACGGTATTTATCGAAAAGTTTGAAACGACAGATAAATTATTCAGAATATTTGCACAGATTGTCGTAAACAGAGAAAATCAGAAACCGATTGTTATTGGCAACAAAGGGCAGCAGTTAAAACAAATCGGAAAATCGGCACGCGAAGAAATGGAAAAATTATTCGAAACAAAGGTATACCTTGAATTGTGGGTAAAAGTAAAATCCGGCTGGGCTGATGACGAAAAAATGTTACATGCTCTTGGTTATGGTTCGGATATAAATAATTGAAATCATGGTACGCAATCAATCGAATGGTTTTGTATTACATACGCGACCTTATCGCAATACCAGCGCCATACTGGATATCTTTACAAAAGATCATGGCCGAATCCAGGTGCTGGCGAAAGGCATAAAGAACATTAAATCCCGTTACTACAGCCAGCTACATCAATTTCAGGAATTACATATTGCCTGGCAAGGTAATGGTGACTTATACACGCTGACAAATGCCGAGCAAATTAAGTCAAACAATAATATTGTGGCAAGTCTTGGAAAGTCCAATATCGCGCTGACAAGCGCCTGTTATTGTAATGAACTGATTCTGCGATTCTTCGAGAAAGAAGACCCCCATCGCGATTTGTATATTTTTTACAGCCACACCTTGACGAAACTCGCATCATGCAGGCAAATTGAAATTGATTTACGTTTGTTTGAAAAAGAGTTATTACTGCAGAGCGGTTATGCTTTTGATTTGCTTTACGATGCCGGAACCGGTGAAGCTCTGGAGGAAAATAATGAATACTATTTCAGTCCTGATATTGGCGCATCAAAAGAAAAACTAAACAGCATGCAATCTGACTACAAGGTTAGCGGCAAGACGCTGCTTGCTCTTGCCAGTAACATGCTGCAAGATGAACTGGTACTGAAAGAGGCCAAACATCTTATGCGATTTGTTATCGCCAGCCATCTGGGTGACAGGCCATTAAATACAAGAAAATTTGTAATGCAGGAAACTCTCTGAGTGATTATAATGCCTTAACATAAAACTGTGATTGGCTGATATGAACTCCATCTTTGCAAACAATATACTTTTAGGTGTCAACATTGACCATGTCGCCACATTAAGACAGGCACGTGGTACTCGCTATCCTGATGTAGTCCATGCCGCCAACATTGCCGAACAGGCCGGTGCCGACTCCATAACGATTCATTTACGGGAAGATAGGCGTCATATTCAGGAACGCGATCTGGCAATTTTAACTGAAACAGTTCAGACGCGAATAAATCTCGAAATGGCTGTAACACCCGCCATGATCACCATTGCCAAAAATTACCAGCCCGCTGACTGTTGCCTTGTTCCCGAGAAACGAGAGGAATTAACGACTGAAGGTGGACTGGATGTTGCGGGTCAACCCGACAAGATAAAAGCTGCGTGTAAAGAGCTGGCTGATGCCGGAATAAAAGTTTCATTATTTATCGATGCAGATCCCAAACAAATCGAAGCTGCAAGCAAATCTGGCGCACCGGCGATTGAAATTCACACCGGACATTACGCAGCTGCAACAATGCCTGCTGATCAAAATGATGAATTCAAACGAATTACCTTGGCAGTCGAGCAGGCTACCTCGCTCGGTTTGCAGGTAAATGCTGGTCATGGCTTGCATTATCATAACGTTCAAAAAATTGCTGCTATCCCTGATATTCAGGAATTAAATATTGGTCATGCCATTATTGCGCGCGCATTATTTTCCGGACTAGATGCGGCTGTACGTGACATGAAAGTCCTGATGTTATCAGCACGCTAATATGATATTTGGAATTGGTACTGACATTGTTCGTGTCACGCGTATTCAGGAACAACTCGACAAGTACGGTGATAAATTTGCTGAGCGAATACTGACTGAACCGGAACTAAAGGAATATCATTCACACAAAAATCCGGCGCGATTATTGGCAAAACGTTTTGCTGCTAAAGAAGCAGTCAGCAAGGCGTTCGGAACAGGCTTTCGAGATGGTATATCGTTTAAAGATATTGGTGTAACGCATGATGAGCTGGGCAAACCAGTATTAAATTATTATAAAAAGGCAGCAGAACACATTAAAAACAATGCAATAACCTCGAGTTTCATAAGTCTATCCGATGAAAAAGAATATGCAGTTGCATATGTAATATTAGAATCTTAATTCAGAGCTGTTGTTTATATTTATCTGCCTGTTCTACAAGAAACGTAATCGCCTCATTGACCTTGCTCAAAGCCTTGTCAATCTGTTCCTGTGCTTCAGCTTTTATGGCATCTTCCAGTTCTTTACTGCTTGCTTTAAGTAGTGGCACACCACAGTAAGCAGTGGATCCATGTATCTTGTGTGCAGCATCCCGGAAATCCTGCCTGTTTTTTTCCTGATAGCTCGAGTTCAACTTTTCTTGTAAAAGTGGTAATTCATCGCACAGCATGGTAAAAAGATCTTTTGCCAAATCTCTATTGCCCCCCGCCTGATTGATTGCCATCGATCTGTCAAAATTTTCCATAATCTATACCGTATACATACAATTTTCGTTACAATATCACTAATTTAAAATGTATGTAAACCTTATGACTCATTCGAATGACCTGCCAGATTTTCCAACAATTGAACAGTTTGTTGGCAATACGCCACTGGTTCGCTTGCAACGTTTGCCGGGAAATACTTCCAATATAATACTGGTTAAACTGGAAGGAAATAATCCGGCTGGCTCTGTAAAGGACAGACCTGCATTGAGCATGATCACTCATGCAGAGCGACGTGGCGAAATCAAACCAGGTGATACCTTGATCGAGGCCACCAGTGGCAATACCGGTATTGCCCTGGCAATGGCTGCCGCTATAAAAGGCTATCGAATGCTGTTAATCATGCCTGAAAATATGAGCGTTGAAAGACGCGCAGTAATGAAAGCATTTGGTGCCGACATTGTTCTGGTTAGCAAGGAACAAAGCATGGAAGGTGCGCGTGACCTTGCAATACAAATGCAACATGATGGCAAAGGAAAGGTGCTGGATCAATTTTCAAATCTGGACAATCCACTTGCACATTATGAAACGACCGGACCAGAGATATGGCGCGATACACAAGGCAAAATTACACATTTTGTCAGCGCCATGGGAACAACAGGTACCATTATTGGCACTTCACGCTATCTTAAAGAGAAGAACAAACAAATCTCAATTATCGGTGTTCAACCAGAGGAAGGCGCAAGCATCCCTGGAATTCGTCGCTGGTCAATAGAATACTTGCCATCCATATTTGATGCAGCAAGAGTAGACCGCACGCTTGATGTCTCGCAAACCGCTGCCGAAACAATAACAAGAAGACTCGCCGCCGAAGAAGGCATATTTTGCGGTATATCTTCCGGCGGTGCAGTTGCTGCTGCACTCGAGCTTTCAAAAGAAGTATCAAACGCTGTTATCGTTTCAATTATTTGTGACCGTGGTGATCGATACATATCCACCAATGTATTTCCTGCGGAATAAAATATGCGACGAAACACCCAGCTAAATGAAGTAGAAATTGTGTCGATGTCGCCGGAAGGAAGAGGTATTGCAAAAATTAATGGCAAAACAATATTTGTCAGCAATGCACTGCCGGGTGAAATAGTAAATATCGAAATCACAAAAAAGCGAAAAAGTTACGATGAAGCATTTAGCACTGAAATTCTGAAATCTGTATCTGATCGTATTCAACCCGGCTGTCAGCATTTCACAGTTTGCGGTGGTTGTAGCATGCAACATTTATCGCCTGCACGACAAATTGAATACAAGCAGGACTTTCTGTTTGGACATATACAACAACTGGCAGCAACTCAACCCGAAAATATTCTGCCTCCGTTACAAGCTGAAACATGGCATTATCGACGCAAGGCCCGTCTGGGCGTCAAGTTTGTTAAAAAGAAACAACGCGTACTGGTCGGGTTCCGAGAAAAAAGTTCAGGCTTGCTGGCAGACATATCCCAATGTGAAGTGTTACATAAAAATATTGGATACAAACTTGAAGTGTTGGCAGAATTTATATTATCACTGGATAGCTACCAGTCTATCCCGCAGATTGAAATTGCCGTCACAAATGACCATACCGCGCTGATCGTCAGACATCTAGAACCGCTATCAGAATCTGACATAAACGCCCTGACACAGTTTGCAATAAAACAGAATTTGGTCATATATCTCCAGTCAAAGGGGCCTGACAGCATTAAACTGTTACACCCGGATGATGTTGTTCTTGAATATGATTTACCTGAATATCAACTGTCATATACATTCGGCCCGTCAGATTTCACACAAGTTAACTATGAATTAAATGAAAAACTTGTTACACGCGCTCTGGCGTTATTATGTTTGTCAGATCAGGATACAGTGCTGGATTTGTTTTGTGGTATAGGTAATTTCACCCTGGCAATCGCCAAATACGCAAAATCCGTAGTAGGTGTCGAAGGTAGCGCGGAGTTGATTAAACGCGCCAGATCGAATGCTGCGCAGAATAATATAACTAACGTACAATTCTATACAACTGATCTAAGCAAGCCGGTAGAAGACGAAGTCTGGTTTAATAAAAAAACCTATTCCAGTTTGCTGCTCGACCCACCAAGAAGTGGCGCAAAAGAGTTTATTGAATCAATTGCGAAGCTGGATATCAAGAAAATTGTTTATGTTTCGTGTAACCCGGCCACATTAGCACGCGATATTTCAATGCTGGCGAAATTTGATTACAAATTGATATCAGCCGGTGTACTGGACATGTTCCCACATACCTCGCATGTTGAATCAATCGCACTACTGCAGAAAAAATAATGGCAAAAGAAATAGAACGTAAATTTCTACTAAAAAATAATGCATGGCGTGAAAAGTCAGATGCTGGTGTACGTATAAAGCAGGGCTATCTGGCTGGCACTGACAAGGCGTCGATACGCATACGCATTGAAGATGACAAAGCGAACATAAACATCAAATCCGCCACATTAGATATTGTGCGCGATGAATATGAATATTCTATACCACTTGAGGATGCCCGGAAAATTCTGACAACTATGTGTTATCAGCCTTTTATTGTAAAAACGCGTTACCATGTAGCAGAAGGTGATCTCACCTGGGAAATTGATGTGTTTGAGGGCGAAAATGCCGGACTGGTCGTCGCCGAAATAGAACTGTCTGACAAACATCAGTCAATACCGAAACCCGATTGGCTCGGAAACGAGGTTTCAGATGATGCGCGTTATTATAATGTTAATCTGGTTAAACACCCTTATTGCAAATGGTAAATTCCAAATTTAATGTTGTTATTGACACCTCCACGCAGAGAATGTCGATCAATGAAAAGGGTATGAAACTCAGGGAATACACTGTATCAACTGCCAGGAATGGTGTTGGTCAGTTGTATGGTAGTGAATGTACGCCGCTTGGACGACATATCATCCGTGCAAAAATAGGCGAGGGTATGCCTGAGAATACCGTATTTGTTGCACGGCGGCCAACTGGCGAATTGTACAATGACGAACTTGCCAACAAAGACAGGGATAGAGACTGGATCCTCACACGAATTTTATGGTTGAGTGGCCTGGAGCCAGGACATAATCGTCTTGGTGATTGTGACACAATGCGACGTTTTATTTATATACACGGATGTCCTGGCTCACATGTCATTGGTATTCCTGATTCACATGGTTGTATCAAATTACATAATAAAGATGTAATAGAAGTGTTTGATTTATTACCTGTCTATACTGAGGTCTTGATAAAATAACCATGAGCAGCATGAACCAGAGATTATGTGGCCGGGTGATGCTTGATCTAACCGCAACCGAGCTTGATCAGGAAGAAACAGAACTCATTCAGCATCCAGCAGTGGGAGGCATAATACTATTTACTCGCAACTATGAATCGCCAGCCCAACTGCACAGTCTTGTTACTGCTATACGCTCTACGAATCCGGATATTTTAATCGCTGTCGACCAGGAAGGTGGACGTGTGCAACGTTTTCGTGAAGGTTTTTCATGGCTGCCGCCTTTAAACTGGTTTGGCAAGATTTTTGAATTAAACCAACAAGACGGTATTCAATGTGCCAATACATTTGCACAACTTATGGCATCAGAAATACTCGAGTATGGAATTGACTTCAGTTTTTCGCCTGTGCTTGATGTTGATTATAATCGCAATACAATCGTTGGCGACCGTTCATTTCATTCCGACATAAATTCACTTGTTACACTTGCCAGTCACTATATAAAAGGTATGCATCAGGCCGGAATGGCAGTGGTCGGCAAACATTTTCCCGGGCACGGGTACGTTACGACTGACTCACACAATGAATTGCCAGTAGATTCACGAAACTATGAGCAGTTATTTAGCAGTGACCTGTTTCCGTTTCGACAATTATGCACAGAGCTGGACGCAATAATGCCCGCTCATATATTATATGAAAACATTGACAAACACCCTGCAGGATACTCAAGTTACTGGTTAAAAACTGTCTTGCAAGAAACCTTGCATTTTAACGGCGTTATTTTTAGTGATGACCTGAACATGGAAGGTGCAAGCGCGAGCAAAGAATCATATTTAAATCGTGCAGAATGTGCGCTTGATGCTGGTTGTAAAATGGTTTTGATATGTAATAATCGACCGGCAGCAATTGAAATAATAACCGGATTAGCTGTTGAAAATGCCAGACTTCCATACCAGGAAATCGCTGCAATGCGGCAAAATAACAAATACAAAACCGGATTGATTGATAAAATTACCCTTCAGCACAAAGCACAGAATTATCGGGACACATACGACACACTATGAATGTTGATAATATTTACAATACAATTTTCGACCTGACAAAAGGTAATATCTGGATAGCTAAAATATTTGGCATAATATTTATTTCCCTGGTCATTGATTTATTACAAAAGAAAATTCTTGCGCGCATTCAACGTAAGCTCGCTAAAACGCATAATATTTGGGACGACGCAATCGCAAGCGCAATCAAGCTGCCATTAACACTCGTGATTTGGATGGTTGGCTTGAGTTTCGCACTTGAACTGACCGAATTACCATTCGCATCGACAATACGTGAATCCGCGGTTGTCATAGGTATAACATGGTTTGTAATTCGACTTGTGAAATTTGTCGAGGCCAATGTTCTGGAAAAAAGTGCGGAAACCGATTCCAGGGTAGACAGAACAACAGCTGACGCCATCGCGCAGTTGTTACGTGCCTCAGCCTTTGTAACGGGATCATTGGTACTGATGCAAACGCTCGGCTTTAACATTTCGGCAGTGCTGGCGTTTGGTGGTATCGGTGGCATAGCAATTGGTTTTGCCGCCAAGGATTTATTGTCTAATTTTTTCGGCGGGATGATGATATATCTTGATCGACCATTCGCAGTTGGTGACTGGATACGCTCGCCAGATCGAAATCTTGAAGGGCATGTTATGAAAATTGGCTGGCGCCTGACAGAATTACGTACATTTGATAAACGACCATTGTACATACCAAATGCCATATTTTCGACGATTGCTGTTGAAAACCCTTCCCGAATGAAAAATCGCCGTATCAACGAGACAATTGGTGTACGCTATAGTGATATTGATAAAATACCAACTATCGTATCGCAAATAAAAGAAATGCTTCTCGCACATCCCGATATCGATACCGATCAAACCTTGATTGTAAATTTCAACAGTTTTGCTGCGTCATCACTGGATATTTTTGTTTATACGTTTACCAAAACGACGAATTGGGTTGAGTTTCATAAAATCAAGCAGAATATACTGATTGCGATAAGTGATATTATTGCCAATAATGATGCGGAAATAGCATTCCCGACAACAACTGTCCATTTACAACAAGAAGATAATAATTATGCCTGATAAAGTAACTCCAGAACATATCATGGAAGTTATGCGCGATGCGGATTGCCTGTATACAGACTTGCAGGTACAGGGCAAGCTAGATGATTTGGCAAAAATAATTACAACTGAGCATGCCAATGATAACCCGATTATTATTTGTGTCTTAACAGGCGGCATTATTCCAATGGGGCACTTGTTAACCCGGCTGGATTTCCCACTGCAAATTGATTACATACATGCAACACGCTATCGCGGTGAAACACAAGGCGGGGAGCTGGAGTGGAAAGTAGAACCACGAATGGCGCTTGCTGGTCGAACAGTCCTCGTTCTGGATGATATTCTTGACGAAGGGTACACGCTGGCAGCTATTAAAGATTATTGTGATAGCAAGGGCGCAAAAGTCACCAAGACAATTGCAATAGTAGAAAAAATACATGATCGTAAACATGGCATAGTCGCAGATTATACCGGCTTGCAAATCGAGGATCGGTATGTGTTTGGGTATGGTATGGATTATAAAAATTATTTACGAAACGCAAATGGTATATTTGCTGTAAAAGGATTATAAGATGTCAAAAATTGCAATTATTGGTGGAACCGGCCTTACTTCATTGAACGGACTGGAAATTACCAACCGTGAAATATGTCAAACACCATTCGGCGGCCCATCAGGTGTGCTTGTTAGAGGTGTGCTTGCAGGGCATGAAGTATTGTTTCTGCCACGTCATGGACCGAGTCATACAATCCCTCCACACATGGTTAACTACCGAGCCAACATCTGGTTATTAAAAGAGGCGGGCGTAGCATTTGTTATTGCTGTAAATGCGGTTGGTTCAATTGATCCTGATATTCAACCAGGCGATCTCGTGATTCCTGACCAAATTATTGATTATACAACATCACGCGTGAATACGTTTTTTGAAGATGGTTTAAAACAGGTTGTACATATTGATTTTACCGAACCGTATTGCGATGCGTTACGTTCAAAGTTGATTCAAAGTGCAGAATCACTTGGCTTAAAGTGCGCTAAATCGGGTACCTATGGTGCAACCGAAGGCCCGCGACTGGAAACAACACAGGAAGTGAACAGGCTGGAACGTGATGGTTGCCACATTATTGGTATGACGGGCATGCCTGAAGCTGCTTTGGCACGCGAAGTTGATCTTTGTTATGCAAGCATATCTGTTGTCGCGAATGCCGCTGCAGGTAGAAGCAAGGAGCCACTAACCATGGAGATGATTGAAGCAAATCTGAAATCAGGTATTCAAAATGCGCGTAAACTGTTGGAAACGACGATTCCTCTATTATGAAGGCAGCGATTTATTTGTTTTCAAATGGCGTAATGTAAACCAACATGCCCAGAACAGGGTTATCCAGATAATGTAATTCTTTGCTGCGCATTTTTCTTGATTCTTTCAGATCTATTATGACGGGACGTAATTCTGAAGTTGTTTGCGTCTGAAATTCTCCAGTTACAGTTTGCTGCGCTTCCTGCTTGTAACTTTTAAGATACAATTCAGCTTCTACGTGTAAATAACGTTTCAATATTACTTTTATCGAGCCGAACAACTGATCTTTCAGCGCTGTATTCGTTTGGCCATACTGGTATGGGGCATTGTTGAGATGACTTCCGGACACAACTGATGTTATATCATTGCGGATTTTTACAGCCAACGCCTGCTTTTCATCAAGCCCAGGCTGTCGCCATGCACGATGATAGAGCACCCTGTATTGCTGACTATTTTCCAGTAATTTGGCTTCTTCAAGCAGCTTGTAGCCACTCTTGATAACGGGTTTAAAAGTGTAACGGGGGTTAAACTCTCCAGGAATCAAGCCTGGATACGGGTCACCAATAAACAGGGATGATTCAGGATAGGTGAAATCAATACTGGAAGGCCAATCTTCAGCGCTGTTAGCGCCGGGCAAGGTATTTTGAAAAATAACGATTTCGATATCATAATATCGTGTGTCTTCTGCCATTACATGACTAACTGGCAATAACAGGACTAGTGACAGGAAAAATAGTTTTGTGTATTTCATCATTGTAATTATACTGCCTTTCGCATTACATTATGTGTTATATATCACCTAATTATTTTTTTCCAACTCAAGAGCTCTTGTATGGCAATCCGAGAAGTACTAAAAATGGGTCATCCTATTTTACAGCAGGTCGCACAGCCTGTAACGCAATTTAATACGCCTGAACTGGATAAACTGATTACAGACATGTATGACACAATGGCCTCGCTTGACGGCGCTGGCCTGGCTGCACCACAAATCGGTGTCTCTGTGAGACTGGTTATTTTTTGGGTAGAAGAAAATCCACGCTACCCTGAAGTAGAATCTGTCCCCAATACAGTCCTCATTAACCCAAAAATTGAAATCATCTCCCAGCAACAGGAAATGGGTTGGGAAGGTTGTTTAAGTGTTCCCGGGCTTCGTGGTCTTGTACCACGCTATCTAAAAATAAAATATTCGGGATTTGACCAATACGGTAACACTATCGAGCGTACTGCAGAACAATTTCATGCACGCGTGGTCCAGCATGAAGTTGATCATCTTGATGGGGTTTTATATCCCTATCGAATGCAGGATTTATCGAGTCTTGGTTATGAAGAAGTCTATGCGCAACTGGCCGCGGACTCAGCGCAATGATGATAAAAGTGTATTAATATACTCGATTCTATCGTCGCCATCTGTGACCTGCTTTAACAGGACGAGTTTGTCATTTTTACCCAGTTTGAATTCCTTATATTGCTCCTGAATCAATTTAATAATATTTACCGGGTCAATATTGGGTTTGGCATTGAAAAGAATTGATCCACCACGCGGGCCAAAGTCAATTTTCTTGATGCCAATACGTAGCGCGCTGAGCTTGATCTCCGCAATGGCAAAAAGATTTTTTACCTGTTGCGGCAGTAATCCAAAACGATCTATCATTTCGACTTGCAACTCCCTTAATTCATCATTTGAAACAGCATTGGCAATGCGCTTGTAAAGAATAAGGCGTTCGTGAATGTCGAATAAATAATTTTCCGGTATTAATGCAGGTACATGCAATTCAACTTCTGTATTAGGATGCAATGGCTCATCAAACGAAACCTGATCGCCGCGTTTTAATGCGTTTACCGCGCGCTCTAAAAGTTCCGTGTACATGGTATAACCAATTTCAATGATCTGACCGCTCTGGCCTTCGCCCAACAATTCGCCTGCTCCACGAATCTCAAGATCATGTGTTGCAAGCGTAAATCCTGTGCCGAGCGAATCAATAGACTCGATTGCTTCCAGTCTTTTCCTGGCGTCGGTGGTGATCATTGTGCGAGGTGGAATGAAAAGATATGCGTAGGCACGATGATGGGAACGTCCAACTCTGCCTCGCAATTGATATAACTGAGCCAGTCCGAAATTATCAGCACGATTGATAATCATGGTATTTGCGGTTGGTATATCAATGCCTGTTTCTATAATTGTTGTACAGACCAGAATATTAAATCGTTGGTGGTAAAAATCTCGCATTACCGCTTCAAGTTCTCGCTCACGCATTTGTCCATGTGCAAACCTGACTTTTGCCTCTGGAATAAGCTCACTGATCGCGTTGGTTTGTTTTACGATGCTTTGCACATCATTGTAAACAAAATAGATTTGTCCGCCACGTTTTATCTCACGGGTGCATGCCTCTATTAATACAGCATCACTCCATTCACTGACAAATGTTTTGATTGCCAGGCGTTTTGCCGGTGGCGTGGCTATAATCGAAAGGTCGCGAATACCCGACATTGCCATGTTTAGCGTGCGCGGAATCGGGGTTGCGGTTAACGTCAGGATATCAATTTCTGCGCGTAACTTTTTGAATTGTTCTTTTTGCCGCACACCAAACCGGTGTTCTTCATCTATGATCACCAGTCCGAGTTGATCGTATTTGACGTCATTCTGGATCAGTTTATGCGTACCAATAATGATATCGATTTTTCCTGCGGCCAGTTTTTCCAGTATGGAATCCTGTTCCTTTTTGGAACGGAAGCGTGAAATACTTTCTATATTTACAGGCCAATCAGAAAATCGATCCTTGAAATTTTCATAATGCTGCTGGGTTAACAAGGTAGTAGGGCAGAGTATCGCTACCTGTTTGTTATCCTGAACAGCAATAAATGCCGCGCGCATGGCAACTTCTGTTTTGCCGAAACCGACATCACCACAAACCAGATGATCCATTGGTTTTTTGTCACGCATGCTGGCTATGACATTGTCGATTGCATTTTGCTGGTCAGGGGTTTCTTCAAACGGAAAGCTGGCAGCAAATAACCGGTATTGCAACTCATCTACCTTGTAGGTGTGGCCCTGTTTTGCTTCACGTTTGGCATATAAATCTAGTAACTCTGCAGCAACATCACGAACCTGTTCAGTCGCCTTTCTTTTCGCACGTTCCCACTGTCCACTGCCAAGCTTGTGCAAGGGTGCGCTTTCGAGAGCGCCACCCGTGTAACGACTAATCAGATGCAGTGCATTGACAGGAATATAGAGCTTGTCTTCTCCTGCGTACTCCAGCAGCAGAAACTCGGTATCGATATTATTTCTTTTCAGAATAGTCAGGCCCTGATATCGACCAACACCGAAATCTTCATGCACTACTGGCACGCCAATACTAAGCTCAGTCAGATTTCGTATTATTGCATCCGCGTCACGTGTTGAGCGTTTACGGCGCCTACGCTGTAATACTTGTTGCCCATACAGTTGCGCTTCGGATATAACGCAAATATCCGGGTCGCTAACAAGCAAGCCCTGCTCAAGTGGATAGACGAGAATATTATATTTATCTGTTTTGGTTAAAAACTCACACCAATCTTCACTTGTTACCGGATATATATCGTAATCATGTAATAGTGCAAGTAACGCTTCTCGTCTTCCGGATGATTCAGCAACAAAAAGTATTCTGCCATCGTAAGAAGTTATAAATTGTTCAAGATTCCGGGCAGATGCAGACTGTTTTGAATCAAGCGTAACAAGAGGAGAGGCGCTGCTGGCGAAGTTCCATGCATGGGCAGTGTCTGCTTCAAAATGTTGTACTTGTATGCGTGCGTACTGATTCAGGCCTGCAAAGAATTCATTGCTCTTCTGAAACAACCTGGGCGGCGGCAATAAAGGTCGCTCAATATTGTGTTTACGCGACTCGAATCGCAATTGTGTTTCTTCCCAGAATTGCGTTATTACCTGTTCAATATTATTAAAATCGACAACACAGGATTCCGCAGGAAGATAATCAAAAATAGTGGCAAGTTCATCGAAGAACAATGGCAAATAATATTCTATACCGGCAGGAGAATTCCCTGCACTGATTTCACGATATATTACTGAATCATTCGGGTTTCCATCAAAACTGATTCGGAAATTTTTCCTGAATACTTTTCGCGACTCTTCATTGACCGGATATTCTTTTGCCGGCAGTAATCTTATAGAGTCAACTTTTTCAATTGTCCGCTGTGACTCAACATCAAATGTGCGTATATTTTCAATTTCATCATCAAAAAATTCAATCCGAAAGGGCAGGCGGCTACCCATCGGATAAATATCCAGAATATTTCCTCGTACCGAAAATTCTCCATGCTCAAGTACTGCCGAGACACACTGGTATCCGGCCTGCTCAAAATTGCGACGTAAAACATCGAGAGAAGCCGCATCACCAATATCGAAAAACAGACTGTGCTGATCAATAAAGTTACGTGGCGGTATTCGATGCAGGATTGTAGCAATCGGGATAATCAGAATGCTTTTTGTCAAATGTTGCAGCTGATATAAAAATGTTAATCGTTCAGAAATGATATCTTGATGCGGTGAGAAGACATCATAGGGCAATGTTTCCCAGTCCGGAAAGCGAAGCACTGGTATATCGTTTGCAAAAAACAGTATTTCATTTTCGAGTTGATCTGCTATTACAGCAGATTCTGCCAGTACCAATACTGGCGCATTGTGTTGTTGTGCGTAGTTTACAATAGATAATGGTAACGCCAGCCCGTACAATTTTCCCCAACGGTTAATGAATCCGGGGTTTAATTTTACGACTGGGGAAAATACGGAAAGATATTCCGAATGATTACTGATGCTTTCCATAGATTAAGGTTAACTTCGATTTAACAGCTGCTGTGAATGCCAAATCGATAGTTTACCGTGTCACACGAAATAAGGGTAGGGCAATTGCCACTACCCTGAAACGAAAAATTCAGACCGGATGTACCAGAGTTAATTAACCTGGTTAATCAGCAGATTCATGAATGTTCTGCTGGATATGAATTAAAAATGCAAAAATAGTGCAGCGTAGGGACCACTGAATTCGATTGTACCGTAAGTATCATCCAGGTCATCGAGCTCATAGCTTTGTTTACGGTAACCCAACTCTACACCAAGCAAATAATCTGATGTATAGCGGACGTAGGCGTTATAGTCCGTAATACTACTGCCATCATAGGAAACAAAATTACCTTGTGCACCAAGTGTAATCCCATAACCTGTCTGAATATCAATTGCTGCATATAACATGGGAATAGTAACGCTGACAGAATCATTTTCTGTCCCGCCAGAATACGTAATACTGGCACTACCATCAATATTCTTTGCGTTTAAACCAATATCCAATCCAACAACATTATCCAATACTTCGTAATAGAGCGTAAAGTCTGTCTGATCCAGATTCAGTTTTGTTGTGAGAGATTCATTCACGCTGTATGTGGTATTACCATATGTAAACGCGACAGTAGTGTTACCGCTACCCTGGGTATTTAATGTCGTTCGTGCGATACGTATGTTAGGTAATACCGGTATGGGGTGTTCAATAACAAGGTATCCAAAACTCTGAGAATCGTCTTGCAAATGTAGATCGCGCTGTAAATCGGCCTCGGTTTTATTGCTGTTATTCCCGGTCACATCATAACGAATACTTCCCGATATACCCCAGTCCCAGATACCACCACCCAGCCAGACACTCGCGGTATCAGCAAAACTTAATGACGGTAAAAATATGAACAAACACAGAACGGTTTTCAAATGTTGCATAAAAAGCTTCCTTTTCGAATGTATAGATCCACGATCAATATTAATCGGCTACATTAGTCTGCTTATATGACTAAGTATTAACCGATACTGAATTCTTGCAAGCACCATCATTAAAATATAGCACGAATTATGCCAAACACAGTTTAACCGCGTATCGTCAGCACACGGTCGCGTTGTTTCAGTTCAACAGTTTTAAGAAAGCTCATGCCTAACAGAATTTCATCATGATTTACGTTCTGATTAATTGAAGCGACCAGGTTATGACGAGTTATTTTTCCGATTGAAACAGACTGCAATCGTGTTGTGTAATTTTCAATGATTCCATTGGCCGTTTGATACTGACGTTTGTAACCCCGTTTCAAGCCTATTTTATCTGCAATGTGCGCGGGTATGGATATATCGCTGGCGCCTGTATCCAGCAAAAAGGTGACGTTTATACCGTTAATTTTACCACTGGAGACATAGTGGCCGTTACGATTTGCTTGTAGTGTAATTTCGTAGGCGCCAGTCGCATCGATTGCTGACTGTAAAGATGTATTCGGGTTATACGCTTTTTGTTCCCAGAGATGGAAGTACCAACTCAATAACGCGAGCAACCCAATCCACATCGCGAAGTACATATACCTTCCGTATTTTGCTGTTGTTTGTGTCGCTTGCTCTTCAGTCATGAATCTGACATTCCTCAAAATTTAACCAAGTCTACTCATCTTGGCACATATTTGACGTCAAAATTTTGTCTACTGAATATTTTGTGACCTAACTCACTGTTTGGAAAGTAGTCAGTAAATTGGCGAAAAAATATTTAAGTCATTGATAAATAAGTCGATATTCATCTCTAGAACGAACATGGTAAAGGCGATTGCCCCATTTGTACACTAGGTGAGGAATAAAAGATGAAGAAGTTTGCGTTAATTATCAGTCTGCTTTTTATGGCCACATCTTTTGCACAGGCAGAAGAGTTGTACGCTGTACTTAATGGAAAAGCAGTTCATATGGATAAAGGCAATTATAACGAAAACAATTGGGGATTAGGCTTCGAATATGATTTGAATGCGAGCAATAAATCCTGGGTTCCTTTTTTCGGTGGCAGTACATTCAAGGATTCAAATAGCCAAACATCAAATTACATTGGTGGTGGTTACAAATACCGCATACCACTCAGTAATGATAAATCAGGCTGGCGCGCAGATGTCGGTGTGATGGGCTTTTTAATGACGCGTAAAGACTACAATCAAAATTCACCTTTTTTAGGCGTACTGCCCTTTGTTTCCTGGGGTACTGGCTTTGCCATGATTAATGCGACTTACATACCGAAAGTCACACAAAAAGGCTCCAGCTTATTTTATTTTCAGCTGAAATTTCGCGTCGCCGAATTTGATTGATTTTTACTCATTTCAAGCTAAAAAATGAACTCATCACCCACGCTGCAATAAGCCGTCGACAACAGTTTAGTCTGCGTGGTGCATCCGGTACAATCCGTACAGGATTCATCACAGCGAGCAGACTCATGATCCACCTTAAAAATCTTTTCCGTTTCAACAATCTGGTGTTACCTGCTGGACTCCTGTCAGTACTTTGCGGCGCACTTGTGTTATCTGCCTGTTCGACTACACCGACCGAACTGGAAACCCTGGATGAAACCTTACAATCCTATGAACGGGCAATCAGGTGGGGAGACTTCCCAACCGCTTTTGTTTTTCAAAAAGAGCCTAAAGCTATCCCTGACTGGGAGCGTCATGCATTGAGGGGTATTCGGGTTACCAGTTATCGAACCATCAACAAAGAAGTTAACCCCGAGATGACAGAAGCCAAGATAATGGTGGATATCCGCTATTACTTTGACAATTCTGCCCGCGAGCGCGTTTTAACAGATCGTCAGGTGTGGAGTTACAATAAATCTTCAGAAAGATGGTTACTTGACACATCCTTTCCAAAATTCAAATATCGCTAATAATTGTTAACTTGCTGCAAGTAGAGAATTAATTGTTTGGAGCTGGGAAATGTTGATTTAACGATGGCCCCTCCAAAGGCTCCGTCGGAATCGTAATATCACCTTGCTGTTCGGGTTCAGCGGCCACTGCAGGCTCATCAGCGGGTGGAGCAGGGTTTGATGTTGTTGGCTGAGCTTCAACTTGTGGTGTTGGTATGGTTCGCTTTGTTTCTTGTTGCGGCAGGGTACGCTTGCCGACAGCATGGATTACCCATCTCGATTCAAAATAGACTGAAAAACCACTGTACTCCCACTGTGTGATAGGTGGTTTGCCTACCGTATCGTGTTTAACAAGGGGTACACCGAATTCAGCCTCGACTTGTTCCATCGTCATCCCTCTACCTGGCAGGGTGACAGAGCTGGCTGGCGGGGCAGGCATGCTGAGTGACTCGGCAAAACTTGCATGAAAAGTAGCCAGACATAATCCCATTGACAACCCAACGGGGAGTACAATTATACGTATCAGTGAGCGCCGAACAGACATTTCGTACCTCTTTTGCCAGTTTCAATCAGGTTTGATGGTACTATCGCTTAAACTATACCCATCAACAGCTTGCAACACAAACTTAACACTAATTATTTACTGAAAAGTCCAACAATACCAGCATAAAGGTCAAATTTTGGCTATTTTTAATGTAAGTTTTAATTAATTTAGCGTGATCATATAAAAACCACTATTCGCCAGCCTGGTTATATGGAAAAGGTAACGACAGAAACCCGTACAGACATATCACCATCTGATGCAATATCAGCGTGGCTGGAATCTATTACCCACGATTATTCAGCTGTCGAGGTGGCCGACATTTCCCGTGCGGTCGACTTGGCCCACAATGCGCATGCAGATCAGCTGCGCGCATCGGGTGAGCCTTATGTCAGCCATGTCATGGCTGTCGCCGACGTACTCGTTAATCTACACATGGATAGTGAAACCATCATTGCGGCGATACTACACGATATCGTGGAAGACACCGATGTCGACCTCGCACATATCGCGGCACAGTTTGGAGACAGCATTGCTTCACTGGTTGACGGTGTTACCAAAATGGCAGCAATCAATACACAGCTGGTACACGACAAAAAAGACGAACATACCCATGCAGAGAGTCTGCGCAAACTTTTGCTGGCCATGGCAAAGGATGTACGTGTTGTACTCATCAAACTTGCAGATCGATTGCACAACATGCGCACACTTAAATTTCTCGAAGCGGAAAAACAGGTGCGCATAGCGCGAGAAACACTCGACATCTATGCGCCTCTCGCTAATCGACTCGGTATTTGGCAAATCAAATGGGAGCTGGAAGATTTGTCATTACGTTATATCGAACCCTACGCCTATAAACAAATCGCCACTTTTCTGGATGAACGCCGTGTCGACCGCGAACGCTACATTGAAAATATTATCAGCATCGTAGTGGGCGAGTTGAATAACGTTGGTATTCAGGCGGTGGTCACAGGTCGGCCAAAACACATTTACAGTATCTGGCGCAAAATGAAAAAGAAAGGTGTCGGCTTTCATGACTTGTATGATGTGCGCGCGATACGTATGACCGTAAAAAAAATACAGGACTGTTATGCAGCACTTGGTGTCGTGCATACCCTTTGGCGTCATATTCCCAAAGAATTTGACGACTACATTGCCACACCAAAGGAAAACAATTATCAATCAATACATACAGCGGTAATCGGGCCACGCGGCAAGAGTATTGAATTTCAAATTCGTACTGAAGAAATGCACGAACATGCGGAGTGGGGCGTAGCATCACATTGGCGCTACAAGGAACAATCCAAACAAAACGCAGCCTACGATCAAAAAATTACCTGGTTACGCCAACTGCTCGAATGGAAAGATGAATCTGACAGCGCCGGTGATTTTATTGATCGTTTCAAGTCAGAAGTATTTCAGGAGCGGATTTACGTGTTAACGCCACAAGGTGAAGTGATGGACCTGGCGCAAGGCGCCACACCTTTAGATTTTGCGTACCACATACATACAGAAATCGGTAACCGCTGTCGTGGTGCCCGCGTTGATGGCCGCATGGTACCGCTCACCTACGAATTAAAAAGCGGCGAACAAGTGGAAATACTCACGACAAAAAATGGTCAGCCAAGTCGTGACTGGCTAAACCCTCAACTGGGTTACTTAAATACATCGCGTGCACTTGCCAAGGCCCGTCACTGGTTCAAGATGCAGGATTACGACAAGAATGTCTCGATTGGGCATGACAGTCTTGAAAAAGAATTGCACCGTCTGGGTATACGTAAACTGACACACCAGGCACTTGCAGAACATTTTCAATATCAAAACACATCAGATTTTCTGTCAGCCATCGGCCGTGGCGATATTAATTCGGTTCAGATTGCCAACGCAGTAAATCGTATAACGCAACAAACTGAAGTATTACAAGAACCAACGTTTGTACCGCGTGAAACTCCGGGCGAAACGAAGAATGCAACAGGCATTACCATACAAGGGGTCGGCAACCTGTTAACTCGTCTGGCAAGTTGTTGCAAACCCGTACAGGGTGACACGATTATCGGTTTTATTACCAAGGGCAATGGCGTTACTATTCATCGTAAAGACTGCCGGAATATACTGAAAATGGATGATGTTAAGCGTATGCGTTTGATTACCGTAGAGTGGGCGGGACAGTCATTACAAACATCGCCGGTCATGATCGCAATTGAAGCGATCGATCGCACACATCTGTTACGTGACATTATTACTGTATTTTCCAACGAATCAATCAACGTTACATCTGTGAATACATTATCAACAAAAAAAGATAATACCGCGCGGATGCGTATGACGATTGAAATATCTGATGTAAACCAGTTAAGCAGAGTGCTTAACAAGGTCGCGCAACTCGAAAATATTCTTGAAGCGAAACGCGTTTACGACTCGTAAAAATTAGAGAATATTCTCCAGCAATTGCTTCACTGTTATGCTGTCAAACGGTTTGTCACATATTGCCGAAACACCGAGTTGCTGTACAGCCGCCAGCCGACTCTCATCCGCCTCGCTGGACACCATCAGAATTGGAATCGTCGCCTGATTACTGTTGTTGCGAATATTATCAACCAGCTCCTTTCCATCCATCTCCGGCATGTTGTAGTCAGTTACTACCAGATCATAATATTGCAACTTCAGTTTTTCTAATGCCTGTTTACCATTGATTGCTTCAGTGATATTTTCAATGCCCATATTACGTAACACGCGACCAATATGTTTACGCGCCGTACTGCTGTCATCAACCAGTAGCACATGCAAATCATCACTGTGAATATCGGTATTTTCCAGTGAGCCTGGATTGATATAAGCCAGGGTTGAATTAAGTGCTGCATCAAGCTGCTGTTGTGAAAATGGCTTGGGTAAGATGGCAATCGTGCCGGCCTGGCGAATCGGATCGAGATAATGATAACCTGTTTCACTTGAAATCAACATGTAAGGAATATCATTCAGTTCTTTTGATGCACGCATTGACTTGACCAGTTCCGTTCCGGTCATATCCTCAAGATGCATGGCACTGATTGTCAGATCTGGAGGGTATTTATTCATACTGGCAATTGCATCAGTTGCATTTTTAACAACAGCAATATTTCTGATACCTGATTTTTCCAGATACTCTGAAATAATCTTTTGTTGTACAGTAGATGGTTCAACAAGTAGTACAGAGAGATCGTCAAGCGAGGTTAACTGCATTTATGCGTAACCCCAAATTTGATCAAGATTTAAAGGTGTATTAGGCTGAAAATTAATAATTTCTTTAATGTGGTGCTGAGAATTGCTTGTTTCGCGCAGTAAAGGCGTACTGTAGGGCTTGCCATCCGGACCCACAATACTTTTCACAGTCGGCGTGGTGGACTTGCCGGGCGACCGTTTGATGACGATGGCAGTTTCATTGTTATTGAGAACAACAAATGACCCGGGCGGATACACGCCCAATTCTTTGATAACCTGCAGACATAAAACCTCATCGAAGGCACCACCCGATCCCATAAAAAATTCCCGCAGCGCATCTTTTATTAAAAAGGGTTCACGGTAGGCACGTTTTGATATCATGGCTGTATAACGGTCTGCAATACTTAACAGGCGTGTTTCGAAATTAATCGCATCGTCACTGATACCATGAGGATAGCCTTTGCCATCAAGTTGTTCGTGGTGCTCCAGGACAATTTTTAACCACAGTTCATCTTCAACACCCGCGACTTTCAGTATACGATGCGAACGGTCTGGATGACTGTTTATTTGTTCTTGCTGGCTGGCTGTCAACGGAGAGTTTTGACGTTGTAACATCTCCTGAAAGTTACGCATGGATATATTTGACGTCAGAGCCGCCGCTAATAACGAGCGACGATTCTCTTCGGGGGTATTCAAACGGCTGGCAACAATTTCACACAACAACGCCACGTGTATAGGATGGATAAGACCATATTTCTTGCTATGACTAAGATGGATAACGGCGAGTGTCACTTCACGATCACGATCGGCAAACCAGATCAGATCGTCAACCAACCGTAATACGCGACTTACCGCGTTGTCGTGTGTTTCTTCAAGGTCATGGAAAATGGAATTTAATCGTTTGGTATAATCTGAAATCAAAACGAAGGGACTGGACGTTTTGTCACTTGACTCACTGTCCACGGATTCATGTTCGTTACCATTCTTTTTGTTATTATTTTCGCGGTAGACGCCACGCGATAACAATGCATCGAGCATACTGAGTGAGGTTATCACATAGCCCTGGTGCAGCAGTAAACGGTCATTTTCATCAAAAAGCGGCCATGGCAAAGCCTCATCGACTTTTATTTCACCATGCTGAACTTTGACCACATTCATTGACTGACATGCTTTCCTTGTTTATCAGTAAGTTATAATCGGATGATTAAAAATAATCTTTAACTTTTTGTACGCATAAGCAGTTTAGCATCTCATTATTATTTCTTTTAATATCATAAGCTTAAATAGTTTATCTAAAGCATAGTATAATATGTAAATCTGGTGTTTTATGGTTTCATGATGCTGATTTTCTGTATTTTCCTTTTACAAATCGGGTGCTTGCAATGCGGCAGGATTAATTCGCAGGACAGGGTGCAAATGAATTTATTGTGTAATACTTGACACCTGGAAGGGCTGGTGTGCACATTTTCACTCACGGCTAACAACGTTTAATAATCAGGTAATAAAATGCAATGGATTAGGTGTAGTAAAGACAGGATTTTCTTGACGGTGCTTAAATGTTTATTCTTTATCGGTCTGCTTGGATTCAATGGCATTGCTGCAGCAAATGATAATGCGGGCGCGCTAACGGTTGGTATAATACCGCAACAATCTGCAGTTAAAATTATCAAAACCTGGACACCCCTGGTTCAGTACCTTGAAAATAAAACCGGCTATCCGGTGAGAATTGCCGCTTCGCCTGATATACCGACTTTTGAAAAACGACTCTTCTCCGGCCAGTTTGACATGGTATACATCAACCCAAAATTGTATGTCGACGCTTCCAGACTGGTTGGCTACATAGCTATCGCCCGAGAAAAAGAAAAAAAACTGCGTGGCATTATAGTGGTCAAAAAAGACAGCGCTTATAAAAGTCTCAGTGATCTGGATGGCAAATTACTGGTTTTCCCCGATAATGCATTTGCTGCCAGCGTGATACCGAGGTTAAACCTGACAAAACAAAACATTAACTATTCAGTAAATTATGTGGCGACGCATGATCAGGCATACTGGTTTGTTGCGGAAGGAAAAATGGAAGCAGCAGGCGGTGTGTTACGCACATTAAGCAAAACTCCCAGGCAAGTACAATCAAAGTTAAGAATAATCTGGTCCTCAGACAGCTTTACACCACATGCATTTGCAATGCATCCACGCGTTGATCCGAACGTAAGAGACAGATTAAAGCAGGCGTTACTAAGCTACTACGAGTCAGATACAGGTAAAATCAATTTGGACCAGCTCGGGTTTAATATGCTGGTCGATGCCCGGGACAGCGACTGGGACGATATTCGAAAATTAATTGGTAGTCACCCATAGCAATATAGTCACATAGTCAAACATTTCCTTTTACCGCTACTGGCTCAAGTTAAACGTTTATGGTCTAATGGCGCCCATGTTTAAACCTGTCGAATTGTTTATTGGTTTGCGTTATACGCGTTCAAAACGACGTAACCAGTTAATCTCACTTATTTCATTTATTTCAATACTGACTATTGCGTTGGGCGTGATGGTATTAATTACGGTTATGTCGGTATTCAATGGATTTGAAAAAGAAGTACGCGTACGTATTCTCGATATGATTTCGCACATGACGGTTTCCAGCATTGATGGCAAATTAAAACACTGGGAAACGGTTGCTGATAAAGTCACAAAACACCCGGGTGTCAATGCTGCAGCTCCTTATATTGAAGGCGAGGGCATGCTGATATATGCACAAAATGTCCACGGTGTGATGATACGAGGAATCGAGCCCAAACTTGAAGCCAACGTGTCAAAAGTTGCCAGCAAAATGAAAATCGGTAAATTAACCGATTTAAAAGCCGGCGAATATGGCATTGTGTTAGGGAAAGACCTGGCGCGCAAGCTGGGCGTTGATGTAGGCGAAAAAGTTACCCTGGTGACGCCTTCTGCAAGCATTACCCTGGCCGGCGTGATGCCACGCATGAAACGGTTTAAAGTTATCGGTATTTTTGCGGTCAATATGTTTCTATACGACAGTTCTGTCGGCTTTATTCATATGAAAGATGCGGATAAATTATTTCGTAAAAACAATACTGTCACCGGTGTAAGACTCGAGCTGGGTGATGTGTTAGATGCAGATGCAATCAAGGATGATTTATATAAAGATTATGTTCCCGGTCAGTGGATACGTAGCTGGCGTGATTATCATGCAAACTGGTTTCATGCCGTAAAAAATGAGAAGCGCATGGTATCGGTATTGATTGTGCTGGTCATCATGGTTGCCGTTATCAATATTATCTCGACGCTGACCATGGTCGTAACAGAAAAACAAAGCGATATCGCTATATTAAGGACCCTGGGTGCAGCGCCGGGTAGCATTCTGGCGATATTTATCGTACAGGGCACGATTATCGGGCTTTTCGGTACCGTTATCGGGGTGGTGTCAGGCTTGTTGCTCGCAGACAATATTGGCACCATTGTCAGCACAATCGAATCCATATTGGGCGTGCGTATGCTCGATCCGTCAGTGTACTTTATCAGTCAGCTACCTTCTGATATCCGACAAGGCGATGTTATCGGGGTTGCGTCTATCGCCTTTGTTCTGAGTATACTTGCCACACTCATCCCCGCCAGACGGGCGAGTAAAACCCAGCCAGCCGAAGCCTTACGATATGAATAATACGATATTGTCCTGCAGTGGTTTACGTAAAACCTTCACCGAAGGCAAATTAAACGTTGAAGTGCTGAAGGGCATCGACTTCGCCATAGAGGCGGGACAGCAGGTGGCGATTTTAGGTGCATCCGGCTCAGGTAAGAGCACTTTGTTGCATCTATTAGGTGGACTGGATATACCCACAGTCGGTGAAGTCAGCGTTGCAGGGAAGGCCATGAACAAACTTTCAGACAAGGCACGAAGCCGGTGGCGCAATCAAAATCTCGGTTTTATTTATCAGTTTCACCACTTGATGCCTGAATTTACCGCACTGGAGAATGTTGCCATGCCGTTACTGATACGTGGCGAAGCAGTGGCAACTGCGCATGACAGAGCCGCAGAAGTGCTCAAGCGCGTCGGGCTCAGCGAGCGCGCCAGGCACAAACCGTCCGAACTATCCGGTGGTGAGCGCCAACGCGCTGCGGTAGCGCGTGCCCTGGTGACCAAACCTAAATGCGTACTGGCGGATGAGCCAACCGGTAATCTGGACAGCAAAACGGCCTTTAATGTCTACCAGACCATGCTGGAAATGAACAAGGAATTTGCCACCAGTTTTGTTATTGTCACACACGATCAACAGCTCGCCGAACGTATGGACTACATCTATGTTTTGGAAGATGGTCGAATAAAATCACAATAGTACATTATAAAACAGTATCTTATACTTCTTTATTTATGTGAATTCTTGGCATTAAACGCACGTGATTTACGAAACTGTTTATGCTTAACGAGGCGCCAACGCCATAATAACCTGACAGTGACATAGCCGAGCGTAGCAGCAAGGATGCCACAAATGAAACTGCCAAGCAGAAGCGGTTCCCAGATCTCTGAAAGTCGCTCAGCAAGCCATTCAAATGATAACTCAAACGTAAACGTCTCAATATGACCTCCAAGCAGCCACTGCCCGACCTTGTAACAAAAATAAAACATGGGGGGAATGGTAACGGGATTTGTCACCCAGACAAGCGCTACTGAAATGGGCAAATTAACACGCCAGATGATGGCCGCGCCAGCCGCGGGAACCATTTGAAATGGTATTGGCATAAATGCCATGAACAGGCCAACAAAAAAGGCTCCGGAAACAGAACGACGGTTTAAATGTAACAGGTTGGGATCATGTAAAAGCGTGCCAAACAGTCGGTTTAAGGTCTTGTTTTCACGAATCCTGGCATGGTCGGGAGTATAACGTTTTATAAAATTTTTTGGCATACGACTGGTGGTTGATAGTTAAGGTTTCCAGTATACTCAAGTCTCGATAGATAAGGGAAGTGTATCGATATGCGGACAAGGATGCTCGCATTTTGTTTCGGCATTGTACTTTTTACCCAAGTGCCATTCTTGCCCTCCATATACTGGAGCGGTCTGGTACTGTTCTGGATAATAGCAGCACTACTTAAAATTTCAGCGCAATACGGTTGGCTGAATTTATATCCTGGATCATTATCAGGAAAACCCCTCAAACAAATCTGTATTCATTTGCTATGGTTGTTTACCGGTAGTTGCTGGATATTGATTCATGCGCATATGTACTTCAATAACAGTCTGCCAGATGAGTGGCAACAACAAACGCTTAGAATCGTTGGAACGATTGCAAGCATACCAGTCGAACACGATTATGGAAAAAGTTTTATTTTCCATGCTGAGTTTGCCAACTACAAAGATAAATCAAGAAAGCTTGGTAAAATCAAACTGAATTGGCACCATACGTTAAAAGAGTTACGCGCTGGTCAACAATGGAAACTTGCTGTACGTTTAAAGCAACCACACAGCATGTTAAATCCAGGCGGGTTCGATTATGAAAAATGGACACTGCAACAAGCGATTCTTGCTACCGGTTATGTGTATACAAAAGGCAACAATGAATTATTGTCGGCTAACCCGTATACCTTGCATGCGATTCGTACACTTGTATATGAGAAGTTGTCAAGTGTCATTGCAAATTCTGATTACAAGGGCATCATCCTGGCATTAACTCTGGGTGAGCGAAGTCAGATTACGGATGATCAATGGGACATATTTCGCAAAACCGGTACGACGCATCTGGTCGCCATATCCGGCTTACATATCGGCTTGATAGCGGGATTTATATTTTTTTTGGTCAAGCTGGTATGGCGTTATAACGGTTATCTGAACAAGCAAATACCTGCGCCTTATGCTGCCGCCAGCGTTAGTGTAATTGTGGCCATCAGTTATGCCGCACTTGCGGGCTTTAGTGTACCTACCTTACGTGCATGCATTATGTATAGTGCGTTAATGTTTTCGTTTCTTTTGAAAAGAAACGTTGCGTCATGGGATGTGCTGCTATTTTCTCTGCTTCTGGTCTTGCTGGTCGATCCATTTTCTGTGCTCGGTAGCGGTTTTTGGCTTTCCTATGCAGCTGTGTTTATTATCACCTACGTATTAACCGGAAGAATTCATACTGATAAAATCAGTGCGTATTTCAGGATTCAATATGCAATTTTTGTTTTCCTGCTGCCTTTTTTAATATTCAGTTTCTCACAAATATCATTATCTGCACCTGCGGTAAATTTAATTGCCATACCGTATATGAGCTTTCTGTTATTACCCGCAACACTGATTGGGCTGATGATGTCGTTCATAAATGTAGAATTATCAGCGAATTGGTTTCATCTGCTAAATTACCTTTATGACATATTCTGGTATACGCTAAGCTGGTTTGCAGAAACGCCATTCTCCGTTCATGAAACTCTTCAGACAGGTAAATTATCTGTCTTATTAGCAATCATTGGCGCACTGGTTTTTTTATTTCCCGCCAGATTACCGTTCAAATGGTTGGGAATTATATTTCTTTTGCCTGTATTTCTGCTGTACAAGCCCAAAATAGGCGAAGGTGATCTCATTGTTACATTCCTTGATGTTGCACAAGGTACGTCAGTTGTAGTCGAAACAAGAAATCATTTGTTAGTTTATGACACTGGCGCCAAATACAGTTCACGATTTAATATGGGTAAAAACGTCATCACACCTTTTCTGAAATCAGGAAACAAAACAATGATTGATAAATTAATCATCAGTCATGGCGACAATGATCATATCGGTGGAGCAGATTCGATTATATCAACGTTTCAGGTACAAAGTATTGACAGCAGTGTTCCGGGGAAAATAAATGCCACTGTAGAATGGTGCAGGGAAGGTGACAGCTGGTTTTGGGACAAGATTAACTTCCGTTATTTGTCACCTGCAGACTATCAATATAACATCGACAAGCTTGATGGGCATCAGCAAAACAATTCTTCATGCGTACTGCTTGTTGAAGCAGGCAAATTTCGTATTCTGCTGACAGGGGATATAGAAACAGCAACAGAAATTCGACTGGCACATAAATATGGGGCGAATTTAAAAACGAATTTACTACTTGTGCCACATCACGGCTCAAATACTTCATCAAGCGCAGCTTTTTTGCAACTGGTTCAGCCCGATCATGCTGTTATCACTGCCGGTTATCTAAACCGATACCGATTGCCAAATAAAAAAGTGATTGCGCGCTATGCGAAATACACGCAAGCTGTTCTCTATAACACCGCAATGACAGGCGCCGTGCAATTTTATATAAAGCAGCCGCAACAGTTGCACAAAGACATGGTGGACATTAAACTTTACCGCCACCAAAGCCAGGCATTTTGGCGGCACCAAAACTTGCTTAATAAGTAATCAATTAGAAAGCCGGCTTTCTATGTATTTAATAAATAAGGAAAAATACTGTGTTTGAGATGGTACAAGCTGGCGGTTGGTTAATGTTTCCTATCCTACTATGTTCAATATTCGCACTGGCGATTATTGCCGAGCGATTTTGGTCATTACAACAAAAACGTGTTGCACCGAAACAGCTTGTCGGCCAGGTATGGCAATGGTACAAGAATGACAATCTGGATGAATCGCATATCGATGCGCTTACTAAAAACTCACCCTTAGGCAGAATCCTCGTTGCTGGTCTGATCAACAGACATCATGCACGTGACATCATGAAGGAAAGTATTGAGGAAGTGGGCCGGCAGGTCGTGCACGAATTGGAACGTTATTTAACAACGCTTGGCACAATTGCATCTATCACACCGTTACTAGGACTGTTAGGTACGGTTATCGGTATGATCAAGGTCTTTACTGCAATCACAGCGCAAGGTGTTGGTAATCCAGCAGTTCTGGCTAACGGAATTTCCGAAGCGTTGATTACCACCGCTGCCGGTTTGTCCGTTGCCATTCCAAGTGTTTTCTTTTACCGGTTTTTCCGTGGCAAGGTGAATGCGCTGGTATTGAAAATGGAAGACGAAGCATTAAAGATTGTTGACGTAATGCACGGTGATCGCGAATCAGAAGCAAACAACAAGTAACCCTGCAAACATGAATTTTATAAAAAGCAGTACCACTGAAGAACTGGATGTTAACCTGACGCCACTAATCGACGTTGTGTTTCTGTTGTTAATATTCTTTATGGTATCGACCACTTTTGACAAGCATGCCGAATTAAATCTGAAATTACCGGAAGCTGAAGGCAAGGTTACAACCTCGCAACAGAAAGTAATCGAAATTGCAATCGATAATCAGGGCCGTTACTTCGTTAACCAGCGCGCACTGGTCGATTCGCAAATTAAGACGATAATGCAGGCAATAAATCTGACACAAAAGGAATTACATACCGACAAGGTGATTATAAGTTCTGATGCGAGCGTATCGTTTCAACAAGTGATCACTGCCATGGATGCAGCCAGACGTACTGGCTTAACGCAAATAAATCTCGCCACCCGCCAGCCAAAACCTGATAAATAAGCACATGCCTGAAAATCCTGCGCAGCAATCGGGCTATTCAATCTATAAACGGTTACTGGCATACGTCAAACCATACTGGAAGATGTTTCTGGTTGCAGTATTGGGGATGATAATTTTCTCTGTAGCAGAGTTATTGTCTGCCTGGATCATTGATCCACTTTTGAAAGATGGTTTTATTGATAAAAACACGGCAGTAATCGCCTGGTTGCCATTTGCGATTATGGCGATATTTACGCTACGTATGATAGGTGCGTTCCTGACTGATTACTATATGGCGTGGGTGTCACGGCATGTTATCTATGATTTACGACAGGCTATCTTTAACCAGTTTCTTCATATACCACTGGATTACTATAACAAGAATACTGCCGGATCCATGCAATCGCGAATGATTTATGATGTTGAACAACTGGCTGACGCTTCCTCCAGTGCAATTACTGTCATCATACGCGATTCAATTACCATAATCCTTTTTGTTGCATACATGCTCTATATAAGCTGGCAACTCACCATGGTGCTATTTGTTATAATTCCACTAATAATCGCGATCGTTGTTTATATCAGCAAAATGTTCAGGCAAACAAGTCATCGAATTCAACAATCGATGGGCAATGTGAATTCGATAAGCGATGAGGCAATTGCCGCAAACAAGGAAATCAAGATATTTGACGGCATAAAGTATGAATTTGATAAATTCAGTGCCATTAACCTGCATAACAAGAAACAATTTTTAAAGTTCTTTGCCATTAACGCTCTTAGTACGCCACTCATACAGCAAATTGCCGCGGTTGCATTGGCGACTATCGTTTATTTCGCGACAAATAATATTTTTGTACCTGATATATCCGCAAATGAATTTGCTACATACATGTTTGCGATGGCAAGAATGATGATGAACTCCAAACGTTTAACGTCAATTAACGCAACTTTGCAGCGTGGCATCGCGGCTGCACAAAGTATTTTCGAGTTCATTGACTTGCCGCGCGAAATCGATAACGGAACAAAAGAAGTAGAACGAATAAAAGGAAAAATTGAATTCGACAATGTTAACTTTCATTATGACAATCAAGCATCTGAAGCTATTCAATCATTTAATTTACAAATCGCACCCGGAGAAAGTGTTGCACTGGTAGGCCGATCAGGCGCCGGAAAAACAACGCTGGTTAATTTATTGCCGCGATTTTATGATATCAAGTCTGGTAGCATAAAAATTGACAATATTGATATCTCAGAATTGACTCTACGCAACCTGAGAAGCCATATTGCAATTGTCAGTCAGCATGTCACCCTGTTTAACGATACTATTGCACACAATATTGCCTATGGCGCTTTGGAAACGGCGTCGGAAGAAGATATCATAGCGGCGGCAAAAGCGGCACATGCCTGGGAATTCATAGAAGTATTACCAGACAGATTACAAACTATTGTCGGCGAAAATGGCGTAATGCTTTCAGGAGGACAACGTCAGAGACTTGCAATAGCACGTGCCATATTGAAGGATGCTCCCATACTCATCCTCGACGAAGCGACATCCGCTCTTGATACCGAGTCAGAACGAAAAATTCAGAATGCATTGTCACACCTTATGAAATCCCGTACCACACTGGTCATTGCGCATCGATTATCAACAATAGAACACGTCGACAGAATTGTAGTTTTAGATAAAGGTAGAATGATTGAACAGGGCACACACAAGGATCTGCTAACTAAAGGTGGTAACTATGCAGAATTATACGAAATACAATTCAAATCGGATTCCTGATGACCCGATTAAGACACTATTTTGACGAGTTTTTCCAAAAGATATGGTATGCACATTCAAGGCTGAATTATTTATTGCGTCCTTTAACATGGCTGTATTGCGCAATTATCACAATCCGACGTATTCTTTTTCAGCTAAAGTTTTTAAAGTCGACATCATTTGATGTTCCGGTAATTATTGTTGGTAATCTTACGGTTGGCGGAACAGGTAAAACACCACTGGTAATCTGGATTGCCAATTATTTGAAAAAAGCAGGTTATAAGCCAGGCATTATCACAAAGGGATACCTTGGCAAAGCGCGTAGCTGGCCACAACAGGTCAGAGCGGACAGCGATCCGGTTATGGTGGGCGATGAATCGATTGTGATTGCCCAACGAACTGCATGCCCAATTGCATCAGGCCCTGACCGCGTTGCCTCCTGTGCAGCACTGTTAAAGTATCATAACTGCGATGTAATAATCTCGGATGACGGTCTGCAACATTATCAACTTGCCCGCTTTATTGAAATAATAGTCATAGATGGCGTCAGGCGATTTGGAAATGGACATTGCTTACCAGCAGGTCCTTTGCGTGAACCGGTACAACGACTGGATAAGGTTGATTTTGTAGTCACTAACGGCATTGCATTGAACAACGAATATGCCATGCGCTATATCGGAAAATCTGTCTATAATCTGGCAGATAGTACCCAGACGAGGGAACTCACTGATTTTCGTGGAATGAAATTACATGCTGTCGCAGCTATAGGCAATCCGGCAAAATTTTTTGAATTCCTCACCAACAATGGATTAACAATAATTGAACATGCCTTTCCTGATCATTATTTATATCTTGATCAGGATATTAATTTTAACGATAATCTGCCTATAATCATGACTGAGAAAGATGCCGTAAAGTGCAGACGTTTTGTTTCTGATAATATGTGGGTTTTACCGGTGGAGGTTAGCATGAAGCGTGACTTCGGTTTGCGTTTTCTGGAAACATTGAATGCAGGTGAGGCCTGATATGAAATACAATTTTAATGGTAAGAATCATGGATAAAAAACTACTTGATATTATGGCATGCCCGGTTTGCAAGGGTAAACTGAAATATTTAAATAATGAATTAATTTGCAAGGCTGACAGACTGGCTTATCCTGTAAGAGATAACATGCCAATCATGCTTGAGGAAGAAGCGAGGGTATTAAGCGAGGAAGAAATAGAGGAATTTTAGCTGCGACGAATTACACACGTTACCTCATTTCCCGCATCATTATAGCTGATTTCATCAAAACTTATCATCCTGGCCATCGCAATTCCGCGGCCATTTACCTCGTTTGACAGCTGTGCACCAGCATTTACATATTTATTAGCATTAAAACCTTTTCCTTCATCTTTAATAATAATTTTAAATTGCTTGTCCGTTGCCTGAAAAGTGGCTGACGCAGTTCTGCTTTTAAATGGTTCTTTGTTTAGTCTGGTCTCAATTTCTTCATCCAGTTTATGTGCCTTTACCAGGCTTGTCTTTAAAGCGTAACCGATTTCCAGATTCCCATGCTCAATTGCATTTATCATCAAACTGGTCAAGCCCAATGCCATGCTGTCATTTTCAGGTATCAACTTGCATATACTGCATACAACAGCATCAACATCCTTAGGCGTCCGGAAATTGAATGATATATTCGAGATCAGGCGCGCAGCGGAATCGATCGAAGTTGTCGAATCAAATAAATTTTTAAATCGTCTGTAATCTTTAACGGCGGATTCTACGATTGTTAACAGGACTTCAGGGACATAAGGCTTGGTAAGATAATAATATGCGCCGGCTTCGATACCTTCAATAATTTCTTCATTTCGAACAGCAGCAGTCTGCATAATGACAGGAAGTTGCCTGTATTTGGCATCGTTTTTTATTACATTTAAAAACTGTATTCCGTCAAGCTCCGGCATCATGCGATCCAGCAGTATGGCATCAAAATTATACTCATTGCTTTTTACTATCTCCAATGCCATTTTGCCATTTTCAGCAGACACAACATCATAACCATTATCTTCCAGGTGCTCTCGAAGTATTTCCACATTAAATGGCTCATCATCAACAATCAGTAAAGTTGAATATTGTTCCATTTTAAACAACCTCCCGGGCGGCTTTACTATCGTTGCTGACATTGCTTGGTATGATGAAAGTGAATGCGGCGCCGTTATTATTTTTTGATTCAGCCCATATCTTGCCATGATGTATGTTAATTATCTCCTGACATATTGACAATCCAAGGCCGGTTCCACCTGCACCTGTTTTAGTTTTACTGCTTTGCACAAATTTATCAAACACGTTGATCAATTCATTTTCAGGGATACCAACACCTTCATCCAGTATCGTAAATCCTATATGTTCAAACGAACCCACTTGTTGCGAAAATATTTTTATACTGATGCTGGATTTTTCAGGGCTGAATTTTATAGCATTGGATAGCAAGTTTCGTACTACCTGGCTGATTTTTTGCCCGTCACAAATAAGACAATCATCCACAGTTTGATTATCAATATTTATGCCCAGTGATTTTTCCTCTATTATAGCGGATGATTCATCGACCACATCAGATACTATTGATAGCAGGCTTTGCTCTTCATACGTAACATCCATCTTTCCTGCTTCAAGTTTCGATAAATCGAGAAGCGAATTCAACAACAACAGCAGCCGCGATCCACTTTGTTCTATTTTGCTAAAGTAACTAAAGAGTTTTTCCTGGCTCGCAGTATTTATTTTCGACATGCCGAATTTTGAAAAACTTAGAATGGCGTGCATTGGCGTTCTAAGTTCGTGAGACATATTTGCCAAAAATTCACTCTTGCTTGCATTTGCAGATTCAGCTGCTTCTTTTGCCTCAATTAAATCTGATGTTTTTTTCAGGACAATATTTTCAAGATTATCGCGATGACTCGCAAGTGCCTCTTTTTGTTTTTCCAGCTCATCATTGGCGGATTCCAATGCCAAAGTTCTTTCATATACTTTCTTCTCAAGCAATGTATTTAACTCCATTACTTCGCTCATTGCATTTTCTTTAAGTGTAATATTCTCCTTGAGACTACTTGTCATTTTATTATATGCATTTATCAACAAACCCAACTCATCATGTGTGTAATTTTCAATTTGCACATCCAGGTTTCCGTTTGCTACTTCTTCAGATGCTTCACACAATTTTCTGATACGTAACAGGGCGCTATACTTGAAAACAATATATAAAACTATTGACAATGCCGTGATGATGAAACTGCTGGTTATAAGTTCACGCCTAACAATTTCTTTTACGTAAAGATCAATTTTTGTCTTGGCAATTGCCATATCAACAGCACCAATCGAAACACCATCAAAATTAATAGGATGTTTAATTAATATCAGGTCATTGTTATTTTTTACGTACTCAATTACATCTTTAATTTTTCCATTTGTATTGCTGATAGCATGCTTAATGTGCGAATTATTCTTGTTCAAAAATGAAGTCAGATAAACGTTGTTTAAATCCTTGATAGCACAATAAACTATATCATCCTGCAAACTGATATCTTTCACATTATTATTCAAGGTAACGAAATCAAACGAAAATATTGATTCAGGAGACACCAGCGCAACAACCTTTGCTAACAGGTTGCCTTTATCAACCAGTGCACTTTGTCTGGATAATTTTTCGGCGTTGATCGTAAAATAGGTGGTTGAACTGATAGTAAAGGCAATAATTATACTTACAATTATTGTAAACTTTACACCCAGCCCAAGATTGCCGAATCTACCAAACAATGATGGCATTCTATATTAGCACCTTCTAATAATGTTTTCTAAACTGCTACTTATTATATCGTCACAAAAATAAACTACTTTAACGTGATAATTATACTTAAATCGCTGATTATTATAGGTATTTAGGATATCACACACCAAAAGCCTGAAAATGTTCAAGGTTAAATTTCGGTGTCCGATAAATGGTGAGTTACCAGATTTTAATAATAAGGAAGCGGCAATGGATACTGGACGCTATAAGATACTCTCTGTTGATGATGAACCCATGAATCAGATGGTCATCGAAGAGATCATGGAAGACAAGTACGAATTAAAGCTGGTCTATTCAGGAGAAGAATGCCTTGAGCAAGTAGAAAGTTTTGCCCCTGATGTCATCTTGTTGGACATTTCAATGCCCGGTATCGATGGCTATACTACTTGTGAAAAATTAAAACAAAATAATGCTACGCGTTTAATACCTGTCATATTTGTTTCAGCATTAACATCGACTGAAGAACGCTTACGAGGTTATGAAGTTGGTGCAGAAGACTATATTCCAAAACCCTACGACCACGATGAACTGCTTAAGAAAATAGAACGATGTCTGGAAAACCGACAAGAAGTAGCGGCGAATTCCAAAATTGATATCGAAAAAATAGAACAGGAATTGGCTTTTTCACGTGAAGTCGCCATGGATGCGATGCGATATACAAGTGAATTAGGTATTGTAATTCATTTTTTCGAAACCAGCTCAAATTGTAAAGATTACAAAGAATTAAGCGACTGTATAATTGAAGCGATACAGCGACTCGAATTAAAGTGTACCGTTCAACTCAGGGATGATGAACATATTTTAAATTTGAGCAATACCGGTGTTGTTTCCCCTATGGAAGCAAGTGTTATGGACGCGGCAAAAGACAAAGGACGATTCTTTGATATTGATGCCAAAACCTTTGTGAATTACAAGCACTCTTCAATTTTAATTAAAAATATGCCGTTGGATGATGAATTAAAATATGGAAAACTCAAGGATATTCTCGGTGCATTGGGAAATAGTGCAGAAGACAGAGCCAAGGCAATTGCAACAGAAAACCGTATCAAACGTAATCGCCAGGAAATTATTGATCTTGTCAAAAATACAATTGTAAAAATCAATAGCCAGTTTATGGAGCGAAACAGGGACACAACAGCGGTCCTGGAAAATATGGTCAGGGAATTGCGCAGTACAATATCAAAAATGGATCTGCTTGAATATCAGGAGCAGGAATTGCATGCAATCATGGAAAGCTTTATTTCACAGAACGAAGTGGTTGTAAACAAAAGCCTCGATTTAAACGAGGCGGCAAATGAGACTTATGCAACCTTAAATGAAATATTTACCACGTTAATAGGTGATTAACATTGGGCATCTGGTGTTCAATTTGAAAATCAACTGTAGTGACTTATTTTTTCAAGTACTGTTATAATATTTAAATATTGTATTCAGTTTCTGTTTTACTATCACGAGATAGCATGAAAATTATTAATGTCCTGTTTGTATGTATGGGAAATATTTGTCGATCACCGACCGCCGAAGGCGTATTCCAACATTTGGTAAGCAATTCACCTTTGAATGAATCCATTCACACCGATTCGGCAGGGACGCATGCCTATCATGTAGGTGAACAACCTGACCCGCGTGCGCAACAAACTGCTCGTACTCGTGGTATTGATCTCAGCACGCAACGCGCAAGACGTGTTAGTAGCGATGACTTCCACAAGTTTGATTATATTCTTGCGATGGATAACGATAATCTGGCAAGTTTACGGAAATTACAACCAGCAGACGGTAAGTCGCAGCTGCAATTATTTATGGATTTCGCGCCAGAATTAGCCATAACGGAAGTTCCTGATCCATATTATGGTGGTTCAAAAGGTTTTGAAAAAGTATTCGATATGGTCGAGATCGCCGCGAAAGGGCTACTCGACCATATTAAATCCAATAACTTTAATAACTAGTCATTTTTCGAAGTAGAATTTGCCTCGGCTGTTTCAACATTATCCGTTGGCTTGGTAAATACCTGGGTGAGCTTTGGTTCACTGGCATCATTACTTATATTCTCATTTTTTGTTGCCGAACGTGTAGCAGAATTTGTTGACGTTTGAGTCGGCACCGAACCTGTATCTGGCTTTAACTGCGCAGTATCATTTGTAATTGACGCTTCTTTCGATTCATGCGGTTTGGTTTGACTGGGCTGAATTGACTGGCTTGCACCTGATTTATCTGCTGCTACATGCTGACTAGCCGAGCCACCATTAGCTGTTTCTTTTTGCCGGGATTCGCTTTTCGGTTGAGAGCTGTCAGGTATCTCCGGTGTAGCGGCACCATTTTCAGACGTCGCTCTGTTACGATTTCTATCTTGTCCCTGACGATTCTGACCTGTACGGCGTGATCCGGAACGATTTCCTCGCTCGGGTCTTCCTTCATTTCTTTTTGGTTGAGCCTGATTTTGATCAGTTGCAGCTTGAGTTTGTTCCGTTGGAGTCTTGACGTTGGTGTTGGTGTTGGCATTCTGATCAGCTGTCTGGCCAGTTTGCTGATTTTGCCGACGTTGTGAATTCCCGGATTGTGATTTTCTTGGGCGTGATTGTCTGGTTTGTTTATTCGTATTACCTGCCTGAGGTGTTTGCGTATCACCCTGAGAAGATGGTGCAGCGGCTTGTTTCTGCTTGTTACGTGGATTAGCTCCGCCAGTGCGATTCTGTCGACGCGCATTACCACGCTGATTGGTATTATTTTTCTCGCGTACAGGTTTGTCAGTGCGTCGAGGTTTTTTCTTACCGGTACCAAACAGCGCTAACCAGAGACGAATAAATAGCCCCGGTTTTGCTTGTGTTGGTATTGGCGTAGAAGGGAGTACCGTTTTTACAGCTGGTGTTTCCGGAATTTCTCTTAGTGGTGTAGCAGTAGTCGGGACAACGACTTCTTCCCTGGTTGTCATCTCATAACTGTAGAGATCATTTTCCATTTCCTGCTCATTTCCCCGTATGCGATTTATATGAAAATGTGGGGTTTCAAGTTCGGCATCCGGTATAACAACAATATTGATTTTCTGACGTGACTCAATTGTTGATAGCATGTCACGTTTTTCATTCAACAGGAAAGTCGCTACCTCAATAGGCATTTGCGCCACGATACGACCGGTATTTTCTTTCATGGCTTCTTCTTCGATGATACGCAATATAGAAAGCGCGATCGATTCAACACCACGGATAGTACCTTGACCACTACAACGTGGACAAACCAGCTGCATGGATTCGCCAAGCGCCGGACGTAATCGCTGTCGTGACATTTCCAACAAGCCAAAACGTGATATACGGCCAACCTGAACACGTGCCCGATCAATTTTTAATGCATCACGTAACCGGTTTTCGACTTCACGTTGATTTCGCGCTGGTGTCATATCAATAAAGTCGATAACAATCAAACCACCGATATCACGCAAACGTAATTGACGAGCAAGCTCATCGGCTGCTTCAAGGTTTGTATTCAGGGCGGTCTCTTCAATATCCGCGCCTTTGGTTGCACGAGAAGAGTTGATATCAATCGATATCAATGCTTCTGTATGGTCAATGACGATTGCGCCACCTGATGGTAATCGCACTTCGCGCTGAAACGCTGATTCAATTTGTGATTCAATCTGATAACGGGTAAAGAGAGGAATAGCGTCAGTGTATAATTTAATCTTACCTAAATTATGTGGCATTACCTGCGTCATAAACTGGCGCGTTTTTTCATACATCTCCGGCTCATCAACAATAATTTCGCTGATGTCCGTACGGAAATAATCCCGAATTGCACGTGTGATAATATTGCTTTCCTGATAAATCAGAAAGGGCGCAGCACGTTGCTTCGATGCTTCGTCAATCGATTGCCACAGTTGTAATAAATAGTCCAAATCCCACTGTAATTCTTCAACACTTTTACCCACACCCGCTGTGCGAATAATCATGCCCATATCATCTGGAAGCACCAGTTCAGACAGGGCATCACGTGCATCAGAGCGTTCATCACCTTCAATTCGACGCGAAACCCCGCCGGCTCTCGGGTTATTTGGCATCAGAACCAGGTAGCGACCAGCAAGACTGATAAAAGAGGTGAGTGCAGCACCCTTGTTACCGCGCTCTTCTTTGACCACCTGGATAATAATTTCCTGGTTTTCGTCAATCGCATCGCGAATGTTGACCCTGCCATTTCTGAGGTCAACACCTTCCTTAAAGTACTGGCGTGATATTTCTTTTAAGGGTAAAAAACCGTGTCGGTCTGCACCATAGTCGACGAAGGCTGCTTCCAGGCTGGGTTCAACCCGGGTGATTCGACCTTTGTAGATATTGGATTTTTTGGATTCACGACTGGTGGATTCGATGTCGATGTCATATAAATGTTGGCCATCAACCAGCGCCACGCGCAGTTCTTCCGCCTGCGTGGCGTTAAAGAGCATTCTTTTCATGTAATAAACCTTCTTGTTCTGGCGTACCAGGAGACCATGATGAGCAATAGCCCGGTTAGCCAGTACGTACACACGAGCCGCTCCACGAATTGACGTGAGAGTTCTTGTTTGTGTGTATATCGTATTTGTCCCGACTGGCCGATGGTCTCGCGGGAACACTAAATTTTTAATTTTTCACCGGTAAATTGCTGGCTAAAAATGCCCTTTAAAATACCCGTGGTCGTGCTATTAAATAGCTAAAACTGTGGCGTATTGCGCTGTATTACGAAAACCTGACGAAAGAGTGTTTATAATGGTCAGATTCCATTTGCACTATCTTGGTGCAATGTGACATAGACGTTACGCTACCTTTATAATAGCAGTACGTATTAATTGCATCAATCATCTATTATTGGCTTCTATCGCCCTATATCCGGAAACAAAAACTGCTAAACTCCTGCTTTGCTCCGTTTTAAGGTCTGTATTCGCTGCCCATGTCGGTTAATAACGTAGAATTTGTACAAATAAACATCCATTCAGAAGGTCAGCGACTCGATAACTTTCTCCTGACGCACCTTAAAGGTGTGCCGAGAAGCCTGGTTTACCGCATAGTGCGAACGGGTGAGGTCAGGGTTAACAAAGGCCGTATCAAGCCACATTATCGTCTCAAAGTTGGCGATGAAGTCAGAATCCCGCCTGTTCGGCGCAGTGAAGGTAGCGAATTTACTCCCTCTGCTTACAATATTGACCGACTTGAATCATCAATTTTATATGAAGACGAACGCCTGATTATTCTTAACAAACCATACGGTATGGCCGTGCATGGCGGCAGTGGAATCTCACATGGATTGATTGAAACACTGCGTAGTAGCCGTGAAAATAGCCCATTTCTTGAACTGGTTCACCGGCTCGATCGTGACACATCCGGATGTCTGCTTATTGCCAAGCGACGTAGTATGTTGCGTACGCTACACGAGATGCTGCGTGAGCATACGATCAAAAAACGCTATCTGGCATTATTAAAAGGCAACATATCGCGCAAAGAATTCAAGGTCACCAAGCCGCTTAAGAAAAATATCGTCACTTCAGGTGAGCGTATCGTCAGAGTTGATTCTGCAGAAGGCAAGAAGGCTGAAACTTTCTTTCATGTTCTGGATACCTGTCGGCTCGCCACTTTCGCTGCCATTGAAATCAAGACCGGTCGTACCCATCAAATCAGGGTACATTCGCAATCCGTGCAGCATCCGATTGCCGGTGATGAAAAATACGGTGATTCTGATTTTAACCGCCAGATGAAAAATATAGGTTTAAAACGCATGTTTTTACACGCCGCTGAGCTTGAATTTACCTTACCAGAATCCGGACAACACCTGAAAATATGTGCGCCGCTCGATGACAATTTAACAGCAGTATTGACGAACCTGGATTTAGCAACAGTGTATGAAATATAAATTTATCGTATTTGACTGGGATGGCACGCTGATGGATTCCGTTACACGCATCACGAATTGCATGCGTGCAGCAATTAACGATACGGGATTGCCATACCGCGACAATGACAGCTTGTCTGACATTATCGGCCTTGGCTTAAGGGAGGCTATCAGCAAGATTTACCCTGAACTCGACTCCATGACGTATCAAAAATTGGTAGAAAATTACCGCCAACATT
This sequence comes from uncultured Gammaproteobacteria bacterium, assembly GCA_942490945.1. Lineage (GTDB taxonomy): Bacteria > Pseudomonadota > Gammaproteobacteria > UBA6429 > Thiohalophilaceae > CALNYZ01. The sequence continues at coordinate 1,650,794 of CALNYZ010000018.1, read as the reverse complement.
TTCTCTTCACCGATAAAACGCCCAGTATTTTATTTGAAGGCGCGGTTGCTTTGCTTGTCGCATTACAAGAACAAGGTTTTTACCTTGGCGTGGCAACCGGAAAAGGCCGTGCAGGACTGAACAAGGTGCTTGATGAAACGTCAACTGGCCGCTATTTTCATGCGACAAGATGTGCAGATGAAGCGTTTTCAAAACCACATCCGCAAATGTTGCAGGATCTGATGTCGGAAATGGGCATGACCGCTGCCGAAACATTAATGGTAGGCGACACGGAATATGATTTGCAGATGGCCACCAATGCCGGATGTGACTGTATAGCCATTACACATGGCGCACATGCGGCTGATCGTTTAAAATTATTCAACCCGTTAGCGTGTGTTGATAACCTTGATGCCTTGCATAATTTGTTACTTAATCAATACACATATGCCGCAAATGAATAATTTGCTGTGCACCTCATTCCACTATTAATAATGGATTTAAACAATGTTTAATAAAACGGAACCAACTGAAAACAATTCAGAGCACGACCCGAATTTTGAAAAAGAAATCCTGGCGAAACTTGCCTTTGCCTCGGTAAATGAACAACGTCGCACCCGCCGTTGGAACATATTCTTTAAAGGATTTTTTGCAGCCTATTTGCTACTGATACTTTTCATGGTTTATTTCCCTGGCGAAAAGACTTCAACAAAAACTTCTGATGATCATACCGGTCTTGTCGATATTGAAGGGGTGATTTCTGCAGGCACCGATGCCAATGCAGATACGATTGTTACAGGAATGCGAAACGCTTTTAAAAATAAACACAGCAAAGCGGTTATTTTGCGTATTAATAGTCCCGGCGGTAGCCCGGTACAGGCAGGTTACATAAACGATGAGATTGTTCGACTGCGGAAAAAATATCCGAACAAAAAACTCTATGCGGTAATCAGTGACATCTGCGCTTCAGGCGGCTATTACATTGCCGCAGCCGCAGATGAAATATATGCCGACAAAGCGAGCGTTGTCGGGTCAATTGGTGTGCTCATGAATGGCTTTGGTTTTGTCAAAGGCATGGAAAAACTGGGTATTGAGCGCCGATTATATACTGCAGGTGAAAGTAAAGGCTTTCTTGACCCGTTTAGCGAAACAAAACCGAACGATGTACAACATATTAAAATGCTACTGAAAAACATACACGGCCAGTTTATTGATGTGGTAAAAAAAGGTCGCGGTGATCGATTGAAAGAAAACCCAAAACTCTTTAGTGGTCTGGTATGGACTGGTGAAGAAAGTGTAAAGTTGGGACTTATAGATGGATTGGGAAGCAGTAGTTATGTCGCGCGCGAAATCGTCAAGGCAGAAAAAATTGTCAACTACACACCGAAGCCAGATTTCTTGCAAAAATTTGCAGACCGTATTGGCGCATCTGCCGGTAGTGTTGTACTGGAATCAGTCAAGCCAGCCACTCCGCAATTGAAGTAGTTTATTGACAGGTATGCCGGTTAAGAATTACAAAACCGGCATACCTTCACATTCAAGAAACTCTATAGTGCGAATCAGCGGCAGGCCAATCAAGGTATTTGGATCATCGCCCTGAAGTTTTTCAAACAAGGCAATACCAAGGCCTTCTGATTTGAAGCTGCCGGCACAATTTAACGGCTTTTCCTTGTCGATATAGTTTTCAATAGCCGACAATGACAGTTTCTTGAACTTGACTTCAAATATTTCGACACAACTATGATGCTGCATCGTCGTGGTATTTAACACACAAAGCCCGGTATAAAAAATTACGCTCTTGCCAGATGCATATGACAATTGTTTGATTGCATTTTCACGCGTGCCTGGTTTGCCAAGTATTGTGTTGTCGATTACCGCCACCTGATCAGATCCGATAACAAGCGCATTTTTATGGTGCTTCGCAACAGCCTGTGCCTTGGCAATCGCAAGCCTTTTCACAAGTGCATCGGCTGATTCATTCTCGATTTGTGACTCATCCACATCAGGAGAGTCTGTTGAAAATTCGATATCCAGTTTTTCGAGAATTGCTTTACGAAAAGGTGAGGTTGAGGCAAGAATCAATTTCATGGTTTTATTATAATAACGTAAAAACAGCTGCTGGTTAAAATATATTAATTAGCTTTCAATTTCTATTAACGCCTCATCCGGTGTCACGCTATCTCCTTTATTCACGTATATAGCAATTATTTTACCGGATATCGGTGCCTGTATTTCTGTTTCCATTTTCATCGCCTCGGTGACCAGTACTGGCGCACCGGCGGTTACGGTATCGTCGATAGCAACCAATACATCAACTACCGTACCCGGCATAGACGTCGTAACATGCCCCGGCTTGTTTGCACGCGGACGTGCTCCAGCCATCTGGTGTTTTTTGCTGGTTGGATGTTCGCCGAGACTGATTTCGTCCAGCGGTTCAAGAATTATTTCTTCCGGCACACCATCGACCTGCAAATAATATGGTCGCCTGTCCTGGTGTTTGTAACCCGTACCGGTCAACTTGACATGGAAGGTTTCACCATGAATGCTGACATTAAATTCTGTCGCTGCATGGTTGTTACCAGATTCAGCACCAATTGGTTCCAAAGCTTCTGGCATCAGGGTGCCATCTTTTCGTTGCTGTAAAAAATCACGGCCAAGATCGGGAAACATTGCATACGTCAGTATGTCTTCTTCAGACTGACTGAGATCACTGATCTCGTTTTTTAATCGTTCAAACTCATCCGGTATCAAATCAGCCGGACGACAATCAATAACATCTTCATTGCCGATAGCCATATGCTGAACTTGCGGGCTGACCTGACCTGGCGCTTTGCCATATCTTCCTTGCAAATAGTATTTCACTTCATTTGTGATTGTTTTATAACGTTCCCCGGTTAGCACGTTCATGACAGCCTGGGTTCCGACGATTTGTGAAGTTGGCGTCACAAGAGGGGGATAGCCAAGCTCTTTACGCACTCGCGGTATTTCTTCCAATACTTCGGTCATGCGATGCAACGCGTTTTGATCTTTGAGTTGATTTGATAAATTCGACATCATGCCACCTGGCACCTGATTCACCTGCACGCGTGTATCAAGTCCGGTGAATTCACTTTCGAACTGGTGATATTTTTTTCTTATTTCATAAAAATAAAAACCGATTTCCTGCAACAGTTCCAAATCAAGGCCTGTGTCATATTCTGTGTCTTTAAGTGCAGCAACCATACTTTCAGTTGTCGGGTGGCTGCAACCTTCGGCAAAGGCTGAAATGGCTGTATCAATAGTTACCGCGCCATTTTCAATGGCTTTCATGTGACACATACTGGCCACGCCTGCCGTGGCGTGTGCGTGAATTTGTATTGGTATTTTGATGTTTTCTGTCAGAGCCTTGACAAGATCACCTGTCACGTATGGTGTGAGCAAGCCGGCCATGTCCTTAATCGCCACGCTATCGCAACCCATGTCCTGTAGTTGTTTGGCCAGTGTAATAAACTGATCAATCGTATGGACAGGACTGGTGGTATAACAAATTGTGCCTTGCGCATGTTTGTTATTCTTTTTTACAGCCTTGACCGAAGTTTCGAGATTTCGCACATCATTGAGTGCATCAAAAATTCGAAACACATCCATACCATTGGCTGTAGCACGGTCGATAAAAGCCCTGATTACATCATCCGCGTAATGTCGGTAGCCTAATAAATTTTGTCCGCGCAATAACATCTGTAATTGTGTATTGGGTAATGCATCGCGCAGTTTTCGCAGTCGTTCCCATGGATCTTCTTTCAGGAAACGAACACAGGCATCAAACGTTGCTCCACCCCATACTTCCAGAGACCAGTAACCAACTTTATCCAGCTTCTCACATATTGGCAGCATATCTTCGGTTCGCATGCGTGTCGCAATCAGCGACTGATGCGCATCGCGTAAAATAGTGTCGGTTACATTTATTTTTGCCATATATTTTCTCGATAATGCGTTGAATTACAGACCCATATTGGCTGCAATCGCAGCGGAAATTGCCGCTGCCAGTTCACGGTTGGACGGTTTTAACGAATAGCCGGTTAATTCCGGATGTGCTTCAACAAACCCGGTATTAAAGTAGCCAGTCTGAAATTCTGCGGATTTTAAAATCTCCAGGTGATAGGGGATAGTCGTTTTCACACCATGCACCCCGATATCTTTTAGTGCGCGCACCGAACGATCAATTAACTGATCCCATGTCAGCGCCCAGACAATCAGCTTGGCACACATTGAATCGTAATAGGGTGGTATCTCGTATCCGGTATAGATTGCGCCATCTGTACGCACACCTGGACCACCGGTTGCAAAATAGCGTGTAATACGGCCAAAGCTTGGCAGAAAATCATTTTTTGGATCTTCAGCATTAATACGAAACTCCATCGCGAAACCGCGCATGGTAACTTGCGATTGCGTGTACTGTAATTTTAATCCGGCCGCGATACGTATCTGTTCCTGCACAATATCAATACCCGTAATGGATTCTGAAACCGGATGTTCGACCTGCAAGCGGGTATTCATTTCCATGAAATAAAAGTTGTCGTTTTCATCCATTAAAAACTCGACAGTACCGGCATTGGTGTAATTGCAGGCTTTTGCTGCCTTGATAGCCAGATCGCCAATAAAGGTTCGTTGTTGCTGTGATAATTGGGGTGAGGGTGCAATTTCGATCAGTTTTTGATGGCGCCGCTGAATGGAACAATCGCGCTCAAACAGATGAATCACACTGCCATGATGGTCGGCCAGAATCTGAACTTCTATATGGCGCGGGTTGGCTATAAATTTTTCCAAAAAGACCTCGGCGCGACCAAAGGCTTTTTCTGCTTCTGAAATGACGCGGTCAAAATTCTTGCGCAAATCATTTTCATTCTCACAGCGACGAATACCGCGACCGCCACCACCCGAAGTGGCCTTGAGCATGACCGGATAACCGATTTCGCTGGCAATCTTGAGTGCTTCATTAATATTTTCCAGATTGCCAATACTGCCCGGTGTGACCGGAATGCCGGCATCCACCATGGTTTGACGCGCGATGGTTTTGTCACCCATCATGCGAATCACATCGGCATTGGGACCAATGAAGATAACCTGGCGCCGCTCACAAATTTCGGCTAATTCCGGATTTTCGGATAAAAACCCGTAACCTGGATGCAGGGCATCACAGCCTGCCGCTTTGGCCAGATTAACCAGCCGATGGGCATTCAGGTAGCCAGCTACCGTGTCTGGTCCAAGGCTATACGACTCATCGGCCTTCTTGACGTGCAGGGCATAACGGTCAGCCTCAGCGTAGACTGCCACCGACTTAATCCCCATTTCTGCACAGGCACGCACGATTCGTACAGCAATTTCGCCTCGATTAGCAATCAGGATTTTTTTAATCATCTCACCCGCCCTTAAAATTCAACTTTAGCGACTCTGCAGGAAGCTGGCTAGCGTTTAGATGATATTTCGCGTCAAATTGGGATAAATATCGCATGGAAATTAGAGAATAATCAAAAACTTATGTTTACAATTTAATCATTTGTGAATACAATTTGCAAAATGACGTCGAAACATTCCGTGTCGCCAAGCTCGCGACTCCCTGTTCAAATCGATCCTGTTCGATTGGCCAAAGCCCGGAAAATACTGACTGGGGAATTGCCGCTTGCCTCATGTAAGCGATTGATTCCATTACTGTATAATCCTGACGATGCCAAGCTCTCGGTCGAAATTGAGTTTGGAGTTGATCGCGAAAATATTCACTTTTGCGCAGGCGAAGTGACTGGCACGCTGAATTTGATTTGCCAACGCTGCCTGGAGCCTATGGAATGGCAGCTGAAAATGCCGATTCGACTGGCTTTTGTGAATAACGAGTTCGAAGCAGAAAATCTGCCAGGGGACTATGAATCGCATATTTTGCATTCAGTCCCGGTAGCAATGAGTGATATAATAGAGGACGAATTACTGCTGGCAATGCCGCAGGTGCCGATGCACCCTGTCAATGACTGTACTGCCAGCGCGATTTTGAATGAATTAACAAGTGATGACCGCGCCGAAGAGGTAAAAGAAAATCCTTTTACTGCGTTAGCATCACTACAGAAACAACATGATTAAGAGGAATTACTAATGGCCGTTCAACAAAACCGCAAAACCCCATCAAAACGTGGCATGCGCCGATCACACGATGCCTTGTCAGCACGTGCTGTGTCTATTGAACCAACTACAGGTGAAACACACTTGCGTCATCACGTAAGTCCTGATGGTTACTACCGTGGTAAAAAAGTTGTTGATGTGAATGCCGACTAGTTTTTCCTGATACCGGCAAAAATATTAATAATCCAGAAACGGGACAGACTTACTGTCCCGTTTCTATTATGACAAAACACAAAAATAACCAGCCTGTAACAATGGAATCAAACTATATAACTATTGCACTTGATGGCATGGGTGGCGACTTTGGTCCACCAGTCGTTGTGCCTGCTGCGATTGAAGCAATTAAACGTCATAATAATTTGAAACTGATTATCACCGGCGACGAAACACTGTTACAGAGTGAGCTACAAGCCTTTCCTGCTGAACTGACCCAGCACATATCCCTGCACCACACTACGCAAAAAGTTGCATCGGATGAGTCACCATCATCTGCATTACGAAATAAAAAAGATTCCTCTTTACGAGTTGCGATTGATCTTGTTAAACAGAACAAGGCACAAGCTTGTGTTAGCGCAGGAAATACCGGCGCATTGATGGCAACTGCCAGATTTGTTTTGAAAATGTTACCAGGCATTGACAGGCCTGCAATATGTACAGCACTACCCACCATGACCGGACACACACACGTTCTTGACCTCGGCGCAAATGTCGATTCATCTGCTGAAAGTCTCTTCGAGTTTGCTGTTATGGGTTCTGCACTTGTACAGGCTGTAGATAATATTGAACGACCGACTGTCGGATTACTGAATATTGGCGAAGAAGAAATCAAGGGGAATGAACGTGTCAAGGAAGCCGCGCGTTTGCTCAGCGAAAGTGAATTGAATTATATCGGTTACATCGAAGGTGACGGAATCTATCAGGGTGTTGCAGACGTGGTCGTGTGTGACGGTTTTGTAGGAAATGTCATGCTCAAAACCAGTGAAGGTGTGGCGAAAATGATCAGCCACTACATGAAACAGGCATTTTACAAAAATATCCTGACCAAAATAACCGGCCTGATTGCAAAACCGGTATTGAAACAATTCAGAAAGAAAATCGATCCACGCGAATATAATGGCGCCAGCTTGTTGGGTTTGCAGGGAATAGTCGTAAAAAGCCATGGCAGTGCCGATGAATTTTCTTTTGCGCATGCGATCAATCAATCGATATTGGAGGTTGAGAAAAATGTACCTTCACTTATCGTTTCGATACTGGAAACACATTTAAGTGAAAGGCAGGTGGGCTGATGTATTCAAGAATACTGGGTACAGGTAGCTACTTACCGGAAACGATCGTAACCAACAAGGATCTGGAAGCCCGCGTCGAAACCAGTGACGCCTGGATCACGGAACGCACCGGCATTAAAAAACGCCACATCGTCAAGGATGGCGAAACAACATGTTCGTTGGCAGAACAGGCATCACGCAGCGCGATAGAAGCAGCGGGAATTGAAACCAATGATATCGATTTAATAATTGTTGCCACAACAACGCCCGATCGTATTTTCCCCAGCACCGCCTGTTTATTACAGGAACGTCTGAATATTCATGGTTGTCCGGCATTTGACTTGCAGGCTGTTTGTACAGGATTTGTTTATGCGCTCAGCGTTGCAAATATGTTTATACAAACCGGACAGGCAACAAAAGCCCTGGTTGTAGGCGCCGAAACATTATCAAACATAATAGACTGGACAGACCGTTCAACCTGCGTTTTATTCGGCGATGGTGCAGGCGCAGTCGTGTTGGGCGCTAGTGAAACGCCCGGTATTTTATCAACACATTTGCATGCGGATGGAAAATACAAAGAACTGCTAACTGTCCCGACCGGTATTTCTGAAAATACTGCGAAATGGCGTGCAGGCGAGGCCTACATGACAATGAAAGGTAATGAAGTTTTCAAAATCGCCGTACAAACACTCGGTAAAATAGTAGATGAGACCTTAAAAGCAAACGATCTGAATAAAAAAGATATCGACTGGCTTGTACCGCATCAGGCCAATATCCGGATTATCGCAGCCACAGCAAAAAAACTCAGTATGTCCATGGATAAAGTTGTTGTAACTGTAGACGAACATGGCAACACCTCTGCCGCATCAATTCCATTGGCGCTGGATATTGCTGTGCGCGATGGTAGAATTCAACATGGGCAAACACTGCTGTTGGAAGCATTTGGCGGCGGGTTTACCTGGGGTTCTGCTCTGATAAAATATTAACTTAATATCCTTACATCAAACAAATTTATAAAAGGTTCTTCATGTCAGTCGGTTTTATTTTTCCCGGACAAGGTTCACAAAAAATTGGAATGCTGCAGGAGTTGTCGCAAACCGAGCAACGCGTCAAAGAAATATTCCAGGAGGCGAGCGAGGTCTTAAGTTACGACCTGTGGAAAACAGTTTCAGAAGGCCCTGAGGACAAACTGAATTCAACTGATATCACCCAGCCGGCCATGCTGGCCGCAGGTTTCGCATGCTGGGATATCTGGCAGCAACGCTCCAGCATCAAGCCGGACTACATGGCAGGCCACAGTCTGGGAGAATATACCGCACTGGTTTGTGCGGGTGTTCTTGATTTCGCAAAGGCAATCACACTGGTAAAAAAACGCGGCGAACTTATGCAAGCTGCGGTTCCCAGTGGTAAGGGCGCGATGGCCGCAATTCTCGGACTGGATGATGCGACGGTTATTGCTGCCTGCACAAATGTTGCAGCAAACGGTATTGTTCAGGCAGTGAATTTTAATGCCCCTGGACAGGTAGTTATCGCCGGCGAAACCATCGCAGTTGAAGCAGCAGTCGAAGAGGCCAAAACACAAGGCGCCAAAAGGGCGGTGATGCTGCCAGTTAGCGTTCCTTCGCATTGCCTGCTGATGAAACCAGCAGCAGACGCACTGTCTGAATATCTTGCAGAAATTGAATTCAGCACGCCGCTTATTCCCGTTATTAATAATACAGATGTAAAATGCGAATCATCTTCTGACGCGATTAAAGATGCATTATCACGACAATTGTATAATCCGGTACGTTGGGTTGAAACCATTCACTACATGTCCGGTCATGGCGTTGACAGACTAATAGAATGCGGGCCAGGCAAAGTGTTAGTCGGATTAAACAAACGTATTGATAAAGCAATGCAGGCGGAAGCTGTTTATGATCCGGATTCTTTTGCAAAAGCATGCGAACACTAAACAACTAATATATTTATGGAATCAAGAATATGGCAACAGATACAACGTTAAAAGATGAAGTAGTGTTGGTGACTGGCGCAAGTCGCGGTATCGGCCAGGCAATTGCACTGGCACTCGGTGCCCAGGGTGCGACGGTTTATGGTACAGCAACATCCGACAAGGGTGCTGAAGCCATATCTTCATACCTCATGGATCACAAGATTACTGGACAGGGGCTCAAACTGAATGTCACAGACGATGAAAGTATACAGTCTGTATTAAAAACGATTGAGTCGCAGCATGGCGCAATATCGATTCTGGTTAATAACGCCGGCATTACACGTGACAATTTATTAATGCGTATGAAACAGGAAGAGTGGGATGACATCATTACCACCAACCTCTCCTCCATTTACCGACTCAGCAAGGCATGTCTGCGCGCAATGATGAAAGCACGCAAGGGCCGCATAATCAGTATCGCGTCTGTCGTCGGTGTATCAGGAAATGCCGGTCAATGTAACTATGGCGCAGCTAAAGCCGGGGTCATTGGCTTCAGTAAATCACTGGCGCGCGAAGTCGGTTCCCGTGGAATTACAGTTAATGTCGTTGCACCAGGCTTTATTGATACTGACATGACAAAATCGCTGCCTGAGACACAGCGAGACGCGCTGTTAACTCAGGTTCCACTTGGCCGATTGGGCGACGCGGCAGAAATTGCACATGCTGTGGCATTTTTAGCCTCGCCTGGTGCGGCATATATCACCGGTGAGACCCTGCATGTCAATGGTGGAATGTATATGGCGTAATATTGCCCATTATAAGTATATGTAATATAAGGATTAATATTTAAATTGCAGTTTTTTCCGCATATTGCGTGTGGAAAGTAGCATCAGGAACAGCTTTTCAATAAAATAGCGCACCCAGTAAATGAGCTGGAATAACTTTGGAGGAATTATCTCAATGAGCAGTGTTGAAGAACGCGTTCAGAAAATCGTTGTCGAACAACTTGGTGTCAAAGCAGAAGACGTAACTAACGAAGCTTCTTTTGTAGACGATTTGGGCGCCGACTCTTTGGATACCGTCGAACTTGTCATGGCGTTAGAAGAAGAATTCGAAACTGAAATTCCGGATGAAGACGCGGAAAAAATAACAACAGTTCAACAAGCCATCGATTATATCAATTCGAATGCAAGCTAACTGTTAATCGTTTCATCTAACTATCAAACGATTTGTTAAAAAGGCTGTACACACAAATGGTACGGCCTTTTTAATTAAAATTTGGTCACCGGATATCAATTATAGGGCAATAATTTGAGCAAGCGTCGAGTAGTAGTAACAGGAATGGGTATAGTCACACCTGTAGGTAATGATGTTAAATCTTCCTGGGATGCAATTCTGGCCGGCAGAAGTGGTATCACGCGTGTTACACGTTTTGATCCATCAGAGTTTTCCAGCCAGATTGCAGGCGAAGTTAAAAACTTTGACGCATCAAACTATATAAGCCCGAAAGATATCAAGAAAATGGATCCATTCATTCACTATGGCATCGCTGCAGCGAAAGAGGCCGTAGAAGATGCAGGTATCGATGCCAATCCTGATTTTGCAGAACGTGTTGGCGTTATCATCGGTTCCGGTATCGGTGGATTACCTGGTATTGAAAAAGGTCACTCAAGCTATTTAAATGGCGGCCCACGCAAAATCTCGCCTTTCTTCGTCCCAAGTAATATTTGTAACATGATCTCGGGTAACGTCTCGGTAATGTATGGTTTTAAAGGACCAAATATTGCGATTGTGACAGCCTGCGCAACCGGCACACATTGTATCGGTGATGCAGCACGTTATATAGAGTACGGTGATGCAGATATCATGATTGCAGGTGGTGCCGAAATGGCAACAGCCCCGACAGCACACGGCGGTTTTAGCGCAGCACGTGCACTGTCAACTCGCAATGATGAACCGGAAAAAGCCAGCAGGCCGTGGGATAAAGATCGAGACGGTTTTGTACTTGCAGAAGGTGCAGGGGTAATGGTGCTTGAAGAATACGAACATGCAAAAAAACGTGGCGCGAAAATTTATGCAGAAGTAGCCGGATTTGGCATGAGTGGCGATGCCTATCATATGACATCACCATCTCCAGGCGGAGAAGGTGCAATGCGTTGCATGAAAGCTGCATTAAAAAATGCAAACATCAACTCTGATGAAGTTAACTTTATCAATGCACATGGGACCTCAACACCTGCCGGCGATATGGCAGAAGTCATGGCAGTGAAATCGGCTTTTGGTTCACACGCTTATAAACTTGCGATGAGTTCAACAAAATCCATGGTAGGCCATGCGCTTGGTGCAGCTGGTGGTATTGAAGCTGTATTTACGATTTTATCAATGCGTGATCAGGTCGCTACACCCACTATAAACCTGGATAATCAGGACCCGGAATGTGATCTGGATTTTGTACCACATACAGCACGTGATATGAAAATCAATGTAGCGCTCTCGAATTCATTCGGTTTTGGTGGTACCAATGGTACGCTTGTCTTCAAGAAGATTTAATCTCGCAATATAACCAGCACATCTACTCTTGGCAAATGACTCATTACAGTACGTCATTACGGAAATAGCGCAGCCTGTCGACCTAACAGAACTTCACGCACTTGATACAAAACGCTATCCATTTTTACTGGAAAGTACCGCACAAGCAACTACATCATCTCACACCAGTGCCAGGCAACATGCTCGATATAATATGCTGTTTGCCTGCCCACAAGGTCGATTGACCTTGCATAATAGTCATCAGCTCAGCTCGGATCGTTTTACGCTGACAGAAAACGATTTTATTACCGAATTTAATAAATTATGGAAAGCGGAATCCATATTTATCCATGCTGAGGATACATTAGGTTCGTTTCTTGGCTGGTTTGTTTATCTGTCGTACGAATTTGCTGAAATTATTGAACCGTCGCTGGTATTGGCAAAAAGTGAAACGGATGTTCTCGCTGAAGCAACGCGAATACCGATTGTCATCGTTGAAGACAAGCAAACCAATAAAACCCGGATTTTATGTGAAAATAGTTATGTCGAATTGATGGACCAGGTTATGCACGATATTACAAACTGCTCGAAAGGTGCCACTAACGTTCAGCAAAGCAATCCGTTCAATTTGAATCTGACTGAACAACCTGCTGATGAATATATACACGGAATAAAACGTATAAAGGAATATATTTATGCCGGTGATGTATTTCAGGTAAATTATTCACGGTTATGGAAGGCACAAGTAACCGAGGATACCGACTCTGTTGACCTTTATCGACGTTTGAAAACAACAAATCCTGCGCCATTTTCCGGTATTGCTGTCTATCCAACATTTACTATTATCAGCTCATCTCCTGAAAGACTGGTAAAAGTACGAGGCAATACAATTCAGTCGCGACCAATAGCGGGAACCCGTCCGCGACTTCTGGATGATGAGGAAACACTAAAAGAGTTAATAGAACACCCGAAAGAACGCGCTGAACACATTATGCTTATCGATCTGGAAAGAAATGATTTGGGAAGAGTATGCCTGCCAGGCAGTGTTGTTGTCACTGAGCTAATGGTGCTTGAATCATTTGCACATGTGCACCATATCGTTTCAAACGTCGAAGGTACCTTACAGCCTGATGTTCATCCGGGCGATGTTATAAAAGCAGTTTTTCCTGGCGGTACAATTACAGGCTGCCCAAAAGTCCGCTGCATGGAAATTATTGCCGAACTTGAACAGCAACCACGCAATGCCTATACCGGATCCATGGGATATATCGGACACAACGGGAATATGGATTTAAATATATTAATACGCACCATGTTGTTCATGAATGATACGCTGCAGATTCGGGCTGGTGCAGGAATTGTCTATGATTCAATAGCCGAAAACGAACTGGATGAAACCCGCGCCAAAGCCAAAGGCATGATTATGGGATTGGCCAACTGATGTACCCGGTAACTCTCGTTAATGGTGTGAAATCTGATTACGTGTCTGTTGATGACCGTGGCTTAAATTACGGCGATGGACTTTTCGAAACAATATTAGTTAAGAATAACAAACCCGTTTTATTTGATGCACACTGGCAACGCTTATCGCGTAGCGCAAAAGTAATGCAAATAAATTGTCCCGCAAAAGAAATCGTGGCAGGCCAGATTGCAGAAGTAATAGCAAACAATCAGGATGGGGTACTTAAAATCATCGTTACTCGCGGGCAAGGCAATGGAAGAGGGTATCAGTATTCACCGGATCATTCCCCGACATGTATTGTCCGTTATTTCCCGCCAAGTGAAAGCAGCAAAATATTCGCTAACGATATCCGCTTAACATTCAGTCAGTATCCTCTCGCACCCTCGATATTTGGTGGTATTAAGCACCTCAATCGCCTCGAACAAATCAATGCCAGAGCCGAGCTAAGTAAGAGCAAATATAATGAAATAATTTGTAGCGATATACAGGGGAATATTATTGAATGCTCAAGTGCAAATATTTTCTTTTGTACTAACAATATTATCTATACCCCCTTGATTAACAATTTCGGCATTAAGGGCATAATTCGCGACTGGGTTATTAGCTGCGCCGAAGAAAATCACATCCAGATTAATGAGTGCGAATTAACCAGAGAAATAGTCTTGCAAAGTGACGAAGTATTTATTACTAATAGTATAATTGGAGTACGATCAGTAGCCAAGATCGAGCAGATAATCTATCAATCAGGTGAAACGACCCGTATGCTGGCTTATTTATATGAAGAAATGATCAACGAATGAAGTATTTAATATATAAAATAGTCAGCGTGCTGATTCTCTGTCTCTCGTTCGGGATCGGTGCATTGTGGTATCAATATGATGTATATCTGGCAACAACGTTGCCAATAAAGAAAGACTCAATGCTTTATGAAATAAAACCCGGTGATAATCTGACACGGGTAGTTCGAAATCTGCAAAAACTTGGCATTGTAAAACATCCACGCTATTTACTGTGGTATGCACACCTTACGGCGGATGCCAATGATATCCATGTTGGCGAGTATGAATTAACAGCAGAACTGACGCAACGACAAATGATGGATGTTTTCCTGTCCGGAAAAGTCAAACACTATAATTTTACGATCATTGAAGGATGGACATTCAAGCAAATGATCAATCAACTTGCGAATCAACCCCATCTAACAAAACGAATCAGCAGCAAAACTACTGACCAACAGATCATGCAAAAGCTTGGTTTTCCCGATCAACATCCGGAGGGTCGATTTTTACCCGATACATATCGATATGTACGTGGCATGAGTGATATCGATGTATTACAGCGCGCCTATAACGCCATGCAGGATTATCTTGCCAAAGCATGGGCATCACGCGACTTTCCCGTTGCGGTAAAATCGCCGTATGAAGCATTAATATTAGCGTCGATCGTTGAAAAAGAAACGGGTCTCGTCACTGAGCGTAAAGCGATTGCCGGCGTATTTAGTCGACGGCTATACAGAAAAATGCGCCTGCAAACTGATCCCACCGTGATCTACGGCATGGGTATAAATTACCACGGCAATATACGCAGAAAAGATCTTACCCGCGATACACCGTATAATACCTATACGCGATATGGACTGCCGCCAACCCCCATTGCCATGCCATCCAGGGAAGCGATTGACGCAGCATTACATCCGGATGATTCGGAAAATATATACTTTGTTGCCAAAGGCGACGGTAGCCACTATTTCTCTTCCACACTGCAGGAGCATAATGCTGCTGTTATTAAATACCAACTAAAAGGCAAGAAACGGAATTTCTCATCGTTTAAAAACAAATGACCGCATTATTCATCACAATCGAAGGCACAGAAGGTGTTGGCAAGACCAGCAACATTAATTTCATTGCCGACTATCTCATACAGAATAAAAAAAATGTGCTAACCACTCGCGAACCAGGTGGAACCGCCCTGGGTGAAAATATTCGTAATCTGCTTCTTGACCCTGACAATAATATATCCAACGATACAGAATTACTCCTCATGTTCGCAGCACGCGCACAGCATCTTGATGAAAAAATAAAACCGGCACTTGCCAATAATACATGGGTAGTTTGCGATCGCTTTACCGATGCGACATACGCCTACCAGGGTGGCGGTCGTGGTCTGCCCATGGATAAAATCGCCATACTGGAACAATGGGTGCAGTCAGGCTTAAAACCGGACATTACGTTTCTGCTCGACATTAATGTAAAAACCGGGTTACAACGTGCCAGTAACCGCAGTACCCCGGACAGGTTTGAACAGGAAAAAGTGACATTTTTTGAAAAAGTACGGGACTGTTATTTGGCGCGAGCAAAAGCAGAACCGGAACGCTTTATTGTCATTAATACTGACCAGCCGCTTGATCACGTTCAAAACGACATAGCAAAGGCATTAAGCAAATATGTCTGATCACGTATTCAACTGGCATCTACCGCAATTAAAACAACTGTTACAACACTACAGTGCAGGCAAACTTTCTCATGCCTTACTGTTATCTGGCTTAAGTGGTACAGGTAAACTCGAGTTTGCACATGTATTGGCAAAAGCCTTGTTATGTCATGATTCAGATGTGGGCGCGCGACCCTGCAACAAATGTGATGCCTGTCATTTATATGACCTGAACAACCACCCGGACTATCTCGAACTCGTGCCGGAAGATGACAGTCGGGTTATAAAAATTGAACAAACACGACTATTACCGAAGTTTCTTGGTTTGACAAGACACATGGGCGCAGAGCGGGTGGTTGTTATTTATCCCGCGGAAACATTGAATAAGCACTCGATGAATTCGCTATTAAAGATTCTCGAAGAACCGCCTCAAAATACCTTCGTACTGGTCGTCACCCATAATCCCGGATTATTATTGGCGACCATACGTAGTCGCTGCGTTCACATCAAACTCAACTCACCATCAGCCAGCCAAACACTCGAATGGCTTGGCCTGGATAATCCCACAAAAGGCCAGTTACAGCTTGTCCATATAGCAGGTAGTCAGCCGAAATTAGCCCGTCAATTGCTCGACGCCAACCTGGCGGAAATGTCACAAGTCTGGTTTACACAGTGGATTGACGTAGCATATGGTACTGAATCAGCCGTTAAAATCGCTGCCATATGGCAAAAACAGGAAATTTCGCATATTTTGCTTATGTTACATGGCTGGATGGCCGATTTAATTAAAATCAAGCTTGCTGTACCCGTGTCTGGTCAAATCCCGGATGAAAACACTATCGCTTTGCAGAATATCGCGCAGAAACTGGAAATTACGCAAGTTTATGATTATTATAATAAAATAATCAATGCATTACGCTTGAGTACACGCTCTGTCAACCAGCAATTGCTCCTTGAATCGCTATTGCTGGATTGGCAGATGATTGAATCGAAGAGGGCTGTAAATGGCTATTAGCGCACCTGGTGGACGACAGGGGATATTGTCCCTGACTATCAAGGATAAGGGAGCTTTGTATGCGGCATACATGCCCTTTGTTAAAAATGGTGGTTTATTCATTCCAACCAGCAAAGGCTATAAACTGGGTGATGAAGTTTTCATGTTATTGACCCTGATGGAAGAAACCGAAAAAATACCGGTCGCAGGCAAAATAATATGGGTTACACCAAAAGGTGCACAGGGAAATCGCGCTGCAGGTATCGGTGTCCAGTTCAGTGACCAGGATGGCGGTGGGGCACGCACCAAAATCGAAACCTACCTGGCAGGGGCATTAAAATCTGATCGTCAAACACACACGATGTAACATTCTTCCTCCTTTTATATTAGTATAAAAAATATGACTACTTTAGTTGACTCACACTGTCATCTGGATCGGCTTGATCTGGTAAAACATGATAATAACCTGGTATCCGCACTCACTGCTGCCCGGCATAATGACGTCGAATTTATGTTGAATGTGTGCATCGATCTGGATAACTTCGATGCTGTCCATGCCATTGCGCAGAATAATGCGAATATTTATGCGTCGGTCGGCGTCCATCCGAACGAAGAAACCGATCATGCCCCTACTGTTGACGAACTGGTTCAGCTTTCAAAAAACGACAAAGTTATTGCAATTGGTGAAACTGGTCTGGATTATTTTCGTTCTGAAGGCGATTTGAACTGGCAACATGAACGGTTTGTCACGCACATTGAAGCAGCGAAGCAGACTAACAAACCGTTAATTATTCACATGCGCGATGCAACAGACGATACCTTACGTATGTTAAAGGAAAATAATGCGGAAGAGGCGGGTGGAATTATGCATTGTTTTGTCGAGGACTGGACAGCCGCAAAAAAAGCGATGGACCTCGGCTTTTATATATCTTTCTCAGGGATTGTTACCTTTAAAAATGCCCGGCAGTTACAGGAAGTCGCAAAAAAAATGCCGATTGAAAAAATGCTCGTTGAAACTGACTCACCATATCTGGCGCCGGTACCTTTTCGCGGCAAAAGTAACGAACCTGCCTATGTTAAATATGTCGCTGAATTTGTTGCGCAACTACGCAATGAAAAATACGAATACATTGCCGAACAAACGACAAATAACTTTTTTGAGTTATTTGATTTACCGCATTAATTATTAAATTACGTACACGACAGCAATACTTCAGGTTTTATTTTTATCAGCATTTTTATCCTGAATAACGGGTCTTGGTTTGCGATAATGGTCAATAGCCACATAGGTTAACTTTGCAGTAACTACTTTCTGGCACTCATCAACACCACGTTTTCTCTCTGCATAGCCATTAACATTAATCGTTATTGAAGTGTTGCCAATTTTATCGATTGACGCATAAAAACTCACAAGATCACCGACATATACCGGCTTTAAAAACAAAAAATTATTTACCGCAACTGTCACTGTTCTGCCATCTGCAATACGGTGTGCCAGAGTACTACCGGCAATGTCAACATGCGACATCAACCAGCCACCAAAAATATCACCTGCAGAATTTGTATCAGCAGGCATGGCCAATACTCTTATTTGCGGCTGCATGTCTTTCGGCAGAATATCACATGGTTCCACAGTTAATGACCTTCATATAATGCATCAATTTGTTGAGCGTATTTTTCGGCTATATATTTACGCTTCAGCTTGAGCGTAGGTGTGATTAAACCATTCTCAACAGTCCAGGGTTCGAATGTCGCATGGACGCCATACACATTTGCATAACCCGGGAAATGAATTAAACTTTGCTTGATAATTGATTGCAAATACGAACGTGCCTCGTCTGAATTGGCATCTTTATCCAAATGATGGCGTGCTGCAGATTTTTCCCATTCGTCAGCATTTAACACACATATTGCGGCAAGATAGGGCTTTCCTTCACCTACGATCATTACCTGATCAAATAATGGATTATTGTTTATTGCGATCTCAATATCCGCAGGCGGTACTTTTTCGCCATTTGACAGTACCAGTATTTCTTTTATGCGGCCGGTAATATAGATATGCTCATTAATTATTTTTGCTTTGTCCCCGGTGTGTAGCCAGCCATCACTATCAATCGTATCCCGAGTTGCCTCTTCATTATTAAGATAACCTTTCATTACGCACGGACCTTTCACCAACAGCTCATCGTGCTCACCAAGCTTGACTTCAACGTTAAATAATCGCTGACCTACACTGTCTGGTTCATTGTCTAGCAGTCGATTGGTACAAACCACCGGACTCAACTCTGTCATACCATAGCCCTGAGAAATGGTGACGCCAAGTGCAATGAATGTTTTTCCCACAGCGAATGACAAGGGCGCACCACCGCTTATTGCAATACGTAACTTACCACCCAGTTTGCTGGTAATCTTGCTGGCAACAAGATGCTGTAAGACTGGTTGCAATAACAACCCGGGCCTCCATCCAGCCTTGCCTTGATGATAACGAAAATATTTCCAGCCAATATCGACACACATCTTAAATAAATACTGACTAATCGCAGGCTTTGCTTTTAATTGCGCATGGACTTTATTATAAACTCGTTCAAATATACGTGGCACTGTAACCAGAATAGTAGGCTGTATGGAAATCAAATCTTCTGCCAGCGTATCTATTGAACGCGCATAACAGACCATCGCGCCAGACATGACCGGCAAATAATAGCCGACAGTGCGTTCAAACATATGGGAGAGCGGCAAAAAGGACAAAAATCTGTCATCTGGATAGAATTCCTCACACCGGCAACAACCGTAGGCATTATTGAGAATATTGTTATGAGTTAACATCACGCCTTTTGGTCGACCGGTCGTACCGGAGGTATAGACAATGGTTGCTACTGCATCGGGGTCCAGTTCTGATAAAGCAGTTTGCGTAGAGCTGGAATCACACCAGTCACTAAAGCAAACGAGGTTATTAAATGTAATATCGCCATTGTCAATCAGAATGATGCGTTGTAATTTTTCAAGTTGCGAAGCAATGTCAGCCAGCATGGCAGCATGCGTATCATTTTCAATAACCAGCAATTTGACATTTGCATCATCCAGAATAAAACTGATGTTTTCTGCTCGATCGTTTGAATATAGTGGAATAACAACAAGACCCGCGCCGAGTGCTGCCTGCTCAAAAATAACCCATTCTGGACGGTTACACATTAATAATGCAATGCTGTCTCCGGCTTTTAATCCTTCTTTAAGCAGGGCATGCCGCGTACGTTCGATACGTAGTGTAATTTCTTGCCAGGTAAGGTCATACCAATTATTGTTTGCTGCAGAAAATGCGCGATATGCAATTGCATTGGGTGAACGTTTTACACGTTCGGCAAAGAGACCGGGTAATGTTTTTGCAATATCCGGCGTTATAACATCAGTCTTGGTAGTCATTCATATTTATCATTGTTTTAGTGACTTCCATCCCGCATCCGGTGCGAAACGTGAACCATAAATACTGGTGAGGTTTTCTAGTAATTTTTGTAACTGTTCTATGCCGCGTTCTTCACTATAACACATTGGCCCGCCGCGAAAAGGTGCAAACCCCGTTCCAAATATTACGCCAGCATCCACCATATCACGCGAATCAACTACTCCATCACGTAAACATGCAACTGCCTCATTTAATAAACGTAGCATTAATCTGTCTGTCAAATCAGTCGGCGGCGTATAGTCCTTGTTTATTTTTGGCACGACCAATTTACCGGATTTGAAAGTATAAAATCCTTTCCCTGTTTTGCGCCCGAGATTTTTTTGTGCAACCATGGTACGCAATGTTTCCGGTACGGCGATCTCCATGTTTTGTGAAAGGTTTTCTGCGACTTTCATACAAATATCCAGCCCGACAGTATCAGCAAGTTCGATCGGCCCCATTGGCATACCAAAATCTGTTGCCGCTTTGTCAATAACCTTTAGCGGCACACCTTCATCTGCCAACACAACAGCTTCCATTAAATAGGGCATCAGGATGCGATTAACCAGAAACCCTGGACTACTACTAACCAGTAATGGCAACCGGTTGATTTTTTTTGTGATGACTGCCGCTTTTTGTAATGTGTCATCACTGGTTTGTTTCCCACGCACAATTTCCACCAACGGCATTTTGGCGACAGGATTAAAAAAATGTAACCCGACCAGCCGTTGCGGATTTTTTAATGCTGGAGTTAATTCTTCAAGCGGAATACTGGAAGTATTCGTCGCCAGGATGGCGTCCGCTTTCATTTTCGGCTCTATCTCTTTAAATAAAGATCGCTTTACTTCGGCGTCTTCAAATATCGCCTCAATGATCACGTCGGCATGCGCCAGGCCATTGCCATTTATATCTGGTATGAGTCTGTCCATAGTCGCGGTGATTAGCAGTTTATTTTTGAGTCGCTGTTTATATAACTTGTACGCGCGATTCATTACGCGCGCAAGCGTATCATGCTGTCGATCCTGAATCGTTACCTTGAACCCTTGCAAGGCACACCATGTGGCAATATCACCACCCATAACGCCGCCACCAATAACATGGATGCGCATGGGTTGATAACCATCCAGCTTGCCATAACTTTTCATTTGCTCTTGCAAGTTAAACACGCGCACCAAATGTTGTGCTGTTTTGGATAACATTAATCGTGATACTGATTTGGCTTCTTCTTCGAGCATCAGCGTTTTGTTATCACCATAACGTTCCCAAAGTTCAATCAAGGCATACGGCGCAGGATAGTGCGCGCGATTTGCCTTTCCGCTGACTTTTTTTGCCAGATATTTGGCTAACAATGGTCTGGCAAATTTGTGATTGAGCAATCTTTTCCACCATGCAAGTTTTTGCGGGGCAGGGGGTTTGGCAATAATGCTTCTGGCTGCATTTAAAAAATGTCTTTCCGGGACTGCATAATGCACAAGCCCCATATGCTTTGCCGCTTTTGCTGAAAGGTTTCTGCCACTCAACATGATGTCCAGCGCCGCGACAGGCCCCATACATGCAATAGCCCGTGCAGTTCCACCAAATCCCGGGTGAATGCCCAGTTTTACTTCAGGCAAGCCCAACTTGGTTTTTGCGCCATCCTCTGCAACACGATATCGACAAGCCAGCGCCAGTTCCAGTCCGCCACCAAGACAAAAGCCTTTAATCAACGCAACAGTTGGACAGGGAAGTGATTCAATTGCGTTCATAATGCGATGGCCACGTTGTATTGCCAGCAGGGCAACATGCTCGCTCGTGAATTCACTGAATTCCTTTACATCAGCACCAGCAATAAAGCCATTCGACTTGTCGGAAATAAAAACCACGCCACGTGGTGGTGTTTTTTGTAAATTTACCAGTTCTGTTTCAAGCTCTTCCAGCAGATCGGCAGACAAAACATTTGTCGAGCTATTGGCTTTATCGATATGCAGCCAGCAAATACCATCCGAATCTGTTTCTACTTTCCAGTTTTTATACTCGCTCATGCAATCTTCCTGTTTAATTCAGCACGTATTGTTAGTTTGTTGAAGCAAAGGTTGAATGAGTAAACATCAGATCCGCTCAATCAACATGGCGCCACCTTGTCCGCCACCAATACACAAACTGGCGATGCCGCGTTTGCTCCTGGTGCGTTCTAATATATTCATCAGATGTAATACAATGCGTGCACCACTTGCGCCGACCGGGTGGCCTATGCTGACACCCCCGCCATCGATATTTAATTTGTCCTGATTCAATGGGCCAAGTGCCTCGGACAAGCCCAGATGTTGCTGACAGTACTCGTCACTTTCCCATGCGGCCAGGCAACCGAGTACCTGCGCGGCGAAGGCCTCGTTTATTTCCCAGTAATCGATATCAGAAAATGAAAATTTGTTGCGTGTCAAAATTGGGGTGATCGCGTGTACCGGACCGAGTCCCATTTCTGCCGGCTGCAGACCTGCCCATTCACAGTCGTAAATTTTGGCTTTGGGTGTGAGATTGTATTTCTTGACCGCCTGTTCACTTGCAAGAATCAGAACTGCTGCGCCATCGGTTACCTGAGAGCTGTTTCCCGCCGTCACCATACCAAACGGTCGGTCGAAGATGGGACGTAACTTGGCAAGTGACTCGATAGACGAATCACGTCGAATACCGTCATCATCTGAATAGTAATTACCATTGACGTCGTAAATTGTTTCTATTTCTGATAAATAACCATTATCTTGTGCACTCGCCAGGCGTTGATGACTACGAACGGAATAAGCATCCATTTGTTCTCGTGTTATACCAAACCGGTAGGCAAGATTTTCAGCGGTTTGACCCATCGACAAGCCAACAACCGGATCAGTTAACCCTCGTAGCAATGCAATGACTGGTGCGAAAAAACCGGGTCGAAGCTTGATAAGTGTTTTCAGGCGATCAGGTACAGTCTTACTTCTGGCCCAGGCAGCCAGCCAGTTCACCATGGCATCGTTCCATAATATGGGTGCACGACTCATCGATTCAACACCGCCCGCAAGAACAATATCTGAGCGGCGTAAGGCAATGGATTGTGCTGCTGCATCCAGTGCATTAAGACCGGAGGCACAGTTTCGTTGCACAGTAAATGCAGGTACGCTTTCACCACACTCAAGTCGTAATGCCAGGATACGGGCGATATTCGCTTCATCCGGGCTGGGCATTACACAGCCCATAATGACTTCATCAATATCGGTCGGTGCAAATGCTTGTCGGGCAAGTAATGGCCGAGCGCAGCCTACGGCAAGATCGGCAGCGGGGAAGGGGCCTGGCTTTCCTCTGGCTTTTAATTGTGGTGTCCGTGCGCCATCAATGATGTATACAGCTCGCCGCCCATAACGATTAAATGGATTGGCGGATTTACTGCTACTCACTGCAGCGGTTTTTTTCTTGCTGGACTGCTTCTTGCTGGTTTTTTTCTTCGCTTCGGCCACGTGTAACTCCCTGACACTCTTTATGCTTTATCAAACGATTTTGAAAAATCATCGACTTTGTAAACTTCATTGCGAACTTCATCCGCGGCACGGATCAGTTTGGCATCGTCTTCACTAATAATGCCTTGTTTAATGCCATGTTGAATCGCACCTTCCAATCCATGATAGTCATGTTTATATCCTTTCAAGCCACGGGCAAGTTTTTTCTCTGCATGATCAGCCTTAATGACTGTTTCGAGAGCATGATCAAACAGACCAATACGTTGATTAATATCATCGGTAATATACATTCCCCTGGTTAGCCGGTCACGCGTAGCAGAGGGCGTCAAGATTACATTGGCAATTTGATGACCTAATGAATCCCTGGGTGGATCGAAATATTTACCAATCGGGAATATTAACAATCTTGCCAGCCACGCGACAGGACGATTCGGCAAATTGCGCAGCAAATCGATAATACTTAACTGAATTTTGTGTAATAGCAGTTGGCATGTCCAGTGGACAAACGGAATATCCTCTTTTTGTCGCCCCTGATCTTCAAAACGTTGCAGGGTTGCAGAACCAAGATAGAGGTAACTTAAAATATCCCCCAATCGACCAGATAATTTTTCACGACGTTTCAGGCTGCCACCCAATGTTAACAAGGCAATATCTGTTAGTAATGCAAACGCTGAACTGAAGCGGGTAAAGTGCTGGTAATAACGCCGCACAGGTCGTCGTCCCGGCGCAAATACAAATACAGAAGCTGTCAGGGCATGCAACAAGGTGCGAAATGTATTGGTAATAAAAAATCGCATGTGCCCAAAGAAAGCGACATCAAACTTTTCCAGAGACTCAGCAGGGTCGGTTTCGCCAATCGCTTCCAGTTCTTTGAAAATGTATGGATGGGCACGAATTGCGCCCTGACCAAAAATGATCATACAACGTGTAAGAATATTGGCGCCTTCTACTGTAATACTAATCGGTATCGACTGGTAAGCACGCCCAAGGAGATTGCGTGGCCCTAGACAGATTCCTGCACCACCCAGAATATCCATGCCATCATTTACCAGGCTACGCATGCCTTCAGTCAGGTGATACTTGATAATGGCAGAAATAACAGATGGCTTTTCGCCACGATCCAGTGCGGCTGCCGTCATGACCCGCGCCGCATCCATCATATACGTATAGCCAGCAATTCTCGCCAGTGCCTCTTCGACGCCTTCAAATTTACCAATGGGTAATTTAAATTGTTGTCGTATGCGCGAATAAGCGCCGACTGCACGACAGGTTAATTTACCCGCACCTACACTAAGCGCAGGTAGAGAAATAGCGCGGCCATCGGTCAGGCATTCCACTAACATACGCCAACCCTGACCGATGCGATCCTGACCGCCGATGATCCAATCCATCGGAATAAAAACATCTTTTCCCCAGTTTGGGCCATTCATGAAAACAACATTCATGGGCAAATGACGCCGACCAATATTCACGCCAGGGGTGTCGGTTGGTATTAATGCCAGTGTTATACCGCGATCTACGTCATTGCTCAGAATTTTATCCGGATCGTACAGCTTAAACGCCAGCCCAAGTAAAGTGGCAACCGGTCCAAGCGTGATATAACGCTTTTCCCAGGTCAGATTTATGCCCAGGACGTCTTTTTCACCATTAAAATCCTGCTTACAGACGATGCCATAATCAGGTATACCGCCGGCATCACTACCCGCTTTTGGGCTGGTGAGCGCGAAGCAGGGGATTTCCTGTCCTTTCGCCAAGCGGCCCAGATACTGATCCTTTTGCGCCTGGGTACCGTATTCCATGAGTAATTTGCCGGGTCCCAGTGAATTAGGCACCATCACGGTTACTGCCGTCGAGATACTGCGTGTGGCAATTTTCATAACCACTTCCGAATGCGCCAATGCCGAGTAATCCAGCCCCCCGTATTCCTTGGGGATAATCATGCTGAAAAAACCGTTATCTTTTATAAATTGCCAGACATCTGCCGGTAAATCGTAATCTTCATGGGTGATTTTCCAGTCATCCAGCATGTCGCACAATGTTTGTACAGGGCCATCGATAAATGCCTGTTCTTCATGAGATAACTGAGCAGGCGGTATACTGCGTAAACGACGCCATTTTGGATTACCGCTAAACAATTCACCATCCCACCAGACATTACCTGCATCAAGTGCCTCGCGCTCTGTTTGTGACATTCGCGGTGTGACGCGTTTGAAAAGCGTGAATATTGGCTCGGAAATCCAGCGTAAACGCCATGCTGATGATTTTTCATGCTTGTGATGCTGTTGATGATTCATAAAGCTGAAATCCTTCTCTTCATATTAGTGCTGAATATAGTCCAAAACCCTGAACTTCAAACACGTATCACTAAATATAACGGTTCTGTGCGAAAATGCTTTAAATACATGTAATTCAGGCAAAAAAAAGCTGCGGATTACCGCAGCCTGAGTTTTGGGGATGATAAAGGTATCAATAACGTGGAGCGTAACCAACGAAATCAAAATACCAGGTGAACCCTAATGAGAGGGAATATTGTTCTTTGGAGCGCTTGGTATCGTATGCCAGCGCGGTAAAGTTAATCGCAGTATCTTTGGTGCCATAAATATCAAACCCACCGCCGACGATAGCGGTACCCTGCACACCATTTACACAGCCAGGATCACAGGATGTATCGCTGACATACGCTGTGCCACCAAAAACAAAGGGCACAAACTTCTCTAACCGTAAATTGAGTCGCAAACCGCCATAGGCTAATTCATCTACACGATACGTTAATCCTGCCGAAGAGGGGTCAGATGTCGATGATTTTGCAATACCGGTCTCGAGCGCTAACCAATTGGTAAAGTCATATCCCATGCGAAGATTCAGTGCATCAGTACGGAAATTTTCATTTGTTCCCGCCACTTTCTTGGCAAAAATTGACATGTAACTCGTACCAAAATACCAATGTGGGTCATCTTCCGCTGCCATAGCGGTGTTTATTCCCAAAAGAGCAAATAGGGTTGTTGAGAGTAAAAAAATCTTTTGCGGTTTATTCATATAATCATCCCCTAGGATTCATTTCTAATAGAAAGATAATCAATAAATCCAATAAAGTAAAGAAAAAATATATAAAAATCAAAGCTATGTATCATAAATCTAACTCAGCTTATTTATAATAATTATAAGTGACTGATAACGTTGTGTTTATTATAAGGCATATCGGGTTCAGTACTCATCTGGTCTTGAATTAGCCAACAAGGGCGGGGAAAAGTTGTCGCAGCCCATTGGCCATTATTTCGATGGCAATCGCAGCCAATATTAATCCGAATAAGCGGTTAATGATATTCAGTCCTATATGCCCCAAAATTCGCCCGATTGTTGTTGCCATTCGCAACACCAACCACAGCAGAATGCAGACCAGTGCAATACTTGCGATTACTAAAAGCCCGTGAAACTCTGTATCAGACCGGTGCATTTCGATAATCACGTTACTTATCGAGCCAGGCCCTGCCATTAACGGTATGGCGAGCGGCACAACTGCTATCGCTTGACGATCGGCTGCTTCAGCTTCTTCTTCAGGCGATGTTCTTACCATATCGGATTGTGCGCGCAACATGGCCAGCGCCATAAGCAGGAGAACTATTCCACCCCCCACGCGGAAAGAGGCGAGGCTCGTACCCAAACCTTGTAACAGCGTTTCACCAGTGAGCGAAGCAATGACAAGCACGACTAATACGGTAATAGCAGCAATATTACTTACTTTCCCGCGCTCTGCAGACGTGTAATCTTTCGTTAACACAAGAAAAATTGGCACTGCCGCAAAAGGATCAAGTATGACAAACAGGGCGATAATAAAACGTGAATATTCAGTCCAGTTTTCCATATCAATCGATTTGTTGGTGCAAAATTGTTTGTCTCATATGATTTAATTTAATCATGATCAATGGTAAACAGCAGGTCAGCACCTTGATATTCACCGCTTTCACCTTTTAACTGCCACTTATCAGAGATTTGATAACGGATAGTCACGATATTAGCCGATTCTGCCAGGCCGATACCATAACTGATATAGAGTTTGGGTGAAAGATACCGGCCCATTACCAGTGAAGCCTGATCACCTGTCTCATTACTTTCAACGCGCATTTCATCCAGACCGAAACGATCGGTCAATGCACGTGCCAGTGAATCACCGCCACTAAGTCCAATAGCAAGGGCTGCTTTTGCCATCATTGCACCTTGTTCACCTGTCGCGTTTTCAATAGGCCCACCCAGCAACAAATAGGCAAGGATGTCAGTTTGCCCCATAGCAGGAACAGAAAATAGTTCGATTACAGGCTGGTTCAGATTACCACGAACTTTCAATCCGGCAGTGACATTACCAATTTTTCGCACGGCACGCAGATCAAGACCGGGGTTTGTTATAGGTCCACCGGTATAGAGCAACCTGCCATTTTCTACTTTCAGGTTTTGGCCGTATGCGCGGTATTGACCTTCAGGAATGGTAATTTCGCCTGTTCCCCTGGTTGGCTGGCCAGGTTGATCTTCTAATAACAGGTTACCTCCAAACCGACCTTCAAAACCATAACCATAAAAGGTGACACGATCACCCATCGTCAGTCGAATACTGGTGGTGATAGACCATTTTTTTTCAATCTCGGTAGCGCCACCTGTAATCACTGTATCGGGGGAAACGCGCGACGCTGTACTGATATCTTTCGGTTGTAATTTGGCATAGGGAACATGAATCTTGCCTGTTACATTAATTACATATTTTTTTAATGTTATGTTTACATCCGGAGAAATGAGAATATGTGCCGAGGGAATGCGCGCAACTTCAATTCGGTCACCAGTTATGCTGACCTCAGTCAACCATTCTGAGCTGCTGTCGAGCGTTGTGTTACCGGTCAGGGCAATATGACCCTCACCAGATTGTGCGTCTATTTTAAAGCTGAATTTGTTGGTGCTACTTGTCTTGCCGATTGCAGTTATGTTCTTAATCGATAACCCAAGTCTTGGTATATTCAAGGAACCTTTTATTAATTGTGCATCAGCCTGAATTTTTGGATCGGCCAGAGTCCCCGTAACCTTAACTTGCAAGGTCGCATCACCCTTAAGGTCGTTAATTTCAGGCAACAATTTTTCGATCAAACCAGGATTATGAATACTGATATGTGCGTCGGCCGAGATTTTTTGTTGCTGACTATTCAGCGCAAGCAATTGTGCCCCTGGCAATGATACATGAAAATTTATCTTGTCATTACTCACTGTACTGAAGTCTGCATTAACGTCTATTCCATGATCGTTCATATTGATATTTGCGGTACTATTTTGATAATGCAGTTTTTCATGCACGCTTTCCGTTAACGAATAACTAATCGTGCCTGCAGGTAGTTTTATAGATACTGAACCCAACAATTGTTCACGAGCCACAAATTGTAGGGAAGCATTGGCATTAATGAGGCCCGCAATGCTTATATCGGGAGGAATCCAGTTGCCAAATACAGAAACAGGTATATTATTTGCGGCAAGGTTGACTTGCCATGAATTTTCAATTTCCTGGATTGTCGCACAAATTAAGACTGCAGACTCCCCACGCAAACACAGATTGTCCATTATCAGCGTGTTTTTATATACGCTTAATTTCACTCTTGATTTCAAGTGCCAGTTTGAATATTTTTTACTTTTAATATCCACACTTGTAATTTCACCTTGCCAGTGATCGTCTGCAAACTTGCCTTCAACCACGACACTCGAAGCAAGATCTTGCCACACTAATTTGGATGCTATACGGTTATTATTTCCTGTAACCACAAATGAAGTTAACGTTTGTTGTTTGATTGTTAGCAGTTTTGAATCCAGATGTAGTTTGACATTTTTCCAGCGAAACATATCAACATCTATCGAGCCGGATAGTTGGCTTGCCGCATAGCCCTGTATATGTAAATTGCCAGCCTGAAAGGAAACATTTACTCGTGGGCGAGCCAGTTCTCCACTCGCCATTCCGGACGCTTTTAGATGACCCATTGCGCCTGGATAAAAATTTGCAAAGTCTGCAATATCGATGACCCAATTCAGGTTTACCGTTTTTCCGGCACTACCATGCATTTTTATTGTCGATTTCCCTGACTGGAGGACAAATTTTTCAATTTTAAGAACGGCGTTTTGCCAGTTTAGTCGGGAATCAAACTTCGCCAATACAGTCAGATTCTTGTTGCTATAGCTTGCCTGCATATCTCCCGTAAATTCACCGGAAGAGATATCGCCAGTACCATTCAGTGTAAAACTATCGAACACCGGTATTAAGGTCTTATCAGGCTGACTGATATTGAGGGAATGAACATTCACTTTGGTTTGCCATTTGAGCTGTTCCAACAAGTTAACAATTTCCATTGAATGGACAGCAGAAACAGGGCCTGAAATAACCTGTTCGATTTTCGTCTGACTCAGGTTTCCCAAAACCGAACCATTACCGGATATCAAATGCGAAGCTTGCAATTGATAGTTCCATTTGAAAATCAGATTGTGACTAAATTTTTTTGCCAGTTGTATTTTCCCGGCAATTTCCATATTCAAGCCGTCGATATTAAATATCAGGTGACGTATGTCCAGCTGCTGAAACAGCGAATTTGCTTCAAGTTGCACCTGCTTTAAAACATATGATTTATTATCTTTTTTTATTACCAGTTCTTCAATTGACATACCTTTCACCAGTACACGCCATGGCAAGTTTACTTCAGGTAACTCGCCAGAGGGTTGCTGTGATTGCGGAAGTGTTATTGAAAATCTGTCAATTTGTAATTTATCTATATTAATATTCGCAGCAAACAACGCCATCAGAGACCATTCCAATGAAACAGCATTCAGATCTATATGCGTATCATTATATTCATAATGTAGTGAGTTGAACCGGATTGGACCTGACAGACTACCTTGCAGTTTTTCCACTGTGATTATACCCGGTATATATGGCAAGGCAGTTTTATAAGCCCAGCGCAAACCACTTTCAGTCATGACAAGCCATGACAAGGCAATAACAGGTACCATAAAGATGGCGAGAAAATATTTACCGTAGCGGAAATTCATCAGGCGCCTCATAAGTCGGGCCCTATGTTTATATGGAGTCGCCATGGATTACCATCACGACTAACAGCACTGGCTACATCAAAACGTATCGGACCAATAGGGGATTGCCAGCGTATACCAAAACCTGCGCCGCGCTCCAGTTTGTCTGACAGATTATCTATCGCATTACCGGCATCGTAGAATATTGCCCAACTCCATTTTTCATCAAGTCTTCGTTCAAACTCAATACTGCCAACCATAAGATGTCTACCACCAACTACCTTGCCACTGCTATCGACAGGACCAAGAGACTGATAGGAGTATCCACGTACACTTTGTGAACCACCAGCGAAGAAGCGGACTGATGTAGGTAATTGGTGAAATTCATCAGTAACGGTACTACCAAAACGTCCACGCGCAATAAGTCGATTATTATCCCCCGCTGATGAAATTACCTTAATACCGCTCTGTGCCTGAAAGAAGTCGGTATCTGAAATAATACTTTGGCTGGCGCCACGCGCACTGATATCAAAACGCAAACCATCGAGAGTGTAAATATTGTCATGACCCCAGATGCGGCTCCAGCTTGCACCAGGTATAAGTAATACAGAATCACCGCGGTCATTTGCAACAACATATTCTTCTTGCTGGTAATTAATCGCCAACGATTCACGCCATGCGCCACGATTTCTATTCAAAGCAGCACCTATAGTGCGTATTGTACTTTCACTCGTGTCAGTCGTTTCATCAATAATGCCCGCGCTGTAAATCATTTTGTCAGTTTGTGGATTTAATACAGGCACACTGTAAGTTGTACTCACGCTATATCCAACTTCTGAAACCCTTATCTCACTACTAAATCGATGGCCACTGTCATTTACACGAGGTATTGTCCAGCCAATTTTTGTGCGTGCACCGGTATCGGTACCATAACCCAGACCGAATAAATATCGATGGCGTTTTCTTGGCGTAAGCGAGACATTCACTGGCACTTCAGTAGACGCATCTTGCGGCTTTCCGGGCGAAACATCGACGATCTGAAAATAATCACTATCATTAAGCGCCTGCTTAAGCTCTATCAACATACTCAATGAGTATGGATCGCCTTTTTTAAAGGGAATATATCGATCGAATAAATCAGGCTTTAATACGTTTTGTTCAGTAACCACATCACCAAACTTGTATCGAATCCCGCCATTGTATTCGAGAAAAATACTGGCTGTATATTTTTTAAGATCTATTTCAACCCGGTGAGTTGAAAATTCCGCCTTAAAGTAACCTCGCTCTGCTGCAATTTCGGTAAGCTTTGCTTTAAATTTTTCATACTGTATATGTGTGAATTTATCGCCTTCATGAAGCGGAGTATTTTTCAACAGATCCAAAAACACTGGGTCAGTTTTTATTTCACCCTGTAAAGTTATGGTTGAATTAGCAATTGCAAGGGCAGGGCCGGGATCAATTGTATACACTGCCTCCCATTTTTGATCACTAATTTTTTTTAGTGCATTATCTATCTTCGGCCGGTAATAACCGTAGGGTTGCAAGGCATTTTTAATTTCGTTTATCGATTTGTCATATAATAGTTGTACGCGCGACTCAGCAAATAAAGTGTGTCCTTTTTGTTGCTCAAGACTCAGGAACAGGCGTATATTCGTTGCTATTTCGTCATTGACGCCATTAATCTTTATAGCAACATCAACTTGTGCATACACCGGCGCGGCGCAGACGAAGAGAGGTATTATCAATAATATATATCGAAAAATAATTGAATTTATTCTGGATTTTTTAGTGTTGAGTAATTTAGCTAACTGCATTTAGAATGCCATACCACATGAAGTCTTGACTATCATTTATCTAGGTCTGAATTCCGCCATTTACGATTTGATTTTTCATCATCCATTTATTCATTAATTTTGCAGCTACCAGGTCACCGCAAACATTCACGGCAGTTCGACACATATCAAGAAGGCGATCGACACCCATAATTAAAACAATGCCGGCAGCCGGTATACCTGCGGTTTCCAGTACCATCGCCAAAATCACAATGCCCACTCCGGGTGTGCCCGGCGAACCGACCGACGCCCCAACCGCGGTTACAATAACCAGCAGCAGGGCACTGGTGCCCAAATCCACTCCAAATATTTGCGCCAGAAATATAGTTGCAACGCCTTGGTACAAGGCTGTTCCATTCATATTAATAGTTGCGCCCAGAGGTATAACAAATTGTGACACTGAAGGATGTATATGTAATTTTTCTTCTGCTGTTTTTATCGATAGAGGCATTACTGCCGCTGAGCTGGAGGTAGAAAAAGCCAACAACAAAACATCACGCGTATCACGTAAAAACCCAAATGGTGAGTCACGAGTGAGCAATAATACCAGTAACATGTAAAGCATGAAGAGTATCAGCAAACCGAGCAATACTGTACCGACATAAACACCCATACCAAGTAAAGCATTTAAACCAATTTTTGTGGTGAGTTGTGCCATCAAACCAAAAACAGCAAGGGGCGCAAGGCGCATTGCCCAACCAACTATTGTCATGCACACTTCCTGAAGTGACGACATTAAATCCAGCAATGGTTTAGATTGTGCCTTGTTCATCATTACCAGAGCGACACCGACAATTGCTGCAAATAATACAACCTGCAACATTTGTCCTTCGACCATGGATGTCAGTGGATTGGTAGGCAGTATTGTTACCAGTTTTTCAGGGAGCTCCGACAAGGTTGGCGCAGACGTTGTATTGATTGCGGTTGTTTGTTTACTTGTATGAATAGTGGCTTTTAATGCGGTTGCATCAACATAACTACCGGGCTTAACAAGTTGTGCCACACCAAGCCCAATGATTATCGCAATCGTTGTGGTCGCAATAAAATAGATAACTACACCCAGGCCCATTTTCCGTAATTGCTCAACGCTATCACTTGCTGTGAGTCCTCGAACAACTGAGGCAAAAATCAAGGGGATGACAATCATTTGTATAATGGTCAAAAATAATTGACCGGGCAGGGCAAGCCAGTTTCCGATTGTGGTTGCAGTATTGGCTGGAAACCAGCCGGTAGTGGGTCCGATCAATATACCGGTTACGATACCCAGAACCATACCAATGAGCACTTTTAACCAGAGTCTGCCACTTACGAGTTTGGCGAGGTGATTACTCAGAAACGCAATTGGATTGTTTGATGTTGTCGAGCTGTTTTTCATGGCCGGTAACTGATTTTTGACAGACACGCTTATGTTAACATTATTACCAGCCTCTAAAAATCTTATTCTGATTTCACTCTGTTACCTTGTGGACAATCTTTGGTGCTGATCAGTTCATTTTGACATTGAAAATATATATTTCTAAATCCTTTACATACACCAGAAAAGGTATATACAAGAGAGTGTATATATGTGTTTTTACGCATATAACGTCTGTAGAGCATATATAATGCTGTCATATATTAATAGTTTGCTTGACAAAATGGATGGTCGTACGTGCCTCAAAGTCACAATCATCTGTGCGTTATTATTTGGTTTTATTGACTACGCAATCGGTCCGGAACTGTCTTTTTCCGTATTTTATACGATCCCAATCATGGCCGCCGTCTGGTATGGAAATAAATGGTCAGGTGTTGTGGTTGCCATCGTTTCATCTCTGGCCTGGCTGGCAGCAGATATCGCAGCAGGAAATACCTACTCGAGCTATATTGTGCTGGTGTGGAATACCACAGTCAGATTCTGTTACTTCCTTATTATATTATGGCTGCTGGCAATCTTACGGGAAAAACTTGCTCTCGAAGAGGATCTGGCAGACACCGATCAGTTAACCGGTATGTCAAACAGACGTGCTTTTTATGAAAGACTTGATCAGGAATACTCGCGGTATAAGCGTTATCCTGCACCAATTACAATTGCCTACATCGATCTTGATAATTTTAAAAAGATAAACGATAACCTCGGACACGCTACTGGCGATGCATTACTGCAAGTAGTAGCAAATAAAATACTTAACAGCATTCGTAAATCCGATATTGCAGCACGCCTGGGTGGAGATGAATTTGCCATTATTTTTCCAGGCTTACAGCCTCATGACAGCGTAACAATTATTTCCAAATTGAATGAAGAATTACTTTCCGCCATGCGCGCAGAGCGCTGGAAAGTTACTTTTAGTATCGGGGCAATTACCTTTACAGAGCTTACTGAATCACATCGAGACATGCTAAAGCGGGTTGATGACCTGATGTATACCGCCAAGAAGTCCGGGAAAAACAATCTTATCCATCAAATCTGGCCAAACCTGTCATAATATATTATTTAACATAATATATATTATACGCATATGATATATATGAATTATTGTTACTGATGAATGTATGTTGTTGAATTACTGGAGCTATTGAAGCAGCTTTTTGGGTATTTGATCGCTCAAACTGATCGTCTCATCATGAAGTTCATCTGCTGTAGTAGCGTACTCATCCTCACTCGAGATCAATTCAAATTTGAAGCCAGTAAAGTCATTAGTACCATCTGATTCAGTTTCCATGGTTTCATCGAGGAACACACCGAGTTGCTCTATGATGGTCTGTTTCTCAATGTCGGTCAATTTACTGGTGGAGGCATTTTCATGAAGTTGTAAATTAAATGACTTGATCAGTGACTCGGAAGACATTTGTTTGCTTACATCGGCGCTGTCACAGCATGGACATCTTAGAATACCGGATGATAACTGTCTGGCGTATTCAGTCTCATTTTTAAACCAGCCTTCAAACTGATGCTGATTATCGCAATACAAATTAAAGATTATCATAAATTACACACCTGCTTGTACATCGGAGCTATGCTTGCTCTTTAAAATTAATTATATTTGCAGCCAGACTCGGCTCATCGGTTGATAGAATCTTTTCACATTTAAATATCAATTTGAAGTCGCCAATTTTAATTACATCACCATTATTTAATTCCTGCATATCGATACGCTTACGATTGACGTAACATCCATTTTTGCTGTTCATATCACGAATATAAATTCGGTCTTCGTGGTGAATGATAATGGCATGCTGCCGACTCACCTTGTCACTTTTGAGCTGAATTTCATTATCAGAGTGCCTGCCTACATGTAAACGTTTGCTGTTGACCGGGTAAGTCGCAATTACTTTTTTCCCTTCTATCAATTCCAGCGAATACTCTTCCTTATCACTTAAATCAGTCTGACCAAATCTGAAAATTTTACCGGTTGGCTCCATGCCGAAAGGAACCCATTGTAATTCTTCAATTGCAGATTCTACTATTGCAGTGTTAATAATATGTTTATTTTCAACATAACCTGCCAGTAATGAATGGTCACATAAAACATTGATTAAACGTGCACGACCACCTGTATACAAATATATTAACGGAATCGTGTCTGGTCGCATCTCGACTTTATGACGCATGCCTGCAATTTTCAAACGATGTGAAATATATTGACGAATCTCATATTTGTTCAATGCCGTCAAATGGTAACGCAGTTTTAAATGTTTACGAAAATCGGCAAGCGCACTGGTTTCCAGTGCATCATTAAATTCCGGCTGTCCAATTAATGCAATGTTTATCAGTTTAAACCCGTCGGAGGCCGTGAGTTGAACCAGTTCATTAATCAGCAGTAACACATCGATTTCAAGGTTTTGTGCTTCATCTACTACCAATAAGACTTTGCGGCCATTTTGTTTTTGTGTAATCAGAAATTGAGTTAATTTTTCGAGTAACTCAATCTTGCTGCTGAGAAACAGGTTTTCACCGAATTCAAGCAGTAACATTTGCAGGAATTCAATACTTGAAAGTTGCGTTTGATGTATTTTTGCGACAAGATAATTGTCATCAAGTGAGGCCAAAAAAGCCTGGCACACAGTGGTTTTTCCAGCTCCAATTTCGCCAGTTATAACGCCTAAATTTGCTTCGGTCGTAACCAGTTCCTTAAAAAGATCCAGCGCATTCTTATGCCCTTCACTTTCGAACAAGAACTTGTGATCCGAATTTAATTTAAACGGACGTTCATTAAGTTGAAAAAAATCCAGGTACATATTTATTCCATTTCCCCATGTGTTACCGATCATATCAAATTTCAATTGAGATTCATAAGAATTAATCCGCTAAGCTGTTGATTTTTGTTATATATCTTTTGCCAAGACCAATTCTAAAAATCCGTGATTTGCTGCTAATAAATATTACCCTTTAAATTCTATGTTATTGTTTTTATTATAGTATTCCTTCCAATCAGGAATTGTATTGAAAGCCTGAACCAGATCTTCATGTGTATCGACATCGATCTGCGCAGCCAGTTCATCGATTCCCAAATTGTCAGCATGCATGGCTTGCAATGTCTGCTCATACACGGATTCATCGCCCCATGTTGCCAGATTGAACGCAGATAAATTTGCACACTTGCTTCCAATTAACGTATAGCCACCATCAAGCGCCGGCGCGATAACAACATCATGTGTATCAAGTTGTACAATCGCTTGTTGAATGGTGTTTACTGAGATGCCGATGCAATCACTGCCAATAATTATTGATTTAGTATAATTTTGTAGCGCATGTTGCATCGCAAATTGCATGCGCGAGCCCAGACTTTCGCCCTGTTGTTGGTAAACAGGAATAGATAAACAAGTTTTCAGATAACTCGCAGAGCCGGTATACCAGATTTGAACATCATAAAAATTGCCAACCTCAAGCACTTGTAGAATATAGCCAAGCATATGTGCCTGAATAGTTGCCGCTGCTTGTTCGCCAGTTATTTTAGCCAGTCGTGTTTTGCATTTGCCAATTTCAGGTGTGCGTGTAAATATTTGCACAACAGAATCTGACTTACACAGCCGATTATTTTTCATAATATAATTTGTACAATTTTTCCGGACTTACACCAACGAAATAGGCCATTCGCAGATACCACATTTTCAGTATTATTTTGTACACTCCCCTTTCTACCCAGTATCGCGCTGATGTTGTTACGGTACTTTTAACGCAAACACATCTACTGTGTTTCTTTAACAATTTTGAAAGCGCGATATCTTCCATCAGAGGAACTTCAGGCATACCATACTCACGGTATAGTTGTTGTGACATAAAGATCACCTGATCACCGGTGGCAATACTGCTTAAGCAGGATCGCATGTTCATAATTTTTTCGACAAGACGGAAAATAGATTTATTATAATCAATTCTTATATTGAATCGTCCCCAGGCTGTTTTGTTACATGTCTGTCTGATTTGCATCAGTGCGTCTGAGGGTAAGACTGAATCTGCATGTAAAATAGCGATTATGTCGCCTGTTGCTGTACGTGCACCGACAGCAAGTTGTATGCCCCGTCCTTTGTCCGACGTTAACAGGACGACCGGAAATTGACTTGCATGTTCGATTGTTGAATCTGTACTACCGCCATCAACAACAATTATTTCACAAGCATTGTCGGTTAATTGTCCCAGACGACGTAAACAGTCCGATATTCGCAATTCTTCATTGTAGACAGGTATGATAAAAGAAATTTTACTTTGGCTCATATGGCTGACACTCCTTATTTTAAATGAGTGCACCACCACAGCTGCTACC
The DNA here is from genome assembly GCA_942490945.1 of uncultured Gammaproteobacteria bacterium. GTDB lineage: Bacteria > Pseudomonadota > Gammaproteobacteria > UBA6429 > Thiohalophilaceae > CALNYZ01. Next base: position 1,612,535 of record CALNYZ010000018.1, on the reverse strand, counting down.
ACTTCCTGCTGTACAACCATAACAGTGATCCGCCGTCTTGACCGGAATGTGCTCCAACTCCAGGTCAAGTAGATCATCAATTCGTATGTTTCTTTTTTCCTGACACATATTCAGACCTAACATCTGATTAAAGTCGCAGTCGAATACATTGCCTTGCCAGTCAATACTCACAAGATTTCGACACATAACGGTTTGCAAATTACCGGAGTTGTGACTGTTCTTTAGTAAATCCATATAGGCATTAAATTCATTATTGGAAATGAGCGTACTGCCAAATCGTTTTATCGGCATGTTGGTTATGGTAAAGAGTTTGTTAAACACAATGTTGTGCTTATCATATAGCTCACGCTTATAGTCTGTTTCCAGCACAGATTGAGCAGGCGGCAAAAACGCACCAACCGGATTATAAACAAGATTGAGTGTCAATCCGCTGTTGTCGCAACCAAACCCCAGCACATTAAGTTTCTTTAAGCCGCGTATGCTTGACTCGAATACACCGTCACCACGTTGCTTGTTCACGTTATCACTTGTGTAACACGGCAATGATGCAATCACTTCAACCCTGTTTTGCGCCAGAAAATGCGCCAAATCTTCCTGATCCGGTTCATTTAAAATGGTGAGATTACAACGGTCAATAACCTTGATATTTCGTGAAGTCAGTTCAGTAACCAGATAACGAAATCTTGAATGTAATTCCGGCGCGCCACCGGTTAAATCAACAGTTTGTATTTTTAATTTTATTGCTAATTCGATAATTTTTTCTATATCTGTATTTTCCATCATTTCCTTGCGTTTTGGACTGGCATTCACATGGCAATGGAAACATTGTTGATTGCACTTGTAACCGAGATTAACCTGCAAGGTATCCAGTTTATCGCGCTGCACAGCAGGGAAAGATGATTCGATTAATAATGGTAAAGTGTCATGCATAATTATTTATTTTCTTTACTATGTCGATATTTCTTGATTAGACGTGGCAAATAAGCTGCCATAGCCAGCAGGGCAAGCGCTATCAGACCGTTATTAATTAATGCTTCGGTGCTTTTTGTTGCCTCTGCTCCCGCGTGACCCAGGTATGTATAGGCAAAACAGCCCGGGAACATGGCGATATAAGAAGCTATAAAATTGTGTGATACAGGTATTTTTGTTAAACCTAACGCATAGTTTAACGCATTAAATGGTACCAGAGGGACGAGTCGCATTACTACAACAAAACGCCAGCCCTCTTTCTCGATACCTGATTTTAAAGTTTTTATTTTTCCAGCTGTTTTGTTCTCTGCCCAATTACCACAAAAATACCGCGCAATAATAAAACTGAATGTAGCGCCAATAGTTGCACCTGTTAAATTTATAAACGTACCCAAAACAGGCCCGAACAGTACCCCGCCAATTATTGTCAGAATTGAACCGGGAAAAAATAATACGGTACCCAGTATATATATCAGCATAAATACGACTGGTGCCATGACTCCAAATTGAGTGGTTAAACCGCGCAACTGAACTACCGCCTGCTCTGGCGTTATCGAAAAGACACGAAAAAATATTACGGCGGCGGCGATGATCGCAACAAGCAAAAGAAATTTTAGTATCAACTTATTTTTCATTTTTACTATTGATCGGGTATTTTTCATTCCAGTTGATAAAGGGAATCATCAAGACCTTATGCAGCAACGTGCAATCTTTCGGGTTATTTATATGATCAATCCCTATGGTCATATTCTCATGCCCTTTTTCAGGCTGTGCGCGATAGGTGCCAAACAGCATATCCCAGCAGGATAAATTAAAACCATAATTGCTGTTGGTCTCATATCGAATGACGGAATGATGTACACGGTGCATGTCTGGTGTAACAATTATTTTACGCAAGATTGTATCAAGCAATCCGGGAAGTTTTAGATTACCATGGTTAAACAATGCAGTTGTGCTGAGCAAAATTTCAAATATTATGACGGCGCTTACACTGGCGCCCAACATAATAATCACAGCAAACTTCAATAACATTGATAAAAGTATTTCAACCGGATGAAACCTTACCCCTGTTGTCGCATCATAATCCAGGTCAGCATGGTGAACACGGTGAAAACGCCAGAAAAGTGGAATCGCATGAACCATTACATGTTGCAGGTATATCGACAGATCCATCACAACAATGGCAATAATTGTCTGCCAAAGCACAGGTATTTCAAAAATATTCAGAATACCTAATTGATGGGTCTGCGCATAACTTGCCACCAACACAGCACTGGCTGGTAATATAAGGCGAACAAACAGTGTATTGACAACCACCAGAAGAAGATTATTTGTCCAACGGGTTAATTTGGATTGACTGGCTTTACGCCGCGGCCAAAAAAACTCCAGGCAGGCCATGACACACAGAGTGCCGAGAAAGAACCCTATGCGTATATATCCCTCATTTGCGAGAAGTGAATCTTCCACAATGACTCGTCACCCTTTAAACTGTTATGAACACGTTTATTAATACAAGTTCCCCATACACGTAATTATAATACGTCACAATGAACTTCAACGATTAAAGTAACTCAAAGGTAATAGTGTATGCAACCTGAAGCAGAAAAATCAGTACTAAGCTGGATGATAGTGGTATTTTTGTGTCTGAGCCTTGGTCTGGCGCCCTATTCACCCGAGCCACATGTAGTCGAAAAATTAAGATTCCTGATAAATGGGGATTTATCCAGACCGATAGATATGTTTGATTTGGTCTTGCATGGGGCACCATGGGTTGTATTACTGGGCAAGATTATATTGGCTATAAAAACAAAAGTGAGAAAATGAACAGGCAACTTGTATTTGTATATAACGCCGATAGCGGATTATTTAATACCGTGACAGATATCGCGCATAAAATATTCTCACCATCAACATATTCCTGTCAATTATGTGCGCTGACACATTCTTACTTTTCTGTGCGTGATAACTGGACCAGCTTTATTCGTGAACTGAATGCGGATTGTGAATTCATGCATCGAGATGAGTTTGTTAATAAATACGGCCAATCGGATGTCCGACTCCCTGTTATTTATAGCCTGAATGAAAAAAATGAGCTAACTGAACTGGCATCTGCAGATATGATCAATGCCTGCAAATCAATTGATGACCTGAAAAAACTTATTTGCTCTATCGTTTAGCGGCATAATATTTACCATGAAAGACCAGCTCAATCTGGAAAAACAGGCTGAACGCTTCATCAAAATTTTCGCTTTTAGGAAAATTTAATTCCGGCACCACATCAAAATAAAGCCAATCTTTATGTAATAGATATCGATACCTGACCGCCAATCTGTAATTATTTATAAAAACAGTTGGCTCACTGATTCCATATACGCCGAATTCATACGATATGGCATTTTTATTGTTTATTTGATGGGACAAACTGTACGTATGTCCAAAATCCCAGTAATTATTCTCTTCAGTCCATACAGCAGCGTTCGAGATCCGGAACAACTTGTTATCAGCAACTTTATAGTCAAATTCCAGTGTGGTATTTGTTGCCCAGCCTGTCGAGTCAAACCAGAATATTGATTCAGAAAATCTGCCTGCCCATAATTCATTAAATTTAAAATCGCGATCGGCGCTGGCTCGCGCATACAGGTCAAGTGGAAAATGCAATCTTACGCCGAGCGATGAACGGTAGTTCCACTTAGGTTCGGGAGTCTTGGGCGTACTGGCTTCGATACCAGCATAATATCTGTTTTCATCAATAGTATTTTCATTTTGAACACTTTTGGTTGCGTCTGGCTGAACTTTTAGTTCATCTTCTGCATTACTTTCAAATACTACACGTAATTTTTTTTTCGTTTTGGGTAGGTCCAGTTTCGCTCGAATCCTGCCGCTATACTCAGTATTGCCGCCTTCAGTTGCAAGCGCGCTAAGTGCCAATATTACTTGCGAGTTTGTGGATTCCTTATAAATTTTTGAATCTGCGAAATAGATATCGATATTTTTTGCCAGTTCATCAACACTAGCAGATACATCCTGATGTATTTGATCTAATGAAGACCAGAAATTAAAGTCTGGATTTTCATCTTCAGGGTCGAAATATTCAAACTCAACAATTTGTTCAATTGGCTGGAGTATGAAAACAGGTTTTGTATCAGCATCAAACTCGTATGCGTCAGCATCCCGAGTTTCGGCATACAACATTCCGGGCTTGGAACAGATAACACAAACAAGGAATAGTATAGTGTGACGGGCATTGTAGATATGCATGAGGACTAAACTATAAAGTTCAGCGCGTTTATGCAAGATTTACTGCTACGAGCACCCCTACAGGTGTGGATTTTTGAAATTTATAAGGTGGTACCTCGGGCCGGAATCGAACCGGCACGTCATTACTGACAACAGATTTTAAGTCTGTAGCGTCTACCTATTCCGCCACCGAGGCATTTTGGTTGAAAACCATGCAGCCCAACAGAGTTAGATGCAACTCTTACAAAATTATTAATATCGAAAATGGAGGCTGAGCCCGGAATCGAACCGAGGTCAACGGCTTTGCAGGCCGCTGCATAACCACTCTGCCACTCAGCCGTTTTCGACCTCTAGGACTCCGTATAACTGACCGCAAATCGGGTCGGTCTAGTTGAAATTTGGAGCGGGAAAGGAGACTCGAACTCCCGACCCCAACCTTGGCAAGGTTGTGCTCTACCAACTGAGCTATTCCCGCATCTTTATGATTTCTTTACCAGTTATTGCCGTGATAAGTCACTGGTAATTGTCCCTGTATACGTCCCAGTTATGCCTGGATCGTCAATTTTCAGGAAGGCGTATTTTAGCGACGTTAGTCGCCAAGTCAAGCAAAATTGCAGCGTAAGTTACTGATCTTTTGTTAAATGTGGCCAGGCTGCCTTCAAATATATCAGCATCGACCAAAGCGTTAGCAGGCCCGACAAGACCAGCAGACTAATGCCCGTTTGCAGAACATTGAAATCACCAATGGGTTGTTCGTATAGCAAGAAACCGATTGCCAACATTTGTGCAGTTGTTTTAATTTTGCCAATAATTGACACCGCAACCGTAGTGGTTTTACCGATGTTTGCCATCCATTCTCGTAACGCTGAAATGGTAATTTCACGTCCAATAATGATGACCGATGATACAGTGATAAATATATTGTCATGTTTACCGACGAGTAACACCAGCGCAACAGCGACGAGTAATTTATCTGCGACAGGATCCAGAAAAGCACCGAATTCGGATTGCTGTTCAAGCTTGCGCGCCAGATAACCATCAAACCAATCCGTAATGCCGGCAAAAAAATACAGGGTGGTCAGGACATAATTGTTCAAACCGAATAGTGGCAAATAGAACGCAATAATAAATACGGGCAAAACCGCGATTCGTGCCAGTGTTAATTGATTGGGTAAAGTAAGCTTCAATTTCTGTCCTTGTTGCCAGCATTATCATGATGGAATGTATCATATATAAGCTGTGCAAGTTTAGCATTGATGCCCGGAATGCTACAGAGGTCTTCATATCCGGCTGACATGACATTTTGTAATCCGCCAAAATGCGATAATAGAGCAGAACGCCGTTTCTGACCCAGACCGGGAATGTCTTCCAGTATCGAATGTGAACGCGCTTTTTGCCGCTGTTGTCGGTGTCCGGTAATCGCAAAGCGATGTGCTTCGTCCCTGACCTGTTGTATCAGGTGCAACGCCATCGAATTTGCAGCCAGCGACATTTTTTTCCCGAGCCGTGACTTGCCCGGACGTACCACATATAACGAATCAAATTCAGGTTTACGTCCAGGGCCTTTACTAATACCGATGACTAAATCAGGATAGATTTGCAATTCTTCCAGCACATCAAGCGACTGATTAACCTGCCCCTTACTACCGTCAATCAATAAAATATCGGGTAGTTTGGCCTCGCCTTTTTTAATCCGGGTATAACGTCGCGACAAAGCCTGCTTCATGGCTGCGTAATCATCGCCGGCAGTAACATCAGCAATATTAAAGCGTCGATAATCTTTTTTATTCGGTCCGCCATGATCAAACACAACGCAGGAGGCAACAGTCGCCTCGCCTTGAGTATGACTGATATCAAAACATTCAATCCTGTTGGGCAGCTCTGGCAATGAAAAAACTTTGCGTATTTCATTAAACCGATCTTGCAGGGTATTTTTTTGTGTCTGTTTTTGCAGAATAGCCTGGTTTGCATTATTCACTGCGAGCGTCATCCAGCGGGCACGCGATCCACGCACATTCGACTTGATGACCACAGTTTTACTGGATGCCGTTGAAATGGCAGACTTGATTACCGAAGTATGTTCTATTTTTTCATTTATAATAATTTCATCCGGCACATCTGAAAATACTGCAGCCTTGTCACTGATTATATAGTGTTGGGTAAGAAATATTTCCAGCAGTGACGAGGCCGATATCGCATCGATTTTATTGTGTATTAGTGGGAAAAAAACCTTGCTGCCTATATTTCTACCACCACGAAAATAAAAAACCTGTACGCAACCGATACCGTTCTCGACCACTGCGGCAACCACATCGACATTACCACCTTCGGTGCTGATATATTGTTTTTCCTGAATGCGTTGCAGTGTCGCGATTTGATCGCGATAACGTGCTGCCAACTCAAAATTCAGATTCGTCGATGCAACTTCCATTTTTGTAATTAATCGCCTGATAACATCATGACTTTTCCCTTCCAGAAACATGATTGCGTTTTGTACATCGTCCTGATATTCATCTTCGGAGATCAAATCTACACAGGGCGCGGTGCAGCGCTTTATTTGATACTGCAAACAAGGCCGGCTTCTGTTGTTGTAAAAACTGTCATCGCATTGCCTGATTGGGAATACTTTTTGCAGCAGGCCTAATGTCTCACGTACCGCGCCGGCACTCGGATATGGTCCAAAATATTTTCCTTTCAGATGTTTCGCGCCGCGATGAAAAGTTAACCTTGGAAAAATATGCGAAGTTAAATGTATAAATGGGTAACTTTTATCATCCCGAAACACGACATTGTAACGTGGCTTTAACTGTTTAATCAGATTACTTTCCAGCAACAGCGCTTCGGTTTCATTGCTGGTAACTGTGTATTCAATATTCTGTATATGCGATACCATCACATGTACTTTTGCACTGCTACTTTGCCGGGTAAAATAACTGGCAACACGCTTTTTTAGATTGATTGCCTTGCCAACATAAATAATCTCAGCTTCGGAATTTATCATTCGATAGACGCCAGGTTTGTTTGGCAACGTTTTGATAAACGATTTGGCATCGAATTGCTGGATTGAAGCAGGCATACTATTTCATTAGTTGTTTAATTCTGGCAAAAACCGCGTGAAACATTTTTTCGGTCAATCTTTTGGTTGATGTGTTGTAGCGACTACAGTGATATGAATCGATGAGTGTAAGCTTGTTGGGTAATGTGTGCTCTGCCATGTGTGCAAACTTGAATGCAGATTGTTTTAAGCCAAATGCTTTGATGATAGCCTTGTGCGAAATGCCGCCCAAAGCCAGCACGATAGTATCCGGCTTGAGTGTGGCTAATTCCGCAGCCAGGTAGGTGTTGCAATTGTTCACTTCTTCAGTTGTCGGTTTGTTTTCCGGTGGCAAGCATTTGACTGCGTTGCTGATGCGGCAGTCGAATAATTTTAATCCATCATTACGCGCTGTCGCATTGGCCTGGTTACTAAACTTAAACTTATGCAATGTTTCATACAACAGAATACCGGCATAGTCACCTGTAAAGGGTCGACCAGTCGCATTTGCTCCGTGTAACCCTGGCGCCAGTCCAACGATCAATAACCTCGGCTGCGCCACACCGAATGGTGCAACCGGGGCATTGTGGTAATCCGGGTATTTTTTACGTAACGAGGTGAAGTGCTTTGTTAACCGTGGGCAACTTTTGCAGTCGATATCAAAGCATGATTTTTTCATTAAAACAATAACTTACATGAAACTATTAATGTTTAGTCTGACTGACGATTCCGTGCTGAATAACCATTTTTGCCAGCTCCATATCGTTTTGCACACCGAGTTTTGTATACAACCGATGTCGGTAGGTTGAGATGGTTTTCGGTGAAAGTGAGAGTTTGTTCGAAATGCTATTTACCTTGTCGCCTGACATTAACATCAGCATGACTTGCAGCTCGCGTTCTGAAAGGCTTTCAAACGGCGAGTCGTCTTTTGGTAACGCCTGGGCTATCGCCAGCTGTTGTGCAATATCAGGGCAAATATAGTGACGATGGGCCATGACCTCACGAATGGCATGGACGATTTCGTCAATCGCCGAACCTTTGGTGAGATACCCTTTTGCGCCAGCTTTCAGGAGTCTTTGTGGAAAAATGTCATCATCGTGCATGGTGACACCAATGATTTTGAGTTCGGGATTATGGTTTAGGAGTTTCTTGGTCGCTTCGAGCCCACCAATACCCGGCATATTGATATCCATCAGCACAACATGAAGATCGCTTAACTGACGGGCAAGTGTAATTGCCTCTTCACCCGTGGATGCCTCAGCAACCACATTAAAGCCCTCCACATCGTTAACAAGGCGCCTGATACCCGTGCGCACCAGGTCGTGGTCATCTACGAGCATGATATTGACTGTATGCATTATTAGTATGTGCTTGCCGTTTTTATAAGGACTGGCTGCTTATCCCAGCGAGAACCCAGAAGACCCGCAGTGTAGTCCAGTTTATGCATAAAAGACAATGCCCTGAACCATATTAATGTCAAGGGATGAATATATTCTTTATATATAACAAATACTTATGGAAATGCTACTCGTAACGCCAGGATTCGCCAGAGCTATCCGCTTTGTTCGATATAAGATGATCATGTAGAAATTGAACAGCTCGGTTCCGTGTTTCAAATGGGCCGATAACACCTTCACGTAATTCAATCCCATGCTGGGTTTCCAGTGCATCCGCTTCCCGGGTGTAGACAAACCACCCCAGATTCATGACATGAAAAAATCGCTCCGTGCGTTGTCGATAGGCTGATGAACCTGGTCTTTCTGACTCTGATTCAGATTTAAAAAGAAATGTCATAACTTTGTATACCTTGTGTACGCTTGATGAATTGAATCATACGCGGTACGGCTGCGTATCGTCTGTAGGACGACTTGGTCTCCTATTGTCAGACGTTACTTACATCTAATGGGGGATATCAGATATTGCGTAGATTGTAGTCTGCACCAATCCTCTTGTAATGGACAAGGTGATTAATGGTAGTAATTTGGAGTTTAAATGGTTATGAGGTACCTGCAAGAATTGCCCTGTAAAACTGGCGGAGAGCGAGGGATTCGAACCCCCGGAGGTATTACCCTCAACGGTTTTCAAGACCGCCGCATTCGACCACTCTGCCAGCTCTCCGGATTGCTTGAAATTTTCACTCGGCGCTTGAAATTCTAAAAATAAAACGCATTATCTGTATATGATTACACCGTAGCGAAGGCACGGGAGCATACAGGAAGTTTTTGCGGATTTCCAGAGTAAACCGCGTAAAATTCAAGGTTTTAGAGCATGTTAAAGCGCTTGATCTTGGAACTGAATACGGTATGCTGATGTCTATTAACTAACTGAATTTAAACCGAGGTAAAGAGGAAATGTTTGACAATCAACAAACACTTGCACGTGGTTCCAGCTCTGTTTTGTCGACTAACAAGGTCATTCGAAATACCTATATTTTATTATCGATGACACTGGCATTTGCTGCACTTGCAGCGTTTATTGGTGTGACGATGCAAATTTCACATGGCTTTGCTCTGGTTGCTAACATTGTCGCAATTGCACTACTATGGTTAGTACTGCCTCGCACAGCTAATTCCGCGGCAGGCATCCCGGTCGTTTTTGCATTCACTGGTCTGCTAGGTCTTGGGCTAGGTCCTATCCTTAATTACTATCTTGCGGTTAACCCTTCTATCGTTACAACTGCTCTGGGTGGTACCGGGGTAATTTTCCTGGGCTTGTCTGGCTATGCACTAACAACACGTAAAGACTTCAGCTTTATGGCGGCATTCCTGATGGTCGGCATGTTTGTCGTATTACTCGCGGCATTGGCAAATATCTTCCTGCAAATTCCGGCATTACATCTGGCAGTCAGTGCGGTAGTCATCATGATTATGAGTGGGTTTATTCTCTATGAAACATCACAAATTATTCATGGCGGGCAAACCAACTACATCATGGCAACCGCAAGTTTATTCTTGTCTATTCTGAATATATTTACAGCATTGCTGCATATACTCGGAATTTTCAATGATGACTAATGACTGGTAGTAAATTTTCAGTTAAAGCCCCGGACATCCGGGGCTTTTCTTATTCGACTAACTTAAAAAAGAGAATATTATGGACTGGATAAAAATAGGCTCGGCTCTTTTTATATTGGCCATGCTTGTATTTATATTTCCGCGTATGCGTCATGCAATGAAACACGCACCAAAAGGCACAGCTAAAGACTGGCAAGGTGCAATAATACCAATCATTGCTGTTATTGGATTTGTTATTCTTTTGATTTTGATGGTAAAAAAATAATCTAGCGAATTATTTCCAGATCATTCATATAGCGTCGCAACACTTTTGGCACAACGACGCTGCCATCTTGTTGTTGATAGTTTTCAAGAATCGCAACCAACGTCCTCCCTACTGCCAGTCCCGAGCCGTTCACGGTATGCACCAGCTCCGGTTTACCTTCACTGTTACGATAACGCGCTTTCATTCGTCTGGCCTGAAATGCTTCAAAGTTACTGCATGAGGATATCTCACGGTATGTATTTTGGGCTGGTAGCCAGACTTCCAGATCATAGGTCTTGGCTGAAGAAAATCCGATGTCACCAGTACACAAGCTGACAACGCGGTATGGCAGCTCCAGTTCTTGCAATACTTTTTCTGCATGACCGGTTAGTTCTTCCAATGCGGCATAAGAGTCTTCGGGCTTGACGATTTGCACCAGTTCCACTTTTTCAAACTGATGCTGCCGAATCAGTCCGCGCGTATCTTTCCCATAGGAGCCTGCCTCACTGCGAAAACAGGGAGTATGACAGACATATTTACGCGGCATGTAATCCGCATCAATAATGGTATCGCGCACAATGTTTGTCACCGGCACTTCTGCGGTGGGTATCAGGTAATAATCATTTTCATGGCGCACTTTAAACAGATCTTCTTCAAATTTTGGAAGTTGTCCGGTTCCTTGAAGACTATCTTTGTTCACGATAAATGGTACATAAGTCTCAGTATAGCCGTGCTGTTGCGAATGCAGATCGAGCATGTATTGAATTAACGCACGGTGCATACGTGCAATACTGCCACTCATCACAGTAAAACGAGATCCGGTGATTTTTGCTGCTGTCTCAAAATCCAGCTGGCCTAATTGCTCACCAATATCGACATGGTCTTTAACAACAAACTCATACGCCTTTGGATTTCCCCATTTACGTATCTCAACATTATCATCTTCATTCTTGCCGTCGGGTGTTGACTGATGTGGAATATTCGGCACACCCAGCAACAAATCATCAAGCTTGTTTAAAACTGCTTTTAATTGTTCTTCATTCTGTTTTAGTTGCGAACCAATCTTGCCAACTTCGGCCATAATGGCGCCAACATCTTCACCTTTCGCTTTTGCCTGTCCAATTAATTTGGATTGTGTGTTGCGTTGATTCTGTAACTCTTGCGTGGCAACTTGCAGGGACTTGCGCTCATTCTCCAGCGAATCAAATAATGCCTTGTCAAATTCAAAGCCACGTCTTTTCAGATTGGCAATACAGGTATCAATATCGCTGCGTAATAATTTTGGATCAAGCATGTAATTTCTTTTTAAATTATTTTAGTTGGTTGATGCAGACCATTTTACAATATGGCCGGGTTTTATAAAGGTATTGAGATGTTCGATAATTTCAGTAATTTTTTGTGGAGAATCAAAAAATTCAACAACAATAGGTAAATCCAGAGTCAGATCAACAATGCTGGTATTATGGATTACACCGGATTCACCAAATCCGGATATACCACGAAAAACAGTCACGCCTTTGAGTTTTTCCCAGTCTCGCAAACGTTTTAAAAGTGCTTTAAGCTGTGCTTCACCTTCAGTCAAATAGACACGTACCACAGTGACAGCATTATCGGCGTTATTAACATTTGTGTCGGTCGTCATCCTGTTCTCCCAAGCAATACACCTAACCAGGTACCCGCGATACATAATACAACATTTAGTAATACGTTGAGAACCGCCTTAATGAGTTCCCTGTTTTCAATAAGATTTAACGTTTCTATCGAAAAGGTGGAAAACGTCGTCAATGCGCCGAGCAATCCGACCAGTAAAAACAGTCGCCACTGTTCCGAGAGCCCAGAACGCTCCAACAAAAAAACATATAGCAAACCCATTATAAAAGAACCCACGACGTTGACACTTAATGTGCCATAGGGAAACCCGCGCCCTGCGATTGAATGAATCAGATTGGATGATATAAAACGTAATATGGCGCCAATTGCACCGCCCAACCCTATAATCAACAAATGTGACCAGGTGAAATTCATTTTTTGTTCGCCGCCTCGTTATCGAGTTTACGTAAAAATTCAAGACGTTCGCGAATTTTTATTTCCAGACCATTTTGTGTCGGCTGATAATAATTCGTTGGCTTCATATCCGCCGGGAAATAAAATTCCCCTGCTGCGTACGAATACGGTTCATCGTGCGCATAGCGGTAGCGTTCACCATAACCTAATTCGTTCATAAGTTTGGTGGGGGCATTACGCAAGTGCAATGGTACATCATGGGAGGATTGTTGTTTAACATCCTGCATCACCTGATTAAATGCCTTGTACACAGCATTACTTTTTGGTGCGCTCGCCAAATAAACAATGGCATGCGCAATGGCCAACTCGCCTTCCGGATGACCGAGTCGTTCCTGCACATCCCACGCATTCAGCGCGATTTGCAATGCGCGTGGATCAGCATTACCAATATCCTCACTTGCCATGCGCACGACTCTGCGTGCTATATATAATGGATCACAGCCACCATCGATCATTCTTGCAAACCAGTACAAGGAGGCATCAGGAGATGAACCACGAACTGATTTGTGTAGTGCCGAAATTTGATCGTAAAAGGCTTCGCCCTGATTATCGAAGCGACGGCCATTGTACGTCAGTATGCCTTCAATTTTTTGTGCATCGACCACACCGTCTTTATCTGTAAAATCTGCAGCAATCTCCAGCAAATTCAGCATGCGCCGTGCATCGCCATCGGCGACACGAATAATATTATCGCGTAGCGCTGCGTCAATAGTAAGTTTCCTGTCGCCAAGACCACTGACCGGTTTTGAGACCGCACGATCGAAAATGGTTTTTAATTCTTCATGTCCTAGTGACTGCAAAACATACACGCGTGCACGTGACAATAATGCATTGTTTAATTCGAATGACGGATTCTCGGTCGTTGCACCAATAAAGGTAAAGGTGCCATTTTCGACATGCGGTAAAAATGCGTCTTGCTGTGCTTTATTGAATCGATGCACTTCATCAACAAATAAAATAGTTGCGCGCCCTTGCTGCTGGTTCAGCTTTGCTTCCTGAACTGCCTCGCGAATGTCTTTTACACCGGATAATACGGCAGATAGGGTGATAAAATCTGCCTTGCAATAATTTGCAATCAATCTTGCCAGTGTTGTCTTGCCTGTGCCAGGGGGACCCCACAGGATCATTGAATGTAGCTTGCCGGACTCAATCGCAACGCGTAATGGTTTATCCTGACCCAGGATATGTTGTTGGCCAAAGAATTCATTTAATGTGGTGGGGCGAAGCTGATCGGCGAGCGGTTGAAATTTGGCATGCGCGGTAGAAGCGAATAAGTCGTTATTCTGTTTCATTGCCTGCTTCAGGAAATTGTCTGATGACATCCACACCTTTGGGTGTAATAAACTTAAAGGTGTCGTCGTTTGTTGCCATGTTGTAGTGCAGATTAGTAAAATCCAGTCGGGTTTCAGAACCAAAATTGTCATACATGGTCATTCGCAGCAATTTGTTATTTCTGAAGCGCAAATATATTTTATCAAATGCTGTTTGTTCAGATGTTGTGAAGAGCGTATACACGTCATCACCTGCTTCTTGTACCCGGGTTACCTGATACTGTTTTATAAATCGCTCCGGTTGACTGAGAATCAACGCGGGTGTATCAGACATCTTGTCATTTTGCAGCCGTACCGTCACCTGCTCCAGATCTTCGTCGTAAAACCACATGTATTTGCCATCAGCAACATAAATCTGTTTGTAAGGACGCAGATATTCGAGGCGAAATAATTTTTCACCTTTTAATACAATGCTGCCGCTGGTTTGCTCCTTGCTACCCGCTTGCTTGTTGGTGACAGTTTGTTTGAAGTCTGCCTTGAATGTTTTGACACTTTTAAATTGTTCAACCAGCGAGTCAGCAGATGGGTTTGCAAAAACAGTCGGAACAGAAACAAATATCAGCACGAAATAACATGCTGACAAATAACATTTTGTGAACATAACTACCGCTTATTTATTAAGTGAATCGAGTGTAAATTACACTTCAACAGGTGGTGGCGCCAGGACTTCACGCGTCCCGTTACTTTCCAACGGGCCGACAAGGCCGATATGCTCCATTGCTTCCACCATACGTGCAGCTCGATTGTAACCGATTTTCAGGCGTCGCTGGATACCGGATATGGAAGCTTTGCGGGTTTCAGTCACAATACGCACCGCCTGATCGTACAACGGGTCGTCTTCAACATCATCCGCGGTAATGGTAGGCAGGCCATCAGCAGAATCTGCCGGACCGTCTAATATGGCCTGTTCGTACTGAGGTTTGCCCTGTTTTTTGAGTTCATCGACAACCCGGTGAACCTCGTGGTCATCAACAAATGCGCCATGCACCCGTGTCGGCACAGCTGTACCGGGTGGCAGATATAGCATATCACCATGGCCCAACAGGGATTCTGCCCCCATCTGATCCAGAATAGTGCGTGAATCGACTTTTGATGACACCTGGAATGCTATGCGGGTCGGAATATTGGCTTTAATCAGGCCTGTTAATACATCCACCGAAGGTCGTTGTGTAGCAAGAATAAGATGAATTCCAGCCGCACGTGCTTTTTGCGCAAGACGGGCAATGGTTTCCTCAACCTTCTTTCCCACCACCATCATCATGTCGGCCAGCTCATCGATGACTACGACGATGCTTGGATAGGGTTGTAATTCGTCAGCCGGCTTCAGGCTTTCTACCGGATGGAATGGATCGGTAATGGGCTTACCGGCCAATTTCGCGTCCTGTACCTTACGGTTATAGCCCGCCAGGTTACGTACCTTAAGAGCTGACATCAGCTTGTAGCGGCTTTCCATTTCTGCCACACACCAGCGTAAGGCGTTATTGGCTTCTTTCATATCTGTCACGACAGGCGCCAGTAAGTGTGGAATGCCATCATAGACGGACAATTCCAGCATCTTCGGATCGATCATAATCAGACGTACTTCGTTTGGGGTAGCATTGTATAAAATGCTTAAAATCATCGCGTTCAGGGCCACAGATTTACCAGCACCGGTGGTGCCGGCAACAAGCAGGTGTGGCATGCGGCCCAAATCGGCGACAACCGGTATCCCGCTGATGTCTTTACCCAAGGCCAGGGTCAGAGGTGATTTTGCATCGGCAAAAGCCGCGGACTTCAAGGTTTCGCTGAGACGGACGATTTCCCGATTTTCATTCGGGATCTCAATACCGATGGTATCTTTTCCTGGAATAACCTCAACAACCCGGACGCTGATTGCCGACAATGAACGTGCAATATCTTTCGCCAGGTTACTGATTTGACTGACTTTTATACCTGCTGCCGGTTGAATTTCAAAACGGGTAATCACCGGTCCCGGATGCACCGAGACCACTTCAACACTAATGCCAAAATCAGCCAGTTTCATTTCCACCAGTCGCGACATCGCTTCGAGTGATTCTTTTGTCAGTCGATGTGGGCTGGATACTGATTCGTCCAGTAAAGACAAGGGTGGCAGCTTGGTATTCGGTTGTGTCGCAAATAGCGGCACCTGCCGTTCAATTTCAACTCGCGCACTGATTTTAGGTTTGCTAACACGCTGTTTAATAACCGGTTTTTTGCGAATTAGCGGAGGAATGTGGTTCAAGCTTGGTTCGTTGCGCGCAATTTCAAGCTTACGTTCCAGACGACTTTCCTGTTTCGCAGCAAGCTTGTTACGTAAATAGGTAACCAGACGTTTTACCGAATCCAGGCCATCTGATAAAAACGCCCAGGTCTTATCGATGACAGTTAAGGTTAGCGCGCCGGTTGAATCCATAATCCGAAACCAGGACAAGTTACTGAACAAGGTAAATCCGCTCAAGAAGAGCGCCAAGAGCAGAATGGTTGCGCCAAGAAAATGAAACCCCTGTTCCATCAACTTACCGACAACATCCCCGAGAATACCGCCAGCGTTTACCGGTAAACTGGAGTAGAGACTTTTATCGTGCAGGCTGGCCAAAGCACAACCTGAAATAAGGGTGATCAGGAAACCGATACTACGAATTAACAATGCACGATGGTCAGTGGCACGATCATTTCTCGCATCGCTGTATAGCAGGTAGCCGGCATAGGCTATCATAACAGGAAACAAATAAGCCAAATAACCGAATAAATTCAGGAAGATATCAGCAAACCAGGCACCGGTCGGACCACCCAAATTTGCTATTGAACCGTGCAATGCCCCGCTTCGTGACCAGCCAGGGTCGCCCGGATGGTAACTGGATAAGGCGATCACCAGATACAAGGCGGTAAAACCGCAAATGAATAATGCCGCTTCACGTAGACCACGCTGCAGGTGGTGGCTGATAGCCGGTGCAGATGTCTTAATTTTCGCTTGTGCCAAAATCTGCTCTCCAGAAGCTAATCTTATTTATTAATAAGTCAAAATAACTTATTAAAATATATAAAGAATTATACAGAACGTCAAGTTATATTTTGTAATGCGGGGTGGACAATATGTCCATGTTGGACATTGATACCGGACTTAAGTTGTTCATTTTGAATCCAATTTGCAGATGCCAGCACCTTGGCATACGGTAATATTGCGTGCGACAAGGCCTGTGAGGCTGTTCGCGGTACCGCGCCGGGGATATTCGTCACAGCAAAATGCACTACATCGTGCAAAATATATGTCGGTTCTGAATAAGTGGTCGGCCTGATAGTTTCCATACAGCCACCCTGATCTATTGAGATATCAAGCAAAACACTGCCCTTTTGCATTTTTGTCACTGTCGATTCTGTAACTACGTTGGGAGCACGGGCACCGGGAATTAATACCGCCCCGATCACCATGTCAGCAGCAATGGCGGCTTCCTGAATATGCTCGGGGTAAGCGTAATATGTCGTTATATTCGCATATTGCGCGTGTAATTGTGTCAAACGTACTTGATTTACGTCGAACACGCTGACATTTGCACCCAAGCCAGCGCATGTTATTGCGGCTTGTGAACCGGCCATACCGGCACCAATTACCACCACATTACCGCGATCTGTGCCAGCAATCCCGCCCAGCAACACACCCCGACCATGATTCTGCCCATACAGGAGCGTAGCGCCGTATTGCGCAGCTATGCGCCCCGCAATTTCACTCATGGGCGCTAACAGCGGCAACCTGCCCTCCACCATGACGGTTTCAAAACCTATTGCAGTTAATCCAACGTCTGTTAAACGCTGCAACAGTGCAGGCAAAGCCGCCAAATGTAAAAATGAAAACAAAGTGTGGTGAGATTGTAGCCAATCGAGCTCGTCATCAATGGGTTCTTTTACCTTGATGATGAGCTCAGCTTGTTCATACACTAAGCGGCTTTGCGGTACTATTTGTGCCCCTACCGCGCGGTAGTCAGAATCGCTATAACCACTTGCCAAACCGGCACCCGCTGCAATCAGGACTTCATGCCCGGCATTGACCAGTTCTGCTACGGCATACGGTATCAGCGCGACACGTGCTTCATTTTGTTTTATTTCCTGTGGTATACCGATTTTCATAATGCTTTACCCCTGCTCCTGCTTTACCTATGATAGTCGAGTTATTGCGTTGTCACTGAATTCACTCTTTTCTGTCTCATCCACAAATTCATTGCTTTTGTGCGGCGATATACATTGATACATAAACGTTTGAGAACCGCTTTCTTGAACCCTTTTATGAACTGAGTGGACTTGATTCTGTCCGACATCGTAACTAGATAAAGGTTTACCGTTTTATATACAACGTCGTTAGGAGATAGCATGAGCGAGACAAAACATTGTCGATTATTAATTCTTGGGTCGGGCCCGGCTGGTTATACAGCCGCCGTTTATGGCGCCCGCGCCAATCTAAATCCCGTTGTCATCACCGGCATGGAACAAGGCGGTCAATTAATGACAACGACTGAAGTCGACAACTGGCCAGGTGATGTGGAAGGTCTGCAGGGCCCAGCGCTCATGGAACGCATGCAAAAACACGCCGAGCGGTTTAATACCGAAGTTATTTTTGACCACATCAATAAAGTGGATTTAAAAAGCAAACCCTTTACCTTAACCGGTGATAACGGTACCTACACGTGTGATGCCCTGATTGTTGCAACAGGCGCTTCGGCCATGTATCTCGGCATCGATTCAGAAGAAGCATTCAAGGGTCGCGGTGTGTCTGGTTGTGCAACCTGCGACGGATTCTTTTACAAAAATCAGGATGTCGCGGTCGTTGGTGGTGGCAATACGGCTGTTGAAGAAGCCCTGTATTTATCCAATATCGCCAAGCACGTTACCGTGATACACCGCCGCGATAAATTCCGTTCTGAAAAAATTCTCTCCGAGCAGCTGATTGAAAAATCAAAATCCGGAAACGTCACGATTGAATGGCATCATGAAATTGATGAAGTTCTCGGTGATGCAAGTGGTGTAACCGGTGTGCGAATCAAGAATACACAAGATGGTAGCACAAAAGAGATTCAATTAATGGGTGTGTTTATTGCCATTGGCCACAAACCCAATACCGATATTTTTGCAGGCCAGTTAGATATGGAACACGGTTATTTAAAAGTGCAAAGTGGCACCGCGGGCAACGCAACAGCGACCAGCGTACCAGGCGTGTTTGCCGCCGGCGACGTTGCCGATCATATGTATCGCCAGGCAATCACCTCGGCCGGTTCCGGTTGTATGGCAGCACTTGATGCAGAACGTTATCTTGATAGTTTGGCAAATAAATAACGTGTCAACTCATGGCGGACACTGGTGTGTCCGCCAAATATTACATTATCCACACCTACCACTGTAGTAATTAACATGGCAATTCAGGTCATCGACAAGCTGCATTTAGTTAATCGCGATGAATGGAATGCCTTAATCGATCCAGACCACCCCTTTGCCAAATATGAATTTCTTGATGCATTAGAGACTTATGGCTGTTGCCAGACATACGGCTGGTATCCGCAACACATCATTATGCGTGATGAAAAGCAGCAGCTTATCGGTGCTGTACCGATGTATATTAAAGACAACTCCTATGGCGAATTTGTTTTTGATATGGCATGGGCTGATGCCTATGAGCGATCTGGCTTGCAGTATTATCCGAAACTGGTTGTGTCGATGCCTTACACACCTGCTACCGGAAAACGACTGTTTATACATCCCGATGCGCCAACAGATACCGCGAGCAAACTCATTCAGTTTTCAATTCGCCACGCCCAATCATTAGGCGTATCTTCACTGCATTGGTTATTTACCGATACTGAGGACACAAATATACTGCAACAAGAAAATTTGCTGTTGCGCATGGGAATACAATATCACTGGCACAACCTGGGATACGAATCATTTGATCACTACCTGACTTTTTTTAACAGCAAGCACCGAAAAAATGTGAAACGCGAACGACGTAAAGTAGTGGAGCAAGATATCAGGCTGGAGTTAAAGTCCGGTCAGGAGATGACATCCAGTGACTGGCATGATTTATATAATTTTTATGCAGGCACATTTGCAGAAAAATGGGGAACTGCAACCTTATCGCACGATTTTTTTGAATCCATTGGCGAAAGCATGCCGGACGATATTTTGGTAGGTTTCGCCAGTCATGCCAGCACAAACACAAACTATGTTGCCGCTTCATTTTTTATAAAAGGTACCGAAACCTTGTACGGTCGCTACTGGGGTTGTAATCAAACGTTCAATAATTTGCATTTTGAACTTTGTTATTATCAGGGCCTCGATTATTGTATTACACACGGACTCAAAAATTTCGAACCTGGTGCTCAGGGTGAGCATAAAATCAGTCGTGGATTCTTGCCCACCTCAACCTGGTCTGCGCACTGGATTGCGCATCCACAATTTAAAGATATAATCGAAAATTATTTATTGCGAGAAATACAGGATTTGCAAACCTATAAAAAACAACTCATGCAACTCTCACCTTTCAAACAAACAGACAGTACCCTGCCCGTCAGCTCATGAAGCACCAGACAACCGGCCCGTTTTTACTGGATCCTGACCGTGCGGAACTGTTTCCACCGGTAGAACTTGCACTCACCGAGCCCGATGGACTTCTCGCTGTGGGTGGAGATTTATCAAGACAACGATTGCTCGCTGCTTACCGACATGGAATTTTTCCCTGGTATTCAGATGGACAACCCATACTCTGGTGGTCACCTGATCCTCGTGCGGTGTTATACATAAATGAATTTATCTGTTCGCGGAGCCTGAAAAAATCCATTCACAACAAAGGCTATATAGTCACACTCGACACGGCATTTAGTGAGGTCATATTACATTGCGGACAAAATCGTGCACATGATCAATCCACCTGGATCACAGCGGCCATGACAGAGGCTTATACAGACTTGCACGATGCAGGCTATGCACATTCGATTGAATGCTGGCACGACGAAAAACTTGTTGGTGGCTTGTATGGATTGTCACTTGGGAAAGCGTTTTTTGGTGAATCGATGTTTTCGCTCGCAACTGACGCATCAAAAGTATCTTTAGCATATCTGGTAAAACATCTGCAAATGCGGGAATTCTCGTTCATTGATTGTCAAATTCCTACACCTCACCTAGCACAATTTGGAACAAAATCTATCCCGCGCCAACAATTTATCCCTGAATTGCAACGCACGTTAAATTATCCAGATACTACCGGCAAGTGGACAATTGACAGAGAACCGTCTAGTTTTTAATTAAACGGCAGCACACAAACATAACCCGAACGCAAACAGGGATACTACTGTGTCGGAATTCAATTTTTATTTAAGCCACCCGCATGCGTGTGGCTACTTAGAGAACGAGCAAGCAACCACCTTGTTTATCGATCCCTATACAACACTGTCTGCCAACAAGTATCAAAACCTCATGGACATGGGATTCCGTCGCAGTGGCAATCTGCTCTATCGCCCACATTGCGGAAGTTGTCACGCCTGTATCCCGGTGCGGCTTGATATAAATAATTTTACTATTTCACGCAATCAACGTCGCACACTGAAATCCAATCGTGATCTGGTTGTTTATAAAAATGAGAATGGGTTTCAACAGAAACATTTTGATCTGTACAGTCGCTATCTTGCCATTCGTCATCCGCAGGGCGGTATGGATCCAAAATGCACCGACACCTATCATGCATTACTTGGTGAGAACTGGACACACACAACCTTGTATGAATGTTATCTGGATGATGAGATGGTCGCTGTAGCGATCACTGACAAACTGCTTCGCGGGCTATCCGCCGTATACACTTTCTATGAACCACTATTACCCGAACGTAGTCTGGGTACGTTTGCCATTTTGCAACAAATCGCAATATGCCAGGCGCAACAACTTGACTGGTTATACCTTGGTTTCTGGAACCCACTCTCGGATAAAATGATCTACAAAAATCGCTTCGCGCCATTGCAATATTTCTATCAGGCACGATGGCATAACACGCCGCCAGATATATCATCACTTAAGCAAACCGCTACAACAAGCGTTGTCTGCTAATTATACAATTTACAAATTTCAAGCACGCGCGCGAACTTTTAGGCATTAACTTCTATTTTGTCAGGCCGATACAGAATATGTGACTGTCATGGAAACTTGTTGTAACAAATGGCATCTAATATTTAACAGTTTATGAGCCTCAGGCAAAAGGAGAACTCATGTTAAGCTTCCTTTATCAACTTGCTCGTCAATTTGAAAAACGCCATGGCTATAGAGCCAATGTCATTTACCTTAACAATAATCATTTCAGTTGTTTACAGCAGGAACTTGCAGCCATTCATGACCTGGGTGACATGACACTTTTTCTAGGCATGGAAATCATCCTCACCTCTGACACCAAACAACCCCATCTCGCCTGGTCACCTGTCGACTGGCAACATGCAGTGGCCGTATAAGTCGTCACCACAGCTGTATATTTTCCACATAATCATGTGACATTCGGTGTTTTGTGCCGTCTGGCTTTGCATATTTTGCCCAGTTAAGGCATTATTCGCGCTGGTTAAAAAACAGCAGTAGGTAGTATGGCAAAAGAAGAACACATTGAAATGGAAGGCACGGTTGCAGAAACGCTGCCGAATACCATGTTTCGCGTTGAACTGGATAATGGCCACATTGTGACGGCACATATCTCGGGAAAAATGCGTAAAAATTACATTCGAATCCTCACGGGTGACAAGGTAACTGTCCAGTTAACACCCTATGATCTCAGCAAAGGTCGCATCGTTTTCCGCGGCAAATAAAGCTTTATTACGCAATATTTTTCAGGAAGAAACGCGCTGGTAGCAACATCAGCTTACCGCGAGTTCTTGCTTGCTTTTGATGTCAAACTTCAGCGCGTCATCTTCTACATGGATATGAATTTCGCCACCCTGCGCAAGTCTGCCGAATAACAGCTCTTCAGCCAATGGCCGTTTGATGTGCTCCTGAATGACACGCGCCATTGGGCGTGCGCCCATCTTCGGATCATAACCGCGCATTGCCAACCAGGTACGTGCTTCGTCATCCAGTGACAAGGTGACATGCTTGATTTGCAGCTGGCTTTCCAGTTCAAAAATGAACTTGTCGACAACACGACCAATGACATCCGGACCTAATTGGCCAAACTGTATGACCGCATCCAGTCGATTGCGGAATTCCGGCGTGAATGTTTTCTTGATCGCTTCCATTCCATCGCTTGTATGGTCTTGTGTACGGAAACCGATTGATGAACGACTCAAGGTATCTGCACCGGCATTTGTCGTCATGACAATGATGACATTGCGGAAATCTGCCTTGCGTCCATTGTTGTCGGTGAGTGTGCCGTGGTCCATTACCTGAAGTAACAGATTGAAGACTTCCGGGTGTGCTTTTTCAATTTCATCCAGCAATAAAACAGCATGTGGATTTTTGGTAACCGCTTCTGTCAGCAAACCGCCCTGATCAAAACCGACGTAGCCCGGGGGCGCACCAATCAATCGTGAAACAGTATGGCGTTCCATGTACTCTGACATATCAAACCGTACCAGCTCGATACCCATAATCTTGGCAAGCTGGCGTGTTACTTCGGTTTTACCCACACCGGTTGGTCCAGCAAACAGGAATGAACCGATTGGTTTTTGTTCTACACCAAGTCCGGCACGAGCCAGTTTAATCGCACTGGACAGGGTATCAATAGCATCATCCTGGCCATAGATCACCAGCTTCAGATTACGTTCCAGATTACGCAATACTTCCTTGTCATCACTTGAAACAGTTTGTGAAGGAATACGCGCAATTTTCGATACGATCATTTCAATATCTTTCACGCCAATAACTTTTTTGCGTTTCGACGGTGGCAATAACTTCTGATTGGCACCGGCCTCATCTATCACATCAATGGCTTTATCCGGCAAATGTCGGTCTGTTATATATCGTGCAGATAACTCGGCCGCTGTCCGTACCGCCTGATGGGTATAACGCACTTCGTGGTGTTTTTCGAACCGTGACTTCAAACCTTCCAAGATCTGTACACATTCGTCAATCGTCGGCTCAACCACATCAATTTTCTGGAAACGTCTTGCCAGTGCGCGATCTTTTTCAAAAATACCGCGATACTCCTGGTAAGTCGTTGAACCAATACACTTGAGATCACTATTGGCTAAAACAGGCTTGATCAGATTGGATGCGTCCATAGCGCCGCCCGAAGCGGCACCTGCGCCAATGATGGTATGAATTTCATCAATAAACAGTACTGAATGCTCTTCTTTTTTCAATTGACCCAATACAGCTTTGAGACGCTTTTCAAAATCACCACGATATTTTGTCCCGGCTAGCAAGGCTCCAAGATCGAGCGAGTAGATGGTGTAGTCTTTCAATACATCCGGCACTGCACCTTCAATGATTCGTTTGGCCAGACCTTCTGCCAATGCAGTTTTCCCTACACCCGCTTCACCGACAAATAATGGATTGTTTTTACGACGTCGACACAGTACCTGAATAGTCCGATCGACTTCTTCCTTGCGGCCAATGAGCGGATCAATTTTTCCTTGTGCAGCCAGTTCATTCAGATTGGTGGCAAATTGTGTCAGTGGATTTTTCGATGAACTGTCTGCTGGTTCTTCTTCGCCAGCCATGTCCATATCGTCATGGTCATTTTCCTGAACTTTGGAAATGCCGTGTGAGATATAATTCACCACTTCCAGTCGGGATATATCCTGCTTCTTCAGAAAATAAACTGCCTGGGATTCCTGCTCGCTGAAAATAGCAACCAGTACGTTCACCCCATTCACTTCCTGTTTGCCGGATGACTGCACATGGAATACAGCACGCTGAAGTACACGCTGGAATCCCAAGGTAGGTTGCGTGTCTCGTTCATCATCATCGGGTAACAATGGTGTAGTTTCGTTTACGAACATGGTGAGATCTTTTCGCAGCGCATCGATATTCGATCCGCAGGCTCGCAGCACATCCTGCACGCCACCATTTTCTATTAATGCCAACAGCAGATGCTCTACTGTCATAAACTCGTGATTTTTTGCCCGCGCTTCTTTAAACGCTTTGTTTAACGAGTCTTCCAATTCTCGACTAAGCATGATGACGCTCTCTCCTCAACTGTCTGCTTCCATAGTGCACATCAAAGGGTGCTCGTGTTGACGGGAATAATCGTTAACCTGCGCAACTTTTGTTTCAGCGATATCGCGTGTAAAGACGCCACACAGTCCCTTGCCCTGGGTATGGACAGATAACATTACGTGTGTAGCGGCCTGACGATTCATTTTAAAAAAGTACTCCAGCACATGAACAACGAACTCCATAGGAGTGTAATCGTCATTTATCAGAATAACTTTATACATCGGGGGACGTTTTATTTTCGGTTTGGCCTCTTCAAGTGCTAAACCGGTATTGCCGTCCTGCGACTGCTTGTCGTCATCGTGGTTTGTCATGTGGCTATTGTAACGAAATTTTGGCCTGTTAATCGTCAAATATGAGGGAAACCTTATACACAATTAATATGCTCAAAATTCATAAATTCAAGCTGAATTTTCACGAAAATTGTCTATATTTAGTGTGTTACAACAGCTGATGAATGTTTCGTCATTATTTTGACAAGACAACAAAAGGGTTGTAATTCAATTTCTTATGTTACAGAAGAGATTAAGGAGGCTGGGAAGTATGTCAGCTAATGGAGTGGTAAAGTGGTTCAGTAACGCAAAAGGCTATGGATTTATAGCCCCGGAAAATGGTGGTGAAGATATTTTTGCCCATTTCTCTGCAATCACCATGGAAGGCTACAAGACGTTGAAAAAAGGCCAAAAGGTAGAATTTGAGTTTACGGAAGGCCCCAAGGGTCTGCATGCGGTGGATATTAAGCCAACTGGCGCACTATCCGAAACACCAGAAACCGCCCACTAAACCCGATTCGCACATATCTCCACTTCTATCGTACTGGATTCTCCAGGTACGTTCAGGATAACTAATGATTAAAAATTATAACAATCAGCATCACACTTGCTGCAGGTGTGGACGTTCAATAATAAATCCCTGCGCGTAATCAACACCAATTTCAGTCAATAATTTTAGCGCCGCGTCATTTTCGACGAACTCCGCAATGGTTTTTTTATTCAGGGTGTGGCAAACGTCATTCATTGCCTTTACCAGGGCCTGGTTCAATTTGTCATGTTCGATATTTAATATAAACGAACCATCTATTTTAACGTAATCAACCGGAAACTCTTTCAAATAAGAAAATGAACTGTAGCCTGCCCCAAAATCATCCAGCGCAGTTTTACATCCCAATGCACGCACCTTGTTCAGAAATTGTATCGCATTCGGAAAATCAGATATTGCGACATCTTCTGTAACTTCAAATACAATATCTTCCGGTTGTAGTTTATAAGTTTGTATCGCCGCCTGAATTGCTTCTAATACTTCAGCCTTACCAATCGACTTGGCAGACAAATTTATCGTAAACCGTGCGGAAGGATCGTTCATTTTAAATTTTTTCAATAAAGAACACGCATGATTGATTACCCAATTGTCAACCTCGACCACCAGTCCGAATCTTTCTGCTGAACCAAGGAAGCCGCTGGGCATGATAAGATTGCCATCTTGCTCACGCATCCGTAATAAAACTTCATGCGCATGAATTTCATTTGTTGCGATATTGCGTACTTGTTGCGTTGCAAATACAAACGTGTCCTGGTCGATTGCATCCTTGATTTTTTGTGACCACCCCATGTCTGTATGGATATTGTCAATTCTTTCCTTGTCAGCCAGTTCGTAGAGATGCACATTGTTACGTCCATTACGTTTCGCAACATGGCAGGCAATATCCGCGTGCGCCAGCAATTCTTCCTTGTCAGATATTTCCGGTGTTAAAATTGCAATGCCAAGTGAACAGGCCGCCGTATAGGTCATGCCATCCTGAATAAATTTAAAATTCGAAATGGCTTGACGATATTCTTCAGCAATGGCCAGAATCTGTTTTTTTGTCACATTATAAAAATACATGGCAAATTCATCGCCGCCGAGTCTTGCCAGTAAATCACTCTTGCGAGTTCGTTGCGATATAAGATTGGAAATTTCAATCAACAGCCGATCGCCTGCCATGTGGCCAAGGGTATCGTTAATATATTTAAAATTATCCAAATCCATATATATACATGCTGAGTGATAGCTGTTTTCTCTGTGCGCAATGGCAATAGCACGTGACAGTTCTTCCATGAAAAATTGCCGGTTATATAATCCAGTTAATGAGTCATGCTCGGCAAGATGCTTCAGGTTCTCTAGAATAGCTTTTCTTTCGCTAATATCGTCTATCATCGCGATATATAATGTTTTATTGCCCAGCTCCATATCGCTTATCTTAATTGACAAGGGGAAGCGTGTTTCATCCTTGTGTTTGGCAAGCAATTCTATATCCCGGGTGACATTGCCGCGATTTTTTGTCAGCAGCAGTTGTATAAAATTATATACTTCGTTTTTGGAAATTTCAGGAATGATGGTTGTGATGTAATTTCCTATCATTTCACTGCGCGAGTAGCCAAATAATTTCTCAGCTGCATTATTAAATGACTCAATCATACCATCAGAATCAAACGTAATAATCCCTTCTGCTGCGTTGTTCAGGATGGTTTCGATACGTTGTTGTCTTTGATGTACCTGTTCTTGCATACCAAAAAATGCCAGACGCAGCAGACGAACTTCATGCAATTGCTCATCAATGCGTGGCGTATAACGTTCGCCACGTGCTTCGGCCTGCATAGCAGTCGCGATTTCAAGAACCGGCTTACGGATTGCTGAATTAAACACATAAAATCCAAGCCCCATCACCAGCAACATACCACCAAAGAAAATCCAGATATAATTAGACAGTAATTCTGAGATGCCGTATGACTTTGAAATACTTTGTGATAAATCATCATTAATAATCTTGTCGAGCGAGCCAATAGTGATATTAAGCCGATTTATTGAAGGTAGTATTTTTTCCTCCATCAAGGTTACATCAGCTCGCCAGTTTGGTGATAAATAGATTTTGATGGCAGCATCAAAATTTTCTTCGTATGCATCTGCGGCCTCATGCATCATCTCAAGTGACTCTCTTTGTTGCAGTCCCAATTCGCCCAGCTTTGCAAGAAGGTCCAGTTTTACCAACAGTTTTTTTACTTCACTAGCGAAGATATTACGGTTGTTAAGATTTGTTTTCATTGAACTAACTGGGTCACCGAACGCACCCATTCTGTTGGCAACAGTTATTCGCAACCAGCTAACCTGCTGTGACCATGCGTAGCGGATTTCCTGAAACAAACGAATCACTTCATACTGTTTACGTTCGAGTTTTTTAAGTTGCGCGTCAGTTAGTTCAGCTTCGTCAAGCGCCAATATAACTGCCTGGGAGAATTTTCTGTTATTTGGTTCAAGATACTGCAGCAAATAAGGCATGCCCGGAAAACGTGTTTCCACATTTCTCATAATAGCGAAATATTCCTCGCAAACTTTCTGTAGCACAGAGAATTCATTCTGAATCTGATTTATTTCACCTCGTAAACTCGCGATAATACTGCCAGGCGCAGCCTGATCTAATTCTTTCAAGGTATCGACAAATACTTTGACTTGATCATTGGTAATTTTTTCTGAACTCGCATCAAGAAATGAAGCGTGTTGAAACAAACTGGTTTCAATATTTTGCAGACTACGCTTTAAAATAGCCAGCCTGCGATTCATTGCGGAATTTTGTTCGATCGTAGCCAGGCCTGTCCTGACAGATTTTCCTACCAAAAGATCAGAATATATTGTTATAGCCATCAAAAGCGCGAGTATGGCTAGTGTAACCCATACAAATCTTCCTCCCAGACTACTCAGGCCATATTTCATACCGGGGCATACCGTCTACGTAATTTCATCTACCGATTCCATATGGAATAATACCTTTTTATAATAATCATGATAACATTTGTGACTTTGATATACCGACAAAACATGACAAATATTTATCTGTTCAACAAACCCTATGGTGTGGTATCGCAATTCTCCGACTGTGGTGGCGCGCAAACCCTCAGCGATTTTATCCCGGTAAAAAATATATACCCGGCCGGCCGGCTCGACAAGGATTCAGAGGGTCTGTTGCTGCTAACTGATGATGGTAAACTACAACAGCGAATATCAAACCCAAAATTTGAAAAAGAAAAAGTCTATTGGGCGCAAGTAGAAGGTATTCCGGATGAATCGGCTTTGACAGCTTTCCGTACCGGCCTGCATCTAAAAGATGGATTAACCCGACCTGCAAAAGTTCGGATTATTGAACAACCGGATATATGGCCACGTACCCCTCCTATTCGTACCCGACTGTCGATCCCGACAAGCTGGCTCGAGATCAGGATCACGGAAGGCAAAAATCGGCAAGTTCGTCGTATGACTGCGCATATCGACTTCCCTACATTACGTCTGATACGTTATGCTGTGGCCGAATACACTATCGACAATATCCCGCCAGGTGAGTATCGCTGCATTAAATTTGGTTCACGGAAATAATCCATTATGCCCCTCCATATTACAGTAGCTGCAATTGTTAAAAAAAATGACAGGTTTCTGTTTGTCGAAGAAATGATAAACAACAAGGTTTTTATAAATCAACCTGCCGGTCATCTTGAGTTACATGAGACACTCACGGAAGCCGTAGTGCGGGAATGTCTTGAAGAAACTGGCTGGGATGTTCGCCCGGAATTCCTGTCCGGCATTTATCAGCTGCAGATAACTGACAAAGCCGCGACTTATATACGCTTTTGTTTTTACTGCGAAGCGATAAAAGAACATACTGATGCAAAACTGGATAAGGAAATAATTCGTACGCACTGGTTATCTGCAAATGATTTTCACAATACGGATCTTGAACACCGTTCACCTCTTGTGAAGCAATCATTGAATGACTATATAGATGGTAGCCACTACCCATTGTCAATCCTGCAAAATTATGTCTACTAATAACCGTAAAATTATTGTTGGCCTGTCTGGCGGAGTCGATTCCTCCGTCGCCTTGCTGCTACTTTTGCAACAAGGTCATGACGTGGAAGCTGTATTTATGAAAAACTGGGAAGCCGATGATACTGATGAGTATTGTGCAGCGGAACAGGATTTACATGACGCACAGGCGGTTTGTGACAAATTAAATGTTACATTACATAGTGTAAATTTCGCTGATCAGTATTGGGATCGCGTATTTGAATATTTTCTGGCTGAATACAAGGCCGGGCACACACCCAACCCGGATGTGCTTTGCAATAAAGAAATTAAATTTAAAGCATTTCTTGATTATGCCCTGTCGCTTGGTGCCACTAAAATTGCAACCGGTCATTACGCAGGAATACGCCAACAGGATAACAAGTACTACCTTACACGTGGGCATGATACCGATAAAGACCAGAGCTATTTTTTATATTTATTAAATCAATACCAGTTAGCGCATGCTGTTTTTCCGCTGTCTGCCTTGCCAAAATCACAGGTAAGAAAAATTGCACATGAAAATGGCTTTGTTACCCATGACAAGAAAGACAGTACCGGCATATGTTTTATTGGCGAACGACGCTTTAAAGATTTTCTACAGACCTATTTACCTGCCCGCCCTGGCGACCTCGTGACAGAAGACGGTACGGTGATCGGTCAACATGATGGTCTGATGTATCACACCATTGGCCAGCGTAAAGGATTAAAAATCGGCGGTGTTAAAAACAGTGATGGCGCGGCATGGTATGTTGCTGCCAAGGATATGACAAACAACAAGCTTATCGTGGTACAAAATCATGACCATCCCCTGTTGCACAAGGACACACTGACTATCACTCAAACTCACTGGATTACCGACACACCTGATACTTTTCCTTTTGCCTGTACCGCAAAAACACGGTATCGACAACAGGATGCAGTCTGTACGATACACAGGGAAAACGAAATATATAAAGTTGTCTTTGCGCAACCCCAATGGGCCATCACACCTGGCCAGTCAGTCGTTTTTTATCGCGATGACATATGCCTTGGCGGCGGGATTATAGAATGAGCACAAATAACAATCTGGTCAATCAAACCTACGCATTGGCAGCAATCTTCCAGGCAGCACATTGTGTTAATGCGTTGGCACATCAGGGCAACACCTCCTCTGATGATTTAAAAACACTTATCAATAGTATTTTTGTTGAAGACGCTCCTTCCACTATTGCTATATATAATAGTACCAACAACCTGTTTCAGGGACTGCAGACTCTCAGCAGTCAACTCAACAGCGGCACGAACAACCCGGATATAAATATCGCCCGAATTGTGATCAGTTTGTTGGTGCTGGAAAGAAAGCTCGCAAAAAATGGTGACATGCTGCAACAGCTTGATAAAGGCATTAACCGCGCACGACAACAGTCACAACATTTTGATTCAGTGATTCACGAAAATGTATTGGCGAATCTGGCGTCGCTTTATGAAAGCACCATCAGCACACTGTTTCCAAAAGTGATGGTCATGGGTGAGCAACATCATTTATCCAATATCGATAACGTAAATAAAGTACGCAGTTTACTGCTTGCCGGTATACGTGCGGCGGTACTGTTCAGACAACTCGGTGGCCGACGCTGGCACCTGATATTCCGACGTAAAAAATTTATCGAGGCGGCGGAATACGCATTAAAAAACCGCAACTTCTCCCATACCGTATAATCGCGACATTGGCAACTCTGAACATATCGCCACAATCGTGTAAAATAGTGTCACTTAAGGGTGGCGGCATTATGCTGGTGAAGTATCATACAATCTGATACTTACAGAACAACCTGACCATTACCTACACCTGTCTGCAATGCAGGGAATAACAATTTACGTTCGAAGGAGCACCGATGACTAACAGTTTTAATGCACGGACAGACTTAAAGGTTAATGGTAAAACCTATGAAATCTTCAAACTGGGTGCAGTAGAAGGCAGTCAACTTCTGCCCTACTCACTGAAGATTTTGTTAGAAAATCTGCTTCGTCATGAAGATGGTAAGGTCGTTACCGCAGAGGATATCAAGGCACTCGCAAACTGGGATGCAAAAGCAGAACCCAGTCGTGAAATCGCCTACACACCCGCACGTGTTTTAATGCAGGATTTTACCGGTGTACCTGCCGTCGTTGACCTCGCTGCCATGCGCAATGCCATGCAGGCGCTGGGTGGCGATCCGGACAAAATAAATCCCTTGTCACCGGCAGAACTGGTCATTGATCATTCCGTACAAATTGATGTATTCGGCAAGCCTGAAGCTATGCAACAAAATGCCGACCACGAATATCAGCGCAATCAGGAACGCTACAGTTTTCTCAAGTGGGGGCAAAAAGCCTTTAATGATTTCAAGGTCGTGCCACCCGATACCGGCATCGTGCACCAGGTCAATCTTGAGTATCTTGCCCGCGTGGTATTTGAAAAAGACAACAACGGTGTCACCCAGGCCTATCCGGATACGTTGGTCGGTACGGATTCACATACCACCATGGTGAATGGACTTGGTGTGCTCGGCTGGGGTGTCGGTGGTATTGAGGCAGAAGCCGCCCTGCTCGGCCAGCCTGTTTCCATGCTGATTCCGCAAGTGGTCGGATTTAATTTGAAAGGATCACTACCGGAAGGCACCACAGCAACCGATCTGGTGCTGACCATTGTCGAGATTCTGCGTAAACACGGTGTAGTGGGCAAATTTGTCGACTTTTACGGTGACGGACTGGATCATCTATCCCTTGCGGATCGCGCCACCATTGCCAATATGGCACCCGAATATGGCGCCACTTGCGGTATTTTCCCCATCGACAATGAAACCCTTAACTATCTTCGTTTATCGGGCCGTGACGAACAGCAAATCGCACTAGTCGAAGCGTATGCCAAGGCACAAGGCATGTTCCGCGATGCCAATAGCGTCGTTCCCAAATTCTCCAGCAGCGTTGAGCTGGATTTAGCGACAGTTGTGCCCAGCCTTGCCGGACCAAAACGCCCGCAAGATCGTGTGCCATTATCTAAATCCAAACCCATGTTCATTGAAGCACTCGCGGCACTGAAAAAAGAACGAGACCTGCAGAGCAATCCGGTAACGGGTGAAATAAACGGCGAAACATTCGAACTCAATGACGGTTCGGTTGTGATTGCCTCTATTACCTCCTGTACCAACACATCCAATCCTTCAGTAATGCTGGGGGCGGGTCTGGTCGCACAAAAAGCCGTCGCGCGTGGTATTAAAGTCAAACCCTGGGTTAAAACCTCACTTGCCCCCGGCTCGCGCGTGGTTACTGAATATCTGCAAGATGCGAATCTGATGGGTGTATTGGAACAACTTGGCTTTCATGTCGTCGGTTATGGCTGTGCGACCTGTATAGGTAATTCAGGCCCATTACCCCCTCCGGTGTCCAAGGCGATTGCCGAAGGAAATTTATCAGTTTGCTCGGTACTGTCGGGCAACCGTAATTTTGAAGGCCGGGTGCATGCCGAGGTGCGTATGAACTATCTGGCCTCACCCCCACTGGTCGTGGCCTATGCCATCGCCGGACGCATGGATATTGATATTTATAACGAACCGCTTACTGAAGATGCAGATGGTAAGCCGGTCTACCTGAAAGACATCTGGCCAACTCAACAAGAAGTGCAAGAAGCATTGTTGCATGTGACGCGCGATGAATTTACCAAAAGTTACCAGGACGTGTTTGCAGGCGAATCCCGCTGGCAGCAATTAACTTCACCGGCCGGCAAACTGTTCGACTGGTCGGACGATTCAACTTACGTCAAACACCCGCCATATTTCGAAGGCATGACGCTGGAAACAAGTGACATCGCGGATATCAGCGGCGCACGGGTGTTAGCTTTGCTGGGCGATTCGGTAACGACAGATCATATTTCACCTGCCGGGGCGATTAAACCTGACAGTCCCGCGGGTAAATACCTGATTGAACATGGCGTCGTGCAAAAAGACTTTAACTCGCTCGGTTCCCGACGTGGTAATCATGAAGTCATGATGCGTGGCACCTTTGCCAACATTCGCTTGCGAAACTTGCTGGCGCCAGGCACAGAAGGCGGCGTCACCATTCACCTTCCCAGTGATCAGCCCATGTCGATTTATGACGCAGCCATGCAATATAAAGCGGAAAACGTGCCGCTCGTTGTCATCGCTGGCAAGGAATATGGTTCCGGTTCATCACGTGACTGGGCAGCGAAAGGCCCACGCCTGCTCGGTATCCAGGCGGTTATCGCCGAAAGCTATGAACGTATCCACCGTACTAATCTGGTTTGTATGGGTATTTTGCCGCTACAGTTCGAGGCAGGTTCCTCAGCCGCATCGTTAGGCCTGACTGGACGCGAGGTGATGTCGATTAATGGTCTGAAGAACGGCGAAGCAAAAACGGTGTCTGTTGTCGCCACTGCAGAAGACGGTAAAACGACAGAATTTACCGCGCTGGTACGAATAGATACGCCACAAGAAATTGAGTATTACCAGAATGGCGGTATTCTGCAGTACGTATTAAGACAACTTGCTGCGTAATTACACGAAATCCAAACCCGCACCCGTTTAGTGTTGAAAAGCACTCCGACTGTCACAATGTATTAACTGTGACAGTCGGAGAAATCAGGCTCTGTGAATTAGACACACTTCAATTTTGCATCCCATCACACTTCGAAAATGTCATTTTAAGATTTTCTAAAGCCCAGGTCAGAGAGGCCGATAGCTTTAGTGATCCAGTAATAAATTTTAATTCTCAGGAGTAACAAGTGGAAAAGCATAAAGTCATTGGCCCGACAGTTGGTATGCACCTTGGTAAACCCATTTTTCAAGTAATCGAAGCAAACGACACCCGGTTTGAATATAACCGTGTCGCAGAATGCGACAACGATGGTTGCCCGCTCGATCAACTAAAATCCGGCGAACTGATGCTGAAATCGGGGTTAATCTACAAACGTACAGGTTAATTACTAACCTTTACGTTTTCTGGCTTAATCCAGTGTAATCACAGTAATCACACCGCCTGCTTGACACCAAAGCAGTCTCGTACGTGATCAGATATCGATGCAGTTTCTGCATCACGGTAAACTATTTTTATTCGATAAATTCCGGTAAAATGTTGTTTTTAACGGAATTTATCGCATGTCACACAGCTCACTCACTGCCATCTCCCCTGTCGACGGTCGCTACAGCAGCCGCGTGGACGAACTACGTCCCATATTCAGTGAATACGGCCTGATTTATCACCGTGTGCTGGTGGAAATACGCTGGTTACAACAGTTAGCCAGCCAACCGGCAATCAAGGAAGTCCCCGCCTTCAGTGCAGCTGCCAACAAATTCCTCGACAATATCATCAGCGAATTCAGCGAAACCGATGCCATCCGCATCAAGGAAATCGAACGCACCACCAATCACGACGTGAAAGCGGTCGAATACTTCCTCAAGGAAAAAATTCAGGGCCAGGCCGAAATCGAAAAAGTCAGCGAGTTTATTCACTTCGCCTGTACATCTGAAGATATTAATAATCTTTCACATGGACTCATGCTAAAAGCCGCGCGCGAAAAAGTATTAGTGCCACTGATGCAGAGTCTGATTGCCGATCTGAAACAAAAAGCGCATGACTACGCCGCTATACCAATGTTGTGTCATACGCACGGCCAACCTGCATCGCCGTCAACTATCGGCAAGGAATTTGCCAACATCGTTGCACGACTGCAACGGCAGTTTGAACAATTTCAATCGGTAAGCTTGCTGGGCAAAGCCAATGGCGCAGTGGGTAATTACAATGCGCATCTGAGTGCCTACCCTGAAGTCGACTGGCCTGCCTTTAGCCGACAATTTATCGAAGGTCTCGGTCTGCAGCAAAACCCGTACACTATTCAAATCGAACCGCATGATTACATCGCTGAATATTTTGATGCCCTGGCACGTTTTAACAATATCCTGCTCGATTTTAATCGCGATATCTGGACCTATATATCGATGGGTTATTTCAAACAAAAAGTCGTCAAGGGTGAAGTGGGCTCGTCCACGATGCCGCATAAAGTTAATCCGATTGATTTTGAAAACTCGGAAGGCAACATTGGTATAGCCAATGCACTGTTCACTCATCTGGCGCAAAAACTGACAATCTCGCGTATGCAGCGTGACTTAACTGATTCAACAGTATTACGTAACCTCGGCGTTGGGGTTGCGCACAGCGTGATCGCTTATCATTCCAGCCTCAAAGGCTTGAGCAAAATTGAAGTCAATCATGCACAACTGGAAAAATTACTAAATGACAACTGGGAAGTGCTGGCCGAACCAATCCAGACGGTTATGCGTCGCTATGGTGTGGCCAACCCGTATGAAAAGCTCAAGGAACTGACACGCGGACAAAAAATTACCGCCGCATCACTGGCCACTTTTATAGAGGGTCTCGACATTCCTGACAGTGCCAAACAATCACTCAAGAGTATGACTCCTGCAACGTATATTGGTATTGCCACACAATTGGCAAAAGATATCTAGCGACAATTGAAACTTCATCAATTTCAACCTGATACATTCCTTGCCAGGTATTGGCAACGCCAGCCATTATTTATCGAACAAGCCATTCCGGATTTTGCACAACCCTTTACGGTCGACGAACTGGCCGGCTTTGCCTGCGAAGAAGATTACACCAGTCGATTGATTACAGAATATAAAAAAAATGACTGGCAACTCGAATATGGCCCCTTCAACGAGGAGCAGTTAGGCAAATTACCGCGTACCGGATGGAGTCTGCTCATACAGGACCTGGACAAGCATCATCACGCCTATACTGATTTGCTGCGCTATTTTGATTTTATACCTGCCTGGCGTATTGATGATGTGATGGTGAGCCTGGCACCGGACGGTGCCTCGGTGGGACCGCATGTGGATAATTACGATGTGTTTTTGTTTCAGGCCGAAGGCAGCAAGACATGGAAAATTAACCAGCATAGCTTTGATCGGACTGATTGCTTCCCCGACACCGACTTGTCGATACTCCGTGCATTCAATGCTGAACAAACCTTCACAGCAAAACCTGGTGATCTTTTATATCTGCCACCCGGGGTGGCTCATCATGGTATTGCAGAAGACTTTTCAGTAACCTACTCCATCGGCTTTCGCTCGCCAACAAATATTGAACTGCTCAGCGCCTACACCGACGACATGGCAGTCATATCGGCACAGAATTTTTATACCGACACAAAGCTAAGCGTCGATACGCAATCGAACTGGTTGTCCGAACGAGCACATCAGAACTTGATCCAGCACATGATGAATACCATAACCGAAAACAGGCAAATAACCGCATGGTTGGGCGATTATCTGACTCAACCAAAACCTGAAAATAGCGAATGGATAGAAGCGGAAACCACTATTCAAAAGTCCATTTCACTCAAAACACTGTTGCAATACACAAGCTTGCGTCGCAAACCCTGTTGTCGAACCCTGTTGCAAGTGGATGACGAATCAACCATTCTGTTCCATATAAATGGTCAGCATTTCAGGCTGGCAGAAAAATATCGCGAGCTTGCCGAATTACTGTCGGGTGCTGAGTCTGTTGCGACGGCTAAACTGCGTGAATTCACTAACAACCCTGAACACTGGATTGTCATTGAATCGATAATCAATACAGGCTGTTACGAGCTATACTGAGATTCATACATGAACATCATCACCACAACATTCAATGAGCATGAACAGGAAATACGTTTCATTCGTGAAACCGTGTTTATTAAGGAACAAGCTGTACCACCCGAGCTGGAGTGGGACGAACACGATGCAACCGCGCAGCACCTGCTTGCCTATCATGACAAGCAAGCCGTTGCCACGGCACGCATGCTGGACGATGGCCATATTGGTCGCCTGTCCGTTCTGGCAGAATATCGCCACATGGGCATTGGAAGTCGTATGTTGACTACCTTGATTGAAATGGCAAGAGAACGTGAACTGACGAGAATTTTTTTGTCCGCACAGGTTGCTGCAATCCCATTTTACCAACGACACGGCTTGATTGTCATAAGCGAGGAATTTCTGGACGCCGGTATCCCGCACAAGGAAATGGAGTTACTTTTGATATGACCGCATCAAATTATACTATTGGCTTCACCCGCGATGAAATTCGGCTTGAGTCCTTTGACCATGCATACAATATAACTGCTTCCATGTTGTCACAGGCGAATCAGAGCATTGAAATACTGTGTTGGGATCTGACGCCGCGAATATACCACCATGCGGACATCGCTGAAAATATCAAGCAAGCCGTGCTGCAATATAAAGTGAATGCACGCATCCTGATTAATAATGTTGATACATTAATCAAGCACGATCACATACTGCTGCATTTATACCGCAAGCTGACAACGTATATTGAAATCCGTAAAATAAATGATGTTTATAAAAATACTTACAGGTCGTTTCTGACGATAGATAATTCTGCTTATTTGCTACGCGATAATGCAGAACGGTTTGATGGAACAGCGAATTACAACCATCCAGGCAAAACACGTGAACTACAGACAAGCTTTAATGAAATATGGGAACATAGCCAACCGGACAGCAACTTACGCGGATTACATTTGTAACAATGAATTTGACTAAAACCATATTATTGTCGAGTCTTTTATTGATTGCCTATAGCGCCAGCCTGTTTTCGGCAAGTTTCGAAATCATACGCTTGCAAAATCGTCCGGCAAGCGAATTGCTACCCATTTTACAGCCACTGGTATCAAGAGACGGAAAGATCAGCGGCGATAAATATACCCTGTTTGTTGACACCGATGCCGAGAATCTCGCGCGACTTAAAGACATCATTAATAGTCTGGATACAAAACTGCGGCAATTAAAACTTTCTGTACTCTATGCTGATAAACGCACCATGCAAAAACTGCAAGGTTCACTGAACGCACGAATCGAGATTGGTAAAAACGATAAATTAAATGCGCAAGGAAATATCAATTCGACCAGTCACGATATTAGCAAGGATAATATCCAGACCGTTCGCGTAACAGAAGGACTGTGGGCAGA
Organism: uncultured Gammaproteobacteria bacterium; assembly: GCA_942490945.1. GTDB lineage: Bacteria > Pseudomonadota > Gammaproteobacteria > UBA6429 > Thiohalophilaceae > CALNYZ01. The sequence goes on along the minus strand of CALNYZ010000018.1, from coordinate 1,573,581 downwards.
TTTACAAACCGGTTTTAATGTGCCGACAATAACACGATCGGTGAATGAAAATGGCACCGTTACAGAAAGTTATCACTACCGAAAAGTAACATCCGGATTCCGCATTCAGCCCAAACTTAATGGCAGCAATTTACGCCTCAATATCGAGGCAAACCAGATGCAGAGAAGCGATGTTCATTCCAATCAATATGAAACACGAGCAATATCTACCAGTGTAACCGGCAAACTGGGAGAATGGATTTCACTGGGTGGTGTAAGTAATGAAACAGTATCGCAACAATCCGGTATCAGTTATTCGACATCGCAGCAACAGCAAAACCAGCATCAAATATACGTAAAGGTAGAATTATCTGAATGAAACCCTCTTTCGCCGCACATTACACAATTTCACCTGTTAACCCAAACGCACACATATTTAAAGTACATGTTGAAATAAACAATCCGTCCGCCAACGGGCAACGCTTTACCCTTCCAGCGTGGATTCCCGGCAGTTACATGATTCGTGACTTCACCAAAAATATAAATGAACTCTCGGCGCTTGATGCGAATAATAAACCTGTCAATATTACGCAACTCGACAAGCAAACCTGGCAATGTGACAAATGCAGTACGGCATTACGAATCGATTACACTGTCTATGCATGGGATCTGTCTGTGCGCACTGCACATCTTGACCAGACGCACGGTTTTTTTAATGGCAGCAGTGTTTTTATTTGTCTCAGTGACAAGGAAAATGATCCGATCAAACTGACGATAAATCCTGCAAAAAATATCGACGACTGGATGGTCGCCACTGCCTATACGCCACTAAAAATTAATAATACCGGCTTTGGTGACTATCAGGCACAAAATTATGATGAACTTATCGACCACCCGGTAGAAATGGGCAACTTCGGTCGTATCGAGTTTGATGTGGAGGGCACACCCCATGAAATGATTATTAGTGGTGAAAAGCGCTATGATGCACCGCGACTCGCTGAAGATTTAACAAAAATATGTGCGCAACAGGTAAGCCTGTTCAACGAATTGCCACCAATGCAGCGCTATTTATTTCTGACCTATGTTGTTGGTAATGGTTATGGTGGACTCGAACATCGTTCCTCTACTGCATTAATTTGTAGTCGCACACATCTGCCGTTACCTGGCGCAGAAAAAATGACGGATGAATATCGTACCTTCCTCGGTCTGTGCAGCCATGAATATTTTCACACCTGGAATATTAAACGTATCAAACCTGCTGCCTATTTACCGTATGATTTATCGCAGGAAGCGTATACCGAACAACTCTGGGCATTTGAAGGCATCACTTCTTATTACGATGACCTCGCACTGGTACGTAGCGGTGTAATAAGCAAAGAGGATTATCTCGTCATGGTCGGTCAAACCATTACCAGGGTCATTCGTGGTAGTGGCAAATTAAAACAGTCTGCTGCAGAATCCAGTTTTAATACCTGGACAAAGTTTTACAAACAGGATGAAAGCGCACTCAATACCAGTATCAGTTACTACACCAAGGGCGCCGTTATCGCCCTTGCGCTCGACCTGACTATTCGCAAACAAACTCAAAACAAAAAATCACTCGATGATGTCATGCAGTATTTATGGCTGAGTTTTGGTAAACCGGGTATCGGTGTCCCCGAGGGTGAAATTGAAAAAATTGCCTCCGATATTGCTGGCGCGGACCTGAACGAATTTTTTACGCACTATCTCTATCAGGCCAATGATATTGACCTCACCCCGCTGCTTGATTATGTCGGTGTGAATTATCAATTACGCCCGATGCTAAATGCCGACGACATTGGCGGCAAGAGTGAGCCGCTTGCACCGGATCATCCTTCTCTCGGCGCGAAAGTCATTGCCGATCCGCTTGGCGCAAAAATTACCCATGTATTTGAAAATGACAGCGCAGAAACCGCAGGCCTGGCAGCGGGTGACATCATCATTGCACTAAACAATCTCGGTGTAACCAAGAGCACACTGGAAACCAGCTACCTGACGTACAAACCAGGCGAAACAGTTACTGTGCATGCATTTCGTCGTGACGTGTTAATGGAATTCAAGCTGGTCGTACAGGCTTCGCCTTTAAACACCTGCGTGCTTGAATGGAAAGATCCTGTTGATAGTACGATAATTCAAAACAGAAACCTTTGGCTACAAGTAACGGAATCATCTGATGGAAATTAAAGAAGAAATAATCAAACCTGCTGATGACAGTATGGTGAAGTTTACCCACATAATATATTTACTGCAGACGCTGGGTTACTTTACCTTGCTACCGGTCATTATCGCGATCATTCTAAATTATGTCCGTCTCGATGACGTGCGCAACACCTGGCTGGAATCACATTTTCGCTGGCAAATAAAAACCTTCTGGTTCTTTATGGTATGGTTTATACTTGGCAGTATCACGATTGTGATTGCTGTTGGCTGGTTTATTATTGCTGCCACTTATATCTGGGTCATCTATCGCATTATCAAAGGCTGGTTGCGCCTGTCCGAACACAAGGAAATGTACGTTAGCTGATATCAGGTGTTATTTTCAGTCTGCGAGCAACTCATCCAGTTCATCCATAATATCCAGCTCGGACAACTCATCGAACCCGCCGACATACTTGTCGCCAATAAATATTTGCGGGACAGTACGCGCACCATTTGTGCGTTGTAACATTTCTTTTAACTTGCTGTGATCTTCATCTATCTTGTAGCGCGTTACTTCCACACCTTTTTTGTTAAGCAGTTTTTCAGCCCGATCGCAAAATGGACAGGTATTGGTGCTATACATAATAACTTCAGGCATGGTTATTCCTCATCTGGATTAATAATATTTACACTGGTGACTTTTAAACCGGAAAAATGGTCACGCAGCCACTTGTGCGCCATATTTTTTGCCATCACTTCAGCGGTTTCCGTGTCGTTATGATTTCGAATCGACGACAAGGTAAGTGCGACCTTGAAATGGTCAGGCGTATAATGACTTGTTAGTTGATGTTCGATATTATTTGCATGCAAACGAACGTTCGGCATATTGAATGCTTGCGCCTGTATTGATTCAATTTTAATATTCGAAAAAACCGGGCGCAGCCTTACCACGATTTCTTCACGCACCATATTTGCCACCAGCCAGGTAATGTTATCTGCAGCATTAATCAGATCAGGATCTATTGCTTCCTGCTCGCGAAAATAATCCAGCGGCGGAAAATATCCCAACTTGTGTTTGTTAACATATTCAAGCACCTGCTCTGCGATTTGTTCGCCGACTACGTATGGTGATGCAGGTAAATGTTTTTCAATATCATTTGCAGACACTTTTAAATCAAGCGTCATGGAAACTTTTGTGATATGGATATTTGTCATTTAATCAGCCTGCAGCATACAGAACATTAATCTGTTCTATTACAGGTGCAAATACAGGGTCAAGTTTTTTTCGCATTACGGTTCCTATGGCATCTGTCCGTGAAAATATTGGATTGGTTGTACGTTCACATAATTGCGATAAATATAGCATAGCGTAGACAAAATCTTTCAGCTGCTCTTCATCCAGAGGCAGTATATCATGCAAACCTTTATATCCCGCCAATGCCTGTTCACAACGCGATTTAACTTCGTCTAAATCATCAGTTTCCGGCAGTAATTCTTTTTGTATGGGAGAAAAATAACGGCGCAGCGTATCCATAAGCGCAATAACCACATCCTGGTTGGCAGGTTTTTTCATTACATTTAATACCGTTTTTAAAAATGCCTGCCCTGGTTCGCTTAATACTTTTGTTAATAACAATGCAACAGCCGAATCTGATTCTGCCGTCATGCCAGCCACCTTTGTATATAAAGGATGTGCCGATGCAACTTCATAGAGTGTATCAGGCAAGGTATATAAAAATCCGACCAGAAAGGCGTTTTTACGCTGACCACGTTTCCATAACGACAGTCGTTCTTCTTCCGTGATCAAATCACCCTGCAATACGAGTTTAACCGAATTAATAATGTCATTCGGTTCTTCTTCAAAGGGCAGAAACTCCAGTAAAAACTCTGCCAATACACGTCCCATATCGCCGTTGACTACCGATTCGTGCCTTAATAAACAGCGAGCATTATGTGAGTTTGGCATTGCCCACCAGGCGCGACGTGCAATTTCATTGGTAATACCATTGGCATGCACCACAGCTACCACCGCTTCAGGCTCGCCCAATTGTAACAGCCTTTCCAGGCTGTCATCTTTGGCCTGCCCCATTCGTGTCCAGCGCCGCAAATAAATAGGATACCCACCCGGCGAACCAAGCACATGACTCGAAATTACTTCTTTTACTTTTTTAACATATTGTTCATCGCGACAGTTCGGATTAAGTGGCACTGTCGCTTCACCCTTCGCCGACAAGCCGTACACAACCATTTTTGATTCGTCGATGCGTAATGCATGTATGTCCTGATTTAACAGTACGTTCATGCGCAAGCTGTCTTCCATTGATAAATCCATAATGACTACGATACGTGTTTGTAAATATCAGTTGAGTTGTACACGTTGCCCCCAAGGCGTTTTGTGCTTGCCCTTGACTAACCAGATAACCGGAAACATGGGTTCGTATTTGGGAAACGCACCTTCTGCGTCAGTAAAATATACCAGCAAGTCCGGTTGTTTGTCCTGCAAGGCAGCCCAGTCAAAAATCGGTATAAACGACGTGCCACCGCCGCCATAAATATTTTTTGGCAAGGTAAATTCATCCCATGCCTCAAATACCCAGGGGCCGTTTGGTGAAAGTTTGGCATCACAACAATGCAAGGTGATGCGGGCACGTAGCACACTTTTGATTGAATCAATTTCGGAAACAAATTCTTTCATTTCTGCATCAGAAATGGAACCGCTGGTATCAACCGCCACCATGATATCAACTTGCGAACTGCGCAAGCTGGGAAAAATAAACGGATCGCCGCGTCGCGCTGACGGCCGGGTGTAACTGTAATCATCACGCGCAGTATTGGTCATGTAGCGTGCCAGTAATGCCCGCCAGGGAATTTCCGGTTGCAGGAAAAAATCCACCATCCTCGCCATTTCGCCATCGAGCTTGCCGGCCTGCATCGCCGACTGCGCGGCACCTGCCATGCGCTGTTGCCACTGAATCTCCAGTGTCTCGCGTTCCTGATGACTCAATGGTGGTGGTTGAGGTGCACCCTCTTGTGATGGATCTGTTTCTGATTTATCACTCTTGCCCGATGTATCTGGATTTGTCTGCTGTTGCTGACCGTTACTACTGTTGTCCGGTGTATCATTGTTCGGATTATTATTTTCCGGCTTTTGTTTTTCTGGTGGCGACTCTTTTGGCGGATCGTAATCTGATCCTTGCGGGTCTTCACCACTTTCGTCGTTCTTGTCATATATATGCTGATCGAGGGGTTGTTCGTCTTCGTATTCATCCATAAACGGATAAATTTCTTCGGCAGTCATGCCTTCGAAGTGTTTCATAAACAAGGCATCGTCAGGCGGTGTCAGACCATCATGGATCAACATAGGATTGATTGCGAAATCACATGCCAAATCCCAACGATGCTTGATACGATGCTGGCGACGAGAAAAGTGTGACAGCGCACAATGCAAGGCTTCATGTGCAAGAATGAATTGTGTCTGCGGTAATGAAAGGGATTCGATGTATTCGGCATTATAGTAAAACTTTTTCGCGTCCGTCGCGGTGGTTTTACACCAGTCCGGATTGGCCCGTTCCATGGGTAGACGTAACACCAGCGCACCGAGAAAAGGCTTGTCGATGATCAGTCGCGTACGCGCAGCGGCGAGTTTCGTTTCAACTCTTGATTCTTTTGTATCCGCCGCAAGCTGGTTCATGGAACTGAGTAAGATTTGAGTTATTGGTATAACATGATATCGGCAACATCATTTGACCATTGTGCAAACTGTGGCACGGTAAAAATATCCTGACCTATTGCACGGTGCATATCGGACACCAGCATCACGCCCATTTCTTTTTGTGGAAATACGCGTGCATATTCCAGAATATTGCCATGTATTTCCTGCGCATTCGCCAGATCCACTGCGCGTATGGCATGACCCACCAGTGACGACGCCACCGCATATTGCAAATCAATTTCCTTTGGTGCCGGTAATTTCTCACCATTCACAATCGCATTGATATCCGGTAATTGATCCAGATTACGAATAAAGGCATCCAGTTCAATACCGGCTGCCGGGCCAACACAGGCTTGCAACGAACCGAGGCGTAAATCGGTATTGTGTTCAAATTTTTGAATCGCGCGGTGTGCAAATTCCCAGGAACGTGGCGAAGGAAACGCAACCGGATTATGCGCCGGATCAAAATCAAATAACAACTCAGGTCGAAAACGAACAAAGGCAATCACACGATCATCAATATTGTTTTTATAAGCCCAGGCAACCCAGTCATCCACGTTTACTTCAAATTCAAAATGTGAAAAACGATTCGCCAGTGGTGCCGGCATGCTATACGTTACACCGCGATCACCCTGTCGGTTACCGGCAGCAAAAATTGCCCAGCCATCCGGGATTTGATAATCACCCAAACGTCGATCCAGAATCAATTGATACGCCGCCGCCGATACACTCGGTGGTGCTGACGTTATTTCATCTAAAAATAAAATACCCTCTTCACCATGCCGTTTTGCATCTGGCAAAATTGACGGTACCGCCCATTCAACGGTTTGCCCGTCCCGAAACGGAATACCACGCAAATCGCTCGGCTCCATTTGCGACAGACGAATATCAATCAGCGGCACCTTGTTATGCACGGCAACCTGCGCGACCATTTGCGATTTGCCAACACCGGGCGGTCCCCAAATCATGACGGGGGTATGGTGACCTTGCCGTGTACTGCTAAATTCCTTATCGAGGACTGAAACTAAATGTGCCGGACGCATCCTGTTCTCACTTTTTTGTTATTCATTTATAAAGTCATCAAATCCGGCCATGGCATAATATTTTTTTGCCAGCTCCAGATTCTTTTCCACACCGTTACCTTCATGATAAATCATCGCCAGTGTCGTCTGCGAACCGGCCAGCCCCTGATCTGCCGCCAAGGTGAGCCACTTGATAGCTTCGTTAATGTCTTTGCCAACACACTCACCTTCCATATACATAAAACCCAGACCGTGCTGAGCCATGGCATAGCCCGATTCAGCGGACTGTTTCATCCACTTCAAGGCCAGCTCATCATTTTGCGCACAACCCAGACCATTTTGATGCATGATCGCGATGCGGTGTTGCGCTTCGGCATTACCCTGGTGGGCAAAAGGTGCCAGCAATGACAAGGCGCGGGAAAATTGTTTTGATTCGAATGCCGACATGGCACTGTTATAATCGACTACATCGGTATCTTCTGACATGTTCACACCTGTATTTTTGTACTGGTAAGATTAGCAGCCCTGCTCTGATATCGAGCCGCCCAAAAGACCGATAGTATATCCTGAAATACTAATTCCTGACCAATTTACTCGTTTGTGGACGAAATTAGGACAATACCTTGCATTTCCACAACACAGTCACTATTTATACCCCTCTATAGGTATTCAGCGTATTGTACAGGCTGGTTAAACTAGCCAATCTCCAGAGTAATACCCATAGTTTTTATAGGGGTTTATAGGGTTATATGAACAGTACCAATGCAGCAATGGCCATGCGTTCTTGTATTCAAAAGGTCGCAACCGGCCCCGAATACAGCAAAGATCTGAGCTATGACGAGGCTTATCAGGCCATGTCGTATATCTTGTCAGACGAAGCCGATCCGGTTCAGGCTGCCGTGTTCTTCATTGCCTTACGCATGAAACGTGAGACAGACGACGAAAACAAGGGTGTACTGCAAGCCATTATCGATAAATCCAAAATACTGACTGCCAATGTCAGTGAAGTCGTCGATGTCGCTGACCCGTACGACGGCCACAATCGCGGCCTGCCCGTTTGTGCGTTCATCCCGCCTGTGTTGGCAGCCCTGGGTCTACCCGCGGTGATTCATGGCCTTGAAGCTGTCGGGCCAAAATACGGCATCACCAACCGCAAGGTGCTGCGAGCGGCCGGCATCAATGTCGACCTGACACCCGAAGCGGCAGTGAAGAATATCGAAAACAGTGAACTTGGTTGGGCTTATCTCGATCAAAAGACCTTCAGCCTGCAACTCCACGAATTAATCAAGCTGCGTACCCGCATTATCAAGCGCCCGGTCCTGACCACCGTCGAAGTCCTGGTCGGTCCGATACGCGGCAAAGACAAGACACACCTGTTAACCGGCTACGTACATAAGGCCTACCCGCCGGTGTATGCAGAACTTGCCCGTTTTGTCGGTTTTAATAGCGCCATGATCGTACGCGGCGTTGAAGGTGGCGTTATACCTTCCTTACAACAACCGGCCAAACTTTGGCACTATCATGACAAAGGTGTCGAAACCAGTACCGACCTGGACCCGACCAGCATTGGTATTCAGCAAAGCAGCCGCGCGGTGCCAATACCCAAAGATATTCCACCTGCCACACAAGCCAGTGATGAAATCGCAACAGAATTTGATGTAGAAGCTGCCGCAGCCAAAACAGCAGAAATCGGTATCGCTGCATTAAAAGGTGAACAAGGTCCCGCATATGATAGTCTGGTTTATTCCGGCGCGATCACCTTGCACCATTTAGGCAAAGCTTCCTCGCTGGCAGATGCCGCGAACGAGGTGAGAAAAGTTTTAGATTCCGGTGCAGCCCATGCGCACCTCGGAGTTTAATTTTATTTTTTAGTTTAACTATTTCGCAGAAACTTGAATAAGAGGAGAAAGCGATGAACCAACAGTACTATGACGCAGTCGTTAAAATGGAAAAAATGAATGTCGATCCTGAATACATTCAAGGCTGGCAAGGTGGATACCTGCTCAATGCCGAACGTGAAGAGCAACGCGCAACTGAAGCATACAGCGCGGGCTATGAAGACGGCAAAGAGCGCACTATGGATAACTTTGATAACTGGGTTAAGAAATAAACCGGTTTAGCGTTACCTGCAATTGTAAAAGCCAGCCCATGAAAACATGGCTGGCTTTTTTAATGCTGCTAATAAAATTAAATATACTCAATATCCGCAAAGGCTTTACGCCCTTTCGCGGTTAAACCCCAGATTCTGCCCTGTTCACCAACCGATTCACGCGCCAGTCCTGCCTCAACAAGTTTTTCCAGTGTCTCCAGTACGTGTTCTGTTTGTGTACCCGACTCATTACTAATACCACCGATATATCGCCAGGTGAATTTTGGATTCTTTAATGCACGTATAATGTCCTCAGCATCGTCTGATAACTGGTAGGACGCCAGCGACGGCATGGCAGCACTGCTGCTCGTCTGTGGCGCAGGCTCGGTTTCTTTTTCAATAATGGTTTCAATTTTTTCACGCATCTCGGCTTCAAACCCCGCACCTTTAAAGCGCGCAATCTTGTCGATATTGGTAAAGGCCAGTCCCATCGCACCCGCAACAATCGCCAGCGTCATTTCAGCCGTTTTACCCAAAAAACCAAACACAAGACTGCCTGCGAGTAACACCGCATACGCAGCGAATTGAATATAATTATTTTTCATTCAGATTTCCGGTTTTAATAGTTGTTATCACACTATTTTAGTAGAACAGATTCAATCTGCCAGCAGTGTCACTGTGGTATGCGCCGTGGTTTTATTTATCAACAGTTCCGCCTCACAGTATTCAGTTTGTTCGCACACTGGCGTCGGATCATCCGAGCAACAACTCCCGGCAATTATACCGGCATAGAAAATACCAATTTTTACCTGAATCGCAGCGTCTGTCTCTGTCTGATTCAGAATCACGACGCTGATATCACTGTCACTTACATGACTGCTTTGTGCCAGACCCGCCTGTAACGGCAGCAAACTTTTATCAACCGTCAACATTTCATTTTTCAAGGCAAGATCAAAATCAGGTGTTCCCCATGCGCGTAATGTATTTTCTAGTTTCAGGGCTGAAGTAGACACGTCATCGTCATCTTTATTTGGTGGGTAGCGCAGCATACTTAATTAATGCATCAACGTTCACATACCAGCTTGCCATATCGGCATAATAAATATTGTGCATCGGTTTTATCACCGGGTCATCATCCAGTGTGCCGGCAGGAATCACGACGGCTTTTTTACTTTGTGTCAGCCAGGGCAAGGACGAACCACATGATTTGCAAAAGGCCGTTGCAAAATGCGCCGCCTCGGGCAATTCAAAACGGCCGACACTCTCTTCGCCTTTAAGCCAATTAAACTGCTCAGGTGCGACAATAATATTCGCCCCGTGCGCGGAACCGGTAAATTTTCTGCAGCGCGAACAGTGGCAATACTGAAATACTTTTGGCTCACCAGTATAAACGAATGCAACTTTGCCACAAAGACAGCTGCCATGAACTTGATTATCTTGCATGCTTGCAACCTGCTACCGGTTTTATTACATATTTCAAGAGCACTATGCCAACACACCCAAGGCGATGGATAACACGCCAAATATGATAATGATCGCTGCCTGCGAAAAGAAAATATTCTTGCTGTGCTCGTAGTTATCTTCTCCGAGGTGCATGTGTTGTAAAGAATAAAGCGGCTCATTATCAATAAACACGCCTGATTCATATATTTTCATGGCGCTTTCAATTCGAACGATCATGGAGGCGACGGCACTGAACTCTTTGTAGCGCGCATGTACTGCATATACAGATACGCCTGTAATAACCGCAACCGCCATGATTAACATAAGAAGCCGGGTATCACCCAGGCCTTTTGCATTGGTGATTAACCAACCGTCAATCGCGATAAAAAGCCCTATCGCGCCTGCCGCAATTTTCGACATTCGTTCGCGCAGAATATGCGCGGTCGACTGCTGTTGGCTATAGAGTGTTTTGAGGATGGTTAATTTATATTCTTCCATTGTTCCCGCCTGATATCAGGATTTTATCAGCTACAAGATAATAGTAACCACTTTAATCATGATATGACAATACAGTATTACGCATTATTGCATCGCTGCCAAAGAATTTACTGCATTTAATCGCCACAATAACTTCGGGTAACGCTATTACGTATACATCTCCACCACATGTACAAACTTGATTTCATTTTTCGTTCGATGAAAGTGGCGCGATAATGCATGTTATTTTTTCTTGATTAGACTGGAATGTTCAGGTGTTTTTCAGGCAGAAAAAATTATTACGTCTGATGGTGCAGAGATAGCGCCTTATGAAAACTCACCATCATTAACACAAGTATAAAGGCAAAAGGCAAACCTGTTGCAATTGCAGCTGTTTGCAATGCAGTGAGTCCACCGGCAACCAGTAGCGCAGCGGCGACCATGCCTTCTGTAACCGCCCAAAAGATACGTTGCGCGACGGGTGGATTAGGTTTGCCGCCAGCTGTGATCATATCAATAACCAGCGACCCCGAATCAGAGGACGTAACGAAAAATGTCACGATTAATATGATGGTCAGCAAGTTTATCGCCTGAATAACAATTTGTGCCAAATCCACTTCACCAGCAGCAGGAAGTGTTTCTAAAAAGACAAATATGGATTGCGATACATTACTTTGTACGGCGCTGGCGATCGAGCTGTCGGTAAATAACTCGATATACATGGCGCTATCGCCGAACACGCTCAGCCAAAAAAATGTCGCCAGAGTCGGTACCAGTAATACCCCGGCAATAAACTCGCGTATGGTTCGGCCTTTTGAAATACGCGCGATAAATATACCAACAAAGGGTGACCAGGCAATCCACCAGCCCCAATAAAATACTGTCCAGCCATTTTGCCAGTTACCACCGGTATAGGTTTCAGTCCAGAATGCAAGATAAAAGAAATCATCAAGATACTGGCCGATGTTTTCCACAAAGCCATTCAGAATGAACAAGGTCGGGCCAACAAAAAGTACAAACAACAGCAAGAATACCGCAAGGATAATGTTAATCTCGGACAAGCGTTTAATGCCCTTATCCAGACCGGCAACGACAGACAGTGTAGCAAGGCAGGTAACAGCGGCAATAACAAAGATTTGTACCGAGGGATTTATCGGTATATTAAACAGGTAATTCAGCCCGGCGTTGATTTGGCTGGCACCCAGTCCTAATGATGTCGCCACACCAAACATCGTGGCTACCGTGGTAAGAATGTCAATTACATTTCCCCACGGGCCATTCACCCGATCACCAAGCAGGGGAATAAAAACCGATCGAATACTTAATGGTTTTTGGTGGTTATAGGCAAAATACGCCAGCGCCAGACCAACAAATGTGTAAATTCCCCAGGCGTGTAATCCCCAGTGTAAAAACGTGGTACGTATGGCATCTTCAGCGGCTTGCACCGAACCGACTTCTGCGCCATGCGGCGGGGTTAACAAATGGTACATGGGCTCTGCAACAGCGTAAAAGATCAGCCCAATACCCATACCTGCACTGAATAACATGGTTAACCAGCCAGTACGGGTAAAATCCGCTTTTGCATCCTTGCCGCCAAGACGAATATCGGCAAACCGGCTCATAAACAAATAGAGCAGAAAAAATAAAATCAGGTTGGTTGTGAGTACAAAAAACCAGCCAGCCTTGTTTGCTATCCAGCCTTGTGATGCTTTTACGGTTTCACTAATTTGCTGGAGAAAGGTAAAGCTGGCGAGCACAAAGCCAAGAATGATAACAACCGACACCAGAAAAACCGGTACATTAATATCGATGAGTAACTTGTTATTTTTATGATAGACCCAGTTCTTCATTGCACGTCTGGCTTGTTGTTATATAAGTTTTCTAACGTGTGATTACTTTTGAAAAATAAATATTCCCCAACACAAATAACCCTGACTGCCGCCATCAACCCAATGTCCCAGACCCTTGATCATACGATCGATATAGTCATCTGACACAACTTCCTCCAGGGTTTCACGTTGCGCGGCCGTTTCACTTCGCACGCGCGTATAGTGATTGATCAGTTGTTGCGTATGCTCTTCGAAAATCCGTTCCTTAAATCCGTGTTTTGTCAGTTGTTGCCGGTAAAATGCCGGTGAAGCCAGTGAGGTAAGATGTATCCTCTCTAAAATAGGCTGCAATACGCCATCAGGACAATCATCTGCCTGCATGGGATCGGTAAAAATAAACCGCCCGCCCGGTTTTAATACCCGAGCCATTTCCTGTAAAACCTGCTCACGATGACCGCTGTGTAAAATCGCATCCTGAGACCAGATCACATCAAAGCTGTTATCAGCAGCCGGTATTGCTTCGAAGCTGCCATCGATTACGTCAATGCGATCGGTTAATCCACGTTCCGCATTGATAGTGCGATGTCTGTCGTTCTCTTTTTCACTCAGGTTTAATGCTGTTACATGACAGCCTGTCGTCGAAGCCAGATAACGCGCAGCGCCACCATATCCAGAGCCAAGATCCAGCACCTGATGGTCAGCAGACAGGTCGCCGAGCAAATCGAGCATGTGCCTGACAGTACGGTGGCTTGCATCGATAATTGGTTCATCATTAGATTCATACAATCCGATATGAATGTCTTCACCACCCCATATGATGGCGTAAAAATTATCTGCATCGTCACTGTTGTAATAATCACGTGCGATGTTGACTACTTCAGAGTAATTAACGCTCATGGAGTTACGATTCCTCCGTATAACAATCTTTGCAATAGGTTTTTTCTGCTACATGCACAAAAAAGTCCGGATCATTGGCTTTATAGGTTTCCTGAAAATCGCCAAAAGTATTGATTGTTTGAAATCCGACTTCATGCATTAAACGGCGGGAATAATTACGACGTAATGGAAACATGTTTAAATGATACTTTGAACCATCGGGAAAGGAATACTGAAAGCGTGCCAGCCCTTCGTCCACATGCTCCGGTTCTGCAACGACATCTTCACCACAGTAATAATATTTATGCTTACTCGAAAATCCTTCATCCAGGATTGCATCATAGTTACGTTGATCAAGAATCAAAACGCCATCGTGATTTAATGTTGCATAAAATTCTGCCAATGCTTTACGTCTGTCATGCTCGGTAAACAAATGTGTAAACGAATTGCCCAGACAGATGACCGCGTCAAATTGCTCGTGGACTGTTTTATTTAACCACCGCCAATCAGCCTGTACTGTGCGTAATAATTTGTTGCGTTTTCTGGCATTCTCAAATGCTTTACCCAGCATTTGCGGGTTACCATCGGCACTCACGACATCAAACCCTGCCGCCAATAAGCGCACGGAATGAAATCCCGTTCCAGTTGCCACATCCAGCACACGTTCAACACCACGTGATCGAAGTTGCTCAATAAAGAAGTCGCCTTCACTTTCCCAGCGACGTTCCCAGTCAATGAGCTCGTCCCACTTCTCAACAAATGTTTTTACATACTCTACCTGATAATGATCAGTATCCCGCATCTTGATAGGATCAGATCCAAATGTTTGTTGTTTTGCCTCATACATAACTAAATACCACACGCCAGTTTTCTGAACCGACATTCAGTGAACAGCATGAACATAAATAACGTATTGCATTCATGCAATTCAGATTAATTTTTATTTACTTAACGAATATTTTTGATACCCGATATTTGAATAAATATCCGGTATGGACAACGATCAGGGAATAGATGCCGATCGCCAATTAATATGGTTGTACTAACTTGCTAGTCCAGCCACCATGACATTAGCCGTAGCCAATAAAAACATACAAAATCAGCAGGTTACCCTGTGATTTTATGCAAAAAACACGCTTTATTTGCACACCTGAATTTGTATAGTAATAAAGTATCGCACATCGCCGCCTACTTCAAGTCAAACATCACCTAAATAGCTGTTTCTGTGTGACATTATCGGATTTATGGCGACAATTTCGCTAAGGAATTGTACAAAAGTGAGAATCAGGCAGGACATCGGCGGTTAAATGCTAGTACCAGACAAAACGAATTATTTGCTGTTTTTGACTAGGTCTTGCCTATCCATGTACTTACGCCACGCATAATCATGTCTATCGCGATGGTACCGACAACCAATGCTGTAACCCTTCCTGCAATTTCAAGATAGCGTTGTACAATCGCCTCATTACGCGGCAGCATAACGTCATGCAGTTTTTTTAATAACACCATTGCTCCGGCACAAACCAGCACCATCGCAAAAACGATTACACACGCAACAAGAGGATCGTGTTTCTTGCCGATAATAACAGCCGCGCTGATTGTGCCCGGGCCGATGAAAACTGGCATTGCAATTGCGCCAGCGAGATATTTTGATTCGCCTTGTAATATTTCAATCGCTGTCGGTCCGCGAAAAACAAATTGCAGGCCAATTAAAAAAAACACGATGCCGCCAAATATTTGAAACGAAGCGAACTCCACCTGCATAAACCGGACAAAAATTGCATCACCGAGCAGCGAAAAAATGCAAAAAATAATGGAAGAAATTATACTTGCACGAAGTAATACCCGGTTAAATTCTTTCTGATCAAGCTTTTGCACAATGTCTGTTAAATAAACAATAAGCAAAAAAGGATTAAGCAACACAAACATCAGCATGGCTGATCTAATTATTTCTTCCATTAGCCTTATACCTTTATTATCGTCACCGCATTAAAACATAATCCAGATTATGGATACATCCTTATTTATTCAATTACATTTGTCTATTGTCGAGATGAGACGAATTATTATTGTTAGTTCGCGTCCCGGTTGGCTACTATTTGCCGCTGAGTTTTTTGATAATAAGAAACAGTAAGGCCGCGCCAAATGCATAACCAATATACTGGCCGGTTTTATATGCGTCACTCGTCTGCTCAACAGTATCGGCCAATACTGGCGCCACATACATCGCAGGTAATAAGGTGTAAACACAGTGAAATTTTTTCATTTTGTTCCTCCTTATAAACGATTCTTGACTGCCAGATATCGTGTCACTCAAATACCGGTAACCCAAAGACAGTCATGAGCCCAATAGTAACAAGTAACCATAACATGGCACCGAGTACAAACCATACGTAATTTGCCGGGGTATATGTGCTGTTTGATATACCTTCGGGATCATTCTGACTAAAATTAATCGCGTTCTGCGCAGCTGCCAACGCAAAGTAGATTACCGGTAAACACAACAAACTCAGTATATCTGTGTAAGGAGAACCAATTTCTTTCATGGACAAGCGATCAAGAACCTGGCTCAGAATCGAAAACACCACATACGTGGTCGCCAGACCAGCAGGATTCCAGTTGAATTCTTTATTCTTTGCCTGGATGACACCTTGCACTGCGCGGAACAAGCTATGCGTAAAAAATATGCTAAATATGGCACGCGGCACTGGCCATATATTCGAGTTGCTCGAGATTTTATAATATCGCCAGTTCTTGTAAAACCAGTAGACTGAATAAAACCCAAAAGTGATAAAAAACAGCAGTGTAAATTTAGTACCTGACACCACGTAAAACTGAAGCTGATCGTCGGTCGTCTGAACATCAATTTCCGATTTCGGTGTCGCATATGGATTGTCGCTCATTTTAGTTCCTTTTGAAGGCAAGTCATTATTAAAATATTCACTGTCTGTGGCTTTTCATACTTGCTGTTTTTAACAAGACAGTAATGTTTATTTTTATATGTAGAGAAATCTGAATAATATATTATTGATACGATGTTTATACTTTTCAAAAGCGCTGCACGCCGGCAGGTCTGCTTGATGTATTTGATACTCATTGCACCCATATTACTGCGGTATCGATCTCCATGCCAGAAGCCTGTACGTTTGTATAATTGATCAGGTTGGCAAACCCTGCGTGCATAAAGAAATATCAGCAAATCCTGATAAACTTTTGCCACTCCTCACACCGTATCTCGGTCAGGTGGTCGTCGGTGTGGAATGCATGCACTGCTCGGCAACTGCTCCTGCATGGCCCAGGCCAGCTTCTCGACCTTCGGTCTCACCTTCTCCCTGCAGTCGTAGTGGCTCTGTCATTTCAGCGGAATGAAAAATACAGGCAGCGGTGTGGCCGCAATAAGAGACCCTCTATATGTGTTTGCTGTAAGCGACTTGCTTAACAGTCAACGATGACAGACGAAGTAGCCGATTTTGTTCATTGCTGTTGTTTGGTTATGAAATTAACCGAAATTGTTATTTAATGCCTATTGACGTGAGGAAGGCTCATATGTGTTAAAATGATTTTTTCAATACTCTTAAACGTATTTGTTTTTCAATTTCAATTATACAAAACATGAACACGCCCACTGTTATAATCAAGACACCATCCAGTACACTTATTGCCTCGGTTTCAAATATAGTTTGAAGCCATGGTACATAGGTAATTGCAAACTGTCCTATAGTAACCGCAATGACAGCGGCCCAGACAACACGGGTACCAAGTACTGATTTACGGTTTAAAGATGTCCCGTACATATTTCGGATAAAGAAAAGATGAAATATTTCCAACACAACCAGTGTGTTCATGGCTATCGTTCGCGCTAACGCCTCAGAATAACCATTTATGATGGCGTATTCATACATACTAAATACGCCGGCAAGAAAAAGACTAGCGACAAGTACGATATGCCACAAAAGCCCACCACTGAGCAGTGCTTCATTGCTTGACCTGGGCGGTCTTTGCATGGTGTTTTCTTCTGTCGGCTCAAAGGCCAGCGCAATACCAAGTGTGACGGCAGTAATCATGTTGATCCATAAGATCTGGACGGGAGTGATAGGCAGACTCAATCCCAGTAGCAAGGCAAGGATGATAGTTAATGCCTCGCCTGCATTGGTCGGTAGTGTCCAGCTGATGACTTTCTTAATATTGTCATAGACGGTTCGTCCTTCTCTTACCGCAGCGACGATAGTGGAAAAATTATCATCTGCCAGAACGATTTCAGACGCTTCCTTCGCGGCTTCGCTGCCCGTTTTACCCATCGCTACCCCAACACTGGCGCGTTTGAGTGCCGGTGCATCATTCACGCCATCGCCCGTCATGGCGACTGTCATGTCATTCTCCTGTAATGCCATCACCAGGCGTAATTTATGTTCCGGGCTGGTGCGTGCGAAGATACCGGTATCGCAGACGATAGACTTCAGTTGGTCGTCATCAAGCTTATCAAGCTCTTGACCGGTTAATACCCTGTCACTGTTTTGCAAACCCAATTGTTTTCCAATTGCGGATGCAGTAATAGCATGATCACCCGTAATCATCTTTACATCGATTCCCGCTTGATGGCACTTGGCTATCGACTCGATAGCTTCCTGACGCGGTGGATCGATCAAACCCGCCAAACCCAGAAATATGAGCGAGTCTTGTACATCATCATGTTCAAGCACAGTATGTTCAGGTTTCACGGCTTTTACTGCAAAGGCGAGCACGCGTCGACCACGGGAGGCAATGACATTGGCTTGCTCTTCCCAGTATTCAATATTCAGCGGTTGAGTTTCATTGCCACTATCACGTTGTTCATGGCACATAGACAGTATTGTCTCTGGCGCTCCCTTAACAAAAATGAATGCATGCTTTTTATGGTCATGGTTGAGCGTGGCCATGTATTTGTGCTTGCTATCAAAGGGAATAACATCGGTACGTATCCATTGATTTCTTGTCTCACCACTATCCATGCCGGTTTTTGAGGCAAGGGCTAATAGCGCGACTTCCATTGGATCACCGAGCCCTGTCCAGGCGTCGTTTTTTCGGATCAGTTCCGCATCATTGCAAAGTGCGGCTGCCTTGCCTAATTCTTGCAATGAGGAATAGTCCTGTACGGTAATAACAGTATTATCTAATTCAATGTCGCCCGATGGTTCGTAACCAACTCCTTTAATCGTAAAATACTCACTATTCGTTACAATCGTATCGACCATCATTTCATTGCGTGTGAGCGTGCCAGTTTTGTCGGAACAGATAACAGAGACTGAACCCAGGGTTTCAATCGCGGGGAGACGTCGAACAATCGCATTTCGTTGCGCCATTGCCTTCACGCCCACAGCCAGGGTGATAGTCAACACTGCAGGCAGCCCTTCAGGAATGGCGGCAACGGCAATACCCACAACAGCCATAAATAGACTGGCGAAATCGTAGTGTAATACGAAATAACCGAAAACTAACATGAGTGCTGCTATGGCGAGAATAAACAAGGTAAGCCAACGTGCAAAAACCGCCATTTGTGATACTAAGGGGGTTTCCAGGGTTTGCACTTCGGAAAGCAATCCACCGATTCGTCCTATTTCAGTGTTTGCGCCTGTAGCAACAACCACACCCATACCCTGTCCACTGGTAATGGTAGTACCACTAAATCCGATACATAAACGATCGCCAAGCGGTGCATCAAGCGCCACAGGTTTCGTCTGTTTTTCAACGGCAACCGATTCGCCGGTCAGTATGGACTCCTGAATCTGTAAACCATGTGACTTGAGTAACCGTAGATCAGCGGGCAATTTATCGCCGGCTTCAAGCAACACAATATCACCGGGCACTAATTCCTCGCCTGGTATGACCTGGCGTTTGCCATCGCGTATGATGGAAGCGCGCAGCGCCAGCATTTGCCGGATCGCTTCCATGGCTTTTTCTGCCTTGCCTTCCTGATAAAAACCAATAACAGCATTGATAATCACGACCGCAATAATGACAAACGTATCGACGATGTGTCCGAGTAGCGCCGTAATACCAGCCGCACCGATAAGCACATATATTAAGATATTATGGAAATGTGATAAGAAGCGTAGAAATAAACTTCGCTGTTCGGCTTCAGGGAGTTTGTTTGCACCAAAAGTCTGTAACCGCAGCTTTGCTTCATCTTCACTTAAACCTTCAAGTGTCGATTCGAGAGCGGCTAGCGTTTCATCGGCTGTTCGGTTGTGCCAGTCTTCAATATCGCGCATGATTTGTGGAGTTTCTTCGTTTTTAATCGGGATAGGAGGATGCCTCACAGCATCCTTCCTCCCACACCACCGGGCATACGGGTCACGTACCACGGCGGTTCAATTAAATAAATTTTCATCTTGCTGCCAACTGTGGCAAGCCCAAGTCTTTAAAGTAACAATTCGTCAGCGCCCGGTAAAGTGCAGGACTGCGACTCATACGCCAAGGACCGTGTGCCGACTTGCTGGTGTTCCATGCCAGTCTCACTTCGATACCCAAACGCCGCAAGTGTCGATATCCCGCACGTCCCCACTGCTTCCAAATATAACACCGTAATTTCCGTCGGATCCATTTATCAATATCTCGCAGGGGACTCACTACTTCAGCCAGACTGAAATAGGCTTTCCAACCAAGCAGGGTTTTCTTCAAGTCTGCGATGATACGCGATAACGTATGGCCTCTCGTTCGACGGCTTAACTGACGCACGGCAGCTTTTAATTTTAAAATCGCCTTCTGCGCGACTTTAAGTTTGCTACCACGTCGGCTAAATGTAAACCCAAGAAAGGTTCGTTTCCATGGACGATCGACTGCGCTCTTTTGCGTGTTCACTTTGAGTCGGAGTGATTCTCCAATAAAGCGCGCGATACTTTTCATTACACGTTCACCCGCTCGTTGACTTTTAACAAAGATGATGCAATCGTCTGCGTAGCGTGCGAACTTATGGTGGCGATTCTCCAGTTCTCTATCAAGTTCGTCCAGAACAATATTGGAAAGGATCGGAGACAGCGGACCACCTTGTGGCACGCCTTTCACACTCTTTTCTTTCTTCCCGTTTATTTGAACGCCCGCTTTTAAATAGCGGTTAATCAACCTTAATAACACGTTGTCCATTGTACGCGTTTGCAAACGTTTCATCAGTCGGTCATGATCTACTTCATCAAAGAAGGATTCTAGTTCCAGATCGACTAGCCAGTTGTTTCCCGATTGAATGGTTTGCTGTGCGTAGTGAACGGCCTGATGGGCTGAGCGTTTCGGGCGAAAACCATAACTGTGATTATGAAATTCGTGATCCCAATCGGCTTGCAGTACTTGCGCTATCGCTTGTTGAATAAACCGATCCAGTACGGTCGGTATACCCAACTTACGATGACGACCATCGGGTTTGGGGATCTCGACCCGCCTGACGGCGGTGGGTCGATATCGTCCTTCGAGCAGATCGGCTTTCAAACGTCCCCAGTGTTGTTTAAGGTAACCCGATAAATCATCGACGGTCATACCGTCGATGCCCGGTGCACCTTTATTGCGTTGGACTTGTTTTAACGCGCGTATCAGATTATCCCGCTCTAATACTTGCGTCATAAAAGATGAACATTGATTGGACGTCATTGATTTTATTTTCCAGTGCTCGGTTCATCCTCGGCGTCGTTCCGAGACAGGGTTAGCTGTTTGTCAGATGCGATCCGTTCACTCTTCATAAATAATGGCATCCTATAATTGTTCGGACCTTCGGTTGTGAGATTCAACCTACTATGTCCTTTGCTGACTTCTGTCATGCGATCACGCAAGCTTGCGCTTGTGTCAGTCGCTCCTTCGACACACGACAGATCTCCCAGGGTAAGATACTTAACTTTCCTCGCGTAGACGCCCAATTTATAAAACGTATCCCGTTTGCAGATGGAGGGCTTCGTGGTCACGTGCCCACTCGCCCCGGATACGTCACACCTCGTATTGGGTTCTTGTTCATCGCCCCGCGATTTTGCCTTGGACTTCCTTCAGACCCTACCTCACGATAACGCCCTTGTCCTTTAGCTAACCTTCGGCTCTGCGAATACCTGGTATCAGGACTTGCACCTGACGAGTTAAGTACCATGCCTGGCACACACGATTAGGGTAAACGGCGCGCGTTTTTCGCGCGTCCGAGCGACCAAAGGGAGCGTTTTTGACCCGCTTGTTATGTGAATGATATTTATTCATGATGGATTTTCATTAATCTGCTCAACAGCGACAAGTACTTTACCACCTGACAACTCTCTTTCTTCACAGCGAACAATTGCTCCAGTGTCAAATTGCCAATTTTCATCTTCAGGATCAGGATTAACTGTCATTATTTCAAAGCAATTATTATCTAATCGTTTAGCATCAACTGGCCGCCAACAATCAGTACCTTCGTTGAATAGGTAGATATAGATTTTATCCATTTCTGCGATTTATTTATTCACATAACGCTTAAGCTGTGGGGCGCAAGCCGCATCGCGGCGCAGCGTCCCACACGAGCGCATTGTTAGGCCATTGCTACTCAATGACCACAGCCGCCAGATTTTTGGAAACATTCACCGGCAATTAAATCTGCCATATCCCTTGCTAGCTCAGCAAATTCTTGTGCTTCCTTCTTTGTTATTTTGAACTCTGGAGAATGTAATGCCTCATTTCTAAGGCGTTGTAATTTTTTGAGAATTAATGCGTCATTTGACTTGATTATGCCTTCAGACTCCAACGCTTGTATTAAACGACTAAATGGCATAGGCCTTTTATCATTTCCGATGCCTAGTAACCCAGCAGAACTTAAAGCAGTTAACTCCAACCCAACCCATGCATCTACGATTGCTGCTCTTGGTGATACCTCAGCTGTTTCACTAAGATACTGAAGCATTTCAGTGCTGTCTCGTTCAGGCGTGGCGTGCTCAAGCTTTGATGCTTCAGCTTCTTTCTTTAATTCTTTTAATTGTTGTTCAAATTCTATTTCAAGCTCGCCATATTTGAATTTTTTTGTAAATGGTATGAGCTGGCCTATGTGACTTTTAAGCCACCATATAACGAGAACAATAGCAGCTGGCCATGCTACTGCATCTATTATTTTTGTTATAAATGTCATCCAATCCATTGTGTTTCCTTACATGGCCTAACGACTGAGTGAATTTGGCCATAAAGCGGTGCGAAGCAACGCTTTATGGTTCAAATTGCACGACTTGTTAGCTGGCACTTTTATTACCAGCCCATTTAATTAAAGCTGAGATACCAATTGCGAACAAGCCTACAACAGCACCTATTTGAAACCATAGATTAACTATGAGCCCTGACCATGACGAATATTCACTGTTATTTGAATTTACCATCGCAATACCCCAATACAATAAATATGCCGATAGATATGCTACTGCCACTGAAATAATAAGCCGGGCAATAATGCTTTTTATTTTTAAAGTAAGTACGACGCTAGCCACAGTTATTATTGATACTACGATTGCGCCGATTACCATGATTTTCTCTTTTTTATACAGCTAACGTTCCGCATAAACGGCCGAGCGGTAGCGAGGTCCGAGCCCGCGATGTTTGCGGGCGTTTTTGATGCGGTTGTTAGCGTTTGATAAAACCGACATTTATTAACTCTCGCACAATTGCTTCTGGTTCGGCTGTGAGTCCTACTGGAACAATATTTACTTCAGGAGCCCATCCTTTTGGAACAAGACTTGTTGAATGCTCATATACCTTACAGGTCTGGCACCATTCCCAAAGACCTCGATACCCATCATGCCAACGATAAAGACTATTACTGTTGCACACCGGGCATGTCGCAGCGACCTTGATATTTTTCGATGATTCAGAGAATGCGCTATTCCATTTTGATTGCGCTTCTGGCGGCACACCTACCCATATTTCTGATGATTCAATCATAAACGCTAACGTTTTTAATAAGCCGCGCCGCTTTTAGGCGTCGGCTTGATTTAATTGTTAGCTGGCGATGCGTCTAAGCGCTCGATAGTGAAAGCTATTGACTCACCCACCAACTTTTCGTCGTTTGATTCTATTGGAGCCTCTATTTTAAAAAGACCTACATCAACCATTACAGGTTTAATTGAAGTTATCACTCCATAGGCCCTATAACGCCAGCCAGATTGATGCTCTAATTCCTTTTTACCGTCAGGATTTCCAGAAAACATACTTTCCCATTCCTCGTCTTCATAATATAGGCCTGCGACAATTTCTATTTGTACCTTATCGCCAGAGGCAATGCTTTCAGAAGTGAATTCATCCATGACATGAAGCACTTTGCCTTTAACTTCTATTTTTGCTTCGAGGTATTCACCTTCGGTATTTATAAATTTTGCATCCATTTGTTTTGACAGCTAACGACAAAAATAAGCGGCCGCAAAACCGCGGAGCGGGTTGGCGGTCCGGCGCGCGTGCTTTGCGCGCGAACTTGATTGTATTGTTATATTTTTGTACTTAATTTTCAAAAAGCACATTTTTTACTCTCTCAGCTGCTTCAGCTAGCTTAATTTTGTTTAATTTGATTTTAAATGCTTGAGTTAGGACTGTTTCAATTGACTCTCCGATTTTTTCCGGACCATTTAATATTCTTATTGTTGAGATAATATCAATTGCTTCTATTCTGTACCCATCAAGTTGCTCTATTGAGTTGGCTTTTTCCCCTAGAGGATTCCACTCCTCAAGTATGTTGGCAACCTTAGTAATTTGTTCTTCAGTCATGCTGCTAGTCTTTATAAATATAACGTTTGCGTAACAGGCGCGACGTAAGGAGCGTCCTTGTTGACGCACTTGTTAGCACAATTTATTTCTTAAACTCTTTAATGGCTTTCATAAGTTTCATGCCTGCACTCCAAGAGAGTTCGCTGCCATCAAATTCGCACCTGTATAGACCTTGTAAATTTGAAGGAACTGGTAATTGTTTGTCCCAAAGCAATACAACTCTACGATCATAAAGTACGAAAGCAGCACCAATTTCAATTAGTACGTTCTCATTAACTCTATAATTACCTTCTGCGTCTTTGTTTCCCTCCTCGGCAGAAACAATGATAATTCCAGCGGTACAACGCCTCATTGAGCCAAACACTTTGTCAGGTACTGGAATCGCAGATGTTTCCTCTTTTACTGCTACTTCACTTTCTATTTCGGCTAGGCCAAGCATTACATCTACTTGATCTACTAGATCTGTGTTCTTGCCGTGCGAGATGAATACCTTAAGAAGTTCTTTTTCTTTTGTTTCTTGCTCTGTTTTTTTCTGCTCTTGTATTTCTGTTTTGCCTGTTTGATCTAATTCTTGTGTAGTTGTTGAGTCTTCAGTTTGCTGTTCTTCTTCTGGTTCTTGATCTACATCACCATGATGCCATGGAGGAGCGCTTGGCCCAGATTCAATATGGTTCTTTAATTTACTTTTATCCATGTCTAGGCGTGTCGGTGAACCTCTTCTTCCCATTTTACATGAGCCTAGCCCAGCGGCTTCTGCCAAGCGGAAGAAACAGACTGCTTGATCCTTTATAGTATTTTCATTTTCAGTGCCTAAATCATCTGAGTGATGTTGGTGCCAATGAGCCGCAACATCAATGTTTGTTACTGAATCAAGATTTTGATGGTGTATCCATTCAATTGCTGAACGATATGGAACGATTCCATCTAGAGCTTCTAAAAACGCACCTTCTTGTGTTTTTGGATTTCTAGCAATAGCCCAACCACGGTCAGAGAGCTTTAGACGTTCACCTTCCTTAACGATAAAGCCCCACGCTTCGTAAGCAGAAATCTTTCTACCGTCAATCAATTGTTTTTTTACAACAGGCTTTGCCTCTGAAATCGTAGCGCCTGTTGGCTTCGTTTTAAGGTAATCAATTATTCCGATTACATCTTCACCGCTTGTGTAAATAGGTAGAGACATCTATTTCTCCAGTGTTTGAGTTATTTCCATGGTGCTAACGTTTGAGTTAAAAGGCGCGACGCTTTTTCGCGTCCTTTTTGAACGATTTGTTAGACATATTTTATTTTACCATTTCTTACGTCTTGTTCAAACTTCCCTGCATTGAACTCAAATCTTTCTGCATTTTCAGGGTATTTATCAATCATCATGAATTTCTGATGATATTTTGATAAGTGTTTAGCTTGTGGGCCGTATATCTCCTTTTTGAGCTGTTTTCTCGCGGCATTAACAGAAACATCTGTTGATGTGGTAGCTTGAGTTACCAGCTCTTCAAGTCTTTCTCTTTTATTTTTTCCCATGCAGTGCACAGTTATATAATTATAGGCAGCCTTTCTAAACATTAACTGTGAGAAAATTAAAGCATAATCTTTACCGTTTGTGGCTTCGGAAAACCTATTGAAAGCTTCGTTTAGGCTTTCATTGCAAATTAGGCTTTTAAAAAACGCATGATAACCATCCTTTACACCGCCAGAATTAATAACCTTTTCTGGCGCTAGTAAACCAAAAACCGGACAAGCCTCAGTTATTGACGCGGCTTTATATCCATAGGCAGATAAACAGGCTCCACTTGAAACAAATAAATTGTTCTTACATAAAATGTTAATTTCTCGAAATAATTCGAATAACTTATTCCAGCTAAACACTGAGCCAGAAGGCAAAGCGAGGCTATCTTTCGATCCGTGACCTTCAATATGAATATATGGGATATCACCATTTTCAATCAAATTGGTTTTTATTGATTTTAAGGCATCTAACACGTCATTTTCTGTAGTGCATTTAATTCTTTTGCAATATAGAGAAGAATTATTGGTATTTATGATATCTACTATATTTTCCTCTAACCCTCTTCCAGTTTGCATGTCTTTTTCTGGCACTGTGTCCAATATATAGAACCCAGTTGAGTGGAATGTAATTGTTTCCATTTTTTCTTGTGTCTAACAGTTATATAGACGGAATAGTACCCGTACTATATATAGGAACCGGGTACTACATCTAGTAAGGGTACTAGAAAACTAGTACCCTTTGGTATTATTTTTCTACAATTCTATTCTTTAATCCTAACCGTAGTACTTCCGTTTTCGGTGCACGCCAGAGTTTTTCCTGCGCGTTCCAATGACCACCTATCTGGCGAATTTTGTGTTGCAGTGCTTTTTCGTGATAATCAATTTTTACGTATGCCATCACCGAAAATTTGTTTGGCATGAGTTCACTGGGTTTGGGCGGTATCAGATCTTCTGCAGGTTCCCAGTCTGTTTCGTTAATGATAATTTCTACGGTTTTGTAGCGCTTGCAACGTAAAACATCGTAACGGTAACGCACACAAACCAGCTTATCACCATATTGTTTAACCAGATTTTCAGTGCCCTTTTGTCCGGGGCGTCGTACAGTTTTAACGAGCATAATGACCTCCATGTCATCATGTGAAAGTTGTTTAGTGATGGTATCGCAGGTTGTCTGTGCTGACAAATTACCTTATGTGTTAATTTTTGTTACATTAACTATATGCTGTAGTTTATTGATTATATTAGATTTATTAGTATTCTTTTCATGGTTTTGAGCATTTGCGGGACTTCGATTTCGATAATCTGCTCGGGGATCCATTTGTTATGGCGGTCGCCCATTTTGTCGCGCACGTAGTTGCCAAAACAGCGGCGCATGCTGAAACTGGGGCCATCTTCCAGGTAGTCAAATTCGGCGTATTCACTCATTCTGTTGTTGAGCATCTCGATAAAGCCGGTCTTGTAGTCGCCATCACCATAGAGCTCACGGTAGTTATCTTGTACATGTTTGGCGCATTTTTGTGCCAGTTCCGAGATAAAGACACTGCGCGCTTCCTCATCAAAGCTGGCGATGGTCATGCGGTCGGTGACGTGGATACCGAAGGCCAGAATCTCTTCGATAACTTCCAGACGCTGCTTGTTGCTTTCGGTCTGATAGTCGGCGTTCTCGAGATTTAGCATCATGTTCATGGCAATTCGCCACAAGTTATACGCAATTGCGCCTGCTTCTTCTGGCAAGGAGTGTTCTTTATCTTTGTACCATTTGGCTTTGATCCGCATTCTTTATAATTCCTCAAACTTGCTTTTTAAACCACTTTTACATATTTGTCGCCGCGCCGCACAACGGGCTTTTGGCGTTCATTTTGCTACGTGCTATTATTACCCTAGTATTTTACTCTGTTATTGTGTTGACTGCACCTGTAGAGTATCCGACATTGACCAAGATTGACTGAAGCGGTAGCGTTAATGCCATGCAAAATCTAGCTTTTCACTATCAACCTATCCAGCAGGCTGTGCAGCAGAATTGCCATATATCGGATGCACATCAGGCCGGCGATTATACGCTGTGTGTATATTTGCTCAAGATGCGTGAGTTTTACCGTTGGGAACAGGGCCATGCATTCAGTGCCAGTCTGGAAAACGACTCAATTGGCAGTTGGTTGCGGCAACGCGAACAACTCTGGGATGAAGTGGCCGAAAATGATTTTGCCCCGCTCACCATTGATAATACCGAATTCGACCCCTTTGATACCGATGCCATTAACCAGGCACTCGCGCCACATGGCCTGGTATACAGCGGCGGCCTGGGACTGCGCACTCGACCACATTTTTTCCTGGGTAAACTGGCGCACTTGCATGAACATTCCCGCTATCGCGTTTACATCTCGACGGATGAATACGCACGCGATCTGACTGCCCCGCCCGCTATGGCTTTGGGCGAAACCATATTTATTCGCCGCGAAGCCGTAAAACGCATGTTGTGGGAAAAAGTTGAAACCTGGAACTGGAACAAACCGGATAATGCACTCGGTCGTGCGATTGCCCACTACGGTTTTGATCGCGATATTGATGCGGCACTGGAAGCGATGACCGAAGCCGAACTAAAAAATATTTTGCTGCATGAAATTGGTGAAGTGGAAGCAGGTGAACTGCTCGGCACCGCATGGGAAGACATGTTGGTTGCGATGCCTCACTCCCGCGCAGAATTAATGCTGCGCGCCGTACGGGACCATCTTGCGGATGCGCTCTCTACCCTGCCAGCAATACTGGGCAGTGTTAGCGACAATGACGTAAACGCCAGTTTACATTTTTATATGGGTAACCTCAGTAACATGCGCAAGCATTTGTATCCCGGTATTTTGTCTGCCTATGAAAGTTGGCGTGCGACAGGTGATCTTGCCGAACTGCATAATATAGTGGTCGATGGTGAAAAACACTGGCAGCAGGTGGCAACTGAAGCACTGGCACTTGCTGATCAGCCGAAAGCGCAAGATGCAATTGCTGATCTGATCGAAACACGTCGTCTCTGATTCCTTTCACTGCACTATTCAACATTTTATTTAACTCACGTGTTACTGGCCAAGCTGATGTCGCCCAGATAAAATGTCACAACAACAAGATTAATCAACTTCTGAAATTGAGACTGTATGCCCATCGCCACTGATAAATTAACGACGCTTGTCGAAGTCAAACCGAATACGTTTATTTTTGAAAAACAGCAGGCACTGGATAGCACATTATGTTCCGACATGATTGCGCGCTTTGAACAGGCAACTGATGAGCAATATAAGGGACGTATTGGCCAGCAGGCAGGTGAAGATCAAGGTATTAAAAAAACCATGGACCTGGTCGTCAGCGGTAAAGAACACTGGAAAGATGTTGATCACGCATTATTTACCTCACTCAAGACGGCACTGTTTGAATTTCGCGAAGCGTTTCCTTTTTTCAAGGGGCCGTTTAAAGACATGGGTTACGGTCTGCAACGTTATCAGCCCGGCGAATATTATCACTGGCATATTGATGGTGGTTCACATGATTTTAGTCACCGACAACTTGTTGCTATCTGGTATTTGAACGATGTGGCTGGTCCGGGCGGTGAAACCGAGTTTTTATTTCAGGATGTGCAAATTACACCACAAGCCGGCAAACTGGTATTGTTCCCGCCGTTCTGGACGCACGAACATCGCGCGGCAATATTGAATGCGGGTGTGAAATATATTGCCACGACCTGGATTGTGTTTTCCTGATTCAGCATGTCATCCGAACCGACTTTGCTGTCACCTGTTTCTGCAGAAGATTTTGCTGCCTATTATTTATTTCGCTGGCAAATGTTACGCGCGCCATGGCAACAACCTCCTGGCAGCGAACAGGATGAATGCGATGCTGACGCGCACCATGTCATGTTAAAACAGGCGGACAATATTATTGCTGTTGGCCGTCTGCATGTCGTTGCAACCGATAGCGCACAGATTCGTTACATGGCCGTGGCAGATAAGTTTCAGCGAAAGGGTCATGGCAAATCGATTCTGGATGCACTGGAAACCGTCGCGCGACAAATGCAAATTCAATCCATTATTCTGGATGCGCGGGAAAGCGCGACAGGATTTTATGAAGCAAATGGTTATAAGGTTATTGCGCCGGTACATACTTTATATAATGTAATAAAACATGTGCGCATGGAAAAAATACTGATCTAGATTGCTGGCTCAGGTTTTTGCCGGTTTAGTCAAATACCAGTTCGGTCTCACACATATCGCCGTACGCAATGCGTATGCCCTTGATACCCGGCACCTTGTGCAGTATGTATGCTGACATCATTTTCATCATGTTGTCATTGCGGCCCTCGATCGCGGTAATAAGTTTGTCGGCCACGAGCTGGCAACGTTGCTCGGTATTCAACTCATCCACCCATACGCGATGCATTTGCATGCCTTCATCCATATCGCTGTCCATTTTTGCAAAAATAGGTTTTGCTTCAGACAGTATCTCATTGTCGATTTCTACCGGAATGGTCTGACCTTCCAGGTACACTTCTAATTTCATATCAAACCTCTTCGTGCTGGTTTTTCTCTGGTGGCTGTATTATTCTGACAACAGATAAATATCACTGCGCCATATTTTAACAGAAATATAACGAGCATTCTGACTTATGTTATTAACCATCAAATCGGTTGTTGCACCGGTAAACCTGAAAAAAGTACGTGATTTACTTGCGCAGGCAAAATTTATCGATGGCACCTTATCCGCCGGTACTGCTGCACGTCGTGTTAAACAAAATGAAGAAATTTCCACTGCCGATAAAACACTTAACGATTTGAACAATATTGTCATGACCAGCCTGGTCAGCCATCCGGAATATCTGGCGGCAGCATTTCCGCTACGCATTGCTGCACCTTTTTATGCGCGCTACAGCAAGGGCATGGCGTACGGTGATCACGTTGATGATCCGATAATGGGACCGCCTGGCGCAAACCCTGCACAACGCTATCGTTCTGATCTTTCGATCACGGTTTTTTTAAACGCGCCAGAAGAATACAGCGGTGGTGAACTGGTGATCCGTTCGGTTAACGGTGAGCAAAGTATCAAGCTTGCGGCAGGTGATGCGATTATGTATCCGTCTTCGAGTTTGCATCATGTCAACCCGGTCACCGATGGCGAACGCCTGGTTGCGGTAACCTGGGTGCAAAGTATGATTCGTGATGCCGCACAACGTGAATTGCTTTATACATTAAATAAAGCACGTGAACATTTATTGCAAACTCAACCTGACAGTGAACACACCAAACAGGTTGATATCAGTTATGTAAATCTGATTCGCATGTGGAGTGATGTTTAAAAAATCAGATGTCCAATGCTGTTGGGATTTAAAATTTACAAACACGCGCATTTAAAATAATAACTACTTGCCCATAAAAAAACCGCCCGTAAGGCGGTTTTTTAACGCAGGTGTAACCGTTCTTAATAAAAACGCTTGGAACCTTTGTCTGCGTGAGCCAGTGCATTCACTTCATCAGCCAGGGCTGAATACTTCTCACGGTATTGATATAACGGATGACCTTCTTCCGGTACATAGTAATCTTTCATGTCCACGCCATTTTTTTGTTCAAATGCGATAAACTCTTTTTGCATTTCCAGCATTTGCTTGATTAAGTCGTCTTTTTTACTCATGATTTTTACCTCTATATATAAGGTGTGCCATTTATTTTCAAATCTGGCGCAATGTCAGTGGCCGGTAATCGTTACCATGCTGGCCACATATTCTGTGCGGTGAAATTTAGCAGCCCAGCATCGCTCTCGCTATATCCCCTATGGTCTATATTGATACCGCATTCCCGGATTTCGGGAATATGCGGTACAAATACTGACATTTATACCGCTTTCGCCCTAGTAACCGCCTTTACGGGTACTTTGTGGTAAGCCGGCAATCTTGCGGCCCTGTTTTGATGGCATCAGCGGGAACAACTGGTACATTTCCTTGGAAGACGATTTGCGACCCCAGATCTTGCTCATGTCTTTCAGGATAGTACGCTCATTTGGTTCTGTGCCACCATTGTTGAAGTGTTCATCACGCAAATACTTCACGATATCCCAGTGTTCCTGAGCCATGTCAATTTCTTCACCCTTGGCAATGTGCTCGGCAATGGCTTCTGTCCATTGAGTTGCATCAACCAGAAAACCATTATCAGTAAATTCTACAGATTTACCGTCTACTTCTACTGTTGGCATAAGTTTTCTCCCTCAATACCAAAAACTCTGTTAGTCGAAAAAGGCGGCACATTTAAGCATTTTTCATAACAAGTGCCAAGTCTCTCATTTGAGATATGATCAAATTAATCTGCGTTAACTGCGGCTATGCCTTTTTGGGGTAAAAACAGGCCACAGCCAAGTTTGCGTCCTTCGCCCAGACCTTCTTCCTGCAATTTGACAGAATGCGTCTGGTTTAAATCAGCCAGCATGAGCGCGCGAGTGGTAATGACCGTTTCGGGCGTACGAATAAGTCGCTCTTTACCTGCCATCATTTTACGAACCTCCACACCCATCTGTTGCAGTTTCACTGCCGCTGCTTGCATAAATTCATCTTCAGTTTGTCCGGCTTCGGCGATGACATAGCGTGAAAACACGGTAGGTAAATCACTGAGCAGTTTTTCTTTAAACTTGCCCACTTTTAATGTGTGACCATCGATGTCAAGCACTGCACCCGTCAGCGCACTCACATCATCAATTCGTGTACGTGGAATACGTAATGTCATTTTCTGGCGTTTTGATATACAGAGTAATTCATTTTCTGTTTCTTCCGGACGAATCCAGCCATTACCGGACTCAGCGCCATATATCTGGTGTACGCCAGCCTTGTCTTCTTCAGCCAGCCAGGGCAAATGTTTATGCAAGGCAACTGATAACGCATGCGCATGATCCATGGGTATCATTTTGCATTCGATATTAAACATTACATCAATGATGTTTTGCGGAATCTTGAATTCGTTATTCGACTTCTTGTCTTCAGACCAATACATAGTTCATTACCTAAAATTTAATTACCGGCAGAAGTAAATCGTGCTTCGAGTAATTCTTCCCAGTTTTCCGGTGTATCTGCAAAGGGAGGCCGGACATCCATGCGAAAAAACATTTCACCCTGTTTGGCACGTTCTTCAACTGTGTTTGCCAGTTGTTCAAATGTTTCCAGATCGTGTCTTTGTAACAGTATTTCACTTAACCACAACATAGTTGTTCCTGTATTTTTGCCCTGTTTTATGATGCCACACGTTCGTAATAACGTGCACGATACAGCAAACGCGTCTGGCCTGTTAAATTATCATCGCGATAGGCGCTGCGATTGTGCAGTACATTATTGCAAATAATACCTTCTCCAGCTTGCAATCGATATTGAATAATCCAGTCTGACTCACTTTGTAAAAATTCCCTGATTGCCACTAATGCCTGTGTGATGACCGGGTCATTTTTCCATTCAATACTTTTCGTTCGCGACGTATAACGCATATGGAGGCGCTGTTGCGTGTTATCAAGGCTGAAAACCGGGCCAGACTGGCTGTCGCGTATTTGTGCGCCCTGTTCGACATTGGCGGGAATGGTCATGGCATCAGTTTGCATCAGCGCGGCGATGTACGCGGGGTTTAAATCTCGCAAATGGATATAAAGTAAATCCGGATCAAGAAACTGGTTTTCACCCCCTTCGGCTGCTGGCGTCACACAATGCATGATGATGCCGCGAATCATTTGCTCTGCTGTGTTGTAATACCCGTCGGTGTGCCAGTTAAGCTGGCTAGGTGTATATGGTATGTATCCCTGCTGTCGGCCGTCAGCACGTGTTTGCAATGAAGTTATGCTGTCATTATCTGCACACAAGTTTCCATCCAGGGTGTACAGACCAAGCTGCTTTCCCATTGCCCGTATAGCATCTTTATCCCTGTTGCTAGTTACGGCAAGGCGGTAAAAACACATATTACTGATATCACAATTACGATGAATGGCTTGTATCTCTATTTCAGAGAGCTGATAAGGATCAGCGATTTCGACCATGAGGGTCTGCGCATTGACTGGACGTGACGCGAGCTTTTCTGCGCGCCAACTCAAATACAGCTCTATGTCGTTGATATTATTTGGGAATGTACTTTGCATATGGAATTTTGTTGGCCTGACTTGCTTTCGGTTAATATATTCGTAAAATACGCACACATTTTACAGGGTATCTGACACTACACTATCTCTTTTACGTGCAGTATCAATATTTAGGTCGCGCATGACGAACAAGTGTATACTCTACGCGGAATCAGGCTAATTTTGATTATTTTTTAGCCGTTAACCACAGCTCAGCCCGGATTTACACGTGGAGAAGCGATATTTTACACGAAAGTTTTCACGCGCAAATTTAAACACAGTACCCATAGGGTACAACATACCCAGCGAGCAATAGCAAAGTAAGTGATTGTTATTTATAGATGTTTATAGGATATCTGGGAGCTTGGCATACTAAATAATATAAGGATGATTATTTTTTGTACTACACGCCTATCCCCAAATGGGTAGGCAATATAGGGCAGCCCCCCCATCAGGCAGATTTTCGTGACCTGTGTCTCGCCCTAGACTTCGTCCGCAATTGATTATGGCCTGCAAATGCAGGTACTTAACGTAAGATTTTGTTTTAAAGCGCTAACCGGTAACGCCTTAAGGAGAAAACCATGGCTAAATATCCTACCCCGATGCTAGACGAACTGGAAAAAGGCCCTTGGCCGAGCTTTATTTCTGGTATTAAGCGTCTTCGTGATGAGCATCCAGACAAACGAATTAATGCAGTAACTGGCTCATTGTTAGGCCAGCTTGAACATTCATATGAAACCCGCAAGGGTTACTGGAAAGGTGGTACTGTTTCTGTATTTGGATATGGCGGCGGTATCATTCCACGTTTTTCAGAAGTCGGCGCAGCCTTCCCTGAATCAAAAGAATTTCACACCCTGCGTGTACAGCCACCAGCGGGTAACTACTACACCACCGACATGCTGAACCAACTGGCAAATAGCTGGGAAAAATGGGGTTCAGGTCTGGTCACTTTCCACGGTCAAACCGGTAATATCATGTTCATCGGTACAGACACCGAAAACACTCAGCACTTCTTTGATGAAATCAATGAATACGGTTGGGATCTTGGTGGTGCAGGCCCTTGCGTACGTACCGCCATGTCTTGTGTTGGTGCGGCACGTTGCGAACAATCCTGTGCAAACGAACACGCGATTCATCGTCGTCTGGTTAACGAATTTACTGATGACGTTCACCGCCCTGCACTTCCTTACAAATTTAAATTTAAAGTTTCAGGTTGCCCAAATGATTGCCAAAACTCGATCGAGCGTGCTGACTTTGCCGTAATCGGTACCTGGCGCGATGAAATGAAAGTTGATCAGGCTGAAGTGAAAGAATTCATCAAGGCAAAAGGTCGTCAATATGTTCTGGATAACGTTACTTCACGTTGCCCAACCAACTGTATGACGCTGAATGACGATGACACTCTGGATATCGACAACGGCAACTGTGTTCGTTGTATGCATTGCCTGAACGTTATGTGTAAAGCATTATCACCTGGTGATGACAAAGGTATTACCCTGCTTATTGGTGGTAAACGTACACTGAAAATCGGTGATCTGATGGGTACAGTTATTATCCCGTTCATGAAGCTGGAAACTGAAGAAGATTACGAACGTCTGACAGAAATCGCTGGTGATACCATCGACTTCTTCGCAGAAAATGCGCTGGAACATGAGCGTACCGGTGAAATGATCGAACGTATCGGTTTGGTTAACTTCCTGGAAGGTATCGGTATTGATGTTGATCCAAATATGGTCAGCCATCCACGTCAATGTTCATATGTACGTATGGACGGTTGGGATGAAGAAGCTGAAGCATGGTTCAATCGTAAAGCTGAAGAAGCAGCTGCGGGTTAATTTACCGCAGTTTGTTTGAAACGCTTCAATATCATAAACGAATTTAGAATTTATTTAGGAGTTTAACTATGGCAATGGCAGATATGCGCGAGCCGATCGAATCGGGTTGTCCAGATGGCTTCCAGTACATGCATCCGGTAATGCGTCGTAACTATGGCTTATGGAAATTTCATGAGCATCCACGTCCAGGTGTATTACGTCACGTTGCACACAGTGGCGAGGAAATCTGGACCGTCAAGGTTGGTACACAACGTATTCTTGACGTGTTTTCATTACGTAAATTGACTTCAATCGGCGATGAATTCGCTGATGGTTACATCCACTTTACACTTCGTTCAAACCTGGAATATCTGGTTGCAGACGAAGCCAAGGTTGCACCTCTTATCGAAGCAATTGAAAAAGAAGGCTTCATTGTTGGTGGTACAGCAAACTCCGTTGCGATGATTTCGCATACTCAAGGCTGGTTACATTGTGATATTCCTGGTACTGACGCATCAGGTGTTGTTAAGGCAATGATGGATGAACTGATTGACGAGTTCAAAGAATGCAACATGCCTAACCGTGTTCATATCACGACTTCTTGCTGCCAGATTAACTGTGGTGGCCAGGGTGATATCGCGATTAACGTACAACACACCAAGCCGCCGAAAATCAACCATGATTTGGTTGCCAACGTTTGTGAACGACCAACTGTTGTTGCACGTTGCCCGGTTGCTGCGATTCGACCTGCAATGGTTAACGGCAAACCTTCTCTTGAAGTTGACGAGAAAAAATGTATTTGTTGTGGTGCGTGCTTCCCTCCTTGCCCACCTATGCAAATTAATGATCCGGAACATTCCAAACTGGCTATCTGGGTTGGTGGTAATCACTCAAATGCACGTGGCAAACCTACCTTCCAGAAACTGGTTGCTGCCGGCATCCCGAACAATCCACCACGTTGGCCTGAAGCAACTGCTGTTGTTAAGAAAATTCTTGCAGCATATAAGGCAGACGCCAAAGACTGGGAACGTATTAATGACTGGATTGAACGTATCGGCTGGCCACGTTTCTTCGAAAAAACCGGCTTACCGTTTACCAAGTTCCATGTTGATAACTGGCGTGGCGCACGTAACTCATTAAATGCCTCAGCGCATATTCGCTTCTAATCGAGGTCGGGTTATATGAAATTTGGTATTCAGGTTAATGAAGGCCCTTATACGCATCAAGCAACAGACTCGGCATATTTCTTTGTCAAGGCTGCGCTTGAGGCGGGTCACGAGATCTTTCGTGTGTTTTTCTACCATGATGGTGTGAATAACGGCACACGTTACACCTCTCCACCACAAGATGATCGCCATGTTGTGAATCGTTGGAGTGAACTCGCCGAAAAACACAATCTTGATCTGGTTGTGTGCGTCGCTGCGGCTCAACGTCGTGGCATTGTTGACGAAGGTGAGCAACAACGTAACGGGAAAGATGGTAATAACATTGCACCAGGTTTTCGCATTTCAGGTTTGGGTCAATTGATCGAAGCCGGTATTGAAAGCGATCGTCTTGTGGTATTCGGTGATTAAGGGGTTTATGCATGTCTACAGTTAAGAAATTCCTTTACGTCAACCGCAAAGCACCTTATGGCACCATCTATGCGTGGGAGTCATTGGAAGTTGTTTTGATTGGTGCAGCGTTTGATCAGGAAGTTGCATTGGCATTTGTTGATGATGGTGTATTCCAGTTAACAAAGGGCCAGGACACTGCGGGTATTGGCATGAAGAACTTCTCGCCTACCTATTCTGCGTTAGGTGATTACGACATCAACAAGATCTATGTTGAAAAAGAATCACTCGAAGCGCGTGGCTTAACCATTGATGATCTGCAGCATTTGGTTTGGGAAGATGAAGACGAAGATTGGGCTGAAAAAGACTCAATCAAAGTCGTCACCGCCAAAGAACTTGCTGAAATTATGGACCAATCAGAAGTAGTGTTGAGCTTTTAGGATTTAGGGGAGTTATCTCAATGTCAATGTTACATATTGTAAATAAATCAGCGTACGAAAAAAATTCGTTGGAATCCTGTATTAATCATACAACCGACGGTGCTTCAATCCTGATGATTGAAGATGGCGTGTACAGCTGCATGAAGAACACCAGCGCATCGGCCATGGTTGAAGGCGCGATGAAAAATGTTTCGGTCTATGTGCTCGGACCGGATCTGAAAGCACGCGGTATCAGTGAAGACAAAGTCATTTCTGGTATTAATGTGATTGATTATGCTGGCTTTGTAGAATTAACAACCAAGAACGACGTAGTCCAGTCCTGGTTGTAATACTTTTAATTTTTAAATTTGTTCGTGTGAACAGGAGAACGTACCATGCATATCGAAGTAAACGGTAAACAACTTGAAGTTGATGAAGAAGGTTACTTGTCAAACCTGAATGATTGGGAGCCTGCTGTAGCTGAAGTTATGGCAAAAGCTGAAGACGCCGAATTAAATGAAAACCATTGGGAAGTAATCAACTTCCTGCGTGAATACTATGAAGAGTATCAAATTGCTCCAGCAGTTCGCGTGTTAACAAAAGCGATCGGCAAAAAACTGGGTAAAGACAAAGGTAATTCCAAGTACCTTTATGAATTATTCCCTTATGGTCCTGGTAAGCAAGCATGTAAATATGCAGGTCTGCCAAAGCCAACAGGTTGCGTGTAAACGCCAAGCTGAATTGAAGGGGCCTGATATGTCAATACAGGCCCCTTCTTTATAATTAAAACCAACTTAAGAGCGAGAGAATTAGTATGTCGACCATAGACAATATTTTTGTCGGCTTATTTTATATCGCAGGCGCTGTGTTTTTCTTCGGCCTCGCTTATCGCATTATGACTTATGCGAAAACGCCTGCACCCTTAAAAATTCCTACGACTCCTGCGCCCACATCTACATCTGGCGTGGCAGTTCGCATGTTTACCGAAGTGGTTCTGTTTAACAGTTTGTTTAAAGCCAACAAGTGGACCTGGATCTTTGGCTGGATGTTTCACTTTGCTTTATTGCTCGCATTTGCACGCCACCTTCGCTATGTGATCACCCCGGATGGGATGTTATCTTTTATGTGGCCGCTGGTAGACAACATCCTGGTGCAATGGGGTGGCAAATACGGTGGCTATTTCATGCTGATCGGTCTGGCTGGACTGTTCATGCGCCGCATTGTGGTTGATCGTGTGCGTTATATATCCGCACCATCAGACTACCTGATGCTAATCCTGATTTTTTCCATTGCCACAACAGGCATGCTGATGTCTTTCGTCAGTCCTATCGACATTGTTAAATTAAAAGCCTTTGCTCTCGGTCTGGTTTCTTTCAACCCACAACCCGTTCCACATGATCTGCTGATATTGATTCATCTGGCGCTGGTTGCGGTGTTAATGTTGATATTCCCAATTAGTAAGTTGCTACATGCGCCGGGTGTATTTTTCAGCCCAACACGTAACCAGGTTGATAACCCGCGTGAAAAACGCCACCTGTCACCCTGGGGTGCAAAAATTGAAGCCGCCGATGGCGCAAATAAGTAGGCCTAATGGATATTTGAGGACTAAACAGTGGCAGATTTTGACATACCAGAATTAAAAGAATACCCGATCATTCCCAAGATCAAAATTGGGTCAATGAAAGGTACAGGTCCGTTTGTTTCGCGCGCACCTTTCCAGGCTGAATTGGGCTATCCCGATGAGCTGGTAGAAAACTGGGAACAAAAAGCCGTTGAGAAACTTGGCGACCTGACGAAACGATATCGTTCCTTAAAAGTTTATCTTGATTCATGCGTGAAGTGTGGCGCATGCACTGACAAATGCCACTACTATCTCGGTACACAAGACCCTAACAATATGCCTGTGGCACGTCAGGATTTATTACGAAAGGTCTATCGTCGCTATTACACCTTCGCTGGCAAGTACTTTCCCAAACTTGTCGGCGCAGTCGACATGACCAAAGATGTACTGGATGACTGGTATAACTATTTCCATCAATGTTCACAATGCCGTCGTTGTTCCGTTTACTGCCCTTACGGTATCGATACTGCTGAAATTTCCATGGCAGCGCGTGAAATCATGGATCACGTCGGTGTTGGCCAGAAATACTGTAACGAAATTATTATGAAAGCCGGCAAAATTGGTAATAACCTCGGCTTGCCCGAGCCGGCCCTTGCCGACACGTTGGAAGGCCTGGAAGAAGAAGTTGAAGAAGATACCGGTGTTGCCGTCAAGTTTCCGCTCGATGTTAAAGGTGCGGATATATTACTGATTACTCCTTCTGCTGACTTCTTTGCTGAACCACATGTAGATGGTCTGATTGGTTATGCAAAAGTATTTCATGAAGCAGGCGTATCCTGGACAATCAGCTCGTACGCTTCAGAAGCAGCGAACTTCGGTATGTTCATCGGCAGTTATGAAAACATGCGTCAACTTTCGCTACGTATTCGTAAGGCTGCAAAAGATCTTGGCGTTAAACGTATTGTCTTTGGTGAGTGTGGACACGCATGGCGTGTTGCATACAGCTTCCTGAACACTTTGGCCGGCCCATGGGATTTTCTTGATCAAAACTACCCTATTCCTCAGCACATATGTGAATTCACCTATGATCTGATACAAAAAGACAAACTTAAATTCGACAAATCTGAAAATGATCACATGACGCTCACTTATCATGATTCATGTAACGTGGCGCGTGCATCACGCATGGGTAGCGAACCCGGTGGTCAATTCAAGATTCCACGCGCAGTTATAAAAGCTGCCTGTAATAATTTTTATGATATGCCTGCAGATACCATCGGCGAAGCAACCTTCTGCTGTGGTGGTGGCGGTGGCTTGCTCACCGACGACCTGATGGAATTGCGGGTAAAAGGTGCCATGCCACGTATGGAAGCACTCAAACACGTTGTTGAAAACAACGGTGTAACCCATATGGCAGCCATCTGCGCAATTTGTAAAAGTCAGTTTACAAAAGTAATTCCGTATTACGGATTCAAAATGGACCAAATAGTCAGTGTGCATCAACTCGTCAGTAACGCCATTATCTTAAGCGACGCGCCCAAAGATGATGAAGAAACTGAAGAAGTGGATGCCGCTTAAATAAATTAATTTAAATTACTGTATCGAACGCACAGGAGAAGTGGGTATGGCGACCTCAAGTGATGACATGAACACAAAGTTAACGTTTCGTAAATATGAAGACGGTGACCAGGAATGGGGATCAAATGTAGAACGCATTTTTGCTGCAGATGAATCACATAAATGTCCTACTTATGTGCACCGCACACCGCCTTGCCAGGGCAGCTGTCCTTCTGGTGAAGACATCCGTGGCTGGCTGGATATCGTGCGCGGTATTGAAAAACCTGCCAAAGACATGACCATGCAGGAATATGCATTCCGTCGTTCAACTGATGCCAATCCATTCCCATCTATTATGGGTCGTGTCTGCCCTGCTCCTTGCCAGGATGGTTGTAACCGCAACCAGGTTGAAGACTATGTTGGCATCAACGCTGTTGAGCAATATATTGGTGACTCTGCGCTTGATGCAGGTTTCAAATTTGATGTAGCGCCTGCAGACACCGGCAAAAAAGTTGCCATCATTGGTGGTGGCCCGGCTGGCCTCGCTGCTGCATATCAGTTACGCCGTAAAGGACATGCCTGTACTATTTTTGATGACCACGAGAACCTCGGTGGCATGATGTATTATGGTATTCCAGGTTATCGTACACCACGTGAAGTTTTAAACGGTGAAATCAACCGAATTATTGAGATGGGCGTAGAAGTCAAACTCAATACACGCGTAGGTAAAGACATCTCACTGGATCAAATCAACAAAGATTTTGATGCAGTTCTTTGGGCAATTGGTGCGAAGAAAGGTCGTCCACTGCCAATCCCGGGTGCCGAAGCAGTGAACTGTCTGACAGGTGTTGATTTCCTTGAAGCATTCAACAAAGGTCAGCTACAACTTGTTTCTGAAAAAGTAGTTGTAATCGGTGGTGGTGATACCTCAATTGACGTTGTCTCTGTTGCTCGTCGTCTTGGCCACATAACCAACATTAACGAAAAAGATCGTCCTGAAAATGTCGTTCTCGGACATACAGCACATGACGTTGCCTCAAGCGCAACCCGTCAGGGCGCGAACGTAACTTTATGTTCACGTTCACCCATAGAAAAAATGAATGCTGCGCAACACGAAGTTGAAGATGCCACACGTGAAGGTGTGACTATTCTCGGCTGTATATCACCTGTTGAAGTTGTACGCGATGCAGAAGGTCGTGCGACTGCATTACGCGTCGTTAAACTGGAAGACGATGGTAAAACACCAATCGAAGGCAGCGAATACGATATCGAAGCCGATTTGATTGTTTCCGCAATCGGTCAGTCGCCTGATCTGGAAGGTTTTGAAACGCTGGGCAACGAGCGTGGCTTCTTTGAAGCTGA
The DNA here is from genome assembly GCA_942490945.1 of uncultured Gammaproteobacteria bacterium. GTDB lineage: Bacteria > Pseudomonadota > Gammaproteobacteria > UBA6429 > Thiohalophilaceae > CALNYZ01. Next base: position 1,531,397 of record CALNYZ010000018.1, on the reverse strand, counting down.
TCAACATTATCAATTGCCGAAACATCCTGGTCATTTTGTTGCAGGTGACGTAGTACGCCCTCACCTGTTAACAACAGCGATTGGACAGGCATCAATTGCAGTTGAAAGTATCGATCATTACTTTGCTTCTGAAGAATTACGTCGTCGTCCTAAAGTCGACAAACATCACTTTAACTTATTAGGCAAATTACGCGAAGCCGGACTGGAACCTTCTGAATATGGTCATGATTCTGCCTGGACAACTGATTCAGCAAGTTGGGCAGTACACAATTATGAAGACCGCTCTGCACATGAAATCATTCCTTCTACCAAATTATTCCTTGGTCATTTTGGTTTTACTGCACGCCACAAACGTCGCGAAGAAGTGCCAGATGAGAAAGAAGTACTGGGACACTTTAAAGAGCGTATGTTTGGTTTGAGTGAAGAAGAAGCCGTACAAGAAGCTGATCGTTGCATGAGCTGTGGTATGTGCTTTGAATGTGATAACTGTGTAATTTATTGCCCACAAGATGCGGTTTATCGCGTACCAAAAGATAAATCCACAATGGGTCGTTATGTTGCAACTGACTACTCGCGTTGCATTGGCTGTCATATTTGTGCAGATGTATGCCCGACTGGCTACATCGACATGGCAATGGGTGAATAATAATAGAAGAGGCTTGTGATGCTGTTACAAAAACGCATCTTAACACTCGCATTGATACTGGCAGGGTTCTTTACCCTGCCAACTCTGTCAGTTGCAGGTGATATTACCGTACCAATCGTCCCCAAGGCAGCAAAAAAAGCGGATGAAAAAACGCTATGCATACGACCTGTCGAAGATATGCGAGTAAATCATATGGATTATCTTTTGCATAAACGCGATGATACGATGTACAAGGGTATTCGAACCAAAAAAGACAGCATTGCCGAGTGTATTGATTGTCATGTAGCGCCCGATTCCAAAGGGGTGTATGCGAGCTTCGGAGAAGACAAACATTTTTGCTCTGCCTGTCATAACTATGCATCAGTTCAGATTGACTGTTTTGAGTGTCACAGAGACAAGCCCCGTGATGTAAATTACAAACACAGTCTGGTAGATAAATCCCGATTCGGAAAAAAGTATCACCACAACAGCATTACAAGCGAACACAAGAACAAGCAAATCGATGTCGACACACTCGATGCATTAAAACAGATGGCAGATAAAAGTGAAACGACAAGTTCATCATTTGCTCATTCTGGAGAAGAGAACTAATGAGCCAAAATCAAACAGGTATTGATCAATACCGCCGCCGTTTCCTCGGTCAAGCTGCGGCGATTGCCGGAGTTGGCCTCACATCAGGCTTAATCCTGCATGAGGTTGCGCATGCAAAGCAGCCTGATGCTGCGATAGACAGCAGTAAAAGATGGGGACTATTAATTGATACCGCAAAATGTGATGACTGCAATGCATGCGTCACAGCATGCCAGGATGAAAATGGCTGGGGCGGAAAAGATAATGCAGAAAACGACTCATCGCCAGAACAGCAAGCTGTCTGGATTCGTAAAGTTAAATTAAAAGACAAGGCAACCGGGCACGTCCAGTCGTTGCCCTTGATGTGTCAACATTGCGAAATACCACCCTGTGTCGATGTTTGTCCAACTGGCGCCTCCATGAAGCGTGCGGATGGAATCGTTCTGGTAGACAAACATATATGTATTGGCTGCCGATATTGCATGATGGCCTGCCCGTACAAGGCCCGTTCATTCATTCATGAACCAATTCAGGGTCAAAAAGTACATGCCCCACGCGGCAAAGGTACCGTCGAGTCCTGCACGATGTGTGTACACCGTGTTGACAATGACGGCACTCCGGCATGTGTCGAAGCCTGCAACACCAAGCATGGTCCACAAAAAGCCATGTTCTTTGGTGATCTGAAAGATTCGAACAGTGAAATCAGCAAACAACTTGCCGCACAAGGTGGCGAGCAACTCCGTCCGGATTTAAATCTGAATACCGGTGTGCGTTACCAGGGCATCAAGTAACCACGAGTTCGAACGGCATTAACTGACTATTTTATAGAGAGCTGACTACAAAATGAAAAAAGCGATCCGGTTTTTACAAGTTGAGGGAAGAAGCCCGGCTTATTTTGGTTTACTCGGTTTGTTCGGTGCCATGGTGTTGGTTGCATTATGGGCATTTTATCAGATGGAACACAACGGCCATCATATAACTGGTATGACCAATCAAATTGTTTGGGGTATGCCACACGTTTTTGCCATATTTCTGATTGTTGCTGCCTCTGGCGCATTAAACATTGCATCAATATCCTCTGTGTTCAATAAAACCGCTTATAAACCACTCGCGCCATTGTCGGCATTGTTGTCACTTGCCTTGTTAGCAGGTGGTTTGATGGTTCTGGTACTTGATTTGGGCCGACCTGAGCGGATCATCGTTGCCATGACCTACTACAACTTCAAATCAATATTTGCATGGAACATCATCTTATATAACGGGTTCTTTGCCATTGTTATTGTTTACCTGTGGACATTAATGGCGCCCACCATGAAAAAATACACCAAGACGGCTGGCACATTTGCATTTGTCTGGCGGTTGATACTCACCACCGGTACCGGTTCGATATTTGGGTTTCTGGTAGCACGCGAAGCATACGATGCAGCTATTTTGGCACCGATGTTCATTATCATGTCTTTCTCGTTCGGTCTGGCTATATTTATGCTGGTGCTCATGGCAGCATATAATCTGACTGATCGACCACTAGGCGACGCATTATTCAGACGCCTGAAAAACCTGCTTGGTGTGTTTGTTGCGGCAGTATTGTATTTCGTCCTCGCTTATCATCTAACCAATCTCTATGTCACTCAACACCATGGTGTAGAGGCTTTTGTACTTCTTAATGGCGGTATATTTACGCAGTTATTCTGGATTGGACAAATTGTGATTGGCAGTCTGATTCCTCTGGCATTGATTTATCACCCTGCCACCGGTAAATCTCGTGGTGCAATTGCCCTGGCCTCGATATTAATTATTCTTGGCGGATTATGTCAGCTTTATATCATCATCATTGGTGGTCAGGCCTATCCACTTGAAATATTCCCTGGCAAGGAAGTCATCGAAAGTACTTTCTTCGATGGTGTTATTAATACTTACACACCAAGCCTGAATGAAATTTTACTGGGGCTGGGCGGTATTGCCGTATCACTCGCCATCGTGACATTTGCGATCAAGGTATTACATTTCTTACCCGCAAGTCTGGCAGATGAAGACGTGGATCCACATCACAAAACCGCATAAACATCTCGAGGAAGAGCCCTCTCTTCCTCAGTTACGCCTCATGCCACGCATATGCAAAGGTAATTTGTAATGAGTCGAATATTAATTTCAGCGGCTCATAAATCATCTGGCAAGACTACCCTCTCTATTGGCTTGTGTGCTGCGTTAAAACAGCGTGATATTGACGTTGCGCCATTCAAAAAAGGCCCGGACTATATCGATCCGATGTGGCTGGCGCGGACCGCCAATCATGATTGCTACAATCTCGATTTCTATACTATGTCGCAAGATGAAATCATCAACAAAGTTGCCCATGCTGAATCACAGAAAAAATTCTGTTTTATTGAGGGAAATAAGGGTTTATACGATGGGCTGGATCTGGACGGCTCCAATAGTAATGCTGCGCTGGCAACGATAACCAAATCGCCTGTTGTGCTTGTTATTGATGTGCAAGGCATGACACGAGGCATCGCACCATTAATCCTTGGCTATCAGGCATTTGACAAGAATATTAATATCGCTGGCATTATCCTCAACAAATATCGAGGCGAACGTCATCGTCTTAAACTGCAAAATGTTATCGAACACTACACTGATTTGCTGATTCTCGGTGCAGTAAAATATAATCCGGATCTGCAAATAACTGAACGGCATTTGGGCCTCATTCCCAGTAACGAAAACAAGGCTGCAGATAAAAAAATTGCCACGATTGGCTCTGTCATATCTGCACAGGTTAATCTGGATTTATTACTTTCGATTGCCGGGAACGCACCCTTATTAAGTACGAACCAGGTGATCGAACAGCCCTTTAAACTTTCCCGTAAACTGAGAATAGGTATCGCGCAAGATGAGGCGTTCGGCTTTTATTATTCAGACGACCTTGCAGCATTCAAACTCGCAGGCGCAGAACTTGTTCCAATTAATACGTTATCAGATACGAATTTGCCTGATATTGATGGCCTGTTTATTGGTGGTGGCTTCCCGGAAATGCAGCTGGATAAACTCGAATCGAACGCGACTCTGCGTGTGCAAATAAAACAGGCGATTGATGCCGGATTACCTGCCTACGCAGAATGTGGTGGCCTGATGTACCTGTCCCGAACTATTAGTTGGAAAGACAAGACGCATAATATGGTCAATGTCATACCAGCTGACTGTGTCATGAATGAGCGACCACAGGGCCGCGGTTATGTACAGTTACAACACACGCATGACGCACTCTGGAATAGCAACATATCACGCGACACAATTATTCCAGCGCATGAATTTCATTATTCCGGGTTGACAAACCTTGATACTAATCTGACTTATGCATATAACGTTAGACGCGGCACGGGAATAAATGGTGTACATGATGGCATTGTTTACAAGAACCTGTTGGCAAGTTATACACACTTGCGCGATACATCTCGCTATCATTGGGTAGCTGATTTTTTAAATTTTGTTCAGTCCAAAAACTGAAAATGTAACCACAACACACAACGAGGATAAATGTATGATTACCATTACCCCCGCTGCTGCAGCACAAATTAAAACTTCCGCACGTCAGGCAAAGGCAGATGGATTGGCATTACGTATGGCGGCAAAACGAAATAACGACGGCGCGATTCATTATGCCATGGGATTTGATGACAAAGCCGAAAGTGATCTCAGCTTTACATCTGAAGATGTAGAAATCATTGTTGCACCTGACAGTATTGATTTGCTTAACGGTACCGAACTGGATTTTGTTACCCTGGCCGACGGTGAAACGAATTTTATTTTTAAAAACCCTAACGACCCGAACTATATACCAGATGGCGCAAATGAAAACACGAACAACGAACATCATTATTAATAATATCAATTACTTATATGGTATTATTCATGTGATATATAAAAACAAACTAACGGTTAATCAAGACTTTACGTGCTGACTAAGATAGTATTTAAGTATGCGTAAAACTGTATCTCAATGTCGTGACCGGCTGTTATTCAAGTGGCTACCCAATTTTGCGCCACAAAAACTGCGCGCACAGCTCTGGAAAAGCGGCTTATGCGCCCCGGTGTTAACTCTGGCGCTGGTTATCGCATTGCTGGCGACAACCAGCCTGATTAATTTCGCATGGTTTAGCGGCGCTTTCCAATACCTGACAACCACGGTGCTAGTACTAATCGGGATATTTTCTCTTGGACTGTTACTGTATCGTATTCAGATGACCATGCTGGTACCACTGACAAATTTGCGCGATTGGGCAAAGCAGATAAATGCCGGCAAGCTGGATGCGAGAATGACTGTAGCCACCTCGCACAGTGAATTCATGCAGCTCGCTGAAGAAGTTAATCAGCTTGGTGACAAGATTAAAACACTCAGTCTCGACATGGAAAGTCAGGTAAAAAAACAGACTGAGCATATTGAAAGAAAAACCCATTCGCTCGAGATTATTTATGATGTCGCTGCCAGCATTAACGTATCACGCGACCTGGATGATCTGTTAACACGATTTCTGCACACACTTAAAGACGTTGTCCATGCACGTGCGGCGGTAGTACGTCTGTTAACAGATGATAATCAGATGCGTCTGGTTTCAAGTATTGGTCTGGATGAAGACCTGATAAAGCGCGAAGAATTCATACCCTCGGATCAATGTCTGTGCGGTATGTCGTTTCATGATGGCAGTGTCCTGTTCCAACCGGAAATTAATAACTGCGACAAAATAATTGGCCGGTCTTTTTTTGATGATGACAGCATCGGAATGATTGCTGTACCGCTGCAATATCGTGATAAAACACTTGGTGTTTATAATCTGTTTGTCGACACCAATGATTTTGCTGACCCGGAAGACATCGAGGATCTGTTGACCAGTATTGGTCGCCATCTGGGTATGGCAATTGACAAGGCGCGTTCGGATGATGAATCCACAAGATTGTCCATCATGGAAGAACGTACCCGTCTCGCGCATGAGTTGCATGACTCCCTGGCACAGACACTTGCAAGTCTGCGTTTTCAGGTGCGCGTATTGGATGAAAAAATTCGTCTTGGCGAAGAGCCCTCAATCTGGTTTGAGCTGGAAAAAATTGAAAATAATCTGGATGAGGCATACAGTGAATTACGTGAATTGATCACTCACTTCCGTGCCCCAATCGACAAACGCGGTCTGGTGCCGGCAGTAGAACATTTTATTGAACGATTTCAGAATCAAAGCGATATTTCTATTTATTTACAAAAAGAATGGAATGTTCTGCAATTGCCTGCAAGTGTTGAAGTTCAGGCCATGCGCATCATCCAGGAAGCATTGAACAATATCCGCAAGCACAGTCAGGCACATGCTGTGAGGGTTATTATGCGCAGTGATATACACGGCGATTGCCGGATATTAATAGAAGATGATGGTGTCGGCATGAAAATAGCGCCGCCATCTGATCGTACCTCTGGCGATCATCTGGGATTAAGTATCATGGACGAACGTGCCTCGCGAATTGGTGGCAGAGTTCGCATTGAAAGTGAACCTGGCGAAGGTACCCGAGTAATATTAATGTTCAAATATCCTGACACTTCGCCCTCCACAGATGATGAATTCATCAGTGTATCCGTTACACCTCCTGCAAATATAAAAGCACAATCATGAGCATACGCGTTGTATTAATCGATGATCACACTTTATTTCGTGTCGGACTGGAAGGTCTGTTAACAACCCGGGGTATAGATGTTATCGCTTCGGTCAACTCAGGCAAGGAAGCAAGCCGCCTGGTTGACGAATTGAACCCGGATGTTATTCTCCTTGACATGCGCATGCCTGGCATTGACGGGTTGGGCGTATTAAAAGGTCTCCGTGAACTCTACGAATCACTTCCTATCGTCATGTTAACAACAAGCACCGACGAAACTGATCTGGTTGAGTCTCTGCGTGCAGGTGCCCAGGGTTATTTGTTAAAAGATATGGAGCCGGACGAACTGGTGATTGCGTTACGTGACATTATAAATGGTAAAACCGTCGTCGCACCCGATCTCGCTCCTGTCCTGGCAAGAGCAGTACAGGGTAAGAAGGAAAAAGTCGAGAAAGAGAATGACAGTCCCTTCTCCGAACTCACGCCACGTGAAACAGAAATTCTTGGCTTGCTGGCAGAAGGTCAGAGCAACAAGGCAATCGCGCGAAATCTGGGTATATCTGATGGCACAGTTAAACTTCATGTCAAAGCCATACTGCGGAAGCTCGATGTACATTCCCGTGTTGAGGCAGCTGTTATGGCTGTTGAATACGGTATGTCACGCCAAACCAGCAATATTTAATTTATTATGAAGACATTCAAGCAACTTGTAGCAGAGACTGCTGAACGCATTAACGAAATCTTTCCCTGGGATCTGGAAGAAATGCTGGAAACCAGGCAACCCATACTCGTTGATGTGCGTGAACCCTATGAGTACGACGCAATGCATATTGAGAATTCCATTAATGTACCACGTGGAATTCTCGAGACAGCCTGTGAATGGGACTATGATGAAACGGTTCCGGAACTGGTTACCGCCAGAAATAAACCTGTCGTCGTGATGTGTCGTTCCGGTTTCCGCAGTGTATTTACTGCTGACATCCTTCAGCAAATGGGATACACAGAAGTTTACTCACTCAAAACCGGTTTGCGTGGCTGGGCCGATAATGAATTTCCGCTCGTTGATAACAATAACAATTCTGTTGATCTGGATGAGGCTGAGTCATATTTTGTCCCGAAAGTCAGCCCCGAGCAATTAGCGCCAAAGCCATAACTGTCTGTTTTTATTAGATAAATAGCAAATTCTGAATAAATACAGATTGCAGAATCTACTCAACACCCATATAGTTTTGCTATGGGAAAAACGTATAAATTATCGCGCTGTCCAAATGGCTATTCTGTATGTTTTATTATTGCCACCCTGTTGTTAGTCGGCCTGTTATTAACATGGCAAGCCGTGTCGCAGTACAGTCAATTCACGCATCACCAAAAGTTATTGTCCAAACAATCGGTAACCGGCGCAGCGAATGAAATCAGCGCCTATGTTAAGCACCTGCGACATCAGGTAAATATTTTTTCCCACGACAGACTACAACTCCTGCGCAAGCTGGCCACATCTCCGGAAAATGATACATTGCTTGAACAGCTTACAACTGATGCGGCAGCGTATTTCCCGAATTACTTTGCAATTACCATTGCCAACGGTGTTGGCACACCAATTATTGGTAACTATGATTTGCTCGTCAATGAATTATGCCAGTCAGATATCAAGAACTTTTCAAAAAGCGGGTTTAGTTATGATATTTTCATCCACCCTCATCCCGAGGTGCAACACTTTGATGTAATGACACCTATTGACCTGTTCCCTCATGATGATTCAAGCACATCTGAAGTGTTTTTTATCAGTTTCAAACCGACAGACATCCAGCGATTCCTGGGCAATGCACAGATTTTTGGCCATCGGTTATATCTGGTGAAAAATAATATCAGCGGATTAATTGAATTAACAGCAGATGGCACGCGCGTCGATCTTATAAAAAATAACAAAAGCTATATATTATCAGCGCAGGAACTTGAAAATAATGATTATTCATTACCTGTACAAGGTACCCGGTGGGATCTTGTAAGTGTTGCTGATAGCAATCTGTATACTGAACAAAAGAACAAGATAGTTACGCGCGCTATTTACATTTACCTGGTGTTTATCCTTATCAGTCTCGCATATCTCGCTTTTTTGTCAAATATTGAAAAAAAACGTAATGAGTATGAAATAAAATTAAAAAAAACCAAGGAACAACTGGAACATACGCTTGACTTTAGTCGCATCGCTACCTGGTCTTATAATCATGATTCAAAAATAATCAACTGGTCACACGAAGTGGCAGAAATATTTTCCGATACTATTCCTCAAACATACGAAGCATACCTTGCCATAACGCATCCTGAAGATCGTGATAGTGTCATTGAGTACTTCAATAAATGTCTTGAGACTGACCTGGCACACAACGTGGAACACCGCATTCAACCTGAATCTGAACAAAACACTGTATGGGTAGAATTATCCGGCTCCATCGACAAGACGTCTGAAAATCAGCCTGTCATACTCGGGTTAATTCGCGACATCAGCACCAGAAAGCTTCAGGAAGCATTACGATTAAAACACGAAAAAAATCAACGTGACACCTTAATTCGTGAAGTTCACCATCGAATTAAAAACAATTTGCAGGGCGTAATTGGTTTGCTGCGAAGACACACCAAAACGGATACAACAAACAATACCACGCTCGAACATGCAATCAGTCAATTAAACTCCGTTTCATTGATTCATGGTTTATCTTGCGAACAGAATGGTAATTACATTTTTCTGGACGATCTCGTCTCCTCTATCACCGTTGCAGCCAACAGCTTTACCGGTTGTAATATTTCACCCTTTATGGATGCTGATAGCCATTCGTATCATATTCAGAATGAAGATGATGCGGTTGCTATTGCATTGATCATAAATGAGCTTATCTTTAATGCGATCAAACACTCGCCTGATGCAGGAAAATCAGTTCGAATTAACCTGTCCAGACGTTCTTCATCTTTAGCATTACTAATTGAAAACAATTGTTTGCCACAAGGTGCTGAATTTGAGTATCAAAGCAAAAAAGGTCTGGGTGCCGGATTAAATCTGGTTTATTCACTGCTGCCGAAAAATGGCGCGCACTTAACAATACATAAAAAACATGCTAGCGTTGTAGCAAAACTTACCCTGACCGCTCCGGTTGTAATTCAAAGTGATAACAGTGATGACACTACAAGACAAAGCGCATAATTCCAGTTTATTAGTAGTTGATGATGATGCCCTGGTGCTGGCAACACTTAGTGCCGGACTGCGTGATGCGGGCTACCATGTTATCGAGGCTTCATCTGGAACTGAAGCGCTCGAAATTCCTGACATTAATACAATCGATCTGGCAATACTGGACATACGCATGCCGGTATTATCCGGAATCGAGACCGCAAAAATACTTTATGAAGAACATACCATTCCATTTTTATTTCTGTCTGCCTTTAGTGATTCAACTACAGTAGCTGAGGCAGTCAATGAAGGTGCACTGGGATATTTAATCAAACCGATCGACGTTGACAGCATGATTCCAACTATCGAAACGGCACTAACACGGTCGGTTGAAATTAAATCGCTGCACTCGTCCAAAGCCAATCTTACCGCCGCCCTGAATAAAGATCGGGATGTCAGTATTGCAATTGGTATCATCATGGCAAATTCCAGTTTCGATGCAATAAAAGCAGAAAAAGCCATGCGAAATTATGCGCGCACAAACCGTATTAAAATGCACGATATTGCTAAACAGGTAATTGAAGCCTCAGACAGATTAAAACTTCTCATCAATAGCATCTCGCTAGAATGATTCACCTGTTGGAATAATTCACAAATCTTAATTAATTTGCTTCTTCGCGCAAATAACGAAGAAAAGACAGAATAATTCATCTATTACCTACTACTTTACTTGGTTGATATATTCAAGAATGAATGTAAACTACCCATGTCACAAGTTATTTTTATGTGTACATTATTTACACACATGAAGATTGCGAGTACGATGCACTATGGATTAGTAGTACACACATCTTTCGCCCCACTTTGCGAAATTCAACGCGTGTACATGAAGGCCACACATCCCGCCTGAAAAAGCTGCTTGGACGCTTTTTACCACAATCTTTTGTGGAGACGGAATGTTGAATTCAATACGTTGCCCATTCAGGCAAAACAACGCGATTGCTGTTCAGAATCCCTCCACATTCCAATGGAGGATAAACATGAGCAAAGTTGCCCAGTTACTTCTGTTCGCTATTGTCTGCTTACTCAGCAGTACAAGCTACGCGGCAAGCGCGAATCTATCTACAAATTCTGTGAATATTGCTGTCGGTGCCAATGGTTCATTTACTATAAGTGGTGATGATTCCGGCAACCAGCGAGAGTTTCGTTGGAGCCTGCCCGCGGGACTCAACATCACCACGGGTTCAAGCTCAAATCTATATCGATTCAGAGTAAGATCAGATCGTGGATACATACAGGTTGAGAGTGCTGGACGTGGCAGCTTCTCTGCAACCATCAACGTATCATCAAATAATGCTGGCACTTATGTCATGCAAAACCAGCGTGCTGAAATCAGTCTGAATCCTGCAGATGTCACTGTTACTGTCGGTGGCTCATCAGGAGGCGGTAGCACACCACCGCCAACGGGAGGTGGCAGCTCAGGCTCCGGCAATGCTGACTATACGCTTTATATAGAACCTGGTTACCTGACGATAAACGGTGACGGTGGTGCAGTTATTAATGTCTGGGGTTATACCGATGGCAATGGTTTGCCGCCAATGGTACCTGGTCCACTCATTGAAGCCACACAAGGCCAATCAATTTCTATCGAAGTTGTAAACAATAACAATCGCAGTCATAACTTTGTAATCCAGGGTGTCACCAGTGATACCGGTTCAATCGCTCCCGGACAAAGCAAAACGTACACGTTTACCCCTAGCAATGGCGGTGTGTTTTTCTATCGCGACACATTAAACAGTAATGTAAACCGTTCCATGGGTTTACACGGTGCGCTAATCGTTCGCTCAAACAGTAACAACCGGGTCTGGGATAACGGTCCAAGTTATAACATTGAACGCTTATGGGTACTTGCCGATATGGATGTGCCACGTTGGAATAATCGTGCCAGTGCCGGCCAAAGTGTTAGCACCGGAACCTATCGTCCAAATTATTTCATGATCAACGGCCAGGGTGGCTTCGATGGCATGCACGATCCAAACACGGTTCTGGAGGGTAATTCTGGCCAGGTTGGTCTTGTGCGCATTGTTAATGCGGGTCAGTTTGATCAATCTTTACATTGGCACGGCAATCACTTTCAGGTTATCAGTCGAAATGGTACGCATTTAAGTAATTTCGAATGGCAAGACACAATTAACGTCAAAGCCGGCCAGACCATGATGGTGCTGTATCAGTTACGTAATGGCATCTTCCCAATGCATGTGCATACCGCACAGATGGAAACCGCTAACGGTGTCTATTTGAACGGTACTGCAACACTGATTGTCGGCAACTAAGGGAGGATGATAACCATGAAATATATAAACACACTTACAAATTCATTCGTGACATCAACCTTCAAACAAATAGGCATGATGTTTCTTTTAACTGTAACTGCATTTACTGTCAGTAATGTTGCCATCGCAGCCAGTGCCAGCTTGTCGCCATCAGCACTCACACTTGGTAATGGCTCCACGGGCACAATTCGATTTAGCGGCGATGATGGTGGAAGAAGCAAAACATTTCAATGGAGTTTTCCTTCCGGTTTGTCCGTTTCAAAAGGATCGTACTCTAATATTTATTCTTATAGCATTAGCAGCAGTAATCGCACTATCTATATCCGCTCACGTGGTCGTGGCAGCTTTTCGGCGGATATAAAATTCTCTGCCAATAGCGATGGTGTTTATGATGTAAATAATACTCGCGCTGATATCAGCTTTAGCCCGAAAGACATGACCATTACTGTCGGTAGTGGTAGCTCTGGTGGTTCATCGGGTGGCGACTCAGGTAGTGGCGGTATGGATGGCGGCGGTGGCGGCGGCATGGGCGGCGGTGGTGCCGGTGGTGCTGTACCTGTGCTTGATGCCGGCAATGTACAATTAGTCGTCCGCAACTTTAATAAAACCATGCATGACGGTCGTAATGTCAACTTCTGGGTATTCTGCCCTGGTGGTATGGGCGGCGGTGGTGGTTGTACCCTTCCCAGCCCAACACTGGAATTAAATGTCGGCCAACAAGCCAATATCAATTTAAACATGATGATGGCGCCACAAGAACAACCTCCCTACCATGGCCATACCATTCACCCGCACGGTGTTGATGTGCCTCAATCTGAAGATGGCGTACCCGAAACTGGCGCGGCAGTACTTGGCGATACATATACATTTAGTGTTGATAGTCGGTACGTTGGTAGTCACATGTACCATTGTCATGTGCACACAGTAAAACACCTGGAAATGGGTATGTACGGGGCATTGATTGTTAAAAACGGTAATCGCATTAACAACAATGGACCTACTTATGACTTCGAGTGGAACTGGGTATTAAGTACCGTTGATCCTGCATACCATACTGCTGTGATGGATTCGCCGGTCTTCGCTGACTACAACCCTCAATACTTTTTGGTCAATGGCCAGGAAGGCAGAAGTACCGGTGCACCAGCTGAAGTATTCACCGCGACACCCGGTGCCAGGGTTGCTATACGCCTGATTGGTATACATTCAGTTAACAGTACATTCAGAATACGTAACGCAAGCGGCAGCAGCCAAACCTTCACTGTGCACAACGTGGATGGCTTTGCCTTACCAAGCCCGAGGAATGTCACCAGCCTTGAAGTATCTCCTGGTCAGACCAAGGACATTATGGTGACGTTACCTTCTGGAAGTGGCAGCTGGTACCCTGAAGTCTCCTACCGGGATCTACGCAACAATAATACTTACAGCGGTGGGACTGTGTATTCACAATTAAATTATTAATCGTCAACGCAACCATCTCGCTTCTCTGTCTAGTTAAAGAGAAGCGAGATTTTTTAGTTACCATAAATTATGATTCGACAGGAGTATAAGAAATGAAAAAGTACGCATTATACTTATTCTGTTTATTCTTATTTCCATTAACAGTAAACGCAGTCGATCTTATGTCGCCAGCGTATAAGCCGGCTAAATCAGATAAACCCATCGATCCTTGGGATTTTAATTTTTGTGGTGGCGAACGTGTTTACCCAATTGTTGGTTTAAATATTTCGACTGTTTGCGGCCCTCGCAATCAGGTTGGTTTAGGGCGTCGAGGTAAAATAATGTGGTTTTTCCCTGCATACAAAGACCAGCCGACTGAACAGGGTAGCTATAAACTAAATGAAGAACAATTAAACACACTGACACTGCTTGCCGAAGTGACACAGGTAGCAGCATCACCTGAAGTAAAACCGAGTAAAGTTATTTATAAAATGGGCATCAATTTTTCGGCTCGCTTGCCTAAATATATTTTTACCGATCTTAATGACGAATATTCGCCCAGCAAAAAACTACTGGACGCCATGCTAAGTTTGGTGCCAGTCAAACCAAGACTGCCTGAGTGCAATACAAAACTAACGGTGTTCGACCCTACATTACACCAGGACGCAAGACATAAACTGTTATCAAAAAATTAATGGGTGCACTATGAAGAAAACATTATACGCAATACTCGCCTTGCCAATTCTGTTTATAACTGTATCGCATGATGCTGTTGCAAAAAACAGTAAATATAGCGGGTTACTATTATCACCCACCAAACAAATCACCCCGACCAGTCTGGTAACGGACACAGGACAAAAAATTCAATTCCCGATTCAAAGCAATCGATTGCAATTACTTTTTTTTGGTTACACAAATTGCCCGGATGTCTGCCCTTTTACCATGTACAAGGTAAAAAATGTGCTGCAAAAACTCGGCAGTAATGCAAATGACATAGATGTCTTCTTCGTCAGCATTGACCCTGATCGTGATTCACTTGCCACACTTGGCAAGTATGTTTCATTTTTCGACAAACGTATAACCGGGATTTCGGGAGACCACCGTAACATTAAAGCACTGGAAAAAGAATTTGGCATAATAACACGCAAGTTTCGCGGTCAATCCGCATTGAATTATACAATGCAACATTCCGTGTTCATGTACATACTTGATAAAAATGGCCAGTTAAAATTGATGCACCCCGCATCAGCAGATATAAATGATATTGCAAATGATATTAAAACCTTAATGGCTACACGCATTGTCAAACAGGAAGTTATTTCAAAACGTATAGAGAAAAATTAGTAAACATTTCTGGTATCTACATATATTACATAATGTAGACACATCGCTACAGTCAGAATTGCCCTCTCTTTAGTGACTGTAGTGATTTTTTTTGGCCCGAAATGACTAAATATAATTCTTGCGATCTTTTTTACGTCCGGTTGCGCCGGCTTGTTGCACAATAACACCCTGTATGGCGTCTTTAGCAACAACACGTCTTTCGTGCAAATACTCTTCGTTTAGAGGTTGTATATAATAAGTATCATCCTCAATACAAAGCTGTCGAAATATATAGCCGTTTTCAATCAGCGCCAGCACGTATGAGCCATTCTCGATCAACCCGGCCGGATCGATAACAATGATACAGCCATTTTTAAATTCCGGCTCCATACTATTGTCGCGCACTTGTAGCGCAAACGGTTCGGCTGATCCGCAGCCACCCATCATTTGATTATCTTCGTTCATTGCCTCTCGCTTACTTTTCGTTATTGCCAATATATAGCAGTCCAGCTTGGTTTGGTTATGACATAACCAAATTATACCAGAATTTAAATAAACAAATTACCTTAGATTAATTAGATAACTTGTTGTTTTTATGTGATTCTTCCTGTTGTAAATACCATAGTTTTGCATACAAGCCTGCTTGCGCAAGAAGTTGTGCGTGACTTCCCTGCTCGACTATCTGACCACTTTCCATCACCAATATATTGTCTGCATTGACAATGGTTGATAGCCGGTGTGCAATCGCCAGTACCGTATGTCGTTCTGCCACTTCTTCAAGTGCTGACAAAATGGCCTGCTCAGACTGTGAATCCAGGCTGGATGTCGCCTCATCAAAGATCAGAATTCTAGGATCTTTTAGTACAACACGTGCGATGGCGACTCGCTGCTTTTCCCCACCTGACAATTTGAGACCGCGTTCACCAACAATGGTATCGTATCCATCCGGTAAACTTTCGATAAATTCATGAATATGTGCCATCCTGGCTGCAGCAATGACATCTGATTTACTGGCATCCGGTTTTGCATACTGAATGTTATAAAGTATGGATTCATTAAACAGTACCGTATCCTGTGGCACGATACCAATCACCTGTCGCAGGCTGGCTTGTGAAACATGCTTTATGTCTTGTCCATCAATGGCAATGGTTCCGGAATCCACGTCATAAAAACGGAATAACAAACGAGCCAATGTCGATTTACCTGCGCCAGACGGACCCACTATGGCAAGTTTTTGTCCCGGCTCAATCGTAAAACTGACATTCTTCAGAATAGATCGATCATCATTGTATCGAAAAGAAACATTTTCAAAAATAACCTTGCCCGCAGTCACCTTGAGAGGCGGTGCATTTTCGTCGTCTTTAATATCACTTTGTTGATCAAGTAATTTGAACATCAAATCCATATCAGCAAAAGCATATTTTAATTGTCGATACACAATACCCAGAAAGCCCAGCGGCATAAAGAGTTGCAGCATTAGTGCATTCACCAGTACCAAATCACCGATAGACAGAGACTGGTTAACAACACCCTGCCCGGCAAAAATCATTATAATTGTGACGCCAATCGCAATGATTGAGCCCTGACCAAAATTTAATAACGACATCGAAGTCTGGCTTTTGACAGCCATGTCTTCCCATTTATCCAGTGTCTTGTCATAGCGTGATTGTTCATATTTTTCATTGGTAAAATATTTGACCGTTTCATAGTTCAACAACCCATCGATTGCATAACTGTTTGCCTGCGAATCAAGTGCATTCATTTTGTGCCTGAAGTGCATGCGCCACTCAGTCACCAGGAAAGTAAATAGCACATATATTGCAACCGTGGAGAATATTGCAATACTGAATCGATATTCGTATTTAGTCAGCAAGATGATTGCAACAAGAATAAATTCCGCTGCCGTTGGTAATATATTAAAGACCATATAGTTCAATATGGAACTGATACTGCCGGTACCGCGTTCAATGTCACGGCTGATACCGCCGGTTTTGCGATCAAGATGGTAGCTCAGACTCAGTGTGTGCAAATGTTTTAATACGCGATTTGAAACATTACGCATTGCCCGATAACGTACTCGCGCAAACACGGCGTCACGTAACTCATTGAACAGGTTACCAGCCAGCCGTAACGCACCATAAGCCAGCAACAAACTCAAAGGTAAGACCAGTAAATTGCGGGAACTCTGATCAAAAGAATCAACGATATCTTTTAACACAAATGGCACACCAACCATCCCCAGTTTGGACGCGATCAGACAGAGTAAGGCAACCAGTACCCGGCCTTTATACTCCCAGATAAATGGAAACATACGGCGAATATTTTGGCTGTCACGGCGTTGTACGTGTGGTGTTGATTCGTATCGAATAAAATGCGACATATTGATATATTTGTTCTAAAAAGTACCTTATTATCGCATAATAGTTTCGAAATTGATGTAAAAGACATGAATAACCATATGAAATCAAAGATTTATCTGCTATCGCTGCTGGCATTCATCATGTTTCTGCAAGGTTGTTCCGATAGTGACAAACATGCCAGCAAGAAACAACTGCCTCTGCAAGTGGCCACCACCCAGGTCAGATTCTCGGCCATGCAATCGACCAATATCGCAACTGGCGTTCTCGCCGCTATCCGCAAGGTCAATGTTTTCAATGAAACAGAAGGACGAATTCTGGAAATCCCCGTCTTCGCCGGCGACAAGGTCAGCAAAGGTCAGACAATCATCAAGCTCGATGACAGTATAATCCAGGCCGAATTGGCTCGGGCAAATGCAGTGCTGGCTCAGGCAGAACTGGACTTCAAACGGCAATCACGCCTCAAAAAGAAAGGTCTGATTTCGGATGATATCCTCACCCGCGCCAAGACCGCTGTCGATGTCGCCAGTGCAAACACACGTGTGTATGCTTCGCGGCTGGCACATACTACTATAACAGCGCCATTCGACGGCTATATTGCCGCACGCTTGAAAGAACCGGGTGATGTAGTCGCCACACATACACATATCATAACCATTGTAGATAAAAGCGCGTTAAAAGCAGAGCTACCAATTTCAGAGTACCTGCTTGAAACAATCAAGGTCGGAGATCCTCTGAAGTTAAGTATCGATGCAGTCAGCAACCAGGTATTTGACGTCAAAGTGTCACGAATTTTTCCAACAATCGATACTTCAACACATCAGGGTATTATCGAGGTCGAACTCAATCCTGCACCGACCAATGCCCTGCCAGGTCAATTTTGCAGGGTGGAAATTACAGCCGGCACACAACCCCGACTGAACATCCCGCTTGGAGCAGTAAAGCATGATTACAAGGGTGAATTTGTTTTCAAAATAACAAAAACAGAAAAAGGTAACATAGTTAAACGCACGCCCATCAGAGCCGGTATACAAATAGGTGAACGCATTGAAGTACGGGATGGTTTATCGGAAGCAGATATTATTGTTTCAAGAGGATTTATCGGTCTGCGTGATAACAAAGTTGTCAGTATTGTCACCGCTGTTGCCAATGAACCTGACCGTAATATCCAACCACAATCAACTAACGAACCAGTCAAAAATTAATGACAAGACGTTTCAGTAAAGGCGGCATCGCAAGATGGTCAATCTATCATCCGGTAAGCGTTATCATGTTGTCATTAACGGTAGTCGTCATCGGCTTTATTTCAGTACAACGATTAAGCATTGATTTGTTACCACATATCATCTACCCGGAAATACGCGTACGTATTCTTAACCCGGGTGTGCCGGCTGAGATCATGGAAGATACGGTTACACGCCAGCTCGAAGAACAGCTCGCCATTACAGAAAATGCTGTCAAAGTATACTCAAATACTGCAGAGGGTCGCTCCGAAGTAAACCTTTCCTTTCCGTATAGTATGGATATTGATCTGGCATTACGTGATGCCAGCACTAGGCTGGATCGTGCGCGACGATTCCTGCCTGACACGATTGATCCGCCTATAATTTACAAACGCGACCCGATGCAAATCCCGGTACTTGAACTCGTTGTAAGCTCGCCTACACGGAATAATATAAAATTACGTGACTGGGTAGACTACGATTTCAGCAAATGGTTTTTAAACTTGCCCGGTGTTGCATCAACCGAAGTCGGTGGTGGTAATCACCGGGAGATCCAGGTTGTTTTAAACCAGGAGCGAATGGCGCAACTCGGCTACAACTTTTCTGATGTAAAAAAATTAATTGATGAAGAAAATGCTGATGTGCCAGGTGGACGTTTATTGTCACCGCAGGGCGAATTTAATACACGCACATCAGGCCGTTTTACATCTGTCGAACAACTTAAAAATTTACCCATTCCGAACAAGGTAGAAAATGGTAAAAAAGGGATTGTCCTGGGTGATATCGCGCGCATCGAAGACTCCGCTGAAGACGAACAACTTTATATACGCCTCAACCATGTGCCAGGCGTGAAATTAACCATACAAAAACAACCTTCTGCAAATACCATTGATGTTGTCGATCTCGTTAAAGATCGTGTTGAATGGCTTAAACAAAACAACATCGTGCCCTCTGATGTAAACATTGGAATTGTTAGCGATCAATCTACCTATGTCCGCTATTCGCTAAACAATGCGGTAACAGCCGTGATAAGTGGTGCCCTGTTAGCAATGACCGTGGTTTATCTATTTTTAGGTAGATTGCAGCATACACTGATAATCGGCACGGCAATCCCGCTCGCTATACTGGTTACCTTTACCTTCATGGCATTCAAAGACCTTACGCTGAATATTATGACACTCGGGGGGTTTGCGCTGGGAGTCGGCATATTAATCGACAGTACCATTGTAATGCTC
This sequence comes from uncultured Gammaproteobacteria bacterium, assembly GCA_942490945.1. GTDB lineage: Bacteria > Pseudomonadota > Gammaproteobacteria > UBA6429 > Thiohalophilaceae > CALNYZ01. Next base: position 1,511,482 of record CALNYZ010000018.1, on the reverse strand, counting down.
GAAAATATCACGCGGCACAAATTGAAGGACAACTCGCCAGAAGCTGCGGTAAATGCAGCTTCTGAAATGAACAGCCCCATTATTGCCTCGACCAGTACCAATCTGGTTGCCATCATACCTTTTATATTTATCGGCGGACTCGAGAGCCTGTTATTCGGTGAACTGATATTAACACTATCATCTGCTATCATCGCATCATTGATCGTCGCCATAACACTGGTACCCGCACTCGGTGCCAAAATTGACCCGAATAAAAATCCGAACAAGCTGACGCTTACAGTTGACAGTTACATCAACAAGATTCGTGATCGATATGCGCATATACTTTCGAGGACGATAAAGCACCCGTTTTTATATCCTGTACTGTTGATACCTTTTCTGGCGATTTCTATTTTTTATATCAGCGATGCCGCTGAACGCTACAGTTTTTTGCCGAGAATCGATGAAGGGACAGTTATTATAGGACTTTACAGTGATTCCGGCACAAAACTTGATCAAACAGATCAGGCCTTAAGAAAAATTGAAAATCTCCTCAAGGATGACGAAAACATCTTGTCCTATTTCACCTTGTCCGGAGGCAGAGTATTTGGACGATCCGAATATTATTCAAGCGGCTCCGGGAGTATCCGTATTGAACTAAAACGTGCAAGTGAAAGAACCATGTCAAGTCGAAAGTGGCTGGACAATATCACAAAAAAAATAGAATCACTGGAATTACCGGGGTTTCGTATTCACACAAAAATCAAGGCGGTCAGAGGACTGAACGCTGGCGGCGGTGGCGGAAATGAAGATGAAGTATCGTTACGAATACAAGGTCCACATGTAGAAACCCTGCGCAAGCTCGCTGATCGTGTGACTGAAATTTTACGTCCACTTGACAGAGTCACGATTCAAAACCTGCGTCATACCTATGAGTCTACAAACGAAGAACTGAGTATAAATATTGATCGTCAACGTGCAGCATCACTAGGCATTTCACTGGATAATATAAGCAAGGCATTAAGTGTTTCACTTGAAGGAATCGTAATTTCAAAATTCATGGAATCAGATCAGGAATTTGATATACGCATGAGACTGCCACGTAGTCAGGTAACCAACCCGAGTGAACTCAACAATATAATCGTTGCAATCATCAACAACCAATCCATTCGCCTTCGCGATGTCGCGACAATCAGCAAGACTATTGCGCCTGCCACAATAAAACGTGATAAGCAAAGACGTGTTGCAGAAATATCTGCTTCGATTAAAGGTGATATATCCTATACGGAAGTAATGTCTGAGATTAACAACAAACTTGCCGATTTTAAAAAGAATCTTCCAGAAGGTTATACATTCTATGATGCCGGTGACTCCGAGTTGAACAATCAAAGTATTCGCTCCGGATTTATTCTGTTATTTCTGGCAGTTTTTTTAATCTATACAGTGATGGCTATTCAGTATGAGTCTTATATTAACCCATTGGTTATCATTTTCAGTGTCGCATTCGGTGTAATTGGAGTTGCCTTTGGCTTGTGGGTATCAGATCTTCCAGACGGCATGCCATTAACCATGCCGGTAATTCTTGGTTTAATCATGCTGGCCGGTATTGTGGTAAATAATGCGATTGTACTTGTAGAACAAATTGAACGTCAGCGCGACGCAGGACAATCATTGCATGAGGCGATCATCGTTGCCGGGCAGTATCGGATCAGACCAATTCTGATGACCATGTTAACGACCGTATTTGGGATGTTGCCCCTCGCGCTGGCATTAGGCGAAGGATCTGAAATGTTGCAGCCGCTCGCCATTACAATTGTCTGGGGCTTGTTTTTCGCAACACTGGTAAGTCTGCTGGTCGTACCCTGTATATATTTATTATTTCACGATAAACAACCGCTACAATTTTTCTCACGAGCAAATAACGGCTAGCTTGATATCGGGTACTCCATTTCTGCCTCACCGGAAGGTTCGAACCAGGATAATTTTTCATGCAACTTGACTACCTCTCCAACAATAATCAATGTTGGCGCCTGTACATTATTTTTATGTACCAGTTCCGGTAGCGTATCCAGATTACCAATATGTACTCGTTGCATGGGCGTGGTACCCTTCTCTACCAACGCGGCCGGCGTGTGTGCAGGCAAGCCGTGTTGTTTGAGTTGTTTACAGAGTTCATCCACACCATGCAGACCCATATAAAACACAATGGTTTGGCCTTCATGAGCCAGCATTTCCCAGTTCAGATCAATGGTGCCATCTTTTAAATGACCTGTTGCAAAAACACATGATTGTACATAATCACGATGGGTCAGCGGAATGCCGGCATAGGAAGCACAGCCTGCTGCTGCAGTGATGCCGGGCACAACCTGAAACGGAATACCTTCCTGCATTAATGTTTCAATTTCTTCGCCACCGCGACCAAAGATAAACGGGTCACCGCCTTTCAAGCGCACCACTTTTTTACCTTCTTTTGCCAATCGCACCAGCAGCGCGTTAATACTCTCCTGTTTCAAGGTATGTTTGTTGCGCTCTTTGCCTGCATAGATAAACTCGGCATCACGGCGAACCATCTCGAGTATCGAAGCTGAAACCAGGCGGTCATATACAACAACATCTGCTTTTTGCATTAAACGTAGTGCACGAAAAGTTAATAAATCGGGATCGCCTGGTCCTGCACCAACCAGATACACTTCACCCTGCTCATCTGGTCGCTTATTGGCGGCAATCGCATTTTCCAGCATCTGGGTCGCCTGTTTATCCTTGCCTGACAGCATCGACTCAGCAATAGGGCCTGCCATCACATCTTCCCAAAACAGACGTATGGTATTGGAATTGTGATTGAATTTTTCCTTCACCTTGTCACGAAAGTTTTCAACCAATTCTCCCAGCCGACCATACGCCGCCGGTACCATACTTTCGAGCTTGGAACGCAGCACGCGCGCCAGCACCGGTGAGGCACCACCTGTTGATATCGCTATTTGAATAGGCGAGCGGTCGATCATTGAAGGCACAATAAATCGACATAAAGCGGGGGTATCAACAACGTTAACCGGGATATTTTTCGCTGTTGCATCTTTGTATACCTGCTCATTAACCGAATGGTCATTTGTTGCGGCGATGACCAAAACATAAGCACTTAAATCCTGTTCCGTATATGTTTGCGGTAAATACTCGATCTTTCCAGCCTGATGAATTTTTCCCAATTCATTACTCAAATCAGGTGCAATAACGGTCACTTTTGCCTGTGCCTTGAGCAGCATGGCAACCTTTCGAGACGCCACCTGACCGCCTCCAACCACCAGACAGGGAAGCTCGCAAATGTTCATGAAGATTGGTAAGAAGTTCACCTAAGTCCTCTCAAAATATGGGAAATCAAGCCTGATATGGCATTATTGACGCAAATCATACTGCAGAACTACACGAATGGAAATTAGCCATAATGAATAGGCTGAATTCTGACCGCTGCCCGTCTAGAACAAAGTATAGATAAATGGCGCGATGGCGGAGCCCTGAGACATGACAACCAACATCCCCAGTAGCAACAAGATAACAATTATCGGTGCCAGCCAGAACTTTTTGCGTACGCGCATAAATGCCCACAGGTCTTTAATTAATTCCAGCATCAGAATGGGTGCTCCATATTTTCACGTTGTGGATCTTTTGACTCGATCCGATAGCTATACGTATCGCTGTCCAGCTTGCGCCTCATCGGGTCTTTGCCCAGTAATTTTAACACCAGACTATAGGGAGTAAATAGTGCATAAAACACCAGCGCGAGGATTATGCGCGTGTTTAGCCAACCAAGCACCGCACCAATTTTCATCCATAGAGAATAGACAGGTTTTAATATCACAGGAATAACCACTGCAGGCAGTATAAATAATGCTGCTGTAATCCACGGCCAGAGAGGCCAGGCTTTTTCAAATACCCAGGGGAAAAATAACCCAAACAATACACTTATTGCCCCTGCCATGATAAAACCGAAGCTACGTAAGTCTTTGTTTGTTACAGTTTCAGATTGCATGGTTTCTCAACATTATTATAAATGTACTAGTCCAATTCGAACTCATTTTGCCAGCTATCATCTTTTTCCCATACTGGTTGCTGACGCTTATCCAGCAGAATATTTTCCAGTACAAGGTAATCCATTTCGGTACGCATGAAGCAACGATATGCATCTTCCGCTGTACACACTATTGGCTCACCACGTACGTTAAAAGATGTATTCACCAGTACGCCACAACCGGTCCTTGCTTCAAACGCCGTTAAGAGATGATAAAAACGTGGATTGGTTTCCTGATGTACTGTTTGTATACGCGCAGAATAATCAACATGCGTAATTGACGGCAAATCAGAACGCGGTACATTAAGCTTTTCAATGCCGAACAAGTGCTGTTGATTTTCACTCATTGGTATACGGCGTGACTCTTTAACCGGGGCAACAATTAACATATAGGGACTGACATGCTTGTTATCTAATTCAAAATAATCGACTGCGCGATGAGCAAGTACAGCGGGGGCAAATGGTCGAAACGATTCGCGGTATTTTATTTTCAAGTTCATGATCGACTGCATTTTCTGGCTACGAGGATCGCCAATAATCGACCTCCCACCTAACGCTCGCGGCCCAAATTCCATACGCCCCTGAAACCAGCCGACCACATTCTCATTTTCGAGAATTTCCGCCAGATCTGACATTAAATGCTCATCACTTAATTCAGTATATTTGGCATTCACTGAGTCAAGATGTGACTTTATCAATTCGTTCGATAAACGTGGCCCTAAATAACTGCCAGACATCGTGTCGTGACCATTTACCTGACGACTGTTCTGATAATAATCGTACCAGGTGACAAGCGCGGCGCCCAATGCGCCACCCGCATCACCGGCAGCAGGCTGAATCCAGATATCTTTGAAAGGGCCTTCACGCAAGATGCGTCCATTGGCAACACAATTGAGTGCAACACCACCCGCCAAGCACAGGTAATCTACCTCCAATTCGGTGTGCACCGTTTTTGCCAGTCGCAGCACAACTTCTTCGGTCACTTCCTGAATTGAACGCGCCAGATCCATTTCTTTTTGTGATATCGGACTTTCCGGTTGACGTGGCGGACCACCAAATAACTTATCAAAATTTTTATTTGTCATGGTCAAACCTGCCGCATAATTAAAGTACTGCATATCCAGTTTGAATGTGCCGTCATTTTTTAAGTCAAGCAACTTGTCATAAATCAGGTCAACGTATTTTGGCTCACCATAAGGTGCCAGACCCATTAACTTGTATTCTCCGGAATTCACTTTAAATCCCGTGTAGTAAGTAAATGCAGAATACAAAAGTCCCAGCGAGTGTGGAAAATCGATTTCCCATTTTGCTTCGAGCCTGTTACCTTCGCCCAGCCATACCGAGGTTGTTGCCCACTCCCCGACTCCATCAAGACACATTACAGCGGCTTTTTCATAGGGGCTTGGATAAAATGCTGAAGCGGCATGTGATTGATGGTGTTCAGCAAAAAATAGTTTGGGTATTTGCTGTTGTTTACAACCTGCCAGGCTGGCCAGTTCGCGCTTTAAAGTGGTTTTTAACAGGAGTTTTTCTTTTAACCAGATGGGCATTGCCATTAGAAATGAGCGAAAACCTAGCGGTGCATAAGACAGATAAGTTTCGAGCAAGCGTTCAAATTTAACCAATGGCTTATCGTAGAATGTAATAACTTCTATATCCAGAAGTGAAATACCTGCTTCTTCAAGACAGTAGAGAATCGCATTCACCGGGAACTGGGCATCGTGTTTTTTGCGTGTAAAGCGTTCTTCTTGCGCCGCAGCCAGAATTTGACCATCTTTGATTAATGCTGCTGCACTATCATGATAATAGGCAGATATGCCAAGAATATACATATTGAATTATATTATGTGCTTGTGATCTTCAATAGATTTCACATTAATTTCATGAAGTTAAGGCTGTATACCGATATGCATTATAGCTTATAATAATATGAGAAATCGAGGATTATTAAATATGGCAGAAACGGAAAAACCGGAAAATGTTGTGTGGCATCATGCCACTGTCACGCGCAAGCACCGGGAAGATAAAAATCATCATCGTAGCGCGGTATTATGGTTTACCGGATTGTCTGGCGCTGGTAAGTCCACCCTCTCACATGCCGTTGAAGATCGATTACACCATCTGGGTTGTCAAACTTTCGTTTTGGACGGTGATAATGTACGACATGGACTTTGTAGTGATCTTGGGTTCTCAACAGAAGATCGTCAGGAGAATATTCGCCGAATTGGCAATGTTGCCAAATTGTTTCTCGAAGCTGGATTTATTCTAATGAGCGCCTTTATTTCACCTTTCAAGCAAGACAGAGAACTGGTGCGAAATCTTGTGCCGTATGGTGATTTTATAGAAATTTACTGTCAAACATCAATCGAAGTGTGCGAACAACGTGATACCAAAGGTATGTATAAAAAAGCACGTGAAGGTTCGATAAAAGAATTTACCGGTATCTCATCGCCCTATGAAGTGCCAGACAATCCGGATTTAGTGGTGCCAACAGGTGACGAACCACTCGAGAAATGTGTTGATATTGTAATAGCACATCTGAAATATCGCGGAATTATATCTTGATAAATATTTATATCTGGAGAAGTAATGAGTAAAGAAAAAATATTGGTAACTGGTGGCGCCGGTTATATCGGAAGTCATGTGGTAAAACAATTGGGGAAAAATGGCGAGGATGTAATCATACTCGATAATCTATCGACCGGTTTTCGAGAATCCGTCCTCAACGGCGAATTGGTTATCGGCAACATGGGAGATACCGAACTTGTTGACCGCATCATGACTGATAACAACATCGAAACTGTCATGCACTTTGCAGCACATACAATTGTTCCCGAATCAGTTTCTGATCCACTGAAATATTATGGTAATAATACCTGTAACAGCCGCAATTTATTGTCGTGTTGCCAACAACACAAGGTCAAGCACTTTGTGTTTTCATCAACAGCTGCCGTTTATGGCGAACCTGATGAACAACCAGTGCATGAAGACACGCCGCTGGCGCCAATTAATCCTTATGGCACATCAAAACTCATGACGGAATGGATGCTGCGCGACCTCGCCAAGGCAAGCGACATGAATTATATAGCACTTCGCTACTTTAATGTTGCTGGTTCTGATACGGAGGGTCAAATAGGCCAATGTACGCCAAACGCTACCTTGCTTATTAAAGTTGCTGTTGAAGTGGCAGTAGGTAAACGACCCGAAATATATGTCTTTGGTACCGACTACCCCACACATGATGGAACAGGGATACGCGACTACATTCACGTTGAAGATCTGGCATCTGCGCATATTTGTGCGCTGGAATTTTTACGTAAAAACCCCGAGCAGTCACACATATTAAACTGTGGATATGGGCATGGTTACAGTGTTCGCGAAGTGCTTGATGCCGTGCAACGTGTAAATGGTAAAGCAATCAAAATTATTGAGCAGGAAAGACGTGCAGGTGACCCCCCTGAATTGATATCAAAAGTTGATAAAATAAAAGACCTTCTGAAATGGAAACCCAGGTATGATGATCTGGATGTAATAGTCAGGACATCACTTGACTGGGAAAAAAAATTACTGTCAAAGTGAATCAAGCTTGATTATTGATACACTCTTTTATCACATTCATCATATTCGCCATATCCGTGCGAGTAACTTTTGCGTGAACTGGTAGCGTCAGGATCATTTCTGCAAATTTTCCCGCTACCAGGCATTCCTGTTCTCTAAACTCGGCAGGCACATTTTTAACTTTAGACAAGGCAGTAGGATACATTTTCGATACGCCGAGTCCCTGACTGTGTAATTTCTTGTATAAAGTCTCACGTAAATATTTATCCTGAATCAGCAACGGAAGCCGGTTCATCTTCAAATCCTTTCTGATTTGGCTTGTATTAAAAGGTAAAATAATATCTTTACACTGTAACTTTTTAATATTATCAATTAATTCAGTCTGAATATTGTTTGATGTTGACAAGTAATCTTTGATATTTGCCGGCAAATATTTAAGCGCCACCGAATTTGTAACAATATCATTATTGAACTCATTGTATTCTGTTTTGCCAATTTTCAACATTGGCACATGTTCAATCCACCAGTAAATATTTCTGATAATCAGGGTATTATACATAATTACTTTAAGAAGATATCGCATCGAAACAAATCGATCGAGTTTGTTAAGTTGATTGTTATTCACATGCTGAATATTCTTGTCGAATAACACCATACCGCATTCGAGCAACGATACCGGCTTACCACGACCAAATGACAGAATGGTTATATCTGCAGTATCTTTAAAGTAATTTACTTGCGCCGGAAAACATTGCGCACTGTCGCGAATTATAAAAATTCCATGTTGTTTTTTTATATTATTCAGTAATGTATAATCTTCCGGTATGCCAAACAAGTCGACCGCAATAATTGCCAGGGTTTCATCTGATATTGCGTTGTGTAACTTGTCAGCGTTATACGTGGTAGTGTTTTTTTCGATGTCGACTATTATCGGCTTGAGTCCGGCTGCAATAATAGCACTCAACACATCCGGGCAAGTGTATGCCGGGACAATGACGCTGCTCTTGTTACGTTGCTTTTTCTTTAATACATTCAGGGCATATACAAGCGCGGCAGTACCCGATGACGTAAACACATAGTCAAATCCTGTGAAAAAATCATTTATGTATTCACGCCAATTCAACAGCTTCTTGATCTTGACTTTTTTTCCTGCAGGTATTAATTGAGAAAGCATTATCGTTTCGATGGCGCCCAGACAGTTATACGTTTACCGAAAATAAAGGCCAAACTTGCATGTGCTATTGCAATATTTACTGTTATAAAAAAATAGGGTACTTTAAATATGGTTTTCTTTTGTGCGGCAGCAGATAAATATCCGATTATAGAAAGCAAATAAAACATTATTTGCAGGCACAAAATTAAAAAATACAACCAGCTATCCTGGCCAAGCATTACTGAATATATTAATAATAGAATCATGAACCAGGGCACCAGCCAGCGCATCACTTTGTGGCTCCAAACCTGAAACGAAAACAAGCCATATGCAAATGGATTAAGAATTGTTTTATTTACCCAAAGTGCCGTAATACCTCGCAACACCGTCCTGTACTTTCGCTGGTATTCCTGCTTTTTATTTTTTAAATCCTTGTAATAACCTTTAACATCTGGCGCACTTATGGCACGGCATGACAGTTTTGCACAATTTAGTGCCGTATTAAAATCACTGGTTGTGTTCTTGTTCCAGAGCAAGCAAATTTTTCGTCGTGCAGCAAAGAAAGACCCGCTCAGCCCCACCAGACCAGCAAGATTAGACTCCAATGTCCTTAACCACATTTCATATTTTACATAAAGTCCTTCACCTGCAATTTCACTGTCTTCGCTGATAAAAACATCTTCACTTGAAACCGCGCCGATATCTGGCGTACTAAAATGTGAAACAAGAATATTAATCGCATCCGGCCGCAGTATTGTAGCCGCATCTGAAAAAACAATAATATCGCCAGTAGACACGTTGATAGCTTGTTGTTGTGCGTTTTCTTTGCCCAGTCTGTCTTGCACATCAACCAAAATGACGCCCTTATCAGAATATTCGGATACAATGTCATTCGTACTGTCAGTAGACCCATCTGATGCTATCAATATTTCCAGATTGCCATAGGTATAATCAAGCGCAAGCGTATTTTCGATTTTTCCCCGAATCTTGTCGGCTTCGTTGTGCGCAGTGATAATTATACTGACCGGAATTTTACTGTCAGGTATAGAAATTAAACTTCTATCTTTTTTTACAAGCAGCATTAAAATGAGCGGATACAAGAAATAGCTGTATGTGACAGCAACGAGTAACGCCCAGAATATTATGTCATTAATCCCCATGTAGCATCTGTTTCCTCTAACCAGAATGTTAGTCCGTTTTATAGAATTATGATAGTCAACACCATCTTGAATCAAACAATAGTCTTTCGGTTCGTTATTTTGTTTGGGACAAGCTTGTTTTTTGCAACATTATATTTTCTGCGCGCAACAGTATGCAGTGATACTGTAAATGCCAGATTAACCCAAAAAAACGGGTAATAAGTTATTGTCACAAAAAACCCTGCAACGAGATAGCCAATCAGGGCAGCATCAAATGCATGCGCAAAATAAAATATAAATTTATCATTTTGTGTGCATATCTTTCTGGTTCGCGCGTTTAATACAAATGTATATACTATTAAGAGTATAAATACTGAAAGACCCACATAGCCCATTTCTGCTCCGACCTCAATAAATATATTATGTGGCAGCTGTACGCCGAAAAAATAATCTGCTTCATAAAAAGCACGGTAAAAAGGTACCCACTGAGCAAACCCGACTCCAAGCACAGGGAAATTATGCATTATTTCCAGTCCTGCCTTCCAATATTCCAGCCTTTGTGTCGAAGTTGAATCATCTCCAGCGCTTTCAAATCTGGCCATAAATTCTGGTGGAACAATTAGAATTACCAAAACAGCCAGTATTGACAGGCCGGCTATTGCACGAATCTTGTATTGACTCTTGGCAGTTATCCAGATCATGGCACAAGCACAGGCCAATAAGGCGCCTCTCGACGATGATGCTATTGCTGTACCAAACGCGCTTATGGGCATGAACCAGAAAAGATAATATTTCCATCCATTAAAGTAATCCTTGAGAATAACACACGCATAGAAGCCAATAGGCAAGAAAATAGCCATCTCAGCCCCGCACTCACCTGAGTTTTGAAAAAAACCAGGACTGCATGTCACCCCCCAATCGGTAAATCCAAAACCACTCATAACCCATGAACGAAAACCGTGCTGTGACATTTTAATATTGAAGATAATAAACAGAAAAAGAAATATAAAAAAACGTTTTTCTGTATTAACAACAAGGATTATCATAAAATATATAATCATCCATACAAGAAATCGCTCAACAAATTTGTCAAATTCATATATGCCAAAAAATGAATTGAGCATGGAAATATTAATAATAATCGCGAAAGCAATGACGAGTTTATTCGCCAGATTACCATACTTATATATATTTTTTTCCGTGAACAGCCCGGCTATAGTTAACAATATAAAAATCTGGGCGTACGGTAATACGTCAATAGTTTTCCAGACACTCTGCGGACGAACATATTCAAATAACAAATAACAACATAACGTCCAGAAATAAAATGGCTCTGACTTCATCTGCTTCCAGATTAGTGTTGGACGCAATGTTAACAACTGCTCTGTTGTTGGTAATTCCTTCTTGTTTTTTTTGGTGTCGGGATCGGTTTTATTTGAACTGTCATGCATAATATTAATAACCCTGATTACCTTGTCAGATCTTTATATAGTGACATATATGATTGCGCCATCGCCGTATGCGAATAATCAGACATAACATATTTGCATGCCGCTAATGCTTTGGCATGGTACGGTTGAGGATTATTCATGAATTGTAGTATTTCAGCAACATATTCATTTGTATTCTGACTATCTATCAACGTTCCATACTTTCCGTTATCAAGCGTTTTACTGATTGCACCAACATTATGCGCAATAACAGGAACAGCTAACGTCATAGCTTCAAGCATTACCATTGGTAATCCTTCGTGATCTGATAACAACAATAAAACATCAAGAACGTTTATGCAGGATGCAACATCATTCATATGGCCGACCATATGAATATTATCATGCGTTTCGGCATTTGACACTAAAGCCTGGATAGCTGTGCGTAACGGACCATCACCTATAATGTAAAACTGAAGTTTTTCTTTGTAATTTTGATTTAGATTTTCTGCGATTTTCAAAAACAGATCGACTCTCTTCACCGCCACAAGCCTGCCTACTATTCCAATCTTGATAACCGTTTCTGATTTACTTGTTAAAGCACAGGGTGTCTCTGCCATTTTTTTTATAAATTGAGTATTAATTCCATTTCTTACTACTGTTACCCTTCTTTCGCCATACATTTTTGTTAACTTTATTTTCAGCTCATCGGAAACGGCAACTAATTTCTTTTGCAAAAAGCGTCCTGCAAACCAGTCCAGGATATCACTGCTTTGCTTGTATATATGAAAAATAGACAGATTGAACTCATTGCTTCCATGCACAGTTCTGATAGATGGTATTCCCGACATTACCCCTGCAATTGCACCAAGAATATTCTCTTTTTTTCTGTGTGTGTGAATTACATGGGGCTTGATTTGTTTTACACTTTTTTTGAGCTTGTATAATATTTGAATAAAACTAAATTCGTTCTCATTGATTACAATAGTGTCAAAATTGTGCTCATGCAACATTTCTTCCAACTTGCCATTATTGAGAATGACAACATACAGTCGAACTCCACCACATTCACGCAACCCCATGCACAGGTTTAGAAGCATATTTTCCGCGCCTGCCCACAAATCGCCAGAAACGATATGCATCACAGATATCTGATCACGCATTTATTTTCTCGATAATATTGTCAATCGCCTCACGAATCAGATTAAAGCATTCAATAAATTGCTCCTCCCCCATATCGTATGGATCAAACAGCAGTGGCGTTGGCTTTTTTATCCACAGCCCAAGCAAGGTACATTGCGCACCATTTTCCTTCATTTCTTCTTTAATAGCTGCAAGTTGAGATGGCTCCATACCAATGACCAGATCATCGTCACGAAAGTTATGATTCCGAATATTACTTGTTTTATGTTTTAACATTTCGACATTGAATGATTTTTTTCCTACATAGCTTGCCATGAAATGTGGTTTTCGCCCCTCTTGCGCATCAGTTCCGTATGACATAAATTCAATTGAGGTGTTGTGTTTTTTTGCATACCATTCAGCGAATGCACTTCGGCAAACATTACCTGTACACAAAAATATTATTCTTTTAACCTTGTTGAAATTAATCTGTTTGTATTTGTCGTACTTGCCTAATATATACAGAATCTTATATAGCTTGATTTGCAGTGCCAGTCTGATAGTAATGTTTTCATTGGCACAATTCAGTCTTAATAATCTTGCAATAAGACATTTAAAAGTTAAAACCCCAAACACATTTCGAATCAATTCAAATTTTACACAATACAGTAACGCATCATTTATTTCATAAGGCAATGAGATACGTTTGATTCTATATAATGAATCATTATCTATTTGTTTTTCCCTGAGATTCATATACCCATGATTTGCCGATACAGCTGCGTTAAATCCTGCTTCTTTTATTATATCAATCTCGCGAACGCTGAAATCCTTGTTAAATCGTCCTGTCGGATAACAAAAGATGTTTTTTGGGTTATCAAGTTTTTCCTGCAGTCTGTTCCATGACGCGTTTATTTCAGTTTTCACTGATTCATCTGAAAGGTTTGCCAGAATTCGATGCGAAACGGAATGCGGCGCAAAGTCAATTCCATTTTTCTCCAGCTCCAATGCATCTTCCCAGGTCAAATGCAAATAATCACTTTCTGCCTTGTCTGAAATATCGAGTTTCGCAGCAGCCATTGCCTTAATCAGCAACTCATGTAAATCATTCTCATCGAGATTTTTGCAAAAATTTCTGAAATCACGCAATGCATCATATCGTTCATCATAAGATACTAACGGGTAGTTGAATTCTCTCCCAAACGCCTCAAATACCAGTAATTTGACATTTGTATTAAAAAATAAATAACGTAACTTGAAATCCCATGGCCAATTAACTCCGTCCATATAATCCGAAATCAGAAATATTGTGAGCGGACATTTGTATTTGATAAAAATAGGTGCCGCGATACTCCCTTGCTCCAGGTATCCGTCATCCATTGTAAATACTACTGATTTTTCAGGTATACTTTCTCGTGATCTGATTTTGTCTACCAGATTCTGTAAGGATATAAAATTGAAACCCTCTTTACTCAGTGAACGTAACAGTTCTTCCAGCATTTCACTGCTGTGGCCACTAATTTGCCGACTTTTATCCTCTATTCGATGCAGCATGAAGATTGGCACGTAGTTACGGGTCAACCATGGCCAGAATTTTTCGAATATTTTGCTCGTTAAAATAGTTACAACTATTTTTTTAATATTGGTTACAATGTTATCTGGTAAATTCTTCTGAATCATTACTAATTTTACTCGATGCAAAAACAACTAATGCAAAAAAATATACTTGTCCTGGATGCCAATCAGCGGAGCGCGCTCGCTGTTGTACGTTCACTCGGCACACTTGGTTTGAATGTATTTACAGCAGATAATACTGTAAAAAGCCTCGCTGGTACTTCACGTTTCGTAACAAATAATTATTTTATTACTTCTCCAACACAATCCACAGAAGATTTTATCCTGGAACTCGTGCACCTAATCGACTCAATAAAAATCGATATACTCTTTCCGTTAACCGACAGCTCTATCCAGGCAATATTACACAACCGGGACCGGCTCCCTGACGTTAAGCTACCTTTCCCTGATCTACAACAATATGAGTCCGTTTCAAATAAAGCCGTTCTTTTTCAATTTGCAGAAACTATCGGGGTATCAGTTCCAAAAACATACTATATAAACGATATCGGCACTATACCTGATATACTCAAGGCGGTAAATTATAATCTGGTAATAAAGCCATATAAATCAAAGTATTACGTTGATGGAGTTATTGTCCCTACCGAGGTATTGCTACCGACCGATAATGCACAAATACCAGCGTTAGTACAACAACATCAATGGTTAACAAAATTCCCCTTTATGTTGCAACAACACGTTTCCGGCTATGGTAAAGGCCTGTTTGCCATCTATAACCATGGCACACCTGTCGCCTACTTTAGCCATAAGCGCTTGAAGGAAAAACCACCCGAGGGTGGGGTCAGCGTCCTTTCCACAAGCGAACCAGCGAGCGCTGAATTGATCGCTATAGCTGATAAACTATTGCGCGCAAAAAACTGGCATGGTGTGGCAATGGTCGAATTTAAAATTGACCAGAACGGTGTCCCTTACTTGATGGAGATAAATGCGCGTTTTTGGGGTTCGCTGCAACTGGCAATTGACAGCGGAATTGACTTCCCGAAACTGTTATACAAGGTCGCGGTGGGTGAAGCCACGCAACCTGAGAATCTTACTTTCAAAAAAACTACACTACGGTGGATTTTGGGGGATCTGGACAGACTTTATATAATCTTGAAGTCGTCAAATAGCCAGTATAACTTGCGCCAAAAAATAGTCGAAATACTAAAGTTTATGATTCCTTATTCGCCAGGCATGAGATATGAAACGCTGCGACTCAATGACACAAAGCCATTCTTATTTGAATTAAAAACCTATTTCAAATCCTTGCTTCAGTCTGATAAGGATTGATACAAATCCTGATACTGCGCAATACTGACATCGAGAGAGAACTTTTGTGACACGGTATTTTTGGCATTTGATACATACTTCTCCCGTAATGGCTTGTTCATGTACAAGCTATCAATCGCAAGCGCCAATTCTTGAGGCGAATTTGTCGCAACCAATATACCGTCAATCTGATCGTGAATTATTTCTTGTGGACCACCACTTTTTGTTGCGATGACAGGTATACCACAAGCCATTGCTTCAATTGTTGAAATCGAAAAACCTTCAGATGTTGATGGCAATACAAACAGATCAACATGTTTTAAAATATCTGCTACGTCATGTCGAAAACCGATAAAATTGAACAGACTGCGCACACCCAGATTGTCTGCCAGCTCAGTTAATTCATGATATATAACCGGATCTTTATCACCAATGATAATGAAATTTATTGGCTGGCTTTTTATGTCTGCTGCAGCACTTATTAAAACATCATAGCCCTTGGGTCGTCTTATGTTGCCAACACATATGATATTAAATTTATCTTTATCAATAAATTCATATTCATGTTCATTACTTTCAGATGTATATTTTTCAATATCAACGCCGTTATAGATCGTCGTTATTTTACTCTCGTTGAATTTGAATGATTGCAAGGTTAGTTCCTTGAGAAATTCAGACACGAAAACTATCTTCTTTGAACCGGCATTTATCAGCCAGAATTTCAGGCTCCTGTATGACTCGTTGTTAAAATCAACCAGTCCATGAAAAACAGAAATCACCGCCACACTGGTAAGCAAACCCGCAATACTACAATAAACATTGGAGCCAAAAAGATGACTTTGAACAAGTTTTATTTTGTATTTGCGTATTATTTTTACAAGATTCAATAAATAACCTATATTGAATGAACCTTTTGCATCAACAATGTGTGGCTTGATTCCCATTTCAAGTAGCTGATCATACACATATCCCTTGCCTCTGATGAGCACAACTGGATTGTACATTTCACGATCCAGTCTACGTAGGAGTTGTAAAAAAACAGTCTCGGCGCCACCAGGTCCGGTAGTATCAATTGTATGAAGCACATTAATCATAGTAAAATCTTGTCTTTATTTACTGTATACTTTGCAGGAATGCAGTATATCAGGTTGCGCATATGTTCAAACAGTTTATCAAATCATCAGCTGAATTAATTCTATCAAATATCGGGTTGCATAAATGGCCTGTAATGCATCCAAAACTCCTGGTATTGATGTACCATCGTATACTGCCTGCAAATGACCCTCGTTATTCCCTGGAACAACCCGGCATGATTGTTCACCCGGATACTTTTGAGAAGCATTTAACATGGATTAAAGACTATTTTTCAATAGTTGATTTGAATGACTGGACAAAGCGCATTGCCAATAACGAACCGGTACCAAACAAGGCTTGTGCAATTACATTTGATGATGGCTGGAAAGATAACTATCAGTATGCTTTTCCTGTACTCAAAGAACACAACTGCCCTGCTACTATTTTTCTGGTAGCAGATTATATCGATACCAACACAACATTTTGGCCAGAGAAACTCGGTTTTGTTCTGAGCCGCATTGCAAAAGAAAGTCCTGATCTTTTTTCACATAACACTTTTTCCTGGCTCAAAATGCTGAATTGCAGGTATCGATTCAATTCTGAAGTGCCAAGCAGAGATGAACTTGATGAAATTATTTGTGCAGCAAAAATACATACGGACGATTTCTTGCATGAACGTGTGAATGAAATAGCAAAACTTGCCAATCTGGAACTGAATTTCAATGACATTCTTGCTATCAGTGAAATCAGCGAAATGCATAAAAGTGAATTAATTAATTATGGCTCACATACTGCCACACATACCAGGATGTCTGAATCATTGTCTGGCGACATATTGCAAACCGAGCTCGTGAAATCAAAACTAAATCTGCAAAGCCGATTAAATTTGCCAATTACTCTGTTCTGTTATCCTAATGGTGATATCACTCAAACAGCGAGTGACCTTGTTAAACAAACATACGCTGCTGCTGTTACAACCGAATCTGGCTGGAACAGTGCAAATACCAATTTTTACAATCTCAAAAGAATCGGTTTGCACGAAGATGGTTCAAACACGAAGAACAAGTTCCTTGCAAAGCTGAGTGGACTTTTCTAGCGTTACTTGTCAGAAGTGAATTTGAGTTCAAGCCAGCTGTATACATAAGCAGCTGCACTATATATATAATACAGTTGATGATATAAGTACGCCCCGATGGTAAACATCAAACTTTTTCGTTTATAAAAAAACCGGATAAACTTTGCATTGGCATAAAGTGCGATGGCAATAACTACCCCGACCACCCATAACGGGATCACTCCTAATACTGCCAGAATTATTACAATAACCTGTAGTCCGGCCAGTATTGCCCTGACGCGTTCACCTTTTGTAACATTAAGTTCATCAATCAAGCCACTTTGTCGCAACATCAAGCGCGACCAGGGAATGGCTCGACAAAAGATTTCTGTATGAAGCAAATTAAACAGTCGCCAGACTTTCAGGTGCGTACTTTTCATTTCAGGTTCGACGACAATTTTTTTCCCTGAAGCAACAATCCGATATCCAAGTTCAATATCTTCAATTGATGGCCGTTTAAACATCTCGATATCAAACCCTCCCAGCTTCAAAAACACTTCCTTGTTCACTGCGCCACACCCTGACCAGAATGTAGATGCTTCTCTACGTCC
The DNA here is from genome assembly GCA_942490945.1 of uncultured Gammaproteobacteria bacterium. Classification (GTDB taxonomy): domain Bacteria; phylum Pseudomonadota; class Gammaproteobacteria; order UBA6429; family Thiohalophilaceae; genus CALNYZ01. The sequence continues at coordinate 1,493,416 of CALNYZ010000018.1, read as the reverse complement.
GTCGCTATGATAAAAGTGGTGCACCATATTTTTATACTGGGACAAGAAATTTTGCGCAGGTGGCGAATCATCATATGACCCGAATAATGCACCAAGACGCGTATCGGCAAACTCACGGCTAATATAGTCCACGGCATCTTCATGGACTATAACATCTGCATCAATAAACCAGAGGATATCGCCGACTGCCTGCTTCGCTGCAATATTTCGACCGCCTCCTGGGCCAAGTCGACCTCCTGTCTCAATGATTCGAGCCCCCATCGACTCGGCGATCTGCCTTGAATTGTCAGTCGAACTGTCATCGACAACGATGAGCTCACTGATTTTTCCCTGTTCTAACAGCTGGATCAGTGGTGGCAAGCTTTTCACGATATATTGCTCGCCATTATAAACCGGCATTACGACTGATATACGTGTATCCATATTACCCATTTGACTGGCAAATTATTATTTGCAGAATATAATTTATCGACTACAACACTGTACTGTTTGTACATGTATTCGTGGTGAATCTATACTTAAATTTAAGCTTTCATGGTACTGCTTTGCCAGTATAATCCTGATAAGATAGAATAACAAAACATTACCGCCGTGAGAAATCATGCTGGCCAATTATGATTAAGTCTCACTTGACAAGATTCACCAAGGAAAATTGATATATATGCTACTATTAGCGTGGTAAGAATGTGTTCAAATTAAACTGGATTTAAATTATGCAAAAAAAACTTGATCCTGACAAAGTTATGCTAATGGTTGCATTTGCCCGAATTGATATCACCGCATTCGCCATTGCATTTGGAGCCTTATTTTCTGTCATTATATTTCTTGCAACAATTATTCTCGTTAATCAGGGCGGACAATTGGTGGGGCAACATCTGGGACTTCTGGCCGTTTACCTGCCAGGCTATTCAGTCACCGCAGCTGGCAGCATTATCGGGGCAATATACTTTTTTTTAATAGGGTCAATTATAGGTGCGGTTTTCGCCTCCTTATGGAACCTGACTCATTATGTCTTCATCGTCTTGTCCGTATTACGTACAAGATGGTGGGAAATGATGGCAGATTAATTTACCGGGTATATTTATGACTACAGATGGATCAAACGAGATTAAAATCAACCCTACACTGCTGCGTACGACAGTAAAACTGAACACCATACTGCTTGCTGGTATGTGTGGTTTTGTAACTGGCGTGGGCCTGCTTTTTATGACTTATATTTCACTCAATCGTGGCATGCCCTATCCTGGTCACTATTTAAACCTATTGGGGCATTTCATGCCCGGCTATGAAGTCAGTGCTACAGGAGCATGGATTGGCTTGCTATGGGGCAGCATCTACGGCGCTATCGCAGGCGCATTAATTTACCGAATCTACGCAAAGACCATCCCTTTACAAGTAGAAGAACTCGTCAATAAACACCAGGCTTATCAAAATATTGATTATGTAACACTCAAAATCAATAGTGCACAATTTGGTATTGCGATGGGTGCGCTTATCGCGGTCGGAACGTTTGCTGCCACCATGTGGCTGGTTTTCCAGGGTACGGCGACTTATAGCAAGCATATGGCCTTACTCGCAAATTTTTTGCCTGGTTATTCAGTTAGCATTAGTGGCAGCATCATCGGCGCAATCGAACTTTTCATCATCGTCTACGCCGGCTGTTACTTGTTCGGCACAATTTATAACAAAATAGTCAATAAAAGACACAAGGTATAAAAATGGGTCTTCCGAAGCATGTAATCATATTAGGTGCAGGCCCTGGCGGTCTGGCAGTTGGCCATGAAGTTTCTCGACATGGCGTAAAAGTTACCGTTCTCGAACGAAATGATTTCGTAGGCGGGTTATGTCGCACCATACATGACCGCGGCTATAAATTTGATTTGGGTGGCCACCGCTGGTTTACCAAAAACGAGGAGCTCGACAACTGGTTCAAGCGCCTGATGGAAGGCGAACTCGTGACCGTCGATCGCATCAGTCGCATATATTATGATCGAAAGTATTTTTTCTACCCCATCAGCTTTGGTGACATCATAAAAAAAACCGGCCCGTTAACAATTTTCTGGGCTGGTATGACATTTATGTGGGCAATGCTTCGACAAGCAATTTTAAATCCCCCGATTGTAAATATGAAGCAAGCCTATACCGCGCAATTTGGTAGCAAACTCTATCGAATGTTTTTTCAGCAGTACACTGAAAAAGTATGGGGCAAACCTTGTGACGAATTATCAGCAGACTGGGTATCACAACGCAGTAAAGGTTTATCGATCTGGACGGTAGTGCGTGAAGCCCTCATGCAAGGCAAACAACAAAATAAAAAAGATAAAATCACCAGCCTCATAGACCAGTTCGTGTACCCTCGCTACGGATTTATGCGTGTACCGGAAAGAATGGCTGAAGATATCGCCGCCATCAGCGAGCAAAACAAGGTCCACCTTGAAACGCCTGTCTTTAAAATCAAATATCACGGTCCTAACGACCTCGAAGTATTTTACAAGACAAAAGATGGCAAAGAGGAAAGTGTCCGTGGCGATCATGTTGTATCGACCATTCCGCTCGGCTTGCTGGCAAAAATGCTTGAACCAAAATGTGATAATTCCGTTCATCAGGCAGCAAGTTCACTTGAATTTCGCGACCTGATTACCGTTAATCTGATGTTAAAAACCAAGCAGGTGTCTCCGGATACCTGGTTGTATATACAGGATTCCGATATCATTTTTGGCCGCTTCCATGAGCCCAAAAACTGGAGTAAAGACATGGTGCCAGATGATGAGCACAGCTCGCTGGTGCTTGAGTGCTTCTGCTCACGTGGCGATGAAATCTGGAATTTAACAGATGATCAAATTGGTGAAAGATGTGTTCGTGATCTGGTTGATAAATTGAAATTCATTAAAGAAGAACAGGTCGAAGGCTGGTCAATCATACGAACGCTTGAAACCTACCCTGTTTATGACATGGAGTACTCCGGCAAGCTTAAACTGATTAATGACTATCTTGATCAATTTGAAGGTCTGCATATTTCAGGACGTGGCGGCACATTCCGCTATAATAATTCAGATCACTCTGTTGAAATGGGATTGTTACTGGGTCAGAAATTGCTTGGACATGATATTGACCACATGGCAGTTAATACCGAATCAACCTACCAGGAAATCAAAACAGAAGATGAGCCGGTTCGTGACAGCTTTAAAACCTGAGATCGGTTTAACGCGCGCCCTTACCAAACAAGATTACTTCTACGGTTTGTAATAAAATCAGGAAATCCAGAAACAGTGTATGATTTTTTACATAGTATAAATCGTATTGCAGTTTTTCTAACGCGTCTCTCTCAGTTGCGCCATAAGGATAGAGCAGTTGCGCCCATCCGGTAATACCAGGTTTTATACGATGTCGTTCACTATAAAACTCAATTTTGTCGCTTAACTCACCTACAAACTCCGGGCGTTCCGGACGTGGACCCACAAAACTCATATCACCTCGTAACACATTAAAAATTTGTGGCAATTCGTCAATTCGCACTTTCCTGATAAAACCACCAACTATCGTGACACGCGAATCATTTTTCATCGCCCATTGTGCTTTACCATCTTTTTCAGCATCGACCCGCATACTTCTAAATTTAAGTACCTGAAAAGGTCTCCCATCTTCACCAACCCGAACCTGGCGATAAAGAATCGGTTTGTTAAATCCTTCCGTGAGGTAAATTGCAATCGTAGTGACTGCCATAATCGGCCAGGTGATAAAAAGCAACAAGCTGCTTGCAATAACATCAAATACACGCTTTGAATAGAGACGTGCTATACTTTGTTGGAAACCATCAGAATATAAAAAATAACTCAATTGTAAGTGGTCAATTTTTATTTTGCTCGTTTCGCGCTCAAAGAAAGTCATCACATCAACAACATCAATACCACTCATCTTGCAATCCAGTAACTCACGCATTGGAAATCCTTTGCGTCGGTCGTTAACAGCAAGAACTATTTCATCAATATCATGCGTGGCGCAAAATTCCGGTAACGGCGCATTCAAATGAATCACTTTATCGGCACTGACTTTATCATGTTCGCCACGAATATGGACAAACCCCATAATGCTGAATCCGACCCTGTCGCTGCGGCGGCGTAATTCTGTAACAGAAAAAGCCCTCTCACCGGCACCTAATACAAGAATACGTTTTTTAAATATACTTGGTTCCGCAAAATACATGACATTGCGAACAATACTAATCACCACAAAGGCGTAAGCTTCCGACATTAACAATGCACCACGACCTAAAAACAGTGACGGGAAAGCATAAAAAATCAGCGCGATAACCAACGTGCCGAAAAAGAAACTTGCAGATAACCGAAGGAAATAACCTAAAATTCCTTCGCGTAATCGTGTCTGGTATAATCCCAATGCGACCATACTAATTAACATGACACTGGCAAATATTATCGAGCGTGGAAATACGGAGCCAATTATTTGATCAACCTCGTAGGTATTACTGATAAAAATTGAATATGTGTATGCCGCTGCATAGACAGAAATTATCATGAGGACAAACTCGGATAGTCCAAGCACGATGAATGGCAAGCGAATATAGTGTTTAAATACCCGAACGGATGTCACATGTAGCTCCAAGACACAAAACTGAGCTGCTTAAAATAGCCCGTCTTCAAGAAGAATCGAACTATAGCTCGAATAATAGTTAAAAACAATGTAAATATCATTTTTTTTCTATTAAAATCAGATAGATATTGTTGAAAACAACAATTGACTGGAATAAAATCCGGCAAGTTAAATCATTATACAATAATCGTCCTTTCGTATTTGAACATTTTATTTTTAGCTACGAATACTCGATATACTACGACTTTACTTTACATACTTACTTGAGAACATTCACTATGTTTAAAAAATCCCAGCCTAAAATTGCTATTATCGGACTTGGCTACGTCGGCTTGCCTTTGGCTGTCGAGTTTGGACGTATTTACTCAACAATTGGCTACGATATCAATCAACAGCGTATTGCTGATCTAAAACAAAATATCGATACAACACTTGAAACAACTTCTGAAGAATTTACAGCAGCAAAAAATCTGATCTTTACTGATGATGCGAAGGATCTCAATGAATCAAATATATATATAGTAACTGTACCTACGCCAATTGATGAGTATAAACGCCCTGATCTCACCTTGGTTGAAAATGCCAGTAAGTTTGTAGGTTCGTTACTATCAAAGAACGATATTGTAATTTTTGAATCTACTGTCTACCCTGGCGTTACTGAAGAGATATGTGTGCCTCTTCTGGAACAAGCATCCGGGCTAGTATTTAATGAAGACTTCTTTTGTGGATATAGTCCGGAACGTATAAACCCGGGCGACAAAGAACACAGACTTACTACCATCATTAAAGTTACTTCGGGTTCGACACCCGAAGCAGCAGATTATGTGAATGAACTATATGGCTCGATTATAAAAGCGGGCACACATAAAGCAAGCAGTATAAAGGTCGCCGAAGCGGCCAAAGTTATAGAAAATACACAACGTGATATAAATATAGCCTTAATTAATGAGCTTGCTCTTATCTTTGTCCGGCTTGGAATACCAACAGATGAAGTATTGGAAGCAGCCGGTACAAAATGGAATTTTCTAAAATTTACACCCGGACTTGTGGGTGGGCACTGCATTGGCGTTGACCCTTATTATTTAACGCATAAAGCACAAGCAATTGGTTACAACCCGGAAGTCATACTTGCAGGCCGGCGAATAAACGATAACATGGGTATTCATGTAGCAGATAGAGTAATAAAATTGATGGCGAAAAAATCTATACCTATCTCTGGATCAAACATTCTGATAATGGGTTTTACATTTAAGGAGAACTGCCCGGATTTCCGCAATACAAGAGTTATAGATATTATCAATGAATTAAAGACATACAGCACAAATGTGGCCGTTTACGATCCATGGGTTGATTCAACGCTCGTCCAGAAAGAATATAATATTTCAATATTGAATAAACTTGAGGACAAGAAATATGATGCCGCGATTATTGCAGTTTCACACAAACAGTTTCTGGAACTCGGTATTGATAAAATACGTACTTACATGAAGCTCGACCACGTAATTTTTGATGTGAAGTACCTGTTTCCTCGTGACAGCGTTGATGACAGCCTTTAAATATTTTTAATCAGTAATTTTAACCAGTGCAAATAGAAAGCTAATAGAATGAAGATACTAGTAACAGGCACCGCAGGTTTTATCGGATTTCATCTCGCAAAACGTCTGTTAGACAGAGGTGACAGTGTAATCGGGATTGATAATCTCAATGACTATTACGACATCGAAATTAAAAAAAGTCGGCTGGCTCAAATTAATGATCATCCAAATTTCACTGATATTCGCATAAATCTGGAAAATAAAAATGACATTATGGATGCATTTAAAACTCACCGCCCGGATCGTGTCGTCAATCTGGCGGCGCAAGCTGGTGTTCGTTACTCCCTTGAAAACCCACATTCATACATTGACACAAATATTGTAGGATTCTTAAATATTCTGGAAGGTTGTCGCCATTATCCCGTGCAACATCTAGTCTATGCCTCGAGTAGTTCCGTATACGGTGCAAATACAAACTATCCATTTTCAATTCACAACAATATAGATCACCCAGTCAGTTTGTATGCTGCTACCAAAAAATCAAATGAACTGATGGCACACACATACAGTCATTTATTCAATCTTCCCACAACTGGTCTGCGTTTTTTTACCGTTTATGGCCCCTGGGGCCGACCAGATATGGCATTATTTATGTTTACAAAAAATATATTGGCTGATGAGCCAATTGATGTTTTTAATTATGGCGATCATAAACGTGACTTCACCTATATCGATGACATCGTTGAAGGTGTGATCCGTACGCTTGACCATACAGCTGAACCTAATCCTGACTGGACAGGTGATGATCCTGATCCTGGAACCGCAAAAGCGCCTTGGCGTGTCTACAATATAGGTAATAATGACCCTACTCCGCTTCTTCGTTATATTGAAGTTCTGGAAGATTGCTTAGGAAAAAAAGCGATCAAAAATATGCTGCCATTGCAGGCTGGCGATGTACCATATACTTATGCAAATACAGACGATCTGATGAATGATGTTGGCTATAAACCAGGTACGCGTGTTGAAGACGGCATAGCTAAATTTGTCGAATGGTATCGGGATTTTTATAAGGTCTAATTTGACAGGAAACTTACAATATTAAGCCGGTATACAATAGCTGCCGGCTTTTCTTATTGTTTTAATTTGGTTACGGCGAGAGGCTAAGAGCAAACCGTTTGCCCTAAAGGGACAAACTAACTTGCTCGAACGACACACTTGATGTGTGGCGAGGCCCCTATATTACACGAGCGAACACATAGGACGCACGAGCGTAAATGTAATAAAGAAGTTTGAAAAATAATTGGTCGGGGCGAGAGGATTTGAACCTCCGACCACCGGCACCCCATGCCGGTGCGCTACCAGGCTGCGCTACGCCCCGATACAGGCAAGATATAATCTCAATTGATGTCTGTCTACCTGAAGGAAAGATCATACCTCAGGCGGCTGCTGAGATAAATGAGTTATCGCGTTGATTATGTTTTGAGGATTTCGAGCAGTTCTTCAAGTTCCATGCGCAATTGCCGGATCATTGCCGGATCATATTCACCGGGTTCTTTTGTCTGGGTGTCGTTAAGCTGTAATCGTGCACCGCCAATCGTATAACCTTGCTCATACAGCAGACTGCGGATTTCCCTTATCATCAGGACGTCTTGTCGCTGGTAATAGCGACGATTTCCGCGCCTTTTAACAGGCTTGAGTTGTGGAAATTCCTGCTCCCAATAGCGCAGCACATGCGGTTTGACATTGCATAACTCGCTGACTTCACCAATGGTGAAATAGCGCTTACCCGGAATAGTGGGTAATTCGTTATTGTGACTGGGTTCCAGCATAAGCTTCTACGCGTGCCTTTAATTTTTGACCTGGCCGAAATGTCACAACCCGGCGTGCCGTGATAGGAATTTCTTCACCGGTTTTAGGATTTCGACCTGGCCGTTGCTTTTTATCACGCAAATCAAAGTTTCCGAACCCGGAAAGCTTAACCTGCTGGCCATGTTCCAGTGCTTTTCGAATTTCCTCGAAAAACATTTCCACTATTTCCTTAGCTTCGCGTTTATTGAGCCCGAGTTCTTCAAATAAACGTTCCGCCATATCGGCTTTCGTCAGCGCCATGGAATTAATCTCTTAGTGTTGCCCCAAGTGTGGTTGAAAGTGAAGTAACGATATTTTGAATTTCATTATCCACCTCGTCATCTCTAAGAGTGCGCGAAAGATCCTGTAAGGTCAAGCCCAAAGCGATACTTTTTCTTCCAGAATCAATACCTTCGCCCACATATATATCGAAAATCTCATATTCATGGACGATATTTGTACAGGATGAACGGATTGAATCCAGCACCTGCTGCGCACTAATTTCTTTATCAACCACCACGGCAATGTCACGTCGAATGGCCGGATATTTGGATACTGCCTGAAATTCGGGAATCGATACATTCGCAAAAATTTCAGCATCCAGCTCAAACAACAGCACTGCCTGGGATAGATCCAATTTCGACTGAACCTCGGGGTGTAGCGTCCCAAGCCAGCCGACACGTTTTGTGCCATCTTCGGTTTTTAGCAATACGTTTGCTGACTGTCCTGGGTGGAGAGCCGAATGCGTTGTTGCTTCAAACAGCGCCTCCCTGCCCGTTAAAGCGATTAATGCTTCGACGTGCCCTTTGACATCGTAGAAATCCACTTGACGACTGCCGCTGGCCCACTGTGATGGCAAATACTCGCCTGTTAGCGCGCCGGCAATGGTCATTTTTTGTTGAATTTCATTATCTTGCTTGATAAACCTCAGACCACACTCGAATAAGCATAGGCGATTCTGCTGGCGATGCAAATTGTATTTTATGGCTTGAATCAGCCCTGGCCACAAACTTACCCGCATTACTGCCATATCAGAGGAAATGGGGTTAGCAAGCGTGATACCAGACGTGTCGGGAAACAACGTTTGCTGCCAAACCGGGTCCACAAAGCTGTAGGTAATTGCCTCTTGAAAGCCGCGTTCGACCAGGGTCTGCTTTGTCCGGGCAAGTTCCAGTTCTGCTTCCGGCACCGGGTGCATATTCATTCGTTGCACAGGCCGTGATTCAGGCAGATTGTCATAACCATAGATCCGGCCTAATTCTTCAATTAAATCAACCTCTAGCGCGATGTCAAAGCGGTGTGCCGGTGCCGTCACCTGCCAGCTTTGTTTGTCGGATTGCGGCTTAACAAGCATCTCAAGCCGTGTGAGGATATCTACGACATCATTTGCATCCAGCGAAACACCCAATACGCGTTGGATTTGGCTGGCACGCAGTGTGATTGGTGCCCGGTCTGATATAAATGCTTTTTCCTCGGCGAGAACTAACGGACCGGCGGCTCCTCCAGTGATGGAAAGTAGCAATTCAGTGGCCCGTTCTATCGCTAGCTGGGGTAATTCGTTTGAAACGCCGCGTTCAAATCGATGCGATGAGTCCGTATGCATGCCGTATTGCCGGGCCTTGCCCGCAATCGCCGTCGGGGTAAAAAAAGCTGCTTCAAAGAATATGTCCCGCGTGGCCGCTGAAACGGCAGTTTTATCACCGCCCATGATGCCGGCCATCGCAATGGCTTTTGATGCGTCGGCAATTACCAAGGTGCTATCAGTCAATGTCACCGTATTACCGTCCAATAACTCCAGTTTTTCATTTGCCTTGGCAAATCGCACGACGATACCGCTATCGAGTTTCGCCAGATCAAATGCGTGCATCGGCTGACCGAGTTCCAGCATCACGTAGTTGGTGACATCGACAACTGCACCCAGGCTCCGCACACCACTACGCCGCAAACGTTCTTTCATCCACAGTGGCGTCGCTACCTGTTGGTTAATACCTTTTATGACACGACCGACATAGCGCGGACAGGCTTCTGCTGCAGCAAGTTGCACCGGGAATGTGTCTGGAATGGAATGTTTAACTGGCTTGATGGTCGGGGCAGTTAACTTTGATTGATTGAGTGCACCCACCTCGCGTGCGATACCCGCAACACTCAGGCAGTCACCGCGATTCGGCGTCAGGCCCAGTTCAATCATAATGTCATTGAGCTCAAGATATTCCGCAATTGCTGTACCGATTGGTGCATCATCTGCCAATGGCAACAAACCATCAGCTGATTCTGCCAGTCCAAGTTCTTTTGCCGAACACAGCATGCCGAACGATTCGATGCCACGTAACTTGGCTTTTTTAATGGTTATGTCGCCAGGTAACTTTGCACCTATCATCGCCGTGGCAACACGCATACCCTTTGCCACATTCGACGCACCACAAATGATCTGCAATGGATCTTTGGCGCCGACATTCACCTTACAAACACGCAATTTGTCTGCGTCGGAATGTTGATCCAGTTCAACGACTTCGCCAACCACAACATGATCTAACGGTGGCGCAACAGGTTCAACGCCATCCACCTCCAGACCCGCCATTGTTAACTGATGTAACAATGCATCCGTTTCAATCGACGGATTTACCCAGCTTCGTAACCATTTCTCACTAAATTTCATGATGCCATTTACTGATTAGTTAAATTGTTTTAAAAATCGCAAATCGTTTTCAAAAAATAATCGCAGATCGTTTACGCCATAACGCAGCATGGCCAATCGCTCTACTCCCATGCCGAAAGCAAAACCCATATATTTTTCGGTATCGTAATTTACCGACGCGAATACATTTGGATGTACCATGCCACAGCCTAAAACTTCCAGCCAGCCAGTGTGGCTGCATACCCGACAACCTTCGCCACTGCACATGACACATTGAATGTCGGCTTCAGCAGACGGCTCGGTAAACGGGAAATACGAGGGGCGAAAACGCACTGATAAATCAGTACGCTCAAAAAACAGTTGTAAAAAGTCGATGAGTATTGCTTTTAAATCGGTAAAGGTAACGTCTTCATCGACCAACAAGCCTTCCACCTGGTGAAACATCGGAGTATGGGTCAAGTCAGAGTCACATCGATAAACACGACCGGGCGCGATAATTCTTAAAGGTGGTTGTGATTCTTCCATGACACGAATCTGAACCGGCGATGTATGCGTGCGTAGTAATGTAGACGCATCAAAATAAAATGTATCATGCATGGCCCGAGCCGGATGTGTTTCAGGAATATTGAGTGCGCCGAAGTTGTGATAGTCATCTTCAATTTCCGGGCCTTCCGCGACCGTAAATCCAAGCTGGTTAAACAATTTGATGATACGCTGCATGGTACGCGTAATCGGGTGCAGGCCACCTGCAGGCAAATTTCGGCCGGGTAACGTGACATCGATTTTTTCTTTGGCCAGTTTTTCGTTCAAACCGGCTTCACTTAAGGTTTGTTTGCGTGCTTCGAGTGTTGATTGAATAGTTTGTTTGGCCGTATTGATTAACGCGCCGATTTTGGGTCTTTCTTCCGTAGAAACTTTGCCCAGCTGTTTCATTAGCCCGGTGATTTCACCTTTTTTCCCCAGATAATTAACACGTACCTGGTCAAGCTGGCTAAGATCTTGCGCTTGTGCGATAGCGTGTGCGGCTTCCTTAACAAGTTTGTTCAGTTCGTCTTGCACATTTGTCCCTGAAATTATTTTTGTTATTCGTAAAAACAGAAAAGGGAAGCCTCGAAAGCCTTCCCTTTCCAATATCGCTATAAATTATTTAATCTGAAAGGTTAGCTTTAGCTTGTTCGGCTAATGCTGCAAAAGCAGCTTTATCAAACACGGCCAGATCGGCCAGCACTTTACGATCAATTTCGATCGATGCTTTCTTTAAACCATTTATAAAGCGGCTGTATGATAAACCGCACTCACGTGCACCGGCATTGATACGTGCAATCCATAAAACACGGAATTGACGTTTACGTTGGCGGCGATCGCGATAGGCATATTGACCAGCTTTGGTTACTGCCTGGGTGGCGACACGATAGACATTTTTACGTTTACCGTAATAGCCTTTCGCTTCGTCCATTACTTTTTTGTGTCGGGCATGCGCCGTAACACCACGTTTTACTCTTGGCATTTTCGTCTACTCCCGTTAACTATAAGGCATCATTCTGCGAATCATTGCAACATCCGCATCCGCTACCTGTTCAATAGAACGCAGCTGACGTTTACGCTTGGTGCTTTTCTTCGTCAAAATATGTCGCTTATGTGATTGGGCCCGTTTGAACCCGCCGGAAGCAGTGCGCTTGAAACGCTTCGCTGCACCGCGATTTGTCTTGATTTTTGGCATTTCTTGTAACTCCGCATTTGTTAATAAAATAAAGTAACAACTCGTTTTAGTTTTGAGTGTTACTTCTTCTTTGGTGCGATCACCATGACCATTTGTCTGCCTTCCAATCTTGGCATCTGCTCGACAACGCCATAGCTATCCAGATCTTCTGCCACCCGTTTCAATAAACGCTGCCCTAAATCTGCGTGGGCCAGTTCACGTCCACGAAAACGTAGTGTGACCTTGGTGCGATCGCCTTTCTCTAGGAAACGTATCAGGTTGCGTAGCTTTACCTGATAATCCCCTTCTTCCGTCCCTGGTCGAAACTTCACTTCTTTAATGTGAATCTGTTTCTGGTTTTTCTTTGCCGCATGTTTACGCTTGTTCTCTTCAAACAAGAACTTGCCATAATCCATAATGCGACAAACTGGAGGTTTTGCATCCGGTGAAACTTCAACAAGATCCAGTTCTTGTGTTTCTGCTAATTCAAGCGCCTCATTTGTTGCGACGACACCAGCCTGTTCACCATCTGCATTTATGAGACGTACCTCAGGTACTGTTATATCCTCATTAATGCGTGTTTTGCGTGTTGCGATACTTATATCCTCCAACTATCCAGATTGAATCTGTAAACTAATTGTGGCCGCGGCACACAACTTCCTGGCTGATTTTTGACGAAATGTCTTCAACAGACAGCTCACCCAAATCTTCACCTGCTTGTGTACGCACGGCCACAGTCGAATTTTCCATTTCCCGATCCCCTGCTACCAGCAGGTACGGTACTTTCTGTAGCGTATGTTCCCGAATTTTAAAGCCGATCTTCTCATTTCTCAAGTCGGCTTTCACTCTAAACCCCTTATTTTGCAAAGATTTTGCTATTTTTGCCACATATTCCGACTGACGGTCGGTAATTCCCATCACAATAGCCTGCACAGGCGCTAACCAGAGCGGGAATTTGCCGGCATATTCTTCAATCAATATGCCTATAAATCGTTCCAGCGACCCCAAAATAGCTCGATGTAACATGACCGGCGTGTGTTTTGAGCCGTCTTCCGCGACATATTCTGCGCCGAGCCGTCCGGGCATGGAGAAATCCACCTGGATGGTACCGCATTGCCAGATTCGCCCGATACAGTCTTTCAACGAGAATTCAATCTTCGGCCCATAAAACGCGCCCTCGCCTGGCTGCAGATCCCAGTCCAGCTTTTTCGTGTTCAGGGCAGTTTCCAGGGCTTGCTCGGCCTTATCCCAGACTTCATCGCTACCAACACGTTGCGCCGGTCGGGTGGAAAGCTTTACCAGGACTTCATTAAAACCAAAGTCCGCATAGACTTCATAAAGCAAGTCGATAAAGGCAGACACCTCGTCCTGAATTTGATCTTCAGTACAAAAAATATGCGCATCATCCTGGGTAAAGTTGCGTACCCGCATCAAGCCATGCAGTGTGCCTGATGGTTCATTTCGATGGCATGAGCCAAACTCTGCCATACGTAACGGCAATTCCCGGTAACTCTTAAGGCCCTGATTGAATATCTGTATGTGACAGGGACAATTCATTGGTTTCACCGCGTAATCACGATTTTCGGATGACGTGGTAAACATCATGTCATGAAACTTGTCCCAGTGACCGGACTTTTCCCACAACACCCGGTCTACCACCTGCGGTGTGTGTACTTCCTCATAATCATGTTGACGTAACTTGTTACGAATATATTGTTCGATTTGTTGGTAAACAATCCAGCCATTATCGTGCCAGAACACCATACCCGGCGCTTCTTCCTGGGTGTGAAACATATTGAGCTGTCGACCAATTTTGCGATGGTCGCGTTTCTCGGCTTCTTCCAGCCGATGCAGATATTCGGCAAGATCCTTTTTATTACCCCAGGCAGTACCATAAATACGCTGCAACATTTCATTTTTTGAATCGCCGCGCCAGTAAGCACCCGCCACTTTCATCAGTTTAAAGGCTTTAATTTTGCCGGTAGACGGTACATGCGGGCCACGGCACAAATCAATAAAATCACCCTGGCCGTATAGTGAAATATCTTCATTACCGGGAATGGAATCGATAATTTCCGCCTTGTAGGCTTCACCCATATTTTTAAAAAACGACACTGCTTCATCGCGCGCCATAACCTGACGTTTCACTGGAACATCTTGCCTGGCGAGTTGTTCCATTTTCTTTTCGATTTTTTTCAAATCGTCATCATTAAAACCATCTTCGTAGGCAAAGTCATAATAAAAGCCGTTTTCAATTACCGGACCAATCGTGACCTGGGCTTTTGGATACAATTGTTTCACAGCCTGGGCCAATAGATGCGCAGTGGAATGACGAATGACATCCACGCCTTCTTCATCCCGCTCGGTGATAATCGCGAGATTGGCGTCATGCTCAATTAAATAGGAAGTATCAACGAGCTTGCCTTGTTCTGTATCGCTCCTGGCAACTTTCCCGGCGAGCGCAGCTTTGGCAAGACCGGCGCCTATATCGGCCGCCACATCTGCCACAGTAACAGGATGAGGATATTCTCGATGGCTACCATCGGGGAGTGTAATAACTGGCATATGTGTACCCTTTTCTTCAGTGGCGGCCCTTACCAAAGGTCGCTTGGTTTCTCAATGAACGGCCCCTACAATGAGTCGTTCAAACCTGTGATGGTCAATACAATAGAACATCACTCAGGTATGTTTAATTTATAATACAATTCAACAAATATTGAAAGTACTGCCCGACAACATACTGCACTGACAGGCCCAAATTCATGCGTTGCGTTTTTAGTCTTGCTGACAAGAACAGTTAAAAGGCATCAAAAAACTGGTAGTCGCGACTAGATTCGAACTAGCGACCCCCACCATGTCAAGGTGGTGCTCTAACCAACTGAGCTACGCGACTGTTTTGTGTGCTTCAGGAACGCGCAAAGATACCGGCTCGGCCACGATTATTCAAGTGAAATATAAGATCTCGTTGTAAATCAATGCCGCTGGACATGCCTGATTCCACAAACAGACATCCCATGTATTTATGCCAGTGCAGCGTTTTCCAGTTGCACAAGTTTGTCGTAAAGCGCATGGGCGTCAGCCACCAGTTCCGCATCAACCGTCTCAGTAATACGACTTTCACGTAACACCAGTGGTTCAAAAACCGGCCCGTCTGCATCAATCCCGGTCTTCACGGCGATGCGGGTCCAGCTCGTATCACCACTACGACATAAATTTTCATAACTGCAAAATAATGTGTTGGAAGGATGATTTTCTTGCAGCCAGCCATATACATGTATCCACAGATAGAGCCAGTAATTCAGGGATTCGGGCGCATAAGGATTGTTATAGTCAGAAAAGACAAACGGCCGATGATCACTGCCAAACTCATGATGCGCCAGCCAGGACATATACTTACGCGAAAATTTATTTTCCTTGTGTTCCTTAATGAAACGCAGGTGTTGTTTCTGCAGGGAGTAAGCCTGTTGAAGCGGATCACGAAACGGCACCAGAATGGTTGCAGCCGGAAAAATTGAAGCAATAGCTGATAAACGCAAAATGTTGTTATTATTTTTGGCCAGGTACCGGGTACTGCCATTTTCTCCGCTTGCCAGAATCGAAACCACATATTGCTTGTATTTATCAAGTATCGACTGTTCAGGAAAACTGGCAACAAGCTTGTTTTTAAATATATATTCATCACCCGTAAAAATACGCCAGAAAACTTCTTCGAATGCCTCAGGGCTATCATAATCAACCAACAAGCCATCCCCATGCGCCCGTTCGGTTTTGCTCATTTGTTTTTTTGAACGCGAAGTCAGTTTTTTCCATAATCCGGGCATTAATACAAAAGGCATATCACGATAAGTTAACGATCGAAAATGATTGCTCGCATAAAAACGCCGCATTAACACGGTTGTTCCACCTCGCGCCAGACCGGCTATATACACATGGTGATTATCAGAGATATTTGTAGAATTTGTTTTTAACAGCGTTTGCTCAATATCGTACGACATTTCCGCGATGAGTTTTTGGCCCAATGCCAGATTATGCAGGAATTTATCCAGAGCACCATAATCATTTTGGCGAGACAATTTTCCTCCTCAGGAACACATAACCAATCGCAATTAACGTCGTAACTAATATGCCATTCACACTGAGCATATATTCAGTGAATCCGGATGAAAGATAATCTCCCAGCAGGGTTATTATAATCAAACATAGCGCAATAAACGCAAAATAGACAAGCAGCCATATTGTATTGATAAAGGTTAGTTTCGAATACTGCAAGACAGCTTTTTCTTTCCAGCAATCTGATATTTTTGGTGAACGAATTATGCGGGTAGATTTTGTGATGGTCGCAATCAATTTACGTGCTGTTGTCAGCAAAGGAACTCTGATAAACAACTCAACGGCGCATAGACTTAATATAATGACAAATAGCCACTGCATTTAATGCTTACTACGCCTTTTCGTCAGTTTTTTTCTGTTGTGCCTTTCGCTTGTTGCGCCAGCGTTTAAACGGATACCAGACAATTGCAAATACGGCTAAAAATATCGAGGCCAAAACGCCCAACACAACAGAGATTGTGCCTGCTCCCAGACCCGGCCCGAGGTAGGCATGCGCCATAACGGGAGACAGTCCGATACATGATGCTAATAATACTTTTAAAAATATCAGCTTTAATTTTGTTTGCATTGTAATGAATCCTTTATTTTTATGAATGCTTCAACTTGCTGTGGTTGCAAATATCGGGACCATGATAATAAATACAATTTCTTTGACGCAGGCGAGCGGTTTACGTAACTCCATTTCAATTTGCCATCAGGAGACATTCTGATAAGCCGGCCATATTTTGTTTCTTCAATAAACACGTCGCCATTATCAAGCAATGCCGACCGCCCTTCAGTTTGCGTTTTTATTTCATGCTGTTGCATCGCTTTCTCAAAAGGCATTTTAACACTGTTATTTGTCATGTCGACCACATAAATTTGATTGGAAGGGCCAACCAGATAATGGTCTTTGTTTCGCTCCAAATCTGCAAGCCTGGCAGATGGGGTGATAATTATATCATTGCCGAACACACTAATCTTGTCCGTCCCGACAAAATCAGGATCATGGTGATTAAGCCAGGGTCCTGTTTTTGCCCAGATGATCTTGCCTGTTGATGGTCGATAAATAAAGATAGTGGATCGGTTGCGAAGGCTAAGTAGCACATCACCACGCTGCCAATACTTTCCAGTTGAATAAGCAGGATCAATATCATTCAAATGAATGGCATTAATGTCATAAGGTCCTGCACCAAGTAGCAATCCACGATAGCCATTATCCAGCATTATCTGGCTTACCGATGTATTACTTAGTAATTTTCCGTCAGCTGACACCTTTGCAATGGAATCATCACGGTAATATTTAAATACGTCTTTTGGCATTGACGATGGCTCAATGACTGAAGGTACCCAGATATTTCCATCGGGTGCCAGTTCGGCTGTATGGTGATAAAGTCCGTTCAAGACCCACTCCACTTTTGAACAGGCATCGACCTTGACCAGAGGACTGGCACTTTGAAATACCAACCCGCCGTCTGGCATCAGTAGTGGATGGAAAGTACGATATCGCGCTTTTGTATTATCGGTTTCAAGATGGGCAAAGATAGACTTGAATGATTTACTACGCGCGTTTATATCTATGATATCTGGAATCCATGTGTGCAGCACCACGCCATCTGATAATCGCATTAGCTCGACGATGGTTTGTTCAGCTTGTTCATCAAATCGGGAAATTAACAGATAGCCAGTATCCTTGAATTTTGTGTCGTGTTTTGTCAGCCCGGCAAGTTCAGGAAAGCGATCACTTTTCACTTGTTGTGGCGGACCGGATATCTGCGTTAGCGTCTGTACCAGCAAGTTTGGGAAGTTGGCAACCTGATCGGCAATGTCGCCGACAACACCTGCTTTTTCTCCCCCGCTGGCTTTATGCTGAACTACCCAGCCAAAAAATACACAAGCAACTATTCCGAATAGTGCAAACAACAGGACCAACCAGACGGGTACTACCTTATTCATTATCGCACTCTCCTAACTTATACATAATCTATGGTAACTGTTTAATGTGATCAAACAAACCATGGGTAGTAAGGGCATCCTAATAGCACAAAATCAAGATTTGCAGTGCAGAAGAATCAATTTATTTACAATCAAGAAACCAGACCAGGTCTATTGCCATAAAAACTCGTTGGGCGATTATTTTTTAATTAACACAAGCTGAATAGTAATTATTTTACAGTAGTCCACCTATAAGTGCTGCTTCTTTTATTGCCTGAATTTGATCGCGTATGGCACCTGCCTCTTCAAATTCAAGATTTTGTGCATGTTGATGCATCTGTTTTTCCAGACCTTGTATATGTTTGGCGAGTTGTTTGGGTGAATAGCTCAAATATTCTGCCGGTTCCTCTGCTATCCTGTCTGCCAGACTGCCACGTTTTTTGCCACGCCTGGTTGGCGCATAGGCGCCTTCCATAATATCTGCGACACCCTTGATAATCGATTGTGGTGTGATGCCGTGTTCAGTATTAAACTCGATTTGCTTTTGCCGACGACGACCCGTTTCTTCCATCGCGCGTTGCATTGATCCGGTAATTTTATCAGCATAAAGTATCGCTCTACCCTGCTCGTGACGCGCCGCGCGTCCCATTGTCTGGATGAGTGAACGATCAGAGCGCAAAAAGCCTTCCTTATCTGCATCGAGTATCGCAACCAGTGACACTTCAGGGATATCCAGCCCTTCTCGTAACAGGTTAATCCCGACCAGCACATCGAATTCACCAAGACGTAAATCACGCAAGATTTCGACGCGTTCAACTGTATCAATGTCCGAATGCATGTAACGCACGCGCACACCGTGTTCGGCAAGATAATCGGTCAAATCCTCCGCCATACGCTTGGTCAGTGTGGTGACCAGCACGCGCTCGCTCTTTGCCGCACGGATATTGATTTCGGACAAAACATCATCCACCTGCGACCCTGCCGGTCGAACTTCAACGAGCGGGTCGAGCAAACCCGTGGGCCGCACAACTTGCTCGATTACCGCACCGCTGTTTTCAATTTCATATGTTGACGGTGTCGCCGAAACATAAATTGTTTGCGGCGCAAGGCGTTTGAATTCTTCAAATCGGAGCGGTCGGTTATCCAGCGCAGAGGGCAAGCGAAAACCATATAACACCAGATTTTCCTTGCGTGAACGATCACCCTTGTACATGGCACCCAGTTGCGGAATGGTAACGTGTGATTCATCGACTACCAGTAATGCGTCTTCCGGCAAATAGTCGAAAAAAGTCGGTGGTGGCTCGCCGGGCTGACGACCGGACAAATAACGTGAGTAATTTTCGATGCCCTGGCAATAACCCAACTCTTGCATCATCTCCAGATCAAACAAGGTGCGTTGTTCAAGGCGTTGTGCTTCAACCAGTTTATTAGCCTCGTTAAGTTGCTTGAGTCGTTGGCGCAATTCAATTCTGATTTTTTCAATGGCTGCCTGAATTATATCGCCCGAGGTGACGTAATGTGTTTTTGGGTAAATCGTGACACGTGGGACTTTTTTTAGAATCTCACCGGTTAGTGGATCAAAATAACTGATGTTTTCAACTTCATCGTCGAACAACTCAACACGTACCGCATCACGTGCCGAATCGGCCGGAAAAATATCGATGACTTCTCCGCGTACACGATAAGTACCGCGTTTTAATTCAACATCATTTCTTGAATATTGCAATTCGGTCAGACGTGACAGGATTTTGCGTTGATCGGTGACATCACCACGCACAATGTGCAAAACCATTCCCAGATAGGAAGATGGATCACCCAGACCATAGATGGCTGACACAGTGGCAACAATGATCGTGTCACGCCGTTCCAGCAAGGCCTTGGTAGCCGACAAGCGCATTTGTTCGATGTGCTCATTAATCGCGGCATCTTTTTCTATGTAGGTATCGGATGCAGGAACATAGGCTTCTGGCTGATAGTAATCGTAATAAGAAACAAAATACTCCACTGAATTTTCAGGAAAGAATGCTTTCATTTCACCGTAGAGTTGTGCGGCCAGTGTTTTATTGTGGGCGAGGATCAACGTTGGGCGTTGTTCACTGTCGATCACATTGGCAATGGTGTAGGTTTTGCCTGAGCCCGTCACACCGAGTAACGTCAATCCCGCTTCACCATCACGCAGACCCGCGATCAAATCGCGTATTGCTTCGGGTTGGTCTCCGGCAGGTTCAAATTCGGCATGTAATTTAAAAATTTTCTCGTTCATGGATTCTTTGTTCGGTAAGTTTGCAGTATATTACACGCATTTGGGCGGCCAATCACAATGTGGCCAATGATCATGAGGAGCCACAGATTTGGACATTCGCTTAGCCCGACGTGTCGCACGGGTTAAACCTTCCCCTACCCTGGCGGTCACGGCACGCGCCAACGCACTCCGTGCAAGCGGTAAGGATATAATCGGCCTGGGCGCGGGTGAGCCAGATTTTGATACTCCGGATCACATCAAGGCGGCGGCGATAGCCGCGATAAACGCCGGTAAAACAAAATACACCGCAGTCGATGGCACGGCTGAGTTAAAACAGGCGGTTATCGATAAATTTCAGCGTGATAATCAACTTGATTATAAACCTGATCAAATTCTTGTCTCATCAGGCGGCAAGCAAAGTTTCTATAATCTTGCCCAATCCTTATTGGACACTGGCGATGAAGTGATTATCCCTGCGCCCTACTGGGTATCCTATCCGGATATGGTGCTACTGGCCGATGCTGAACCGGTAATTGTACCGACCACTCCTGAAAACAATTTTTGCATGACGGCGGAACAGCTTGAAGCGGCGATTACGCCCAGAACGCGTCTGGTTGTGATCAATAGCCCGTCAAATCCAACGGGAATGGCTTATTCGCATGCACAGCTCAAGCAGCTTGCCGACGTTCTCCTGAAACACCCAGATATCCTTATTGCCACCGACGATATGTACGAACATATCATCTGGCATGACGAGCCCTTCGCCAATATTCTGATGGTTTGTCCGGCATTATATGACCGCACCATCGTATTGAACGGCGTGTCAAAAGCCTATTCAATGACCGGCTGGCGAATTGGCTATGCTGGTGGCCCTGTCACGCTGATTAAAGCCATGAAAAAAATCCAGTCACAAAGCACGTCCAATCCGGCGTCGATCTCTCAGGCAGCGGCGACAGCGGCATTGAATGGCGATCAGTCCTGTGTTGCAGAGATGGTGAAGGTATTCAAGACTCGTCACGACATGTTAATCAAAGGCTTAAATGACCTGGAAGGAGTAAGCTGCCAGCCTTGTCACGGCACATTCTATGCTTTCGCAAATTTTAGCGGGTACATGAGCCGATTTGAGGGAATTAACACAGATGTTCAGCTTGCTGAGATGTTGCTGGAAAAAGTCGGTGTCGCACTCGTGCCGGGGTCTGCCTTTGGCAGTGAAGGCTATATGCGCCTCTCATTTGCCACCAGTGATGAGAACCTGAAGCAGGCGCTGACCAGACTGGCATCGATTTAATTATTTCGATTCTGTCTTTTCAAATTAAGCAGTTAGCGTGCGGCATAATCGTAATTTGAAGCAGAAATTAAGCAATTCAAACCTTGACCCGTCGCCATTGGCTCAGTAACATACGCTTCGCTTTTCCCCGGTAGCTCAGTTGGTAGAGCAAATGACTGTTAATCATTGGGTCCCTGGTTCGAGCCCGGGCCGGGGAGCCATTTTCCACCTCTTCCTTAATATATACAGCACTATTACCCATTTCAGCGTTCGCTATTCAATTTTTAATGCTTTTAAATAGACTCTGAAACTGTCTTTCAACTCGGGATGCTTGAGTCCATATTCAACAGTGGCCTGTAAGTATCCTAACTTGCTGCCACAATCATAACGTTTACCATTAAATTCATACGCCATAATACTTTCTTTATCGAGTAATTTTGAAATGGCGTCTGTCAACTGGATTTCACCACCGGCGCCGCGTCCCGTATTGAGTAACATATCAAATATCGCAGGAGTTAATATATAACGTCCCACTACTGCCAATGTTGTAGGGGCTTCCTCCGGCTTTGGTTTTTCAACAATTGCACTCATTTTGGAAAGTCGTTTTTCAACTGGCGTTGAGCTGACGATACCGTATTTTGAAGTATCTTCCTTCGGCACCTGCTCGACGCCTACAACACTGCATCCGTGTCGCTCATATTGTTGTGCCATTTGCGCAAGAACCGGTTTATCTTTTCCATCAATCAAATCGTCTGCCAAAATTACCGCGAATGGCTCATGCTCAATTGCTGGCATCGCGCACAGAACAGCATGTCCCAAACCTAATGCTTCTGATTGACGTATAAATACGCATGTAACATGTGAAGGCAAAATATTCTGCACGATTTGCAATAATGCATGTTTGTTTTTCGCTTCAAGTTCGGCCTCAAGTTCATAGGCCTTATCAAAATGATCCATGATTGAGTTTTTTGTTCGACCCGTTACGAAAATCATTTGATCGACGCCGGCCGAAATGGCTTCCTCAACCGCATATTGAATCAGTGGTTTATCAACAACCGGTAACATTTCTTTTGGACTGGCCTTGGTCGCTGGCAAGAACCTTGTACCCATCCCGGCAACTGGAAAAACACATTTACGTATCGTTTTCATAACTTATTCCTGCAAAAATAATCTGAATCTGGTGACTGAAGTAGTATTAAGTGACTCAAGAATATATATTTCGACCACGGCCAATCGCATAATACTGTAAACCCATGGACTCCAGTTCATCAATGTCATACAGATTTCTACCGTCAAATATAACGTTGTCGGTAATATTCTCTTTTATAAGGTTAAAATCAGGGCTTTTAAATTCATTCCACTCTGTCATCACAACAAGCGCATCAGCAGATTTTAAGGATTCTTCAAGTGTGCCACATAAAGTCAGGTCGTTGCGGCTTCCATAAATACGTTGTGCTTCTGCCATTGCTTTCGGATCGAAGGCTTTGACTGTCGCACCATTTTCCCATAACAATTCCAGCATCACCCGACTTGATGCATCACGCATATCATCTGTTTTCGGTTTGAAAGCAAGGCCCCACATTGCAAAAGTCTTGCCCGTAATATTACCGTCGTAGTGATGTATAATCTTGGTAAACAATACACGTTTTTGTGCTTCATTCGTTTCTTCAACACTATTAAGAATTTTTGCATCATATCCCAGTTCTTTCGCGGTTGTTTTTAATGCCTTAACATCCTTGGGAAAACAGGAACCACCGTAACCTACCCCTGGATATATAAAGTGATATCCGATACGCGAGTCAGAACCGATCCCCTTGCGCACATTTTCAATATCTGCACCTGTAATTTCTGCCAGGTTCGAGAGTTCATTCATAAAACTGATTTTCGTTGCCAGCATCGCATTGGCAGCGTATTTCGTCAGCTCAGCAGAACGAACATCCATGCAGATCAGGCGTTCATGGTTTCTGTTAAATGGCGCGTACAAGTGTCGTAACATCTTTTCACTTTCTACACTCTGCGTACCGATGACAATTCGATCGGGCTTCATGAAATCATCAATTGCGGCACCCTCTTTCAGAAATTCCGGGTTGGATACAACATCAAATTTAATTTTTTCATTTCGCGCGTCCAACTCACTCTGAATTGCTGCACGCACCTTATCGGCAGTACCTACTGGCACAGTTGATTTATCGATTACCACTTTGGGGCTGGTCATGTGTTTACCGATGCTTCTTGCAACCGTTAACACGTATTGTAAATCGGCCGAGCCATCTTCGTCAGGCGGCGTACCGACAGCAATAAATTGAAAATCGCCATATGCGACACCAGCAGCGACATCTGTACTAAATTGTAAGGTTTTATTCTCTATGTTTCTTTCAACTATCGTCTCCAGACCAGGCTCATAGATTGGTATTTCACCATTCTTTAGCTTATTGATTTTTCGTTCGTCAATATCAACACAGAACACATGATTGCCGACATCTGCCAAACAGGCACCGGTTACAAGTCCCACATAACCTGTTCCAAATATAGTAACTTTCACGTTCCAACTCCTTGCTGTTTAAAGGTAATATATTTATGTGCCAGGTAACTTGTTAATATAGGCAATCCCAAACCAATTATATGCGCAACTTCTTTGGCATAAAACGTAAAACTTATCGATGGAAACAAGTGCTCTGCCAGATACACACTAACCAGCCATACCTGTATCACGGCAACAATATTGACAAGTATAAAAGATCCAACTTGGGTTGATGAATGTCTTCCATCCAGTCGAAATACATAATATTTCATTATCAAAAAAGCCGTCAGCATTCCTATTAAATAGGCAATAACGATAGCAATGCGATAGCTAACCATATAATTTAACAGTATACGCGAAAGGAAATTGACAGCTGCGGCAATCCCTCCTGCCAGTATAAATCGGTAAAACTCATGTTTTAGCATTTATCACCAGTTCGGCCATATTATTACCGAGTCTAACACTTTCTGAAATTGATCGGTCTTCAGGGTAGTAATAAGTAGTATCGGCAATAATCAATCCGGGTACGGGAGTATTCATATCTGGCAAGAATTCCTGAAAGTCAGGCGGACAAACTGGCTGCGCACGCATATATCGTGATACTGACACATCGAGAATATCATCATCATCGTATGATGGATTTATTCTAAATAAACAAGCCAGGGTTTCCTCAATAAATTTTTCATTCGGGTTGGAAAATTTCGGGTGGTCAACAGGCATATAGAATGGTGCATATATAATAGTATCGGGAAATTCCTGTAAATTTGACATTTCGATCAGGCCCGGTATTTCGATATTCGGATCATTTATATTAAGCCAGAAGTTTTGCGTTAATTGTTTTTTTGCTTTTACAATCACGCATATCACACCCATATTTTCGATTGCCTTATATTTTTCAATATAGTCGCTTGGCAAATACGGGAACATATTTGCTACATAAGGCAATGGTATTGTACTAATTACATTATCAAATTCCATTTCGCCGTGTCGAGTCGTAAGCAATATCATATTGTCTGCTTGCCTGGTTGAAGTTACCGGCGATGCTGTATAAATTTTACCGCCAGCCCTCTCAATATATTTTGTTAAAGCGTTAAGTATTAACGCTGATCCGCCCTCGAGATATCCCATTTCTTCCTGCATCAGATTTTTACGGGATACACCGACACGTTTTATCCTTGACCAAATCCATGCTGCTGACAGATTATTTTCATACTTATAGAATTTTAATGTGAATAGTTTTTTCCATAAAATATTATATGTTGATTCGCCAATCCATTTTTTAAACCACACTTTTGAATTCTGCTTGTCAAGGGACGACCAATCTGAAATCCTGGTGCAATAAAACATATGCAGTCCATAGCGAATTTTCTGAAGCAAAGATAGCGCAGGAAATTTCAACAATGCAATTGGATTACCCCAGTCATATAGTTTACCATTATAATAATATCCCATTTTTGTTATTTTCCAGCGTAACGCTGATTCAAGATTTAATTCTTTCAGCAACTCAAACATAGCATTGTCAGGCTTGCAGATAAAATGGTAGTAACGTTCGATATTCAGCCCTGAAAAATCAAAATGGACTGCCATTCCACCGATTGAATCACCTGCTTCGAAAACTGACACATCGTAATTATTCGTTTTAAGTATTTTGTAAGCAGCTGATAAACCCATCACACCTGCTCCAATTATGGCTACTTTTTTCTTCATTAAAACTTTAACTCATATTTTGAATACACAGGATGTGTAAAGGTTTCTGTAATGGCTTCGCGAAAAGGCGTAGGCTTGACTGAAAAAGTCGCTGGCCAGTCGATCACTTCAAATTCATCACCAGCGATCAATGCAGTCAATTGAGCAGATGTAAATGGAGGGTCATTATCAAAAACGGCGTATATTTTTAATAGCAAAGAGAAGATAAATATCGGAATTTTTATAACCAAACATTTTGCACCTACAGCTGACCTGATGATTTTTATCATATCAATATAATCGACTTGTTCGAAACCTGAAATGTTGTAAATTTTATTTATTTTTTTGTTAAATATACAATCGACGATAATGGCACTGAAATCTGCTGCGTAGAGCGGTTGCCGCATATACTTTCCATTCCCGGGAATAGGAAAAACCGGTACTTTACGCATAAATCTGGACAGCCAGCCCAGATGTTTTCTGTCGAACCAGCCAAACATGAGCGTTGGGCGTAAGATACAATATTCTATACCACTATCGCGTACAATTTCTTCTTGTACGCGTTTTGTGTTTGTATAGTCATCATTTGCTACTGACTCAACTACTGATGAGCTGATATGTACAATTCTGGTTTTATTTATATCACCGATTGCTGCCAGTACCATTTTTGTCGATTCTATATTGTTCTGAATAAAATCATTGGAGTCAAGCGAGCCTATTTGCGCCTGCAACATCACAACAACATCACAATTACGAACATGCTGCTCCCATTCGCCGGGCTTCGTTACATCTTCATAAAGTAACTTTAACTCTGGATTTAGATCACGCAAATAATTTGTGTTGTCTGGATGTTTATCGACTGCAACCAATTCTACATTATGGATATTTTTGAACTGGTTTAATTGGATCATCAGATTTTGCCCAACCAATCCTGCTGCGCCGATCAATACAACCTTCATCTGGCTCATGATTTCTGATTCCTGGACTCTGTATGTTTGACTATATTAATACCACTCTTTTTTAAGAAAAAATAAATAAAAAAAGAAGAAAATATAATAAAAAATGAACTGAAATTGTTTTTTGTTAAAATGGCCGTTTCAGACATTCCAAGCACCAATAGATCTAGCTGAATCAACAGGCCAATTTTTGCATACAAATGAGTTTTGAAATTTAATATATATAAATATGCAGGAAATACCAAAATGAACAATATAAGAGCCAGACCTACTATTCCTGTTGTTAAAAAGGCTTCAATATATAGATTATGGGAATGTGAATGATGCATTATGTCTTTATTTAATCTTCCTGCTTCCACATGAGGTTTAACGAATTTTAGATAGTTATTTCGACCAACACCAAACAAGAAATGGTCTGAAGACATATATAAAGGTATTCGTAACATTTCAATTCGTGTTCCGATCGAAGTCAGCGAATCATTTTTTTGCTGGTTAACCTGATCCTTGTTAGTATTTGCCAAGGAAATTATATTATTTTTTGTTGACTGTATTCTGTTTTGAATATCACTATTATAGCTATATATAATCAAACTTGCCGCCAATATAATGGTCAGAATTATGTAAAAATATCTTCCTCGATTTATAAATGATGCATAAACAACTAGTAATAGTACAATCACATAACTGGCTCGTGACTGGGAAATAATTATTTCCACTATCGCTATAATAATTGCTCCAAGAACAAGCAGCTTACAATACCAATCTAAGTTATTCTTTTCAGCCAGAAAATAAATGGCCAGATATGAAAGAAAAATACTCGTAATTGGCCCAGAGAACAAATGGCTATAAATTGTTGTATAATCTGTGCTCTCCAATATAATCATTTCATAAATAAAAAATGGCAAAGATATATATATCGCCATGAGAATAGCAGTAGCCATGTTTTTTATTGACAGACCTGTTAAATGAAATAATAGTATTATGAATGGAATAAACAAATAACGCACATCAATTTCAATGCTTTTTAAACTGGCAGACACATCCAATCCGGAGTACGAACTGTATAGATAGACAAAAAAATATGCCCACACAGCATAAAAATAAAAGTTTATTTTATGATGCTGAGTAAAAATACTGAAATTAAATAGCCGGATATATGGCAACGTACAAAGTAATAACGCTGCAAACGTAACACTTGCCCAGTGTCGTACATTTATCGCTAACAGCGGGTAACACAGAAACAGAAAAAAAACAACTTTTACGAACAGGCTTATTTTATGATGATCGGTATTTATATTTTCTATTTTTAACAACATTATCGACCGCTTAGTAAACAAGTTTCAAGGAGTGACATTCGTCATATCTTGCATGGTAATCATAAATAAAAAATTCATAGTTTGACAACTCGTTCTAGCTATTTGTTTAAGTTAGCTTTATTATCAAGATACCACATATATGTTTTTTTAATTCCATCATTTAGAGGTGTCTGCGCTGACCATCCAAGCTGCTTTAAACGATCCAGATTCAGTACTTTTCGTGGCGCGCCATCCGGGATACTTTTATCAAATTCAATTTTAGCATCCGACCCGACAGTATCTCGTATAATTTCTGCCAACTCCAAAATTGACAGATCCTTGCCCGTACCAACATTAATATGGGAACATCTTGAATCTATATTTTGCCAATATTGTTCCTTCGGTATTTTCATAACATGAACACATGCATCAGCCAAGTCATCCACATAAAGAAACTCTCGTCTGGCAGCTCCCGTACCCCATATCACTACTGACTCCTTAGAACTAACATTTGCTTCTTCAAATTTTCGGATTAATGCCGGTAAAACATGTGACGTTTCAAGATTGAAATTATCTTCGGGACCATACAAATTGGTAGGCATAACTGATCTGAAATCAGTTTTATGCTGGCGGTTATATGACTCGCATAATTTTATTCCTGCAATTTTTGAAATTGCATATGGCTCATTGGTAGGTTCAAGATGGCCACCCAGCAGATACTCTTCGAATATAGGTTGATCTGATAAGCGCGGATATATACATGAACTACCAAGAAACAATAACTGTTTTACATTATATTTATGGGCGAAATGCACAACATTTAACTCAATTTGCAGATTATCATATATAAAATCTGCGGGATAAATGTTATTCGCATTTATACCTCCGACTTTTGCTGCGGCGAGAAATACATGATCTGGTTTTTCTACTGCAAAAAAATGCTTTACTGCATTTTGATCCATCAAATCCAGTTCGGCATGTGATCGCACTACGATGTTTTGATAACCTTTAAGACACAGCGATTTGTAGATTGCAGATCCAACAAGACCTTTATGACCCGCAACAAATATTTTTTCTTCCAATTTCATATTATTCGTTGTACCGAAATGTTTTATAGCCTGACTGCTTACAAAGATCATCCCTTTTTGCCAGTTCCATATCTGCATCAATCATCTCTGATACAAGCTCCTCAAATGAATATCGGGATTTCCAGCCAAGCTCTTCTCTTGCCTTGCTCGGATCACCTAGCAATGAATCTACTTCTGTAGGACGATAATATTTCGGGTCGATTTTGATAATTTCATTACCATCCTGGTCAATACCGGTTTCATTAATTCCTTCACCTTTCCATGACAAATTAATTTGTAATTTACCTGCAGCAAGCTCTATAAATTCTTTTACGCTATGCTGCTCGCCGGTAGCAATTACATAGTCCACCGGTTTTGCCTGTTGTAACATTAGCCATTGCATTTCAACATAGTCTTTTGCGTGTCCCCAGTCACGTTTGGCATTTATATTGCCAAGAAACAATTTTTTTTGTAAACCCAGTTTAATCCTGCATAAGGCTCTGGTAATTTTTCGTGTCACGAATGTTTCACCGCGAACAGGTGATTCATGATTGAATAAAATACCATTACAGGCAAACATGCCATACGCTTCTCGATAATTTACGACTATCCAATAAGCATATAGCTTCGCTACTGCATAAGGTGACCTTGGGTAAAAAGGGGTTGTTTCTGTTTGCGGCGTTTCCTGAACCAGTCCATATAACTCTGATGTAGAAGCTTGATAAAATTTGGTTGTGGTGTTTAATTCTAAAATTCGAATTGCTTCCAATAAACGAAGCGTACCAATTGCATCAGAATTTGCCGTGTACTCGGGCTCTTCGAAAGAAACAGCTACATGACTTTGCGCAGCAAGATTATAAATTTCATCAGGTTGCACCTGTTGTATAATTCTTATCAGGCTACTGCTATCAGTCAGATCACCGTGATGTAATATAAGTGACCGATTCGGTACATGTGGATCTTTATACAGGTGATCTATTCGATCAGTGTTAAATAGTGAAGTGCGTCGCTTTATACCATGAACTTCATACCCTTTTTTGATCAAAAATTCAGCCAAATATGACCCATCCTGACCGGTTATCCCTGTTATCAACGCTCTTTTTGACATATTATCTAGGCTTTCCTGACGAATGCTATATTATTTATTCTTTAACAAGTCATCAAAATACTGAATTGTTTTAACCAACCCTTCTTCCAGTTTGACCGAAGGCTCCCAACCCAGTTCTGTCTTTGCCTTGTCAATATTTGGCTTACGTTGTTTAGGGTCGTCGAAAGGTAGTTCTTTATATACAAGCTTTGATTTTGATCCTACCATTGCAACAACTTTTTCTGCGAGTTCCTTGATAGTAAATTCGCCAGGATTACCCAGATTAAATGGTCCGGTTGTTTCATCACTGCTGTTCATTAACCTGATAAACCCATCGATCAAATCATCAACATAACAAAATGATCGCGTCTGATTTCCATCACCATAAATAGTAATATCTTCGCCTTTTAACGCCTGGACAATAAAGTTTGATACGACACGACCATCATTCGGATGCATTCGTGGACCATAGGTGTTAAATATTCGTGCAACTTTTATATTTACATTATGTTGACGCTTGTAATCAAAAAACAGGGTTTCAGCACAACGTTTCCCTTCATCGTAGCAAGATCTGAAACCAATTGGATTTACATGACCCCAATAATCTTCAGTTTGCGGGTGCACTTCCGGATCGCCATAAACTTCGCTGGTAGAGGCCTGCATGATCTTTGCTTTTGTTCTTTTTGCAAGTCCCAACATGTTTATCGCACCGTGCACGCTTGTCTTGGTAGTTTGCACAGGATCAAACTGATAATGTATAGGTGAAGCAGGACATGCCAAATTATAGATTTGATCCACTTCAACATACAGTGGGATGGTTACGTCATGGCGTAACAGTTCAAAATGAGGATTGCTTAACAAATGAAGTATGTTGGATTTTGTTCCGGTAAAAAAATTGTCCAGACATAATACATCATGACCTTGTTGCAAAAGAATGTCGCTTAGATGTGAACCCAGAAATCCGGCACCACCTGTGATCAAAACCCTTTTTTTATCGGATTCATACCCCATATTCAAACCTCATTTTAAAATCCGGCAATTCTACCGTAATGTTAGTTGCAATACATCATTCACCATGAATTATTATCATGGTTTAAAAATTGTTTTGATGTGTGATACAAGACACAAGGCTTATTATGCGAGCAACAGATCATGTTTGGAGATTTGCATACGCACTTCCTGGCTGAGCACATTCAAGAGCACAATTACCCGCCCTTTCGACGTGGCGGACTCATAAATAGCTTCGTAGCCGGTTAATGGTCCCTGACTGATTATTACAGAAACACCCTTTTTGAAGGTTTTAGTAGGCATTTTTTGTAATCCACTATCATCTTCATTGCTTTTGATTTGTTCTATCAGGTTTGCATGTACCAAGGCATGTCGACCGCCGAATTTTACAAAATCTTTAACTCCAAGCGTCGATCGTATTGGCGACCAGTTATCCGATTCAATATCAAGGTTTATAAATAAATAGCCGGGGAATAAAGGTTCGATGATATCGCGATATTTTCCTCTATATTTAACATTGTTCAACAATTTTGGCACATAATTTTCGTACCCTTGCCGCGTCAAATTGGTTTGCGCAATCCATTCTTGGCGCGGTCTGGTTTGTAGCAGGTACCAGTTTCTTTTCATGACAAGTCATCCATTATCAAGCTCATGTAACTCTACAGTTTCATTGTTTTTGACTTCTGCCGATAGTTCATCGATCTGAACTTTTAACTCTTCATATTCCAGCAGTTTCTTTTTAAGAAAGCGCGCAGTAATAAGCGTTTTTTGTCTGATGCCAGCTGGTGTGAGTAAATATTTGTATACGCGCTTGTTGTCATTATTGTAAAAGTTACGTGCTTTGACCATTCCCCGGCCAATCAAAGCCTTGAGGCAGTAATTTACCTTGCCAAGGCTCATATCCATTTGGCGAGATAATTCACGCTGATTGATTGCCGGATTATTTTCCAGTATTTTCAATAACTTGTATGATATTTCATCACTAATCATCGTTAACCCACTCTGTTCATCTGTTGAACATGGAAAGTCTAGACCAGCAGTGGTAATTACTCAATGAAAAAGGGCACTAAATGTGCCCTTTAACATTACTGCCGATTACGTGAAATTTTATTTGGTCTTTTTTACTTTGCTGTGACTCGCTGAACTTTGCTTGGTATTATTTACAAGCACATCGCCGCGTATCGCAACTACAGTTTTTGAACCAATTCCTTTTACGTTTGCGAGCTCATCAGCAGACTTGAAGGCTCCATGCTTTGTACGATAAGCAATAATAGCCTGGGCTTTCTTCATGCCGATCCCTTTGAGGTTTTTTGCAATTTCTGCTGCGCTCGCTGTGTTTACATTGACAGGTTCAGCAAAAGCACTCATTGATGCTATCAACAGAACAAATAAAGAAAAGATTTTTACCAGATTTTTCATTTTACACTCCTTGTGTTTTTTATATCCATGTTGAAGAAGATATGATTATCTACAATTCAATAAATTATTCAATACTGTGAGTTGTCAGTTTTATCTGAATTAATTGTAGGTGGTTTCCTACACTGTCTTGATCAAGTTATTTATTTCTTGCAGCTTGGCAATCGGGTCATCAGCTTGTGTCACAGGTCGGCCAATCACCAGATAATCAGCACCCTGTTCGATTGCTTTATCCGGTGTCATGACACGCTGCTGGTCCTGAACACTGTCATCTGCCATACGAATACCCGGTGTGACATATAAAAAATCGTTTTTATGATTTTCTGTTAATTGTTTCACTTCACGTGCAGAGCATACCACTCCATCCAGTGCCGTCTCGTACGCAAGATTCGCAAGGTTTATGACATTTGACATGGGTGAACCTGACAAACCAACTTGTCTAATCGAATCTTCATCCATGCTTGTTAATATAGTTACAGCAATCAATAAAGGTGAGTTACTTTGTTTATCCAATGCCTCACGTGCAGCGCGCATCATGTTCACGCCACCCAATGCATGCACATTCATCATCCACACCCCCAGTTTTGCTGCGGCA
This sequence comes from uncultured Gammaproteobacteria bacterium, assembly GCA_942490945.1. Taxonomy (GTDB): domain Bacteria; phylum Pseudomonadota; class Gammaproteobacteria; order UBA6429; family Thiohalophilaceae; genus CALNYZ01. The sequence continues at coordinate 1,459,927 of CALNYZ010000018.1, read as the reverse complement.
CGGCAAGCGCTGGCTACCGTATTTGGTATGTCATGAAACTTGAGATCAAGAAATATTTCAAAACCTTTATTTTGCAGTTTCTCTACCAATTCTGGCCCGGTAGACGTAAATAATTCTTTGCCTATTTTAAGTCGACATAATTCCGGTGTTAACCGATCAGCCAGTGACAGCACTTCTGATTCCGAGGAAAAATCAAGTGCAACGATGATTTTTGGATCATGTAGTGCAGCAGTCATGTTTATTCGCCTTCAACTCCCTGTATTGGTTTGATGGTATTCCAGTTCTTGCAACCCGGGCATTGCCAATGAATCGTCATTGCACTAAAGCCACAGTTGTTGCATAAATAGCGTGGTTTGTCATACAAAAGTTGTTCAGTAACATGCTTTAATACCAGCAGTTTATCCTTAACATTATCTTTGCTGAGATGGATATTTAACTCGATGAGTCTGTCCATGCCTCGGACAGATGGCTTTTGCTTTAAATGTTCACTTATAAATTCTATTTCTGCCAATTCATCTTTATTTTGCCTGACCATTTCGGCCAGTGCCAGCAAGACTGATATGCTGTCAGTTTTATTAATTATTTTTTCCAGATAATCCTGCATTTCTTGCTCGAGCCCCAGGGCTTTATAACAATCGTTAAGCGGTTCGATTATTTCAGGAATAAAATCTGCATCCTGATCCTCTACACGACGGTAAGCCCGAATGGCTGCCTTGTAATTTCCTGAGTTTTTTTCTGTGCTACCTTCAATGATACTGATACGAACACAATTCACATCTTCCAAGTTGGCTTTTTTAAGATATTTAAAACCGCGCGCAAGCTCACCATGCTTGATTTCATCTTCTGCCAGCTCACAAAAATAATGCGCAATGATTGGACTCAGATCAGCAGCTTTTTTTACTTCCAGTCTGCGCGCCGTTTGTATAGCTTTTTCCCATTCTTTTTCCTGCTGATATATATCGATGAGTTGCCACAATGCATGAGCGGTATGTGGACCCGTGTCAATCAATTCTGTGAACAGTGTTTCTGCTCTGTCGAGTAATCCGGCCCGCATGTAATCCTGACCAAGATCATATAATGCCTGTGCACGCTGCTCGCGGCTAAGCGTTGGACGTGCGATCAGGTTTTGATGAATTCGAATCGCGCGGTCAACTTCACCACGCCGTCGGAACAAACTGCCTAATGCCAGATGTGTTTCTACTGTATCGCTATTAACTTCGAGAAGCTGTATAAAAATTTCGATTGCTTTGTCAGGTTGTTCATTAAGTAAATAATTTAGACCTTTCAAATAATCTGAAGGGATTTCGGAGATACGACTGTTTCTGTAAAGCGCGACGTTTCGTTTGCGCCCGATCCAATAGCCTGATATGGCAGCTATCGGTAATAATAAAAATAATATTTCTATACCCATCTAGTGATCGTCTCTGATCGGGATCGTCCTCAGGTTATTGAGCTCTTGCTCGGTATGACGTGCATCACGCTTTAGCTTTGCCAGCTCTGTCTTGATTCGGACAATCCATGACAACGAAGCCAACACACCGATGATTACACCAAGAATTGTTGATACTATCACGATTAATGACAAGTATGATTCTATGGTAGTGAAATAGAAATCGAGCTTGACTGCTGTTGCATTACGTACAGCAAATACAGCACCAAGTATCACAATCGTACTGAGTAAGACAATATTGATGAGGCGTCTCATTGTGACCTCCCCTGGTTAATTGTATAAATTGTATATAAAAAACGGCATGTGGTTACACACCGACATGCCGTCTAACGAAATTAATATCTGATTCTAACCCGTAATAGGAACCTTGCTCATGCTATCGTTGACACGTTCGCGCATTTCCTTGCCCGGTTTGAAATGGGGTACATACTTGGCAATCAATTCAACGGAATCACCAGTTTTCGGGTTTCTGCCAACACGTGGTGGGCGGTAGTGCAGGGAAAAACTGCCAAAACCACGTATCTCAATTCTGTCGCCATTTGCGAGTGTGGTGGCCATTTGTTCAAGCATGGTTTTCACCGCCAACTCTACATCTTTGTAGGCCAACTGCAATTGCTTTTGCGATAATGTTTCAATCATTTCCGACTTAGTCATGATTCAACTTCCTAACATCCAGTTCGATTATAATAACTTTAGAGCACGGGCTATAACAAAGTTATAGCCCATTTTCCCTAAATGTCCTAGTTAGAAATCCCTTATATTACAAATATTAAGCACCAAATCAGGCATCGGTGCCGTCCATTTTCTCTTTAAGGAGATCCCCTAGTGTGGTAGTAGCTGGTGCTGCGCTGCTATTGTAATCACTAATGGCTGATTTCTCATCATCGTTATGTTTAGCCTTGATTGAGAGTGAGATAGTACGATTTTTACGGTCAATACCCATAAACTTCGCTTCCACATCATCACCTACATTCAACACAGTACGCGCATCTTCAATGCGATCTTGCGAGATTTCAGACGCTCTCAAGTAGCCTTCCAGGCCATCGCCCAGATCGATTGTTGCGCCCTTGGCATCAACATCTAGTACTTTACCGTTCACGATGCTTCCTTTGGCATTTTCAGCAACGAAATTGGACACCGGGTCTTTTTCCATTTGCTTCACACCAAGCGAAATACGCTCACGTTCCGGATCAACCGACAACACAACGGCTTCAAGTTCATCACCTTTTTTGTAATTGCGTGCGATTTCTTCACCTGTTTCATTCCAGGAAATATCTGACAGGTGAATCAGGCCATCGATACCACCGTCCAGGCCGATAAAGATACCAAAATCAGTAATGGATTTGATCTGCCCTGAAACCTTGTCACCCTTGTTATGAGTCGCAGCAAAATGCTCCCATGGATTTGCCTGACACTGCTTCATACCCAGCGAAATACGACGACGTTCCTCGTCAATATCCAGAACGATAACATCAACCTCATCACCTAACTGTACAACTTTGCTAGGATGAATGTTTTTATTGGTCCAATCCATTTCAGATACGTGAACCAGGCCTTCTACGCCCTCTTCCAACTCGACGAAACAGCCGTATTCAGCAATATTGGTAACCTTGCCGTGTAAACGGGTATGTTCAGGATAGCGATTGGCAATAGCAACCCATGGATCATCACCCATTTGTTTCAGGCCTAATGAAACGCGCATTTTCTCTTTGTCGAACTTTAATACTTTAACGTCGATTTCCGTGCCAACTTCCACGATTTCACTTGGGTGTTTAACACGACGCCATGCCATATCGGTGATATGGAGTAATCCGTCAATGCCACCCAAATCGATGAATGCACCATAATCGGTCAGGTTCTTCACGACACCTTTCACTACAGAACCTTCGTCCATGTTCTTGATGATTGAATCACGTTCTTCGGTGTTTTCAAGTTCTACCACTGCACGACGCGATACAACCACGTTGTTGCGACGGCGATCTAACTTGATAACCTTAAATTCAAGTTCCTTACCTTCCAGATAGCTGGTATCACGGACAGGACGAACATCAACCAGTGAACCGGGTAAGAATGCGCGTATATCACTGACTTCTACCGTAAAGCCACCTTTGACTTTATCGATAATACGTCCAATAACCGTTTCTTTAGCTTCGTGCGCGGCTTCGAGTCGGGTCCACGATTCTGCACGTTTTGCTTTTTCACGTGATAATCGGGTTTCACCAAAACCGTCTTCAATAGAATCCAGAGCAACTTCAACTACGTCGCCAACTGCAATTTCCAGTACACCATCGTCATTATAAAACTGACTCTTTGGGATAACGCCTTCTGACTTCAAACCGGCATTTACAATGACAAAGTCATCATCAATATCAACGATCGTTCCGGACAAAATAGCGCCGGGGGTCATTTGATTTTTACTAATGCTTTCTTCAAAGAGTTCTGCGAAACTTTCGCTCATGTTACTTCCTTGATCAGATTTCCTGATCGGGTTGGGCCGCAATTGTGGTTGCGGGCGGTTAAACGTCAAGTTAGCTCGTGCGAACTAACCAGCTTTTCTTACATTATAAGTTTCAAATGTTGTGCTGCCGGCTACACTGCAGGAATCCGGAAATCTACAAAGAAACGTACGGTTTACACAACGCAAGTACAGCCTTCTCTACTTGCTGAACAGACATTTCAGTCGTATCAATTATGTGTGCGTCACTCGCGGGCTTTAGTGGCGCGGTTTGGCGTGAAGAATCACGTTCATCGCGTTCACGAATGGCTTCAACGAGACTCCCTAATTTAGCATCTATTCCCTTTTCTTTCAACTGCTTATACCGTCTTTGTGCGCGTTCATCGGCACTGGCGGTAAGATAAACTTTAATGGCCGCGGCAGGAAACACAACCGTCCCCATATCGCGGCCATCTGCCACCAAACCAGGTTCGGCGCAGAATGCACGTTGCCGGGCTAGTAACGCTGTTCTTACCTCTGGTATGGCCGCAACAATTGAAGCCTGATTACCGGCCTCCTCTGTGCGAATCTTTTCTGTAATATATTGATTTTCCAGAAGTATTTCTACTGATTCAGATTGCGGGTCAATTTCGAATCTCACATCTAGCGACTCGGCGTAAGCCGCGAGCGCGTTAACATCTGCTGTAGAAATGTGATGTTGCTGACGACCATAGGCCACAATGCGATACAGCGCACCGCTATCCAGATAGTGCCATTTCAGCTTCAGGGCAACTTTTAGACTGATTGTACCTTTCCCCACACCGCTGGGGCCGTCAATGGTCAATATGGGAATGGCGTCCAAAGTCGTCAATTATTTTGCAGTTGAAATCTTGAGACCGACCTGCTGAGCCAGTTCAATAAAGTTAGGAAACGAGGTGGCAACGTTAGCACAATCATTGATAACTATTTTTTGTCTTGCACGCAGGCTGGCCATGGCAAAGGCCATTGCAATGCGATGGTCACCGTGACTATCTACCTCACCCCCTGTCAGCTGCCCTCCCTGAATAATGATACCGTCAGGCATCGCCTGACAATCGATACCTAATTTCAGGAGTCCATCCGCCATCACCTGTATACGATCACTTTCTTTAACGCGCAATTCTTCTGCACCCGTCAACCGGGTTTCACCAATTGCACAGGCTGCGGCAATAAAAATAGCCGGGAATTCATCAATAGCTAAAGGTACGTCCGCTTCGTCGATGTGAATTCCTGTTAAGTGGCTACTTTTGATAATGATATCGGCTATCGGCTCACCACCGATGGTGCGCGTGTTACTGATTTCGATGTCACCACCCATTGCGCGTAGTATGTTGATGACACCAATACGTGTTGGATTAATACCAACATGTTCAAGACAAATCGTTGAATCTTTTGCAATACAACCGGCCACCATAAAAAATGCGCCAGACGAAATATCTGCCGGTACATCAATATCCGTTGCAACCAGCTCACCGCCACCACGTATACATACCCGGTTACCTTCTCGTTGTACGATATAACCAAATCCCGTCAGCATGCGTTCGGTATGATCACGTGTCGGTGCAGGTTCAGTCACACAAGTTGCGCCTTCGGCATATAAGCCAGCAAGCAGCAGGCAGGATTTCACCTGGGCACTTGCCATTGGCATACTGTAATCAATGCCTAATAATTTTTTACTGCCGGTAATCTTTATCGGTGGCGTACCATTTTCAGTTGTTGCGATTCCTGCACCCATCAGACGTAACGGGTCAGTCACACGTTTCATCGGACGCGTACTCAGTGAACTATCGCCTGTTAATGTGGAGGTGAAAGACTGCGCTGCCATCAAACCGGATAACAACCGCATTGAGGTACCTGAATTTCCCAGATAAAGTGGCGATGCGGGTTGTTGCAAACCATGCATGCCGACACCATGAATGGTTACCTCACCATTCGTTGGTCCTTCAATCTTGACACCCATATTGCGAAACGCATCTAACGTTGCCAGATTATCTTCGCCGGACAAGAAACCCTTTACATGTGTCACGCCGCTGGCAAGCGCCCCCAACATAATGGATCGATGGGAAATGGATTTATCTCCCGGCACACGAATTGATCCCTGCAATGTTGTAACCGGTTCAGCAATAAACTGCAGATTTTCAGAACTACTCATGACTTCTCGCTGTTACATAACGTATCGCGAGTTTGCTTTGCAAAACAGAACATATCACGAATTGTTTTATCATCGTCTGCCACGATGGCAGATGTCAGTTTTTCCAGATCATTTTTAAATAATGATAATACGTTTAAAAGAGCTTCCTTGTTTGCCAGACTGATGTCCAGCCACATTGTCGGATCACTGGATGCGATGCGTGTAAAATCCTTGAATCCACCGGCAGCGTAAGTAAAGATTTCCTGTTTATCATTCATATGCGCGAGTGTATTTACCAGTGTGTAGGCAATCATGTGCGGTAAATGACTCGTGGCAGCCAATACTTCATCGTGATGCTTACAATTCATTTCCATAACAAGCGCACCACATCCCTGCCATAGCGCAGTAACTTTTGAAATGGCTAGTCTATCTGTATGTTTTGACGGAGTTAAAATGACACGTTTACCCTGATATAAATCAGCAAAAGAGGCTGCCACACCGGATTGTTCCGTACCGGCAATAGGATGACCCAGTACGAAATTTGCAGGCATCTCGCCATATATTTCCATAACGGCCTGTTGAATATTCTGTTTTGTCGAACCAACATCCGTGATAATGGCGTCCTGTTTTAAGGCTGGCTTGATTGTATTCAGTACTGGCTTCATTGCGCCAACAGGCACAGCAAGCACGACCAGATCGGCATTTTTTACTGCAACAGAATAGTCGGTGTAGTATTCGTCGATCACACCAAGTTTTAAGGCTTCTTGCAGGTGTGACTCATTTCTGCTGGCGCCAATTACTTTTAACGCCAGTCCATTTTGTTTTATGGCACGCGCCAATGAGCCGCCCATCAGGCCAACACCGATAATCGTTACTGTATTGAATATCGAGCTCACAATGTGAAATTCCTTATTTCATCATCTCAATGAGTGCTTTTAAACACTTGTCATTTTCTGCTGCGCTGCCAATGGATATACGCAAATATTCTGGCATTCCATAGTTCGCTACCGGTCGGGTTATAACACCCTGCAGGAGCAACTCTTCATACGATCGTGCACCACCACCTACCTTCACGCAAACAAAATTTCCGGCAGAAGGTATGTATTCAATTCCCGCCTTATCCAGTGAAGTTGTGTAATGCCGATATTGTTCGGCGTTGAGCGCGATGCAACGCTCCAGATGCTCGTGATCAGAAAGTGCTGCTTCTGCCGCAGCCAGGGCAACGGAATTCAGATTAAAAGGTTGTCTGACGCGATTTAACAGATTCGCCACATCAGGATGCGATACAGCATAACCCGCACGTAAGCCGGCCAGCCCATAGGCCTTGGAAAAGGTTCGTGTGACGATCAGGTTATTATGTCTCGGCAAATAATCCAGTCCATCTGGATATAACGTATTACCATATTCTGGATGTGCGATAAATTCGAAATAGGCTTCATCCAGGACAACAATAACTGTGTCTGAAAGCGAATCCAGGAATTTGTTTAACGCATCTTTTTCAAACCATGTACCGGTAGGATTGTTCGGATTGGCCAGAAATATAATCTTAGTTTTTGCCGTAATGGCCTCGCGCATGGCATCAAGATCATGACCCCAGTTTTTCGCGGCAACAATGTTGGCAGTTGCGCCAATCGCCTGCGTCACAATCGGGTATACAGCAAATGCATGCTGGGAAAACATGATTTCATCCACATCGGTTGCAAACGTTCTGGCAATAATTTCCAGGACATCATTCGATCCATTGCCAAGCGTGATCATATCTGGCGTAATCGAAAGCTTGGCCGACAGCGCGTTCTTTAATCCGTGCCCACTGCCATCCGGATAGCGTGCCAATTGGGTTAGCGAATTATTGATTGCTTGCAGTGTCTTTGGTCCGGGGCCATATGGATTTTCGTTTGAGGCGAGTTTTACTGCATTTGTAATACCGTATTCACGCTCCAGATCGGATAATGGCTTGCCGGGTTGGTATGGCTGTAGTTGTTGTACACCCGGCGTGGCTAATTGAAACAGTTCTGATGTCATTTTATTTTTTATCAGTGCGTCCGTAAATGTCTTCAAAGCGAACTATATCATCTTCACCCAGATAACTGCCGGACTGAATCTCGATCATTTCCAGAGGCATGCGGCCTTTATTTTCGAGTCGATGTTTTATTCCGAGAGGTATGTAGGTTGATTCATTTTCTGAAACAATAAATTCATCTTCACCGCGGGTAACATGCGCAGTACCACTGACAACCACCCAATGTTCTGCACGATGATGATGTAATTGTAATGAAAGTGCAGCACCTGGTTTAACCGTTATTCTTTTAACCTGATATCGATCGCCCAAATCAATCGTTTCATAACTACCCCAGGGTCGATATACCAGCTTGTGACTGTGCCATTCTGTGCGTTCATTGATTTTTAACCAGTCGACAATTGCCTTGACCTGTTGTGTTTCATTTTTATCGGCAACCAGAATGGCATCGGAAGTTTCCACTACAATTAAATTTTTCAGCCCCAACCCTGATATATGGCGTTGACTGCTATAGACCAGACAGTTTTCTGACTCATGCAAAAAAACATCACCACGTGCGACATTACCTTGTTTGTCCTTTGAACCAACTTCCCATAAGGTTGACCACACACCAACGTCCGACCAACCCGCATCCAGCGGAACAACCGCGGCTTTATGCAGCGTTGTGGTCTTGTCACCTGCCGCTTTTTCCATAACGGCATAGTCAATTGAATCACTTGGGCACATATTGAATATTTCTTTATTAATACGATAGAAATCCTTGTCGTCTTCGCCTTGTTCGAATGCCTTTTTACAAACATCATACATTTCAGAGTTTGCTGTTTTTATTTCTGCAAGCCAGTTTTCTGCGGTTAAAAGAAACATTCCGCTATTCCAGAAATAACCACCGGCTTGTAAATATGTTTCGGCTTTTTGTTTGTCAGGTTTTTCCACAAAAGCACTTATCATACAGGCGTCGCCCTGTATTTTCTCACCCGCTTTTATATATCCATACCCGGTTTCTGCTGCCACCGGCCTGATACCGAATGTCACCAGGTAACCTGTCTCTGCCAGGCCAGCGCCTTCAAGTACCGCCTTGTGAAAGGCACTTTCATCATCAATAACATGATCGGCAGGCATAACCAGTAAAACTGATTTCGGATCAGCCGCCAAAGCGGCCAAAGTCAGTGCCGGTGCAGTATTACGGCCAAATGGTTCGAGCAATATCCGTTGTGGAGATTTGTTAATTTGTCGTAATTGCTCAGCGATAAAAAATCGATGTTCTTCGTTACAAACGACGATCGAGTGTAAGACGGACATGTGCTCTTCAAGTCCCGTTAATCGTAACGCCGTTTCCTGAATCATGGTGGAGTCGGTAACAAGTGGCAGCAATTGTTTCGGGTACATTGCACGTGACAACGGCCATAAGCGAGTACCAGAACCGCCGGACAATATTACAGGCTGTAATTTCATTTTTAATCCTGCTGATTTTTAAATAACGGCGTACGGATAAGAGCCAAGCACTTTTACAAATGCAGCAACTTTTCTCAAGTCAGCTAACGCCGTAGCGACATTTTCATTCGAGACATGACCATCAATGTCTATAAAAAAAATATAATCCCAGTTTGCGCGATGCGAAGGACGTGACTCGATTCTGGTCAGGGAAATACTGTTTTTTGCAAACGGTGCGAGTATGGAATGCAAAGCACCAGACTGATTGGGAGTCGATATCAGTAACGATGTCTTGTCGTGTCCACTGGCAGGCGTGATACGCTTGCCTATTACCAGGAATCGTGTCGTATTATCAGGCTTGTCTTCAATATTTTTAACCAGTATGCCCAGATTATAAATTTCTGCTGCCGTTTCACCTGCGATGGCGGCTGCATCTGGTTCATTTGCTGCCAACCGTGCTGCTTCAGCATTGCTGCTCACATCAACCAACTCAACACCCTTCATATTGGCATCCAGCCAGTTTCGGCATTGCGCCAGTGATTGGCGATGTGAATAAATGGTTTTAATCTTACTCTTGTCCGGATTCGTACTTATCAGGTGATGATGAATACGCAATATCACTTCGCCACATATTTGTAATGCGGAATTACTGAATTCGTCCAGCGTGTGATTGACAATTCCTTCGGTTGAATTTTCTATTGGTACCACACCATACGAAACCGTTCCCGCATCAACTTCTCTGAATACTTCGGCGATGGTGGTGTAGGACAAGGTATCAACAGAATGACCAAAATGTTTGAGTGCCGCCGTTTGCGTGAAAGTACCTTCCGGTCCCAGAAAACCTACTTTCATTTTAGATTCCAACGCGAGGCAGGCTGACATGATTTCACGAAACAATCTCGCCATTTCTTCATCACTAAGGGGACCTTTATTCCGTTCCTTGACTTTTCGTAACACTATTGCTTCACGTTCTGCACGGTAAAAAACAGCATCACCTGCCTTTTCTTTTGCCTGAGCAACCATTTGTGCGATCTCGGCGCGTTGAGTAATTAATGTCTGAATCTGCTCATCCAGCGCATCAATTTTTGTTCGCATATCTGCTAAATCGTCACTCATATACTGTCACAAAGTTACTTATGTTCAATGGATCTTACGTTGAGTACTCCCTCAATCGCAGATAGTGTTGAAACAAGTTTGTCACTGGCTTGTTTGTCGATATCAATCAATGTATAGGCCAGATCACCACGTGATTTGTTAATCATATCGACAATATTCAGATTCTCACTCGCCAGGGCAGATGATATCTGACCCACCATATTGGGAACATTGTTGTTTGCAATACACAGCCGATAACCTTCATTTCCATCAAGGCGTACTTCCGGAAAATTAACCGAGTTTCTGACATTGCCTGTTTCAAGATAATCACGCACCTGATCGGCAACCATAATGGCGCAATTATCTTCCGCTTCACTGGTGGAAGCACCAAGATGCGGTAGTGCGATGACTCTTTCGTGATCCTTTATCTTGTTACTGGGGAAATCACATATATAGGCGTATAACCGGTTACTGTCCAACGCCTCGATCACTGCGTCATCATCGATAATTCCATTGCGAGCGAAATTCATGATTACGGCATTTTTTTTCATCAATTTGATGCGCTCGGCATTAATCATGTTCTTTGTTGCATCAATTAATGGTACATGAAAAGTGATGAAATCTACTTTTGATAACAACTCTTCAATACTGCCTGCCTTACGCACGTTCGAAGAGAGTTGCCAGGCACCTTCGACAGTGATACCCGGATCATAGCCAACCACATGCATGCCCAAATCGATAGCTGCATTTGCTACCAGGCGTCCAATTGCGCCAAGCCCTACTACACCAAGAGTCCGCCCGGGTAATTCAAACCCGGCATAGGTTTTCTTGCCCTGCTCTACCGCTTTATTTAGCGTCGCATCATCACCGGTCAGGCCTTGAGTGTATTTCCATGCCTGACAAATATTACGGCAGGCAATTAACATACCTGCAACGACCAGTTCTTTTACTGCATTTGCATTGGCCCCGGGTGCATTAAACACAACAACGCCGTTTTTGCTCATTTTATCAACGGGAATATTATTTACACCGGCACCCGCGCGACCAATCGCTTTCAGGCTGGGCGGTATGTCCATGTCATGCATATTAAAGGAACGTAGAATAATCCCGTCCGGATGGCTGATTTCACTTGCGATTTCATAAGCATCTCGCGGCAATCGTTCCAATCCGGCGACAGAAATATTATTTAAGGTAAGAATTTTATACATTGTCGTTCCGCATTTTTAACCGTGTTGTTTTTCAAAATCCTGCATAAATGCAACCAATGTATCAACACCTGCCTCTGGCATGGCATTATAAATACTCGCGCGCATACCGCCGACAGAACGGTGGCCTTTCAGGGTGGTAAGATTATTTTTTTCCGCTTCGCTTAAAAATAATTTATCGAGCTCCGGATTTGCGAGCGTGAATGGAATATTCATCCAGGAACGGTAACGTTTCTCGACCGGATTCGCATAAAAGCTCGAGGAATCAATGGTAGCATATAGCTTGTCAGCTTTACGTTTATTAATTTCTCCCATCTTGGCCACACCACCTTGCTGCTTTAACCAGTCAAAAACCAGCCCTGCCAGATACCATGCATAGGTAGGCGGCGTATTCGCCATCGAGTCACCATCCATATGCGTTTTATAGTTCAGCATACTGGGAACATTCTGTGCTGCATTACCAATTAAGTCTTTTCTAACGATTGCAATTGTCAGTCCGGCCGGACCAATATTTTTTTGTGCACCAGCATAAATAATTCCAAACTGATTGACATCAATTGGTCGGGATAAGATGGTTGATGACATGTCGGCAACCAGCGTTACACCCTTGGTGTCCGGAACATAATCAAATTCAACACCACCGATTGTTTCATTAGGGGTGTAATGTACATAGGCTGCATCCGCGCGTAACTTCCAGGAATCAAAGTCAGGAACGGTGGTAAAATTTTCTGCTTCAGATGACGCCGCAACATTGATATCACCAAACAATTTTGCTTCAGCAATCGCTTTGACTGACCATGCGCCGGTGTTGATGTAATCCGCCTTGTTGTTTTTACCCAATAAATTTAAGGGCACCATGGCAAATTGTGTGCTGGCGCCACCCTGCAAAAACAGTACGGCATAATCATCTGATATATTCAGTAACTCGCGGAAATCTTTTTCTGCCTGCTCTGCAACCGACATGAATTCCTTGCCGCGATGACTCATTTCCATGATCGACATACCACTTCCCTGCCAATCCAGGATTTCATCCTGCGCCCGTTTCAAAACTGCTTCAGGAAGCATTGCGGGACCCGCACTGAAGTTAAATACACGACTCATGCTAGTAAACCTCTATAAAGTAATTTAAGTAATCGTAATGCGATATTGATAATAACGGTCAGTTAAGATACTGCTTCTTCCTGAATATTATCGATTTTTTCAATTCCGGAAAGTTTTTCACCTACATTCAGGCTGATCAATTTCACACCCTGTGTATTGCGACCCATTTCTGAAATTTCATCTACCCTTGTGCGAACCAGTACCCCGTTGGTCGTAATCAACATAATTTCATCGTCGTCAGAAACAAGTGCAGCACCAACAACATCGCCATTGCGTTCGGTGGTTTGTATGGAAATCACACCAAGTCCGCCGCGACCGTGTACCGGATAGTCGGCTACTTTTGTGCGCTTTCCAAAGCCGTTTTGTGTAGCTGTCAGTACATAGCCATCTTGTGCAATGATTAGGGAAATGACTTTTTGCCCTTCTTTCAGCTTGATACCGCGGACACCTACCGAGGCGCGACCCATTGGTCTTACATCTGCCTCGTTAAATCGAATTGACTTACCTGAACTGGAAAGCAAAATAACATCCTGATTACCATCCGTCAGTTCCACACCAACCAGGTGATCACCTTCACGCAACTCGACGGCGATAATGCCGGATGCGCGTTGCCGTGAAAAATCTTTTAGCGGTGTCTTCTTGATTGTGCCGCTGGCCGTTGCGAAAAACACAAATTTGTCTTCTGTATATTCCTGTATCGGTAAAATTTCGGTAATGCGTTCACCTTCACTTAACGGCAAAAGGTTCACAATCGGTCGGCCGCGCGCGGTGCGACCTGCTTGCGGTAACTCATACACTTTAAGCCAATAAACTTTGCCACGGCTGGAGAAACATAAAATGGTGTCGTGTGTATTGGCGACAATCAACTTCTCGATATAATCTTCGTCTTTTACCGATGTAGCTGTTTTACCCTTGCCGCCACGTCGTTGTGCTGTATACGTAGTAAGAGGTTGTGATTTGGCATAACCTTCGTGTGATAATGTGACGACAACATCTTCTTCAGTAATAAGATCTTCAATCGTGAGATCTTCCTGACTCGCAATAATTTCAGTGCGCCGTTCGTCGCCATACTGTTCTTTCATTTCTAACAGCTCATCTTTAATTACTGTCATGAGCCGCTCTTCACTGCCGAGAATATCCATCAGGTCGGCAATAATAATCAGCAGTTCTTCATATTCGGTTATGATTTTGTCCTGCTCGAGCCCGGTTAGTCGATGCAGTCGTAAATCAAGAATGGCTTGTGCCTGCGCCTCTGATAAGCGGTATTTTTTATCGACCAGCCCCAGCTGTGCAGACAAACCGTCAGGACGTGATGCTTCGGCACCCGCACGTTCGAGCATTTGCACGACCACACCCGGTTCCCAGGATGCTGCCACCAGTTGTTCCTTGGCTTGCGCCGGATTGGCCGCAGCCTTGATCATGGCAATAATGGGATCGATATTGGTTAATGCAATCGCCCAGCCTTCTCGAATATGGGCTTTTTCACGCGCCTTACGCAAATCAAACACGGTACGACGTGTAACGACTTCACGGCGATGACGAATAAACGCTTCCAGTACCTGTTTTAAATTCAGCAGTCGCGGTTGACCTTCATCAAGCGCCACCATGTTAATACCAAATACACTTTGCATTTGTGTATGCTGGTATAAATTATTTATCATCACTTCGGTGACTTCACCGCGTCGCAACTCAATCACCACGCGCATACCGTCTTTATCCGATTCATCACGCAGCTCGGTGATGCCTTCAATTTTCTTTTCTTTTACCAGCTCGGCAATGCGTTCCAGCAAGCGCGCTTTATTTACCTGATAAGGTAACTCGGTAACAATGATCGCCTGTTTACCTTTACTGTTTTCTTCAACATGGGTACGTGCACGTACGTAAATACGTCCACGGCCTGTTGCATACGCTTCGGCGATACCCCGCGCACCATTAATGATACCTGCAGTCGGGAAATCCGGACCGGGGATGTGCGTCATCAAGGTTTGAATATCGGTTTCAGGCTTATCAATCAAGGCAAGACAGGCATTGATGACTTCATTTAAATTATGCGGTGGAATATTGGTGGCCATGCCCACCGCAATACCGGCTGATCCATTGACCAGTAAATTTGGAATCTTGGCCGGCAAAATTTCCGGCTCGTGTTCTGACTCGTCGTAGTTTGGAACGAAATCGACGGTTTCTCTTTCGATATCCGCAAGCAGTTCGTGCGCGATGCGTGACATGCGCACTTCGGTATAACGCATGGCAGCTGGCGCATCACCGTCTACCGAACCAAAGTTACCCTGCCCATCCACCAGCATGTAGCGCAATGAGAACGGTTGCGCCATGCGCACAATCGTATCGTATACGGCGGTATCACCATGAGGATGATATTTACCAATCACGTCACCGACAACACGGGCAGATTTTTTATAGGCCTTGTTCCAGTCGTTACCCAATTCGCGCATCGCAAAAAGGACACGTCGATGCACAGGCTTCAGACCATCCCGCACATCCGGCAATGCGCGGCCGACAATAACGCTCATTGCATAGTCCAGATAGGACTGACGCATTTCCTCTTCGATGTTTATGGGTAGAACTTCTTTCGCGAATTCGGTCATTGCTTATGTTCAGTTAGCTTCGGTTTTTAAATGCTCGAAATATATACAATAAGGTCTCTCGACGTCTGAGCAGGGAAGTATACCATTGGAGTCAGACTACCGCATTAGCTAAAAAGTCTGCGAGAAGGCAAATACGGGCGTCTGAAAGAAAAAAACGCTAAAAAACAGCTAGCTTTTCATCATAGCCAAAATCTTTTCTGTGGTCGGGTTTTCTACCGCACCTTTCTCGCTGACAAAGACATCCACCAGGGCGGCGGGAGTCACATCGAATACCGGATTCCAGGCTCCCGCCCCTTCGGCGGCAACCGTTTGGGTACCTAATTTACGCAATTCATCTGCCGAGCGTGATTCAATGGGAATGTCCTTACCGGAAGCAATGTTCATATCGACTGTGGAGGTCGGTGCTACCACCATGAATTTTACGCCGTGGTATTTTGCCGCTACGGCAAGATTGTAGGTGCCAATTTTATTGGCGACGTCACCATTGGCCGCCACCCGATCTGAACCGACAATGACCCATTGCACCTTGCCCTGAGCCATCAAATAGCTGGCCGCCCCATCTGCTAATAAATTGACCGGAATGTTATCTTGCAGTAATTCCCAGGCAGTTAATCGCGCGCCTTGAAGCCAGGGCCGGGTTTCATCAGCAAAAACTTCAGTAATCTTTCCTGCCGCGACACCTGAACGAATCACACCCAGGGCCGTACCGTATCCGCCCGTTGCCAACGCGCCCGCGTTACAGTGTGTCAGGACGCCGCAATTTTCTGGCAAAAAGCCGCTACCGGTTGCGCCCATAATCTGATTCGCCGCGATATCTTCTGCATGAATTTGTTTAGCCGCGGCTAACAGGACAGGCTCCGGGTCGCCCTTAATCCCGACAAAGTGGTTTTTTAGCACTTCAATAGCCCAGATCAAGTTAATTGCCGTCGGCCGGGCATTCGCCAACAGCGTTAAATCATCCTGTATACTTTCAATCCATTTGTCAGAAGATTTTTTAAAGTGCGCGCGCGCTGCGAGTACCACAGCATAGGCTGCGGTAATGCCAATTGCCGGTGCACCACGTACCACCATGTCAGTTATCGCGCCGGCTGCATCATGTACGTTGTCAAAATATAGCCATTTTTCCTGCTGTGGCAAGATGCGCTGATCGAGTAATTTTAATTGATTATTCTCCCATTGAACTGGCTGTATACCTTTATAAGTCATATTATGTCATCGCTCTTAAGTTTTATGTTTAGACACTATTTTCAACACCTTGAGGCAAACTTTACATTATAATTCACCTGAACTGCATTACATGCTTGATATGAAATGCTCGATTCCAAGTATACAATGAATAAATTCATGAAACCTTCATTATTAACTTTGCAAATAAATGGCCGATGACCATGCAAAATATTGATACACTTATATTAAGTAAACATCTGGTACCCGTCGAACCAGCGGCTACCGTGTACGATAATTATGCCATCGCGATTGATGATGGAAAAATTATTGCATTGTTACCCACTGATGAAGCCAACAATAAATACCAGGCACAAAACACGGTAGACCTGACATCGCATATTATTTTGCCTGGCCTCGTAAATATTCATGGTCATGCGGCGATGTCCCTGATGCGCGGCATTGCCGATGATTTGCCCTTGATGACTTGGTTGCAGGAACATATCTGGCCTGCCGAAGCGGCCTGTGTCAGCGCTGACTTTGTATACGAAGGTAGTTTGCATGCCTGCGCAGAAATGTTACTCAGCGGCACTACGTGTTTCACAGACATGTACTTCTTCCCTGAAGAAGTCGCACGCGCAGCCGAAGATGCACATATGCGTGCAACAGTAGGATTGATCATGATTAACTTCCCCTCTGCCTGGGCACAGAATCCTGATGAATACCTGCAAAAAGGTTTGCAATTACACGACAAGTTACGTGGACATACTCTGATTAAAACCTCGTTTGCTCCACACGCACCCTATACCGTATCCAATGAACCACTGGAAAAAATTATTACCCTCGCTGAAGAACTGGATATCCCCATTCAAATGCACATACACGAAACTGCGTTTGAAGTTGACGATAGTGTTAAACAATCCGGCCAACGACCACTGCAACGCTTGTCTGATCTCGGATTATTAACACCACGCTTGATAGCCGTACATATGACTCAATTAACCGATGAGGAAATCTCACAACTGGCTGAAAATGGCGTACATATTGCGCACTGCCCTGAATCCAATTTAAAACTTGCCAGCGGTTTTTGCCCGGTACAAAAACTTCTTGATGCAGGTGTGAATGTTGGCTTAGGTACCGATGGTGCAGCGAGTAATAATGATCTGGACATGTTTGGCGAAATGCGTACGGCTGCAATGCTGGCGAAAGGTGTGGCCGGTGATGCCAGTGCTGTATCAGCAGAACAGGCGCTGCGAATGGCTACCATAAACGGTGCCAAAGCCCTTGGTCGTGATGATGAGATTGGCAGCATTGAAGTAGGCAAAGCTGCCGATATTATCGCCGTTAATATAGACCACATTGATTCACAGCCTTTGTTTAACCCGATATCACACCTGGTTTATGTATGTGGCCGTCAGCATGTCACCGATGTCTGGGTGGCAGGTAAACATGTTGTGAAAGATTCACAGCTTACAACAATCAATAAACAGGACATCATGAATAGCGCCGCTAAATGGCAACAAATAATCATTGATGCAACCAGCAAACCGAATTAACGACAATTGATCAAATCATGCAAACTTCAGAACAGAATGTCGATCCACTTGAAATAAAAAAATTCGAAGCCCTGGCTTCGCGTTGGTGGGATCCAGACAGCGAATTCAAACCATTGCACGATATCAATCCCTTGCGACTCGAGTATATTGACAGGCGCGTACAACTCAAGGGTAAAGAGGTAATTGATATAGGTTGTGGTGGTGGCATCCTCAGTGAAAGTATGGCGGCACGCGGTGCAAATGTCACCGGCATCGACATGGGTGAAACACCCTTGAAAATTGCCCGTCTGCATTTGCATGAATCCGATCTTGATGTTGATTACCAACAAGTAACTGCCGAAAACTTTGCGCTAAAAAATGCACAACGATATGATGTTGTCACTTGCCTGGAAATGCTCGAACATGTTCCCGACCCGGCATCAGTTATCAAGGCATGCTTTGATCTGGTTAAACCCGGTGGCGCGGTTTTTCTGTCCACGATTAATCGCAATCCCAAATCATATTTGTTTGCGATTGTTGGCGCAGAATATATTTTGAATCTGTTACCCAAAGGAACGCATGATTATAACAAGTTCATTAAACCTTCCGAACTTGAACGCTGGATCCGTGTTGCCGGTTTACAAACACGCGAACTTACGGGTATGAGTTATAACCCGCTCACCAAACGTTACAGTCTCGGTTATGATGTCGGTGTAAATTATTTAATGCACTGTATACGCCCGGACTAAACCTGCCTGATTTGTCCATGCCAACTTCTCGAAAGCTGCAAGCCGTGTTATTTGATCTGGACGGCACTTTTGCCGACACCGCACCTGATCTGGCCAACGCATTGAACATCGTGCTTGAAAATCACCAGCACGAAAAACTTGCCTTTGAACAAATTCGGCCGGTGGTTTCGCATGGCGGGCAAGCGCTGATTAAACTGGGTTTCAAGCTCGACAAGCATGATGCTGAATTTGAGCCACTGCGCCAGGAATTACTGGATATTTACCGGGCGAACCTCGTGACACACACACGCCTGTTTCCCGGTATTGAAGATATACTTATATATATACAATCCCGACAGATGAAATGGGGTATCGTTACCAACAAACCGGCCTGGCTTACCGAGCCGCTGATGCAAGGTCTTGATTTAACAATGAAACCGGATTGTATTGTTAGCGGAGACACCCTGGCACAACGAAAACCTGATCCGGCGCCATTATTACACGCCTGTGAGCTAATCAGTTGTTCGGCAACTAACAGTGTATACATCGGTGATGCAGAACGTGATATCGTAGCAGGCAAAAGCGCGGGTATGCTGACCTGTGCAGCATTATTTGGTTACATAGGCACGCAGGATTCACCTGACACATGGGGAGCAGACAAGCTGGCGGCCTCAACACAAGAAATCATTAGCTGGTTACAAGAATATGCAAATTGATCCACAACTTGCCATTATTGCTATCAGTGCCTTTTTACTCGGTGTATTGATCGTCGTGCTTGTATTGCTACCGAAATATTTCAGGAGTCAGAAAGCTGTTGCCGAACTGACAACTACTTTGTCTTACGAACGTAAGTACAGCGAAGAAAAAATCAAATCAATTGAAGAAGCCAGACAACGCCTGAATGAAACATTCAGTCTGCTCTCATCACAGGCATTAAAACACAATAGTGAAGAATTTTTGAAGCTGGCGCAGGAAAACCTGAAACAGTTTCAGGCCTCCGCACAAAACAACTTTGAACAAAAAGAAAAAGCAATTGAACACCTGCTCAAACCGATCAAGGATGCGCTTGATAAAACTGAAACACAAATCCAGGCAATAGAAAAAGATCGCAAACATGCCTATGGTGCACTCGAACAACATTTAACGATCATGGCGCAAACACAAACCGCCTTGCAGAATGAAACCCGTAATCTGGTTCAGGCGTTTCGCCGACCCGAAGTGCGCGGACAATGGGGTGAACTAACATTAAAAAGACTGGTTGAGCTTGCCGGCATGGTTGAATACTGTGATTTTTTCGAACAGGAAAACGTCAACACCGAATCTGGCAAACAGCGTCCGGATATGCTGGTGCGTATGCCGGCTGGACGCGAAATTGTCGTCGATGTAAAGACGCCGCTTGATGCCTATCTCACCGCAACGGAAGCAACTGACGAAACAGAAAAACAACAAGCATTGATTCGCCATGCGCGTAATGTAAAACAACGCATCAATGAACTTTCAAGTAAAGCCTACTGGAACCAGCTGGAACGAACGCCAGACTTCGTCGTGTTATTTATTCCGGGTGATCAGTTTTTGACGGCAGCATTGGATATCGACCATAATCTCGTGGAAGATGCGCTTAGTAAACAGGTAGTATTGGCTACACCCACCAGCCTGGTGGCCTTGTTACGCGCCATCGCCTATGGCTGGCGACAGGAACAGTTAACGCAGAATGCTGACGAGATTCGGAATATTGGTGAAGAGCTATACGACAGGCTGGCAACGTTTGCCGATCACCTGTCCAAGCTCGGTCGCTCACTGGATAACAGCATGAAACATTTTAATCAGGCAGTCGGGTCATTTGATAGCAGAATCATACCAAGCGTGCGCAAATTCAACGAACTTGGCATTCAGACGAATAAAACCATGTCATCGCCAGAACAAATAGAAACTGCGCCTCGCACACTCGAGAGCGCAGTTGATGTTGACTAAACTAATTAATAACTCGCTATGAGAACAGGATCAGGCAAGGCAATTTATTCATCAATCAAGCGATTTACGAATAGCATCTTTTGTGTCCTTGATTACACCAGTAGCTGCATTTTTAGCTTTTTGCTTTATCGAAGCTTCGGCAAATGGATTGCTGAATATAGCGCGATCTTTGCCAATATTTACACCAAACCACAGACCAAGCAAAATGCCTATTACAGCGCCGAAAAAAATCATTTTTAAATTTCGCATAACACTCACCCAAATATTGCTTTTATGAAGAACAACACTCTACCTCAAGCATCAGCAGCTTGCCAAGAGATGGTTTCACAACATTATGAAAACTTTCCGGTTGCATCTTTTTTATTGCCAAAAAATTACCGCTTACCCGTAGCAATTATTTATGCATTTGCACGTACCGCTGATGATATGGCAGATGAGCTGGCACTACCAGACAATGAGCGTCTGAGTGCATTGAATGACTTTGAGCAAGAGCTGACAAATGCAATCGCCGGTAATAGCCAGTCTGATTTATTAAATTCCGTTGCGTATGTAATCGCAACATACAACTTACCCGCTCAGCTTTTTTATGATCTGTTGACTGCCTTTAAGCAGGATACTCAACAAACACGCTATAACACTTTTGACGATGTACTGAATTATTGTCAACATTCCGCCAATCCGGTTGGACGACTTTTATTACATTTATTTCATTTCGATGACGATAATTTACTCATATTATCAGATAAAATTTGTACCGCATTACAGTTAATTAATTTTTTGCAGGACTATCAGCAAGACTACCAGGAAAATAACCGTATATATTTTCCACTAGCTGAGTTCGAAAAATATGGCATTAGCGAACAGGAATGGATAGCCGGGAATACCCGGCACAAACTGAAACCTTTCATGCACTTTCAAATCAAACGTACACGACAACTGTTACAAAGCGGTGCGCAATTGGGTAACATACTCCCTGGACGTTTAGGCTGGGAAATACGGGCTATCTATCAGAGTGGAATGACGGTTCTGGACAAACTTGAGCACGCCAATACAACCTTCAGCAGACCACGAATAAACATTAGTGACAAACTCATGATACTTATCAAATCATTATTCAAACTATCTGTAGTAAAAAATGACACCTGAAGAATATTGCCAGGACAAGGCAGCGAAAAGTGGTTCCAGCTTTTATTACAGCTTTCTGTTTCTGCCGGACGAGCAAAGAAAAGCAATAACTGCATTGTACGCCTTTTGCCGCGAAGTCGATGATGTTGTTGATGCAAATATTGATCATGGTGGTGAATCCCAGATTAAACATACAAAACTTGCCTGGTGGCGCTCGGAAGTTGAGTCCTTGTATGCTCATCGTCCAACTCACCCTGTGACCAAGGCACTTGAACCGTGGATTAGTCTGTTTCAGCTGGAGCAAAAATATTTTAACGAAATTATTTCCGGCATGGAAATGGACATCGAACCCACTCAATATCAGACATTCGAAGAGCTGTATGCGTACTGTTATCGTGTTGCAGGTGTTGTTGGTATTCTCTCCGCCAGTATTTTTGGATTTGATAATCCACAGACTTTGAAATATGCGGAAAAACTGGGCATTGCATTCCAGCTAACCAATATTATCCGCGATGTGTATGAAGACAGTCTTCGTCATCGACTATATATTCCGTCAGATGAACTTGCCAACCACAACGTGACTGTAAATGACATATTCAATTATCCTACCAATACTGACCTGCAGCCCCTGTTTCAACAACAGACTAACCGCGCACAGGATTATTACAAGCAAGCTTTTGCATTACTGCCGGATGAAGATCGTTATAAACAACGCAGTGGCATCATCATGGCCGCCATCTACCAGCGCACATTGAATGAAATAATTGATGACAATCATCAAATAATGAAACACCGCATCAGCCTGACCCCGCTGCGTAAACTCTGGATTGCCTGGCGAACGGCGCGACTGGAAAAAAAACGCGCCAAACAGCAACATTATGTCTGACAACATGATTACGATTGTCGGTGCCGGCTGGTCAGGTCTCGCCTGTGCAATAAAATTAACGCAAGCTGGTCAACCAGTGCAACTCATCGAGGCTGCTGCATATTGTGGTGGCAGAGCCAGGCACGTCACGCTCGGGAATCTGCGTGTCGATAATGGGCAACATCTGTTAATAGGTGCCTATCGCCACACACTTGAATTACTCAACAGCATCGGGGTTAACGAGCAGACTGTTTTCGATCGCAGGAAATTTGATTTGGACATCAAATCCCATACTCACACATTAACATTACCCGGCTCGTTGTTACCCGCCCCGTTTAATCTCGCCAGCTCTGTACTGTTTGCAAAAGGCTTAGGCATTACTGACAAGCTGCGTGCCATTTTAAGATCACCAGTGCTTGATAAACTGACCAGACAATTAACCGTCGATATTTCGGTCGCAGAAATATTTACCCGCATTAACTATCCATCCAGCCTGGTTAAAGAATTATGGTCGCCACTTTGTCTGGCCATAACAAACAGCAATATACATGAGACATCTGCGAGGAACTTCTTTACTGCCATTAACCTTGCCTTCAATGTCAACAAACACGGTTCAGACCTGCTTTTCCCAAAAACAGATTTATCCAGACTCTTTCCAGACAAGGCAGTTCAATACCTGAAAAATCAGGGAGCAGGCATTTTAACGAATAGTCGGATTACACGTATCGCTCTTGATAGTAACCAGGGTCACCGTGTGTTTACTCAGTCGACTGATTATCGTTCTAAACATGTAATACTCACCGTGCCACCTTATACGGCGGCGAAGATTTTAACCGCTATGCCTGAAGCGACAAATTTATGCAACCAACTAACACAATTCGACTATTTGCCGATTTGTACTGTCTATTTGAAATATCCTCAAACCACAACGTTACCGAAACCAATGCTTGGTCTACTTGATTCAACTACGCAGTGGATTTTTGACAGACAGTATGATGGCCAGACAGGACTATTGGCTTGTGTAATCAGTGGTAAGGGTGCGCATCAGGCACTTTCCAGCGCAGAACTTTCTCACAAGGTTGCAGATGAAGTCGCTAACATTTTCCCGCAGCTACCAGCGCCTGACATTAGCAAGGTTATTTGCGAAAAACGGGCAACATTTCATTGCAAGCCTGGAATTGACCTTATTCGACCTGATAACAAGACAAATATAAGCGGCTTATGGCTTGCAGGTGATTACACAAATACAGGCATACCGGCAACACTCGAAGGCGCAGTACAAAGTGGGGTAACATGTGCAGGTAAAATACTCGCACAAATTAATGGATCACATAATGACTAAAACGCAATATACGGCAGCTACTGACCTGCTGGATAAAAACATAATATTAATAACGGGTGCCGGCAGTGGCATTGGTGCTGAAGTTGCAAAGTCGTACGCGGCGCACGGCGCGACGGTTATACTCGCTGATCGAAGCATTCCGTTATTGGAAAAAGTATATGACGATATCGTAGCGCAAGCATATCCTCAACCTGCTATCTATCCGATTGACTTGAAAGGTGCAACGCCTGCTGATTATGCTGAGCTTGCCAATACTATCGACAAGGAATTCTCAAAACTCGACGGCTTGCTGCATAATGCTGCGGATCTGGGCAACCTCACTCCCCTCGAGCTATACGATACCGAGTTATGGTTCAGCACATTTCAGGTCAATGTACATGCGCCATTTTTACTGACGCGTGCGTGCATTCCCTTACTTAAAAAATCAGACCATGCATCTGTCATCTTCACCATTGATGATGTTGCCTTACAAAGCCGCGCATACTGGGGCGCCTATTCGGCAAGTAAGGCCGCCTTGCATAATCTGATGCAAACCCTGAGTGCAGAAACAGATTCCAGCACAAATATACGTGCCAACAGTATTAATCCCGGTAAAGTCCGTACCGCGATGCGGGCACGGGCTTATCCTGGTGAAGATCCACAAACTATCCCGCATCCAAAAGAAGTTCTCGACACGTATTTGTATTTGATGGGCAAAGACAGCGTCGCGATTAATGGTGAAACACTGAATGCGCAATAATGTGGACTATTTCTTGCAATTTTTCTGTATGTTTGCGAGCCATGAAGCGTCAAATATAGTGACAATAACTTGACGAAATGGGCATTGCCGCCCTACAGCACTTCTAAGTTATTGATTTAATTAATGAACAAGCATTAACCATTTCTGGCATGCTTCTCGCATAGTCCTCAACAAGTATGTGTGAATGAAGGTGAACAGGCTTATGGCGACACAAACCGTACAAGAAATAAGTCCTATGCAAAAAGCGGCAGCAGAAAATTCTGCACAACTGCAGATAACGTCAAATGAACTGCAACAGACCTTAAGATTGGCAGGACTGTTACAAACCTCGCTTGAACTGGACAGTGTGCTGAATTTCTTTTTGGAAGCGACGACAAACGTTGTCGACTTTGAAGGTGCACAATTTAAAAATCGAGAACTGGAATACAGTTTTCAGTTCGGCAAAATGGAGCGGCATACTTGTTCCTACCGGCTACGTCTTGCCGATGAGTTACTTGGCGAATTAACATTCAGTCGCAAGCGACGCTTTAGTCAGCCTGACATTTTACAATTAGAGAATTTACTTACCCAGGCGTTATATCCGATTCGTAATGCAATCATGTACAAGCGTGCCATTATTGCATCACAAGTTGATCCATTAACCGGCATCAACAACCGCATGGCATTTGATAATACGATTATTCGTGAAGTAGAACGAAGTCACCGTCATAACCTGCCGTTATCATTGCTGGTCATTGATCTGGACCATTTTAAATCCATTAATGATACGTTGGGGCACAGTGCCGGTGATGCAATGCTACGAAATCTGACAAGTTGTATAGGCGATACCCTGCGATCGACAGATACTTTGTATCGTTATGGTGGCGAAGAATTTGTCGTCATTCTTGCCGGCACACAGGATGATGGTGCTGCCTTGGTCGCTGAACGCCTGCGAACCGAAATCGCACAATACCCGTTTACTTATAATGATTCTAAATTAAAAATCACCGCCAGCATTGGCGTGGCCTCTCTCAGCAAGCGTGATGATGCAAAACGCCTGTTTAACAAGGCCGATGCAGCCCTGTATCAGGCCAAAAACGCCGGTCGCAATCAGGTTCATTACTATAGCAAGTCTCGTAATATCCAGATTTAAGACCTAAGTCACCGAATTAATTGTGATTTTTTTGAGCCGCGTCACAGAAAAAATCAGCATTGCTTTAGATCACCCACTATATTTATACTGTCTGCGGGATATTAAAGGATGGTCAGATGAATTATCTCGCTCAATTAGAGCAAATGTTAGAAGCCGGATACCGCATTATCAGTATTGAAACTTATGATACTGACCGCGTTGCTGATCTGTTTTCGCAACTCAGCCGCTTCAGCACCAAGGCATTTTATATGAGTTCGCCGAACAGCCCTATGTATCGAATTGGTGCTTCACATATCGCCATTCCACGTACCACTGATCCTGATGACTTGCTGGAACACATCGATGGCGTACAACACTTTGGTGTATTTATCCTGCGTGATTTTAACTATGCAATGGATGACAAGGTCAACATCAGCTTGTTAAAGCGCGTTGCCACAGGCGATAAGGATAAGGTAATCGTACTACTGGGTGAGTTTAATGAACTACCCAAGGCACTGAAGCCTTACACGCTACGCTCCAAACACCAGATGCGTAAAGCGGTTTAATGTCACCACTCTCAAGATAATTTTTTAGCTCACACACCGCGCCCGATTTTAACGACGCGGCCGGTATTTTTTTGCAGGTGGATTTTGTTTTGGTGTATCAATAACTAATCCAACGCTCGCACATAATTCATTTACGTCATCTGCTGGCAGTTCACTCCATCGTCCCTGTCCAAGTCTGGATGGCAACTCAATACCGGCATATTTAATGCGTATCAATCGACTCACCTTGCAATCGACAGCTTCCCACAAGCGACGCACCTCTCGATTACGACCTTCTTTCAGGGTCACATGGTACCAATGGTTCACCCCACTGCCGCCTGCATCTTCAATTTTTTCGAATTTCGCCAACCCGTCCTCGAGCTGTAAACCCGTCAGCATTTTTTTGATGGCATCGTCGCTGACTTTGCCAAATACACGTACGGCGTAAACACGATCCATTTCATACGATGGGTGCATCAATCGATTGGCAAGTTCACCATTATTGGTAAACAACAAGAGTCCTGAAGTATTCAAATCGAGCCGGCCTACCGACACCCAGCGACTCCCTTTTATCTTCGGCAGGTTCTGATATACCGTCTCACGTCCTTCCGGATCTTTGCGACTTGAAATTTCCCCAACGGGCTTGTGATACAAAATAACGCGATTATTATTTTCGGATTGTGTGGTACGTACCGGTTTATTGTCGATGGAAATTTCATCATTCTCGGTAACGCAACAACCAAGTTGCGCAACCTCTCCATTCACCTTGATGCGGCCTTCTTCAATCCAGCTCTCAATAGTTCGTCGTGACGCGATTCCCTGGTTGGCAAGCACCTTCTGCAGTCTGTCTCCTGCCATAGTTCCTCAACGTTTGGATTAGGTTATATCGAGCCACAGAGAATAAATGTGGACATTGTAAATGTAAATTTTCCGGATTCATTTCCGGAAAATATAAAACAAACATGCAACAGATCAGTTTTCAGCAGCGAGTGCTTCTGGCTGCTGATCTTCCTGCTCTTCAGACGTATCTGTTGGATCAGCGTTTTCATGACTGGTTTGATCTATACTGGCTTGTTCTTTTGCTGCCAGGCTACTGGCAGTATTGCTTGCTTCGGGTTCATTGAAATCAAGCTCCTGATTAATCGCATCAATATCACGTAACTCGGCAAGTGGTGGCAATTCTTCCAGACTGGCCAGATTAAAATAATCCAGAAATTCCTGCGTGGTTGCATATAAAGAAGGTTTTCCGGGTACGTCGCGATGCCCCACGACTCGAACCCAGTTTCGCTCGAGTAAGGATCGGATAATATTGGTAGAGACGCTTACACCTCGTACTTGCTCGATTTCGGTACGTGTTATCGGCTGACGATAAGCTATCAAGGCGATGGTTTCGAGTGTTGCACGCGAATAACGTGCCGGACGTTCTTCCCATAATTTTGACACCCAGTCGGCAAAATTTTGTGGTACCTGAAAACGATAGCCACTACCAACCTGCTTTAACATGATGCCACGTTCTTTATAGGATTCCTTGATCGCTTCAATTATTTTTAACAAGGATTTTTTATCCGGTCTGCTTTCCTCCGGAAAAACCGACGTCATCCGTTCAATGCTCATCGGCTCATCGCTTGCAAAAATAAGCGCTTCAATAATACGTTGTAGTTCTTCCTGATTCATTCGTTCCAACCCTACGTCTAATTCTGCTGTTCCTGTACGATTACAGAAACAATAATCAGTGTTCTGTCGTTGTTTTAACTTTCACATATATTTGTGCAAAAGGTTCAGCCTGAACAAACTCAAGTAATGATTGTTTTAACAGCTCAAGTATTGCCAGCAAGGTCACCACGACACCTGCCCTACCTTCTTCAATGGTGAATAACAAACTGAATTCAATAAACTCATCACGTTTGAGTTGTGACAGGACTTTCGACATGCGTTCACGCACGGAAAGTGGTTCGAGCTGAATATGATGATGCTCAAATGTCGCTACGCGGTTCATTACTTCCTTAACAGCATTCAGAATGTCGCCCAACTCTACCTTTGGTGGTAACCGGACTATTTTCAAATCCGGCGGTTCAACTACCACATTAAAGACATCACGACCCACCCGTGGCAGTTCATCAATATCTTCAGCCGCCTGTTTGAAACGCTCGTATTCCTGCAAACGACGCACCAGCTCTGCGCGTGGATCACCTTCTTCCAGTTCATCCGATTTTGGCCGGGGTAACAGCATGCGTGATTTTATCTCGGCGAGCATCGCAGCCATGACCAGATACTCACCGGCCAGTTCCAGATGCACGTCTTTCATCACGTCGACATAAACCATGTACTGGCGTGTTATCTCGGCAATCGGAATATCCAGAATGTCGAGATTTTGTTTCTTAATCAGATACAGTAATAAATCCAGTGGACCTTCGAAGGATTCGGCAAGAAAGATTTCCAATGCTTCAGGTGGAATATATAAATCTTTCGGCAATTCCATCACCGCGGTACCATGCACAACGGCAAACGGCATTTCGGCTTGTTCAGGTGACACGGGTTGTTCCTGTTCAGTCATGATTACTCAATTTGTTTCGTTAACGATACGACAGGTTCATGGCCTGCCTGACATCAATTAATGTTTCACGTGCTGCATCACGAGCTCGCTCACAGCCTTCGTTTATAATATTTTTCACCACGCTACGGTCTGCTTCAAATTCTTTGGCCGCCTCACGAATTGGCGCCAGCTCAGCAAGTACTGCATCGATAATCGGCCCTTTACAGTCAAGACAGCCTATTTCCGCACTGCGACAACCAGCCTGCACCCAGGCTTGCGTATCTGTATCTGAGTATACCTGATGCAAGTTCCAGACAGGGCACTTTTCCGGGTCACCTGGGTCATTACGGCGCACCCGTGCCGGATCTGTTGGCATACGCTTGAGTTTCTGTTCAACCTGTTCCGGGTCTTCGCGCAGTGAAATGGTATTATTATAGGACTTGGACATTTTTTGACCATCCAGACCGGGCATTTTTGATGCAGGCGTCAGTAAATGCATCGGTTCCGGTAAAATGATTCGGCCGCTGCCCTCCAGATAGCCAAACAAACGTTCTTTATCGCCGAGGGTAATGTTTTGCTGTTCTTCGAGAAGCGCCTGGCCTTTCGCAAGGGCTTCCGTATCACCTTGTTCCTGGTATTTTTTACGTAAGTCTTTGTATAACTTAGAATATTTCTTGCCCATTTTTTTAACCGCAGCTTCTGCCTTGGCTTCGAAATCGACTTCGCGACCGTAGATATGGTTAAATCTCCGCGCAATTTCACGTGTCAGCTCAACATGTGCCACCTGATCCTCGCCCACCGGAACCTTTGCTGCCTTGTAAACCAGAATATCCGCTGCTTGCAGTAGCGGGTAACCAAGAAAACCATAATTGGATAAATCTCGCTCTTTTAGCTTTTCTTGCTGATCTTTATAGCTGGGTACACGTTCCAGCCAGCCAAGTGGCGTAATCATCGACAAGAGCAGGTGTAATTCGGCATGCTCCGGGACACGCGACTGGATAAACATACAGCTAGAACCGGGATTAATGCCTACGGCAAGCCAATCAATGACCATATCCCATACATTTGCTTCCAGATTATCGATATCGTCATAATGAGTGGTCAGTGCATGCCAATCGGCAACGAAGAAAAAACATTGATATTCATGCTGAAGTTTTAACCAGTTTTTCAGTACACCATGGTAATGTCCGAGGTGTAACGCGCCGGTCGGTCGCATGCCTGATAACACGCGATCTTGCTGGTTTGCTAGTGAATTCAATGACAACTCCTGTTGCGTTTAAAAATAGTTAATTTGCAGCAAACAGTGACGGTTAACATGCGAGAAATAGCCGAGATACACATTAAATTCTTTTATTACTTATTGTTTTTATTAGATAATTTCTAATCACACTGATCAATGGCGTGGCTGGCAAAATGTGATTATAACGTGCTTGCCTGGGATGCCAAAGCGTAATTTTAGTCGTTAATATAGTCTTCAAATGGGCTGATATCGCCTTTACCTACCCGCTTTATGGTGAGTATTGTCCCTGACAAATCGACCACCGTGGTTGGGTCTATCCCACAGTGACCCCCATCAATAATCAAGTCAACATGATGCGACAACTTGTCACGAATATCTTCCGCTTCGGTCATCGGTAGCATCTGTCCGGGTAAAATGAGCGTGCTACTCATTAATGGCTCATTCAATTCTGCCAGCAAGGCCATGGCAATTTTATTATCAGGCACCCGGATACCCACAGTACGCTTTTTAGGATGCATGATGCGCCGTGGTAATTCCCGCGTAGCAGGCAAGATGAAAGTATAGGCACCGGGCGTATGGGCATTCAAAAATCGATACGCCTGGTTATCGACTTTTGCGTAGGTGGAAATTTCAGCCAAATCACGACACACCAGGGTGAAGTTGTGTTTATCATCGATTTGGCGAATGCGACGAATTCGATCCAGCGCCGTTTTATCACCGATATGGCAACCCAGTGCATAGGCAGAATCCGTTGGATACGCGATTACCGCGCCACGACGCACCATATCAACCGCTTGTTTTAACAAGCGTGCTTGAGGATTTTCCGGGTGAATTTCCAGGTATTGGCTCAACTTTTCGACTCCGACTGCTCTGCTTCGCGATTCAGTTCAACGCTGCAGCAGTGGACCAATTATGCCAAATTGGTACTACATCAGACGGCATGGCGGGTAATCTGTCCATTTCCATGTAGACATTTTCAGGCCCATGATAATCAGAACCGCTCGAACCGTAGAGCGAATACTTACCGGCAAGCTTGGCCATTTTGTGTACCTCATCAAGCGTATGACTACCGGATACTACTTCCAGCCCTTCACCGCCAGCCGCTTTAAAATCTTCAAGCAGCATGTTCAGTTTCGTCAAACTCATACGATAGCGTGCCGGATGTGCAACCACGGCTTGTCCACCCGCCTGTTTAATCCAGTCCACAGCTTCGGCCAGCTCAGCCCAGTTACCTGACACATAACCGGGTTTGCCGTTGACCAGGTAACGTTTAAAGACCTGTTTAAAATTCTTCGCATAACCGTTCGCAATTAAAAAGTGGGCAAAATGGGTACGGCTAATCGAATTACCAGAGGCCTGCGCACTGGCCGCTTCAAATGCCCCTGGAATGCCAGCTTTTGCCAATCTGTCAGCTATTTCACGTGCTCGCCAGCGCCTGAATTCGCGTAATCCTGACAAGCCCTGCTGCAAATTTGCATTGTGCACATCAATATTGAGACCTACGATATGGATCGTTTGTTTATGCCAGGTGACGGAAATCTCGACTCCGTTCACCAGCTGTATACCCAGAGTGCGGGCAGCGATATCGGCTTCCATCAGACCGGACGTATCATCGTGATCCGTCAACGCAAACAGCTTCATGCCTTTTGCAAAAGCATGCTCTAGCAGTGCAGTCGGCGTCAGCGTGCCATCTGATGCGGTGGAATGTGCATGTAAATCAATGTGTTTGGACATGATAAGGTTATGCGTAACTCAAATGAATAAAAATTTACAGCAAAGTCTATGGTAAAATAAGCCGCGTAGTTTAATGGAAATCGGAACCAAACATAACCCATGCAGCTTTCTTCCCAGGTAGATTTACAGGAAATCATTGACCTAACAAATTCCACGCTGGGGAAAATCCGCACGCACATCGAATCTCACCCTGACAGCGCGAACCTGGATACTTTCCATAATCTACAACAGAGTTTTGCAGAGCTTTTCAACATTGCGCAAGTAATCGGATCCAGACCAGACAACACACATAATATTGCCCAACAAGCCGACGACGGTAACACGGAACCACTTGCCGAATATGCACTCAATCTATTAAGCAGTGTTGAACACTATCAGGGGCTGGTGGGATCGGATGATATAGCCATCGATATCGATGAGTTAATCATTAATATAGGCATGTGGTGCGCCGCCACGTTTACTGACCTGCGATCGGTCGAACCGATTATTAATGCATTTTCACGCATTGCAAACCAGATTAATGATACGGAGCATCTGGCACATCTGTACTACACAATGGATGAAATCGCTGAGAAAGTCGATTACACACTCAAGCAGGATATGGATACCACAAATTCAGGACGACCCTGGCGTGTACTCAATCTTAACATGGGCATTGTTGCCACACGCAGCCACGATGCACAATTAATTGATATAGCGTACGAAAAATTAATGCGCCGCTTACCCGCTGATGCAGAAAATTTTTTTGCGGAAGGTATGCAGCAAATGGATATCCTTGGTTATCCAGCTCATGTTCGTGCAGTTGTTGAGAAATATTATTCAATGACAAAACAGAAAACTATTCACTAACAGAATTTCAAGTAGCCATATGAAATTATTATTCGATTTTTTCCCAATTATTGCGTTTTACATAACGTACAAATACAAGATGCCCGCAATTATTGAAGGTCAGCCGATACCGTCTGAAGGTATCGTAACAGCAGTAATCGCTGCCACCGCCATCCTCATCGCCGCCACCATATTGCAAGTTGCCTATACCTACTTCAGGCACAACAAGATCGAAAAATTACATGTTATTACTGTTGTTATTGCTCTTGTATTCGGTGGCGCGACAATTATATTTCGCAATCCGGATTTTCTGGTCTGGAAAGTATCCATTGCCATGTGGTTGTTTGCGATCGTATTTTTACTCAGCAATTTTATCTGGAAACAACCACTATTAAAGAAAATGATGGGCCACCAGATTAGTATGCCGCTACCGCAGTGGAAAAAACTTAACCTTATGTGGGTGATATTTTATGTATTTATCGGCATCATTAATAAAATAGTCGCCGATGTATACGGCATCCCGCTTTGGGTCGAATTCAAGATGTTTGGATTGCTTGGTCTGAACATCTTGCTGGTTATTATCACCTTCATTTATATCGCAAAACATGGTGTAATAACGGAAGACAAAATACCTGCCGAAATAGCCGCTACACCGGTCGACATTACAGAAAATAAAGAAGGTTGAATTAACCAGATGTTGTATGTGATCATCGGGGAAGATAATAAAAACAGTCTGGAGCGACGTCTTGCTGCACGGCCTGAACATATTGCACGTTTAAATGAACTTAAATCGCAGGGGCGACTCATACTGGCAGGACCGACGCCTGCTATCGACGCTGTTGATCCCGGGCCAGCCGGTTTTACAGGCTCGGTCATCATCGCGCAATTTTCAAGTCTGGAAGCAGCGCAAAGCTGGGCAAATGCGGATCCATACATCAGCACCGGTGTGTATAAAAAAGTTACCGTAAAGCCGTTTAAAAAAGTACTGCCGTAATAAATATGAATAGTTTCACACCATGAAAGTTTTATCGATTAAAGCAAGCTAAGGAATAAGCCATGAAAAAAGTAATCCTCATTACACTGTTCAGTTTTTATATACTACAGACCGCATCTGCAAGTGATGCCATCGCCACTGTCAATGGCAAACCGATTAGCAACAAGATTTATGAGGCCTACCTGAAATATAAACAGGCTAAAACTCCCGGTTTTGACCCGGTAAAAGACAAACAGGTAGTAATTGATGAACTCGTCAGTCGTGAATTGATGTATCAGGATGCGCTCAAGCGTAAGCTCGATAAAAATCCGGAAATTACATACCAGATAGAACAACAGCGTATCAACCTGCTGATTAAACATGCCATACGCGAAGCGACCAAAGATAATCCGATCACCGAAGCCGAAATGAAAAAGGAATACGAAGCACAAATAAAAAATGCGGATTTAAAAGAATTCAAAGCCAGTCATGTATTATTAAAAACTGAAAAAGAAGCAGAGAAAATCGTTTCCGAACTGGATAAAGGTAAAAAGATCGCGGACCTGGCCAAGGCGTTTTCAACAGGACCAACCGGCAAGAATGGCGGCGACCTCGGCTGGTTTAGTACATCGCAAATGGTACCTGAATTTGCCCAGACGGTGTCGGAAATGAAAAAAGGTACCTATACAAAAACACCGGTTCAAACCAAATTTGGCTGGCATGTGATTTATCTGGAAGATGCGCGCAAACGTGAAGCGCCCACCTATGACAGTGTCAAACGACAAATTGCCTTGATATTGCAAAATAAACGCGTGAAAGAGTATTCTGATAAATTAAAAGCCAAAGCCAAAATCGAAATTACAAAATAACGGTACGTGATTGAAACCTGCGCCTGACCTGTGAATTACGTCAGGCGATTATGTTCCGGACCTGATGTTTATTAAACAGAATGCCAGGTCCGGAATCAGAGTGTAATAAACTGATTGATGTAATTTTTTAGTTGTAACTGGTGTAGCTGCTACTCCCCAAGCATCGTGCGAAGATCTTGTTCCGAGATTATTTCCACATTCAACGCCTGCGCCTTGTCCAGTTTTGATCCCGGGTTTTCGCCTGCCACGACATAATCAGTTTTACTCGATACACTGCCTGAGACTTTGCCACCACTTGCCTGAATACTTGCCTTTGCTGCATCACGTGTCATCGTTTCTAGCGTACCGGTTAATACGAATGTCTTGCCAGCCAATTCCTGAGACGATGTCTGTTTTTGTGGTGCCGGCCAGCTTATACCTGATTTCAATAATTTCGCAATGACTTGCTGATTATGCTGCTCCTGAAAAAAATGCACGATGTTTTTTGCAACAACAGGCCCAACATCCGGCACTGCCTGTAATTCTGCTTCGGTTGCATTCTGTAATTTTTCAAGCGAACAAAAATAATTGGCCAGTGTCAGCGCGGTTGCTTCACCCACATCATGAATACCAAGTGCATAGATAAATCGCGCCAGAGTGGTGTTTTTGCTTTTCTCAATCGCTAGCACCAGATTTGTCGCTGATTTTTCACCCATACGTTCCAGGCCTGCCAGTGTAGCCTGTGATAATTTATATAAACCAGCCGGGTCATTCACCAGCTCTTCATTTACCAGTTGCTCCACCAATTTGTCGCCCAGTCCGTCTATATTCATCGCCTTGCGTGAAACAAAATGTTTAATCGCTTCTTTTCGTTGTGCTGCACAATAAAGCCCGCCAGTACAAAAAATAACGACCTGATTTTCAACACGCTCGGTTGAAGAACCACAAATCGGACAATTCTCAGGTAAATGAAATTTCCGTGGCTTGCCTTGACGCTTGTCTTTCATGACAGCGACAACTTGTGGAATCACATCACCTGCCCTTCGAATAATAACCGTATCACCCACTCGCACATCCAGTCTGTCAATTTCATCCTGATTATGCAGTGTCGCATTACTCACTGTTACGCCGCCGACAAACACCGGCTTTAGCCGTGCTACCGGCGTCAAGGCACCTGTCCTGCCAACCTGCACGTCGATAGACTCAACAATTGTTGTTTCTTCCTGGGCAGGAAATTTATGCGCTATTGCCCATCTGGGTGCACGTGAGACAAATCCCAACTTCTCCTGATCAGCCAGATCGTTAATCTTGTAGACAATGCCATCTATCTCATAATCAAGTTTGCCGCGTTTGGACAGTAACTGATCGTGATACGCCATACAGCCTGCAACACCTGTGACTTTTTTCACCTCCGGACTGACGCGCAACCCCCATTTTTTAAGTTGTTGCAAAATATCATAATGATTGTCAGGTAAATCCGGGTTATTGGAGATATATCCCAGTCCGTAACAGTAAAAACTGAGTTGACGTGTCGCAGTTATATTTGGATCAAGTTGCCGTAAACTTCCTGCTGCTGCATTGCGAGGATTAACAAACAGCTTGGCATTGTTTTGTTTTTGCAATTTATTGAGTTTTTCGAATCCTTGTCTGGTCATTATCACTTCGCCACGCACCTCAAGCATGTCGGGATAATCATCGCCTCGCAGTTTAAGTGGGATAGAATCTATGGTGCGAATATTCAGTGTGACATTTTCACCTGTCGCACCATCACCACGCGTTGCGGCCAACGATAATTTTCCATCCGTGTAAGTTATACTGACTGCCAGTCCGTCGAGTTTCGGTTCTGCGGTATAGACAATTTCTGTTTTATCCAACTTTTCGCATGCACGCCGATCAAAATCACTGACTTCCTGCTCGGAAAAGGCATTGGCAAGCGACAACATCGGCAGTCGGTGTGTCACCTCTTCAAACGCAGCAAGAGGCGTGCTGCCAACGCGTTGCGTGGGTGAATCGGAGGTAATCAAATCCGGATGTTGCGCTTCAAGTTGTTGCAGCTCGCGCATCAACTTGTCATAGTCGCTATCGGTTATCTCGGGATCATCTTCAACATAATATCGGTAATTGTGATGATTGATTTCTTCACGTAATTGATTGATTCTGTCTTGATCGGAAGATGTCATACTGATTGGCAGGTAGTTTACTTAATGGTGTTGTTTATTAGTAGATTGCATACGTTGTCTGAAATCATATGCTTTCATTGCTTCTTTTATATGGCCAATGGTTTGTGTAGTTAAAATACTGTGCGAATCATCACAGAGACGCGCATCCAGCTCCAGTGATAATTTTTGTGCTGTGCGCAAGGTGTTTTCAAATGCAGCTTCGGCACTGATTGGTCCGGGTAATTGCATAAACATAACCAGCCCTGTTGTTTCAAATTCCTGCATTTCATTAATTTTAAATGTGCCGGGTTCAAATATATTCGCCAGACTGCAAACTGGTGTTTTCTGAACCTTGTCATGGACGATGACGTGACGATGAAAAATATCATGTTCGCCGAATTGCAGACCGGCAAGTTTTATGGCATCCATTAACCTCTCGCCGGTAATAACCTCGCCATTTTTGGCCTTTATATTTAAAACCAGTAAATAGTCTTCCTTTGCACTGGATGCAACGTCGCTATCATCCATGACATGCAACCTGAATTCGTTATCGTTATCGTTAGCGTCGCCATTGTTTATGGGTTGCTGCAACTCTACTTCCTCATCTTTTGCCGCAACCAGGCCGGATAAGTTTTGCAATATCGTGTCGTCAAGTAATTCAAAGCGATAGCTTTTGTCGTCATCCGGTTTTATATGAGGCGTAGATGCTGATCTGGAAGAGAAAATCTTGTGCTTGATTTGCAGTGCGATATGCCGAAACGAACTAATCCCGGGTCTGCGCGAGTAAATATAAATACCCAGTATGATGCAAACACCAATCAGTAACAGTATTATGCGTAGGGCATCCATTTTAGTCCTGAATTACACGGCAGCCAGCTCAACAGCCTCGTCGACATCAACTGCCACCAGATGTGACACACCTGGCTCGCTCATTGTGACACCTGTCAGCTGATCGGCAATTTCCATGGTCACTTTATTGTGTGTAATGAATATAAATTGAATCCGTTCAGACATATATTTAACCAGCTCGCGGAAACGGCCAACGTTGGCGTCATCCAACGGTGCGTCAACCTCGTCAAGCATACAGAATGGTGCCGGGTTGAGTTCGAATATGGCAAACACCAGTGCAACGGCGGTTAATGCTTTTTCACCACCTGATAAGAGATGGATCGTACTGTTACGTTTGCCGGGCGGACGCGCCATGACAGTAACACCTGCTTCAAGAATCTCATCATCGGTTAATTCAAGATAGGCATGACCACCACCAAACAATCGTGGAAACAGATCCTTCAACTTGTTATTTACCCGATCAAATGTATCACTGAATCGGGTACGTGTTTCGCGGTCGATTTTCTTGATTGCTTCCTCAAGCGTTGACAGAGCCTGTATCAGATCTTCATTTTGTGCATCAAGATACATCTTGCGTTCAGATTCCTGTTCAAATTCATCTATCGCAGCAAGATTGATCGGACCCAGACGATTTATTTTTCTTTCCATCTCTTCAACTTGTTCACGCCATGCATCAAGTGAAGCTTCTTCCGGCAATTCTGCAATAACGGCGTTAAGTTCAAAGCCGGACTCTGATAACTGTTCTTCTATGGTTTGACGACGTACACGCACTTCCTGGGAATTGATTCTTGCCTGTTCAAGTTCGCCTCGCGCAACTTCAACCCGTTGCTCTGTTGCAACACGTTTTTGTTCCGTATCAGTCAGACCCTGCTCAATATTTTCCATTGCTTGCCGTGCAGTCGAGAGTTCTGTCTCAATGGCAACACGCTGTGCAAGATAGGTTTCCAGCTCTGCTGTCATCTCTTTGAGTGGTTGCTCACTCTCAAGAATACCCTTGTTTAATTCACTACGCTTGCTCGACATGGAATCAAGTTGAGATTGCATGCGATCATGTGTCTGTTCGGTTGAGTTTTGTTCAGTCCTTAATGTTTCTACTTTGACATTAATCTGATGCGCTTTTTCCCGATCCGCATTGGCTGCTTGTCGACTTGTTTCGAGTGCAGCACGCAAGGTATCACGCTTTTGTAATAAATCAGCACGTTCGGTTTCATGTCCTGCCATGCTGTCCAATGCGGCCTGTAATTTATTACGTGCAGTACGTAAAGCTTCCGAGTCAGTATCAATCTGGCTTACGGTTTTGTCATATTCAGTTGTAAGGTTTTCTGAACGTTGCTGGGTTTCTGCCATTGCCTGTTGTTTGGCGTTTAATTGTGCCTGTGTATCGGCTTGTTGCCGTGAACTCTGATTTAATGCCGTTTGTTCCTCGGCACGCTTCACTTCAAAATCTTTCAATTGTTGCTGCTGATGTTCAATCTCATTTTGTTGTTCATGCGATGTCTGTGTCAGATTGGCAATTTCATCTGCAAGTTGCTTTAATTCCTGTTCACGTTTCAGAATACCTGCCTGGGCATCATTGTCATTGACTATGCGTACCCAATTTCTGGCAATCCAGATTCCATCTTGCGTAATAATTGATTCATCAGCAGCAAGATGCGCACGTGCAGCAAGAGCTTCGGTCAAGGTAGCAACCGCACGTATATTCTTTAACAGCCCGCTCAAATCGATTTCAGAATTAATTTTCGTCAGAATTGATTCATGTTTTGAATCGTCATTTATCGAATCCTGCTGATTGCGCGACACCAGTGTCAGACTGCCCTCGCTTATTTCACCAATACTGAATGAAATATCGTCGATATCATCTATACAAACAGATTGAAGATAACTGCCCAGTACACACTCAACCGCACGTTCCCATCCGGCTTCCACGTTTAACGCTTCTGCAAGACGCGGCGCATCATTCAGATTATGCTGATTCAACCAGCTTGTTATTGCGTTCTCTTCCTTGCCGAGCGCAGCTTGCTGCAGGGCTTCGAGTGAACCGAACCGACCGCGCATTGACTGTAGCTCACCACGTTGTGAATCCAGTGCCTGCAGGTTTGTATTGATTAATTCACGCGTTGTATTAATTAAAGACTGAATCTGGCCAACTTCCCGCTCATGCTGTTGTACATTTTCGGTGTATTGCGCTAATTCTTCGTTCAGTCTGGCTATATCCTGGTTAAACGCCTCAGCCGAGGTGGATGCGATTTCCTGTTTTAATTTTTGTTCACGACTCGCCAGTTCAGATAATTGTGTTTCCAGGTGCTGAATACGGGTACGTTCCACTTCCGCTGTTTGCACTGGCTCCTGTGCGGCACGATTAAATTCGTCCCAGTCATGCTGCCAGGCCTGCATGGTTTTTTCGCTTTGTTCAAGTTCTGCTACTGAAACGGTTGCCTGCTCATGCAACAATTTTAACTGTGGCTCAAGTTCCGCCAGCTCGGCGCTGATTTCTTTTATGCGATTCTGATCTTTTTCAAATTGCTGTTGTGCCTGTTGCCACTCATTTTCAACGGCACGCAAATCTGTTTCCTGTTGCTGGCGGCGTTCACGTACATGTTGAATGCTTTGTTCCAGACGCGCGATGTCCGCACCCACGCTATAGTATCGACTCTGTACCTTGTTAAAATCATCACTGGCTTCAGTGTGTTGCTGACGGAATTTTTCTATTTCTGCTTCCAGACCGCGCTGTTCAGCGATAATGGCGTCGAGCATGTTCTGTTTTTGGCGAATTTCATGTTCAATCACTTCGACTTTGGCATTCAGATCCTGCCAACGTAAGGCTTGTAACTGGGCTTTAAGAAGTTTTTCTTCTTCACGTAAAATCTTGTAGCGTTCTGCTGTTTTCGACTGACGCTTGAGTCTCGCCAGTTGCTTGTCCAGTTCTTCACGCAAGTCATTCAGTCGATCAAGGTTCTCGCGCGTATGCTTGATGCGGTTCTCGGTTTCGCGACGGCGTTCTTTATAGCGGGATATGCCGGCGGCTTCTTCCAGAAATACCCGCAACTCTTCCGGCCGGGCTTCAATAATGCGTGAAATGGTGCCCTGCTCGATGATCGCGTAACTGCGTGGACCCAGCCCCGTACCGAGGAATATATCGGTGATGTCACGACGCCGGCACTTGGTACCATTCAGAAAATAGTTTGACTGGCCATCACGCGATACGCTGCGTTTGACGGCGATTTCATTGTAATTGGCGTATTGACCACCCAAGGAACCGTCTGCATTGTCGAACACCAGCTCGACAGTAGCCTGACCGACGGGCTTGCGGGTGGTGGATCCATTGAAAATGACATCGGCCATGGAGTCACCACGCAAATTTTTCGCAGAGGATTCACCCATGACCCATCTGACCGCATCAATAACATTGGACTTTCCGCAGCCATTTGGGCCAACGATACCAATCAAATTACTGGGTAGAGGAACGGTTGTGGGGTCTACAAAAGATTTGAAACCGGCTAATTTTAACTTCTTTAATCGCATGGACGGAAGATACCGGACAGTCCTCTCACGCACAAGATTGACAGACACATATTTCACT
The DNA here is from genome assembly GCA_942490945.1 of uncultured Gammaproteobacteria bacterium. Lineage (GTDB taxonomy): Bacteria > Pseudomonadota > Gammaproteobacteria > UBA6429 > Thiohalophilaceae > CALNYZ01. The sequence goes on along the minus strand of CALNYZ010000018.1, from coordinate 1,418,552 downwards.
ATTGTGACGAATATTTTTATCGCGCATACACACTGCAATTGAGATGCCTGACCTAAACAGTTGATATCGTTAACAATCGAAAATTTGCTCGGTTTATAGGCAATCCCCGGCTCAACAAGCAAGGAAACACTTGCAGGGATCACACGGCTAAAGTAAGGTTGCGCCATGCCAAGTGAACCAAGCCGACAATTAGAAACCTTTGAGAATCCCATGCACGAGCGGGATTACACGATTCGGATAGAAGTGCCGGAGTTTACCTGCCTGTGTCCGAAGACTGGCCAGCCTGACTTTGCCACGCTCAATATAGAGTACGTGCCGGACAAATATTGCATCGAACTGAAGTCACTCAAGATGTATGTCTGGTCGTATCGTGATGAAGGTGCCTTTCACGAAGCGGTGACCAATACCATCCTCGATGATCTGGTGCGTGCATGCGGTCCACGTTTTATGCGGCTCAGTGCTGAATTTAATGTCCGTGGCGGAATTTATACCAGTGTCGTGGTCGAACATCTACAGCCTGGCTGGACACCACCAACTGTTGTACAACTTCCCTAAAATTTAATCTCACCGCGTTTTGACTTCCAAGCAATTATTTCTGGGTATCGACATTGGTACTTCAGGTATTCGCGCAATTGTTATTGATGAACATAAAACTCTGATTGCCAACACCCAGGCTGCATTACCCGCACCACTCAATGTTGCCAACAAGGGTGTTGAACAACACGCTGAGATCTGGTGGCAATCGCTTGTTACTGTCATTAAGAATCTCAAACAACAAACATCTCTGACAAACCTTCAAAGCCTTGCCCTGGATGGCACATCAGGCACGGTACTGGTTACAGACCAGCAAGGTAACCCATTGGCACCGGCGCTAATGTATAACGATGCGCGCAGTGATAAGCAAGTTGCGCAATTGGCAAAGATTGCGCCGCCGGATGTCCCGGTGCATCAGGTCAGCGCCGGCCTGCCGAAGCTGATGTGGTTGTATGAACAACCATTTGCAAAAGATATTCATTACGCCTTGCATCAGGTTGACTGGATAGTCGGCAAGCTAACCGGTAATTTTTCTTCTAGTGACAGCAACAATTGCCTGAAAACAGGCTGCGATGTTATTAACAAGGACTGGCCGGCATGGATTCATAAAACCACCGTCAACATAAAGCAGCTGCCAACTATATATGTGCCAGGTAATCAGGTTGGTACCGTTGCGTCGCACGTTGCACGGCAACTTGGTATTCCGGATTGTGTTCAGGTTATGGCTGGCACAACCGACAGCACCGCAGCATTCATCGCAACGGGCGCGCAACAAACCGGTGATGCGGTCACCTCACTGGGCAGCACCCTGGTGTTGAAAATAATCCATGACCAACCTGTTCATAACAGTGAATACGGTATCTACAGCCAGCCGTATTTTGTACAGGGAAAATTAAAATGGCTGGTAGGCGGTGCATCGAACAGCGGCGGCGCAGTGTTACGGCAATATTTTAGCGACCAACAAATGTCTGCACTCAGCGCGCAAATTGATCTCTCCCGAGCCTGTACACTGGATTATTATCCGCTACCGCGCCCGGGAGAACGTTTCCCTATCAGCGACCCGAACAAGCAGCCACAGTTGTCACCGCGACCGGAAAATGATGCCGAGTTTCTGCACGAATTATTTGCTGGCATCGCAAATATCGAAGCAATGGGATATAAGCGACTGCACGAATTAGGCGCACCAGTTCCGCAACGTGTTTTCAGTGTAGGTGGTGGTAGTAAAAATGAAGTTTGGACCCGTTTACGCCAGAGCAAACTGGGCTGTACCATGCAAACACCACAGCATAGTGATGCGGCATATGGTGCTGCCCTGCTTGCCCTGCATGGCTGTTCATCGACAGCGTAGATTCATGTTATTCTGGTTGAAAGCAAAATCTGGAGCAAGTAATGAGTAATCCGATTTCGAAACTGCTGGCAGGTGCCGGCTTTTTTACCAATGGCCTCAGTCTGATAACAAAACCGGGCGTGAAAAAACACGTCGTCATCCCGCTGGCGATAAATATTATCCTGTTCGCCGTTGCGATTTATTACCTGTTTACACAATACGAAGTGCTGGTAAATTATTTAACGCCCGGTGTACCGAGCTGGATGCCGGATTTTTTAACACCCATTATTGAATGGTTCGTTGGTTTGTTGTGGATATTATTTGCTGCGGTGGTGTTAATTATTGTTTTTTTCAGCTTCACCATTCTTGCCAATATTATAGGCGCGCCATTTAACAGCTATCTTTCTGCGGCTGTGGAACGACATTTAACCGGCAGTGATCCCGTTGCGCTTGAAGCTAATATCATTAAACAATCGTTTGAAGCAATCGGCGGCGAGTTGCGAAAAATGTTGTATTTAATAATCTGGTCTATCGCATTGCTGATCATCACCTTTATACCTGTAATTAACATCATCTCGCCATTTCTTTGGGCATTGTTCGGTGCGTGGATGCTTGCCATTGAATATGCCGATTACCCGTTAGGTAATCGCGGCCTGACTTTTCCATTGATTAAAAATACACTAAGAAATAATCGATCACTTGCACTGGGATTTGGTGGTATGGCGACGCTCGCAACCATGATCCCGGTTGTAAACTTTCTGGTCATGCCGGTAGCTGTTGCCGGCGCAACAGCCATGGCTGTCAAAAAAATACCCGCCAATTCGCAAAATATTATTTAGCGTGCAATATAATTTAACAGCTATGCAGCGTGCATTAACTATTTAAGCAAAGTTGCCAGGCGCTGCACGCCTTCCTGAAGACGCGCTTCATCGGTCGTATAGGCGAGACGAATATAATGATTCGCTTTATAGTCACCAAAATCAATTCCCGGCGTCACCGCGACACCGGCTTTTTCCAGGCATGTCTCACTGAATACATAACTGTCATCTGTATACTTGCTGACATCGACATAAACATAAAAGGCACCATCCGGAACTACCGGCACAGCAAGTCCGATATCGGCCAGCGCCTGTAACAAAAAATTCCGCCGCGCAGCAAAGATTTTTTTTCGCTGTTCAAGAACATCGATTGTTTCAGGTTTAAACGCCGCCAGTGCGGCATATTGACTCGGCGTCGGCGCGGCTAAAAAAAGATTTTGTGACAAATTATCGAGCGCTGTCATTAATGCAACCGGCGCGACCAGCCAACCTATACGATAGCCTGTCATACAAAAATACTTGGAAAAACTGTTTATAACAATTACATCATTACCAAGGTTTAAAGCTGTAACAGGTGGTATGTCATAAACAAGATTTTGATAAATCTCATCTACCACCACGACTGCCTTATGTGTGCGGCAAAATTCAATTATCTTTTTCAGCTCCACGGGATCAACACAGGTACCGGTAGGATTGGCGGGTGAAGCCAGCAACACAATGCGTATGCCTTTTTGCCAGTTAGCTTCAACAAGTTTTAGCGTTAACTGAAAATTCGAATCACGCGTAACAGGAACCGCGACAACATTTCCCGACAACAGGTTTACAAAATGTTTGTTACATGGATAACCCGGGTCGGCCAACATGACTTTATCGCCTGTATCCAGTAATGCGCTAAGCACGACAAACAAGCCACCAGACGCACCCGGCGTAATCATGATGCGTTCAACAGGCACATCAATGTGAAATATTGTCTGGTAATACTCGGAGATTTCCTTACGCAATGCTGGCAAGCCGGTGGCTGGCGTATAAAACATTTCGCCAGTCGTTACCGCAGCAATGGCTGCAGCAATAACAGACTGCGGCGTGGTAAAATCAGGTTCACCAACTTCCATGTGAACAATGTCACGACCTTGCGCTTCCAATTCTTTTGCGCGTGCCAGAATTTTCATAACATGAAATGGCTGTATTTGTTTGGCGCGATCGGCAATGTTGATCATGTGCTGATAAATCCTGTTACAATACTGTTTGATTGATAATAAACAATTACAAACACTAAGGTAATAATATGTTACAAAAAAATCAGCCTGCACCCGCATTTGACACTGTTAACCAGAACAATGAAGCAATCAAGTTAAGTGACTTTCAGGGTAAAAAACATGTTGTGCTGTATTTTTATCCCAAAGACGATACACCCGGCTGTACTATTGAAGCTAACCAGTTTACTGCCCTGGCAGATGATTTTGCTGCTTGCGATACTGTTATTCTCGGCGTCAGCAAGGACAGTTGCGACAGTCACCAGGCATTTATTGACAAGTTTGGCCTGACAATCGATTTGCTGGCAGATACATCGGGCAAGTTATGTGAAGCATACGGCGTCTGGCAGGAAAAAGAAAAAGCCGGCGTAAAAAAAATGGGCATTGTTCGCTCGACATTTATTATCAATAAAGACGGCATGCTGGTCGATGCCCAGTACGGCGTCACGGCAGAAGGTCATGCCGGTGCTATATTGAAACAGGTCAAGCAATTATAAGCAGAAAAAGAAATTCTGTTCACCTGCTTTCTGTGCATGACAATAATTCATGTTAAAAACTTTTAAAGATGTTAAATTATAGAACGTAAATACTCTACACCAATATAATCATACCGTCCCAGATCGCCCGAGTATACTTCAGGTTTATTTCCCGTTTCACCCAGGTGTTCAAGCACTATTTTTGCACCCGTAAAATCATGATCTTTGGTGTAATCATTTATGGTAATAATCGTCATCAGGTTTGCCCCCATTGATGAACGAATACCATTCTCTGAATCTTCAAAGGCGATACACGCATTCGAATCAAGCTGCAACTCGTTCAAGGTAAAATCATATATATCCGATGCAGGTTTTTTTGCTGGCACGATATCACCTGCGGCAATGACCTCGAACCATTTAATTGATTCTTTGCCAAGCGTATGTGTCAGCAGCGCCGTAACATTTGCCGGTGTTGTGGTGGTCGCAATCGCCAGACGTAATCCTGCATCCATCGCCTCTTCCAGCAATCGTTCAACACCGATACGTAAGGGTATCTCACCATGACTCAGTAACTCGGTATAAAAATCAGTTTTGGCAGCATGTAATTTGGGGATAAGCTTGTCGAGTTCGCCACTTGCGGTGAGCTCTTTGAACACCTCGGGTCGCTTGTTTGTCAGATAATGCAGGATGCGTTCCTTGCCACCCGTGATAGCCAGCAGCTCTCCATATTCGCTCACCGACCACTGCCAGTCGCAATTTGCCTGCGCAAATGCCTGATTAAATGCCACGCGATGCCCATCCCGTTCGGTATCTGCCAGGGTGCCATCCACATCAAATATTAGTGCCTCAAGTGCCATTACTGCTCTCTTCTCCTGTAATAAATATGGGGTAAAATCCCGCATTAAATCGCGGTTAATTTCTGGTCAATCGTTAAAAAGTCACCTATTTAACAATCGCTTAATATAACACAGGATAAAATTATGCATTGATTGGAATAAGTGCTAAAGTGCGCAATTTTAATATACCTGTTGCACACCCTTAGGCATTCTGGTATTAAAGCGCGTTATTTTTCAGGATTGTATGAATCAGTTGTAAACCATGGCAGCTGATTTTGAAGCACAAATAAAGGGGAGCACCCGAAATATGGCAGTTAAAAAGAAAGCAACCAAGAAGAAAGTCACGACCAAGAAGAAAACCGCCAAGAAAAAAACAGCGGCGAAAAAAACCAGCTCGAAAAAGAAGGTTGCGGCGAAGAAGAAAACCAGCAAGAAAAAAACCGCTGCCAAAAAGAAGGTTGCGAAAAAGAAAACGGTCGCGAAGAAAAAGTCTGCTGCCAAGGGTAAATCAGGAAAAGCCAGGTCCAGTGTAGATGGCTATAGTGAGTTCACACCCTATGACATGAAAAAGGGTGAAGACTACATGAACGATGAGCAGCAAGAACATTTTCGTGAAATCTTGCTCGCCTGGAAACATGACCTGATGGCTGAAGTTGACCGGACTGTGCATCATATGCAGGATGAAGCAGCCAATTTCCCCGATCCGAATGATCGCGCCACACAAGAAACTGAATTCACCATGGAACTACGCGCGCGTGATCGCGAACGTAAATTGATCAAGAAAATTGATAAATCAATTTCGTATATCGATAGCGGTGAGTATGGTTATTGCAAAACTTGTGGCGAAGAAATTGGTATACGCCGACTGGAGGCACGCCCGACTGCCGATCTGTGTATCAATTGTAAAAGCGAAGATGAGATACGCGAACGTTCACGCTTGTAAACATCCATCATTTGGCGACACTACCACTACCCGGTGATACTTTCCCTGCTCACCGGGTAGCGCAAAATTCACTCTAATGAAGTTTTGAGGGCGCGTTCGCCAGAACGGCGATCCGTTAATACTTTTAAGCGATTACTCTCAGCAAATTCAACCACATAGCGGTACATGTCGGGTTCGGTATATGATAATCCTCGCGCGACTATCAGGCATTTCTCACCATTTACCACACAAGGCTGCACACTATCTGAATAACGTAATCGCTGATCATCGCCGAAAGAGGCTAATGTTGATGAAATACGTTCGATCCAGTCACTTGGACGAAGTTTGCCCCCATCTTCACGTACCCCTTGAATAATCAGTACACCCTCATCAAAATTACTCACGCGATTTGCCCTACTATGGATATGAATGAAACAATAGTCGGCATTCCGGGTGACCGACTTTACCCTTTACGTAAAATAAGCAAAATTGAATCCAATTCGAAACAATCAGGAGTCCAAATGGACATTATTACCGCGATTAAACAGCGACATACCTGCCGGGCCTATCTGGCAAAACCAGTGGCAGCTGATCTGGTCGAGAAAATACTGTCTGCAGCCAGCTGGGCTCCATCAGGCGTCAATACGCAACCATGGCACGTGCATGTGCTGACCGGCGAGGCTAAAAATGCCCTTTCTACTGCGCTCATCGAAGCCAGAAATACCGAGACACCTGCCAATCCAGATTATGATTATTACCCGACAAAGTGGGATGAAGTCTATGCTGCGCGGCGCAAAGACTGCGGAATCCGCCTATACCAAGCGCTGGATATTAAAAAAGGTGATCCAGAGGCACGACTCAAAGCGTGGAACAATAATTACAGCTTTTTTGGTGCACCCGTCGGAATCATCTTTACCATCGATACCAGTCTCAATACTGGCAGCTGGTTGGACATGGGCATGTTTTTGCAAAATATGATGTTGGCGGCACTGGAGTTTGGCCTGGCAACCTGCCCGCAAGCCTCGCTGGCTGAATTCCCGGATATTGTTCGTCAACAACTTGAGCTTGCTGACAATCAGATTGTACTGTGTGGTATGTCACTCGGGTATCCGGACAAAGACCATCCGGTTAACAATTATCGACTGGATCGGGCAAAAGTCAGCGAATTCACAAAATGGCACAAGGACTAGGCTTTGCCGAGCAATAACAGGCAATATTGTGGTCGATTTGCCCCCTCCCCAACCGGACCATTACATTTTGGCTCGCTGATTGCCGCTACCGGCAGTTACCTTGAGGCGCAGGTACAGCAGGGTCTTTGGCGCTTGCGCATTGAAGACATCGATCCACCTCGAGAGATGCAAGGTGCAGCAGACACCATCCAACGTACTCTGGAAGCCTATGGCTTTGCATGGGACGGCGCTACCGAATTCCAAAGCAGACGTACTGAAGCCTACGAAGCGGCCTTCCAGCAACTTCATGCCGCAGGACGGGTGTTTGCCTGTGGCTGCTCACGCAAGACCCTGGCCTTACAGGACACAGAGCAATATCCCGGCACCTGCCGACAGCAAATGCAGGGCCAGACGCTACGAAGTTGGCGCCTGAAAGTGGACGACGTAGAGGTGGGCTTTACAGATGGGCTGCTCGGGCCGTTTAGCCAGACAATGCAATCGATAGGTGATTTTGTCCTGAAACGGGCAGATGGCCATTTCAGTTACAACCTCGCTGTCGCGGTTGATGATGCTAGTACCGGCATCACCCATGTCGTGCGAGGAGCAGATTTGCTGGAAATGACCTTTCCGCAACTATATATACAGTCATTACTGGGCTTGCCCTCGCCACAGTACACCCATCTGCCTGTCGCCATGGATGAGAATCAGGCCAAACTGAGCAAACAAAATCTGGCACCGGCGCTGGCAACTACTCGCGAGGATATCGTCAATACGCTCTATGCTGCACTGGCATTTCTTGACCAGCACCCTCCTGCAGAGTTACTTGAGGGCAATATTGACGAAATATGGGCCTGGGCAGCAGCAAATTGGCGCTTGAATGCGATTACAAAAATTAAGAAGCGGCCTGCATTTGCCGCTAATATTAAGTAGCATTAAATCCTGACCCGCAACATAAGCTACGGATACACATGGGAAAATATGGATATATCGGAAAAAACCGGCGCTAGCACCGATCACATAGAGAAGCTGGAAGAATACATCCTGCACAATCGTAATGAGATCGTGCAAAAACTCCGCTTGCTCGCGAAAGACCGTTGCGTCATCACCGGCTATTTTAACCATGGTAACGAATTTATAATTACCGCCGTCATTGATGTCCTCAAGGACAGAAATGTGCTGGTGCTGGACTATGGTGCCAATGAGGCTTTGAATGAAAAACTCATCAACGCCGATCGCATCGTATTCAAAACACAGCATAAAGGTATAAACGCACAATTTTCGACTGATAAAATTGTCCGCGCGAAGTTTCAGGGACAGACTTTCCTTGCCTGCGATATCCCGTCAGAAATGCTCTGGGTACAGCGACGGGAAGCCTACCGTGTGCGTATCCCGCTCAGCGATGAAGCCATTTGCCAGATTAAACTCGAAAGTGGTGACTTATTAGAAATGCCCGTTCTCGACATCAGTTCAGGCGGCATAGCCTTGATGGATGAGAATCTCCAGTTTGAGTTTGAGCCAGGTGATACACTTTCAGCTTGTCATCTGTTCTTGCCCGATGACATACGTGGTGCAGTAGAGCTCGAAATATGTAATCAGATTGTCATCAAACAAGGCAATAAAACTGGCCAGCGATTTGGCAGCAAATTTTTGAATATTTCCCCCAATCTTATGACATTTATCCAACGTTATATCAACGCCGTCGACAGCATTCGCCGTCGCACAGAAAGTGATTAATTTTAATACTCTTCCTTGAATCCATTGACTCCAGGCGCGGCTTTCGTTTAAATGCTTGCTCACGTATTAAAAAAGCCGGAATAGATAACATAACCTGTCTATTTCTGTATTTAAGTAGTCTATAACCTGCGCAACAATAATAACCGTACGAACCAACGTAAGGAGTCATCCATGTCTGATGTGAAGGTTTATCCTGTTCCAGCCGCATTTGCAAAAACCACCCTGATCACCCAACAACAATATCAGACCATGTATCAACAATCGGTCGACGATCCGGAAGCATTCTGGGCAGATCAGGCAGACAAAAACCTGCACTGGTTTAAAAAATGGGACACGATACTGGACTGGAGTTATGACGCAAAAGATTTGCATGTAAAGTGGTTCGAAGGCGGTAAATTAAACGTCACGTACAATTGTATTGATCGCCATCTGGCCAGCCGAGGCGATCAGGTTGCCATCATCTGGGAAGGCGATGACCCAAATGATGATAAAAGTATCACCTATAACGAATTACACGAGCACGTTTCCAAACTGGCAAACGTATTAAAAGCACGCGGCGTAAAAAAAGGTGACCGCGTTTGTATTTACATGCCCATGATCCCGGAAGCCGGTTATGCCATGCTGGCCTGCGCGCGTATCGGTGCCGTACATTCGGTTGTATTTGGTGGCTTTTCTCCTGAATCACTGAAAGATCGTATTCTCGATTCTGATTGTCGTGTCGTGATCACCGCCGATGAAGGCGTACGTGGCGGCAAACCCATTCCACTAAAAGCCAACACGGATAAAGCCGTTGCAAAATGTCCCAATGTGCACACAGTCCTGACCGTCAAACGCACGGGTGGAAAGATTGACTGGAACGATAAACACGATGTCTGGTACCACGATGTGATGGCAGAGGCATCAAGCGATTGCCCGGCTGAAGAAATGGACGCCGAAGATCCATTATTTATACTCTACACCTCCGGTTCAACCGGCAAACCCAAGGGGGTTTTACATACCACAGGTGGTTACATACTGTATGCCATGATGACGACTCGCTACACTTTTGACTTGCGTGATGACGACGTATATTGGTGTACGGCTGATGTCGGCTGGATTACGGGCCATAGCTATTTACTATACGGTCCACTTGCGAACGGCTTTAAAACCGTTTTCTTCGAAGGCATCCCAAACTATCCGGATGCCTCACGTTTTTGGCAAGTCGTCGACAAACATAAAGTGTCTGTATTCTATACCGCACCTACCGCCATTCGTGCACTCATGCGCGAAGGTGATGGCCCGGTCAATAAAACTTCCCGTGCATCGCTGCGAGTACTCGGCACGGTTGGTGAACCAATAAATCCTGAAGCATGGGAATGGTATTATCGCGTAGTCGGTGAACAACGCTGTCCGATTGTCGATACCTGGTGGCAAACGGAAACCGGTGGACACATGCTTACCCCGCTTCCTGGTGCAACCGATCTGAAGCCAGGTTCTGCGACACGTCCTTTCTTTGGCGTCGTTCCCGGCATTATCGATACCGCTACCAATAAACTGATTGAAGGCAATGGTGAAGCAGAAGGTGCGCTGGTAATCACGCGGCCCTGGCCTTCACAAATGCGCACTGTCTATGGCGACCATCAACGTTTCATTGATACCTATTTCAAAACCTATCCCGGGTATTACTTCAGTGGTGACGGCGCGAAACGGGATGCCGATGGTTATTACTGGATAACCGGTCGCATGGATGATGTATTGAACGTATCAGGCCATCGCATGGGTACTGCCGAAGTTGAATCTGCGTTGGTACTACACGATAGCGTCGCCGAAGCAGCCGTTGTAGGCTACCCGCATGACATTAAAGGCCAGGGTATATACGCCTACGTTACGACTGTACTCGGCGTGGAACCGACAGATGTATTAAAGAAAGAATTGATTGATTTGGTGCGTAGTGAAATTGGCCCTATTGCCAAACCCGATGTTATTCAATGGGCGCCAGGTTTACCAAAAACCCGTTCGGGTAAAATCATGCGGCGTATTTTACGCAAGATAGCTGCCAACGAAGTTGATGATTTGGGCGATATCAGTACACTGGCAGATCCGGCTGTCGTTGAAGATTTAAAAAATAATCGCGCCAACAAATAAGTGTTAAAAATCAATGCTCGTCCTCAGCGGTTGCACCGAGTGAATGCAGCCGATGAGTAAGTATTTGATTTTTCATCCTTAATTCACTTAACATATAACTGATTTCCATTTCGACCTCCTCAAGTTTTCTTATAAAATGTCGTTAAATAGACGACGCTTCCACACCAGACCATAACCTCTGACAAGGCCGGATCAAAAAGAATGCGACTTAGTGCTTATAGCTTTCGTAACTTCGTTGTTCTGTTAATCTTTACCAATATAGTTGCCCTTGGTGGTCTGGTTTATAACTGGTATTTTATCGCATCACCTCAGGCCACCAATGCAACACTGCTGCAGAATATCTGGCTCGGGTTTTCGATCCTCAGCCTGATTGCATTAATTATCCTGGTCAGTTACGGCTATCAACAGCTAAAAGCCTTCCTGCATTTGCAATGTGTTGTGCTTAAAGAAAATGTGACTGATACCATGCCTGCCGTCACCTTATGCAAGCATTTATCAGACGGCATACTCAGCTTTCATCAGAATTACGCGCAGTCATTTAACGCCCTGTCTGATACACGAAAGCAACTCGAAGCCATACTTGAACAACTGGTTACATGTTTGTCATCACTAAATAACACCATGTTAAACCAGACGAAAGAAATCAACTTAACGCTTGATGATCTGGATGGCATGGCAACGCAAATCTGGAGTCTCGCAGACACCGCCAGGAATGTGGCCGAATCCGTCAACCATACCGTTACCGAAGCAAATAATGGCCAGCTGGTTATGAAGGATTCCATCAAGGCCATCACCTCACTATCTACCGAAGTGCAACGAACCAGCACGGTGTTGAATGAACTGGATGATGACAGCCGCAGCGTTGGTACCGTGCTGGAAGTGATACGTGAAATTGCTGACCAGACCAACCTGCTGGCATTAAATGCAGCCATTGAAGCGGCACGTGCCGGTGATAATGGTCGCGGATTTGCCGTCGTTGCCGATGAAGTGCGCACACTGTCGCAACGGACCGCAGTTTCAACCGAAGAAATCAAGGCGATAATTGAGCATTTGCAGTCTGTCACCAGAGGCACGGTGACGACCATTCTTGAAAGCCATCAGGAAGCAGTGAGTTGTGAAAAAATGGTTGAAAAAGCCTGTGTCAGTTTTTCCGCAATAGTCAATGCTGTGCAAACGATCAATGAAGGCAGTAATCATGTTGCAGATACCGCCAAGAATCAAAGCAGCACATCAGAGCAAATTAATCGCAAGGTGGCACAGGTACAGCGCATGAACTCTGAATCACTTGGGGTAATCGAAGAAATTAATGCGTTAACCGCACAATTAAAGAGCACATATTCCTTACTGTCACATACGTCCTTGATTAAATAAATTTCAAATCAGTCTATTTAATTACTACGGTATGTCACAAAATTGTTATAATTAGTCAACCATTAAGGTTGCTGGATTTGCACCAGCAGATATGGCAAAATCACGCTTGTTTACGCATTTATAGCAACCATGTTTGTGGAAAATGGAGCAGGTCAAAATGAACAGTACTTCCAGTAATCTCGTCAAACCCATCCTGATAATTTTGGTCATTGCCTTCGCCTATGCAATCACTCGATATGTATTTTCGGGTGCTGTTTCACCCCATAATATTCCGGTATATATTGCCAACAAAGTGTTGGCAGTATCCGCGGTATTTACATTGCTGATGTCTGCGCTAGCCTATTTAAAAGATAATAACGATGGCGCCCGTGACTGGGGTCGAGCTTCTTTTCATATTGCTGCCTTACACGTATTTTTCTCGCTGGTATTATTAAATCCTGAATACTATGGCAGTATGTTCTATTCATGGGATGGAAAAGAAACCGCACGTATGACCATAAAAGGTGAGTTAAGCACCGGATTCGGATTACTGGGTGCTTATGCCTACTTCATGCTTTTCCTCACCCGGCATGGCACCAAGGCCATGGCCTATTTAAAACTCGCCCTCACCTTTTGTATCGGTTCACATTTATTTATCATGGCTTATCAGGGTTGGTTGCCCTGGACATGGGGAAAGAAATTTAATATGCCGCCGATCTCCTTGCTCAGTTTTATCTTTGTAGGGCTGGCGTTTTTAATTTACCTGAAGATGAAAGATGCAAAGCAATCTGCTTAAACGGTTTTACGCGTTAATGCCATTGGCAGATTGATAACAGAAATTACCAGCAGAGCATCCACTGCAACGACCTGAGCACGCATGTACCTTTCTGCAAAAATGTACAAAAACCTGATTATGATACTGCTTGTTGCCGGTATCTATGCATGTTTGCGTTATGTTGTTTTCGGTGAAGTACATTGGCCGCATATTCCGACCTATATATTAAACAAGGCGATGGCCGTCTCTGCCGTGTTTACCCTGCTCATTTCAGCAATAGCATTCGCTCGAGGTAACAAGGATACAGCGCGCGACTGGGGTGTAATGTCATTTCATCTGGTCTTGTATCATCTAATCTTGTCACTCATGATATTCTCCCCTGCATACTATCCATATTTCTTTTGGCAAGGCACATTACGCCTGGCCTATGAAATTTCCATGAGCTTCGGTGCATTTGGGGTTTATTGTTTTGTCATGTTGTTCGTGAGCAGTCATGGTACACAACGCATGAGAATTTTCAAGATTCTGGTGGCTACCAGTGCAGTCTTGCATATCACGTTAATGGCATATGGTAGCTGGTTTACGCCTGTAAAATGGAATGGCTATATGCCACCAATATCATTATGGAGCGGTATATTCAGCGCCATCGCATTAATTATTTATTTGAAATACAAAGATACGCCGGTAACAAATTAATATTACCCGCACCCTAATCCTGTTGTCGCTACTGTCTTAATTCCATTAGTCGTTTCGTTAACATGGCTTGCCAGACAGTTCCTTCTGTTACGCGAAACAGGTGTCGAATAATTCGACGTTCGCTTGGCTTGCGTGTCTTACGAATATCAAAGTCGCCATGATCCAGTAAACCGGACTTGATATTGGAAATTCGATAGGACCCGATATATTTCGCCTCATCTTCTTTTAAAATAATGACATCCTGATACGCTGACCTTTTGTCATTAACAAGAACAAATTCATTTCTCTTTGAATTAAATGCGGATATAAAATATTTCCCTGGCGCAAGATTTTCTGCCATAAAATGGCCATTCGTGAATATCATTACGCGTGGTGGCTTAACAAACGGTGGAATATAGAATTTACCGTACTCACGTAATTCGACTTCGATGATTTCTTCGGGTGCGTCGATATGACCGAAAATGACGCTGTTGCCGGGACGTTTAATTTCATCTGGTGGCGCAGGCATACTACATGCTGTTATGAACAAGGCACAAAGTCCCATAAGGCCCAGGTAGAATTTATTACACATGATATCTCCTTTACTCGCATGCGGCAGACGAACAGCCGCAATGGAGAAAAAGCATATCCCGTGCCAATATTGGCAATAAAAAAAGGCCACCGGCAAATCCGGCAGCCCTTTTAGAAGTGCTTAACTATCAGTAACTTGGATAATTCTAGGCACCGACAGCCTTCATGCTCAGGCGAATCCGCCCTTGCCGGTCGATTTCCAGTACCTTCACTTTTACCATATCGCCTTCATTCAGCTCATCACTGACGTTCTCAACGCGTTCTTCACTGATTTGCGAGACATGCACAAGACCGTCCTTGCCAGGCAAAATGGTAACGAAAGCACCGAAGTCCATGATTTTGGAAACCTTACCTTCGTATATCATACCGACTTCCACGTCTGCGGTAATCTGTTCAACCTGACGGCGCGCTTCGTTTGCCGCAGCCTGATCGGTGGAAGCAATTTTCACGATGCCATCATCGGAGATATCAATGCTCACACCCGTTTCTTCTGTAATCGAACGAATGGTTGCACCACCCTTACCGATGACATCACGAATTTTATCCGGGTTAATTTTAAACGTCACATAGCGTGGCGCATGCTGTGAAAGTTCTTGACGAGGTTCACTGATGACTTTGTTCATCTCACCCAGAATATGCAATCGTGCTTCCTGTGCTTGCGCCAGTGCCACTTCCATAATTTCCTTGGTGATACCGTCGATCTTGATGTCCATTTGTAATGCAGAAACACCTTCTGTACTACCCGCTACCTTGAAGTCCATATCACCCAGATGATCTTCATCACCCAGGATATCGGTCAGTACAGCGAACTTGTCATTTTCCTTAATCAAGCCCATGGCCACACCGGCCACCTGTGCTTTTAACGGCACACCGGCATCCATCATTGCAAGCGAGCTACCACAGACAGACGCCATGGAGCTTGAGCCATTTGACTCAGTGATTTCAGAAACAACACGCATGCTGTAAGGAAAGTCTTCATTCTTCGGCATAACGGCTAATACACCGCGCTTGGCCAAACGACCATGTCCAATTTCACGACGACCGGGACTGCCGGTACGACCGGTTTCACCAACCGAGAACGGCGGGAAGTTGTATTGCAACATGAAGCCTTCACGATAAGAGCCATCCAGCGCATCAATTATTTGCGCATCACGCTCGGTACCAATTGTTGTAACAACCAGCGCCTGGGTTTCGCCACGCGTAAACAGTGCTGAACCATGTGTGCGAGGTAGTACGCCAACCCGGACGGTAATCGGACGAACTGTTTTGGTATCACGACCATCAATTCGTGGTTCGCCGTTGAGAATTTTGCTGCGAACAGTCGATTTTTCGATACTTTCCATCACATCGCTCACATCAGATTCGGAATATTCACCCTCTTCTGTGACAAGTTTTTCAATAGTTGCTTTACGAATAGCGCTGAGTCGGTCATAGCGCGCCATTTTTTCATTAATTGTGTATGCTTCTGTAAAGTCTGCGGCGCAGACTGCTTTAACTGCGTCGATTAACGCTGAGTTTACTTCAGGCGCAATCCACTCTTGCTTGACAATACCCGCTTCAGCAGTCAATTCGCTTATCGCCTTGATAACAGCTTGTAACTGCTCATGGCCAAACATAACTGCATCAAGCATGGTTTTTTCTGGCAGTAGTTTGGCTTCAGATTCGACCATCAATACCGCACTGGAAGTTCCGGCGACGGTCAAATCAAGCTCGGATTCGAGGATGGCTGCGTTACTTGGATTCAACAAAAACTGGCCGTCTTTATAGCCGACACGTGCAGCACCGATAGGGCCGTTAAATGGGCAGCCGGTTAACATTAATGCAGCGGATGCGCCGATTAATGCCGGTATCTCCGGATCAACTTCCGGGTCAAGCGACATCACGGTGGCAATAATTTGCACTTCGTTGGTATAACCATCAGGAAACAGTGGACGAATAGGACGATCAATCAGACGAGAAGTCAGGGTTTCACGTTCGGTAGGTCGGCCTTCGCGCTTCATGAAGCCACCAGGAATCTTGCCGGCCGCGTAGGTCTTTTCCTGATAGTTTACGGTCATGGGGAAAAAGTCGCGGCCACCGGCTGCTTCTTTTTCGACGACTGCGGTCACCAGCAATACGGTTTCACCCATGCTTACCATGACTGCGCCGCTTGCCTGACGGGCGATTTCGCCTGTCTCTATTTTTACTGTGTGTGAACCGTATTGAAATTCTTTCGTTATTTGTGACATCCAGTGCTCCTCGTCAAATCGGATTATTTACGCAAACCAAGACGTTCAATCAAATCGCGGTAGCGTTGAATGTCTTTCTTTTTCAAATAATCCAGTAGTTTACGTCGTTGGCTAACCATACGCAGCAAACCCTGACGAGAATGATGATCATGGATATGTGTCTTAAAATGACCTGATAAATCATTTATACGATTTGATAACAACGCGACTTGTACTTCCGGTGAACCGGTGTCATTGGCGTCGCGCTTAAATTCGCTTACGATAGTGCTTATATTTTCGGCCGTTAATGCCATCCCAAACTCCTGTTTATACTCATAAAACCATGCAAAATTGGGTGCGTATTGTACTCGTGCGACGCTTCTATTTACAAGCGAAATAGACGATTTTCGTCCGCTTTTCGGCCTTAATTTCGCGTTATCTTACCAATAGTCGCCTGGGCGCCACTCGCCCGTCATCCAGTATCTCACCCACGCCTAAAAACTCGGACTGTCCCTTTTCAAGACTTGCAAAAAGCGTGACCCAGCCGTCTGTTGGCGCCCGTGGCACGAGTACGGGGTTACCCTGCTTCACGTAGTATGCTGCGTCTACGGACAGCGCCACAGCCGGCCAGTCCGGCAGTGCCGACTCAATCGGTAATAGATATTTGTCCAGGCTGGCCTGGTCTGCCGACTCGAGCATATCCAGGGTCACAGCCTGCTCCAGGGTAAATGGCTCGCTTGCCAGTCGGCGTAAGGCACTCAAATGCGCACCACAGCCCAGTTTCGCGCCAATATCTTCAGCCAGGGTCCGGACATAGGTGCCTTTACTGCAATGTAGATAAATCTCGATTGTGTCCAGTTCGCGAGATAACAAGGTCAGCTCGTGAATTGTCACCTGCCGTGGCTGACGCTCCACCTCGATCCCCTGATGGGCCAGCTTGTAAAGCGGCTGACCATTTTGCTTGAGCGCCGAATGCATGGGCGGAACCTGCATTATCGGCCCAAGAAACTCGGCCAATACGCGGTTAATCATCACATCGGTCAGTTCAGGTATCGGGCGCGTATCAATTACCTCGCCTTCCCCATCAGCTGTTGTGGTCGTGGTACCGAGTTTAATCGTACCCCGATATGTTTTATTCGCATCGAGCAAAAATCCCGACACTTTGGTTGCTTCGCCAAAACAAATCGGTAACAAACCACTGGCGAGCGGGTCGAGGCTACCGGTATGACCCGCTTTTTGTGCGTCATACATGCGCTTGACCTGTTGCAATACCCGGTTTGACGTCACGCCCACCGGCTTATCGAGTAACAGGATGCCATGAACCGGACGGCCTTTTTTACGTTTCGCCATTATTGCTCTCTTCTGAATCGCCGTTCAGATCGGCATCGGGATTTGCCGTGCGTTTTTGTTTATCCTGCGATACAGCCTTATTAATCAGTGCAGATAAATCTGCACCGTACTGTGTTGATTCATCATAAACAAAACGTAATTTTGGAATGACGCGCATCTCGATATGATTTTTCAATGCATGACGGATTCGACCGGCGGCCTTGTCAAGAGCAGGCTGGACCTGATCACGTTGCGATGCGTCAAACAAGGTGTAATACACCTTGGCAAATGACAGATCATTACTGGGTTTGACATCAGCAATGGTGATTTGCTGAAAACGCGGGTCTTTTATTTCAGACTGAAATAACATGGCAAGCTGGCGTTGTAATTGCTCGCCAACCCGACGTAAACGACTAGGATCTTTAGGCATGGATGTGTACTATCTGGTTTTGCGTTATTGAATCGACAGGTTAAAACGTTTTTTATAACTCACGTTTAATCTGGGTACGCTCATAAACTTCAATTTGATCGCCATCTTTCACGTCATTGTAGTTCTTCACGGCAATACCACATTCCATCCCTTGTTTAACTTCGCCAACATCGTCCTTGAATCTGCGCAGTGATTCCAGTTCGCCTTCATAAATCACAACATTGTCGCGCAGCACACGAATCGGATTATTCCGTTTTACGACACCTTCCATCACCATACAGCCTGCAACCGCACCAAACTTGGGAGAACGAAATACATCGCGAACTTCTGCGAGGCCAATAATTTCTTCCTTGAATTCCGGTGCCAACATGCCGGTCATTGCCGATTTCACTTCATCGGTGAGATGATAGATAACGCTATAATAATGAAGATCAACATCCTCTTCATCAATCAGGCGTTTGGCGACAGAATCTGCACGCACGTTAAAACCGATCATGATGGCACTTGAGGCAATTGCCAGGTTTACATCCGACTCGGTGATACCACCGACGCCACTTGAAACGACGTTAACGCGCACTTCTTCTGTTGATAAATTGGTTAGTGCATCGGTGATCGCTTCTACTGATCCCTGCACGTCTGCTTTGAGCACAACATTTAATGTGCTGACATCGCCTTCTGACATTTGTGAAAACATGTTTTCAAGTTTTGCAGCCTGCTGTCGTGCAATCTTCACATCACGGAATTTACCCTGTCGGAACAATGCAACTTCGCGGGCTTTACGTTCATTTGCAACGACCGTTGCTTCGTCACCTGCATTGGGCGTACCGGACAAACCCAGCACCTCTACCGGAATTGATGGACCTGCATTCTCCAGTGTTTCACCGTGCTCATTCAACATGGCGCGTACACGACCATATTCCAGTCCGGCCAGCAAAATATCACCCTTGTTCAGGGTACCTTTTTGTATTAGCACAGTTGCGACTGGCCCCCGACCTTTATCCAATCGAGACTCAATAATAATGCCGCGCGCAGAACCCTCAGCCGAAGCAGTTAATTCAAGCACTTCTGCCTGCAAGCTTATCGCTTCCAGTAAATTCTCTACACCTTCGCCTGTATGCGCAGACAAATTTACAAACATGGTATCGCCGCCCCAGTCTTCAGGAACAACTTCATGCTGTGTTAATTCATTCTTAACACGTTCCGGATCCGCATCAACCTTGTCGATCTTGTTTATTGCAACTATTAATGGCACACCTGCTGCTTTTGCATGCTGAATGGCCTCTTTTGTTTGCGGCATAACACCGTCATCTGCTGCCACAACAAGGATCACAATATCGGTAACTTTCGCACCACGCGCTCGCATGGCAGTAAAAGCAGCGTGACCAGGTGTGTCAAGAAAGGTAACTTCACCTGCTGATGTGGTAACGTGATATGCACCGATATGTTGCGTTATGCCACCTGATTCACCGGATGCCACATTCGCTTTACGAATGTAATCAAGCAAGGATGTTTTACCGTGATCAACGTGTCCCATGATAGTAACAACGGGGGCACGTGAGGTGTGCTCACCCTCATCCTGATCAACCAGAATCTCTTCTTCAAGCGCATCTTCTTTTAACACCTTGGCTTTATGGCCCATTTCTTCGATTACCAGTGACGCCGTTTCCTGATCGAGTACCTGGTTTATGGTTACCATGGAACCAAGACTCATCATAACCTTGATAACTTCTGCCGCTTTAACCGACATTTTTTGTGCCAGATCAGCGACTGAAATAGTTTCCGGAATGGTGACTTCCCGGACAATTGGCGCCGTCGGCATGGTAAATCCATGCTCGGACTGGCCAGCTACAGAACCAACAGTTTTCTTTGGCTTACGTTTACGTCGACCGGATTTATCACCCGTAACATGTAATTCCTTGCGTCCATACAAGGTTTTGCGTTCTTCGCGCTCTTCGCGTTTTTCCCACGCGTCCTTGTTACGCTTGTCTTTTTTGCCGGGCTTTGCTTTCTCGTCAGTATCTGCTGCCTTGGCAGGCTTTTCTGCAGGTGTGGCATCGACAATTTGTTGCGCTGCAGCGGCTTCCGCTTCCGCCGCCGCTTTGGCAAGGGCAGCTTCTTCACGTGCTTTTAATGCTTGTGCTTCCTGCGCAGCCAGTTCTTCCTGCTTACGCTTTGCTTCTTCTTCACGATCCTTGACGGATTGCTCAAGCTTTTCACGCTCTGCTTTTACCTGTTCGACGCGTTTCTCTTCGGATTCAACAACCACGCTACGTTTTACATAAGTACGCTTTTTACGCACCTCTACCGTGACAGATTTGCTTTGACCGCGTGTACCAGTAGTTTTTAATTCGCTGGTTGATTTGCGATTGAGAGTGATTTTCTTCGGTTCTTTTGCAACAGTTTCTTCCTGTCCGCCGTGCTTGTTACGTAAGTAGGTAAGCAATTCCATTTTCTGTGCATCGGAAATCATTTGATCGGATTTGGCGATGCCCACGCCTGCTTCAGACAATTGCTCAAGCAATTTATCCACCGGCACACCAACAACCTCTGCAAACTGTTTAACCGTTACTTCTGCCATGCATTACCTCTTGTATCAATCATCTACCCGCTAACAACACAATATGTTACTCAGCGTTTGCTTCTTCGAACCAGGGTTGACGTGCAATCATAATCAGTTTACCTGCACGCTCTTCGTCAATTCCACCCATGTCCAGGAGTTCATCAACTGACTGTTCAGCCAAATCTTCCATCGTAATCACGCCATTACTCGCCAGTTTATATGCCAGTTCCTTGTCCATACCTTCCATGTTGAGCAGGTCATCAGCTGGTGCTGTATCTATTTCTTCTTCACTGGAAATTTCACGAGTGAGCAAAATATCTTTTGCGCGTTGACGTAATTCCTCGATAATTCCGGTATCAAATTCTTCAATGGCTTCCAGCTCTGATACGGGTACATAGGCCACTTCGTCAATGCTTGAAAAGCCTTCCTGAACCAGAATTGCCGCTACTTCATCATCCACATCCAGCGAGTCCATAAACATTTTTACAAGACGCTCACCTTCCGCTTCACTTTTCTCTTCTGCTGCGGTCTCGGACATAACATTCAAGGTCCACTTGGTCAGCTCACTGGCAAGTTTAACATTCTGCCCGCCACGTCCGATTGCCTGGGACAATTGTACTTCTGGTACCGCTATATCCATTTCTTCTTTTTCTTCATCAACGACAATAGATGCAACTTCCGCTGGTTGCATTGCATTGATAACGTATTGCGCCGGGTTTTCATCCCACAGCACGATATCAATTCGTTCACCGGCCAGTTCATTCGAAACCGCTTGCACACGTGAACCACGCATACCGACACAGGCACCAACAGGATCTATTCGTGGATCATTACTTTTAACAGCAATCTTGGCTCGCGAACCAGGATCTCTTGATGCACCGATAATCTCGATGAGACCTTCGCCAATTTCAGGCACCTCTATCTTGAACAGCTCAATTAAAAACAATGGATCAGTTCGACTGATAAAAAGCTGTGGCCCGCGTGTTTCGGTTTTTACTTCTTTCAAAAATCCGCGTATCCGATCACCAGAACGAACGGCTTCCCGAGGAATCATGTTTTCACGCGGAATAAATGCTTCTGCATTTCCGCCCAGGTCAAGGTAGACATTCCCGCGCTCGACCCGCTTGACGACGCCCATGACGAGCTCGCCGATTTTACTCTCATACATATCGACGATTTGTGCACGTTCCGCTTCACGTACTTTTTGTACTATGACCTGTTTGGCTGTTTGTGCCGCTATGCGACCGAAATCGACCGATTCGATTTGCTCTTCAATATAATCACCAAGACTGATGGAATCATCGTCATAGCAGGCAGCGCTTAGAGTGATTTCTCTTTCTGGTTGTTCCACTGCATCATCTTCAACGACCAGCCAACGGCGGAAGGTATCGTAATCACCTGATTGGCGATCAATTGCCACACGCACATCGATATCCACGTTGTAGCGTTTTTTTGTCGCCATCGCTAATGCCGCTTCAATCGCTTCAAAGATTATCGTTTTTTCTACGCCCTTTTCATTCGATACCGCATCAACGACAAGCAAGATTTCTTTATTCATTTCGCTTTCCTACCAGGCTTAATACCAATAAATTTTCAATCTAATCCCAATCTGGAACTAACTGTGCACGTTCCACATTGGCCATTAAAACAATTCTGTCAACACCGTCATCTGCATCTGCTATCAATACCGCCTCATCCTGAACGGCTTTAATCAGACCAGTAATATGTTTTCTACCTTCCAGTTTTTGCTGCAACTTGATACGCACGCGTGTATCAATAAAACGGCCAAAATGCTCGAGGTTAAAAAGTGGCCGCTCAATTCCAGGGGATGAAACTTCCAGACTGTACTGTCCATTAAGCGGATCCTCCACATCAAGAATACCGCTTACCTGACGACTCACTTTCTCGCAATCTTCCAGCTGAATGCCATTTTCACTGTCGGTATCTATATATATGCGCAACAAAGAATGTTTTCCTTGTGGCAAATACTCTATACCGTATAACTCATAACCTAGCGCTTCAACGGATGGGGCAAGCAAATCAAAAACTGTTTGTTCCAGCTTGCCCATTTAATGCTCCGCCAATTTCAATAATAAAGCCGCCCTAAATAAAAAGTGGGCTCGAGGCCCACTTCAAAACATTCTTCAATATCGCGTGAATTATAACATGTTATGCGCATCGCGCAACGAGATAACCACAAAAAAAGCCTGTTAAATCAACAGGCTTTTCGTGATTTTAAATGTGGTAGCGGGGGCAGGATTTGAACCTACGACCTTCGGGTTATGAGCCCGACGAGCTACCAGACTGCTCCACCCCGCATCTGTAACGCGGGCGAATTGTACCCAGAGCTTGCATAGATTACAAGGCGCGCTTAATATCAGCCCTAAGAAATTTATTTTTCTCAATAACTTAGCGCGGTTATTTAATGCGCAATGCAAATCGCGATATTTTGTTAAATTTTCGTGCAACTAATACTGCAATTTGCAGACAAAAAAAAGGTGAAATAAGTCTATATTTGACTAAAGCACTGATATTACTCGCCGATAACAAGTGGTACAAGATTTGCCTTAACTTATTGGCATAGAATTAACAGTCTTCCTAGGAAGGAGAGATAGATGAATACACAAAGACGTACATTTTTACAGGCCTCAATGGCTGCAGGGACCCTTGCGGTGGCAGCTGGCGCGGGTCTTCTAACGCCCAGAAATGTACTTGCTGCCTGGCCAGAGAAAGCTTTCAAAACCAAAGACATAAATGTTGCTATGAAAGAAGTCCTCGGTAACGGTGCTGCAAGTGATAGCGCTGATATAAAAGTCGAAGCGCCTGACATTGCTGAAAATGGTGCAGTAGTATCAGTTACTGTTAAATCAGCCATTCCGAATACTGAATCAATTTCATTATTCGTACCGGTAAACGCTTTTCCCCTGTCCTGCAGCTATTTTATAGGGAAAGGCACAGACGGTTTTGTGACAACACGTATCAAAATGGCAAAAACTTCCAAAGTTGTTTGCATCGTCAAGGCTGGTGGCAAGTTATACAAAGCTGAAAAGCCGGTAAAAGTAACATTAGGTGGCTGTGGCGGTTAATCACTGTCATATTCGTCTATCAAGACTGATTAAGAGGAATTAATCATGGCTAAGAAAAAAATGAAAATTCGTGCCTGGATTGATGGTGACTTTACTGTTGTAAAAGCTATCATCTTCCATCCAATGGAAACAGGCTTACGCAAGGATAAGGCAACCAACAAGCCTATTCCGGCCCACTATATTACTGAGGTGGATTGTGAAAATAATGGCAAAAACATACTGACTTGTCACTGGGGACCTGGTGTTTCAAAAAACCCGTTCCTGTCATTCAGATACAAGGGCGCCAAAAAAGGCGATACCTTCAAGATTGCCTGGGTTGATAACACCGGCGATAAAGGTGTATCGGAAGTGAAAATCAAATAGCTGGCATTATCGAGGCTATATGGAAAAAAGCGTCCTCATTGGGCGCTTTTTTTATGTCTGTAAATATATTTTTGAATAAAAAAACGGGTGCATAGCACCCGTTTCCAATTAACTTGAAGTCAATCTAATTAAGGTTTTACGTACAGATAACCTTTTTGCTGCAAGTGAGCTACGTGCGCAACACCTGAAGGAATGATTTCAGCATTTTCATTGATTTTGTTTTTATCAATTTTTTTACCGCGAATGGTGTTAGCACAAATTTTGAATTTAACACCGCGGTTAGCCAGACCAGCTACCTGATCATTGAAATTATATGCCTTACCTTTTTTATCTTTTTTGCCCATTGCGCCATCAACTAAAGCAAAAGCACCGCTTGAGTGAGTAACAACGATAATTTCTGCATTTGCGTCACCTAATGCATTCAGATGATTTTTTACATTACGCAATGCGCCTGTAGCTGTATGAATATTGTTAACATGATAAACAACTTTTTGCTTATCGTAACCATTCTTCGCGCTACCGGCTTGAGCAACTGTACCCAATCCAAGCATTGCGGTGGCAAGAATCGCAGCCTTAGTGAATGTTAATTTCATATGTATTTCTCCTCCTGGTTTAAACCAATTTTGCATAAGTTTTCTTCGAAAACAAAGCTATTAGAGCAAAGATCGTTCCACTGTGTAAACATCTTTTATTTTTGTATGAATATCATAACGTTAATTAAAAATACGTTTTTATATAAGTATATTATTATATTTTCACAATCAAGTATTAATGCAATATGCAGAAGAAAAAATATTAGCAAATTGTAATTTACAACCTTTCTTCTACACTCTCATAGCGCCTTAATTTGCGCCATAATGTTGTTTTATCAATACCCAGCACTTTAGCCGCTTCCGTTTTCTTGCCGTTGCAACATTTTAAAACATGATTTATGTATTCATGTTCCAGTTCAAGCAACGAAACAAACGCATCATCAGAGAAATGCAGGGTCTGTGGTTCCACTTCTTCGGTTACCGTGTCATTCCCCTGCCAGGACAGCATCGGTCCGTCTGCAAGGATGACGCTGCGTTCAACGACATTACGTAATTCACGTACATTTCCTTTCCAGTTCGCTTCACAAATTCGTTTTAACGAAACACTGTCATATCCCTGAATACGTCGAGCATAACGCTCAGTAAACTCCTGAACATACATTTCTATCAACGCAGGGATATCTTCTCTACGTTCACGTAGTGCAGGTACTTTAATGGTGACCACATTCAGTCTGTGATAAAAATCATGCCGTAACTGGCCATTTTCAACCATTGATTCAAGATCTCGATTGGTGGCGGCTATGATTCTGACATCGATATTAATTGGCGTTGTACCACCTACATGCATGATCGTATTGCATTCCAGCGCACGCATTAATTTCATTTGCATACTGTCACTGATATTACAAATTTCATCAAGAAATAACGTACCCCCACTTGCCTGTTCCATTAAACCTTTTTTTCGTTGCGTGGCACCGGTAAAAGATCCTTTTTCGTGTCCGAATAACTCGCTTTCCAGTAATGTTTCTGTCAATGCGCCACAGTCAACAGCAACAAATGGCGCATCTTTTCTTGGACTATAATCATGTAAAGCGCGCGCAACCAATTCCTTACCTGTTCCCGACTCACCGGTAATAATTACACTGCAACTCACTTCAGCAACTTTTTCAATTGTGCTGAATAAACTTTTCATGGCTGGCGTATCACCAATCATACCAAACCGGTTACGCTTGCTTGTAAGTCGTTTTTTTAATAATGTATTCTCGTTTTTTAACTGCGCAGATTTCATGGCTCGATCTATCATCAGCTTTAGCTCATTAAAATCGAACGGTTTTTTTATAAAATCTGTTGCGCCGCGCTTCATAGCTTCTACTGCATTATCAACAGATGAATAGCCAGTCATAACAAGAATGGGAACTTCTGTATCGGTACTCCGTAATTCACTTAACAATTCAAATCCTGTCATCCCAGGCATCCGAAGATCGGTGATGACAATATCAGCACTGTTACGCGAAAAGTCTTCAAGACATTGATTCGCGTCTGTGAAAATTTCACAATCATACTTAAGCGCATCACAGTTTCTTTTCATTACATTACACGTAACAACATCGTCATCGACAAATAATATTCTTAGTGCTTTAGTTGACATACTTTACCTCTTCAACTTCATTACGGACAACAATGTTGTCATCCGAATAATTTTCAGGCTTATCAGAAACAGGTCCTTCAATTGGCAGGGAAATTGAAACCCGCACACCTTTTGACTGCGCATTTTCTATATTAATTGCACCGTCATGCCTCTTTACGATCCCATAACTTACTGACAGGCCAAGACCGGTTCCTTCGCCTTCTCTTTTTGTCGTAAAAAATGGATCGAACACCTTGGCAACGTCCTGACTTTTAATCCCGTTACCACCGTCCAGTATTTCAATTTCGATAAATGATTTCACTTCTGATGCGGTTATAAAGATGTTACTTTTAACGGGCGATGCTTGTATGGCATTCAGCAGAATATTCACCAGCACCTGTTGTAATAAATTTGGATCGCCACGCATAATTAATGGTGAGTGAATTTGCGTAACCAGGTGCAGATCGGCGGATTCAATTCGATGTTTTAACAAGGTCAGCGTTTCAACAACCAGTTCTGCCATGTCGAATTCCTTGAAGCTCGGCTCACTCTTGCGGGAAAAATTTAAAATGCCCTGCACAATTTGCGCACATCGCTGAACTTCCTTTCGTAACAATTTAATATCGCTAAATGCCTGCTTGTCTTTATCTGTTACGGAGGTTTCGATTAACGCGGCAAGCGAATTAATATTCATCAACGGATTGTTTATCTCATGACTGATACCCGCTGCTAATTGCCCGAGTGATGCCAGCCTTTCAGATTGATTAACAGCACGTTCCGCCCTGTCGCGTTCTTTTTCTGCATGTTCCAGACTGCTGACCAGATAGTTAAATGCATCACCTGCCTTTCCAATTTCATCACGTCTTGAACCCGAATAACGCAGATCATGTTCACCATCTGCATATTGTGTTAACAGGTTTGCGAGTTTTTGAACCGGTCGTGCAAAATGCATGGCAGCCCATGTTGCGAGGAACAAGCTGATTAACAACAAGGTACCTAATAACCACATTATGGAACTACGCAGGGCTTTTACCGGTGCCAATACTTCCTTTTCTCCGGTCTTAATCATGACAACCCATCGGGTTTTGCGGTCAGGAAATGGATTCAGTGCATGATAGAAATACATAGTGCCATCATTTTTAAACAAGGTCCCGTTCTTTTTGTTTTCACGAATACGATTCCACTCCGCGGGTAACAATTCATCAGAAAACTTGATTTTAGATTCAAGCTGATTACCGAATCTCTTTTCATTATCTTCGTGGTATAAATAAATACCGTCTCTGTATTTGTTATCACTCACTTCAATCAGATAGGCTTTCCCCTGATAGCCACCCAGGGCTGCGCGTATCGTGGAATCCAGTCGTGTTCCCCACATGTTGATAACTAACACCCCATATAATCCATCAACTTCATCACGAATAGGCACTGAATAGCGAACCATAGCCGGACAAAATTCAGCACTGGGCACAACCTGACCCAGTTCAAAATCTGACATCACGACGTCATACTTGTTTGTTACTGCATTTTTGAAGAACTCACGATTTGATTGATCGGCAATAAATAATTTGTTGGAATCAGCACTTTGCAGCGTTGCTTCGACAGGTTTTCCTTCCTTTACCTTTACAAGTGTTTTGCCGTACTTGTCGATATATCGTAGCGCCTGAATACTCGATACAGCATGCTGGTAGTTGAGAAAAAACTGCTCCAACTCTTCCGCCTCCGGCTGGTAATTTTGTTGGTCGGCCAATCGGTCGGATACCGCCAGTTGCGCAAATCGTTTGATAACAGGTATCCGCGCCAGGCCACTTGCGACGGCTTTCTGATTACTCAGGATAAGTTCCAGCTCACCTGCCATTTTATCCAGGGTTGCCAGTAATTCTTTTTCTGTCCTGGTAACGATTTCTTTCTCGACCTTGCCAACGGTACCAAACAACAGAATCAATAACGGGATACTCGTTAAGAGTAAGAAGGCCAGGAAGAATTTAAATTGAATTCGCATATTGCATTGTGCTATTTTGCTGCATTATGCAATCAATTTTAGCAAGATTTCGGGAAGAAATCCGGTTTGATTTTAAATTTAGATGGAAATTGCAGTCACACATATTTCTTATAGTGCATTCAGCAACTTAAAAGTAATTAGCCTTATATTTCAATTACTTACGTTGCAGTAAATGCATCAACTGATGACGATAGAGGAAGCCGGGAAAAGCGCAAACCATAAACAGACAAAGGGTCGTGACGTAAAACTCCCATTGCTGTTGATGTATGATACCGAGTGTTTTTTTCTCTATCCCGAGGGCAATGGCTCCGACGACCAGATAAAACATTAACCATTCAAGCAATCGCATCCATTCACGCTTGCCATTGGCCGGTATGATAACAAAAAGAAAGCGCTGCGATATCCATGGTATGTTCGCACAAACAATGGCGAGCAGCAGAATTATGTAATCATTCAAACTCATTTATATTTACTGTGTCAAACCTGCAAACTACAAAGCAAAAACTGACTGGCAAAGCGCCATTAACTGGTTAGGTGATAAGCCCATAACCAAAACAATCAGGCTGTTTGCACTTAATACGAGTGCGATATCCTTGCCTGACTCGATGGGCGCCATATCAACAGGTTTATCAAAATACATAATTTTAACAATACGTAAATAATAGTATGCACCAATAACCGAGAAAGCGACGCTCACGGCAGCAAGCCACACCATATCAACCGCAACGACCTCGCGCAAGACAGACCATTTTGCCCAGAAACCAAGAAAAGGCGGCACACCGGCCATGGAAAACATCAATATGAGCATGACAAAGGCAAACCAGGGGCTGCGTTCATTCAGGCCTTTAAAGTCTTCT
The DNA here is from genome assembly GCA_942490945.1 of uncultured Gammaproteobacteria bacterium. Taxonomy (GTDB): domain Bacteria; phylum Pseudomonadota; class Gammaproteobacteria; order UBA6429; family Thiohalophilaceae; genus CALNYZ01. The sequence continues at coordinate 1,388,977 of CALNYZ010000018.1, read as the reverse complement.
ATGTTGTCAGCTTCAAAGCCCTTACAACTCAGCAAAATTATCATGCCGAATCCACCTAGTGACATCAGAACATAGACCAGCGCATAAAACATTGCAGCTGAATATCCTGCGGCAGTACCGGTAATAATACCGAGCAATAAAAATCCAACATGTGATATGGCTGAATATGCCAACATGCGTTTAATATTCGCCTGAGCAATCGCAATAATATTACCGATACCAAGCGAAAGAATAATCAGAATAATTAACATTCCTTGCCAATGTGCATGCATGGATCCCAGCCCGTCTACCAGAATGCGCATTAACATCGCAAAAGCAGCAAGTTTAGGCGCTGTTGCAATAAACACGGTTACGGATGTTGGTGCGCCATGATAAACATCAGGTACCCACATATGAAAAGGCGCCACACCGAGTTTGAATGCTATGCCGATTATCAAAAAGACAAGTCCAAAAATAAGTATAATATTGTCCTGTTTTAATGCGGCCAGTTTACTGACGGTTGCCAAATCAAGACTGCCAGTTGCACCATAAATCATGGAGACCCCGTATAGCAGCATGCCGGAAGCGATTGCGCCCAGCACAAAATACTTGATTGCTGCCTCAGCTGAATTTGTTGCATCGCGTTGCATGGCAACCATGGCATAAAGTGATAGTGATAATAATTCCAGACCAAGATAGATTGTTAAAAAGTTTTGCGCTGATGACAGTATCATCATACCAACTACTGCAAATAACCCGAGCACATAGAATTCGCCTTTAAAGACATCCCGGGCTATCAGGTAACTTTTTGCATACAGAAATACAACAATTGTTGCGATATATATACCCAGCTTTAATACATCACTCATTGGATCGCGGATAAACATACCATTAAAGGTAATGGTATCCCCAGTCGCGAAGGTTGCCAGCGTAATGCATGCAGTGATAACCAGGCTCGATTGTGCAAGCATATACGTTGCACCACGCGATGTTTGTTTTATGAATAAATCTGCAATCAATACAACACAAGTCATTGTGAGCAAAAATATCTCTGGCAAAGCTGGCATCACATTGGGTATTGTAAAATTCATTTCAGATAATCCAATAAAAACAGTTAATTTATAATTTGCTCTGTAATATGTGCTGCACAAGATTGGCCGTGCTGGCTTCCATTACTTCAAGCAACGGTGCTGGCCAGATACCAAAAAGCAGAACCATGACTGCGAGTGTCCCCAGAATCACAAATTCACGAGCCGTGATATCAGTCAGTGCGGCGACCTTCTTGTTACCAATATCGCCAAATATAACCCGCTTTATCATCCACAATGTATACGCTGCACCCAGGATTAATGTCGTCGCAGCCAGAAATGCATACCAGAAGTTGGCCTTAAACACACTCAGAATGACCATAAACTCACCGACAAAAGCCGATGTACCTGGCAAACCGGCATTCGCCATTCCGAACAAAACGGCGAATGCGGCAAACGTCGGCATAGTTTTGGCGACACCGCCATAATCACGAATATTTCTGCTATGTAATCGATCATACAGCACACCCACGCATAAAAATAATGCGCCAGAAACGAATCCATGTGAAATCATTTGCACCATGGCGCCTTCTATTCCCATTACAGCGCCAGTGGTTTTGCCTGTGCTCGACACAATCTGGAAAACAATAAAGAACCCCAGCGTCACAAAACCCATATGTGATATTGATGAATACGCAATAAGCTTTTTCATATCTTGCTGCACCAGAGCAACAAAGCCGATATAAATTACTGCAATCAGAGACAGAGCAATCATCATGCCATCAAGATAGTGACTGGCATCGGGAACAATCGGCAGGGAAAATCTCAAGAATCCATAAGCGCCGAGTTTCAACATTATCGCGGCCAGCACAACAGAACCACCTGTTGGTGCCTCAACGTGCGCATCGGGCAACCATGTATGAACCGGGAACATCGGCACTTTCACTGCAAATGCCAGCAGAAAGGCGACAAAGATGTATATTTGTACGCTCAGATCTTTAATCGGCAATTTATGGAAATCAAGAATTTCAAAACTGTTTGCCTTGTTGTAAAGATATAGCAAGGCGATCAACATGAATACCGAACCCAGGAAGGTATACAGGAAGAACTTTATCGTTGCGTATACACGATTTGGCCCACCCCAGACACCGATGACCAGAAACATCGGTATCAGCATGGCTTCCCAGAACACATAAAACAATGCTCCGTCCAGTGACGCAAACACACCTACCATCAAGCCTTCCATAATTAAAAAAGCCGCCATATATTGTGCCGCTTTGAACTTGATGACTTCCCAGCCTGCCAGAATAACCAGGATACTGGTAAACGTCGTTAGCAGAATTAACGGCATGGAAATTCCATCCACACCAAGGTAATAATTTATTTTAAATGCCTTGATCCATGCATGCTTTTCGACAAACTGCATGGCGGCTGTTGTTTTGATGAAATTTGTATACAGCGGAATTGACAGCAAAAAGGTTGTAAGTGCAACGACCAATGCAAGCACTTTTGCTTCAACAGCATTTTTTTTGCTACCCGTCGCCAACACTAACAGGCCACCGACAATCGGCAGCCAGATTACGATACTTAATAAAGGCCAATCAACAAACATTCAAATAACCTTATTTGTTATATACAAAAATGACGAGCAATGTGGTCAGCCCCAGAATCATGACGAACGCATAGCTATATAAAAAACCGGTTTGCATATGTCGGATAATCCCTGAAATCCAGCCGACCGTACTGGCCGAGCCGTTCACCAGCAACCCATCAATCAATTTTACATCCGCATACTGCCATAGTGTTTTGCCCAGACCACGGCTACCACTTGCAAAAAACAGATCGTTAAACTTGTCAAAATAATATTTATTCTCAAGCAGTGTATGCAGCCATGACAATCTGGCCTGAATTTTGGCAGGAATATCCGGTCGCTTCATATACAGGTACCATGCGGTTGCAACCCCCGCGGCAGCCAGCCAGAACGGTAATGTGCCCAGCGCATGTAGTGCCATCGCGCCTGCGCCATGGAAATGACTTGCCAGCGTATTCTTTAGTACATCATGTGCTGGCGCGACATAAATTGCATTACCAAAGAAATTACCGAACAACATGGGCTCAATATAGATCATGCCGATGACAAAAGACGGGATGGCTAACAGCACAAGTGGCAACCAGACAACCCATGGCGATTCATGTAAATGCGAACGGGTGTGTTCGTCCATTCTTTCCTTGCCATGAAACACCATGAAGTACATGCGAAAACTGTAGAGTGCTGTGATAAACACACCAGCCAATACCGCCCAGTATGCATACTCATGACCCGGGGTTGTAGAATATTTTACTGCCTCAATAATTGATTCTTTTGAATAGAATCCGGCAAAAAATGGTGTACCAATCAAGGCTAACGAACCGACGAGTGATGTAACCCAGGTGATGGGCATATATTTTCTAAGCCCACCCATTTTTCGCATATCCTGCTCATGATGCATGGCAATAATGACAGAGCCTGCGCCAAGGAATAACAACGCCTTGAAGAAGGCATGTGTCATCAGATGGAATATGCCTGCCGCATAAGCTGATGCGCCTAATGCGACCGTCATATAACCAAGCTGTGACAATGTCGAATAGGCAACAACACGCTTGATGTCATTTTGAATCAAGCCGAGGAAACCCATAAATAATGCTGTTATGGCACCAATAATCAGTACGAATGTTAATGCGGTAGTAGAGAGTTCAAAGAGTGGCGACATACGCGCGACCATGAAGATACCTGCGGTCACCATGGTGGCAGCATGGATTAATGCAGATATTGGTGTCGGGCCTTCCATTGAATCAGGCAACCAAACATGTAACGGTACCTGCGCAGATTTACCCATCGCACCGATAAATAACAAAATACATATGACGGTCATTACCGACCAGTCTTTGCCCGGCAAGATTTGCATTGTCTGCCCGGACACCTTGTCCAGATTATTAAATATCGTGGCATAGTCGAGGCTGTTAAAGTACATAAGTATGCAGGCTATACCGAGCAGAAAACCAAAGTCGCCAACCCGGTTAACCAGGAAGGCTTTCAAATTTGCATAAATTGCGGTCGGTTTTGTATACCAGAAACCAATCAACAAATATGACACCAGCCCCACCGCTTCCCAACCAAAGAATAGCTGTAAAAAATTGTTCGACATCACCAGCATGAGCATGGCAAACGTAAACAGGGCAATATAACTGAAGAAGCGCTGATAGCCGGCATCATCTTTCATATAGCCGATGGTATAGATATGTACCATCAGTGAAACAAATGTCACCACCACCATCATCATAACGGTAAGTTTGTCGATTAAAAATCCAATCTCGAATTTGATACCGTCACTCACCATCCAGGTATAAACAGATTCGTTAAAAGGATTCGCGCCATCAAACACCATATGTTTGAAAGCAACCATTGATAAAACACAGGATATCGCGACACCCAGTATCGCAGCACTATGCGCCCCGACACGGCCAACATACTTGCCAAACAACCCGGCTATAATCGAACCGATTAACGGTGCCAATACAACCCAGATATAAACTGCTTTCATGTTTTCAAACACAATCATTAACCCTTAAGTGAATCAAGTTCTGCGACATTAATTGTGCGTTTACTTCGAAACAGGACAACCAGAATCGCAAGCCCGATAGCCGCTTCAGCGGCGGCAACTGTCAGGATGAAGAACACAAATATTTGCCCTGCCGTGTCATTGAGATAATGTGAAAACGCGACAAAATTCACATTTACAGATAACAGCATCAACTCGATTGACATCAGCAGGATGATGACATTTTTTCGATTAAGAAATATGCCGGCTACACTCAAGCCAAACAGCACGGCACCTAAAATCAAAAAGTCTGATAACGCTAACATGCTATTTCCTCGACTCCGAATCCATCTCAACTATACGAATACGATCTTTCCGCTTGACGGCGATCTGTTTGCCAGGTTCCTGATATTTAGTTAACGGGCGACTGCGCAGTGTCAGCGTAATCGCAGCAACAATCGCAACCAATAGAATGACTGCGGCTATTTCAAATGGATAAACATAGACGGTATAAAGCAGGCGGCCAAGCTCCTTCGTATTACTGTAGTCAGCGGCATGTCGTGCCGGTTCCGCAAACTTGATCAGGCCGAAATTATCTGAGCCCACCACCATAACCAGCAAGGCAATCATTACCCCCGCTACAAGAACACCAACAGGCAAGAAACGTATAAAACCTTCCCGGATTCGGGTCAGGTTTATGTCCAGCATCATGACAACAAACAGAAACAACACCATTACCGCGCCGACATAAACAAGCACCAGTGTAATCGCCAGAAATTCTGCTTCCAGCAACATCCAGATCGCGGCGCTGGAGAAAAATGTCAAGACCAGCGCCAATGCTGCCTGAATCGGATTACGTACAGTAATGACGAGTGTTGCACTGGCAATCGTCATAAACGCAAATACGTAAAATATGAATTTTTCTACACCCATTACTGTAACTAGTTCCTGTTATTTTTCTTAATTATTGTCGAGTTATTATCGATAATCCGAATCAGCATTGCGTCGCTCTGCAATTTCTGCTTCGTACTTGTCACCTATCGCCAACAGTTTTTCTTTTGTCATATATAAATCGCCACGCTCTTCGCCGTGATACTCATAGATATGTGTCTCAACAATTGAATCGACCGGACAAGATTCTTCACAATACCCGCAAAATATACATTTCGTCAGGTCAATATCATATCGGGTCGTACGCCGTGTCCCATCATCACGCTGCTCTGATTCAATGGTAATCGCCAGCGCCGGGCACACTGCTTCACATAACTTGCATGCGATACAACGTTCTTCACCATTTGGATAACGACGCAAGGCATGCAGGCCACGGAAACGAGGTGATGCAGGTGCGCGTTCTTCCGGATATTGCAAAGTCACCTTGCGCGAGAACAAATGTCGCCCGGTAACTTTTAAACCTTTTACCAGTTCAATCAGAAACAGGCTTTTTAGAAACTGTTGTACGGGCTTCATATGCTTATCCCCACCATGGCGCGAGGTTAAAATGGCGCGCAACACCAATCACAACTATCCAGACAATCGTAATCGGAATAAAGACTTTCCATCCCAGCCGCATAATCTGATCATAACGATAACGCGGGAACGTTGCGCGAAACCATAAAAAGCAAAACAGGAAGAAGGATGCCTTGATCAGAAACCAGTGAATACCATGCCCCATCACCAGGCCGATCACGCTGACGTCATGCCATCCCCAGCTTTCGGGAATTGGCGACATCCAGCCACCAAAAAACATGATCGCCGTTAAACCTGAAATCAGAATCATGTTCGCATATTCAGCGAGGAAAAATACCGCAAAGGCCATGCCGGAATATTCGACATGAAAACCGGCCACAATTTCTGACTCGCCTTCTGCAACGTCAAATGGTGCACGGTTGGTTTCCGCGACACCCGATATATAATATATAAGGAATAAGGGCAGTAACGGTAACCAGAACCAGTTAACGACACCACCTTTTTGCGCCGCAATGATGTCACCCAGATTAAGGCTACCTGCTGCCATTAATACACCAACCAGGGCAAAACCCATGGCGATTTCATATGCCACAATTTGTGCTGCCGAACGCATCGCACCAAGTAACGCATACTTTGAATTCGACGCCCAACCAGCAATGATCACACCGTAAACACCTAATGATGTCACTGCCAGAATGTAAAGCAAACCCGCATTCACATCGGCCAGCACCATTTCAGGTGCCACAGGCATGACCGCCCACGCCGCTAACGCAGGCGCAATGGACAAGATTGGACTAACAAGAAATAAGAACCGATTCGACCCGGTTGGAATAATGATTTCCTTGAACATGAGCTTGACTGCATCAGCAATTGGCTGACCCAGTCCCCATAACCGAAAACCGAAGAACCCGACCAGATTTGGCCCCATGCGTGATTGCATGGCACCGATAACTTTTCTTTCCGCATAGGTGGTATAGGCAACCGCCAACATCAGTGGTACTACCAATATTACAATCTTGATAAGAATAGCGACAACAGGCTGCACAGGTGTCGGGAAGATGCCTGCAATGCCGTTAATAATATTTAAAGACCATTCAATCAAAATACACTACCTTTTAATTTGCACTCAGCTCGATGTGTCCAAAACTCGCACCCAGTCCAATCACATCGTTAGTTGCAGACGGAATAAAAGCACTATCTACCGGAATGGCATCATTCACAAACACCAGCAATGTTACCTTGTAGCCATTCTGACTCACCGAAGCAGTTTGTCCTTCTGCCAGGTTTTGTGCTTTTGCTGTCTGACTATTGATATAAATACCGGATGTCAGGGCGTCACCAGTTTTTTGTAACGGTGCTGAACGACGTACCAATGCATCGATCGCATATATCGGCAAATAGCCGATGCGGCTCAGATCTCTGCTCGCTGCTAATGTAGCGGGACACTGCCATTGATAATCAGCACGCGTCATACCGGATAACTTGCTTTCAATTTCACGGCGCACATCATCAATTGTTACATACTCAAATCCGGCTTGTGCAAACAGGTTACCCAGAACCCGTAACACTTTCCATGCGGGGCGAATATCACTGCCAGGCGTGACACTGGCCTGAAAGCTTTGTGGTTTGGCTTCGATATTGACATACGTGCCGGATGTCTCGGTAAATATTGCCATAGGTAACACCACATCGGCATAGGCTCGCATCGAGTCTGTCATAAAACCACTTAAACTGACGACAAAATCTGCATCATTCATAGCCTGTAATGATTGTGCAGCCAGCGCAGTATCCAGTTCCGGCTCAATGCCTAACAGTACGAATGCCTTCATATCTGTTGTTAACATTTCATGGGTATTCTTTCCAATCGTCGAACAGGGTTCTCCACCCAGTACGCGATGGGGAACAGCACCGACTTGCCACGCACCCACACTGTTGGCGCCATCGGGTAAATAACCAACACTGACATTTGCCAGTTTCGCAATGGCATGCGCGAGTGCACGTGTTGCAGCAAACTGTTCCTGCATATGCGCTTGCGTGCCAAGAATTACGATACCGTTTTGTGCTTTAAGTAAATTTTCTGCAATCAGTTTTTGCGTTTCTGTTACCGGGGTATTTTTAACGAGCTCAGGCAAACCTTTTAATTCGGAGGCATTTGCGCCTGTCTCAAGCAAGGCCTTAACTATACCTGACAAGTCGGCAACAAAATTCTGTGGCGCAGACACAATACTGGCTGACACTCTGAAATTAAAGTCATACGCGAGCGTATTGACGGCCATAATGCTCGCGCCTTTACGCGAAGCCTTGCGAAGTCGGTGTGCTGCAATTGGCTGATCTTTTCGTATGCATGAACCAATCAGCAGTGCTGAATCTATCGTTTCCAGTTCTGCAACATTAATGCCCAGCGTGGGATATGTCGGCGCGTTAACCTGATCTGAAAAATCCAGTTGGCGTAAGCGATGATCGATATTATTACTGCCCAAGCCACGCAGCAGCTTTTGTAACAAATACATTTCTTCCAGTGTTGCGCTTGGCGAAACCAATGCACCAATCTTGTCTGCGCCCGATTTATCTATGACTGTTTTTAAACCTTCGACGGCATAATTTAATGCGGTTTGCCAGTCTGTTGTCACCCATTCATCGCCCTGCTTTAGCATAGGTTGCGTCAGGCGATCGTTACTCGTCAGACCGCAATAGCTGAAACGATCCCGATCCGACAGCCACATTTCATTAATTGCTTCGTTCTCTTTTGGCAGTACACGCATGACTTCATTACGACGCGTTTCCACACTGATGTTGGAACCAATGCAATCGTGCGGCGCTATACTGTCGTGATGCGTATTTTCCCATGGACGTCCATGGTATCGATAGGGTTTGGAAGTCAGTGCACCGACCGGACATAAATCAATAACATTTCCGGACATTTCAGAATCAACAGTGCGCGCGATATAGGTTCCAATGCGAGTATGCTCGCCACGACCTGCCGCACCTAACTCCATAATGCCGGCAATTTCCTGACCAAACCGGACACAGCGTGTGCAGTGAATACAACGTGTCATTTCAGTTGAAATGAGTGGGCCGATATTTTTATCGCCAACAACACGTTTTTGCTCGGTATAGCGCGACGCACTGTTACCAAAGCCCATCGCGATATCCTGCAATTCACATTCCCCACCCTGATCGCAAATCGGACAATCCAGCGGATGGTTAATCAGCAAAAACTCCATGACACTTTTTTGTGCCTCAATGGCTTTTTTCGATTTGGTAAATACTTTCATTCCTTCCATCACGGGCGTTGCACAGGCTGGAAGTGGTTTCGGCGCTTTCTCTACTTCAACAAGACACATGCGGCAGTTCGCTGCCACAGATAATTTTTTGTGGTAACAAAATCGAGGGATAGTAATACCTGCGTCGTCAGCTACTTCGATAATCATCGAACCTTCACGCACTTCAAGAGGTATGCCATTTATCTCAATATTAATCATTTCTTCTTCGTTACTCACAGTCACGTATAGTCATCACACCATGCACTTGCCATGGTCAATATGATACTGAAATTCATCCCGAAAATGTTTCAGAAAACTTTGTACCGGCATGGCGGCCGCATCACCCAGCGCACAAATCGTTCTGCCCATAATGCGTCCGGCAATATCATCGAGTACATCCAGATCTTTTTGCGTACCCTTGCCATGTTCGATTCGATGTATGATACGCGCCAACCAGCCGGTACCTTCACGACACGGCGTACATTGTCCGCACGATTCTTCATAATAAAAGTGCGACAGACGTGCAAGCGCGTTCACCATGCAGGTGGAATCATCCATCACGATCACTGAACCTGCACCCAGCATGGAACCGGCTTTTGCCAATGAATCATAATCCATGTCTGTATCCATAATGATGTCAGCGGGTAGTACCGGTACCGATGATCCGCCCGGAATAACAGCCTTTAATTTATGTCCTTTACGTACACCGCCGGCCATCTCGAGTAAATCGGCAAACGGTGTGCCCAGGGGTACTTCAAAATTACCCGGATTATTTACATGACCCGACACGCAAAATAATTTTGTCCCACCATTATTGGGTTTGCCAAGTTCCAGAAACCACTGGCCGCCTTTTTGTAAAATGACCGGGACCGATGCCAGACTTTCGGTATTGTTAATTGTTGTTGGTTTGCCATACAAACCGAACCCGGCAGGAAACGGTGGTTTAAATCGTGGCTGGCCCTTCTTGCCTTCCAGCGACTCAAGCAGCGCAGTTTCTTCACCGCAAATATATGCGCCCGCACCAAGGTGCGAATATAAATCGAAATCCACGCCGGAGCCGGAGATGTTCTTGCCCAGCAACCCTGCTTTGTAGGCTTCTTCGAGCGCATCTTCAAATCGACGGTATGGTTCCCAAAATTCGCCACGAATATAGTTATACCCTGCTGTCGCACTGATGACATATCCGGCTATCGCCATCCCTTCAATTAACTGGTGCGGATTAAAGCGCATGATATCGCGATCTTTACACGTACCCGGCTCACCTTCATCAGAATTGCAAACAATGTATTTTTGACCCGGTGCCTGCCGTGGCATAAAACTCCACTTCAGACCGGTGGGGAATCCTGCACCACCACGACCACGAAGTGCAGATGTTTTTAACTCTTCAATAATTTTTTCCGGCGGCGTTTTCTCTTTTAATATCTTTTGCCACACTTCATACCCGCCAACACTCTTGTAGCTTTCGAGCGTATAGGGTTTATCCAGATGCATGGTACGGAAGCACACTTCGTTTGTCATGCTTGCGCTCCTTTATAATTGCATCCGGATTGTGTTACAGAAAAATTCATTACTCGCCTTTAACCTATTTTAATCCAGCCAATATTTTGTCGATCTTTTCCGGTGTAAGTCGTTCATAGTACTGCTCACCAATCTGGAACATGGGTGCATCGACACATGCACCAAGGCATTCAACTTCTTTAAGTGAAAACTTGCCATCAGCAGTTACTTCACCAAATTTTATGCCCAGCTTGTCCTGCAAATGAGAAACGACCTTATCAGAACCACACAACATGCAGGAAATATTGGTGCAAACACAAATCTTGTATTTACCAACCGGCTTGTGCTCATACATGGAATAAAAGCTTGCCACTTCATAAACGGCGATGGCTTCCATATCCAGATACTCGGCAACGGCTTCAATTAAATCCTGTGACAAGTAACCACCATTCTGGTCCTGTACTATTCGCAATGCGGCCATCACAGCCGACTGTTTTCTGTCTTCGGGATATTTTGCAATCCAGCGATCAATATCCTGTTTCGATTCGGCGGAAATAAGACTGATTTTTCCGGCATCTTTTGCTTTTTGCAGAATCATCGATCAATTTCCCCAAATACGATATCCATGGTACCGATAATTGCAACAACATCAGCGAGCATATGGCCTTTTGCCATTTCATCCATTGCTGCCAGATGTGGAAAACCTGGCGCACGAATTTTCAATCGATAAGGTTTGTTAGCACCATCTGACATAAGATAAATTCCAAACTCGCCCTTGGGATGTTCGATAGCGGTATAGACTTCACCTTTTGGCAAAGTGTACCCTTCTGTGAAAAGTTTAAAGTGATGTATCAGTGATTCCATATCACCTTTCATTTCTTCACGATTTGGTGGTGAGAGTTTGTGGTCTTCGAGCATGACCGGGCCCGGATTGGCGCGCAGCCATTTAATACATTGCTGAATGATTCGGTTTGATTGGCGAAACTCTTCCATGCGCACGAGATAACGGTCGTAACAATCACCTTCCACACCAACCGGGATATCAAAATCCAGTTTATCGTAGACTTCATAAGGTTGTTTTTTACGTATATCCCATTCGATGCCGGAACCACGCAACATCGGTCCCGTAAATCCTAACTGCAACGCTCGCTCAGGTGTGACCACACCTATGCCAACCGTGCGTTGTTTCCAGATTCGATTATCCGTTAACAAGGTTTCGTAGTCGTCGACATAAGCCGGGAAACGGTTGGTAAAATCTTCAATAAAGTCCAGCAGTGAACCTTCACGTGCCTCGTTCATTCGGGCTGTATCTTTGGCATTCTTGTATTTTGTTTGACTGTAGCGTGGCATGCTGTTTGGCAAATCACGATAAACGCCACCTGGCCGGTAATACGCGGCATGCATACGCGCACCCGATACCGCTTCGTACATATCCATCAAATCTTCACGCTCACGGAATGCATAAAGAAACATGGTCATCGCACCAACGTCCAGCGCGTGCGTACCAATCCACATCAGGTGATTCAGAATGCGTGTGATTTCATCAAATATAACGCGAATATATTGCGCACGAACTGGCGGCGTGACACCGAGCATTTTTTCCAGCGCCAGTACATAACCGTGTTCGTTGCACATCATCGAGACATAATCGAGCCGATCCATATACGGGATACTGTGATTATACGGTTTGGACTCGGCCAGTTTTTCTGTGGCGCGATGCAACAAGCCGATATGTGGATCAGCGCGTTGCACGACTTCGCCGTCCATTTCCAGAACCAGACGTAACACACCATGCGCAGCCGGATGTTGCGGACCAAAGTTAATCGTGTAATTACGTATTTCAGGCATTACTATCTCCACTCCCGGTGAGAACATCATCACGATCGGCGTAACGATGATCATCGCGAATAATACGAACCTGGTTAATGCGTGGCTCAATAGATACAGGCTGATAAATTACGCGACGCTGTTCCGGGTCATAGCGCATCTCGACCTTGCCGATGAGCGGGAAATCCTTGCGGAATGGATGTCCGACAAAACCATAGTCGGTCAGAATGCGGCGCAAATCCGGATGTCCTTCAAAAACAATACCGAACAAATCAAACGCTTCACGTTCAAACCAGTTGGCACTTGCCCAGATGCCGATAACCGAATCAATAACCGGTGGCTCGCCGTCAGTAAATGCTTTCACACGAATACGGTGGTTGTTTGAAATGGACAGTAACTGGTAAGCCACAGCGAAACGCGGTCCTTCCCAGTTACCCTCAGAGTAATCCTGATAATCGATGCCTGCGACATCCATTAATTCTTCACAATGCAAAACCGGATCGTCACGCAAGATTTCGCAAGCCTCAAGCAGATTGTCCTTGTTCACGATCACCGTGACTTCGCCGAAGGCAACGACACAATCGGTAATTTTCGTGCCCAATCGTTCACGAATTTTCTCTGCCAGCTTTATATAATAGTTAGACATAATAATTGTTATGCGGTACGGGCAATGGTATTGGTGCGTCTGATTTTGTTTTGTAATTGCAATATGCCATAGAGCAACGCTTCTGCCGTTGGTGGACATCCCGGCACATACACATCGACGGGAACGATTCGGTCGCAACCACGAACCACAGAATAAGAGTAATGGTAGTAGCCACCACCATTGGCACAGGAACCCATCGAAATCACCCAGCGTGGCTCAGCCATCTGGTCATATACCTTGCGTAACGCAGGTGCCATCTTGTTTACCAACGTACCAGCCACAATCATTACATCTGATTGGCGAGGACTGGGACGGAAAATAATACCCATGCGATCGATATCGTAACGCGACGCCGCAGCGTGCATCATTTCAACCGCACAACATGCCAGGCCAAATGTCATTGGCCACATGGAACCCGTTCTCGCCCAGTTAATTAACTTGTCAGCCGTAGTGGTGACAACGCCTTCTTTGAAGACACCTTCTATTCCCATTCCAGCGCTCCTTTTTTCCATTCGTAAATGAAACCGATCACAAGAATCCCGAGAAATATAAACATTGCTACCAGTCCGAACAAACCAATTTCGTCCAGAACAACAGCCCACGGGAATAAAAACGCAATTTCAAGATCGAAAATTATAAAGAGTATAGCGACAAGGTAGTAACGCACATCAAATTTCAGCCGCGCGTCTTCGAATGCTTCAAAACCACATTCGTAAGGAGATAATTTTTCACTGTCGGGTTTATTGGGCGCCAGCACAAAGCCCAATGTTATCATCACAACACCGACCACTATGCCCATCACAATAAAAATGAGCACAGGCAGATAGTTCTCTAACATGCTGACTCCCTAATAGTTGTTATATTCAGTAGATTCCAAGCCTGGTACTAAAGCTGGTTCGAGCTACCTATTTTGCTGTGCATGTCACACTTCTGTAAAGCCGAGCCAGTCTAGGCTGGGGCATCTACCATGTCAAGTTTGACAAATTAAATAAATCATTGTAAATCAAGGTATTACGTGATTTTTTGCAGGTATAAAAAAATTCGTTTCAAGTGATTTTATCAAGAATTTGAAGGGTTTGGCTGCGTTTATGCCAAGCTACGCAATATCGCGGCTTTTAACATGAACCTCACCACATAAAGCAGGACGCTTGATATTGTATTTGTGAGCAGCTTGGAACGATTCCATGCGAGAGAATATGTACTGTCCTTAGCTGGTATCTGCCAGAAAGACGATGGCCGGAATTAACCGGCCATCTGTTTATTATCCTCTAAACGATTTTTCAGGTATTAGCGCGATGTATCGCCTACACGTCCACCCATTCCCGGCGCAAATAAATCGCCCGCATTCGGGATACAATACCCGGATGAAGGTGTATAGCCATTCGCACCGACGGCAGGTAAAGTAAATACGATGTCATCGGCCAGACCATCTTTCCTGCCTTTTTGACCAACAATTGTCAGTTTTTTAACATCCCGTCCCAAATGACCATTGGCGATATGTAATTCAGGATGATCAAACGGCGCTTTATCGCACTGTACGCGAGGATCAGTCAATGTTTTCAAAAAGGCCACTACTGCATCAATTTGCTCATCATTCAAACCGAGCGGCGTAATGGTTGAATTGTTGCCCTGGTCTGCTCCCGCGATTGTTCCATCTGCTTCAATTAATGACTGGCCAAGCGGTCCTGTTCCACTCGTGTTACCCGTTTTACCTGAACCGGGATCGACAATCGCATGGTCACGAATATTGCCGCCACGGTTATAAAACTCGACCACTTGTCGCAACGTTGAGAAACCGCCAAAGTGGAAGTATGGCGGCGTTAGCGCCACATTTCTCAGGCTGGGTGTTTTAAATGCACCATCAATCAAAACACGTTCCGCCGAGGTATCGATACCTACACCCGTTCCACCATTTTTACACTCTTCAAATGGTCGTCCACGGCCACCGCTACCCAAATCACACGCTTGCTGGCTAAAATCATCCTGTTTCACACCACCATCTATGGAGCCGAGCATTTGGCGTGAAAACGATAATGGATACCCGTACGGATCCAGTCCGCCTAATCCGACATCTTCATTTACCGGGCGAGCACCTACATTAAAAAAGCCCGTATCCTGAAGCGCTTCTGCTTTTCCGCCTGCTGGCGCAGGAATGCGATCCAACTCTTTGAACGTAGCTGTCAGTGGATTGATGGTGGCAGATGAGAACAACGCGCCACTATGACAACCGGCACATCGGCCTCCCGGTACCGGCGCAGTTGCCGGGGCAAAACTGCTAAAAATTTGCCGACCGAGATCTTCTTCTGCTGTCAGTACACCTTGATCAAATGCGCTGTCATCAGAAACCAGCGTTGATTCATAGAGCATGATTGCCAAACCCCAGAACATGGAAAAATTAAGTTCTTTTTGTGTATGCCCTGCATCGTCTTCAATAAGTTGACCACCTTCGGTAATCGTAAATTTACCTTTGGTTTGCCAGTATTTTTCATCAAAGGCTTTTTCAACCAAATTGGCATACAAATGTTGTTTTGCCAGACCTTTGCCTTTAGCTGTCCGCAGATCACCAAAGGGTCCATTTACACCAAAACTGCTGTCAGTTGCATGAACAGCCTGCAGCGCAAGCGGTACACGTTTTAACATCTTGCGGCCCAAATCAGCAAATATGCGACCACCACATGACATTTCAAAGTTACTCAATGGTGGTCCAACAGCCTGTGATGCCAGGCTCGCGTTTTTAATTGCCAGCGCTTCCAAACTGGCAGTTTTCTTGCCCGTTGAGACCAGAATACGTGCTTTGGGATTATTATTGATGTCACGCATGCCGAATACGTCGACACCATTGAATGTATTACTGGCTCGTCCGTCCCAGAAATTACGGAAATTAAACACCGCATTAATCATGGTCGGCGTATTCCGCGCCGCAACCATACGTGCAGGGTATCCATTCGCATGATACAGATCAGCCGAAGACTCATTACATTTATCGATAGAATTTCCACGCTTCTTGACCCTGCTGAAAGAAGTCTCAAATGATCCGGCCGAGGAAACGCGGTCGTTCGTGCTGAACAAGATAGTCGAGTTACGATCAGCATGGTCACTGAGTAGATGAAACGGAAAATCTTCAGCAAGCAACGTGTAGTTACTACCTGCGGAATTCCCGGATTTCATCATTCCAGATATTGAGACAGGTTCTACAGCACCGAACATGGTATCAACAGGTATGCCTGCCAGCCCCGGGCTTGTTGCATTTTTTACTCTGCTATCAGCGCCAGCACTGAAATGACAACTGGCACATGCCACGCCGTCACTGCCAACTTGCTGATCCCAGAACAAGGCTTTACCAAGTACAATTGCCCAGTTTTTGTCTTTAACAATACCTGTTAAATCCGGCAACACAGGTTGAAGCTCGGCAACCGCAACTGAATTAAAGGATAATATACACGATATTATGAATAACGAGCGCGCAAGCACTCGAGTGAAATTTCTACGACCCATGTGAATTTCTCCCACAAATTAGTGTGTTCAACCTGATGCCTGATACCCCTATCAAACAAGCTTTACAAAGCTACACAATAAAATTATTTACCGGTACTCGACTGTCTCGATTATTACCCATTCTGGATTTTGTCCAATCAGCCTGTGATTATTTTACGTACTTTTAGTCGCAGAGACAATTCAAAGAAAAACACTTACTACTTGTATTTAGTATTCGTAACTGATAGAAACTAATTTTAGAACGATTTTAATCGCTGCAGCAGCGCTTGATGTAACTAATCTTCACGATCTTAAAATTCAAAATCTCTCCTGAATATAAATATATTTACTTTGAAAGCGGCATTATTCCGTTTTCAAATAATGACAATTTAACTTTTCTTCAGTTGTGATTTTAAGAGTATATATCTTCTTTCTTGCTTATTATAAAGGTTTAAAATGTTGCATTACAGTCAACTAGTGTAAAGCTGGCCGAGGCAAAACAAGCGGCAATACCGGCTGGCCATTATAATTTTTTTACAATAAAAAAAGGGCGGTACATATACCGCCCTTTTATATTTTTCTTTGGCTAAATCAGATTACTTTTTTGTTTCTTCTTTTTTAGCTTTTTTCTTTTTGGATTTAGATTTGCAATGTGCAGCTACTTTTTTACCATCTTTCTTGGCATATTCTTTTACCCATTTACATTCTTTTGCTGCAGAACATTTACCTTCTTCCATACCTTTACATTTTGCTTTTGCAAATGCCGCACCTTGCATAGCAAACGCCAAAATTACTGTTGCCATCATTGCTTTAAACATTGATTTTTTCATCTATATATTCCCAAAGGTTAGTTTTTTGTATCCGACCGTTATGGCCAGGTCGATACCATTGTTAATCAAGATATCTTGGAACACATCATAGATAAATCTGTGTTCGACGCAACATAATAGTTACAAAAATCAGAAGGCCGTTCAGGTTTTGTTAACCTGATTTTTTAATCGTTTTAATCGTAAAAGCCGATTAATAAATTATATAAATATGATTGCTTGTTCATATGTCTTTTATTTAACCAGTTAACTATTTTTGCATACGAATATAAAAACAATTTAATTTTGGTAGTATGGATACAAGAATCAGCAATCAAATCCTGTCTGCATCGTATTTATCCCACGGCAACAGTGATAATATCCGCTGAGAGTGTTGTTTGGTTATATATATCCAGCATACTTTCACCTCATTATTTTCAAGATAAATTTTAATCAGTTCACGCTTGTACTCTGTTCCTTCATAGTCATCGAGTACTCTGATTTGTTTGCGTGATAATTTCGTATATACACGACCTGCTGTAATGGCATTACGCTTTATAGTTAATCCAGGGTAATGTCGATGTGTAAAAAACACGGCTTTATAATTTTTTATATGCGCGGGTTGGCTGGCTGGCAACTTCCCTACCAGCTTTTTCATCAGTAAGGGAGACAGGAGTGTTCCGTATACAAACAGGCAATGTGAACGCATTCACAAAGTAAATCACAATCGTGTTAATTTGTAACGGGTTTGGAAATAAATATGGTGCCGAAGGCGAGACTCGAACTCGCACGGGTTGCCCCACTACCCCCTCAAGATAGCGTGTCTACCAATTCCACCACTTCGGCTTTGTTTGGATATTCAAAAAAAGGGACAGCGCCCAAACGACAACTATCCCTTTCGTTAAAATTTAATTTTTATTCAGATACGGGTACATCTGATTGAACAGGTTTTTTCGCTGGTGTAACAGACTTGCCTGTTGATTCAGCGGGAGCTGTTTCCACAGCCTTATCGTCGGCAACCGGTACTTCAGAATTTGCTTCATTTTTACCAGGCATGACTTTTTCTACTTTGGTATTTTCAAGTTTATCGACAATACTTGTAGGAGCTTTGGTCTGTGTTGCAAGAACAAACAGGGTCAGGCTGCTAAGAAAAAACAATGTTGCCAGAATTGCTGTTGCGCGTGTCAGGAAATTGCTTGAACCTCGCGAACCAAATACTGTTCCGGATGCCCCTGAACCAAAGGCTGCGCCCATGTCCGCACCTTTACCTTGCTGCATTAATATCAGGCCGACGATGCTCGCAGCTATCAGCACATGAACGATTAACAAAATTTGTTGTAACATATAGGTACCTGAATTAAATTTTCAGCGGATCAATTAATTGACTAACCTGCCGCCTTACAAATTGTTAAAAAATCTTCGGCTTTCAGTGACGCACCACCGATCAAGCCACCATCGATATCTTCCATAGCAAGTAATTCAGCTGCATTCGCTGCATTCATACTGCCACCGTATTGAATACGCACACCGTCAGCCACCGCTTTATCCTGCTTTGCGATCATGCCACGAATAAAGGCATGCACATCCTGCGCTTGTTGCGGTGAGGCTGTCTTGCCGGTACCAATTGCCCAGACAGGTTCATAGGCAATGACACCTTTACCAATCGAAGCAATGCCGTGCATATCGATTACTGCCTGAATCTGGCGTGCACAAACTTCTTCGGTGATATTCTTTTCACGCTCTTCCAGCGTCTCGCCAATACAAAGAATGGGCGTTAATCCTGCCGCGAGTGCAACACCGTATTTTTTCGCCACCAATTCATCGGTTTCACCATACAAGGTACGACGCTCGGAATGGCCAACGGTGACATATTTACAACCGAAATCCAGTAACATGGCAGCCGATATTTCACCCGTAAATGCGCCAGCGGCTTCAGTACTTAAATTTTGTCCGCCCCATGCGATGGTCGTGCCGGCAAGTGCCTCACTTACCATGGGGATATATATATAAGGTACACATACTGCGACTTCCGCCTTTTTGACGTCACCGATTCCGGCTTTAATTCCGGCTAACAAAGTCGTAATGCTCTCGCGTGAGCCATTCATTTTCCAGTTTCCCGCGATTATCGGTTGTCGCATTGCTTTTCCTCATTTTTCATAGACATTTTGGAGCGCGCAAGCTTACCTTTAAGCGCCCAATAAATCAACAATTTACTGTGAGTCGGTTTTTTGTACAGGTTGATTTATCATTTATTTTCAATCACATACGGTGGACAATCGCTAACTATCAGCTTGCATCAACCGCATCTTTGACGACGCTGGCAATTTGCTCTGCAAGATTTTGCACCAGCACATCGTTTTGCCCTTCCACCATCACGCGGATTAATGGCTCGGTACCAGAAGCGCGCAACAGTACCCGGCCTTTCTCGGCAAGCTCAGCTTCAGCCTGTTTCACTGCATCCTGCACGGCTGGCAATAGGCACACGTCGACTTTTTTACTTAACCTGACATTGACCAAAACTTGCGGATATTTTTCAACGTCTGCAATCAGATCGTGCAGCGGCTTGCCACTATGAACCATGGCAGCAATAACCTGCAAGGCCGAGATCAGCCCATCACCAGTCGTAGTACGATCCAGACAAATGATATGGCCAGAATTTTCACCACCCAGTCGCCAATCATTAGCCAGCAATTGTTCCATCACATAGCGATCGCCAACATTGGCGCGCGTAAAAGAAATGTTTTTGCGTTGCAAGGCATGCTCAAACCCAAGGTTTGACATTAACGTGCCGACCACACCACCGATTAATTGATTGCTGCTAAGTCGCTCCATGGCAATCACATAGAGCAGTTCATCACCATCAACCAGGTTACCGTGCTTGTCGACCATGATAAGTCGATCACCATCGCCATCGAAGGCAATCCCCAGATCAGCCTGATGCTCCAGCACCGCTTGTTGCAATTGCGCAGGCTTCGTCGAACCACATTCATCATTAATATTGGTTCCGTTCGGTTTGACACCAATACTGATTACATTTGCGCGTAATTCATGAAATACATGTGGTGCCACTTTATAGGTTGCACCGTTGGCACAATCAATAACAATTTTCATACCACTTAGATCGACGGTATGCGGTATGGTACTCTTACAAAATTCAATGTAGCGCCCTTCGGCATCATTTATTCGTTCTGCCTTGCCAAGGTTTGCAGAATCATTACAGGTTATTTCTTTTTCCAGTTCAGCCTCAATTGCCAACTCGATTTCATCTGCCAGTTTTGTTCCACGGCTGGAAAAGAATTTAATGCCATTATCATAAAAGGGATTGTGCGATGCACTGATCACAATTCCTGCATCTGCATGCAAGGTACGCGTAAGATAGGCGATGGCAGGTGTTGGCATCGGTCCGAGCATCAGGCTATCCACACCTGCAGCAGCCAGACCCGCTTCCAGTACGGATTCAAATATATAACCGGAAATGCGGGTATCTTTACCAATGACAACCTTGCCACGATTATTGTTTGCCAATACTTTACCGGCAGCCCAGCCCAGCTTTAATACAAAATCCGGGGTTATCGGTGCTTCGCCAACTTTGCCGCGAATGCCATCCGTTCCAAAATATTTACGACTCATTAAATTACTTCCTTTTGTCCTGCCCCGTCATCTACAACCGTAGTGACACTGGTGGCAATTTTTATTGCATCTATTGTAGGTTTAACATCGTGCACACGCAAAATTCTTGCGCCAAGGTAACTGGCAAGTGCCGCCAACGCTACGCTGCCATGTAATCTTTCTTCAGTGGGCGCGTCATTTAGAATTGCACCCACCATTGATTTACGTGAAACACCCACCAGCAAGGGAAAACCTGTTTCGACGAACTGTTTGAGTGATTTAAACAGCGCAAGATTATGCGCCAGGGTTTTACCAAAACCAAATCCCGGGTCAATAATAATTTTATCTCGTGCAATACCCGCATTAACTGCCGCTGCTGCACGTTGCAGCAAAAATGATTTCACTTCTGCCACGACATCATTATAGTGCGGTGAACGTTGCATTGAATCGGGATCGCCCTGCATGTGCATCAGGCAAACTGGTACGTCCAATTCAGCCGCTGTTTTCAATGCGCCCTCTTCTTGCAGCGCACGTACATCATTGATCAAATTCGCGCCCGCATTTACGGCTTCACGCATTACCGCAGGTTTGCTGGTGTCAACAGAGATAATACAATCAGATTGACTACGTATGGACGTTATCACCGGGATAACCCGATCACATTCTTGTTCCGCGGAAATCCTTGCTGCACCGGGGCGAGTTGATTCTCCACCAATATCAATGATTGATGCTCCCTCGTGCAACATCTTCACTGCCTGTTGTGAGGCAGTTTCAACAGTCGTAAATTTGCCACCATCAGAGAATGAATCCGGTGTCACGTTTAAAATTCCCATGACGACCGGATTGGTGAGGCTCAGGGATTGGTTGCCACAATTTAATTGCATGTAGAGTATTCAGATAGCATGAAAATGTGGTTGGTATTCTGTGTGTATCGAGACATTTTTGTATTCTATAACGAACAACGCCTCTGTTGTTGATAACAGAGGCGTTTTCATCAGTTAATGGATTTAATGTTCCCCAGCGGGTCCGCCAATCGAACTTTCTCCAGCAGGTGAATCTTTCGCTGCTGTGGGGTCACTGCCATTGGATGCATTACCACCATGCGATGAATCATCCCAGCCACGTGGCGGAGGAACTTCTTTATTTTCCATGATGGCCGCAATCTGATCTTTATCGATAGTTTCGTATTTTATCAACGCATCAGCCATGGCATGCAGCTTGTCCATATTTTCTTTCAGTATGCTTTCTGCACGCTTGTAATTACGATCAATAATACGACGCACTTCTTCGTCGATCACATGCGCGGTTTCATCTGACACATTTTTATGTTGTGTCACCTGATGACCAAGGAATACTTCACCGTCTTCTTCACTGTAGGTCATCGGCCCCAGTTTTTCTGACAGCCCCCAACGCGTCACCATGTTGCGGGCAATTTCGGTTGTGCGTTGAATATCATTGGAGGCACCGGTGGTTACCGCATCCATGCCGAAAATCAATTCTTCGGCAAGACGACCACCGAACAAACTGCTGATCGAACTTTCAAGACGCTCACGGCTATAGCTGTAGCGATCTTCTTCCGGCAAGAACATGGTCACACCCAGGGCGCGACCACGTGGAATAATCGATACTTTATATACCGGATCATGCGAAGGTACTTTCAGACCAACAATGGCGTGACCGGCTTCGTGATAGGCCGTGAGTTTTTTCTCATCATCACTCATGACCATGGATTTGCGTTCCGCACCCATCATGATTTTGTCTTTGGCTTTTTCAAATTCTTCCATTTCGACCAGACGTTTGTTGGCACGCGCTGCAAACAATGCTGCTTCGTTTACCAGGTTCGCCAGATCAGCACCGGAAAATCCGGGCGTACCACGCGCGATAATTTTGGCCACCACGTTTTCTGACAGGGGTACCTTGCGCATGTGCACTTTAAGAATCTGTTCACGACCCAGCATGTCAGGTAAAGGCACGACCACCTGACGGTCAAATCGACCCGGACGCAGCAAGGCCGGATCCAGTACATCGGGTCGGTTGGTTGCAGCAATGACGATAACGCCTTCATTGCCTTCAAAACCGTCCATCTCGACCAGTAACTGGTTAAGAGTTTGTTCGCGTTCGTCATGACCACCGCCCAGACCGGCACCACGGTGTCGTCCAACTGCGTCTATTTCATCAATGAAAATAATACATGGCGCATGTTTTTTTGCCTGCTCAAACATGTCACGCACACGTGATGCGCCGACACCGACAAACATTTCCACGAAATCAGAACCGGAAATCGTAAAGAATGGCACCTTCGCTTCACCCGCAATGGCTTTCGCCAGTAAGGTTTTACCGGTACCAGGTGAGCCGACCATCAATACACCACGTGGAATCTTGCCACCCAGCTTCTGGAATTTGCCGGGATCACGTAAAAATTCGACCAGCTCGCCGACTTCTTCCTTGGCTTCGTCTACACCGGCGACATCATTAAAGGTAATTTTGACCTGATCTTCGCCCAACATACGCGCGCGACTCTTGCCAAAAGACAGTGCGCCACGACCGCCGCCACCACCCTGCATTTGGCGCATGAAAAATACCCATAATCCGATAAGTAACAGGAACGGGAACCAGGAAATGAATATTTGCGCCCAAATGTTTGGTTCGATCTTTTTCGCGTCAATTTCAACGTTATGCTTGATTAAGTCGCCAATCAGGGCACGATTATCTGTTTCGGGACTGAAAGAGGTAAAGCGTCGACCATCCTTGTAATAACCAACAATATTGCCTTCGGTTATGGTGACTTTTTGCACCTGATTATTGCTGACCTGCTTCAGGAATTCACTGTAGATCACGCGTTGCTCACCTGTGCCAGTATGCATTTGCTGGAAGACCAGCATCAGAATCACCGCAACCACAACCCAAAGTAAAATATTTTTGGTTAAATCGTTCAATTGTTTATCCTCAGGATTTAATTCGCTTTTTCCGTAAAACCACTTGTTTATCGGCAGTTTTACGCCTAAACGTTACTACACATTATAGCCCGTTGCCAGTAAATAGTGCTCAGCCGAACGCGCCCGTGAGGCCTTGGGCTTCCTGCTCACGACGCGCTTAAAGTGTTGGCGTAACTGCCTGTTAAACTCTTCCAAACCGGCACCACTGAATACTTTGACCAACAAAACACCATTTTTGTTCAGCACAGATTGTGCCAACTCCAGGCTCAATTCAACCAAATACATCGAACGGGGTTGATCGACAGCCTTCATACCACTGATATTGGGGGCCATATCCGACATTACAAGGTCAACCTTGTTGCCATCCAGTGTTTCCAGCAAGGCGGAATAGACCGCTTCCTCACGAAAATCACCCTGTATAAAGGTCACATTGGGCAAACTGTCCATGGGTAATAAATCCAGTGCTATCAGTTTGCCCGAATCGCCAATTTTCGCTGCCACGTACTCCGACCAGCTGCCAGGCGCCGCGCCCAAATCAATCACGGTCATACCGGGCCTGAATAAACGATCTTTTTTGTCGATTTCTTCCAGTTTGTAAACAGCGCGCGAGCGATAGCCATCCTTCAGTGCACGTTGCACATAAGGGTCATTCTGGTGCTCTGTCATCCAGTCTTTGCCGTGACGGGTTTTACCCATGAATATTTCCTGTTTCAAAGCGTGGCTGAGTGATAATCGGGTATAATGTGTGCTGCATTTTTTGGCACATATCGTCACTTTTAGTCATTCATTTAGCGGAAATGTATCCGTAATTTATCGGGATTTTAACATGCTTACTTTAACTCAGGCGCAAAAACGCTATTTAAGACAATCGGCTCACGCACTCAAACCCGTTGTGATTGTGGGGAATGCCGGCCTGACTGAGAATGTGATGCATGAAATTGAAGTCGCACTGGAACATCATGAACTTATCAAAGTCAGAATTAATGCGGCGGACAAGGATGAACGGAAAATATTGAGCCAGAAAATCGAAACGGAGCTTAATGGTCATTGCATACAAATCATCGGCCATATTGGTATATTTTATCGTGCTGCGGTCGAACCCAGAATGATGCTTCCCTGATCTTATCCCGGATTTCGTAACGACTAACCAGCTAGTTATCAGCCTGATTTGACAACCTGCAGCTGAAAATCACCAAGACCAATCCAAATACACAATTCGCCAGATATAAAAGCGACGAGAAGAAATGCAAGCGGCCGAACTGGCCTTTCACCGCATCCGTCATTGTTTGTGTTTTCAATTCTGCCATCATCGGCTGTAACACAAACTGACTGATCAAAATAATGACCAACATAATAACAATCATCCAGAACAGACGATTTTTAAAACTTGCCTGCGCCTGACGCAAATACTGCGCGATCAATAAAAATACCGCACTAACTATGCCAATATAATTTAAAACCGTAAATAGATGGCCGGCAATATTTCCTGCCATGCTGCGATCGGCAAGCAGACTGAACAGCGTCGGCGCGACAACAAAACCGATAATCCACATGCCGCCTATCCACAGGGTAAGTAAAATTCTTTCGCCAATATTAAACATGTCAGTCTGTGTGCTCTTTTAAATTGTTACTGGTATTTAACGGCGACGATTTCATATTCACGAACACCACCGGGTGCCTGCACGTCGGCTACATCACCTTCTGATTTACCAATTAATGCGCGTGCAATCGGAGACGTTACCGAAATTAAATTCTGTTTTATATCTGCTTCAATCTCACCGACAATCTTGTAGGTCACGTCCTTGTCATCGGTAATATCGTAGAGTTCAACTGTCGCACCAAAAACAATCTTGCCGCCAGCATTGGCGCCAACAGCGAGAACATCGATTACTTCTGAATTGGATAATGCCGCCTCGATCTCCTGAATGCGTCCTTCCATGAAACTTTGTTGCTCACGCGCAGCATGGTATTCGGCATTTTCTTTCAGGTCGCCGTGTTCACGTGCCGTTGCGATCGCCTCGGTAACTTTTGGTCGTTGCACATTTTTTAAATCGCGCAACTCGTCACGTAATTTTTCAGCGCCAGTGGTCGTAATTGGTGGACGGCTCATCCGTTCATCCTCTTATGTAAATCTTGCAGACGATTAACACTATTCACATTTTTTTGCTGCATGGCCATACAAAATGCCATGCCGCCTGCCAGTGTTGTTGTGTAGGTAACTTTACGCTGCAGCGCGTTGCTACGAATAGTAGCAGAGTCAGCGATTGCCTTGGTACCTTCGGTGGTGTTGATAATCAAATGAATTTCTTCATTTTTTATCATATCGACAATATGCGGTTGTCCTTCGTTAACCTTGTTAACATGCTGACATTTTAACCCGGCATCTTCAAGTACTTTTGCCGTGCCGTGTGTTGCAACCAGCACAAATCCGAGTTCATCCAGATATTTGCCAACCTCGGCGATGCCTTTTTTGTCAGTATCGCGCACACTCAGGAACGCTTTGCCCGATTTTGGCAAAATGACATTGGCGCCGAGTTGTGCCTTGTGAAAGGCTTCGCCAAAAGTTTCGCCGACACCCATGACTTCACCCGTTGATTTCATTTCCGGACCGAGTTGAGGGTCAAGACCCGGGAATTTATTAAACGGAAACACCGCTTCCTTGACAGAAAAATAATCCGGAATAATTTCATGCAGCGCGTTTTGTGACGCAAGACTTTGTCCGGCCATGCAGCGTGCAGCAATTTTTGCCAGCGGTCGACCAATGGCTTTCGATACGTATGGCACGGTACGTGAGGCACGTGGATTTACTTCCAGCACATACACATCATCGCCCTGAATCGCAAACTGTGTATTCATCAGCCCAATAACATTCAAGCCGCGCGCCATTTTCGCGGCCTGATCGCGCAATATATCCTGCACCTGTTTTGATAATGTATACGGCGGTAAACAACAGGCTGAGTCGCCGGAATGCACGCCGGCCTGTTCGATGTGTTCCATGATGCCACCGATCAATACATCGGTACCGTCACAAATTGCATCCACGTCCACTTCGATCGCGTCGTCCAGAAAACGATCCAGCAACACAGGCGAATCATTCGACACTTGCACTGCCTCATTCATATAACGGCGTAATTCAGCTTCACTGAACACAATTTCCATGGCGCGGCCACCGAGCACATAGGATGGTCTGACCACCAGCGGATAGCCAATTTCTTCGGCGAGTTTCACCGCAGATTCTTCGGTACGCGCCGTGCGATTGGGCGGTTGTTTTAAATCGAGTTTTTCAATCAATTGCTGAAAACGTTCACGATCTTCCGCCAGGTCAATTGAATCCGGCGAGGTACCAATGATCGGTGCACCGGCCGCTTCCAGAGCACGCGCCAGTTTCAGTGGTGTCTGACCACCGTATTGCACAATCACACCAATCGGTTTTTCCAGATCGATTAATTCCAGCACGTCTTCAAGCGTCAATGGTTCGAAGTACAAACGATCCGAGGTATCATAATCCGTCGACACCGTTTCCGGATTACAATTCACCATGATGGTTTCATAGCCGTCATCACGTAACGCCAATGCCGCGTGCACGCAGCAATAATCAAATTCAATACCCTGACCGATGCGGTTTGGTCCACCGCCCAACACCATAATCTTTTCTTTATCCGTTGGCGCCGATTCACATTCTTCTTCGTAGGTGGAATACATGTAGGCGGTGTCAGTCGAAAATTCCGCTGCACAGGTATCAACACGTTTGTAAACAGGCCGTACTGACAATTCATGACGATGTTTACGTACATCGTGTTCTGACACATTTAATAATTTTGCCAAACGGCGATCAGAAAAGCCTTTGCGCTTGATTGCAAACATTCTCGCTTTATCAATTTCATCCAACGTGGTTTGTTTGATGTCGGCTTCGATCGTCATCAGTTCTTCTATTTGCATCAAAAACCAGGGATCAATTTTTGAATCGCGGTGAATTTGTTCCAGTGACATACCGATGCGAAATGCATCCGCGACATACCATATGCGATCAGGTCTGGGGGTGCGCAACTCCTGGCGGATAATGCTCATGGCATCCAGGCTTTGTAACTCGACCATTTCATCAAAACCATCGACGCCGGTTTCCAGACCACGCAAGGCTTTTTGTAATGACTCCTGTTGCGTGCGACCAATCGCCATCACCTCACCCACCGATTTCATTTGTGTTGTTAAACGTGAATCGGCTTTGGGAAATTTTTCAAAGGTAAAGCGGGGTATTTTTGTTACAACATAATCGATACTGGGTTCAAACGATGCAGGGGTTGCACCACCGGTAATATCATTATGCAGTTCATCGAGCGTATAACCCACCGCCAGCTTTGCAGCCACTTTGGCAATGGGAAAACCGGTTGCCTTGGATGCCAACGCAGAGGAACGTGACACGCGCGGATTCATTTCGATAATGATCATGCGACCGTTGTCAGGATTAATGGCAAACTGAACGTTCGAGCCACCGGTATCCACGCCGATCTCGCGTAGCACCGCCAGTGAGGCGTTGCGCATGATTTGATATTCTTTGTCGGTCAGTGTTTGTGCCGGTGCGACGGTAATCGAATCGCCGGTGTGTACGCCCATCGGATCAAAATTTTCGATTGAGCAGATAATAATGCAGTTGTCCTTGCGATCACGTACCACTTCCATTTCGAATTCTTTCCAACCCAGTATCGATTCTTCAATCAATAACTCGTTGGTCGGTGACAAATCCAGACCGCGGGTACAAATCTCTTCAAACTCTTCCTTGTTATAGGCAATCCCGCCACCACTACCACCCATGGTAAAGGACGGCCGAATGATAGTTGGAAATCCAATCGATGCCTGTACCTGCACGGCTTCTTCCATACTATGCGCAATGGCGGATGTCGGCATGTCGAGGCCAATTTTGCGCATCGCATGACGAAAGCGATCGCGATCTTCTGCCTTATCAATCGCATCGCGTGTCGCGCCGATCATTTCGACATTATATTTCTCGAGCACACCCTTGCTGGCCAAATCCAGCGCACAGTTCAATGCCGTTTGCCCGCCCATGGTCGGTAATATCGCATCCGGTCGCTCGGCTTCAATAATACGTTCTACGACTTGCCAGGTAATGGGCTCGATATAGGTCGCGTCGGCCATTTCCGGATCAGTCATGATGGTGGCCGGATTCGAGTTCACCAGAATAACGCGGTAGCCTTCTTCCTTTAGTGCCTTACATGCCTGCGCACCGGAGTAATCGAACTCGCAGGCCTGACCGATAACAATCGGGCCGGCGCCGATGATTAATATACTATTTATATCTGTACGTTTAGGCATACCCTATGATTGCCCTTTATGTTGCTGCATTAATTCAATGAAGTTACTAAACAAGTGTTTGACGTCGTGCGGCCCGGGACTCGCTTCCGGATGGCCCTGAAAACTGAACGCGGGAATATCGGTGCGCCGGATGCCTTGCAGGGATTTATCGAATAAAGAACGATGCGTCGGCTCCAGGTTGTCCGGCAAGCTTTGCTCATCGACCGCAAAACCGTGATTCTGGCTGGTGATGTGCACTTGCTGGCTGGTCATATCCTGTACTGGATGATTGGCGCCATGATGGCCGAACTTCATTTTGATGGTTTTTGCTCCGCTGGCCAACGCTAAAAGTTGATGTCCCAGACAAATACCAAATATAGGTGTACCGGTCTTGGCAAGCGCCTGAATCGCCTTGATAGCATAGTCACAAGGTTCCGGGTCTCCCGGACCATTGGATAAAAACACCCCATCCGGTTTCATGGCCAGCACGTCCTTGGCCGGAGTCGTCGCAGGCACTACCGTCACCTGACAGCCGTGAGCCACCAACAAGCGCAAAATGTTACGTTTCACGCCAAAATCATACGCTACGACGCGATAAGGTAACGATTCAGCCGCCGGCAAATAGCCTTTTTCCAAATCCCAAATACCTTCGTTCCACTCGTAGCTGTTCGCAGTCGTCACTTCCTTGGCCAAGTCCATGCCTTGCAGACCGGGAAAGGCTTGTGCGGCACGGATGGCAGCATGCACGTCCACTTTACCCGCCATGATGCAGCCATTTTGCGCACCTTTTTCCCGCAAAATACGGGTCAACTTGCGGGTATCTATATCGGATATGGCCACAACATTATTGGCGATTAAATAATCACCCAGGGACCGTTCAGAACGCCAGTTACTGTGCAATAGTGGCAAGTCACGGATGATGAGTCCGGCAGCATGCACAGTAGCGGATTCTTCATCTTCGGCCGTGGTGCCGACATTGCCAATATGTGGGTAGGTCAGGGTAACAAGTTGTTGTGCATAGGAAGGATCGGTAAGGATTTCCTGATAGCCGGTCATGGCAGTGTTAAATACCACCTCTCCAACTGACTGACCTGTAACGCCAATAGATTCGCCGTGAAAAATTGTCCCGTCTGCCAGGGCGAGCAAGGCTGGTTGCCGCACGATACCTCCATAAGCTAGATGTGCAAGCGGGAGAGCTTGTTGGGGCTCTCCCGCGGAATATGGTGTCACTGTAAAAGTGTGGCCGGATTTAGTTATCTGACCAAAACCATTCTACTCGATCGCGCCCTGGCATACCAGTGTCACACCGCGCAGCCCGACACAACGGGCAAAAAAAAGCCGTACCCTAAATCAAGCGTGTCGGGTACGGCTAAGGCTGTGTGAATGCAAAGTTGCAAGTGTATTGTGCCGAACCGGTCGTGATGAGTCTGTCAGACGAAGATGAAACGCCTGTAGGAAATAACCTACAGGCGCATAAGTAAGGTTTTTAGTTAATTACTTACATCAGGAAGGAAAAATTTGCGGGCTGCACGCAGAAAAGGCAATCACGCAAAGTTGGTTACAAAAAACTGTACAGCCAAATCAGATCAGTTCAGATAATCAAATTCTGAACTGGCCGATCAAGCCCTGTAAATTTTGTGCCAGGTTGGACAATTCACCACTGGCTTGTGCGGTTTGTTGTGCGCCATCGGCAGACTGTTCCGCGACATGACTGATTTCCACCACGTTGCGATTAATTTCTTCAGCAACACCGCTTTGTTCTTCGGCGGCCGTCGCGATTTGCATATTCATTTGACTGATGGTGGCAACTTTATCCGTAATCGCATGCAGCGATACACCTGCCGCGGTGGCCTTTTCGACGGTCGAATGTGCCTTGGATTGGCTGTTCGACATGGCGGTTACGGCTTGTTGTGCGCCGGATTGTAATTGCTCAATCATTTGCTGGATCTCTTGCGTGGATTCCTGGGTACGACTCGCCAGTGTGCGCACTTCGTCGGCGACCACAGCAAAGCCTCGACCCTGCTCACCCGCGCGGGCTGCTTCAATCGCCGCGTTTAAAGCCAACAGGTTGGTTTGCTCGGCAATACTTTTGATCACATCCAGCACACCACCAATTTGTACACTATCGGATTCCACTTTTTTAATGACCTCGGCCGCATTTTCTACTTCGCTGGCAAGCTCAGTGATGGACTGAATTGTTTCATTCACCACACGGCTACCCTGCCCGGCTTCACCATCTGCTTCGGTTGCCGACTCGGCAGCCCGTTGTGCATGCCGCGCGACTTCCTGCACGGTGGCAGTCATTTCATTCATGGCTGTTGCCACCTGTTCGATTTGTAATTGCTGCTTGTTAACACCTTCACGTGTCACTTCGGTAATATTCATCAGATGACCGGAAGAATTGGTCATGGTTGTGGTGGACGAAGTCACCTCAGAAATCATATCCCGCAAGCGCGCGACCATCGCGGATACCGACATTAACATTTGTCCAATTTCATCTTCCGACTTGACCTTGATGTCAGCACGCAGATCACCATCTGCAACATCCTGCAGCACATGCTGCACATCATCCAGTGGTTTCAGGGCATGGCGTATATACCAGTTTAAAAACCCCAGCATCAACACAATAGCAATGGCGATACCAATATAGGAGTAAAGCTGAATGGTCTGCTGGGCTTTATAACTGCCGGTGTATTCACGCATGCTGACAAACTGTGCCAGCGGTTTTTTGTCGGCACCATATACCGGCTGACTTAACACCGCAAAGACCTTGCCATTGAGATCATAAGTAGCAAATAAACTGTCTGCAGCTGCCGGTATGGTTGGCTTGATTGCCTGATATAAATCCTTATTGGTTGATTCTTCGAGGCTACCGTCTGCACCAATCAGCGAAACATCCGAACCTTCGCTGCGTTTAAATTCGGATACCACCTCGGACAAGTTTCTGACATACACGCCCACCCCCACGGCCTGCCCGGGTGACTTATATAAAGGTAAGGCAAACACCAGATTGAGTTTTCCCCTGGTATCTTTTTCAATGCCGGTTGCAATCATGCCGGACTGCAAGGCCTGTTGAACCAGACCCTCACCACGAACCTGACCCATATCTTGTGGCTGTGAGAAAATCGCCTGCCCATCACGTGATAACACCTGCATGCCATCAATCACGCGTGACGCTTTAAGTCGGTTAAAGGTCGGTTGTAACTGGCTGGAGACTTCCGCGACATTGCCGGTCGATAACGCCGCCATCGCCGGTACATTGCGTGTTATCGAAAACAACTCTGCGCGCATGGCATTGAGTTCCCCTTCGACAATACGTTGCCACAGCAGGCGCTTGCCATTAAATGCCTCGGCCTCGTAGCGTGATTCGGCTTCCGCACGGGTCATCGCGCCAGCAATAAGTAATGCAACGGCAATCAGGACAATGGCCGCACCGCTGACAAACACAATGCGGGTTTTTAATAAGGTGAAAATCTTCATAGTGATTCCTGAGTAGTTTTTACGGATTATTCCACTGCGTAACCATTGGCTTGCCAATCGGGATAACCCAATCGGTAGTAATAAACATTTTTATAACCCCACTCGACCGCTTTCTTGCACGCCTTGGAGCTGCGCATGCAACCGGTGCTGTTGCAATAAATCACCAGCTTGTCGTCAGGTTGCGCCACCGTTGCCAGACTGTCTTGTGTGTAAACTTTTTTCAGCTCCAGATGTTTGGAACCGGGAATACGGCCAGCTTCCCAATCAAGATGACTGCGCACATCCAGAAAGATGGCACCTTGGTCGAACAGCTTTTTCGCCTCGGCGGTGGTGACCGTAGTACTGCCGGTGACAGTTTCCGGAGAAACCTTTTTCGCTGCCTGCAGACCATTAAGTGGAAAGACACTAAGAAATAACAGAACAAAAACCGGTAAAAAACGCATAATCGTGACCCGACCAAAAATATTAAAAGATGCTTATATATCGGCAAGAATCACATTTAGCTGAAGAAAAATGTTGGGCAATTTATTAAATTTTTAACGTACGCTGCTTATGTTCCGGTATAGAGAAAATGGGGCATAGAGTAAAATACCGAATGGCAATATCATATTGATTTATATAATATTTTATCGGTATTGAGTTCGGAATTTTTGGCCGCACTGACAAAGACTATCGAGCACTTGTTAACGCAGATTCAACACATCCTGCATGTCATACAGCCCGTTTTTGTGTTGCAGCAACCACACCGCCGCACGCACTGCACCGTTGGCAAAGGTCATACGGCTGGACGCCTTATGAGTAATTTCGACCCGCTCGCCGATATCGGCAAACATTACCGTATGATCGCCCACAATATCCCCGGCGCGAATGGTTTCAAAGCCTATCGTCATGCGATCACGTTCACCGGTATGCCCTTCGCGACCATACACCGCCACTTCGGCCAGATCATGGCCCAGTGCATCGGCCACCACTTCTCCCATACGCAATGCCGTACCAGAAGGCGCATCCACTTTATGACGATGATGCGCTTCGATCACTTCCACATCGACTTTATCACCCAGGGTTTTGGCAGCAATCTCCAGTAATTTAAAACACAAATTCACGCCGACACTCATATTAGGTGCAAACACCACCGGAATCACTTTTGCCGCATCATGAATATGTTGTTTCTCTGCATCAGTAAAGCCGGTCGTGCCGATGACGATGGCTTTTTTCGCCACCACGCAGGCATCCAGGTTCGACAAGGTCACTGCAGGACGCGTGAAATCGATCAACACATCGGCTTTTTCCAACGCCTGCATCACATTGGATTCGATAGAGATACCCAGCCTGCCGAGTCCCGCTACCTCACCGGCATCGGCACCGATGATGGATTTGTCGGCACGTTCCA
Organism: uncultured Gammaproteobacteria bacterium; assembly: GCA_942490945.1. Classification (GTDB taxonomy): domain Bacteria; phylum Pseudomonadota; class Gammaproteobacteria; order UBA6429; family Thiohalophilaceae; genus CALNYZ01. The sequence continues at coordinate 1,354,690 of CALNYZ010000018.1, read as the reverse complement.
GCGCACCACTGATTTGTGTGTCAGGATGATCGAGTGTGGCCTGTAACAAGGCCTTGCCCATGCGGCCAGCGGCACCGGTGATGAGTAAATTTGGCATAAAAACCCCTGTATTGAAGCAGCATTTGTAAAACAAAGATTATACAGACAGTTCGCGTGACATTTAAGCTAAATAAATAATTAGTCGTCACCCGGCAAACACAGCTTGCGTGTTTTAACCCAATCCATCCGCATATTATGTGCTGTGTGTAAATTTATCGCGTATTTTTTTAAGTAATAATTTTATAACACGCCACATCGTGCGCTTGTAAATAATGATGTTTGCATTGTAACGGTCTTTTGCACTGAATAAATATTTATACTGCTCTGCTCCACGTGTCATATCATAAATTTCGTAGCCTTCCTGAATGGCATGATGCAAGTCGTATGCTTGCACCGCCTGACCGGGAGAACGCAGTTTTTTATACTCCATGTTGTAACAATTTAAATACGCGAAGAATTGTTTTTTGTTGTTATCCTTAAAACCGGCGACGGCGCCCACCGCCACGTCACCATCCCAGCACACCAGTAAACTGAACATATCCGCTTCGAAGCAGGCATTAAAGATGGACGTATAGCGTTGCAATCCTGTTGCCGTTAACGCCCCCCAACGTTTTTGCCACAGCATCATTATTGCATTAACTTGCTGCGAATAGTTCTCTTTCGATGTATACACTTTTCTGAAACTGTCAATTTTATCCGCCTTTTTGAATAGCAGGCGCACATCATAGCGTGTGCGTTTACCCAGCTTCTCGCTGAGAAAGGCATCCCATGTTGGCAACAAGGTGACACAAGGGCAAGGTGTCGGCGGCAAATTTTCAATGCAAATCGACCTGGGTGGAAAATAGTCCAGAAACCGGGAGACCCGTTGATCAAATACATCGGTGATGCGAAATGTTTCCCAAACCATTTGTTCGCAGATATGTCCAGCAAATGCCCGTAACACGTCAGTTTCATATTCGGGGGCGATAACAAACCCCGTGTGGTCAGACAAATCATTGCCGCCGATACAAATTGTACTATTGGCATCCATACCCAGCGGCAGGAATCCTGCATATTCGTCTTTACCGTTACTCGACTTCGCCGCCAACACACACCAGTCATCGCTCGCATCACAACCATCAATCCAGCCTTTAATAAACGCCCATGACACGAAACACGTTGTCGTGCTATCGAGATCATAGAGTTTGTCCCAGTGAGGTTTTAATGTCGTGAAGTCACTCAAGTTACGTACTTCAACAATGCTAATGTTATTTGGCATGTGCGGGGGCATTTTGCTAAAGGTAATTTAGTACAGATTGTAACGGGTAATACAAAGATAAGTAAGGAGAAATTTGCGTAAATCGAATTGCTAATACAATTTTGATGTAGACTTAAGTCTGCCCCAAAATCAAATTAAACGAAGGCTGATTTTTTCTAATAAGACACAAAGTAATTAAATGAGCTGCGCCCCTTTAATTTTGAAAACAAAAAAACACCGATACCGGCTAGTTGCGATTAACCTGCGTTTGGATAGGTGAGTCCGGTGTCATTTGACTTTGTTCCTGTTCAGAGTAGGTAAAGTTTGGTTTTACCGTTACTTGTGACTGAAAAGTCGCTTGCATTTCTGTGGGCTGAACTGACGATGGAATAGATGAAGTAACAGATGGAGGACTTGATGGCTGAACTGATGCGGGTACAAATACTTGAGCAGGGGTATCTGAATTAAGTTTAAAATACACATACACCAACCCGGAAAGTACCAGGGCAAAAAGTGTCAACGCAATAATTTTCATGTTGATTTCCTCGTATCTGACTACAGTATTGTAACAGCAGGGTTAGGAAACCTGCATCATCCGTTCAATCTGTTCCTTAAACCGATTATCACCCAATGGTTGCGAAAAAGTATAGGCCTTGCGAATATCATGTACATCACGCTCATCAAGTCCGGTCTTAAACAACTCACGATAAGCAAACTGTCGCGCACTCGCCGTCGCAGCAATACTTTTATAGACAGCATGGTCCTGAATCAAGGAGTGCTGCAAATCTGTTGCATGCGCACGATAACTCGACCAACGATAATCACCCGGGTGAGCCACCATCCCGGCGCGCACCGGATTCAATTCAATATAGCGATAACAGGCTAACAAATACTGCGCGGCATTGACCAGACTTGCCTTGTGCCGCCCTTCCCATAACGTACCCGAACGGCGATAAGCTTTATTCACATACTGCACATAGCGGTTACCCACCAGTTGCATAACGCGCGAAATACCCGTTTCATCTTCCGGTGTCATTAACAAATGCACATGATTCGTCATTAACACATACGCATGTACCGCCACCGCATAACGCGTACACGCATCCTGCAAACAATCGAGATAAAACAAATAATTTTCATCCGCAAAAAAACAGGCGCCACGATCATGGCCGCGCTGCACAACATGCGCCGGTACACCCGCAACATAATGACGTGGTTTGCGTGGCATCGTAATCTCCTTTTACATTTAAACAAAAGTACATCCTGTACTTCTTTCCCTGTATCCCCGTAGGGGTCAGAGCCGGTGTGTGGCTCTGACCCCGGGCTTAAAACCATCTAAAATAAAATGCGAATCAATCGCATGTTCCGCCGACCCCTTGTTCCGGACCCCTTGTTCCGAATTTACCAACTTGTAACTACGTTTTGAAAATAATTATCTGGAAGAGACTTAAGAGTAGTAACATACAATTTAATACGTTCATTTAACTCTATATTATAGTTAATTCTAAGATTATCTCCTCTTTCATCGCCGTTTTTGAGCATCTCTAATGGTAAACTTCTTCGTTCTTTGTCACCTTCGAGTTCATATAATAGATCAAGTATACCTACTATACCTTCGTATGCGATTGTAAATATAACTTTATCACTTTCGAACATCAGCTCTATTGCAGAAATTTCTAATGTAGTTTTAATACGAAGTGTAGTAAAACTAAATTTTTCTTTAACGAAACCAAATTCGGCAGTTAATTTTTTTTCAAAATATTGTAAATCAAGCATTTTTTACTTTCGACTAAACTCTTTATGGTATTCTCCCCCGTAATCTTTTAAATCACGTCTTTCTTTGTTATAAGCTTTTGATGATCCATCTTTCCAGAAATATTTATGTGAATTACCACCGATGCCTTCTTTGACGAGTTGCTCCCGTCTGCTGAATTGAGGTCCTAAATCGTGGAAAGACGCTCCTTTTTTCTTCATTCCGCTTATAAATTGATCGTTTAGCTCTTGTGTCCATTTTCGGCCGTTTAACCAATCTGTTATCGTAGTATAACCTTTGTTCGCATTATCTGCTGCAAATTTATTTACACGAAGTTGCCCTTCGCCAATCAATACCTTTGGAGCAACACGGACTGCTTTAAATTTACCTAATAAAAGATTTTCTGGGTTATCTATAATTGCCTGAGTTTCATTTCGAACTGAAAGTTGAGTACCATATTCACCAACTCTCATTCCAATTTCATTGCCTGCAGCAACTGATTTCCAATAAAAAGCAGCGCTACCTATTGATTCACCATAGTTAGATAGAGCAGCTAACGCCCAGCGCCCATCCGGATCAATAAATCTATACGGATTATTATTCGCATAAGCATACCGATTAAAGGAATGTATATTCCCTTCACTAAATTCCACCGGGTCCTTCGACAAGAAGCGTCCGATTGAATCGTCGTACCAGCGTGCGCCAAAGTAGGTAATGCCGTGGTCGTCTTCTTTCATTTTGCCGGTGAACAACAAGTTCGCGGTGCCACCACTCGCTTTAAGCAGTTCTTTACCGTACGGTTCGTAGTTTTCTTTCCACATCACGTTACCGTTGATGTTGGTAGCTGCGATCGGTGAACCGAGGGCGTCGTTATGGATATAGGTGATGCTTTCAGCGGCGTAGCTGAGTTGGCTGCTGGTGAATAACAACAGCATGGCGTAGATACATGCACGCCAAACAGGCGGGCGAGTTTGCACACCGGGGTCAGAGCCAAAAGACGGCTGCTGACCCCTCGTACCGATACCAGTGACTTTTTTCAACACCGGGATCAGAGCCAAACGGTGGCGGCTCGTACCCATACCGGTATCTTCTTTCAACAACGGGATCAGAGCCAAACGGCGGCTGCTGACCCCTGTTCTGCTTTCCCCATAGGGGTCAGAGCCGGTGTATTGGCTCTGACCCCGGTTTATGTGTCCCCGGTTTGTATCGTGGCTCTGACCCCGGTTTATGATTTTTAACATTATATTTTTCATGATTAGGGCCCCACTTGAATAATTTCGATACCAGAAATAAGCGCCGCACTGGTTGTATAACGGCGGAGGAAATCGATATCCATGTTGCCATCGGTGACATCCACTACAGCATCTTTAACATAGGCGGTGTAACGCCCGACTGCCGCGATGATATCGATGTCGTTAAGATACGCAGCGCCGCCTTCCAGACGGATGTCGAAAATACGCGAGCCTGGTTGGGTAGACCACCAGTCGCTGTCCGCAAAATGGAATCGCACCAGATACTTGCCATTGGGCACAGCAGCACTGAATTGCATGGTCGGCCCACTAGGCGTACCACCGGCACGGGTAGTGTTATAAAGCGGGTCTTCGACAGTATTAAGGATATTCCCCGCTGTATTCAGAAATCCTACATTAAAGTACGGGGTATCAGACACCCAGGTGTTGCCGGATGTATCGACATAATCACTGGTGCTGGCGTTGACACGCAAGCTGAAGTTACCTGTCGGGTTCGCAATCGGCACCGTAACCGGCACTAACTTAATCGCATCGGCATAGGTGTTACCGTTTCCGGTTACGATGGATATTTCCGTCTGACCGGCATCGAAAATATACACACCGAGTGAGTTCCATTTGTTCGGGTTGAGTCTTTGATTCACAACTATAGAACTGCTGCCACCGCTATGTTGCAGGGTGACATGCCCATACTCGGTTGCTGCATTACCACCATCGGGCCAACGCATAAAGACTTCGTAACTGCCGCGCAGCGGTATGGTTGGCTGCCAGTAAAAGTAGGTACCAAAGGCGCTTGGCATATACTCGTAATTACTACCCAGATAACCACTCAAACTGTTATCAACTAACCAGGTTGCATAGCCTGCGCGTCGTGTGTTGGCATCGCTGTTATCCACGATGATATCACTCACTGCCGGCGCAGTAACTGTCACGGTTTGTGTGTCCGTTGCAAGATTACCAATGCTGTCCGTAACTGACCAGGTGATGGTTGTGTCGCCGACTGGATAGCTGGTTGGTGCATTGTTTGTCACCGTAATCGGCAGGGTGAGATTGGCCGTGGTTGGTGTGCCCAGGTCAATCGTGCTCGATGTAATTGCTGTCGTACTGATCAACGTGATGTCACCCGGTGCCGTCAATTGCGGCGCGGTACTGGCCGGTGTATTGATCGTGACTGTCTGTGTCGCGGTGGCACTGTTGCCCGTGCTATCTGTAGCGGTCCAGATGACAGCCGTGCTGCCCAGTGGATAGGATACCGGTGCGTTATTGCTAGTCGACACCGGGAATATATCACTCGTAACAGGTGACCCTAACGTGATGACACTGGCCGCAACCGGACTACTGCTGGTGTAGTTAATATCGGCAGGCGCAGTGATACTGGGAGCAGTGGTATCGACAACTTGTACTTGTTGCGTGGCAGTGCCAATGTTGCCGTTACTATCGGTTGCGCTCCAGATGACGTTAGTCGTACCCAGCGGGAATACACCCGGTGAGTTATTCGTCGGGGTAATCACACCATCCACGACATCCGTTGCGCTGGCTGTACCGAGGTTAGGAATGGAACTGAGTAGAGCCGTTGCCTCGTAATTTAAAATATCAGCCGGGGCGGTAACGATCGGTGTTAGGGTATCGACCACCTGCACGGTTTGTTGTGCCGTGTCAGTCAAGCCACCGCTGTCAGTGGCAGTCCAGGTAATGGTGGTAATACCAACCGGGAACGGTCCGGTGTTATCAGCCGTAGCCGTAATGACACCGTCTTCGGCATCGTTGGCGCTGGCCGTACCAATTACAACGTTGGTGAGAACACCAACTGCTTGTACAGCCGTGATGTTAGCAGGTGGTGTCACGATCGGTGGCGTGTTAACTGGCGCTGTAATAGTGACATTTTGTGTGGCTGTTGTGGTGTTGCCACTACTATCCGTTGCTGTCCAGGTAACAAGAGTTGGTCCCAACTGATAGGTTGCAGGTGCATTATTGGTTGATATCACGGTAAAGATATCGCTGGTAACTGGACTGCCCAGGCTTATATTACTTGCCGCTACCGGCGTGGCACTGGTGTAGTTCACATCAACAGGCGCAGTAATAGTTGGTGCCGTAGTATCTTGTATGGTGATGGTTTGTGTTGCACTGCCCACATTACCCGCAGCATCGGTTGCACTCCAGATTACCGATGTCACGCCTAACGGGAACGGTCCGGTGGTACTGGGCGTTGGCGTTAATACTCCATCGACATTATCCAGTGCGGTTGCAACACCCAGACTGGTAATGCTGGTGTTCACGGCGAGAGCTTCAATACTAATATCAGCTGGTGCCGTTACAACCGGTTCAAGGGTATCACCAACTACTACGCCACCATCTTGTACGGTAATTACAACCGTATCATTTGCCGTATTATAACGGTCGTCTGTTACCGTTAACTGGAAGGTAAACACGGTATCCGCTGTCACATCCGGTGCGCTAAATGTTGTTGCCGCCGTGTTGTAACTGGACAGTGTCACTTGCGGCCCACTTAACTGTACCCAGTCGTATTCAATGATGCTGCCATCACTGTCACTACCACTACCTGCCAACGCAATGGTGTTGTTATCGGTTACAGTTTGATCCAGGCCGGCATCAGCGGTGGGGATGGCGCCACGGAGACGGAGGTTGTTGTTGGTGCTAACTGAGCGCCATGGGTAATAATCAATATCATTAATAAAATAATACCAGGTGATGATTGAACTGCCATTCGTAAACAGAAATGGCACCACATGAGAATACTGATCACTTTGATAACTATACTGTGAACCACGACTAATCCTGCCACTGATATTCCGATCAAATGACCAACCCTTCTGGGCGGAATAACGATAGGCAAAAACTGTTCCATGATATGTGGAAGAGGGAATATTTGGTATAGCCTGATCTGCATCAACCTCTTTTACACCTGCGATAAGAATATCGCCTTTGTTATTCATATCGACTGACAAATGGGCGCCCGAATTTATAAAATTTATTGCTGCCGTAGTTGGTGATAATGATTGAGTTGTCCATTGATCAGTAGCACGTGAATATTGCTTAACAAATATTTCACCCTGATTTGCAGTTTCGGTAACATATATTACATCACCTTTATCATTCATAGCATACGGATTGAATTTTCCATAAGAATAATCATTTGAAATATCCGGATGAATGGTTTGTGGCTGCCACAATCCTGTCGCTGCATAAAATCTCCTCGATATGGTTTCACACTCATTTTCTACAAACATCACACCATCACCATGGCTGTTTGATAACAATCGCGCATCACCCGGATAACTCGCACAAACGGAATCATTGAAATATATTTGCACAGGATTCGTTAAGGAATTATCCGCCTTGAGCGTGCGATGAAATACCGCGGTATCCTGGTAAGTGTTGGTTGCAGTTAACTGATGCACACGATAAACAAAATGTATATCGCCGTTCCTCGCCAGGCTCTGTCCAACCAGTTCAAGTTGCACTGCAATATTGAAGTTAAATTTATTAATTTGAGATGCAATTGTGGCAGGGCTTCCCCATCCTGATTGTGGCTGATACTGAATCACATTTAAGTCTACAGAAGCAGGCTGGAATGTTGTTAGTTCCATAAAGCTATAGACTATTTCACCATTAGCCCGCACATTTACACCCGGGTTGCCAGACGTGTTTCCATTAGATGTGTGAAATGAGTTTATAACATTTCGGCCACTTAATATTTGCTGTTCCGGCAACCATCCAGTTGCTGGTTGGTAAACTTTGGCAAGGATTAAATCGTTACCACCAGCTGGATCTTCTTCGCGCCATAGCAAGACCACATTACCATTTTCTCCGATACTTGTAATCCAGCCTACATTCCGGTTTCCTCGTGGGATATATAAAGGTACAGACCAGCTTGAAGACTCATTATATAAACTGACATACAATCCTGATGGATCTGAACCATTTCCATTCCATCCACCTCTAACCCAGGCAGCTACTCCCTGACCATTCTTGTTAAAACTGGTGTGTGCTCTGGTTAAATCGAAATAATTTGGCGTATTATTTAAAATACCATTTACTCGTGTATCCAGGTCGGTTGGATTTACATCCCATACCTTCCACCCTACCCGCGCTGTCACTTCAGCTGCAGGCACTCCTTCACCACCACCTACATTGGCAGCGACAACGATATAATAATATTGCTCACCATCCAGTAAATTCGCGTGCGAATATGGGCTGGTGACGTTACTCATAAGCGTACCCGATTGTGGTGTAACGCCCGGCGATTGAGACCAATAAACATTGTATTGAGTGGCGCGCGGTACAGCATCCCAGCTAAGCATAATAAAATCCATCCCAGCCTGGGCCTGCACATTTTGTGGAGCTGCCGGTGGCTGTGGCACGGTGGGATCAAGTCCTTGTAAAAATTCTTCCAGGTTTGTGTAACCGTCAAGATCTGGGTCTGCAGTCGGGTCGATTGTTGTGATGTCTATATTCGAACCAAAATAAAGCCTTTCCCAGTTATCATCAATTTGATCATTATCGATATCAAGAAAACTTACAATAATGTTAACTATGCTCTTACCTATGTCGCCCTGACTATCTGTCACCGTTAGTTCAAATTTTAGTGTTGTCGCTGCGGTAACCGATGGTGCGGTAAATGTAGTGGCAACTGAACTCGGCGTTGCTAAAGTAACACTTGGCCCTGATATTTGCTTCCACTGATATGCGGTCAATGTCCCGGTAATGGCGGTTGAGCCACTGCCATCTAAAGTAACGAGCGAACCATGCAGTACAGATTGATCTGTACCCGCGTTGGCTTTTGGTCCTGGTGTGCCTTCTGTCGTGGCAATGCGCTGACTACCCAGATAGAAATGTTCCTTATTTGTAGTGATCGACGCACCATATTCACCTAACAAATTTCCGGATGCTGCATAGACAAAATCTGTATTGGTTGTGAAACCCACCTGCCGTTGCACACGCATATTGTCTGCATCATAACTGTAGGAGTGAACTGGTTTAATCTGACCACTTAATGACTGAACAGATCGTAAATTCCCGGCGTCATCAAAGCCAAAAGAGCGCGTGATACTTGATGACATATTGCCATACACATCGTAATCGTAATCGTTAGTTGCTATGCCACCTTGTTGTAACTGCTTAAGCCTGTTATTTACATAAGCAAAAACTTCGGTTTGCGAATTGCGTGTTTTTGTGCGGATATTTCCCACTTCATCATAGCTATATCCCAGATTACCCCATGAGCCTGAGGCGGTTAACAAACGGTTTACTCCATCATAGGACATGCTGCGTGTATTTTGTGAATCGATAGCATCCGTAATTAAATCAATGTTACCTGCATCATCAAACCCATAGGTCAGATCGATATAATTGGTTGAAGTATTATCATTTGCAGTTTTAATGGTTTCGATCCACTTCCGTTCATTCAATGTATATCTGTTGGTTACGTTATTTGCATATTGGATCTGTTTGACAGGACCTTCATGATAATAATCAACATTGTAGACATAAGGTGCGACCTGTTTCGGCCGTCCAAATGCATCCGGCGCATAGGATAAATAGCGACCAGACGGATAGATGATTGACTCAACAAAATCCAGCGAATCAATATTGTAGTCAATATCATAGGTGTTATTACCCGTACCGCTTGCTATAGTCGTCGTTTCATAATCAAGATTGTCATTATCATCGAAGGTGTAGGTAGTACTGCTGTTACTGTTGCTCTTGTACCAGACATTATTGTTGCCATCATAAGTAAATGTGGCATCCGGTGTTGTACCCGGGTAATCAATAAAGTCGACCCGATTTAATCCATCGTGGGTGTAATATGTGTAATCGGAAGTCGCAACGCCGGTTCTATCAACTCTGCGTGAGCTCATGTTACCTATTTCATCACGGCCATACTCAATTTTGTCAACTGAGGTTGTATCAAGTGTCCGCAGGAAGAATTTGGTATCATAGCCATATAATCTTTCCCAACCCAAACCACCATTTTTACCCTGCCAGACACGCGTCATCATGCCCAGTTTATTACGATCAATCGTGGTTGAAATATTTTCAGGTGAGTTTATACGTACAAGTACTTTTTCATTATCAGGCGAGCCATAACTGCGATAAATATACTCGGTGGTAAAATTTTTCTCATTCGTAACTTTAACTGTATTACCCGGTCCATACTGATATTTAACAAATGTGCCGTCGGGATAGTCAACACGGGATTTACGGTTTAGCGCATCGTAGGCAATCGTTACACCAGTGTATGGGTAATTTACCCCGGTGTTAGCATCATAAGGATAAGATTCGAATACTTTTCGACCAAGTACGTCGTATTCATTTTTTGTTTTGATATATTGTCCATACCGGCCATCAGTTTTAATTGTTTCCAGATTACGGCCAAATCCATCGAAGATGACTTTTTCCTGATAAGGGCCACGCGTTAAAGTGCGTGACATTGGATAGGTCGGACGTTGAGGATTCAGATATTGATAGTCAATTGTCACTGGCGAGTTTATCGGGTAAGTGATGCTGGACAACCGATTTAATCCATCATATGTAAAGTGAGTTGTTTTACCGCGCCCATTCGTCTCATCCTTTAAAGTACCCGTATCATTAATGGTGCGAGATATACTCACATTTTCGGGTTTGTTAATTTGCTGTGCGTTGCCACGATAATAATTAAGATACGTGGTTGTGAATTGCCTTGCATTTTTTTCTGTAAATAAATCACCGCTTGCATGATATTCATAATCTGTCACCACGCTAAAGTTGGAAATCAGATCCAGGTTGCCTTTTGTATCGTAAGTACGATCAATCGTACCGGTATTGGCGATGATTTCGTCTTCCAGCTTGTGGATATTTCGTGCAGCGTCATCATAATAGGTATGTGCAACAGATTTTGTATCATTGGCGATATTAGATGTCATATCGATATTTACTGGGCTGCCATACTCATCATGATTTGAATAAGTAGTGACGTATAAAACATTATCCTGCCATATGCGTTTACTCATAAGTTTGGGTGCCCACACTTTGGCGTCGTTCAGATATGAAGGTAATCCGCGAGAATATTCTTCATCAGAAATCTCCTGTTTGTCCCAGATGTTTTCTGTGTGCTGCAACAGGGTCGCGCCAGTGCTATCATAAATTTCAAAATACCTTAACAGACCGGCCGACCACAAATCATTGGTTGGCGTTGGATAAGGGAGATAAAGCAAAGATTTTGAAGCGTAGTGATAATATTTATACACAGCCGTAGGCGATGTTACTGTGGTTTTGTTTATTAATTCAGTTGCTCCGCTTGGCCCCCACATACCATACTCATAAACATAATCCCATGTACCCGTCACAAGTTCAACGGTAGACTGACCACCTGTCAGTTTGATAATTGAATCCGTCACCACTTTTTTTGTAATGGCTGGCTTTGTAGCTATTGGATCATAGATATCAAAACTGACCAGGTTGTATGTGTAGTCAATCGTACCGCCCCATGGATAAGTCAACTTGTTCAATAAAGGGTATGGAGATTTGGAAAAACTCAGATCATAATCATATTCCCACTCGGACCCGTCTGGGCGGATTACTTTTTTAAGAATATTTATTGAGCCGGCTATTGATCCGGGCATCTGGTCGTAAACATATTGCCAGGTCTGTAGTATTCCGCCACCATTACTAGCACTCTGTTTAACATTAATACTGGAAAGTTTGTTGTTTATATAGTCGTAACTGACAGATCGTTGATCACTGGTTGTAATGGCATCTATTACCTTGTAAGCACCCAATGATTTATACTGAATATTTATCCAGTTTCCATTGGTATCTTCTATGCGTGTTGTGTAAAAGAAATGAAAATATGTTGCCCCACCATCTGTTGATACAGTCTCATACTCATCCATGGTATAACGTGTACCATCTGTGGTATAGACATACATACCAGCACTACCTGGCATACATTCCGATTTTATACGGGACTTTGTTACAAATGTTGTGGTTTGACCCGGTTTATTTATCTTGTCCTGGAACAACAGTTCACGTGCACCATCTGAGAATTCAACTGACGGATTGTCCTTGCTGGTAAGTAGATCCGTTGTAAGATAATCCATACACATTCTGTTATAAGCTTGTTGTGTAGTAAGTGTAGAAGCAGGAACAGCAATACGACCAAAATGCATGGTCCAGTTGTGACCATATGGGTTAGTAATCGGTACTGAAGTCATTGGTCCGTTGTATACACGGTTTATTTTAATATCCAGCCCACCATTGCCCGGCACGACTATATCGGTATGTGATAATGTCAGACTTCCATTAAACGTATTTATACTTTCGTTTGGATGCTGACTTAAACTTTTAGAAGGGTTGATGCCAGGTTCATTATAAAAATCACGAATTTCAGAACCACTTGCATATGCACACGCCGCAATTACGGATAAATATAACAATGTAAATATTTGTAAATATTTTTTCATGACTGACCTTTTTTATTGTCGTTATTCGTGCGCTTAGCTAACCCATTTTTTCAAACACACTCTACTTACCTTGCTAATACAACCCGCATAGTAACGGTCTGAACCGAACCAATTTTCTTTATCCCCAACGCGATAAACGCCACACAGCATTTATCCACGCGCTGCAGGATAAGCGCCACTTTTTTGTGCATCCGTTGCACTGTTTAAATTCAATTTAACTGGACTGGGGGGGTGTCCGTATTGATAGAATAAATAACCACTACCAATTTTTTTAAAATTCTAATAATTCTTGTTATGACCAAATTTAATAGTTTGGGTTTTATTTTATTTATTACTCACAATATCGCAATAATATTTTGAAAGCAATATTTTTGCTTTATTTTTCACCAATTATTAGAATGATGCGCACGTGAGTTCGGTATTGTGATTTCAACTAATAATAAATAATTATCATACGATGGGAAATAAATAATTATGGGTAAGGCTATTATGGGGTTTTCAACCATACATGTATTGATATTGGCATTTTTCCTGTCATCTTGCGGTGGTGGTATACCTGGAGGGGAAACTGAATATAGATATAGTGATGACACCAGCAATACCATGACCTCAGATATATGGATTGACGTTTTCTTTAATGAAATATGGTTGCATAAAGGTGCTGGCGGTGAATATTTAAAATTGGGAAGTGGTGATACCTTAACTGTCAATCTTGCGGGCGTACCCATACCCGTTACAGAGCAAGTCGTTGAAGACTGTGGAACAAGAACAGGAACCCTGTGCATTGTTAGTTATAAGTATGTAATGCAACTACCTGCAGATACTTATACAAACTATTCACAAGCTACTATTTCGCTTAACAGGGCCTCGCATATTTCAGCGCCTGGTACCGTCATTTACTTCCCGCCATCGCCTACCTTTATTCAACCAACACCTGCCAGTGTTTTCTCGCTTTCCGGGGATAATGTTAACGTTCATGTTTACATTTCCGGCTGTACTTCCACGTGCTTTCTTTATATAGCAGGCAAGCCAACCGCAGGATCTACACAGTGTCTGAATTACTATTCACGGCAAGTCTCTAATGGTGCCAATATCTTTACGATTACGGCTGGCACTCTTACACTAACTCCAGCGTGTAGCACGGAAACTTTGATTGATGTTTCGATAACGAAAATCAGTACTTTAGTGAGTGGGGTCAGAGCCACACGACGGCTGCTGACCCCACCGGCTGAGATTCCGGCTCGCGCGCTTCGCACTTGGCCGGAATGACGGGGTAAATTAATGACAAGCGGATTTGTACTTCTAGATTCCGGCTCGCGAACTCCGTACTTGGCCGGAATAATAGATTAGGGTCAGAGCCACACGACGGCTGCTGACCCCACCGGCTGAGATCCCGGCTCGCGCGCTTCGCGCTTGGCCGGAATGACAAATAAAAAAGATTTAGCCTTTCATATTCTCAAAAAACTTTTTCACGCCATCCAGCCAGGTTGAGGCACGCGGGCTGTGGTTGACGGTATCGTTTTTTAAATTGTCATCCAGTTCTTGCAAGAGTTCTTTTTGCTTTTTGGTGAGGTTAACCGGTGTTTCGATGGCAACCTTGCACATCAGATCACCGGTTGTGTGACTGCGCACGGCTTTGACGCCTTTGCCACGCAGGCGGAACATTTTACCGGTTTGGGTTTCGGCGGGGATTTTTAATTTTACACGACCATCGAGTGTGGGGATTTCGTATTCGCCACCAAGGATAGCCGCGGTAATGCTGATGGGCACTTCACAATATAAATCGTTGCCATCGCGTTGAAAGATTTCATGCGGGCGCACATTGATGTGTACATATAAATCACCCGGTGGCCCGCTGTTTTCACCGGCTTCACCTTCACCCGTTAAGCGAATACGATCACCTGTATCGACACCGGCTGGCACTTTCACGGACAGGGTTTTGCTTTTTTGTACGCGGCCGTGGCCCTGACATGTGTTACAGGGGTCGCTGATCATCTGGCCGGAGCCATGACATCGCGGACAGGTTTGTTGCAGGGAAAAGAAACCTTGTTGCATACGCACCTGGCCATGTCCGCCACAGGTGGTACAGGTTTGTGGCTTGGTGCCTTTTTTCGCGCCGCTGCCATTACATTCATCGCAGGCGACGTGGGTCGGCACGCGTATTTGTACTTCTTTACCGGCGACGGCTTCTTCCAGATCCAGTTCCAGGTTAAAACGTAAATCGGCGCCGCGATACACGCGTTGCCCACCCGCACCACCACGGCCACCACCGAAGATATCGCCAAACACATCACCGAATACATCGCTGAAGCTGGCACCACCGCCACCGAAGCCGGCGCCACCACCTGCTCCACCTTCCACACCGGCATGACCGAACTGATCGTACATGGCGCGTTTTTGTTTATCACTCAATACGTCATTCGCTTCCTTGGCTTCCTTGAATTTCTCCAGCGCTTCGGCATTATCCGGGTTGCGATCCGGATGGTATTTCATGGCCATGCGTTTGAAAGCTTTTTTTATTTCCGCTTCACTGGCGTCGTTATTGACACCGAGTACTTCGTAATAATCGCGTTTTGACATATTCTTTTGTGCCCGGTTAATTACATCTTTATTTACAGATTAAACTGAAAACATTTCACATTACTAAAATCTGGATTCCCGTGTCATAGAAACGCTTCGCGCTTCATTATGCCCACCTTCGCCTTTGGCTCCAGGTGTCCTCGGGAATGACGAGCAAAGAAATTGTATATGACCGCAGTGATGATTTACATTTACAGTACTTAACACTTTACTCGCCAGATTCCGGATAATGCTACGCATTTCCGGAATGACGGGATAATCATATTACTCGCCAGATTCCGGATAATGCTACGCATTTCCGGAATGACGGGATAATCATATTACTCGCCAGATTCCGGATAATGCTACGCATTTCCGGAATGACGGGATAATCATCTTGCTCGCCAGATTCCGGATAATGCTACGCATTTCCGGAATGACAGGATAATCATCATCCCTTTGCTTTACTTTACTCTATTCTTTACACACCAAATTCCGGAGAGCGCAGGCGCTTCCGGAATTAGGGTTGGTGCTTTGGTGATATAACTTATTTCTTTTCGTTAACTTCTTCGAATTCTGCATCGACAACGTCATCGTCGGCTTTTTTCGAATTCGCACCTGCTTGTGCACCTTCTGCGCCCCCTTCTGATCCGGGCGCGCCACCGGCTGCAGCCTGGTCGGCGTAGAGTTTTTCGGCCATTTTCGCAGACGCTTCACTCAGGGCTTTTGACTTCGCTTCGATTTGTGCAATGTCAGTGCCTTTTAACGCGGTTTCGAGATCGGCTACAGCCGATTCGATATTGGCACGTTCTGACGATTCGAGTTTGTCACCCAGTTCGGCCATGCTCTTTTTGGTTGCATGCACCAGTGCATCGGCTGAGTTACGTGTCGCGACATCGGCCTGGAATTGTTTGTCTTCTGCAGCATGTGCTTCAGCGTCTTTGACCATTTTGTCGATTTCATCATCCGACAAACCACTGGAAGCTTTAATCACAATGGATTGTTCCTTGCCAGTACCTTTATCTTTGGCTGATACATGCAAAATACCATTGGCATCAATATCAAAAGTCACTTCCACTTGTGGAACACCGCGTGGTGCCGGTGGAATGTCTTGCAAGTCAAACCGGCCCAGCGATTTATTCGCATCGGCACGTTCACGCTCCCCCTGTAACACATGCACGGTTACTGCGCTTTGATTATCGTCGGCTGTTGAAAACACCTGGTTCGCCTTGGTTGGAATGGTGGTGTTCTTGTCGATGAGTTTGGTCATCACCCCACCGAGGGTTTCGATACCCAGTGACAGCGGTGTGACGTCGAGCAATAACACGTCTTTTACTTCGCCACCTAAGACACCACCCTGAATCGCGGCACCAACGGCAACGGCTTCATCGGGATTCACGTCACGGCGTGGTTCCTTGCCAAAGAAGTCTTTAACGGCTTCCTGTACTTTGGGCATACGTGACTGACCACCGACCAGAATGACATCGTCGATTTCCGATACGGAGACGCCGGCATCTTTCATTGCGGTTTTACATGGCTCGATGGAACGGGCAATCAATTCTTCGACCAGTGATTCGAGCTTGGCGCGGGTCACTTTAATGTTTAAATGTTTCGGACCACTCGCATCCGCGGTGATGTAAGGTAAGTTCACATCGGTTTGCTGACCGGAAGATAATTCGATCTTGGCTTTTTCTGCGGCTTCTTTTAAGCGTTGCAGGGCCAGTGGATCACCTTTCAAATCGAAACCCTGTTCTTTCTTGAAGGTTTCGGCAAGGTAATCGATCAGACGCATATCAAAGTCTTCACCACCTAAGAAAGTATCACCATTGGTGGAGAGTACTTCGATCTGGTGTTCGCCGTCGATTTCGGCAATTTCGATGATGGAGATATCAAAGGTACCACCACCCAAATCGTAAACCGCAATTTTGCGATCGCCTTCTTTTTTATCCATACCAAACGCCAACGCAGCGGCGGTGGGTTCGTTAATAATACGTTTCACATCCAGACCGGCAATCTTGCCTGCATCTTTGGTGGCCTGGCGTTGTGAGTCATTGAAATAGGCCGGTACGGTAATAACCGCTTCGGTAACGGGTTCACCCAGATAATCTTCCGCGGTCTTTTTCATTTTTTGCAACACGCGTGCGGATATTTCCGGTGGTGCCATCTTGGTACCGTGGGCTTCTACCCAGGCATCGCCATTGTCTGCCTTGATAATTTTGTAGGGCACCATGCCGATATCTTTTTGTACTTCGGCATCGGTAAATTTACGCCCGATTAAACGTTTCACGGCAAACAGGGTGTTGGCCGGATTGGTAACGGATTGACGCTTGGCTGACTGGCCAACCAATACTTCGTCGCCGGTAAAGGCAACAACGGACGGTGTGGTGCGATCACCTTCACTGTTTTCGATGACTTTAGGCTTACCACCTTCCATTACGGCAACACATGAGTTGGTGGTGCCCAGGTCGATTCCGATTATTTTTCCCATAGTGTGTTACTCCAATTTTCTTGATGTCCTAAAACGGCGCTGACTGTGTTAAAAACAAATTCATAAAGCTCACATACTGGCGTGTATGCAGCGCTTTTGAATTTGTTTTCGCCTTGTCATCATCCGCTTTATGCCATTAATTTCAGTTTAATTAATAAGATAATGTTTCAAATCTGTTACATAAATAGGGGTTAAATCAGCGACTTCAAGCCTCTTCATCCACATTTGTACTATTTTCTGTATTGGCTGGCTTGGTTGCGCTTTTTGAGACCACCACCATGGCGGGCCGTATCAGCCGATCATTGAGCAAATAGCCCTTTTGCATGACATCGACGACCATGTTCGGGCCGTGGTCCGGGTGGTCTATCATGGTCATGGCCTGATGGTGTTCCGGATTGAACGCTTCGCCAACTGGATGCAGTGCCTGAATGCCAAATTTTTCGATACATTGTTTAAACATTTTCAGGGTGAGTTCGGTGCCTTCACGTAAACTCTCGACGCTGGCGCCTTCGCCCTGGGCAGCTTGTATGCCCATTTCCAGACTATCGAGTACGGGGAGTAATTCGTTGGCAAATCGCTCCAGCGCAAATTTATGGGCATTTTCAACATCACGGGCACTGCGGCGTTGCAGGTTTTCCATTTCCGCCTTGGTGCGTAATGCCAAATCCCAGTTTTCCTCGGCTTTGGCCTGTGCGGCAGCGAGTTGCTCGTTTAATGCGTCGGTGCTGCTAGCTTTGTCATCACCCTGGTCATAGGCAGCTTCCTCATCATTGTTTACGGGTGATTCAACATTTTGCTGCTCTTCATTACTCATTCAGGTCTCCCCATTGATTCTTCATAGTGATACAACATAATTCCACTGCCGATATAAGGTCATGTACGACCAGTCTCAAGTCCGGCAGCATTAAATTGGCTATTTTTCTGAGTTAAGGATGGAACCCAGCAATTTCGCGGTCACGTCGACGACCGGAATGACATGGTCATAGGCCATTCGAGTGGGACCGATCACCCCCAGCACACCGACCACCTCGTTGTCCTGTTTGTAGGGAGAAGTCACCACTGATACCCCATCGAAGGCGGCATAGCCGGATTCTTCACCAATAAAGATGTTGATTCCGGTTGCCTGAATGGAATGGTCGAGTAAATGCAGGATGTCCTGACGCGTGTTAAAGGCATCAAACAGCTTGCGCAGTTTGTCCAGATCCCCCATTTCACTGTAATGCATGAGGTTGGTTTGACCGGCAATCAGGCAATCATCATCGGTACTTTGTGCAATGACCTGATCGGCCATATCGACGGCGCTGGTCATGATTTTGGCCATGTCTTCTCGTACTTCCTGCATGCTGGCCAGCACCTTGCTGCGAATATTTTTTAAATCGGAGCCGACAAATTCCTGATTCAGGTAATTCGCCGTTTGCTGCAGATCGGTAATGGAATAAGTCCGATCCGGTTGGATGACCTTATTAATGACTTCGCCATTATTCACCACCAAAATCACCAGGATACGGCTCGCGGTCAGAGGCACAAATTCGATTTGACGCAGTTTGAACTGTGTATGACGAGGCAACATCACCACGCCGGCCATTTTGGTAATACTCGAGAGCAAGTTGGTGGCCTTGCTAATTACTTGATCCGGTTCTGAGTCAGTCGGACACAGGTTCGCTTCCAGCTGTTGAAGTAATTTGGTTTGTAGCGGTTTAATGGTTAAAAGATGGTCAACAAACAGCCGGTAACCTTTCACCGTCGGCACACGCCCGGCCGAGGTATGCGGGGACATAATCAGGCCCAGGTCTTCCAGATCGGCCATGACATTACGAATAGTGGCGGGGCTGAGCTGATTTTCCATGTCTTTGGCCAGTGCCCGTGAACCTACAGGCTGGCCATCGCTGATGTAGCGATCGATGAGCGATTTTAATAGCCCTTGTGCACGTGCCGAGAGTTCTGTGTTATTCGTCATATACTACACAACACCGCTGATCCAGATAGGTCAATTTTAGCACTCTAATCACCTGAGTGCTAAGCCCATGAGCGACATGGCTAATACGCATCGTCCGGGCAAAATTATGCACGGCAGACCAATAGCCGAGTTTGTACGCTTGTGCTAAGTTAGCAGCCATGCGCAAAAAAGAGATAATAGCCTTTAATACCGTTGGTCTGATTGGCAAATATGGTGACCCGGGGGTCAATAAAACCTTGCTGGGGATGTGTTCCTACCTGCACAAGCGTGATTTACGCGTCATTGTCGATGCCGACACGGCCAAAAACATTTCACCACAAAATTTTGAAATCGCCAGTATTGATGAAATAGGCAAACAGGCCGATATCGCGGTGACCTTTGGTGGCGATGGCACACTCCTCAGTGCCGCGCGCAGCCTGATAAAACATGACATTCCCATACTGGGCATTAATCTGGGTCGACTCGGCTTTCTCGTCGATATTTCACCAAATGAAATGACCACTCGCATGGGTGAGATCCTGGATGGCAAATACGAAGAAGAGCAACGTATCATGCTGACCACCACTATCCAGCATGAAGATGGCAGCACCAGCGCCTCTGATGCATTTAACGACGTGGTGGTGCACAAATGGGAAACCGCCCGTATGGTCGAACTGGAAACCTATATCAATGGCAAGTTTCTAAACAATATGCGGTCTGACGGTTTGATTGTCTCGACTCCGACCGGTTCCACTGCGTATGCACTCTCCGGTGGTGGGCCAATTGTGGAGCCCGACGTCAATGCGATGATCCTTGTACCAATTTGTCCACACAGCATGAGCTATCGACCGATTGTGATCGATGGCGAGAGTGAAATAGAATTAAGCATCAGTGGCAACCAGGCTTCCAAAGTGATGGTGAGCTGCGATGGACAAAATAACTTACAAGTCGATCGTGGTGACAAGATATATATAAAGAAGAAAAAAGCAGTGGTGCGCTTGATCCATCCCTGTAAACATAACCACTACGAAATATTGCGCGCCAAATTACACTGGAGTGAGAACCTCTAATTCGATGTTAACGCATATTCATATCTGGAACGACGTACAGGGATTTACTAATGCCCACAACATTCGCTTCGCTCACGGGGCAGGCCCTGTCGCGAGAGGCACGAGTCCATGGACGGACGAAGGTAGAACAATGCAGAAGCAAGTGTCGAGGAAGCCGAGAGCGATCTGTTTGCAGGGGAGTAAAAGTTAAATATGCTCACTCATATCCATATCTGGAATCTGGCAGTCGTTGAAAAGCTCGACATTGAAATCACCACCGGCCTGAGTACTATCACCGGTGAAACCGGTGCCGGTAAATCCATATTGCTGGATGCATTGGGTTTGGCACTGGGTGATCGCGCCGACAGTCATATCGTCCGTCACGGTGAAGACAAGGCCGAAGTCAGCGTGACCTTCAGTACCCATGATGCACCCGCTGCCGAGAAATGGCTGGTCAAACACGAAATGGATTCAGAAAACGAATGCATTATTCGCCGTTCGATTTCTGCCGCCGGTACATCCAAGGCATTTATAAATGGCATACCCGCGCCGGTAAAATTATTGCGTGAACTGGGTGAACTGTTGGTAGACCTGCATGGCCAGCACGAACACCAATCCCTGCTGAAAAAAGAATTACAACGCCAGTTGCTGGATGACTATGCCGGTAACCAGTCCTTACTCACTGATGTGAAAACACATTACCGTAGCTGGCATACCCTGCAAAACGAATATGCACAACTTTCGCAGGCCAGCGCCGAACGCAGCGCGCAACTGGAATTGCTGCGCTACCAGGTCAACGAACTGGAAACCCTGGCATTTAACGAGAATGAAGCCAATGAAGTTGAGCAGGAACACCGCAAACTTGCCAATGCCTCGCACCTGATTCGCAGCCTGGAAATGATCATTGGCTTGCTGGATGAAGCGGATGGCTTTAACGTGAATACCGAACTGAATAAATGCATCAGCGAAGTTGGCCAGTTGTGCAATCTGGATGCATCGCTGGAATCCGTGGCTGAATTATTAAATCAAAGCCTGATTAATGCACAGGAAGCAGTCAGCGAACTGAAACATTATCAGGATGATCTGGATATAGATCCGGAACGACTCGAATGGCTCGAGCAAAGACTTGCCGACATGCAACAGATTTCACGCAAACATCAATGCAGTCTTGATGAGATTCATACCCTGTTACCTGTGCTGAGTGAAAAACTGGACAAAATTGAAAACGCCGATGTACGTATCGGGTCCTTGCAGGGTGAAATTAAAAAAGCACAGGAAAGTTTTCTGGCTGCGGCCACTGCCCTTTCCACGCAACGAAAAAAATCCGCCGCAAAACTTTCCAGGCTGGTCACAGAAAGCATGCAAACGCTCGGCATGGACGGTGGCAGTTTTGAAATTGCCGTCACAACCGATAAAACACATTTCACGTCGAACGGCTTTGATGAAATCGAATTTCTGGTCAGTGCCAACAAAGGTCAGGAACGCCGCGCCCTGGCAAAAGTGGCCTCGGGTGGTGAGTTGTCACGTATCAGCCTCGCCATTCAGGTTATCACCGCCAAAGACACACGTATCCCGACGTTGGTTTTCGATGAAGTGGATGTGGGCATCGGTGGACGAATTGCTGAAATTGTCGGGCGTCTGTTACGGCGACTCGCCGAACACAATCAGGTGCTATGTGTAACCCACTTACCGCAGGTGGCGGCGCTTGGTCATCAGCATATGCAGGTGAATAAAACGTCGGACAAGAAATCGACCTATACCAGCATTACCTCACTCGACAAACAACAACGCATTGATGAACTGGCACGTATGTTAGGTGGACTGGAAATTACTGAACAAACCCGCTCGCATGCGAAAGAAATGATAGAGCGGGCGGAAGCCTAACGTGTTCCCGAAAAAAGGGGTCTGCAGCCGTCGTTTGGCTCTGACCTTTTTTTTGATCGAAAGAGCTGAGGCCTGACGCGTTCCCGTCATTCCGGAAACGCGATAGCGTTATCCGGAATCCCATGATTAAAAAAAGGGTCGGCAGCCGTCGTTTGGCTCTGACCCTTTGTTTTGTTGTACGAGAGGACGACCACAAATGAAAAATAAATGACTTGTCCGGTTTGCATGTAGGGGGCGATTTTCTTTGGTAACTTTCTTTGTACGAACAAAGAAAGTTACTCGCATTCGGTGAATGCGAAAAGCACCTTTAAAATAAAATTATAGATTCCGGCTCGTGCCTTCGGCTTGGCCGGAATGACGGGTTACTATGAATTCCCTTCCCACAGAACCTCTTCGAGGTTCATCGTGGGCGCCTTACCCTTCGGGTCAAGGCGTCCACGGGAATAACTGAAAAAAAGTGGTCAGAGCCAAACGACGGCTGCCGACCCCTTTTTTTTCGCGCCAGCTGGCGCGAAACCTTCATCCTACTTCTGGCAGCTACTGCAAATGCCGTATATATATAAAGCGTGATCGGTCATGGCAAAACCTTTTTCCTTGGCGATGGCTTTTTGCCGATCTTCGATGGTGGTGTCATAAAACTCATCAACCCGACCACATTTTACACACACAATATGATCGTGGTGTTTGCCCTGATCCAGCTCAAATACCGAGTGCCCACCTTCAAAATGATGGCGCGTCACCAGGCCCGCTTGTTCAAATTGTGTTAAAACGCGGTAAATCGTGGCCAGACCAATATCCTCACCCTGCTCCAGCATAGCCTTGTAAACATCTTCCGCACTCATGTGGCGCAGCTTGGTATCCTCAAGAAATTTGAGTATTTTTAAACGCGGTAAGGTGGCTTTAAGCCCGAGCTTTTGTAAATCCTGGCTTTCCAATTGACTGACCTCTTGCAAATACAACGTTTAATTGGGTGTAGGCGTATTCGCAGATTTCCGTTACTATACGCGCTGACTGTATTATAGACGTAACCCATAATTAAATGCGAACTATTCTCATTATTCCTCTGTTGTTCCTGGTCGTATCCGCGCTGGTTTCCGGCTGCACGGTGTACAAAATTGACGTCCAGCAAGGTAATACGGTGGACGCCGACAAGCTGGCGCAACTGCGCACCGGCATGACAGAACGGGAAGTCAATTTTTTACTGGGTAGCCCGATGTTGATCGATCCGTTTCACAGCAACCGTTGGGAATATGTCTACGCCTTTCGCAAGGGTGGCGAAGATACGATGCAACAAAAACGGCTGACGCTTTATTTCAAGGATGGGTCGTTGTCAAAAATTGACAAATCTGAATTCCAGGACAAAGTTCTAAACTGATATCGAAACGCCGGATTGTCCTAGTCCTTTTCCTGTTCTTTTTTTGCCGCGCGTTTTCTGCGCGATTCTTTTGGATCGGCAATCAAGGGGCGGTAAATCTCAACGCGATCCTTCTCTCGCAACACATCTGTCAGGTTTCCAAGTTTGCCGAACACGCCAACCTTGTGCTGCGCAAGATCAATTTCCGGGAAGCGTTGTAATACACCGGACAATTTTATCGCCTGCTCAATGGTACAATTCTCATCCACTTCTGTTGCCAGAATAACCTGTACCTCGGGTTTGGCATAAGCCACTTCTACCAGCATAATCGTTTACTCTTCATTTTTTATATATCACCCGCGCGCGTTCGATAAATGCATCCATTAATGTATTCGCAATCTTGCTGAACAACGGTCCCAGCGTGATATCCAGAATCTTGCTGTTAAATTCAAATTCCAGATCCAGACTCACCTTGCACCCGTCATTCCCCAGCTGTTCAAACAGCCAGTCACCAGTCAGTATTTTAAAGGGCCCCTCTACCAGGGTCATTTTAATCGTCGTTGGCTCATTATTATAATTTTTAGTCGTGAAGGTATTTTCAAATCCGCTATGTGCGATTTTTAGCTGTGCCGTAACTGTATCGGCGTCTCTGGTAATAATTTTGGCTCCCCCACACCAGGGCAGGAATTCAGGGTAGCGTTCAATTTCATCCACCAGTGCAAACATTTGCTGAGCACTATAAGTCACTAGTGCACTTTTTGTAATTCGCTTGGACATGTCAGGTAAATTGTCGACTCAGGTTAGTTAAACAGCTTGGGAAAGATCAGGCTTAAAAATACAATCAATACGGCTGGCGGCGTAATAAAGGAAACCACTACCAACCAGCTCTTGTATCCCGGGCCATCTTTAAGTCCCAGTTCATCTCGTGATGCTTCATGACTCATGATCCAGGCGCTGAAGATAGCAATTAATAATCCCCCCAGCGGCAGCATGATGTTTGCAGTCAGGTAATCAAACACATCGAAAAACGTTTTTTCGGCAAACACAT
The DNA here is from genome assembly GCA_942490945.1 of uncultured Gammaproteobacteria bacterium. Lineage (GTDB taxonomy): Bacteria > Pseudomonadota > Gammaproteobacteria > UBA6429 > Thiohalophilaceae > CALNYZ01. Next base: position 1,329,634 of record CALNYZ010000018.1, on the reverse strand, counting down.
CAAAATAGCCCAGTGGATAGATTTTTTTCCAGTAATTAACGGACAAGACTGACAATAATCCCACAGCCCAACAAGATACGCCCATAATGACTGACGCTTTTATCCGTTGCATACCTTTGTTTTCAACCAGATATGCCACTGCGGGTTCGATGAGCGAAATACTGGATGACCAGGCGGCAAATACCAGCAATATAAAAAACAGTGTACCGAAAAATGTGCCTCCCGGCATTTGGCCAAAGGCTATCGGCAAGGTATTGAAAATCAGACCGGGGCCTTTCGCCGGATCAAGACCATTTGCGAAAACTATCGGGAAAATAATCATGCCTGCCAGTAATGCAACCACGGTATCCGCACCGGCGATAATAAATGTTGTTTTAGCAATCGACGTGTTGTGCGGCAAATATGATCCATACACCATGATGGCGCCCATCCCCAGACTTAAGGTAAAGAAGGCATGACCCATGGCAATCAACACATATTCCAGGGTAAATATTTTTTCACCTGCCGCATCGGTTAAAAATTTGCCTGCTTCACCGTGCCGATAAAAAAGATTGCCAAAGTTGGGTTCAAATAAAAACCTCAAGCCCTGTTCAAAGTTACCGGCGCTAATGGCATAGCCCAATAAAATCAGCAGTAATACCAGTAAACCTGGCATCAGGAAACGCACTGCTTTTTCCAGACCACCTTTTACACCGCGCGCAACAACGGTCATGGTTAATATCATAAACAAGGTATGCCAGAAAATTAATCGTCCCGGACTGCTCAACAGATTGCTAAACAGATGCCCTATTTGATCCGTTGTCTGGCCCTGAAAAGAACCGGCACCCGATTTAAAAATGTAATCCAGCGCCCAGCCGGCAACTACCGAGTAATAGGATAAAATCAGAAAGCCTGCTACCACGCCCATCCAGCCCAGCCACTTCCAGTGTGCACTGCTGCCCGATTCGATGCCGAGTGTATACATGGTATTGATGGGGCTCTGTCGGCCCCGTCTGCCCAACATGATTTCTGCCATCATGATGGGTATGCCGATAAATGCGATGCACAATAAATACACCAGCACAAATGCCCCGCCACCATTTTCACCGGCGATATACGGAAATTTCCAGATATTACCGAGACCGACGGCGGAACCGGTTGCGGCGAGTATGAACGCCCAGCGAGATGACCATTCCCCGTGAATTGATGTGCTGCGTGTATTCATCGTCAATTACACCTGTTTTTCTGCTTATGCGAACATTGTCCGCGATTCCTCCCGGCAGCTCAAGCCTGCCAGCGCTGCTCAGCTGGATATTCCTGCCACTATATATAAGGTATAGAAGCTCCGTTATAATACCGGCATGGGAAAGCAGAAGAAAAAGAAAAAAACCGGCAATAGTCCAACGATTGCGTTGAACAAGAAATCACGTTTTGACTATCAGCTGGGTGAGCGAATTGAAGCAGGACTCTCCTTGCAAGGCTGGGAAGTCAAGGCGATTCGTGCCGGCCGTGCACAAATTCGTGACAGTTATGTATTGCTCAAAAATGGTGAGGCATTTCTGTTCGGGGCGACCATCACACCCTTGCAAACCGTTTCGACGCACATCACGCCTGATCCCACCCGATCACGGAAATTACTGCTTCATCGCCAGGAACTGAGCAAGTTTGTCGGACTGGTTGAGCAAAAGGGCTTTGCGCTGATTCCGACTGCCATGTACTGGAAAAACAACCGGGCAAAACTCGAAATTTCGCTGGCCAAAGGCAAAAAATCCCACGATAAACGCGACGCCACCAAGCAGCGCGACTGGCAACGCGATAAAGAACGTATCATGAAACGCCATTAGTTTACTATTTCAGCACTTGAAAACAGACTGGCGAGATAATATATACTAAGATAAGACATCTTTGGGGGCGACATGGCTTCGACGTGGATTGCGAAACCCAAGGTGCATGCCGAGGCACAGATTACCTCGTAAATCCAGCTGTAAACTTATAGTTGCAAACGACGACAACTACGCTTTAGCAGCTTAATAACCTGCGTAAAGCCCTCGGCCTGATGTGTGCTTGTAAACTCAGATAACCGGGGTCATCCTTACAAGATCGCGATGAAATACGTCCGGGATGGATTCGCTAAAACCTTACGGAATCGCTGTATGTGATCCCCGCCTGTTGGGCAGCAGACAGTTAAATTAAAGAACAGGATAAGCATGTAGAGCCGAAGGCGGAGAATTTGCGGACGCGGGTTCGATCCCCGCCGCCTCCACCAAACAATAAACAAGGTCACCTGATTTTTTAGGTGGCCTTTTTTAATGTTTGTGAACATGCTGAGTTGAGCACGCGTAGCGGGTTGCAAACAGGATGTTTGCATGTCGCGAAGGCCAGGGATGGCCGTGAGCGACCCGATCCCCGCCGCCTCCACCAAACAATAGAAAAGCCCGAGCGATTTTTGCTTGGGCTTTTTTATTGTTGATGAATGTGCCGAGATGAGCACGCGTAGCGGGTTGCAAACAGGACGTTTGCATGTCGCGAAGGCCAGGGATGGCCGTGAGCGACCCGATCCCCGCCGCCTCCACCAAACAATAGAAAAGCCCGAGTGATTTTTGCTTGGGCTTTTTTATTGTTGGTGAATATGCCGAGATGAACACGCGTAGCGGGTTGCAAACAGGATGTTTGCATGTCGCGAAGGCCATGGATGGCCGTGAACGACGCAGATCCCCGCCACCATGTAAAACACTCTATTTTTATAAACATCACGTTTTCATCAGTAGGGATTTCCGTTTGTTTCTTTAAATACTAGTGTCACGCACAAACCATTTTTTTCTGTGTTATTTTTTAAATCGATTTCAATTTCATTTGCTTCGGCAATTTGACGGACTATCGCAAGCCCCAATCCGCTACCTGTTTGATTGCTTCCCGTAATACGGTAAAAACGATCGAACACACGCTTTTGCAGTTCTTCCGGGATTCCCGGGCCACTGTCTTGGACAGTCAAGCAAACCTGATTATTTTTCGACTCGATTGTTACTTCGATACTACTGTTCACCGGGCTATACCTCACGGCATTATCGATAATATTTCTCAGCATAATTCCCAGTGCGACTTTATTCGCACTGACCAGAATATTGTCGACGCCATTCACTTCTATGGATATATTCTTTTCACGGATAACAGACATCATATTGGCAATAATTTCCGAACAGATATCCGGTAAATTTATCACTTCTTTATTATGGATTTCTTTATGATTATTTTCCTGCGAACGCGCCAGGTTTAATAACTGCTCTACCAGGTGCGTTGCCCGATCAACACCGACAATAATCTTTTGCAAGGCCTGTTTTTGTTCTTCGGGATCCTCAATCCTGCGTGCAACCTGGATTTGCGTCTTCAGTGCAGCCAGTGGTGTTCGAAGTTCATGTGCGGCATCATCGGTAAAGCGTCGTTCAGATTCAAACGAGGCTTCGACCTGTTTAAATAAATTGTTTATCGCGCTGACAAGTGGCGCAATTTCTTCCGGTGCTGGCGCGTTTTTAACCGGCCGAAGATCATGTGGTGACCGTTGACTTACCTCTCTGGCAATTCTGTTCAGTGGCAATAAACCCTGACCAATACCAATCCATATCAGAATTGCGAGCAATATGATTCCAATAACGGAAAATATCATCATGCTCACGCTGATGTCATGAATCAATTCATTACGTACTTCATATAATTCGCCTGCCTGAAAAATATATTTCTCTGACGTATCTGGCAGAGTGAAAACACGCCATCTTTTATTATCGATAAGTTCATCCGAATAACCGTAATGTATCTTGTCCATTGCTGATGCCGTAAATATTTTGACTGGCGCGCTGGATGAATGCAGCAATAATTTGTCCGGTCGCTGCCATACCTGAAAGGCGATTTTCCTCTCGTATTCGTGGCCAATAATTTCAGTATTTGATGCAATATCTTGCACATAACTGTCTGGTAATGGCATATCGATTAATAATTTTTCAAGCTCGATAACCTTGCCAGCATCAATGGATCGAATCAACATGGCACGCAATACACGGGTTGATTGCGCCAATTGTGCGTCAAAGAGCTCCTGTACTTCGTGCCGCGTCGCGATGTAACTGCTTATCAGCGATGCTGTGCCAATTGTCAGGGTTATCAACATCAGGAAAAATAACAGCCGCTTGCGTATTGATTTCATTGTTTATGCTTCTCAATGACATAACCAACACCACGTATTGTGTTGATCAGTTTTGATCCCAGTTTTTTTCTGATATGGTGAACAAATACTTCGACGGAATTACTTTCGATTTCCTTACCCCAGCCATATAGTTTATCTTCCAGGCGTGCGCGTGGAATAACGCGTCCAACGTTCTCGAGTAAATGTTGTAATACAACAAATTCACGTACAGATAATGTCACAGATTTACCCGCCCTGGTAATCTGATGCGTAGCCGGATCGAGTGTGATGTCCCCATGAGCCAGAACTGTATCGGTTTGCCCTATGCGACGACGATGTAGTGCACGCAAGCGTGCGAATAGTTCTTCCAGATCGAAAGGTTTGACAAGATAATCATCTGCACCTGTATCCAGTCCCTTGATACGATCTTCAACATGATCGCGTGCTGTTAGTATCAATACGGGTGTGGAATTGCCTGCCTTGCGAAAGTGGCTGAGCACATCCAGGCCGGAAATACCCGGCAGACCCAAATCCAGTATCACCAGGTCATATTCCTGGGTCTTGAGCGCACTGAGTGCCAGATTACCATCCTGAACCCAGTCTACGGTGTAGCTTTCCTGGATCAGACCGGTTTTCAGACCATCACCGAGCAAGTCGTCATCTTCGATCAATAAAATACGCATGTAGTCCCCGTAGATTACCTGACTAAATAGTTATGATATTCAGGATATTGAAATCAGCTTAATTTATTAGCCTTAAGAAATCCTTAAGAATTGCAGTGCATATTATGACCGTAATAAATGAAGGTGTAAGCAATATATGTACAATTTATGCGTGTTGAAATCCGCTATGCGGTTTCTTTTAATGATGTTACTGCTGTTCTGTATGCAAGCCAGTATGGCCAGCTCTGCACCCGGGTTCACCCTTCCTACGTCAAACGGTGAAATCAGCCTGGCGCAATTAAAAGGCAAGGTAGTATATCTCGATTTTTGGGCTTCATGGTGCATTCCCTGTCGCCAATCTTTCCCCTGGTTAAATGAAATGTCCGCGCGCTATAAAAAGCAGGGGTTCGTTGTACTGGCAATTAATCTGGATAAGGACAAGAAGCTCATGCAACGATTTCTGAAACAATATCCGGCAAAATTTATTGTTGCACACGATTCTGCCGGCAATTCTGCCCGTGACTACAAGGTTAAAGGTATGCCCAGTTCCTATCTTATTTCTCGTGATGGAGAAATTGTTTCATCACATATCGGGTTTCGACAAAAAGACAAATTAGCACTGGAAGACAAAATACGCTCCCTGGTAAATCATTAATACATTACGAGGTTTTTAATGAACAAAACACTTACGATTTCAATTCTTCTTACGCTGCTATTACTAAATGGCTGCTCTGTTGGCGTGCAGCCGTGGGAGCGTGATCTGCTTGCGCAAAAAAAAATGCAACTGGATACACATCCACTCGACAGTTATCTGGATGAACACATTTATTACAGTAAAGAAAGTGCCAGTGGTGGCGCAGGTGTTGGTGGAGGCGGATGCGGATGCAACTAGAACATAAACAAAAATTCATACGTGGCGCATTGGCCGTTGCTACGGCCAGTATGCTGGGGCAGATGCCGAAAGAAGTTCAGGCACAACCAGACGAAAATGGCTGGGAGCTGGATTCCGCGCTGCTATATTATTCGGAAAAAGATCGCGTCATGGTATACGAGCCTGTTGTCAGGGCAAGTAAATCACTGGGTGATGGTGAATATCTGAATACACGCGTCGTGGTAGACAGTTTGACAGGTTCCTCGGCAAATGGCGCAATACCCACAAGCAGTGCGCAGACATTTACCTCGCCATCTGGTGATTCTTCCTATACGACACCAGCAAATGAAACACCGCTGGATCCAACATTCCATGACACACGCGTTGCAGTAAATTTTGAATGGGAAAAACCCTTAAGCAAACAGCTTAAAGGATTATTTTCAGTTAACGCGTCTAACGAATTCGATTACCAATCTTTGGGTGTTGCTACAACATTTGCCTGGGATACAAATAACCGCAACACAACCTATACCGCGGGTGCATCCTATAACAGCGACTCCGTCAATCCGGTTGGCAATGTGCCGACAGGTTTAACCGCTGTACCAACAACTATCGGGGTACAAAAAACGTCAACCGGCTCTACTGAAAGTAAAACAGTCAGTGAATTATTACTTGGTGTCACACAGGTTTTAAGCAGAAAAACACTGCTGCAATTCAATTACACCTATGGCATGGATGACGGGTATCTCACCGACCCATACAAACTGCTGAGTGTCTTGGACAATAGCGGAAATCTGCGCGGAACTGATCCGTATTTATATGAAAAACGTCCGGATTCGCGCACCAGACAAGCGATGTATCTGAAGCTGGTGCATCACTTCAGTGAAGATGTATTGCATGTTTCTTATCGCTATTACTGGGACGATTGGGGCATTAATGCCCACACGGTTGACATGCGATACCGCACTGAACTGGGTAATGGACACTATTTACAACCACACTTACGCTATAGCGATCAAGGCAAGGCTGACTTCTACAATTACAGCCTCAGTGATGGTTCTATTCCACAGTACGCCAGTGCCGATTATCGCCTTGACGACATGACAACCACGACATTCGGTATCAAATACGGAATTGAGCTGGGTAAGAACAGTGAATTTGGTACCCGCGTTGAGTCCATATCCCAATCAAGCACACATACCGAACTTGATGCCCTGCTATTCCAGATAAATTACTCCTTTAAATTCTAGTCTCCCTGCTGTAACTTTGTATGTGGTACCAAACGGTGCCACATATCTTTTTTAACCTGACCAGCATGTATGACCACACCTACGCCCAAACCTACTCTCAGCAAAGAAGAACATCATATCGTCGGTCGCTTCAAGGCAATGGCCAGTCCGTGTGAGATCCTGATAGACAGCAATGATATGGCAGAAGCCACGACCCTGGTACATCTTGCATACGAGGAAGCCACACGCATTGAGAAAAAATTCAGCCGTTATAGTACTGAGAACAATATTTACGAAATTAATCACGCCAATGGCAAGTCTGTCACTGTTGACCATGAAATTGCCACATTACTCGACTACGCTGCGCAATGTTATGCTATTAGTGACGGTATGTTTGATATCACTTCCGGTGTATTACGAAAAGTATGGCATTTTGATTGTTCAGATAATATTCCGACGGCAGGTGAAATTGAGAAAATATTACCGTTTATCGGCTGGCAAAAAGTTGACTGGCGTCGACCAACTATTACCTTGCCGAAAGGCATGGAAATTGATTTTGGCGGCATTGGAAAGGAATATGCCGTCGATCGCAGCGCCCAATTGCTGAGAGACAATGCTAATGTTAACTTCCTGATAAATTTCGGCGGTGATCTGTATGCCAATCTTGCTGATGAATCAGCTGAATTTCCCGGCTGGACAATCGGTGTCGAGGGTCTGGCGAACAGCACAGCAGAAACAGAATTTCAAAAACACTATCAACTGAAACAGGGGGGTATTGCAACGAGCGGTGATTCACGACGCTATTTGCTGAAAAATGGTATTCGATATAGCCATATACTCAATCCACAAACAGGATGGCCTGTCGTTAACTGCCCACATTCCATTACCGTTATTGCCGAAACCTGTACCGAGGCAGGCATACTTTCGACACTTGCCATGCTGCAAGGCAGTGCAGCGGAAACTTTCCTTGACCAACAACAGGTAAGATATTGGTGTCAACGATAGTGATTCGATATCATTCCAGCCAGTTCAAACGCTTATAATTCACCTGATTAGTAGTATAATGATTATATTTACTACATCATATATATCTGGTGTTTTCTACAACCGTCTCAATCATATCAAGAGGATGTTTCACGTTTTCATGCTGCACCACAAACAATCTGTACGTTTTAAATGCACCGCCTGCGGAAAATGCTGCTATGGTGACAAGAATGCCTACATCAAACTCAATCGGAAAGAAATGGAAAATATTGCCGGACATCTTGATGTTACAGCTGAGCATTTCAAGCGTTACTACCTGACACGCCTGGTAGATGGCGGATATGGTATTACGATTAAAGATTCCGGCGCTTGTTCATTACTTGATAAAGATGGCAAGTGTCGTGCCTATGCTGCGCGACCTGTGCAATGCCGTACCTACCCGTATTGGCCTGAAATACTTGTCAACAAAAGCGCATGGAAAAATGAAAGCAAGAAATGTGAAGGTATCGAGTTGGGTGATGTTATTGATAATGAATATATAGAAAAACAACTGGCATTAAGTATTGCTGCCGACAATGAAATTTATTGATAATTCATCAGGAATCATTATTCCGAATTATTCTTTGTACCTTGTCCAGTTTGCGTACCCAGGGTGACCATTTTCTCAGGCCTTGCGGCAATGTTGCAATCGCATCATTCGCTTCTTTAACCGAGGAGTAGGATCCATACACAAGCGCATACCAATCTTCACCCGCGCGTACATCTTTATAATAGCCCGCCATTCGTTCAAGATTGTTTTCCTGGTAATATTTCTGAATCAGCTCAACGTTCGTGCTGCTGGCCAGTTGCAAGGTATAGTGATTCGGATTCTGGCTCAACACCCATGTTTTTGGTGTCAACACACTTTCAATTCGATTTAGCGTATGTTGATTTGATGCCGGTCTGATACTATTACTGGATAAATTTGTGTAGCCATCGACCAGTCCACGCTGCGCGGCTTTTATCATGTATGATTTTGCACGTGCCCCGTCCTTGTTTACGCCCAGTCCTTCTTGAAAAATCATGGCCAGGTTATAGTTTGCTGCTGCATCACCCGAGTTGGCTAATTGTATTAACACTGGGATTGCCTGGGCGTAATTTCCCTGTTCCATGGCAGATTTTGCGGCTACAGGTATTTCTGCCTGGCTGATACTGCAGACAAAAAAGAGTAAAGTAATAACAAGTTTCCGGTAGCTAGTTTGGTATTTCATGTCTCTTCATCATGTAAAATTTGATTAATCTGTGCCCGGCCTGTCAGGTCACTTTCCAGTCGAAGACTCTTCACCAACGTCATGCCAGTCAAGCCACGCATAATCCATTCATGTAGTAGCATGTTCGCCTGGTGTTTTTCATCCTTGTGTAACATTTTGTCATTTGGATAATCGAATTTTGGCATTAACTTGCCGACGCCATGAACCGTGTGAACCTCTGCGAGTCGTGCATCGTGGTACACGCGCACATCCAGACTTAACCTGGGTAAAAATTCTGGCATCGCATGCAATAAATGATGCAAACGCAACTCCTGTGTATAGGCGGCGGTCTCCAGCACATCCACAGTTAACTTCGCCTTGTTGCCATAATAATAGTAGCGATAGTTTCCATTGACGAGTAACTCGGGTATTAATTCAAGTAACAAATAATAGTTGCTTTCATAAAACCGCATGGGATTGTTTAACTGCATATCAATCTTCCCAACCTACTTAAATATCAACAGACCTGCGAATGTGTATCCCTTTGTATCGGCTGATTAACGGCCAAGATTAGCCGATTTAGACTTAATCAAGCAAAATATGAATAATAACCAGCCCTTCGCTGTGAGTTGGTTATTTTTTAATCATATCGTGCTTATATATTTATATACTGATTATATAGTATAGCGGAGGCCGTGATTTCTGTTGAAGCAGGTACAAAGTCTTCTCCCATCGGCCTCTAGCCGGACTAACAATAGCCAGCTACTTTACCGCTGCGAAGTTCAAAATGTCTCTCATATAAAACAGCATAAAAAAGCCAGATAACGAATCTGGCTTTTTATGTCAAAACAGGCCCCCACGGGTCAATTCCTGGTTACATCTCAAACATGGGTTCCAGACGTTCCAGATCATTTATCACTTTCCAGTTACCGTTACCCGATTCCACGCGCTGTCGCCACTGCTCGAGTCTGTCCAGGTATTCGCGTGGATCGATATTGTCCGAGCGTAACTTTGTTACATTTAATGCCACCACCCTGAAACCATTTAGCTGTAAAGGGATATCCCTTATATAGCCCTTCTTAAGTTCTTCCTTTAAATCAGAAAAAATCAGAATTGTTTTTATGCCGACACCCGATTCATTGAGATACTCAACTGCCTGTAATACACCACCTGTAATATCTGTATACGAACTGGGCTTGACGTTTTTTACAAAGTAATCGATTTTTTCACGGAATTTTCGTTTTTGTTGATTGGTCATACTTGGACGATCTTCAAACGTTTGTTTATAGATTATATCTTTTTCGCTAAAACTGCCGGTGTCGACTCGTGCCACTGCAAATGTGTCACCCGGATTGAGCTTACTAAGTGCATAATTTATTACTCGCTGTGCTTCCTTTAGTTCCTGCGTGTATGTGCCGGAAGTATCGACCAACATGTAGACACCATGTCGATAATTTTCTTTGCTGTCACTACAGCTTGCTACCAGAAACAGGCAGGTCAGCGCTAAATATTTAATTGCTTTCATTTTTATTCTTCCCTTAATTGTTCATTTAGATGACAGGATCACTTTCCAGCCGGGCATTTTTCTGATCAGATTCTTTTGTAGATGTTTTTTTAAGCATTTTCTCGATCCACAATGGTGCGAAAATTATCAAATCGTATATCGTGATGATGGCACCACATACATATTTGATCACATTACCAAGCATGCGTAAAAACCAGATAAGTGAGCGCAATACAGCTACGGCAATCAGACCAATTACTGTACGCGAAGAATTCACAAAAGATTCCAGCGGGATGGCGACGAACATCAATGCAAATGGTAAAATAAATCCCATACCCATTTGTGCAGCAGTTGTTATCCAAAGGTAAGAACTTTGTACAACTTCCGCAGCCCCATCACCGCGCAACATGGCACGGGTTGCTGCTTCATCTTCCATTAACAATTCTCGTGTAAAAGCCAGTCCAGCTTCTATACAGGAGAGGATAAATAACAAGGTAAAAAATGCCCATGCCATACGGATTCGTATTTTGTCATTCAATGCCCCAATAACCGGGAACAAACGTGTAATACGCATAGTTTCCATCAAAAACAATCCCATTGCGATTTCTACCAGTATTATCACCATGGCAGCGATATGATTTATCTGAAATCCCATAATACGACTTGTGCCACCAACCATTTCTGACAATGGTCGTGCAATCAAATTAAAGTTAATGAGCGCACCACCAATCGCGATCGCCAAAACCAGTCCGGCGATAAAGAATTGTGTTAACGAGGATGAAGATAAACTTCTCACTGCCCGATCTGTTTGTTTAACAATATTCTCATAATCATCCATATGCCGATCTATGGTCATGGAACGTTGTAATAAACTTGTCACATTTTTATCAACATTACCAAGTGCAGTTAATACTTTACGCCAATGTGGCATCATGTCTCGCAACCGTTTGTGTCTGTGATGACTGGCCTTGCGGTATTCTTCAATTGCGCTGGTATTTGCCTTGATAAGTGATGCATGAATATCCTCAAGAATATTGGCAACCATGGGGTCGCCTTTGGACGGTATTTTTGCAACAGCGTCAACCGCCTTGACCCAACCAGGTGGTTCGGGTGGCACCTCAGTACTGTCTTTATAATCCGCATCAATACGGGCAACCTCTTCACTTAACAATCGGTGCATGGCAGGATATTCAGCCAGATCTTTTTTTACCGTAGCATCTATTCGTTCGAATTCGCGTTCCAGCATGCGTTCTGCTGCTTCGCGACCTTGCGCCAGCAAGACTTCACTGTTCCGATTCACCAGACTACGTTCCGCTTTATACACGGAATGAGCGGAGAGTCGAAATGCATTATGCAAAACACGCCCAAGTGAACTGATAAGCTTATGGGCAGGATTACGTGCGAAGTACATAATGATCATGACGATCAATAGCAATATCACGATATTTAAAACCGGATTATTTACTAATACTAAATTTGGTGACATTTCACCCTCCTACGACAGGTGTAATTACTTAAATTTTTAGAAAATATTATATAAAACAAATCATTTAACCTGTTTCCATAGTTAGTCAAACATTTTTATTCGCTAATATGGATTCTCCAGTGAGCACGCCATATTAATAACTATATTCTTGAATTCCCCTGAGGATGATGGTTAAACAGGGTGTGATGAACTGAAATGATTTATATGACGCATGATTAACCACCACAATCTAAAACAAATCCAAATGACCATACTTATATATAGTACAGAGTATAGTCCGGTTTTATTAGAGCTAAAGTCTTAAATTGAGATAATGTGGCACAGTTCACTAGAGTAACTGGTGAAAAAATGAAATGTTGATTACCGTGTATTCAGTCTGTCTTGCTTTCCATGTATGTCTGGAGCCTGGATCGCATTCGCAAATGCGCCTGGCTTAAGAGTTGACTGATTCTGGATTCGCTCACATCGAGTACACAACCAATTTCGCGTAAATTCAATTCATCATCATAGTACAGGCTCACGACCAATGCCTCACGTTCCGGCAGACTCCTAATAGCTTCCACCAAGTGTTCACGAAATTCATCTGTCTGCATCCTTTCAAGTGGACCTGCTGTCATCGACGGGCTGATATCACTCATATCATCTTCAAGATTCAGATCCACAAAACTGAGAATTCGACAATTATTGGTTTCCTGCAAGATCTGATGGTATTCAGGCAAACTCATTTCCAGCTCTTCCGCGACCTCACTATTACGTGCATCACGACCGGTGCGATTTTCAACTTTCTGAATGGCCGCCATAACATCGCGTGCCTTTCTGTGAATCGATTTTGGTGCCCAATCATTGCGACGTAACTCATCCAGCATCGCGCCGCGAATGCGGATTGTGGCATAGGTTTCGAAACTCGCACCCTGTGATGGGTCGTAATGTTCAGCTGCATCCAGTAATCCCAACATGCCGGACTGAATCAGATCGTCAACTATGACACTTGAAGGCAGACGCGCTATCAGGTGATACGCGATTCGATGTACCAGATCGGAATGCCTTGTAATCAGGTCTTCGGCTTCAGATAATTTTTCTATTGGCTTCATGCGATACAGTTGTTTCCTTAGAACATGACCCTGTCCGATTATTGTAAACTCACGTATTTACATAGAATCGGTAGGTCGAAAGCAAACTTTACGATAAATATACGTTTTTCATTGCAAGAACCGTGCACATTTCATGAAGCTAAGTTATTGTTTTTATGAGCGCGAATAGTCCATTAATTTGCCAGCAATTTTGTCCAGCGGCAATTCTATGTCGCCAGCGCCAAGTTTTGCCGCTTCGCCAGGCATTCCCCAGACAACGCTGGTTTTTTCATCCTGAATAATCGTTTTCGCGCCATTTTCTTTCATTTCCAGCAAGCCTCTGGCGCCATCATCACCCATACCGGTCAGAATCGCACCAATGGCATTAGGTCCGACACACTGGGCAACCGACCTGAACATGACATCGACGCTGGGTTTGTGACGGTTTACTGGCGGTCCATCATTGAGTCTGATATAGAATCGGGCGCCACTGCGTTCGACAATAAGGTGCTGACTTCCGGGAGCAATATACACATGGCCAGGAACGATCTGTTGTCCATCCTGTGCTTCATAGACTGTCATGGGGCTTGCACCATCCATTCTTGCGGCGAAAGGTTTGCTAAACATGGCAGGAATATGTTGCGTGATCACGATACCCGGTGCATCCGGCGGCATATGTTCCAGCACTTCGCGTATCGCCTCCGTCCCGCCGGTTGATGCGCCAATGGCAATGATCTTGTCTGTGGTTTTAATTTTTAGCGCCGATGGTCCGGAGCGTTTTTCGAGTACGGCATCGGCGGAGTATTTTTGTTCTACTTTTTGATCGATAACTCTGTCTGATAAGGCGCGCACGCGTGCCTTTGCCGCCATTTTTACCTTACTGGTAATTTCATCGGCATAATTTTTAATTTGTTCTTTAACATCGAGATTTGGCTTGGTGACAAAATCAATCGCACCAAGCTCAAGTGCCTCAAACGTTACATCCGCGCCGACTGCTGTTAAGGTTGACACCATTACCACTGGCATCGGACGCAAGCGCATTAAATTACGCAAGAAGGTTATCCCGTCCATGCGTGGCATTTCCACGTCCAGCGTTAACACATCAGGGTTGAGTTCCTTGATTTTTTCGCGTGCTATTATCGGGTCTTGCGCGACACCGACAACTTCAATTTCCGGATCACTATTTAATAGCTCGGTCAGAATCTGGCGAATTAACGCAGAATCATCAATAACCAGAACTTTTATTTTTGCCATGATTAATCAAACAGCTCTACATCACCAACAACGGGTTCATGAACAAGATTTTCCATGTATCCTTTCTCGCGCTCAACAATTGTTGAATTATGCTGGCTACGCAGTTTTTTTACCTGCACCTTGCCATTCATCGGGTCATAGACAACCTTACGCGGGTAAATATCCCCCAAATCTTTTGCAGCGACGACAAATCCTTCGGTGGCAACATAGTCCAGCGCAAACTGTATATTACGATTACCAACATCTGCCTGATTCATGTGTGCAATGACTTTTCCACCACCAAACAATTTTATTTCCAATGCTTCACGTCGACCGCCGTTTTTCAGGATATCATTTATCAGTTTTTCCATCGCATAATTACCATACCGTGTTGCTTCAGAATTGCAACTTGCCATGGCTACTGATGCACTGATTGGTAACATAAAATGATTCATGCCGCCAATACCCATTGCCGGATCACGTATACATGCTGACACACAGGAACCTAAAACCGTTGTAATTAACTCGTGATTAGTTGTCACATAATATTCACCAGGTAATATTTTTGCCGCATACATTTCTCGCTGACGATCCCAATAACGATTTATGTCTGAAAATCCACGCAGTGTACGCTGTGGGTTCGGAGCCCCTGACTGTCTTAAGAGTGCCATCTGATTACCTGCTCTTCCTGTATATGGTTTTTCCCAGCAGGCCGAACCGGTCTGAAACTTTATGTAAAGATTCTGAATGTCCAACAATCAAATAACCATCATCCGCCAGAATGTCCGCATAACGATCAAACAGCTCACGCTGGGTGTCTTTATTAAAATAAATAACCACATTGCGACAAAAAATAATATCGAATGGGCCTTTCATTGGCCATTCGTGCATAAGGTTTAGCTGTTTAAAGGTAATGAGTTGTTGCAGGTCACTGGAAACTTTCACTTTGTCTTCCTGACCGGAACGCCCTTTCTTGAACCACTTGGCCAATCTGTTTTTCTCAATGCCATTGACCCTGTCCAACGTATAAACACCGGCCTGTCCTTTTGCCACCACATTTGAATCCAGATCGGTTGCCAGTATTTTTACATCCCAACTACGTATATTAGGTATTGCCTCATGCAGTGTCATCGCCAAGGTATACGGTTCTTCACCTGTCGAACAACCCGCTGACCAGATACGCAGCCGCTTGTTTGGTCTGCGCTTCATTAGTTCTGGTATTGCAGTTTTCACGAGGAATTCAAAATGATGTGGCTCCCTGAAAAAGGAAGTCAAATTGGTTGTGAGTGCATTAGTAAATTCGGTCAGCTCGTCGTTGCTGGCTTTGTCTTCAAGTAGCGAAAGATACTCCTGAAATGAAGTAATCTTGAGCTGGCGCAAACGCCTTACCAGCCGACCATACACCATGTCGACCTTGTGATCCGAAAGCACTATCCCTGTGCGTTCTCCGACAAGATCCCGTATATATTCAAAGTCATTACGTGTAAATGCAAAGTCACGTTCAAATACTGATGACATACGTTCATCCCTATGGATTTAAAATTCATCCCATTCGCTGTCATTATTACGTGTGTCACGTGGCTTGGGTTTGGGTGCGGCAGCACTGCGTGCAGGCGCACGCTGTTGTGATGATGGAGCCGCAGCACGAGGGCGAGATCGTGGTTCCTCATTCGCGTATGAAGTGCCACTATCACCCACATGGAAGAAGTCCATGAGTTTTAACATGCCTTTTGCTTGTTCTTCCATCGACTCACTTGCCGAAGCGGCTTCTTCAACTAATGCCGCATTCTGCTGTGTCATTTCATCCATTTGCATGACCGCTTTATTCACTTGCTCAATTCCAGAAGACTGCTCTTGCCCTGCAGCGGCGATTTCCGCGATGATATCGCTTACTTTTTTAACTGCGCTAACAATTTCGTCAAGTGTCGTACCAGACTCATCAACCAGTTTCGAGCCTTCTTCTACCTTTTCGACGCTGTCTTTAATGAGCGATTTGATTTCCTTGGCCGCGCCTGCGCTGCGTTGTGCCAGGTTGCGTACTTCACCTGCGACTACTGCAAATCCACGTCCTTGTTCACCCGCACGTGCTGCCTCGACAGCCGCGTTAAGTGCAAGCAGATTGGTCTGGAATGCGATTTCATCAATGACACTGATAATGTCTGCTATCTTCTTGCTGCTGTTGTTGATTTCGCTCATCGCTTTCACGGCTTTTTCAACAACGTCACCACCTTTTTCTGCCTGTTCACGTGCAGCCGAGGCCAATTGATTAGCTTGTCGCGCATTATCGGCATTTTGTTTCACCGTACTGGTCATTTCTTCCATGCTCGACGCGGTCTCTTCCAGTGATGAGGCCTGTTCTTCGGTACGTTGGCTCAGGTCTGTATTACCCTGTGAAATTTCACTTGCTGCGGAAGATATACTGCCCGATGCATTGCGTATTTCGTTCACCATTTGCAACAAGTTGTTGACGCTTTCATTTGCTGCATCGCGTAGCTCACCGAACTCGCCATGGTATTCACCAGTCATGTTATTGGTTAAATCACCCTTGGAAAGCGAAATCATGACTTTCTTGCTCTCCTGTATCGGATTAACCACTGCATCCATCAGACTGTTAATTCCATCGCCAAGATTTCTCATGAAACCTCGATATTCCTGTGCGTCAATGCGAGTATCCAATTTGCCATTTGATGCCGCCGTGATGAGATCTTCAATTTGACGCTCTGCATCTTTTTGTTCGGTGATGTCACTCCATTGCACCATATTACCCATGTATTCGCCTTTTGGACCAGTAATCATGGTGGCATTAACTCTGAATTCCAGATCGCCAACTTTAATTTCAGCCGTCGCTGGCAAACGGGATTTATCAGACAATAGTGCACGTTGATGCGCGGGGTTCTTATGGAAACCGTCAATGCAAGTACCAATCAGGTTGTTAACATCCAGCCCTGGCCATATTTGCCTTAACTCAGTCTGACGATTAGCCAACATACTCACAACTGCCGGATTTGCATAGGTAATATTCAGATTTTCATCACACAGCATCAGGTTTGCTTCTGCGCCATCTACTGCTGACATTAAACGAGCTACCTCATCTTCCTTGCGGCGTGCTTCGGTTACATCTGACCATTCAAGTGCATTACCGACATATTCTCCTTTCGCATCCCGAATCGCGGTGACATTAATACGGAATATCATCGGGCCAACTTTTATGTCAGTGGAATAGGGTAAATTGGCAGGGTTTCCCAATAATTGACGTTGGTGTGCCGGATTTTTATGAAAGATATCGATACATATCCCGATCAATTTCTCAGGGTCAAAGCCAGGGTATACTGCACGTAATGCTTCAGCATTTTCTCTGAGAATATTAAAAGTTGATTCATTTGCGTAGGTTATTTTTAGATCACGATCGATCATCATGATCGCTGTCATTGCGCCATCCACAGTTCCTTGCAAGCGAGTTACCTGTGATTCTTTCGCGGCTGCTTCGGTTATATCCGACCACTCAAGCGTATTACCGATATAACTCCCGGAAGCATCAATCATAGCTGTTACATTTAAACGGAATTTTAAAGGACCGACATCTATGTTTGTTGAGTAAGGCAAATTAGCCGGGTTACTTAACAACTGGCGTTGATGAGCCGGATTTTTATGGAAGGTATCAATATTCGCACCAATAATTCGGTCTGCACTAAATCCAGGAAATACCGAACGCAATGTATCCTGATGTTTGGTTAACATATCGATTGTTGACTTGTTAGCGTATGTAATATTGAAATCACGATCAATCATCATGATCGCTGTCATCGCACCATCGACCGCCGATCGCATGCGTGTTAGTTCGGCACTATCTTCCATTGTCATTTCTGATACATGTTCCATACTTGCTGCCATGGTATTACCCTCCGAGTTTCCGTATGCGCTCAACATCACGCTTGCAATTGTTTCCAGTGCGTGACTCCAGGCCTTGTTGACATCTGCTGTCCAGGCACGTCCCGCAAATTCTTTCATAACATCAATTAATGTCGAAGCGACTGCACCATAATGTGCTTCGACTACACCATATTTTTCATGTCGTTCACCCAGTGCCGTTAATGCCTTGGCCAGTGCGTCAACGTTGTTCAGGTTAGCCATCACCAGTTTCAGTGCTGACAACAATTTTTGCTGTTGCTTTTCCGGTACCGTATTTGCAAACATGGGTTTAACTTCAGGATAACGCTCAAACAATACATCATAAAATCGTGACACCAGTTCATTTGCTTGTGGCGCAATAAGATTAAAACTCTTTTCGAGTACTGGCACATTCAATCCCAGCGGATGATCATTGACTTTGTTGCTGGCTGCGGATTTCTTCGATGCACTATTGCGAGCCATGGTTTTCTCCTTATCGCTCTGTTTTTTATCTGCTGAGTTGTCAGCCTGTACTCCATCTGCTCCCATCCAGGACAGTGGGTCAAAACCTAATTTACTGTTTGAACGCTTGGTCATATTTAATTCCTGTCAATCTTGTCCTTAATTCGAACCTGCCAGACATGCCAGTATTTCTTCGAATAAATCGACAGCATGACTGGCATCATCAACAGCGACTGTATTTTGGTCTGTTGTTTCGCGTACTACGTGCAATTCTTCATTTTCCATCATCAATTCTGCCTTTAATGCATCGCCGTTCGTTTCTGTACGTCTGTTGCCAATGATTTGTAATCCTCTGCGCCATTGCTACTGGCCTGGTACTCAAATATTGTCTGACCGAATCCCGGGCTTTCTGCCAGTGCAACGGCTTCGCGTATGGCAGTTTTATAAACATGCTTGGGGAAATAGGACATGATTTTGTCACGCACATCCTTGGCCAGACGTCGACGTTCCTGAAAGCGGGTTAACACTACCCATTTTTCAGTATTCAGTTTCAAGGTACCCTCAATATGCTGAAAGATACTCATCAGTCGTGCCAGTCCCTGTAATGCGAAAAAGTCGCCCGATACCGGAATCATGACTTCCTTCGCCGCCAGTAATGCATTCATACCCAGTATTCCTGATGAAGGTGGACAATCGATCAGGATATAGTCGTAATCATCAGCATAATCTGCCAGTGCATCACGCAACATCCAGCCACGTTTTGCGCCGCCTTCCGTTAAATGCTCCAGTTCACCGAGTCTGTCGCCTGCCGGGATTAAATCCATGTTGTCTCTTGCCAGCACGGTAACTTCTTCCACTGATTTTTCACTTAGCATTAACTCTGCCATACCGGGTTGTGATTTCCGTACCATGCCAAATCCTGCAGTCAGGTGCGCCTGGGGGTCCAGATCAATGGCCAGTACACGTTGACCTTTCTGTGCCAGTGCGTGCGCCAGATTCATTGTCGTGGTAGTTTTACCAACCCCACCCTTTTGATTCATTACTGCAATCATTCGCATATCCGGCTAACCAGGTTAATCCACATTTAAGCCGTCGCCGAATCCATTGCTGTTAACTCTTTCGAATTAAGCATGTGGTCGATATCAAGCACGATAACCATTTTTTCATTTACTGTTGCCAGTCCTTTCACAAACCTTGTGTCAACAGCCGAACCAAAATCGGGTGTTTCTTTAATGCTATTTTCCGGCATGTTGTACACATCAGACACACCATCCACCACGACGCCCATGGTGCGGCTTTTATCCGCGCTGAACACTTTCAATACGATAACAACGGTTGTCGGGCCATATTCCAGCTCAGTCAGATTAAAACGTGTGCGCATATCAATAATTGGCACGATGGTGCCACGCAAATTGATTACGCCACGAATATATTTTGGCGTATTCGGTATCTGGGTAACTGTATCCCAACCTTTTATTTCCTGTACGCGCAGGATATCCACACCATATTCTTCACCTGCCAGAATAAAAGTAAGGAATTGTTGTGAATCCTCATCACCTGATGCCATCAGATCAGAGTTATCAAATGTTTGTGCCATTTCTGTCATTGTGGTCTCCTTACGCCGCCACGTTACTGCCGTTGACAACAGTTAAATCTGGTGCACCAGTGATTCGGTTAAGTGTAACCAGTCCGGATATATCAAGAATTAATGCAACTGTTCCATTACCCAATATGGTGGCTCCCGATACGCCTTCCACTTTTTTGAAATTAGTTTCAAGACTTTTAATAACCACTTGCTGCTGACCCTGAAGGTCATCAACAAACATGGCTACCTTCTGGCCTTCAGCTTCGACAACTACCAGCAACCCTTCATCAAGATTTTTGGTCAATGGTTCAATGCCAAACATATGATAAAGTCTGACAACCGGTATATATTCATCACGCAGTTTGTACACTTCACCACGTCCATTGATAAGATTTACCTGGCCTTTTTTCACCTGTATCGATTCAACAATCGAAACGAGTGGCACAATATAGGTTTCATTACCAACGGTAATTAATTGGCCGTCAAGAATGGCAAGAGTTAGTGGTAAGCGAATAGAAAACGTGGAGCCCATGCCGGGCTGCGATTTAACCTCGACCGTACCACCGAGCGAACGAATGTTTTTTCTTACCACATCCATACCGACGCCGCGACCAGATACATCGCTTACAACATCTGCAGTTGAAAATCCGGGTTGAAAAATCAGATCATAGGCTTTTTCATCAGACAAGGTATCTGTCTCTGTCAACAATCCATTCTTGATAGCTTTGGCCAGAATCTTGTCTTTATTTAACCCTGCGCCATCATCCTTGATTTCTATAACGATATTGCCACCTTGGTGGTATGCGTTGAGATGAACCACGCCCATTTCTGATTTACCTGCCCGTTGTCTTACATCAGGCATTTCAATTCCGTGGTCTATAGAATTTCTTACCAGATGCACAAGTGGATCACCGATTTTTTCCATGACGGTTTTGTCCAGCTCGGTACCTTCGCCGGACATTTTCAATTCAATTTTCTTACCCAGCTTGGCACTTAAATCATGCACCAGACGGGGAAAGCGCTGGAATGTAAAGCTGATGGGTAACATGCGGATTCGCATGACAGATTCCTGCAGTTCACGCGTATTGCGTTCCAGCTGTGCCAGACCATCACGTAATTTTTCTATGTGTGTGGTTGAGAATTCTTCTGCTTCACCAAACTGGCCCAGCATTGATTGGGTGATAACAAGCTCACCGACGGTATTAATAAGCTCATCGACTTTATCTATAGACACGCGAATAGATGCGGATTCTGTTGAAGCGCTACGACGTTCACCTGAACGGCGATCTGAATTTGACCGTCGTTCATCATTGCTTTGTTGGGATGGTTTCTCTTTGTAGGATCCCAGCATGATTTCTGAAATGGTGTTTAATGCGTCAACCCAGGCTTTCTTTATTTGTTCCGTCCATGCGGCACCCGCTACTTCTGCCATAACATCCAGCAAGGTATCACGTACCGCCAGATAATGAGCTGGCTCCGCCTTGTAGCCTTCATGTCTCTCACCCAATGCAACCAATGCTTGCTTTAATTCATCAGGTTTACGTAAATTGCCAACAACCAACTTTAATGCTGCCAGCAACTTTGATTGCTGTTTATCTTGTGTCGTGTTACTAAATAATGGCTTTACAGCCGGATGTCGTTTAAACAGCTCTTCATAAAATCTTTGCACCAGTTTTTCAGCATTTGGTGCAATAGCATTAAACGATGATTCCAGAACTTCAACATCAAGTTCATCGCTATCTGCTTCGTTGTTCGTGCTTGTTCCTTTTACAGCAATCGGGATAATTTCCAGATCGCACTCATCTTCTACCCAGTCAAAAACCTCGGCCACCTGCTCTCTTGCTATTTCACCTGTGAGTGTTATCTTCCAGCCGATATAACTGTCTTCCGGCTCAAGGTCATGCAGTCCGGGTAACTTTTCAAGGTTGACTTCGACATCCATCTCGCCCAAAGTAGATAACTCGCGCAGAATTCTTACCGGGTCATTACCCGTTTTTAACATGTCTGCGTGAGGTGTAAAATTGATAGTCCAGCCAGTTATGTTGTCATTGTTCGCCACTGCTGACTCTGATTTTTCTGACACTGCGGAATTATTTTCAGGTTTACCTGAAAGTAATTCATTTAATTCTTTTTGCGAAGCACCAATATTTGTTACGTCCAGATCATCATTATCACGCAGGGCAGTCAACATACCGCGCAACACATCCACAGATCTCAGTAATATTTCAACAGCTGGCTGGGTAACCTGTCGCCGGCCATCACGCATCTCGTCGAGCAGGGTTTCCATGACATGCGTATATTCAGCAACCGCATTCAGACCAAAAGTACCACTGCCACCTTTTATAGAATGTGCTGAACGAAAGATTGTATTAATAATTTCTGAATCAGCCGCGCCAACGTCCAGGTTCAGCAGCTCAGACTCCATGATATCCAGTCCTTCGAAACTCTCTTCATAGAAAGTTTGCAAGAATTGACTCATATCTACTGTCATGTCGCTTTATCCTTAGCTGTTAATGTATAACTAGTTCTGATTATCGAAACGAAGTACCTTGTCCACACCAAGCAGCCTGGCGGAATTTTCCAGTACGTCCGAGATATCATCCCAGATCACTTCTTTATGTGATTTTTCTGCTTCTTTGAAAAAGGACACCAATAATTGAATACCCGCGCCATCTATCTTTTGCAGTTCACCGGCTGATATCTGGATATTACTTTGACTTACCAGCGCATCTTTGAATTCTGGATATTTCTGACCGACCATTGAAATGTCGAAGATTGTCCCACATGATATTTTTGCACTGTCCATATACTTGTTGCTCTTTTCTTTACTGTTTTTCAGTGTTTCACAAATATTTACGATTCTGCGTGCAATGTTCCAAAAATCAACTATCCAAGTACTTTCTTGACTGTATTTAATAATTGATCGGGATTGAATGGTTTCACTATCCAACCGGTTGCACCGGCTGATTTACCTTCGGCTTTTTTATCCGCCGCACTTTCGGTTGTCAGTAATAACAACGGTGTAAATTTGAAATCTGCCAGGGTTCGCAATTCACGAATGAGCGATATGCCATCCATATTCGGCATGTTTACGTCCGATATCACCAGATCAAACTTTTTTGTTTTAGCTTTTGACAAAGCATCCTGACCATCAACTGCTTCTGTTACATCAAACCCGGCTCCTTTCAAGGTAAACGAGACCATTTGACGCATGGAGGCTGAATCATCCACTGCTAGAATTGACGTCATTGAACATACTCCCAAATCCGTAATTTTGACTTAGTATGGTTATCGACTAAACGTGATACCACTTTAGGTAATTTACCTGGTTTATTTGTGTGAATAGGACGGTTGTAAAAAGGAAGCTTAGCGTTACTGCACATGACGCTATGTCTGATTGTTTTACTGGGTTTTATCGGGTCTTGTCAGGCGAATACATCCAACAGACTATTGGACCCTGTCACCCTTGTTGTGAAGAAATCTGTATCGGCCATGACATCTTCCGACTGATGTCGTGGTGAGGCGGCTTGAAATTCAGCCGAGTCAGACTGGTTTGAATTGGAGTTTTCTGCAAAGGAATGTTGCGACACATCCACATTGCCAAGCTGGACACCCGCCTCGTTAAACATCTCCCGTAATCGGGGAATAGCAGACTCGATTGCATCACGCGCCATGGCGTTACCAACATGGAATGAGACATTTGCCTGGTCTTTTGTCACTGTCACGCGTACATCCAGGCTACCGAGCTCGGCTGGCTCCAGGCGCATATCAACTTTTTGTATCTGCGAGTTGATCATCCAGTTGATACGTTCATTTAATTGCTCAAGGCCCTGATGCTGGTCGAGCGGTGCAGTAATGGGCGGTAAATGTGCCTGTGATGAATAGGTACTTAATGACTGGTTAAGTGTAAAAGCAGGCGCGGAACTCATGTTTGGTATTCCCGCCATATCCGGTGACACATGTAACTGGCTTTGTGTAAACATTTGCAAAGGTTTTGTGCCAAGTAAATCCAGCTCATTAAAACGGGTACTAATCTCGGCACTATCCATCAGTTTCATATTATCGGATAAGAAGACAGGTGATTGTATGGATTGCTGCGCGGCTGCATCAACAGGCCGCTGCATGGTCAACCTTGTTTGCATCAAACCATCAACAGGTAATGCTGCATCGTCTGCTGGTATGCCGTTTTGCATAAATGCCGCCAAATCAAATTTAGTCGGTTGCTGAAGTTGCGACTGGAATGGGTTGGCTTGCAAAAGCTGTAATAACATTGCCGGCGGCAATTCATTGCCGTCCATCGGGTTTGTGCCTGTAGCGGATGCCAGCTGAGTTAAATCCATATCTTGCGCAGCGTCGGGATGGCTGAGCAGCCACTGCTGTAACAGTAAGTCATTGAAATCACTAGCGCTCTGACTCACATCTGCCGTTAATGGCGCGCCAGGTGCAGCCGAACCCAGTGCCGAAACTTGCGTATTCGGCATGGTATTCGCTAGTAATTGTCCACCTACTTCAGGCACTTCTCACTCCTCATATCCAGGTAATGCCATCATTGAATATATAGGGGCAAGTTTTATGCCAAAATTTCCGGTTTTTGAGATGAGTCCTATTCAGTTGATGATGTTTGTGACTTTATATGGCTGGCATGCTCGTCCAGACTATTTTGTTCCTTGCGATCTTTATCCCTATTTTCTTGCGCCTTGTATTTATCTACTGTGACTTCCATGGCACGTGTGTCCTGATGTTGCTGTAACCAGAGTTGTCGTTTTTTCTCCAGCTGCAGTTTTGATTCATAAATTTGCATAAGCTGGTTTTTTATTGCCTGGTCCAGTCCGCTGATGAAATTTTTGTAGGTTTTTAACATGCCTGCATCAATTCCCTTGTTCCCATCTATCATCAGTTGTTGCGCATACTCATGCCGGTATTGTTTAAGCTGTTCCAGTTGCTGCTGGTTCTGTTGTACCTGTTGATTACATGTGCCTAGTGCGATAGCCGCCGCCTGTTCCTTGTTCCTGGCCAGCATGACGAGAGGAGTAAAACGCTTCGCACGTGATTTTTGTCTGGGCATCTCAGTTACCTCCTGGCAATGGAGCAAACGGGTCGATCATATTATTGTTCATGCTTCTACCCGGCGATTGTTCCTGAACTTCTGACTGAATAATTAACTGCTGTAATTCCTCCCGCTTATCGATCAAACTTTTAAGTTCGGCAAAACTTTCATCCCAGTTTTTTGCCTGATCCATATTTTGCTGCATAAATGCCATGAGTTCCGGATTCAGTACGATCGCTTCATCAACACGTGTATCACTCCCCGCTGTGTAGGCTCCAATAGTAATGAGATCCTGATTTTTACGATAGGTGGAGTAGACTTGCTTGAATGTGTGAATCATTTTCAGTTGTTCTTTCGAAACAATCTCGGTCAAGGCTCGACTTATAGAAGATTCAATATCAATTGCCGGGTAGTGTCCCGACTCAGCCAGTTCTGGTGACAGAATAATATGTCCATCCAGGATGGCGCGTGCTGAATCTGCAATCGGGTCGACCTGTTCATCGCCTTCTGTCAGTACAGTATAGAAGGCAGTTATTGAGCCCCCGCCAACTTTGCCATTACCAGCCCGCTCTACCAGTTGCGGAATACGCGCAAACACAGATGGTGGATAGCCTTTGGTTGCGGGAGGTTCACCAATTGCGAGAGATATTTCACGATGTGCCTGTGCAAATCGGGTAAGCGAATCCATTAACAATAAAACCTGTTTGCCCTGGTCGCGAAAATGCTCTGCGATACTGGTCGCGAGTAAGGCGCCGTGTATACGCATGACAGGTGTATTATCAGCTGGTACCGCCACAACCACTGCGCGCTTCAGACCTTCCACACCCAGAATATTATCAATAAATTCTTTTACTTCCCGACCCCGCTCACCAATGAGTCCAACGACAATAACATCGGCTGTCGTATATTTTGTCATCATGCCAAGCAGGACACTTTTACCGACGCCACTGGACGCAAACAAGCCCATACGTTGACCCCGGCCAATAGTTAACAATGCGTTAATCGAGCGAATGCCGACATCAAGTGGTTCGCGTATCGGTGCACGATTAAGGGGATTAATAGGTTTGCCCGTTAATGGAACTTTCTCACTGGTACGGATTTCACCTTTGCGATCCAATGGTCGGCCCGCACCGTCCAGTACTCGACCTAACAAATTATCGCCGACCGCGACTTCGTAAACATGATCAGTGGGGATAACACGGGCATTGGGTTGCACACCATGTATGCTGCCTGTTGGCATGAGAAATAACCTGTCGCCGGAGAAGCCAACAACTTCGGCTTCGATCCATGTATCATCAACACTTTCAACTTTACAGCGCACCCCGATAGCCGCCTGACAACCGACGGCTTCCAGTGTCATACCCACCATGCGGGTCAATTTACCTTCTACGACCATGGAAGGGGATTCATTTATCTTGTTGGTACAATTATGGATGTAATCACTCCACGCTGCATAGCGTGGCGATTTGAACTGCTCATTCGCTGTAGATGCGGTTGACATCAATTATCACTTTCATCCGGGTTGCTGTCTTCATGATTATCACCAAAATCTTCACCGCGTTCCCCGCCCAGCAGCGTGGCGATGACGCGATTTAATCTCGCTTCAATGGTTGCATCAATGGTTGAATTTTCACTTCGAACTCGACAGCCGCCACGGGTTAATACCGGGTCTTCTATTATGCGCCACGGTCGTGTATCAGTAATTTCATCCTCGCTGATTGACAGAGCTTCTCTTACCAGTAAAACATCTTCCGGATGCAAATAAACTTTTACATCACGTTCAGCAACAGGTAATGCATTCATGGCTGCACGTACTACCGCGATTACCTGACCGGGGTCAGTCCTGATTTCGCGCCGAATAATATGTCCGGCAACTGACATGGAAAGCTGAAACAACTGCTGATTGACCTGTTCGTCAATCTTTTCCAATGGTTTAACAAGAAAATTCATGATCGACTCAAGATAATTACAACGTTGATTTATTTCCGCCTGACCATCAACCAGACCCTGACTAAAACCTTCCTTGTAGCCTTCATCATATGCCTGTTGTTGAATGGATTCTATTTCTTCTGCCGTCATATAACGGCGATTCGTCGGACTGACGTTATCGTTTACCTGCGGCGCAGTCCATGACTCGTACTCTGAACTATTACTTTTATTAATTATTTTAGACGTACTCATCGCCGCCACCGCCAAGGGATATTTCACCCGAATCTGCCATTCTTCTTGCGATAGATAATATTTCTTTTTGTGCCAGCTCTACTTCACTTACACGAACCGGACCACGGGCATCCAGATCATCGCGTAGCATTTCTGCTGCTCGTTTGGACATGTTCTTAATGATTTTTTCCTTGATTTCCTCGTCCGCACCCTTCAGCGCCATAATCAGATTTTCTGAGGAGATTTCACGTAACAGTGACTGGATACTTCGATCATCAAGGTCAAGAAGATTGTCAAACACAAACATCAATTCCTGTATACCGTCGCCCATTTCCGTATCAGCTTCACGCACACCTTCGAGAATGACAGATTCAATTGAACTGTCCATGAAGTTGAGAATATTTGCTGCTGTTTTAAGACCACCTACACCTGAGGAACGAATATTGTCAGACTTTCCGGCAAATTGTGATTCAAGCACTTCATCAAGCTCATTCATCGCGCTGGGTTGTATGCCATCAAGTGAAGCAATACGCATCATGGCATCGACACGCATATTTTCTGGCAGTGCTGCCAGAATTTCTGCAGCATGATCTGCTTCCAGATAGGACAATACAATGGCTATTATCTGTGGATGTTCAAGTCTGATGATATCTGCCACTGCGCGTGGCTCCATCCATTTTAATGTTTCAATTCCTTTGGATTTTCTGCCCAGCAATATTCTGTCGAGTAAATTTTCGGCATTATCCTTGCCCAGTGCATTTTGTAATACGGCTCTTAAATAATCTTCATTGCCTACACCAAGTTCTGTTTGTTCGGCAACGGTAGTATTAAAACTCTGCAGTACTTCCTTTACTGCTTCTTTATTGACATTTCCCATAGAGGCCATCGCCTCGCCAATCTTTTGCACTTCTTTTGGTGTCATGTGCTTCAATATTTCTGCAGCATCATTCTCACCTAACGTCATCAGCAATACCGCTGCGCGCTCAATGCCATTCATTTTTTTACTGACTTCAGCCATATCTGATTATTCCACCGCAACCCAGTTTTTGACTACTTGTGCAACCAGCTTTGGCTCCTGACTGGCGAGTGCTTTTGCGGATGACAAATCATCTTCATAAGAATGTGGTGGAGGTAACGCACTCCCCGATTCGTTTAATGTCAGTTGGTCATCTGCCAGATTGTCATCGTGTTTCTTGATACCACTATAGGCTGATAATCCTCTTAACGTTGGTTTTAATACTCCAAAGACAATAAATAATACGCCCAGCCCTGCTGCTACCTGTTTTACTATTTCCCAAAACCAGGATTGTTGCCAGACCGGAATCTCTGGTAATGGATCAAGTTTTTCCGACTGGATAAATGTGGAGTTGATGATATTGACCGTGTCACCACGCAGCGTATTAAAGCCAATCGCTTCTTTTACAAGCCGGGTTAGTTGTGTCAATTCTTCAGGTGTATAGGGCTTGGTTGTGATTTCTCCCGCATCAGATTTTACCTGCTTGTCATCAACAACGACTGCGACCGACAATCGCTTTACAAAGGCAGGATTCGTCTTGGTATGTGTGATCATACGATCAAGCTCATAATTTGTAGTTGAGCGTCGCTGATTCTTGCCTGGCAATTGTGTTGTCGCAGTATTTGCCTGGCCCGGCACTATTTTTTCAGGTGCCTGCCCAGCTCCAGGGGGTTCATTCGATAATGCACCGGGTACACCACTATCGACATTACTGCCTGTCATCTGTTCTTCAAATTGATCCTTGCTTCGTACCGCCTGTGGGTCCGGGATAAATGACTCTCGTGTGACTTCCGATCGCGTAAAATCAATATTCGCCACGACCTGTGCACGAACCTTGTTTTTTCCAACAATCGGAATAAGAATATTTTCTATTCGATTACTGTAATGATGTTCTATCTTGCGCGTGTATTCGAATTGACTGTCAGACAACTCCATACCATCTGGAGAGTTATGTTTTGACAACAGACTGCCATCCGCATCAACCACCGTTACATTTTCTGGTGCCAGGTTATCAATACTGGATGCAACAAGATGAACGATTGACGCCACCTGACGCTTGGACAAGGTTGATCCTGATGCCACTTCAAGCATGACAGAAGCGCTTGCCTGTTTTCGGTCCCGTAAAAATGCCGTCTCTTTTGGCAACGCCAGATGAACACGGGCATTTCTGACTGCCGCCATGGTAGCAATGGTTCTTGCCAATTCTTCTTCTTTTGCGCGATGATACCGCGCATTTTGTAAAAAACTGCTGGTACCAAAACCTTCTTCATTTTTCAACATCTCGTAGCCAACGCTGTTTCCTTTTGGCAGTCCATCAGCGGCCAGTTCGAGTTTTGCCTTATCCAGCATTGAACTGTCTACCAGCAATGTACCAGTATCCATCTCCGCCTTGAATTTAATACCTTCTCTATTGAGTACTTGTGATATTTCACTGATATCCGAATGTTTCATGCCAGAATAAAGCACTGCAAAATTTGGTTTTTGCGACCAGATAACAATAGCGACACCCAGCGCAATACTTGCAGCCAGACCTAACATCAATCCGATCTGACGTACGATTGGTAATTCTGTCATGCCTAAAAATGGACCGGATAACTTCTCTGTCTTTGACAGATCCATACTTTATTACTCCCTGCTAACCATGTTAAGTGAACATATTTTTACCTAGATTGGCATATTCATTACTTCCTGGTATGCCTGAATAAGCTTGTTTCGCGCCTGCAACATTGTTTGAAAAGAAACACTTGATTTTTGCATGGCAACCATAACTTCGGACAGTTGTACATTTGGATCGCCCTTTTGGAAACTGACTGCCAGTTTATCCGCTTGCTGTTGGGTCGCATTTACATTGTCTATTGACTGTTTCAGAAGTTTTGAAAAATCTGTTTGTGATGTCTGGCCTTGTGCATTGACATTGGGTGTATTTCCATTTGCCTGTGCTGCCATCGCACGCATTTGTGCGAGCAAATCAGCTGCTGTTATCGTTGAATTTGCCATTTTCGTTACCTCTTGTACTAAACGTGCTCAATGCCGGACGAAGCAGGAATGTTAACGCCGGATTCCCGCATCTTTGCCAGCTTGTAGCGTAATGTTCGTTCGCTTATTCCCAGTTTTGATGCGGTATCTTTTCTGTTTCCCGCCAGGTCTTTTAGTGTATTCAATATCACTTTCCACTCATGACTTTTTACATCATTCGTCAATTTTTCTTCTGTATGGGGTATGTGCTGTCTGACAACAGGTTCCATATTGATATTTTTCGTATCCAGTTCAAATTGAACATCGTTGCCAACAATGATTTCATCACGGTGCAAAATAATGGCGCGTTGCACGACATTATCAAGCTCACGCACATTACCCGGCCAGCTGTGGTCAATGAATTTCTGTTTTGCTTCATCAGAAATTGAAGGAATCGCAATTTTTTGTATTTTGGAATATTTTGTGACAAATCGCTCGGCAAGGGGAATAATGTCACCCCTGCGTTCACGTAATGGTTTGATCATCAGCGGAAAGACATTTAATCGATAAAACAAATCTTCACGGAATTTATTGCTTCTTACACATTCCTGCATATTTCTGTTTGATGTTGCTATCACTCTGACATCAAGATCAATTACACCTGAGCCGCCAAGGCGCTCAACTTCTTTTTCCTGTAACACACGAAGCAATTTTGCCTGCAAGCCCAGATCCATTTCCGAGATTTCATCCAGTAACAGTGTGCCGCCATTTGCCTGCTCAAATTTTCCAGGGCTTGCCTTGTACGCACCTGTATAGGCACCCTTCTCATAGCCAAACAGGGTTGCTTCCAGCATATTCTCCGGAATGGCGGCACAATTAATCGCCACAAACGGGCCGTCTCGTCGGCCTGAATTGTTATGTATGTAATGTGCAATAACTTCCTTACCGACACCGCTTTCTCCGGTAATCATTACAGTTACGTCGTTCTCGGCAATTCTTTGCGCAAGGTTAAACAGATCAACTGACGAGCTGTCAGCTGCCACCACGTCGGTAGTATTACTCTTGGCACAGCCAATATAACGTTCGACCATGTTTACCAGTACTTCTGCTTCAAATGGTTTAACCAGGTAATCAACAGCGCCATAGCGCATGGCTTCAACGGCCTGTTCGACACTTGCATAGGCGGTCATAAGCATAACCGGTGTATTGATGCCGCTATTGGTAATTTTCTTGAGCAAGTTTGTGCCATCCATATTTGGCATCTGGATGTCACTGATTATCAAATCAAACTGTTCCTTTTCGATTAACGACAGTGCACGCTTGCCATCAGACGCACTCACTGCTTCATAGCCTGATGTGGACAAGGTATCTAACAGCGCTTCACACAACGAATTGTCATCTTCGACTACTAATATTTTTGTATTACTCATAATGTCATCCCGTTAAGCTGTACATTGATAATGTGATTCTTGCTCACGTGTATAAACAGGCAAAGCGATCGCGAAAGTACTACCCTTACTGTTGGTATCTTCCAGGTATATGTTTCCATCGTGTGCCTGTATGATTGCCTTCACAACGGCAAGCCCCA
Source organism: uncultured Gammaproteobacteria bacterium (assembly GCA_942490945.1). GTDB lineage: Bacteria > Pseudomonadota > Gammaproteobacteria > UBA6429 > Thiohalophilaceae > CALNYZ01. The sequence goes on along the minus strand of CALNYZ010000018.1, from coordinate 1,297,515 downwards.
GTCCGGTACCGTCTTTTCTGGTTGTAAAAAATGGTTCGAATATTCGTTTGCAGTCCTTGTTTTCAATTCCTGATCCGGAGTCAATAATCCGCAATACCAGTCTTCCGGACTGATCGGCTTGCGTTTTAATAATAATTTTTCCGTTGTGTCCCATAGCCTGAATGGCATTCACAATCAGATTAATCAGGGCGCTGATTAACATTTGCCGGTTGGCAGAAATTTCTATTTCCTGTTGCAGATAATCTTCCCATACCAGGGTGGTGGATGTTTCTGTCAGATGGGATTCCATCAGCGTTTTCAGCTCAAGCACTAATGAACGATGATCTAATACGCTGAACTCGGAGGTAATACCCTTAGCATAAAGCAACATATCGTTAACCACTGTTTCCAGATGCCGGAGACGCTCAAAAATCTTGTCCGAGAATTTAATTCTGTCCTTGTCGTTAACCTGGGTTCGTTTCAGGTTGGACGCATAAAGAATGGCTGACGCTAATGGTGTTCTTATTTGATGGGCAAGCGAAGCAGCAGTTTCACCCATGGTGACCAGCCGCTCCTGTTGTTGCAGATGTTCCTGCAGCTTTTTAGTTTCAGTAACATCATTCAATAATATTATTTGTCCTGGCTGCTCGCCAAGAGGACAGGTTGACAGCACAATCCATTTGTCATTTTTTAATGCGATTTCATTCGCCGTAGAACGTTCGGTATCGAATACCTGTTTACTTACACTATTCCACGACTGCTTTTGTAGCTTCACACCAAGCAATTCGGTCGCAACAAGATTGTATTCCTTGATCATGCCTTCCCCGTCAAGCACGATAACGGCGGCAGGCAATGCATCAATTAGCGATTGCAAACGCAACGCGAGTTTCTCTTTTTCCTGCAGTTCGACCATACGCTGGGTCTGAGATGCGGCAAGTTCCTGGCTAAGCCCGGCAACGCGCTGTTCCAGTGCCTGATAGGAACCCGCTAATTGTGCAGATAGCTGATTAAATGCCTGAAAGGCATCAGTTAGACTTTGCTGGTCTTTAAAGTTTTCCTGATTGCTCACAACTTCCCCTATTCATGCTGAATCATGCTCTGCAAGATGTTGAGCAAAATCCATGCCGTGTAAGGAAGTGAAACGTAATCAGTTAGTTAGGAATGCTGGGGGTATATGAAGTCAAGTTTATGACGCATGTTCCGCGCGATGTAAGCCATATTTACGCATTTTTTCAACCAGGGTTGTTCGTCGCATGTTAAGGCGCTTGGCAGCATGCGCGACAATTCCATCCGAATCATCAAGTGCCTGCTTGATGATTGAAAACTCAAGATTAATAAGATGCTCTTTCAGATCAAGACCTTCTTGCGGGATGCGAAAGGAATCAACTGAATCAGCCGTATACTGGGTTGGATTAATTATATTCGACAAACTTTCTGATTCTGATGTGCTTTCAGAATCACTACCGTTCACCGTGCCGCGAAATTTTGACGGCAGATCCCGGACATCAACGACACCATACGGGAACATGATCACCAATCTTTCGATCAGGTTTGAGAGTTCCCTGACGTTACCTGACCAGGGATAATCACATAAGCCAGCGATCGCTGCGGGCGTCATGCGTACCGAACCACGTTGTTCATGTTCCATACGCGTAATCAGTTCATTTATGAGTAACGGTATATCTTCTACGCGTTCCCTGAGCGGCGGCATATCAATCGGGAAAACATTCAGGCGATAATATAAATCCTCACGGAAACGCCCTTCCTTGATTTCTTTTTCCAGATCGTGGTGGGTGGCTGCAATAATTCTGACATCGGCAACAAGACTCTTGTTGCTACCAACACGCTCAAAAATTCGTTCCTGTAATACCCGCAGCAGTTTGACCTGCATGGCCAGTGGCATGTCACCAATTTCATCAAGAAAGAGCGTGCCGCCTTGTGCCAGTTCGAATCGACCTTGCCGGGAGCTGATGGCGCCGGTAAAGGAACCTTTCTCATGACCAAACAGTTCACTTTCGAGCAGGTCAGGTGGAATGGCGCCACAATTCACCGGGACGAATGGTTTATCACGTCGCTCAGAATAATAATGCAGATTGCGCGCGACGACTTCCTTACCCGTACCAGACTCACCCAGGATCAGAACATTCGCATCTGAATTGGCTACTTGTTCAATTAATTTACGAACATTTCGTATTGCCCGGCTGTTACCCACCAGACTTCTGAATAACATCGGCGATGTTGTCGACGCTCCTTCCCTGAACCCTTTGGCAAATACATCTGCCATATGAAAGGCCTGGTGGACCTGCCGAAACCGCAGTGGCAAATTAATGGATGTCACAATTAATGAGGAAAATTCCGAGGGTGTTTGAATATCAATGGGCTTCATTAACAGTATCGGCATACTGTCACCAAAACCTTTCTTTACCTGTTCAAGTAGCGCTTTTGTTTTGGGGATATTTTCACATTCACAGCCCACCACCACAATTTCGATGTTTTCTTTATTGTCGACCTGGGATTGCCACTTATCAAAAGCAAAAACCTCTACCGAGCCATACTCTATGAAGTCGACAATCAATTGAAAATTATGATTACGCTGGTGATCTTCCTCAATAAGTAAAATGTGTTTCTGCGACATAGTTTCCCCACATGCTATGGTTACAACAAGAAAATTCTCACCCACGCCAAGCCATCCCTTGCCGTTTACTAAGCGTAGTGGCAGTTGCCGGGAAAGTCAAAATTTTGGCAGGTTGTACGAAGATTAGCTTAAGTGATGATTTGATTAGGGATTTGCTACCCTAACCGTATGAGTAACAAACAAGCAGGTTATGTTCCGGGTTATTTACGGAATGAAGAGAAAATAAGACCGTAAGCCAGGAACTAGCGGTAATGACTGGAGTACAGCGCCACGGCGCGTCTGCCTTCATGGATCTGTTTGATTTCATTGGCAATTATGTTTTTGTGCTTTTCACACACTGCCATGCTTTCACTATCTATGCTGATAATCTGTAATAACACTTCAGAAATGGAGGCCAGCGCATTACCGACGTCTGGATGGTCAAATAATGCCTCTATGGTTTTTTGACGCTCAGCCTCCATTTGTGTACACATCGCCCAGTTTTCTGCGACCGCCATCTGTTGAATGTGGTGGCTTAATCGCAGTACCTTATCCGCGTATTGTTGCGGTGACATCATGGATGAAGTTGAATTTTGCACGAATCAGCTACTATCAGTCAGGGCTATTCGTTACTGGAAACCAGTTGTGGCAACTCGTCCCAGGCACTTTTAAGCGAGCGTACCAATGATGACACTTCATCAAGTATGTCCGGGTTATTTTCGATGTTGGCACGTGCCAAACGACGTGTCATGTAGTCATACAAGTCATCCAGATTTTGTGCGATTTCACCACCGTTATCCAGATTAAGACTGGCGCGTAATCCGTCGATAATCGAAATCGCCCAACTGATATTGCCACCTTTTTGCGCGATATCATTCCTTTCCATGTGTCCTTTTGCGATAGCTATTTTTTCCAAAGCACCATTCATGAGCATTTGAATGAGACGATGTGAACTGGCAGACTCGACGCCACTTGAAACACCTACCTGATTGTATTGCTGCACCGCATTGTGTAATTTCGCCATATTCATCACTCATCCTCCATCATGTGATGGTTACTTATTTCGATTCTTTCCTGTAGATGCGGCGCCGGGTAAATTCGCCAGTTGGCGATTTAAATATTCACCCGTTGATCGCATCTTACCTACAAGAGCGTCCAGATTTGTAAAAGTTTTAATATGTTTTTCTTCAGATTTCGCTAATTTTTCATCAAGTTTTTTTCTATCACTAGCAATATCTTCCAGCCTTGAACTGACGCCCTGGGTTCGTTGTTGCACCAGGCCGCCCGTATCCAGCGCTTTTTCAAGTAACTGGCTCAATCGCACCGCAATACCACGCGAAAATTTGACTTCGCCACGCCGTCCCAATTCGCCGCCCAGCACATCCACTTCCAGACCCGCGGCTGCACCTTGCCCTACCAGTCTTTGACCATCACCAACCGCTGCAACACCACCGATTGCTCCTGCTACATTCTGACCGGTTTCACCTGAACCCGGCGCCAACCCGGTCAAACGGGCAAGATCCCCTTCAATCTCCAGTATTTCAACAGCCGAATTGCTGCCATATTTTTGCGAAGTCAGTACCAACTGGTTATTTTTAACCTGCACCGAGACTTTTGCGCCGCTATCACGTATCACGTCATCACCGTTTATTTTACTTTGCAATTCAGCAGCGAAAGCGGCAAGACTTTTATAGGAACGGTGATTCAAGGAAATTTCTTTGGAGGTACTGGCATCAATCCGGACCTTAATATTGTCCCGATTTTCATCAATAACAAAGCTGCCAGGAGACGCAACACTGCCGGTATATTTTCCCTGTGTTGCCAGCTGGTCGATAATCACCTGATAGCTTCCTGCCGTGGTGTCATCCGAGCCCTTCACATAACGTAACAAAGGTTCAGTCGTCGAGCCGGATTGCGCAAACAGCTGAGTGACCTCATCTATATCATTGCTAATGGCCGCGCCCAGCTTTTCACTGTCAGCATTCACGGTACCTTCACGCTGCGTATCAAAGCCCAAAGCTGCCAATGTTACATAATTGTCATTGACGCCTGAAAAATCACTGCCGAGTTCACGCCTTAGTAGCGTCATGATGTTACGTACCGCATTTTCGTTTGCCAGCGGACCTGCCTGGCGCGTTTTCGGGTCAAACTTGGTCATATCATTAATTTCGGTCACGAACTGATTGTACTGGGTAATAAACTGCTGAATGGATTCCGAGACCTTGGCCTCGTCCTTGAATACTTCCACCGTAGTCGAATTACCAACAGATTGAGGGCCAATATCTAATGTCACACCGCGTATGACATTAGATATTGAATTCTTGTTACTTGTAATGTCGATGCCATCGATTTTTATAATGGCATCCTTCGCAGCTGAGGTTTCGCGAATATTCTGACCCTTATTTTTCGCCAGCGTAGGTTCATACGACAGGGTAGACAAGCCGAATAAATCCGTGTCAGTCTTATCTGCATCATTAACCTTGATTCGCAGACTGTTATTCACCCCGGGTATTTCGCTAGTGAGAATTAAACGAAAGCCACGTCCGTCATTGATGATAGACGCGCGTACGCCCATATCTGCCTTGTTTATGGTGTCTTTAATCCCGCGTAGATTATTATTTTCTTCATTGATAATGAGGTTCTTGACGCCACGTTCCGGATTGACTTCAAAATCTTTTGTCGCGGAATTGACTGCACCAAACTGAAAGGACAGAACGCCTTCTCCAATGCTGGCCAACTCGGAGCTGAACACGCCCGAAACCAGTCGTTGCGCTTCCGCGAGTTGAATCACATCGATATCATATTTGCCGGGCTCGGCGTTTTCTGCCAGTGAAGCAGCCAGCACTTCTTCATTATCGATACGCAAACTCATGGCACGGAAAGATTGTGCACTACGCAGTGGTGAAATGGATTCTTTAAGATTATTGAGTGCACCGCTAAAGACGCCCAGCGCGGTAAGGTTATTCTGCAGATCCGCTTCCTTGCGGTCCAGTCGTTCCTTTTGGGGATCGCCCTCTGCAGCAACCAGTTTATCTACCAGGCCCTGTACATCAATCCCGGAGCCAACACCGAGTGATTGAATGGTTGGCATTACTAACCTCTTGATTCACAATTTTTGTGTGTCGCCATCCGGTTAAACCGAATCGCCCCACTGCAATCCTTGCAATTTGAATGCCAGAAACAGGCTAAAAGCGTGCAAAATCAAGCCTCTAACTCTATTAAAAATCCCTTTGGTTCGTCTTCCGCCAGCAGTTCCGCCAAATGTTGCGAAATGGCCAATGCTTCTTCAGAAGGAATCCGGCGTATCACTTCATTGCTGTATGAATCAATAACAGTAATTACCACTCGTCCTGTAACATCATCTACCTGGAAATCCATGTCACGCTGTAGTTGTTGTACATACTCACGAAGATGACTCACGACATTTTCAATTGTATCGCGAGATAGCTCGATTTCCTGAGCTTGCGCGACAGCAACCGCTTGTTGCTCTACAACATCGGTCTCATTGTGCGCTGGCGCTCCCGTAGTACTGCTATTACTTGAAACAACAGTACTTCTTTGGTTAGCCAGCAGGGCCACATTTGCTATTGAATGTGTCGCCATCACGTTACCTCAATTGCCAACCAGGAGGGCCCTGTACATATTCATCGGGCACCTCCCTTAGGCATCATGCTTACTGTAATAAAGTTAACACGTTTTGTGGTGCAACGTTTGCTTGTGCAAGCATGGCAGTACCAGCTTGTTGCAAAATTTGCGCCCGTGTCAGTTCTGCTGTTTCTTGAGCGAAGTCAGCATCACGTACACGTGAACGTGCAGCACTGAGGTTTTCAGAGTTGGTGGTCAAGTTGGCAATGGTTGATCCAAATCGACTTTGTATCGCACCAAATTTCGCCCGTTGACCATTCACTGTATTCAATGCAGCGTCTACTATCGCCAGTGCATTGTTGGCGGAGTCCACGGAGCTCACGTCCAGGTCAGAAACACTCATTAAATTTGAGGCTTCCTGTGTATTGGTAATGGCTACACCTGCTGAACCGACCACACCGAATGATTTGTCAGAGTCAAACGTGATCTGACCAACGATTACCGCTGTATCAACCGCTACATCCGCACCTAATACCGTGCCACCGATAGCTGTGCCATCTTCTGCAACTCCACCGCCCACAGTAACATTACCGGCATTGGCTGATATGCCGTCCGTCAATGTGATGTTATTACCGGTTGCATTGGACAACAGGACTTCAGTACCATTTTCCGAGATCCTGGCTGTTACACCTGTTTTGTGAGCCACATCGTTAAACGCGGTTACCGCAGCAGTCAGGCCATCATTACCGTCTGTACCTTGCAAGCTGAATGATATACTTTGCGCTTCGTTGTTGTTGGACTGAACTGACAGCACATAGGAGCCGGCCGCATCAAATTTCATACCTACTTCGGTACTGGCAAAAGCCGTTACACCGGTCGTATTTGACTTGGCTGTCACTTGCTCTGCTATGGTCTTGGCGCTGTCATCTGAATTAATGTCGATTTTGACATTACCCAGCGCACCGTTAACCATAATAGAGTCACCATCAACATAACGCGATGCAGCTCCAGCGGTAGACATGGCACCATCGATTCGGTAGTTACCATACTGTCCGGTGCGGAAGTTATTGGTTGTGGTCTGAATCGTCTGGTTGGCATTCGCACCCACCTGGAATATGGCAGTACCGAAAGTTCCATCCAGAATCTTCTGACCGTTGAATTCTGTATTGGTCGCGATGCGATCCAGTTCAGAAACAAGTTGTCCCGCTTCAGCTTGCAGCGCCTGGCGATCTGATGCTGAGTTAGTAGCGTTGGCAGACTGTACGGACAACTCACGAATACGTTGCAAGATGTTACCGGCTTCAGCTAGCGCACCTTCGGCTGTCTGTGACAGTGAAATACCGTCGTTGGCATTTCGAATCGCCTGATTCAAACCACGAATCTGTGAAGTGAATCGTTCTGAAATTGCTAAACCCGCAGCATCGTCCTTTGCGCTATTAATACGCAAACCAGAAGACAACCTTTGCAGCGATGTCTGTAACGCTTCTTGCGAAGAGTTCAGGTTGCGCTGCGAATTTAGCGACATGATATTGGTATTAATTACTTGTGGCATGACGCATCTCCTAATCTAGTCCTTAATCGCGCTGTCGTGTGCGCGCAAAGGCTTTCTACTTAGCAACCAGTCTGCGATGAATTGCTGGACTGTCTGCTTCCGAGGTACCTAGCGTCCCGCACTTGTCTTTCTTTAGAGCCGTATGGAAATTATTTTAAGATTTTATATCGAGAGGAGATGTTTGTAAGTGTCTGTTTATAAATGGTATTTTATAATTTAAAGATTCAGTCTAAATCAATTTATATAATTTTACATGTAATCAAACATGGATATGCCCTGAATACGTGTAAATGCTTTTTGCGCGGCCTCAAGACCGGTTAATCGCAGGTTAAGGCTGCTCACCGCTTCAGCATAATCCAGATCTTCTATATCCGACAGAATCTCTTTCACCTGGATTTGATAATCTTCATTTATCTTTTCCTGTGTATCCAACGCATTCAGACGTGCCCCAACGTTTGCGCGTGATTCCAGTACCCGACCCATGGCCTGATCCAGTCCGCCCAGCGTCCTGTTAATTATATTATGGAGATCGGCATGATCTCTTGGACTGCCACGTGGCCGACGCAACGCATTGATAAACTCCTGCATGGTTGTGAACACATCCTTATTCTGACCGGGCCGTACAACAAAGAAATCACCTGGCTCTGGTTCACCTTCAATAGCAACATGTGCACCGCCAAACTCCATGGTCGTACCTGGACTAAACACTGTACCTTTTGCAATTACCTCATTGCCTTTATTATCGATTACTGAAAAAGTTAAATCGCCTTCACGGCCTGGCAAGGATTCAGCACGATCAAAAACGATTGCATAGGTATTGCCATCGTAGACACCGGTAGATGAACCCAGATCGATAATGCCACTGCCCTTGTTGGTTGCGCTATCCAGTGCGGCATATTCTCCGTTTCCATCCTTGATAGTACGGAACACAAAACTTCCCGAGTCATTTGTTGCAATGCTCCGCTTCGGTCCAATTTGTATTGTCAGTTGAGTTTCATCACCGTGATATTCAAAATGATTCTCTGCATTTTTAACAAATGGTCGGAATTTATTTTTCGATCCGGAAAAAAGAAAATTACCCGTACTGTCCGTGGTATTTGCCAGATCCATTGTTTCTTCCAGTAATTGAGCAACTTCCTGTGATATAAATTCACGTGTTTCGTTTGTTTGCGAGGCGTTATTAGCAGCAACAGCCAATTCACGAACACGTTGTAATACTTCTGTTATACCCGACAATGCAGATTCCTGTATTGCTAATCTGCCTCGGGCACCATCGAGATTTGTCTGATATTGCTCGGTTATATTCTGCAGGTCTTTCAGATCAACAATACGCGCAGCGGCCACCGGGTCTTCTGATGGTTTAAAAATACGCTTGCCCGTTGCAACCTGTTTCTGTACGCGTAGCAATTTTTCCTGCTGATCAACCATAGAGTCGATTGCTACTTGCTGGGTCTGATTAGTTGATACACGCATTATATTAAATCATCATGCCCTGAATATTATCTGAAAGTGTTAATCAGCGTATCAAATAGCTCTTTGGCAGTCGCTATCATTTGCGCGTTGGCTTTATACATTTTCTGGTAGCGAACGATATTCGCGGCTTCTTCATCAAGATTCACGCCAGATATCGATTCGCGTCGTTCATTTGCCTGTCGTAATAATGTCTCCTGTGCCTTTCCTGATGTATCAAGTTCATGGGCTTTACTACCAACTCGTGAAACCATTTGTGCATATATTTGAGAATAGTTCCCGGTGCCGTTTTCAAGTACCGCTTTAGTCTGCAAGGCAGCCAGTTTAACCGCGTTCGCATTGTCGCCAACACCATCCCGGTTAAATTCAATTCTGAACATATCTCCCTGTTTCGGGTTACCGGTAATTTTAAAACGAATACCAAGATCAACCCCGTCAGGTGTTGGAAAGACCTCCGTACCTAATCGCGGATCATAACTGTAGGTTGAGAGCAAACCCGGAGCTGATTCCTCCTCAATATCCCGGTTTGACGGCTTGCCATCCTTATCCGCAACGATTGCAGGTGCATCCGGCACTGCAGACAGTTTCTGTTTTATTTTTTCACCTTTATTATTTAAAAGTTCAAAGTGAGTATCATCCACAAACCTTACAATAATAGGTGTCTCGAGTGATTTACGGTTTTTCGCGAATAATTCCGGATCAGTATTAACAACTTCCACCTGTCCAATATTTCCATCGCCTGTATTTTTAATTGAAGCTGATGCGCGTATCGGGCTTGCTGCCGCAATCTTGGACACATCACTCACCATTACGTGAAATCGTTCACTCGCCTCACGAGTCGGTCGAATGATGTAACTATCGCCTTCTTTTATTGAGCTGCCCGATTTTACATCCAGCCGGAATCCTTCCGTATCGAGAGACTGTGGTAGTGAACTGAATTTACCAATTAATTTGTCATCCTGAATTCTGACCAGTAAATATTCGCCTGAATTATAAGATAATCGGTAGTCATAAACCGAAAGTTTATCGATATCAGTAATCGTTGCCTGGATATCAAGATCACCCCCATTGTCTACATTTGGTTTGATCTGTGGTGCAGTCTTGTCGACTTCAGAGAAGAAAGAATCACCCAGTGAACTTTTCAGATCCATACCAAGCTGATGTTGTTCATTGAAGGTTTTTGCTATGCCAATCGCAATACGACCAAGGTCATTCTGCGTAATATCCAACACACCATGTTTGAATTCCAGTATGCCACCCAGCCGTCCTCCGGATAGAAACTTTGTAATAATTGCATCATTTGCCTTGCTTTCGAAAACGACTTCCCGTTCAGCCGGATCAGCCTTACTTCTGACCACAGACAATTTATTTGCCTCACTGCCAATTACCAGGGTTTGACCATTGCCAATAAAAACATTCAGCCTGCCATCTTCCTGCTCTGATGCGCGCACTCCAACATTCTCTGACAATCTTAATAACAACTGGTCACGTTGATCGAGTAAATCGTTCGGCTTGCTGTCCGTGCCGCCAATTTCGCGTGCACGCACAATGGCTTCGTTTATTTTTGCTATTGCCTGTGCAAGACTGTTTATATCGGCAACGGTATTCTCCATGTCCTTGTACATTCCCCGCCGCAAATCGGTAAAACGACCGTCCATATAGGTAAAGCGATCAGCGAGTGATTTAGCTTCACTGACCATAACCTGACGTGCGGATACAGATGAAGGATCATCTGCGACACCATTCATGGAGGCAAAAAACGACTGAATGGAAGGTGAAAGCCCTGACTCGGGATCAGCCAGCATATTATCAACCTGGCTGGTGTATTCATGATTCGTATTTAGTGAGGCACTTGTTGTTGCAAGATCACGTGATTCATTTACAACGAATTCATTGTATACGCGGTCTATGCTGTTAACAATTGCCCCTGTCCCTAGCGCGCCATTACCTTTAACATGCGGCTCACGCGCTGTGATATCAGTTTTCTGCCGCGAGAATCCTGGCGTATTGGCATTCGCAATATTATGACTCGTGGTGCGCAGCGCCTGACTGGCTGCAAGTGCGCCTGAAACACTAATGCCCAGAATATCAGACATCATCTACTCCATATTCTGCAGACACTGCATCGTCAGAAAGTATTTTTTCAGGAACTTGTTTATTGAGCACAGTGAGAATTTTGTTGGCGTATGCTGGATCAGTCGCATAACCGGATTGCTGCAATTGCTGCAGAAATAATTCAGGGTCCTTGCTGTTCTCAAGCGCTTGCTGATAACGTGGATTTTCTTTCAGAAATTTCACATAGTCTTCAAAACTTTCGGCAAATGAATCATAGACACGGAATTTTGCATGCTGTTTTTGTGTCACGCCATTTATCACTTCGAGTGTATCTTTAGCCAGATATTTTCCGTCCCAGCTTGCGTCAGCCTTGATATTAAACAGGTTGTAACTTGATCGTCCGCCTTCAAAGCGTGATACATATTTACCCCAACCGGTTTCCACTGCGGCCTGGGCAATGAGTACTTCAGCAGGAACATCCAGTTTCTCAGCTGCAGATTGTGCATGTGGCAGGAGTTGTTTTATAAAATTCTCTTTTGAACTGAAGTTTGAGCCAGGTAGCGATTTTCCCGCTTTCATCTCTTGCGACATATCGCCAACTGACGGAGTATTTTTGTCTTTACTATTTTCTTGTGCTGGAAGATAACCCTGTAATTGTTTTACCAACGCATCTGCCAGTCCCATGCTGTTTTTTTGCGACATTGACAAGGCCAGCTGGTTATCGAACATTTCCTGGTAAAACTGGGACTGGTTGCTATCAAAGTAGGGATCACCAAAATTCGCCTTGCGCATGCTCTTTAATACCATGTTCAGGAAGATACCTTCAAACTGACGCGCAATGCCCTGCAATGCCTGTTCAGGCTCTTGCCGTGCGGCAACTTTCAGCTGGTTTATTGCGGTAAAGTCCGTATACGTATCTGGGCTAACCTGTTGTAACATAAGGAATATTCCTTAATTAATTAGGTGTATACGTATACTATGCAGGGATCATGCCTGATTTATGGGAATGGATGCGTAATTAAATAACCACCAGTTCGGCGCGTAATGCACCAACTTCCTTGAGTGCCTCGAGAATAGCAACCAGGTCACCTGGCGCGATGCCAACCTGATTTACTGCGCGTACAATCTCGTCGAGCGTGACACCCGGGTTAAACATAAACATGCGACTGTCGGCCTGTTTGACACTGATATCGGATTGAGGAACAACCACCGTTTGCCCCTGAGAGAGCGGTGTCGGCTGGCTGATTTGATTACTCTGCGAAATAGTAACGGTCAGATTACCGTGTGAAACCGCGGCAGGTAAAACGACAACATGTTTACCGATTACAACGGTACCGGTTCGGGAATTGATAATAATTTTTGCTGACGTTTCGCCCGGATTAAAGGTCAGATTTTCCAGGAAAGAAATAAACGATACGCGTTGTGCCGCGTCAGTTGGTGCATTCACACTGACAGAAACGGCATCAATAGAATGCGCTGCGCCAGGCCCCACGGATGAATTAATAACCTCAGCCAACCGTGTTGACGTTGTAAAGTCAGCACGACGCAAATTCAATACAATTTCAGATTCTTCACCAAATGGCGTTTCTACTGCCTTTTCTATAATGGCACCGTTGGGAATGCGGCCAGAACTCGGAACATTCACGGTAACGCGCGAACCATCCTTGCCTTCTGCGCCAAATCCACTGACTACGACATTCCCCTGTGCAATCGCATAGATATTGTTATCAATACCTCGCAATGGACTCATCAATAAACTACCACCACGCAGACTCGTTGCGCCACCAATAGCATTGACTGTTATATCAATTGTTTGTCCTTTTTTAATAAAGGCCGGCAGGCTGGCATGTATAGAGACAGCTGCAATGGTTTTGGCCTGCAGTTTTGACTTGGGAGGAATATTGATTCCCAGGCGCGACAACATACTACGCAGACTTTGTTCACTGATCGGCCCGGATCCATCGCCTGTACCATTCAGACCAACAACCAGGCCATAGCCAACCAGCGGGTTACTTCGTACTCCGGAAACACTGGCAACATCTTTGACGCGATCGGCACGCACGATACCTGTCTGCATCGCCAGCACAAGCAGCACGCCGATTAACATCGTAACTCTCAATTCGCTTTTGCTTAACATGCTATCACCTGTCCGGTTATATAGTTTCAATTAAATGCCTGACTAATATGGCCAAGCCTTACCCTGGAACAATCTGCCCAGCACACCCATCCTGTTCGCGTCTGATATTGCACCATCGCCGGAATAAATAATCTTTAAATTGGCAATACGCGTCGATTCAACCGAGTTATCCGGATTTATATCCTGTGGTCTGACGATTCCGGAAAAGCGAATATATTCCTCTGCCTGGTTTAACGTGACCAGCTTTTCACCCTTGATAACCATGTTTCTATTGGGTAAAACATTTGCCACAGTAACCGTTACGGTCGCACTCATAGAAGAATTTTGTTGACTGGTCCCCTGTCCATTAAACTCACGATTACCATCTACTTCATTGTTCAAAATTTCCTTGCCATTTTTAGTGACTGTGTCGCCTGCCAGTTTCGGGCTTGGCAAATCTACCTTGTTATCTTTTGTTGCGCTGGTATTGGCATTTAGCGATGCATTGGAATTTTCCACAATCTTGATCGTAAGAACATCACCAACATTACGTGCATTAAGGTCGTCAAACAAACCGGCCTTATAACTGGAATGATAAATTGCGCCACTGTCATCGCGAAGACGTTTCGTAACTACCGGTTCGGTTGGTGCAAACTCGTTTTTCTTTGGCTCTTCTTTTTTGAGCCATGAACAACCAGTCAACACCAACGATACAAACGCAATGACTATCATCTTATACATCATAATTACCTTACAAGTTGTTATTAACGTACTGGAGCATTTGATCGGAAGTGGCAATCGCTTTTGAGTTCATCTCGTATGCACGTTGTGTTTCAATCATATTCACCAGTTCTTCCACAACATTTACATTTGAACTTTCCAGTGCACCTTGCACCAAACCTCCCATACTGAGTGAATCTGGTGCGCCAACTATCGCGGTGCCACTTGCAGCAGTTTCTGTCAGTAAATTGCCGCCCTTGGGTTGCAAACCGGAAGGATTAATAAAATCAGCAAGTTGTATTGTGCCAACCTGGGCCGGAGCAGGATTACCTGGTTGCATTACTGATACTGTTCCATCACGACCGACGGTGACACTGACCGCATTTTCGGGAATTAATATATCCGGTTGTAATTTGTAACCCGATGAGTTGACCAGCTGCCCATCGGAATTGACCTGAAATTCGCCATTGCGCGTATAACCAAGGTTTCCATTTGGCATCAGTATCTGAAAAAAACCACGGCCTTCAATCGCAAAATCAAACTTGTTTTGTGTTTGCAACAGGTTACCTTGTTGATGCAATTTTTGCGTTGCAACTGTACGCACGCCTGTACCGATAGATAACCCGGATGGTAATTGCGTATCCTGACTGGTTTGTCCGCCAGCCTGGCGAACATTCTGGTAGATCAGATCTTCGAATACTGAACGTGAGCGTTTAAACCCCGAGGTATTAACATTTGCCAGATTATTCGCAACAGTAGCAAGGCGTGTTTGCTGTGCATCAAGCCCTGTTTTTGCGATCCATAATGGATTAGACATACACTATCTCCAATGTTAATTTATATTTACTACACCAACTGCAATAACTGACTTGCACGTTCATCATTTTCTTCGGTGAGTTTCATCATCTTCACCTGCATTTCGAACTGTCTGGCCAGCTCAATCATACCGACCATGGTATCTGCAATATTTACATTGCTTCCCTCGAGGGAACCGTTGATCACTGTCACATTGGCATCAGCCGGCAATACCTGGCCGTCTTTTAATTTAAACAGCCCGTCATTGCTTTTATATAACTGTTTGACATCCGGATTAACCAGCTTAATCCGGTTTATTGCTTCTGCAGTATTGGCGTCTCCACCAACAGGTATTATGGAAATGCTGCCATCCTTGTTGATGTCCAGTTTGCTATAAGGTGGAACAGTTATAATTCCGCCATCACCCAGTACAGGATGGCCGGATCCGGTCTGTAAAATACCCGACGGTGATACGCGCAGGTTACCTGCACGGGTATAAGCTTCATTTCCGTCACTACCTTGTACCGCAATAAAGCCTTCATTTTCTACAGCGATGTCGAGTGGACGTCCGGTTGCCTGTATCGTACCGGGTGTAAAATCAATACCTGCATTTTCAGTCATGGCATAAACGCGGGTTGGATAGCCAGCACCATACATTGGCATACTGCGCGCCGCATCGAGGTCTGCCTTGAAACCGGTTGTACCGATATTTGCAAGATTGTTTGAGTTCATACCTTGTGCCAGCATATTTTGCTTGGCACCGGTCATGGCAACATAAAGCATACGATCCATAATTATTTTCTACCTATGTATTCATTATCGAATGTTAATAATCGTTTGCGTAATCGTATCGGCAGTTGTAATTACCTGTGCATTGGCCTGGAAATTTCTTTGCGCAGTGATCATTTTCACAAGCTGTCCGGTCAGGTCTACGTTCGACGTTTCCAATGCGCCAGATTGCAATTGTCCAAGGCTGCCTGAACCAGGGGTACCTACCAGTGGCACACCAGATGAAAAGCTTTCAGCCCAGGCTGAATCGCCAAGTTGTCGCAATCCCTGTGGATTGGAAAAATCAGCCAACGTTACCTGGCCCAATGTGCGCGTTTGACCGTTACTATAACGGGCGCGGATTATGCCGGTGTCATCAATATCCATACCGCTTAATCGTCCAGATGTAAAACCGTCCTGTGTTAATGCGTTGACATTAAACGCTGTACCAAACTGTGTGGTTGGCGTGGTTGACAATAAATTCAGCTTAAGATCGATCGGAGCAGAACCCGTACCGGTTGAAAAAGATGGGTAAGTAATTTCCCCGGGTGGTACCGCTGTACCATTTATGCTCGCAAGTCCGCCAGCACCATCAAACATCAGGGTATCACCGGAATATGGTGGCGCCTCTCCACCTTTGGCATTCTTGCCATCAACGAACATATGGGTTTCCCATTCGTTGGGGTTCGCCGTTTTAACGTAATACATTGTTGATAAATGTGGCGCCCCTAACGAATCATATATAGTCAGGGAAGTTGAATGATTAAAGGACGAAGGAACATCCGGATTAAACGGTGCCGTAGACGGTTTTTTCTGTGAACTGTCCAGATTCAGACCCACATCAATTCGACTTGTCGCATTTGGAATTATATTGGATCGGTCCAGGCGTAATGGTCCAACCGAACCGGAAATTTCGCCGGTTTCCGTAGCATTATTGACGACCAGTTTATAACCTGAAGAATTAGTTACATAGCCTTCCCGGTCTACCTGAAATGACCCGGCCCGTGTAAACGCACGCGAACCATTATCATCCAGCACAAAAAAACCACGACCGTTTATAGCGAGATCCAGTTTGCTGTCAGTAAATTCAATATTTCCCTGACCAAACTGCTGCGAAACAGCCGACAAGCGAACACCGGCACCAATTGAATTGGATGCTGCACCGTCAGTTGCTGCATAAACATCAGCAAATTCTGCGCGTGATTGTTTAAAACCTGTCGTGCTTGCGTTGGCAACGTTGTTACCGATTACCCGCAAGTCTTCGGAGGCTGCATTAATACCACTTAGTGCTGAACGAAAAGGCATTGTTAATACTCCTTTACTAATTAACTACATAATTTTGTATACTTCAGACAACTTCACCTTGTTGCCTGTCGCAAGATTTAACATCATTGGTTGTGTTGCATTTCCTACTGACACACTATCCACCTTGTCAAACACCAGTGTGTTTACAGCCTGTTTCTCACCATCAACTGTTATATATGCATCAAACTCATACGAGCCTGGTACTGCCTGTGTTTCAGTGGCAGCGGGATTTGCCAAACCTGGTTCAGATAAAGAAGATTTGTCTGCCGGTTTTGAATCTATCTTTCCATCCCATTTGAAATCGATTTTCCCTGGTGCCTGACTGCCAAGATTTATTTGTTTGACAACCTGGCCGGATTTATCCTTCACATTAACAATCAACTCATCAGTTGCTGCTGTTAAATCAATTGTTCCTTTAAGATCCATTCCTTTCAACAGATCAGCATTGGCACCTTTCACAAGCACCTGTCTGCCAACCATGCTCGCTGCCTGTAGTGCCTGATTTGACTGCATGGATTCTGATAATGATTTGAATGAATCCTTGATATCTTTTAATCCACTTACCGCGCTGAATTGTGCCATTTGTGTCAGGAATTCCCCGTTCTCCATCGGCTTGAAAGGGTCCTGATGATTCATCTGTGCCAGCATCAGCTCCATAAAATCTTCCTGGCCCAGGCTTTTCTCTTTAAGCGGCTTTTGATCGGTCTTTAGTCCGATAGTCTCAAAGCCGGGTAATTTATCATCAATTGAATTCATTTCGTTTTACTCTCGTTATTTACCCATTGACAAGGTGCGCATTAACATCTTCTTTGCGGTATTCATTACTTCAACATTCGACTGGTAAGCGCGTGCCGCTGATATCATATTTGTCATTTCTTCAATCATGTTGACATTTGGCATGAAGATATAGCCCTCTTCATTTGCAAGCGGATTATCCGGTTCATATTCCTGTCGTAATGGCTTTTTACTTTCCACAATGCCCAACACCTTCACTCCGGCGGGTTGTTTCTTGTCACCATAAGGATTGTTTAGCATCGGCGCGAATACAGGCAGTCGGGCACGGTAGGTTTGTCCGCTGCTACTGCTGGTACTGTTGGCATTGGCCATGTTGCTTGAAATCGTATTAAGACGAAGCGTTTGCGCATAAAGTGCGCTTCCAGAAATATCAAATACATTAAACAGTGACATAATACTTTCTCCTATCCCTTATGCGAATCACTCGCCTCTTAGCGCCGTCATTAAACCTTCAATCTTGCTATTGAGAAAACGTAATGTAGCGATATATCGAATTGAGTTATCATTGAAGGCAGACATTTCCGCTTCAGCTTCTACGGTATTTCCATCAAGCGATGATTGCCTTGGAATTCTGAACATCGGCTCCATTCCTTCAGCCATTCTTTTACTGGAAATATGACGCGGGTTTGTTTTACGTAAGGTGTCCGTTTCAAGAGGATTACGAACAGCGCTTTGCAAGGCCTGGCCAAAATTAATATCCATCGCCTTGTAATGCGGCGTATCAGCATTGGCCATATTTGCCGCCAGAATTTGTGCACGACGTGACTGGATGTATAACGCCTGTTCATGAAGCTGGAAACTGTTACCAAGTGAAAGTGCCATTGTCTATTCCTCTGTTGTTGCGAGAGGAATAGTGCAACTGCTGTGCCATTTTTTTATGTGTTGATTATTAAGGACTTAGATGAGCATTACGGCAATTTGGGCTTGCCTGAGCGGCAATCTCTTACCTGATTGACTGTTTTTTAAATTCAGTTCTTCAAAGAATAGATAACGCCGGCCGGAAAACGCTGCATCTGGTATGCATCACTGTATCCCGTTGGCGATTCAGAACCGCCGAGGATCAGATAGCCACCGGGATTAAGAGATTTTGCCATTCGATTTAAAATATCTGATTTTATTTCGGGTGAAAAGTAGATGAGCACATTACGACAAAATATGATATCAAACTTGCCCAATAGTGAATAATTGTTCAAGAGGTTTAATTCTGTAAAACGACAACGGGTTTTTACTTCGGGTTTGACTGATTGTCCGCCATCCTGATTGTCGACAAAGAAATTTTTCATGCGTTCCGCAGACAGGCCGCGCGCCAGACTCAATTCATCATATTTCGCTGTATTCGCCAGCTTCAGCATGGAGGGTGAGATGTCTGTACCAACTATCTCAAGCTTGCCATTATAGATACCGGGACTTTTACGCAAAAACTCGGAAAATACCATGCTGATTGAATAGGCTTCCTGACCCGATGAACTGGCCGCAGACCAGATTCTAATCGGATTAATTTTCTTCTTCGCCAGCTCAGGAAATAATGAATCATGCATGATAGTGAATGGATAAGCGTCTCTGAACCAGCTGGTTTCATTCGTTGTCATTGCATCGATGATGCTTTGCTTGAGTTCAGAATTTTTATTGTGCTTTAATGCATCCAGCATTTCTTTCAGATTCTGAAATGAAAAATCGTTACATAAACGTGTCAGCCGGCTTGTTACCAGGTAATGCTTGTTTTCGCCCAATACAATACCACAGGCACTCTCAAGAAACTGACGGAAGATATCATAGTCTTCTTTTGCCAGAGTTGCATGAGGAACCTGATTGGTTACAGCCTGATTCATTTTTTGTGAAATTATCCAATCCCCTGTGAATTGCTACAACTCAAAGAAGGCCTTTTTCCTGTAACAGATCTTTTACTTCATTTGCCAGTTCTTCCGCATTAAACTTTGGAACAAATCGATCGGCTCCGACTTTTTGTACCATTGACTTGTTAAACACGCCACTTAAGGATGTATGCAGCAGTAGTGGAACATTCGACAGTCTGTCATCTGCACGAATTTCTGTTGTCAACGTGTAACCATCCATCTCGGGCATTTCCACATCCGATATAATCGCATCGAGATGTTGCATAATATTTGATCCGTCCTTGGTCAAACCTTTTAATAACTCCAGACCCTCTCGTCCATTTTTCGCCAGCATGGTTTCTATGCCGAGTTTGTCCATGGTCCGTTTGATCTGATTTCTTGCCACGGATGAATCGTCCACAATCAGTATACGAATTACCCTGTCTTCACCTTTCTCGACATGCATGGTCTCTTCTGACAATTCGACTTCACCACCACCGAGCTCGGCAAAGACTTTTTCAACATCGATGATTTCTACCAGCTCCTTGTCAACATTGGTAACCGCCGTCATATAACTGTTACGGCCCAGACCGTTTGGTGGTGCCTTTATTTCTTCCCAGTTCAGATTCACAATGCGATCAACACTGTCCGCGAGAAATCCCTGGATGCTGCGATTGTATTCGGTAATGATTAAAAATGGATTTTCAGTTTCTCGTAATGGCTTTTTTCCGATCGCTAATGCCAGGTCAATGACTGCAATGGTTTTACCTCGCATGTTGGTCATGCCGACAACGTTTGGATGTGATTTGGCAATCTTGGTCAGTGGCGGACACTGCAGCACTTCCTGAACTTTGAATACATTCAGGCCAAATCGTTGCCGACCACCGAGCGTAAACAGTAGTAACTCGAGACGATTTTCACCGACAAGATTGGTCCGTTGGTCGACGCCATCCAATATTCCAGCCATGCTAGCTTCCCCATTAATGATCTAAAAATACCTTAAACTTTATCGGCTCAAAGCAATTCGACTTGAAACAAAACAGAGGCTAAATCATATGAAATTGGATAATTATTAGACTGGCACATGCATTGCATTATTTCTGTTGAAGTGAAATTACTTGGCAATATTAAACGTGTTTATTTAGCTAAAAGTAATTAAATCAGGTGGTTAAGATGTATTTCACAGGTAGTCAAATTACTGACATGTCAAAATGGGCAACGGTTGTCCTGCTTTGCCTGCTCTGTACATTGACCTTTTACCGGCCAGGTCTGGCAGCGAATATGCAATCGCTTGCCAGTATTCGTGCGGAACTTGAAGTACACCTTGCTTCTCACTATCCGGGGCACACGTATAAAACGCAAATTGGGAATATTGACAGCCGATTGCAATTAACCCCGTGCAAGAATTTGAATATATTCAAGCCTAACCATACTCGGGAATTGGGACAAACAACCCTTGGTGTAAAGTGTAACAGCGGTGCAAACTGGTTGATCTTCGTACCCGTTACTATCCAGAAATTCACCCGTGTTGCTGTAGCAAAACAGGATTACTCGCGCGGACATATTCTTCGTGCTGGGGATATCAAACTGGTTAGCAGAGATGTATCAGATTTACATCAAGGTTATTTCGAAAAAACCAGCTCGATCAAGGACATGGTCGCACGACGCACCATCCGTCGCGATACAGTGATCACACCGGGTATGGTCAAACATCCGCGTTTTGTTAAACGCGGCGACGAAATTGTCATCATGGCCGAATCGAAGAATCTGGTGATACGGGCCAAAGGTAAGGCAATGATGGATGGGCGTAAAGGTGACCGTATTAGGGTAAAAAATACCCAGAGTAAGCGTGAATTTCAGGCAACTGTCATAGCGCCCGGCACAGTGCGGGTAACTATGTGAATTAATTAGTAAAATGATGAATATTTGAGCTAAAGTATTATACTTTGCGTCCGCTATTAAGGCATAAGTGTAATACCACGCCATCATTATCAGGAGAAAGGTATGGCAAATGATATTTCGGGCATTAATTCAGGTCGGTCACAGCAGACAGGTGATCGCAATGTCCAAGGTGTCAAAAATTCAGGTGCAGCCGCCAAAGGGCAATCTGCTGATGAATCTAGTACAGCAGACAAAGTTACCCTGACAGGCACCGCTGCAAAACTGAAAGAGATCGAAGACAGCCTGGTTGATCAACCGATGGTTGATTCGGCACGCGTCAAAAATATGCAAGACAGTCTAAAAGCCGGTGATTACCGAATTAACCCCGAGCGTGTCGCTGACAAAATGCTTAATTTTGAATCTGCCTTCGACGCATAAAGCACGAAACTGGTCGCACTGGCAATCGGTAGCAGCATCATGTCAAATCCCATAAAAAACAATTTATACCCGGTCCTGATTGATATTCACGCCTATCTGCAGCAGCTTAAGCTTACACTTGATGATGAACACGAAGCGCTGGCAAATCAGGATGCAGAAAAATTAAATGACCTCACAACGGCCAAACAACTTCTGGTCGAAAATCTTGAAGATCTGGACAATGAGCGTAAAGCTATTCTCAGAAATGCCGGAATGGAACTTAGTAAAACTGGCGTCGAAGCCTACCTGTCAAGATTTAACCAGACTCAAAGCAGCGACGTCGACCGTTTATGGGAAGCAATATCTGCCCTGTCAAAACTGTGCGAAAAACAGAATGCTATCAATGGTGTCATCATCGAGAGTCAACGCCGCCGCACTGAAACGGCGCTCGAGATATTACAGGGCAAATCAACAGAAAGTGAAACTTACAGCAGTAAGGGCAAATCTGTCGCGGTTAGCCGTAAATCAACTTCTATACATGCCTGAGATAAAACGGATACTTTATGGCGTATGACAAAATAATTGTTATTGAAGATCCCCTCTATATACATTCAATTTTAAAAAATGTATACAATCACTACAATAAAGTAAAAATAAAGCTGAATCCCGCTGACCAGCATTTAACATCACATTTGCTCGGCATTGATTTCGAAAACAAAACCCTCCTGCTCGACGAATTCAACACAGAAGTTGACCTCGAAGAACTACGAAGTCAGGAATTCGTCATAAGTGGCAAAAACAATGATGTGAATTTCCGTTTTAGAACGCGATTACTCGAATCAGGCGAGAAGGACCATGTCAGATTCTTTCGCACCATTTATCCAGCTGAAATTGAATATGCACAGCGACGTGAAATCTACAGACTCGACCTCGGAGAAAACTGGCAATTCGACGCCCGGATTTTCGAACAGGATTCAACACTGGAAGGTACTGTTCTGGATATTTCATTGGGTGGTCTTTGTATAGAAACCCCGCATAAAACTGACAAATCACTCAAAAATCAGGCCGTTAAATTGTCGCTGGCAATCCCTGGCGCCGAACCCTTGCCCTGTGCAGCATATGTATGTGATATCAGGCAATCCGTAAAAGATTCTAACAAGGTCGCGTGCAAATTTATTGAGATGGACGAGGATAAGTCCAGACAAATTCAGAGTTTTATGTTCAAGGTACAGCGTGAACAGAAACAACAAACATCGACCCACTCACCTTAAACACAGCACAAATAATCGGAAACAGGTATAAATACGGCGTTCATTCTTTATATGGAATGGGTTAATATACGTTGCTGGCAAACGACGCTATATTTTCTTGCCCCCGTTGCATAACTGGATAATGCAATCCCCTCCTAAGGGATAGATTACACGTTCGAATCGTGTCGGGGGCACCAGTTATTTTATCGGTTATTTTTTCCGCTTGTTTTCTTCTTCAAACTGACGCTCGGCTTCGCGTAATTCGCGTTCGCGCACCAATTTTTCATATTCAATCTTTTGTTGCAATTTACGCTTCGCTGCTGCAGTCATATCGAGCTGCAGGAAATGATCCGCATCACGAACAATATATTTGATAAGATTATCCACAAACTCATCATCGATTTGCTCAGGTTCAATTATATGCTCGCGTGTCCCTAATGCTTCGACATTGGTAAAGCGAAACATGATTTTACCTGTCTCTATATCACCTTTAATTAACACAAACAGCGAAATCACCGGTTCAACCGTCATTTTTGCATGAGTGATATGGTGGTTATCATTTCGGTGCAGGCGTGAATCGAACTTGATGTTATAGCGCTGGAAATATTCTATGTGTTTATCGATATTTTTCTTGTTTTCGATTTCATATTGAATCTTGCTGTCGCCAACACAAATGCACCTGAATGAAATCTCTTTCATTTCGTCTGCGCTGTCCGTCACTATTTTGTGTTCTTTCTGGAATAACGTTGCCTTGTCGCCCGCCGCAGTCATGACGTAGTCTGTTTTGATATCAGGCTTGATAACTTTCAGGTGTTCGATTAGCTCATTAAGGTGGCTGTATATATTCGCCATTCTTGGATGGATATTCTCCCGGTAATACTGCGTCAACTGTTCCTGACGTTGGGCTTCTGCAAGTTTACTTTGCCGCTTGTCATCTGCCTGTTTGCGTAGTTCGTCCAGTAATCCCATTGCTGACCCTGACTTTCCGGTTTTTATTAGTATGTTATCGGATAAAAATCACTTCATTTTAGTCTTAAACTGGCCCGTAAAACAAAGAAAATCTACAGTGCACTGACACAATATATCTTTTACTAAGACATTGATATAATTGACCTTTGGCATACGGTTATCGTGTTGCATGGATTTTAACCACGCAGATTCCCAGGAATACTCCCAGACGTGCAACACAGCAATGCCTGCGCAGATCTTTATCATGACATGATGTAATATGCGTCTGGTAAGCGACAATTGAGAACGACAGTTGACGCATTGTTTCGCAAATGCGATTTGATCGAAAAATAACTAACCACAAGGGAAATCAATGACGAACGCGGGTCTCAGATTTGTCATGCTTACAACCTTTTACCCTCCCTATCATTTTGGTGGTGATGCCAATTACGTACGGCAACTGGCACATATTCTGGTAAAACGCGGTCATCAGGTCGATATTATCCATGATATTGATGCCTACCAAATGCTGAGTGATAACAAGCATCCTGCTCCCGTCAAAGAACCACAAGGGCTGAATGTGTATGGACTAAGCAGTAAATTTGGCAAGCTTTCATGCCTGCTAACACAACAATTTGGCTACCCGGTAATACATGCAAAACAAATAAAAGCCATATTGAATGAACGTAAACCTGATGTGATTCATTTTCATAACGCATCACTCGTTGCGGGTCCAGGTGGTTTACAACTTGGTGACGCCATAAAACTGTATACCGCACATGAGCACTGGCTGGTGTGTCCGACACATGTATTGTGGCGACATAACCGTGAAGTGTGTACTGAACGACAATGTTTCCGTTGCATCGTAAACTACCGCAGGCCGCCGCAACTCTGGCGTAAAACCGGCCTGCTCGCACGCAAGGGAAAACATATAGACCAGTTTTTTGCATTGAGTCACTTCAGTGCAGAAAAACATAATGCCTACGGCTTTCCATTTGATATGCAAGTTCTGCCTTCATTCATACCGGACAATAGCGAAACAAAGCAGAATGCTGATTCACAAGGCCAGCAACCATATTTTTTGATTGTCGGCAGACTGGAAAAAATAAAGGGTATTCACAATGTGATACCGTTGTTTACTGAAAATAAAACTGCCGAATTATGGATAGCCGGCACCGGTGAATTTGAACAGCAGCTGCGCGCGGTTGCAAAAGACGCTGACAATATAAAATTCCTTGGCCAGATTTCGCAGGATAAATTAAAATCGCTGTATGCCGGTGCAATAGCAGTGATTACCCCCTCGATTTGCTATGAAGTGTTTCCACTGGTCGTGCTGGAAGCGTTCAGGGAAAAAACGCCCATCATTGCCAATAATCTTGGTCCCTATCCTGAGATAATCAATAAAAGTCATGGTGGCATGCTTTTTAGTAATAGCAGTGAACTGAAAGATGCGATATCGCAAATAAGCAGTGATATGACGCTAAGGAATAAACTGGGCATGAATGGTTTTCAGACCTACCAATCAACATGGAGCGAATCAGCTTCAATGACGGAGTATTTCAAAACCATCAAAAAGCACGCACAGCTAAAAAACAGAATGACCACATTAAGTTTATTGAAAAATTGTACAGACGATGGCTATGTCAATGAAGATAATACCTGAATGAGATTTAAAGCCGTAAAAGACCTGGTTTTATTATCAGGAGGGGAAGCAATAAGCAAGGTGATTGGCTTCATTGCCTTTGCCTATCTGGCCAGAACCATTTCGCCTGAAATGTACGGTGCCGTCGAAATTGCAGCCGCCATGCTGGTATTTTTTAACCTTGTAATTGATCTTGGCTATGGCCCTATCGGCGCCCGCGAGATAGCTAGAAACGAACATGTAACTCAAGAGTATGTAAATCTGATTTCTACTGCACGATTCCTGATCGCCATCGTTGCAGCGCCATTGATGTGTATTGCCGCAATTGTAATGAACCAGTCCGAACTGGTAATCACACTTATCTGGATATATTCCCTTGCCCTGCTTGCGTCGCCCTGGAATCAAAACTGGCTGTTTCAGGGCATGGAAAAAATGCATTGGGTATCGGTCGGACAATTGTTACGCATGTCAATATTCTGTATCGGTGTCATGCTGTTTGTACAAAACGACAAAAACCTTCTGACAGTTGGTTATATCGAAGTTATTGCCTCAATAAGTATGGCCGTATTTTTTATTACCATGCAATATCGGCATAAGCTTTTACTCCGCTTCAATTTTGACCTGAAAAAATTACTCAGCCTGTCACACGAGGCGATTTCTTTCGGATTAAGTCAGTCAGTATGGGCGTTTAACCAGTATCTGCCAACGTTTTTGCTAGCGAGTCTGGTCGGTGCAACAGAAGTGGCCTGGTTTGGTGTGTCACACCGGATTGTCATCTCGCTGGTTACTTTCAGTATGATTTATCATTTCAATCTGTTTCCGGCATTATCAAAACGTCTTAATCATTCAATGGAGGCCTTGTTTGGTCTTATCATTCCCTCATTCAAGGTGACACTTTGGGGTGGTGTGTTAATAGCACTTTCCATTACCCTGTTCGCAGAACAAATTCTGGTAGTGATATATGGCAATAAATTTAGTGTTGCCGCACCCGCACTTGCCATTGCGATTTGGGCACTTCCCTTTACCCTGCTCAATGGACATGGCAGATGGACACTGGCTGCCGCGCATAAACAACGCTATATCCTGTTTTCACAAATGGCGGGGACGGTTGCAGCCGTGATGGCTGGTTTTATTCTGGTACCTCGCTATGGTGCAACCGGAGGCGCAATTACCATGGCGCTAACAGCATTTATCGTCTGGATAAACGCACATTATCACACCAAAAAACACGTGGCATCCCTGCCGTTTATATTTGCAGCCCTGCCCTGTTTCACGCTGGCTATCATAATTATTTCCATAATTACAATATTTTACCCGACTAATATAATAGCCAATATTGCCGGCATTCTTTTATTTATAATCATCGCGCCTGTTATTGACAGAAAACTGCTTGCCGATCTTGTGCGTTTCATGCATGTAAAACATTTCTAGACTATTCATATAAAGATGAAAAAGAAAGATACTATTTTTTCAGCACGTGACACAAAGCCTGGTGATTTTGTCTTTGATGCCGAAGTTGCCAATGTGTTTGATGACATGCTGTCGCGAAGCATTCCACTCTACCAGGAACAACAGAACTTGATTGGGCAAATTGCCCAATCATTCTGGCAGCCTGATACGGCAATTATTGATCTTGGTTGCTCGACTGCCACCACCCTCATACAAATAGAAAAAAATATCCCGCAAGCAAAAACACTGATTGGTTATGACAATTCAGAACCCATGCTGGAAAAATCCCGTTCAAATCTTGCGGAATTGGCACTCGAAAAGAAAATATCACTCCGTCTCTGCGACCTGAACAGTGACCTGTCAAATCTCGATTTCAGTAACGCGAGTGTCGTTACACTATGCTGGACCTTGCAATTCATTCAGCCGGGAAACCGCGACAGACTGATTCGAATGATTTGTAATAAAATGGTAAATAAAGGTGTGCTGATTGTTACTGACAAGATCCTGACAGAAAATACTGAGGTAAATGATCGCTTTATTGATTTTTATCATGACTTCAAGCGCAAAAATGGCTACTCCGAGGAGGAAATCGCCAAAAAACGTGAAGCGCTGGAAAACATTCTGATTCCCTGGCGCAGGGACGAAAATATTGCCCTGTTTCAACGTAATGGTTTTAATATCGCTGAAACATTCTTTCAGTGGCACAATTTTGCCGGATTCATCGCAATAAAAACACCTGAATGAGTATCGGAATATATAAAACCACATTATAATTTTTACGGGTATATTCTGATTATTGATGCTACGATTATATTTTTATTTTAACATCAGAACAGGAAACAGATATTGCGCGCCATTCTCACATTTCACAGTATAGATGAAACCGGCTCAATCGTTTCATATACGCCTGCCGCGTTCGATAAATTGCTGTCAACTTTGCTGCGTAAAAATATCCCAATACTTGATCTGGAAACGGTTGCCAAACCCGAGACCCGTACCGGCGTAGCCATTACTTTTGATGACGGGATGCAGTCTGTCTACAAAAATGCACTGCCAATATTGAAACAATACAATGCCTGCGCGCATGTCTATGTCGCGACCAGTGCGGTCAACAATAAGGAATTATGGCCGAAGAACCCTGTGGGCATTCCATCCTTCAAGATGCTCGACTGGGACGAAATTAATGAACTGTATAAAAATAATATCTATATCGAGAATCATACGCACACGCACCCTGACATGCGTACACTGACAACAGAACAAATAAAGGAAGAATGCGAAACATCGGATGATATTATAAAGACACATCTGGGAAAGGCACCCGAGCATTTTGCCTATCCATTCGGCTATCATAATACCGGCACGCGTGACTTCATTCGCAGCCGCTATAAAACTGCAGTCACAACTGAACTGAAACCTCTCGGCAACAGGTTTGATCCGGCAGCCGTGCCCAGGCTTGATACTTATTACCTGAAATCAGACTGGTTTATAAATAATATTGATTCAATTATTATGCAGGGATATCTGGCGGCAAGAAATGTTTTACGTAATGTCAAAGGCAGTCAGAACAAGGCAAACAACAAATAATACCAGCCAGGTTATTACCCGCTTATTTACTCAGCAGCTTGTGGCCAGTTTTTCCAATAACGTAACCAATTACAATACCATATAGCAGTCCGATTATACTTCCTTCGAACGTTGCAGAATAACCCGGAATCACATTCATCCATGATAGCCAGGTTTCATTTATCGATCCGGTGCCAAAGGCGATTGCCAGTGTATTGGCAATAAAAAACAGCCCGCCACCAAGTACAGTTGCGGTTAAAATACCAAAGTGCTGTGCATCTTTTTTCAGTATTGCCGGGTTTGGCTGAACTGAGGCTGATGCTGCAGGAATAAATTTACCAAGCAATGTTGCAATCACGCCTCCCAGCAAGTTACCGCTGATTATTATCGCCTGGAAAATAAGACCGGTAGCGACTGCTTTTTCAATACTCACACCAAAGGGTAAAAACAAGGCGCCTTGTGCCGCTTCTCGCACACCAATGCCACCCTGTGTTAACGGCACCATTGCCGCCATTTTGGCAAGCGGCCAGACGAACAGCCACATCAGGAAAGTTGCGTTAAAGATGAGTGCCAGACGACCCAACCATAAATTCATAACAACTTGCGATGTTTGCAAGACCATCACCGCAACAAAGGCCACGATCACACGTGCGGGACGCCTCAGCAATGCGCGTATGGCATTGCGCACTTTGACGAGCTTGCGGCGAATTTTATAGGGGAAGCGTCTGGCGGGTAATATATAAATGAACAACGCGAGTGATATTCCACCGATAATGAGCAACGCAGCGAAACCCCAAAAGATATTCCGGCTACCGGCATTTAATGCCACCGGCACGAACAGCGCTCCGATTCCTGCTACCGCTGCCAGTCCCAGCGTATCAATTGTGCGATCGACAACACTGCCCATCAGCACCGCGCTTTTCGAACGCGCCATCTTCAACGCAAGTCCGGCACGAATAATATCGCCACCGACGACTGAAGGTAAAAAAGTATTACCAAACAGTCCGTAATAATAACAGCGGCACGCCTGCGAAAAAGTCAGACCAGCGCCTGCCGTGTTGATTAGCATGCGCCATTTCGCCACACCAATCAGGTGCAGACATAAGTAAGCCGATACGCCTGCCAGCCATATTTCGAGTGAGAACCCGCGCAGCGCGGAAAGCAGTTCCTCGCGGGGTAACAAATAAAATAACAGGGCAAGAACAAGCAGGCTCAGACTGACGCGAATGGAAAATTTCTTCCAGTTACGTCTGACCGGTTCTGTCGTGGCGGGGGATTCTAGCGAGTCAGACATTTACGTATTAATTCGTATCGTAGCTTATTTAGCTTTATCGACTTCTTCAGCTTGCGTGAGGTGGCCATCTATTTCCAGGCGCCGGACTCTTATTAATGTTTCTTCCAGCAATTTTCTGTTGGAACCGACCAGATCAGAAATCACACCCATTAATAATGATTGAAAACCCATGATCAATAATATCGCGGTCAGGATTAACGATTGCACGTGACCGGTTGTCTGACCGATTGAATAGAAATACAAGAATCGAATACCCGGTATGCATCCCAGCACGATGAGCACCACGCCTAATATGGTGAACACCTTTAATGGTTGGTATAACGTATAGGCGCGCACGATGGCACCGGATGAAGTACGTATATACTGCCACATCCCACGCATTAATCGTGACGGACGTGTTTGCGGGTTGATTCGAATCGGTACAAACTCGACGGCTTTTTTATAATGACCCGCCTGAATAAGGCTTTCCAATGTATAGGAGTAATCGCTTAACACAATTGTATGCATTGCCGCTTGTCGGGATAACGCACGGAAGCCACTGGTTGCATCCGGTGTATTCAAGCCCGATGCCTTGCCAATCACCCAGCTGCCCAAAGTTTGCAGGCGCTGTTTCAAATACGAAAAGTCAGGCAACGATCCCACGCCACGATCACCAACAACGACTTCCGCACGCAGTGCCAGAATCGGTTCAACCAGTTTGGGAATATCTGCTGCCTGATACTGATTGTCCGCATCTGTGTTAACAATAATATCGGCGCCAAGTCGTAAACAGGCTTCCAGTCCGGTACGAAACGCGGTTGCCAGCCCCTTGTTTTTGGTGTGCTTAACGACATGATGCACACCAACCTGTTTCGCCACTTCCGCGGTGTTATCGGTACTGCCATCATCAATGACGAGATACTCTATGATATCAATTCCGGGAATTTCACGCGGCAGATCATCAATCGTTGGGCCGAGAGTTGTCGCTTCATTAAGACAGGGAATCTGAATAATAAGTTTTGTCACAATCACTACTCCTTAACTTGAACCGGTTTTAAACGACACACGATCAAATCACCGCCACCCAGCGTGCCCTTGAATCGCTTTTTGTCGATACAACGATTTCGAATTGACTGCAGTACTTCAGGTGCCGACACTTCCATATAGCGCGCAAACGCATATACAACCCACAGCTGACCACCCTTTTTATTTGCAATCCTGTCTTGTTCAGCCAGTTCGCCCGGTCTGATCATCTCTGGCCATGGCAACCCATAGTATTCACGATAGGGCCAGGCTGCACTTCCTGATGTAACAATAACATCATTCTTGTCCGCCTGCGTTTCAAGCCAGTGCCGTGCGCCCGCAAAATCCATCTTGGGGTATTGATAATTTTTTAATAGTGACACCGCTGACAACATGATCGTCAATATCATTGCGGCTGTCGCGAGTCTGTCCGGTAAGTGCGCATGACGTTCACTGCGTAGTAACAGTCCGGCACACCAGCTGACGGTTACCATCACACCACGTACACCGATCAGGATGGCAATGCCAATCAGGGCGAAAAAGAACCGTGGATACATGGTGCCCCGCGCCATAAGCCCACCCAGCACGGTCACAAAAATAGGCAGCACAAAAATACCCAGCGCAACCGGGTTGCTGCGTAAATAACTGACAAAGCCGACAACCATCATCAGGACACCGGCCAGCACCACCATGCCGGCACCAAAGCCGATACTTAAACTGCGCATGGCCTCTTTAATTGCCCACGAAGGTGATGATAGGTTGCCCAATGAGGGTTTATTCACAAAATAATCGATGACCTGGGTCAGCACCGGACCATACAAAACAAGCGTTAATCCACCGGCAACAATGAACGCCAGCAACGGACGTTGCCAGTTTACAAGTTGTCGTTCCTTTACCAGAGACAGTAACTGAATAATCACATAAACCAGAAAGTGTCCGACAACAACAAACACCATCGTCAGGTGCGCATAACAACCCAGTGCCGCAATGCCACCGTACATCCATACATCATACTTGTTCCCGTTACGTAACAAGCGCATCACGTAAAATGAACACAGGATGGCGGCCAACGCGATGGCCGTATAGCCGCGTGCATTTTGTGAAAACCAGACATGATGATAGGAAAAGGTGAGTAACGCCGCAGCAAGCAGGGCTTCTTTACGCTGACTTACCTGTGTACCGAATAAATATAATGCGGGAATCGTGGCGATACCGAAGAGTGCGGCAGGCAAGCGTGCGGTCCAGGCCTGTTCGCCAAACACACTCATACTCATGCTGGCGAGTACCGCATAGAGTGGATGCTGGTTATCACCCAGGTAAGTTGTCAACAGTGTGGCAACCGGTAACCTGAACTGCCTGACAATCGAATAATATTCGTCAAGCCATAGTCCACTATTTAAATAATACAGGCGGGTAATGACTGCGCAAATAAACAAGCCAATCAGCCAACGCCAAACAACGTCGTTCGATGCATACTTCGTCGATTGATTAGCCGATGAACCCATCACTGAACCTGAATATTTTTAGGTTAATCTTCCACAACGTGTGTGGCAAATATCTTGCGATAATCTTCCCAGCGATCATGATTAAATGTTCCGTCCACATTCAGACAGTCCACCGCACAATACGCCATAAATAACGCATGGTGTGTATTGTCATGCGCAAAAAAACCTTGTCGACCATAGATCAGCATATTGGGTATACTTTCAACCCAGGAATCCATGGTTTCCAGATCATGTTCATAACCCATGTTATATATCGGGTATGCCTGTGGCAGTCGGCGGGTAAATACTTTGGTCGGTGTATGCAAGGGTAAGTCTGCTCGTCGCATATCTTCCAGAATCAGTTTACCGAGATCCTCATCTGACATTTCCCAGAACTCATCACCTTTTTGACAAGGCAGTTCGGCACATAAAGTTGTGTGGCCTTTAGGCTCGGGCAAGCCAAAATAATTTTTCGGTTCTGACATACGTGTCATACGAATATGCGCTTCCGGAAAATAGTGCGCATCAGTCGTGGTCCATTGGTCTACCGGCAAGGTTAAATAAACCAGCACCATTGAACGATAATTAATTTTTTGCGTGGACGCCATTACCTCGGCTGATGGCGCCGGCGACATCATTTGACACATAACGGTGACCGGGATGGTCGACCAGATATGATCAGCCTTGATCACTTCGACATCGCCTGCCTTGTTACGTAACTCGATTTCAAAGTTGCCGCCCTCTGCACCCTGAGTTTGCGTAATTTTACTTGCTGACCAGCCCATTTTAATATCAGCACCCATTTTTTGTGCTTGTTCGGCGTACACTTCGGTGATTTGTCCGTAGCCTTTTCGTGGATAATAAAACTTGCCGGCACCCGGTGGCTTGGCCAGACGTTTAATAATTTTGGAAATGGATCCGGCTGAAACGCGCTTGCGTGCCTGAATACCTGACAACTCTTCCGGTTCATGGCCCCATAATTTACGCGCATAGGGAAAATAAAAATGTTCACAAATTGTTTTGCCCAGATTGGCACGCAATACCGATGCAAACGTTTCGCCTTCTTTGCCCTTGCCAAACAGGGTGCGTAAAATCATTTCACTGGTCGCGCCAAAAGCGAAAGCCTTGTCCAGTCGCAGCATTAAATCGGTTGTCTTGAGCGGAAAATGCAACCACTTGTTGCGCAGGCGAATACGGCCATGACGATCACGGTGCGCCAGATCGTCGCCGAGCATATTTTTAATATCCTGAAGAATTTCCGGGTCGCATGCTGAATGCAAACGGTGGCTGCCAAAATCCAGATGAATACCATCCACTTCAAAGCTGCCGGAATTGCCTCCCAACATATTGGTTCTTTCGATAAGGGTAACGCTGGCCTTATCTTTTCTTCTTAATTGATATGCAGCACCGCAGCCCGCCGGGCCACCACCTAATACGACAACATGTGGTTTACTCATTATTCATTCCATTATTAGTGGGCTTTCGCCCCGACTATTCGCAATCAGACGACATTTTGCTCATCGGTCTGACGATTAATAAAACAGGCAGCATAAACTAACTATACCTTGAAATCTATTTAGAAATCATGGTGATACTATCGATTGGAGATACAGGCTTGATTACCTTCGCCAGCGTTTCGGTAAGACCAGGTATAAACCGGCCAGCACACCCAAAATCGAGATGAAACCGGTCAGTATCAAAATGATGTGCTGGAGTGTGCCACTGCCGGTGAGATGACGAATAGGTTGAAAGCTGTGAAACTGACCGGCAATCACCCGGAATTTGGAGAGTACCGTAATGCGATGCACGTTCGCATTTTCATGCTTGACGTAATATTCACCAAAATCACCCTTGAAACGCAAATACGATACCGGCAAGGGTCCCCATGAGTAGCCCAGACTATGCTCACGTATGACTTTATTCTCCTCAAGGGCAGCATCAATCTTGAATCCTTTGCGTATAATTGATTCGGCCATTTCCGGCGTGAAGCTGAACTCTTCCCCGGTCACCGCATCAAACGCGTATTTTTTGCCATCCAGTTTGACCGAGTAGTGCATCCTGCCCTGAATTTTTTTTAATTCTATGGCATCGATATTTTTACCTTTCGCTGCCTCACCGAGCTTACCAATAATGTCCGCGGGTGAAACTTTCAGACTGTTCAAGTCAGTTTGTGCGGATTGTTCCGGGAGTCGCACTTCTATCCACTTGGCAGGCACGGAGAGCATCACACCCGTCACTACCCAGATAAACATAAACACACCCAGATAAATAAAAATCCAGCGGTGGATTTTCCGCAACAAAATACTCGTTGAAACCTGCGACATCACTCTCACCCTTATCGTTAATTTCAGCTATTTTAACGAGTTAAGGTTAAACTTATAAGCTGTAAGCGTTGATTTCTTGCAAATTAATTTCGGGTGATATTAAAGACAGAATGAACTTATTGCACAACCAGCACACATCACAGCAGGTGTAAATAACGCGTGCTACTCTGGTTTGATTCTAAATATTTTGCCGCTGTCGGTCGAAAAATACAGCCAGCCTTGTGGACTTTGTACAAGCACGCGAATGCGCTCATCCAGCGATTCCAGCAAACGCTCTTCGGCTACGGCATTTGCATCTTTATCCAGTACAACCCGGTTGATGTGACGTAGTTTCAGCGCACCCGCAAACAGATTACCCTGCCAGGCGGGAAATGCCTTGCCTGAGTAAAGCAGCAGACTACCCGGTGCAATCGAAGGTGTGTATTGTTTGACTGGCTGTTCCATGCCTTCTTTATGCGTGCCTTCGCCCACGGCAACCGGCCCCCAGTATTCCTTGCCATAGGAAATCACCGGCCAACCGTAATTTCGTCCGGGCAGAACCAGATTAATCTCATCGCCACCACGCGGGCCATGCTCAATCTCCCACAATCGCTTAGTTTTGTAGTCAAACGCCATGCCCTGCGGATTGCGATGGCCATAACTCCAGACTTCAGGCAGACCAGCCTTATTCTTTATATATGGGTTATCCTTTATATACGGGTTATTTGGCGGCACCTGGCCATTACGGTACAAGCGCATCACGGTTGAGGCATGATTAGTCAAATCCTGGCCATTCTCACGTTCACCGCGATCCCCGACGCCGAAGAAGACATGCCCTTTTTCACCGGCAATCTCGTCAAAGGCAATGCGACTGCCAAAATGATAGCCAGTATCGGTAGCAGAATTGGTCACCAGCAAGTCTGTCCAGTTTTTTAGTTGTAAGCCTGATAGCTGCGCACGCGCTAGAACGGTGACACCTTGATCGTCGACATCTTTGACGTAGGTAAAATATACCCAGTCTCGCCCACGGGTGTTTTTGTCATAATCCGGCGGAACCGCCACATCCATCAGGCCACCCTGGCCAATCACTTTTACCGCGGGTAAGCCCGCTATGTTTTTGATTTTTCCACTCTCAAGATTCAGCAATCGCAATTTACCTTCCCGCTCTGTGATCAGCATTTCAGTAGCGGAAATAAAGGCCAGGCCCCAGGGTACACCGAGACTATTTGCGACCTGTTCAACGACAAAATCAGCTTGCTGGCTTTTCACCACGGTTACTGGTTTTGCCATCGCACTCTGCAGGATCAGGCTCATCACACAAGTCAATATTATTTTTCTTAACATATCAATACCTTAAGTTAATATTCACTGACCAACACTCTCTACAAATTGCCTGTATGTACTGTATAATAGCGCGATTATTGTCGAGATAATGAAACAATAATGATGTTCAACATACTACACAGGCAATTGTTTTATGAAATGGTTCATTCGAATGTTTTTCCGCACCGTGCGTCGCGTAATCGGCCCGATAATGTTATTTATCGACAAAATCACCACACCCAAAGGCGTACAGCGTCCTGCTGAATCGCAATTCGAAATCGACCAGAACACCCAAAACCTGACACTCTATCAATTTAAAACCTGTCCGTTTTGCATCAAGGTTCGACGCGAAATAAAACGCCAGTCACTTAATATCGAATTACGCGATGCGCAACATGATCAATTGAATCGCGAATTACTGCTCAAGGGTGGCGGCAAAATAAAAGTCCCTTGTCTGCAGGTTCGTAATGAAGACGGCAATGTTCACTGGTTATATGAATCTAAAGACGTGATTGAGTACTTACGCAAGCTGGTTGCCTGATACTAAAATTTTCTCAACACATCAGGCTAACAAGCTGCTTTCCCTGTTTTATCTAGCGCAGCATGATTCGGTGATACTTGCCGATTTCTTTTGTCACCTCTGACTTGATACCCGCTTCTGCAGCAAACTCCGGCCAGCGATTGATTGCGTCGGCGACTTGCTGAATAATCTGATCGGCTTTGTTCAGGCTGATGGATTCTGCCACGGCCAGAATATCTTCCTGCCTGATGTCATCACGCTTGCCATTTACACTCATCTGATGCTGGTTGGTCCACTTGCCTGCCGGGTTGTGCGCATAGATCACATCGTACGCCGGCGATAAATGCCACTCGCCATCCGGCGTCATTAAAAAAGCGATGTTCTTGGTATGGTCATCCAGGTCACGCGCCATGATGTTAAATAACATGCGTCGGTATTGTTCTACCGCATCGGCCTTACTCAGACGTAAGCTGCGCATCACCATAAAGGCCTGTTCATAACTGTAGGCACCCGCCTGATTAAAATCATAATGCGCGATGCCGCATAAGGATTGCATGTGAATTTTTTTACCGTCGACGCGATCAAACCGTTTTGTCATAAAGTGGGCACGGCCATGTTCCTGTAACAAACGACATTCGGTCATGTTAATGCCGGCCGCTCTGGCCATTAAGTAGTAGGCATACTCAATGCGGCCATAGCCTTTCGGTTCGCCCAGTTCCAAATCGGACACGCCATCAAATTTTAAAATCCAGTAGTCGTAACCGGCGGGTGCCTCGGTTTGTCCCGAGACCACATTGCCCTTGTCATCCATGGCGACGACGGCCTTGGGTCGTGCACCCCCTGCGGAAGTGCCGACACGCAAAATATCGAGAATGGCATCAGCATTGTTTTTTTCAGACGCATCGTCCAGTTTCACGTCGAGCGCCGTGCGCTCCTGCATGATGGTTTGTGCCAGCTCGACCAGGTCAGCAACTTCCACGGGCGCGGCGGTGTCGTATTTATCGATAATCGCCGGTGCAAATTCCAGCGCACCCATGGCCCGTTTACCGGTGTAACACAAACGCTCGACCGGGCTGAAGCTCGCCGCTGTGCGGCCTTGTCGTGTCAGCCAACTGTCGATGATGCTGTTGCCAAACTTGTCCGGCAGCGCATCGGCCAGCATGCCGGGCAAACCGAGAAAGGTATCTTTATTGAGCACAGGAAACGAGAACAAACCATCCCCCTGCCGTGCCGCGGCCAGGGACATGTGGATGGGCGCAATATCCAGCCCGGTTTTTAAAAACGCCGGCTCGTATTCAAACACGCCATAGCCGCGATCATCCAGCCATGCCACCGCACCCACGCGCTGACCCCACAATGTCACTACTGCCGTGTCGTGTTTTTTTACCATTCGCTTGCTTCATCCGTTGGCTCGGATTTCAGTCGCTCGGCTTTAAGTCGTTCTCCAGTGGCCCGTTCGCGTGGTTTGCCCTGCATTTTGGCCAGCTGCAGCGGGCTCACCGGCGTATCGGGAATAAACTGCTCGAGCTGATCCAGCGCATCGAGTTCGCGTAACACCGCAATCACGCTGGCCAGCTTGCCGCGCCCGGCTTCCAGCGCCTTGATAGTATTCAGTGATAAGGTGGTCGCGTCCGCCAACGCCTGTTGGGTAATGTTTTTACGCAAGCGTAAGGCGCGAAAACGCTCGCCCAGCTCGGTTTCAATTGCGGTATCGGATAACGAATAAAAATCCATAATAGCCCTATATTAGTCTAATAATAGCCATTACTTGCATTAAAAGGCTATTTTTGAACTATTATAGATGATTTATCCGAGACAACAAGCACAAACCATATAACAGCTGTTATTATGGCTGTTATTGGCTTTATATTACGTTTACAGTCTTTTTTATGGCTATTATAATATCTAAAATGCCTGTTTGAAGGCATTCACGAAGTTATTGTAGTCAGTTTGCGGCAGATGGTTTATCCCGGCGGCCGCTTTGCGTCCCCCGCCCGTCTCGAACTGGCGGCAAAGTTCGTCGGCGCCGGTCTTGTTGTTCAGCGGTGCGCGCACACTCACCACAAAACCGTCATTCGTACTTTGCGTCAACATGGCATGGGCGCGCTCCGGGTGTTGCTGCGCAAGTTGGTTGGCGTACACGCCACTGACACGGCGCGCCCACTTTTCATCCGGCAAAATGAACAAGGCATGGTGCGCATCGGCAAGCGTGGCCTGCAAGGCATCCGCATTGCCCATGTCTTGCGTGTAGCCGCTTAACAGGGTTTGGTAACCCGGCTCATTGTGAATAAAGTCGAACGGATCGGCATAGGGTTTGATGAGTTGGTACAAGGCATCGGGCGTGTAAATAAGATCATCCAGGCTCGCGCCGTAACCATTGTAGTTAATACAGGTACCTAATAACTTGAGTTGCTCGAGTTGTTCATGACCAAGCTGAAGTGGCTGCGCCGCCTGCTCGGCCGCGCCAAACAGGTTATCGCCGAACGCGGCAGTCACCGCCCAGGGCAAGTACTGACCTTCAAGATACTGGTTAACCAGTAAACTGCTACACATATTCGCATCGGTATCGATATGCACTTCGAGTTGCGCGTGTTGGGGAATGTCACCGGCAAAATGGTGATCAAAATAAATAACCTCGGCACCGGCATCGAGCAAGCGCAGCAGCCCGTCGCGGTTTTTATCCAGTGAAATATCCAGCACCGTGATGTAATCATCCGCGCCCGCGTCAACCTGCTTGAGCAAATTGATATCACGCTTCACTCCGGTCACCAGCGTGCTGGCAACGGGCTGCGCTAATCGCAGTTGGTGTAATCCACAAATGCCATCGGCATCACCATTAAATACATCAATATAATTCATTCAACATCTTCTGCTAAATTTTTTGCATTAAAGCACGCGCCGGCGGGCGATACAATTCTGGCTGATTCTGGTTGACTGAGGCGAACATTATTGCGAAGGCTGGCGCCAAATACGCGCCCACAGCGCTGGCAAACCATCAAAACTACGCGGACTGACTACACGTTCCACAGGGGCAGGATACGCATGCGGATTACCCAGCTCGCCGACTTTAAAACGAAACACATAATCCGGTTCCAGGCCCATGCGCAAATCGGACATCACAATGTTATTACCAATAGCCTGCACCGCATAAAAGTTTTTCGTGAACCATTGCAGGCGTTGTACCGGCCAGCTATCCGATAACGGCGCAATCAATTCAAGTGTACGTGGGTGTGCTGCAAACTGCACAGTGGGATCAGAATCAAAAATAGAATAAAAGCCTTCATAATAATGCGTGCCGTTCACCACCAAGATGCGCCACAGTAAACTGTTAAACGGCGTCGGCACCGTGAGCACATCCGTATGCGCCATGTTTTGCTGGTGTAGTGTGTGCTCGGCAAGCTGCTCGACATGCCACTTCACGCCAACCGTCCACATCAGGTACGCCGAACTTAATACCAGCCCAACCGTATTGGTAACACGCCCCCACGCCACACCGCGACGCGCAGCAATATAGGCAGCAATCACACCGATTAACAGCGGCAAGGTATAAAGTGGATCAATAATAAAAATCGTCGACCACCCCACCGGCGTGGTGTCCACTGGCCAGAATATTTGTGTGCCGTAAACGGTAAAACTGTCGAGTAACACATGGGTAGCAAACGCCAGATACACCAGCGCCGCCCAACGCCAACGTTGCGCGGCCGTATCAGGATGCAATTTCATAATCAGCCAGGCCACCAACGGTGTGGCCAGCGCCAACATGAGTAACGAATGACTGGCAGCACGATGATACGTAAAATCCCGCACCGCATCACCGAGCGGTACAAACACATCCAGGTCCGGCAGCGTGCCACAAATCGCGCCCCATATCAGCGCGCGGCGGCCAAACTGACGCCCCGCGACCGCTTCACCCACCGCCGCACCTAATGCAATTTGTGTAAGAGAATCCATGTGGGTATTACATTAGCACCCATATATATGGAATGCCAAGATGAAAAAGGAAACGACAGCCATGCCCCATTGCAGCGCCTGGACTAATTCGTTTATTTTTGATCTGACTCCAGATCTTCATTAATCTCGGATGCAGATCGGCTTAAACGAACCGGGTTCTCGTTATAATTTAAAGGACACTCTGACGGGCAGTTTTTATCACAGATGTTATTGTCGATAATATTCTGCCAGCAGTATATCAGCGCCTTGGTACGAGTACGGAAATGAACCTTGCCACCAAGCAATTCAGTTAAATGCATACGATTGAATAAATCTACCATCGGGCCCTTGGCGCGCGTAAACACCATCTCTATACCCATCTTGTTCAGACGAATGAGCAACTCATGCAGCATTTCTTCGCCAGTAGCATCGATCTCGTTGATACCCTCGGCATCAATGATCAAATACTTGATGTCGGGCGAGGCAGCGAAGCGTAGCAGCACTTTATCTTCGAAATAACCTGCATTGGCAAAGTATAAAGGGCCATCAAAGCGCAGTACGGCGATATATTCACAAGTAGGCAAGATATGCGCTTCCGCATCACGCAAGGTGTCATCCTGATGTCTGGAGAGTAACGCCATATGCGGACGCCGGCTGCGCCAAACATACAGACCTAAAGCAAGCATCACGCCAATCAGCATACCTTTGTCAAGATGTGGCGCCATCAATATCGTCAGCACAAAGGTAACCACAGAAACAATGGCATCATGTGGCTGAACATTCCATTCGTGTTGTAGCGGCTTAAAGTGGATCAGTTTAATGACTGCCATGATGATCACGGCGGCCAGGGTTGCCTGTGGCAGGTTATAAAGTAGTGGTGTGAAAAATAACAGGGTGACGCCGACAATAATGCCAGTGATCACGGATGAAAACCCGGTGATGGCACCGTTATTGATATTCACAGCCGAACGCGAGAAAGAGCCAGAGACAGGGTAACCCTGCGATAATGATGAAACCACGTTCGCTATACCCTGACCGAAGAGCTCCTGGTTTGCATCGAGGCGTTGTTTGGTCTTTAACGCCATCGCCTTCGCAATCGAGATTGCTTCCATAAAACCGACCAGCGAGATAACTAATGCGGTACTGATTAACTGTATTGCAATATTCCAGTCTATGGTTGGAATGGAAAACTCAGGCAGCCCTGCGGGGATAGTCCCGACGATGGCCCCACCCATCTCCTTGTAACCAAGCATGATCGAGGCGACCGTTGTCAGTACGACAGCAATTAGCACACCCGGTATGCGCGGGAACCAGCGATTCAGGGTGTAGATAATGAGAAATGCAACGACGCTCATGACAAGGGTTGGCCAGTGCGGGTGATCCACCGCGGCCAGCATCGTCATCCATATTCCTTCAAGATAATGGTCCGTTTTGATGGGAGTGACGCCAAAGAGTTTTCCAAGCTGTGACGTTGCAATAATGATCGCGGCTGCATTGGTAAAGCCCATGACGACCGGATGTGAGAGAAAATCAACTAATTCACCCAGCCGAAAAACACCCAGCACGATCTGAATGATACCGACCATCAGGGCCAGCATGATCGCATAGGCGATGTAACCCTCAGGACTAGCACTTGCAATCGGCGCCAGCGCCGCCGCCGTTAATAATGACACCACAGCGACCGGGCCGGTTTGCAACTGTCGCGAGGAGCCGAGCAAGGCGGCCACGATCGGCGGCAAAAAGGCTGCGTAGAGTCCAAAATATGGAGGCAGGCCGGCAAGCTGTGCGTAGGCCATGGACTGCGGGATGAGCACCATGGCAACAGTTAAACCTGCCAGGATATCCGCTCGAAGGATATGTGGATCCTTGAGCTCGCCGATCCATGACTTGTACGGAAAACACATCTCGACGAGACGGTGCAGAAATATGCGAATTGTAGAGTTTGAGATGTTTTTCACCGATCAGATCTTCAATAAATGGTTTGATTGGTTGCAAGCATGCTCAGTCATAATAAAAGATAAACCTCGGTTAGACTACCAATTAAAGGGATCAGACGCATTTAATTGAATATCCAATCGTCCCCCACAACAGTGCACGACGTCCAAACTGACGCCCCGCGACCGCTTCACCCACCGCCGCACCTAATGCAATTTGTGTAAGAGAATCCATGTGTGTATTACATTAGCATCCATATATATATGGAATGCCAAGATGCTGGAAGATGCTTGGGTCAGCAGCCGTCGTTTGGCTCTGACACCAAGTTGATGTTTATCTATACATGTTGATCAATTAAAATTGGATTACCGTCAGGGTCGATGATCGTAAAGCTGGCAGGCCCTGCTTCACCCTCAACAGCATCCTGCACTATTTCAATACCCTTTGATTTAAACTGTTCACGTAGTTCACGCACATCAACAAATGATTCAACATTGCCTGCATGCTGATCCCAGCCCGGATTGAACGTTAATATGTTTTTATCAAACATACCCTGAAATAGTCCAATGTTCGTATCGCCATTCTTCATTATCAGGAAATTATGCGCTTCCTCACCCGCGAACACTTCAAAACCTATTTTTTCGTAAAACGCTTTCGACTGTTTTAAATCTTTCACATTTAAACTTATTGAAAAACATCCGAGTTTCATAATCTTTCTCCAAGAAATAATAATTAATATTGATGAAGATACAACCTTTGACAAAAACGCAAAAACAAATGGGTCAGATTGGTAGTTCCTCCAGGATTACGAAGAATCGTTATATAACATGATTTTTTAAATGACTCAAATCGGCCAAAAACAGGCATATAAATATTTCCATTGCACTTCCGCTTTTCAGCGGAAGCGGTCGTAGAGATAATATATTCATAAAGGAAAAATTTTGTCAGCAGCGGTCATTCGACTGAAGCCATAACACTATTCAAAATAATCCGACCTGAATTATCAGTCTTATGTAGTCGGTAAAAAGTTAATTTTAAACTAGCGATCGAGTTGTCCCGATAAGCGAGAGAACTTTTTCCGATAAAGCGCTGGCGTGATGCCCACCTTACGTTTAAACAGGCGTCGAAACGAAGCTGGATCTTCATAGCCAACCATAATGCTGATTTCAACAATGCTCGTAGTTTCGGTTTCGAGCGCTTTTTTTGCCGCCTCTATCCTCAGGTTTTGCACGTATTCAATGGGTTGGTAGTTGGTTGATTCGAGAAATCGACGCGCAAAGGTTCGTGGCTTCAGGCCAGAACGCTCGGTCATCTGTGATACCGGGTTTGGGCTGCTGAGATTTTTCACAATCCATTTTTGGCAATCGCTAATAATGGCATCACTGGTTTGGTAGCGCTGAGTCATCACGGCGAAGGGCAATTGCCCATCCGTATGTGTCGACAGCAGATGAACCTTCGCGGTGTAAATAGCTTGCTGTAATCCACAGAAACGATTGATCAGATAAACGGCCAGATCCTGCCATGCAGTGACACCGCCGGTAGTGATCAGCCGCTTGTGCTCAGCAGAGAAATTGATTATAGCGTCTTCGCGCCAGGTCACATTGGGATAGTGCTCTGCGAACATATGCCGATAAGCCCAATGCCCTGAGATTTCATAGCCATTAAGCAGCCCGGTTTCTGCAAGTACCGCTGATCCAGAACACACTGAGGCGAGCAGCGCATTTCTAGCATACATGCGCTTCAACCAGGTGACTTCCAGATCATAGGTACCTTTCGGCGGTGTATCGATCGGTGTATACATATCACAGACGACAACTGCATCAGCCTCGTCAATATTAGCAATATCGGCATGGGGTTCAATCACGACGTTTCCAATACAGCGAAACGCCCCGTCTGTTCTGGCGACAATCTTAACATCGAGCAATTCATCACCAGGCACGCCGGAAACCATATCCGGATAGGCAGCACCAACCGTACTCAACACATCATAGAGGCCGTATAAAACACCGGGCGAGGTTTCTGGTGATGTCAGTAAACAGATTTTTGGTTTGGTTTCTTCATTCATAATGTTTTCTTGTGTAAGACTTCTGACCAATTAAACCCTGTAATGTCAAATATGCCCTTCATTAGCGCCGATTTGCCTCTATTTTGTAGTTTTTGCCAATTGTGGGTAGGTAGAACCTTACC
This sequence comes from uncultured Gammaproteobacteria bacterium, assembly GCA_942490945.1. Taxonomy (GTDB): domain Bacteria; phylum Pseudomonadota; class Gammaproteobacteria; order UBA6429; family Thiohalophilaceae; genus CALNYZ01. Next base: position 1,252,798 of record CALNYZ010000018.1, on the reverse strand, counting down.
ATAGACTTTCTACACGATGAATCAATAAACCTTAGGGAAAGTAATTATGAGCACTAAATTAGCAGAATTGAAAACAGCGATTATGGGCAAGGTACTAAGCCCGAGCGACGACGAGTACGCTCGAGCGCGAATGGTCTGGAATGCCATGATCGACAAAAAACCTGCGGTCATTGTTCAATGCAAATCAAGCAGTGACGTTGCCGAAGCGGTCAATTATGCCCGTCAGTCCGGCCTACCGATTTCAGTCCGTGGCGGTGGGCACAACGTTGCGGGTCACGCCGTTTGCGATGATGGTGTGATGATTGATCTGTCGTTAATGCGTCATGTACAAGTCAATGCGCCATCCAAATTAGCCTGGGTTGATGGCGGTGCCACCTGGCGTGATGTCGATAGCGAGACGCAAAAATATGGACTGGCAACACCCGGTGGCTTAATTTCTGATACAGGTGTCGGCGGCCTCACTCTATCAGGTGGCATTGGTTGGTTAAGAAGCCGGTACGGGCTTTGTATCGATAATATGGTTTCAGCACAGGTGGTCACGGCCGACGGTAATATTGTCAATGCTAGCAAATCTGAAAACGCCGATTTATTCTGGGCCATACGCGGTGGTGGTGGTAACTTTGGCGTAGTCACGGGATTCGAATTTAAACTCCACGAACTCGGTCCTAAAGTAATGTTTTGCGCACCGATTTATCCGATTGAAGCCGGGCCAGAACCGATAAAGTTCTGGCGTAATTTCATGTCCAGTAAAAATCACGAAGTTGGTTCGCTGGTAGAATTTTCTACCGTCGCCGAAGGACCGGATTTTCCAAAAGAATACTGGGGCAAAAAAGTTTATACCATGGCTGCTGTCTACGCTGGTGATGCCGATGAAGGCGAAAAAATACTCCAGCCACTGCGCGAGCTAGGCGAGATGGCAGCCGATTTTTCTGGTCAAATGGATTACTGCGATGTGCAACAGTTATTCGACACACTAATGCCTGCCGGAGAGTATCGCTGTTACTGGAAAAGCCATTACCTTAATGGTTTAAGTGACGAAGCCCTCGATACCATCTTGAACAATTTCCAAAAAACACCGTCGCCCAACACCCTGTCATCAATCTGGAACTTCGGTGGCGCTACCGCCGATGTCGCAGCCGACGCAACTGCATTTGGCGACCGCTCAATGCCTTATATGTTTTCCATGGATTCGGTTTGGCGTGAGCCGAGCGATGACGAAAAGAATATCAACTGGACACGCAATTTCTGGGCTCGTATGAAGGATTATTCGCAGGATGGTCGTATGTACCTGAACTTCCCTGGCCAGGGTGAAGAAGGTGCCAAACTGCTCGAAGATACATTTGGAGAAAACTACAGCCGACTTCGCGCCATCAAGAAAAAATACGATCCAGATAATCTGTTTCGTTTTAACCAAAATATTCAACCCGCTTAAAACTCAATAACTGGGGTCAGAGTAAAAACTTAACTTAATCACTCGTCTATTTTTACTCTGACCCCAAATATCATGTACTCTGACCCCAAATATCATGAGATACATCAACGATACCGGAGTTATAGAGATCGCTATCGGGCTCGAGAAGTGAAACGAGGATGGCATATTCACAACTCTTTTCATTACGGTCCTTGTCGAGTTCTTTAAAAAAGTCTTCGTTTTTCTTCTTGGTAGCTGTTTCATCGCTTTCGTTTTTCATTTCGAACATAATAGAGACAACCTCAATACCGGCATCATTTGAGTCACGAAAAATATAGTCTCCTTTGCTGCCAGCTCGAGCATCGTTGTCTTTCTCAAAATATGCCTTCGGAAAAGCTGTCGCTCGAATGCGGTTAAACTCGGTTTCACAGTGCTGTTCAAGGGTTTCACCAACCATCTTAGTCGATAGGCGCGCCTTCATATCTTTGAGGCGTTCGATCATGTCATCACGATCCTTTATTTGCGTCTCGTACTTGTCCTTGAGTGATTTCTCGGCAAGCTGTTTCTCAAGTTGCGTTTGCGCAAGACCACTTTTCAATTCATCTCGCTCCCTCTCGATTGCATTGACCGCATCAGTAACAGCAATCTTCTGTGAAATCTCGATAGATTCTATCCGCGTCTTCAAGGTTTGAATCTCCGCATCCTTAGTTGAAACTGTTTTTTGCAATTCGTTCGTAAGTCTCGCTTCTGCAAGTTGGGTGTCTGTCTGCTTGTCATGCATTGCCTTTTTGAGTTCGTTTGCGAGTTCATCACGCTCCTTTTCTAAGGCGTTTAGTGCTTCAGTCACAGCGAGCTTTTGTGCGACCTCACCGGCATCGAGTTTAGCCATCAGTTCCTTTATCTCAGAGTCCTTGGCTGCGGATGCCTTTTCAAACTCGCTAGTGATTTTAGTTGTAGCGAGCTCAACGGCATTCTGCTTATCCTTCTCGGCCAATTCGAGCCGGTCGTGTAACTGCTGCTCAAAATCGCTATCACGAACCTGTTTAAGAATGTCCGCGTACCCGGCCTCGTCAATTTTGAATGCTTTCTTGCAGTGCGGACAAATGATTTCATGCATGACTATTTCCCTTTCGCAATCAAATAATTGGGGGCAGAGTGAAAACTTGAATTAATCAATCATCTGTTTTTAACTCTGACCAAAAATATCTAAAATAATCGATCTCTGGCCGGATTTTCCAGTATAACTCTTCGTGCCAAACACATAAGACGTTACCTAAATAGAACGTAAGTTTGTTATTTTTTCCACTATATCTTCTAGAATAGGAACTCTATGACCTTCACCATAAAATCTCTTAATGAATAAAGCAGCTGCGTGTGGATTTTTCAGTAATGTAGATGGCCTGTCATGGCCGATCTCATTTGCCACCTGATCCCTAATCGCATTAAATATTTCCTCATCCACCTTTTTTATCTCAGTCTCTAACTCATCGGAAAATACTGCGAAATTCATTTGCGCTTGTGTTTCCGGAAAGTTTTCAATCTTAGTACTGGCAAGCGCCAATAGCAGTCTGTTAGTTCTAATGGCATCTTTCTCCTTGCCTTTTCCAGCATGCCGAATATCTCCATCAAAAACGAAATAAACGGGTATTCCTAATCCACTGAAAACAACCACAGGCCTATCAATATTGTTTTTCCCGCCAGCAGGAACCACCGCGATTCCATGCCCATCCCACTGTTTGTCTAGGATTTCCTGCATCGCCCATAAAATTGCCGCATCCGAGACGCCTTCAACTACTACAACCAAATCTGCGAAAAATCCTTCATTCACCATTGAAGTCATAATCGGAGCAGCTCTTGCTGAAAAACTTTCTGGAGTGAAATCTGCTGGATTACTTCCCGTAATTTGAGCGAGTTTTTCCGCAGCCTTTTGACGTGAATACTCTGATATTTGACATTGCAAAGGCTTATATCCTTCAGCCGGTATTTTCCTGGCCAGTCGCACTCGATCAAACTTATCCATGCTTATAAAATACGGCGAATGTGTAGCAAGCAATATTTGCGTGCTTGGTTCATTTCTGTCGGCCGGGGTTTTAGAGATATTTTCTAATACTTGAGAAAGATATCGACTTCTTGATGGATGCAAGTAGAGCTCTGGTTCCTCTATTGCGAGTATTAGATCTGGAACACGTAAAGCTTCCGGCTCGTCAGATTCATCAGCGCTACCTTCTTTTTCTTCTACATCTTTCTCGGGAGACAAATCCGTTACCGAGAGTTGCTGAAGTAATGCAAATATTAATGCTCGCTGAAGACCATGTCCCGTATAGCTGATCGGGCATTTGAAGTTATCTTCCACTAATGATGCTATAGCAGGTGGTAATGGTATTTTTGGCGGTACGATCTCACCGAACGCCAAATCTAATTCTGCTCCAGGGGCATATTGTGTTAACAGCTCTGTAATCATGCCTGCAAGATGACCAAGCTCTTTCAGATTATCGTTGTTATACACTTCCCGCACGCGTTTTTCGAATTCTGAGTTAAGCTTTCTTACATCAGGTCTCTTGTTAACGCTTCGCATTACTAGAACATCAATCAGCTGTAAAATGACCCCCTTCTTATCTGTTTCGGATGAAGCATCGCGCACAGCTGGAACAAGTACAAATTTTGTGTATTTGTCTAATTTTCCACCACCAATATTCTTTGGGCCAAAGAATTGCTGCTCAGATTCAAATATTTCCAACAACTCCGGATGAGCTGCCTCATACTTAACCATTTCTTCTTCTGCAGCCGGGGCAGACCTAACCTTTTCAACTAAGCCGTCATACTCAGCAGTGTCAACTAGTTCATTAAATGATTTGTTTTTATCTCGCGCCGATAGCTTTCTAATCTCACTAAATTTTGGGATTTGTTTAGAAGCTCCATAGTATCTTGCTCCCCCTGAATTAATAATTTTTGTGACGATTAAATTGTTGTCTGTAAGCTGTGATTTGAATTCTTCCAGTTCATCTTGTTTAAGTTTACCAAATGTAACCCTGATTTTTATTTCAAGATTAGTATCTTTATCAAAATAGTCATACTCGCTTGATTGATGCGCTACATTGTAGAAAGCTTCTAAGGCATAGAGTAGTGAAGATTTTCCTGCCCCGTTTCTTCCCAAGAGGACGGTTAATTCTTCGCAACCAACATTCACTTCTTTCAGTGATCGGAAGTTTTCTACTTCTATACGTTCTATGATCATCTAATAGCCTCTAGGACTGTTCTATTTAATACATAATGATTAAACATAATTACGAAAATATCGTTAGATGAGTTCCTCCCCATATAGCGATTTTCCGCCAATGTAGAGCATTGTCCTTGCTCGAAATTCATGCCGCAAGACATCAATGTCTTGTATAGCTGCTGTGCTAATCCGCCTATCACCTATAAAGCATTCAAAGTGATCTACAAAGAAATTGGTGATCGATTTTTCTGTTAGCTCATGCGGGTTGCAATCCCGCGCAGAAAGCACTGCTATTGCTGGAATCACCTGAATACCGCTCATTCTTGAGAACAGAAAAATATAGGAACATGGTGATATGTTTAACATGTTATCGCATTGCGTTTTCAATCTTGTGCTCTCTGCATTTGGAAACGTGTCATTTGGCTCAACAAGCTTTGCTTGACCCATAAAGCCCTTTTGAACAGAAAACCCGGATATAGATAGATCAAATACTCCCAAGAAATCAGCGCCATAACGACTCTCTTGGCTATTTCGCCCCCTATCAGTAAGAGTCTTTGCCTTCCAAGCCACTCCACCGACTGAACTCCCGTTTAACTCATACTCAATAAGTGATAGCCAACGATCAGTAAATGCTGGCTCTTGCTCGACACGATTTTGCCGCAGTCCGTCCAGCGCGAACTCAGACGCTTTCTTTACCTTGTTCGCGATTTTTCGTGTGAATGACTTGTTTCTAAACATTCTTTATTTATCTCATTTAACGATTAATATAAGAGGCTATTAAAAGCAAGCAAAACGCCTATTTTAAAAGTTCCAGAGCGTACAGCGAACGGTTTAAGAAATAATTGGGACATAATTGGGACAGAGTAAAAACTTGAATTAATCACCCACTTATTTTTACATTGACCCAAAATATCCAAAATATCCAGTTGTGATGCGTTTTTGATGTTTTACACATTATTTAAACTTACAACCGTCTTTGTCTACGATGTCTACTTGCAATATTTCTCTTAATTTCTTGCAACCTATTCGAGTGTATCTGACTGTTGTTTATCTGTTCAATTATCTGTTTTCTTTCCAACTCTTTATTAAAGAATGAAAATAAGTTATTGATTTCTTCTTCAAAATTATTATCTTTATTAAATTCGATAAACTTCTCCCTAGAAAATGGCGATATGTAAACAATGCCATTTGTTGTAGTGAACAAAAACCAAAAATCTAATTGTTCAGAATCTATAGCTTCTTGAAAATCAAAAAATACTAGTGCATTGCTTTCAAACCATTCCTTCAAAAGCCTGCATTCCTCTGGAAAGTGAACACGTTTAACAAGAAATTCTTCTAGTACGGAAACACCTTCTTCATATATTTTTTGAAACTGATATTTATCTGTTTTACGCCTTGTTCCGTCTATCACCCATACCAGTTTAGAATAGAAAGAATTTCTAGAACGGCGCTCTTCCGGCTTAAGATATGAGTGTTGAAATTCTATAACTACACCGCTTTCTGTCTTTACGTCAGCAATATGCTTTTCACCACTTTCATCAAACTGAACTACTTCTTGCCATTCCTTCGGAAAGTTATCTTTCCATGTTCGGTGCCAGTCAGTTTCGTTTTCCCACCAAGGATCATCACAGTTGCGGTTTCCTTTATGCGCCCAATGATTGATTTTTACTTCTCCACACCTGGCAATTAGATCTGAGCCACAAACTTGGCATACCCCCTTTGCTCCTTTAGTAGCTTCTTCTTTTTCACCATTTACAAGTGCGAATTTCATTTTTGTCTTCCGACTGATTTTTCACGTATAACTGTTTTATAGGCAGTTCATACATTGTGTATCTGTATTAATGATACAAACCTGACCAAAATATCACCGACATACTTGCTGAGTTTTTTGGGTTTCGAATGATTTACTCATTTTATTATTGGTATTTTTTACGCAGCCATCGATCTCCCACACAATCCATTTTGCTCTTTTTGGACATCAGTCGCAAGTAACATATATATAGTATGCGTGTCGATATGGCGTGCGTATGTTTTGAAATGTGTTGTTGTTAAGTTATTAAGTAATTACTAATAAACTTTTTTGTTTGTATCACGCGTTATTCACGCTGCTGCGATTATCTTGCTGCCCAAGTTACTACTTTATTCGGCGTTTCTACCTGCCCTAATATTTTCTGCCGACCTCCACATTTTCAGTTTCGTTTCATTTTGGCCTGATAGCCTGACAGCAGTTTAAAAATACTGAGGTATGCAAAAATGAACACGAATACGAAGGTCAAGGTCTGGGATCCGCTGGTGCGGGTTTTTCACTGGACGCTGGTGGTTGCCTTTTTTACAGCCTACATCACGGAAGATGACTTTCTGACCGTGCATACCTATGCCGGTTACACCGTGTTGGGGCTGATCCTGTTGCGCATTATCTGGGGCGTGATTGGTACCCGTCATGCACGCTTCCGTAATTTTGTGACCTCACCGCGGGTCGCCTGGCAATATTTGAAAGATACGCTGTTTTTACGTGCCAAACGTTATCTTGGCCATAACCCTGCCGCCGGCGCGATGATTGTGCTGTTGTTAGTGAGCCTGCTGATTACGACCTTAAGCGGATTAGCCACCTATGGGGCCGTGGAGAGTGCCGGACCACTGGGTAACTGGTTGGGTAATATTGGTGAAACCGGTGAAGACATGCTTGAAGAAGTGCATGAATTTTTTGCCAACTTCACTGTGTTGCTGGTGATTATCCATGTTGGCGGGGTCATTATCGAAAGTCTTGTGCATCGAGAAAACCTGGTGCGATCCATGCTGAATGGTTACAAAAAAGCGGATGCAAATCCGTCTGACAAAAAAGGAAAACATCATGTTGCGACTTAAACAACTTTTCATTGCCGTTATTGTTATCGGTATCGGTATTAGTACCAGTACCACGCTGCTGGCCGCCACTGCTGTTGAGCAACTGCTACAGGAATACCAGTCACAAGGCGCTGCGCAATTCAGTGCAGAGCAAGGCAAAGCGTTCTGGAATAAGAAGTTTTCTGTCGCGGGCGACACGCAACAACGCAGTTGCACGGCTTGTCATACCGCTGACGTCAGGCAAAACGGCAAGCACGTTACTACCGGCAAGGAAATCAAACCGCTGGCGCCATCGGTCATGAGCAAGCGCTTCACCAACACAAATAAAATTCGCAAGTGGTTCAGGCGTAATTGTCACTGGACAGTGGGCCGCGAATGCAGCGCCCAGGAAAAGGGCGATATCCTTATGTATATAAAAGATCAGTAATTCTCATCGGAGCACGAATATGAAGATTCAGCGAACTAAATTTACAAGCCTTATTTACCTGCTTACTGCCTTGCTTACTATCTTGCTTACAATCTTGCCTACTATATTGCCCGGCGTGAGTACCGCGCAGGCGGCACCCGCAAACACCCGGGTAAATCTGGCTACCTATAAAGAAGAATGTGCCAGTTGCCATATGGCCTACCCGGCGTGGCTACTGCCGGCACGTTCCTGGCAGAAAATCATGACGAACCTGGATAATCATTTTGGCGATAATGCCTCGCTGGATGCGCAGACACTGACATTACTCACCAGCTACCTGCAGGATAACAGCGCCGAGCACAGCAGTGTTCGTCGTGCGGCTAAAGTGCTGCGCAACACGCCGCAAGACAGTGTGCCGCTACGCATTTCGGAATTGCCGTATATTCAACGCAAACATGACGAGATTCCGGGCCGCTATATTGTGGCGAACCCCAAGGTGAAAAGCCTGAGTAACTGTATCGCCTGTCACCGGGGTGCCGAGCAAGGTTCGTTTGACGATGACAATGTGCACATACCCGGCTATGGCCGCTGGGATGATTAAGCTATAGTGGTACTAATGAACCTTAACTGTAAAAACATTGTTGCCCTTTGTTTAGCCGTGCTACTGCTGGTTGCCAACGCCGCCTTCGCGGATAGTGACTACGAGCAGGCGCAGAAATTACGTGAGGCAGGTGAAATACTGCCGTTGGAAACCATCTTGCAGAAATTGCATACCCGCTATCCGGGCAAAGTGCTGGAAGTCGAGCTGGAAAACAAGCATGACCTGCTGATTTATGAAATCGAGATACTGGATGAAGAGGGAAAAGTCTGGGAAATAAAGGTGAATGCAAAAACCGGTGAACTACTTAAACGAAAAAAGGATGACTGATTTTGCGCTTACTGCTGGTTGAAGATGACGCGACCCTGGTACGCAAGCTGAAAAAAGATCTGCAAAAAGCAGGTTATGCGGTTGATGTTGCCGATAACGGCATTGATGCGCAATATCTGGGTGATGAAAATATTTATGATGTCATCGTGCTGGATCTCGGTTTACCGCAACGCTCGGGGTTGGAGGTGCTTAAAAACTGGCGAGCTTCTGCAAACCGTACCCCCGTGATTGTCCTGACCTCGCGCGATGCGTGGCATGAACGCGTTGATGGTTTCAAAGCCGGCGCGGATGACTACCTGGGCAAACCGTTTCACATTGAAGAACTATTGGCGCGCCTCACCGCCCTGCTGCACCGCAGTCAACAACAAGCCGGTGGTTTGTTACAGCAGGATGATCTCACGCTGGATGAAGAACGCCAAACGCTGAGCAAAGCGGATGGCAGCAAGTATGTACTCACCGGCACCGAGTTTCGCCTGTTACGTTACTTTATGTTGCACCCTGATCGCATCCTGTCAAAATCCACGTTAACGGAACATGTTTACGATCTGGATGCAGACAAGGATAGCAACGTTATTGAAGTGTATGTAAAGCGCTTGCGGGAAATTATTGGTAAGGATCGTATCCTCACCCGGCGTGGCCAGGGTTATACATTTAAAGGTGTGGCCTGATGCGCTCATTGCAATTTCGCCTCAGCACGGGATTGTTTGTCAGCCTGGTATTGGCGTTTATTGTGTTATGGATTCTGATAAGTCAGGCCAGTCACTTTCTGGCGGAAGAATATATTACCACCCGCCTGGAACATGACAGCGAGACCTTGTTATCAACATTGCAGGTCGATAGCACTGGCAACATCAGCATGGATAGTTCCCGTATTAACCCGATCTATCAGCGTCCTTTCTCTGGACACTATTATATCGTTGTTGGCCCAAACACCACATTACGTTCGCGCTCGTTATGGGATCAGAACATTGACATTCAAAGCTTGCCAGTCGGTAACAAGCTGCGCCGACATATGGACGGGCCACAACAACAACCTTTACTTATGCTCATCACGGCATTTAATAAAGCTGGGCATACTATCACTATTGCAATAGCCGAGGATTTATCACCCATAAACAACCAGCTGGCCCGCTTGCAAATCTATTTTATTATTACTGCCATCCTGTTTATGTGCATACTTGTGGCGATACAAGTCTGGATTTTACACGCCGGCTTACGTCCGCTTGACAAGTCGCGCCGTGAACTTAACGCCTTGTCACAAGGGAAACTGGCACAACTGGATAAAGACGTGCCCGCTGAAATTTCACCACTGGTTAACGAGATTAACCATTTACTGAATATACTTGACCAACGTCTGGTTCGTTCACGTAACGCGCTGGGTGATCTTGCCCATGCCTTGAAAAAACCCCTCACGGTACTGAAACAAATGCTTGAGGATGAATCGATTAAAAACGATCCTGAGCTACTTGACACAATGACGGAACAACTTGAAGACATACAGCGGCATGTTACCCGCATCCTGCAACGCGCACGACTTGCCGGCGAAGGTCCGGTCTCCAGTCAGTTTAACGCCAACGAGGATATCCCGCCGTTACTTGCTACCTTGAAAAGTATTTACCATGACAAATCATTGACGTTTATCAGCGATATTCCAGCGAACCTGATCATCAAGGCTGATCGTGAAGACATGCTGGAACTCATCGGTAACTTGCTCGACAACGCCTGCAAATGGGCACGCCACACTGTACGCATTACACTGCAACAACATCAACAAATCGACATCCGTATTGAAGATGATGGGCCGGGTGTCGCGGCTGACAAGCTCATCAACCTGACACAACGAGGCTTGCGTCTGGATGAACGAACCGGTGGACACGGTATTGGCTTATCCATCGTGAGTGAAATTGTTAACAGCCTGAACGGAAAATTAACATTCGAAAGTTCAAAAGAATTGGGTGGCATGCAGGTAAACGTCAGCCTGCCCGATACACTACGATAATATTTAGCAAATAAACTTTTCGTTTGTATCACACGTTCTTCATGCTGATGTTTTTATTTTTTGTTATGTGCCAGATGTACCTGATGTGCCTGATCTAGAAGGCGTGTTCATTTGTTTTATAAAGTCCCCCAGCAATTCAAATTCATCATCGCGCCCACTACCCGCCCGCCAGGCGATGCCGATTTCGCGAAAGGATTTTTCGGGCAAGGCATAGGTTTTTATCTGGCTGAGCGAGTATCTTGTTAATTGCGAAATTCATCTCTCATATTTTGGATAAACTGAAGCTTTGATATTTTCTTCGGTCAAATCAACTACAGAGCTTAGTTTTTCAACCAATTCTTTGCCTTCTTTTATTGCATCTTCGAATAACTTGTTTGTTTCTTCATCAAAAGCATTTGATTCGTCTGCTATCGTTTTAAAATACTGCATCTGATTTAATAAATTATTAAGTATATGCTGTGAGGAGTAAATTGTTGCGTTGAATATTTCGCGCTTCTCCTGCTCTTTTTTAAATAATGTTTTAGTATGCTGGTCTGCATAGGCACCTAAAATAATTAATAATGAAACTATTATTATTCTCATCCATAGTTCATTTGGCGCTGACGGCACAAATTCAAATTCCTTTTCAGAATAAATAAATCTGTGAATCACAGAGTCTAACAACCAGTACATGGCTGACAGAAGAATTGCCATAAACATATATCTGAATTGTTTCATATATTCACTATAAAAAATTGATATACAGGAAGTTTATATATTTTGTATCTGTATACGTTGTTTGGCATAAGCTACCTACTATGTGTAAAAAAATACAAGTCTGGCCAAAATATTACCAACTTATACTTGCCGGGTTTTTGCTTTTCTAATGTCCACTTTCGTTCACCAGCAGCACGTCAATAACAGCAACCATCTCGGCTAACGAATATTTGATTTACTCATCTTATTTATTCGCATTTTTAAAATAGCCGTCAAACACTCACACAATCTATTTTGCTATTTTTTGGCAACACTCGCAATTGATGTATATCAAGTGATGTATATACAGTATACGTGCCGATACAGGATTTTTATATCTTAAACAGAAGTGTTATTTAGCCGTTGTTAACAAACTTTTTTAATTCACATACAACTTTCACGCTGTTGCGATTTATTATTTTGTTATTTGCCTGCTGTACCTGATCTACCGGGCGTGTTCATTTGTTTTATAAAATCCCCCAACAATTCAAATTCATCATCACGCCCACTGCCCGCCCGCCAGGCGATGCCGATTTCGCGAAAGGATTTTTCGGGCAAGGCATAGGTTTTTACCTGGGTGTGTTTGAGCAAGCCACTGCCTTCGGCCATTTCGGGTAAAAATGTGATGCCCAGATCTTCATCGACCATTTGCACCAGCGTGGTGAGACTGGTGGCGGAAAAGCGATTGACGCTGTCGAGGTTGCGAATCTTGCAGGCGTTCAGGGCGTGGTCGCGCATGCAGTGGCCATCCTCTAACAGCAATACACTGTCGCGATTTAAGCGGTTGAACTGAATGTGCTTGGGATCAATGCGCTGGGTTTTTTTGTGCGCCGCGAGACGAAACTGATCCTTGAACAGGATTTGGGTTTTCACTTTGCTAAGTGGATAGGGAAAGGCCATGAGCACCACGTCCAGCTCGCCACGTAACAGGGCTTCGTATAATTTTTGTGTCTGGTCTTCTTTTAAATAGAGTTCCAGTTTGGGGTAGGCCTTGCGCAGTTTGGGTATTAACTGCGGAATTAAAAATGGCGCGATGGTGGGGATAACCCCCAGGTGCAGTTTGCCGCTTAACGGCGAGTGCTGTGCGCCGGCCATTTCTACCAGCATTTCGATATCGCGAATACAGAGCCGCGCCTGTGATACCACCTCTTGCCCCAACGGGGTAATGGTGACGCTGCGGTTGGTGCGGTCGACCAGGTGTGCATCCAGCAGGGTTTCCAACTCCTTGATTGCAATACTAAAAGCGGACTGGGAGACAAAGCTGGCGGCAGCGGCCTTGCCGAAATGGCGGTATTCGTCGAGCGCGATGAGGTAGCGCAGTTGTTTTGTACTGGGGTATTGCATGCCGATATTACGCCTCTTTTAATGATTGATTAAGTATATCATTACAATATAAACAATCAATTTTTATTATCACTCGGCCTGCCCTATTATTCTTACCAACGCAACGACATTAACTAATTTGATTAAATACGTAACAGGAGCAATAACGATGTTAGAGAGTAAACAAGGCCAAACCATACCACAAGTTACCTTCCATACACGCGACAATCATGAGTGGGTGGATGTATCAAGTGATGACATTTTTAAGGGCAAAACCGTGGTGGTGTTTTCACTGCCGGGCGCGTTTACCCCAACGTGTTCATCAACCCACGTGCCACGCTACAACCAGTTAACCCCCACCTTTAAACAACACGGTGTGGACGAGGTGGTGTGTGTATCGGTGAACGATGCATTCGTGATGAACGAGTGGAAAGCCGAGCAACACGCCGACAATATTCGTTTTATACCGGATGGTAACGGCGACTTCAGTGACGGCATGGGTATGTTAGTCGACAAAGCCGACCTGGGTTTTGGTAAACGCTCATGGCGCTATTCCATGCTGGTAAAAGATGGCGTGATTGAAAAAATGTTTATCGAGCCAAACAAACCGGGCGACCCGTTTGAAGTGTCGGATGCCGATACCATGCTGGCGTATATCGCACCGAATGCGGAAAAACCGAAAGATGTCACCATCTTTACCCGCGAAGGTTGCGAGTACTGTGTACGTGCCAAGGGCATGTTGGCCGATGCCGGTATGCAATACGAAGAGCTGGTATTGAACCGTGACTACACCGAAGCAACGCTGCGTGCTGTCTCCAGCAAGTCGACTGTCCCGCAAATATTTGTCAACGGTGAATATGTTGGTGGCGCAGAAGATCTGGAAAAATATTTGCACAAGGCAAAAGCGGCTTAAGCTTGTAACCTGTTCCTCTCCCCGTTTCTTACAGGGGAGAGGCATTAAATGAGGACGTAACATGGATACACAACATTTCGATTTAATCGCCATCGGTGGTGGCAGCGGTGGTCTGGCCGTCGCGGAACGTGCTGCGCAATTGGGCCAGCGCGTCGCGATCATTGAAGCCAGTCGCATGGGTGGCACCTGTGTTAACAATGGTTGTGTGCCAAAGAAAGTGATGTGGTATGCAGCCAACCTGGCGTATGCGGCGGATGATGCCAACGATTTTGGTGTGCCCGTTTCCCGTGCAAAAACCGATTGGAAAAAATTGGTGGACGCGCGTAATGAATATGTCGGTAACATTACGAATTATTGGAATGGTTATGTCACCGAAAGCGGCATTACACACATACCCGGCTATGCACGTTTTGTTGATGCGCATACCGTGGAAGTGGATGGTCAGCATTATCAGGCCGAACATATTGTTATTGCCACGGGTGGCGCACCGATTGTGCCGCCTGTACCGGGTGCCGAGCTGGGCATCACATCCGATGGATTTTTTGCACTTGAACAACAACCAAAACGCGTTGCTGTTATCGGTGGTGGTTATATCGGCGTGGAGTTAAGCGGTGTATTACGTGCGCTGGGTTCTGAGGTCAGCCTGATCGCGCTGGAAGACCGCATATTGGAACGCTTTGATCCGATGATCAGTGACGTGTTGCAAGCGTCCATGCAACATCAAGGTATTGCCTTGCATACCGGATTTGAAGTGAGTGAACTTGTGCAATCACAACACGGCATGAATGTCATCGCGAAAAACGGTGAGGTATTGGAAAACTACGATACCGTCATCTGGGCGGTGGGCCGACGCGCCAATACACGTGGCCTGAACCTGACGTCAGCGGGTGTGACTGTGTTACCGAATGGCATCATTCCGGTCGATGAATTTGAGAACACCGATGTTAACGGTGTTTATGCCATCGGAGACATTACCGGCAAGATGCCGTTAACGCCGGTCGCGATTGCCGCAGGGCGCCAGTTGGCGACACGTTTATTCGGTGGCGATGCCAACGCAAAAGTGGATTACGTTAATATACCCAGCGTGGTATTCGCGCATCCACCCATTGCAACCATCGGCTTGACAGAAGCCATGGCCCGGCAACAATTTGCCGATAAGGTAACGGTGTATAAAAGCCAGTTTACGCCGATGCGGCATGCGCTTGGGAAACATGCGCATAAGCAGCAAACCGCAATGAAGTTGATTTGTGCAGGTGACAATGAACAAGTCGTTGGTATACATATCATTGGTGATAACGCCGATGAAATGTTGCAGGGCTTTGCGGTTGCCGTGAAAATGGGCGCCACCAAAGCCGACTTTGATAGTACCATTGCCATTCATCCAAGCAGCGCAGAGGAACTGGTGACCATGCACACGCCGGAAGCGGATTGTGCCAGCGAGGAAATTGATGCGGGCAATGAATGGAAACAGGCGTGTTAATGTGAATAAATAAAAAAGGCCTGCTTAGAAACCAGGTAGGCCTTTTAAATATGGCACGATTACTCGCGCTAACGCGCTCGCCCTACGGGCTATCATCGCTCAATCATATTGAGCGATGATGTTCTACACAGCGCTCGGTGTAGTCGAACGAAATAAATTGATTACCTCGGGCTCGTTGAGGATAAATAACTCAACCAGTCATTAAAAATACTAACTTTAAATCAGTACGCATGTTACAAAATTTCAATTGCGTAGCTTAATAATACACAACTTCTCTCAGCAAAAATCCGGCACGCAATATATGTCAACTAAGGCCAGCTAATATCATAGCTCGTACTTCGGCCACCGCCTGCTCGTTGTATCAGGCAGCCTTTCTCAACCAATTCGGTCAAGTCACGCGTCGCCGTTGCCTTGCTCACATCAGCCATACTTATATATTTAGTTGCATTTAGTCCGCCTTCAAATCCCTCCGGACCAGCATCCAATAATTTATTTAGCACTTTTACTTGTCGCTCATTCAGCACGCTTTGTGCGTGTTGCTGCCAGAAACGTGCTTTTAATACGACAAAACCAATACGCTTTGCAGCAACCACCAAAGTTTGCTTCAGCATAGTTAAAAACCATTCCAACCACGGTGTAATGTCTAATCCATTGCGCTGTGTCTTTTCGAGTATTGCGTAGTACGCTTTTCTATTTTCCATGATCGTGGCGGCCATGGCATACAATCGTACGCTTTGATGCTCAGCCTGCGCCAACGCTAAATCGGTTATCGCGCGCGCGAGACGACCATTGCCATCATCAAACGGATGTAGCGTAACAAACCATAAATGTGCCACACCTGCACGCAAAATCGGATCATAGACTTTGTCATCATTTGACTGGTTAAACCAATCTATAAAGGATTTCATTTCTTGCTTGAGCACTGCACACGGTGGCGCTTCAAAATGAATTCGCTGTCGCCCGACAGGACCCGATACCACTTGCATGGGATCCACCTCACGAAATGCACCGACACGTATCGTCGTCAGAATCCTTGGCTCATCCGGGAATAACGCACGATGCCACTGAAACAAACGTTCCAACGTCAGCGGTAGATTCGGATTACGCGTGGCATCCATCAGCACTTCTGCCAACCCTTCTGTTTGCGGCGTGCCCGCCAGTAATCCAGAGCGATCCATCCCTAAACGACGAGCCAATGAAGAACGGATGGAACCCACATCAAGCTGTTCACCTTCGATGGCGGCTGTATTGATTGCGTTTTGAAGCAACGCATCCAGCTCGGTTGTCATATTGTCTGTGGTATCCACGGCCGCGCGGCTACCGAGTAGACGGCCTTGTAACTGATTGATTTCACGTAATATTGGTGCGAACGACGCCGCTTGCCAGGTAAAGTCTGGCCACTCGTTATGCTGCCATATCCACTCACATTGGTCGTGTGTCACTTACGTCTGCCTACCTCAGTCAAGATGGTGAGCCGAATACATACAATATTCGGCTCAATATTTGAGTCGATTATAGAGGAGATTTGGCTCAAATACCAACCGAAATGAGGTGCAAACGGAGGGAAAATCGAATTCAGATTTTCTTGCTTACTTATTTAGCAAATTTCCAGTGTGTTAAATCATCGCTATACGCAGTTTTATACTATACTGCGTATAACAGTCCCGAAGAGTGGATATTTATGGATTATTTATCAGAAAGTACCCGGCTACTCTATTCCCAACTTTTGAGTCAGTGTTTGCAAGCCACTGTACCATCAGGACGAGGTTTGTCATTCGTCCAGAAAACGATTAAAAACGCGGTTCATTGGTATTTACAGCTTACCGTTGGAAGCAACAAAACCCAACATTATCTCGGACCAGACAAACCTGAGCTACGTGCTTTAATCAAAAATGAGCGCGCCCTGTGGGATAAGACCAAGCCAGATCGCCAAGATCGCGAACAACTCGTCGCCATGCTGGTCAGCGGTAATGCACAGACAGTTAGCCACGCCGAAGCCCGCCTGTTTGAAATTATTGAACGCGCAGGGGTATTTTTAGTCGGTGGTGTTTTGGTCGGTTCGCACGCGTTTGGTCTTTATAGCAATATGCTGGGGGTACGTTGGTCAAGCAAAATGACACAAACCCACGATATTGATATTGCCAGTGATAATCATATCGAACTGGGTTTACGCGCAGAAACAACCGACTTAAAACAAGCGTTACTTGATGCCAATATGGGATTTATCGAAGTACCCGCGCTGAATCGCAAAGCGCCTTCCACCCGATTTCGTATACAAGGCAAACAACTCAGTGTGGATTTACTCACCCCGCTAAAAGGCAAACCCAGTTCAGACCCGGTTTTTATTCCCACACTTAACACTTATGCCGAGCCCCTACGGTTTTTAGATTACCTGTTTGACGATATTCAACCGGCAGTCATGGTTGCGCGTGCTGGTATCCTTGTCAACGTCCCATCCCCTGCTCGGTACGCGCTGCATAAACTTGTTACTGCAGTGCGACGTCCTGCCGCATTCCAGGCAAAAGCAATAAAAGATATCGCGCAAGCAGAACAACTACTTTTGGTGTTAATGGAAGATCGGCCCGGTGATATTCAGCTTGCCTTGAGCGCAGCGAAATCAATGCCAGAAAAGTTTATGACGCAATTATATGAAGGAATGAAAAAGTTACCTACAGAATTTCATAGTTTACTCGGTGACATATAGTGACTGTATTATTTATTTTTCACATTTAGACCTTCACACTTAGTGCAAACAACACTTTTTATATTTTTTGCCACTACCGCAAGGACAAGGATCATTTCGGCTGATGCGTGGTTCACTGCGCCGAACAGGGAAGTGAACTGGATTATCCTGCTCCCGGCGTGTTCGCCAGTAGACCTGAATTTTGCGAACATTGGGTGTAATGGCGCAGCGAAATTTTTCGGTTTCCTCTTCAGTTAAGTTCAACAATTTTTCCCAACCGTCTTCTGTGCCAAACAACATCATGGGCGTTAATAACTCGCGCATGGTCGACTGATCTAGCTGCCATTGTTCGACGGCCAGCTCCACACCTTTCATATAACCAACACACCATTCATCCACAATAGAATAGATCTTTCCTTCTATCTCGCGTTCCAGAAACAGGGGTTCAAAATTTTCAGGCTGACTCTCAAAATGTATCACGATACCGTTCATGTATCGCACCAGCAATGAGAACACAAGCTCGAATTCAGTTTGATCTTTCCACTCCGGTTCAAAGTCACCCCACACTCGTGGCAACCATTTGGAAGGGGGAATCATGGTCGGGCCACTGACGATGGCCGTAAAAAAACCATCGAGTGTCGACAAATCAAAAATACCTTCATCCAGTTCGCCAACGTCGATATCGTCAGCAAAACGGTTCATTAACATCTCTTCGAGTTGTTCCTGTTCCTGCTCAGTTAACATGTTCTGTAGATTTTTCATTTCACACATTCAATATCGTTGCACACACAGTTACATTACCAAGTATCTATATTTATAGTATTTTCGAAATAGTGGCGTGGCGATGTTTCAAGCTTTTGCCGGGATCATGTTTATAACATCTTTAAATATTCATAAAGTTTTCAATAAGTTAATCGCCCAACCACATGGTTTTTTACCGGGCGGTCTTATTTTGTCTAACTGTTTGATAATATTGAATTATATTTTATCGCGGAAAAAATAATAAGCTACCAGTTCTGATTAAAAGTACTGATAACTTATTGTTTTATAAGAAATGGCGCACTTAAAATCCCTTCGGGATTTATTAAGTATTCCCCGAACCCTTACTAGGGTTCTGGTCACGCGACCTGGAGCGATTATTCGCGCTTCGCGTTGCTCAGCGTTCTATAAATTTCCAATTTGTAGTCAAACACTTGGATATATAACGTCGGGCGTGCGAAACGACTCAACAAAAAATCCATCCATAAAAAATCCCCAATGAAGGGGATTTTTTATGGATATGGCGCACTTAAAATCCCTTCAGGATTTATTAAGTATTCCCTGAACCCTTATCAGGGTTCTGGTCACGCAACCTGGAGCGATTATTCGCGCTACGCGCTCACCCTGCGGGCCGCTTCGCGTTGCTCAGCGTTCTATAAATTTCCAATTTGTAGTCGAACACTTGGAAATATAACGTCGGGCGTCCGAACCGACTCAACAAATACCCCATCCATAAAAAATCCCCAATGAAGGGGATTTTTTATGGATATGGCGCGCCTGGAGCGATTCGAACGCCCGACCGCCTGGTTCGTAGCCAGGTACTCTATCCAACTGAGCTACAGGCGCGTGGAAGGGGCGCATTATACAGGCTGAACAGGATTTTCCCAAGTTAATGTTCGCCCTCAAAATATATGGGCAAACCGGATAACACTGGGGCCTGGATATTATCGAAAGGGCAAAAACAAAAGGCCCCAAAAGGGGCCTTTTTATTTATGGCGGAGAGCGAGGGATTTGAACCCTCGATAGGGATTAACCTATACGCCCTTAGCAGGGGCGCGCCTTCAGCCGCTCGGCCAGCTCTCCAAAACACATATTTGTACGTCATCGCGTACTGAATTCGTTACTTGCTGCGCGCCGCTGTTTTTGATTGCAGGGTCGCGCGTTATTCGCAGCAAAGCTGCTCACCCCTTTGGGGCCGTCTACGCTATCGCTTCGACGTTCTGCGCTGACTTCGTCAGCTTGTCAGCCGCTCGGCCAGCTCTCCAAAACACATATTTGTACGTCATCGCGTACTGAATTCGTTACTTGCTGCGCGCCGCTGTTTATGATCGCAGGGTCGCGCGTTATTCGCAGCAACGCTGCTCACCCCTTTGGGGCCGTCTACGCTATCGCTTCGACGTTCTGCGCTGACTTCGTCAGCTTGTCAGCCGCTCGGCCAGCTCTCCAAAACACATATTTGTACGTCATCGCATACTGAATTCGTTACTTGCTGCGCGCCGCTGTTTATGATCGCAGGGTCGCGCGTTATTCGCAGCAAAGCTGCTCACCCCTTTGGGGCCGTCTACGCTTGCGCTTCGACGTTCTTCACCGCCTGCGGCGGTTCGTCAGCCGACTCGGCCTCTCCAAGAATAGATGAAATCAGCTTCTATAAAGCTCATCACTTTCAGCTACTTGAGGGGTGCCAAGGATACTAGGGCAATACGAGAAGGTAAAGCAGAAATTAGACCTGTATTAATACCGGCTTAAATCAGGTCTCATCCGGGGTTTTTTCGTTTTTGATGCGTTCGTATATTTCTTCACGATGCACAGAGACTTCTTTTGGAGCGTTGACGCCAATACGAACCTGGTTGCCTTTGACGCCCAGTACGGTGACAGATACCTCGTCGCCAATCATAAGCGTTTCGCCGACTCGTCGAGTTAAAATTAGCATGGTGACTCCTTTACTACTTCAAGTTTCCTTACGCGCTGTGCAGTCCTTGCATCAGGTTGACACACGCTAGGCTCATAATGAGTATCGTCATGCCACGCTGAAACTTTAACTATTCAGGCGTTCGAACTATAAAATCAAACAGTTGGCAAGTTTTCCAGTTCAAACGCCTGGTGCAAACTGCGCACACATAATTCCAGGTATTTCTCATCAATGACAACTGATATCTTGATTTCAGACGTGGATATCATCTGAATATTAATATTCTCTTTTGCCAGGGTGCCGAACATTTTACTGGCGATGCCGGCATGCGACCGCATACCTACACCGACCAGCGAAACCTTGACAATTTTATCATCTCCAACGACTTCGCGGGCACCTAATTCTTCTGCAATTTTTTGCAGTATTTTCATAGCCTTAGCGTATTCATTACGATGTACGGTGAAAGTGAAATCGGTAGTGCCGGCACCCACGTTCTGGATGATCATATCGACTTCGACATTGGCTTCTCCAATCGGGCCAAGGATGTGGTATGCCACACCGGGTTTATCCGGGACACCCAAAATCGTTAGCTTGGCCTCATCGCGATTAAACGCGATACCGGATATAACTGGTTGTTCCATGGTTTCATCCTCGTAACTAATCAGGGTGCCGGTATTAGACCCGGTATTATCTTCAAAGGAAGACAACACGCGCAGGGGCACATTGTATTTTCCGGCAAATTCGACGGCGCGGATTTGCAGTACTTTCGAACCGAGACTGGCCATTTCGAGCATTTCTTCAAATGTAATACGATCTAACCGCTTGGCCTTGGGCTCAACACGTGGATCGGTGGTATAAACTCCATCGACATCGGTAAAAATCTGGCATTCGTCCGCCTTGAGGGCAGCGGCCAACGCCACTGCCGTGGTATCGGAACCGCCGCGACCTAGGGTAGTGATATTGCCTGCCTCGTCAGTGCCCTGAAACCCGGCGACCACCACAATATTGCCGTTGTCCAAATCTGCCCGTATCGGTGCTTCATCAATACTGACGATGCGCGCCTTGCTATAGGCGGTGTCAGTCGTAATACAGACCTGACCACCGGTATAGGAACGCGCCTTATGACCCTTGGTCTGGATCGCCATCGCCAACAAGGCAATGGTGACCTGCTCGCCCGTGGCAACCAGTACGTCATACTCGCGCGGATCGGGCGAATCGGTAATGTCTTTTGCCAGACCAATTAAGCGGTTGGTTTCACCCGACATCGCCGACACCACGACCACCACCTGGTGACCGGTTTTTTGTGCGGCAATGAGTCGATCGGCCACATTGTTAATGCGTTCAGTGGTGCCGACGGAGGTGCCGCCAAATTTCATGACGATAAGTGCCATGTGAATACCTGTAACTCCAATATTTGAATAGTTAACCGGACTATAACGGTGTTGGCGGGCAAATGTTAGCCCGGCCACAAAAAGCGCTGATTAAACACTAAAATGCCTGAAAAAGAAAGCATTCGCGACAATAAGCCGCCGCTTGTACTACGGAGAATATGCAGAAATATTATGCGGAGAGTTGTTCGCTAACCCATTCCACGGCAGAGGCTAATGCTGAGTCCAGCGCTTCCGGCTGGTTACCCCCGGCCTGTGCCATATCCGGACGGCCACCACCCTTGCCACCTACTTGCATGGCAACCTGGTTGACAAGGTCACCAGCTTTTACTTTACTGATTTGATCTTTGGTCACCCCGGCAATAAGGCTGATTTTATTGCCTTCCACTGTCGCCAACACAATGGCTGCGGAACCGAGTTTGTTTTTTAACTGGTCAACCGTGTCGCGCAAACTTTTCGCATCTACGCCATCCAGGCGTGCTGCCAGTACTTTTACGCCGTTGATGTCTTTTGCCTGACTGGCCAGATCGCCGCCGGCACTGCTGGCCATTTTTGCCTTGAGTTGCGCAAGTTCTTTTTCCAGCTGCTTGTTGCGATCCAGTAATTGCGCGACTTTTTCATTGGCATTTTCACGTTTCGCATTCAACAACTGTGCAACATTTCGTAATGCGGCTTCGCCCTGTTCGATCCAGGCCATGGCCACATCACCGGATACCGCTTCAATACGCCGCACGCCTGCGGCCACACCGGTTTCGCTGATGATCTTGAACACACCAATATCACCGGTACGCTTGACGTGGGTACCACCACATAATTCCATGGAAAAATCACCCATGCGTAACACGCGTACGGTGTCGCCATACTTCTCACCAAACAAGGCCATGGCGCCACTTTTCATTGCTTCATCTTGCGACATGAGTTTTGTTTCGACTTCATGATTAAGACGAATGTTTTCATTTACCAGATCTTCAATCTGTTTGATTTGTGCCGGCGTGACCGGTTCAAAATGGGAAAAGTCAAAACGTAAACGACCGGCATCAACCAGTGAGCCTTTTTGTGTGACATGGTCACCCAGCACTTTTCGCAATGCTGCGTGCATAAGATGTGTGGCAGAGTGATGGTAGGCAATGTCCTGACGGTTATGCGCATCGACTTGTGCATTAATGCGTTCACCTTGTTTGATTATCCCTTCGCTTACCTTGCCAAAGTGGCCGAAGACTTCCTTGCCCTGTTTTTGTGTATCGCTCACCGCAAATGCGCCACTGGCAGACTTGATCATGCCGCTATCGCCAACCTGCCCCCCCGACTCCGCGTAGAATGGTGTCTTGTCCAGAATCAGCATGCCGCTTTCGCCGGCAGCTAATTGCTCGACGGCGATTCCTTCCTTATATATAGCAACAACCGTGGCCGGGTCGGCCAGCTGCGTATAACCGGTAAACTCGGTACTGCCGTCAACCTGAATGGCATCACCATAATCCACACCAAAATTCGACGCGGCGCGCGCCATGTCTTTTTGTGCCTGCATGGCCTTGTCGTAACCCTGCATATCAATTTGTAAATTGCGCTCGCGGGCAATATCCGCAGTCAGATCAAGCGGGAACCCATAGGTATCATAAAGTTTGAAAACAGTATCACCGGCAATGGTGTCACCTTTTAATTCCGCAATGGCGCTTTCCAGAATTGCCATGCCTTGATCCAGTGTTTCGGCAAAACGTTCTTCTTCCTGCTTTAATACCTTGGCCACCTGATCGACAAGTTTATGTAATTCCGGATAGGCATCGCCCATCAAGGCATCGAGTGTCGGCACCAGTTTATAAAAGAAGGCGTCACGACAACCGAGTTTATGGCCATGACGAATCGCACGGCGAATGATGCGACGTAATACATAGCCGCGTCCTTCATTGGACGGCAATACACTGTCGATGATCAAAAAACTGCAGGAACGAATATGATCGGCGATGACTTTCAGCGAGCTATGCGTCAAATCAGCTGTTTGGGTAACCGCGGCGGCTTCTTTAATCAGGCGCTGGAAAATATCAATATCATAATTACTGTGACCGCCCTGCAAGATGGCCGCAAGTCGTTCCAGACCCATGCCGGTATCCACAGAAGGTTTTGGCAGGGGTTTCATCTCACCGGATTTATCCCGGTTAAATTGCATGAACACCAGGTTCCAGATTTCAATATAACGATCACCGTCTTCTTCCGGCGTACCGGGCGGCCCGCCGGGAATGTTAGCACCGTGATCGTAAAAGATTTCGGTACACGGTCCGCAGGGTCCGGTATCACCCATCGACCAGAAGTTATCGCTTTCGAATTTCTTGCCGCCTTTTTTATCGCCGATACGGGTAAAGCGGGTCTTATCGATGCCAATTTCTTTTAGCCAAATGTCGGCAGCTTCATCATCATTTTCGTAAATCGTGACCCATAACTTTTCAGGCGGTAATTTGACAACAACGGTCAGAAATTCCCAGGCAAACTGTATTGCCTCGCGCTTGAAGTAATCACCAAAACTGAAGTTACCGAGCATTTCAAAAAAAGTGTGGTGGCGTGCGGTATAGCCGACGTTTTCCAGGTCATTATGTTTACCGCCGGCTCTTACACAACGCTGCACACTGGTGGCACGGCTATAGTTGCGTTTGTCTTCGCCTAAAAATACGTCTTTAAATTGTACCATCCCGGCATTGGTAAACAGCAAGGTGGGATCATTACCCGGAATAAGCGGGCTCGACGGCACGATTTCGTGGTTTTTGGATGCAAAGTAGTCCAAAAATGCAGTACGTAATTCAGCAGCAGTTTTCATGTTCCAGTTTCTAAAGCGTTGATTTTGAGGCAGAAGTATATGTCATTTTTGTGCTGGACGCATCGTATCCAAAAGGAATACACGGGTTGATTATCAATTAGTCAGCAAATTCAGTGCGGCTGGCGCGTTCAAATTGATCCTGGTTAAAGCCGCGACTTTGCATAAATCGCCAGACTTTTACCTTATCCTCATAACTGGCCGGCGGCAAATTGCCGAATTTTTTGCGATATACCTCGGCTGCTGCCTCAAACCACTGCTTATCACGCTCATTGACGTACTTGTCGATCAATCCGGACGCCACGCCACGTTGTTTTAATTCCATCCTGATCTTGAGTGGTCCATGCCCCCGACTGATCCGACTGCTGACAAAAACATCCACAAAGCGCTCATCATCCAGATAGTTACAGGTTTTGAGTTGTTCCAGCACAGATTCAATCTCACTGTCAGGAAAATCGCGCTGTTTAAGCTTGTTTGCCAGTTCTACCGCGCTGTGTTCACGCCTGGCAAGCAAGCCAACGGCCACTTCCAGTATCGTTCGCGGCTTCCTTGCTCGTTTTGTGGGTTTCTCACTCATTCTTTGCCAGGCCATGCACTGCGGAAAATATTCTATATAATAAGTATATAATCATCGCTCTAATCTGACCCTAGTTTATCAGGGCCCAACTAAAATGTAACAAAACTGTCAAAATTGACAGGCATACTCGATTTGCACCGTTGTTTACTAAAAGCGCAGGACATGGACACTTACAATCTTGATCAACCCGATCTTTATATCAGCCGCGAGCTAAGCCTGGTCGAATTTAATCGCCGCGTTCTGGCACAAGCGGTTGATAAAAATAACCCGTTACTGGAACGGCTGCGTTTTATCTGTATCGCCTCGACCAATCTGGACGAGTTGTTCGAAATTCGCGTCTCCGGTTTAAAACAGCAAATCACGCTCGGTGCATTGCAGACGCATCCCGATAATATTTCACCACAAGAAACCTTGCGTGCGTTAAGTGAACGCATGCATGAGCTGGTAGATTCACAGTATAAAATTTTAAACGACGAGCTGTTGCCGGAACTCGAACGTGAACAGATTCGTTTTATTCGTCGCACCGAATGGACAGAGGAACAACACAAATGGTTGCACCACCATTTCGTGAACGAGATTTTGCCCATCGTCAGTCCTATCGGACTGGATCCGGCGCATCCGTTTCCACGTATTCTCAACAAGAGTCTGAATTTTATTATTACCCTGACGGGTAAAGACGCGTTCGGCCGTAGCAGCGGCATGGCGATTGTGCAGGCACCGCGTGCCTTGCCCCGCTTGATACAGTTGCCCAAAGAAGAATGTCATGCCGGACCGAATGATTTTGTTTTCCTGTCTTCAATTATTCATGAATTCGGTGATGAAATTTTCCAGGGTATGAAGGTCAACGGTATCTACCAGTTCCGGGTCACGCGTAACAGCGATCTGTTTGTCGATGAAGAAGAGATCGACAACCTGCTTCGTGCCCTTGAAGGTGAATTGCCCTCGCGTCGTTATGGTGATGCGGTGCGACTCGAAGTGGCAGATAATTGTCCGGAAGAAGTGTACAACTTCCTGATGAATATTTTTGAACTGGAACCCCAGGATGTTTATCAGGTAAACGGACCCGTCAACCTGAATCGTCTGCAGGAAATTATCGACTCGGTTGATCGACCCGATTTAAAATACATTCCCTTTACACCCAACCTGCCTCAGGAACTTGCGCACACTGCAGATATATTCAAGATTATCAGAAAGCGCGATATATTATTACACCATCCGTTTGACTCCTTTGCACCGGTTGTTGATTTTATTCGCCAGGCCTCTACCGACCCCAACGTGCTCACCATAAAAATGACCTTGTATCGAACCGGCGACGAGTCATCCCTGATTGATGCACTGGTAAAAGCTGCACGTAGCGGCAAGGAAGTCACCGTCGTCATCGAGTTGCGCGCACGCTTTGATGAAGAGCGCAATATTTCCGCGGCGACACGCCTGCAGGAAGTTGGCGCGCATGTTGTGTATGGCATCGTCGGCTATAAAACCCATGCCAAGATGGCGCTGATTATTCGCCGCGAAACCAATGGGCTGAAACATTATGTTCACCTCGGTACCGGTAATTATCATACCCGTACCGCGCGTCTTTACACTGACTATGGTTTGTTTACCGCAAACAAACAGGTCGGGGAAGATGTACATCATGTGTTCCTGCAACTCACCAGTCTGGGCAAAGTCAGCAAGCTCAATAAGTTATTGCAATCACCCTTCAGCTTTCATCCACGCTTGCTTGAATTAATACAAAAGGAAATTGATAACAAGTCAGCAGGCAAACCGGCGAAGATTATTTTTAAAATTAATGCGCTGGTCGAAAAGCAGGTTATTCAGGCCTTGTATCGAGCATCCATTGCTGGCGTCGAGGTCAAATTAATTATTCGCGGAATGTGTGCTTTAAAGCCGGGTATTGCCGGTGTGTCGGATAATATTGAAGTCCGGTCTGTTATTGGACGTTTTCTTGAACATACCCGTGTTTATTATTTTGAAAATGCCGGCGACCCATTGGTATACGCCGCCAGCGCTGATTGCATGGAACGAAATTTCTTCCGCCGTATTGAGGTAGCCTTTCCGGTTGAAGTAAAAAAATTACGTAATCGCATCATCAAACACCTGCAGTATTACTTACAAGACAATACACAAGCCTGGGTATTAACGAACGAAGGAACATATACTCAGATAATCAATGGCACAGAACCGGGTTTTTCTGCACAACAACACCTGCTGGATGAACTTAACAGTAAATAAATTATTCAGCTAAAGTTGGCGTTATACGACTTCCAGTAAAAAACCCAGCTTTTCCAGTATTGTTGTTTCCTGTTCCAGATCAGCTGCGATCAGACTGTTATTTTCCAGATATTTTGTTACGAAAGTCAATTTCAGCTGATTTTCATTCGTCGTGGTTGCTTGTATTTTAATTTCGCTCTCGTCCAGCCTGGCGCGATGCACAATCACCGCAATGCGCAGAATAACGCACAGCAGCAACACTCTTTGTTTCCACATGTCAGACACCGAATCAAAGTCACTGCCCGTTAATTTTCGTCGGTGACTGCGCACCAGTGTGGATATCAGGAACTGCTCCTGCTGGGTAAAACCGGCCATATCCGCATTATTCAGAATATACGCGCCATGATGATGATAATGCCCATGTGAAATACTCAAGCCCACTTCATGTACCTGTGCAGCCCAGTCCAGCAGATTTTTTTCCAGCGTATTGTCCAGCTTCCATGCTTGTTTGACCTGTTGATAAATTGTATCTGCAGTCTTTCTTACCCGTTCTGCCTGTGTGGTATCGACATGGAACTGTGTTATTAACAGTTGAATTGTCCTGGTCTGGATATTGATATGCAGCTCCGATCCCATCAAATCATATAACACACCTTCACGTAAGGCGTTATCGCAAGCCTGCAAACTTTCCACACCTAATAAATCCATCGCGGCATATAAAATGGCGACGCCACCGGCAAAGACCGGTTTTCGATCATCACCCAACCCGTCAAGTTCGACATCGTCCAGCCGCTTGTTGGTCACCATAAAATCAATCAGCTTTTCCATGCCGTTACGATCTATGCCGTGTGCTGACCAGTTATGATTTAATAACACACGCGCGATGGCGCGTATGGTCCCCGATGTGCCAACGGCTTCCTGCCAGCCGGTACGTTTAAAGCGATTTGCCCACTGTTCCATTTCCAGTTGCGCCGCGGTATAGGCACGTACAAAATTCTTCCGGGTTATTTTGCCTTTGGGGAAATACTTTTGCGTGAAGGTAACGCATCCCATATTGAAACTTTCCATTATCAGGGTATCACGTTGCTTTCCTACGATGACTTCAGTACTACTACCACCAATATCGATTAACAAGCGCTGTACATCGGCTTCCGGTAATGCCTGTATGGCACCCGAATAAATCAAGCGCGCTTCTTCAACGCCGGAAATAATTTCGATTGCATGTCCCAATGCATCTTCTGCCGCACGCTGAAATGCACGGGAATTTTTCGCGCGCCGGAATGTGTTGGTGCCAACAGCACGAATGTTTTTTGCCGGGATACCCTTGATCCGTTCACCGAACACCTGCAAACAACTGATGGCGCGTTCCCATGTCGCGCCATTAATATTTCGAAAACGATCCAGTCCATTGGCCAGTCGTACCGGTTCCCGAATCCGATCGATCACATTCAGTTGTCCGTCGACCATACGTGCTACAACCATATGAAAGCTGTTCGAACCCAAATCAACAGCGGCATAGCTGTTGGTGATGTCTTCTGCAGGATTTGTCATACGCCCGGTGTCTTTATCGTTTTATTTCATGATACTGGCTGACATGATAACCCTTTATGCATCAACGTGACATGCAAAAATATCATCATCGTATGCGTCTTTAGTATTAAAACAAAAAAGGCATACACATTTCTGTGTATGCCTTTTGCTCAGTTTATGATGGTTTTAAACTTCCGCTTCAAGCGACTCCTCACCTTCGGCGTCGGCATCTGCTTTTTTATCCGCTTTTTTATCCGCTTTCTTGCCTTCGAGTGGCACGACGTTATCGCTTGCTTTTGGCAACAATATCTCGCGAATACGCCCTTCTATCTCGTCTGAAATTTCCGGATTGTCTTTCAGGAACTGACGGACATTTTCCTTGCCCTGACCGATGCGATCACCGTTGTAGCTGTACCAGGCACCAGCCTTGTCAATAATGTCGGCCTTCACACCCTGCTCAATGATTTCACCATGACGTGAGATGCCTTCACCATATAACAAGTCAAATTCAACCTGCTTGAATGGCGGCGCCACCTTGTTTTTCACTACCTTGACGCGGGTTTCATTGCCGACCACTTCGTCACCTTTTTTAATTGCACCAATACGACGAATATCCATACGTACCGAGGCATAAAACTTCAGTGCGTTACCGCCGGTAGTCGTTTCCGGGCTACCGAACATGACACCGATTTTCATACGAATCTGGTTAATGAAAATAACCATGGTGTTGGAACGCTTGATGTTAGCGGTAAGTTTACGCAAGGCCTGTGACATCAAACGTGCCTGCAGGCCCATGTGTGAATCACCCATCTCGCCTTCAATTTCTGCGCGGGGTGTTAACGCGGCGACCGAATCGACCACCACAACGTCCACTGCACCGGAACGTACCAGCATGTCGGTAATTTCCAGTGCCTGCTCACCGGTATCCGGTTGCGAGACCAGTAACTCATCAACATTCACACCGAGTTTTTCTGCATAGGCGGGATCCAGTGCGTGCTCTGCATCGACGAATGCGGCCGTGCCACCATTTTTCTGGCATTCGGCGACGACGTGCAATGTCAGGGTGGTTTTACCAGAGGATTCCGGGCCGTAAATTTCAATGACACGACCGCGCGGCAAACCACCAACTCCCAGGGCAACATCCAGCCCCAGCGAACCGGTTGAAATAGTTTCCATGTGATCCATGATGTTGTGATCACCCATGCGCATTACCGAACCCTTGCCGAACTGTTTTTCGATTTGGCTTAATGCTGCAGTCAGGGCTTTTTTCTTGTCGTTACCGATTTCGTCCAATTTTTCTGATTTTGCCATCTTAAATTCTCCATTCATTAAATTATTGTGTGGGGTTCCTCCCGCAAACAGTCCGTCTCTTCCGTGAAATAAACCGCCTGTTTGCATCTTGAAGACAACTTTAGTCGATACTTTTCACTATGTCAATACTTTTTACCACCTAGGTATATTATATTATCTCGTACTTAGTATTGAGGTTCTCCTCAAGTTAGTCTATAATTTTTCAATACTTTCAGAGGCTTAGACGTGGTCGATAAAAACAAAATGTTACTGGATATTAAATGGGCCACGCGTCAGCGCCTGGAATATATTGAAATTATGGCGTTTTATACCGGCGTGGTGAGTCGGAGTGACGTTGCCAAGGCCTTCGGCATATCGGATGCCGCTGCCACCAAAGATTTGAAACTCTATAGCGACCTGGCGCCGGACAACCTGTTTTATAAACACGCGGTGTTCGGCTTTGTACCGAGCACAGACTTCGCTCCCCTGTTTGCTGATCTGGCGCCGCACAAAGCCATGCCCATGATGGCGCAAAATCTTGCGGTCATGAGTGGACCTTATGGTCATGAGCCGATTTACGGCATCAATCTTGATACCCTGCCCTTACCGTCACGCTTACCCGACAGGCAGGTACTCGCACAAATTACCCGCGCTATTCACGCACATAAAAAATTGTCTGTTACTTACCGGTCCTTAACACAGCGCGACAGCACACACGAACGCATTATCGAACCGCACGCATTGGTCAACACCGGTTTACGCTGGCACGTGCGCGCGTATAGCGAAGATACCTATGACTTCCGTGACTTTGTGCTGTCACGTTTTGTCAACGCAACATGTTTAACGCACGATGCTGAATCGAGCGCACAGTACGATGATGACTGGGTCGAGGAAATGACCCTGAATTTATCACCGCATCCCGGGCTGAGTGATAAACAGCGACAAAGCCTGCTGCTGGATTACGGTGTTGATAGCAATCATGACGCAACAAACGACAAGGTGATTGAGCTGACCGTGCGCCGTGCATTAGTCGGTTATTTGTTACACCGACTCAGTGTAGACACCACGGTTGATCACTCACTGAACCCCAATGCGTATCAACTTGTGTTACTTAACCGCGATGAGATTGAACCGTTCGCCGGCTGGGCGTTTCTTTAATGTTCACGAATATTTTTCAGCTGCAGCCCGGATAAAATTTTATGTGCGGACGCTTCACTATCTTTGCACCTTATGATGAAATTCTCGATCATTTTCAGGCCGAGACGATCATACCTTTTACACCGCGTTATAATTTACGCCCATCCGAGCAGGCGCTGGTGGTACGTAACATTAATGCGGAACGCACGCTTGATCTGATGCAATTTGGTTTTCGCCCCGAGTGGATGACTGACAATTACATTAAAACAAAAAAACGCCAGCCTTATATCAATGCCAAGGCCGAAACCGTATTTGATACCCCTGCATTCCGCCACGCGGCCCGTACATCACGTTGTTTGATTCCCACGACCGGCTTTTACGAACCCAAGGGCACCACCGCACCACGGCCACAATATTATTTTCAATTACCCGAACAAAAATTATTTTCCCTGGCGGGTATCTGGACCGAACGACAATTAGCTGCAGGCGAAATCAAACTATCGTTTGCGATTATCACCACACCACCCAATGATACCCTCGCGCCCATACACGATCGCATGCCGGCCATTATTCATCCGGATGATTACGCGCTGTGGTTGAGTGATTCACAAGACAGCAACACCATCAGACCTTTACTCAAACCCTGGCAAGGTGAATCACTGACGTGCTGGCAAGTATCAACCTATGTGAATAAACGCGGCAGTGAAGGCAAAGACTGTATCGAACCGTATAATACGTAGAGAACCTCTGAATATTGCGTCATTCCGGGCTCGACCCGGAATCTTGTCTGGATAATCAACAATTGTGAGATTCCCGCTTGCGCGGGAATGACAAGAAGGGAGTTAAAAGGTGAATCACTGACATGCTGGCAAGTATCAACCTATGTGAACAAGCGCGGCAGTGAAGGCAAAGACTGTATCGAACCGTATAATACGTAGAGAACCTCTGAATATTGCGTCATTCCGGGCTCGACCCGGAATCTTGTCTGGATAATCAACAATTGTGAGATTCCCGCTTGCGCGGGAATGACAAGAAGGAAATCAATCAGAAATTCTTTAAAGTGTTTTATTCTGTTTCGTTTTTTTACTTTCGCTCATGGCCTTGTCAAACTTCGCTGACCGTCGCAGGTTATGTTCAATGATGTGCATGAGCATATCCGCAACGGTTTTCATACCTAGGAACATGAGTAACGCCATTCCCGACTCTGCACCCATGTTGGCGCCCACCACAATCATGAGATGCATGGGAACAATGCGCACATACGGCATGAACATAATGGTACCAAGGTTCGGTTTGCCTGCCGCATCCTGTTCAATATTATAGTGATAGGAAAAATGATGATTATAAATAAATACACCGACACAAATTACTAACGCGGCAATATTTATCAGTGTCACGAGCGGCATATCCTTGAATAAAAACACCAGGTATACCACGTGAAAAATTCCATAATGGAGCAGAAAAAAACCCGCGACACTTTTTTTGCCTTGCTCTGTTTCCGGCACTGGCCGATCATTCATGGTAAAACCGCTGGTGCTGAAATTTTTTAATGCTCGCATGCGTCGCCAGTTATAAAACCCGATGATGACACTTTGCGCCCAGTACACCCACATGACATCCGCCAGCTGCCAGCCGGCCCATAAAGCAATAATGATGGTAACGATATTCGATAAAAACAGGACGATTAAAGACTGATCGGTTTTTTTTCTTGTGCCTGTTTGCCCGGTTTGCATAACGTATTACTTCAGATACTTGTTTTACGATGACCGTAAGGTTTCCAGGCCGGTGCAATGACATTCGGCATGGACGAGCGATTAAGCAAGCGTGCCGGGGCAACGGTAAATTCACCATAGCGCTGGTTCACACCATCAATCGCGTGGTGCACGCTTTCACGTTTGTCATCAAACTCGCGAAACATATCAACCTGATAATTCACTGCGGTGGGATTGAGTGCCGTAATTTGCACCTGATGAATGCCTTCACCTTGCCAGTACTGACTAAGTACATTTTTACATAGCGTCATGATCGCCTGCGGATCATGAGTGGGGAATTTTGTTCTTAACTTGTCGCCAACCCAACCATAGGTTGCACGCAACCCGATAAAAAACTGTGTTGCTTCCAGATCATGGCGGCGTAATCGCGTCGCGACCTTTTCACTCATGTGTAACAAATACAAATACAGGATATCTTTGTCCTTGGTATTGGGCGGCATCACCTTGCCGTGTCCGATCGATTTGGGTGGTGGCACATGCATTTGTACCAGCTCCGGATCGGCGCCCTGACACATGTACCATATACGTCGGCCCGGATTACCAAACCGTTTACCCAATACGCTGATGGGAATACGGGTAATATCGCCACACTTGTATACGCCATAACGCGCAAGAAAATTGCCAATCCCTTCGGCAATACCGCATAACTCGGTAACCGGCACATCATGCAATCTTGCCTTCGCATCCCAGGGTGCAATCAGGGTGAGCCCATTCGGCTTGTGTAACTTGGCCGCATACTTGGCCGTGGTTTTATCGCCGCTGATACCCACCGAACACGGAATACCGGATGCTTCATACACTTTACGTTTTACCAGACGCGCAATGTTTTCCGGCCGCCCCCATAATTTTTGGCAGCGCGTCACATCCAGAAATGCTTCATCAACCGAAAACACTTCCACATCCGGCGTCACCTCCAGCATCGCATCCATGATACGGGTCGACACTTCAGCATAACGTTGCGGACGCGCCGGGCAATGGATTAATTCCGGACAACGTTGTCTGGCTTCTTTCATGCGCATGCCGGTACGAATACCATACGCGCGTGCTTCATAAGAACTGGTGATAATACAGGTACCCGTCATGCCGTTCGTCACGGCGACCGGGCGCCCACGAAACGCCGGATTATCACGTTGCTCCACCGAGGCAAAAAATGCATTCATGTCCACCAGCACAATCATGCGGGGCCAGAATTTCGAGGGAGACGTAACCTGACGCCAGCTACCCATGCGTATTCCTTAAAAATTTAATAAAGAGAAATGTCGATGTGACACAGAAACTATAGCAGTGATCTCAAGACGGGATCTGCAGAACAAATCCGCAATTGTGTGGAAATAATAAGCGTTACGAGGAAAATCAAATAGTTAAAATTTAAATATTTTTACCCGGCCGAAAAAGGATGTTTCATCCAGACACCAACTTTCAGTTACTTGGCAAATAGACTGCGCTGTCGCCTTACACGGCAGGCCAACGTTTAATCATGCGATAACAACTACCCTGTTGTGACATTTCAGATTCAACCAACACAAAATGATCAATTAGCCAGGACACGGAAAAACCATCCGGATGCGGCAGAGCTTTTTTTGCATTTCTTAACAGGGTCATGTGCGGCGTGAAAACTTTATCATCTGAAGGACAATCACAACTTGCCGCGACAGTGTTGATGTTTTTCACCAAATCGACAAGTTGATCCGGCACAGACTGACAACCCAGCCAGGCAACCCGTGGATTAGGCCAGTAATCAAATCGATTGAGTGTTATTTCAAAAGGTTGCAACGAAATATCATCGGCGTGTGATGATAAGCAAGACAAGGTTTCATCAGACACATTACCAATGAAGTCCAGCGTGATATGCCAGTTATGTCTTGGCACCAGACGCGCAGCAGGCGATTTTGCAGACGACTTTATCGCTGCATTAATATAATCGCGAACGGCATCGGTCGGCCATAAGGCGAAAAACACACGATGTTGATTTGTAGGCATAATCCAAGTTTAGCAGAGTGCTTTCTTACTTGAGGGTTAACTATATTCCATCAGCATTGCATGCATACCATTTAATGCATGTATGACTGCTTGTTGTCGTACCGCATCACGGTCACCCGGGAAAATCATTTTTTCGTCCTGACGCTGGCCATCACGACTGGCCCAGCCAAACCATACTAATCCCACCGGTTTTTCGGCTGTGCCGCCACCTGGCCCGGCAATACCGGTAATGGCAAGCGCCACGTCTGCACGACTATGGTGCAAGGCACCTTTAACCATCGCGATGACTGTTTGTTGACTGACTGCGCCGTATTCCATAAGTATCTCTTCACTGACACCGAGCATATCGTGCTTGGCGGCATTGCTATAGGTGACAAAACCGCGCTCAAACCAGTTTGAACTGCCCGCAATATCGGTCAGACACTTGGCTACCCAACCACCGGTACAGGATTCAGCCGTCGCAAGTGATAATTTTTTGTCTCGTAAGGTGTCGCATAAATTTTGAGCAGCTATAGTTAGCAAGCTCTGGAAATTATTTTCAAAATGTGAATTGGACTCTTTCATTGAATCTTTGTATTTGCTAATGTTCTTAAATGTTAATGTAGATGCAACCTATCGATTAATGTAACTGGAAAGTACGCACATCATGGAAATTAACAACCGAACGGATTCCTATGCATCGGGTTATTATCAATTACCCAGCCCGAAGAATCGACAGGCGATCAACGAAATTGAGCAAACGCGCGCGCAGCAAGAGCGCCAACGTGAGCGAACGGCTGCACCAGAAAAGAGCTCCTCGGAAGATAACCCGCAGCGTCAATCTCAACTGGATGCTTATTATCGTGCTTCACAAACTGAGACCTACCACAATTTTTACTCCCAGGATGTCGAACTTGATCAAGCTACCCGCCAGGCGCTTGAAACCTACCGCGATGTTGCGATGACTGATACCGATCAACATGAATTAATGCAACGAATTGATGTACTGGTTTAAATTGTTGACTGTATCTTATTAAAGTTAAATTTACTTAACAGTCAGGCTACCCTATTCATCCAGCATTGCCTGAATAACAGCACCGATTTCATAACCTTCCCCATGCCGCTGCTTGAGTACACGCACAACTTTCACACGCGCCTGTAATGGCGGGGTGAGATTATTTTCCGGCTC
Source organism: uncultured Gammaproteobacteria bacterium (assembly GCA_942490945.1). Lineage (GTDB taxonomy): Bacteria > Pseudomonadota > Gammaproteobacteria > UBA6429 > Thiohalophilaceae > CALNYZ01. The sequence continues at coordinate 1,216,335 of CALNYZ010000018.1, read as the reverse complement.
AACCCGTACATCTACCAGTGCATCTTTTTTTAGTTCGCTTTCTGAAATAAACATCAAACCACGTCCGCTCAGGTTTTTTAACTTCCCGATATGGTTCGAATCCTCATTCACATGTCCATATGCGATCTTGCTATCTACCGCAACGCGTACAAAGTCCCGCTTTTCATCATAATCGCGTGGCATACATGCCCTCCAACTTCAATCACTTACTGATTATAGACCGCAATATCTGCCACGTCCTTTTTACACCAGAGGTTGTGCCCGCTCTCCAGCTTTGGCATGCTTATATATAGTAACCAACCGGTAACTATGATTAATATATAAACAATATGTCCCGATCTGAACACTCCTCGTCCAAAACGCCGCATACGCCCATGATGCAACAATATCTTCGCATCAAGGCAGATTATCCGGACACCTTGTTGTTTTACCGCATGGGTGATTTTTATGAATTGTTTTTTGATGATGCAAAAAATGCCGCGCGTTTACTCGACATTACCCTGACCAGTCGTGGTCAGGCCAACGGCGAACCCATTCCGATGGCAGGTGTGCCCTATCATGCTGCTGATAATTATCTGGCAAAATTAATTCGTCAGGGACAGTCCATAGCTATTTGTGAGCAAATCGGCGACCCCGCTACCAGCAAGGGGCCGGTTGATCGTGAAGTGGTACGCATCATTACGCCCGGCACCCTGACAGAAGAGTCGTTACTGGACGAACGAAAGATAAACCAGATTTGTGCCATCCATCTGGAGAATGATCTTGTCGGAATCGCCACATTGGAAGTGAGCAGCGGACATTTCAGCGTTATGCAAACACAGGGAATCAACAATACCATCAATGAGCTTGCACGCTTGCAACCTGCCGAACTGTTGGTGAATGAAACGATCAGTGAAAGTATTCTTGAGCAACTGCCTTTGCAACAACAAGCTGCGCTTAAAACCATGCCACCCTGGCATTTTGAAACCGCGCATGCCGAAGCCGTATTATGCGGCCATTTTAAAACGCAGGAACTGAATGGCTTTGGTGCCAATGCCGTACCGGTTGCAATTCCTGCAGCTGGATGCCTGCTCGAGTATGTACAAAATACACAAAAGTCACAATTACCGCATATCTTGCAACTTCAGGTTGAACGACGTGATGACATTATTCATATTGACGCGGCCACACGTAAAAACCTGGAAATAGAAAACAGTATCAGCGCGATAGAGTCTCACTCACTGGTCGGCATTATTGACAAGACTGCCACGGCGATGGGCGGACGGTTATTGCGTCGCTGGTTACAACAGCCTGTGCGCAACACGGATCTGTTAAGACAACGACAGCAATGCATCCAGGCATTTCTCGATACACAACAACAGCTGAATTGTCATGATAACCTGAAAGGTATCGGTGACATCGAACGCATACTCACACGCATTGCACTACGTAGCGCAAAACCCCGTGACCTGACGCATTTGCGTTACGCCCTTGCGCAATTACCCTTTTTACAAAAAATTATTACACAACTGAATACACCACTGGCAAATCACATTGGCGAACAACTCGGCCAGCATCCTGATACGCTCAAGCTGTTGCAAACTGCTATCGTCGAACTGCCACCGTTGCTAATCCGCGATGGCGGTGTGATTGCCGAAGGTTACGACCAGACACTGGATGAATTACGGCGTATCCAGACCAGCACCGACAACATACTTGCCGAGCTGGAAATAAAAGAACGCAAGGCCTCCGGTATCAACACATTAAAAGTTGGTTTTAATCGCGTGCATGGTTTTTATATTGAAGTCAGTCGCGCACAGGCACAAAACGTACCGGATTATTATCAGCGCCGTCAGACACTCAAAGCCACCGAGCGCTACATCACGCCTGAATTAAAAGCACTCGAAGACAAGGTGCTTAGTGCCAATGAACGTGCGCTGGCACGTGAAAAACATCTCTATGAAGAATTGCTCTCGACTGTTGCCGGTGAATTGAGTGTATTGAAAGCCTGCGCTAGCGGACTGGCCGAACTGGATGTGTTATGTAACCTGGCGGAACGTGCGCGCAGTCTGGATTATCACTGTCCGGAATTTACCGATCAGGTGGGCATTACCATTTCCGCGGGTCGCCACGCGGTCATTGAACAGGCACAAGCCATGCCGTTCACCCCGAATGATATCCACCTCGGGCAAACGCATTCCATGATGATCATTACCGGTCCCAATATGGGCGGTAAATCCACCTACATGCGACAGACTGCACTGATTGTGCTGCTGGCATATATTGGCAGTTATGTTCCGGCCAGCACTGCGCGGCTCGGCCCGATTGATGCCATCTTTTCCCGTATTGGCGCATCGGATGATTTGGCCAGTGGTCGCTCGACATTTATGGTCGAAATGACCGAAACTGCCAACATCCTGCACAATGCCACCGCGCAAAGTCTGGTGTTAATGGACGAAATTGGCCGCGGCACCTCAACATTTGATGGCTTGTCACTGGCCTGGGCCTGTGCTGAATATATAGTAACCAAATGCCAGGCGCTGACGCTGTTTGCGACCCACTATTTTGAATTAACCAAACTCCCGGACAGCCTTAAGCAAGTAAAAAATGTCCACCTTAAGGCAGTAAAACGTGATGATCACATCATATTCCTGCATAGCGTGGAAAATGGCCCGACCAATGAAAGCTATGGTATTCAGGTTGCGGCGCTGGCAGGCGTTCCGCCGCAAGTCGTGCAGCGTGCCAATGAAAAATTACATGAACTGGAAAAAATACCGGTCGCCGGGCAGTCAAAACACAAACCCGACGCAACGACCACAGCCCCCATACCCACGGCCCTGCAACAACGACTTGCGGAAATTGACCCGGATCAACTATCGCCAATCGATGCATTACAATTAATTTACGTCCTCAAACAGCTCGAAAAGGGGTAAAATAGCGGACTCACGTAACCCGATATTTTGACCGGGACAACAGATTGACGAAAAGAAAAAGGAAATATGCATGACTTATGTGGTGACTGAAAATTGTATTATGTGCAAATACACCGATTGTGTAGACGTTTGTCCGGTAGATTGTTTTCACGTTGGCCCCAATTTTCTGGTAATTGACCCGGACGAATGTATTGACTGTACATTGTGCGAGCCGGAATGCCCGGCCGAAGCCATTTTTGCCGAAGATGAATTACCTGAAGGCATGGAACCTTACCTTGAACTCAATGCCGAACTGTCTCGTGAATGGCCCGTGATCACAGAACAAATCGATCCACTGCCCGATGCCGAGCAATGGGATGGTAAAAAAGATAAATTGAAATTACTCAAACGATAAACTAAAAGGCCTGCACAGCAGGCCTTTTGCATTATGCCAATATCAGCCATACATGTTTTCCCTTTCGACACACCGATACTGGATAACTTTGCGGCAGAATTTATATTAGCTCATGAAAAATCACTTCCTGATTTAACTAACCAGGTCATCCTACTTGCTAACCCGGTTGCGGCGCCTGCACTACGTCGATCCCTGTTACAACAAACCGCACAACATCAAATCACAGCCTTGCTTGGTCCGCAAATTACCAACCTCAACAGCTGGCTGAAACAATTCATACCCGATGACCTGACAATTTGTGATGAAGCCACACAAAAATTAATACTGGTAGATGAGTTACGCCGTTACCCACACATAACAGGCGAAGTGAATGCCTGGGCATATGTTGATGATCTCATGCAATTATTCAGTGAACTGACACTGGCCAATATCAAACTGCCTGACAACGCCGCACAGTTTATTCAAACCATTGCCGATGCTTATGCAATTGATTTGCCACACCGGCAACAACTCGAACCATTTTATTCACGCGAAGCAACGCTGGTTTATACACTCTGGCAGGCATGGCATAAACAATTGAGCCAGACCAGTCAGATAGATGCGCAAGCCGCCTGGTGTCTTGGCTTGCAAAACTGTTTGAGCCAGCTTGATACACTGCCGCATTTGCATATTCTCGGTTACCATAACTTTAAACCAGTGGAACTTGCGTGGTTAAACTCCCTGCTGGCGGCGGGTAAAGCAACGTACTACATCAGTGCCCAACCCAACGACGAGATGCAGGACTCTACACAACTCATTCATCCTGCCTGCGTGGTTAACCAACAACTGTTGAATCTCATGCAACCCGGCAAGGCAACAAAACACGATGATTTTTATGCGCAAATTTTCACACTGGCTGATTTACCGTTAAACAAACAAACTTTATCTGCTGTGTTCACACACTGGCAACAACATAATCAGTGTGAAGTGTATCTCGCCGGCAATATGGAAGAAGAAGCACGTGCCATTGATATTCAAATACGCCAATGGCTACTGGCAGGCAAAACAAATATTGGCATTGTCACTGAGAATCGTGTGCTGGCACGACGTGTGCGTGCACTTCTGGAACGCAGTCACATTGTGATTCAGGACATGGCGGGCTGGGCACTTTCCACCACCCGCCTGGCGGGATTACTGGAACACTGGTTGCAATGTATTGAGGAAAATTTCAGTTACTTGCCCTATCTTGATATTTTAAAGTCACCGCTATGTTTTCCGGAAATAGATATTGCAGAGCAACAACACGCCGCTTACCGGTTTGAACATGATCTGGTGGAAGAAGAAAAGGTACTCGGCGATCTCGCTGCCTATCGCAAGGCCAGCACGGATCGCTGCGCACGGCTGGCAGAAAAATTTTCTGCGGCCAATAGCCTGCTACACCAGGTGTTCGATTTGTCAGAACAGGCCGCTGCTCCGCTGCTTAAACATTTGCAACATACAACATCGGCAGTTGAATTCATTAATGCCTTGCAGGCCAGTCTGGAAAAAATTGGATTGCAGCAAGCCTTTGCCAAAGATGCGGCGGGAATTGAAATTCTGAAAATCATTCAGGCCATGTCGCAATTAAGTTCGGCAGGTAATATTAAATTAAGCTGGCAGGAATTCAGACTTTGGCTCGCCACGGAACTGGAATCAGCACGTTTTCGTCCGACCAATGGTGAGCAAGCAGTCAAGCTGATGGGCTTAAGTCAGGCACAATTACAAACCTTCGAGGCTGTCATCGTTGCCGGACTGGAACACGATATCTTGCCCGGTCACTCGCAAATACATACATTTTTTAATGATGCGGTTAAACATGAACTCAAGCTGACGACCAGCCTTGATATAAAGAACGAAAAGTTTTATCACTTTCGTTATTTACTCTCCTGCGCGCCGGTACAATTGCTTACTGCACGACATGCACAACATGGTGAACCGGTTAATTTAAGTCCGTGGCTGGATCTGATCCTGACCGCACACGAACACCTGAACAATGATATAAAAGCAAAACAACTTATGACACTGGCACGCAGCACAGACAACCAGATATATCACAGCGAATATGAGATGCCAGCCATGGATAACGAACCCACTGCGCAACCGCAGCCTGCCTTGTCGGCGTCGCTATTAAAAACTATGTTGCCGACAAAACTTTCCGCCAGTGCCTGGCAGCAACTGGTAAATTGTCCCTATCAATTTTTTGCCGAACGTTGTTTGAAACTCAAACCGATTGATGAAATAAAATTACAGCTTTCCAGAGCTGACTTTGGTCAGCGGGTACATCGGTGTTTGCAGGCGTTTCATCAGGACATCACAGGCTTGCCCGGTCCATTTGTTAAAGAAGTCAATGATACGACTCGTGATGAGGCAATTGCGCTATTAAACAAACTGGGAAATATAATTTTTGCCAATGACCTCGCCATTCATTATGAACATCAGGCCTGGTTACAACAATGGCAGGCGGTCGTCCCGGACTTTGTAGACTGGCTAATCAGGCATTCCGTTGACTGGACGCTCTTTAAAATCGAATCCGCGCATGAAACGACACTCACCCTGGCGAACCAGCAACTATTGCAACTTACCGGCACCCTGGACAGACTCGACAAGCGCACGCATGCTGATCAAGACGGCATTGCCATCACCGATTATAAAACCGGCAAGCCCAGCGCTAAAAAAGATGTACTCAGTGGTGAAGCGATCCAGTTACCTTTTTATGCCCTGCTGGTAAACAGCCCCGCCACACCGGTCTTGCAAGTCACCTACCTGGCATTAAAGCGCAACGAGGTAAAATGCACCTCGACGATTGCTGAAGATGTCATACCGGAATTGATAATCTCGGAACAACAGCGCTTAATCGATGTGTTCTCCGCATTAAACAACAACGCACCCCTGCCTGCCTGGGGCGATGACAAAACCTGTCAACGCTGCGATGTATCCGGCTTGTGCAGAAAAGGTTCCTGGCAAGAATTGATATAAAATTTCTTGCGCCAGCCTTTTCTTTATAAATATCTACAATTTTAAAATTTGTGCACGCATACTAAAGAGCACAAACAGGACTTCTTCCTGCACGCGCTGCGAAATATTATTCTTCGCCAGGGCATCAAGCGAATCATCCATTGCCGCCATGAATTCTTCCGCAGAAATATTCATGCCTTTATGAGCCGAAATCAGATCCTTACCTTTATAGGCATCGGTCGGCCCGCCTGTTCCGGCGATAAAAAATGTCGCCGCGGCATTTTTCATGCCCGCAACATCGCCTGCCACAAATCGGGTCGCGATAAGTGGATTTTTCAGATGATTATCAACCAAATCACTGGCAATTTTGGTTATCCCGGTCGAACCACCCAACCTGTCATATAATGTTTCACTCATAATCGATTCTCACTTATGTTAGCCATGTTTATTGATTGAAATTAATTGCATCATTGCGTGTACCTTATCAGCTATCATGACAAACGATAACTACAGAATCTGTAGTCAAACACCCGATCACCTTACACAACACAAGGATATAGCATGAAGCCATATGGTCAGTTCTGCCCGTTAGCGCAAGCAACGCAGTTATTATGTGAACGCTGGACACTGCTCGTGGTACGTGAGTTGATTGCCGGCAGCACCCGTTTCAATGAATTACAGAAGGGTGTACCGTTAATGTCACCTACATTATTGTCAAACCGACTAAAGCAACTGGCTGACGCCAACGTAGTAGACGTTACCGGCAGCAAAGGCAACTATAGTTATCACCTTACCGCAGCGGGCAAGGAATTACGTGCCGTTGTCGAACTCTTGGGGGCATGGGGACATCGTTGGGTGCGTTCTACTCTGGATAAACAGGATTTGGATGTTGGCTTGTTAATGTGGGATATCCGGCGCAGCGTCGATCCTGAAAAATTTCCTGCGCACCGAACAGTAGTACAATTTGATTACACCGATGCACCAAAAGGTATGTCACACTGGTGGCTGGTTGCCGAAAACGGCGTTATCGATTTATGTTTAAAAGACACAGGTTTTGATGTTGATATCATTATTCAGTGTTCCGTTCTTGCCATGACCCGGGTCTGGACGTGCGAACTGAATTTTAACGAAGCAGTTAAACAGGGTGATATTATCGTAAAAGGCGATCCAAAAATTGTGGCGAAACTTCAGGATTGGTTACGTACCAGTCCACTATCCAAACTTGGCACAATCACCGACATTCCTGCTCTTAACTGGAAACTTGACTGAATAATTTTAGCTATCATATTAGCTTTATCACGACTAATAATGCGGCGGCGGGGTTTCTTCTTCCTCTGGCTTCACTGCCCCCGCATTGATGTCTTTTAATTTATTTTTTAAAGCATCTATTTCCTGTTTCAGATAATCAATCTCCCTGTCCTGGCGCGCAACAGTATCACTCAAGGATTGAATGGTATCATCCTGAAATGATACCTTGATCTCAAGTTTTTCAACGCGCTCATCCATTATGAAGCCTCCAAGATTATCAGGCCTTCATTATACAAAAGTCTGTGTTACAAAATGCGATTTTGTTTGCGCATGATGCGCCATGCACTGTTTTACAGACAAAAAAAAGCAACCGCCTGACGAATCAGAGGGTCGCTTTTTTAAAGCCCCTTCAGGCAATCCCGCCCGTTTTATTTCCCGTGCAGCACGGTAATTTGGCCCGGCTTCCATGCCACTGCTAGCATCCATTTAATCAAGCAATCCCGCTTGTAGCACAAATCCTTGTGCGGTTAAGTAAAGCTTATTTGTAATAATTATCGTCACTTAGCGTGAATGCTTTAATTAAATTATTAATATCAGGTATTTAATCCTCCTTATGGTTATTTTTTATTCAAAATAACAGGATAATAACTCGACATTCACCTGTTTGAAGGGGATATGACCCGACAGATATTTTAATCCTGTCGATTTTGTGGTTTTTTTATGCCTGAGCACGCTTAATTTCCCAACGTCACTGCAACACAACGCCGTATAATACCGCTATGTCTTACCAACCAGATTCACTAATCCAGGCTCTAGGCAGTTTTACCGTTCGCGCATCCGCGGGTAGTGGCAAAACCTATTATCTGGTGAGCAAGATTGTTGCCTGCCTGTTAAGTGGTGCCAATCCGGACAGCATTCTCGCCATTACCTTTACCCGTAAAGCCGCAGCCGAAATGCAACAGCGTGTTATCGAACGCTTGCGACATTTCAGTCTTTGTGACGAGACAACTTTAAAACAGGAATTGGCAAAATATCATGTTACCAATACAAGTGATGCATTAATCAACCGGGCACGTTCACTCTATCAATCTATTCTGTTAAACCCTTATAACTTGCACATCTCGACTTTCCATGCGTTTTGTCAGGAAATTTTACATCGCTTCGCCCTCGAATCTGATATTCCACCCGGCTCAACACCACTGGAAAAAACCTATGCCTTGCGTGAGCTGGCCTGGGAACGCTTGATGCAACAGGCACGACAGCATCCTGATGCAGAACTTGCGCAACAAATCGATATTCTGTTTGGCCAGTTTGAATTGAGTGCAGTTAAAAATCTGTTACAAAGTTTTATCCACAATCGCACCAGCTGGTGGGCATACACGCAAGACCAAGCCCAGCGACACAGCAAGAATTTATTGTCAAAAGCGTATCAACGTTTACAAGATTTCTACAACATTGACCCTGAGCATAAACCGCTGGATGAGTTCGCTAAGAATGAAATTTTATTGAAAAAAATAAAAAACTTTCAGCAGTTATTATTAAACCATGTGAACAAAACCAATACCAGTTTTGCCAATGACATCAATACTGGTATTGAATTATTGGCGACACAGGTACAGGCAGGATATGACTTGCTACGCAGCGTGTTTATCACTGGCGAAGGCGGCACACGCAAACGTTCACTTAGCAAGGCAATTGAAAAAAATCTGGGTGACAAGGCTGAACAATATATCGAATTACACGAATCGCTTGCAGAGACTTTCCACAACCATGATGAAATGGAAAAATGTCGTATCAACTATCAAATGATTCGCGCATGGTATGTTGTCGGACAACACTATCTGGATTATTTTCAGCACAGCAAGCAGGAACAACGCGCACTGGACTTTGACGACCTGGAGTGGAAGACCTTTCAGTTGCTCACCGCATCAAATCATGCACAATGGATCCAGTACAAAATCGATAACCGCTTGTCACATGTGCTGGTGGACGAATTCCAGGATACCAATCAACTGCAATGGCGTTACCTTAAAGCACTGCTGGAAGAACTGGGTAGCGATCATGACAAGATCAGCAGCGCTGTTATCGTCGGTGATACGAAACAATCCATTTACCGCTTTCGTCGTGCCGAGCCGATGTTATTCAGCAAGGCTGAGGACTGGTTAAAACAGACCTTTGCTGCACAGACAGAAGAACTACATCAGTCGTATCGGTCATCTCCTGCTGTAATGGATTTTGTGAACGATTATTTCGCACGCCTGACGAATGAAAATAATCCTGATACATCGTTCAGCAGTCACAGTGCCATTCACCAGGATTTACCCGGTGCAGTGAGTTTACTCCAGGCGATAATACCCGAAATAAAAGAAACTGAGACAGTACAAACATTTCGCAATCCGCTCACAAGCCCTCGGCCGGGTCGCGATGCAACACAGTATTATTACCAGGCTGAGGCCATCGCCGGCAAGATAGAAGCACTGTTACAACAAAATTTATGGATTAAGGATGGCAACACGCAACGACCATTACAGTATTCGGATATTTTTATCCTGTTCCGCAATCGTACCAATGTTGCCGAGTATGAATATGTCCTGCAACAGCATAATATCCCCTATGTCGGTCTTGAGCGCGGTGGCTTGCTCGATGCACTGGAAGTGCGTGATATTATTGCGCTGCTAACATGGCTGGTGACACCACACGATAATTTATCCCTGGCGCAGATTTTACGCAGCCCGATTTTCTCCGTAAGTAATGAAACCTTGATGGCAGTTTCCGCTCATGGCAAAGGCAACTGGTTTGATCGAATTGAAAAGTTTCTTGCTGAAAATGAAACCGAAAACACGCTGTTGATGGCACATCAATGTTTAAGCCGTTGGCGTGAGCTTGCCCTCACCCTGCCAGTGCATGACCTGCTCGACCTTATATATAGTGAAGCCAATATTTTCCAACGCTATCAAATGGCCTTCCCGAAACATATCGCCATGCGTACCACATCAAATCTGCTACAAATACTGGAAATCGCGCTGGAGATCGACAGTGGCCGCTATCCCGGATTGCAGTCATTTATTTATGAAATACAGAACATGCAACAGGCCGCAGAAGAAATGCCCGATGCACCACCGCTGTTTGGTTTACATGACCGGGTACAGTTTCTGACAATCCATGCGGCCAAGGGACTGGAATCCCCCGTGGTGTTCGTCGCCGACATGGGTAACACGCCCAGTGACCGCAGCGCCAACACCACGCTGGTCGACTGGCCACTCGATGCGCCACAGCCCCGCATGATGCTGCCGGTATTTAAAAAAGATCTGCGTGATAAAAAAATGTCCGCCCTGCTGGAGCAGAAACTGGCAAGCGAAGCGCATGAAAGTCTGAACCTGCGCTATGTGGCGTTTACCCGCGCGGCACAGTATTTATATCTGGTTGGTGACACCAGGGCAGCGAAAGGCAGCTGGTTTGCACAACTGTGTGAATTATACGATTTAAATGCTACTGATCCGGAAATTGAATTGTTTCAACATGCGGGGACTTCACTTGAGAGTACCGACCCGATTCATCAAAGCGCCAGCCAAATTGAAGCACATGTCTTGCCGGAACTGCAACGACCTGTAAATGTTAAATCGGACTGGCATGAAATTGCCCCCAGTTACAATACCGACAACCATTCACAAAATACTGCACATGAACACGGTACCCTGCGTGGTATACTCATACATGCATTAATGGATGTACTCACCAGCAATACAGATGCATCAAAAGATGTGATACAAAAAAGACTTGGCGTCGGGACATCTGACACAACATTTGATCACGCATGGCAAGAGGCTCGCGCAGTCATTGAACATGCAGAATTTGATTGTTTTTTTAATCCATCTGAATATCAAACTGCCAGGAACGAAGTTCCACTATTGTATGAACAGAATGGCAAGACGGTTAATGGCGTCATTGATCGGCTAATCGTAACAGACAGCACAGTCAGCATTGTTGATTATAAATCACATCAGATTTCCCTGCAGGAAGTTGCAAGCGTTGCAGAAAATTATATTGCACAAATGCGTTATTATCATGAGGGTATAAAACGTATCTGGCCTGAAAAAACAGTCAGGTGTTACTTGTTATTTACGGCCATCCCCCATATTTATGAAATTCAATTTTAATCGTGAGAACCCAATGACAGACGCACAAACTATTATCGATGTAAGCAAGGAAACGTTTCAAACAGATGTGATGGACAACTCGAACCACACCCTGGTGGTCGTTGATTTCTGGGCGCCGTGGTGCCAGCCATGCAAAACATTACTACCCATGATGCACAAACTGGCCGAAGAATATGCCGGTGGCTTTATTCTTGCCAAGGTTGATATTGATAATAATCAGGAGCTGGCGCAGGCCTTTGCGGTTAAGAGTGTGCCGACAGTCAAGTTTGTCAAAGCTGGCAAACTGGTAGATGAGTTTACCGGCGTATTACCCGAAGCAGAAATACGTGCCAGGCTGGATGCAAATATTATGCGCGAATCGGATCAGGCATTTCTGAACGCATTTGACCAATACCAGCAAGCTGCAGATGATTCTGCTTTACGTAAACAGGCGATCGAAAATATGATTCAGGTTTGCAATAGTGATACACAAAACAACCCGGTTCGCATACAACTTGCCAAAATACTTGTTCATGAAACAGATTATGAACAAGCCAGAATAATTCTTGAAGCGCTACCGGAGCCGTTCAAATCCTCGGCCGATGTCAAAAACCTGTTAATTCAGATTGATCTGGCTGAAAAAACCAGAGATTTACCGCCCCTCGAAACCCTGCTCGCCGCGGTTGACAAGAACCCTGACGATCTGGCGGCACGATTACAACTCAGTTCCCAGCTGACAGTGCTGGGTGAATATGAAAGTGCATTTGAACAGCTGTTTGAAATTATCAGGCGTGACCGAAGTTTTGACGATGATGTGGGACGTCGTGAAATGTTAAAACTATTTGATGTGCTAGGCGCAGCGGGAGAGAATGAAAAAAACCTGGTCGGTAACTACCGACGCAAGCTGGCTCGATACCTCAATTAAGATTCATGCATCTGCCGGTATTAATTTACCGGCATACTGACTTTTTTCGCCTTGCCTTTCAGTTTATCAAGTTCCGGTCCCAGTACTTTTGCCGGGACATAACCCGGAAATAACTCACCCGTTTCAAGCACCATGGCAGGTGTACCGCGTACGCCTAACATCTCTCCAAGTGTCAGATGTTGTTTTACCGGACTGTCACAGCTCTTACTTTTGATATTTTTTCCATTCTTTGCATCGGTCAATGCTTGCTTCTTGTCATCCGCACACCAGACGGATACGATTTTTTTATAACTTGGGGAATCTTTCCCTGCACGTGGCCAGGCAAGGTAGCGTATTTCGATGCCTATTTTATTGTATTCTGCAATTTCTTTATGTAATTTCTGACAATAGAAACAGTCTACATCGGTGAAAACCGTCACAACATGTTTTGGTTTATCTTTGGGTGAAAACTTGATCATGGTTGGCTCAAGCGCCTGGACAGACATCAGCGTCGCCATACGACGATAGGGTGTGGTTTCATTAACCTTGCTATCCATATTCACAATACTGCCTTCGACCAGGTATTTCACTTCTGCATCGATATAAAACACCTGTGGCGGTGTCATTACCATATACAGTCCTGGAATTGGTGAAGCCGTTATTTTCGCACCGGCCATATTTGGCAGTTTGCTGTCCCATACTTTCTGGATATCTTCAATACTTGCTGCAAACACATTTGGAACAAGACACAGCGATACAGCAATTAACAATAAACGTTTCATCAATTTTTACCTTTGAATAAGAAAATGCATTTTACTTGAGCTTAGACACAGCGGATACAAAAAATTCATTTTTTTAACTTAATGGTCACTTTAACCGCGTGGGTGGTGGGTTTGATGCAAGCCTTTCAGGCGTGCCTGGGCAATATGTGTATATATTTGTGTCGTCGATAAATCACTGTGTCCCAGTAACAGCTGCACCACACGCAAATCCGCTCCATGGTTGAGCAGGTGCGTGGCAAATGCATGGCGAAGCGTGTGTGGTGAAGGCGCATAGTTGATGCCTGCTTTTATTGCATAGCGCTTGATGGCGTGCCAGAACGTTTGCCGGGTCATGACCTGTTTGCGGTTACTGATAAACAGATAATCGGATGCATCACCTTTTAACAGGTTGACACGCGCATACTTCAGATACTGACCGAGCCAGTCCATCGCTTGCTCGCCAATCGGGACCAGTCGTTCTTTATTACCCTTGCCCATGACACGAATGGCAGCCTGATTGCGATTGAGTTGATTAAGCTTTAAATTAACCAGCTCACTTACTCTCAATCCGCTGGCATATAACAACTCGAGCATGCATCGATCACGCATACCCAGATCGGTTTGTGTATCCGGTGCTTCAAGCAATGCGGTGACATCCTGTTCCGACATGCTATGCGGGATTTTACGTCCCAATTTTGGACTATCTATCAGTGTGGTAGGATCAACAGTAATATGATTCTCACGTAACAAGTAGCGGTAAAAATGCCTTAACGCGGATAACAGTCTGGCAATACTTCGTGGGCTTTGTCCATGCTCGCCGCGTTCTGCCAGATATTGACTGATATCCGATCGTTGGATATTACTGAACGAGTACCCCTGACTGGTCAACCACTGACTAAAATGATTTATGTCTGTTCGATACGCTTGTAATGTATTTTTGCTAAGCCCCTTTTCCAGCCACAGATTATCGATAAATGCATCCAGCATGTCCTGTTTATTCATGCGTCAAGCTGCCAACCTTCATGGTTTAACAAGGTTTGTTTAATATTAATAAATTGACCGGATGTTTTGCCGTGATAACCACCAATACCCGATTTTGCTACTATACGATGACAGGGAACCACAACCGGGATTGGGTTTGCCCTGCAAGCATTTGCAACAGCACGTGGACCGGATCCTATTATCAGTGCCAGCTCACCATAGCTCAGTGTCTTGCCGGGTTTGATTTTTAACATCTCACGCCAGACGCGCTGCTGAAAATCTGTACCACGATTAAATTTGATCGGCACCGACAGTTTGGTGTGTGCATTTTTAAAATATGCCTGTATCTGCTGGCGGATTTTTCGGGCAGCAGGGCTGAGTGGCAGATGTGGAAATTTGTTACGCTGTTTAGACTTGATATAGCTGAGTCCGACCAGCTTGCCTGACTGTAGTTGTACTTCAAGCAGACCAACCATTGAGTCGAATATGAATATTTCTTCATTATTTTCAAGCATTTGACAACCTTATCTCTGTACAGAAAGCGGCGCAATCCAACGCGGGCACATGCTATGTTGCTATACAACTAATATAACAATGATACAAATTGTGTTAAAGCACATTCTACATATACCGATATATTAGAAGGTCAATATGATTTCAGATTCATCGGGATAAAACTTATGTCGCCATACTTGCGTAGTCTAGTCACTCTACTGCTGCTTTTAAATACAGGTCTTATTGAGGCGGCTGCAGGTGGTGGCGCAAGCTCAGAATATTATTCTATTAAACCACCCTTTGTCGTTAATGTCGTAGATAGCGACAAGGTACGGCATATGCAAATCACTGCGCAGTTACATGCTACTGATTCCATGCAAACCCAGGATCTTGAGACGCATAAGCCGGCAATTCAACATGCCTTGATTATGTTATTTAGCGGCAAGGATGTGAACAGCATCAAGACCGTCGCAGGCAAGGAGCAACTTCGTAAAGATGCCCTGAAGGCAGTACAGAGTATGCTCAAAAAAAATGTCGGCAAACCCCTGATTGATGAAGTTTACTTTACTGAATTTATTATTCAGTAAAGACAGTACTTTCTTTTATTGATTTTGCATAATTTTCAGTTGCTGTAGTTCACGTTCCAGTACTGCACGTCGACTGGCGTCTTCCGTTACACGCAGCAAGTGTTCATAAATAGTCCGTGCATCAGAATAAATTTTTCCATCCAGCAAGACCTTGGCTGCCTGATAGCGTGCGGTTTGTGCCCAGGGGTCCATCATATCGGCTTCAGTGAGCATGGCTGATTTAAGGTAGGCCTGTGCCGCATCGGCGAAACGTTGTTGTGCCTTGTGCGATTCAGCTATCCAGTAATATAGCTCACGCTGCCGTTGCACATCGTCGCTACGTGACATTAATCCGGTAAACAAATTAATCGATTCTTCATGTGCACCGATAGTTTGCAAATCAAACACCACCTGAATGAAACGATCAAAATTCTGTTCTTCAAGTTTGCTGTTCTGTTGCAACAGGGACACCAGCGCCAGATTTGCCTCACTGGCATGTCCACCCATAACGAGGACGCGAGCCCTGCGTAAATTCCACATAAAATCATCCGCGCCTTTCGGTGCGCTCCGGATAGTCGCAATAATTTTTGATGCTGTCGGTATATCCTGTTTTGCAATGGCATTTTCAACCAGCACATAACGAATTGACAAAGGGATTGCAGCGTAATCTTTGAAATTATCTGAATCTAAAAATAACGCCGATAAAAGCTGCTTATCTTTACGTTTCTTGTTGTTCTTGTCGAGCTGTTTGCGAATAAACTCGGCTGCCTGGAGTCGGACTTTTTCATCCTGACCCCGCAACAGAATGAACGCCGCGAATGCACGGGCATTTATTTTTTGTTTTTCTTCTCTGGCAGCCTTGAGCCACTGTTCATCTGCACCAACCAGAAATTGCGCTTTATTCCCCATTACCATGGCATAGTCATGATACGCCTTCCATAATACATCGGCATGTATGTCGAACAGCCCATCGGGTAATTTGGCAAGGTTTGAATCTGTCAGCAGATTTTCAAGTGCCTTTATTTGGGTAACGTAATCCTGACTCTTTGCTGCCGACTCGGCAATAATCGCCCAGAGGTATGTAGCCAGTTCATCCTTTGCCCACTCACCTTGTATTTGCCGTAATGCCGCCTGTAATACTTTGCGTGGCGATCTCGCTTTACTGCGTAATTGCGCCAGCAAAAATAACATGCCGGCCTGGGGTTGTTTGGCATACTTTGCCAATAACTGTCTGGCTGCATCATTCTGATCGTTTATTAAAAGAATACGCGCATACAGGACAACACCGCTGATCTCGTCTTCCCCATAATCTTGTCGATAGCGAGTAATGGCGATCAACGCATCTGCCGCCAGCCCGTCCTGCAAATAACTATGTATAAGCATCTTGCGCCATTGTGGTAACCAATCTTTTGCTGCGTCTGATGCGGCATCGATATCCAGCGTCCATATGATTTTACGCAGACTTGTGCGCGCAGCCTTGTTCTCACCCAACGCCATTTGCGCGAGCGCCAGTTCGGTTGCTGCCCACGCACTGACATCAACAGGTAACCGTTCCGGTAAATTCTGCAACCGGGTTACAATTTTTTTATGACGTGCTTCTTGCTTGAGGATTGAAATGCGTAATTTTTCCCAATCGATCCATATTTGCGGTTGTAATTTATAATCCGGCTGATACTTGTCAATTGCCTTTACCGCCAGTTCCGTCGCACCTGCCTGCGCCATATTGTTAACATCTGCAATATCTGCCGCTGACACATTTCCGGTCAGGATTAAAATCAAACAGCATAGTCCAAATTGTTTACGTAAAGTCATACGAAATATCTTTATTCGTGAATAGTGATGTTACACAAAACATTGAAACGTATCCTTGCATTCAACAGACAGTTTATTCCGGATATAAAAAAACGGGCACTTTTTATTGTACCCGTTTAGTTTAAACCTTACTGCCACGTGAATGGCAAAGTGTGTATTTATTTTGAAGCAACTTTCTCTTTAATACGTGCAGATTTACCTGAACGATCACGGAGATAGTACAGTTTTGCACGTCGTACATTACCACGGCGTTTGACTGTTATAGAGTCAACTTGCGGACTGTATGTCTGGAAGGTACGTTCCACACCTTCGCCGTGTGAAATTTTTCGTACGGTAAATGCAGAATTCAGACCACGATTACGGATTGCAATGACGACGCCTTCAAAAGCCTGCAAGCGTTCACGTCCGGCTTCCTTCACCTGCACTTGTACAACGACGGTATCGCCTGGAGCGAATGCCGGGATCTCTTTTTGCATTTGTTCGGCGTCTAGTTCGTCGATGATGTTACTCATGGTGTGCTCCTAAAAAGCTATGCTCTAAGTTAGTTACTGTTACTCTCATGTTCGCTGATAAATTCAGCGAGCAGTTTCTGTTGTTCGGTATTCAGCTCGATTTGTTCGAGCAGTTCCGGCCTTCTTAACCATGTTCTGCCAAGTGCCTGTTTATTCCGCCATCTGGCAATCGCCTGGTGGTCACCACTTAACAGTACATCCGGTACTTTCATGTTGCCTATCATTTCTGGCCGCGTGTAGTGCGGGTAATCCAGAATCCCTGCGCTGAATGAATCTTCTGTGGCAGAATCTTCATGCCCCAGGGCATTTGGCAATAATCGCGTCATGCCGTCGATCATCACCATGGCAGCCAACTCACCGCCACTTATTACATAATCACCAATTGACCATTCTTCATCAATTTCGGATCGTAGCAGCCGTTCGTCAATACCTTCATAACGTCCGCAGACAAGGATTATCTCGTCACGCTGCGCCAGCTCTTGTAATGCAGCCTGACTCAACTTGCGACCTTGCGGCGATAAATAACCAACCCGGACATTATCACTACTGCTCTGGCTACGTGCGGTCTTAATCGCATCGTGCAATGGCTGATGCATCATCACCATGCCGGGTCCGCCACCGAAGGGTCTGTCATCGACCGATTGGTACCGGCTGGTCACATAATCCCGCGGATTAATGGTGACAACTTCTATAATTTCCCGTTTCACGGCCCGTCCGGTTATACCGTACCCGGTAACCGCGGCGAACATTTCCGGAAACAAGGTTATAATCTGTATTCGCATGCATAACCTCAACGTGACGGTAATGCGGCTTCAGTTACCACTCGCTTCACCTGTGTGTTACTCGTCAATTTCCCAATCAACTTTCACGGTGCCAGCCACTAAATCTACATGCTTGACCACATGCTCCCATACATAGGGGATCAGATGTTCATGTTCGCCTGCTTTGACAATCATGACATCATTCGCACCGGTTTCAAAAAATTGCCTGATTTTACCGATACGTTGGCCGGCCATATTAAGCACTTCAAGGCCGATTAAGTCATGCCAATAGTAATCATCTTTTTCCGGTTCGGGTAACTCACTTCGTGGCACAGCAATCTTTGTTCGCACAATTTTTGCAGCCTCGTCGCGGTCATTAATCCCGACAAGTTGGGCAATAATGCCTTTCCCGTGCAATTGACCTGTTGCCAGTTCCACTGCTTGCCAATTTCCCTGCCTGGCTTTCTCAGCTTGCAGGTACCATTGCTTGTACTTCAGTATGTTGTCGCCCGGTTGTGTATAGGAGAAGACTTTTACCCAACCTTTGACACCAAATACACCGGTTATCTGGCCAAGAATGACCATTTCGTCCGGTTTGTTGTTCACGCTTGTCACCCCAATCGTTAATCTACCGGAGCTGGACGTAAACCAGATTCAAATTAAGCGCTGTGCTTTAACAAGCTATTGACGCGATCCGAGCTTTGCGCGCCCTGACCTAACCAATGTTCAATACGCGCACGATCAATACGTAAACGTTCTTCCTGACCGGTTGCACGTGGGTTAAAAAATCCAACGCGCTCTATGTAAGCGCCATCACGGCGACTACGGCTGTCAGTCACCACAATGTGGTAAAAAGGTCGCTTTTTCGCGCCGCCGCGTGATAATCGAATGGTGACCATATTTAACTGTTACCTATCATTTATTGTGAAACACCAATAGCCCCATGCTTCCACCGATGTGGCAGCACAGAGCGAAATTCCGGAGCAGTATCCAGGATGCGCATTGTACTGAAAAACGGACAAAAGTGAAGGCTTTGTGCAACTAATTTCAACAATTTAGCCCCCCTAACCCAATCCCGGGGGCAGTTGTCCCTTAAACTGGCGCATCATCTTGCTCATACCGCCTTTGCCCATCTTTTTCATCATTTTTTGCATTTGCATGAATTGCTTCAACAGGCGGTTCACATCCTGCACCTGGGTGCCGGAACCTCCAGCGATACGTCGCTTGCGCGAGCCTTTGATGACCGCCGGAAAAGCGCGCTCCTGCGGGGTCATGGAATCGATAATGGCTTCCATGCGCACCAACTCACTATTATCGAGCTGACCTTTCATGCCAGCCGGCAAACTGCCCATACCGGGCAATTTATCCATCAGGCTGCTGAGTCCGCCCATACTCTTCATTTGCTGAAACTGGGCTTTCAGGTCGGTTAAATCGAAACCTTTGCCTTTTTTGAGCTTATGGGCCAGTTTCTGGGCTTGCTCAACATCGACGTGTTTTTGCACATCTTCAACCAGCGATACCACGTCACCCATGCCCAGGATACGTGAGGCCACTCGCTCAGGATGGAACGCTTCGAGGGCGGATGTTTTCTCGCCCACACCAAGAAACTTGATGGGTTTGCCGGTGATATGCCGTACTGACAGTGCGGCACCGCCACGTGCATCGCCGTCCGTTTTGGTTAAAATTACACCAGTTAACGGCAGGGCATCATCAAAGGCCTTGGCGGTATTGGCTGCATCCTGGCCGGTCATGCTGTCGACCACGAACAGGGTCTCAATCGGCGTGACCGCCTGATGCAGTGCCTTAATCTCATCCATCATCTCGTTATCGATATGCAGTCGACCGGCGGTGTCGATAATCAATACGTCCTGATGCTGGATTTTAGCTGCCTGTATGGCCGCCTGGGCAATGTTGACCGGACTCTGACTGGTATCACTCGGGAAAAAGCTCGCCTCGACCTGCTGGGCCACCGTCTCGAGCTGCTTGATTGCCGCCGGACGATAGATGTCGGCACTGACCACCATGACCTTCTTTTTCTCATTTTGCTTCAACCACAAGGCTAACTTACCGACCGTGGTGGTCTTGCCGGCGCCCTGCAAACCCGCCATCAATATTACTGCCGGTGGCGTTGCCTTTAGATTGAGCGCCGCATTGGCCTCGCCCATGATGGCTACCAGCTCATCATTCACGATCTTGATAAATACCTGGCCCGGTGTGAGGCTCTTGATGATATCGGCGCCCAGTGCCTTTATACGTACCTGCTCGATAAAGGTTTTCACCACCGGTAAGGCCACATCCGCCTCCAGCAGTGCCATGCGGACTTCCCGCAGGGTGTCCTTGATATTGTCTTCGGTAATACGCCCTACACCGCGTAAATCACGCAGAGTTTTACCCAGCCGCTCCGACAAGCCATCAAACATTGCTTACTCCGTCAATTCGAAAATGTTAGTGCGAGATTATAACGTGAAATGGGCATCACCCGTGAGGCGATGTACTGAGTGTCCGGTAAGAGCCCGTTGGCATTCGTTGAATATCGTGTTTTCGGCACCGGGCTTGTTGTGACTGATGTAGATTTGAGGACGATGCGCCAGTTTTTTAATATCTTTGCCCAGCAATTCCGCGCAATAGTGACCCGCTTTTTTACATAAATCGATATCCGCATTGGCAAACGCCGCCTCCACCAGCAAGATATCAAGCCCATCATGGGCATTAAGCGCCTCCCAAAAGGAGTCATTCGTGCTGGTATCGCCACTGAAAGCAAACGATCCGGTCGGGCAAGTCACACGGTAACCGACACCAGGTACGATATGTTTAACCTTGATGGCCTCTACAGTGCGATTTCCAATTTCAATGATTTCGCCTGCTGAAATTTCACGATAGCAGATTACTGGTGCGGCAGTGGGCAGTTTACTGAAATCAGGCCAGATGACATTGTTAAAAATATGCTTTTGTAAGGCATCCAGTGTTTTTGCTTGCGCATACAGGGTGATGGGCGTTTTAATGCGGTCAAAAATACTGTCGACAAATAATGGAATGCCGGTAATGTGATCGAGGTGCGAATGCGTGAGAAAAATATGCTTGATTTGCGCCATCGCATCGAGCGACAGGTCACCTACCCCGGTGCCGGCATCTATTAATATATCGTTGTCAATCAGCAGTGTCGTGGTACGTAAATTGGTTCCAATACCGCCACTGCACCCAAGTACGGTCAAATCCATCGATGTCCATCCACATCAGAACGAGTTAGCATTAGCTCAGTATAATAGATAATTGAAACCTGTCTGGTTTTAGACTGGAGTAAGTAAACTTACTGCGCCGTTCATTAGCAATTATTCTGCTTTTACCCTGCTTGCGAGCACGGTATGATGACACAATGTACAAATGAAAGCTGGGAATCAGTCACAAGTCCTTAGTGTTTTAGTACTAGCGGCATGAATATGAATATGTGCCGTAGTAATTCCCATTATGTTGGCAAATACTTCAGAACAGACCTTATAAACGACACGAACTGAATCATGCATATTGCTCTTATAATCACCTGCTTGTTGTGTTATGGCGCTGCCAGCATATTATTGGTAGCAAATTTCAAGCAACCATCACCGCACAAACATACCAGCACATTCGTGGCCATGGCCGCCTCGCTTCTGCATGTCTGGATTTTGACCAATAGCAGCATGATCACCATTCATGGGCTGGATGTCAGTATTTTCAGTATTTTGTCGCTTGTCAGCTGGCTTGTTGCTACCTTGCTGATCGTGGCCAGTTTGCGTCAACCTGTCGAGTCTCTCGGCATAGTAATATTCCCCTTTGCCATGGCCATGATTGTATTACGGGAATTCACTTCGTTACACGTCTACTTGCCAGTGCATTTACCCGCCGGACTGGAACTGCATATTGTATTATCGATTCTTGCCTACAGCGCCCTCACCATTGCTGCACTACAGGGATTGTTACTTTATTTTCAGGATTTGCAATTACACAATCATAATCCAAAGGGTTTTATTCGTGCCTTGCCTGCACTTGAAACCATGGAAAACCTGCTCTTTAAAATGATTGCATTCGGCTTTGTGTTGCTGACGCTATCACTGTTGACAGGCATTCCTTACCTGCAAGATATGGTAAAACAACATCTGGCGCATAAAACCATTCTCTCGAGTGTTGCATGGGTTGTATTCGCCATTTTGTTATGGGGTCGCTGGCAATACGGCTGGCGTGGCAGAATCGCATTACGCTGGATATTTACCGGCTTTATTTTGCTGATGCTCGCCTACTTCGGCTCAAAAGTCGTGCTGGAACTTATCCTCAAAACTTGACAGTTGCCCATCAATCCATAACGCTATAACTATGTTCACTACACAAGGTTCCCTGCATTGATCGATATTCCCCTTAGTGTGCTCATCGGCGCACTTGTTTTTCTGATATTTGCCTCCAGTTTTTTCTCAGGTTCTGAAACCGGTTTGATGAGTTTAAACCGTTATCGCTTGCGTCATCTGGCCGACCAGGAACATAAAGGTGCAAAAAAAGCACTGCGACTTATTAATCAGCCGGAACGTATGATTGGCCTGATCCTGCTGGGTAATAACTTTGTGAATTTCTTTGCCGCCGCATTGGCCAACGCCATTGGCTACATTATGTTTGGTGATGTCGGCGTATTGATTTCGACCGTTGCGATGACGTTTATTGTGATGATCTTTGCTGAGGTAACACCCAAAACGCTCGCCGCGATCCACCCGGAACGGTTTGCTTTCCCGGCCGCACATATTTTGTTGCCATTGTTAAAAATAACCTACCCGGCAGTGTGGCTGATTAACCGTACCACACATTTGATTTTTCGTATTCTTGGTATCAGCAAAGAAAGCGCGACACACAGTCTGAGTTCTGATGAGCTACGCATTGTTGTCAATGAAGCCAGTGCCATGATTCCACAGGAACACCACCAGATGCTATTGAGTATCCTGGATCTGGAAAAAGTCACCGTTGAAGATATCATGGTGCCACGCAACGAAATTATCGGCATAGACCTGCAAGACGATTGGATCACACTACAACAACAAATTATAAACAGCCAGCATACGCGTTTGCCTGTTTACGAAGGTAATATCGATAATCTGGTTGGTATCGTGCATGTGCGAAACATGATTAACCTGTTTGAAAAAGAAGATGATCAAAAAGACACCTTGCGCGAAATTATTCGTGAAGCCTATTTTGTTCCTATCACGACCAGCCTGAACAAACAGTTACTCAATTTCCAGGCTGAAAAGCGACGTATCGCCTTTGTCGTAAACGAGTATGGCGATATCCAGGGGCTGGTGACGTTGGAAGACATACTTGAGGAAATCGTCGGCGAGTTCACCAGTGATCCGTCTGCCTCGGTTAAAGATTTTCATCAGCAGGAAGATGGCAGTTATCTTGTCGATGGCAGCTCAACGATTCGCGATCTGAATCGCCTGTTAGGTTGGCAGCTGCCCACCGAAGGACCGAAGACACTTAATGGACTGATTATCGAGTATCTCGAACATATTCCAGAAACCGGTACCAGTTTGTTGATCGCTGACCATCCCATGGAAATCGTGCAATCCACCAAAAATGCCATCAAAACGGTCCACGTCACACCCAATTGGCAAAAACCGCAAGAGTCGGTCGAAGATCAACCAACTGGCTAGATTAACGGTGTCATCGCGGGAGTAAACGGTATGCAAGGTTGTACAAGCACATCACCGCCAGTCTATAATCCGTCTATAATACATGGATATATAACAGTTTTTTGGGGCGTAACTTGTCAAAGCTAACACTGTCGTTTAAAGGGCAGGAACTCAGGGTATTTCCCGTTTTACGTGGTCATATGGTGCTCGGTAGCGATCCGGCTTGTACCTTGCACATTGATTCACTGGCGCTCCAGCCGCAGCATGCCGAATTTATCACGGAAAATCACAGCACGGTTTTAAAAGACCTCAACACACCTGATGGGACATTCGTTAATCAGGAAAAAATCCGTGAGGTGACCCTGAAAGATGGCGATCTGATTCGTGTCGGTAAACACACCCTCACCTACAAGTATGCCGAAGAACCGGAAGAAATCGTTGAGAAACAACCCGTCAACGATACCCCGACCATGGCTGAACCCGAACCTGAGCCATCCATGGAACTGGACAAGCGCCTGGGCTGGATTCAAATCATGAGCGGACAGAATTTGGGAAAAACCTTGAGCCTGAATCGCTCCATGACCAATCTCGGCAAACCTGGCGTAGCGACTGCCTGTATTGCACGACGTAATGGCGGTTATTTTATTTCACATCTTGAAGGCAAGCATCCACCAAAAGTGGGCAGTAATCCTGTCGAGCAACCAATGAAATTAACCGATGGCGACACGATTACTATCGGCAATATCAAAATGCAGTTTTATCTGGAATAAGTGACGCCTGCTGCTAACATTAGCGTTATGAACAACAATACATCCGGATCTGCGATTGATAAGCGGCATTTCACCCGCATCCCCTTTCAGGCCAACGCCGTTATATTTTCACCTCAACATAAACTGTCATGGCCTTGTGCCTTGCTTGATATCTCGCTAAAAGGTTTAAAAATCAGTCGCCCTGAAAATTGGCAAGTCGCCGAGCATGATCACGTCATCGTCGATTTGAAACTCGACCCCAGTGACATCAATATTAAAATCCAGGCTGAAGTGATTCACATCGGAGAAAGTTTTATTGGCATGATGAACAGTTATATTGATGTCGACAGTGCAACACACTTGCATCGATTAGTCGAGTTGAATCTGGGCGACAGTAATATGTTGAAACGTGAATACAGTGAACTGATAGCATTGAAGGATTAAACGCTTTTTCCCGCCAATAATTTATTCGACCCTTTACTGTTTTAAATTATCGATCGCTTCACTCAAGCGCTGCACCGGCATCACGCTCATACCTTTGGGCAGATTTTTTGGCATGTTGGCTTTGGGAATCAATGCCTGCTTGAAGCCATGCTTGGCCGCTTCGGCCAAACGCTCTGTGCCATTTGGCACCGGCCTTATTTCACCCGCCAGACCAACTTCGCCGAATACGATCAGATCTTGTGGCAAGGGTTTATTGCGCAAACTGGAAATGACTGCGAGTAACACGGCCAGGTCTGCCGCGGTTTCGGATACTTTCACCCCGCCGACCACATTGGCAAACACATCCTGATCAAACGTCACGATACCCGTGTGTCGATGCAGTACCGCCAGCAACATGGCCAGACGATTGTGTTCCAGACCGGTCGTGACTCGACGCGGATTGGCTAACTGACTTTCATCGACCAGCGCCTGCACTTCAACGAGAATGGGTCGACTGCCTTCCATGGTCACCATGATGACACTGCCCGGCACGGCCTGTTCATGTCGCGACAAGAAAATTGCCGAAGGGTTGGTCACCTCTTTTAAACCACGGTCGGTCATGGCAAACACACCCAGTTCATTCATCGCACCAAAACGGTTTTTAATGGCGCGAATTAAACGATAGCGGCTGTCACTTTCACCTTCGAAATACAATACAGTATCGACCATGTGCTCCAGCACACGCGGACCGGCCAGCGTGCCTTCTTTTGTGACATGACCAATGAGAAACAATGCCGTTTGGGTTTGTTTGGCGTAACGCACAAATTGGGCGGCGGTTTCGCGTACCTGCGCGACCGCACCGGGCGCAGACTGAATGGTTTCAGTAAACATGGTTTGAATCGAATCAATAACAATGACTTTCGGTTTTTCCTGTTGTGCGGCGTGCAGAATGGCTTCGGTTGAGGTCTCTGCATAGACACGTACATCATTGATGGGTAATTGCAGACGATGTGCGCGCAAGCTGATCTGCTCCAGCGATTCTTCACCGGTAACATATAATATGGAATAGGATCGCGCGATGCTGGCTACTGTTTGCAATAACAGGGTCGATTTACCAATGCCGGGGTCGCCACCAATCAGGACAACCGAACCGGGTACGATGCCACCCCCCAGTACACGATCAAACTCGCCGATATTGGAACTAAATCGTTTAACTTCGTCAGGTTCGATGGTAGCGAGACTTTGTACATGATTAGTAGTCTTGCCCGTGAAGCCGGCATAACGATTGCGTTCACTCGCCACCGCGGTAACTTCAACCAGACTGTTCCACGCCATGCAATCAGGACATTGGCCCTGCCATTTAGATGTTTGGCCACCACAAGCGGTGCAACTGTAAATTACTTTTGCCTTGGCCATGTATAAATTTCCGTCTCACTTTCGTGAATTAAAGTTCAATTAGTTTTCGATATAGCTGAATTGCACGCGCCGTGTCACGCCACATAATAATTCGTAGCCAATAGTACCAGCATGCTGTGCGATTTCTTCTACATGCAAACCTTCGCCCCATAATATGGCTTCATCACCTATCTGTGCTTCGGATTGAGTGCGTAAGTCGACCATGATCATATCCATGGATACACGTCCGACAAGTTCGACACGTTGGCCGTTCAGCAACACCGGTGTACCGGATGGCGCATGGCGTGGATAACCGTCACCATAGCCTATCGAAACAATACCAACTCGCATATCTTCCGGACACGTATAACTGCTGCCATAGCCTATCGTGTCACCCTGCTTTAATTCCTGAATAGAAATCAATGCCGATTTTAATGTCATGACCGGTTGTAAAAATACGTCCAGCTCTTTTCCATCGATAAATGGATTGACGCCATACAACATAATACCGGGGCGCACCCATTCCGTATGCGAAGCCGGATGACCCAAAATAGCCGCAGAATTCGCCAGACTTGTTTCGCAGGTGGTTTTACCTGCGATTTCTGTAAACAACTCTGTTTGTGCCTGCGTTTGCGGATGATCACGATCATCTGCATTGGCAAAATGTGTCATGAGTTTTAAATCCTGGATAAAGGGAAAGGTTTGCAGTGTTTTGATAACGTCGATGACATCATCCGGTTTAAAACCGAGCCGGTGCATACCGGTATCGATTTTCAACCAGACAGTTAATGCCTGGATATCTTTTGCCAGGGTAAATAATCCCAGCTGGCTGGAGTGATGTACAACTACATCAAGATGATGTTCGGCGATGCGTTGCAAGTCTTCAACGGTATTAAAACCTTCGAGAATTGTCACCGGCGCTTTAATTCCCGCGGCACGAAGTTGAATCGCTTCATTTATGGAGGCCACAGCGAGGGCATCGGCATCATTTGCGATTGCCTGCGCAACACGTATCATGCCATGACCATAGGCATCGGCTTTTATGACAGCCATGATACTGGATTGTGGTGCAGCGGCGCGCGCCACTTCAAGGTTATGTTTTAGCGCATCAAGATTGATGGTTGCCGTCGCGATGCGGCTCATTATTCGCCGGGTCCCTGATCATTCATCCCGTAATCATCCGGTCCATAAGATGGTGGTGCCGATTCACCATAAGAACCACTATGAATAAAATTTTCGAATCGGGTATAGCGACCAAGGAAGGTCAGACGCGAGGTGCCAATCGGGCCATTACGCTGTTTGCCAATAATAATTTCTGCCGTACCTTTATCCGGACTTTCTTCGTTATACACTTCGTCGCGATAAATAAAGACAATGACATCGGCATCCTGCTCAATCGCACCCGACTCACGCAAGTCAGACATAATGGGACGTTTGTTGGGACGTTGTTCAAGTGAACGGTTTAACTGTGACAAGGCAATCACCGGCACACTGAGTTCCTTGGCCAATGCTTTCAAGCCCCGCGAAATTTCAGAAATTTCGGTAGCGCGATTTTCAGATGAACTGGACAACTGCATCAACTGCAAATAATCCACCACAATCAGATCCAGTCCGTGCTCACGTTTGATACGTCGTGCGCGGGCGCGAATTTCCATAGGTGATAACGCGGGTGTGTCATCAATAAATATTGGCGCTTCGTTCAAAATGCCGACCGCCGACGTCAGGCGTGGCCAGTCTGTATCGTCAAGTTTACCGGTACGCACCTTGTTGGAATCGATGCGGCCTAACGATGCCAGCATACGCATAACGAGCGCATCGCCGGGCATTTCCATACTGAACACAGCGACTGACTTTTTGTGTTTTATCGCGGCATTTTCTGCAATGTTCATCGCAAAGGATGTCTTACCCATCGAGGGACGACCGGCCACAATCACCAGGTCCGCCGCCTGCAATCCGGATGTCATGGTATCAAAGCCATCAAAACCGGTCGGTACACCGGTGAAGGCATCACCACTTTGATACAACGCATCGATGCGATCAATCGCCTTGGTTAACAGGTTATTAATTGGCTGGTAACCCCGGCGTTGCTTGGCGTCCTGTTCTGCAATCTGAAAGACCATTTGCTCGGCTTCATCCAGAATCGCCGCGCTGGTACGCCCTTCGGTGTTATAGGCATTGTTGGCAACCTGTGTCGAAACCTTGATAAGTTGCCGCAGGATGGATTTTTCGCGGACTATTTTCGCATAGGCCTGCAGGTTGGCTGAAGTCGGGGTGTTTTTTGCCAGTGCGCCCAGATAACTCAGACCACCGACAGATTCCAGCTCATTATTCTTGGCCAACCATTCTGAGAGGGTAATAATATCAAACGGATCATCCCGTTCGGCAAGCACGGAAATCGCATCAAATATGATGCCATGGTCACGACGGTAGAAATCAACTTTGGACAGCAGGTCGGCAATTTTTTCCCAACCTTCATTATCAATTAACAGGCCACCCAATACAGCCTGTTCTGCATCAATAGAAAATGGTGGCAGTTTTAACGATTCGGCTGCAGCGGAATTTTGGATGGAACTGACTTCAGGCATTTTTTTAATCAGGTAACTTTTTTAATTTATGATTGATATAAATCAGGTGCATTAGTGTATACAGAAATAGTAAATCATTCATTCACACAGGCATTCAGGATAACAATATTCAGCGTGTATAAAAAGCGAAACACTCACCATTCGGACGATAAAATTTTATTTATAAACTTGCAAAAATGAAAAACCCGATCAGTAGCGATACTCATCGGGTTAGTTCAGTTTATTCATGCTTGTTCAGTGTAAAACAAGCAAGTAATTGTAAATGCTCAGCTTACTATTCGGCTTCCACAATCACCTTGATGGTTTGCACAACATCACCATGGTAATGAATGGCGATTTCATGTTCACCGATGGTGCGAATAGGACCTTCCGGCATACTGACATGTTGTTTTTGTGTTTCAACACCGGCAGCCGTTAATGCAGTGGCAATATCATTCACCACAATGGAACCAAACAGCTTGCCTTCATCACCAGCAAGGGCTTTCATGGTAATCGAACCCACATCTGCCAGTTTAGCGGCCAATGCCTGCGCGGCTTCCAGAATCTGCTGTGCTTTTTGTTCTAGCTCTGCACGACGTTCTTCAAACACCTTGATGTTCGCTTCAGTGGCCGGCACGGCTTTCTTTTGTGGCATCAAAAAATTACGCCCATAACCCGAACGTACATTGACGCGATCGCCAAGGTTGCCCAGATTGGTTACTTTTTCTAACAAGATAACTTCCATTTCCTGCGTACCTCTTACAAACTGTGTTTATCAGTGTACGGAATCAACGCGATATAGCGTGCGCGTTTGATTGCGCGAGCCAATTGACGTTGATAACGTGCCTTGGTACCCGTAATACGGCTGGGAACAATCTTGCCGCTTTCGGTGATGTTTGCCTTCAATGTGGCGATATCTTTGTAATCAATTTCATCGACACCATCAGCGGTGAAGCGGCAAAATTTACGACGACGGAAAAAACGTGACATAGTATTACTCCTCCTTAACCTGCTGCTTCATCATCAAAATTATCATTACGGTCGCGATCACGATCCCTGTCGCGATCACGGTCCCGATCATTTTCACGCTCGTCTTTACGCGCCATAAATGATGGCTCGGTAATCGCAGCATCACATTTAATGACCATGTGACGAATAACAGCATCATTAAAACGGAATGCACTGACCAGCTCATCAAGCGCTTCTTGATTGACCTCGATATTCATCAGTATGTAATGTGCCTTGTGAATTTTTTGGATTGGATAAGCCAACATGCGTCGACCCCAATCTTCCAGACGATGGATTTTGCCACCTTTTTCTTCGATGTTGGCGCGGTAACGTTCTACCATCGCCGGTACTTGCTCGCTCTGGTCCGGATGCACCAGAAAAACGATCTCATAGTGTCGCATATGCAACTCCCTTGTGGTTTATCGCCCCCCATCACCCAAATATATGGGGTGGTGGAGCAAGGAAATATCTGATTTATTCACCCGACTTTGTCCGGCGGTGCCTGCAAGGCCGGGTGAGCCGCGCATTCTACCGGAGATTGGGGGTAAAGAACAACCAATGTGCCTGAAAAGTAGCTATTTAGCCTAATTAGCTATTTAGTCGGCGAGCTGTATTGACGTTGCCGCACTGCCTCAAACAGGCATATGCCGCTACTGACCGACACATTCAGGCTTTCGACCTGCCCGAGCATGGGAATCGACATCAGCTGGTCGCAGGTTTCCGCAGTCAGGCGCCGCATGCCCTCGCCTTCGGCACCCATCACGATGGCCGTGGGCCCGGTCATGTCAGCCTGGTGGTAGGCAATATCCGCCGCCATGCTGGTACCGAATACCCACACCCCTTGCTGCTGCAAGTCTTTCAGGCAACGCACCAGATTGGTTACCTGGATAACGGGCACGGTTTCGGCGGCTCCGGCGGCGACGTTGCGCACCGTCGCGGTAATGCCGCAGGCGCGGTCTTTCGGTACGATCACCGCCGTCGCACCGGCAGCATCAGCACTGCGCAGGCAGGCGCCGAGATTATGCGGATCTTGCACGCCGTCCAGCACTAATAATAATGGTGGTGTGGATAATTGCGCGAGAATCGCCGCCAGATCGTGTTCCGATTTCGCAATGCTCGCCGTTACCCGCGCGACCACGCCCTGATGTTTGGCAGATTGTACCGCCTCAGGAAAGGCTTCCGCCTTGATGCGCTCAACACGGACTTTTGCCGTTCTGGCCAGCGCTTCAATTTCACGTGCACGCTCATCGCGACGCTTGTTGTCCAGCATGACCACATCGACGTTGTCGCTGTCCTGCTTTAATACCCGCAGTACCGCGTGCATACCGTAAACGTATTCGTGCTTGTCCATGGTTTAGGGCCGACGCTTTGTTCGGGCCGTTTTCTTTTTGCCTGGTTTTTTCTTGCTGCCGTTGCCGGTTTTTTTCTTGCTTTGTTTTTTGCTCGAATTGGCGGATTTCTTGCTTCGTGTATTGGTGCTGCTATTCGTGTTGGTGTTTTTTGCTTTGGCTGTTTTTTTCTTGCCACTGCGCTTTTTGCCAGAACGTGAACGTGAAGGGCGATTTACCATGTCACCATGAACCTTGCCTAACTGATGCGATACCAGCTCGACCATTTCAAAATCGATTTTACGTTCTTCCAGTGACACGCCGGTCACCAGTACGCGCACCCGATCACCCAAACGATAAACGGTGTTGGTACTTTCACCGGCCAGTACATGTTTTATCGGATCAAAATCATAATAATCATTCTTCAGATTGGTAATGTGCACCAGCCCTTCGACATAAATATCATCCAGTTCGATAAACAAACCAAAACCGGTCACACTGCTGACGGTACCATTGTACTCTTCACCGACCCGCTCCAGCATGTACTCGCACTTCAGCCAGTCGGTGGCATCACGCGTTGCTTCATCGGCGCGGCGTTCGGTCATGGAACAGTGCTCGCCAAACATGAGCATGTCCGGAAGTTTGTAGGTAAACGCACTGACCGGCTGCCCGGATAAAATATGTTTGATGGCGCGATGCACCAGCAAATCCGGGTAACGACGAATCGGCGAGGTAAAATGCGCATAGGCATCATAGGCGAGGCCAAAATGGCCAAGGTTGTCGGGGCTGTAAACCGCTTGCTGCAAGCTGCGTAACATGACGGTTTGTATTAAATGTTGGTCAGGCCGATCGCCCATAGTTGATAATATTTTCGCGTAATCTTTTGCCTGGGGTTTGTCACCGCCCTGCAGCTTTAATCCAAATTCAACCAGGAAGGTGCGCAGGCTTTCCAGCTTTTCGGCCTTCGGCCCATCATGCACGCGATACAATGCCGGGATTTTATTTTTTAACAAGTAGTCTGCCGTCGCGACGTTTGCAGTAATCATGCATTCTTCAATGATTTTATGTGCATCATTGCGTATCACCGGCACAATACGATCTATCTTGTTGCCTTCACCAAATATAATGCGCGTTTCGGTGGTTTCAAAATCAATCGCGCCGCGTTGCGAACGTTGTTTACGCATCGCGTTATATAAGGCATGCAGTTCCAGAAATTGAGGTAACAACGCACTGTATTTTTGTCGAAGTTCTTCATCACCATCGAGAATTGCGCCGACCTGTGTGTAGGTCATACGCGCGTGGGAATGCATCACGCCGTTATAAAATTCATAACCCTGGATTGTGCCACGCTCGCTGATTTGCATTTCGCAAACCATACACAGGCGGTCGATATGTGGATTGAGTGAACACAAACCGTTGGATAAGACTTCGGGCAGCATGGGTATGACGCGTTCCGGAAAATAAACCGAGTTACCACGTTCACGTGCTTCCAGATCCAGTGCCGAATCATCCTGTACATAAAACGATACATCGGCGATGGCCACGATCACACGCCAGCCTTTATTGGTGCGTTCACAATAAACCGCATCATCAAAGTCACGCGAGTCTTCGCCGTCGATGGTCACAAGCGGTAACTGACGAATATCGACGCGGTTTTGTTTGTCGGCGTCCTTTACTTCTGGGGTGTAGTGCTGACACTCTTCTTCAACTTCCGGTGGCCAGCTGTTGGGAATATCATGCGAGCGGATGGCAATGTCGATCTCGAGACCGGGCGCCATATGATCACCGAGAATCTCAACCACCTTACCCAGCGCCTGATGCGCAAAGGTAGGCTGCTGAAGGATTTCAACATTCACAATTTGCCCGTGTGTGGCGCCATTCAGGTTATCTTTTTCAATCAGGATATCCTGGCTCAAACGCTTGTTGTCGGGCGCAACAAATCCGACCCCGCCTTCAATAAACAGTCGGCCAACGATTTCATCATTGGCACGTTCCAGTATTTCCACTAATTTGGCAACACGACGCCCGCGCCGGTCAATTTCTGCCACCCGCACCATAACGACGTCACCGTGCAAGACGGTGCGCATATCGCGCGCATTTATATAGAGATCATCACTGCCGTCTTCCGGCTTCAGAAAGCCGAATCCATCCGGGTGGCCAATGATGCGGCCCTTGATGAGGTGCATTTTGTGTGCGAGGCCATAGCCGCCGCGGCGATTAAAAATAACCTGTCCGTCTCGCTCCATGGCACGCAAACGCCTGCGCAGCGCCTCGATATCCTCTTCATTGCTTAATGCCAGCGCCTGGGCAATTTCTTTACGTCCCATCGGGACACCGGTAGTCTCGAGTAACTCCATGATGAGTTCACGGCTGGCTATTGGCGCGCTGTAGTTCTCCGCTTCGCGGGCGGCAAACGGGTCTTTTTTGGTAAATTTCTTTTTGCTCATTTAATTCTTATCGGTTAAAACGCCAGTTTAACATTGTTTGGGAAATTATCCGGAGATAATTGACAGTTTGCCGGGTGGCAGGTAAAGTTCCCGCCCTTACCGAATGAAAACGCGGTAATCACCTTTGCCGAGGTGGCGGAATTGGTAGACGCGCTAGCTTCAGGTGCTAGTTGGGGTAACCCAGTGGAGGTTCAAGTCCTCTTCTCGGCACCATCACTCATTACTTCTGAACACGACTTACAACTG
The DNA here is from genome assembly GCA_942490945.1 of uncultured Gammaproteobacteria bacterium. Classification (GTDB taxonomy): domain Bacteria; phylum Pseudomonadota; class Gammaproteobacteria; order UBA6429; family Thiohalophilaceae; genus CALNYZ01. Next base: position 1,182,078 of record CALNYZ010000018.1, on the reverse strand, counting down.
GCTCGTGCCCACTTCGTAAGAAAAAAGAGGACTATTATTCGGCACGTCCTTGTGCCTCACCCCTACGGGGCTGCACTACGTGCATTCAAAAAATTGTTCCAGACAATTTTGTCCAGCCAGCCAATGAACTACGGGCGTTCCCTTGTAATATCAGGTGAAAACGCTTACGCGTTTTCAATTTCCTGCTCACCCTCTTCTCGGCACCATCACTCATTACTTCTGAACACGACTTACAACTGGCTCGTGCCCACTTCGTAAGAAAAAAGAGGACTATTATTCGGCACGTCCTTGTGCCTCACCCCTACGGGGTTGCACTACGTGCATTCAAAATTGTTCCAGACAATTTTGTCCAGCCAGCCAATGAGCTACGGGCGTTCCCTTGTAATATCAGGTGAAAACGCTTACGCGTTTTCTATTTCCTGCTCACCCTCTTCTCGGCACCATCTTTGGAATTCAATCAGATTGGTTCGATACTTCTTTGTTACTAATATCAGGCTGACAGACGAAAAACCGCATTGAGCGTTTTCCCATCTGCAGAGAACATAACCTCATCACAAAAATTGTTAATGATTGTCATTCCTCGACCATGCAGTCTGTCTTCCGCATGCAGTGTGGTGTGACCCTGGTAGCCTTTGCCACTATCACTTATCCTGATTTGAAGTCGCTGCTGTTCATTATCTGTATAAAATGAAAAATCAAATTTGATATAAGCACCTTGCAACGCTTGTAACTGTAAATCACGTTGCCGATAATATTCAACAAATTGCTCTTCATCGGTCTTTTGCAGGCTATCCAGTTCCAGAATGCTGTGGTCGATAGAATTGGCATACATTTCTGAAAGCACCACATGTAATACGCCCTTATGTGCTGCCAGTGCAGGCATTGCACCGAGAATGTTTGACAGTTCGGTAACAGAATCTGGTCGACGTATGTCATCATCTGAAAGTGATATTGAAAAATGCCAGGGTAAAGCACGTTCCATGTTGTTTGTAATTTGAGTGTCAGCTTCAGATGGTGCTGCTGGTATTTCCTGGCAGGTTAATTCCACAAGTGTAATATCGTCACTCTGGTCTTCAACACCGATGAAATCGGCCAGTGTACTTAGCACATTAAGTATGCGATTTGTTTTGCCTGAAACCAGACATTGCTGCAACCTGTCGTATCCAAACATCTCGCCATCAGGATGTTGTGCCTCCGTTAGCCCGTCACTGTAGAGGTAAAGCTTGTCACCGTGTTCGACACTGAACACTTCGGTCGTGGCATCAAATTCCGCATCTTCAAGTATGCCCAGTGGCATATGCTGCGCCGCTATGGCACCTTTCAGACTGCCCGCTGTGTTAAACCAGAAACTTTCAGGCATGCCACCCATCCAGACAGACAGGATATCACCACGTGGATTAAGTTCCAGTATGGTTGCAGCGAAAAACATTCCGAGTGGCAATAGCTTTCGCAGTTGGCTATTCAGTTCACGTGCGATCTCTTCAACCGCCACTCCCTTGCTTGCCATCTTGAAAAAGATCATTGCTACAGGCAGTGTGCCCATTGCTGCGGTAAGACCATGACCGGTGAAATCGCCCATCACCAGATACAAACCGCCTTTTGGCCCGCGCTGCGCCAGCAATAAATCACCATTGAATGCCGACATGGGTGACATGTGGTAGTTAATAATGTCTTTATCGAGGAAACTCTTTTGCAAGGCGCTTGCAAAAAAATGTTCAACAAGCTCCTGTTCACGCGTAAGATGCTGGTTTAATTTAACAAGTTTTTCATTCTGGCTGTTTAATTGTTGATTCAGCTCACGAATACGGAGATGCGCATTAATTTTTGATTCCAGCACACTAACACTTAACGGTTTACTGATAAAATCATCGCCGCCGGCGGTAAGCGCATTGGCAAGGCAGACTTCAGCACTCAGTGCAGTAACAAAAATAATCGGGGTATAGTTATTTCCGGTAATGGATTTTATCGCCGTGGCTGATTGATAGCCATTCATCTCCGGCATACTGATATCCATTAACACCAGATCGGGTGAACATTTCTCAACCTGTTCAACAGCGTCCTTCCCATTAACTGCATCACAATATTCAAAAGCCCCGATTGTAGACAATATTCCACGCAGCAATTTTCTGTTTGCTTCGATATCATCAACTATAAGGATTTTCTTCACAAACGATTACTCGATGGTAAACTTCTTGTCGAAATGTGAGATCTGGAATATTTTCGTTACGTCGTCATTACAGTTTATGATCCGTATTTCGCCATCACCTTTATTCAGATAGCGCTGCATGTTTAACAACATACCTAATGCGGAACTGTCAATCGTCGATGCGCCGCGCATATCAAGCACCACATGTTTGTATGTTGCGGACTTGTCGCTATACGCCTGTCTGAAGTCATTCAGCATGGAAAAATCAAATTTTCCCTTGATACTGATAAGAAGCGCATCATTGTCTTCTGTAATTTTGGTTTCTATCACCACAATATTATCTCCATATAATAAGCCACCGTATTAAAATAAATCTACATCACCCTGTTCCATAGATGTAGAGGATACTGCTTTCCGTGATGCAGGATTGGCTTGTATCTGATTCTGTAACACACGATTCACTATTAACAAAAGGTCGGTCACATCTTCGTCTTCAAGCAATGCATTTGTGGAAGCAACGCCATTCGATACATCGGCAAGCCAGTTTCTTACATGCGCGATTAATTGTGTTGCCATATCATCATACTGCAGGGCCATGACGGCTGTACTTACATCATTCTGAATAGCCGTTGTAATTTCGGCAGATGTACGCAGACTTTCTGAAACAAAACGACTGACCTGATCAAGTTCCTGCATCATATTATCAAGATTATCCTTGGCTCCCAGTGCATGTGACATTTCAAGGGAAGCAATTTCACCGACGATCTCATTTGTTTCACTCAATGTCGCGCGACCAAGGCTGACGTGTTCATGAATTTCGGTATTCAGACTCGCGGATTTTTCTGCCAGATTACGTACTTCATTGGCTACCACTGCAAAGCCGCGACCAGATTCACCGGCGCGTGCCGCTTCTATGGATGCATTGAGCGACAACAACCCGGTCTGATTTGCCAGATACTTTACTTCATTCAGCAATTTATACATTGCATCCATTTGCTCAATCATGTCCTGCATTTTGTGTGCGGCAGCGATACTTTTATCACTCACTGTCACCGTTAACTCAACATAATCACCCAGCACCTGGGATGTTTCACGGGCAAATTTATCAAACACAAGCATTGATTCATCACTGACCTCTTTGGCACGCAGTTTGTCAATGATATCCAGCGTTAGTCGACTCTGTTTTGATGAATTCTCTGTCAGCCCGTTAAAACTGGTGTGCAACTTGCCGCTTGCATCAGAAATGACATTTTGCAGCTGATCAAGACTTTCAATCACCGGGGGAAGTTCACACTCAGATGCACCGATCAGGTTATTAAAACATTCCTTGATCTGTCGATCCTGCGCCAACTTAACATCACTCACCTGATTCGATACAATATTTTCCGGCTCTTTGTTTGTCAAAAGCCTGAACCAGACAAGTGAAACCGCAAGCAAAGCAAATACGGTGAACCAGGACTTACCGCTCTCCGGAATAACAAAGGCAATGCCGACAAGCACGGTTAAAATAACCCATGCTGGCCAATATTTTCGTATCAGGTCGATCGACTTAAACTTCATTATTACGTGCCCCCAATTCAGTTGCAGGTCCTTGAGTAGTCGAATTTAAATCCGTTAAATTCTCGCTGTCCATGCTTGTCTCCATTTCAGGCTCTGCATATTTTTTATTTATCTCGAGAATGGCAGGAATATGATCCATAAATATTTCAACCAATGCCGGGTCAAAATGTTGACCACTTTCGCTTTGAATTAAATTCATCGCCTTTTCAAGCGACCAGGGTTTTTTGTATGGCCGTTCAGAAATCAGTGCATCAAATACATCCGCCAGTGCCGTAACACGACCTACCAGCGGTATATCAGCGCCAGCCAGACCTGCGGGATAACCTTTGCCATTCCATTTTTCATGGTGTGTCAAGGCGATCGCATGTGCCATTTGCATGAGTTCAGAATCATCGTTACTCAGAATATCCGCGCCGATTTGCGTATGCGTTTTCATGCATTCCCATTCCTCGGCATCGAGCTTGCCAGGTTTCAGCAGGATTCTGTCAGGTATGCCAATCTTGCCGATGTCATGCATAGGCGCCGCATTAAGCAGCAAGTCACACTGTTCTTCGTCCATTCCGGCAGCTTTGCCAAGGACCACCGCCACCTTGCTCATACGAATTATATGCAGTCCGGTTTCATTATCGCGGTATTCCGCAGCACGGCCCAGGCAACGCACAATATGCAATCGTGTATCGGTTATAAGTTGTGTTCGCAGCAGAACCTTTTGTTCGAGTATTTCATTTTGCTGTTGCATAAATTTGTGCGCCAATTGCATATCAAGCAAGTTATGTACGCGTGACAACAGTTCGTCAGCGTCAAAAGGTTTGCTTACAAAATCGCGCGCACCATTATTCAGTGCACGCTGGCGAAAATCTTTCGCATTCTGAGCCGTTAACACCAGAATTGGTGGTAATGTTTCTTTTGCGATCTGCTGCAGCTGTTCTATCACACCATAGCCATCAAGCTCCGGCATATTGAGGTCCAGAAGAATCAGGTCACAATTGTGCTTTTCAAACATCGGCAGTACCTTATACGGATCCGATGTACTGACGACATTTTTATAGCCGCTAAAATCAAGCATTTTTTCCAGCAACCTGACATTAGCCGGCTCATCATCCACGATCATAATGTTTGCATGTTTGATATTGTTATTCATAACTTATGCTGCCTTTCCTGGCATGAGTTCAACCCAGAAGGTACTACCTTCGCCGGGCGTACTTTCAGCACCGATAGCGCCTGACATGAGTTCTACCAGGTGTTGTGAAATGACCAGGCCAATACCCGATCCTTTTATGCCCGCTGCATTTGGCAAACGTTCAAACGCTGTAAATAATTTATCGAGCTCTTCTTTAGATAAACCTGCACCCGTATCAGTTATGCACAGCCTCAGTCGATCACCAGCAACTTTCTTGCAAGTGAGAATAATTTTTCCCTGTGGTGAATTGTAGTTTACCGCATTGATCAACAGGTTTAGTAATACCTGTTTTATTCGGACTTCATCAGCCTGCACACTGTAATTACCGTTAACGTGGTTAATGATTTCGATTCCACGTTCATTTGCTGAATTTTCGATTAATGAAATGCATTTCATAAGCAGATCATCCAGTCGAACGTTTGTTAATTTCACTTCTATTTTACCCGATTCTATTTTCGCCAGATCCAGTACTTCATTAATTAGTGTTAACAGGTGATTGCCTGCATCGATAATTTCCGTTACGTTGCCAGATTGATCCGCCGTCATTTTTTCTGCATCAAGTCCGAGTAATTGTCCGAACCCCAGGATTGCATTTAACGGTGTGCGTAATTCATGGCTCATGCGCGACAGGAATTCTGATTTTGCTGAATTTGCCTTGTCCGCCAAATCACGCGCTGCCACAAGCTCTGCCGTGCGTTCATCGACAATTTCTTCGAGCACATTTCGATATCCTTCCAGCTCGTTCTCAAGCAACTTTTGTTCGGTTATGTCTTCCGATATACCCAGCAAGTATTCGGTTTTGCCGTAGCGATTACGCAAGGCAATTTTTCGTGTATGCAGGATACGAGTACCCTGTGGCGTGTCAATTTTTTCCTCAGGAATATCCAGAAGCGTGTTTCTCGCCAGGACGCTGCGATCCACGCCGGTAAAGAACTCCGCCTGCTGGTTGGGGAAAAAATCATAGTCATTACGGCCGATTAATTCACTTCGTTTTATGCCCAGCAACTTCTCACCTGCTGTGTTAACCAGTTTAAAACGCAGATCGTCTGCATGTTTTAAAAAAATCATAACTGGTAAATGTTCAATTATGTTGTCCAGCAATTGCACTGCATCATACAATTCTTCTCTTGCCAGTATTTTATCCGAGATATCATTTATAATAGAAATAAAGTGACCGGGTTCTTCATCGTTTCCGTATATCAGGCTGACGGTTACATGCACCCACGCAGTGGAGGCATCTTTGTTGATGTAGCGTTTCTCGGTCGCAAACTCCCTGATTTCACCGCGAGTCATTTGTTCCATATACGTATGAATCTTTTCGATATCATCAGGATGAGTTATTTCATCAACTGACATCGCTAACAGTTCAGCGACCGTGTAGCCGGTAATGTCCGCCAGTTTGGCATTGACCTTAATCCATTTACCATCCAGTGCGATGTGCGCCATGCCCACTGCAGCCTGTTCAAAGGTTGCGCGCAGACGCTCTTGTTCATAAGCAAGTGCCTGCTCAACCAATTTGGCTTCATTATGTTTTTGTACCGCATCAATCACGCTGGCACAGGTAGTAAATAACGGCTCCAGACTGTTTACCAATTCCTGGCTATATCCACCTGGTCTGTTGGCAATGCCGACCATACCAACCATGTTATCGCCCAGTATGAGTGGCACACCAAGAAATGCATGTAATGGCGGATGTCCGTCACGCAAGCCTGCGCTTCGTACATCATGCTGCGGGTCATTACTGATGACTGCACTTTGCGTTCGAATTGCTTCACCATACAAGGTATTTAAATCATGAAATTCCACTCCCTCACCAGCAAATTTCGTATAGCGTTGTCTTGATACATCATCCCATGAGATATCGGTAATCGCGTGCGTTTTTACATAGGGGGTATCATTTTCGTATCTAATTTCACCAATAAAACCGAACTCACTGTCTGTAATACGCAAAATATCATCCAGCATTTGATTAAATATTATGCGAATATTCTCTTGCTGAGTGACATAGGTTGACAGGGCGCTGGTCATGGCCCTGGACATGTTGACACTAAATTGCAACTGCTTCTCATGTTGCAATAGTGAAACAGTCATGTTGTTAAATGCTGTGCTTAGCGCCTTTAATTCATAGTCATAATTGACGTCGAGTTTTATATCCAACTCTCCATCTGCAACCCGCTGCACACCCTTCAAAATTTTGCGCAATGGCTTTTTAATGTGACGATTAATAATCAGAAAAAATATAATCAATTCGATAACAAGCGAAATAAGACCAAGCAATAAAATGACACTTGCCGCGTCAAAGGCTGCTGCTGTTATTATCGAACGTGGAATTACTGATACAAAATACCACTCGGGATGTTCCATATAGCCAACCGCAATGTATTCATCGTATGCTTCCAGTTCAATAACATGGTTTCTGGTTTTGTTATTTAGAATTGCCGGATAGATATGTTCGATATGCGAGTTATTCCTGAAGTCAAACTCGGAGAGTTCTTGTTTTACCCCGGTTAATCTCGCCATATCCGGATGTACAATTAAACGACCGTCTTTATGGATAATAAAATTATACGCGCCATCTAAATGATCATTGATCGTACGTTCATATAATTCATTCAAGGTCAGGTCATGGCCAATGGTTGAAATGTGCCGTCCGTCAATATCAACGGGTGTTTCCAGCGAGCTCATCCATTTTTTGCTGCCAATATCATGGAACAGGCCGGTCCAGACACTCATCCGGTCAGGGTTATGTTTTTTATCCGCTATCCAGACATATTCTTCGTTTGGCATGTACATGTCTGCCGGCAAGTTGTGCGCCCAGTCCGGCACCTCTGGCCAGTAGCCAACAAGAATGTTTTCCGGTGTCGTAAAGTAGAGATTCTGAAATTTATGGTGCCAGGCACGACCAAATTCCTGACTTAATTCCATAAACACCATTACACGGCGTCTGATGTCGGCATCGATTTTTACATCTTTACCTATAAAGACAAACGCCTCTCTGCTGCCATCAAAGTTTTTTAATGTTGTACGATGCGTGCCATCCGGGAAGCGACTGACCTTATTGTTGAATGTCACTTGCGGGTCACTGTTTCCGTAATATTGTAATCGTGATAATACTTCACGTTTCAGGACTGCGTGGTTATTTTCTGCCAGTTGAAATATATCGTGCTCACGTTGTGTGCGTTCAATAATGTATTTCTCAAGATGAGAAACATGCTGTGACTTGACGGTATTGGCAACATAGTAATAGGTTACGGCTGTCATTCCAGCAATAACAATGGCTACGCTAATCGCAACACGAACAAGAACCCTGCCGGCAAGCGTGGCAGGCTGCATTCTGTTGAAAAAATTTCTCAACATTCAATCCCCTTGCGATCATTGCCGCGGGTATTTTTCTGTAGAGTGTTTTCCAGTTTGTGTAGTAAATTTGATACGTCAATCGGCTTGGTAATATAGTCATCGAAACCTGCTTCTAATCCTGACTCAATATCTTTCGCCATTGCATTTGCACTTATGGCGATAACCGGTATATGTCGCGTTACTGTATTTTCTCGCAACGTCTTTAATACTTCGTAACCATCCATGTCGGGCAAATTAATATCAAGCAGTATTAAATCAGGCTGCTGTTCGCCTGCCAGCTCGATGCCCTGTGCTGGCGCATGTGCGGCAAGCATTTTCATATCCGATAGTCGGGATAAAATCTGCTGGACCAGGCGTAAGTTGGCCGGATTATCTTCTATATAAAGTATCGTATGCACGGCAGATATATCAGTTTTGTTGTGTGATTGTTCATTGCTGGTTTGCACTTCCATTTTTTGTCTGTATTTCCACCACGCCACCGGGCAATTCAAACCAGAAAGTACTCCCTTTACCTGGCTGACTGGACACACCGATCTTTCCATCCATCATTTCTATAATATTTTTCGTAATAACCAGACCGATTCCCGCACCTTCGACATTTGACTGCTCTATGCCGAGTCGATTAAATGGTTTGAACAGTTTATCTTGTTGCTTCGCATTCAGCCCGGATCCGGTATCAGTAATACTGATGCGGGTCTGGTTATTGTCTGTATATTGACAGCTAATACTTATTTTGCCGTTGTCACTGTTATATTTGATTGCATTACTCAACAAGTTCAGCAGTGCCTGTCTGAGTCTGGCTCGATCTGCGCGTACTGTATTTGTGAATGATGGCAAGCCATCAATCGAAACAGTTTTTCCGTTTTTTGTAAAAGTGATTTCGATTCCACGCATTTGCGTCATCGGTGTAATGATTTGCAGACAATCAAAAATTACTTCACTCATAACCACATCTTCTATATCCAGCTCGATGTTACCTTCTTCTATCTTCGCCAGGTCGAGCACATCATTAATTAATGATAATAAATGCTGGCTTGCGCTGAGAATCTCATCGACGCTGTCTTCCTGAAAATCATTAAGGGGATATTTCGGGTTGATTTTTAGTAACTGACTGAACCCGATAATGGCATTCATCGGCGTGCGTAATTCATGACTCATGCTTGAAAGAAACTGTGACTTGGCAAGGCTGGCTTGTTCTGCATGTTCGCGTGCCTTGATCAGCGCATGTTCGATCTCGATACGCGCAGTAATATCCTGCACCGTACCGGTCAGGCGCACAATTTTGCCTGCCGAATCGCATTCTGCACGCGCCAGTTCATGCACATGACGTATCGAACCATCCGGGCGCACAATTCGGTGTACGACATCATGGCGTCCGGTCTGTTGTGCCCGCGTTTCGCTGGCATTTACCAACTCTCTGTCATCGGGATGCACTGTCGCTATGAACCTGTCTACACTCGGGATAAAACTTCCTGGCTTGTAGCCAAAAATACGGAATATTTCATCTGACCACGATAACTCTCCGGTGAGTAAATTGGCCTGCCAGTTACCAATGCGCGCCAGTGATTGTGCTTCGCGGAGCTGCTGCTCACTCTTTATCAGATTCTGTTGGTAGAGTTTACGCTCGGTAATGTCCTGCACCACGCCCAGCATTTGCAGCGGATTACCATTTTTATCCCGTATTACGTCACCACATTCAAGCATCCAATGCACACTGTTATCCGGCCAAACAACACGGTGTTCAATGTTATATTTCACTCCCTGTTCCAGGCAGGCAGTAACCGCGTTATTTACCGCGACCTGATCATCGGGGTGCACTATCTTGATAAAGTGTTCGTAAGTTATGTTTTCCAGCTCGGGCGTGTAACCGTACAATTTTTTAACCTTGTCAGACCAATAAACGCTGTCTTTCCGAATATTCCAGTCCCATGTGCCCATATCCGCGATCGTTTGGCTGCGATTCAAACGTTCTTCACTTTTCCTGAGTGAGGTAATGTCGGTACGCGCTGATACATATTTATATGGCTTTCCCTTTTCGTCCAGAAAGGGAACGATCGTTGACTCGACCCAGTATTCATCGCCATTCTTTTTGTGGTTACATATCGTGCCATGCCAGACTTCACCTTTGGAAATGGTATGCCATAGCTCTTTATAGAAAGAATCAGGATGATAACCGGATTTCAACAAGCGATGATTTTTTCCAAGCAGTTCTTCCCGGCTAAATCCGCTTATTTCGCAAAATTTATCATTCACGTCAATAATGTTACCGGCCACATCTGCCGAACTGACGATGTCGTGTTGATCCATTGTTGTCAGCTGGAATTTGCTTTCGAGCAAGGCTTGTTGCAGTTCACCCGTCAGGCGACCAATCTGTCGTGAGCGTTTTACGCGCGCATTAATAGCCGCCACCAGCGTGCCGGGTTCAATCGGCTTTGACAAGAAATCATCACCGCCCAGATTCATCGCCGCTAACTGCCTGTCCAGATTTGATTCCGAGGATAAAAACATTATGGGCATTTGTCCCCAGGTGTCGTCCTGTCGTATCACCTGGGCCAGCTCAATACCTGAACACCCGGGCATATGTACATCCATGACCACAATATCCGGCTTAAAATCTTTTAATACTTTTAAACACTCCAGTGGAGTGGACAGGGTTAACACCTGCATATCTGTGCCATTCATTACTTCTGCGTAATATTCCAGTATCAGTTCATCGTCATCGACAAATAACACACGATATGGCTCAACCTGAGAATGCGACGTCAAGCCATCAAGCGTAAGTACAACAGATTTCGTATTCAACGGTTTGCAAAAATACCGGTGCGCTCCTGCGCGTGCTGCAGCAAGGCGCATTTCAATGTTATCGTGTTCTGAAATAAAAATTAAAGGTACGTTCTTGCCCAGCTGGTTCGTTAAATTATTAATACTTTCCAGGTTTAAAATATTTCCGTCTTTAATATAAAGCTCCATGATAATAGCTGAGGGTAATTCCTCGCTACATGCAACTTCCAAAGCCTGAATATTTTTAAAGCTACGAATATTGTAATGTGCCTGCTGGATGCTTGTAACCAAATCATCCAATAATTGCGTATCATTAATCAGAACATAAACATCATTACCCAGGCATTGAGGTAGAGCCATAGAATCTCGTAACATAATGACGTTAGGTGTAGACATCAGGTAGTTCTCCCGCATATCAGATTTCTTGCATATTTCATTGTTCTGACCAACAATTTATGCGGCTTTAATATTTAGACGCTGGCTAATGAGTACTTCCAGTTTTTCAAATGGAACCGGTTTAACAAATACTTGGACATCTGCTGGTAAACCTCCCTTCGCTTTTATTTCCTCGTCTCGCAAGCCGGTTACCACAATAATCAAACTGTTCTGCAGTTCGGGCATTTTTTTCATTGCTCTGATCATCTGAAATCCATCCAGATTTGGCATCATCAAATCGGCGATGATCACACCAGGTAGAATGCGACCGATTTTCATCAGGCCTTCGTAACCATCTGTCGCGGTAGTGACATTGACATCCAGTTGAGAGGCTTTGAATTGCTTTTCATAAAGCCTGAGTTGCTGCGCATCGTCTTCGACTACCATCACGGTCAATTGTGCCGCTGCACTGCTCGTCGTTAGAACTTGTTGTTGCTTTAAAATATGCTCAACCGAACTTCGGGTAATTCGGCGATGTCCGCCACCGGTCACCCAGGCAGTCAATAAACCGTTATTTGTCCACAGTTGTATGGTGCTGACAGCCACATTTAAAATTGCTGCGGCTTCACGTGTGGAATAATATTCTTTGTGCTTCTCAGGCATATCGCGCCTCATGATTTTCCATAAACATATGTTTTGATGAGAATTTAAAACCTTACAAAAATTAATACAATTAGTATATTCATCATTATCGTCATTTTCATCATTTTCATTAATTATTTTCTGTAGGTGCTTAATTTCACTGCCAAATTGCACTGTACTGGTGAAATATGGATATAAATTACTCGAACTGATGAGCCGTTATTCAGGTTTTGGTAAAGGACGGTCTTTATTCCCATACAGGGGCTATCAGGCAGATAATTACAGTTGAGATATTACTTGTGACGCAGCGAAACAAGCTGGTGAAACGGCGATGTAGCCGGATCAGGTACCACCGTATAAATGTACAAAAGTAGATATTTGGCGATTTTTATTATTATCACCAATTGCTTGGGGCTCTGCCCCGCTAGCTGGAGGGTAACTGAGGGTAAATGGGCTGGGTGGGTAACGGCAGAGTCGCTAGAGCGTATCCATCATCGCGTTGGTCCAGGTAACTGCTTCGATATTGGCAATGACGATATCTTCTGTACTGAGCGGCTCCATCACCACGTTCACCCAATCGGAAATTTCATACGCCAACACACAATTCAGCACGGCACCCATATGCCCACGTTTATATAGCAGGCCATCGACAATTTCTTCGCTCAAGGGAAGCGGTTCCAGTAATTTGTTTAGCGGCTGTTGCATAAGCAGGTCCAGCGCAGAAAACAGACCCACGGTAAAGTAACTTTCAGAATCCTGACGACCAAGTTTTTCAGCCATCACTTCGCACATTTTGGCGCGTCCCATCGCGGTGCGCAGAATTTCAGCCGGTCGATCGGCCATGCTGCTCAGGGATAACATTGATGCCCAGCTACTTAATTTGTTACGCCCCAGCAACATGACGCCCTGCTGAATGGACTGAATTTCACGCGTCAGATTAAAGGCAGCCGAGTTTATTAATTTTAGTAATTTATAACTGGTGGTGACATCGGTATTGATCGCATCAGAAAGATCGTCTGTATCTGATTTTGGATTGTGTAATACGGCTAACAGGTTCAGGATTGCCAGCCGATTGGTTGGCAGACTTTTGCCGGTTATTATCTGTGGTCGGCTCAGGAAATAGCCCTGAAAGTAATCAAAACCAAGTTCACGACAATAGATATATTCCTGCGGTGTTTCGATTTTTTCTGCTATAAGTTTTACATTATATTTTTTCAGTTCGCGCACATGTTGTTTTATTTCTGCGTCACTCAGCGCCATGATATCAATTTTCACCAGTTTTGCCAGGTGCAATAATGGTGCATGCTCGGGGTTATAAAGATAATCATCCAGGGCGATGACGTAACCCTTATCAACCAGTTTTTTTACGGCGTCGACCAGGCTGGGCGTAACAGGGACATCTTCCAGAATTTCCAGAATAACCTGTTTTGGCGTAAATGGAAGTTTGTTTTCTTCCAGCAAAAATTGCTCGGTAAGATTAATGGCAGCAAGTTTGTCACGCACAAGATGTTCAAGACCAATCTCGACAAATGCGTTTATGATAGTTGTTGTCGTTGCATGGTCGCCGTCTACAACCCCTGCTGTCTTTACTGTTTCAGCAGAACGATATAATAATTCATAGGCGTAGACGTTCAGGTCTGCGTCAAAAATGGGCTGTCTGCCAACAAATACATTTTGCATGTGGTGTTTAATCCGTTAAATCCGGTAAACGCGCTTGTTATCTTGCCAAATAAAAGCAAGAACATGGTGATTCACCATTTATATGTCGGTCAAGACAGTGATTAACTTGAACTGATTTATAAATATAAAAGGATATAAATGATGGGTAGACTAAGGTGCGCTGTGGCAATTTATCGTAACAGTATTAGCGGGGATTTTGTGGGCAAGATGTCTCACCCACTTTATATACAGATTTAATTATACGTTTTGGATTTTTTCAGGCGAACGGATCGTTTAATACGATAGTTTCGATTCTGTCGGGTCCGGTTGAAATGATATCAATGGGCACGCCCACTACTTCTTCTATCTTTTTAATATAGTCTTTCGCCTCAGCAGGTAACTGATCCAGTTTGGTAACACCAACAGTACTGTCTTTCCAGCCAGGCATTTCAATATACTTTGGCACACATTGCTCATAGGCATCGGCGCCAATCGGTGGCGCATCAACAGCAACACCATCAACCTCGTAACCGACAGCAATACGTAACACATCAAGCCCGTCGAGTACATCCATCTTGGTGAGACAAATTCCGGTTAATGAATTAATTTGTGCCGAGCGTTTTAAACATACTGCATCCAGCCAGCCACAACGACGTGGACGACCAGTAGTCGATCCAAATTCATGGCCTTGTTTAGCCATGTGTGCGCCGATCGGATCATTTAAATCCACACCATCATAAAGTTCGGTTGGAAACGGTCCTGCACCGACACGGGTCGTGTATGCCTTGGTAATACCCAGCACATAATCTATGTCGCGTGGTCCAACACCGGTGCCGGTGCATGCGCCGCCTGCCGTGGGATTTGACGACGTAACGTAAGGGTATGTACCGTGATCAATATCCAGCAAGGTACCCTGGGCACCTTCAAACATAATTTGTTTACCTTCGGCTCGCATTTTGTGCAACATACCAGTCACGTCTGCAACCATCGGACGAATTATTTCTGCCATTTCCAGACCTTGATCCAGTACTTTTTGGAAATCGACCGTATCAGTTTTGAAATAATTTTTTAGTGTAAAATTGTGGTAATCCAGCACTTCACCCAGCCGTGCAGCAAAGCGTTCACGGTGCAACATATCGCCAACTTTCAAACCGCGACGTGAAATTTTATCTTCATAGGCCGGACCAATACCACGACCGGTGGTACCAATTGCTTTTTTACCACGCGCAATCTCGCGCGCCTGATCCAGGGCGATGTGATATGGCAAAATCAATGTACAGGCTTCACTTATAAAAAGACGGTCGGTAAAATCCACACCACTTTCGGTAAGCATGGTCATTTCTGTCATTAGAGCTTCCGGTGAGAGTACAACGCCATTGCCGATCATAC
Source organism: uncultured Gammaproteobacteria bacterium (assembly GCA_942490945.1). Classification (GTDB taxonomy): domain Bacteria; phylum Pseudomonadota; class Gammaproteobacteria; order UBA6429; family Thiohalophilaceae; genus CALNYZ01. The sequence continues at coordinate 1,166,989 of CALNYZ010000018.1, read as the reverse complement.
AGGCAACATTTTTTCGCAGTATTCCCGACGGGATTAAATGTAAAACCGTCTTTTTACCGTCAATCACCAAAGTATGACCTGCATTATGGCCGCCCTGAAAACGCACCACGCCATCTGCACGCTCAGTGAGTAGATCGACAACTTTACCTTTACCTTCATCGCCCCACTGTGTACCAATGACTATGACATTCTTACCCATAAGATTTCCTGCATTATTTTGTAAGTTAGAGTTTTTACATTTTAACTGTATTTCACGTAGTACGTGAACTATATGCGTATGCATTAGTACCTAAATATTAATAACTACCCACTCACCGTCCTTATTGCTCAATAATTTATTACACCCCATAGTGCTTGCATCGTCCTTGTCTGACAGTGCCTGAACAACGCGCTTGCCCTGTGCGCGCAAGTCTTTCACTTTGGCATGTAATGCATCATCTTTACTGTTCGGTGCATAGATCGCATCAACACTCTGCGCTGTCAAATCGCCTAATACTATAAGTGTTTTTAGATCAGAACTGAATCCGGTGGCCGGACGGGCTATGCCAAAATCCTTGCCGATGTCATCATAACGTCCGCCCTGTGCAATGGCCTGCCCCTGCCCTTGTGCATAGGCAGCAAACACGACACCCGTGTGGTAATTGAAGCCACGCAACTCTGCCAAATCAAAGTGAATATCAATGTTCATTTTTTGCTGCAGTCCTGCTGCAATCTCTTTGATATTGGCAAGTGCTGTCAGTACAGATTTGGGTGCCTTGGCAAGTACCTTGACGGCCCGATCCAGTGCATCGCTGCCATTGAGATCGGGTAATATCAGCAGCATATCGTGCAGTGCTTTGTCGAGCTTCCATTCATTGAGCAGTTGTACCAGTTCGGGTTTCGCCTTGCGTTGCATGACATCGAACAAGGCATCTGACTGTTCAGTGTTTAAATCCGCCTTTTCAATCAGGCCACGATAAATACCAACATGCCCCAAATCAAGATGACATTGATTGATACCGGCCAATTTGATGGTTTGCAACATCAGGCTGAGAATTTCGATATCGCTGTTTGTGGAACTGTCGCCATAAATTTCGGCGCCAACCTGTAATGGGCTGCGTGATCCGGCAAAACCATCCGGACGGGTGTGCAATACCGTTCCCATATAACACAGTCGTGTTGGTGCATCCGATTTGAGGTGATGCGCATCAATACGCGCCACTTGCGGCGTCATATCGGCACGCACACCCATCATGCGGCCGGTCAACTGATCAGTAATTTTGAAGGTTTGTAAATCCAGGTCAGAGCCGGTACCAATCAACAAGGAATCAAGATATTCGATGAAGGGTGGCATGACCTGGTCATAGCCCCAGCTGTCATACATATCGAGCATTTGTCGACGTAGCGACTCTATTTTTCGGGCTTGCTCAGGCAAAACCTCTTCTATGCCTTCCGGCAAGACCCAGCGATTCTTCATCATGACGGTATAAATTATTATGGTTTAAAGAAATACAACAGTATCGTACCCAGTATCATACTGAATAAACCCCATGTGCGTATAGAGCGATCAGACATTTGCGCAACCATTTCCATCGCCCGGCGGTATCCGCCGGGACTCAAGGTTGGTAACAGACCTTCGATGACAAAGAATAGAGCCAATGCGATGAGCAGCGTATCCAACATAAATGCTGAATCTAGCGCTTGGGTTTGGTATTTTTAAAGTAATTGAAAAATTCCGAGTTAGGTTCCAGCACAAGTACGCTGCCTTGATCCTTAAAGGATTGCTTGTACGCTTCCAGGCTACGGAAAAATGCATAAAATTCCGCGTCTTTGGAATAGGCTTTCGCGTAAATGTCCGCGGCCTTGGCATCGCCTTCACCACGTAACTCTTGTGAGGCACGATAAGCGTCAGCCAGAATGACCGTGCGTTGTCTGTCCGCATTGGCGCTGATTTTTTCTGCTTCTTCCGCACCCAATGCGCGAAACTCTTTTGCCACGCGCTGTCTTTCTGCCATCATGCGTCGGAATACTGAATCACTGATTGATTGTTCATAGTCAATTCGCTTGATACGCACATCAACTACCTGTATTCCCAGGCCTTTAACTTTTTCATTGGTGATTTCGGTGGTTTTTTGCATGATTTCACGGCGTTCGCCCGAAATTACTTCTTGTATAGTACGGTTACTGAACTCACCACGCAAATCGTCATTAATAATCGAATACAGGCGATTATTTGCCGTAACAATACTGCCATTTGATATTGATTTGTAAAACGCTTTAACATCGGTGATACGCCATTTTACAAAAAAATCGACCAGTACGTTTTTCTTTTCCTTGGTCAGGTATTTTGCAGGTGTTGCATCCAGGGTAAGAATACGTTTATCAAATGTTTTTACATTGTTAATAAACGGGATTTTCCAGTGCAGACCCGGTTCGTAATCTGCTTTCACGATTTCACCCAGCCTGAATTTCATGGCCAGTTCTGTTTCTTGTACGGTAAATAATGCACTTGAAACCAGAAACCCGATTGCAGCAAGGATGATAGCAATAGTTACATTACGCTGTGACATTATCGTACCTCCCTTGAGCGTGAACGTTCACCAAATGTATTCGAATCGGGTTGCGTACGATTTGATATTGATTCCGGTATATTTATGTCAACCGTCGATTTATTGTTATCAGGTCGGTTCATCAACTTGTCGATAGGTAAATACATCAGGCTGTTACCTTGCTTGACATCAATCATAATTTTACTCGATTCACTAAATACCGATTCCATGGTTTCAATATATAAGCGTTCACGATATATTTTAGGCGCTTTTTTGTATTCAGCTAAAATTCGATCAAAACGATTCGCCTCACCCTTGGCTCTTGCTATTTTTTCTTCCCGGTAGGCCGTGGCTTCCTGGATTAACCGAGCTGCTGCACCGCGTGCTTTCGGGATAATATCGTTTTCATAGGCTTCTGCTTCCTTGACTTTTCTGTCCCTGTCTTCTCGAGAGCGAATTGCATCATTGAATGCTTCCTGCACCTGCTCTGGAGCCTGCGCGTCCTGCATATTCAGGTTGGTCAGTTGAATCCCCGCCTTGTAGAAGTTAAGGATCTCCTGAATTAACTTTTCAGTCCTTGCTGCAACCTCCGGTCGGCCTTCCTGAATAACGAAATCGATTTTATTTTTACCAACAATTTCACGGATAGCAGCTTCTGTTGCCTGCTGAAGAGTAGCGTTTGGATTATGTACATTAAACAGATAATCTTTGGCGTCTTTTACCTTGTATTGAACGGTAAATTCCACATCGACAATATTTTCATCTTTTGTCAGCATCAAACCTTCGGCAATATTCTTGCCCAGCGTGACACTACGTACGCCTTCTATGTCAACAGTGGTAACACTCTGAATAAAACGCGGGTACCAGTGTGGACCAGGGTCTGAAATTCCGTAGTACTTGCCAAATTGCAGCACCACGCCTTGCTTACCTTCATCGATTATATAGATACCCGAAAGTGCCCATATCACCAGTAACACACCAGCAATAAAGCCCACACCCATTGTAGAGGAACCGGAACTATCATTACCGCCACCTTTTTTATTACCAAAGATGCCTGCAAACTTTTTACGAAAGTTGGCGAACACTTCATCGAGATCAGGCGGCCCCTGATTTTTATTACGATTACCCCAAGGGTCTTTATCGTTATTTGAACCACCGGGTTCATTCCAAGGCATGATATATTCCTTAATTAATTTTAAGACTGATTGTAAATTCTAGGAGGCTTCCCTTGCCGCTGCAAGCGTTAATGCCTCTTCCTGACTTGATTCTGATATGGATGCAAGATGCGTTTGCCCTGAATCCTGCAAGAATCTGGATAGATTGTACTTTTTATCCAATTGTTGCCATTCGGTATTCGCCAACTCCAATTCCAGCTGCCAACCACCTTCGGGCAAATGTACTTCCGCTACAATACCACCATTTGCATGTAACAAGGCATGAATACGCCCGAATGCGGGTGATAACAACAAAGTGTAGATTTTTTGTTCTTGTTGAAATATCGCCTGAATGGCGGCTAATAATTCGCTTATTCCCTGCCCGGTTTGAGCAGAACACCATACCCGCGAGACCTTACCTTCTGAGTTATAGTCAACATGCGGTTCACTGCCGGCGACTAAATCGATCTTGTTCATCACCTGAATTTGCTGAACCTCGTTCGCGCCAATTTCTTGCAGAACAGCATTAACCTGGTCGATATGATCCTGACGTTCCTCTGAACCGGCATCAATGACGTGTAACAGCAAATCTGCTTCTTGTGTTTCCTGCAAGGTGGAACGAAATGCCGCGACCAAATCATGTGGCAAATGACGTATAAAACCTACCGTATCCGCCAGCACTATCGGGCTATTATTTTCGAGAGTTACCCTGCGTAATGTAGGGTCAAGTGTGGCAAATAGCTGATCTGCCGCATACACCGTCGCCTGGGTAATCTTGTTAAACAGTGTCGATTTGCCTGCATTCGTATATCCGACCAATGAAACTGTCGGCACTTCATTGCGCTTGCGCTGGCGTCGGCCTTGCTCACGTTGTCGTTGTACTTTTTCCAGTTTCTTGTTTAATTGACGAATTCGGTTACCGAGCAAACGACGATCCGTTTCCAGCTGGGTTTCACCTGGCCCACGCAGACCGATACCACCTTTTTGTCGCTCAAGGTGAGTCCAGCCACGCACCAGTCGTGTGGAAAGATGTTTGAGCTGCGCCAGTTCGACCTGCAATTTACCTTCATAACTGCGCGCACGCTGGGCAAAGATATCCAGAATTAACCCGGTTCGATCCAGCACTCGGCATTCACATAACTTTTCAAGGTTACGTTCCTGAACGGGTGACAAGGCATGGTCAAACAGGACAACATCCGCTTCCAGTTCTTTTACCGCTTGCGCGATTTCCTCCGCCTTGCCACTGCCGGCAAAGTAACGCGAGTCGGGTGCATAGCGAGTACCGGAAATCAATCGTAATGGATTGGCTCCAGCCGATCGTGCGAGTTCTTCGAACTCGCACGGATCTTCACGTAGAGCATCCGATTGAATATTAAGATGGACTAAAACCGCGCGTTCACCACCATGCGGGCGTTCAAACAACTAACAACTCCTTCGCCCTCACTTGATGACGATCGACAGCAGAATGAGAAATACAGGCCAGATTACAAATTGCCTTTATGTTCCGGTGCTGCTGCATCATCTGCCATGGGAAGTTTCACATTTCGTGAAGGTACCACGGTAGAAATTGCATGTTTATACACCATCTGGTTGACTGTATTGCGCAACAATACGACGAACTGGTCAAAAGATTCAATTTGACCTTGTAATTTAATGCCATTCACCAGGAATATTGATACAGGAACCCGTTCCTTACGTAAAGCATTCAAGAATGGATCTTGCAAAGATGCACCTTTGCTCATTGTTATTATCTCCGTTTCGTAAAATTAAAATGCACGCTAAAAATGTAAGTATTTGTTTTATATGTACTTATACCTATACTATCAACAATAAGCTTAGCACAACTTATTAAATGTGGTCAGATTGCAGGGAATTCAAGACCTGTTCAGCGACATCTGCTTGCTCACTATTGAACCACTGGCAGTCTGTTTCTGCACGTAACCATGTCAGTTGTCGCTTGGCCAACTGACGCGTCGCGGCAATCCCTTTTTCTACCATACTTTGATAGTCACTTTCTCCGCTTAAAAGTTCCCATACTTGTCGATAACCCACGGCGCGAATGGCTGGCATGCTTAAATTCAAATCCCCACGCGCATGTAGCTGTTCAACTTCCTTGATAAATCCATGTTGTAACATGTGATTAAAGCGTTGTTCAATTCGGGCGTGTAATACAGCCCGGTCTTCAGGACAGACGACCCGTTTAATATATTGATAAGGAGCGGCCTTGAGTGTTTTTTGATGCAGAACTGACATGGGTGTACCGGTTATTTCAAAAACTTCCAGTGCACGCTGAATACGCTGCGGATCATTCGGGTGAATTTTAGCTGCCGAAGTCGCATCAACTTGTGCCAGCCTGGCGTGCATGGCCTGCCAACCCAGCTCTGCAGCCTGTGCCTCAAGCTCTGCGCGAACCGCTTCGTCAGCCGACGGCAATTTTGCCAGGCCGTAAAATAGCGCACGAAAATACAACATCGTTCCACCGACCAGTAAAGGGAGCCTGCCTTGTTCCAGGATGGTTTCAATTTCACGTGTCGCATCATCACAAAAATTCGCTGCCGAATAGGCTTGCGATGGATCCAGAAAATCGATTAAACGATGCGGTGCTTTGGCAAGTTCAGCCGCGTCGGGTTTGGCCGAACCAATGTCCATACCTTTATATATCATAACGGAATCAACACTCACAATTTCGACTGGCAGTTTCTCTGCCAGCGCCATCGCTACTGCCGTTTTACCGGCAGCGGTGGGTCCCATAAGACAAATAACAGGTGGCCGGGTATCCTGCATTAACGTTTACTCATCCAGCAGACTGATTGCGTCTTGTTTGAAGATAGTTTCCAGCATATCTGCAGTCACCAGGCGCCAGTATGCTGCTTGGTGCGTAGTTTTAACATCAGGGACAGGTAATACTTGTGACATGGCAGAAAAACATTTTTCGATGCGCGCATCTGTTATGGAATCAATATTCCATTGAACATGTTTACTGACATAACTGATAATCTCGTCATGAAACAGGTTGGGGTCATCAGGAAGTTCCAGTCTGGTTAAGTATGTCAGTAAGTCAGATATTAAAGCCTGTATGTTTGCATTTTCCAGACAGACTGGCACCGCCAACAGACGTAAGCTGTCATTTGCCAGACTGAACTTTAGCCCGAGCTTATCTAACGCAGTTATAATTTTTTCAGTACCTGATAGTTTGTCTGAACATAGCGGGAAAGAAACCGGGACAATTAAATATTTGATCGCCCCGTCGAAGTTCTGTATTGCTACCCGGACATAGTTACGATAAGCCTTTTGTATATCAACCACAATCAATCCTGCAACATTATCGAACAAGGCGTATTTTTTTTGTTGCAGTCCGAGATAGCGGCCAAACACCGGATCATCCCAGCTATTGATCACTGCAGACTCAGCTGCTGTCATCGGATAATGCGAGCGATTTTCAGCGATATTGAATGACGTCACTTTTTGTTGATACGAATCCGCGATACGTTCGAATTGATGTGGCTCTATTCCATTCAAACTTGATTGCAATACCTGCACAATAAAGTCATGTACCAGACGTGGCGAGGTAAAGCGCACTTCACGCTTGGTGGGATGCACGTTTACATCCACCTGATCGGGTGGCAATGTCAGAAACAAAACACAAATTGCCTGCTTGCCTGGATATAACAAGGGCTGCATAACCTGCTTTAAGGCATGCAAAATCACCTTGTCTCGCACCATGCGGTTATTCACGTAAAAAAATTGCAAATCGATCTGACTACGTTCTACAGAAGGTTCGGCTAACCAGCCATGCAAACGCAAATTTGATGCGGTAAAGTCCAGTTTGATTAATCGTCTGGAATAGGCCTTGCCGAGAATACGAATTAATCGCTGTTGCCTGTCGCTTTCATCTTGCGCTGCCGGAACTTGCAAACTTTGTCTGTTGTTGTGCTTTAAGGTAAAGCCGACGTCTTCATTACTTAATGCCATTTGTTTAACAATATCCTCGATATATTTAAACTCGGTTCGTTCACTTTTAATAAAACGCCGCCGTACTGGCGTGTTATAAAAAAGTTCTTCCGCGTAAATAGTTGTCCCGACCGGATGGGCGGCGGGTTCTATCCGGGATGTTGTGTTTTGCCAGCAGGATGCGTGTATAGCATCTGAAGTACGTGATATCAGTCTGAATCGCGTCACCGAAGCGATACTTGCCAGGGCTTCACCACGAAAGCCCATGCTCGTCAGGTTAAACAGATCGTCGACTGTCTCGATCTTGCTGGTTGCATGGCGATTTACCGCCAGCATCAATTCATTCGCGGCAATACCATGTCCATTATCCGTGACCTGAATGGATTGCAGTCCACCGGATCTGATAACAATATTGATTTGTGTTGCCCCGGCATCCAGACTGTTTTCTATTAATTCCTTGACGATAGATGCCGGACGCTCAACCACCTCACCCGCCGCAATCTGATTGGCAAGATGGCTGGGAAGAATATGAATGGCTCGGCGTTCAGGATGCTGCATGCAGAGAGCTTACCGTAAACGGACAATCAGCTAAATGCCTGACTACTTATTTGCTGTATTTTATCCACAACGGTATGGAATAGAGTAATACGCCTGACAGAATAAATGTCCTGAACAAATAATAACGCCGCATGAATGCTGCAGGTAAGGTGATTTTGTGCATTTTGTAGAGCGCAATCAACGCCATAATGATAAAAAAGATACCGACCTACAATGATACGTACAGTATATTATTATAGACAAATGCCATCGGCACAAAAAAGATGCTTAACCCATAGAGTCGAAAATACGAAAACTGATCGATTAGCCTGGATTTTTCTTCATCAGTTAATGAATTGATGGCAGCGACAGTAATAAAGTGACTGACAAGATACGGGCCGAGTAGCGCAGCGAGTTGCAGGAACAATAAATCCATACTTCGCTTTGCATTTATCCGGAGTAAGGGATTCTCAGTACCTCACCAACTTTAAGAAGACTGCCCTGCAGACCATTCATGGATTTTAGCATCGTCACGCTGACGCGGTAACGTGAGGCAATGGTTGACAATGTGTCACCACGTTTTACCTGATGCTTGATATCTTCTTCTGCCTGGGCCAGGATTGTTCCGGGTGGCGGGTTGGACTTGAAGTAACTTCTCACACCCTGCAAGATTGCTCTGGCCAGTCGTTGTTGATGGCGCGAATCGCGCAATTTTTTCTCTTCACTCGGATTGGAAATAAAGGCTGTCTCGACAAGTAGCGAGGGAATACCCGGTGCCTTTAGCACACGGAAACCGGCCTGTTCGACACGGTGTTTATGCAAGTGGGTAACATGCTTTAAGTTAGCGAGCACATGACTGGCCGCCTCATGGCTGCCTTCCATGGTGGAATTCTTGACCATATCGACGAGTACCAGCTTTAGCAGATCATCATCGATTTCATCGAGATCAACACCACCCACTTCGTCAGACTGGTTTTCCGATTCTGCTAACAGGCGCGCGGCCTCACTGGAGGCACCTCTATCAGAAACGATAAAGACGGATGTACCATGAGCCTTACGATTGTGAAACGCATCAGCATGGATGGAAATAAATATATCTGCCTTGGCTCGCCGTGCAATCTTGACGCGATTTTTCAAGCCGACATAATAATCCCCTGTCCGTATCATCACCGGCTTCATGCCGCGTTCACGACGTACCAGTAACTCAAGCTGACGCGCAATTTGCATCACGACATCTTTCTCTCGTGTGCCACGGCGACCTATTGCCCCGGGATCATCACCACCATGACCGGCATCAATGGCAACAATAATATCGCGGGGACTGTCTTTATAGCGTGGTTGTTTTGGTTCCGAGACCGGCTTTTGCGCTGTTTCATCGAGCAAATCGATAACCAGACGATGGCCGTAATTGCGGTTAGGTTTTAACAGGAAACTTTTGGTGCGTACGTTCTTGGTAAGGTCCAGCACCACGCGTACATCATGCCGTTTGCGTTTCGCATGGCGAATATTTTTCACCACACCTTGCGAATAATCCAGGCCGTTGAGTGCGTCACCAAGTTGCGTACGCTTGATATCAATTACCAGACGGTCGGGATTGCGCAACGTAAACAGGGTGTGTTCGACCGGTCCGCTTAAATCAAATACCAGTCGTGTATTATCGGGCGCAGGCCACATGCGGACATTTTTGACATCAGCAGCTGACGCTACCGAGGCGGCAAAGCAAAGCATTACCAACAGATATGGTAACAGCCGTTGTAAAAAGTTTTGCCTATTTAGGGTGTGGCAGCGCATATACCCCTCACTTCAATTGCGGTGCTTCTCTATACTGTGGCAAATTTCACAACAAATTTCAACAAAATTTCTATATTTCTTAATAAGATACAACTTATATTTAAAATAATTATCAAGTTGCTGTTGAGATAAGTCTCGATTTTGAGCGGAATTGATCAAAAGCTGTGCAAAATCGTCGTACCACGTGGTGACTCGGCGCTGAGCTCTGCCTTGCGGCCAGCGTTAAAATGGGACAACTTTAAGCGTAAATCTGGCGTCGGCAGCCACCCAGTTCCTTTTTCGGGCCATTCGATAAAACTGACAGCATCTTCTGTCAGCACATCCCGTGCGCCGAGTAATTCCAGTTCTTCCGGATCGGCAATACGGTATAGGTCGAAATGGTAATAATGAGTGGATCCAATCTGATACGGTTCCATCAGGGTATAGGTGGGGCTTTTCACCTTACCGCTAAAACCGAGACTCTGTAACAAGCTGCGCACGAAGAAGGTTTTGCCCGCGCCGAGGTCACCCTCAAGATACAACAGGCAAGGTGCTGAAATTACCCCAGCAAGTCGTTTGGCCAAATCACTCGTTGCGGCTTCATCACACAAGTTGAACGTCTTATTCTGCGTTGTTAAGTCGGGTGAAATCATCGCACAAGCTTGCAGGTTACTTCGGATTGGCCAAACGTCTAATCCAGGGAATGATATCTGTCGCTAACAGACCCCGCTCACCTGCCGATTTCACGACTTCATCCGCTGCCGCGCCATGCAGACAGACACCGAGTTCAGCCGCCAACTTTAATGGCATACCTTGTGCCAGCAGCCCGGCTATCGTGCCAGTCAATACATCACCCATGCCGGCTGTGGCCATACCGGGATTGCCATGCAGACATACCGCCGGTAAATTCGTGCCGGCTTTTATCAGTGTACCTGCGCCTTTCAATACCACCACACCGCCAAAATTCTCGGTGAGTGCCTCGACTGCCTTGAATCGATCAGCCTGAATTTCGCCTGTCGCCATACCTAGCAGGCGCCCGGCTTCACCCGGATGTGGCGTCAGTATCCAGTTATCATAACGCCGGTTTTTTGCGGAGAGTTGATTCAAGGCATCGGCATCGACCACCAACGGCAGACCGGAATCGATCGCGGCATCCAGAAATCCTTCGCTCCAGGACGTCATCCCCAGACCGGGGCCGATTACGATGACTGTCGAACGGTCAAATAACGCGATTAACTCATCAACATTTTGCACGGCATGACAAATCAACTCTGGTCGTGTGCTGTTGAGACTTGCGGCATGAACAGGATGGGTAGCAATGCTGACCATGCCTGCACCGGTACGCAGGGCTGTTTCTCCCGCCATGCGTGGCGCACCCGGCATACCCGGCGCACCCCCTATAACCAGCACATGACCAAAATCACCCTTGTGCGCGACCCGTGATCGGGGCTTTAACGCTGAACTAAACTGGGAAAAACTCAGGCAGTGCGCCGCCGGACTGCGCATTGAATACAACTTTAACGGTACTTTCAGATCATCAAAATACACATGGCCACACTGATCCGGCCCCACTCCCGTGACAATACCCTGTTTCATGCCAATAAAGGTAACCGTTACATTCGCATGCACGGCCACGCCATGCGGCATACCCGTATCGGCGTCGAGACCCGAGGGAATATCTACTGCCAACACCGGCACACGGCTCAGATTGATTTGTTTGATTGCAGCAGTGTAGTCCGAGCTCAACTCACCCTTCACACCGGTACCCAATAATGCATCAACGATGACATCATAATCATGCAAGCCGGTTGACGGATAAGGTTGCGCCGCCTCCCCTGAACCGAACATACGTTGCTGCGCGGCAAGCGCTTCACCCGAGATATGTGTCGCATCACCGACTTGCCAGACATCCACTTGCAAATCAATTTCGCGCGCCAGCCGGGCGATAACAAAACCATCACCACCGTTATTGCCCGTGCCACATAACACCGCAATGCGTTTGGCGTTTGGCCAGTGCTGGCGTAAGTAAGTCAGTGCGGCTTCACCTGCTCGTTCCATCAGTATGGTGCCTGAAATCGACAGGGCTTCCGTGGCATAACGATCCAGCTCTCTTACTTGCGAGGCGGAGTACAGGTTTTGTGGTAAGCGTGACATACTAAGTATGATACCTCTTAAATCATACAACCGTAAAAGATAAGTGCACACGAATGCAACAATCTCAGTTACAAAATTTATCCGGATGCATTAAAGCGTGGGCGCTAGAGCTCGGCTTTCAGCAGATCGGGATTAGCGATATAGAGCTAAGCGTAGCCGAAAAGCACTTACAAAGCTGGTTACAACAGGGTTTTCATGGTGACATGGAGTGGATGGCGCGTCATGGAACAAAACGTAGCCAGCCAGATAAACTTGTTGCCGGCACCTTACGCATCATCAGTGTGCGTATGGATTATTATCCGGAAGATTTCTCACTAGCCAAAAATCTGTTGCAACAACCTGAACAGGCCGTGATATCCCGCTATGCGCTGGGCCGTGACTATCACAAAGTCATGCGGCAACGTCTGAAAGTGCTGGCCGGCAAGATCGAAGAAGTCGTTGAATCGTTTGGTTATCGAATTTTTGTCGACAGTGCGCCGGTGTTAGAAAAGCCCATTGCCGAAAAAGCCGGTCTTGGCTGGATTGGCAAACACACCAATGTTCTCAATCGCGAATCAGGATCATGGTTTTTTCTTGGCGAAATTTATACGGATTTGCCGCTGACAATTGATAACCCGGCAGAAAACCATTGTGGTACCTGTCAGTCCTGTATCGATGTTTGTCCAACGCAGGCCATTGTCGCACCTTACACACTCGACGCACGACGCTGCATTTCTTATCTCACCATCGAACACAAGGGGGCGATTGCCGTTGAATTTCGCGCTGCGATGGGCAATCGCATTTATGGCTGTGATGATTGCCAACAAGTCTGTCCCTGGAATCGCTTCGCACAACAAACGACAGAACCCGATTTTGCCCCGCGCCATCAACTGGATGATGTGACGCTGCTGAAGCTTTTTAACTGGACAGAAAGTGAATTTTTACAACACACCGAAGGCAGCGCCATTCGACGCATCGGTTATGAACGCTGGCAACGTAATCTTGCCATCGCGTTGGGTAACTGTCTTGCTGCCAGGCCTGATCAATCAAATGCCACGATTACAGCGAGCCTGAAATCCAGACTTGAAACTGCTACACCCATGGTACGTGAACACATCGAGTGGGCTTTAATACAATCGAAGTCGCAATCAAAGTTGTAATCAAAAAAATTATCAGTAAATGGCTTTTGATTATGCCATCTCATCCACTCCGCCACTGGATTTAGCGGCCTTCGCCGCTTCTGCTGCGCGCATTTTTTGTTCTTGCGTATCAATACCAGCATCTTTCGCCATCGAATTCGCTGACTCCTTCAAACTGTTAATGTTAGAGCCAAGCTGGCTAAGTGCCGAATTTAAACTATCACCAATTTCCATAATCTATTCCGCATGCGTTAATATCTACTTTGAAAAAGCAATAATTGTGCCCTAAATAGTGATCATTGCTAACTAACTGTATTTTATGTGTTTATCTCAATACCCATGGAGAGTGCATTGCCACATCAGCTTATAAGCGGGCTAATCCTTGCCGGCGGTCGCGGTTCACGCATGCAAATGCAGGATAAAGGTTTGATTGAGGTGAACGGTAAAACGCTCATCCAACAGCGCATTGATTCACTCACGCAACAAGTATCGACTATCCTGATTAGCGCCAATAACAATATTAAAACCTATCAGCAATATGGTTTCCCGGTCGTGCAGGATGCCGACACAGAATTCAAGGGCCCTCTGGCAGGGCTTGAAGCGGGCTGGCGTCATTGCGCAACTGACTGGCTGATCAGCTGCCCCTGTGACACACCTCTACTCGCCACCGACTATGTTGTACGTATGTCCACAGAATGCAACAAACAAGATAAACACATTGCCGTGGCACACAGTGGCGATCGTTTGCAAAATACGTTTGTATTGATGCACCGCACTGTCAGTACATCCATAAGCCTGGCTCTCGCCAGTCAGTGTTATGCTGTACACAAGTGGCTGACCACACTGGATTTTTGTCAGGTCGACTTTTCTGACTATCCCGAGATGTTCATCAACTTCAATACAGCAGACGATATCGAACGCTATGTTAACAACACATAAGCCACCCATTCTCGCCTTCGTTGGTTTTAGTGGCAGTGGCAAGACCACGTTGCTAGAAAAAATTATCACGCTGCTTAAAGGGCAGAATAAAAATATTGCGCTCATCAAACACGCACATCATGACTTCGATATCGATATACCCGGCAAGGACAGTTTCCGGTTGCGTCACGCCGGTGCCACGCAAGTCCTCATTGCCTCGCGCAAGCGACGTGCGCATATTACCGAAACACCGGCATTACAAGCTGATCCTGATCTGGCCAGCTGTATTGCAGATCTGGACAGCACGCAGCTGGACCTGATTTTAATTGAAGGTTTTAAACACGCGCTGGTTAATAAAATTGAAATCAACCGCACGACAACCGGGCAGCCTTATCTTTACCCGCAAGATGACAATATCATTGCACTGGTCACCGATAATACTGACGTCATGACAGCGCAAGACATAACCGCACGTAATATAACGGTATTCGATATTAATCAACCTGATGCAATCGTTGATTTCATACTCGAATATATCGACAATACACATTGAAAGAACAACTCTGAATTAATCACAAGAAGCCCCTAATCATGCAACCTATAAATGTCAGCCCCGGCAAGAACGATTCACAAAGCGAACACGATCCAAATGCACTCAGTGTGCAGCAGGCGATCGATCATATTCAGACAAGTATTCATCCTGTCAGCGAAACATTATCAGTCGACATAAAATCTGCCTTTAACCACGTACTGGCTGAAGATGTAACTTCACCGCTGAACGTTCCGCCGTATCGCAATTCAGCCATGGACGGCTATGCAATTTTAAGCAGTGACATACCTCAGTCAGGTTCCGCCAGTCTGAAGGTCGTTGGCACATCCTGGGCCGGCACCCCCTATGCAGGCGAACTGAATGCGGGTGAATGCATACGCATCATGACGGGTGCCAAAATGCCTGATGTTGCGGACACTGTCATCATGCAGGAACACGCCGAACGCAGTGAAGACAACATAAAAATCGCAACGGGTCACTGTGCCGGACAAAATGTTCGCCATATCGGTGAAGATATCAAACAGGGTAATGTTGTGCTGACAGCCGGCACCCACATCAAGGCTGCACAAATGGGCTTGCTGGCATCACTGGGTGTTGCAAAGGTGAAAGTATTCCGGCCACTTAGAATCTGTTTTTTCTCCACGGGGGATGAATTAAAACCGCTTGGATCAAAACTTGAAGAAGGCCAGATTTACGACAGTAACCGCTATACCCTGCATGGCATGCTGGCACCATTAAATGTCGAGATAATTGATCTCGGCGTGATTGTGGATGACAAGGATAAAATCCGCCAGGCATTTCTGGATCGCGCCAATCAGGCCGATGTGTTGATCACCTCGGGCGGCGTTTCGGTTGGCGATGCGGACTATGTTAAAGAAATTTTAACCGAGCTGGGACAGGTTAATTTCTGGAAAATATCGATGAAGCCTGGCCGACCGCTGGCGTTTGGCCAGGTGAACAAGGCATTCTTTTTTGGTCTGCCGGGTAACCCGGTTTCCGTGATGGCAACCTTTTATGAATTTGCGCTGGCCGGCATTTATAAAATGATGGGCATGCGTACACATCCTGTCGTTACCGTACGTGCACGCTGTACACATAACCTGAAAAAACGCCCGGGTCGCACCGACTTTCAACGTGGCGTGTTAAGCCATAATGAAAACGGTGAATTGATTGTTTCGGCAACCGGTATGCAGGCATCTCATATTCTCAGTGGTATGAGTGAGGCGAATTGCTTTATCGTGCTACCTGCTGAAAGTGGCAACATCGAAGCAGAAAGTATGGTTGACGTCCAACCTTTTTATGGCCTGATGCCCTGATTTATTTTGTTTGTAAATTGCTTAGTGAGCAATTACTTCTTCATCAATATCAGGCGTTCATTCTCTGTCACCATTTTGCAGTGTTTCAGAAAGGAACGACCGAGCAATACTTCTCCTGAATAGTTTCCTTCTATCACCGCGCCTTCGATATTGCGTAGAATAATGTCACCGACCTTGATCCGATCCAGACTGACTTTATAAATCCGGGCAGTACCACTCGCCGTGCTCGCCATGCCCGGTCGACCCTTGTAGCGATAGTTAAGCCCTATCTTGCGTGCCGTATCCGCGCTCATGGCAACCATGGAAGCTCCGGTGTCAACCATGAAGGTAACAGGAATTTTATTTATAGAACCGGTAGTACGAAACATGCTGTCAAATTGATGAATCGTGGCAATTTGTGGTTTTCCGTTCTTGTTACTATCGCTGCTGTCATGCACGCCAAAACTGCTATGGCTACCCAGGCGATACGTTTCGCGTTTGTTTTTGAATTCAAGCACCGCTTCTGCACTGTCGACAGAAACCAGTTTAATCCCTTCCGGGCTGGTATCACCAATTTTCAGTTTACGTTGTTTGTCATCAATTTTTATAATTGCCATGTTGCCGAACAATCCCAGCACAAGTATGTCCACAGCATAGCTGGCTGATGCGTTCATCAGTAAGGTTATGGCTGCGAATAATTTTAATGACTTCAACATAGCTATTGACGATAGGTCAGGATTTTGTAATTTTCACCTTCCGGTGTTTGCATATGAATACGGACACGTTTCTTGCTCCAGCCATGAACCTTGTCATGCGCTTCGACAAAAACAACCAGATCATTCTCGGAAATGGCGACATCACGCAGGCTGCGCGTAAAAGGTTGTTCGTTAACGTGTGGATGGTACAACACTCGCCTTGCCAGCTCCTTGCCATCCAGATCAACGATGCGCCATGCATCTGCATAATGATCCCAGCCGCTGTCTTCGTGTTTCAGGCGCACATAAAAATCCCACTTGTCGTTGTTCTGTTTTACTTCCACGTATTCAACTGTCACTTCATTCGCGAATACTGCTGGACTGAGTACAAATAAAAATAAACAGACTATATATTTATATACCATCGGCTCTGTTCCTCTTATATTTAAGTATAATTCATGCTTCAAGTTAAATTCAGGCTGAGCAATATAATTTGAAAGCAAATCGCCGCAAAAATTCCCGCCACTACGTCATCCAGCATCACACCAAAGCCGCCGGGTATTTTGTGCTCGAGCAGCCTGATTGGCCAGGGTTTCCAGATATCAAACAATCGGAAAAGTATAAATCCTGTTAAAATCCACAGACTTAGTGGATATCTGTCAAGCGTACTATTATCAACATTTAATGGCAGCACTGCCATGGTAATGAAATAGCCGACAAATTCATCCCAGACTATCGCACCATGATCGGCTACTCCCAATACCTGCCCGGTCTTGTGTGTGCAATAAAAACCCGCCACAAGTGCTGTCAATACTATCAAACTATATATAGCAGCATCGAGTTGATGCATGAGTAAAAACAGGGGAATGGCTGCCAGTGTGCCCATGGTGCCGGGGGCATATTTTGACAAGCCGCTACCAAAACCCAGACTAAGCAGGTGGAGAGGATTACGTAATAACTTCAGCGGTATACTGCGATCAATCATCGGCCGCATTAACCTGATTTAAAATGATCATAGCCGCCAGTTGCAAAGGTGATTTGCTCGTCATTGACACCCAGCAAGCGCAACTTCTCATCGCCGGTTATCAAACCGATCTCGACGACATTCTTGTAAAACTCGGTTTTCACCAATTGTGGCAGGTTCACTTCAGGGACGGTAAAACAAAGCACATAATCTTCACCGCCGGTACAGGCGAGTTCCAGTTGCTCGTGCGGTGAAAGAGAACTGTTTTTTAAAATTGGTGCAACAGGCAATCTCGCTGCATACAACTCGGCACCACAATGACTGGCTGTCGTAATATGCAATAAATCGCCAAGCAAACCATCTGACACATCTATGCCTGCGTTGGCAATATTTCGTAAACTGATTCCCAGTGGTATTTGCGCAGCCGGTGTCAGATACTTCTCAAATTCTGTTTCATATTCATCATGTAAGTTATTTAATCTGTAATTGATATACGCAGCCTGACCTAGTGCACCGCTGATAAATATACGATCACCGGGCATGGCACCTGAACGCAACATCGCCTGCCCGGATGGACAATAACCACCAACCTGAATGCCGATGCTGAGCGGGCCACGTGTTGTGTCACCACCGACAAGACAAATATCGTAAACATCTGCGCAGGCCTGCAGACCGCGAGCGAACTCTTGTAGCCAGCCTTCATTGACGTCCGGCAAGGATAAATTGAGGGTAAACCAGTAAGGAGTCGCGCCCATTGCAGCCAGATCACTCAGATTGACGGCAAGCGACTTGTAACCAATATAATGGGGGGAGCTTTGTGCATAGAAATGCACATTCTCATTCAGGACATCGGTTGAAACAATAAGGTCATGTCCTGGCGGGCAATGTAAAACCGCACCGTCGTCGCCTATCCCATGTTTTACATGACGTAAATTTGTCTGCAGTGCAGTACGCCCACCACAACCGGATTTAATCGACGAGTCGGCAAAATATTTTTTTATTAATTCGAATTCAGAAATGGGCATATGGTTAACACAGCCTTCATTTTTTTGCTTGCCATTCCACGGGACGAACACTTTTGGCAAGATTATCCAGTATACCGTTTACAAATTTATGACTTTGTTCTGCGCCAAACATCTTGGCACATTCTATGGCTTCGTTAATGATAACCCGATAGGGTGCTTCCGGTTTTTGCAACAGCTCGAATGTTGCGAGTCGCAATACCGCGAGCTCGACCACATCAATTTCAATGAGTGGACGCGAAACAAACTGCGTTAACTGGCGATCAATTTCATCAACATTTGCAGCGGTACCATTTACCAGATCTTTATAATAGCCAACATCAATATTTTTCCCGGCCTGATGCTGTAAAGCCTCGGTGATGATGTCACGTGTAGAATTTTTAGATATCTGCCACTCATACAAACTTTGAATGGCAAGTCGACGTGCACGGGTACGTGCGGAAATTTTCATATCAGGCTACTTGTTTGTTGAGAATGTGCTTAGCTGATCTGCTGTAACAGGTTAACCATTTCAACAGCAGACATGGCGGCTTCGCCACCCTTGTTACCGGCTTTTGTTCCGGCGCGTTCTATTGCCTGTTCAATGGTATCAACGGTTAACACACCAAATGAAACCGGGATATCAAACTGCAATGAGACATTCGCCATGCCTTTCACACACTCACCGGCAACATATTCAAAGTGGGGAGTACCACCACGAATGACGGCACCAAGTGCTACGATCGCATCGTATTTTTTGCTGGCAGCCATTTTTTTGATTGCCAGAGGCAATTCATACGCGCCGGGCACACGCACAATTTCAATATCTGCATCACGCGCACCATGACGTTTTAATTCGTCAATTGCACCGGCCAGCAAACTTTCAACAACAAAACTGTTAAATCGTGCAACGGCCAGACCAAATTTGGCTCCTTTAATAATCAAATCACCTTCGATTGTTTTGTGTGAACTCATATTTAACTCCCGACACTTATCAATTTTTGCTGCTATCAGTCCTGTACATATTCTACTACATCCAGTCCAAAACCGGACAATGCATGCATTTTCTTCGGCGCACTTAACACACGCATGTGTCGCACACCCAGATCAGAAAGTATTTGTGCCCCAAGTCCATAAGTGCGCAGGTCTTCCTTGTTTTCAGGATGGGGTAAATCTTTTCCCTGATCCTGTTCATGATAGCGCTTTATCTGATTAATCGTCTGATCGGCATTATTCCCGGGACGAAGCACGATTAACACACCACAATCTTCCCTGGCGATGCGCTGCATGGCATTGTGCAGCGGCCAGCCACAATCATCACGTTGACTGGTAAACAAATCACACAAACTGTTTTCAACATGCACCCGAACCAGGGTTGGTTCATTGGGTACGATGTCTCCTTTCACCAGGGCAAGGTGCACCTGATTATCCAGCATGTTTTTATATGCATGCATTTTAAAATTACCAAACTCGGTTGGCAGGTTGGAGACAGCAACATGTTCAATGGATTTTTCATTATGCAAGCGATATTCAATCAAATCGGCAATGGTGCCAATTTTCAATCCATGTTGTTCGGCAAACACTTCCAGATCAGGGCGCCGTGCCATGGTGCCATCTTCATTTAATATCTCGACGATAACGGCTGCCGGTTCTTTATTTGCCAAACGCGCCAGATCACAACCCGCTTCGGTGTGCCCTGCCCTTGCCAACACACCACCTGGCTGTGCCATCAAGGGAAAAATATGACCGGGTTGAACAAGATCAGATGGCCTGGCATTGGCCGCAACGGCTGCCTGCACGGTTACTGCACGATCGGCCGCTGAAATACCGGTAGTCACTCCACTTGCTGCTTCAATCGAAACAGTGAAGTTTGTAGAATGACGATCATTGGTGTTTGCTACCATCAGCGGCAAGTGTAATTGTTCGCAACGTTGTTCAGACAAGGTAAGGCAAATCAGTCCACGACCATATTTCGCCATAAAATTGATTGAATCCGCGCTGATCATATCAGCAGCAATAATCAGGTCACCTTCGTTTTCACGATCTTCATCATCCATCAGGATGACCATTTTTCCCTGGCGGATGTCATCAATCAATTCTTTGGTACTATTTAATTTCATTCTTTTATAAATCCGTGTTGTCGCAATAACGACTCTGTGACACCCGAGGTATTTTTCTCTGCCGCATGTTCGCCTAATACCAGTCGTTCAAGGTAACGTGCCAGCAAGTCAACC
Source organism: uncultured Gammaproteobacteria bacterium (assembly GCA_942490945.1). GTDB lineage: Bacteria > Pseudomonadota > Gammaproteobacteria > UBA6429 > Thiohalophilaceae > CALNYZ01. The sequence goes on along the minus strand of CALNYZ010000018.1, from coordinate 1,146,120 downwards.
TCAAGATTAACGCGGGTACCAGACTTGAATCCCGCCATGGTGGTTTCCTGTAGCGTGTGCGGCACGATATTCAGTTCAAATTCAGCACCGTCAACAGCATTCACTGTCAGGCTGATACCTTCCACACATATCGAGCCTTTCTCCGCGATGTATTTTGCCAGATTCGCCGGGGCTTTGATACGAAAACGTTCTGAACGCCCATCCGTATCACGTGATATAACCTCACCGACACCATCGACGTGACCACTCACCAGATGGCCACCGAGCCGTGTTGTAGGGGTCAACGCTTTTTCCAGGTTGACCTTTAAACCCGGTTTTAACTGTTGGAAAGTTGTACGCGATAATGTTTCGCCTGATACATCCGCAGCAAAACCATTGCCCGGCAGTTCAACTGCCGTCAGGCACACACCGTTCACTGCGATGCTGTCACCTAGCACAACATCAGACATATCCAGTTTGCCAGTATTAATGCGCACATAACTGTCTGCCGCTTTTGTATCGACAGATTCGATAGTCCCTATTGCTTCGATTATTCCGGTGAACATATTCTTGACCTGATATAAATTTAACTTACTTTTTCTTTACGCTCATGATGATTCTTATATCATCACCAGTCTGACGCAAATCATTAATGGATAAATCAATACTGTCTGCCATGTCATTCAGTTCAGGCAGATGGAACAAACCTCGCGCCTGATCACCCATCAGCTTCGGCGCCATATACAAAACTATTTCATCGACAAAACCGGAGCGTAAAAAACTGCCTGCCAGAGTCGCACCACATTCCACGTGCAATTCATTTACTTCCATTGTTGCAAGATGTTTCAGTACCGAGTCGAGATCAACACCATCTTTTGTGGCATGACAAATGTGAAAATCGACTTTCGCTTTATCATATTTCGTAAATTGCTTTTCATCGCTAACCGATGTCATGATCAATGTCTGACCAGGTTGTTGTAATATTTTGGCCTCAGCTGGCGTGCGTAATTGTGTATCCAGAATAACACGCAGTGGTTGATGTTCATGATCTGGCATCCTTACGTTCAATGATGGGTCATCCGCCAGAATCGTTCCAACGCCCGTCAGAATCACCGAACTCCGTGCACGCCAGTGTTGCACGTCTTGCCTTGCCGCAGTGCCGGTAATCCATTTGCTTTCACCTGAACGCATCGCAGTGCGACCATCAAGGCTGGCAGCCATTTTTATCCGTACCCAGGGCAAACCGCTTTGCATGCGTTTTATAAAACCTGGATTTAACGTTTCTGCCTGTGCCTGCATCAGGCCGTACTGCACTTCAATGCCAGCCTTCTCAAGTTCGGCAAAGCCTTTTCCTGCAACTCGCTGATGCGGATCCTGCATGGCAGCAATCACTTTGTTCACGCCTGCATTAATTAATGCGTCAGTACATGGCGGTGTTTTACCAGTATGACAACACGGCTCCAGGGTCACATACACCGTGGCATCTTTCGCATTGTTACCAGCTTGTTTGAGCGCGTTAATCTCGGCATGTGCCTGACCGGCTTTGACATGATAGCCTTCACCAACAATGGTTCCATCTTTTACGATGACACAGCCAACACGGGGATTGGGAGCGGTTGTGTACAAACCCTTTTCCGCCAATTGAATAGCGCGCGCCATATATTCGTAATCGCTTGCTGTGAAAGTCATGCTATGCCAGCCATCTATTTTTCGTCATCTTCCGGCAACAGAGATCGTTGTTGGCGTTTTACTTCGGGCGTGGGAACGTTGCGCAAACGATCGATCTCTTCCTGGAAAGCGCTGACATCTTCAAAACTGCGATATACCGAAGCAAAACGCACATAGGCTACCTGATCCAGATCGCGCAATTCATCCATCACATAGCCACCTATCATGGTCGCTTTTACTTCCCGGTCGCCCGTTACGCGCAATCGCTTCATGATGCGGTTCAAGGTTGTTTCGATTATTTCTGTCTTGATTGGACGCTTCTCCAATGCCCGTACCAGACCGGAACGTAACTTGGTTTCATCAAACGGTTCACGTCTGCCATCATTCTTGACGACACGTGGCATGACAAGTTCGGCTGTTTCAAATGTCGTAAAGCGTTCATTGCAGGACGTACACTCACGTCGACGCCGCACCATGGCGCCGTCATTGGCAAGACGCGAGTCAATGACTCGCGTATCGTCTGCATTACAAAAAGGACAAAACATGATTCGGTAACCTGTCTCCGGTTAACCAGAAATATCGACTAGCGGTAAACAGGAAATTTCTCACACAAGGCGACAACATCCGCTTTCACACGTGCAATAGTATCTGCATTTTCCAGATCATCCAGCACGTCGCACATCCAGTTTGCCAGTTGTTCGACCTCGGCCTGTTTAAAACCTCGTGTCGTCACTGCCGGTGTACCAACGCGAATACCACTGGTAACGAAGGGTGACTGTGGATCATTCGGCACGCTGTTTTTATTGACCGTAATATTGGCCGCACCCAGCGCCGCATCGGCAGCCTTACCGGTAATTCCTTTTTCAATAAAATCAACCAGGAATAAATGATTGTCTGTACCACCGGAGACAACCCGATAGCCACGCTTGATAAAGGTGTTCGCCATTACCCGGGCATTGTCCACGACTTGTTGTTGATAGGTTTTAAAATCAGGCTGCAAGGCTTCCTTAAACGCGACCGCTTTGGCTGCAATAACATGCATCAGTGGTCCACCCTGGGTACCAGGAAAAACCATGGAATTAAGTTTCTTTTCGATTTCTTCGTTGGCGCGCGCCAGAATAATTCCGCCACGAGGGCCACGTAATGTTTTGTGTGTCGTGGATGTTGTGACATCCGCAATATTTACCGGACTCGGATAAACACCAGCGGCAACCAGACCCGCTACGTGTGCCATATCGACAAACAGATATGCACCAACGCTGTCGGCAATGGCACGAAAACGCTGCCAATCAACAACGCGTGAATAGGCACTAAATCCTGCCACAATCATTTTTGGCTTGTGCTGTTTCGCGAGTGATTCAACTTCGTTGTAATCGATTTCGCCCGTTGCTTCATCCAGACCGTACTGGTATGCATTGAAGAGCTTGCCAGAAAAATTGACCTTTGAGCCATGTGTCAAATGTCCACCATGCGCCAGACTCATACCCAAGATGGTGTCGCCGGGTTGCAATAACGCAAAATACACCGCCGCATTTGCTTGTGAACCGGAATGTGGTTGCACGTTAGCATAGTCCGCATTGAATAATTGCTTTACGCGATCAATGGCAAGTTGTTCCGCTACATCGACATTCTCACAACCACCGTAGTAACGTTTGGCAGGATAGCCTTCGGCATATTTGTTCGTTAACACCGAACCCTGTGCTTCCATCACGCGTGGGCTGGCGTAATTTTCTGACGCGATGAGTTCAATATGCTGTTCCTGACGAGTGCGTTCATGCTCAATTGACTCTGCCAATTCATCGTCAAAACCTGCAATAGTCATATCCTTACTAAACATTCTCACCTCGTTGATTTGTAATTTTTGGTAGTTGTGGCTCATCTATTTCACGAACCACTATATATAGTGTCGCGCCGGAGACGCATCTTACCTTATGGGGCTTGTATGAATCAAAAAAAGACAAAGTTTAGGGGCAAAAAAAAGGGCATGTCGGGGGGGACATGCCCACCATACTACACATGAGGAGATTGTGTATGGAAGGAAACTTGTAAAACGATTGGTGCAGCGTGATATAGCTTGCTAATTATTGCTAACACACCAAATCGAAATTTATTTCAAACTCGCGCTGTCAGGTTTAACTCACTTAATGAACCTGACAATCAAGCTATATCGTCAAAACATTGTGCATAGCCGTATATTGCTGCAAATAAAGCTAAACGTTTGTGTTTATTTTGCAACATATGTGACATAAAAACTACAGATGCCATGCAAGTAGCAAGAATATTGACGGAATTTGCAATATGTGTCAAGTTTTAATTTTATAATGAGTCTAAATTCTGCAATATCGCGGCAAATTTATTTTTGGTGTATAAATAGGCTTATAAATTGTAAGCTGGTGATTATTAAAACAATATCAGATTTACGTCGGGGAGAAATTAAGGTGATTACAAAATACAACATTCAGTTACTTTCTTTGTCAGCCGTACTTTCTTTGCTTACTGCATCAGTTAACGCAGCTGGATTTCGCCTTCCCGAGTACAGCATATATGGCATCGCCACCAGCAATGCGATCGTGGCACGCGATGATGCAGCGGTGCAGTCTCTGAACCCGGCAGCCATGGCATTTCTGGATGGTAATCAACTTAGTGTCAGCCTTTTTAATCTGAAATACGATCTTGAAGTGACAACCACAGCAAACAACCAGACGACACAAAATGCAGGGGAAGATTCCTTTTTAGTGCCCGGACTCTATGTCATGAGCCAGCTTACGAGCAACTGGTCAGCCGGTTTCAGTGTGCATGTTCCGTTTGGCCTGGAAACAAAATGGCCAGACAATACGTTCCCCTCTTTTGGTGGAAACAATTCACTTGATCCGGAATTATCCAAAATCAAAATGGTGAACTATAACCCGAATATCGCTTATAAAATTGACAACAACACCAGTGTCGCTTTCGGTATTGATTATTATGAAGTCAGCGAATTAAATTTTAATACCCATGCTGTCACTATTTTTGGCACGGGTGATGGACTTGGCTGGAATGCAGCCCTGCAAGCACATCATGGACCTGTTAGCGTCGGACTTTCTTACCATCATTCTGTTGGCACCAGGCTGGATGGCAATCTCAATACGACACCAGTTCGCGCGACGCTGAATTTCCCGAGCATGTTCCAGCTCGGTGTTCATTACCAGATAACTGACCATATTGGTTTTGAGATTGATTACGAGCGCACTGGTTGGAGCAGTTTCTCAACTCTCGAAATTATTAATAGTAGCAGTGGTAGCGCGCTGACAACCTCGAGTAATAATTGGCGTGATACAAATACTTTCCGTACCAATCTGCAAATAAAGTTGAACCCGAACAGTGAACTTAATTTCGGACTGGCTCATGATGAGACACCACAGCCCGATGAATACTACTCGGCAAGAATCGCTGATTCGGACAGGATCCTCTATTCACTCGGCTATCGACATAAATTTGAAAACTTCTCGATTGATTTTGGCTATATGCGAGTCGACTTCAAGGAACGTAATTTTAATTCCAGTACTACCTATAATCCCGCCAGCAATCCCGATCCTAATGGGAGTAACGCCTATAACGGAACATATCGTGCACATGCCGATCTGTTTGGTCTGGGTGTAAATTACGCTTTTTAGATGCAGCCGGTACGTCGGGACTAATTTTTATATAATTATTATATATAAGCCCATCGGTGCTGTGATGACATGATTCAGACTCTGACTCATTCATGAGCCAGGTTAATTTAAGCTTCCCTGCTTAAAATCCTTACCTGATTGTTGAATCAGTTAAGCCTGAATAATCAGGCTTTTTTAATCAGAAAATAAAACTTGCCGCCATTTTCTTTTGATTCCATCAATTCATTACCAGTTTGTTTGGCAAACGCTTCGAAATCTTTTACTGAGCCCGGATCGGTTGCAATAATATGCAATACTTGGCCACCTGACATACCCGCCAAGGATTTTTTCGCACGTAAGATTGGCAGTGGGCAATTTAAGCCTGATGCATCCAGTTCTTGATCAAAATCAGCCATGTTTTACTCCTGAAAATAAGTAGTTTATAAGAAAGTTGTATACCGCCCCCGCACGCTACTTTAGTCTGTATACTTTAAATTAGCTTACGTCGACCCCAAATTATGACACGACGTTATATGTGAACTATAGCAAAATTACAACCCGTTTATTTACTAATATAGTTTTATAATATATTTCAATGACTTATAAATTAACTGTACGAGATCAGGTTAAATTATTACGATAGAAACAAGTCAATCTAATGGGTGTAATCTACTATTTTATGAGGATGACAGGTCGAATTTTGTCCAATATCACTGTCTATAACACCCGAAGCAGAGTCAACACGGGTATAAATTCATTTTCTGTTTCAGATCGCACATTTGGCTTGCGTTTAATACAAGAAAATTGAGTATTATGCAGGATTCTGGTATCAAAAAAGAAATTCCTACTCGGTATGTTAAATTGACCATAAAAACAGTTATTTACTCCCTGTTAATTCTCCCCTGTCAGTTATTCCTGCTTGCCACGGTATCTGCTGAAAACATTAACTTACCAGATATTGGTGATAGTGCCGCGACAGCGCTTACCCGAGCAGATGAATATCGCGTCGGCAACAGCATCGTGCGTAACCTTCGGCGTACGGGCAATATCATTGACGATCCGCTCATTAACGATTATCTCGATAAATTAGGGTACAGCCTGGTTGCCGCTGCTGAACAGGATGATGCCCGATTCCATTTCTTTCTGGTAAACGAAAATAATATCAACGCATTTGCACTGCCAGGCGGTTTTATTGGTTTGAATTACGGTTTAATCATGGCAACGAAATCGGAAAGCGAACTTGCATCGGTTGTTGCGCACGAAATAGCCCATATTACGCAGCGACACCATGCCCGGCAGTACGAGTTTGCCAACCGCAGCCAGGTCCCCTTGCTTGCTGCATTGATTGCCGGGATCATTCTCGGAGCAAGTGGCAATGCCGATATTGGCCAGGCCGCGATTGCGGGTGCGGCAGGTGGTTCTATACAGATGCAGTTAAATTTCACCCGTGCTAATGAAAAAGAAGCCGATCGAATTGGTATTGCCCTGTTAAGCAATGCGGGATATAACCCAAACAGCATGGTAGATTTTTTCACTAAAATGCAGCGTGAAGCACGATTCTACGGTACACAGGTTCCAGAATTTTTACTCACACACCCGATTAGTGAGGATAGGATGGCAGACGCCCATAACAGAGCCAGCAAACTGCCAGCAGGATCAACAAAATCCAGTAAAGCCTATTACCTGTTAAAGGAAAAAATAATTGCGTTAACCAATGATAATCCCGATAAACTTGTTCAAGATTACCTCGATCGAGCGAAAAATAACGATTACCAAAACGCCGAAGCCTTTGAATATGGCCAAGTCCTCGCTTACCACAAGAAGCAGGATTATAAAAAAGCTGACGCAATATTAGACAAATTGCTCAGTAAAGACCCGACACGAATAGCTTATATATTAGAAAAAGCGAAGCTCGCATTTAGTATGCGTCAATTCAAGCGAGCAAACGGGATATATAAAGAGGCGCTGAAAATCTACCCATCAAATTACACCATCACTTATGCCTATGTCAAAAGTCTGATTTTGCAAAAGCAATACCGCGAGGCCATAAAATTGATTGGCACCCAGACACGGCGTGATTTTCTGGAACCAGAATTTTACAAATTATTGTCAGAAGCCGAACAAAACATCGGCAATCTGGCAAATTCACACGAAGCGCTAGCTGAATATTATTTCCTGATTGGTCAAAATCATCAAGCGATGACGCAAATCGATCTTGCCTTAAAAATACCCAAACTCGATTTCTATCAGGAATCGCGGTTAAGTGCGCGAAAGAAAATCATTGCGGAAGAAATTAAATCACTCGCCCAACAGTAAATTTTACTTTCAAATATTAATAACCATGCGGATATTTTCTGCTGCAGTAAATGGTGCAGTAATTGTAGATTAACACTTGCTTATTTTAGCTATTGCTAAAATACTAAAATATATTGCAGGGCTTGCCATTCTTAACCTTTCCTGTATGCTGTCTGGCAAGTAGTAGCTTGTCTACTCACCCGATTAGAATTTGCAAACGCATTATTTATTAATAAAATAACGCTTTAAAACATCATTCTGATCACAATCCGGATTGTCTAATAATTAAAGAACGAGGAGGATAACATGCGGAAACCCGCCATAATCGTAACTGCTGCGAGTGCTGTTGCACTGGTACTTGGTTCGATGACCATCGCACCTCAAGTTGCAGTCGCTGACGATGCAGACTTGGTTGCTAAAGGTCAAAAAATTGCAGAGGATCGTAAAAAAGGTAATTGTTTTACCTGTCACGATTACAAAGGCGCACACCTTGCAGGCAACATTGGACCACCATTCGTCGCCATGAAAGCACGCTTCCCTGACAAGAAAAAACTACGCGCACAAATTTGGGATGCAACTGCTACAAACCCAAATTCCATGATGCCTCCCTTTGGCAAATATGGCGTATTGTCAGCTGAAGAAGTCGATGCTATTACAGAATGGGTTTACACCTTATAAAAAACGATTGGAGAATTTAGTATGCAACGCAGAACATTTTTACAAGGCACGGTTGCGGGTAGTGCGGTTGCGGTCGCCGTTGGTGCGGGGCTGGTTAGCCCACGTAACGTATTAGCTGCCTGGCCACAAAGCGCATTCGAAGCAAAAAGCGTCCAGGATGCCCTGACCAGCCTGTTTGGCTCCGATGCCACCAGCCCGTCTGGCGACATCAAAATCAAAGCCCCCGATATTGCTGAAAACGGCGCCGTGGTACCGGTCACTGTTTCCACCAGCATTGCCGGGATTTCCGATATCAGCATCATTGTTGAAAAGAATCCTGCACCGTTAGCGGCTAACTTCAAGTTAGGTGCCAATGCGAAAGGCTTCGTCGCAACCCGCATCAAGATGGGTAAAACCTCGAATGTGATTGCGGTCGTCAAGGCAGGCGGTAAAGCCTACGCGGCGCGCAAAGATGTGAAAGTCACCATCGGTGGCTGTGGCGGTTAATGGCAGATTAGGAGAAAACACAATGGCAAATTCAATACGTATGCGAGCCCAGGCCAAAGGCGACACCACCACGGTGAAAGCGTTAATTACGCACCCCATGGAAACTGGCACACGCAAAGACAAGAAAACTGGTAAAAAAGTACCGGCTCACTACATTACGGAAGTGACCTGTACCCACAATGGTAAAGAAGCTGTGACTGCACAATGGGGTCCAGCGGTATCCAAGAACCCGTACTTATCGTTCCAAGTCGCTGGCGCCAAAGCCGGGGATACGGTCGCGATCAACTGGGTCGACAATACTGGCGGGAAAGATTCCGCTACCGCTAAAGTTAAGTAGAACCTATCGTCAAAACAAACAAAGATAGGATGACAGGAGTTACTAAAATGAAAAAACTAGTCTTAAGCGCGCTTGCATTGACTGTGCTAATAAGCCCAATAGCCAATGCATCATCTCCAAAGGATGATCTGAAAAATTTCAGAGCATACTATATGAACAAATTCCCAGGCGTAAAAATGCAGCAGTTCGCTGACGGAATTTATGCAATCGATGCGACACGTCGTGACGAATGGAAAAACATTGAGGAATTTCCACCATGGGAAGCCGGTCTTGAAGAAGGCAAAAAAATGTTTAATAAATTCGGTCTGGCGAAATGCTTCAAAAATGGTGGGATTGGTATTAAACAAAACTACCCGTACTTTGACAGCAAATCAGGCGAAGTTCGCACACTCGAAGCCGACATTAATGCCTGTATGGTTAAAAATGGTCACAAACCTCTCGGTATGAAGAAAGGTAAAATTGCCGCTATATCTGCCTATATGAACTACACCTCACATGGCAAGGCGCAAAATGTGGTTATTCCAAACGACAAGCGAGCATTAGCAATATATGACCGTGGTAAGCAACATTTCTATGCCAAACGTGGTCAGCTAAACTTCTCTTGTGCAGACTGTCACATGTATAGCGCAGGCCAAATGGCTCGCGGTAACTTGTTGAGCCCTGCACTGGGTCATACCTCACACTTCCCGGTATGGCGTCGTAAGTGGGCTAAAAAAGGTAGCGGTCCGCTCAACGGCTTTGGTACCATTCAGCGTCGTTACGGTGGTTGTAACAAGCAGGTACGTGCAGCTGTACTTAACTCTGGAAAGAAATACAAAACAGAACAACATCCTGAATATGTTGCGCTGGAATACTTCCACACCTATATGAGCAATGGTATAAAACTGAACGGTCCTGCGACTCGCCAGTAATTACATCACTAGCTCTAGTGAAAAAGCCCGGCACTGCCGGGCTTTTTTTATAACCACGTTTTACTTATTTTACTGACAATAATTCTGTCCGCTATACAGACCGCCATGACATTAATTAATACTACATAACAGCAGATTTGCTGAAGCAATTTACCTCCTACTCCGTTAAAATACAGCCCCCTAGTCTGCAACCCAAACACGAGACAACTCATTGATTAATAGTGATTTTTATGTCGGTCAACGCTGGATAAGTAAAACTGAAATGCAGTTTGGTCTGGGCACAGTGACACAAGTTGAGCATCGTACTGTGCAAATTATATTTCCGGCGGTAGGTGAAATTCGTGTCTATGCCAAATCCTCTGCTCCGCTGACCCGTGTACGCTTCTCTGTCGGCGATACAGTAAGTAATACTTCCGGTACAGCAATAGAAATCAAGTCTGTTGAGGAACATGAAAACATTCTTACATATGTCGGAGCTGATTCGCATCATCAGCCAGTATCCATTTGTGAGATAGAACTCGATCACACCCTGCGATTGAGCCGACCTGTAGACAGGCTACTATCCGGCATAATAGACAAACCTAAGTGGTTTGAATTACGCAACCTGACGCGCAAGAATTATTACCATATTACTGCATCGCAAATGTATGGACTCATTGGCACACGCACAAGTTTGTTACCCCATCAGCTTTATATTGCCAATGAAGTGGCAAAGCGTCATGCACCGCGTGTTTTATTGGCAGATGAAGTTGGACTCGGCAAGACGATAGAAGCGGGACTGATTATTCATCAGCAACTGCGCACAGAGCGCGCGAGCCGTATTTTTATAGTAGTCCCTGAAACACTGACTCATCAATGGTTGGTTGAAATGCTGCGCCGGTTTAATCTCTTGTTTAGTGTATACGATGAGTCCCGCTGCGCTGCAATCACCGAAAGTCAGGCACAAACAAATCCATTTCATGCGCAGCAATTGATATTATGTTCACTTTCATTCCTCACAGCCAATCCATCCCGATTAGATCAAGCACTGGAAGGCGAATGGGATATTTTAGTCGTTGATGAAGCCCATCATCTGGAATGGTCACCCGAATCAACCAGTCTGGAATATATGTGTATTGAGAAACTTTCCGCATGTACCAAAGGTGTTTTATTACTGACGGCAACACCTGAGCAACTCGGCAAAACCGGGCATTTTGCACGCCTACGGCTGCTTGACTCAAATCGCTTTCCTGACTATGAGAAATTTCTGCAAGAGGAGCAGCAATATGAACCTGTCGCCAATGCGGTGGATTCATTGTTGTCTGAGGAGGAACTGGACAAGAGCAGCTTTAAAACACTCTACGAGACATTAAATGATAGTCATAGCCGTAAGCTACTTTCCTCTCTGGCTGATCCAGAAACAAGTATTACTAAACATATTGAAGCCAAAAAACAGCTTGTAGAAAGATTGATCGATCGTCATGGAACCGGGCGTGTACTTTTTCGTAATACACGCAATGCAATAAAAGGCTTCCCTGAACGCAAATTAATTACATACCTGTTGCCAACACCAGAAGAATATATCGAGTCAGCCAAAACAACTCATCAGGATAAAGCAACGACAGAGCCACAACTATTACTATGTCCTGAATTACACTACCAGACTCTGAATGAAACTGCACAACCACTCTGGACAACTTTCGATCCACGAGTCGAATGGTTGGCAGACATTCTTAAACAGCTCAGACCTGAAAAATTATTGGTAATTACCGCCAGCGCAACTACAGTATTTGATATTGCTGAATATTTACAGGCACGACACGGAATTTACCCGGCCATTTTTCATGAGGGATTAAGTATCATCGAGCGTGATCGAGCTGCCGCATATTTTGCCAGTAACGAAAATGGTAGCCAGGTGTTAATATGTTCAGAAATTGGCAGTGAGGGTCGTAATTTTCAGTTCGCACATCATCTTGTATTGTTTGATATACCCTTCAACCCGGATTTACTCGAACAACGAATTGGCCGGCTTGACCGAATCGGGCAGAATCATACAGTTCACATACATTCTCCGGTCCTCAAAAACAGTGCGCAAGAAATAATACACGACTGGTATCACGAGGGACTGGATGCATTCGAACATACATGTACCGCAGGAAACAGTGTATTTTGTCAGGTAAAGGATGAATTAACTGATTTATTGCTTAACAGTGATAGTCAGAACCTGCAAAACTTAATCAGCAGATCAAAATCTATTCTGCAAAAATTCAATGACGAACTACAAAAAGGCAGGGACAGACTTCTTGAATTCAGCTCTTGTCAACCTGATATAGCTAATCAAATTATTGATACTGCCATTAGTGAAGCACGCGAATCAGAACTTGCCGGCTTTATGGAAGTGATTTTCGATAATTTCGGAATTGAATCTGAATTGCACGGCCAACACAGTTATATAATCAGGCCGAGCGACCATATACGTTTAAATTTACCAGGTCTGACTGAAGACGGTATGACCATAACCTATCATCGTGCTACCGCACTGGCAAACGAAGATATGCATTATCTGACATGGGAACATCCAATAGTAGCTGCTGCTATAGACGGTATACTCAGCAGTGAGACAGGAAATACTGCAATGGTTACCATTCAGCATAAAAAAATCAAAGCGGGTAGTTTGTTTGTGGAATGCCAGTATATTCTGGCTACTGCATCTACCAACAATTCTAATATATCTCGTTATTTGCCACCTTGTAATATTCGTATCCTTGTGAATCACACAGGAAAGGAAATTACGAATCAGCTTACAGAAGAATTTATTAGCGAACAGCAGAAAACAATCAAGCCGGATACAGCTGTAAAAATTATTCAAGGCCATACTGAATTATTAAAAAAACTCATCCACGACAACAAAACTCTGGCAGACAAGATGACACCAACTATTATCACTCAAGCCAAAGAGTTGGCAATTTCCGAATTGTCGAATGAAACAGAAAGACTGGTAACTTTGAAAGAAATTAATGCGAATATTCGTGAAGATGAAATTGAATACTTTAAACAATTGGAGCGAGAAATACTTGATCGTCTTGACAAGACAAGACCTCAACTGGATGCGCTTCGTGTCATCATCGCTACCTGATTACCGCAGCCAGGCCGCACCCTCCAACCTTGGTGTATTTTTCTAAACTACTGATTTAAATGATATTATTGGCAGGATTCCGCAAAATCTGATATGTCGTATATCAACTCAATGAATCACAAATGTCGACTGATCTTTTGCAAAACCATAGATTGCGCGACGAGATTCGCATTATCAGGCAGTACTAGTTCTTATCCAGCCAATCACAATACCAGTTAATCGTTTCAGCCAGGCCATCTTCAAACGTTCTGACCGGCTTCCAGTTCAGCATGGTTCGGGCTTTTGTGCAATCCAGAAACTGTTCGCGTATCTCATTGCTGGCCTGATTGAGTATGGTGGGTTGAAGATCTTTTTTATTCATTGCGACAAGTATGCGATCGACCAAATCAATAACAGATAATGGCGTTTCTGTGCCAAAATTAAAATCTTCACCATTAAACTCGTCACTCGGTAACCTTTCTGCAAGACGCAGATACGCGTCAACTGCGTCTTTAACATAAAAATAATCTCGCACAAATTTGCCATCACTTCGAATAATTGGTGATTCATTCTGTACCGCAGAACGTATCGTACCCGGAATAATCCGGTTAAAATTTAAATCGCCGGCACCAAACAAATTTCCACAACGGGTAATTGCAACTGGCAAACCAAAGGAATAAAAATAAGACTTGGAGATCAAATCTGTACAGGATTTGGAAACATCATAAGGAAATCTACCAATCAATGGTGTAGCTTCCGTATAGGGTAAATTTTCATGTGAACCGTATGCCTTGTCGCTGGACGCCACCAGCACACGTTGTACCATTTTAGAACACATTCGACATGCTTCCAGCACATTCCATGTTCCCTTGATATTCGCCTCAAAGGTTGATAACGGTGAACGCGATGCCGTGCCAACAATGGTTTGTGCCCCCAGATGAAACACTGTATCGATTTCGTGCTCATTGATCGCGCGTAATAACAATTCGAAATCTGTCAGTTCTCCTCTTACTACATTGCATCTGGACAGATAATCAGAATCCAGTAACTTGCTGCCATGCACCCAGTCACGAATCAGGCAGGTAACATTCGCTCCTTGATTGACCAGCTCCTCAACCATGTGCGAACCTAACAAACCGGTTGCACCCGTTACAAATACATTATGATTTTTCCAGAAACTCATGACCATGTCTTCCAGGGAGCTTTACCACTATCCCATAATTTTTCAAGAACCTGTTTCTCGCGCAATGTATCCATTGGCTGCCAGAAACCCGAGTGATGATATGCCATCAATTGATTATCATTTGCCAGTCGCTCCATAGGCTCACGTTCGAGCACAGTCGAATCATCTGTCAAATAATCAAAAATTTGTGGTTCGAACACAAAAAAACCGCCATTAATCCAGCCTTCGGCCATTTGCGGTTTTTCCAGAAATTCCTTAACTTCGTTACCTTCTATTACCATTGCGCCAAACCGTGATGGTGGATGAACAGCTGTCAATGTCGCTATTTTCCCGTGTTGTTTATGAAATGCGAGCAGCTCTTTAACGTTAATATTACCTACACCATCCCCATATGTTGCCATAAATGTTTCATTGCCAATATAATTCTTGAGTCGCAATATACGTCCACCCGTCAGTGTATTCGAACCCGTATCAATTAAACCTGTGCGCCAATTGACACCGCTATTACTGACGACTTCACGTGAACCATCACGTTGATCCACAATAAAATCACTATTATGAATAATAAAATGTGCAAAGTATTCCTTGATCATTTCACCCTTGTAACCGCACGCCACAAGGAAGTCATCAAAACCAAAACTCGCGTATATATTCATAATATGCCAGAGTATTGGTTTACCACCAATTTCCACCATTGGTTTGGGACGGGTTCCTGTTTCTTCTGCTAACCGCGTGCCAAGCCCGCCTGCAAGAATGACTACTTTCATTGGCTACTCTCTATCTAGATAATCGTTGGCACAGGTAGCGGTATAATAAATTTGCCGCCACGTTTTTGATATTCACTTTGTTGACGCATGATTTCATCTGCAAAGTTCCATGCAAGAATAAATACGTAATCTGGTTGTCTTTCCAGCAAGGTTTCAACCGGTAATACCGGGATATGCATGCCAGGCGTATATAAACCAACCTTGAGTGGATTTTTGTCCACCGTATAGGGAATCAAATCCGTTGTAATGTCACAATAATTAAGCAGGGTATTTCCTTTTGCCGGCGCACTATAACCTGCCACTGTTTTACCTTCGGATTTAAGTCGGGTTAACAGCTCTCGAATAGCTTTGCGATTATTTTCAACATCAATGGCAAATTGTTGATAGCGTGCAAGACTGGTCAGACCGGCTTTTTCTTCTGCAACAGCTTGTTCTTTGACAGCCGGACTATGATCAGGATGAGTTGATTTGAGTCCTGCATACATGCGAATTGAGCCACCATGAACCGGGACATGATCTATTCTGACCAGTGATAGTCCAACTTCATCACACAGGCGCATCAGCGCAGTAATAGAGAAGTAACAAATATGTTCATGGTACACCGTATCGTACTCAAGTCTGTCCATAAACTCGCCCAGGTAGGGAGCCTCGATAATAACCAGGCCATCATCCTTGAGTAAGTGCTTACAACCGTTCAGGAAGTCCTGCGTCTCATCTACATGAGCGAATACATTATTGCCTATCACTGCTGAAGCAGCACCATGCTGATCTTTTACCTGTTGTGCGGTTTCATAATTAAAAAATTCATTGAGTGTTTCGACACCTGCTGCCCGCGCCATCTCTGCAATATTTGTTGCCGGCTCCACACCCAGGGTTTTTACATTGTGCTTTTGAAAACATTTAAGCAGGCTACCATCGTTACTGGCAACTTCAACAACAAGGCTGCTGTCATTCAGTTTTAAAAAATCAACAACAGTGGCTGCATAGCCAATATTATGCTGCGCAATTGTTTCTGAGGTCCCCGTAACGTAGATATAGTTACGAAATAGAACTGCCGGGTCGATTACATCCAGTAACTGCACCAGTGAACACGTTTCGCAAAAATACACGTCCATCGGATATTTTGCTTCTGCTGCAAACTCCGACTCGTCTTTTAAAAACGAATTAGCCAGTGGTTGTGGTCCGAGCTGTAAAAATTTATGCAGATTTTTTTCGTTACAACCCCTGCAGGTTTCTCGTTTGTAATGTATCAAAACTGGCTCACTTTCGTAGTTAAAATAATGGCAGTCCATGGACTGCTGACACAATCAATATTAGGCTATACTAATACTTTATATATCATAACTTGTTAATATTACAGGGATTTGTACCCACAAACAATTCAAAATCTTATGCAGGGAAAATTACGTGCAGACATAATAATCAAAATTTTCATATAGATTTTATAAGCTTAGCGTTGATACCGAGGTTGCTTGGCAACTAAATCAGACGTATTTTGCCGTATCAGCAATCCCGTGTGCTATCGTTGTCTGTGGTTGCCACTTGAGCATCGATTTAAGTCGTTCAATCCTCACCGGTAAGTGTGCCATCTCCTCGGCACGAGTGGGAAGAGCGCCGAATTGAAGTCGATCCGGTGCTATCTCAAGTACCTGAGCAGCCGATTCAGTAAAATCCCTGACAGTTGTCAATCGACCTGTTGCCAGGTTTACCACACCTTTGGCTTCCCCTGCGCAACATCCCAGCCTCAGCAATCCTTCTGCCACGTCTTTAATATAGGTGAAATCCCGCTGTTGTAAGCCCGCAGTCAGCTGCAAGCGCTCGGTATTCCGCGCTGCGCTGATCAAGGTAGGTACCAATCTGGCAGGATGTTCGCCAGGGCCATACACGGTAAATAACCTGGCGGTGACGCCTTTTAATTTACCATTCTTGCAAAACGCACTCAGATGTCTGGTACCAGCAAGTTTCGACTGGCCATAGAGTGTGGTTGGGTTTGGTGCTGATTCTTCATTTAAATCACCACCAATCTCGCCATATTCCAGCGCGGATCCCACATGAACAAGATCAAGACCCGACCAGTGAACATCATTATACTCGCTAATAATCTGACATAACTGCTCTACCAGGTCACTGTTAATTTTATACGCCAGCGTTTCATCACGCTCACTTCTGTCAATACCGTAGCCGGCAAGATTAAATGTAATGGCGGGTACAATATTTTTATACAGGCTGATAAATGTCTCATCCAGATTGGTCAAATCGGCTTCGACTATTTCACCCTGCACTCCATATTTGGTGAATATTTCGTTTGCCGATGCGCGGTTACGAACGACCAGATAGACATGCGCTCCACATAAACAGAGTGATCGCGCTACCCACCGACCAATAAAACCTGAGGCACCCAATACCACAACGTTCTTACCCTTATACCGGGTACAATATTCGGTGCTGGCAGGATTGTTCATATTATAGGTAATTTCCATTGCATGTTTGGTATATCGTCAGACGTATGCCTGTATAATATCGAATCGTACAGACTAGAAATAATCATCATCATGATAAACTGCGATATACAGAAGCACAAGTTATTAGCTGTTACATATAATTTTTTATATTAATGAAAAACAATAATCACAATAAATATGATGTAGCCGTTATAGGTGGTGGTTTTTATGGTTGTGCGGTTGCACTTGAGCTGAGTCAGATCGGTAAAAAAGTCATCTTGCTGGAAAAAGAAACAGACCTTATGCAACGCGCTTCTTTTGTAAACCAGGCAAGAATTCATCAAGGTTACCACTATCCACGCAGTGTATTAACTGCACTACGTTCACGGGTTAATTTTAATCGTTTCATCAAAGAATATGAATCAAGTGTTTTTTCATCATTCGATAAATATTATGCGATAGGTAAAAAGTCATCCAAAATCAACGCCGATCAATTTCGCACATTTTGTAGCCGAATTGGTGCGCCAATCGAAAAAGCTGACAAGAAAATAATAGAATTATTTGATGCCGACAGGATAGAAGACGTTTTCAAGGTTCGTGAATATGCATTTGATGCAAAAATACTTAAAAACATCATGCGGGATCTGCTGGAAAAAGCCAAAGTAGACATTTATCTTGAAAGTCAGGTTACTAAAATACTGTACGATAAAAATAACTGTAATGTTCACTTAAAAGCGACAGGTAAAGACGACTGTATCAACACTGATTTTCTTTTTAATTGCACCTATTCTGCGATAAACCAGATATTAAAAGATTCCGACTTGCCATTAATTCCATTAAAACATGAATTGACTGAAATGGCGCTGGTGAAAGTGCCTGTTGAACTACAGGATTTGGGTATAACAATAATGGATGGTCCTTTTTTCTCGGTAATGCCCTTTCCTGCTCGAGGGCTGCATTCATTGAGCCATGTCCGTTATACCCCGCACTACTATTGGCAGGATGAAATAAATGGTAGTTTAATTGATGCCCACCAGCATTTTTTGCATGCCACACCTGTGAGCCGGCATGTTCACATGATTAAAGATGCCCAACGCTATATCCCGGTTATGCAGGACTGCGAGTATCAGGAATCATTATGGGAAATTAAAACCGTCCTGCCTCAAAGTGAAGTGGATGACAGCCGCCCCATACTGTTCAGACGCTGTAATGAGTTATACAATACCTACTCAATTATGGGTGGAAAGATCGATAATATATTCGACATTCGGGAAAAACTAAACATGCTATTCAGCACAAAGCAGGAAACACTATGAAAGTTGATCGCTTTATATCAGTAATCGCGCCATTACATAATGATGGATCTATTGTCGGTGAGTTTATACAAGAAACCATTTCCATTCTTCGGAACAATTACACCAATTATGAGCTGGTCCTGGTCGATGATGGTTCTACTGACGATACAATAAGCAAAGTTACCGCTCTTTTGGCCGACTATGAAGGAATACGACTGCTACGACTGTCACGCGAGTTTGGCGAAGAAATAGCAATTACAGCGGGGCTCGATACAGTAATTGGTGATTATACGATAGTAATGATTCCTTTTATGGACCCGCCACAAGCCATCCCGGCACTGGTAAAAGGTTGTATCGAAGGTGCTGACGTCGTATCAGGCGTACGTAAATCACGGTCTGATGAAGGATGGTTTACACAAAAAGCAGCTGCACTCTTTTTCTGGTACTGTCGCAAAACATTAAAACTGGACCTGATTGAAAATGCTACCCAGTTTCGCTGCATGAGTCGGCAGGCTGTAAATGCCATTATACAAATCAAGGATACCTATCGCTATTTGAGACTATTAAGTTCATATGTTGGTTACAAGCGCGAAGTCTACATTTATGATCCTGTAAAACGGGGCAATAAAACAAAACATCGTGGATTTTTTCAATCCGTTGCGCAGGCGCTGACTATTATTATGGAAAATTCCGCACACCCGTTACGGTTTGTCAGTTGGATAGGCCTGATTGCTGCTGCAGGTAATCTTGTATATATAGTATATATCGTCATTATTTATTTCTTTAAAGAAGACATCATGCAAGGCTGGACCACCCTGTCATTACAGGACGCAGGACAATTTTTATTTATATCCATCATACTGACAGCCCTATGTGAATACACAGGCAGGTTATTTAATCGACTTCAGGACCGACCCTTATATTATCTAATGGAAGAAAAAAACAGCAGCGTACTGCTGGTCGATACAGAACGTAAAAATATAGTTGAAGAATCAAATTCAATAGAAAAATAACATTTCGATTCAGGAATTTATTATGACACGCGCATTAATTGGTTATACAGGATTTGTAGGGGGGAATTTGCAGTCCCAACAGGATTTTGATGATTGCTACAATACAAAAAATATCGATACCATTGATGGAAAACACTATGACACGCTTGTTTGTGCAGGCGTATCAGCCGTTAAATGGCTCGCAAACAAGGAACCGGGAAAAGACCGCCTTCATATCGAAATGCTCCTGAAACACCTGAAAACATTAAGCGTTAAAAAATTCATACTTATCTCCACAGTCGATGTGTACCCGATTCCGGTGAATGTCGATGAAAACAGCCGGATAAATCTGGATGAATGTCATCCCTACGGGAAACACCGGCTCGAACTTGAGAAGATCATTAGCGACAAATTTGACACGCTCATCTTTCGGCTGCCAGGTCTCTTTGGTGCGGGATTAAGAAAAAATATTATTTATGACTTTCTCAATGACAATAACGTCGAACAAATCAATCCGAAGGGCATATTTCAATTCTATTATCTGAATCACCTTACCCGGGACATTAATATTGCGTTAGAAAATAATCTGCAAGTTGTAAATATGGCAACAGAACCAACCAGCGTCAGCGAGGTTGCCAAAATCTGTCTTGGTCATGACTTTAATAATGAAGTTGATGCTGCAGGTGGAAAATATGATTACCGGAGCATCCATGCAGAATTATTCGGCGGCAATAATGGATACATGTATACCAAGCAACAGGTTCTTGAGGACCTGAAACACTATGTCCAACAGGAAAAATCCAGCCGTGATTAACGGCGGATATTCCGGATATAATTTCGTGCTATACAGTAAATTAATGTGATGAAATAGGGTTTTAATAATCGGCTGATTTTAAAAGTTGATACCCCGGCATCACGTTGTGTCCAGTCATTCGGTACAACTGCACACAAACATTTGGATAACGTAGCAGAGACAGACATTTCAATAGTGATATTAAACTGCCCGGATATAATCGGCTGCATGTCATCGATTACATGCCTGCGGTAACACTTGAAGCCATTGGTAAAATCATTGTAGCGGCTGCGCAACACCATGGCGAGAAACCGGTTTGCCATGCGGTTCATAAACAATTTGAAACGCGGATATCCTGCTACTTTCGTGCCCGGTAAAAACCGGCTACCAAATACGCAATCATAGCCTTCCTGAATTTTATTAAAATACGTTGCAACATCTTTGGGCGAGTCTGAACCGTCAGACGTAACTACAACTACCGCATCACCTTTATAGTGTTGCAATCCTTTCTGAATGGCATAGCCATAACCACCCGGACCGGGGTTATTAACATATCGAACCGAGGCATGATTTGCCGAAAATTTTTCCAGAATTGTTTCTGTCTTGTCCGTACTGCCATCATTGACGACAACAATTTCGTAATTAAATTCACATTCATCAAGATGAGCTGTTAACTGCAGCAAGGTTTGTTCAACAACATCTTCTTCGTTATACGCAGGCATAACGACAGAAAATAGTTTTATTTCATCTTTCTTACTATTATCAATATCAGACATGTCATGGGCCATAACTGGTTTTCACGAAGTCCACCGAGGTTTCGATACTGGATAACGGATTTTCAGAACGACGCATTTCTATCGAGTACCACTTGTCATAGTTGGTATCTCTCAGTGCCTGGCCTATCTCAGCATGTGCAAGTTTCGGTTTGCTTAGATCACCCAGTTCTGGTTCAGTAACATGGAAATGGGCAATATTGCCCTGACATGAGTTCACCGCCTCCACTACATCGTCGCCTTCCAGATAAATACAAGCAGTATCAAGATGTATTCCAATTCCAGGATGCGCGACTGTTTGTACCATTTTCTGAATTTCTTGCCAGTGTGTCATGAAACGACAGTTGTAAACCTGTGGATTAGGTTCCAGACACAATTGCACGCCGTGTTTCATGCAAACATCACCGACACGGCGAAAAAATTCAACACCTTCTGCAAACGCCTGTCGTTTCGTCAGTTGCCCGGGGTCACGATTCCTGGGTGAACCAAAAACCAGCACAGCGGCACCAAAAGCATTGGCAAGTTGCGCAACCTTATCCAGGTGCTCAAGCAGTGCTTGCTGTATTCCACTATCAGAAAATACCTGCAGCTCAGGCTTGTCAAATAAAATCGCCTGTAAGGCGGGGACAGAAAATCCTTTGCTGTCGAGATCGTTACGAATTTTTGCCGCGGCAGCAGGCGCGGCACCTTGCCATGCTGGCCAATATTTTGTCGGCGCAATTTCTATCCCTGTTACACCCTGCTTCTGCAACAGATCTATTACTGCCTCTTCTTCAAACTGGTCCCACGCAATGTTCGACACAGATAATTTCATTACTTTGATTCACTTCTTATAGATTGCATATCGTTGTTACGTTGTAAAATAACATAACGGTTGAATGACTTGTACACATGGTAGTTTTTCACCAGATAATCACCCAGATTTTTTTGCCAAATCTGCTGCTTTATTATACGTTCCGGTTGCTTTTGTTCATAGTGAATACTCGATAACCATGATGCGATCTGTTTGGTAACGGATAGTTGTCGGCCCTTTTCAGGAAGTATTGTGCCTGTAAACAAATTCTCATACACGAGTTTATTCATAACAACCAGTGTTGATGGGTGTTTTTGTATCAACTCCTGCATGGGCATTATCTTGTCAGTATACATTAATTGGAAAAATGAATAGCCTGAAGGACAAACACCGACCTGGGCGCCAAGCGACCATGCATTACCGTAAAAAATTACCGGATCATCCTTGTTTACAGGCAGCGCCAGAAATTCAGCCAGTTCAATATATTCACGACCAGTGTTGGATACATTATGCTGAATACTAAAGGTACGCGAATTGAACTCGGCACCTGTGTGTTTCCCTGTCAACACATCATACCCGCCATGCAACAGGCCGGATATAAAGTAACTTGTAGTGGGCAAAATTCCGATAGTTCGCGTTAGTGATGCAATGACAACAAAACCGAGTATCAGAATTCTAGTGGCCTGGTTAACACGGATAAGATTGGCTGGAACACGCCACAATAAAACAAGTAGCAGCGGTATAAAAGGTAAGGTGATATGCCAGACATCTGCACGCTGGATAGCTATTTTCAACGTGCCAAGCGCGAAAAGTAAGGCTGCAATTATTAAACGATCACCATAATTTAATGATTGTCTGAAGAATTTTATACCGACGATACCCACCAATACTATCGCTATACTGAGCAGGCTGAATAGTGCCAGTGAATTCAGCGTCCAATAAAAGGCAAAATTTCCCAATCCGGATTCCTGTGCATATTTCATGGTATATAGAGTGCTGGAGATATACTCAGAAAATGTATCGCCGGTAAATAATTTAATCAGTCCTGCGGCCATGATAATTGAAAGCGTTATAAAAATAATGGCCGATGGTATTACCCCGTGTCGATTGACACGGTCAAAATATGTCAGCGCATACAAAATCAGAATCGTAATGCAAGCGACTATGCCAAATTCATATGAATAGGCCAACTGTAAACTGCACAGTGAACCTGCAAGAAGCGCGGTCATTTTATTATTGGGTCTGGCAGCAACCAGTAAAATAGCTGCGAGTAAAAACATTATTCGCCAGCCACTGTAATTAAATCCTAACAACGAATCAAATACGAAGGGTATAAAAATCAGAAAGGCGAAATAACGATAACGTGTCTCAGGAATATGGTGGGCAAATAACCGGTATAAGATTGCAAAAAAACTGCCTTGTAACAGGGCGATTAGTGCATAGTAACTGCTCAGAGAGAAGCCCATAATATTCATCCAGGCATGCGCCGGATAAATCATTAGCGGGCCATATAAAAATTCAAAATCTCGATATGGTAATTCGCCGCATTGCATGCGTGCCAGAACATTTACAAAATATTTGTCTTCAATGTAAAAACCATATCGCGTCAGAAAATGCGGCCAATACAATAAAGCAATGATGAGTCCAACAACAATACTTTCGATTAACAAACGTGTCGGCGTGTTATGCGTCCCTGATTTGAAGGTGGTCAGCACTGTATTGTCAGGTTTATCGGCAAGCCAGCCATTCCAGGCTGCAAATGCAATCATTAAAAAACTGGTAACCGACCACAGCGCAATACATAGATAGGCGGTATTGGTATTGTAGCCAAGCTGTGCTGCGACGTTAGGAAGTCCCGGGTCGGGAGGAAATAAATTCGGGATGAAAATTAACAGGACAATATACCCAAGCAAAATAATACCGTAAAGCAGGATGCTGGTTTGCTTGTTCATATCAGTTAAATATGCGAGACATGCTACAATTAATTTTTATTTTGATATTCTTTACGCCATTGCTTTAACTTATCCCCAAACCGGTATTGCAGCAAGATTGTAATAAATTGTCCGATAGTGCTGACCTGTACATGTGACTGTCCATGCTCACGCATGCGGGCAAATGCATTCATCTCGATAACGGCGACGCCCATATACCCTGCCTTAATCATAATTTCCGGATCGAGTAACCAGTTTTTGGATTCAAGCTTCATATCGAGCATAACCTGACGAGGCAAAATCTTCGGACTACCATTCACATCATACGAACCGATCCTGGGCCAAAGCGCAACCATGAATAAATTATAAAAGGTGGTAACAACCGTTCGCCATGGACCGTCCAGACGGAAGCGACGAAACACCTTGCCGATAACCTTGCCATTGGAACGCGCAACAGATTCATATACTCGCAATACATCTTCAGCATCAATTTGTCCATCGGCGGGAATAATGCCAATTAACTCACCCTTGCAAAGAGGAATAGAATTCAATACTCCATTGCCATAGCCATTGTTCACCTCAATGCGATTTAATACGACAGGCAAGCCCTGCTCGATAAATTCCTGGATCATTTCACCCGTGCGATCAGATGAGCCATTATCGCAGGCAACCAGCTCGAGAGGATAATCGTTTTGCTGAAATGCCTGCACGAGTCGCGGGATGGTGTACCCTATTACATCTTCTTCGTTGTAACAGGGCATAATAAGGGACAATAACGGGTTATCAATTTTTTTATTCATACGACTTCTTTATTTTTAGATCATTGGGCAGACTGTGCAATTGTCCGGCGTAGGTCACGTGCAAACATCGTGCGGGTAAATTTACCCAGACCGGAAGGATGATCACCAAATGTTTTCACCTTGGTTTCTATCATGGCTCGTTTATCCGGTTCAACACGTGCGTGCAATGTTTTAACCTTGGCAGTGTAATTGTTTAACGTTTTAGAAAACTTGTCCTTTGCCCAGGCCTCTACATCATACATCGTTTCCCATTCAGACTCTTGTGCAACGGTTTGCAGGAACGGAGAATGCAATAATATTTTTCGCAAATATTGCGTAACATCATCCAGCGCTTCATGAGAAAATTCGATATTATTATTATGTAGCGCACGTTTAATAACAGCATCAAGGAAAGTAACCGCATCCTGTGTGACAAAAAACCGTCCCAACATGGAATATTTGCTCAACAGATTACCGCCGAGTGAGCCATCAACCAGTCCATCATAATGTTCACGCGCCCATTCAATAACAGCTTCGCGATTGGGGAACAGCTCTTCTTCACTTTCACGGACAAAATCTGCGATCACTTTTTTAAACGCTTGCGGCGCTTCATCCAGCATCTGCTGCATCAGGACGATAAGATCGTATGGCTTGACGCCACCTTGCTCGGCAAACCGAAAGGCTTCTTCAAAATTATCTTCGTAATAAAAAATAGTAAGCAATAGATGAAACACACGTGCATCCAGATAATCCTTGAATGGAAACTCAGGTGTATCAACCACCATCTCTTCCACTTCGACCACTGGCTCACCTGTATAATTACCAATATTACGAGCCACGACACGAAACATGGTTTTCAGGCCAAACTTTTTACGGCTTTCCGGTGTTGCCATTTCTGCACCATGCAGCAACATTAGCTGGTGTGCGGAAATACGACTGGAACCTGCATTCATCAAGTCACGTACGGATTCCATAAAGGTTTGTTTGGATTCGCCGGGTAAACTTAATATCAGTTCACCATATGCCTGCATGCCCTGTTCCTTGAGTTCGTCCTGCAGTTCCTGAAACGTTTCGAGTTTGATGTTTGACCGACGGATATTGACCAGCACTTTCGGGTTCATGGATTGTACTGCGGCAGTCATGGGCATCGCGCCACGTGTCTTACGCATGACACGGATAATGCGTTCGCCATTATTTTTTCCGGTAGTGGTACGTACATAGCGTGGCCAGTTAAACTTGTCCTGTAACCACGCAATATAATCTGCAATTTCCTCGTCGCGCTTGAACATGCCAAAATTGTCATCGGCAAAACATAAGGCAACTTCGGGCTTGATGCGCTCCGCGATATAAAGTAAATCCTGTTTCACATTTTCAATTGAATGTGCAAACACTTTATTATTACCGTCAACGCCTGAATTACAATAAGTACAGGTAAAAGGACAACCGCGTGTGATTTGCATTAACGGAAAATAACCGGTTTCAAACCATGGATCGAGCATGCCACTCAAATACGGAGAAGGGATCTCATCCAGATCACGAATGCGCTCTACTTCATCGCCTGCTGCCATGAAGCTCTTGTCGTCAGGATGAATCCAGGCGACACCCGGAATATGTTGCTCGAACAATCCTGGCAGTTTCTCACCAACAGCAGAGTAGCGTTCTATTAGATTTAAAAATGCACGTTCACCTTCATACGTCGGTCCGTCCACATAAACATCGACATTCGGTAAATCACGCAGAAAAGTTTCCTGTACATCTGCTGTCAATGGATAGTTTGGTCCACCCATGGCCACCAGGGCATCCGGATGACGCTGTTTCAGGTATCCGGCAAAATGATTCGCCAGTTCTTCATTCCAGGCGTAATTTGACAGTCCCAATACATCAGGCGGCGCCTTATCGATAGCCGCCTTCAAGTCTTGTGGCTCACGGAAAATGCTTACGTCAAGCGTGTCAGGGGAATGAAAATAGGCCCTGGCATAGGAAGCAATATTGGCCACACCAAGCGGATACGTATCAGAACTATACGTCAGCAGATTGTGCCCCAGATCAGCAAGATAGATTTTCATACCCGGCTCCTTAAATTTACAGGTTTGTCGTTTACGTTATTTTCCCGGAGACCCATTTAACCGTATTATTTTGCGGGCATTTGCCGGACGACTTTTGGATAATATTACCATGAACAAGCGGTTTAAACTGCATCAGGCTATTTATGTAAGCATTTTTTCATATCAAGACCAGGTCAAATTTAATATGAGTGTTTGGTAATGCTGTTAATAAACCGTTAAACATATTTTGATATCGTTCTTATTACAGAAATTCCCTATTTTCTGAGTGCCACGATCTTGTATGCCTCATTTTGATACAATACTGGCAAACTCGTAGCTGTTTCAGTATATAGAATCGCATGGCTCGCCGCATATTTCTGACCTAACAAAGCAAGTTGTGAATCGCTAATCTGCCGATAATGTGCATGAAATTCTCGCGCTGCGACAAATCCACCACTGTTCACCTCACCATACAAATCTGTCATGCGTTGACGCCATTCACGCATTGCCTGATGTTGAAACGGTATCGCCTTGAAATCGACGACCATGGCACGTTGTCCGATGATACGTAAAATTGAGAACTGTGGCGGTGTAATATAAACAGATTGTGATGAAGAAATGCTGCCTGCCGCACGTGCGGTTTGTGCCTTAAGATCGTGCTGTGCATCAAGCGTAAATACGGGTGTCAACGCAGTTAAATCTACTGCAGCCGGAACAAATCGTGATGCACTGCCAGCAAGAATGAGCACCACTATCACCGTGCTCGCCAAGGCTAGTTGTATTCCTGCCTTGTATAAATAAATACCGAGCAGCATCACGCCACAAAACAGGAAAACCCCTTCACGTAATGCACCAAATATCCACCATATACCGACCGTGCCCAGCATCATGAGGACAACCCAGACTGGCTCTTTTACTGGCGTCCACTTCCAGGGTTTAAACTGAATCAGGCTCAAGGCGGCAAAATTAACCGCGGAATGCGTAACACCACCTGACAATACGCTCATACCCACCAGGTGCCGCGTATATTTACCGGGTTGAGTAACCCAGTACTGTACCAACATCCAGGCCAATACCATAAATCCAAGCCATTTTAAAATTACCAGCAAGCGAAATGGTTGCAGGGTAAGAACCAGGCTGCTGGGCCAAATCTCGGTGAACAGTACCCCTGCAAGGCAACCGATAATGACAGCGACAATGGGCAGAAGTACGAGTCTTGCATGTATTTTGTTTACCTGTCCTGACCAGTGGCGATATGAAAAGCCGCTTATGAGCACAAACAGGCTCAGTGTCAGGTAATCTCGCAAGGGAAAGTGACTTGGTAGATAGTGATGTGGCGCACGGTAATAGGCAAGCGTGGAAAACAACTCTGTTGTTGTCATGCTCTCGCCCATGTTTACACCGCGATTGGGCCACCACCAAAAAATTAACAGCAATACCGCAAAAATGACGCCGCCTAGTCCGGTAGCAATCACGGCATCTCGCCAGGCGAGTTGCGACAACCGAAAACTGTTCGAATTGGCTGACGTTGATACAGATGGTACACGATACAAGCGCACAAAAAAGGCGACGCCCAGAGCCACGGCTCCACACTCAGCGCCGTACAACGGATGAGGTAGACTCGCCAGGCCCGCAATAATCGCAGCTGTGATCGGTCGCCCACGCAGTCCCATCGCCAGTGCCAGCAAGGCTAAGGGGATGGCAAGACTGGCTGGCTGGAATATCTCGTAACGTATCTGGGTTGCTTCTCCCAAATGGATACTGGTCACGCCCAATGCCAATATTGCCGCGATGGCAGAGGCAAGTCTGTCGGCATTAAAAATGCTGCGTGCTGCCCACAGCGTGATGAGTACCAGTGCGACGTCACTGACATAGGCAAGCAGCAAATAGACCCCGTGCAAAGGTAAAACAACACATAATGCCGCGATAAATTTTGCAAAATACAGTCGCGGGCCAAACTCAACCGTGGTATTAACAAAAAAATCGTTGCGAAGATAATTGCTGTCGAGTTGACGCAATATGATGGGGATTTGTTCGACCTGATTTCCTGCCCCGAACTGATAACCAAGCAGTGTGGAAACTAACGCCAATAGCAGGGCAAAAATATAGTCATCGCGACTAAACGTTCGAACAGGTGTCTGATGTATTGCGGGCTGTCCATTACCCATGGTTATTCGCGCCTTTGCTTTTCTGAAATGTAGTGGCGCTGACTGGAGGTAAAAGGAAAATGGTGGGTCGTGCAAGATTCGAACTTGCGACCAATTGGTTAAAAGCCAACTGCTCTACCAACTGAGCTAACGACCCGAAATTGGAAAGCGCGCATTTTACCGAAATCAGCGGGAATAACAAGGCTTCCCTCCAATTCGGTGATTTACGCAAATTTATTATATTGCTTCCAGTTTACGCATTCCGCCTGGTAATAACTTCATATCCACCAATGCGGTAATCAACGCTTTGAAAAATGTCGCGTCATCCTCATAAACCAGTTTGTAGTACTGAATCTTCATGGTCAGCGCACTGCCGAAAACAATACTCGCGAAGGCCAAAAATGAACCAATCGCCAGCGTCGACACACCGGTGACGGCCTGGCCAATAGTACAACCCAGGGCCAAAATACCACCGATACCCATTAATACTCCACCGATAACATGGGTGATGAAATCTTTAAAGTTCACAAACCATTCAATACGGAAGCTGCGGGAAAGCAATGCCCACAAGAATGAACCGGCGATCACACCAAATACCGCCATCATACCAAATGTCAGCGTGTTACCGCGCATGCCTTGGACACCGTTCATCAAATAACCGGTTGTCTCACCAATCGGGTTAATGAAGGTATAAGATTGGGCAGCGACAGCTGAAGGTGGCTTGCCATCTGCAACCAGACCCCATACGTCATTGCTGGCATATTTCACCCAGCTATAGGTTTCGCCGTCGGCGCTGATAGATACCAGACCGCCACTCACGTACCAGGCACCGAGTACGGCCAGGCCAACGACAGCGCCGCCCAGAATATTGTCTTTGCTACTGCGGAAGTCAGACGAACGCACCACGATAAATAACAGCACCGCCGCGATAAGCAGGCCAAGAATCACACGCATGGTCGCCTTGTCCGCGCCCACCTTGGCGCCAATCAAAGTGCCCAAATCCTGCGTAGTTGACGCCACAATCGTGGTTGGATTCGTCCAGGGATAAAACAATAAGGAATAAATCGTTTTGTCCGAACCGGGGAAAGGATTGGTCATAAAATAAGCACAGATACTGATAATCACGAACACAAAAATAGACTTCAGGTTTCCGCCGCCAATACGCACCAGAGTTTTGTTACCACAGCCACTACCCAGCGTCATGCCAACTCCAAACATGATGCCACCGACAATGTACTCTAACCAGGCAATGCTGCTGCTGCGATAAGGTGGTCGCGAAGCGTCAATACCTTGTACCAGACTGCCGGCTTCAAACAGGGTGACGCCGAGAATTGCTATAGCCATAGCAAATATCCAGGCACGTAGTCGGCCTGTATCACCCATATTTACGAGATCGGATACCGCACCCATGGTGCAAAAATTGGTCTTGTTAACAACCGCGCCCATAATCAAGGCTATACCGAATGCTAACCATAAAACTGTACTGTGTGCTGAGGCAAAACTTGCAAACGTCATATGGATTCCCCTACCGCTAAAATTGGAAATACTGGAATAAAGTGGGCGGCATTATACCCTAAGGTTATTTCATTGTCTGTTAGAAGTTTATTCTATACTTATCAATGAGATAAGGGTCAAACGTAGTGTGTCGGATCGGCTATCTGTGCCTCAGAAAAGCCGATTTTACGTAATCGACAGGCATCACATTTGCCACACGCCCTGCCTGACTCATCCGCCTGATAACAGGAAACTGTCAGGCTGTAATCCACACCTAACGCCATGCCCTGCTGGATAATCTCGGCCTTGCTAAGGTGAATGAGAGGCGTTTCAACCGCGATACCTCCCCCTTCTACCGCTACTCGGGTAGCGAGATTGGCCATGGTCTGGAAGGCTTCGATAAATTCCGGCCGACAATCCGGGTAACCGGAATAATCCACCGCATTCACGCCCATAAAGATCGCATCTGCCACCAAAACCTCAGCCCAGCCCAACGCCAGAGCGAGAAAAATGGTATTGCGCGCCGGCACATAGGTGACCGGAATGCCGGTTTGCGCCGATTCGGGCACGGCGATGTTCGAATCGGTCAGCGCCGAGCCGCCGATGTTGTTCAAATCCAGATGGATGGTTTTATGTTCCACGACAGGGATAGCTTTGATAATACGCTCGACGGCATGCAGCTCCGCGCGATGGCGTTGGCCATAATCAAAACTTAACCCATAACAGGCATAACCCTGCTGTTTAGCGATCGCCAGGGTCGTCGTGGAATCAAGACCACCGGAAACAAGGATGACGGCTTTTTTCATGCTGTGATAAACGTATTAATAAAATAAAACGGCATTATACGGAATAATGCGGGTCTGTCATCACGCCTGTTTGATGCGTAAACGCCTCATACGTCTTTCCCGTGCAAACAGGATTCTGGTTTTCTCGACTGACATATTCCAGATTACCGCGGGCACGAAATGACGTATTAAAATTTAGAATGATGACGAACGAACATGGTCGCAATAGATGCCAGGTTGAATAACCTGATTACTTCCCCGGTACATCGCCCCAGAGAATTTTATGTAATTGTAATTGCATGCGCACCTGCAATTGATCAGCCAGAATCCAGTTTGCCAGTTCCGTGGCATCGCATTGACCTTTCGAAGGCGAAAAGAATACCTCGCACTTATCAGTAAGCAGGTACTCAGTGACTTTTTGTCTTGCCCAGTCATAATCGTCACGCGAGGTGATCACAAACTTGAGTTGATCATGTGGAGTAATAAAGTCGAGATTCTGCCAGCGGTTTTTCGCTTCTTCTTTTGAACCCGGTGTCTTGATATCCATCACCTTGCTCACACGACTATCAACAGCTGAGACATCCAGCGCACCACTGGTTTCCAGTGATACCTTGTAAGCTTCGTCGCACAAACGTTCAAGCAAATCTATACAACGTTTTTGCGCCAATGGCTCTCCACCAGTAACAGTAACGTATTTTGTGTTGTATTTTTTTACTTCCGCAACAATGTCTTCAAGCTGCCAATTTTCACCACCAGTAAATGCATACTCGGTATCACAATACTGACAACGTAACGGGCAACCGGTTAACCTAACAAACACAGTAGGCAAACCCACAGTATTGGCTTCGCCTTGCAGTGAATAGAAAATTTCGGTGAGTTTTAGTTTGATGGCTTCAGACATGAAGGGATTAAGATGAACCAGATTCCATCTAGCCTAATAAATTATTTAATTTTGCTCCAGCTTATTTCTTGCTTTGTTTTATTTTTATATTCTTCAACAGATTCTGACCCTGACTCGCAGCGGTAGTGCCGGGATATACGCGAATCAGTTTTTCAAGTTGGGTGCGGGCATTTTTCAGATCGTTCAGTTCATAGTAACAATAACCGATTTTTAACATAGCTTCCGCCAGCTTTGGGCTGTTAGGGTAATTATTGATGAGTTTCTGATAATCAGCTATTGCTTCCTTGAAATGACGTTGTGCATAGCTGGCTTCGCTTAACCAGTATTGGGCAATATGCGCATAACGGCCATTCGGATAGGCAGCAATGAAGCTACGAAATTCGGTGATAGCCGCGTCGTAACGAAGCTCACGTAATAAATCAAACGCTTTTTGATAGGCGTTTTGCTCCTTGATTGGATCAATGGAAGGTTTGGTTGCTCCGGCAACTGCTGCAGACTGATTTGTTGTCGCAACCGGACTCGGTACTTGTGCAGCCACGCTGCTTGAGGGTGAGCTGGTGTCTGGTTGTTCAGCAACAGCGGAAGAAGGTGAAGTGGCCGCACTACTACGACCACCGCGTTCCATTTGCAACATGCGTCGGTCCAGATCGATGTAGAGATCACGCTGGCGTTTACTTAATGAATCCAGAGTATGTCCTTGTGTTTCGACATCATCACGCAATTGTTGTATTTCTTTTTGCAAGCCTTGTATACGCAACACAATGTCAACCAGCCCCTGACTATCAAGCAACCTTTCCAGTCGCGCAATACGTTCTTCTGTTGTCAGCGGTGCACTACTATTGTTCGTTGCCTGACTGACAGTGCTGGCAGAATTTGCTTCGTCGTCATCAAAACGGCGCGGTTGTTTATCGCGCGCAACTGCCTGCGCGACCAGCGCCAGAAGTGAAACGAACAGTACTGCTTTAAAGGCCTGCTTTGTCATGCATTATGATCCTGTGTATAAAAATTCTACGCGACGGTTAAGACTCCAGGCTTGTTCGTCATGTCCCATTGCTGCCGGACGTTCTTCACCAAAACTGATAACTTGTACCCGGCTTAAATCCACACCCTGCACTTGCAACAGTTGTTGTACGGATTTGGCTCGACGTTCGCCTAACGCAATATTGTATTCGCGCGTTCCACGCTCATCTGCATGGCCTTCCAGAACCACTTTTAATCCCGGGTTACCGTTGATTTTTTTCGCGTGTGCCGCAATCACTTCACGATCTTCGGCGGAAATATCACTGCTATCAAAGGCAAAATAAATCACATTTTTTGAAGCCAAATCCTGAGCACCACTACCGGTTGCCTGGGCGTTGGCACCACTGCCGAGATCTGCGCCTGAACGTGTATCACTACCTGCACCAGCAGCGCCATCCTCATCTGTTGATTTAGTGGCTGAGGAACAACCCACCATTATTAACATGGTGCTGGCTGCAAAGAGAATTGATAATTTTTTGTACATGGCTTCCTCCAAAAGGAATTTTAATTGTTAAAGTTAATTTTGCTTGTAATTTGACCACGCGGGTTCACGAACATCGCCACGCTGTAATTGCAATCGTTGTCTTGCACGACCATCAACGGAGACCACTTCCAGGACACCACGATCGTTATGTTGTGTTGCGTAAATTATCATACTGCCGTTCGGTGCAAAACTGGGAGACTCGTCTAAACGTGACTCAGTCAACACCTTTACCCGTCCTGATGCCAGTTCCAGCACTGCAACCCGGTATTTTCCTTCCGAACGATGAATCATCGCCACCAAATTGCCATCAGGCGAAACGGTTCCCCGTGCATTGTAATCGCCCTCGAACGTTAAACGTGATGCACGGCCTGTCGACTGACCACTTTTATTAACATCAATTTTGTACAATTGTGGTCCACGACCCCGATCAGAAGTGAAAATAAGCGCTGATCCATCGGGCATCCATGCTGCCTCTGTTTCAATGGCATTATGACGTGTAATCCGGTTTAATTTACGCGTGCGGATATCATAGACATAAATTTCAGCATTACCATCTTTTGATAAGGTTAATGCCAGTCGTGTACCATCCGGCGACCAGGCCGGCGCACCATTAATCCCTTCAAAGGCGGCAACGCGCTGTGCCTGACCGGTTTGTATACTTTGTATATATACTTCAGAGCGGCCACGGCTGAATGATACATAAGCCAGTTGCATATTATTTGGCGACCAGCTTGGCGACATCAAGGGTTGATTCGAATCGAGGATAACTTTCTCGTTGTAGCCGTCTGAGTCAGCAATGGCGAGCCGATACGATTTATCCTTGCCTCGCCCATTGGTTACCGTAATGTAACAGATGTGCGTATCAAATGCGCCTGGCACACCCATCAAGGCCTTGTAAATCAGATCACTTATCTGGTGCGCGGTACGGCGTAAATCTGCACGGCGTGCGCGAATGTTATAACCAATGATTTGTTCCGCCTTGAACATATCGAGCAACTGAAACTGTACCTGGTAAGTACCATCTGGCATTAACTGAGTACTCCCCACAACCAGATTATCAACACCCAGTGCGCGCCAGGCAGTGTAATTTACCTGGCTACCATGAACGGGATTTCCGACCAGATTTTTGCGCGGTATTGGCGCAAAGCGACCACTGCGTAATAAATCTGATGCAACAATCGCTGCGATGTCTTCCGGTGCTGCCAGCTTACCTTCCCAGCCAAACGGGACGATTGCCACCGGAATCGCGCCATCCACACCTTGTGTAACATCAATGGTTAAGGCCGCCTGGGCATGCCCTGTCATGCTGGTCATGAGCAAAAACAGTGCTGTATATATAAGTGTGGATATTTTTCTGTGCATATTTTTCATATCTTGTGAGTCATTAAATGTTACGATTTTTTATCTTCCGGAGAGAAATTAAGATTAAGCTCCCGAAATTCATCTATTAAACCGGATTCAACTGGTGGCATGGGTAATGGTGAAGCCTTCTGAACGGCCACTTTCACTGAACGATCAAAAACAGCATTACCACTGCTGCTGACAATCTGTATATCAGTGACATCACCACTGGGAATCAGCTTCACCTTTATCTTACAGACCATATCCGGTTTTGCAACCGTTGGCAGGTTCCAGTTTTTTCCTATTTCGTCTCTGATCAGGGTAATAAATTTATCCCGGATCGTTAATTGTTGCTTGCGTCGTTCGGCTGCCAGTTTGGCCTGCTCCGCCGCCATTTCTTTTTTCAATTCTGCTTCACGTTTTTGTTGCTCTTCGCGCAAACGAGCTTCTGCTTCCAGTTTATTTTTTAACTCGGCTTCTGTCCTTTTCTTTTCTTCTGCAAGGCGCTTTTGTTCAGCTTTTTTCTTTTTCGCTTCCTGTTTCTTTAGTGCAATCAGTTTCTTCTTTTCAGCTTCTTGTGCTTTTTTCTTTTCCAGCTCGGCCTGTTTCCTTTCTTCAGCTGCTTTTTTCCTGTCTTCGCGCTGCTTTTTTTCGACTGCTTTTTTATGCTCAATCTTTTGCTGCACATCGACCGGGTCGATGGTCACGGCACGGATAATATCTGAATCCTGTAGTGGCAAGGTGCGCGGTTTAAAAAACGTAAAACTCACGCCAAAAATAACAAGAAAGACGACATGTACCGCGATTGCCCAT
Organism: uncultured Gammaproteobacteria bacterium; assembly: GCA_942490945.1. GTDB lineage: Bacteria > Pseudomonadota > Gammaproteobacteria > UBA6429 > Thiohalophilaceae > CALNYZ01. Next base: position 1,110,263 of record CALNYZ010000018.1, on the reverse strand, counting down.
AGCAACGCCCTGGGATGATGTCTAAGGATACTGAACATACTAACGATTTGTGCCGGGTATTTTTGTGATCAAGCCAACGTCTTGGACACCTGCTTTTTGTAATAGTGCCATTACCTTCACAACGTCGCCGTATTTTGCATTGCTGTCGCCTCGCACCAGTACAACCGCATTTTTACGTTGGCGTTTGACCGCGGCGATTCGCTCGACCAATAATTTCTTTTTTACACGTTCATCCGGCTTGTCGCTGATATTGAGGTAATACCTGCCCTTCCTGTCGACGGTGACAATTATCGGTTCAGCCTGATCCTGTTGAATCGGGCTGGATGATGTTTCCGGCAATTGTACTTTCACGCCTTCGGCCAATAGCGGTGCAGTGATCATAAAAATCACCAGCAGCACCAACATGACATCAATGTAAGGCACTACATTGATTTCAGCGATGCGTTTGCGTTTGGGTCTTCTTGGGCTGAGTTGGGTTGACATATAACGTCGCTTTTAAGTATTAACCGTGGGCCTGTCGCTGCAAGATTGTTGAAAACTCATCGACAAAGGTATCGTAACGACCAATCAGTCGTTCAACATCATTTGAATAACGGTTATAGGCAATTACTGCGGGGATCGCCGCGAACAAACCCATTGCGGTAGCAATCAGGGCTTCGGCAATACCCGGCGCAACCGAGGCGATACTCGCCTGCTTGACGCTGCCGAGTGCCAGAAACGAATTCATAATGCCCCACACGGTGCCAAACAAGCCGACATAGGGACTGGTTGATCCGACGGTGGCAAGAAAGTTCAAATGCATCTCAAGTTTTTCAATTTCACGGTTACTGGCGACGCGCATCGCACGTTGTGCACCAAGTACGATGTCCATGGTTTCAAATCCTTTGCGATTGCGCAAATGTGCGAACTCACGGAAACCGGCTTCGAATATACTTTCCAGCCCGGTAAGTTTGTCACGCCGGGAAGAAATCTTTTTATACAGTTCGCTCAGTTCTGTGCCCGACCAGAAACGGCGTTCAAACTGATTGGCATTGCGGCTGGCCACTTTCAGGGTTGTCCATTTAATAAATATAACTGCCCAGGAAAGCACCGACGCAATTAACAATAACAACATGACAATTTTTACAACCAGGCTGGCATGTAATACAAGCGAAATAATAGATAAATCAGTTGACACGTTACTTCCTTATTTTTATTTATTGTTCTTTATTGTTGCTACGATAATTTCAGGTATGGGAATCGGGCGAAACGCTTCGGCATTGATGCTGGCTATTTTAACTTCACCTTTACACAAAACTGTTTGCGTGTTTTGATGCCTGATAGCCTGTTGCAGTACCAGACTCGCCTTGCCTATATGTTTAACATCAACCGTTACATCCAGCATATCGTTAAAGCGTGCCGGTTGAATAAAATCGGCCTGTATACTCCGCACCACGAATAGGACATTGTGATCACGTTTCAGTTCATTCTGTTCAAAACCATAGCTGCGTAACCATTCGGTCCGTGCGCGTTCCATGAACGAGACATAGTTACTGTGGTAAACCACGCCGCCAGCATCGGTGTCTTCATAATAAACGCGAATTGGCCATATGAAATTTGTCACCTTAAGGGCAGTCCTGTCATTACGCTTACACTTAATTAAGTATGTTGGGTATCTTAAGATATTCGACCGGTTAGAAATACGACAGAATACCGGTTTTTGGTACTATTTTAGCTTTCGCCGAACAAATCCAGCGATTCTGCATTAAGATCTGCTGCCTTTTGCAGGCTTTTCGGTGTATTGAGACCAAAATGTTTGTAGGCTGTTCTGGTTGCCATACGTCCACGCGGGGTGCGCATGATGTAACCTTGCTGGATTAAATAGGGTTCCAGCACATCTTCAATGGTACCACGCTCTTCACCAATGGCAGCCGCCAGACTATCCACGCCGACCGGCCCACCATCAAATTTTTCCATAATCGCCAGCAGCAGTTTCCGATCCATCATATCAAAACCTTCTACATCCACATCGAGCATATTCAATGCACGTTGTGCAACTTCTTCGCTAATGATGCCATTAGCCTTTACTTCGGCATAATCACGGACGCGGCGTAACAATCGGTTGGCGATTCGCGGCGTACCGCGCGAACGATTTGCTATTTCATGAGCGCCGTTGGCTTCAATTTCCACTCCCAGTATTTTTGCCGAACGCAGTACGATTTTTACCAGGTCGCTGGCGTTATAAAATTCCAGACGCTGCACAATTCCAAAGCGGTCGCGCAATGGTGAGGTTAACAAACCGGCCCGTGTCGTGGCACCGACCAGGGTAAATGGTGGTAAATCCAGCTTGATGGATCGCGCGGCGGGACCTTCGCCGATCATGATATCAATCTGATAATCTTCCATCGCCGGATAGAGTATTTCCTCGACAATCGGACTGAGCCGATGGATTTCATCGACGAACAACACATCGTGTGGTTCAAGATTGGTAAGCATCGCCGCCAGATCACCGGGACGTTCAAGTACCGGGCCGGAGGTGTGACGCAGGTTTACCTTGAGTTCGTTGGCAATAATATGTGACAAGGTGGTTTTGCCCAATCCCGGCGGTCCAAAAATCAACACATGATCCAGCGCTTCGCCACGACTACGCGCGGCCTGGATAAATACTTCCATTTGCTCGCGTACCGCAGGCTGACCAATATAGTCTTGTAACGTTTTTGGCCGAATGGCACGGTCAAGTGCATCTTCACCCATGCGCGATGCGGGTGTAATTAAACGTTCCTGATCAATCGTGTCCGTCATGTGATTTTACTACTCACCATTTTTAATTGACGACCGCCTTTAACGCGGCGCGGATAATGCCTTCACTATTATCATGGTCATGCTTGACTGTTTCGACCATACGGCTGGCTTCGGATGGTTTGTATCCCAGTGCAATCAATGCCGTCATCGCTTCATGACTGGGTTCATGACTGGTAGTTATACTTATTCCCTCAGCCGTAGTTTCAATAACGGGCAAGTGCCAGTCTTTCAATCGATCTTTTACTTCGATTAACAAACGTTCGGCCGTTTTTTTACCGACACCAGGCAAACGTGTCAGTGTTTTGCTATCGCTCGCAGAAACACAGCGCACGAAATCATCCACGCTCATGCCGGATAAAATACTTAACGCGAGTTTTGCTCCAACGCCGCTGATTTTAATCAGGATACGAAACAAACGCCGCTCTGCTTCACTGGCAAAACCACACAGAATCTGGGCATCTTCACGGACGATCAAATGCGTATGCAATGTTACCGGCTGCTCAATCGACGGCAATTGGTAAAACGTCGACATGGGCGCTTCAATCTCGTATCCGACACCGTTCACATCCACCAGGAGCATTGGCGGTTGTTTGATGAGTAATTTTCCTGTAATACGACCAATCATATACTGCAGTCTGCTTTAATAATTAATAATCATTATTTAATCGGCAAGCCGTTACCACTCCAGCGTAACTTGCGACGTTTACCGGACTTATGTTGTGTAATGCTGGTATTCACCTGAATGCTCGACAAGGCCGCCTGCAGCTGACTGTTCATTTGTGACATATACGCATGACTGATAGCGATGGCAAGCGCATCGGCGGCATCTTCTTTCGGGCTCTCTGCAATACCGAGGATGGCTTTCACCATGTGTTGGACCTGTAATTTGCTTGCACTGCCCTTGCCAACAATAGCTTTTTTAACTTCACGCGCCGCATATTCAAATACCGGGATACCAAAACTGGCTACCGCTGATATTGCTGCACCGCGAGCCTGACCAAGTTTTAACGCAGAATCCGGGTTGCGATAGACAAACACCTGCTCAATAGCAACGGTGTCAGGCTGGTGTTCGGTAATAAGTGTTCCAAGATGCGACGCTATCATGTGTAACCGTTCAGCCAGTGAATTCGCTTCGCATTGAATAGTGCCACTTGCCAGCCAGGATACGCTATTACCGGATACATCGATAATGCCATAACCGGTTTTGCGTGAACCCGGGTCAATGCCTAATATACGTTTCATGTTTGAGTTGTTGTCACTCTATTATTCAAGTTTTTACCATGATTTATGTATGTGCATTCTCTCGTAACGAAATTGTTACTTAAATTGTTTAACCAGCCAGTGCTTGCATCACTTCTTCAGTAAAATCTGCATTGGTATAAACATTCTGTACATCATCCAGATCTTCCAGCATATCAACCAACCGCATTACTTTTTCTGCGTCTTCAACATTCAATGCGACACTAAGCGACGGGTTCATGGTTACCTCGGCATGTTGCGGTTCAAACGATGAATCTATCATAGCCTGTTTAATCGAAGTAAAGTCTTCCCAGGCGGTAAAAACATCGACACTGCCATCATCATTCGTGACAATGTCTTCCGCACCTGCCTCCAGTGCAATTTCCATAATCTTGTCTTCATCACTACCTGCTGGATAAGAAATGATGCCCTGCTTGGTAAACAGATAGGCCACCGAACCATCCGTACCCAGATTGCCGCCTGATTTTGTAAAGGCGTGACGAACATCTGAAACCGTTCGGTTCAGATTATCGGTGAGACATTCGACCATCACAGCTACGCCTGCAGGCGCATAACCTTCATAACGCACTTCGTCATAATTGTCATCACCAACATCACCGGAACCCCTTTTCACTGCACGGTCGATGGTATCACGAGTCATGTTGCCGGCCAGCGCCTTGGCAATGGCATCGCGCAGACGGGGATTCGCTTCCGGGTCACCGCCACCCATGCGGGCCGCAACGGTAATTTCACGGATTAATTTGGTAAACAACTTGCCGCGCTTGGCATCTTGCGCTTTTTTACGGTGTTGAATATTTGCCCATTTACTATGGCCTGCCATAAACCACTCCTACTGCTTTCCTCAGGACAATCTAATTTATAGTAACGTTAGTTTACCACTCGGGCAGCACATTGGCAGCGCCGATTCGCCTGTTAGCGGTAACTACGAACCGCGCAGGTAAAAGTTAATCATAATAGTTACATATAAAACAACAACTTAATTTTAAGCCTGGCATTATCTGCAAATTTCACACGCCGTGTCAGCACACAGCGGTTTGTGACAAGGAAAGAAGTTGGGTATTAATGTCGCAGGTGGGGATTGTTCAAAGGTAAATAGCCAGAAAAAATGACTGGCGGGCTGGCTTTTAATATCTAGCCATCGTCTTCAGGTAAGTAAATAGCTGTACGTAGATGTTCCGGTGCGACACCACTATCGAAGGTAAACTCATGGCTCCCTATACGGACAATATCGCCATGTTTCAGCAAATATTCCTCCACTCGCTCATCGTTAACAAAGCTACCATTAGTGGATCCCAGATCGACGAGAAAATAATCATTATCGTTATCAAGGTAGGGATTTTTGCGGGTTTGCACTTCAGCATGCATTCCACTCACCGCATAGTCATCGATAGTTATCTGATTATCCGGATTGCGACCGATACCCGTCACTGAATCGTCGAGCGTATAATTGCTCAGATTAATACCGTCACGTTTGAGAATCAGTTTGGCCACAACAATCTAGCAGTTAAAATTCTTCATTAAATTCCAGTTTAGAGCCGGAAACTTCGATCATGTCTCCCTGTTTTAACAGCTCACTCTTTGCGCCAAGCAGGGCACCATTAACGATGGGTGGCTTGCTTTTCGCGGTGCCGCTCATGGGCATCAGATAATAATTTGCACCACGACGCGCAATAACAGCAACCTGTCCCCCGGGTGAACCCAGGGTGGTATACGACTTGTTCAGAACAATTGTTTCGCCAACTTTTGGACCGGCAATCACTTTCACATAAACTTTTTTGGGTGCTTTTTTGGCTGCTGAGGTTTCTGCAGCATGATCGGGTGCAAGTACGACCGTCCGCTCAAAATTATTCGTCGCATCGTCGACGAATTTAAATTCGTGCCGACCAATTTTTATTACATCGCCGTGCTGTAATTGCCGCTTGGTAACCTTCTTGCCATTTAAGCGGGTTCCATTGGTGCTGTTCAGATCTTCCACATAGGCATGTTGCAAAGTAAGGATAGCAGCATGTTCACCGCTGACAGTCGGATCATCGATGTGTATTTCATTATGTGGCTTGCGGCCGATTGTGATTCGTTCCTTGTTCAGTTCAAATTCACGTATCGCTGCGCCATCATGGGTAAGTATGAGTCTTGGCATTAATTACTTTCCTTAATTTGCTTTACCAAATATCAATCTGACATTTAATTCATTCAATTACTTCATGCTTGTGAATCTTCATATCCCTGTTCATCTGAATACGCCTTTTTTGCGGCGATCAGAATAATCGATGTATTATCTTTCCCGCCCCGATTATTTGCACTGTTGACCAGTTCCTGTCCGGCCTTTTCCATGTCGCTTTTGTTTTCATTGAGAATAGTTGAAATTTCGCTGTCTGTCACAAGGTCGGTCAATCCGTCTGAACACATCAGGAAGAAATCACCCACAGCGATTTCATGCTCATGAATGTCCACATCCACATCCTCGGCAATACCCAGCGCACGCGTAATGAGATTGCGGGACACCGATTTTTGCGCTTCGGCTTCGGTAAGAAAGCCACCATCGACCATTTCCTGCACCAGGGAATGATCGGTAGTTATTTGCTGCAATTTGCCTTCATGCATATGATACATACGTGAATCACCAACATTTGCGACAATAGCTGTATTATTTTGCACAAGCGCGACGACCAGGGTCGTCCCCATCCCGGCACACTCCGGACGTTCATGAGACTGCTCGTATATTTCCTGATTGGCAAACACTATCGCATCATACATCGCATTTTTCAGATCAACGACTTCCGATTCAACAATTTCAGGTGTTAACACTTCGTATAATGCGCGCTTGACAGATTGAATCGCAAGCTCACTTGCGACTTCGCCTGCATTATGACCGCCCATTCCATCTGCCAGCAAAAACAGACCGCGATCCTTGTCCCAGTCTATACAATCTTCGTTATGCTCACGGATCAGGCCAACATCTGTCACACCATGAACCAACAGCTTTAATGTTGAGTCGCTCACCTAGCTATCCTTCTTCTTTCCGATACGCTCACGACAACGATGAATTGCACTCGCCATTCGTTCACCTGTTTGAAAACGTTTTTCCAAATCTTTTTGTAATGCCTTGTTCATAACGGTACTGACACATGCAGGCAGATCGGGCCTGAACATGCGAATATCCGGATGCTTTTCGTTGGTAATTTTGTACATCAGGCTTGCCATTGATTCGCCTATAAACGGTAATTCGCCGGTCAGTAACTGGTAAAATGTCACGCCCAGTGAAAACAAATCCGATCGCCCATCCACTCGCTTACCGGCAAGTTGTTCCGGTGACATATAGGAGGGACTACCCAGGATCGTCCCGGTTTTTGTCTTGCTGGCATCGGTTAAGCATGCCACGCCGAAATCAGTTACCTTGAGGGTTTTGGTTGCCGGATCATACATGATGTTTGCCGGCTTGATATCGCGATGCACCACATTTTGCTTTTGTGCATATTCAAGCGCATCAGCCACTTGCGCGACAATATCAAAGACCTCCGTCGCTGACAGCAAACTCTCCGGTTTGCAAAACTCGTCTAACGATGACCCCTTCAGGTAATCCATTGCAATGTAGGACAAGTCCTGATCTTCACCTACATCGTAAATTGTGACTATGTTTGGATGATTCAGCCGCCCCGCTGTTTCTGCTTCGCGGTAAAAACGCCGTTTAACATCTTCAATTTTGTCATCTTCGAATTCCTGCGATAACATCATGGTTTTAATCGCGACTGTGCGGCCAATTTTTGGATCATGCCCGAGATAAACCATACCCATCGCACCGCGTCCCAGCTCTTCGTCGATCTGATATCGGCCAATCATGGGTTTTTGTATACCGGTGTTGTCCAGAATCAGGGTGCCATTCATATTATTGTTAGTTTTTGGACCGCCACCAAAGACCATGGCATCCGAAACCTGTTTGTTGCGCCCCAATCGTTCCTGTACATCATGATATGACGCGTCATACAGAGTGATGTATTTGAACACCGCTGCCGCCTTGCTAAGCTGGCGCTTTCTTTCATAGTCCAGTCCAAGATTGTACAAACTGTGCAATACATCAGGTGTAATATTACATTTACGATATTTTTCAAATGCCTGATCAAGTTGTCCTTGCGCATGGAAAGATTGTCCAAGTGCCATATTCGCGCTGGATAATTCCGCTTTTACATGGCCGAAACTGTCTTCAAAATAATGTTTCACACCAATCACAATATGACCGATAACCAGTGCAACTGCCGGCACCATCAAGGGCACCCATACTGCGCTGGAAATCATCGCGATAAAATGTGCATTAATAAAACCGATCAATAGCAACAGACTCACTACCAGTCCGGTGCTGACACGAAGTCGTGGCAAAAGAAAAATCAGATAAAACGCAACCAACACATAGGCGATTAACTGGATAATCCTTGTTATTTGGGGAATGACATACTGATCCTGGCTGACCAGACTCGATACTGTGTGTGCAGCAATATTCACTGGCGGCATACTGACCCCGATGGGTGTTTGTAAATGCGCAGTATGTTGTTTTGTCGTTAAACCGATAATGACAATTTTATCTTTGAAATCAGAAATCTTGGTTTCGTCTTTATAAACCTTGGTAATCGAGATGGTTTCGAAAGCGGTTTCGCCAGATTTACTCAAATAAAATCGTGGATACACTTGCAACCGGTTATCTGTGATGACTTTTTTATTGTCGATAGTTACACCTTCATCCAGATCGACAGCAATGTTTTTCACTGACTTGTTATTGTTACGAATTGCCAGCATAAGTGAAAACGAAGGAATATAATCCTGTCCGTATTGCACAATCAGCGGCTCATGTCGAAACACATCCAGATTACCTATACCAAGATTAATGTGTCCGACTGCACCAACATAACGGGTTAAATCTTCTATTGGCGGATAAATTACATCTGCAATCGGTACCGGATTACGGCGAAATAAATTGGTAAACCAGTTACCAGATTCAGGAATGTTGGCCACGTTATGCAATGCATAACGTTTTAAATAAGTATTTAATTCGTGTGGCTGTTGCTGTGTCTGATTACTGCTGAGTTGGTAGGGTATGGCGAATACGATACGGCCAGAATTTCTTAATGCTGACAGAAACACATCATCCGCATTCAGATTGTGTTCCGCCTGCGTTAATAAATGCTTGATCTCCTTGCTGCTACGACCCTTGGCATCGAGCAACTCGCGCAACTTGGTAATGTACTCCAGTCCCTGGGAGCTTTGTTTTTTGTCAAACGGCAAGGCGAAACCAATTACCGCCGGACGAGCCAGTGAAATACGCCGTGTCACTTCTGCAAGAATATCGCGTGACCAGGGCCATGCGCCTAATTCTTTCAGGGCTTCGTTATCAATCGCCACGACCACGACATTCTGATTGGCCGGACGGGAAGTTGAAAAGCTCGCCGCCATATCATAAGCAAGCCAGTCGACTGCTCGAAGCGGCCTGGATTGTGAAAAAGTAAAACACACCAGCACCACCAGTATGCCAATCACCCAATCCGTTTTCCAAAATGCAGTGCTCACAAACGTTCCCATTCCTTGTCGGACATTTTGCCGGATGCGATAAAATGATTCTTACAGAAAATGTGTTTACAACGTGCTGGTGTCAAATCCATCTGATGCGACCACTTGATTCTGTATGATTGACTTTGACGAGCCCCAACAACACCCACGAAAATTCCTTGTACACTAAATATATTTGTTTTTATCGGCAAATGTTGCCAATAACATAAGCTACATTAAATTGATTTTAGTGGGAATACTCTAGGAAAAACAGCCATTTGGCGGAATAATCTGCTGCAATTCTGCGCATATATTACGACTCGGTGGTTTTATCGCCAGATTTTGTGCGTAATTTGATGTGCAGCTCACGCAATTGTGCCGGACTCACCGCTGAAGGCGCCTGGGTCAGCAAACAACTCGCTGTCTGGGTTTTCGGGAAAGCCATGACATCACGGATGGAATCTGCGCCACTCATGAGCATGACCAGCCGGTCCAGCCCGAAGGCAATCCCGCCATGTGGTGGGCAACCATATTTGAGCGCATCCAGCAGGAAGCCGAACTTGTCCTTTGCTTCCGCATCGGAAATACCCAGCAAGGTGAATACCGCAGCCTGAATTGCCGCAGCATGAATACGTATCGAACCGCCACCGAGCTCGGTACCATTAAGCACCATATCGTAAGCTCGCGACAGACTGCTGCCCGGGTTATCCAGCAGGGTCTGCGCATCATTTGTTTGTGGTGCGGTGAACGGATGATGTAGTGCCGCCCAGCGTTTGTTTGCTTCGTCAAATTCAAACATGGGGAAATCTACCACCCACATCGGTTGCCAGACCGAAGTCAACAGGTTTCGGTCTATCCCCAGCTTGATACGCAAGGCACCCAAGGCTTCATTGACGACCTTGGCCTTGTCGGCACCGAAGAAAATAATATCCCCATCTGCTGCGCCAGTGCGTTGCAGAATTGCCGCAATAGCTTCATCACTCAGATTTTTTACAATCGGTGATTGCAGGCCATCTTTACCTTTGCTGAGGTCGTTGACTTTTATCCATGCCAGACCTCTGGCACCATAAATTGCGACATAGGCCGTATAATTATCAATATCTTTGCGGCTCAGTTCGCCACCCTTGGGCAGGCATAAGGCGGCAACACGTCCATCAGGATCCTTGGCCGGACCACTGAACACCTTGAAATCCACATTTGCCATCACATCGCCCAGATCAATCAGTTCAAGCGGTATGCGTAAATCCGGCTTGTCACTACCATAGCGCTGCATGGCTTCCGAATGCGGCATACGTGGGAAAGGATTGGGTAACTCCACGTCCAGTATGGATTTGAACAACCCGCGCATCATTTCTTCCATCAGGTTCATGATGGTTTCTTCATCCAGGAAGGACGTCTCGATATCCAGCTGGGTAAACTCAGGTTGCCTGTCCGCTCGTAAGTCTTCATCACGAAAACAGCGTACAACCTGATAATAACGATCCATGCCTGCAACCATTAACAGCTGCTTGAATAACTGTGGCGATTGCGGCAAGGCAAAAAAGCTGCCCTCATGTGTCCGACTCGGTACCAGATAATCGCGCGCACCTTCGGGTGTGGCACGCGTGAGCATGGGGGTTTCGATTTCCATAAAACCATTTTGCTCAAGATAATGCCGTAATTCGCGCGTGATTTTCGAACGCATCATCATGCGATTAAACATTTTCGGGCGACGCAAATCGATGTAGCGGTAACGTAAGCGGTGTTCTTCCGAGACATCCTCATCATCAAGCTGAAATGGCGGGGTTTCGGATGGATTGAGGATTTCGAGTTGTTGGCCCAATACTTCAATCTGGCCGGTCGCCATGTTGGGGTTGGTGGTACCTTCGGGACGCTGGCGTACCCTGCCCGTTACTCGCAGTACAAATTCGCTACGCACGCGTTCAGCGGTGGCAAAAACATCTTCAATATCAGGATCATACACAACCTGCAGCAGGCCTTCACGATCACGTAAATCAATAAATATAACCCCGCCATGGTCACGACGACGATGCGCCCAGCCACAAACCGTGATGGTTTGATCGATATGTGATTCATTTATTTCGCCACAATAATGCGTGCGCATGTTGCTACCCTGTAAATTGAGAAATTTTCCGAACGCGATCGGAATAAAGGCGGGAATGTTACGGATTGAACAGCGGCAATGCAAGCCTGAACTGGCTCTCGACAGGGTTTCTGGCCATTATGACTGTATGGCTAAATCAGGGTTTCGTCTTGGCGCCACCACTACTGCCTGATTTGCCCGGGGTCGTTGTACTGGTCTTTGAGCTGGTCTTTGAACTACTCTGGGTGCCGGACTGGGTACTGGCCGAACTACTACCCGAACCAGACTTGGTATCGGATGCCGAAACATTTTTCTTGTTACCGGTTTTAAAATCCGTTTCATACCAACCGCCACCCTTGAGTCGAAAACCCGCAGCCGAGATAAGTTTTTTCAGTGCAGACTTATGACAATTGGGACAATCTTTTAGCGGTGCATCACTGAGTTTCTGGATTGCTTCCAGCGTATGACCACAGGCCTCACATTCGTACTCATAAATTGGCATGTACTAACCTCATGACTTCACTTCCGTCTGACAATCCCGAATTATACCATGTACACGCGGCAAGGTAGCTACAAAACAGACAACTACAATGTCGGGAGACTCTGCCACACCCTGCCCGGTGTCAGCAAGGTATGGCCAATCGCATCACTTTCAAGTCCGTTGTAACGCCAATTGAAAGCAACCGAAACCGGCAGTTATTCAAACTACTGGACAGACATGTGATACTGTAAATTAATTCCACATTTTAATGGTATGACATGACGGGAAAATCAATTCTCATAACTGGCTGTTCCACAGGCATAGGATATTGTGTCGCAAAAGGACTGCATGCGCGTGGATACCGTGTCTTCGCCACCGCCAGACAGGCAGAGGATGTGGCACGACTCAAAAAGGAAGGACTGGAAAGTTATCTGCTGGATTTAAACGACTCGGCATCAATCAACGCTGCAGTCGACGCTGTGCTGGAAGCAAGCGGTGGAACACTGGATGCACTGTTTAATAATGGCGCCTACGGTCAACCCGGCGCAATAGAAGATCTGACACGCGAAACACTGCTGCAACAATTTCAGGTCAATGTATTTGGCTGGCATGAATTAACCCGGCGGGTCATTCCCGTGATGCGCAAACAGGGTCACGGCCGTATTATTCATAACAGTTCGATATTGGGCTTTGCCGCCATGCGTTATCGTGGCGCATACAATGCAAGTAAATACGCGATTGAAGGTCTGGCTGATACGCTGCGACTCGAATTATATGACACAAACATTCGTATTGTATTGATTGAGCCAGGACCGATTGAAAGTCAATTCCGCAAAAATGCACTACAGGCTTTTCTTGATAACATTGATCGAGAAAACAGCTTTCACAAGACATTGTACGCTGCGACAGTAAAGCGCCTGCAAAGTGAGAAAAGTACCACGGCGTTTACACTGCCTGCCGAAGCTGTGCTGGGGAAAGTTATCAAGGCATTGGAAACTGAAAAACCGCGCGCACGATATTATGTGACTGTCCCGACCTACCTGTTTGCTTATCTAAAAAGAATTCTGCCCACAAGCTGGCTGGATAAAATTTTAATAAAAATTACCTGAGCTTGCCTGTCTGTTACCAGACTGTTGCCTAGCTGCGAATACCAATGCCCTTGCGCATTAAATAAATACAGAAGGTATACAACACCAGAATAAAGCTGATGATTATTGCAAATGCAGTATAAATATTAATGTCTGTCACGCCCAGCATGCCATAGCGCATGGCATTGATCATATAGAGAATGGGATTAAACAGCGCAACTTTCTGCCAGAAACCGGACAACATTTCGATCGAGAAGAAAATACCGCCAAGATAGGTCAACGGTGTTAATACAAAGGTCGGAATAATGGAAATATCGTCAAAGCTGTTTGCATAAACCGCATTAATCAATCCGGCCAACGAAAACAGTACCGCAGTAAGAAATACTACCGAGAGTATAATAAATGCATTTTCAACCTTGATATCCGTAAAAAACATGGCAACCACGGTAACAACAAACCCCACGCTCAGACCACGCGTCACCCCACCCGCAACGAATCCTGTAACAATCAGGTAATTCGGCATGGGCGATATCAGCATTTCCTCAATATGATGCTGGAATTTGTGGCCATAGAAAGAGGAAACGACATTGGCATAGGCATTATTGATCACCGACATAAGAATAATGCCGGGAACAATATAGTCAACATAGGTTTGACCCTGGATATTACCGATTTGTGAACCAATCAAATTTCCGAATATTACAAAGTACAACCCGGTAGTTATCGCGGCCGGTACTATGGTTTGTACCCAGATACGCGAAAAGCGCAGAATTTCCTTTATGAGTAATGTTGTGAATGCTGTGTATTGTTCGACGAGTTTCATGCATTTTGACCCAGCATTTTTACAAACATTTCTTCAAGACGATTTGTTTTGTTTCGCATGCTGAGTACTTGTATACCCTGTGCGCTTAACTCGGCAAAAACATCATTGACAACCTGTTCCTTGCTGACATCCACCGCGATGGTAGTTGAATCTATCTGTTCAATTTTATAGCCTTTTACTTCGAGTGTTCGTGTTATCGGATCTTTCAGATCAAATATGAATGTCTCTGTCTGCAATCGCAACAACAAGGTTTTCATTTCGGTATTTTCGATGGTTTGTCCGTGATCAATAATGGCAATACGTTTACACAGTGCTTCCGCTTCTTCCAGATAATGCGTGGTAAGAATAATGGTCTTGCCCTGTTGGTTTATTTCTTTGAGAAAAATCCACATGGAACGGCGTAATTCTATATCCACGCCTGCAGTGGGTTCGTCGAGAATAAGCAGTTTTGGTTCATGCACCAATGCGCGTGCGATCATTAATCGACGCTTCATACCACCGGACAGTTCACGCGCCATAACGCGTCGTTTTTCCCACAGGCCGAGTTGCCTGAGATATTTTTCTGCCCGCTCGCTTGCCAGCTTGCGGCTGATACCATAATAACCGGCCTGGTTAATCACAATTTCAACGACCGGTTCAAACTGGTTAAAGTTAAATTCTTGTGGCACCAAACCGATACAACTTTTCGCGGCATCCAGTTCGCGATCCAGATCGTGCCCGAATACCGATACTCGCCCGGCGGATTTATTCACCAGCGAACAAATGATACCAATCGCGGTGGACTTGCCTGCACCATTGGGACCGAGCAAGGCAAAGAAATCTCCTTGCTTGACTGTCAGGTCGATACCTTTAAGGGCTTCTACACCGTTCTTGTAGATTTTGCGTAACCCGGTAATTTCAAGTGCCGCTGTCATAGCCTAGTTCAACCATGCTCGTGCATTCTGAAACAGTCGCGCCCATGACGCATTGTCATTGTCATCTGTGGACTCTGCATACCAGGAGTGTTGTACTTTACGAAATACGCGTTCCGGATGCGGCATCATAATAGTGAAACGTCCATCGTTCGTAGTTAACCCGGTGATTCCTGCCGGTGATCCATTCGGGTTGAACGGATAACGTTCTGTCTGATTGCCATAATGATCGACAAAACGTAATGCGACATATGGTTGCGCCACTTTTGCTATATCACTGTCTGAAAACCTTGCCCGGCCTTCACCGTGCGCAACGACAATCGGCATACGTGATCCTTGCATGCCCTGTAACAGGATAGACGGGCTATTTGTCACTTCAACCAGCGACAGGCGTGCTTCAAATTGCTCTGATTGATTACGCAAGAATTTTGGCCAGTGTGCTGCGCCCGGTATTAAATCTTTCAGGTGCGATAACATCTGACAACCGTTACACACGCCCAGGCCAAAAACATCTTCGCGACTGAAAAAGTTTTCAAATTCATCGCGAGCGCGCTTATTGTAAAGGATTGATTTTGCCCAGCCACCACCAGCACCCAAAACATCGCCGTAGGAAAAACCGCCGCACGCTACCATGCCGTGAAAATCCTTCAATGACATTTTGCCATTAATAATATCACTCATGTGTACATCAACAGCGCTAAAACCGGCTTGTGTAAATGCGGCCGCCATTTCTACCTGGCCATTAACACCCTGTTCACGTAACACCGCAATTGCGGGTTGCTTGCCTTTATTTATAAAAGGCGCGGCAATATTGTCGCTGGCATCATAGGTTAACTGTAAGGTTAGACCGGGATCATTCTTGTCGGCAAGATTTTCAAATTCCTGTCTGGCACATTCCGGATTGTCACGCAGGCTTTGTAACTGCATGGACGTTTCTGACCATGCCTGTTGAAGTGCAATGCGGCTGTCGCTGAATATTTTTTTGCCGCGATGGGAAATAGTAATCCCGTCACTGGCGTTTATGGTTGCGACAGGAATTTCTGCATCGACAACACCATGTTCTGCAAGTACTTTCCTGACCTTATCTTTACTGCGCGAGTCGATTTGTATCACTGCACCCAGCTCTTCATTAAACAAACTCGCCAGCACATCATCACCCAGCTTATCCAGATTGATATCCAGACCACAATGACTGGCAAAGGCCATCTCAACCAGACTTATAAACAGGCCACCATCTGATCGATCATGATATGCCAGGATCAGATTCTTTTTCAGTAACGTCTGTACCGCATGAATGCAATTTTTGAAATACGCCACATCATCCATGTTCGGCGCAACATCACCCATCTGGTTATGTACCTGTGCAAAACAGGAACCACCTGTGCGTTGTTTGCCTTTGGCAAAATCAAGCAACAATAAACCGGTGTTATCGTTTAATTGTAATAACGGGGTGCGTGTTTGACGTATATCGCTTACCGGTGCAAACGCGGAGATGATGAGTGACAAGGGTGCGGTGACCGATTTGGTTTGCTCACCAGCGGCTGTTTTTTCCTGCCAGACAGTTTTCATCGACATGGAATCTTTACCAACCGGTACACAGATGCCCAACTGAGGACAGACTTCCATGCCGACGGCTTTCACCGCCGCATACAAGCCGGCATCTTCACCCGGATGCCCGGCGGGTGCCATCCAGTTAGCGGATAACACAACTCGGGATAAGTCATCAATTTGTGCTGCAACCAGGTTTGTTAACGCTTCACCAATGGCCATTCTTGCTGATGCGGCATGATCGAGCAGTGCAAGCGGTGTTCGTTCACCCATCGACATGGCTTCACCGGTAAAATGTTTAAATCCTGTTGCGGTCACCGCGACATCTGCAACCGGTACCTGCCACGGTCCGACCATTTGATCGCGTGCGACCAGACCGGTCACCGAACGATCTCCAATGGTAATTAAAAAGTTTTTATTGGCGATGGTTGGTAATTTTAGTAGTCGGAAAATTGTCTCGTTAAGATCGACCTTGCTGTAGTCGAAACTGCCTGCGTGTGATTTCCTGTTGCTGACATCACGCAACATTTTTGGTGGCTTGCCGAGCAGCACATCCAGCGGCATGTCGATGGGATTATTATTAAAGTGTTTATCTGTTAGGGTCAGTTGTTGTTGCTGTGTGGCTTCACCCACAATGGCATACGGACAACGCTCGCGCTGACAAATCGCTTCGAACAGTGCAATCTTGTCACTGGCAATGCCAAGCACATAACGTTCCTGCGCTTCATTGCACCATATTTCCATTGGTGACATACCGGGTTCGTCGTTCAGTACATTACGCAGTTCAAACAGGCCGCCGACACCGCTGTCATGCACCAGTTCAGGCAAGGCATTCGATATGCCACCGGCACCAACGTCGTGGATGCTGATGATTGGATTGTTTTCCTGCATCTGCCAGCACTGATCAATCACTTCCTGCGCACGGCGTTGCATTTCCGGATTGCCGCGTTGTACCGAGGCAAAATCAAGATCGGCATCACTGCTGCCACTTGCCATTGAGGATGCGGCACCGCCACCCAGTCCAATCAGCATGGCCGGACCACCTAATACAATCACTTTAGTTCCCGCCGGCATCATGCCCTTGGCAACATCGTCCTCACGAATGTTGCCCACACCCCCTGCCAACATGATGGGTTTATGATAGCCACGAACTTCTACACCATCCTGCGTCGTGACAGCCTGTTCATAGGTACGGAAATATCCGCAAATATTCGGCCGACCAAATTCATTATTAAAGGCGGCGGCGCCAATGGGTGCCTCGATCATAATTTCTGTTGCGGAGACAATGCGATCCGGTTTGCCATAATCGATTTCCCATGCCTGCATGGCATCGGGTAGTTGTAAATTGGAAACTGAATAGCCACACAACCCTGCCTTGGGTTTTGAACCACGACCGGTGGCGCCCTCATCGCGAATTTCACCACCCGCACCGGTTGCCGCTCCGGGGAAAGGCGCAATGGCTGTGGGATGATTATGCGTTTCAACTTTCATGAGAATGTGTACGGGCTCATCATGAAAACAGTACTGTCTGGAAGTTTGTTCCGGATAAAAGCGACTCGATTGATAGCCGCTTATGACGGCCGAATTATCGCTATACGCCGACAGTACACCTTGTGGATGCAGATCATGTGTATTACGAATCATTTTGAACAGGGATTTATCCTGTTCTTTACCATCGATAATCCAGTCGGCATTAAAGATCTTGTGCCGACAATGTTCCGAGTTTGCCTGAGCAAACATCATCAGCTCAACATCGGTCGGATTTCGTTTGAGTGACTGAAAATTACTGACCAGATAATCTATCTCATCATCTGCCAATGCCAGACCCATTGTATTATTTGCCAGCACCAATGCATCGCGACCTTTGCTCAGAACATCAATGCTGTTAAATGGCCTGGGTTGCTCATGATGAAATAACGCAGCCGCATCTTCATAACTTGCAAATACAGCTTCTGTCATGCGATCGAACAAGGTGTTACCAATCGTTGCGCGATCCTTGTCAGATATTTTTTTATCTGCAGCTATCAAATAGGCAATACCACGTTCGGCGCGTACAACCGAGTCAAGACCACAATTGTGTAATATATCGGTTGCCTTGCTGGACCAGGGAGAAATTGTGCCGGGACGTGGCACAACCAGAAACAGTTCTCCGGCGGGCAATGTTGTGTCGAAATCCGGATCATCATTAAGCAGATGTGACAGACGTGCAGTTTCCTGCGTGTCAAGATCAGCGTTATTTTCTATAAAATATACATAATATGCGGACAGTTTCGTTACGGCAGCGCATTGCGTCTGTAGCAGATTTGTGAATTTTGTTAAACGAAACTCGGAAAGTGCCTCACGGCCTGGCAACACCAACATAATCTGTTCTCGAAACCGCGTATGGTTAGTTGAATTTGCAGGAAAGTAGGCCCGTATGATACTGCAATCAGCAGTGTCGTACCACAATGACCCCGAGAAAATTATAAATCAGGCTGCCACTCACACGCTATTTGCACATATAAATAATTCATGATTTACAGCTAAATACACACAGAACAGGTGTAATTACCAATGTGACAGTTGTTTTAGTGCCTGCATGAGTTTGTTAATCGAGGCGGTTTTTTTATCGGCCAAACAGACAAAGTTCCCAAAGCTCATTACTACGTTATTGTTACTATGCACAACCCAACCATCGGGTGGTGTCCAGCCTGGCATACCCGTAAACATGGCAAGTTGATCGGCATTTCCTTGCACAATACGTTTGTAATCATGTGCAAATTTTGCCAGGCCGATCATTTGCTGTTCCGGCATGACGCCCTGACCTTCGAGATACATTCCGTCATCCCGAAAATGACATATTGCCAGCACGCCATCTTCGACAAGTATTTTTTTCAGCATTGACATGTCAATAATCCAATAGCCGTTTAATTTGTCAGTACTTTGTGTGCCGCTTCATAGTCGACACTACTGTTCGGAATGACCACGCCATACTCACTGTTAACAACAGCAGTCCAGTTTAACCCTACGAGGGTAAAACCTTTAATTGGATAAAAGCCTTGCATGCCTGTCATGGTTTCCCAGCCTCGTGCCTGCATGGTAGCAATGGCAATATTGGCAACACATAAATGCGCCAGCAAATCGAGTACGCCGGGATTCAGTTCGCTTCCTTCACGGATTTTATGTTCCAGCAACTCGCCGGACGGTTCGAACCTGAAGGCACCTTCAGCATTCTCGAGTTGCATTAAAGCAAGCAATTTGGTTTCGCTATCAGACATTACTTAACCTCGTTTTTTTAAGCTATCGCCGGTGTAAAATCAGACCAGCTCACCTGTTTGTTCCCCAACTTTATCACGTAATGTTTGCATGATTTGATTTAATGAATTTGCACTATTATCAACAAAACAAAAAACATTACCATACACACAAACACTTACCTTCTCTCCATTCACTATCCAGCCTTGTGCGGGCGCGCAGCCACAATCGCTGTTTAAAGATTTCATCATATCAGTTTGCATATGTAAGGCCATGGTTGTAGCGCGACACATAATCGAAGCACTGCGTGCAATTTCATTATCCAGTTCGCCTTCATAACTGAAGCGATCGCCACGGTATGCATATTCGCCTGCCGCAATCACGCCTGGAATGCTGACCATTTCGCTAAGTAAACTCATTTGCCTTCACTCAAGTATAAATAATAATAGTTAGTCAAAGACTTACATTTAATCCGTTGTTTTCATACAATACAAGTCGTCAGTTAAATTTATAACACGCCTGAATCACTCATGTCTAATTCTGCAGCCATTGTCTACGCCAAAACCTATAAGCGTTTGATCGCCATGATTTATGACGGCACTCTGGCATTGGCAGTCCTGATGTTTGCTGCGGCAATACCCCTGTTTTTCTCCGGCGGCGAGGCAATTAAATCAGCAAACATCTTTATGAGTAGTTACCTGTTGCTAGTGCTGTTTATATTTTTTGCCTGGTTCTGGACGCGTAGCGGTCAAACACTTGGTATGCAAGCCTGGCGAATCAAGTTGGTACAAAAAGATCAAACCCTGATCAGCTGGCAACAGGCCGCATTGCGTTTTTTACTCGCCATACCCGCGTGGTCAGTCATGATTCTCGCCATAACATTATCCATTGCTGCTGACAAAATCACGTCAGACGCTACATTAGCGATGTTCGGCTTTATGCCTGGCTGGGCATATTTGTGTATAGGTGCAATCTGGCTGCTATTAGACAATATCCCCGGTAACTTGCGTGAAAAATTGTCTGGCACATGCGTAATTCAACTACCCAAATAATCGAACTGACAACAATACTGTAACTAGTCAGAACGTCGCATCAACAATATCGCGATGGCCAGTACAAATAAAGACGGTAACATCGCGCCAATGCCAGGGTGGAAATTATACACAATGCTGATTTGCCCCAGTAACTGGTTTGCTATATAGAAGCAAAGCCCTGCCATAAAACCAACCAATATCTGATGACCAATACTTGTCTTGCGAGTCGAACCCATAACAAACGGCACGGCTAAAATAACCATAACCACGATCGTTAATGGCATAGCCAGCTTGTTCCAGTATGCAAGCTCATAGGTTGTTGCATCCAGACCGTTATCCGCAAGGTATTGAATGTAATTTTTTAATTTCCAGATTGCCAACATTTCAGGTTCTACCGATACGGTATGCACCAGCTCCGGCTCGAGCAGCGTATCCCATTCCAGGGTTGCCAAATTGCTTATATTAATCGCAGCAGGTGATATATTTGCACGTTTTACATCTTTTAATAGCCATGTTTTGCCGTTATGTGTAGCAGATGTAGCTGATAACATTTGTTGCAAGTTTCTGTTTTCATCAAACTTGTACAAATTCAATTGATGCAAATTGCCCTGATTATCCGCACGTTGCACATGAATATACGTCTGGCCATCACGTGCCCACAAACCATAATCTGAATTAAAACTGATTTGCGCGGACAATGCTTTTGCGCGTTGAATTTTGGCATATTGTTGTGCATGCGGTGAAATCACTTCACCAAGTAGAAAGGCAAAAATCAGCAAAAATATTGCCAGTTTCATGATCGCCATAATGATTCTGGCAGTCGATACACCGGCTCCGCGAATAATAATCAGTTCATGATTATTTGCCAGTGCTCCCAGTCCGATAATTGCGCCAAGCAAGGTAACAATCGGAAAAATTCCATACAAGGTACCGGGTACGAGCAACAATACAAACAAGACTGCATCCCAAATCCTGTAATTGGCTTTACCGATCGTGTCAAATTCACCAGCGAACATCATCAGGAATAACAACGCCGCAATGACGAGCATTACTGCCAGTACACCACCACCGACTGCCTTGGCAATATAACGATCAAGCAATTGCATCAGCTGGTGCCTGCTTGTCTGAATAACAAATGTTTGATACCGGTTTGTCGTAATAATAAAAATATACTCACGACAAACATAAGAATATGCACCCACCACACACCGAACTCTGGTGTCACATCACCCTTGGTTACCCACGCCTGGGCGACATTGAGCAAATTGGTATAAGTAATATAGATAAGCAAGGCAATGGCAAGTTTTCCGTAACGCCCCTGTCGTGCAGAAGTACGACTTAGCGGTACGGCAAAGATGGTCAAGAGGACACATACTATTGCTGAAGAAACACGACCCTGAAATTCTGCCTTGTCACCCGGTTTATCTGAAGCAAGCAATGCCATGGTTGGTGTGGATCGATGTTTTAATCTGAGTACATTGACCAGTTTTTGATTTACACGTACGCCATGCTGTTCAAAATTAATCATTGCAAAATCTTTATATCCGGGTCTTCCCTCATATCGCTTGCCATTTGTCAGAACGATAAATTTGTCGCCGGTTTTTTCGTCTATCATCTGGAAACCGGATTGTGAAGTTATGATAGCTGGCTTGTTATTTTCATATTGCTGGATAAACAGGTTTTCAATCTGGGTGCGATCCTCGTTTGCGTTTTGCACATAAATAACACCCGTTCCTGCGCGTATTTCCTTGAATCTGCCCGGCACCAGGCCCTTAACATCCGAAGCCGCCTCGATTTCTGCCTTGATAGTTTGTACCCGTTGCTCTGCCCACGGTGCCAGCGCCAGGGTGAAAAAACCCTGAATCAACATAAAGATAAAGGCAAGACCAAGAACTGCACGCAATGCGCGAATATTTCCGATACCGCAAGCAGCCAGTACCACCATTTCGCTGTCCTTGTACAAACGACTAAAAGCAAGCAACACACCGAGATAGAGTGACAAGGGTATAATAAACACCATCATTGATATGCTTTTCAAGCCCAGCATCGTAAATACGGTATCAGTGCGTAACGCACCGGATGCAACTTTGCTGAACACATCAACCAATTGCGCGCTGAGTGCGATCAGAAGCAGTACCAGCGACACACCTAGCAGTGTCACAATGACTTCTTTAATGAGGTAACGATCAACTATCAATGTTTTAAATCAAATTTTTTGGCTTATACTGTGGGTGAATCAAACCACCAAACGGTGGTTTATCTTCTCGCGTGAATCGATTACATTATAGTCGTTTGCGATAATATCAGGTAGCAATAATCCAGAATCACCCTGAACTGCTTGTTTGCTTAATTACCCGGAGTAAAAATGGAAATCAGACTAAAATCTACCCAGCCTTTGACATTTAAAACAGATTGCCTCGTTGTGGCTGTGTATGACAAGCGCCAACTCAGTCCCAGCGCCAAGCTGCTGGATGAAAACACGAATCAACTCATTAGTAAAATTCTTAAGCAGGGCGATTTTGATGGCAAGCTGGGTAAAACCTATCTGATAAGTAATGTACCGGGTATTACCGCCACAAGAATACTGCTGGTCGGCGCGGGCAAACAAAAAGAACTGGATCAAACCAGATACAGCAAACTTGTCCCTGCCGCATTGGAGGCGATTAAATCCACCGCCAGCAAAAGTTGCCTGCTGTGTCTCCTGGAACTTGATGTTAAAGATCTTGGCGTGGAGATGAAAACACGCATCGCCGCACAGGCGCTGACCGTCACCGATTATCGTTATACAGAAACCCTCTCCGCGAAAAAGAACAACAAAAGTCATGTCACATCTGTCGTCCTTGCCCTGGAAAACGCACGCAGCGCTAAACAGGCTGAATCAGGCCTTAAAATTGGCAAGGCCATTGGCAATGGTATGAATACCGCGCGACAGCTCGGAAACTTGCCCGGCAATATCTGCACACCCGGTTATCTGGCCAAACAGGCGCAGGCGCTTGCCAAGTCAAACCGCAAACTTAAAGTCACCATTCTGGACCAGAAAGACATCAAGCAACTTAAAATGGGTGCATTTTTAGCCGTTGCCCAGGGCACACGCGAGGCACCGAAACTAATAGTAATGGAATACAAAGGCGGCGCAGCTAAAGACAAACCGGTGGCGCTGGTCGGAAAAGGCATCACCTTTGACTCGGGTGGTATCTCGCTCAAACCGGGAGCTGCCATGGATGAGATGAAATTTGATATGTGTGGCGCCGCCGGCGTCATTGGCACCATGCAGGCGGTTGCCGAAATGAACCTCGCATCGAACGTGGTTGCGGTGGTTCCCAGCTGTGAAAATCTGCCAGATGGACAGGCCGTCAAACCGGGAGATGTGGTGACCAGCATGTCGGGCCAAACCATTGAAATATTGAATACTGATGCAGAAGGCCGCCTGGTTCTTTGTGATGCGCTCACCTATGTGGCCAAATTTGAACCCAAGGTAATTATTGATACCGCCACACTGACCGGCGCGTGTGTCGTGGCGCTCGGCAGCCCTTGCAGTGGCTTGTTGGGAAATAACGAAACACTGATCCAGAATCTGCTTGATGCGGGTGTCAAATCTGGTGACCGTACCTGGCAACTGCCCCTCTGGCCGGAGTATGATGAACAATTGAAATCCAATTTTGCCGATATGGCCAACATCGGCGGGCGTGAAGCGGGTACCATTACAGCTGCCTGTTTCCTGGCTCGGTATACCAAAAAACATAAATGGGCGCATATTGATATCGCCGGTGTAGCCTGGGACAGTGGAGCCAAAAAAGGCGCCACCGGTCGCCCGGTACCACTGTTAACACAATACATTCTGGATCGAGGCTGAATGACACGTATCGATTTTTACATCTCACCGGACTCGCATGCTCAGGCACGCGAACTGCTCGCCTGCCGCATCATCGAAAAAGCCTGGCAACAAAAATCGCCGGTTTATGTGCATACCGCTTCATCACAGCAAAGTGAGCAGCTCGACCAGTTACTCTGGACTTTTCGTGCGCAAAGTTTTATTCCACACAGCTGTAGCCCGGGAGATAACTCGCAATCTTGTACTATTTTAATTGGTCATACTGAACCGCCTGAACAGCAAAATGAGGTGTTGATCAACCTGGCAAATGACATCCCCATGTTTTTCAGTCGCTTTAATCGAGTCGTTGAACTGGTGCACGAAGAAACGGAAACCAAACAGCGCGGACGGGAACGCTACAAGTTTTATAAGGATCGCGGTTATGCGTTAAATACGCATAATCTTAAAGGCAAATAAATCAATTCACCCGATAATAAATGACAGACAAAACTGACAAGCCCTCGGCAAAAACTTCTCATGACGCACTGGTAGAAGCGCTCGAGTCGATTAAAGGTTTGCTTGAACAGGGTGAAGAAAAACTTACCATTGCTCGCGAGAGCATCAAACGCGCCAATACTTCTTCACAACCAATGAGTGCTTTACGTAAAGCTCTACAAAGTACCAGTGATGAGGAAATCGTCCCGGTATTGGACGATATTATTGACCCGGATGAACTTGATTTTGAAATACCCACACTGACGACAACCGCAACTGATATCAACCCCGGAACAGAACCTGATCCACAACCACCTGAACCAAAACAGGAATCTGCTATGAAAACGACGCTTGATGATAACCAGATCGATACCATTCAAAAGAACATCGAACAAATTGTTCGGGAGCGACTGATGAAAACCATGGTAAAACTGGAAAATGAATTAAAACTGGAAATTAAGAGCCAGCTGGACAAGCTGAGAAACAAGTGAAATTTGCCCTGATGTAAAATAACTATACGCGTATAAAAACATAAACCAATATTTTTACCCTTCCCCCGTTATATTTACCGATATTCCCTCTGTGGCTTGCCAGTCATCTCCGGTATAATGCCTGAAATCAATTACCTATATGAAAGCAGTCCGTGGACAAGACATACAACCCCAAAAACATCGAACAACGCTGGTATCAAACCTGGGAAAAAAATGGTGATTTTGCCCCGCATGGTGGCGATGAATCCTATTGCATCATGATCCCGCCGCCCAATGTCACCGGCAGCCTGCATATGGGCCACGGTTTCAACAACACCATCATGGATACCCTGACACGCTACCACCGTATGAAGGGTCACAATACACTCTGGCAGGTCGGTACCGATCACGCCGGCATCGCCACACAAATGGTAGTAGAACGAAAATTAAAAGCCGAGGACAAAACACGTCACGATCTTGGCCGCGATGAATTCATCAAGCGTGTCTGGGAATGGAAAGAACATTCCGGCGGACATATCACCCGACAATTACGCCGCATGGGTGCCTCGGTTGACTGGGAGCGTGAACGCTTCACCATGGATGAAGGATTGAGTAACGCCGTAAAAGAAGTGTTCGTCAGTCTTTACGATGAAGGGTTGATTTACCGTGGCAAACGTCTCGTTAACTGGGACCCGGTGCTGCACACT
This sequence comes from uncultured Gammaproteobacteria bacterium, assembly GCA_942490945.1. Lineage (GTDB taxonomy): Bacteria > Pseudomonadota > Gammaproteobacteria > UBA6429 > Thiohalophilaceae > CALNYZ01. The sequence goes on along the minus strand of CALNYZ010000018.1, from coordinate 1,084,005 downwards.
GCTGTATCTGATCTCGAAGTTATTTCCGAAGAAGAAAACGGCCACCTCTGGCACATGCGATATCCATTAACAGATGGCTCCGGTCATCTGATTGTTGCCACGACCCGACCCGAAACCATGCTCGGCGATACTGCCGTTGCTGTGCATCCCGATGATGAACGCTATCAAACATATATTGGCAAAACTATAACTTTACCGCTGGTGGGTCGTGAGATTCCGATCATTGCTGATGAGTATGTCGATCCGGAGTTCGGTAGCGGCTGTGTCAAAATTACACCTGCACACGATTTTAATGACTATGAAATGGGTCAACGTCATAACCTGCCCATGATCAACATCCTGTCCATTGATGCTCGCATCAATGACAAAGCACCGGAAGCCTATCAGGGTATGGATCGGTTTGTTGCGCGCAAACAAATCGTTGCTGATCTGGAAAAACTCAATTTGTTAGAAAAAATTGTCGATCACAAATTGATGGTACCGCGCGGTGATCGATCCCAGAGTGTTATCGAACCGTTCCTGACCGATCAATGGTACGTAAAAATTGCTTCGCTCGCGGCGCCTGCCATTGAAGCCGTGGAAAGCGGCGAGATTCGTTTTATTCCGGACAACTGGAAAAATACCTACTTTGAATGGATGCGCAATATTCAGGACTGGTGTATCAGCCGACAAATCTGGTGGGGACACCGCATCCCGGCATGGTACGACGATACCGGAAAAGCGTATGTCGCACGTGATGAAGCCGAAGCGCGCAGTAAATATAATCTCAGTGCTGATACGGTTTTACGACAAGACGAAGACGTGCTCGATACCTGGTTCTCATCAGCGTTGTGGCCGTTTTCAACTTTGGGCTGGCCGGAGCAGACCAAAGCACTTGAAACATTTTATCCAACCAACGTGCTGGTGACCGGTTTTGACATTATCTTTTTCTGGGTTGCACGCATGATCATGATGGGACTCAAGTTCACCGGCAAGGTGCCCTTTAAAGATGTGTATATCCATGGATTGATACGTGACAGTCACGGTCAGAAAATGTCGAAGTCAAAAGGCAATGTGCTCGATCCGATTGATTTAATCGATGGTATTGATCTCGAGTCACTCGTTACAAAACGCTCAACAGGCTTGATGCAACCGGAGATGGCGCCAAAAATTGAAAAACAAACCCGTAAGGATTTTGCAAACGGCATTCCCGCATATGGAACGGATGCGCTACGCTTTACCTTTGCCGCCATGGCCTCAACCGGACGCGACATTAATTTCGATCTGCAACGCACCGAAGGCTACCGTAACTTTTGTAACAAGCTATGGAATGCCGCACGCTATGTATTAATGAATACAGAAGGCGAAGACTGTGGTATCGGTTCGGACAATATTGAATTGACTATCGCCGATAAATGGATCATTGCACGTCTGCAACAAACCATCAGTCAGATTGAAAAATCAATTTCACTTTATCGCTTCGATCACTATGCGACGGCGCTATATGAGTTTACCTGGCATGAATACTGTGACTGGTATCTGGAACTCAGCAAGGCGGTGTTACTCGATGATCAGGCCAGTGCTGCAACAAAACGGGGAACACGGCGTACGTTGATACAGGTATTGGAACAGCTGTTACGCATCACCCATCCGATCATGCCTTATATTACGGAAGAAATTTGGCAACGCGTGGCACCAATTGCGGGTTGCACTCTGTCAGATAACGATAACACCATCATGCGACAAAGCTTTCCAAAAGTAGACGACAGCCTCATTGATGCACAAGCCATTGACGATCTCGAATGGGTAAAGGAATTCATTCTGGGGGTAAGAAAAATACGTAGTGGCTATGATATCAAACCCGGCAAGCCACTCAATGTCTTGTTACAAAATGGTTCGGCTCTTGATCAAGCTCGTTTACAAGCCAACGAATCGTATCTGCTCAATCTTGCCCGGCTTGAAGCCATTACCTGGCTGGACAATAGCGCCACACCACCCGAGTCGGCCACCGCACTCGTAGGTGAGATGAAAATACTCATCCCCATGCAGGGACTGATCGATAAAGATGCCGAGATTCAACGTCTCGAAAAAGAACTCGACAAGACAACAAAGGACGCGGATCGTGTACGTGGCAAATTGGCAAATGACAATTTCACCAGCAAGGCACCAGCCGAAGTTATCGAAAAAGAAAAGTTAAAACTGGCAGATATAGAACTGCGACTTAATGGCCTGACAGAGCAACTGCAGAAGATTAATTCAATCTAGTGTTTTGAATATCTTGTTCTGAATATCTTAGAGCCCGGACAAAGACATGACCAGTTTCACAACTGAAACGAGTATTAATATAAAAGTTAATACAACGAACAAGCCAATAATGATGTATTGCCATGGCTTGCCATACTGAAAATCACGTTTGTAATTTTCACTTTTTTGCACACCCAACATCGCTGCCAGAACGCTTTTGGTAACTTGCCAGAGCGATGGCGCTTTCATTTCTTCATTCATATGTATACAACCTGCCAGGTTTTAAAGTCTACCATTATACAAACACCCGTCGAGAATGGAATACAATCGGGCTAAATTGTTTGTTATTTATTTTTAATAACCGTTTAAGCGAAAAATCAAATAATATCGGATTTGCCTGTCGTACGCGACGCAGGAAATCGGCTTCATATTCGGTCAGATAATTCTGCTTTACATATTTCTTTAATGAGTAAACCGGCATGACACCCGGCAATGGGTAGTCCGAACCATTCACCAGACGATGATGCCATTCATCATTCATTACCAGTTCTTCAAGCGGTTTACCCATACGATTAATTTGCGTGATTGCAGAAATTTCACCAAAAAGATTATTATCAAATGCTTTTTCAGCCAACAATCGTTTGAACAGGGTAAAGTTTTCCACTTTGTTGGCCGTTTTATTTTTATCGATATCATCACTGACACCCGCACAGGCACTGTGTGCCATAATTATTTTAACCCCCTGCTCCATAGGTCGACGAAATAACAGCGGATTACTTAAATGGTGAAAGGCAACATTGGGTACAGCTGCCTCTTCACCGGTATGAGTGAGTATCGGGATGTTATGTTTCACTAATGTTGCATAAAAGTTATCACACTTTTTTGATGAGGCATCAATTCCCATCACTGGCGGCAACCATTTAATCGCGCGCGCGCCATTTTGTATCACGCGTTCCAGTTCTTCGATTGCGTCTTCACGATAGGGATGCACAGAGGCAATCCATTCGAAGTTATCAGGATATTTATTTTTGACCGCGGCTGCATAATTATTACTGATATGAAATGGCGAGTTGTAATGTTCGATTTTTCCATCAATTGAATAGTGATAATCGAATGCCAACAACATCAATTTACATCCGGCCGGAAAATTATTATTCAAGGCAACAAGTTTTTCAATGTACGACAGGTCTACCCTGTGCTTGTCTACACATGCACCATCCATATAAAACTTGTAACGTAAATATTTTGTCGGATGCCAGGGTGATGACATATCCGGGTCAAGCCAAATTTCCTTGCTACTGTCACCAATACCGACCAGATGTACGTGACAGTCCCATACCTGACTTGTATCTATGCCTTGCCAGATTTTTTCAAACAGGGCATGTTTTTTCAGTTCATCGGGCAAGGCTGTCTGGCAGGGATTAAAAAATCCTTCATCAGGCCATAACAAGCCTGTGGCAACACCAGCTGTGCCAAGGGTGATAGCAGAAAGAAATGTTCGACGTCGCAATTTACTTATCTTCCATTGCTTTCGCCATCTCGATGCCTTTTTGTTCATCCACAAAATACAACATGACACCGCCCAATATAAACAATACAGCTATGGACAAAATACCCAGTCGTGGACTACCCGTCAGTACACCGACCATACCCATCATCAGTGGTCCTATCACCGCAGCAAACTTGCCGAGCATATTATAAAAGCCAAAAAACTCTGCTGACTTATCGTGTGGAATAATTCTGGCATAGTAGGATCGACTCAGAGATTGTACACCACCTTGTACCAGTCCAATTGTGGCTGCAAGGCCATAAAATTCTTGCACGCTATCCATGTAATAGCCCCATACAGTTACAAACAGATAAACGCTGATGCCGATAAGTAACGCGACTTTTGTTCCAACTTTAGACCCCAAGACACCAAATAAAAGTGCAGCAGGGAATCCGACAAACTGGGTAATTAATACAGCAATAATTAAATTGTTCGCATCAAATCCTAATGCCATACCATAATCTACAGCCATACGCACGATAGTATCAACACCATCAATGTATAACCAATATGCTGCCAAAAATAAAAATACTACGCGCATTTTGCGAATTGTCTTGAATGTGTGAGCTAATTGTTTGATGCCACCACTAATGGCGGTTCCATAGGTTATTTTATTTGTCGCGGCGGGTTCATGAACAAACAAAAGAACAGGCAATGAGAATAAAAACCACCATAATGACACAGTTAAAAATGCAAATTGGGTTGCTGCATTTCTCGAGTCAAATCCAAACCACTCATACTGTATGACCATGGCGACATCAATTGCGCAAAGTAAACCACCACCCAGATAGCCCAGAGAAAAGCCCAGGGCGGAAACCATATCAAGCTTGTCTTTAGTCGTTATATTAACGATTAGAGAATCGTAAAATACATTACTACCGGCAAAACCAATGCCACCCAATACAAAGCAAATCACTGCCGCCAACCAGTTACCTTCGCCAACAAAATACAATCCGCCTGTCATTACTATGCCAAGCAAAGCAAAAAACATCAGGAAACGTTTTTTTGCTGCGGATACGTCTGCAATCGCACCTAACACTGGTGCCAGCAACACCACTACGATACTCGCACCTGAGTTAGCGATGCCTAATTGCAGTGTACTGGTTGTCGCGTCAGCACCCGTGCTCCAGTATGATTTAAAAAATAAAGGAAAAAATACTGTCAGCACAATAACCGCGAAAGCTGAATTTGCCCAATCATATAACGCCCAGGACAATACCGGTTTTGTTAATAAACCTTTCAATTTTATGCCCCTTGTTTTAATTAGGTTTTCGCAACGAATTCAGTAACAGATATATAATCTGTTTTACCAGTACCGAGCACTGGCAACCTTTTTATATGTACGATATTGCGTGGCAGATTAATCTCACCCAATCCAGTTGCTTTTGCATGCGACGCGATGTGTTTTCGCTCTGCGGTAAAATTCTCCGTGACCAACACCAGCTTCTCACCCTTACGTTCATCGGCTATGGCAATGACTGCATGTCGGTGATCAGGCCAGAGCGAATCAATAAATTCCTCAACAGCGGTTAGTGACACCATTTCTCCCGCAATCTTTGCAAATCGCTTCGCTCTGCCCTGTATGGTGACAAATCCGTCATCATCAATCGTCACTATATCACCAGTGTCATACCAACCCTTACCCAATTCAGTTTCAGGAGGAACAAGCACACCGGGAGCATTGTGTAATAAATACCCCAGCATAATATTGGGTCCCTTCACCATCAGTCTGCCACCATCAGCCACTCCAGGTACCGGCATTAAAGTATATTCAATACCAGGCAAAAATCGCCCAACGCTGCCGGTCTTGTTATCCATTGCCGTATTAGTTGACAATGCCGGACTGGTTTCTGTCGCACCATAGCCTTCAAATACACGCACACCAAATTTTTCACCCCATACGCGGCGAGTCGACTCCTGTAATTTTTCGGCACCAGCAAATGCATAGCGTAAACTGTAAAAATCATAAGGGTGTGCAAAACGCGCGTAATTTGCCAGGAAGGTGTTGGTACCAAACATAATGGTTGCCCCGATGTCATAGGCAACTTCCGGAATGATTCGATAATGCAACGGTGAAGGATAAAAAAATACGCGCATACCCGAAACAAGCGGGATAAGCGTACCTGCAGTCAGCCCAAATGAATGAAACAGTGGTAAGGCATTTAAAATTATATCCTGGGCATTAAAATCTACCCGCGTCGACATCTGCACACCATTTGCCAGCAGATTTGCGTGAGACAACACCACACCTTTTGACATGCCTTCCGAACCCGATGTAAACAGTATGACGGCAGGATCATTTGGTGACACAGATGGATTGCGCGAATGATAATTAAATCTTGCAAACCATGCTGAGAAAAGACTTTTAATTTTATCTGTCAGTGAAATTTTCGGAATAATATCTTCCAGATAGAGTACTTTTACATTTTTTGACAATTCAGTAATGGTTTCTTCGAGCTTCGCCAGTTTTACGAAACGTCTTGATGTGTATACCAGCTTTATGTTTGCCGTTTCACATGCACACAGCATACTTTTTGTGCCGGTCGAAAAATTCAGCATCGCCGGGACGCGTCCCTGACTTTGCAGTGCCATGAAGGTTATCAGCGTGCTGCACATGCTCGGCAACATAACTCCAACATATTCACCATAGGCAGTTTCTTTTGCAAAGAAATCGCCCAGCAAAAAACTGCGTTGAATCAGTTGTCGATAAGTCAACGGCTTTCTCTCAACGTCATTCGCAATTATATGATCGGCACCATGGGTTTTTTCTGCATCAATAACCGCATCGAACAAGGTACGATGATAGTTGCTTGTCGCAAACATCATTTCATTCATAATGTCAGTTAACATCTGTCCGGCAACATTACGCCGTTGTCTGCCCTTGATGTGCGCTGGTGCCTTAATCTTTCGTGCGGGTAAAATTGTAATGGTTATTTTCGGGAACCAGTGCAATCTGATGATGCCGCGTAATTTTGAAAACGGTGTGTATTGTGCACCATCAATACGAATGGGTAATACGTCAGACTCCGAGCGATCAGCCACCAGGCCGGTGCCATGATATATTTTCATTAAAGAACCGGTTTTCGTGATACGACCTTCGGGAAAGATCACCACCTTGTGATCAGCCTTCAGGTATTTAATCAGCGATTTGAGCGAAAATGGATTGGTCGGATCCATAATAAAAAGCTTGAACATATTTCTGAACGGCTTCATGAACCATTGATTGACAATGCGTGTATGAATGGCAAAACTGAAATCACCTGGCAAAAATAGCGTCAATAATGCCGCATCAAGAAAGGAGGTGTGGTTGGCAACAATTAATGTACGCTTGCCTGACTGGTAGTAATTGTCCAGGCCTTTCACTTCGACCCGATAACATAACCTGAATAGCCAGCGTCCTATCCTAAACAGCATGTTTGTCTCCCTTCTCCATTACCATGCCTTGCAAGTAATTGGTCACCAAGTCATCAGTCAGTTCTACAGCGTCAACATTATGTACAATCGTTAATTTATCACTTAATTGCAATACACAGATACCATGCACACCACTCCACAAGCTATGCGCTGTTCGCTGTATTGAATCATCGTCCAGGTGTGGCAATAGTCTGGCCAATTGCGCGCCAACCAACGTAAAAATCTGCCTTATTTGTTCCTGAAACCAGTCAGGATTATCGGTACCTTCCTGTGCATGATATTCAAACAACAATCTCCAGCGCTGGTAATCCGCCTGCGCAAAATCATAATAAGCTTTTGCGATGGATTTAATACTTTTTACCGGTGATGCATTCGAAAAATCCGCGTGTTGCTCCAGATATTTGTAAAGGTCATCCAGGGTTCGTGAATTGACATGCAGCACCAGGTCATCAAAGTTTTTAAAGACAAGATACAAGGTCCCGGCAGTATAGCCAATAGACCGTGCCACCTTGCGCGTGCTGAGTTTGGTAGGCCCATCATGAATAACAATGGATTCAGCTGCTGCCAATGCCATGTCACGAATTTGTTCTCTGGAATGATCGCTTCGTCTGCCCATGCCGTCTTTTCTATTTAATGAACACTGTTCAAAATTATAACGATATATTGAACACTGTCAAATATAATTTCTTAGAATATGTACAGACTCGGGCAGGAAATTTTACGGATTAGTGCTCGCGGGTGGCAAAAAAGTGAATATCTGGCCAGCGCTCGATGGTTAAATCAAGATTAACCTTGCTCGGAGCAATATAGGTCAGGCTGCCGGCGGCATCAATCGCCAGGTTATCGCTGGCCTTTTTTCTAAACTCTTCGAGTTTTTTTGCATCCTTGCTATCTACCCATCTTGCATGGGAAACATTCACATTTTCAAAGCCGCATTCAACGCTATATTCATTTTTCAGGCGAAAGGCCACCACTTCAAACTGCAGCACACCGACCGCACCGACAATCACATCATTACTGTTTAACGGACGAAATACCTGCGAGGCACCTTCTTCACTCAACTGATCAAGCCCTTTTTGCAACTGCTTGAGTTTTAATGGGTCTTTCAGACGCACACGACGAAACAATTCCGGTGCAAAATTCGGTATACCGGTGAATTTCAGATTCTCACCTTGTGTAAAGGTATCACCGATCTGAATTGTGCCATGGTTATGCAGGCCAATAATATCGCCCGGATACGCCTCTTCGACATGTTCACGTTCGGCAGCCATAAAGGTAATGGCATTGGCTATCTTGACGTCTTTATTTATCCGCACCTGATGCATTTTCATGCCACGCGTATATTGGCCTGAACAGACGCGCATAAAGGCAATACGATCCCGATGCTGTGGATCCATATTCGCCTGAATTTTAAATATAAAACCGCTGAATTCTTTTTCTGCTGCCTTTACCTCGCGAACATCGGTCATGCGTGGTTGCGGTGCCGGTGCGGCCTTCAAAAAGTAGTCCAGCAATTCTTCAACCCCAAAGTTGTTCATTGCAGAACCAAAGAATACCGGTGTTAATTTGCCATCGAGAAAGGCTTGTCGGTCAAATTCATGACTGGCGCCTCTTACCAGTTCAATCTCTTCACGCAATTCCTGCGCGACCGGACCTAACACCTCATCCAGACGCGGGTTATCAATACCGGAAATTACTTCACCTGATTGTTTCTTGCCTGAGTGTGTGGCGCTGTATAAATGTATTTTGTCATCGTAGATGTGAAACACACCCTTGAACTGCTTGCCCATACCGATTGGCCAGGTAATAGGGGCGCATTGAATATTCAAGATATCTTCCACTTCATCCATTAAATCGACAGGATCGCGACCCTCCCGATCCAGCTTGTTAATAAACGTCAGAATCGGCGTGTCACGCAAGCGACAAACATCCATTAACTTGATAGTACGACCTTCCACACCCTTGGCACTGTCAATTACCATCAAGGCAGAATCAACCGCCGTCAATGTGCGGTAGGTGTCTTCCGAGAAATCTTCGTGACCGGGAGTGTCCAGCAGGTTAATGATGCAATCCTTATAGGGAAACTGCATCACTGCCGAGGTAACTGATATACCGCGTTGTTTCTCCAGTTCCATCCAGTCAGAGGTGGCGTGACGTGCGGCCTTGCGGCCTTTTACTGTGCCGGCCATTTGAATGGCATTACCATACAGCAACAACTTTTCAGTGAGCGTGGTCTTGCCCGCATCAGGGTGTGAAATGATACCAAAGGTACGCCGGCGCGCGGTTTCTGATTCGAGTGACATACGGATAACAACTTAACTATTATTCGGACAAAAATTCAGTCCACTGATTAAACAAGGTTTCATTACTCGCCAACACGGCCGAGCGTTTGGCAAGCGTGCGATTATACACGTCTTCACCTTGCAGTGTGCAGGCAAAGCCATGCTTTGCTTTGCCTGTCTGTGCGCCAACTTCATGAAAAATCACATAACCCGCCGCAAAATCCCATAAATTTTGCTTGCCATGCAGGTACAAATGGCACCGACCGATTGCCATATAACACCAGTCAAGCGCCACCGAGCCAAAGCTGCGTTGTGAACTAAACGGCGGGTTTGTCGCTATCTTCTGTGCCAGTGCTACCGGTAAACGTTTGAAATCGATGATTGCGGTTGTTTGTTCGATAGGATAAGTGATATCGGGTCTGTGTAATGGTTGACCATTTAACCAGGCACCTTTATTCCTGAGAGCACTGAAGCTTTCATCGCGTAACGGATCGTAGACTATACCAAGTGTAATTTCCTTGTCTTGTATAAGCGCCAGAGACACACTGAAGAAGGGAACACCTGAAGAAAAATTTCGCGTTCCGTCCAGCGGATCAAGACACCAGATTCCTGACAAATTGTTATTAAACATCTCAAGCTGTTGCTGTTCTGTCATTTCTTCAGCCAGCATTTCAATATGTGGATAACGTTTTTTTAATTCAGCCTGAAGATAATTTTGTACATTCCAGTCTACTTCCGTTATCAAACTGCCATCATCTTTTACACCCGGTGTAACCTGCTGATATTTTGGCAAGATATACTTCTGAGCGGCAAGTTTAACGAGCGACTCAATTTCCTGTAATTCTGCGTGTTCCATATTTATTGGTGGGAGTTGAGAAGTTAGTTAAAAATTATTTCAGGTATAGTCTGTCAGATCGAGCGCCATAATAATCGCATCTTCACGACCATTCACAGCCGGATAATAGTTAGCCCGTGTACCGACTTCACTAAAACCGGATTTTTGATACAGGTTAATCGCCGCACGGTTTGACATGCGCACTTCAAGTAAAATCGTTTCGGCCTTATACGAACGGGCCGCTTCCAGCATATGACTTAACAGCATACGACCGTAGCCCTGTCGTTGCACACGCGGATGCACACACAGAGTTAAAATATGTGCTTCACCTGCAGCCGCTGACATAACGGCATAGGCCAGAATCATTTCGTCTTCCTGATACACCCAGCAGGAATATCCGACATTGAGGCAATCGTAAAAAATACCTTTGGTCCAGGGAAAATCGTACAAGCGATTCTCGATTGACATGATCTCGTCCAGATCAATGGTGCGCATCGGCCGAACACCGTTATCGCCTGGTGAAATGACTGCACTCATATGATGTCCTTCATATGCATTATCATAGTCGTTGCAACTCATTTTGTGCAAATAACAGGTCTTCCCATGCCTTACGTTTCTCGGTTGGTGAACGTAGTAAATAGGCAGGATGATAGGTCACGATAACCGGAATTTGCTGTGGTTCAAGCCAGTGTACTTTTTGGCGTAATCTGGACAGATTGGATTGCGTCTCAAGCAAACGCTGCGCAGCAACACGACCGACGGCCAGTATGAGTTTTGGCTGGATTAATTCAATCTGCCGCTGCAAATAGACGCTACATTGCGCCGCTTCTTCCGGCTTTGGATCGCGATTTCCCGGTGGACGACATTTGAGTATGTTTGCAATATAAACATGCTGTCGCGTCAAACCAATCGCCAGCAACATTGCATTTAACAGTTGCCCGGCACTGCCGACAAACGGCTCGCCCTGCCTGTCTTCCTCCGCACCCGGTGCTTCACCAACGATAAGCCAGTCAGCATGTGCATTCCCGGTACCGAATACAGTTTGTGTGCGTGCTTGATGTAATTCACACGCGGTACATGCCTGCACGGTATATTGCAGTGCGGGCCAATCGAGCTGGCTAACATCAGCTGCAGGCGGCAGGTCTTTCGTCTGCTTCTTGTTCACCAATGGTGACACCGACTCTGTCGCCGCCAATTGTTGGCCACCTGGATCAGGGACTGCCGGCACAAGCATTGCAGGCGTCACGGTATCTTTATGCAGCCAGACATCAATTCCCATCGCCTGAAGATATGCATGTTGTCTTGCTGAAAGTGAGCCTGACATTTTCCCCTCGCGTTATTTACTACACATCGGCTGACTGCGGATGTGCACGTGATACCGGATCAGTAATCTTGTTAATGGCATTGACATAAGCCTTTGCCGATGCAATCACAATATCCGTATCGGCACCCTGCCCATTAACAATCCGGCCGGCTTTTTCCAGTCGCACCGTGACCTCACCCTGTGAATCCGTACCCGTCGTTATGTTGTTGACAGAATAAAGTTGTAACTCGGTGTCACTGTTAATGATTTTTTCAATCGCCTTAAACGCCGCATCAACAGGACCGCCGCCATCAGCTTCTGCCTGCTGTTCATGTCCGTCAACTTGCAATGTCACCTTGGCATGCGGTATTTCACCGGTTTCCGAGTAGGCACTTAAATACATTAATTTTACATGTTCATTTTCTGCAACCAGGTTGGCATCCGTGACTATCGCCTGCAAGTCGTCATCAAAAATTTCATGCTTTTTATCGGCCAGATCCTTAAAACGGGAAAAAGCATTATTTAGCTCTTCGTCCGAATCAAACTCGATACCGATTTCTTTCAAGCGTGTGCGAAATGCATTGCGCCCAGAATGCTTGCCCAAGACCATACGATTTGCAGACCAACCGACATCTTGCGCGCTCATGATTTCATAGGTTTCACGATTTTTTAATACGCCATCCTGGTGAATACCTGACTCATGCGCGAACGCATTGGCGCCGACTATCGCCTTGTTGGGTTGTACTACAAAACCGGTGATGCCGGAAACCAGGCGTGACGCCGGAACAATTTGCGTAGTATCAATGTGCGCGACATTACAGGGAAAAATATCCTTGCGCGTTTTCACGGCCATGACAATTTCTTCCAGTGACGCATTGCCAGCCCGTTCACCCAGACCATTGATGGTACATTCCACCTGACGCGCACCGTTCATAACAGCAGACAAGGAGTTCGCCACTGCCAGGCCCAGGTCGTTATGACAATGTACTGAAAAAATTGCCTTGTCAGAATTTGGTATACGTTCACGCAGTGTTTTAATCAATGCACCGAACTGCTCCGGCACGTTATAACCGACTGTATCCGGTATATTCAACGTGGTTGCGCCGGCATCGATCACTGCCTCCAGAATTCGACACAAAAAGTCTGTCTCAGAACGGCCTGCGTCTTCAGGAGAAAATTCGACATTATCTGTATACTGACGCGCCAGCTTTACCGCGCGGACAGCCTGTTCAACCACTTGATCGGGCTCCATACGCAACTTCATTTTCATATGAATCGGTGAGGTCGCAATAAAAGTATGAATACGCCCGGCGTTGGCGGGTTTCAGGGCTTCGCCTGCGCGTTTGATGTCGTTATCCAGCGCCCGTGCCAGACCACAGACCCGACTATCTTTAACCACCCTCGCCACCGCTTGCACGGCTTCGAAATCACCCTGACTGGCAATGGGGAATCCGGCCTCGATAACATCGACGCGCATTTTCTCCAGCGCCTTGGCAATACGGACTTTTTCATCCCTGGTCATCGACGCACCAGGGCTCTGTTCACCATCCCGCAACGTTGTATCGAAAATAATCAATTTTTCCGAATCAGGCGTTGGCATGTTATTTTTTGATTCAGTAGACATCTCTTAACTCCTGCTATACAGCATTATACATGCTGAAAATAAATTCATAATCTTGACTTAATAATCAATTGTGGATTTTGCGCCGCCATTTGGCGCTGATGGCAATATATGCTCCCCTACGGGAGAAGCAGGAAGAGAGAGGATAAATTTGGGACGGTCGCGCACACAGCTGGCTTTGCACGAGAAGTGCATTGAAATTCGTCATACATGTGATTTTGTGCGTACATTGAACAAACTATATAGGCAAAATGGTATTTTGCCAAGATGAAATCGAGGGAAATATCTTTGTTCAGCTAATTTTTATGCGTTTTTCAGACTTCTTTGCTGCTGCTTACCTTATCAGAAGCGGGATTCTCGGAATCATCTGCTGATCCTTGCTGCTTGCGCCTTTGCAGTCGTCGTTGACGCAAAGAGCGTAAGGTCAAAACAGGTCCGGATAAGGCATAAATAAAGAAACCGGAAAACAATATAACGGGTGGATCATAGGATATCAGTACAAGTATCAGCACAAATACCATGATCGCGATGAATGGCACCTTACCCTTCAGATCAAAACTTTTAAAGCTGTGATAACGTATGTTACTCACCATCAACAAGCCTGTACATACCGTAATCAGCAACACTGCTATCCCGACAATTCTACCGTCGAGGCCATATGTTTCGCCGACCCAGACCATACCACTGATAATGGCGGCAGCTGAAGGGCTGGCGAGACCCTGAAAATAATTTTTATCCGCATTGCCGACCTGAGTATTAAATCTCGCCAGACGTAGCGCGGCACTGGCAGTATAAATAAACGCAGCCAACCAGCCCAGTTTACCCAGTTCAAACAACGCCCACTGGTATACCACCAATGCGGGAGCAATACCAAAGGATGCCAAATCAGCCAGGCTGTCATACTGGGCACCAAAATCACTCTGCGTATTGGTCAACCGGGCAACGCGACCATCCAGACCATCCAGAATCATCGCAACAAAAATTGCGATTGCTGCGATTTCAAAGCGCTCCTGCATCGCTGCAACAATGGCATAAAAACCGGCAAATAATGCCGCCGTTGTGAACAGGTTCGGCAGTAAATATATACCGCGCCGACGCTGCTTTTCTGTTCCGTGTTTAAATCCTTTCATGCATTGAGTGTAATCGAAATATGATTAAAAAACGATAGTCTGTCCAATTCTTTCAGATGAGCAAGCGTGTCTTACTGAACATGCACCCATTCTGCAATAACATCCTTGCCCGCTTTTAACTTGTCATTCACCTTGCAGTGAATTCGCGCATTTGCCGGTAAATAGACATCAAACTTCCCGCCAAACGGTGTGCTCCCGCATTGCTGACCCATTCCTACCCGCTCTCCGGTTGACACATAACAATTAACTTTATTATATGTACCGGAGTACATCACAATTACCACATCATCAGCTTCATCCGTTTGTATCCAGACAGCGCGCTTGCGCTGTCGAGCATTATCAGTATCGTTTTCAAAATTCCCCCAATACTGCATTACCTTCCCTTCGGTAACACTACGCATTATATATGCATCGAAAATATCTGATGCCAGTGTAATCTTTTGTGCTTCTCGCTTTAGAAATGGGTCATGCTCGGATTTAATTGATTCGACCTTGCCATTTATCGGGCTGACCAGGCACAAGGCGCAAGATGGAATCTCGACAGATGGCAGCCGAAATAAAAATAACACAACAACTACCAGCGCATAAACCGGCAAGGCATTGTAAACAGAGAAATATTGGAGGATGACCGCAACCAGCAGTATTGGGAGAACGTAACGCCAGACTTCACGAGTAAACATTTTATACCACAAGAAAAAAATGGCTGACCTGGAAATCAAGTCAGCCTGTAGAGTGAATTAATTTTTGTCTTTATCAACCAGCTTGTTTGCTGAAATCCACGGCATCATTTCACGCAGCTTGCCGCCGACCTGCTCAATCTGGTGCGCTGCATTGTTGCGACGATGTGCAGTCATTTCAGGGTAGTTACTCATACCTTCGAGAATAAACTTTTTCGCATATTCACCGTTCTGAATATTCTGCAGTGCTTCGCGCATCGCCCAGCGACTTTCTTCATTAATGATTTTCGGTCCGGTGACATACTCACCGTACTCAGCATTATTCGAAATCGAATAGTTCATGTTGGCAATACCACCCTGGTACATGAGGTCAACGATTAACTTTAATTCATGCAAGCATTCGAAGTACGCCATTTCCGGTGCATAACCGGCTTCAACCAGCGTTTCAAAACCGGCTTTAACCAGTTCAACAGTACCACCACATAATACAGCTTGTTCACCGAATAAATCGGTTTCGGTTTCATCTTTAAATGTTGTTTCAATGATGCCGGTGCGGCCACCACCTATTGCAGAAGCATAGGATTTGGCAACGTCGGTCGCCTTGCCTGATGCATCCTGATGTACTGCAACCAAATCAGGAATACCACCGCCGTTTGCAAATTCATTACGTACAGTGTGGCCCGGTGCTTTTGGTGCAATCATGATGACATCAAGATCAGCTCGTGGCACTACCTGGTTATAATGAATTGCAAATCCATGTGCGAACGCAAGTACGCCACCTTTTTTGATATTCGGTTCAATTTCATTCTTGTACAACTGCGACTGAAATTCATCCGGCGTCAGAATCATAACCAAATCGGCAGCCTTGACCGCTTCCGGGACTTCCTTGACTGTCAGACCAGCCTTTTTTGCCTTGGCAACGGAAGATGAACTTGCACGCAAGCCAACCGTAACATCAACCCCTGAGTCTTTCAGGTTGTTGGCATGAGCATGGCCTTGTGAACCGTAACCGATAATGGCTACTTTCATGCCCTTAATAATGGATAAATCACAATCCTTATCGTAATAAATTTTCATAAGTAGAGTACCTTGGTTTCTGTCTTGATTTTAAATGGATTAAACTTGCTTATCTCTATACTTTCAGGCACTTGGCACCACGAAATATGCCTGTTGCACCTGAACGTACTGTTTCGATGATATTGCCTTTATCAATTGCCGTGATAAAAGCATCGAGTTTGCCGCCATCACCTGTCAGCTCAATCGTAAAGGTGTCGTCTGATACATCAATGATACGGCCGCGAAAAATATCTGACATGCGCTCCAGTTCGTCACGTTGGTTCTGCGTTTTAGCATGCACCTTGATCATCATGAGTTCGCGTTCGATGTATCTGCCCCCGGTAATGTCGATAACCTTGACGACATCCACCAGTTTGTTCAGCTGTTTGAGAATTTGTTCGATGATCTCATCCGAACCACTTGTTACCACGGTCATGCGCGACAAGGACTCGTCTTCTGTTTCTGCAACCGTCAGGGATTCAATATTATATCCACGCGCCGAGAATAACCCCGCTACACGTGACAAGGCACCGGCTTCGTTTTCCATGAGTAATGAAATAATATGTCGCATCCTGCTCTACTCCTATGCCAGTTCACGATCAGAGGACTGAGGTGAGGCACATTCAGGTTGCAGGTGCATTTCATGATGGCCTTTCCCCGCGGCGATCATCGGATAAACATTTTCAGTCTTGTCAGTAATGAAGTCCATAAATACAAAACGATCACGCATGGCAAAGGCTTCTTTTAATGCGCCTTCAACATCACCCGGCTTTTCGATACGCATACCAACATGGCCGTAACTTTCTGCCAGTTTGACGAAATCAGGCAATGCATCCAGATACGAATGTGAATAGCGACTTTCATAAAAGAATTCCTGCCACTGGCGCACCATCCCCATGTAGCCGTTATTCAGATTTATAACCTTGATTGGCAACATGTACTGCATGGCCGTTGATAGTTCCTGTATACACATCTGGATACTGGCTTCGCCGGTTACACAGGCAACCGTTGCATCGCGATACGCGAGCTGCACACCAATCGCAGCAGGCAGGCCAAAACCCATCGTGCCCAGGCCACCAGAATTTATCCAGCGGCGTGGTTTGTCAAATTTATAGAATTGCGCAGCCCACATTTGATGTTGGCCAACATCCGATGTCACATAGGCGTCACCGACCGTCACTTCGTACAATTTTTCAATCACGAATTGCGGTTTGATCAAACCACTGTTGTGATCATAGCGCAGGCAATTTCGTCCCCGCCATTCTTCGATTTGCTTCCACCACTTTGCCAGCGCCTTGGTATCCGGCTTTTTGTCCGACAGGTTCAGCTCTTTATTCATATCGGTGAGGACATGCTTTACATCGCCTACTATCGGCACATCGACGCGAACGGTTTTGGAAATCGATGCCGGGTCAATATCAATGTGGATGATTTTTGCGTGCGGGCAAAACTTTTTCACGTCTCCAGTCACACGGTCATCAAAGCGGGCGCCAATCGCAATCAACACATCACATTCATGCATGCCCATGTTGGCTTCGTAGGTACCGTGCATTCCCAACATGCCAATATTCAGTTTGTCGGTAGCGGGATACGCACCCAAACCCATTAATGTCTGTGTAATGGGATAGCCCAGATTTCGCACAAACTCAATCAGGCTGCTGCTGGCATTACTGAGTACAACACCTCCACCGGTATAGATCATTGGCCGTTTGGCAGTCAGCAACAGGTCGATCGCCTTCTTTATCTGGCGTTGGTTACCCTCAACCGTCGGATTATAGGAACGCATTGAAACTTCAGTCGGGTATTCGTATTCAATTTTGATATTGGGATCGGTCATATCTTTTGGAATATCAACCACGACCGGGCCTGGCCGACCAGAATTGGCAATATAAAATGCCTTTTTAAGTGTGGTAGCCAGATTCTTGATGTCCTTGACCAGAAAATTATGCTTTACGCAGGGACGTGTAATCCCCACCGCATCGGCTTCCTGGAATGCATCACTACCAATAAAGGCAGAAGGTACCTGGCCGGTTATGACAACCATGGGAATCGAATCCATAAAAGCGGTGGCAATGCCGGTTACCGCATTGGTCGCACCTGGCCCCGACGTCACCAGCACTACTCCCGGTTTGCCCGTAGCACGGGCGTAGCCATCGGCGGCATGTGTCGCACCCTGTTCATGACGGACCAGAATATGGCGCACATCTTCCTGCTTGAACAAGGCATCGTAGATGTGCAGCACTGCCCCACCAGGGTAGCCAAACACAAATTCAACGCCTTCATCCTTGAGAAATTGAATCAGGATTTCAGCACCACTTAATTTCACGCCTGTCACCTTTGCTAAATAGATGTTTGTTTGAGATATTATCCCCGGAATTATCCCGGAATTATCCCGGAATTTTCCTAATATTTTCACAGTCTCCAGATAAAAAACGCCCGGAATCCGGGCCTTTTTCTGCTACTGTATGGTCATGATCGTTGTCATTACACAATCTGCCTATTATACGCTCGAAGTTCCGGCAATTGCACGAAATTAAAGGCTTTTTATATTGACGAATCAAGCTATGCACGGATAAATTTTATGGATTTTCGACTAAAATAATTACACCTTAGCATGAAATTATCACTAGCCATGACCCGGCAAATAACAAGTGGTATGGCATGTGAATTGGTTCTAATATGGGCAACGCATTATACTGGTCGCGAAATTTGATTGCGAAGGAGACAAATTTCAATGTTCACTCAGCTAACGAATAAAATGCAAATTATCAGCATGTGCCTGCTGTTATCAGCCTGGCTACCATTTTCCGTGCAAGCGGGATTGTATAAATCCGTCGATGAGAACGGTAATGTGGTCTACTCACAAACCCCTCCTGCATCAGGCGACTATCAGGCCATTAAAATTCCCAAACATGCACGCAAACAACCACTAAGTAGTGAAGAAAGCGCGGCAAAACGCCAAAAAGCGCGCGAAGCTGTATTGGGAAAAGAGGCGGCGAATGCAAAAGTTGGCGAGGAGACCGCGGCAAAGAAAGAAGAAAAATTAATCAAAAAAGAATCGAACAAAAATATAGCCGAGCGCAACAAGCGATGCCAACAGGCGCGCGAAGCCAAAAACAAACTGGAAGTATTTCGCCGTTTCCGGGATAAGGATGGCAATGTGGTTCGATATAGTGATGAAGAGCGTGCAACAATGCTTAAAAACGCAAACGACGCCATCAGACAATTCTGCGGATAAACATAAATGCCCTATCTTAAAATTCAGACCAACCAGCAGGTAGCTGAAACAGACAGCAAGGCATTGCTCGCTGCCGCATCCAGTGTCATAGCTGAAGAATTGGGTAAACCGGAAAGTTATGTCATGGTCAATCTGGATCCGCCCCGTCCCATGCTGTTTGCCGGTCTCGATACACCGACGGCATATCTGGAACTCAAGAGTATTGGCCTGCCAGAAAATAAAACCAAATCCTTATCTACCGCACTATGCAAATTAACCCAGACCTACCTCGGTGTTGAGCCAGCACGTACCTATATTGAGTTTGCCGATGCACCCCGGCATATGTGGGGCTGGAATAACAGTACATTTTAAAACACGTTAAACTCTTGAAGAAAACCATCCTGATTGCTCTCGCCTTGCTTGTTATCGGTATCTTCATGTATCAATCCCCGTTCATGGTCCGATATTTACCAGCCGCTTTCAAACTTCAGGCGGACAAGGTGAATCCGAAAATTAAAAACACCTTGTACGTGTGGAAAGATGACAAGGGACAAAAACAAATTACCGACACCCCTCCTGCCAATGGCATACCCTATGAAAAACTGAACTACCAGCAAGGCGAACTGGTCAGTTCACCTGAAAATTCCGCCCGCACATCCGATTAGAGGCAATTTAGGCAAGACTATCACTGTCTTCTATTGCAGATAATCAGTAAAATCTGCTTTTGAATCACAACAAAAAGACTCTTAATCAGATGCGAAGCTCAAACCTGTTACTTGCCACCGTCAAAGAAGTCCCCGCTGATGCAGAAGTCATCAGCCATCAGCTAATGATTCGTGCCGGCATGATTAGGAAACTTGCTGCCGGGCTGTATAGCTGGCTACCGCTGGGCTTGCGAGTCCTGCGCAAAGTCGAAAATATTGTGCGTGAAGAAATGAACCGTGCCGGCGCGCAGGAAGTTCTCATGCCAACGGTACAACCTGCCGAACTCTGGCAGGAGTCCACGCGTTGGGAACAATATGGTCCGGAACTACTCCGCATAAAAGATCGGCATGATCGCGAGTTTTGTTTCGGTCCAACACATGAAGAAGTCATCACCGATCTGATACGTCGTGAGTTACGCAGTTACAAGCAACTACCGGCAAATTTCTACCAGATTCAGACCAAGTTTCGCGATGAAATACGTCCACGCTTTGGTGTAATGCGGGCACGCGAATTTATAATGAAAGATGCCTATTCATTTCATATCGACCAAAGTTCACTGGACACTACTTACCAAACCATGCATGACACTTACTGCCGAATTTTTGAACGCCTGGGACTAAACTTTCGTCCAGTTCGCGCAGATTCGGGTGCCATCGGTGGCAGTTTATCGCACGAGTTTCACGTGCTGGCCGATTCGGGTGAAGACGCGATTGCATTTAGTGACGCGAGTGACTTTGCAGCAAATATTGAAGCCTCTGTAGCGCTGGCGCCAGTGATAAATCACACTCCAAAAGAGCAAATGCAAAAAGTCGCGACACCCGACCAGCACAGTATCGAAGACATTTCTGCCTTCCTCGATGTTCCGGTTAATCAATGTATTAAAACACTGCTTGTTAACGGTACTGATGATCAGGTCATTGCACTCGTGCTGCGTGGTGATCACGAATTGAATACCATCAAGGCCGGTAACATGCCCGGAGTATTGACGCCGCTGACATTTGCAAGTGAGGAAAAGATAAAAGCCGTCGCTAATTGTAGTCCCGGTTCAATTGGTGTTGTGGGGCTGAAAATTCCTGTCTATGTTGACCACAGTGCCTATGCAATGAATGATTTCATTTGCGGTGCAAATGAAGATGGCTACCACCTCACTGGTGTAAACTGGCAACGCGACGCAGAGCCAACAGAAGTTGTCGACATTCGCAACGTTATGGATGGCGACCCCAGCCCGGACGGTAAAGGCAACCTGTCTATCAAACGCGGTATTGAAGTCGGTCACATATTTCAACTGGGCAAAAAATACAGTGATGCCATGCAGGCTACGGTACTCGATGAGAAAGGCAAGGCAACGGTCATGACCATGGGCTGCTATGGCATAGGCGTAACGCGCGTGGTTGCGGCTGCCATCGAGCAAAATCATGACGATAATGGCATTATCTGGCCACAGTCGATAGCCCCGTTTGATGTTGCTATACTTGGTTTGAATATCAACAAATCAGAAACGGTAAAGGAAAAAGCGGAGTCCTGCTATCAACAACTGCAACTACAAGGTTTTGATGTATTACTGGATGACCGTAATGAACGCGCTGGCGTTATGTTTGCTGACATGGAACTGATTGGTATTCCGCACCGTCTTGTGTTTAGTGAGCGCGGACTCAAGCAAGGTACCGTCGAATATAAAGGCCGCACTGACAGCGAAAGTCAGGACATCGCGCTCGACAGTATCACTGATTTTCTGGCATCACGAATCAGGTAAAAGCGGATTTTCAAATGACAGGTAAAGTAATTCGAACAGCTGTTTTACTCATCCTGTTAACCACCAGCGCTGGTTATGCTCAGGATGAACTGGCGAATGACAAGGAAAACATCCGGCCATTGTTACTGGCAGCAATTGAAGCAAGTGACAGTTTTGAAGATCGATTTGATGCTGAAGTCTGGCTGCTGGATATGTCTAACCGGTTAAAAGATTTCGAACCGGACACACAAAAACGGCTCAGTTTGCTGCGTCGCATCCATTATGAATCAAAGCGCGTCGACATTCCGGCTGAATTGATTCTGGCTGTGATACATATCGAAAGCAAGTTTCAGCAATTTGCCATCTCAAAAGTCGGTGCCCGTGGACTCATGCAGGTTATGCCTTTCTGGCTAAAGGAAATTGGCCATCCTGATGACAACCTGTTTGATATTCGCACCAACCTGCGGATGGGCTGCACAATTCTGAAATATTATCTGGACAAGGAAAAAGGCAACATAACACGGGCGCTTGCTCGCTATAATGGCAGCCTGAACAGTTATCGGTATACCAGCAAGGTTTTCAAGGTGCTCGACAAGCACTGGCGCCGTTATTAAAAATAAGGCGATTTACCATCCGGTAGAAAAATGATCCGGCAAGGGATCCGGTTGCGCTTCATGACAAGTAACTTCATGAACTTCTGCATATTGCGGTCCTTCCCATAGCCAGGCAGATAATTTGTCAATTGACACTGCATCACCGCACATTAAAACTTCTACATCACCATTACGTAAATTTTTCGCATGTCCCGTCACATGTAATGCATTTGCCTGATGCTGGGTCGATGCACGGTAAAATACTCCCTGTACACGTCCTCGCACAATGCATTTTCTGCACATCATGGTATGTTAATTTTTACTCCCGACCCGGGCATGATTGACGTATCGCTAACAGTAAACTCAACAATCAGCTCGACCTGATTATTGTTTTTTGCTGTCAGTAAATTTACGCCGGTAATTTTCCCTGGGATGGATTTTGAACCTGCAGTAATGTCAACTTGTTTGCCAATCTCATAAGACGTAAGCGTATCACTCGCCACAGTTGCAACCGCCACACGACGATTGCTCGCCGCCAGGGTCAGCAAGGAAGGTTGCCCTTCTCCAACCACTACCGCCTGTCCCAGCTCGGCATTTTTTTTCAAAACGATAGCGTCAAATGGCGCACGTAGCTGACTATGATCTAATGCGACGCGCGCGCGTGTTAAACCTGATTTTGCATTAATCCAGGCCGACTCTGCCTCGGTAACATGATTTTTTGCCATTTGTAAATCATGTTCGGAAAGCATGGTGCGATCATACAGTTGTTGCATTCTATCCAGTTCACGTTTGGCTTCTTCGAGATTCAACTTCCGTAACTTAACGTCTGCCTGTTGTTGCCGTACATTCGCTTTGAAGACACGGTCATCCAGTGCAATGAGCAAATCCTTGCGTTTAACAAGTTGCCCGGCTTCGACCTTGAGTGTGGTGATAATGCCTGTCACGGGTATACGCAGTTCAACTTTCTGCGCCCAGTTGACTCTGGCATCGATTTCAATCGCTTGCGCAACGGACACGCCGGACATGAATACCAGTAAATAAATCATTTTAATCGTTGCTAACGCATGTCTAGACATAGTTATACCTCATAAACCGGGGTTGGCATCAGTAGCAGGTTGGGTCGATGCAATTTTATGTAAATCATCTACGGTAGTGCCTGCCAAAGCAGCAAGTTTTTCCCATCCCAATAAAACCGAATACGCGGCTGTCAAATAAGCATGTTCCGCTTCAGATGTTCTTACCATCGCATCACCCAGATCGGTTGTCATCTCCTGCTCGTACAAGGTACGGCTTCGATCAAGGTACATTTCACGGTAATCAACAAGTGATTTCATTTCATCTATCTTGCTGAGCAGTCCGTCCAATATCAACCATTGTTCAAGAATTGATTGTTGTACACTCGCTTCCATTGCAATTAACTCTGCCTGTGTCTTGAATATTCCAGCCTTGGCTTTGGCAACATTTGCATCAGTATGATTGCCCCCAAATAGCGGAACTTCCAAAATAATTCCTGCACGAAATGTATCACGTGAACCAAATTCACGATTGTATTCATACGCACCCACTTCACCGCGCAGGCGTGGATTATCACTGACCTTTGCTCCATCAACCCGCGCCTGGGCTGCAACCAGTTTTTTTTGCAGGGCTAAAATCCGGTTGTTATGTGACAGGGCAAATTGCTGAAGATTTTCAACATCAGGCAATTTATGCTTTAAATCCTTGATAACCGGTTTCGCAACAGTTGTCGGTAGATCGCCAGGTCGGTTTAGTGCCAGCGCCAATCTGGCACGCGCAATACGTTGTTTGTTCTGACTGTCAAATCGCAGGTGTCGGACGCGATTGTAACTAACCTCTTTTTGTGTAACATCAAATTCAGATGCTCTGCCCAATTGTAAGCGTGCCCGTAAACGATCCAGGCTGACGTACTCCGTTGCCATTTCTTCGTTATACCGATAGAACATCAAATCTGCCAGGATTACATCAAAATATCGACGCATAATGGCAATACGTTGCTGCTGCTTTACATCTGTCAACAGGATTTGCTGACTTGCAAGCTCGTAAGATGCGGCATTTTCCAGCGCCGCTGAACGTCCAAAATCATACAATGTTTTTCTGGCAATAATTGCGGCCTGGCTATCATTGTTGTCCTGATTTGGTGAAGTGGCGACAGGTTCTACATAGCCCAGTTCAGCCCTGGCAAAAACTTCCAGCTCATTATTGGTATCTGCATAAAGAACGTCTGACTCTGCTGACTTGATACCTGCCATTGCCTGTAGAAGATTCGGGTGAGCATCATCTATCAAGGTGAGAGCATATTCCAGCGTCAAAGGTTCGGGAAGCGGACGTTTGTTATCGTCAGCGTATACTTGCGTTGATAGCAATAAAAGCAGGGCGGCAGCTGATACCGTGATTTGTCGTAATGTAGTGAACAATCTGGATACCTGTTATTGAATTATTCTTTTCGCCGCTGGCGCTTGTACGTGGTAAATGGCATCGTTTTGTATTTTTCATTAACTACATAATCTGCCATCCACATAAATTCCTCTACACCTGATGTCTTTCCGGTATGCCGGAATATTCGGTTGCCTTTCAGATCAAAAAACGCGATTACCGGCGTGGCTCTGACACGGTGTTCCTTGAACGCAAAATCTTTTTGTTTGACTGATTTGCCGTTAAAATTCTTTATTTCAATATCACCTTCGATATCAACAGGAAAAAGCAGAAAATTCTTGCGGTAATATTCCTGCACGGATGGCTGATTGAGTATATTCATTTTCATATAATGACAGAAGGGGCATTCATCCATCTCGAAAAATATAAGAACACCTTTCTTGCCTTCCGCTGCTGCATTCTTTAATTCTTCCTGAAAATCGCCCCAGGTTTCATTAAAGAAGAATTTATACGGATCACGCGGCGCTTCAACTGCGAATGCAGCCTTACCAGCTAAAATGATGAATGTGTACAAGAGTAGTTTCTGTAATTTCTTCACATCAGGCTCCCCGCCGTTGATTGTCAGCTTTACGGATTAAGAATATCCAAGCTTCCTTATATATGCACTGTGCTTGTGCACATTTTAAAACACTCACAGCTAACCTACTATATATAAAACTGGTATAAAATAGGTCTTATGTTGAAAATTCCCTACAAGTGGCAAGTGCTGTCCTTACCCGTGGTACTTATTGTACCGATAATAGGTGTTATATTATTAACACATTCTTATTTAACAGAAATATCTTACCAGAATGACACCGTCAAGGAATGGGCTCGAGCCACTGACCAGCTTACCCTGGCCATGGCAGCCAGCCAGCGTATGCACGGCCTGCTCGATAAAATGCAGGACAAAGGCACAGAAAATCTTGATGAAGTCCGATTTAGCTATGTAGAGCAATCACTCTTTCTGAAAAGTGCACTAAAATCACCCGATCTTAAAGACAAGATTGATGCTGAAGCCAGTCAGGTCTTTACTGAAACCCTCAAGGCGACAGAGTTCAGTGATCGTCTGGATATAGGCACAGCAATACTGGCAATACAAACCCTGCAACATAAAATTGATACTGACTACAGCCTGCTGCAGGGGAAAAAACGGGAAATATACCTCACATCCAATGCTTATATTCAAAAAAGCACCAATCAACTCGCCACATTACTATCTACTGTGCTTGGCATAACATTGATAGTCGGTTTGGCTATTTCTGTCTGGCTGGTTAAAAATACGCGTACACAGTTAAATAATATTACCCGGTCTGCCATCAAGCTGCTGGACAGAGATCCGGCTGATCAAAATAATCCAGAAAACAACAAAGGTGATTTCGGTCAGGTATTGAGCTATTTTGAACAGCTCAAGCATAAAATGCTGGAAACAGCCGCAAACAGCAAACTTCTTGAAGGATCTGAACGCGAACGACAGCGAATCGCAATGGATATACATGATCAATTCCTTGCCGAATTTACAGCACTGCGCCGTGAGATCAGGGCAAATCAAAACTCACAGGATTCGCAGCGCCTGATACGCCAGATTGATCATACACTTGAGCGACTCACGGTAGAATTACGAGAAATTATTGATGATCTCCATCCTCAGGCACTCAATATGCTGGGACTGGAAGCTGCCATACAAAAATATGTCAGTCGTAAATTTTCTGGTGATACCGTACCGGAATACTATATTTCGATTGAATCAGAGATTGAAAACAGGCTGTCTCCTGTTCAGTTAATCCATCTATATCGGCTGATGACGGAAGCGATAAATAATATTATTTTCCACGCAAGTAGTTCCCGCTATGAAGTCGTATTAAGACAGCTTGATAGCGGAATTCTACTTACAATTGAAGATAATGGTATCGGATTTGATCTCGAATCAGCGATGCGTAAAGGCGGGCACGGACTGATTAATATTCACCAAAGAGTGAAGGCAATGAATGCAAATATTGACTGGCAAGCATCACGTTTTAGTCAGGGTACCTGTCTTAAGGTACATGTAGCAAACAAATATTTATTAGTTGATACAAATCACAGCATGTCAGCGTGACAAAATGGAAACTGAATCAACAATAGTTGTTGCAGAAGACAACCCGCGCGATCGTGAATTTCTTGAACAACAGTTATCCCAGTACCGATTTATCATGTCAGAGAACCCGCAACATGCCTTGCAGCTGGTACTGGCACAAGAAAAACCGCAATTATTAACCGACCTGCAAATGCCCGAAGTAAATGGCATTGAACTGGCGCGCGCAGTCTGGAAAAAGGTACCTGCAGCACGGATTATTTTCTGGTCAAATTATGGTGATGAAACGTATATTCGCTCGCTCAGCAAGATTATTCCACCTGACACTGTGTACGGTTTTGTATTAAAAGATAACCCTTCAGCTGTCCTCAATAAGGCAAACCATGCCGTATTTATCGAAGATCAATGCTGGATTGACCCAAAATTACGCCCCGTACAGGCACGTACAATTGAACGTGACCACGCATTGACAGATAACGATTACGACGTGTTAATTGATATCGCCCTTGGCCTGACAGATAATCTTATCGCGCAACGTCGCTATTTATCGCGTCGTGGTGCACAAAACAGATTGCGCTCCCTGTACCAAAAACTGGGGGTTGCCGATGAACATCTGTTACCAGATGATGATAACCTGAATTTAAGAGCACGCGCTGTTTCTGTTGCATTACGGCGCGGACTCATTAACAGTTATGAACTGGAACAAGAAGAAAAACTGTTTCAAAAATGGCTTCAGCACCAACCGCGAACGCTTAATTAAGTTTTCCCTGCATCCAGTTCTCAAGTAATTCAAGGCTAACCACACCCATATGGGTTTTTTGCAATTCTCCATCAGGTGAAATCAGATATGTAGTCGGTAAGCCTGCCAGTTGCCCAAACGGGGTACTGATTGTTTCTTCTGTCATCAAGACCGGATATTTTAAATCAAATTCATTAATAAATTCCCGCACATAATCTTTATCCTGAAATTCAAAATTAATACCAATTACCGCAGCCTTGTTTCCTTTATATTTATTATAAAACTTGTTTAATTCAGGAATTTCCTCTGCGCAAGGCGGGCACCATGTCGCCCAATAATTAACGACCACCCACTTACCACGATAATCAGATAGTTTATGTAACTTACCATCAAGACCATGCATCGCAAATTCTACCGGCTGTGCATGTACAGGTAACAGTAGGAACAAAGACATCAGAACAGAAAAAAATAATTTCATTATATATCCTGTATGCAAAATTTCGAAATTAGAAATCATATTTATTACACGTCATTCAAATATGCCTTATTTTGTAGTTGGCAATTGACGACCGCACCAAACAACACAATAGACCATGACAGGTACATCCATACACAAAAAATCGGGATACTCGCCAAGGCGCCATAAATAATATTGTATGCTGGCACAACTTTAATATAAGTCAGAACAATTAATTTTGTCATTTCAAACAGTATTGTAGTAAGTATTGATGCAATTAATGCATGACGGAATATGACATTGGTATTAGGAACCCACATAAACAAGATGGTAAATCCGATAAAGCTGGCAAGCGTAGGTCCAATGTATCGCAGTATGGCAACAAGTCTTAACTGGTTTGATACTTCACTTACCAACGGTAATGCCGTTAAATAACTGGTCAAATATATACTGTAGCCAATCAAGACTGGAACTAACAAGATAACCAGAAAATATAACACCATCTTATACAAGCTGCGGTGACAACGTTTTATTTTCCAGATTCGATTCAGCGTATGATCAATTGTATTCAAACCGGCAATGATAATAACAATTAACGATAACAAGCCAAGCATATTAAGTTTTGTCGCATTCAATGCCAGTGTAACGAGCTCCCGAAATAAACGTATCCCGTACTCGGGTGGTAAAATTGTCATAATAAACTCAAGTATTTTTTGCTGGTGCGCTGGCTCAGTAAACAATATTCTTACCCAATAAAAACTGACTGCTAAAAGCGGCACCAGACCCAGCAGTGTGGTAAACGATAACGCTGCTGCCGAGGTCAAACAGCCATCTGTGACAAATTGTTTAAAGCAGGCTGTTATAAGTCGCTTTGAAATCATAATGTGCCTGGTTTTATATATTTATTATTTATGCCAAACATAAAAAAAGGCCTCTAACGAGGCCTTTAATCAGTAATAAATACTGCAAACTATTTTGAAAGGTAAGATTTATCTGAATCTTCAACTTTACCAATTGACCATGCACCACGTGTTTTTGCGTGCTTAACCGCAGCAGCTACAGCACCTGATGATGGATCTTTATCAATTGCCAGTTTTTGGCCGGGGAAGATCAAATCCGCATCTTTAATTTTAGCGCTATTAGTCTTGTAAATCAGTGGCCACTGGTAAGGGTTACCATAGACTTCAGATTTACCTGAAATTCTCCATAAACTGTCGCCTTTGACAACCGAATAATCGGAACCGCCTGAGCTGCCATATGAAGATGCGCCAAATAAATCACGATTTCGATTCATCTCTGCTTCTTTTTGTGCCAGCGCCAGTTCAGCCTGATTACGTGCCTTGTTTGCCAATTTGATTGCTTCAGCGTCTTTACCGTCTTTTAGTGCTTTTTCAGCTTGTTTAATCAATTTTCCGGTGTCACGCCAGGCATATAATTCTTTTTTTGCTTTATCGTAAGCAGCCTTAGCAGCAGCAATTGCAGAAGCAGCATCACTACCACCACTTGCATCTTTGCTTTCTTCAGTTGTACCTGCACAGCCGATTACAAAGCCAATGGTCACCAGTGCGAGAAATAGGTGTTTTAGCTTACGCGAGATATTCATGTTATTTTTAACTCCAAGATTGTGGATTTTGCATTTTTCACCAGTATCACCTTGATTCTATTTAGTGTCAAGCCGGTATACGGTGATGTGGTTGCTTAATTTTTAAACATTAGAAAATACTGATTTTTTGAATTAGCTTACCTTTCACGATAATCATGGTTTGTTTTCCGTTCGGGTTTTATTGAGTGTTTGCTGACGTGCTTTTATTGCTACCTGTTTCGCTAAAATGGCATTCGCGCGCGCATTTGTGTATTCACCCTGCTCAATTTGCTTGCTGGCAAGATCTATCAATTCTTGTGCATATTTATACTCATCAGGATGATGTATATCGGTTTGCACGGCTTTTGCCGCGTTTAATGACTGTCTGGCGTTACTCATTTCCTGCACGGGTGGCAACAAGGCACATGCCGACAGGCCAATAACCATCAGCAACAGGACAAATTTATGCACACTAATCAAATGTCTCTCCAAACATGACATTTTCGTAAAACGTAACACTCGATATTCCGAGTGTCAAGCAAGGCCCAGTCGAGTAAAATTACAAGCTCGGCAGGCAAGTTTCAGGCCGCGAATATTAACAACCGAATCCATAACATGCTATAGCTAATAAAATGTTATTCTGATGGCGAAATTTAAAACTGAGTCACATTATGAAAATATACCATAACCCCCGCTGCAGCAAATCTCGACAAACTTTACAGATATTACAACAACATGGCGCTCAACCCGAAGTGATTGAATATTTGAAGACCCCTCCGGATATTGCCACACTAAAAGAAATTCTTAACTTGCTGGGGGTCGATGCTCGCACACTCCTCCGCAGCAAAGAGGCCGAATATAAGACTGCCGGCCTGGATAACCCTGATCTATCCGAGGACAGCATTCTGGCTGCCATGGTCAAATACCCACATCTCATCGAGCGCCCAATTGTCATTATCGGCACCAAAGCCGTTATCGGCAGACCGCCTGAAAAAGTTCTCGATATATTAAGTTAGAAATCCATGTCACAAACTTTATTAGAAATACTGGTACTTTATTACTCACGCCATGGCAGCACGGAAAAGTTGGCGCGAGCCATCGTCATGGGAATCGAGGAGATTCCCGGCATTCAGGCCCGGCTGCGTACCGTTCCCGCCGTATCTGCCAATCACGAGTCAACATCAGCTGCGATCCCGGATGCCGGACCACCTTATGCCAGCCTGGATGATTTGCGTGAATGTATCGGACTTGCGATGGGAAGTCCGACACGCTTTGGCAATATGGCCAGTGCGATGAAGTATTTTATCGACAGCACCAGTCCACTCTGGTTGTCCGGTGACCTGGTTGGCAAGCCCGCTGCCGTCTTTACCGCCAGCGGTAGTATGCACGGTGGCCAGGAAACGACCTTGCTCAGTATGATGATTCCGCTGCTGCATCACGGCATGATCTTGCTCGGCATACCCTATACAGAGTCTGAGCTGAATACGACCACCACAGGCGGTACACCTTATGGCCCAAGTCACGTAGCAGGTCTCAACAATAATCTTCCGGTCAGTGATGAAGAAATATCATTGGCAAAGAAACTCGGCATGCGGTTGGCTCAAACGGCCCTGGCACAACATCAGGCAGGAAATATCCGCTCATGATTACCACGCAAAATTTATACTGGTCAGCCGCCATCAGTTATCTGGTGCTGGTAATCGTATTAAGCAGCTGGCTTTACCTGTCACTTCCCAGTCTAAAATCACCGCTAATTATTGGCACACTGGTTATCTTGTTATTACTCGCACCGGTACCGGGTATTCTGAAACGTAAGCCCTACACCTTTGCCTGGGCAGCGATGTTGGTTTTGGCGTATTTCACGCATAGTCTGATTGAGCTGTATGCAAACGACGCCATGTTTGGACACGCGCTTATTGAGTTGCTTGCCAGTTCTGTTTTTATTACCTGCGCCGGATTATATGCGCGCTTACGGAGTCGCGAGTTAAAAGCGGCTAAATCAGCTGTTTAACAAAGGGGATGGTAATCTTGCGTTGTTCACTGATTGACGCGTCATCCAGCCTGTCCAGTAATGCAAACAGGCTATGCATATCACGTGCAGAGTGTTGTATCAGATAACGCGCAACCTTCATGTCAAGATCAATACCCCGATTGCGTGATCGTAATTGCAAGGCCTGTAACTTTTGTTCATCATTCAACTCGCGTAGCTGGTAAACCGGCCCCCAACACAGGCGCGAATTCAGATCGGGCAAATCCAGTGGAAGTGAGGTGGGTGAGCTGTTGCTGGCAACTCGTAAACAATGTCCATGCTCACGAATCTCGTTATACAAATTAAATAACCGCAATTCCCAGTCGACGATTTTAACCACGGCTTCGATATCATCGAGACAAACGAGATCATATTGCGCAACCGACTCCAGTATTTCCGGTGAGTGAATAGAGTCGTCTGCAAGCGACAAATAAAATACCGTCTTGCCCATTTTCACAAACTCATAACAGCACGCATGTAAAAGATGGCTTTTCCCCGCCCCCGAGGGCCCCCAGATATAAACGTATTGCTCGGAAGTATTCACCAGTGAATGAATAACTGCTGTATTGTCGGTTGTCAGATAGTTCCCAAAGCGGGCAGCATCAAGCAGCGATAATCCCAGTGGCAATTGTTGTACCATAGCGATATTAATTTGCAGATTGATATAGCTGGCTGGATTTATAATGCTCATGCGTATAGCGCAACAACACCATCACAATAGCGGCTACTGGCAACGCTAATAAAATCCCTAAAAAACCAAACAATTGTCCTCCAGCAAGCACGGCAAAAATCACCGCAACCGGGTGCAGTCCAATCTTGTCACCGACCAGTAAAGGTGTCAGCACCATACCCTCAAGTGCCTGCCCAATACCAAACACCAGTAATACGTAAAGCAGTACGGTGATATCCTGAAATTGCAACAAGGCAGCAATGGACGCTGCAAGTATGCCAACGATAAAACCAAGATAGGGCACAAAACTCACCAGTCCGGCGAGTAACCCGATGAGGATTGCTGTATCGAGTCCGACGATACTCAGCCCAACCGCGTACACCAGTGTCAGTGCCAGCATTACCAGCAGTTGACCGCGGAAAAAAGCACTAATTACCTGATCAGACTGTTTGGTCAGGTTGACGATAGTTGCTTCATTTTGTCGTGGCAGCAATGTCCTGATATTCGCAATCAGAATGTCCCAATCACGTAACAAATAAAAAGTAACAACAATTGTTAACAATATATTCGCAATCCACGCCGATAAGATTAATCCTGACTGGGTAATGGATTTTACAATTTGCGTCGCGATACCGCCTGCACTTTGCCAATGTTGCTGCACAGAAGTCTGGATCACTTTCACATCTATCTTGCCAATATCAATACCAAAACGATCGCGCAACCATGGAATGAACGACTCCTGAATAACAGTCATATATTGAGGTAATTTTACAATTACCGCACTGATCTGGCGCTCCAGCATGGGTACCAGTATGACCAGCAGGAGTATCGCTATCAGTGTTAATAAAACAAATACCACTGACACAGCCAGTGTTCTAGGTAATTTCCAAATCTCCAGCCTGTCGACGATGGGATCACCGATATACGCCAGCAATGCCGCCATCATAAATGGTGTCAGCACGGGCGCTAACAAATACAACAATACGCCGGCGACAATAAAAATTCCCAACCACAACCATTTGTTGGATGTAGATCCTGAATCTGTCATGATTTATATTCCTTTTTTACCTGTCTGGCACGCCATCCCCACATAAAGACATAACCAATTCCACTTACCAGCGTGGTAAACATTGTGACATAGATCAGCCATGTTAATAATTCTGTTGTGTTTATCAAGTTTGCCAAATTCATCAGCACCACAATAATCAATAAAATTTGCAATAAGGTATTCAATTTGCTGACCAGAGTCGGATTAAACTCCACATCTTCTATCAGCCAATGATACATGCCGGTACCTGCGACTATAATAATGTCCCGTAGTATGACGGCAGCGACCAGCCACCAGGGCAAATGTACGAGCCAACCGAGAGTGAGATAACACGATACAAGTAAAAGTTTATCTGCCAATGGATCCAGAATGGAACCCATGCGACTTTGCCAGCCATAGTGTCGCGCGAGAAAACCATCTATTCCGTCCGAGACACCGGCAATAAAAAAGATGACTAACGCGTATAAATAAGCATGCGCCAGAAGCAGTAACACCACGGGTAACACCAGGGCGATACGGACAATACTGATAACGTTGGGTATATCCTGCTTCTGCATGGCAGCGACTATTTTAAAATGCGATAAACCAGATCGGGTTGTGTCGTATGAAGTATGTTTTGCGCTTCCGACTGTCCTGAAGTCGACAGCTTTGTAGCAGATTGCGTATCCGTTTGCTGGCCAGATACCGTACCTGGTTGTGTATCTGGTAGCGTGATAAAGGTGT
Organism: uncultured Gammaproteobacteria bacterium; assembly: GCA_942490945.1. GTDB lineage: Bacteria > Pseudomonadota > Gammaproteobacteria > UBA6429 > Thiohalophilaceae > CALNYZ01. The sequence continues at coordinate 1,049,916 of CALNYZ010000018.1, read as the reverse complement.
TTGGTTCAGCTGACAATTTCTGGCCAAGTGCTATCGCTTGCATTAATGCAATACGTCCACCACGCGTGGTAATGGTGTAAAACACACTATTTGAGGTTAATTCCTTGGTCGCAATGCTCTTAACGCCGGACAGATTTTTCAGATAATCTGTTATCCGCGCATAGGTCACCAGGTCGACAATATCTTTTATCTGTACAACGACGTTCTGTGCGTTATCGCCGACAGCAACATGTGCAAAAGCCTGCGCCAGTGTTTGCGATGTCTGGCTTACCCCTAACGCCATGGCATCCGTCAGGACAGGTTTGGTGGTTTCCCAATCCAGTCGTCGTCCTGCATGGTATAAAGTCCAGCGGGCGACCCATTGGTTCCCCAACCGACTCACGCGGCCAACGACGACTGCTTCGGTATGATAACGTTTGGATGCACGTAAAATGGTATCTTCAAAATTACCCCATACATCACCAATTTGTATATTTGCGTGATCAGCCAGATCCATTAATGGTAATCGTAATGGCAGCCCGTACAGGCGCGATTGATTAATGAGTTCATCATGAACTGAATTCGCACTGTTATTTGCCAATAACACACGTTTGCCACCTTGATCATATGCCAGCCACACCAGGATTGACGGGCGGGTTTTACCCCACACAGGCAAACCATTTGATTGTAATAGCTGATTGACTTTTTTCTCGTCGAAACGTAACCACAAGACTTGCTCACTTTCTGACTTATCTGATGATTTGTCTGTGTTGTTGCGCGAAGCCCAATCCACACTCCATACCATGTGAGGCCGTCCGGTTGGTTTTTGATATCGGTACAGACGCGCATAGCGAGATGCCGTGTCTAATGCACTGGTTATTCCTGGCGTACTACCTACCAGCGCCAGGTCGGGTAACGATTTATCATCTTTTTTATTCACTCCGGAAGCCTTGTTTGCCGGGTTAACCAGTGAAGGCAGGCTCAAAACAACATCGTTTCGTCCACTGACACGCACCAAAACTTCGGCCAATCCCTGCTTGATTGCCCGCAGACGCTCCAGCCGGTCCTGACTTTGCACCGGGATTTCGACATCGTATAAATCCGGAATGGTTGCCGCCGTGACTAACCCGCTGACAAGCAACATTATTACCATGATAAACGACTGTATTTTGGGTCTGGAATGCATTTCAAATCCTGTATATGAATGAGGCTGAATTTGATAAACTGCTGTCTATTATGCCTTGATTCGCGCAGCGGCGTGACCTTCCATTTCTAATTTTGGGGATTTTTTTACGTGGTAGATGATAATTTATCCAAATCGGCAGCCACGGCTGCCAAATCGTCATTAAGTTACCGGGATGCTGGTGTTGATATTGACACCGGCAATGCCTTAATCGAACGGATTAAACCCCTGGCGGCGTCGACATCACGTGATGGTGTAATGGACAGTCTGGGTGGTTTTGGTGCGTTATTCCAGATACCCAAAAAGTACAAGGAACCTATCCTGGTCTCCGGTACCGATGGTGTAGGTACCAAGCTGAAATTGGCACTCGAACTCAACAAGCATGACACAATTGGTATTGACCTGGTGGCGATGTGTGTTAACGACCTGATTGTACAGGGTGCCGAACCATTGTTCTTTCTGGATTATTTTGCCACCGGAAAACTGCAACTCGAACGCGCAACAGATGTTATCAAGGGTATTGCTGATGGCTGTTTGCAAGCAGGTGCGGCACTGATTGGCGGCGAAACAGCGGAAATGCCGGGTATGTATCAGTCCGAGGATTATGATCTGGCCGGGTTCTGTGTTGGCGTTGTGGAAAAATCAAAAATCATTAATGGTGAGCATGTCAAACCGGGTGATGTGCTGATCGGCCTGGCTTCCAGTGGTCCGCACTCAAATGGTTACTCGCTGGTTCGCAAAATACTCGAAACGGCCAATGCTGACCTTAATGTAAATTTTGATGGCAGCACCCTGGGCGAGAAGTTACTCGCGCCCACCACCATTTACGTTAAACCGGTATTAAAAGTTCTGGAAACAATCAACATTAAAGCCATATCGCACATAACTGGTGGTGGCTTGCTCGAAAATCTGCCCCGGGTTATGCCTGATAACACCTGCGCCAAAATTGATAAATCCAGTTGGCAAATGCCAGCCATTTTTAACTGGCTGCAGGAAAACGGCAATGTTGCGACGAATGAAATGTATCGCACATTTAATTGTGGTATTGGTATGGTGATCGTCGTTGATAAAAATGATGTGGATGCAACACTGAAATTATTTACCGGGGAAAATATTCCAGCCAGCGTAATCGGCACCATTGAGACAAGCCAGACAGAAGAGCCTCACGTTGATATTCAATAAACCAGTCGCATGACCAGAAATAGAAAACACCGTCTGGCTGTTTTGTTATCAGGAAACGGAAGTAATCTGCAGGCGTTAATTGATGATATTACTACGCACCAACACCAGACAGAAATTGCTTGTGTCATCAGTAATAATGCCAACGCCTACGGCTTGCAACGCGCACAAGCTGCAAATATCGAAACGGTTGTTCTTGAGCACAATAATTTCGCCTCGCGTGATGATTATGACATGGCATTAAAACAGGCGCTGGATCATTACCAACCGGATCTGATCGCCCTGGCCGGCTTTATGCGAATCCTGACTGACAAATTCGTACTTCAGTACCAGGGTAGATTGATCAATATTCATCCCTCACTGTTACCAAAATATAAAGGCTTGCATACGCACCAGCGTGTCATTGATGCTGGCGAAGCCGAGCATGGTGCGTCGGTTCACTTTGTAACACCGACACTGGATGATGGGCCTGTTATCTTGCAGGCAAAAGTACCCGTGCTTGACAATGATAATGCAGAAAGTCTTGCAGAACGCGTGCATGAAGTAGAACATATCATTTACCCGATGGCTGTGAACATGATTTCACAAGGACGAATCAAACTGCAGAATGGGCGGGTTACTCTGGATAACAAGCCGATCACTCATGAACAACAAACCTTGCAATTAGCATAAAATATAAACTGAACCTTAATCTGAGCCTTAATCTGAATAGGGGCTGAACGAAGCAACGATTATTCGTTTTGAACTCAGCGCCATATCTGGCATCATACTTACCATGAAAAGAAGCCTCGTCCTCATCCTGTTTCTGATTGCGTACAGCGACACCTATGCCAACCTGTTAATGAATGGCTTTAACGTACGTTACGATGTCAGTTACAACGGCATGGACGTTGGTAGCAACAATCGCTCTCTAAAATTTACAGACAAAACCCATGCAGTGTTTACTTCTATTGCCATTCCTGAAGGCCTGGCTGCATTGATACTGAAAGAAATCGTTACCGAGTCCAGCTCTCTCGAAATCACGTCATCATTTATCAAGCCTGATAAATACACATTCAAAAAAGACAAAAAAGGCAAGATCGAACAATATGATTTGAAATTCAACTGGCCGCAGCAAGAGTTTTTTAGCAGCCATGCGAATAAATCATTCCACGCACCTGACAACACGCAGGATATGTTGAGTTTCATGCTGTATATCATGCAAGCATTGCAAAATAACAGAGCTAACTTTTCGTTACCTATCGCAGCAAAAAACAAACTGCGACTGTTTGAAGTAACAGAAGCGGGTAAAGAGGTGCTTGTACTCGACTCGGGTGAATTTAAAACTGTCAAAATTGAACATTACGATAAAGTTAAGAAAGAGCGCTTTACATTATGGTGTGCACCCAGTCTGGATTATTTGCCAGTCAAAATAGTCAAGGCAGAATCAGATGGTGACAAAATCACTTTCTTTTTACGCAAACTGCAATAAGCTTCATCCCGGGGGTGCCAATGTACAATGGTAGCTGTCTATGTGGAAAAATCCGCTTTCGTATAACAGATAGTATTCACAACATCGTGTATTGCCACTGCTCACAATGTCGAAAAGCGCAAGGGAGTGCATTCGCGACCAACGGTATTGTCGCAACAAATGAATTTACTTTTTTAGCGGGTGAAAATGAGCTGACAGGATATGAAGCAACACCTGGACAGACAAAATATTTTTGCAAGCATTGCGGTTCTCCTGTTCTCAGCAAAAATATCGCAAACCCGCAACAAGTTCGCGTCAGACTCGGCACTATCGAATCTGCCATATCGGAGCGACCATCTGCACATATATTTGTCAGCTCGAAAGCAGACTGGGATGAAATCTGTGATGATTTACCACAATTTGATCGCTATGAAACTGGCAGGTAAAGAGAATACAGGCCATCAAGCACTAATACTGATGATTCAACGAATATGTCGATAATAATAATCAGTGTGTTACTCGTCATTTTAATCCCGGGCGTCTGGATACTTCGCAAAAACTATCGCCGCAAAAAACGTATCCAGACATTCAAAAGCCATTTTCCCGAAGCGTGGATTGAGTTATTAAGGAATAATTTCCCTTTATACAATCGATTACCCGTAAATTTGCAAAATCAATTACACGGCCACATCAATGTATTTGTCGCAGAGAAATCATTTTATGGTTGCGATGACCTGATTATTACGGATGAAATACGCATCACGATCGCCGCCCAGGCCTGCCTGTTATTGTTAAATAGAAAAACTGACTATTACCCGAACTTTGAAACGATACTTGTATACCCGGCAAAATTCACATCGATTGAAACCCGCTATGACGGATATGTTGAAATAAAGAAAAGAACAGTCCGGCTGGGCGAATCATGGCATCGTGGGCCGGTAATCATATCCTGGGATGATGCAATGGCTGGTGCACGCGATCCGGATGATGGTGAGAATGTCGTTATACACGAGTTTGCACACAAGCTGGATGAAGAAAATCCCGGCTATCCTGGCTTGCCTCTGCTCATGAAAAATTCACACTATAAAAGCTGGGCAAAAGTGATGAGTTCTGAATTCGAAAAATTACAGCAACGCTATCAACATGGCTACCGTGATTTAATCAGTCACTATGGCTCCTCATCACCTGCTGAATTTTTTGCCGTTATTAGCGAATTATTTTTCGAATGCCCGCGCATACTGCAAAGCAAACACCCGGACCTGTACAATGAGCTGGAAAACTTTTATCAATTAAAGCCGAATGAGTGGCATAACACCTAGACGAATTTCTGGATCAATTGTCTGCTAGTATTATTTACCTGCAAAAGGTTTGATCAGTTTTCGCACCACATCATATTCCTGATCACTGGTTGCGGCAAAACCATTATATTTTTTATCCAATGCCTTGATAATTTTCAGATGCTCAATCTTGTTACCATCCAGCTCAAGAAAGGCCTGTTTCAATCTGGCCAGTAATTTTGGACTTACGTTTTTACTTGCTGCAATATTGTAAGGTGGCAAATCCGGCGAGCTATGAATTATTCGCAAGCCCTTTCCTTGCCATTTGTATGCCATCGTATCTTTCAATATACCTGCATCAAAATCCTTGTTGAGTACACCTCTTGCAATATTATCGTAATGCCCAATAAATTTGTAATCAGAGAATTCCTTCAGTTTTATTCCTGACCCGACAACTACAGCGCGCTGCAACAATGCGCGTTTGTCGCCAAAAGCAAAGCTCTTGCCTTTGAGATCCTCAACTTTTGTATAAGGACTGTCAGATTTGACGACGATCATAAGCTGGAATGATGCCTTGCCATTGGTAACTGTCTTCGCTACCAGTTGTACATCGCCTTTTTCATGTGCCTTTAAGTATGCAACAGGAGTCAAATAAGCCAGATCAACATTACCTGAGGCTGCGGCGTTGATTGCCTGACCCATGTTAGGCGATAGTCTTAATACAACTGGCATACCAAGTTTTTCACCCAGATATCTGGTTAAGGGTGTCAGACGTTTATGCATAACAACGGGGATATCCATCGCCACTGAACCCAGTTTTAATTCATGTTGGTCAGCAAAGGCTACCGGGCACACACATAAACTTGCCAGTAACACTTTGCACAAAAAACGTAATTTCATATTTATCTCCAGCTTAAATTAAATCTTCCATATCATCAAAATGCGTCACACGATTACGCCCATGTTTCTTGCTGTAATAAACAGCAGCATCAGCCTTTTTATACAGATTCCTGACATCGCTATCTTCAACTCCAGCCTGTTCAGTTGCTGCTCCCATACTGATCGTGATCTTGATCAGGTCGTTACCCTGTTTGATTTCCAGATTTTCAACATGCTGTCTCAAGTCTTCAGCAATACCTGTTACGCCATCCTTGTCTGCCTGCTTACACAAGGCTACAAACTCTTCTCCACCAAGCCGGCAAATTATATCTGTCGCTCTCAGTCTGGCTTGTAATGCAGACGCAATGATTTGCAAAACCTTGTCTCCACATGGATGTCCGTATGTATCATTTACCTTCTTGAAATAATCGATATCCATTATGACCAGGCTGGTTGCATAACCATGCCGATTCGCGAGTTTTAATTCGGTGTCCATCAAATCTTCAAAATGCCGGCGATTGTATAACCCGGTCAATTCATCTGTAATTGACATCATACGAAACTCTTCACTCATTTTTGCCAGTTCGATTGATTGTTTTACCAAAGTTTCATTTGTTTCAATCAGTTTCTTGTCAGCAAGATCAACTTTCGATTGCAGGCGCTCATTGGCATCGTTTAATTGTGCACTCAGATTATTAAACGATTCTGCAAGCTGACCAAATTCATCCTGACTGGTTATTGGAATTTTTCCGACGATGCGACCACTCTTGTCGACGTTCTTTCTCAATGAGGTAGACATGATGCTAACCGGGCGAATAATAATAAATGAAAGCGCCAGAAACTCACCGAATGCAATCATTAAAATAATAATCGCCTCTCGTTTGAGCAAGGCGTATTTCTGTGATTCAATTCTTGTCACCAGATTGCTGGTGCTAAGCCCCATCAACAACTTGCCAACCAGTTGATCTTCAAATTTGATATCGCGATTGATAATGACCATATTATTGTTTTTATCGCTGTAGTAACCTGACTCAGCCATGGTATTCCCTTTCACACTTGTTACCTTGCAATACTCAACATCATCGGACAATGTGATTTCATCCAGCAATAACTGGATGGCATGATAATCATAGCCAACTACGCTGTATGAAAGAGATTTGGCGACAAAGCGGCTTATATCTTCGCCACGTTGATTAATTTCTTTTAATGTATCCTGCTTTTCTTTTTTAATCGCCATCCAGCCGCTGATAGTTAATGAAGACAACAATACGGTCAGCAAGACCAGCATCACTTTTTGCCTTACACCTAACTTGAAAATGGATGATATTTTTACTGCGGCCATAATTATCTGAGGTTTCCCTGCTTACCCTGCATTTGCACTAAGTCCCTGTTTACAACACCATATATATCGGTAGTCCCGGGCTTTTCTTAAAAATAATCGCATATTTCACGGTGCCAATCTGGCCATCAATCCTGCAGCATATGCCGCAGAATTTATTAGGACTTTTTTTAAATAATATATTTAACTATCAATGACTTATATATTTTTGACAGCTAAAAGAGGATAGTGACCGAGCCGTCACCCCAGTGGATTAATTCTGCCGATGCTGTTCGTGCTTGTCCCAGGCCGCCAACAACGGGGGCAGCAACAAAAAATCGACCAGTAAAGCAAACGCAAGCGTTATCGCCAGCAACAGACCGGTTGTTTTGGTCGGCGAAAAATGAGACAGGGTCAATATTAAAAAGCCGGCTACCAGCACAACAGTCGTGATAGTCAGAGCTACCCCGACAGTATGAAATGCGTAGCGAATGCCTTCAATGGCGGTCAGATGCTTTTCACGGCGCGCACGTAGATATTTGGTCATGAAATGAACCGTGTCATCCACTACAATGCCCAGACTCATACAAATTACCACGGAAGCGGACAAATCTATCTCGCCTTTAATCAAGGCCCACACACCATAGGCCAACCCTGCTGGCGCCAGATTCGGTAGCATGCTGATTAAACCAAGTCGAACCGAACGCAACACCAGGATCATGAGAAACGAGATCAACACCAACGCAATCGCCGTTCCTTGCAACAGACTCTGAATATTACGTGCATTAATATGCGCAAAAATCATATCCATCCCGGTGCCTTCGCTCACTCTGATTTCCGGAATATGTTTTGCTGCCCACTCTCTTGCACGTTGATCTGTTTTGAGAAGACTTGCTGAATGTGTGCGATGCAAGATCACGACCATTTGCGAGGCTGCCCGATCAAATGTCAGGGTATCGTTTAATCCCAACCCTAATGGCAGGGAAAGCTCATACATCAGCAAATACTGTGCTGTTAAATCAGGTTGGGATGGCAAGCGGTAAAAGTCATTGTCATCATTGTGCATGTTTTTATTCAGGCGTTTGATGGTATCAGACACCACACTCACATACGCCACACCCGGTTGTGCACGATACCAGCTTGCAAATTTATCAATCGACTGCAAGTAAGCAGGATCGTTAATACCATCCTTGCGGCCAGAATCGAGCGAATAGCGAATAGCGTGTACGCCACTGAGGTTTTCATCCAGCGCATCAATGGCGCGACGCGTTTCAAAACTGTGATCATAATACTCATGCCAGCGTTCGGTTAGCCGGTTTTGCGGTATAAATGCAGCCAGCGTAATCACTGCCAGACTCATGCCTATTAATAAACCGCGGCGATGCTTGACTACCCAGTTGGCAAAGGCATCAATGTTTATCCAGTTACGTGCAGTTTGTTTTTCAAGGTAACTTTTCTTGTCCGGCAACAACATTAACGCTGCAGGCAAGACCAACATGGAGTAGACATAGGCAAAAGCCACACCCAGTGCAACCATGTTGCCAAGATCACGGTACGGTGGTGAATCACTGAAGTTCAGCATTAACACGCCGATGATCGTTGTCAGGCTGGTAATAAAAACCGGCATGGCATTGATACGCATGCTTTCAACAAGCGCAGCCTTTTTATTTTGTCCTTGCCGTCGTTCAAACAGATAGCTGACCAGGATATGCACCGAATCGGCAACCGCAATGGTCATGACAATACTGGGTACAAACCCCGCCACAGGCGTTAAGGTATGGCCAAGCCAACCATATATGCCAAAGGTACTGACAATCGAAAACGTGATCACACTTAAGGTAAGTGCTGTTCCTGTTAAAGAGCGCAATAAAAACCACAAACCCAGAATGATAATGATGTAGCTCGCCAGTACCAGAGTTTGCATGTCACCTTCAACTGCCTCACTCAGGCTCGAGTTCGCTGCTGTGGTTCCGGATAATAAAATCTTTATGTCAGGATATTTAACTGCATACGCATCGCGTAATTTTCGTGCATATTCAGTGACTATGTTATTCGCCTTGTGATCATCATCGGGAATAAACAGCCGTACATTCACCCCGGTGGTTGTGCCGGCCCTGGTCGTGATGTTATTTAACAAACTGATTTCGTTGGTCGCAATATTTTTAATGCGTCTGATATCTGCGTCGGTCAGTTTTGCAGGATCACCAACCAGATATTCGGTTATGACACTGTCACCTTCTGCATCAGTTTTGGCATAGGTATGCTGAAAGTTTGCAAGTGAACTGACGCGCTGCGCATACGGTATACGCCAGCCATCTTCGCTAAGTTCATGTATCAAGGTTAATACACGTTTGTTAAAAATATTTTTGTTATCAGGTTGAATTAAAAAGTAAATATTGTCTTGTTGACTATATGTCGCCTCCATGTGTTCGAAGGCGTTTAATTGCGGATTGTCGGCGCTGAAAAACACGCGAATGTCATTGGTGATTTTAAGATTTGGTAAGCCGAGTCCCAGCGGAACGATCAGCAGTACCAGCAAGGTCAGAACACGATACGGATATGCAGTAACGAGATGTGCATACGTTTTAAACAACCTTTGATAAAAGGTCATGTCAGTGGCTATCAGGTTTTCGGCAGCGTGACACCGATTTGACCTTGATACTTGCCGCCACGGTCTTTATAGGATGTCTCACATACTTCATCCGATTCGAAAAACAACATCTGTGCAACACCTTCATTGGCATAAATCTTTGCCGGTAAGGGTGACGTATTGGAAAATTCCAGCGTGACGTGGCCTTCCCACTCCGGTTCCAGAGGTGTGACGTTTACAATAATACCGCAACGTGCATAGGTTGATTTACCAAGACAAATAGTCAGGACACTGCGCGGGATACGAAAGAATTCGACAGTACGTGCCAGTGCAAATGAGTTGGGAGGAATAATACAAACGTCACCTTTAAAATCAACGAAACTGTGTTCGGAGAAATCTTTTGGATCAACAATAGCTGAATTGATGTTGGTAAAAATCTTGAATTCGTCCGCGCAGCGTACATCATAGCCATAACTGGATGTACCATAAGACACGATTTTGCCGCTACCGTTTGAGCGTACCTGACCAGACTCAAAAGGCTCGATCATTTTATGCTCGTCAGCCATACGGCGGATCCACTTGTCTGATTTTATACTCATAATTTTTGTCTCACGGTCAATTATTCTTTTTTGCAGTCAGCTAAGGAACCCGCATTATAAACAAATTTAAGTCGTTTACCGTGTTTGACGAGGAGAAATATCTTGGGGAAGGATAAATTAAATGGATTAAAACAAAATATGAGGGTTATTTTTTAACGACAAACGTCCGTACTACCAATATAAGGGCTGTCACAACCAGGGCAGGAATGACCGTCGAAATCAGGGTAAGAAAGATCACATTAACAAGGCCGGTTGTCTGATTCAGGAGTTCGAAATGCGTCAATACAAAATACGCCGGCGCCACCAACAACAGGTACACCCAGGCATAGATTTTTCCGCCATTACTGGTATTGATTGGTGTGGCCATGACTATTACCCGTGTTGCTTTGCGGCGTAGCTACCCGCAGGTAAATTACCTTACCTTTTAATTGTTTTGAATAACAATTTTCGGGAAGCTCGAACTGAAATCTTTCTGTCGTAACGAAAGCTTCGCTGCGACACGACGTGCCACCTGACGATAGATTTGTGAAATCCGGCCTTCCGGATCGGCCACTACCGAAGGTTTACCATCATCGGTGCCAACACGAATACTGATATCCAGTGGCAAGGAACCCAGCATATCGACATTGTATTGCTCAGCCATACGACCGCCACCACCAGCGCCAAAGATGTGTTCTTCGTGGCCACATTCACTACATATATGGATACTCATATTTTCGACAATACCCAGTACTGGCACTTCAACTTTCTCGAACATCTTCAGGCCCTTACGCGCATCAAGCAGCGCAATGTCCTGTGGTGTGGTAACAATAATCGCACCGCTAACCGGTACTTTTTGCGCCAGCGTCAGCTGTATATCACCGGTACCTGGTGGCAGGTCGATGATGAGGTAATCGACATCCTTCCACTGTGTGTCTTTTAACAATTGCTCCAATGCCTGGGTGACCATCGGACCACGCCAGATCATCGGGGTTTCTTCATCGATAAGGTAGCCAATCGACATGGATTGAATATTATGCGACCTCATCGGTTCCAGACTTTTGCCATCGGCTGATTCCGGTTGCGTTGTTACGCCCAACATGCGGGGCTGGCTGGGACCATATATATCAGCGTCCAGAATACCGACGGTAGCGCCTTCCAAAGATAAAGCCAGGGCCAGATTCACCGACGTGGTAGATTTACCCACACCGCCTTTGCCAGAAGCCACGGCAATAATGTTTTTCACACCAGGAATCATATTGACGCCTTTTTGTACCGAGTGCGACACGATTTTGCTGCCGACTTGCACGGCAACGTCGCTGACACCGTCAATCTTGCTAACCATGTCTTTTAATGTATTGATTAATTCTGCTTCATAACCTTTCGCAGGGAAACCGAGTTCCACGGTGATGCTGACCTTACCGCCATCAATACTGATATCTTTGACGCACTGGCTGGAAACCAGGTCTTTTTCTAAATACGGATCAATATACGCTTTGATTGCATCTTCAATTTGCGCTTTAGCTAGCTCAGCCATGGATATCTCCTACAAAAACGATGGTTAAATACCCGAGTATTTTAATTAACTACTACCCGGGGGTCGCAATCTTACACAATAATACATTAGAGTTCTATAATGAATTAATTTACCTTGAAAATTCAGCAGTTATCCAGCAAATTAGCGCCTGGATCTGGTCTGGGTAGCGCCAAACTGCTAGGGTATGCGCCTTTTACCAACACCACAATGACTTTCAGATACACGGACTGCAAGCTGTACAAAATATGAGCATATCTGTAAACCCATCCACGACGGCGAACGCCTGTCGCCACATACTGGTCACCAGCGCGCTGCCCTATGCCAATGGCAGCCTGCACCTTGGCCACATGGTGGAATACATACAAACCGATATATGGGTCCGCTTCCAGAAAATGCAAGGCCACCAATGCGTTTACGTCTGTGCAGATGACGCTCACGGCACACCCATTATGCTACGCGCCCGTAACGAAGGCATTACGCCAGAACAACTCATCGCCGCTACCGATAAGGAACACCGCGCTGATTTCGCTGAATTTATGGTCGCCTTTGATAATTTCCACTCGACCCATTCCGAGGAAAACCGCGAGCTAGCCGAGCAGATTTACACCCGTTTAAATGATGCCGGGCATATTCATAGCAAATCTATCAAGCAGGCCTACGACCCGGAACAAAATATGTTCCTGCCGGATCGTTTCATCAAGGGCACTTGTCCCAAGTGCAAGTCAGCAGATCAGTACGGCGACGGTTGTGAGGTGTGTGGAAGTACTTACTCACCGACTGATCTGCTTGATCCGGTCTCAGCGATTTCCGGCGCGACACCAATACAAAAGGAGTCGGTACATTACTTTTTCGCGCTCGGTGATTTCGAACCCATGCTACGAAAGTGGACACAAGCTGGCCATGTACAAACCGGAATTGCCAACAAGCTGAACGAGTGGTTTGAATCAGGCTTACAGGACTGGGATATCTCCCGTGATGCGCCCTACTTTGGTTTTCAAATTCCGGGCACCCCCGCTGATGAACCGGCCAAATATTTCTATGTCTGGCTGGATGCCCCCATTGGCTACATGGCCAGCTTTAAAAACCTGTGCGACCAGCATAAGCTACAGGGGCGTAAAGATTTAAATTTCGATGATTACTGGAATACCGATAGCCAGTACGAGGTACACCATTTCATTGGTAAAGACATTGCCTACTTCCATACCCTGTTTTGGCCCGCGATGTTGCACGGTAGCGGCTATCGCACACCCACCGCGGTACATTGTCATGGCTTCCTGACGGTCAACGGCAACAAAATGTCCAAGTCACGTGGTACCTTTATAAAAGCACGTACATATCTCGACCACTTGAACCCGGAATACCTACGTTATTACTTTGCTGCCAAGCTCGGGAATGGTATTGATGATATTGATTTGAACCTGGAAGACTTCAGCGCACGAGTGAATTCTGATTTGGTTGGCAAGGTAGTCAATATCGCCAGTCGCTGCGCGGGCTTTATCAGTAAAAAGTATGACGGCCAGTTAGCTGCCAGCCTGGCCGAGCCGGATCTTTATAATAACTTTGTGGTTAAAAGCAAGAACATTGCGGCGCTCTATGAACAGCGTGAATTTTCCCACGCGATACGCGAGATCATGGCACTGGCCGATCTGGCGAACCAGTATATCGATGCAGAAAAACCTTGGGTACTCGCCAAACAGGAAGGTAGTGATGATAAAGTTCAGGCGGTTTGCACCCAGGGCTTAAACTGTTTTCGCGCACTGATGATTTTATTAAAACCGGTGCTGCCGAAAATGGCTGCAGAATCAGAAGCATTTTTAAATCAGCCTGATTTAAAATGGTGTGACATCGACACACCGTTGTTAAATCACCGTATTAATAAATTCACTCCATTAATGACACGAATCGAACAGGATAAAATAGACGCCATGGTTGACGCATCGAAAGAAAACTTGCAGGCAACGACATCAACTAACAAATCTGCTGATACAAAAGCTGGCTCAACAATCGAACCGGTTGCTGCCACGATTGAGTACGATGATTTTGCCAAAATTGATTTACGCATTGCAAAAATCATCAAGGCTGAACATGTCGAAGGTGCAGATAAACTATTACAATTAACACTCGATATAGGCGATGAGCAGCGTAATGTGTTTGCCGGGATTAAATCCGCCTATACACCGGAAGACCTCGAGGGCAAACACACTGTGATGGTGGCCAACCTGGCACCGCGTAAAATGCGCTTTGGTGTATCCGAAGGCATGGTATTGGCCGCAGGGCCCGGCGGAAAAGACTTGTGGATTTTGGAACCGCACAGCGGCGCGCAACCGGGCATGCGTGTTAAATAAATAAAGTACGTTAATGCCTTAAACTGTAAAGGGTTGAATTTCATTTTAATAATGGTAATTATGGACATCTCACTCGAAAAGATACCGTCATGACCGAATACGCACTCATCCTGGTCAGCACTGTTCTCGTCAATAACTTCGTATTGGTGAAGTTTCTTGGCCTGTGCCCGTTTATGGGTGTTTCACGCAAGCTTGAAACTGCCATGGGCATGGCGTTAGCCACCACCTTTGTACTGACACTGTCTTCCGTGTGCAGCTATCTGGTCAACGAATACTTGCTCGCGCCATTGGGACTCGAATACTTGCGTACGATTACTTTCATCCTGGTTATCGCGGCAGTGGTGCAATTTACCGAGATGTTTGTCCGCAAGACTTCACCACTTCTTTATCAGGTACTGGGTATTTTCCTGCCGTTAATCACGACTAACTGTGCGGTGCTGGGTGTGGCACTACTCAATGTGCAAAGCCAGCATGGTTTTATACAATCCTTTTTATATGGCTTTGGTGCTTCGCTGGGATTTTCGCTGGTACTGGTACTGTTTGCCGCGATGCGCGAACGCATTGCCGTTGCGGATGTTCCCATGCCATTCAGGGGCGTTTCCATCGCCCTGATTACTGCCGGTTTAATGTCTATCGCCTTCCTGGGCTTCACCGGTCTGGTCAAAGGATAATTTGAGAACGTGTTAGAAGCTATTCTCGCCATTGCCGGACTTGCTATCGCATTTGGCTTGTTGCTTGGATTTGCAGCCATCCGCTACAAGGTCAAAGGCAACCCGGTTGTCGATCAAATCGATGCGATTTTACCGCAAACACAATGTGGTCAATGTACCTATCCCGGTTGTCGCCCTTATGCTGAAGCCATTGCAAAAGGTGAAGCGGATATCAATCAGTGTCCGCCCGGCGGCGAAACCGTCATTCTGCAACTGGCTGATTTACTCGGCAAAGACCCCAAACCATTAAATGCCGAGCACGGCGAAGTCAAAGAACAAAAGACTGTTGTCATTATTGATGAAAATATTTGTATTGGCTGTACCTTATGTATTCAGGCCTGTCCGGTGGACGCCATACTGGGTGCCGCAAAACAAATGCATACCGTTATCAAAGACGAATGCACCGGCTGTGATTTATGTATTCCGCCCTGCCCGGTCGATTGTATTTATGTTGTACCGATTGATGCGGACCTGAAAACCTGGAAGTGGCCGCAACCTGATGCTGAGTTGCTGGATAACGCGCAATCATGAACTTTGTAACGAAAGCAATCGGCAAGTTTCATGGTGGCATAAAACTGCCAGGGCACAAACAAGTCTCTATGCAATCACCTGTCAGCGATGCGCCTCTGCCAGATGAACTGGTCATTCCCTTGCAGCAACACATTGGTCAGGCTGCTGAACCGGTTGTTAATGTGGGCGACCATGTTTTAAAAGGTCAGCTCATCGCACATACCGTTGCTGCTGTCAGCGCACCAATACATGCATCGAGTTCCGGTACCATTAGCGCCATCGAATTACGTACCTTCCCTCACCCTTCAAGTTTACAAGCACTCTGCATTATTATTAAAACTGACGGCAAGGATACTGCGGTCGACAGTCATCCGGCTGCAACAGATAATCTCTCGGCATCTGAATTACGCGACATTATTCATAATGCGGGTATCGTCGGTCTCGGTGGTGCAGGTTTTCCTTCGGCATTGAAACTTAATCCACCCCTGACCGCCAGCATTGAAACGCTCATTCTCAACGCTGCAGAATGTGAGCCTTATATCACCTGTGATGCGGTGTTAATGCAGGAGCAGGCCGAATTAATCATCCGCGGCGCACAATTTATCCTGCAGGCGTTAGAAATACCGGACTGTATCATTGGTATTGAAGATAACCAGCCAGAAGCGATTGCTGCACTGTCAACGGCTATCGCAAAGCTTGATGACACAAGAATAAAAATTCACACACTGGAAACACGTTATCCGGCTGGTGGTGAAAAACAATTAATAGAAGCATTGACTGACAAACAGGTACCATTAAACAGCTTGCCAAGCAAGATCGGTATTGTTTGTCATAATGTTGCAACCGCATACAGTATTGCCGAAGCCGTTCTGCAGGGAAAACCACTGATTGATCGCATTGTTACGATTACCGGTGAAGGTGTAACCCATCCGCAAAATCTGCGCGTGCGAATTGGTACATCGATTAAATTTTTGCTTGAGCATTGTGGTTTCAGGCAAGACCTGACCGATCGTGTTTTAATGGGCGGCCCCATGATGGGGTTTGTATTGCCTGCACTCGATCTGCCTGTAATAAAAACGACCAACTGTATACTGGCAGAATCAAAAGCAGAACGTGGCCACCAGTCTCCAGCCATGCCATGCATTCGTTGCGGTGAATGTGCACGAGTGTGTCCGGCGACGTTGTTGCCACAACAACTTTACTGGTATGCACGCGCCAAAGATTTCGATAAAGTGCAGGACCATCACGTATTTGATTGTATAGAGTGCGGATGTTGTGATTATGTTTGTCCGAGCCACATACCGCTGGTACATTATTTCCGTTTTGCCAAAACGGAAATATGGAATCAGGAACAGGACAAAATAAAGTCTGATCGGGCACGCGAAAGACATGAATTTCATCAATATCGGCTGGAACGAAAAAAAGCAGAAGACGAGGAACGCAAACGCAAGAAACGCGAAATGTTGAAAAAAGTTCAGGGCGATGAAACTAAAGGCAATGAACTGGATGCAAAAAAAACGGCAATCGAAGCTGCATTAAAACGTGTACAGGCCAAACGTGAACAACAAAATGCCGAAGCCAAAAACACCGATAACCTGTCCGAAGAACAGCAAAAAATTATTGCAGAAATAGAAGCTAAACGTCAGGCCAATAAACCTGAAGACCGGTAACCAAGAAGCGTAATTATGACAAGTATCAGCTCGCCACATGTGCATCCTAAAAACAGTATTACCCAGGTAATGCTTCAGGTGATTTATGCCATGGTACCCGGCATTGTTGTTTATGTTTATTTCTTTGGCTGGGGTGTCATCATTAATATGATAATCGCAGTGTTCACAGCACTTGCGACCGAGGCAATCATACTGCTTGTACGCAGCAAGCCGGTCAGACCTTTCCTCATGGACGGCAGTGCAGTTGTCACCGCCATGTTGCTGGCGCTGGCATTACCCAACCTTGCGCCGTGGTGGCTGATATTCCTCGGGACAGCATTTGCCATTCTGGTTGCGAAACACTTGTATGGCGGTCTGGGCTACAACCCGTTTAATCCGGCGATGATTGGCTATGCCATGTTATTGATTTCTTTCCCGTTGCAAATGACACAATGGTTATCACCGGATCACACACTTACATTCACTGACCAGTTGTATTTCAGTTTTTATTCAAGCCTACCCGCCAATATGAATCTGGATGCGGTAACCATGGCGACCACACTGGATACGGTAAAGACACAACTCGGCCTCGAACACAGTTATGCATCAATTATGCAAGGTCATACTATTTTATTTGGCAAGTTTGCAGGCTATGGCTGGGAATGGGTAAATATTTCTTTTTTGCTTGGCGGCCTGTATTTATTATATAGACGTATCATTACCTGGCATATCCCGGTTGCCATGCTCAGCGCGCTCTTCATTATGGCGGCACTATTTTACAACACCACATCGATCACTCCTCTATTTCACATGCTGAGTGGTGCAACCATGCTGGGAGCATTTTTTATTGCGACAGATCCGGTTACCGCCTCTACCACGACACGGGGTCGATTAATATACGCAGCGGGCATCGGGATTTTAACCTACATCATACGTATGTGGGGAGGTTATCCGGATGGTGTTGCCTTTGCGGTAATATTAATGAACATGGCAGTGCCAACGATTGATTACTACACACAACCAAAAGTATACGGATCCTGAAGAAAGTCATGAACAAGTTACAACGCAACATGATTATCAGCGCAGTGTTGTTATCGCTGTTTGCAATTTCAGGCACCGCTTTTGTGGCCCTGACTGAATCTGCTACGAAAGCGCGCATTGCAGAAAATCGGCGTCAGGCCATACTCAAGAATCTGAACAAGCTCATTCCTGACGATCAGCATGATAATGATCTTCTCGCAGATACGATCGAAATGAACGATAAACTTCTGGGTAGCAATGAACCTGTTACTGTTTATCTTGCGCGTAAAAATAATATGCCCGTGGCAGCTTTATATACTGTTATCGCACCGGATGGCTATAGTGGAAAAATCTGGATACTTATGGGCGTAAAGGAAAATGGCACCCTCGCAGGCATCCATATTATTTCTCATCGGGAAACGCCAGGGCTGGGTGACGCGATCGATGCCGAAAAGTCAAAATGGGATCAACAATTTAGTAATAAATCCCTGACACAACCCGCTGATATCAAGTGGAAAGTAAAAAAGGATGGCGGCAGCTTCGATCAGCTTACCGGCGCAACCATTACGCCTCGCGCCGTCGTAAAAGCCATACATAATGGCTTATTATTCTTCGAGAAAAATCATGCTAAGCTATTCGTAACCAATGACAAGGTTCAGGAAAAATGAGTGACATCAACAATATCGTAAAACAAGGCTTGTGGAGCAATAATGCCGCACTTGTGCAGGTATTGGGTCTGTGTCCGTTACTTGGCGTCTCGAATACCATTGTCAACGGACTGGGGCTGGGTATTGCGACAACCATTACACTGGTTGCGTCGAATGTAACGGTTTCGATTATTCGACACTGGGTACGCCCGGAAATTCGTATACCGGTATTTGTGCTGATTATCGCCTCGATTGTCACCATTATTGAACTGCTGATGGAGGCATTTTTCTACGATCTGAACCGCATACTGGGCATTTTTATTCCGCTCATTGTTACCAACTGCGCCATCATTGCGCGTGCAGAAGCCTTCGCATCAAAAAACACACCGACACATTCATTACTCGACGGGCTTTTCATGGGACTGGGATTTACCGGTGTGTTGGTGACACTCGGTGCACTACGTGAGTTGATCGGTTTCGGAACATTGTTCCAGCAGGCACACCTGATGTTTGGCCAGGGCGCTGAATGGCTGACCATCACCGTTATCGAAAATTACAACGGTTATTTGCTGGCGATCTTACCACCCGGCGCATTTCTGTTTCTGGGACTACTGGTCGCGATTAAAAACATTATTGACAATCGACAGGTAAAAAAATCTGTCGTTGTGGCATCCCCCGCCCTGAACGAAGCGGCGCCGGGTTAATTGGTCGTCTCTGATTAATTATTAATAACAAGATGACTCCGGAACAAAGACGCGAATTTTTTAAACGTCTTAAAAAGAATAATCCTGAACCGACTACCGAGCTGGTATATAAAACACCCTTTGAACTATTGGTAGCAGTAACCTTGTCCGCCCAGGCAACAGACAAGAGTGTTAACAAGGCAACCCAGGAATTGTTCAAGGTTGCGAATACACCTGAAAAAATTGCTGCACTAAAAGTTACAGGCCTGAAAAAATATATTAAAACAATCGGCTTATATAATAACAAAGCCAAGAATATCATCGCAGCCTGCAAGATGTTAATCAACGAACATAATTCTGTCGTACCACAAGATCGTGAGTCACTTGAAGCACTCCCTGGCGTCGGTCGCAAAACAGCAAATGTGATATTAAATACCGCCTTCGGCCAGCCAACGATTGCAGTCGACACGCATATTTTTCGCGTTTCCAACCGAACAGGACTCGCCCCCGGAAAAAATGTATTGCAGGTTGAAAACAAATTACTGGGAGTTGTACCGAAACAATATAAAAAAGATGCACACCATTGGCTAATTTTACATGGACGTTATACTTGTATTGCACGCAAACCACGTTGTGGCTCCTGTGTAGTGGAAGATTTATGTACCTTTAATGAGAAGAATATCGACTGATGTTTTCAAATGATCGCAATGCATTACGAAAAATGTTCTTTGATGTCTGGACTAAGTTCACATCGGAGCAACCACTCGAACCGCTTGAAAAAATAATCGCTCACATCATTCAATTGCACCCGGAATATCATGCCATGTTGAACGATATTGCCAATCTGGATAACGACTTTACGATAGAAATGGGTCAGACCAATCCTTTTCTACATATGAGTATGCACATTGCGATTCAGGAACAACTTTCGACCAATCGTCCACAGGGTATTCATGATCTTTACACATCATTGTGCAACAAGTTTGCTGATTCACATACGGCTGAGCATCAGATGATGGAGTGTCTCGGTCAAATCATGTGGGAAGCGCAACGCGATAATCGTGAGCCCGATGAAACACTCTATCTGGATTGTCTGCAAAAGCTGGTTGGCTAATTACTGCACAAACGCATGATTTTGTGATACTTTTGTGATGATTTCGCGACACAATCCCTTTCATTACCTCGTTAAAAGGCTATAGTAAATTCTGGTTTCTCGTTGAAAGTGGAACCTTTTGCCAAAATCAGTGGTCATAGTACCCAAGGTGAACGGAACAACAGACGACCTGAGATTAATGTGTAGTCTGGTAATAACCTGGTAACCCAAAGCCTGAATACATAACATAAACAACAATACGGAGAGACACTAATGTCGAAGAAATCCTCAATCAAACCATTGTCAATTGCGCTTGGCGCCGCTTTTGTTACTTCACTTGCCGCAAGCAACATTGCAAATGCAGCAGAGCAAGGAGCGAATCCATTCGCCATGAATGAACTTTCAAGCGGATACGTCGTTGCCAAAGAAGGTAAATGTGGCGAAGGCAAATGCGGTGAAGGTAAAGGCAAGAAAGAAGGTAAATGCGGTGAGAAAGGCATGAAAGAAGGCAAGTGCGGCGGCAAAGACATGAAAGAAGGTAAGTGCGGCGGCAAAGGCAAGAAAGAAGGTAAGTGCGGCGAAGGCAAGTGTGGTGGAAATAAATAAGGTACACTCGCTAACATGAAAGCCAGTCATAAAAAAACTGGGCACTACCCAATTCATGGTGCTGGTCTCGGTCTGCGACGAAGCTTTATGACGTCGCTGGCCGAGACACCTCATGACCAGGTCGGTTTTCTGGAAGTAGCCCCCGAAAACTGGATTGGTGTCGGTGGTCCAATGGGAAAACAGTTTCGTGAATTCACTGAAAAGCACGATTTTGTTTGTCACGGCCTATCCCTGTCGATCGGTGGTCCTGCACCACTTGACGAAGCTTTTTTGTATCGCCTGAAGAAATTTCTTGATGAGCACAATATCCGTCTTTACAGTGAACACTTAAGTTATTGTGGTGATGACGGCCACCTGTACGATTTACTTCCCATCCCTTTTACTGAAGAAGCGGTTCACTATGTCGCGGCACGCATCCGCAGGGTACAGGATATTCTGGAGCGACCAATCGCGATGGAAAATGTTTCCTACTACGCGGCACCCGGCAAGGAAATGGATGAAATAGATTTTTTAAATGCGGTACTGACAGAATCTGATTGCCGTATGTTACTCGATGTAAACAATATTTACGTTAACAGTATTAATCATCGATATGATGCTGTTAATTACCTGAAACGAATTCCTGTTGACCGGGTAGATTATATACACGTTGCCGGTCACTATGACGAAGCCGAAGATTTGATTGTGGATACTCATGGTGCTGATGTCATTGACCCGGTATGGAAGCTACTGGAAAAAACATATAAATTATACGGTGTTATACCTACCCTGCTTGAGCGCGATTTTAATATTCCACCTGTTAATGAGTTACTTTCAGAAGTAGATAAAATTACCAGCATGCAAGCCAAGTTTAAAAATAAAATTTCGGCTCACCAAAAAGCGCATGCGAACGCATAATTCAGACCGGTATAATCCGGATAACCCGCCAGAATTCATAAAAAAACAATTCGAATTCGCAGCACATATTCGTAACCCGGATAAATATCCCTTGCCAGGTGATGTTGAAGCTCGCCGGATGAAAATTTATAACGACTTGTTCTACAACAATGTAGAAGATTTTATGTCAAACACCTACCCGGTGTTGTGTGCAATCCTCGGCGAAACCCGCTGGCATGAACTAGTACGTGACTATTTTGAGACACACCGGGCGCATACACCATTGTTTCCGGAAATGCCGCGCGAGTTTTTGAAATATCTGGAACATGAACGCGGTACACATGACGATGACTACCCGTTTATGCTTGAGCTGGCCCACTATGAGTGGGTTGAACTTGCACTTTCCATATCGGATGCAATGAATGAAGAAGACATCGATACTGAAGGAGACATGCTTGAGGGAATTCCGGTTTTATCTGTACTCGCCTGGCCCCTGAGTTACCAGTTCCCTGTACATCAAATAGGCCCGGAAAATACACCGGATGAACCTGGTGAACAAGCTGTTTATATCATCGCTCATCGCCAATCAGATGATGATGATACGGTACACTTTACCGAAATTAATGCTGTCACTGCCCGGCTGTTAAGTCTGATTCAGGAAAATGATTCACAAACAGGTCGTGATCTCTTGATACAACTGGCCAACGAGTTAAATTCGCCTGATCCCCAACAAATCGTTACATTCGGTAAAACAATTCTAGACGATTTGCACGCAAACCAGATATTAATTGGAACTCGCATCTAGTTTTTAACTCCAATAAGAATAATTCAAAACAATAATTTGGAGACATCACGATGGGTAAATTAATCCAACTTCAGGCATTGCTTGATAAAACCAGACAGGCTGATTTTCTGGCCCCGCTACTGTTAAGAATTTTTCTGGCTCCAATTCTAATTTATGCCGGTTATGGAAAAATAACGGATTTATCCAATATCGCCCTGTGGTTTGAACACAGCCTTGGGTTGCCTATGCCCTATTTAATGGCAGTTCTGGCTGGTTATACGGAATTTCTTGGTGGCATCGCAATATTACTCGGACTCGCCACACGCTGGTTTGCTGCTCCATTAATGTTTACCATGATTGTCGCGGCGGCGACGGCACACTGGGATAATGGCTGGCATGCATTACCTGAAACAAAACTCACAGTTCCCTGGGAATGGCGCACAGATAAAATTGAACAAGCCAATAATCGCAAGGAACAGGCAAAAGAAATTTTAAAAAAACACGGCGATTATGACAAATTAACCGATTCAGGATCCGTCACTATTCTGAAAAACGGAATTGAGTTTGCTGCCACGTATTTCATTATGTTACTGGTATTATTCTTTATCGGCGGCGGGCGTTATGTGAGTCTGGATTACTGGATTGGCAAGAAGTTTGCGCAGTCCATGTGATTTTCGATATGAATATAAAGCCCTTCTGAATAACATACAGAAGGGCTTTATAATTTATGACTTTATTTTCTTCGCTGCAATACGCATACGCAATGCGTTGAGCTTTATAAACCCTTCAGCATCTTTTTGATTGTAAGCACCCGCATCATCTTCAAAAGTGGCAATATTTGCATCGAACAAGCTATCAGTATCTGATTTACGTCCAACAACGACCACATTGCCTTTATACAATTTGAGTCGCACCACACCATTGACGGTTACTTGTGACGCATCGATCATTTCCTGCAACATTTTTCGTTCTGGTGACCACCAGTAGCCGTTGTAAATCATGCTCGCATATCGCGGCATAAGCTCATCTTTTAAATGGGCAACTTCTCGATCCAGCGTGATTGATTCAATGGCACGATGCGCTTTCAACATCACTGTTCCTGCCGGTGTTTCATAACAGCCGCGCGATTTCATGCCGACATAACGATTCTCAACAATGTCATCTCGACCAATACCATTTGCACCGGCGATGGTGTTTAATTTTTCCATCACTTGCGCAGGTGAGTGAGGTTCATTATCAATCGCGACAATATCACCCTGTTTGAAAGTTAATTCGATATAGGTTGGCTTGTCCGGTGCAGCTTCAGGTGAGACTGTCCAGCGCCACATATCTTCTTCCGGTTCGGCCCAGGGATCTTCCAGGATGCCTCCTTCATAGGAAATGTGTAACGAGTTGGCATCCATTGAGTAAGGCGATTTTTTACCACGTTTCTGTTCGATGGGAATATTATGCTCTTCTGCATAAGCCATGAGCTTTTCACGTGAATTCAAATCCCATTCACGCCAGGGTGCGATGATTTTTACATCCGGCAGCAATGCATAGGCTCCGAGTTCAAAGCGCACCTGATCATTACCCTTGCCGGTTGCACCATGGGATATGGCATCCGCGCCAGTCTGTTTGGCAATTTCAACCAGACGTTTGGCAATCAAGGGACGGGCGATTGATGTTCCGAGTAGATACTCGCCTTCATATATAGTATTGGCACGAAACATGGGGAAGACATAGTCTCGCGCATACTCTTCTTTCAGATCTTCGATGAAGATTTCTTTCACTCCCATCGCCTGTGCTTTGGCGCGCGCAGGTTCAACCTCTTCACCCTGACCGATATCAGCTGTAAACGTGACTACCTCACAACCGTAGACGTCTTCCAACCATTTAAGAATGATGGAAGTATCCAGTCCGCCAGAATAGGCCAATACCACTTTTTTTACCTGCGACATGCGCTGTCTCCAAATCGAAATGCTGGGTTATTCAAGAAGTGGAATTATACCGGAGATAGCCGCAAAACGGCCAAAAAGAAAGCAGAAAATTACTGAACCAGACTGATTACGATGCGCTGATTTTTCGCGCGACCTGCGGCGGTACGATTATCGCTAATGTAAGTCCCTTCGCCCGCTCCAAATGCGGTTATGCCGTAATCGACCCCATTTTTAACAAGATACTCCTTGACCAGATTAGCAAACCTTGTGGAGACTTCGCTGTTAACCCGACTGAATCCCTTGCTATCGGTATAACCCACGATTTTTATGCCCTTGATTTCAGGCGAAGTTTTAAGATATTCAACCAGCTTGCTCAGGGCAACAATGGATTTTTTATCCAACCCATCAGCATTTTTATTGTAGTTGAGTGTGATCTGGCGATAATCAGTAAAATCAAAATGTTTCAGATTCTTTATACACGTTTCAAATTCACTCACAACATCCATAAAGTTAATTGCGGATACCGTGACGATGACGTCGTCCTTGCCATCGGCCCAATCACGGTAGGTTAACCGCAGAGACATACCTTCTTCCAGCTCGGCAAGTAATCGCTCTGGCCAGATTTCAGGTAAATAATTTTCAACATTGCTGAGCTGTAATGTACGCGGTTCGGATTTGCCCACCGAAACGACTTCAGCTTGCGCAAGTTGCGCGGGAATGCGCTGACGATGTGGCAAGGTAAATGGTGTATTGCTGACAACGAGTGGTATGAATCCCAATTGTTTCTTGGTAGCAAGTGATTTCCATATCGGTGGAACAGATTCGAGTCTCGCACCGACTTTCGGGTAGGGGTATTTATCCGTGTATAAAGGATTATCTGCCCGCTCCTCACCTTTTTTTAACTTCCTGACATGTATACGGTTAACATATACATTAAATATCATGTCACGCCCAGAGCGTTGTCTGAAAACGATACGGCCGTAACGCGGTATGGGATGGACTATCTCACAGGAGGTTTTACTGCTATTGGTAGTCCAGACCGAATCATCCAGTCCGGCACCAAACATTTGCGCACCGGGATAGCGAATCGGCCCAGGTGGTATTGGAGCCGGTGTTAAATTGGTGAATTCTGCCCTGCTTTTACTATTACTTAACTTACGATCAGCACTGATAGTGGCAGGCTTTGCGGCTGTCTTCGCTACTGGTGCAGTTGGAGAATTTTGTGTGGCATCCATTGACTGGTTTTGTGATGAAGCAGCGTCTTCATTCACGACCATCGACAAGCGTCGCTCCTTACCCACTTTAATATACCTGACTCGCGGTGCAGCTGGCTGCGCTTTGGTCGCAGTATTCGTCGTTGCGGTGTTAGTTGTTGCAGGTGGGACGGCGGCTGGTTGTGACTGTTGATTGCGTTGTTGCGTTTCAAAATTCGCAGCAGCAAGACGGGCATCATCTCCCCACTTTAAACTGCAAGCGGTGCTACCTAATGTTAGAACGAACACTGATAAAAGATTCAGGCCCGTCAAGCTTTTGCGTTTTGCGTCAGTCACGTACTCGAAAATGCAAGTAGCGTACCAATGCTGAAGCAAAGCAAATCTGCTGACACTCTGGATCGAGAATCAGGCGCAAATAGACTGATAAATAGCTGTTATTGCGAAAATTTTAATCAGCTACTGCACTTCTGAAGAGACCAGCGGCAAGATCTTGCCGCTTTTTAATACAGTTTGCTTATTTTTTGCGCCGTTCACTGCGACGCAAGCGTGAGCTGAGTCGTCTGGCCAATTCACCAAACATTTCTGTTTGCGTCGGATGCGGATGGATCGCCTGCCCGACCTGCTCGAGCGTCATGTTACCCGTCACCATCATGACACCTTCACCGATTAATGTGTCGGCATGATCCGCCAGAAAATGGACGCCTATCACCCGGTGGCTGGCCTTGTCTGCCACAATTTTAATCATGCCATGCGTTTCACCAGTAATCATGGCTTTTGCATCAATACTCATAGGTGCTTTCACTTCCACCGCATCAATGCCTTTGGCTTTTGCCTGTTCAACTGACAAGCCGACAAATGCCGCCTCTGGACGTGTGAAGATGACTCCAGAATCCTTATCCTGATCGTAAGCCATATATTCACCAGCGAGATTGTGGGCTGCCACCCGGCCCTGGTGGCCAGCTGTGTGCGCCAGCATGTATCCGCCAATGACATCACCCACAGCATAAATATGGGGTACGGAGGTGCGACACTGGTTATCTGCTTTTATGACGCCATTTTCCACGGCGACGCCGGCTTTTTCCAGCCCAAGGTCATCCAGAACGGGTCGCTTCCCGGTTGCCATAATGACGTAATCACAGGCGAAATTACGATTTTTACCTTCCGCGTCGGTGAATACCAGTTTCATTTTGCCTGGCTCGCCTTTGATTTCTTTTATAACCGCTTTTGTTTCTATTGTCAGACGCGGATCGGCATTTAGCACCTCTGTCAGCTGCTTTGATACTTCCGCTTCAACTTCGGCAAGTATCCGGTCCTTGCCTTCGAGCAAGACTACTTTCGAGCCAAAATCCTGAAAGATTTGCGCCATCTCAACACCGATAGCACCGCCACCGATGACGCCCAAACGCTTGGGTTGGCTTGTTAGCCCCCACACCGTATCGGAGGTTAATACACCGCCTGATTTCACACCTTCGAGTGCACCGGGAATCGGTGGTACAAAGGGTGGTGCGCCTGTGGCAATGACTGCGGCACCGAAGCTGATCGACTTGCCTTTCTTTCCGTTACCGGCCAGCGCACGCATATGTGGTTCTTTCTGGTTACCGCCGGTATCCACAAAAACACTGTGATCGCTTTCAAAGCGCGCATAACCCTGAATGACGTCGATACGCACACCTTTGTCAGTTTTCAGCGCCAGATCACCACGTGTTTCCAGTACACCACGACGATGTTTTTCCAGATTTTTCCAGTTTACTGAGGGTTTATTTTTTGTACCTTCCACACCCATGGTTTTATCAAAATCACGATCACGAATGCGATCGGCTGCTGCACGCCATGCTTTAGAAGGAATACAACCACGCCATAGACATTCACCACCGGGGAACGGTGCGTCGTTTATCATCGCGACTTTATAGCCGTGTTCAATCAGATCACGCGCGGCATCTTCACCACCGGGACCACCACCGATAACAACCACGTCGTAATCATACTTACCTTTTTCCAGGGTAAAGCCGCTGGATTGCGGGGTAGTTGCTGCAACAGGTGTGGCGCTGGCGTCCAGCCAGGTAGGCGATTCAACAAATTCTTTAAATGTATTGAGGAACTTGGCGGCATCGGCGCCATTAACGATGCGATGATCAGCTGTAATAGTAACTGGCATGCCTTGCGGGCCGAGCGTGGAAATGGCAAAAATAGCGGATGTTCCCGGAGAAGGAATTGCATCAAAATGCGCAACACCCATCATGCCCATGTTTGAAATGGTAAAAGTCGGGTTGGAATACTCATCCGGTTTTAATCGCCGCGCACGCGCTCTGTCAACCAGATCTTTCCAGTCTGCAGAAAGTTCTGCCAGACCTCGATTAGCCGCATCACGCAATACAGGAACAACCAGTCCCATACCATCAGTTTCTACTGCAAGTCCTACATCAATTTGTTCGCGTTCAACAATACGATCTTCATGTTGATAGACAGCATTTATAATTGGATGTTTTTCGATAGCCAGGGCTGCCGCTTTTGCGAGTGTTACAGTCAGTGAAAAACCTTTTGCTTTTGACGCAGCTTTTAATGCACCGGGATCAATATTTACGGTAACGCGGAACAACGGCATGGACAGTGAGTATTCCATATTGTGCGCCACGGCTTTTTCCATCGCCGACATGGCACGTCCCGCACCAGGCACCTGGAAAATACGTTTGGTCGACGTTTTCTGCACATCACTATTGAGCACATCAGCCGCGACAATGGCACCTTCCGGCCCACTACCCGTAATACTGTTCAGATTAATACCATGTGCACCTGCGAGTTGCCGTGCATACGGCGTAGCTTTCTTTTTCGTGGGACGTGGTGCAGGAGTCGCGCCGTGCGGCATTGCCGGAATACGCGTTTTTGCCTTGGCCGTTCCGGCAGGTTCAGATCTGGGTCGTTGTTGTTCAGCTTGTGCGGGAATAACCGACACAGCACTTTTTTCACTGTTTAGTACCTGATTTTTGTCATTAACCAGATAAGCAATGGCTTCACCCACTGGTACGGTTGAATCCGCTGCCAGCAATGGGCCGGACAAAAACCCTTCACGAAATACTTCCACATCCATGATGGCTTTATCGGTTTCCACCGTCGCGACGATGTCACCACGTTTAACTTCCTCGCCGATATTTTTTTCCCAACTGACCAGCACGCCTTCTGTCATGGTATCGGTGAGTTGCGGCATTTTAATCGCATGCGCATCAGCAGGAATATCATCTTGTGCAACAACTTCTGCAGATTGCGCAGGGGTAGCATCTGCTTTAACAGTAGCCGTAGTTGGTGCGGCACCATCTTTTTGTACCTCTGCTTTGGTCGCGACAAGATACGCGATGGCCTCGCCAACAGGAACTGTTGTATCCGCCGCTAACAGTGGGCCGGACAAAAACCCTTCACGGAACACTTCCACATCCATGATGGCTTTATCGGTTTCAACGGTGGCGACGATGTCACCGCGTTTTACTTCATCACCGATGTTTTTTTCCCAACTGACCAACACGCCTTCTGTCATGGTATCGGTAAGTTGTGGCATTTTAATTACATAAGGATTTGCCATAAGTCTTCTTTAATCAATCTGTTTACAAATGTATTCCGGTTTACAAGCCGGCAAGATTGTCAGGCAACTTTTAATTAAAAATGGCCTGACCTATAAAATTATATTTTACCCAGTGCTTTTAATGCGCCCTGATAAACATCATCCACATCGGGGATTGCTGCTTTCTCAAGTTTATGGTTATAAGGCACGGGTACATCTGCAGCGTGGATTCGTACAGGCTGTGAGTCCAGGGCAAAGAAACAATCTTCCATAATACCGGTAATAATTTCCGATCCGACACCTACAGGTGCCTCATCTTCTTCTGCCACAACTACACGATGGGTTTTTTCTACCGAGTTGCGAATCGTTTCACGATCAATCGGTTTTAATGCACGTAGATCCAGCACTTCTGCACTAACACCATCTGCCTCGAGCATTTTCGCAGCTTCCATACACAGGTACACACTGTAGTTATAACCAATCAAGGTAATGTCTGTTCCTTCACGTACTATTTCCGCACCCTCTAATGGACGGAAAAATTCTTCGTCAGGAATTTCTTCCTTGATGTTATACATACGTTCATGTTCGATGATGATAACCGGATCATTTGAACGCACTGCAGACTTCAACATACCGTAGGCATCAAGTGGCCCACGTGGTGTAACGACGCGCAAGCCTGAGGTTGACATGAACATACGCGCCAGACGTGCAGAATGCTGCGCGGCTAACTGGTGCGCGGTACCACCCGGGGTACGCATAACAATAGGACATGTCACACGACCACCCGACATATAACGAATCTTTGCAGCAGCATTAATCAGGGTATCCAATGCCAACAAGGCAAAGTTAATTGACATGATTTCAATAATCGGTCGCATACCAACCATTGACGCGCCAATACCAATACCGGTGTAGGAGTTTTCTGAAATCGGTGTATCGATAATGCGTTCCGGTCCATACTTGTCATACAAACCTGCGGTTGCTTTATATGTACCACCAGCGACCCCGATGTCTTCACCCATGGCAATAACCAACGGGTTCTGTGCCATTTCTTCATCGTGTGCGCGACGTATCGCTTCCCAATATGCAAGCTCTGCCATTTTTTATATTCCTCTATAACCCAATCTAATCCAGTTTAATTCAAGACCACTTGATGTAGCGTGGGTCTGGATTATCATCTAATACGTATTTGTTTAAATCAGCGACATTCGGCTCCGGACTTTCTTCAGCGAATTTTATGATGTCGTTTTCAATTTCAGCATCAATTTCTTTTTCCATCGTTTTAATATCGGCCTTGGTAATCACGTTTGCCTTGATCAGCTTGTCAGTGTAGAGCTTGATGGGATCGCGTTTTTCCCATTCGATTTCTTCTTCCTTGGTACGATAACCTTTGGAATCTGACATGGAGTGTCCACGGAAGCGATAGGTCATGAATTCAATAAAATACGGGCCTTTACCGCTACGAACAAAATCGACGGCTTTTTTTGCCGCTTCCATCACGGTATCGATATCCATGCCATCATGCTGGCTGGACTCCATACAATATGCCGTATCGACACGCTTGTACTGATCGCGTTGCGCGGTTGAGCGGTCGATATGTGTACCAATCGCGTAACCGTTATTCTCACACACAAACAAGACAGGTAAATTCCACACTTTGGCCATATTCATGGTTTCGTGGAACGTACCCTGATTGTTGGCACCATCACCGAGGAAACAGATGGCTATTTGTTTGGTACCTTTGTGCTTGCAACCCAGCGCAAGACCCGCTGCCAGCGGAAAAGGCTGACCAACCAGGGCGTAACCGCCCATGAAGTTTGCGGTAGGATCAAATATGTGCATGGAACCACCTCTGCCTCGCGATGAGCCAGTTTCCTTGCCATAGAGCTCTGCCATGACTTCACGAGGTGGTGCACCCGCTTTCATGGCGTGGACATGGTCACGATAGCCAGTAATGACGTAATCGGCCTCATCACCCCCGCCCATCTTGGCCATTTCCAGAACGCCGGTGGCGACCGCTTCCTGGCCTGAATATAAGTGCAGGAAGCCTCCGATTTTTCTTTCCATGTAGGCTTCGAAACAGCGCTCTTCGAAACGACGGTAGAAGATCATTTCGCGCAAAATTCGTTTTTTGTCTGCGTCTTTCATGGTTACCCTTAAATTTGCCTAAAAATGAATAAGTTATGTAATTCTTTGCAGGTTTTTATTAAACTAAAAAGCGGCGTATGATGGGCTTTTTGCCATTCGAGGTCAAGTCAGTTAGCTGATCCTTGACCTAAATACATCTATTTATCGCTTTAAAAACAAGCACTTATATATTTAAACTGAGTCGAAATATGTAGTTGAACTATACCGTATTCGTCTCTTGCGAGCCATACGGCCCGAAAAGAAACCGGCTTATTGTCGCTCACTATATATATAGTATGAGACGTGGTTTGCCTGGTAGCAGTCGATAACCCCGGCCAAAGACAACAAAGCCGCTATAGACGTCGACCAACTCACAATTTTATTAAATATTTTCAAGAAGTTAGACAAATGAACGATACACTGGAAGTGACACAACACATTATCGAAGATTGGCTGCAAGCCCTGCGCACGTCGGTAGAACAACACGATCTGACCGCGCATATGGCGCTCGTCTCGAAAAATGCCCGCATTTATGGTTTGCCCAATCACAAGGAAATTGACTATGCCGCATGGAAGCAACGGCGTAAAAACGAGTTCGATCAGGATCGCTTGCACGGTCTCGTGCACAAAATTATCCGTATCAGATTATCACTACAGCGCCGCATTGGATTTGAACTGGAAGAACACATGCTGGCCTCAGACGGCAAGGTATTTGTTATCTTGAAAGATGTATTGCTGGAACGAGAGGAAGATGACAATTGGCGTGTCGTAGAAGAAACGATACGCGAGTGGCGTAATGTGAATATAGAAACCGAATTGCCCGCGGGATTAAAGGAACAACATGGCTAATAAAAAACAAAAAATGCGCACCGTTAAAGACAGCATGGGTGAAATGCAGGTACCGGCTGATGCATTGTATGCGGCGCAAACCCAGCGTGCCGTGGAAAACTTTCCAATCAGCGGTATTACCATGCCACGTGCATTCATTCG
This sequence comes from uncultured Gammaproteobacteria bacterium, assembly GCA_942490945.1. Classification (GTDB taxonomy): domain Bacteria; phylum Pseudomonadota; class Gammaproteobacteria; order UBA6429; family Thiohalophilaceae; genus CALNYZ01. The sequence continues at coordinate 1,017,223 of CALNYZ010000018.1, read as the reverse complement.
TGCGCTGGGTTTGGTAAAACACGCCTGTGCCGTTGCCAACAACAAGCTTGGTTTAATGGATGATAAAACCTGCGCTGCAATCAAGCATGCGGCAGATGATGTTGCTGACGGTTTGTATGATTCACAGTTCCCCATCGATATTTTCCAGACGGGTTCCGGTACCAGCACCAACATGAATGCCAATGAAGTGATTGCCACGCTCGCGACAAGCGATTCAGGCCGGGATGTACATCCCAATGATCATGTCAACATGAGCCAGAGTTCCAATGATGTTATTCCCACCTGTATTCATGTCAGCGCGACACTTGAAATCACCGAACAACTCATGCCTGCCCTTGCAGATCTGAGTAAAACGCTGGAAGTCAAAGCAACTGAGTTACAGCATATTATAAAAACTGGCCGCACTCATTTAATGGATGCCATGCCGGTCACCCTGGAACAGGAATTGCTGACCTGGCGTGATCAAATTCGTTACAGTATGGAACGTATCGAAGACAGCATTGAGCGTTTACACGCATTACCACAAGGCGGGACTGCAGTTGGCACCGGCGTTAATTGCCACGAAGCTTTTGGCCAACACGTGGCTGAAGCGCTCTACTCTGAAACAGGTATAACGTTTACCAGTATGGCGAACAAGTTTGTTGGGCTGGCGACGCAGGATGCAGCAGTCGAAATGCACGGGCAATTAAACACGCTGGCTGTTGCGCTGATGAAAATTGCCAATGATTTACGCTGGATGAACTCGGGACCGCTGGCCGGTATTGGTGAGATCGCACTCCCTGCATTACAACCGGGCAGTTCAATCATGCCAGGAAAAGTTAACCCGGTTATTCCCGAAGCAGTTGCCATGGTTTGCGCACAAGTATTTGGTAACCAGACAACGATCACCACAGCTGGCGCATCAGGCAATTTCCAGTTAAACGTGATGTTGCCACTTATTGCCTATAATTTGTTACAGAGTATTCAGATCCTCAGCAACGTTTGCAAAGTGTTGGCAGACAAAGCCCTCAAGGATTTCACGGTAAACGAAGAAAATATCGCACTGGCGCTGGATAAAAACCCCATTCTGGTTACCGCACTTAACCGCGTAATAGGATACGAAAAAGGCGCCGCAATAGCCAAAAAAGCCTACAAGGAAGGCCGTGCCATTTTTGAAGTAGCAATGGAAGAAACCGACCTGGGTGAAGAAGAGCTGCAACGATTGCTCGATCCCGCTGCCTTAACCAAAGGCGGTATAAATGAATAACCTGAATCTTCTGCTGAATAAAAATGATTCATAAAGGCAGTTGTCACTGTGGTGCAGTAAAATATGAAGTCGAAGCGCCTGAAGAACTGGAAATATCTGAATGTAATTGTTCAATCTGCTCACGCAGCGGATATTTGCATCTGATAGTACCCAAATCGAAATTCAAACTGCTGCGCGGCGAAGATAACCTGGCAACCTATACCTTTGATACGCATGAAGCAAAACATCTGTTTTGCAAGACTTGTGGCATCAAATCATTTTATATTCCCCGTTCACATCCAGATGGTATCAGCATCAATGCACGATGTTTGGATGATTCGACGATCAAGAAAATAACGGTCGAAAAATTTGATGGTAAAAACTGGGAAGCAAATATACATAAACTCAAACCATTATAATATACTGCATCTACTATTTTCTTGATTAACAGGGCTATGCCCATGTCCGAAAACAAAAAAAACCTGTTGAAAGGGTGTCTAATCTCCGCTGCTGTTATCAGTATTTTACTGATTGTGACATTTATATTTGGTGTGCGATCATTCGTCAATTTTGGTATTGCCAGTGATATCAGTGAGTACATCGAACTAATCCGGAAAACAGATTTCGATGACAATAATAAAAAATATTTAACCCGACGTCTTGAATCAATGCGAATCAATGCCCGTAACGGAAAACATGTCGACGTGATGCAGTGGATTGAATCTGATGAGAAGTTTCGAAGGATTCTGCATGACAAAAATATTAATGATGTAGAATATAATCAGATAATCAATGAACTGGATTATCTGGACAGGGAGCTAAAAAACAATGACTAAACTAACACAAGGTGTACATCATGTTGGCCTGACGGTAAACAGGCTTGAAGCGTCAGCGAAATTTTTTACACAACTACTTGGTTGGGACGAAGTAAAACGTAACAATGATTATCCCGCTATTTTTGTCTCTGATGGCAGCAATATGATCACCCTGTGGCAGGCTAAAACCGAATCCCCGGTTGCTTTTGACAAAAATAACAATATAGGTTTGCACCATATAGCATTTACCGTCGCAAGCGAAGATGACTTGAATACTGTTTATAATAAATTAAAGGATAAAGTTGCGATTGAATTTGCGCCCGAGCTATTAGGTGAAGGCCCGGCCAAACATATGATGTGTTACGAACCCAGCGGTATTCGGGTTGAATTTATCTGGCTCGGCAAGTAATCGTCAGACTATGGGAAACGAATTTCAGGATTTATTTTCCGGTCATGCCAGGGACTATGCACAATTTCGCCCTGCTTATCCTGATGAGTTATATCAGTATCTTTCATCCGTTACCAACAACCATGACTGTGCATGGGATTGCGCAACCGGTACCGGACAGTCTGCTGTCGAGCTGGCAAAATTTTATCGACAGGTTATTGCAACCGATGCCAGCGAAAAACAGATCAGCAATGCAGTGCAAAAACACAATATCGTATACCGTGTCGCATTGGCAGATCACAGTTGCATCGACTCACAAAGCCTGGATTTGATAACAGTGGCACAAGCATTACACTGGTTTAATCTGGCAACATTTACCAAAGAAGTACAGCGCGTGTTAAAACCGGACGGGATACTGGCCGTTTGGACCTATAATCTCATGCAGGTCAATCCGGCCGTTGACCAACTTATCGCTTCCTTGTATCGCGACGTGCTGGGCGAATACTGGTCATTTGAACGGCGTATTGTTGAAAATGGCTATCAGGATATAGAATTCCCTTTCCAGTCAGTTACTCCAGCGGATTTTTCAATGCAGCTGCCCTGGCATTTCAATGATTTGATGGGTTATCTTGGTACCTGGTCCGCGGTGAAAACATACCAGAAAAAAAATATGCGCAACCCGCTTGATCAATTTTCAGATAAACTGCAGGCTGCCTGGGGTGATATTAACAAGCCCCGGACAGTTAGTTGGCCTTTAACGGTGAAGGTATGGCGAAAATAAATGTCTGGCTGTGAAGAACCAAAGGTGTCTGACAATAATTGCCCACACATAATCACATAAACTGTAGAACGGTATGCGCGAAGCCATAAAAACTATAATTCAAGTTATCTCACACCCGGGAATACTGCTCAAGACACTGGGTGAATATTTTGGTTTTGGACGCTGGCACCGTCTCAAGCCGGTGAATGATGAGGCGAGTCTGCAAGATTTTCTCAATACCCGCGCCAGCTTTGTCGCGCAAACATCATTATATGGATATCTCCGTACCCGTGCTGGTATGCGTTACCCGGAGTTATTCGATGATCCGCCTTTTGTTAAATCCATAAACATCGCAAAGTGGCAAATCTGGCTGGCATGTTTATCCGACCTTGCAGTATACGCAGGAGGATTACTCATGCATCACCCTGACGCAGATGAAAAGCAGGTTTCGAATCTGGTTCAAACTTGTGTGATAAACATTCTGGAGAATACCGGCATACCTGCCGATGCGGGAGATAAATACAGTGACGGTGTTGCGCACATTCGGCAACGACTCAGTATGACTAACTGGCAATCTGTCACTGATGATGAAGGCCCGTTCACCCACAGTCCTCAGGCACTACTGGATTGGGCTCCCGTGGTTGATGAATTTAAACAGCTAGACGGTGAGATTGTTATCAACTCTGTTCGCTTTCGCTGGCAATCTGTACGAGAGGATCTACGAAAAACCCTTCGTACTGATTTAATACTAGAAAACTCATTACCCACTGCTTAAGCAGATATTAAACTTTGAATTTCATTCACCATAGTATCAAGATGTTTCAGATCTTTAATTAACGTATTGTACTCACTGCTATCCAGCGATTTTGTTACGACCTTGCTGCCAGCGGGTATGCCTGAATTTATATCTTCCAGTTGCTGGTTTAATACATGTGTTAACAATTTCTGATGCAATACAATCAATCGCTCACCATCTTTTTTTGCAAGTTTGTTTGCTGCAATCGCATCTCGCAGGCGCTCGGGCGTGGCCCGCGACACAGACCCGATTCGTAGTGCGAGCGTCCTTGCGAAACTGATCAGTGGAAGCAGTCCGTCGCGTTTCAGATTCACTCTGCCTGCTTCACTGGCAAGCTTGCCGAGCATACCGAATCGGGGCGCAAAACCCCGTACCGATTGCGCCATTAAATTGATAAAGGTTGGTGAACTTGCCGCGATCTTGATGGCATTTCTGTGTAAGGTTTTTGCCAACTCAAGCTGTCCGGCAACCGGAATTAAATCATAAAAAATATCGACATTCAGAATGTCGTCTGAATTTGCCCTGCTAATCCAATGCTCTACCCGTTTATTCCATTGTTCAATGTTGCCGCGCCACTGTTGTGTAGAGGCCATCACTTTTCCCTCGCAAAAAGGAATACCAATTTCATCCAGAATATTGGCAAGACGCAGACTGAATTCCTGAAACCAACTATCATCATCAATCGAACCGGCATGAATTAAGGCGTTATCCTGATCGGCAGTTAATAAACTTTCACCGCGACCACCTGAGCCGAGCACAAACACACACCAGTCTGCGGGAGCCTGGCCTTCTCCCTCCTGTTCCATCTGCTTAATGGCTATTTTTGCTGCGCATGCGGTTGCTGCGCGTAATTCTGTGGAAATGACACGCGCAATCTCGCAACCATTGAGTTGTTCATTACGTAATTGTCGGGCCACCGACGTTGCTTGCGAGTATGCAGCGGCCAGAGACGCGGTATCTTCAGAAAAGTCGATCGCATCACTCAACATTTGTGTGCCACGCGCACGGTATTGCAGCAAGTCACGCTGTGAAATCATACCCAATGCCTGTTCACTTGCGTCTGTTACACATAAATGACAAATGTGTAATCTGTCCATGCGTGACAGCGCACGATAAAGCATGTCGTTTTTATGTATACACTCGACCGGACTTGTCATGATTTCGGCAACAGACATTCTTGCCAGTACATTTTCCTTGTTTGCGCTGCTACGAAGTATGTCGCTTTCAGTGATAATACCGACCGGATGATTTTCTGTGTCGGTAATCAACAAACAACCGACTTGCTGATCCACCATTTTTGCGGCTGCATCGGTGAGTGTCATGCTTGCATCGATTGTTATTGCAGGGTGATGCATCACATCCTTTATGTAATGTTCAAATACATAACTATCAATACGTGGCGTGGCAATAGCCAGCCCGGGGATGCTTGATTGCGCATCCAGTCCGGCAGGTACATCGAACCAGCCTGCCTGATGTTGACCCAGAATGAGATCCTGACGTTGGTTCGCTAACGCTCTGACCTCGCTGAGCGTCCGGATATCATTTTCACGTAGTACAGTAACCAATTTTGCCCATACATCCGCGGTCGCGGTGCAATCACCCATCGCGGTATGACGATTTACTATCTTGATACCAAAATTTAATGTGATGGTTTCAAGACTTAAGTCGGGAAAATTTGGTTGCATTGCACCAAATAATTGTCGAATATCAATTGATACAGGTTCTTGCCAGTCAATGCCTTCCCGTGCAAATTCATGGCGTAACACGCCGATATCAAAACCGATGTTGTGCCCAACAATTACTCTGCCGCTGAAGAGTATCCTGATTTGCTCTGCAAGCTCTACCAGAGTTGGCGCTGATGCGACATCATCATCTGAAATATTGTGGATTTCTGTTGAAGCAGCGGGAATGACACAGTTGGGATTAACCAGTGAGTTCAGTTCTATTTCGGGCTGTTCCTTGTCGCCTAACATAGCTTTTGCGGCAACTTGCACAATACGATCGTTTTTTACATCAAGGCCGGTGGTTTCCAAATCGACAACCAGCACGGGTAAAGCAATGAGTGGTGTATGAGATTGAGGTGTGAGCATTGACAAAGGCTAGTCTCAAATTACCTGGATAACTTAATTTAGTTTACAAGGAGCCCGATCAAGTAAGCCACACCTTGTGCTATTTCGCTTTCCAGTGGAAACGATAACATGCCCATCACCGAGTATCCCAGCAACCAGGGCATGACATAAAAGCGTGCCATGTAAAAAAACCAGGCGACATATAGTGGCACCATTGGTGCGACCAGAAAGTTTGGCGTAATCGGTGCGAACAATTTTAATAATGGATCTGTCACCCGGATAAAAAACCGTGAAAAGAAAAACCGGCTTTCTTCGGGTAAAAACAGTCGCATACCGAAGCGGCCAACCAGTGTCCACATAATGGCACCGAGTATGTAATCAAGGATAATAACCCATAGCGGGAATGCTTCAGTCATAGCGTGATTCTAATTTATTTTTGTTATTCGACAAAAAAATAATGCCAGGGCGAATTGTGTTCGCCCCGGCAATATTAACGTTCCTGTTACTAACGCATTAATGATCGGCGCTGAGGATAGTATTCCCTTTCGGTATACGGACCTCATCGACCATGGCTTGCGTTTCTGCATCGGGTTCCTTCGTCATCAGGCTGACAACCACCATGGCGATCAAACTGGCCGATGCGCCGACAATACCAAAGCGCAGATGGTCCAGTCCAACCCACGGTGTCATACCACCCCATTGCACCATGTACAGGTACCAGGTCCCGGTTGCGAGACCTATGGCCATACCAGCAATAGCGCCTGCGCGATTTGCACGCTTCCACCATACGCCAAGTACCAGCGGGAAGAACAGGCCAGACATGGCAAAGCAGAATGCCCAGGCCACCGCACCCAGAATACTGGTGAGCTTCATACTGGCGACAATGGCACCGGCTGCACCAATCACGATGAGTAGCACACGTGCCACGATCAAACGTTTTCTGGTTTCAGCTTGTGGATCGATGATTTTGTAGTACAAATCATGCGACAGTGCATTGGCAATGGCTAACAGTAAACCATCTGCTGTTGACATCGCCGCGGCCATACCGCCGGCAGCAACCAGACCGGAAATAACATAAGGTAAACCGGCAATTTCAGGTGTCGCCAACACAACGATGTCGCCACGCATGAAGAACTCGTTGATTTGTAATATGCCATCCTTGTTCGCGTCCGTGATGGCCAACATACCCACCGAGCTCCATTTCTGAATCCACTCCAGCTGCATCACACTTTCAAACGACTTGCCAATGATGCTGGTCGCCAGATTGGGATCCAGAATCTGTAACTTGGTGAAGGTCGCCAAAGCTGGTGCGGTGAAGTAAAGCAGCGTAATGAAGAACAATGACCACGCAACCGAGGTACGCGCAGCACGCACGGACTTTGTTGTGAAGTAACGCATCAAAATGTGCGGTAGCGAAGCAGTACCCAACATCATACAGGCTGCCAAAGTCACAAACTTCCATGCTGCCATTGCAGAGTCGCCTGCTGCTGCATGTGGGCCAGTCAATGCCGCGAGACCGGGGAAGTTTTTACCCACATCTGCGGCAGGTTTCAGTATGCCAATTTGGTGCAAGGTTTCCAGCTCACCGATGCGCGCCACGGCATCACCGTATGCGAACTGTGGGATAAAACCAAACCCTTGTTTGGTTGACATCCAGAACACGGGAACCAGGTAGGCAATAATTAACACAATATACTGTGCGACCTGTGTCCAGGTTACCGCGCGCATACCACCCAGCATGGAACAAATCAGAATACCAACCAGACCAAACCACACGCCAATTTCAAATGGAATTTGTAAGGCGCGTGACGCGATGGTACCTGTTGCATTGATTTGTGCAGTTACATACGTAAAGGATGCGATAACAAGCACTAATACCGCCAGTAAACGGGCTGCATTGCCACCGTAACGTGTACCAATAAAATCAGGCACGGTATAGCAACCGAACTTGCGTAAGTAAGGTGCCATTAACACTGCCACCAGTACATAGCCACCAGTCCAACCAACTACGAACGCCAGGTAGGAATGACCACCCATGTAAATGCCACCAGCCATCGCCACGAACGATGCACCCGACATCCAGTCCGCAGCAGTTGCCATGCCGTTAAATACCGGGGGAACCTGTCGACCCGCGACATAATAGGCATCCACCTGCATGGTGCGTGACATCCAACCAATTGCCGCATAGATGACAATCGTAAATGCCACGAACAGGATACCAATGGTGTCGGCTTTAACTCCCATTTGTTCCAACACAGCCATTAACGCGACGAATAATAAAAAGCCACCCGTATAGAGACCATATATTTTAGGAAGATTATCAATAAAATCTCCCTTCATTTTAAAAAAACTCATTTGTATTTCTCCCCTTAATCGTCATCTTCGGCCATGCCATATGCACGGTCGATTTTGTCTTGTTGTTTTACAAAGATGAACAGCTGAATCACAAAAGCAAACAGGGAGCCCTGTGCTGCCATGTAATAGCCGAGCGGGAAATTAAGAAAACTTATGCCATTTAGTGCATTTGCAAACCAATGTACCAGGAAAGCAAATACAAACCAGATGGATAAGTGGATGATCATGAGGTTGCGGGTTTTCGCCCAGTGCGCCTCGCGTTGTTGATTTTCTGCCATAAGTCCAGCCCCTATAAGTTTAGTTATTAGTCTTATTTAAGAACTTGTTTATATTAGAACGTATGAATACTTGACTGCTTTATACTGGTATTCAATTTTTTTAGACTGTACTCCTGCCATACAGGGGCGTCAAATTAGTGCGTATGAATATGATTATTTACTAACTGGTAAAAACGGTGATCAGCTATAGACAAAACAGAAGCATGAGACTAACCAACAGGTGAATTGCTTCAGCTTTTATTAACCATGCGTGAAACGCAACTGAAGATTAAATTTATTTTTAAGGGTTTTATTTGATAGTTATATGTTTATTGTACCCGCAACGACCAGCATGGAAATAACAAGACATGCACCTATTATAAGCTGTCGTAAAAATTTTCCGGTTGAGTCATCAGTGTTTGCATACAGCGAAAAGGCCTGCACAGTATCAAGACTGACAAAGTTCCGACAATAACTGCGCACCCACGCGGGAATGACGCCATTTAACATATAGCGCGCATACTCTGGCTCAATTTCCCTGATATCTGCGGGGCGGCCATACCATGCCTCATATGCAAGCGTAAAGACTTCATACTCATCGATCTCAAACGTGTTGGCAGTATTCAACACAAGAATGATGTCCGTTGTTAATGCCTGAACCTGAGGTGAATTTTGCATAATATTAATGGTCCTTCATTACCTGACTTCAATATGTATATATCGCAGTGTAGATTAATCATTTGCTTACAATGATTAATCGGTCAGACAATAGATTACTTAAGTAATGAAACGCAGGATTGGAAGAGATTAATTACACTTTAGAATATATCTAATTCCTGTTCTAATAACGAACAGGAAATAGCGACAATATATGTATTTATTATAGATTTATATGCGATACAGACTTATTTTTTCTTGCTGGTTTTCCCGGAAGTTTTAGCCGCCGTTTTCCCGGAAGTTTTTGCAATCCTGGCCTGCCGTTTTGCTATTTGAGTAAAGCCCGGCCAGAGCGTTTCCATTCGTTCATTCATGCGTCCTTCCAGACCTTTTGAAAACAACATGAATTCCTTGGCAACAATAGAGAGCTCCTTACCTTTTGGATAAACAAGGTACCATTCACGTAAAATAGGAAATCCCTCCACGTCAAGAATGGCAACCGGTCCATCAAGGCCCTCCAGCGTTAATGTATGGAGTGATAATATCGATATACCAAGACCGCCAACAATTGCATGTTTAATGGCTTCATTGCTTGCCAGTTCCATTCGTACATTTGGCCGCAGGCCGATGGAATCAAACAGGCGCAAGGTTACATCGCGTATCCCGGAACCCGGTTCACGCAGAAGAAATTTTTCCTCGGCGATTCGTTCAATTGGAATATTTTTTTGGCCTACCAGGGGATGATCGCGTGACGCCATGACGCACAGGGGATTGGGTGCAATGGGAAAAGACTCAACTTCGATTTCCGCAGAGGGTGTCTGACCCATAATATAAAGGTCATCTTCATTGTTGCGCATACGATCGATAATTCTGTCGCGATTCGTTACCTTTAACGCAACATCAATTCCGGGATGCAACATACAGAATTCTCCCAATACCTCGGGAGCAAAATATTTAGCGGTGGTAATCGCGCCCAGACGCAGACGCCCGCGTTTCAAGCCTTTCAGATCGGAAATCATCATTTCCAGATTCGATAAGGTTTCAAACATATGACGACACGCATCATACAGCACAATACCTGCTTCGGTCGGCTCAACGTTTCGACCAACATGCTCGAACAATGGCAAGCCGATAACGTCAGCCAGTTTTTTGATTTGCATGGATACGGTTGGCTGGGTAAGAAACAATTCTTCAGCAGCCCGTGTAAAACTGCCCAGTCGATAAATTGATTCAAACACCTGTAATTGTCGTAATGTGGCATGCCGAATCAAATAATCAGGCATTGCACCGGGTGGTGTATAGCTGTTATCCGATTTATTATTCATACTCATCCTTCTATTAAAGGTGTCACGTTAAAGTTCTGCATAGCCTTTTTTTTCGATTGTCAGCTCAAAACAACACTAAGGACTTTTATCGAAACGTTCTTTTAAATTTTCCAGTGCACTTTGCTTGTCAGGAAAAAATTTCTCATGACCTAACTCATTAACCAGGCCACTATTTTCAAAAATAGTCAACACTTGGTGCTTAAGACTACTGAACATGAGATCCACACCAACTTCTTTAAGCCGTTTTGCCACTTCGCGTACTTTTTCGTCACCGGATGCATCAATATCATTAATACCACTACCGACCACGAGAATCGCTTTCGCATTCGGAAATTCTCTCTGCGCCTCCAGTACGATATCTTCGAAATAAGCGACATTAATGAAGCTCAAAGATCCATCAAACCGTACCGGTACAAAATGTTCACTAATGGGTTGTAAGCCATGTGCACGAATACCACCAAGTGTACCATTGATTTTCCTACCAACTATCTCAGAACGAGGCTTCATGGTGCGAACCAGACATTGAACTACTGTCAACACAATGCCTACCAAAATGCCGTTTGCTATTGCAGGCGCCATATAAAGTGTAACAAAAAATGTCGTAATACCAATCAAGGCGCCTACCCTGTCGACTTTCCATGCATGAATCAGGGGCGAAATACGAATCAGACCAAATACAGCCAGCATAACAATAACCGCCAATACAGCTTGTGGCAAATGATACAAATAGGGCGTAAAGAACAACAAGACTAACACCACTGCGATAGCGCTAATGATCGCAAACATGCCCGTTTTAGCGCCGGTACGCGCCGCCACCGCGGAACGCGAGAATGAACCGCTTACTGTATATGAACTGAAGAAACTGCCCGCAATATTTGCCAACCCTTGTCCGATTAATTCCTTACTGGTATTAATACGTTCACCCGTGCTGGTGGCGATGGCTTTTGATATCGACGTGGCTTCCATAAATCCGATCAGTGCCATGACTAATGCTGCCGGTAATAGTGCCCATATTAATTCCCATTGAATAACGGGAACCTGAAAGCTTGGTAAACCCTGTGGAATATTTCCGACTACCGCGCCGCCGGCTGAAAGCATAATACCCTTATCTGAAACCTGACTAAAACGCCAGATTTTTTCTCCCGGCGTAGATCCCGCTGGAAATGCAGCACTGGAATAAAACACATCTGGTTCATTAGTATCAACCGCTCTTTTCAGTGTCAGCGCATGTAATGTTACCTGCCGAACGGTATTTTCAGCTTTAAGAGATTTAAGTTGATGTGCATAGACTCTGGCCGTTGCCATTAACTGCGCGGCCTTTTCTATCTGTGCCAATCCACCCTGCTCTTCAAGTTTTTCAGCATTGCGTTTCAGTACAGCGATTTCATTTGTTTGTTTTTTTATGTAGGTATTGACTTGTTGATATTCATCAATAGCATCAACCGTTTTTTTGTCACGAATTTGATCAATGGATACTGTTGTTTTATCTTCATAACCGGTCCAGGCACTGACAAACGTTGCAACAACAACAGCAACCAATATACCGGGTAAAACCGGTGAAATCCGTTTCGACACAACTACCAGTAACCACGTGCCGATGGCAAACAGGACAGTTGCCCAATGTAGTTGCGGAACTTGTTCGAGTACTCGCCAGAGATCGGAAAGATAGGAATCGGTGCGCGGAAAAGGTACGTTAAACACTTTACTTAATTGAGATAGCCCGATAATTAATGCTGCCGCATTGGTGAAGCCCACGATAACCGGGCTTGAAAGTAAATTAACTATCGCACCCAGCTTGAATACACCCAAGGCCAGCCGCAGTATACCGACCATTAATGCCAGCATGATAGATAGCTCGATAAAATCCGGACTACCCGGACTGGCAAATGAAATCAGTACTGCTGCCGACATCAACGATAACATGGCAACCGGCCCGGTATGCAGCTGATTTGATGAGCCCCATAACGATGCAATAATTACCGGTACAAATGACGCATATAACCCATATACAACCGGTAAGCCGGCAAGTTGCGCATACGCCATACTTTGCGGCACGAGAATCAATGCCACAGTAATACCGGCAATTGCGTCGGCACGCAGTTTGACAGCTGTGAGCGGGAACCAGCGCAAAAAAGGAAATAATTTATACTTTAACGTCGACATGCTAATTTTTACCTGACAACTTTAATCAATCCATTGGCGATATGAATTTTTCAGGCATTAACACTGCAACATCTGAAACATAAACAATAAGATGATGACCTTTGTTTGTTAAACTTTCCAAATCATCAAGAAGACCCGGCATCTTCTCTGCAGGCATAATCACATGCAGCTTAATATTCGTATCGACATCAAGCATGCCAGACTGTTCGCCGCTGGACCCCGCACCACGCGCTCTCACAATCGTATAACCACTCGCGCCACGCTTACGAACAGTTTTAACTAAATTATCTTCAAGCACATCACTTGTAATAATATTGACCAGTTTTTCAGGAAAAAGTCTATGCATGATGTCAAGTCTCCTGCATTAGGATGCAACAACGGTCGCAAGATAGTGATACAAAGGAATACCGATAATTACATTGAATGGAAACGTAATGCCCAGCGCAAGCGTAAGGTAAAACGATGGATTGGCTTCGGGTACGGCAAGACGCATTGCCGGGGGCACTGCAATATATGATGCACTTGCACCAAGCACAGCAACCAGGGTAGTACCACCTACGCTCATACCCAGCGCATAAAAGCCCACTGCAATGCCAATAAAGCCACCAATCAGTGGCATGGTCAGACCAAAGATGATTAATACTGATCCTACTTTCCGAAACTCACGTATGCGGCGGGCCGCTTCCAGTCCCATCTCAAACAGGAACAGGCATAACACCCCCATAAATATTTCGTCAATAAACGGAAATAGTTTGGCCATGGATGAAGGTGAAGAAATAGCGCCAATAATCATTGAGCCAATAAGTAATACCACACTGCCATTGGTAAACGCTTCATGCATCAACTTTCCAAACTGACTGTTTCCATTGCCAGCATCAAGTGTTACTACACCGCCGCTATCAACGCGCATTCCCTTGGCATTTGCAGCTTGTTGACGCGACCATGATGCCATTAACAGGCCGACAATTATCGCGGGTGATTCCATTATTGCCAACATAATCACGGGATAGGATTCATAACTAACGTTAACGTTGTCCAGATAGGCTATCGCCGTTAAAAAAGTACCCGCACTAACTGAACCATAATGTGCTGCGATAGCTGCAGCATTCATGCGATCGACTCGACGAGTAGCACGCAACAATAAATACCCTATCACGGGTAATGTAAAGCCAAGAATAATTGCCCATAATACGGAATAAAATGCAGGTAACAATTCAGCCTTACCAAGTTCATACCCACCGTGCAAGCCGATAGCCATGAGTAGATATATTGATAACATCTTTGCCAAATCTTGCGGCAAACGCAGATCGGACTTAATTATCCGGGCGAAGAACCCCAGGGCAAAAAATAAAACTGCCGGTATAAGTAAGTTACTAAGCATCGCCATATTCCTGTTCCACTTTTAGTCGCCATGAAAGTATGGTAAGTATGTCTCACCAAACAGATTACTAATAATCGATAATTTAACCTGCATACATCTATTATTATCGATGTGTTTGAAATGTTAATCTGGCCAGACACGGCCTCGACTTTGGAAAGGATCGTGTGTTTGGTGATTAGTCTTGCGTTGTGTACGGTTACTCGATCTGGCTGCTACAGTAGATTCAGGTTTGACTTTTTTAGCAGACATAAGCTTTGCCGTATCATTGCTTTGCGTCGCTTCTGCAGCAGGAGCTGGCTTGCTGGAGACCGCGGCTTTTGTCTTACGCATGGAATCAAGCAGTTTCTGGCGCGTTTTATCTTTTGCAGTCATCGCAATATTACCTCATTAATAAGTTGATCAAGTTCATTCACCGCTTCAGCACCACGCTGACCCATTTGTAATACACTTTTACCTTCCAGCGCACTGGCGCGATAAATAGCGCGACGACGTATTGCCGTCTGCGCAACAGGAAAGTCAATTTCTTCCAGTGCTTCACGTACCAGGCGTGACAAGGTAGTGCGCGGTTCAAGCTGGTTGATGAACATTACAGTTTTGAGTTGTGGATTCTTTTCCAGCGCCAGTTCGATAGCTTTTTCTATATGTATGGTTGCCCACATATCGACCGGCGAGGGTTGTACCGGTATTAATGCCAAATCAGCGTAGCGTAGAACAATATGCGTTTGTGGAGCGTGCACCGAGGGAGGACAATCGATGATGACATATCTGAATTGCTGTTGCAGTTGTTGAATCTGCGCGTCAAGATCTTCGCCTTCATTTTCACTTGCGGATACAACTTGTGGTGCATTGTCACTATCGGCAAGACCACGCCATTGTGCAGCGGAACCTTGTGGATCGGCATCAATCACGACTGTTGCATCATGTTGTGCCAATATGGCAGCCAGGTTTACCGATAAAGTTGTTTTTCCTGCGCCACCTTTGTTGCCTACCAGTGCAATGATAGCCACAACAATGACCCTAGACTCGCTCGGTCGTTGCAGCTAATGCATCCAGCTGACTGGCAAACTGATGCTGATTTTGTGCCAGTGCATCTGCACCTTCTTCAGCATAAATCGTAATGTTGACGTAATCACGTCCGAAACCCATATCGGGATACAATTCTATTTTTTCAGAAATTTCAGCCGCACTGTCAAGAAAGTCACGCAAGTTTTGATAATTCTCAAACTCATAACGTTTTTCCAGACGCACTGGTCGTTTACGTTCTTGCCATTTTTCACTCATCGCCATACTCCTTTAAAAAGTCGTTCGCGTTGTTGTGCCGGAAGTCGTTTGTTGCAACTCACTGCGCCAGCGAGAAAATTCAGCACTGTGTTCTTTCTCTTCATTGAGCAGCGTTTCAAAAAACAGTCGGTTGTCGTGATCACCCACGGAAGCACAATACCGTGTTGCATCCTGATAAAATTTAATAATTTCATTCTCAAAGATAACGTTATTGCTCAACAGCTCACTCAAATTTTTGCCGAGCTTTACCGGTCTTAACTGCGACGCATTAGGTGCAACCCCAAGTGCCAGCATGCGTCCGATAATACGATCAACATGTTTCAGTTCTTCATTCGCTTCAGTACTGAACTGCTCGGCTGCCTCGGCCAGGCCCCAGCTTGTTGCGAGTCTTGCCTGGGTGCTGTATTGCTGCACCGCAGAAAACTCAAAGCTCAGGGCTCGACCGAGATAACCGAGCACTCGTTCATCAGCGTTAACGTAAAGCATACTGAAAGTATCACTTCACATTAGCTACGAGCTGGACGACTGTTAGCGTTCTGCTCGCTCAGCACTGGCTCCACTTCTTTATGTGGACGCGCAATGATGTGTGCTGCCACCAGTCCGTCGCCAACCCGTTCGCAGGCATCTGCACCGGCACGTACCGCCGCATTCACTGCACCCGTTTCACCGCGAACCAGTACGGTAACGTAGCCACCGCCAACAAATTCACGTCCTATTAATCGGACTTCGGCTGCCTTGGTCATGGCATCCGCCGCTTCAATTGCAGGTACTAACCCGCGTGTCTCAATCATGCCCAGTGCAATGCCGTATTCGGTGGCCATGGTAATTTCTCCTGTCTAGTTAAAAGTAAATCTTGCTTGCAACTTTATGCTGCAGCCGCCTTGCTATCACCTGCTGGTAATACTGGTTCGACTTCTTTATGTGGACGCGCAATGATGTGTGCTGCCACCAGTCCGTCGCCAACCCGTTCGCAGGCATCTGCACCGGCACGTACCGCCGCATTCACTGCACCCGTTTCACCGCGAACCAGTACGGTAACGTAGCCACCGCCAACAAATTCACGTCCTATTAATCGGACTTCGGCTGCCTTGGTCATGGCATCCGCCGCCTCAATGGCAGGTACTAACCCGCGTGTCTCAATCATGCCCAGTGCTATACCGTAATCGTTGGCCATGGTAGTTTCTCCTGTCTAGTTAAAAGTAAATCTTGCTTGCAACTTTATTCTGCAGCTGGATTACCTGCTGGTAATACTGGTTCGACTTCCTTATGTGGACGCGCAATGATATGTGCTGCCACCAGTCCGTCACCAACCCGTTCGCAAGCATCTGCACCGGCACGTACCGCTGCATTCACTGCACCCGTTTCACCGCGAACCAGTACGGTAACGTAGCCACCGCCAACAAATTCGCGTCCTATCAAGCGGACTTCGGCTGCCTTGGTCATGGCATCCGCCGCCTCAATGGCAGGTACTAACCCGCGTGTTTCAATCATGCCCAGTGCAATGCCGTATGTATCTTTGGCCATTTTATGTCTCCTACTAACTCGTTGGTTTAACTAAAATCATTTTGTTACGTTACAACTTCTCTTTGCTTAAGCTTTCCTGGGTTAACCTTTATCGCCTTCCCATTCATCTATAATTCCGGCGATGGTGAGATCCGTCAGGATAGTGAAATCACCCGTCGCATAACGTGCAGCAGAACCGCTCGAGGTAAATACCCAGTTCCCCGCTCTTGCACCAACCGGATCAACCGCCACATGTCGAGCACCACGCTTGTCCAATAACACACGTAAACTGCTTTGTTGCAAACCGTCCACACGTTTTGTGCATACCAGTGGACCTTCAACTTGTAGTATCTGCATTACTTCGCCGCCTTTTCGGGTGGCCAGTGATCAATAATTCCTACAATTGTAAAATCACTCGGATACTCTTTGCTTCCGGCCGCTTCACGTGCAGCAGAACTGCCTACACATATTACCCAGTCACCGGGGATACAACCGACCGCATCAACAGCAACCATCATCGCTTCTCCATCACGAACCACTTGCATATGCTTGTGTTCCAGGCCTGGGATGCGATTAGTAGCGACCAATGGTCTTTCAACCTGACATATCTTCATTAGTGCGCCTCCTGTGTTGCCGGCTCGCTTAAAGACGAACCAATAATTTCAATTTGCCCACCAGCATGACAATCGCGCACCACTAATAAAGTATGTAACAAACCGTTATCAGCCAATGCGGCGTAACGTGATTTCAATGCATCCGCAACTCGGTGACAGTGTGTGATGCTGCGTTCACGTGCGCCTGGTACATTACCGTGATAGTCGTAACGTACAACTATCGGAATAGGTAATCCGTGTGATACGTTGAGTCGGGAAAATATTTTTACCCCAACATCCAGATCCGCAGTCGCTTCCTCAACCGTATCAAGGTATGCAAAATAAGTCAGATTGCGCAGTTGTACTTCTTCAAAACCGATTCCCGCACCAATAAAACGTTCTGCATGACCAATATCCTGATAGTGCTCACCGTGGTGGTTACGCACATAATCGATTTGTGAAATATTACTTACGACAAAGCGTGTGATTAACCGCTGCATACCTTCAACAACCGACGCATTCGCTTCGCGTATGCGATTAACAATAAAATCTTCTGCCTGTTTTGCGGACAAATTCAATGTCTCGCGATACAGGTCGATGGTATCAAACGCATTGTCCAGACTAATTGTGCCATTGGCGTCGGGCACATGGATACGAATTGCATCCGTATCGGTATCCAGACCAATCAGCAACAGGTCTATCGATGCCCCGCAACAAAAAGTATTTTGTACTGCTTGTTGAAAGCCTAATAATCGATCCAGCCCGGCTTGTGCTGCGCGTTGTGTGTCTGAGCCGTGTGCCGCGCAACCTTCGTGTGTCGGGTCAACCGAACTGAAGTGATAGACAACGGTTTTCAAATAACGTGTAGGTTCTTCCGCTGTATTGGGTTTTCCTTCACGAAAACGCATCAGTTCTGTTTCAGTCCATTTCTCAAGACTGTCTTTAATATCAAATAATGCACCGGCATAAGATTTGCGTCTTACTGCACGATAGGGCAGACGTAAAACATAACGAATTACGTGTGCCAGACGTCCGTCCGCACATGGCGAGATATCCAGCGTATGAAAACCACACTGCATTAAAAAGTTCTGGAACTCATCTTCTGCAAGATTAAGCGGATCGGTTGCAAAAAAATCATCACAAAAACGATGGTATGTTTCAAACACCGACCAGGCGAACAGGCGTCGCATATCGAGTTGATCTACCCATGCATCGGCAAGAATATCTTCCGGCAGTTTAAAGCCCAGTTCTTTTTGTGCCATGGTTTGTGCACGGCTTTCAAAATCCTCTTCATGTTGCAATGCTGAAACATGCTTCAAGGTAGGTACGATATTATCGAAAGCAGATTTAACTCGTTGCTCATAGGCAAACAATTTTCTGTTTTCATCAGCATGAGTCAGGGCATGCATACCCTGTGAGCCGGCTACGTTTGGCACGTCGGGGACGCTGTCACGACGCACCGTTTCACGGCTGCGAGCGTGAACAGTCGGTGCTGCTTTCCTCGACCAGCTAATGGAACGTGATTGATTGCGTCTTGTACTCAACATATCGATTTCT
Organism: uncultured Gammaproteobacteria bacterium; assembly: GCA_942490945.1. GTDB lineage: Bacteria > Pseudomonadota > Gammaproteobacteria > UBA6429 > Thiohalophilaceae > CALNYZ01. The sequence goes on along the minus strand of CALNYZ010000018.1, from coordinate 998,098 downwards.
CAATTCATGCCTTTATATAAGTTACTTGTTATCCGCGCGCGCCGCCGGAATACGTGACCATGGCGCCTTCAGCAGTATTACCACTACCACCTGTTACCTTGCTTACTGGTACTGGTACTTCTTGTTTAGCTTCAGGCTTTGCCATGACACCCATCTTGGTTATATCACCGCGACGTGTTGGATTGCGGCCAACAGATGATCGACCTTCGGTACCGGTAACATTATCACCGCGATCCCAGTCATCACCTGTAATCGTCAGCCCCGTATCCATACCTTCACCTGATATTCGTGATTTGATACGGCCTTCGATTGGCTCAGCCGTAGCAACTGCGGACATGATTTGGCTGCCGGTTGTATTGCCATTGCCAAAACGAACTTCCTCGGTACCTGTGATCTTGCCTGTTGCCATACCGAACGGGCCGGTTATATGACCTTGTTCGTAACGTGTACCCGTCACTGAACTGTGCGCATCGCCTGTCTGTGCAGCATGATTTGGTGAATCAATACTGAACTCTGTCCACGGTGCACCGGTTTGTGGAAAATCCGGGCTACTACTGTTTGCCGGTGTTGCCGGGCACGCTGCGGCAAATTGATCCGCACCTACATAAGGTGTACCCGTTAATGGTTCACAAGCACCTTTCTTTTCACCCGTCATTTTGCCGCCGATGCCTGGTTGTATTCCTGTCATCACCGCACCGGGTGTCGCTTTATTGCGACGAGCACGCGCCATTGCATAGCTTGCATCTTCCGGTTTGCAGTAACTTTTGTACTGTTCTTCGCCTGCATACGGTGTACCGGTAACAGCTTTACATGTACCGGGTTCGTTGCCAGTCGTTTTGCCTGAACGTCCGGTCATAACGCCGGTAACCTGTTTGCCAGTTAATGTATTTGATACACCACTTTTAAAATCTCTGGGTTCAGGCGTTTTGCCACAAAAACTGCTGTATTGTTCCTTGCCAACATAGTCATCGCCGGTAACATTACGGCAACTACCTGGCTCATCACCTGTTACGGATTGACTCCGGCCAACCATGGTACCGGTTACCGCACCACCACGAAGTGTGTCACTTACGCCAACTTTTCTTGGCGCCTTGCTTTCAGTTCGCTTCATATACTGTGTGCCCGTAAGTTTTGCGTTACTGCCAGTCTCATCACCTGTCACACTTCCGGAACGAGTAACGATGTTGCCTGATACCGTTTTACCTTTACGTGTTTCAGTCATTGCTATTTTGGATGGACCTGCAGTAGGCCGCGTGTTGCAAAAGGCTTCTGACTGGTTCGCACCAACATACTCATTACCTGTCACTTGTTTACATGTACCAGGCTCATCACCGGTTACTTTTTTACTGCGACCAACTTTGTTTCCCGTTACTGAATTACCGCGAGAAGTTTCACTCAAGCCCACTTTACGCGGCGCCTTGTTCGGATCACTTTGGCAAAAGCTGCGGAAAATATCCGCACCTAAATATTCGGTACCCGTTACCGCACGACAAGTACTTGGCTCATCACCGGTTACTGATTCACTACGGCCTACCATGGTACCGGTGACGGTCTGACCATAACTGGTCTCACTTGCACCTACTTTCCACGGCGCATCCTGTGCAGCTGCCGGATTGGCTTCTGCATTTCTAAATTTTTTCGGAATGCGACCACACGGATCACACTTTTTGGCTTGTGTTTTAACTTTACCTTTGCTGCTACGAGATTCACGCACTTCTTTTGCCAAATCACGGCTCGACATATTCGGGTTAGCGGCACGCGCAGTTTGCGCCTTGCTAGGTCCGTTGCCTTGCAACGCTGATTTACCCTGCGCAGACATAGCTGCCCGACGTGCCAGTGAAGCCGCACGCGCCGGAGAGGTGTTATTCATTTTTGGTGGACGACCTTTTAACACCGGCTTGCTTGTTGCTGCAGGGCTGGCAGGCCGCTTGCTTTTATCGCCATTACATCCGCAACCACAACCTTCTTTTGTTGGAGCAGGTGTGTTTGTCGCTTGTGTGTTAGTCGCTGGCGCTGCATTTGTCGCAACACGCGCTTTTGATTCGATATCACCACGGGTACGATCAGCAGTTTGTACAGACGCTTTACCACCAGCTGACATTGCCTTGCGTCGCGCCAAAGAAGCTTCACGGCTACTGAAAGGCGCACCACTGGCAGCAGCACGCTTTGCCTGCATGGGTTTGCTTGCTGATTGGGTCGCACGTGTTGGTGCTGCTGTTTGCGTCAAGCCTGCCTTGCCTTTCTCATAAGATTGGCGACGACGTGCTTTTGCTACTTCCCTTGCGCTGTTATTTGCAATTTGAGACATATGTCTACTCCGCTACATTTAACCCGGATAACAAACCAAGTTATCCTATATTTGGCATTGACCTCGTGGTTGTACTGCCTGTCTGAAGAAGTCCAGAACAGGCAATCAATCACTAAACATCTTTACGCGACAACATAATCGCGTCAGCAGTTACGCTGTATTAACGAGCTTCATACGCTACGAAACATGAACCCTGGCTTTGGGTATAGTTATCGTAACCAGTCAAACGGATGTGGTGATCCGGGTATGTACGTCGGCAAGCTTCCAGTTCATTAACCACAGCTTCCAGGTGAGTTTCACCAAAGAAAGGCAGTTTCCACATGGTCCAGTAGTGATCAAACGCATCACGTGGATGAGTATGTTCGATCGCTGGTGTCCATCCGTTGGCAATGATGTAGTTAATTTGCGCATAGATTTCCTCTTGCGAAAACTTTGGCAAGAAACCGAATGTTTCCAGCGTACTCATGGTTTGGTAATCACCGTTTGTAGTAGCCATTTGTATATCCTCTTAAATTAAATTGTTTGAATGTGTATACGTTGTAAATCAGGCAGCCTTAGGCAACGTCCAACTTGTCAACGGTTTCAAATTCAAACTTGATTTCTTTCCAGGTTTCCATCGCAATAGCCAGTTCCGGACTGCTTGCGGCAGCTTCGGTAAGAATGTCTTTTGCTTCTTTTTCAATTTGACGACCTTCGTTACGCGCCTTGACACTGGCTTCAAGCGCAACACGGTTGGCAGCCGCACCTGCAGCATTACCCCATGGGTGACCTTGAGTACCACCACCAAATTGAAGAACAGAGTCATCACCAAAGATGGTAACCAGCGCTGGCATGTGCCATACGTGAATACCACCAGAAGCAACGGCGAATACCCCTGGTAAAGAACCCCAGTCCTGATCGAAGAACACACCACGTGCACGATCTTCAGGAACAAATGACTCGCGTAATTGATCAACGAAACCTAATGTTGAGTTACGATCACCTTCCAACTTACCTACAACCGTACCTGTGTGTAAGTGGTCGCCACCAGAGAGTCGCAGACACTTGGCCAGTACGCGGAAGTGAATACCGTGTTTTGGATGACGATCGATTACCGCATGCATGGCACGGTGAATGTGTAACAACATACCGTTTTTACGACACCAGTTAGCCAGACCTGTATTGGCAGTAAAGCCGCCAGTCAGGAAATCGTGCATGATAATCGGGCAACCAACTTCTTTGGCAAATTCTGCACGTTCGTACATATCTTCCGGTGTGGCAGCAGTTACGTTGAGGTAGTGACCTTTACGCTCACCTGTTTCGCGTTGTGCCTTATCAATCGCTTCAGCAACAAACTCGAAACGATCACGCCAGCGCATGAATGGCTGTGAGTTAACGTTCTCATCATCTTTGGTCAGGTCAAGACCACCGCGCAAACATTCGTATACGGCACGACCGTAGTTCTTGGCAGACAGACCCAGTTTTGGTTTGATGGTTGCACCCAACATTGGACGACCGTATTTGTTCAAACGATCACGCTCAACCTGAATACCCGCTGGTGGTCCACCACAGGTTTTAATGTAAGCAATTGGGAAACGGATATCTTCCAGTCGTAAATGTTTTAGCGCTTTAAAGCCAAACACGTTACCGACCAGAGACGTCAATACGTTTACGACTGAACCTTCCTCGAACAAATCGATTGGATAGGCAACGAAAGCATAAAATGATTCGTTATCACCTGGTACTTCTTCGATGCGATATGCTCTGCCCTTGTAAAATTCAAGGTCGGTCAATAATTCGGACCACACTGTACTCCAGGTACCTGTGGATGATTCGGCAGCCACAGCAGCAGCAACCTCTTCTCTTGGTACGCCCGGTTGGCCGGTGACCTTAAAACAGGCCAACAAGTCTGTATCTAAGGGAATATAGTCCGGGGTCCAGTATTTATCGCGATATTCTTTAACACCCGCTTGATAGCTGTTAGCTGACATGGTCTACTCCTGATTCGTTTGCAGTGTTTACAATTCGTTTAATCCTTTTGGACAGTGAAATCATAGGTAGAGGAGCCCATGTGCACAAATCAATAATTTATTTGCTTTCAATAGATAATAATCTATGAATGATTACACCTGTGTTGCGAGTGGTATTTTTTCCCTTATTTTTCAGGAAATTATGTACATAGAATTGATACTGTGATTATCGAATACACATCGTCTTAACGCGGTAACAAGGCCTGCGAAGTAAAAAAGTGACAAGCATCTGAAGTATTTACAACAAGTAGACACCAGGAATATTTAAATTTCGTTCTGATGAGTTTTGTTAAAGAAGTACGCTGAAGTACGCAGGGGAATATATAGTGTATAAAAAATATTTCACGATCTAGAAGCGACGACATCCGCAGTATAACGATTTGTCACCAGTCCACTATGAACAATTAACCGTGTCTGCTATGTAGTCTGCAGAAACTTAATCCCATGACCGCAGTCGTCTGGTCTTGTCTACCATACGATGCGTCGAGCGATTATTATTAAAACGCGCTACCGCATTTAGCGGCAACCAGCGAATGTCATACGACTCATCATTACCAGGCACTGGCAGACCGTCGTCGATTTCAAGCAGAAATCGCACATCGATATGTTCATGGCGTGGAAATGTAGCGATTGCAGGTATCGTGTGAATATCAAGATCAAATATATTTGCGTTAACCAATCGAATCTTATCCGGAGTTATCCCGGTTTCTTCAGACGTTTCGCGCAATGCCACCCCCAGGATGTCTGCTTCACCATCGGCATGCCCGCCAGGTTGAAACCATTGATTGTGTTTACGGTGCAGCAACATTAATACAGATGTGCGTTGCGGATTCACAACCCAGGCCGAGCCTGTCACATGTGCCGGATGCAAATCTCGCTCGAAACAATTTTCATTTGCTTGCACGAAATCCATGGCGCGCGATAAATAAGCCGCTTCTTCCATGTAAGTGGTACGATATTGTGTAAGCAAATTAAGTAATTCAATACGATGCATTCGTTAACCTCCGCAGCTATCCTCTGGCAAGGTTATCAATGGCAGCAATGGCAGCCGCTGCGGCTTCATCTACATCAGCTTCACGCCCGGACAAGGTTAAGCGTCCAAATGCACCCACCGCTCTGACGTCAATCAAGGTTATATTTGCTGCCTTTTCTGCCTGATTGGCCGCGTAGACAATATAACCTGCTGGTTCGGTTTCCAGAATGAACATACTCTGATCGGGTAGCATCATTGAACCGCTACGATTTTGCCGATTAATAACGACGGTGTGATCCGGCGTCATGCCACGAATGATTTCGTTCCATGCAATACGACAATTTTGCCGATCGTGAATATGTGCACCGATTTTTGTTAGCAAGGCATTACCGGCTTCCAGTACATCACTCTGGTCTCGATGATGTACCACCATCGATCCGTATTCCCGCTCCACAATTTGCTGGGTAAGATGAACTTGTGTCGCTTTTAATGCTGTATCGGTAATACGGTGAATAGCCATCCCCGGTGAAACTTCCACCCACAGACAGGCATCCCCCGGAACTGGTGGAAACCCTTGCGATACGGTTGCCATGTACTCAGCCAGCTGAGGTTGCAAAGAATCGATGTAAACGTATGTTCTTAGCTTAATCATTGCCACGATTCAGCAACATATACAAACTCCTCAGAATGCAGCATTAGTCTGTTGTATAATCCGATAACAATTAGTCATTATAAGCGCTTGATTATCATGACTAAAAAGCAGCAGTCATCCCGTCACCTCAGCGGCCAGGATTCAGGTCTGCAAGTTTCCGGAACTGCTCATACTCTTGGAAGCAAGCTTAGGCCAGAAGTAAACTTCGATACAAATGGATAATTCAGGCACATCGCATAGATTATTATCTATAGATAGCGGTATAAACGTCTGCGTTGCTATATTTATGCGATTCTTTAGTAACTCACGCCGGGCTTCAGGCTACCTCAACCCACATACCACGCGTGTCAGCAAATCTGCTCGATGAAATCCACTGCTGGCAGTAACAGCGCCATTCCCCGTCGAGGGCCAGCGACAACTGATCAAGTCAGTGATGACGTGTACGTGTTGGGATTTGATAACTTTGTAACCAATCAGACACTAATATCAGCCACCGAGCAGCCAGGTTTGACAAGTTGATTCGGCATCGTCTTGTTTAAATAGAAGAGTAAACACGGTATTCATCATAGTGATAAAGATGTAGATTCGGTATTATATAGTGTAAATAATCAGGAGGCTGAAATGAGTGCACAACGAATGTTATTTCTTTCTATGGCAACATTAATTGCAATTGGAATTTACCTGAGTGGTTACAAGAGCGTACATTGGTTTAGTTATGTACCGTTTGCAGCGCTTGTATTCGCTGGCATCACCGGTATTTGCCCCGGTATGATAATCTTTAAAAAACTTGGTTTTAAATAATTTTATAAGTTAAGTCCGACCATGCCACCGCCGTCAAGCAAAGCCCGACATCGATGTGTATGGCCGGGCGAAGATCCTCTTTACATCAAATATCATGACAAGGAATGGGGTACACCATTACATGACGACCAGATGTTGTTTGAGTTTCTGATTCTGGAAGGCATGCAGGCCGGCTTAAGCTGGATCACGATTCTGCGAAAGCGTGAAAACTTTCGTACTGCATTCGATAACTTTGATGCTGAGCTCATTGCACGTTATAAATCACGAAAAAAACAAAGCCTGTTAAACAATGCCGGCATCATTCGCAACCGTCTGAAAATAGATTCAGCTATCAGTAATGCACAATGCTATCTTGATATTATTGAAGAGTACGGCAATTTTAACGATTACATATGGCAGTTCGTCGATGGCATACCCAGACAAAATAACTTTAAATCGCATAAACAAATTCCTGCCTTCACAAAACAATCCGACATGATGAGCAAAGATCTGAAAAAACGTGGCTTTAAGTTTGTCGGTTCCACGATCTGCTATGCCTTCATGCAGGCAACCGGCATGGTGAATGATCATGTCACCACCTGTTTTCGCCATACACAGGTTGCCAGAAAAAAATAGTATGTCATCGTATATTCACACCATTACTGAATTTCTTGGTATTCAAAGTGAAAACATCAGCCACACTGAAAAACTGGTTTCAGCTTCAGGTGGCTTTGTCGGAATCTTGCTCATTGCCTGGGTGAGTTGGTATTTTGTTGGCGCTGCAGGTAGTGCCTATATCGTTCCGTCGATGGGCGCTTCCGCGGTGTTATTGTTTGCCGTGCCGCATGGAAAATTGTCACAACCCTGGGCGTTGCTGGGCGGACATACTATATCTGCCATTGTTGGCGTTGCATGTTACCAATTTATACCGGATAAATTTATCGCCGCAGCAGCGGCCGTCGCAGTTGCCATTGCATTAATGCATTATACAAACTGTATCCATCCCCCTGGCGGTGCGACTGCACTGGCAGCAGTCATCGGTGGTGACGCGATACATCAACTCGGATTCATGTATATCCTTACACCGGTTTTGCTAAACACACTGATTATCTTTGCCACCGCCATTCTCTTTAATGCATTCTTTAGCTGGCGACGTTACCCCTCGACCTTTATGTCACAAAAAGAAAAGACAACACACCAGAAGGCCGGTGCAATGGATGCATCAAGCATTACGGAAGAGGATCTTGAATATGCCATGAAGAAAATGGACCTTATTATAGATGTATCGACAGATGACATTGTAAAACTATACGCACTCGCATCACAGCATGCACAGAGCCAGCACCTTGAACCACATATGATTAAACTGGGCAAATATTACAGTAATGGGTTGTATGGTAAAAAATGGTCAGTTCGCCAGATTGTCGACAAGTCCAGTCATGCCAACCCGGACCGGGATCAGGTAATCTATAAAGTGATCGCCGGTGAGGGTCGACGTGAATCAGGAAAATGTACGCGCAAGGAGTTTGCGCAATGGGCACGCTATGAAGTGAACCGCATCGAAAGCGTCTGGCAACGCGCGCAGCAGGATAATTAGATTTATGGCATCCGCATTTTCGCATGCACTTGTTTCAATAACTGCACAGCGCCTTTTTCCACAGTCCATCTCGATTACCCGTCTCTGGTTTATCGCCATCTTGTGTTCAATACTGCCAGACATCGATGTGCTGGGCTTTTTCTGGGGTGTTCCTTATCAATCATTATGGGGACATCGTGGTATGACCCACTCGCTACTATTTGCATTCTGCACAGCGATAGTTATGTGCTTACTTTTTTTGCGCGACAGGCCTGTGCTCTCGCGTACTGGACTACTGCGTATTAGTTTGTTGTTTGTGGTAACTGCATCACATGGTGTGCTTGATGCCATGACCAACGGTGGCTATGGTATTGCCTTTTTTTCGCCCATTGATACGACGCGCTATTTTTTGCCCTTCACACCCATTGTTGTCTCACCTATCGGTGTGAAATCCTTTTTTTCCGATTGGGGGTTGCGCGTCATCCTGAGTGAACTGGTATGGGTCGGACTACCTTGCTGTTTTCTTCTGTCAGGCCATTTTATATTCTGCAAAATCAGACAAAAATAACATTACATTGTGACAAGACGAAGCTGGTACTTCATGTCGCATCTTGCAATAATATCCCCCTCATCCTGAATCCGGTTTGCTATGACCAATACCTTAACAATCACTACTCCTGATGACTGGCATCTGCACTTGCGGGACGGTGATGCACTGGACACGCTGGTTCCACATACAGCCGCACAATTTGCGCGTGCTATTGTTATGCCAAACCTGAAACCGCCGGTGACAACAACTTCCCGTGCAGTCGCCTATCGGGACAGTATTCTCGCTGCCCGTCCTGTTGATTCAGAATTCGATCCCTTAATGACCCTGTATCTGACGGACAATACCAGCGCAGCAGAAATTACCCATGCAAAGGCATCGAGCTATGTCTACGCCGTCAAATATTATCCGGCGGGTGCAACAACGAATTCAGATTCCGGTGTAACTGATATCAGTAAAACCTACCCTGCACTTGAAGCATTGCAATACACAGGTATGCCATTATTATTGCATGGTGAAGTAACTGATCCGGACATTGACATATTTGATCGTGAAGCCGTATTCATTGAACGCGTATTAACACCACTGATGAAAGATTTTCCGGCACTGAAAATTGTGCTTGAACATATCACCACAAAACAAGCGGTAGAATTTGTAACTGATGGCCCGGATAATCTCGCCGCTACCATTACGCCGCAGCATTTATTGTTTAATCGGAACGCCATGTTCAAAGGTGGCATACGTCCACACTTGTACTGTTTGCCCATTCTGAAACGTAATGTCCATCAACAGGCGCTGGTTCAGGCAGCCACCTCCGCCAGTCCGAAATTTTTTCTCGGCACTGATAGCGCACCCCATACAAGGCATGCGAAAGAATCTGCCTGTGGTTGTGCCGGTATTTACAGTGCACATGCAGCAATAGAATTGTATGCAACCGCCTTTGAACAGGCTGATGCACTCGATAAACTCGAAGGCTTTGCCAGTTTTTATGGTGCAGATTTTTATGGACTACCACGTAACAATACAACGATAACACTGGTGAAAAAAGACTGGTGCGTTCCCGCGTCTTACCAGTTTCAGGACGATGCCCTAATCCCGCTTTTGGCAGGAGAAAATTTATCCTGGAAATTGCAAGCCTGACCTTACAACGAAAACAGGATATACAATAACACCGTATTCAAGGAGACAAGGCTGACGATCAGCGCGGTTTGATATGTTGGTTTTATTTCCATATTAATTTATCCTCACCTGACGACATTGTTTTTATTGATCTGGATTGCGCATTAGGCTCGAATTTCAGCAAGCCGCTGGCTGTACTGGAATTCGTGTATTCACCATAGTCGTAATAAACGAAAAATAATGTGACTGAATTATAATTTTGCAAAACCCGAACATGGACAATATTTATCGCATTTTGGTCCTGTATTGGTTATTCTGCTGTTTATGAGCAGAAATGAATCACAGCACGATATTTCCAGTTCCACACCAACCATTGCACAGCGTTTTCGGGGATTTTTACCGGTTGTGGTGGATGTTGAAACGGGAGGCTTTGAAGCAGATAAACACGCCCTGTTAGAAATTGCGGCTGTACCCATCCTGATGCATGAAACAGGTGAGCTCTATTGCGATCATACGATTAGCTGCCATGTTGAGCCATTCGATGGTTCTGTAATGGAAGAAGAAGCATTGAAGTTTACAGGCATTGACCCCTATCACCCCTTTCGCCTCGCCAAACCTGAGATCGATGCATTGCGACATATATTTACACCGATTCGCGCACTGGTTAAACAACAAAACTGTACACGCGCTATCCTGGTAGGTCACAACCCATTCTTTGATTTGGGTTTTTTAAAAGCTGCCGTCGAACGTACCAAAATCAAGAAAAACCCGTTTCACCAGTTCAGTACTTTTGATACGGCCACGCTTGCAGGACTGGCATACGGCCAAACAGTGCTGGCGCGGGCGGTTCAGGCTGCCGGCATCCAATGGAAAAATAGCGAAGCGCATAGCGCGGTATATGACACAGAAAAAACTGCTGAGCTATTCTGTCAAATTGTTAATACGTGGGACAGTACCTTCACCCTGCCCTGAGCATTTCAACGGTCATGGACTTAGATTGCGATATAAAAAAAGCCCGGTATGATGACCGGGCTTTCTGATTACTATGGCAATGCGTCGCGCTTATGCCGCACCACTGACCATTTTTTGCAATTCACCTTTCTGGAAAAGCTCCAGGGTAATGTCACAACCACCGATTAATTCTCCATCTACATAAACCTGTGGAAAAGTGGGCCAGTCAGCATAGCGAGGCAAGTTCTCAAAAATTTCTGGATCCATTAACACGTTTACATGCGCAAATTCCTGACCACATGACATCAATGCTTGTGATGCGCGACTGGAAAAACCACACTGTGGCATCGTTGGCGTACCTTTCATAAAAATAACAACTTTGTTTTCTTTTACTACCTTATCAATTCGATCCATTACATCCATAGTGCACCTCAATATTACGTTAAATTCTGATCCCGCCAGGCCCGCCAATCTATGCCCAGGCTCACATATAAGTCCATTCTAATAGAATTCCTCGCATAAATAAATATCCGACTAAATTACTAGGAATATTGTTATATACATAGATTTAGGGTTTAGTGCGAGTAAATCAAGTTAACACAACCGACGTTATAATAAACTACTTAAATTTCAAGCGTTTGCCTGATGGTTTGGAGGATGTTTCGGATCTTGCTTTGGTATCCATTTCATCAGCATTCTGGCGAGGGTATCTATTTCCAATGGTTTACTTAAATAATCATTCATCCCGGCGTCGTAACATTTTTTTACATCTTCATGTAAGACATTCGCCGTCAGGGCGATGATACAGGTTGTCTTGTCACTTATTTCGGTGGTACGAATCAGTTTGGTCGCTGTAATCCCATCCATCACGGGCATGTGCATGTCCATTAATACCACATCATAGAAATTTTGCCGCCAAAGATGCAGTGCTTCTTCACCATTATTGGCTATATCGCAGGTCAGTCCCAATTTACCCAACATCGAACTGGTCACAAGTTGATTCACCGCATTATCTTCCACTAACAAAATATTGCCGGACAAATTACCGACTAACCGGGAAATGACGGGTTCCTGGGTATGTGTCTGATTTTCAATCGTTTCGACATCAATCGTAAAATAAAACAAACTACCTACACCAAAGCGTGATTCAACCTGTATGTTTCCACCCATTAATTCGACCAGACGTTGACTCAGTGATAGTCCGAGCCCTGTGCCTCCAAACTGGCGGGTTGTACTGCTGTCTGCCTGTGTGAACGAGCTGAAAATATCGGATATATTTTCTTCTTTTATTCCAATACCAGTATCAGACACTTCAAAGCATAGAGTTGCATTGGTATCTGTCTTGCTAACAGCTCGCACTGATAATTTCACCTGACCATTGTCGGTAAATTTTATGGCATTACCAATCATATTAATCAACACTTGCCTTAGTCGTGTACGATCGAACCTGATCCATTCTGGTGGCATATTTTCCAGACTAAACGTGAACTCAATTGCTTTTTCCTCAGCTTTAAGAGCAAATACTGAATGCACATCGACAATGAACTGGGACAGGTTAAAATCAACTTTATCAAGGACGATTTTTCCCGCATCAAATTTTGAAATATCAAGAATATCATTAATAACACTCAATAAATGATGTCCTGAACTGCTGGCAACTTTGACCAACTTTTGCTGCTCCTGCGTGAGCGCATCTTGTAATAACAAATCCAGCGTACCAATTATTCCGTTCATTGGTGTACGAATTTCGTGACTCATATTTGCCAGAAATAAACTCTTCGCATCACTGGCCTGTTCTGCCTGCTGTTTGGCATGTTCCAGCTGCTCAGTTCGCTCTGCAACACGTGCTTCAAGTTCAGCCTCCCTGTTGCCAACCTGGGTGCGCATTTTTTCGATACTTTGTGCCAGCCGCACTATTTCATCATCACCCTCAACCCGTACGGGCGTTGTAAATTTGCCATTACCAATTTTGTTTGCCACTTCACTGAGTAAAATTATCGGATTGGATATACGGGACGAGAAAACGACAGACACAATAATGATAAGAAAAATAGCAACCAGCACTATAGCGTAAAGCATTTTTTCAAGTTCTTTCACTGGCGCAAGGATTAGTGCTTCTGGCATAACAACAGCCACACTGTAGTTCGCAGATGTGATAGGTGCATAAATCAACAGGTTTTTATTTTTTGTTTCCGGATCGATGTAGGTAATATTCCCTGCTTCCCCTTTCATCATTTTCATGCCCGCTGTTTTTAACTCTGCAACAGGCTCATTGGTTATTTTTAATTTTACACTGACTTTTTCGCCGATTTTGTTGAGAATAAATTTATTATTTTCATCGCGTTTGAGTTGTATTATTTTATCCTTATCCCAGTGGTACATATATATACCCGTGTTCGACACCAGCATGAATTTTACTTTTTTATCATAATTGGACAGTGTCTTTTCGCGAACCCTGGTTACCACTTTTTGAATTTCTTTCCAGGGCAAACTGCCACCAATCATTCCAACGACTTTCTTTTCTCTATTAATAATACTGGCAGCAACGACAACTTGCCGTACGCCTGTGGTGTAGGAAATCATTGGATCTGAAACAAATACACGCGGTTGTGCATTTAAATTGTCGCGTACCGTATGTTGCCAGTAATCACGCTTGATGATGGATTTCAGTTTCGATTCTGGATTTTTATCATCAAATGAACTTAATAACTGATTTGCCGGATTGCCACTCGAAGTATTATAAAAATGACCGTCAACTCTGCCTAAAATAAATTTTTCGTATCTGCCTGCTGAGCGATCACGCTCCCGAATTAAATAATCGCGCATGCTGCTAAAGTTCATCTTCTGAACCAGAGGGGAATTTGCCAATAGTGCAAGCTCGTTTTTTCGTGACTCAAAATAGCCATTAAGCTGTTCGGCTGCGGCATCTACATTCGCCTGAGCATAATTAATACTAAGACTGTTTGCTTGTTTACTGCTATGCCATAGCGAAATCGTCAGTGCACTAATCAGTGGTACCAATGACAAGGTGAAAAAGGTTATACCCAGTTTAGATTTTAAGTGCATATCTGCCTGTTTAAGGTTATCTACGTTCCTTAACCTTAAATATCGGCGTTTCAGATACACACTTAAGTAATTGTTTTTGTGGCAATATATAATATTAATGAATTAAAACATTAAGAAACAAGGAGTTAAAAAGATGATACTGCACGACTGCATAGCAGTCGACTTTCGCAGTCGGGATAATTCCCACTATTTAAACGATTTGAGATTCTTTTATGAAGAAATATGTGTCTGCAGCCAGTATTCCAACAAGGCAAGGTGCCAAAGTTTACTGCCTTGTAATCGGGTAAAGTGCTGGTCGGGTTCGCTGAGTAATTTCTCTACGTATACTCGATTATACAAATTACGATTGATGCACACGGATGAATTTAAAATATCGCGCATAAAATTCAGAAATTCACCACGAACATATTTTAATGCCGGCATGGGAAAGTAACCTTTGGGTCGATCAATAACGGCATCGGGCAACAAACCACGCGATATTTGTTTCAACACATGCTTGCCGCCTGATTTTAGTTTCATTTCCGGCGGCATGCTGGCCGCCAGTTCAACCAGATAATGATCCAGAAAAGGCACGCGTGCTTCGAGCCCCCATGCCATGGTCATATTGTCGACGCGTTTTACCGGATCATCAACAATCAGGGTGTTCACATCCATGTGTAATACACGATCCAGAAAGGTATCAGCTTTGGGACGGGCTAATAAATTGGCTACAGTTTCAGATGTATAGTCTTGCTGACGATATTCCGGACTGACAGTCTGCAAAAATTCGGCGTGATCACGATCAAAATAGTAGCGCGCAAAACGTTGTACATCGCTACCTTCTGTACATTCCTGCATCTTTGGAAACCAGAAGTACCCGGCAAAGACTTCGTCGGCACCTTGTCCGCTTTGCACGACTTTCACATGTCGGGAGACCTGTTCAGATAACAAATAAAACGCGACCGCATCCTGCCCGACCATAGGCTCTGACATAAATTTTACCGCTTCAGGTAAACGTCTTAATACATCATCATTGGGTATATGAATTTTATGATGCTGCGTTTGATAACGCTCGACAACCTGATCGGAGAATTCAAATTCGCTGCCTTTTTCTTCCGGCTGATCTTCAAAGCCGATTGAGAAAGTGCGCAAATCTTTTACGCCGGCTTCAGCCAGTAATGCAACCAGCAAACTGGAATCCAGTCCGCCGGATAACAAAACGCCGACCGGCACATCGGCAACATCAATACGCTTGCGTACCGCTTCACGAAGCGCAGTATGGATTGCATCAGTCCATTGTTGTTCAGTTAATGGTTGGTCGGGACGTATTGCATCCAGTTTCCAGTAGCGTCGCGGTGTTTGTTTACCGGATTTATCAATGCTGATACTGGTGCCCGGTTCAAGTTTGCGAATACCTTTTAATATGGTGTGCGGTGCCGGTATTACCGCATGCAAGGTGAACTGGTGATGCAAGCCAACCGGATCAATATCGCGGTTAATATCATCTGTCGCCAGTAATGCCTGTGTATTGGAAGCAAAGCGGATGCGCTGACTGTTGATATTAAAATAAAACGGTTTAATACCCATGCGATCTCGGGCAATAAACAAGGTTTGCTTGTTAATATCCCAGATGGCGAAAGCAAACATGCCGTGTAAATGTTCCGGACAATGTTCACCCCATTTGTGATAAGCCTTGATAATAACCTCGGTATCACCTTCCGACTGAAAGTCATAACCCTCGGCAATGAATTGTTTGCGTAACTCGGGATAATTATAAATAGCACCATTAAACACCAACACCAGACCCAGTGTTTTATCAATCATGGGTTGATTGGAATGTTCTGATAAATCAATTATCGATAAACGACGATGCCCGAAGGCCACGTTTTCATAACACCAACTGCCTTCCGCATCCGGACCACGACGTTCCAGCCGGGGCAACATCTTGTTGACGTTATCCAGCGTGGCAGTGGTTTGATTAAAATATACTTCGCCGCAAATTCCACACATTTATTGATTCACTATCATTTAAAAGTTACAAATAAAACTGTATCTCGATGTTACAACCTATCTACTCCAACCACCACCACCCGGTGTCTTGATAGTAAGCACATCCCCTGCCTGTAATTCCAGACTCACTTTTGCGGCAATCGGTTTACCGTTTATTAAATTTTCCCCGGCACTACCCGGTTGTCCTTGTTGTATACCCCAGGGAGCGTGACGACGTCGCTCAGTTAACACGGTACATGAGGCAGCTTGCAAAAACATATATTCACGCAGCATACCGTTTCCTCCACTATGCTGACCCTTGCCGCCGGAGTTGTCACGAATAGCATATCGTTGAATACGTAACGGAAAGTGACTCTCAAGTACTTCAATAGGCGTATTCAATGTATTGGTCATATGCGTCTGCACAGCCGATAATCCGTTGCCGTTTGCATGCGCACCCATACCGCCGCCGATCGTTTCATAATAGTCCCAGCTGGAACGCATATTGCCACTTCCATCATCGCGCGCACCAAAAGCGATATTATTCATACTGCCGTGACTTGCTGCGGCCATTTTTTCCGGAATCGCTTTCACCAGCGCACCCATGATGACATCAACAATACGCGTACTGGTTTCCACGTTTCCGGCTGCAACTGCTGCGGGTCGGGTTGCGTTGACCAGGCATCCTGGCGGCGCGGATAACGTGATGTCACGAAAGGTACCCGCACAGGCCGGTGCATAGTCGGGCAGTAGACAGCGAAATACGTAATAGACTGCCGCGGCGGCAACGGACAGTGGACAATTGATATTGCCCTGCACTTGCTTTGATGTTCCTGAAAAGTCGACGCGAATTTTTCCAGCCAATACGTGTAAGGTCGCACTTATCTTAATATCAAACTGACCTTGTCCATCATCGTCCATCACATCACTGAACCGGTATTCACCATCCGGAATTTGTTGATAGGCTACAGCGGCCAGTCTTGCTGCATAATCTTGCAACGCGTCCAGACCTGACTGAAAGTCAGCTTCACCGTGCTGTATGTTTAATGCCTGCAGTCGCTTCAAACCTGTGCGGTTAGCACTGATCTGGGCAGCAATATCTCCCTGGGCAATGACCTTATTATGTGTCGCATCCAAAAATGCATCCATGAATTTGTCATTCAACTCGCCAGACTTTATTAAATAGGTGGGCGGAATAATTAAGCCCTCTTCTTGCAAACTGCTTGAAATCGGCATAGAACCAGGGCTTTCGGCGCCAATGTCAGCATGATGGGCTCTGTTCGCAACAAATGCCTGCAACTTGTCGTCAACAAAAACAGGTGCGATGACCGTCACATCGGGTAAATGGGTCCCGCCAAGATAGGGATCATTTACTATGACCATATCCCCCTCAGACCAATCCATTGTCTCGACAATACCCCGCATCGCATACGCCATGCTGCCGAGATGAACAGGGATGTGTGCTGCTTGTGCTATCAGATCACCATCAAGGCTAAAAATCGCGCACGAGAAATCCAGCCGGTCTCGAATATTCGGCGAAAATGCCGCACGCTGTAATACAGCGCCCATTTCTTCACAAATTGCCGTTAAACGGCTGGAAAAAAGGCTCAGTTCAATTGGATTCATGCCTGCGAGTTTACAAGTGATTAATTTGATTTGGAAATCTAATGACCGCTACATTAAATTTTAGGTAAATTATACTGAGAATCTGTCTAAACAGCCGTGCTATCGTAGTGTTACCATAGTAAAATAGTCGTTTAATCCAATTCACATAAAACCTAACAAAATTAGGGGAGAATACATGAATCCACTTAAATCCATTCTCGGCACCATCGTTACTGGTGTCGTCCTCGCTGTCGTGATTATTTTAGTAATGGGTCGCAGCCCGACCGGTGTAAATCCAACCGCATTTTGGGTATGGATTCACGTCGCTGCCGGTATCACCTGGATTGGGTTGCTCTATTATTTCAACTTCGTACAAGTACCTGCGCTCGGTAAAGCGAAGGCCGACGGTACTGCAGCGGGTATCACCAAGCATGTTGCTCCAGCAGCATTGTTGTGGTTCCGTTGGGCTGCGGTCGTCACATGGTTAACCGGCGCAATGGCACTGGAAGCAATACATACCGCACCTGGCTCAGGTGTCACTGCAGCATTCAGCTTTGCGGAGGGTTACCAGGTGATCGGTATGGGCGCATGGTTAGGTACCATTATGCTATTCAATGTCTGGGTCCTGATTTGGCCAAACCAAAAGAAAGTTCTCGGTATGGTCGAGGCTACTGATGAGCAAAAAGCTAAAGCCGCATTTACTGCATTAATGGCATCACGCACCAATACAGCACTATCGATTCCAATGCTAATGGGCATGACCGGCCATATGCACGGATATTTCCCATTCTAGTAACAACAAGGTACTTCTAAATACAAACCCGGTACCCATGTTAATCTCGGGGCCGGGGTTTTTGTTTAGGCTAGACGGATGCGGGTTTGATGAATACCGCGCAAACGACTACAATCAAATACTCATTGGCAGTCTGATTTAACAGGACTGCCTTTTTGTTTTTACGCAATCTGGTTTTGTAATTATTTTTGTGGATCAAGTAGAGTGATATGAGTAAACATCTCATGCAAAATTATGCCCCCTTTGATGTGACGTTCAGTCATGGTGAAGGTGCGGTTTTATGGGACACTGCCGGCAAACAATATCTGGATGCACTCAGTGGTGTGGCTGTCTGTGGTCTCGGCCATGCGCACCCGGCAGTTGCACAGGCGGTAGCAAAACAACTCAAGACGCTGGTTCACACTTCCAACTGGTATCACATTGCCTTGCAGGAAGAGCTCGCCGAAAAACTGACAAGCCAGGCCGGAATGGATCGCGCTTTTTTTTGTAATTCAGGTGCAGAAGCAAATGAAGCTGCCATTAAACTGGCAAGATTATATGGTCACAGTAAAGACATCGACATTCCCACTATCGTCGTAATGGAAGGCAGCTTTCATGGCCGCACCATGGCAACACTGACGGCGACCGGCAGCAGAAAAGTCCAGGCAGGATTTGAACCTCTGGTACAGGGTTTTGTGCGTGCACCTTATAATGATCTCCCCGCACTGGAAAAAATCGCCCGCAACAATGCCAACGTCGTGGCCGTAATGGTTGAACCTGTCACAGGTGAAGGTGGTATTAATGTTCCGGATGCAAACTATTTAAATGGCATCAGAAAAATCTGTGATGCTAACAACTGGTTATTGATTCTCGATGAAATACAAACCGGCATGGGTCGCACCGGTAAAATGTTTGCATTTCAACACACAGACATTAGCCCCGATATTATGACTCTGGCAAAAGGATTGGGTAACGGTGTACCGATCGGTGCATGTCTTGCCAGCAACATAGCTGCTGACTTATTCAAACCTGGCCACCACGGCAGTACCTATGGTGGAAACCCGCTTGTTTGTTCTGCTGCTCTGGCCGTTCTTGAAACATTGGAACAGCAACAACTTGTCACGCGCGCAAAACAGCTGGGTGATACGATGTTGACAGATTTTAAAAAAGAACTTGATGGTGTTGCCGGTGTTGTCGATATTCGTGGCAAAGGATTAATGCTCGCTGTTGAACTGGACAAACCTTGCGGTATATTGAGCAAACAGGCGCTGGAACAGGGATTATTAATTAACGTTACCGCTGAACGTGTCGTGCGACTGTTGCCACCACTCATATTAAGCGATGAACAGGCACATCAAATCGTTTCACAAACAAGCGGATTGATAAAAAATTTCCTGCTCAATCAATAACACAATAACCGGTCGATAAATGAATAATATACGCCATTTTTTAACATTACTCGATTTCAGTTCGACTGAACTGCAACAGGTTATTACCCGTGCGATAGAATTAAAAGCCATTCAGCATCGTGGTGATATTTATGCTCCGTTCCAGAACAAGGTACTGGGGATGATTTTTGACAAGTCATCTACCCGCACACGCGTTTCTTTTGAAACGGCAATGGTACAGTTTGGCGGTCATGCGATATTTTTATCACCGCGCGATACCCAGCTCGGTCGCGGTGAGCCGGTTGAAGACAGTGCGCGCGTTTTGTCACGCATGGTTGACATCATTATGATACGTACCTATGAACATGAATCTGTCGAAAAATTTGCGGCCTATTCCCGAGTCCCGGTAATCAATGCCTTGACTGATCGATACCATCCATGTCAGCTGCTTGCTGATATTCAAACTTTTATTGAACATCGCGGTTCAATCAAGGGCAAAACCATCACCTGGATTGGTGACGGCAATAATATGTGTCATTCCTATATTAATGCCGCACGGCAGTTTGATTTTCAGCTTAATATCGCCTGTCCAAAAGGCTTTGAGCCCGATACTGATATTGTAACAGCTGCTGGTGAGCGCGTTAAAATCACAACTGATCCGGTAACTGCTGCCAAGGATTCTGACATGATTACGACTGATGTCTGGGCCAGCATGGGTCAGGAACAGGAGCAATCACAACGCATCAAGCATTTCATGCCATACCAGGTGACTGCCCAGCTTATGGCACATGCCAAACCGGATGCCTTGTTCACGCATTGTTTGCCGGCTCATCGCGGTGAAGAGGTGACGGCTGAAGTACTCGATGGCTCCCAAAGTGTTGTCTGGGATGCAGCAGAAAACCGCCTGCATAGCCAAAAAGCACTACTGGAATTTTTACTCCGCGAACACAATAACCCGCTGTAATTCCCCTTTTCTACTATAAAGCTTGCTGCTTATTACCCGATATAAATGGTATCTATCTGAAAATAGTTACCACGCGGGTAATATATAAACATGCGATATTTCTGTATTTTTTTGCTTAACTTCGCAATCATGATGAATGCGTACGCTGGCGCACTTGAAGACGGCTTTGATGCCTACCGTGAAGGACGCTATCAAACAGCCATCAACCTGTGGTTACCACTGGCAAAAAAAGACAATGCTGATGCCATGTACAACATGGGGCTGGTATTTGAACACGGTAAAGGTGTCACACAAAATACCCGCACGGCTATCAATTGGTACAAACGAGCGGCCTATTATGGCAGTGTCGATGCAGCCTATAATCTGGGTGTCATCTACATGACCAGCAAGGATGTTTCACAAAGCCGTAAAGACGCGGTGTATTGGTGGAAGCAAGCCGCCGAATATGGCCATGCCGAATCCCAATACAACCTTGGTGTGATGTATGCCAAAGGATGGGGAGTGGGTTATTTGCCAGAAGCAGCAATCAGCTGGTGGACCCGTGCAGCAAAACAGGGACAACCTGAATCCGCACAAGCCCTGGCCGAAGTTTATAGCAAAGGCTTGTACGGTATGCCAGTTGATCCAAAAAAAGCAGCCAACTGGCAGAAGCACATAAAAAAATAAGTACTGCGAACAATCGCAGTACTTATTATGCTGATCGCATAAAATTGCAATCATATTCAGACACATCCTGTGTCCGAAATTTCATGTCCAATTCTGAAACACCGAATTAAAATTTCAGAATCATCCCTACACCTAAAAATGTATTCTCAAGTGTTTTAACGCCAGACTGTTCTTCTTCAAGATTTGAATACATGACATAGCCGGTTGTTTTCTTGTCAAACTTATAATCATAACCCACGGCCATGAGTCGACCTTCAAGTGGATTCGTTTGGCTATCTTCAACCGTGATGTATTGCGCCTTGATTTTACCTTTTTTACCGAGCTTGGCGTTAAAACTCAAGCCTAACCAATCTTCTTCTGCTGTTGCGCTGTCGGCCGCCTCTACACCATTTTGTACCAGTACACCGAGTTGCATACCACTAAATTTGTATGTACCAACAAAACGGGTAAGCGCGTCACTCGCTTGATTGGCACCGTTTGCATAACTGTCGTGCGCTATAGCAAGATAGAGTGGACCTTTGTCGTAACTTAAAGAAGCAGAGATGGTATCTGCGGGGCCATCATCTGTGGTACTGCTCGGTGGTGCACCTTCACCCGGCGCAAATGCCAATGCATAGCCAAAATCACCGGTTTTACCCTTGTACAGAATAATATTATCCAGACGATTTTCACCATCCTCATCACCCGCATTTTTCAAATCGGCATCGGTATCACCAAACTGATCGAATTTACCTTGCGCCATTTTCAAGGGTGTATCATGTCGACCTATTCTGACTTCGCCCCAGCTATCTTTCAAACCAACATACATATTTCGTCGATCTAACGCCGCATCACTTGATTGCTCGTAATCTACCTGCCATTCAAACTTGTAGATAGCTTCAAGACCATCGCCAAGATCACGCGAACCTTTAAATCCCAGACGCGAAGCATGACTACGTGCCTGCCAATTATCAACAGTAGTGGCACCATTTACTTTAGTTTCGATTGTGCCATAGGAGACGTGCACCTTGCCGTATACTGTTGGCATATTGTCTTTGTCTTGCTCTTTTTTCTTTTCATCCTTCGCCTGTACTGCTACTGGAACACACAGCACACTGGCAATTGTCATTGCAAGTATTTTCTTTTTCATCATTCGTCCTCTGCCTAAGTTGTGTTAATGCAACAAATGTCGCGTAAATGTATTGAGGCGTGATGATGAAGGGTTGATGTTAATGTAAAGTTACATGGGTATTAAAATTGGATGACGAAGCAATAACAGTTTTATGACATTGCTTGATTTATAACTACGCGGATTTGGACAGGCACTTGCACAGGATTATTTCCCGTATTTTTTATCCCGGTAAAATCAAAATATGTATTTTATGCTTATTTAAGTGCACACATCATTCGGGTATGAATTCGTCATTGATTCGGTTTGCTGAGTCATAGTCATGCCCCGGCTCAGATCATGCTGTAGCAATGAACGACACAGCCGCCAAGTATACTGACAGCGAGCATCAGACTACCGGTATTTTGAGCTGCCGATACCCGCGCAACCTGGAGACTGGCAGCGACTACCGACCTTGTTTCATGTTTACCCTGCCAACATGTTTATTCCGGCCAAAGGCTTCACACGCGGCCGGGCTGCCAACTAAATAGAGACTTTCGCTGCTGACACGGAAAATGCTTATTTTCTGAGCCGTGATCACGTCCACATATTAACCATTTAAAATAGCTTCGCGCCGCTTGCTTTGTCGTGCTGATGTAAATATAGTATAAAGATTAAGGAGATAGCTGAGGTTTTTCAGGCTATACTTCAATATATTAATCTCTAGGCTAAATAATAGGCAATTCGGTATGAATCGTATTTTCATTTCGCTGCTAGTGTTGCTGGGCATGCTGCAAGTACAAACCGCCATGGCAGAAACATTTTATGTATCTGACCAGTTGCGCATCACCTTGCGTTCCGGTCAGGGTAACCAGTTTCAGATTATCCGCGCGCTGGAAAGTGGCACCAAACTGGATGTTACCCAACAAACGGATACCGGCTATTCTCAAGTGCGATTAGAAGACGGAACGGAAGGCTGGGTACGGTCGCAGTACTTAACCAAAGATCCGATCGCAAAAGATAAGCTCGATAAAGTGGAACTCAAGCTGGAAAAACTTGAAACCAGCCTGGTCGCCATCAAAAAAGAGCGTGATGCGCTGCGCGAAGAAAACAAGGTATTAAGCACCGAAAAGCAGCAGTTTGAAAAAACCAATTCCACGTTGAGTGAGAAAATAAAATACGTCACTGAAATTGCCGCCAAACCACAACTCGAACTGGAAGCTTCCAACAGTAAATTGCAGCAGGCCAATCTGGAACTTGAAAAAGGTCTCCAGCGTTTGAGTCAGGAAAATCAGGTGCTCAGAGATCGATCCAATCGTGAGTGGTTTATTGCCGGTGCAGGTGTGTTGATAGCGGGTATGTTGCTCGGTCTCATCGTGCCAAAAATACGCTGGAAACGTAAATCAAACTGGTAGTCGTGGCGCGGATGAATACGCATACCACATTTACCTGAATCTATTATGGAAACGCCAAACGTCACGCAATTTGTTCAATGGTTTCGCAGCTCGACACCATATATCAATGCGTTCCGTGATAAAACGTTTGTCATTTATTTTGGCGGCGAAGTCATTGCCGATAAACAGTTCCCCGATCTGGTACATGATCTGGTATTACTTCACAGTCTGGGAGTCAACCTGGTACTGGTACATGGTGCACGACCACAAATTGAATCCTGTCTCAAACAAAATAAAACAAATATTCAGTACGTAAATAATTTACGCATTACGGATGACAAGGCACTGAACTGCGTCATTGCTGCAGCCAGTCGCGTGCGGGTAGAAATAGAAGCATTACTTTGCACCGGATTGACCAATACGCCGACACAGGGTGCGAATCTGCGTGTCATATCCGGCAATTTCGTCACTTCACAACCGCTCGGTGTACGCGATGGTGTCGATTACCAGCACACAGGTGAAGTACGCAAAATAAACGTCGATGCAATTAATGCACAACTCGCGCAACGAAACATGATTGTGTTATCTCCATTTGGCTACTCACCAACAGGTGAAATTTTTAATATTCATGCCGAAGATCTGGCATACCATGTAGCAAGTTCTTTACAGGCAGAAAAGTTGATCTTTCTCATCGATGCAAAAGGCATTACTGATTCACGCAATCGACTTGTTCGCGAAATCACCACGCAAGATGCCAGTGCTTTATTGCAGACAAAACATAAAATGCATGCCTCGACAACACATTGTCTTGAAAATGCCATACGAGCCTGTGATGCCGGTGTAAAACGTTGTCATCTGGTGAATCGCCACACAGACGGTAATTTATTGATTGAACTGTTTACCCGTGACGGTTGCGGCTCCCTGCTCTCGGCAAATGAATTCGAGAATTTACGTACTGCGACAATCGCAGATATTGGCGGGATTCTTGAACTGATTCAGCCACTTGAGATGGAAGGTATGTTATTACGTCGCTCACGCGATTACCTGGAGACAGTCATCGAGCATTTTCGGGTGATGGAGCGAGACGGCATGGTCACGGCATGCGCTGCACTGTTTCCTTATATGGACAAAAATATGGGAGAACTGGCATGCATGGCCGTACACCCTGCATATCAATCGGCTGGTCGAGGTCAGGCGATATTGACTGCGATAGAAAAATCAGCAAAGCAGCTGGGCATTAACGAGCTTTTTGTCCTGACTACACGCACCGCACATTGGTTTGTGCAACGCGGATTTAAAAACGGCGATATTGATGTTCTGCCGATAAAAAAACGTTCGCTTTACAATTATCAGCGTAATTCGAAAATATTTATCAAGACCTTATAGCAGATGATTACCATGCAGAAAATTCAGCGCGTACGACCTTTTCTGAAGTGGGCCGGTAACAAGTACCGTCTTCTGGACAGAATTCTGAATTTATTACCTGCCGGTAACCGCTTGATTGAACCTTTTGCCGGTTCTGCTGCGGTATTTCTTAATACCCACTATTCACGCTATCTGATTTCGGACAGCAACCAGGATCTGATAAACCTTTATCAATATCTCAATCGTGAAGAAGACAGTTTTATACATTATTGTAATCGTTTTTTTCAAAAAAAATTCAATGATACGAATGCGTATTATGATTTCCGCGAGGAATTCAATACCACGAACAACATACGAAGAAAGTCCGCATTATTTTTGTATCTGAACAGACATGGTTATAACGGGCTCTGTCGTTATAACAGTAAGGGTGGATTCAATGTACCGTTTGGTCGCTATAAAAAACCGTATTTTCCCCTGTTCGAGATGCAGTACTTTGCCGCAAAGGCAAAACGTGCGGTAATCAAACAACAGGATTTCAAACAGGTTATTGAGTCCGCAAAACCTGGCGATATTGTTTACTGTGATCCACCCTATGTTCCAATTTCTGATTCGGCCAATTTCACACATTACAGCGCCGCCGGATTTAACCTCGAGCAACAAAAAGTATTGGCTGTAGTCGCTGAATTGGCTGCCGAGCGCGGTATACCGGTACTTATATCAAATCATCAAACTGACTTCATAAATAAAACCTACCAGACTGCCTGCGATATCCATGCTTTTCCGGTACAGCGATACATAAGCTGCAAGGGAAATAATCGTCAAACAGCAAATGAAGTCCTCGCTCTGTTTTCATAATTGTTTTATCTTTCCCTGTTATCATATTTATTCGATAAAAAATAAAAATTTACAACAATTTTTAGATCTGGAATAAATCTTATCCTTGCAATTTAGTGTTATCCAGATACTTTGCCATTAAAGCTTGTATGCCATACGCCGATATTACTATCACAAGCATGGAGTGAAGCTGTTTCCAGTGCCAGGATGCCAGATAATAAAAAGGTGCGCGCATCCAGATGCCTCCCCCGCATAAACAATTACATAGTTCAGTGCTTGTCATCGAAGATGATGAGGTCAGTGCCTGTCTGATTGAATATTTGTTGCAACGCGAAGGCTATAAAGTAGCAACAGTGTATAACACGGCATTAAACGATAATATGATCGGAACCATGTTGCCGCCAGATCTGATTTTCATGGGCAGTCAATTGCATTTCGCTACTCCGCAAGACTTGATCAACAGAATTCACAAGGAAGCCAACTGGGCTCACACCCCTGTTGTGTTACTGGTTAATGAAACGCACGAAGATATTCAAAAGCTGGAAAAATTATTGAAGTCGGGTGTTGATGACTATATTTTAAAACCCTTTGGTCCGGGAGACATATTAAGTTTGACCCGATATTTTGTTGGTGGATCACGAATTACTTCGCGATCATAAATCTATATCCAGCGGAACCACACGTAACACTTCTTCAATTGTCGTCATACCCAGGGCGACTTTTTGTGCGCCAGATATACGTAATTGTGTCATCCCTTCCTTGATTGCCAGCTTGCGTATCAACTCACCATCACTATCGGGCTTTATCTGACTGCGTAACGTATTTGACAGGATAAACATTTCATATATTCCAATACGTCCCATGTAACCCGTATCCCGACATTCATCACAACCCACTGCTTTATAAAAATGGCCCTTGCCGGTAACGCGATAAGGTTTGGTCAGTGCGTGCCACATATCCGGGTCAATTTCAGCGGGCTGTTTGCAATGCGGGCATAACGTTCTGACCAGTCGTTGCGCCATCACACCATTAAGCGTGGCATTAATCAGGTATGCCGGCACACCAATTTCACGTAACCGTGGAATTGCCGAGGCAGAATCATTTGTATGCAAGGTGGATAAAACAAGGTGACCGGTTAGCGCCGCCTGCGTGGCCATCTCTGCTGTTTCCTTGTCGCGGATTTCGCCCACCATAATAATGTCCGGATCCTGCCTGAGTAAGGTACGGATTCCCGCCGCAAAGGTCACACCGATATTAGTTTGCACCTGCATCTGGTTAAATTCATTAACAACATTTTCGATTGGATCTTCGACAGTACTGACATTCACTTCCGGTTTGGCAAGTTGTTTCAATGTTGAATAGAGCGTGGTTGTTTTACCCGAACCAGTCGGACCCGTAACCAGTACGATACCGTGTGGTTGTGTCACCATCTGGTTCCATGTGACGCTATCCTTTTCACTAAAGCCCATGGCAACAAAATCGCGCATCAGGACTTCCGGATCAAAAATACGCATAACCAGCTTTTCACCGAATGCTGTGGGCATTGTCGACAAGCGCAGTTCAACTTCGCTGTCATCATGCAAGCGTGTCTTGATACGACCGTCCTGTGGTCGGCGACGTTCAACCACATCCATTCGACCCAGTACCTTGATGCGACTGGTAACTGCATTCATGACCACGGGAGGCATTTCATATATAAGTTGCAACATGCCGTCAATACGAAAGCGGATTTTGCCGGAATCACGACGTGGCTCGATGTGAATATCACTGGCACGTTGGTCGAAGGCGTATTGCAATAACCAGTCGACAATAGCGACGACATCACGATCATCCGCATTAAGCTGGCCGGTTTTACCCAGCTCTATCAAGGCTTCAAGACTGCTGGTATTTGGCAACAAATTGGCAGCATCCGATGTGGCACGTGCAATCGAATTACTGACCGTGTAAAACTCGCCCAGATAACGCGAAATATCAACCGGGTTGGCAATCACCCGTTCAATCCTGATACCTTTATTTACATGCGATACTTCACTTTCCCAACTACGTATATGCGGCTCTGCGGTGGCGAATATCACCGTGTCATTTTTCACATCAATGGGCAAAATTTTGTAGCGATTGGCATACGCAGAGGAAGTCACAGCCGTGACAGCTGATACATCAATTTTTAACGGATCGATACGGTAGTATGGCAAGCCACTACGCTTCGCCAACCACTGCGTCAGTGTTTCGAGAGTCAGTTTATGGCCCGGTTTTTTTTGATCTTTCCACTGTTGTTGGCTGATGACAACCAGAGGATGAATATCCAGCTGCTTGGTATTGCGCGCTGGTATTAAAAACATTTCA
Organism: uncultured Gammaproteobacteria bacterium; assembly: GCA_942490945.1. Taxonomy (GTDB): domain Bacteria; phylum Pseudomonadota; class Gammaproteobacteria; order UBA6429; family Thiohalophilaceae; genus CALNYZ01. The sequence continues at coordinate 969,731 of CALNYZ010000018.1, read as the reverse complement.
GAATCTTCTTTACTGATACGACCGTCTTCCACCAACTCTTTCATCAGTGTTACCAGAGTTAAAGGTCGATCATTCTTAAAGACTTCGTGGCTGACTGTAGACATAGTGATTACAACTTAAACCTGTTTTGTCTGGTGAATTCTCTTAATAATAGCAACTTCATTGTTTATTGAATACGTTTTTAATGTAAAGCCTTGATGGAAGCCTCACTTACAACATCACCGGTTCCTAATAAACTGCCCAGACCTGCTATTTCCAGCTTGCTGTTGATATGTTGCCGAACTTCATGCGCATCTTCGAACGTCAGAACTTCATCAACCAGTTTACGGGCGTAGTTAACATCAAAATGTTTCAGCATCCATTTAATTTTTAATAATGATGATGTACTCATACTCAGACTATCAACACCCAGACCTACCAGTAACAAAGCTGCTGCAGGATCACCTGCCATTTCACCGCATACACTGACCGGTTTATTATAGGCATGACCGGCAAATATCACGCGACGAATTGCCCGTATCACGGCTGGATGTAATGAATCATACAATTCAGCGACTCGCGCATTGTTTCTGTCCACCGCTAACAGGTATTGGGTAAGGTCATTCGTACCAATTGAAAAATAGTCAACTCGTTTCGCCAGGCTATCAGCCATATACACAGCAGAAGGGACTTCTACCATCACGCCAACTTTCGGCATCGAAATCTGAAACCCTTCCTCCAGTAATTCCGCATAGACACGATGTATTAATGACAAGGCCTCATTTAATTCGGGCAGATCGCTGATCATGGGTAAAGTAATTCGCAGGTTGTTCGATTCCGCACTGGCACGAATCATCGCACGAATCTGGGTAATAAATATTTCCGGATGATCAAGTGTTACACGTATACCCCGCCAGCCCAGGAATGGATTTGTTTCGATGATAGGAAAATAAGGTAATTCCTTGTCACCACCAATATCCAGAGTCCGCAAATGAACAGGCTGTGTTGCATAGGTATTCAGAACATCACTGTATAAATGAACTTGATCTATCTCACTGGGAAAACCCTTGCTGACCATAAAAGGCAATTCAGTACGATACAGGCCGATTCCATCGGCACGATGTTGCATGTAACGTTTATAGTCGGCGGTTAGTCCGGCATTAACGTACAAGGTTACCAGGTGTCCGCACTGCATAGCCGCCGGTTTATCGATCAGAGCGAGAAACTTGTCTGTCAGTGCCTGTTCACGTTCGTACAAGTCTTGATAATTTTCTGTGATTGATTGTGAGGGTGATAAATAAACGTGGCCACGATGACCATCAACAATCGCGGACAGGCCGCTTATGCGATGTACCGGCACCATGCTTGCGCCCATCACTGTCGGGATACCCATCGCTCTGGCCAGAATCGCAACATGTGATGTGCGAGAACCCTGCGTAGATACAATACCGGCCAGTTTTTCACGTGGTATGTCAGCCAACACAGCGGCAGTAATGTCAGTACCTACGATTATGGCGTTATCTGGTATATCGTCATATCGTGTGGCATTATCCTGTAAATAATTAAGTATTCGTAAACCCAGTTCACGAATATCTTCTGATCGTTCGCGCAAATACGGATCATCCATCGCCGCAAAAGTATTGGTATAATGCGCAATCGTATCGCGCAAGGCCGCCTGGGCCCACAGCCCACGACTGATTCGATTCCTGGTTTCCTGGATCAGGCTTTTACTTTCCAGAATCAGTATATAGGCATCGAAAAGTGAGCATTCTTCTTCACTGATTTCGTCGCGCAAGCGCGCAGCCAGGTTACTGATATCGCTTTTAACCTGGTTAACGGCTCGATCAAACAGGCCAATTTCATTTTCGATATCTGTTATGGCATGGTCAGGAATCGCGGCCAGATTGGCAAGCGGATAAACTACATAAACTTCACCGAAACCTATTCCGGATGCGCCAGGTAAACCGATTAATGGCCGCTGTGCACCACGTTCACTGGATGTCAGCAGATAATCAAGATTCTGGTTAGTGATTGCCTGCGCCAGATCATCTGCCACGGACGAGGCGAGCGTCGACATAAAGGAGGCAATCTCCTGCACAAAAGGCTGCATACGTGAATGTTGTAATACCATTACCGCATATACCTTGCGATGATGAATCACCGGCACACCTAAATAAGCGTGCAAGGCCTCATCACCCGCTTCGGGTATATATTTATTTTTTGGATGTTGTTGTGCGTCGGCAAGATTAAGTGATTCCGCCCGGCCTGCAACAAACCCGGCCAGACTGTTATCCATAGTTAGTTTAACCAGGCCAACAGACTCCGGATGCAAGCCCTGCGTTGCGGCAAGAATAAACTGATCATGTTCCTCATCAAACACGAATATGGTTGCAGCCTCACAATCAAGATTTGCCACCAGACTCTGTACCAGACGCTCGAGCTTGTCCTTGAGTTCGTAGCTGGCACGAAACACGTGGGTCAGTTGTCGTTGCAAGACTTGCATCATTTTATCGTTACACCGAATCCTCGAGTAAACTTTTATGGATCAAATATGAAATTGATATACAGGGTGGCGCACTACTCCACCACAGAATTATTTTGCGGCGATGCGAAATTCGCTGAGCGCTGCTGCTTGCTGATTACTTTGTTTCTTCAACAATGGCGCCAGTTCTTTTAACGCCAAGTCGTATACATTGCGCTTGAATGAAACGACCTGTGACACGGCTTCTTCATGATCTATCCAGCGCCACTCATCAAATTCAGGGTTATCGGTGTGATTCAGGCTTACCTGCTGTTCTGAACCGATCAGGCGCAATAAAAACCAGATTTGTTTTTGACCAATGCAGATTGGCCTTTTACGTGAACGAATCAGGCGTTTGGGAAGCTTGTAACTCAACCAGTCCCGTGTTGACCCCATGATTTCGACATCGGAAGATTGCAGGCCCACCTCTTCTGCCAGCTCTCGGTACAGCGCCTGCTCCGGTGTTTCATCCCGCCGGATCCCGCCTTGTGGAAATTGCCAGGCATTTTGGCCAATGCGCCGTGCCCAGAACAGGTGACCCAGATCATTGCATAACATGATGCCAACATTCAGGCGATAGCCTTTATCATCAATCACTTCCGTTCACCTATTCCAATCATGCTTAAGTCCATTAAGTCTAATATAATCCCCGTTCGGCACAATGTAAGCAAGTACTTACTTAACACTAAATAATTGAAATCGGGTAAAATCCTGCCTCATTTTCACATTGTAGGTACTAAAAACGTGAGTTTGGCTATTTTTGACCTCGATCACACGCTATTAAGCGACGATAGTGACTATTTATGGGGTAAATTCCTCGCCCAACAGGGTATTGTGGATGGTGCCGTTTATGAGCGGGAAAATCAGAAGTATTTCGATGATTACAAGGCGGGCACACTGGATATTTTCGCCTTTTTGTCCTTTAGCCTGAAACCGCTCACCCAGTTGTCTGCTGAAAATTTAACCAACTTGCACGCGAAGTTTATGCAGCAATGCATTATCCCGGTCATTGCCGCAGGCACCCCGGCACTCATACAGCACCACCGGGATCATGGCGATACTTTGCTCATCATTACAGCGACGAATCGCTTTATTACCGCGCCCATAGCGCAGTACCTTGGCATACCGAATCTGCTCGCCTCGGAACCGGAAATGATTGATGGTCGCTATACCGGTCGCATTACCGGCACGCCCTGCTACCAGCATGGCAAGGTCACCCGGCTAAATGAATGGCTGGCGAATAATGAAGAATCTCTGCTGGGCAGCAGTTTTTATTCGGATTCGCGCAATGATATTCCATTACTTGAAATGGTGGATCACCCTTACGCGGTAGATCCCGATGAAACACTGCGCGCCACCGCAAAAGCCAATCGCTGGCCCATTATCAGTTTACGCACAGGATACGATCCGCAACAGCAGCAAACATAACAGGCCATGCATCCTACCCAGTCGATAAAATTTCGCTTTCTACTGCTGACCCTGGTTGCCTGCAGCAGTCTGTTGTTAGGCCTGCTTTATGGCGAATACCGCTTCACTCCGTCGACCTTATGGGACGCCTGGCACGCAACCGACTCCACCGCCGCGCAGATTTTGCAGCAATTGCGCCTGCCACGGGTATTGGCCGCCTTTATCACGGGAGGCTTACTCGCGATGGCCGGTGCCTTGATGCAAATGCTGGTACGTAATCCGCTGGCAGACCCTTATGTGCTGGGTATTTCCGGTGGTGCTGCAGTCGGTGCCTTACTGGCTATCATGCTCGGCTTCATCCCCTCGCTGTTTCACCTTAGTACCTGGGCCGGTGCCATCGGTGCCATGTTGCTGGTGTTTGGCTTGAGTCGAGGACTCGGGCGCGGACAACAGATGTCGTCGTTGCGTCTGGTATTAACCGGCGTGGTGCTGGCCGCCGGTTGGGGCGCCATGATCAGCTTCATTTTAACCATCAGTCCAAGTAGCCAATTGCATGGCATGTTGTTCTGGCTGATGGGCGACCTGTCCTATGCAAGCGATCTGACACTACCAGCCGTAGTGCTGTTTATTGGTCTGGTTAGCAGTATCAGCCTGGCGAAGAGTCTCAATATTTTGAGCCGCGGCTCGCAGGTCGCCAATAGTCTGGGGGTCGATACGGTACGCTTGCAGTATATCCTGCTGCTGTTGACCTCGATTTTAACTGCCACGGCCGTCACACTGGCTGGCAGTATTGGTTTTGTCGGCCTGATCGTGCCACATTTGTTACGCCTGGCCGGACTAACAGACCATCGCTGGTTATTGATCGCCTGTGTACTGGCTGGTGGCAGCTTGCTGGTGATTGCCGATATGTTGTCGCGCATCATGTTTGCACCACAGCAATTGCCCGTGGGTATTCTCACCGCCTTGCTCGGCATTCCGGTGTTCTTTTATTTAATGTACCGGCATCAGGGTCGCGGCTGATGGTTACCACAGCAGCCAACACACAGCTTCGACTCGAGCAATTGTCAATTTCCAGCCCGAGCGCCAGACTCATTACCGACCTTGAGCTAACCGCGCAAACCGGTGAAATATGGGGCATTCTGGGCCAGAATGGGGTCGGCAAAACCAGCTTGCTACACACGCTGGCAGCATTACACAGTCCCGAATCCGGTAATATTTACCTTAATAATCAACATATTAAGTCATATTCCCGTAAAAACTTTGCACGCTACGCTGGTATATTGCTGCAAGATTCTGTGGATTATTTCCCAATACCGGTGGCAGATGCGATTCTGCAAGGACGCTTTGCACACCAGTCCATGTGGGAATTTGAATCTGCCGCCGATCGCGAACGACTTGAGGTAATTGCTGAACAATTAAATTTAACAGACTTGTTGCAGCGACAAGTGACCGAACTTTCCGGGGGTGAACGCCGCCGTGTAGGACTGGCTACGTTGCTGATGCAATCACCGGATATGTTGTTGCTCGATGAACCCACTAATCACCTGGATCTGTCCTACCAGATTCGTATCCTGAAATTACTCTCCACCGAAGCTTTTAAAGCACAGCATCTGACTATCATGGTGATGCACGACATTAATCTGTCCTGGCGCTTTTGCGACCATATATTGATGTTGTTTAGTGATGGAAGCTGGTTAAGTGGCTCAACACAGCAATTAATGACCAGCGCGAATCTGGGCAGATTATATCAACACCCGTTCAAACACGTGATCGATAACGACACATCAGTATTTATAGCTGAGTAGTATGAAATAAATATCAGGCTGGTGTAGCGGTACTGGATGAACTGGTCGTTGCGATCTGGTTTTGCTCTACCCAGTTATAGATCTCGAACCAGTGCTGTTTGTCTTCCGCAGCGCGGCTGTCCCACATTTCATGCACCCCGATACCACGCGCCGCAGCGTGCACATAATTCTGCGAGTCGCGCAACGAAGTAATAAAGGGTAATTTCAAGGTGGTGAGAAAACGATCCAGGGACTGGTACACCTTGGTATTTTTGCGGGTACGATTGGCAACCACCCCGACGCGAATACCCAGTTGACGGACTTTGCCGACCAATAACAAATCTTCGATAAACCGGGTAGCCGCATGAATATCAATTGGCGAGGGTAAAACGGGTACCAGAACGGTATCGACGTTACGCATATATTCATTGAGTTGAATGGCATCGACACCGGCAGGGGCATCGATAATGACCCGCTCTGTATCAGGCTGTACCCGATTTTGCCAGCTACGCGTCACATTTTGCAGGCGCTGGGTATGGGCGACCTTGTTACCGAATATTTCCGGCCGCTCTTTGGAACGTAAATTTAACCAACGCATACTCGAAGCCTGGGGATCATAGTCCAGCAACGCTGTTTGCACACCTTCCGCGGCATACAGGCTGGCAAGATTGGTGGCGATGGTGGTTTTACCACAGCCGCCCTTGCTATTGAGTACGATGATGCGTTGCATTTGAGCTTGCCTGTTCCCTGAATATGGATAGCTACTCTAAGCTATCGACTTAATTTCTTAAACATGTAGCGAATAGTGTGCCATGAATCACATTTCCGTGCTATATAATTTTCATATAAATGAAAGACTTAGAACGGTTCTATATGAAAACAAGTAAAATTGGCGATTATTTGACGATTGACAGCGTCAAAAATGCCACATAAAGTGCCTCTACCTCAACGATAGGTGCTCGAATTAATCGAGTGAAACGGGAAGATGGTGCGTACAAATAATAACCAGTTTGTACAATTCCAACGCTGCCCCCGCAACGGTAAGTGAGTTAATCCTTGTCATATGCCACTGCTCCTGCAACAAGAAGGGAGTGGGAAGGCGATAAGGATGGAATGAAATTCCGATCATGATTGCTTGATCAGCTTTTTTAATCCATTCGCTCACAAGCCCGGAGACCGGCCCATCGTTAACCTAGCAACGCGTCGCGGGTGGGCCACGCATGTCAGATCATTTCTGTCATTCCCCTACCCTGCATTCGCATAACAAGAATCACACGGGTGTGTGTATTTGGGGATTTATAATGTCAGTTCAAAACCGGTTTCTTACCAGCAGTCTGGTTATTCTTTCTTTAGTATCATTCAATGTCAGCGCAGCATCAAAATCGCAAGATGACGATTCGATTATTGTTACGGCAACACGAACCGCGCAAAGCGCAGATGAATCGCTCGCCTCGGTTACCGTCATCAGTCGTGAACAAATTGAGCTTACACAAGCCCGGACTGTAAGCGATTATTTAAAACGCGAGGTGGGGATTCATGTATCGCGTTCCGGCGGTATTGGCAAAAATACCAGTATCTTTATGCGCGGAACAAACAGTGATCATGTATTGGTGTTAATTGATGGTGTGCGTGCAGGTTCCGCCACCCTTGGCTCCTACCAATGGGAAAACTTGTCACCCGATCAAATTGAGCGAATCGAAATTGTGCGTGGGCCGCGTGCCAGCCTGTACGGCTCAGATGCCATTGGCGGTGTGATTCAGATTTTTACACGTAAGCCGAGCGAGACATCCGTAAAAGTTGGTTTTGGTTCACATAACACCAAAGACTATTCTGTCAGCACCGGTGGTGGTGACAAATTCACATATAACCTGATGGTCGGCAAACTTACTACTGATGGTATTCCAACATTAGTAACAGACACCACAAGTCATGGTTATGAAACCACGAATGTAAATATGGGTGTGGGTTATCAATTTAATAAAACTGACAATGTGGATTTACGCTTCAATCAGTCAAATGGCAATAATTTTCTCGACAGCAGTACCGGCAACAGCAGTTTTAAACAACGCACTATCAGTTCAACAACCAATATTCAGACTACCAGCATCTGGCAGCAAAAATTCACCCTTGGTAACTTCGAGGATGTTTCAACTTCACACAGTCCTACCTTGCCTTCGTCAATCATTACCAACCGCGATACGTTTGCCTGGCAGAATGATTTCAGCTTCAATAGAAATGTTCTTACCACAGGTTATGACTATTACACTGACAACGCCACCAAGGATCAAAACGGCACAATAGACAAAACAATTTACAATTCGGCTGTCTACTTACAATACCAGCTCGACTGGCTTGCCAGTGACTGGGTATTCGGCGCAAGACGTGATAACCATAGCGCCTTTGGTTATAACAATACCTGGAATGTGAGCTGGGGAACCGATATTGGCAAGGACACACGATTATTTGCCGCACACGGTACTGCCTTCAAGGCGCCAACTATAAATGGCTTGTACTGGCCATACAGTTCGGATGTTTTTTTTGGTACAACCTATATCACACAAGGTAATCCCAATCTGGTACCGGAAAAATCAGCTACCTCCGAACTGGGCCTGCAAACACGTTTTGACAAGAACACGTTCAAAATAAATATTTTTCGTACTGAAACTGAAAACCTGATTGAGTGGGTCACCACGCAAACCGGTGTCAACACCTACACAACAACACCAAGTAATATCTCCCGAGTTAAAATAAAAGGTGCGGAGTTTCAGGCAGATTTCCCGATCGAGAACTGGAACATTAATACCAAACTAAATATGTTAAGTGCGGTTGATCAGGCACGACAGCAACAGCTGGATAACCGACCCAAACGCAGTGGTGCACTGGGTATTTCGCGCAAAGGCACTGATTCGGTATGGCAACTCGACTGGCTGGTATATTCAGAGCGAAACGACAGAAATGCCGCGGTAAAACTTTCCGCCTACGCGCTGGTGAATCTTGCGTACAATCTTGATATATCCAGTGCAGCCAGTGTTAATATGCGTATTGAAAACCTGTTTGATAAAGGTTATGCAGAAGATGAAAGCTTTAGCGGACGCTATCAGACATATGGCCGAAGCGGATTTATCACCTTTACATATAAAATATAAATGAAAAAACACAACCTGATTGTCCCCCTGTTAATTGTGTCTTGCGCAATACATGGCCTGTTCTTGTTTTCATATACTTATGATCCGGCAATGCCTGTAATCGAAGCGGGTGATATGCAAATAGCCGTGACGCTGGATACAAGTGCACAGAACAAGGTATCGAAACACCTACCGCCTTCAAAACAACATGCCGTACAAAAAAAGCAATCTGATATGCCTTCCAAAGCTGAACCTGTCGCACACGTAGTACAAAACCCGAATACATTGCATGAACAGGAAACCGCGGCCGAAGAATCCAGTGCGACAAGAAAATCAACCTCAACTCCAATTTCAGAACAAAGCAGTATTTATCGTGCATACGTTAAATCAAGAGTAAAAAATCAGTTAAAACAGTACTTCTACTATCCAAAAATTGCCTCACGTCACGGCTGGCAAGGTCATGTGTTACTGGGATTTAATGTCAGCGCAACAGGTAAGATTTATAATATTACCATTGCAAAAAGTTCGGGCTACGATGTACTGGACAATGCAGCTCTCGACTCACTTAACCAGGTGAAATACATACACCATAAAACACAACACCAGGCTATGGATATTGATGTAAAACTCCCCGTTATTTACAGAATCATAGGAGGTTACCGTGGGTAATCGTCTCACCAAAATTTATACCAAAACCGGAGACAAGGGCACGACTGGTCTGGGTGGTGGCACCCGTGTCGATAAAGACAATATTCGTGTCGACGCCTTCGGTACATCAGATGAGCTCAACAGCATAATCGGTATGATACTTGCGCATTCCATCCCTGATGACCTGACTGAAGTGTTCACGCAAATACAACATCAATTATTCGATCTGGGTGGTGAACTGTGTATGCCAGACCAGACATTTCTTGATGAAAGCTATGTCAGCTGGCTGGAAAACACGCTGGATCATTACAACGATGATCTTCCCGGTCTGAAAGATTTTATTTTACCTGCGGGTGGCCATGCCACGGCGACCTGTCACCTTGCACGCACAGTATGCCGACGCACCGAACGCATCATGACGACGCTGGCAAAACAGGAAACGGTGAACCCGGTATCAATTGCCTATATCAATCGTCTGTCTGATTTATTGTTTGTAGTCGCGCGCGTACTGTCCCGACATGAAAATGGCAGTGAAGTATTGTGGGATTCCAAATATTCGCGTTCCGGGAAAAAATAATTATCGCGAATTGGTATAACAGTTCATTTGAAAAAATTAGCATAAAAAATAAAGCCGGAATAAATCCGGCTTTATTTTTAACTGTTGTTTGTTATTATTTTACCAAAGGTAATAACGGCACAATCAACAACGCGACGATGTTCATAATCTTGATTAGCGGATTAATTGCCGGACCGGCAGTATCTTTATAGGGATCGCCAACCGTATCGCCCGTCACCGCCGCTTTATGTGCATCGGATCCTTTACCACCAAAGTGATCATCCTCGATATACTTTTTCGCATTATCCCAGGCGCCACCACCGGTGGTCATGGAGATAGCTACGAACAAGCCGGTAATAATCGTACCGAGTAACAAACCACCCAATGCTTTTGGTCCCAGAATAAAACCGACCAGGATAGGCACCACAATCGGTAATAACGACGGGATGATCATTTCACGAATGGCCGAGATAGTCAGCATATCAACCGCTTTTGAATAATCCGGTTTCTGAGTGCGATCCATAATGCCCGGCATTTCCTTGAACTGACGACGTACTTCGTTAACGATGCCACCAGCTGCACGACCTACCGCTTCCATTGCCATCGCACCGAACAGATAAGGAACGAGGCCACCGATAAACAAACCTATGATGACCATGTGATCGGACAAATCAAACTTTACGTTGAATCCGGCCTTTTCCAGACCATGGGTAAAGTCAGCAAACAATACCAATGCCGCCAGACCGGCAGAACCGATCGCATAGCCTTTGGTGACGGCCTTGGTGGTATTGCCCACTGCATCTAACGCATCGGTAATGGTACGAACACTTTCATCCAGTTCTGCCATCTCTGCAATACCGCCTGCGTTATCGGTAATCGGGCCGTAGGCATCTAAGGCCACGATGATCCCTGTCATCGATAACATGGACGTAGCAGCAATCGCGATACCATATAAACCAGCCAGTTCATGCGCACCCCAAATCGAGGCACACACCGCCAGCACAGGTGCCGCCGTTGATTTCATTGACACACCTAAACCCGCAATTACGTTGGTACCATCACCTGTGGTGGAAGCTTCGGCAATGTGTCGTACCGGTCCGTATTCTGTTGCGGTGTAATATTCGGTGATGACGACCATCGCCGCGGTCAGTGCCAGGCCAATCAACGTACACCAAAACAGATTCATGTAACCGCCGGCAAAGTCGCCCATCATATTTTTGGTGACAAAGTAAAATGCGATACCAGCCAGGACACCTGATACAAGCAAACCACGATATAACGCATTCATGATTTTGCCGCCTTCTCTGGCTTTAACAAAAAAGGTGCCAATGACTGAAGCAATAATAGACACACCACCCATTACTAATGGGTACAGGATCGCCTGATCGCCAAGACCTTTTAATAACAAGCCGCCCAGCAACATTGTCGCAATAACGGTCACCGCGTAGGTTTCGAACAGGTCTGCAGCCATACCGGCACAATCGCCGACGTTGTCACCGACGTTATCCGCGATAACGGCCGGGTTACGCGGGTCATCTTCCGGAATGCCGGCTTCTACCTTGCCGACGATGTCTGCACCCACATCCGCACCCTTGGTGAAAATACCACCACCGAGTCGCGCAAAAATTGAAATCAATGAACCACCGAAGGCCAGACCAAGCAAAGGATGTAATGCATCCTTCACACCTGCTTGTAATAATGCCGCATAAAATCCGGCCACACCCAGTAATCCCAATCCAACAACCAATAATCCCGTGACCGCACCGCCCTGAAACGCAATATGCAAGGCAGCGTTCAAGCCTTGTTGTGCCGCAGTTGCGGTACGTGAGTTTGAACGCACGGAAACGTGCATGCCGATAAAACCTGCCAGGCCTGATAACACCGCGCCGAGCGCAAAGCCAATTGCAGTAGCTGCATCGAGCGCAAAATACATCAGTATAAACAGAACAATACCGACCAGACCTATCGCCATATACTGACGTTTAAGATATGCAGCGGCACCTTCCTGAATGGCGGCGGCAATTTTTTGTACTGCTTCACTGCCAGCAGGCTTGTTCAGTATCTGCGCGATTGAAAACGCACCAAAAATAATGGCTACCAAAGCACAGGCAATAGCAAAGATAAGTTCCGAAGACATGCATTCCTCCTCTTTTCCCGATTTATCGGTGTATGTTTTTTATACGTTATGTATTGAATTGCAGGGATGCGTAAAAAAATCAAACTACATAACACTCCCGATGATATGCAATAATGTTGCGAGAAGCTACCGCTAAACGTATCATTTTCTATATCAACAAAACCCTATATATATTTATTATACGAATGCATAAGGTAAAGTAATGAATAAATCTATCGTTATCATCGGAATTGGAGAAATGGCAGGCGTTTTTGCACGTGGTCTGCTGCGAACCGGTTACCCGGTTATCCCTGCGACGCGCGACACGTCACTTGCACAACTTGCATCTGAGGTAAAGGACCCGGCTGCTGTGATCGTTGGCGTTGCCGAAAATGATCTGCATGATGTGCTGGGTCAAATACCTGAAATATGGCATGACCGTTTGGTGTTACTGCAAAATGAATTATTACCGCGCGACTGGCAACAATATAAAATCAACAACCCGACAGTTATTTCAGTCTGGTTTGAAAAGAAAAAAGGTCAGGACTTCAAGGTGCTGATTGCATCACCGGTATTTGGACCGAAAGCAAGCATCATACATGATGCACTTACCTCACTAACCATCCCGGCGATTATTCTGAAAAATGAAACTGAACTGGAATCCGAGCTGGTAATAAAAAATGTTTACATACTTACCACCAATATTACCGGCCTTGCACTCGCTGGCACAACGCCTGACTTAACGGTAGATATCATGTGGAACCTGCATCGTGAGTTGGCAACAAAAGTAGCAAACGATGTCATCGCAATTCAGCAACACCTGACCGGCAAAACATTTGTCCATGAAAATCTGATCGATGGTATGGTGAAGGCCATTCACGGAGACACAAAACATAAATGTATGGGACGTTCTGCACCTGCCCGGCTTGCACGTGCCATTGCCATTGCTGACGACGCCGGATTGGCCGTACCGACCTTACGTGAAATTGCGGATAAGAACTAAGGTTTTAATTCGGGTTCAGTTTATGGCATACACCTGTCTGGCTTTATCAATAAGCTGACAAAGTTGTTCGGCGCCTTCAAGAATTCGTGGACTGTGTCGCTGCAATATATCCGGCGACATGGAATAAAGCTGGCTGTTATGCACCGCCTTAATTTGTTGCCACTTGCGCCACGGTACCAACCAGTTCACCTGTTCATTCTGCATACCGCCGGCAATAATCATTTGTGGATTGGCGCGTAGTACGGATTCGTTACTGATTTTTGCGGCCAGTGCCGGTAGATCAGGAAAAACATTTCTGCCCCCACATAAACTGATTGCGTCACTGATAAAATGTTTACCGTTGACTGTCATCAAAGGCCGGTCCCATATCTGATAAAAAACAGAGACCGGTTTTCTGTCTTTGTATTTGTTACGCAAGGCTGTAAAGCGTTTATTAAACTTATCGATCTCGACTTTCGCAACTGATTCCGTCTGTGCCAATTGACTGATGCGATGCAAGGTATCCGGTATATCTACCATATGTACCGGCTTGTTGACATAAACGGGTATTCCGAGCGATTTGACTTTCTCAAGTTGCAACGCCGGCATACCATTACTGCCCCATGCAATAACAAGATCCGGTTTATGCAATAAAATTGCTTCGGTATTAACACTTACATAACTGCCGACCTGAGGTAACTTTCTGGCTTGTGGCGGGTAATCACTGTATGACACGACAGCAACCAGCCGGGAGCCTGCGCCTGCCGCATATATCATCTCGGTAAGATGCGGCGCCAGACTGACAATTCGCTGCGCCGGTTTCTGCAGAACAATGCGATTGCCCTCGTCATCCACGACAGAAATGTCTGCCAGGCACTGCGTCGAGATGTAAAACAGAAAAATTGAAATCACTAATTTCATAAAATCATTTTCAATCCGTGTTGCAGACGAGCCATGTCAGCAGTATTTCCCGGCAGTCCGATGCGTAGACTCGCCTTGTAGCGGAGATTTGCAGGAAAATAACGCAACCAGATTCCCAGGCTTGCGAGCGCATCGTGTATATTGGCTGCGTCTTCATGCTCAACCCAGCTAAACAAATGTGTTTTACCGGTTACCTGTAATGCATTCTCCACCAGCATGTCATCGAGTAATTTTCTCTGTTGCTGTAACTGCATGCGCATACTTTGCTGCCATGCTGTATCGAGCAGACATTGCTGTGCCATATGCATCGATACGCCACTGACAGGCCAGGGTCCTGAAATTTGCGCGATTCTTTTAACCATGTTTTCATCACCCGTAACAAAACCAATGCGTATACCCGCCAGACCAAAAAACTTTCCTAGTGAACGCAGCACGATCAGGCCGGGCCGGTTCGCTGCACTGACAATACTGGCTTCCGGGTAACAATCCATGAAAGCTTCATCAACAATCAACCAGCCATTGCTTTCCTGTAATTTTTTTTGTAATGCGAACAGTACTTCTTTTTCTATCAAGGTACCGGTTGGGTTGTTCGGATTAACAATCACCACGACATCATATTCACTGCCGGAATCATTTATAATCTCGTCAAGATCCAAAATTTCGATCACATCGTGTCCTGCCTGTCTCCAACCAAGTGCATGCTCGGAATAGGTCGGCGATAGAATGGCAACGGTGGAATGTGGCCGCAATAGTGGTAATAAATGTATTGCTTGTTGAGAACCATTTACAGGAGTCAACACATCACTGTCATAATAGTTTTTTGCTGCGGCAAGAAACTGATCCGTTAAATACGGCAACTGCGTATGCAAGGCAGCACCGGAGTATACTGCAGGATAGGCATACGGATTTATGCCGGTAGATAAATCCAGCCAATCATGCAGAGGAAGTTGATAATATTGCGCCGCCTGCGCAACATTACCACCATGTTCCATGTACAAGAGCACCTCCTGAAAATATTACAACCAACCATAACCATAAACTGCGTTGCACCAGACGTATGCTGCGCTTGATATCACCTGCTTGCGGTGCCTGGCCAAAACCGAGTTGCATGCGATGTTTGGTTTTTCCTTCATAGCTTGCTTCCCCACCCAGACGCAAATTAAGGGCACCTGCACCACTTGCCATGACACTGCCTGCATTAATACTTTTCCAGTCCTTTGCCTGTGTAAACCAGGCTTTGGTCGCAATAAAAATATTACCCATCATGGCATAACCCAACGCCGTTAATTGCGCCGGCAGCCAGTTTAGCAGGTCGTCAATTCGCGCACTCGCCCAGCCAAAATAGGAATAACGCCTGTTTTTATAGCCCCACATTGCATCGAGTGTATTTGCCAGCCGATACAATACCGCACCTGGCGCACCCAGAATAATGAACCAGAATATGGCGCCGAAAATTGCATCACAACCATTTTCCAGTACCGATTCAATTGTTGCTGTTGCTATTTCATTTTCTGACATGTTTTGCGTATCACGACTCACCATAAACGCAACACGTACCCGCGCATGTTGCAAATCACCTTGTTCAAGTGCTGACATCACTGCCTGTGCATGTTGAACCAGACTGTAATTACCGATGCTCAGGTAAAGCAGTGCAATTGATACTATCCAGTAAAAAGTGTCATTGATTGAAACAAGCAACCAGGCAATAAACACGAACGGGCAAACCAGTAACAACCAGGCAACGATACCCGCAATATGTGATTTTCCGGCAACTGTTTGATTATGCGAGCGGCGATTTAGCAAGGATTCAATTTTGCCCGCGAGCTTACCGAATCCGGCAATTGGATGCCATTTGGCCGGTTCGCCTAACAACGCATCAGTAAATACTGCAATTAAAATAATTAAAACAGTTGTCATCAGGCACAGTATAATCGCACAATAAATTTAACTAACTATAGCACGAATCATTATCAAATTATGACACATCAACATACCTGTTTAATGTTGCAAGGCACCGGTTCCGATGTCGGTAAAAGTATTCTGGTTGCGGCGTTGTGCCGTGCATTGGTTAATCGTGGCCATCATGTCGCACCGTTCAAACCACAAAATATGGCATTAAATAGTGCGGTGACCTCCTCCGGCAAGGAAATAGGTCGCGCACAGGCAGTGCAGGCGCTTGCCTGCAAGATTGAAGCAACCGAACACATGAACCCGGTGTTGTTGAAACCCAACAGTGATATTGGCGCGCAGATTATCATTCAGGGAATTGCACTGGATAGCATGGATGCCGCTGACTACCATGCCTATAAAAAAACCGCACAAAATGCCGTACTCGAATCCTATGCTGTTCTGCAAAAACAGTTTGACCATATCATCGTTGAAGGTGCGGGTTCTCCTGCTGAAATTAACCTGCGTGAAAATGACATTGCCAACATGGGTTTTGCCGAAGCGGTTGATTGCCCGGTAATATTGATTGCTGATATTGATAAAGGTGGTGTGTTCGCACAAATCGTCGGTACGCTTGAATTGCTGTCTGCAAGTGAACAACAACGAATTATCGGGATTATTATTAATAAATTTCGCGGTGACATTGCCCTGTTACAAGACGGCCTGGATTGGTTGGAAGAAAAAACCGGCAAGCCCGTACTTGGTGTCATTCCCTATATTCATAACCTGCATATTGAAGCAGAAGACAGTATCAATAATTCTCAACGGCAAGATGGCGCTGATCTGTTAAATATTATTGTACCGGTATTATCCCGCATCAGTAATCACACCGATTTTGATGCGCTACGCCTGCATCCCGGTGTCAATCTGACATATGTACATGTCGACTCACCGCCACCGGCATGTGATTTAATCATTCTGCCCGGCACAAAAAATACCATCCGCGACCTGGAAATACTGCAAAAAAATAACTGGTCTGCACACATCAATAAACATTTACGTTATGGTGGCAAACTCATTGGTATTTGCGGCGGCATGCAAATGCTCGGCAACAGCATTACCGACCCGCAGCACATTGAAAGCAAGACGGAAAAAGTAAACGCACTTGGTTTGCTGGAATTTAGCACTGAAATCACGCCACATAAAACTCTGCAACAAAAAACCGGCAAGTTACTCATGTCAGATTGTGCGGTAACCGGCTATGAAATTCATATGGGTATTTCAAACGGTCCTGCCTTCGGCAACCCGCTGATTAATTTTGGTGATCATACCGATGGCTTTATTAATGCAGATAATAATATTATCGGCAGTTACCTGCATGGTCTTTTTGATGCACCGGATGCGTGCAATGCGTTATTAAAATGGGCCGGATTAAATAGCGAAGCAGAATTTGATTATCAGGCTGTTTGTGAACATCAAATACAACGCCTCGCAGATGTGTTTGCAGAAAATGTCAATATTGATAATGTGATTACCCTAGCGCAACAGTATCACAGCGAAAATCAGACATAACAATTCATTCATCTCAATAATAAACCCGGCGATATCACCTGTTATGCCACCAAAGCGTCGCAAAATAATCCAGCGCAACAGGAAATTGGCAGCCAGTAACAGCACGATAATGGAAAAACCTGTCATGCCGATGACAACCAAAAACAATCCCAGACTCAGCGCAGAAATAAGTAACACCAAAGCCATATTCTGATGCTCGCTGAGCGGTTTGCCCAGGCCTGAGTCACGTAAATAAGCACAGCTACGAAAGTAAAACGGCACCACCAGGCGAGACAACATGGGAACAAATAATAATAATTCGACCTGCTTCGTCACAACCGTAGCGACTGCAATAATCTTGATGATGAGCACAAGCATCAATGCCACGACTGCCATCGGCCCGGCATTCGGGTCCTTCATTATACTCAGGGTTTTGTCCGGGTCGTACATGCCGCCAATCCAGGCATCAATTGTATCTGCCAGTCCATCAAGATGCAGTGCACCGGTGATGACCACCCAGACAAGCACAATGAGTGCAGAAATTAATAATGTATCAATAGAAAAGTAATTCAGTAAACTGGCGGTAAAAATCAATACAGCACCAATGATCAGTCCAACTGGCGCGTAGTATGCCTGTGATTGACCTGCCACTTTTTTATTCCATTCAGACTGCAGAAACAGGGGGACAGGGATGCGGGTAAGGAATTGTAGTGCAACAAAAAATGGCGAGAAATAATTCATGGCATTATTTAAAGTGCGCCATTCATAAAGACCAGTTTGGAAAAACTTGTATTACTGTCATCGTCATTATAGTGCTCAACATCAATGCGTGTAATACCGGCATTTTTGATTTGTAACTTGTACATTTTATCAAGTGGCATATCGAGCACATGACGAATTACCATGCGTTGTTGCCCGGCATGGCCTACCAGTAAAATATGTTTGCCCTGCTGTTGCTGTAGCAAGTCATCCCAGCCAGAAATAATACGCTGCTCAAATTCATGTAAGGTTTCTGCGCCTTGAGGAGTGTGTTGCAATGGTGAGCGCCAGAAATTCACCAGTAAATCCTTGTCTATTTGCATCAGCTCTGCTGCAGTTTTTCCCTCCCAATCGCCAAAACCAATTTCCATAAAGCGTGGGTCAATAAGCAGTGGCAAATTATGACGGGTAGTGATTTCTTCCGCGAAGGCCCTGCAGCGGGACAGACTGGAACTGACAACCACATCCCATGGATGATGATCGGCAACAGCGTCACGCATTTGTTGCCAGCCTTTATCACTTAATGGATCGTCAATCTGTCCACGATATTTGCGGCCGCCAACGGGTTCACCATGTCGAATCATATCGATTCGTGTTATCACGGAATCAGTCACGATCGGTAACACTCGCCTGTGTAAAAGTTGCCATGCCGTTGTGCAAGGCAACGGCATTTTGTAACAGTGGAATCGCCACAGCCGCACCACTACCCTCACCCAGACGCATTCCCAGATTTAATAAAGGCTGTGCATTCATAGCCTGTAATATCTTAATATGGCCCGGCTCGGCAGACTGGTGTGAAAATATAAACCACTTCTGGCATGAACGGTTAAGATGTACGGCCGCCAGTGCCGCTACAGTTGTGATAAATCCATCTATACAAACTGGTAACTTTTGCTGTGCTGCATATATGTAGGCTCCAACCAGCGCCACTATTTCAAAGCCGCCAAGACGCTGCAAAATCGCATGCACAGAAATTAATTCATCGGCATGTCTCGCGATCGCCTCATCAATAACAGCCGCTTTATGCTGCTTGCCTGCTTCATCCAGTCCTGTCCCTGGACCGACGAGTTCGCTTGCCGGTTTGTTCAGAAGTGCACAGGCAATAGCGGTTGCACTGGTAGTATTTGCTATACCCATTTCACCTGCGACGAATATATCGGCTTGCTGTTTAATCGCTTTTTCAACACTTTCGCGCCCGGTATTAAGCGCCATTATATATTGCTCACTATCCATTGCCGGCATGTGCAAGAAGTTTCTGGTGGATGGTGCAATACGTTTTCGAACAACACCCTTTAGTTCGCCAATATCATTTACTGTACCCAGATCAATCACAGACAACGTTGCGCCAAGACTTTTGGCAAGCACACTGATAGCGGCGCCACCGTTGACAAAATTTCGAATCATTTCACCGGTTACTACTTGTGGAAAAGCTGACACGCCCGCATCAGCAATACCATGGTCTGCCGCAAAAATGGTGATGTTGATTTTTTCCAGTGCAGGTTTGAGCTTGCCCTGCATAGCCGCAAGCTGAATGGCTATTTCTTCCAGTCTGCCAAGTGAACCGGCAGGTTTGGTCAACTGCTTCTGGTGCTCGCGCGCCTGATTTAAAATATTCTTATCAAGTGATGGTATGGGCTGATCCAGCCAAACCGGAAATTCAGACATGCATATATCCTGTTGTCATATTTAACTTGTATGTATTTTTTAACTGGTATTTATTATTTACTGGTATTTATTTTTTTACTTCGAGTGGCAAGCCAGCAACCATCAGCGTTACCTTGTCACATTGTTTGGCAAGAAATTGATGCAGTCGTCCCATGGAATCGACAAAGGCTCGTGTTTCTGCCCCTAACGGTACCACACCCATGCTTATCTCATTACTTACGTATATGATGTCACCCTTGAGTTTTAATTGCGCTTCATAAAAATCCTGTAATGGTTCACAACGTTCAAATTGCGCGTTGAAAATCATTTGTAATTTTGCCAACCACATTGTCAGGCAGTCAACAACAACAAAATTTTCAGGTGAAGAGTATTTCAATACCGCACTGGCAAGGTCCATTGGTTCCTCAACTGTTTGCCAGTTTTCAGGCCGTTCACGGCGATGTGCAGCAATACGCGCGGTCATCTCCGCATCGTCCGCAGTGGCAGTGGCAATAAAAATAACATTTTTATTTTGCGTAGTAGCGATTTGTTGTGCATGACGGCTTTTGCCAGAACGTGCACCACCGAGGATAAGTTGTCGCATCAGACTCGTTCGTATTAGCAGGATTTATTTCAGGTTAACCAGCCGGCGATAGTGAAGATTGCCAGTATTGCGATAAATACAATCAGGGTGCGCTTTGCCAGCGCCAGCGCGTCTTCAACATCCTGAGCCAAGGAATCATCACCCTGATTTTCATCTGCGCCTTCATCAGTCGGGGCAGGCGCATCATCCTGTTGCAAAGCACCCATCCCACTTTCGATCAACAATTCTTCGCTGTCCTGTTCGAGAAACTCAGCCATGGATTTCCAGCGGCTGAATGTATCGACAAAATTTCCGGCCAGGGCAAAACTCAACACACAGATGCGCGCCGGAACCCATATTAAAATTTTATGCAAGTTAATAACAGCTTGTGCAAATTCGGATGATTCATTCAGGGTCCGGGATTTCAATATCTGTGTCAATCTGAATAGCATCGCTCCTACCGGTCCAAGTAAAGTAAACCAGAACAATACACTTATAATCCGCACATTAATCTCGATGAGTATTGCATGTTTGGTCAGTAGTTGGACCTGATCAGGTGATGCCTCGATTGGCTGACCGTAAATTTCAGATGCATAAAAATTGGCAGCTTCAGTATCGCCACGTTTAACGGCATCAATATAACGATGTACTTGTGAGTCCAGATCCTGCGGACCGAGGCAGTACAGTAAAACGGCAATACCAAATGCAAAGCTGAAAAGCATGAACAAACCGCCCAGCGCGGCATCTATCATCCATACCAGAAAAAGTATAATAAACAGGTTTAATACCAGGCCCAGTGGACCATCAAACATGGCCATACCGGCAAGTCTGGCTTGTATCCAGTCATGGTAACGATTATACCAGTCATATTTACGCCATCTGGCTACAACCTGCTGATCGTAGGTCTCAATAACAAGCGCGATTAGTATACTAATTAAACTCATGGTTGCTGATAATTACTCTATATATATAAATGCTGAATCTCTATAGATTAGCCGTTTTCGCGCGCAGATGCGAGTACTTGCTTCACACGCGTCCAGTCGAATAATGGCCCCGGATCAGTTTTTCGACCGGGTGAAATATCACAATGTCCCACCAGTTTTTCGGGTGATAGTTGTGGATAAGTCGTAAAGAGTGCCAGCAGTACATGCTCCAGGCTGCTGTACTGTGCATCAGTAAACGGTTGTGAGTCTGTGCCCTCCAACTCAATACCAATAGAAAAATCATTACAACAACTGCGCCCATTGTATACAGATTCACCAGCATGCCAGGCA
Source organism: uncultured Gammaproteobacteria bacterium (assembly GCA_942490945.1). Taxonomy (GTDB): domain Bacteria; phylum Pseudomonadota; class Gammaproteobacteria; order UBA6429; family Thiohalophilaceae; genus CALNYZ01. The sequence continues at coordinate 947,994 of CALNYZ010000018.1, read as the reverse complement.
CGCTTGTTAAAAGGCACATATTGTGTGATGTCACCCTGCCGATTAATCAGCAGGTGACTGGATACATTCAGACCGGCAATTTTCTCAAAATAAGGGTGGAATTCGGGATCCAGGCAATTCGTAAAAAGAGCATCGATATGTGGCCCGCCAAATTCATCAGGCGGCAGACTGATAGCATGTATTACTATCAGACTAATTTCATCAGTTTGCCTGTCATCAAAATTGGGCGACGCAACAAATCGCGCACCATGCAACAGGTTATTATTAATCTGCAGTCTAGTCATTAGTCGACGTCAGCAATCCTTTTAATACCATATCGGTATAACTCACTATCCCGATTATTGTCTTACCTTCCACAACGGGTGTCCTTGACAATCCGAAACGATCAAACAGGCGTGCGCAATATCTGATATCCATATCCGGATCCACCGCCATTACCGGTTTGGACATGACTTCATAAATATTTATTCTGTCCGGCGCCTTGTCCTGTGCCAACACAAGCTTGGCGATATCAGAGATCAGCACAATACCGTATTCATCATTCTCGTGTCGTTTATTGACAATCAGACATTTGGTTTCAATATTTTTCATTGTATTCAATGCATCGCTGACTGTCATCAGACCATCCACCATATCGAAATTGGTTTTCATTACATCTCGAACACGAATTATCACTTTCTCGTTCATATATTTTCCTCCACTACGTGGGCCAGTTCTTCAACCTGGTGTGCAACACCTACCGCATCTTCCACATCAATCTGAAAGGCAATCCCGGTTCCGGGCTTGTTATCAAATTCACCGACCCTGGCAATAGTCTCCAGTATTTTACGACATAAGTGTTCTTCAACCAGAAATAATATTACATCGCGTTGCGTCTCAAGGCTTAAACCAAAAAATGATTTGGCTTTTTTAATCCCTTCGCCACGTGCATGACTGATGACAGTTGCACCTGTTGCGCCCGACTCACGGGCTGCATCCATCACCGCATCAACTTTTTCAGTTTCAACCAGCGTTATGATTAATTTAAAGTGCATCCTGTTCTCCTTTCTCTTGTTTACGCAACTCGCGTTGCGCACGGTAATGTTCCAGTTGTGCATAGCCCATGACGGTGATCATGGGAAACAAACTTGCAAAGGCTATCAAACCAAAACCATCAATCAACTCGGAGCGACCCGGGACCGTTCCTGCCAGGCCAATGCCCAGCGCAGTCACCAATGGCACAGTAACTGTCGAGGTGGTAACACCACCTGAGTCATAGGCAAGTGCGATAATGGCTTTTGGTGCAAACAAGGTTTGAATAATGACAAACACGTAGCCGGTTATAATAAAATAATGTAACGGCGTACCGACAACAATACGATAGGTCCCCAGGGAAATACCCAACCCGACACCAATCGCAACAGCAATACGCAAGCCCCAGACACTGATGGTACCACCGGAAACTGAACTGGCCTTGATTGCCACAGCGAGTAGCGAAGGCTCGGCAATCGTGGTCGCAAAACCGATCGCCGCGGCAAATATAAATACCCATTTATAATCTGACCAATGCAATATCCCTGCTGAGCCGGATGTGGCGCCCAGGGTACGTTTAATTAATTCAGGGTCAGTCAACTGTTTAGCCATTATTTCACCAATCGGAAACAATGCTTGCTCCAGACCAACAAGAAAAAACACCAGGCCAATCAACACCAGCACAAATCCAATGATAACGCGTTTTAAATGTTGCATGGGTCGGCGGATAATGGCGTATTGTGCAATAAAGATTATGCAGATGATGGGCAGCACATCAAAGATTGTGTCCCACAATACATGCATGAAATTCGTCAGCATTTGCATCAGCTCATCACCATGCCGTAGCCCATGACAAAAATCATCGGTGTTAACGAGGCAAACGCAATCAGACCAAAACCATCAATCATTGGATTGCGCCCGCGAATACTTGATGCCAGACCGACACCCAGTGCCGTGACCAGCGGTACCGTAATGGTTGATGTTGTCACGCCGCCTGAATCATAGGCAATACCAATGATCTCGATCGGCGCAAAACCTGTCATGATCACCACACCAAGATAACCCGCGATAATCAAATATTGAATCGGCCAGCCTTTAATAATACGAATGACACCCACCATGATGGCAATGCCCACCGAGACTGCAACGGTATAACGTAATCCGGTTGCGTAGGAATCAAGCGCGGATTTTGTATGTTCAATCACACCATCCTTGGCCGCCAGTTCCGCTGCCTTGTTCGCAACGGCTATCAAGGCCGGTTCCGCAATGGTGGTACCAAAACCGAGCGCAAAGGCAAACACCAGCAACCACACTACGTCACCCTTGCGGGCAAAATCGTAAGCCAGCTGTTCACCTACCGGGAACAAGCCAATTTCCAGACCACGAATAAACAGACTCAATCCCACCGCAACAAACAATACGCCGACACTGATTTCACCAAGATTGGGAATGGGCTGCTGTAACACGACGATCTGAAAAAAACCAATCACAACAATGATGGGTAACAGGTCGCGAAAACTGTCAACAAGTGATTTGATGCTGGCAAAAAGTAAAGCTTTCACTACAACGGCGTAATTATTATCATTTAACTAGTATATAAGCCATGCATGAAACCTGCACCAATAATCCGGTGAGATATGCGCAATATAATGATACCATTTGATCATAAAAATAACGTGACAAGGATAAAACCATGCCGACAGCAACGAACTGGCTTGATCAATTAACTGACATCACCGGAACGATCGCGAGTTATGTGTGGGGGATACCATCCATCATCTTACTCGTCGGAACAGGTATCTATCTCACCTTTCGCCTGCGTTTTATCCAGTTCCGGGGATTTCGTCACAGCATCGATTTAATTCGCGGTAAATATGATAAACCCGGCGATCCGGGTGAGGTCACTCATTTCCAGGCATTATCTACCGCATTATCTGCCACCATCGGCACCGGTAATATCGCAGGCGTCGCCACCGCAATTGTCGGTGGCGGGCCGGGGGCGGTTTTCTGGATGTGGGTAACCGCAACATTCGGCATGGCGACCAAATATGCATCCTGCTCACTCGCAGTGAAGTACCGCAACATGCATCCTGATGGTAGTGTCTCAGGTGGCCCGATGTATACCTTACTCAACGGACTCAACATGCCGAAGATGGCAGCCCTGTTCGCCATTTTTGCATTAATTGCGTCATTTGGTATTGGCAACCTGGTACAGGCAAATTCTGTTGTTAGCGGTATGAGTTTGATCCTGCCGATGACAAGCAGTATGAAAATCGTGTTCGGTGTCGTCATGGCCATTCTTGTCGGGCTGGTCATTATCGGCGGCATTAAACGTATCGCCAAAGTTGCTTCGCGAATTGTGCCGTTTATGGCCATTGCGTATTGCCTGGTCGCATTGTTTATCCTCGTCATTAATATCGACAAGATACCAGGGGCCTTCGCAACCATTATCAATCTGGCTTTAAATCCCTGGGCCGCGGGTTGGGGCGCAATTGGTGCGGCGATACAACTAGGTGTGGCACGCGGAGTATTTTCAAATGAAGCCGGGCTGGGTTCTGCACCGATGGCGCATGCCGCAGCAAAAACCAACGAACCGATTCGCGAAGGACTGGTTGCCATGATCGGGCCATTCATCGATACCATTATAATATGTAGCATGACAGCACTGGTTATTGTCGTGATGGGTTTATACGGCGATCACATTCCCGCCGGACTGAAAGGTGCGGATCTGACTGTGCATGCCTTTGGTCAGGGTTTGAGTATTTTTGGTGAACACGGTAATACCATTGGTAAGTGGGTGGTCGCCTTTGGTCTGATGTTTTTTGCCTACTCAACCATGATCGCCTGGTCTTATTACGGTGATCGCAGTGCCGAGTTTTTATTCGGCGAGCGCGCAGTACTGCCCTATCGTGTTATTTATATCGTGCTGATTGTGGTTGGCGCGACCGTACCGCTTAATCTGGTATGGAACTTTGCCGATATTGCCAACATGTTAATGGCGGCACCCAATCTCATCAGCCTGATATTACTGGCGGGTATGGTGCGTAAACTGTCGGACGACTATTTCAGTCGCCAGCATACCGTATCGACATGACGACACTGACAAAACAGGTGACACATGTTGACAGCGCCGCGGTCAAGTCTGATGTGAAACGCGCGCTGGCTGAAGATATCGGCAGCGGTGACATTACCGCACAACTCGTTGCCAATGAAACGACTCATGCAAGCATCATCTCACGCGAAGCCGGTGTGTTGTGCGGTGTGGACTGGTTTACCGAAGTGTTCGCGCAAATTGATTCTGATTGTAAAGTACAGTGGAACAAACAGGATGGCGACAACATTCAGACTGATGACGTCATCTGCGAGATTAACGGCAATGCCCGGGCATTATTATCCGGCGAACGTACCGCACTAAATTTTTTGCAAACCCTGTCCGGCACGGCAACGACAACGGCGCATTATGTTGCTGCGCTAAAAGGCACAGCGTGCCGGATTCTCGATACACGTAAGACCATACCCGGCATGCGACTGGCACAAAAATATGCAGTGCATTGTGGCGGCGGCGTGAATCATCGCAACGGACTGTATGACATGGTATTAATCAAGGAAAACCATATCGCTGCAGCAGGTTCGATAGCCCTTGCCGTAAAAACAGCGCAGGCACGCCATGCTGACGTGCCCATCGAAGTGGAAGTCGAAACACTGGATGAACTTGCACAAGCAATCAACGCACGTGCAAACCGCATACTGCTCGACAATATGTCGATTGATATGTTGCAACAAGCTGTCGCGCTGGCAGGTGATAAAGTGGAACTGGAAGCGTCCGGTAATATAACACTCGAAACAATCGCAGACGTTGCATCGACCGGCGTACATTTTATATCACTTGGTGCACTCACCAAACATGTGCGCGCGATTGACTTTTCCATGCGAATTTCATGAGTCATAACAAACATGTATGCTGTGATCTTTAAAGCAACACTGAACACACTCGATAATGACTATTCCGTAGTCGCAAAAAAATTGCGCCAACTCGCACTCGAACACTACGGTTGTCTGGGGTTTAGCAGTGCCATGGAAGGTGATCAGGAAATTGCTGTTTCATACTGGGAGAATGAACAGCAGATACTTGTCTGGAAACAGAATGCTGAACATTTACTCGCGCAGCACAGCGGTCGCAACAAATGGTATAAATCGTATGAGGTTGATGTTACCGAAATTAAACGGCAGTACAAAAGTAACTAGATTTCAGTGCTTTTCAAGATTCGGCGAGCGGAATTCAGCAATCGTAAATTCACTTTTATTCGCCCATATTTCACCGATGCGCCCCAGTATTCGCTCACCCTTGGTGCGAATCAAATAACACGGTGAACCGCTGACCAGGTTAAGCGACTGCGGCAACATTATTTTCCATTTGTTCTCGGTATCCTGAAACAGAATCACCTGAGTAGCATCAGTTTTTGCAGCCTTGTCCGCTTCGAGTATTGCTGCCTCGGCGTAATTGGCGATTCTGACCATACCTACTTCGACCAGCCGATCATGAGGCCTGTTTAAACGACACACAAAACCGATAATGGGTCGTGATAATTTTTCCTGTGCCACGACGTTGGGATTAATCTCGTTTTCTTTGGGCTCTTCCACTTTTACCACTGCAATGGCCTGACCAATCTGAATGGGATGTGTAAAACTGGTTGACTCCGTACTCAGCAACATACCACCCGCACTGAAATTTTCAGTCTTCCAGCGCATCGACATGTGAGTGCGATCATCCTCTGACAACAAGGCAGAAGACTGTGCTAGGTGATCCGTAAAACTGCGATGCGACATTGCACGCCGTAAATCAGGCGCGTAGAGATCCATCATTAATTTGATCACATCTTTCAGGCCAAAATAAACACGCAGTTTTTCCTGCTCGAATACCGCGTGGCGGCGTTGCTTGCGTTTGCGTGATTGCAAGGCCAGCAGGATTAATTCAAGTAACGGCATGCGATCGGCAGCATCCAGTTCTGCCAATGGCTTGCTTAATTTGGTGACATCTTCCTTGCCGATAAACTTTTGTTTGCCGATATTCTCGTGATCCTTGACCAGCCGGTTAAAAAAACTTGAGTAGTCAATTCGCACCGCCGGTCCGGGCATATTCTCATGACGTTCAAACAATGCCGGGCCATGCAAACCAAGATAGACCAGCAGAAAACCGGGCGGCAAGGGATGACCATTATCTGCAACAATTTTCAGATCATCCGTGTAATACTCCAGAAACGCATCCGGTACGGTAAACAGGCGCATCGGCCAGGTGGTGATATCCACCACGCCGATCAGTTGAATCGACAAATACAACTTGCGGACTGATGATTCGGCGGCAACATTACTGCGTGCATAGGTACCTATTGTTCCCAGCAGTTTGTTTTTTTCATCCACATCATTATGCAAAATCAGGGAAAAGAAAATCTGATTACAGTCCTGCCAGTCATTGTCTGTTATTTTCTGATAGCGAAGTGCACGAAAGCGTTGTGACAAGCGAATCATTTCCAGGATACGCAAGCCATATAATTGTAAGTGACTACGATGTTTTTGATAGGCACTGTTTTTCATCGAGTAGTAATGTTTAAACAAATGCTTGAATGTCACGCCTAACTGGTCAACCACATCCACACAGCTGATGATTTGTGTGGCGCGTTCCTTGCTCTCTGGCAAACTGGATTGACGAATGTTTTGTTTATAAAAGGTCGCCAATACCGGAAACACCATACCAATAACCTTGTCGGCCAGTTCTGCTCTCACCTCGGGTTTCAGAATCATGCGATTGTGCGTAGAGAGTATCTGGAAAGCTTCCTGTAACAGGCGCACAGGAAAACGCCGCTGTTCTTCCAGCTTCGAGATGTAGTGATCAACACCGGGTCGATTGCGATCAGGTTCCTTGTGAGGATTAGGCAGGTTTGCAAATTCGCCAAACTCACGCCTTTGCTTGCTGACCACCGACTCTTTATTTTTTTTGAACAAACCCAACATGCAATACCTGTTTCTTAATGAAATCAGTTATTTACTGATCTTTCCTAAATTTTGAGTGATTTGCTGTAAAAGTGCAATGCTTACGGATTATCATTTCGCATGATACAAAAGATGACAGTAATTACAACAGCTTAGGTTGCATGGATTTTTAGATACAATCGTAAAGTGTAGTATTTATAAATATAATCCCGGGCTGCCGCGATCAACTTTTTTATACCCGGTCTTAAACCACTCCATCCGCTCAAATAATTTACCGGTGTTGACTGTTTAATAAGTACACCTGACGGTATGCTATAGTCATCCAATCAACTCTACTTGCAGCGACACGTTTTAATCAGTAACTATGTCATCCAATCAACCTCTTGAGCCACGTCGTGTGGCATTTAGCGACCTGAAGCACTGGCTCATCGAAGCACTTGATCTGTTCAAGCGTCGCAGTATCACCTTTATTTTCTGGCATTGTTTATTCGTGTTAACCAGCGTGTTTTTAATTGGAGTCATACCGTGGTTAAACGAGCTGGTCGGCGTTATTTCTACTGCCTTATACATAACAATAACCATGGCATTTGCCGCCGCCGCTGATAAATCAGTTCGTCCGGCATTGCCCACGGTGATTCACAGTCTGAAAAATGGCATCTATGCGATACTACTTATCGCGGTATTTTCACTAATGATATATGCCATTGTCGATTTCATTAGCGCACACATCGAAACCGTGTTTCCTCCACCTGAACCACCAACCGGTGAGATAAAATGGTGGAATGCCATTTTTATTCTGTCTTCCTATTATTTTGTTTTATACCTGGGTGGCTGCCTGTGGCTAAGCCAGATCTTTCTGATACCACTATGCAGCCTGATAGAAACCGATATACGTTACGGAGTTAAACTGGCATTCCGCGGATTTATGTTAAACCTGATCGTGTGCGTGCCATTACTGTTTGGAATTTTAATGACGATATTCCTGTTATTGTTATTATTACCTGATTTTCTGTTTTTATTACTGTTCGGTCTGCCCTACTTTTGCATCGTACTTTATGTAGGCTTTCGTCATATTTATCTTGGTCAACGAGACAATGCACCGGCCGTCGTCCGCCAGCCAGTACATGCGTCTGCCAGTGCATTATCCTGACAAATAACTATCCTGAATCTGGAAAATTGGTGCCGGAAAGAGGAATCGAACCCCCGACCGTCACATTACGAATGTGCTGCTCTACCGACTGAGCTATTCCGGCATTATGTGCCCGAAGTATACTTGAGTCCCCTATTCGATGCCATTAGCCGATACCAGTATCAGATGCCACCAGTATCAAATGCCAGTATCGATGAAACAACAAGTCACAGCACGGGAAAGTAATAAACCAAAGCCAGTTGAGTAAACTGGCTTTGGTTTGAGGAAAACGCGCTTAATCAGGCAAAGTTGACGTTGGATTTTGCCGTATCTCTGACACGAATAATCACATCAACACTTTCAGCTTGTGTACCTGACGGTACATCAGGTAATGCTGCCAGACTGACATGGTCATGCGGAATATCCACCAACGCGCCAGTGTCGACATTGTAAAAGTGATGGTGATCCGAGGTATTCGAATCGTAGAAAATTTTGGTCGGGTCAACGATGACTTCTTTCACCATGCCTTTGCGAGCAAACAATCCCAGCGTGTTATACACGGTGGCTTTTGACACAACGTTGTTGGTTTCATTGACAATAGCCAACACCTGATCGGCCGACATATGTTGTGGCTTAACAAATAATATTTGTGCGATCTCAACGCGTTGTTGAGTTGGCGTTATACCGTGTGCTTTTAACAGGTCTATTACCATATTCTTCGCAGGTTCTCGATTTTCCATACATCCACCTTCATAAGTATAGAACAGCTTTTTAGACAAAGTCTAGCCTAGATGGCCAACATTTCACCAGCCGCAACAGGCTGGTATGACTCTATATCGGCAATTGGTGGACGATCTAAAATAATATTGGACATTAAATGTGCAGACGCGGGGCCAAGTACCAGGCCATTGCGGAAGTGCCCAGCGTTCACATATATATTAGTGTAAGTCGTAGACTTATATATAAAGGGTATACCTTGTGGTGATCCCGGTCGTAATCCCGCCCAATGTTTTTCGATAGGGACTGTTCCCAGATTCGGTAATATTTCGACCGCCGCATAAAACAGGTCAGCCTGAGCCGCTTCGCTGGTGGACTTGTCAAAGCCGCTCTTTTCCAACGTGCTGCCGACGAGAATTCGACCATCGCGTCGCGGAATCAGGTAGCGATCGTGGCTCAGAACAATTCGGGTTAATAATCCCGGCTGCGCGGCAAATAACAACATTTGCCCTTTCACCGGCTCAATCGGTAATGTCTCACCCAGCAGGTTTAACAAGCCAGCCGTCCATGCCCCACCCGCGATGACAATTTTATCCGCGTAAAGTGGCCCGCTATCTGTCATCACTCCCTTCACTTTGTCCTTTTCAATAATAAAATCTGTTACCTGGGTATTTTCATGAAATAGCACACCGCGGCTTTGTAAGCTGCCACGTAGCGCCTTGACGAGTCGTGGGTTGCGAATTTGGCCTATTTTGGGCATCCACATCGCATCAAACTGATGATTTACGCCGGGCGCCAGTTCGGCAACGCTTGCGGCATCGATGTGTTCAAGTTGGTATCCATAAAGTCTGGCCCAGGCACTGGCATCCGAGAGCTCATCGGTATCCAGTATCAACATGCCATTTTGCTGCCACTGAGGGTCAATCCCTGAGGCCTCGTACCAACTCGCGGCGAGATCCGGGTACATTTTCTGGCTCCAGATGGCGAGTTGTTGCACGGCTGGGGGGTAACGCCAGGGATAAAGCGGTGACAAAATACCTCCACCAGCCCAGGAAGATTCCTGTCCAATCTGGCTTTTATCAATAATGGCGACAGACATTCCGGCCTGACTCAGCTCCCAGGCTGTCATCATGCCGATGGCGCCCGCCCCTACTACCAAACAATCCATAATCACCATAACCAATAAAATGAGGTCGCTATAATATCAATTTGGCGACATAAATACCGTTATCCATACGATGTTTTCGCCGTGATGGTTGAATCGCGAATCGCACATTGCGACACATGTAAGTGCTGACGCACCCGATTCGCCATCGAATCGAGACACGACGTAATACCTGAAATACACGCATCCCGGTGAGACAGTTTAAAGTGTGAACCAAGCCACGCTACGTTTAGAATCTTTCTAATTACACTTTATAAAACAAGTATTTAAAGCTAATCTGAGCCTACGGCAGTCGACCCTATTACGCTTTTGTTTTATCATGACACCATTCATCAGGAAAACCGGCAGCTTAATCGAATTAGGTGTGCACATAACAACTATAACCGCTATAAATTACCCTATGAGAATCTACGTAATGAACAGGCAATTTTTACAGGTACCCATAAACCGTGCAGTGACACGTGGCTTTACCCTCGTTGAATTGATGATCACCCTGGCCGTCATTGGCATCGCTGCGATCGTCGTATTGCCACAAATGGGGCAAATGACCCAGGCAAACAAAATGACCGAATACATAAATATTCTCAGCCGCGATATCGCCTATGCGCGTGGTGAAGCTATCACCCGAGGTGAGCCGGTACAAATTGCAAGTAACAACACCACAACACCTGCTGACTGGACGCAAGGTTGGCAAATATCGGTAGTGAATAGTGGTACTGTTCTGAGAACATACGGCGCCACAGGTACAACAGTTATTAGCGGTGTCGCCCTAAATGAAACCAATACCCCAACAACTGCAACAGCCGGTACCATCACCTTCAGTTCAACGGGTTCGGTAGACAATACCGCAACAATCAGTTTATGTGACAATACCGACACCAATACCAAAAAAAATGGCAAACAACTTGTGTTAAATGCGGTAGGAAGAGTACAAATTCCTGCAAACGTGAAAAGCACTTCCACGGGCGCAGCGCTTGATGCAGCAGGTAACGCAATATGTCCATAAAAATATTCGCCATGAAAAACAAAACTCAACACGGATTCACCTTGCTAGAAGCCATGATTGCACTGGTGATTTTTTCGATCGGCCTGCTCGGTCTTGCTGGTATGCAGTCGATTGGTGTGCGCAATAACCAGACCGGTTATTTACGTACCATCGCCATGCAACAGGCCTACAACATGGCCGATAGCATGCGCGCTAACATGGTCGGTGTGCGTGCCGGAAATTATGACAGCCTGGCAGTAGGTGCCGCTTCCAGTCAGGATTGTGTCAAATCAACCTGTACAACTGCGCAACTTGCCCAGTCTGATTTTTTCGAGTGGGATCAAATACTCAGCAATGAACTCCCGAGTGGACGTGGTTCAGTAAGCGGTAGCGGCGCCACCAGCCTGTTCACCGTGACAGTTTTTTATGATGAAGCCGGCACAGGCGTCACCGGGACCGGTTGCAGCGGAGACTTTACCGTGGACCTGAAATGCTATGTTCTGGATGTGGAATTATAAGGCAGGCAAGAATATATGATGATAAGAGCTAAAAAATCTTCTGGCGTCACCATGATCGAACTCATGGTCGCACTGGCCATCAGTTCTATCATGATGCTGGGTATTGGCAGCATCTTTTTTTCCACCAAACGCGGTTACCAGATCTCGGATGAGTTTGCCAAACTACAGGAAAACGGTCGCTTCGCCATGGAAACACTGCAGCAGGCAATTCGTGATGCCGGCAACTTTGGTTGTGGCTCAGGTTATGTAGGCGAAGTCGATAATGATCTGGACCTCGCCGGAAAAGGCGCAAAAAGCAGTAACAGCTTTGTCTGGGATATGCGCACCGGCATCGTTGGTTTTGAATATAAAGATACCGAACCGGGCAATTCCACCTCGGTCAGTCTCTCAGCCACACCCAGCATCGATGCAACCGTTAGCAACTGGACCGGACCAAGTGGTACCAACGCTGGTATCGAATCAGACCGCAGCTCCAAGTACAATGTCGATTATTCGCTCCCCGCTGGTGTTGCTGCTCGCATCATTCCCGGCTCGGATATTCTGGTGGTACGTAATGTTGGCGGTTCTGGCGTGGACCTGGTTCATAACAACGATTCCGATAATATTCATGTGCGCGACACGGGTACCGTCGCAAACGCCTGCACCAATAACAGCCCTGCCACCGACATGGTGAGTGGCATATGCGAAAACGATATTCTGATGCTGTCCGATTGTACCAAGTCAATACTCTTTCAGGCCTCACAAGTCAGCTCCATGGGTAGCGGCAACGGCCCGGGAAATTGTAAAACAGTCGGCTGCACTAAAATAAATCATAATCCTTCCAGCGTACCCGGCAACCTGTCTGCTTCATGGGGTGCTGCTGGCGGTAACGCTGAGTTTAACAAGTCGTATGCGCCTGGCTCTGAACTGATGAAGGTGACCACGAAAATATTTTTTGTCGGCATTGAACCGGCTACAGCCGGGACTGCACGCGCCATTCCAACACTGTACGTACAAACCAATGACGCTACACCCCAACCACTCGTTGAAGGTGTGGAAACCATGCAGGTGTTATACGGCGTGGACACCGATACCTCTCCCTCAACCGGAGACGGCGTCGCCAATCAATACGTCACTGCAGATAATGTTGGAGATATCGACAGTAAATCAGAAACCGTCTTTGAACGCGTCGTCAGCGTAAAGATTGCGCTGGTGTTACGGACGATTAATGAGCTGTCCGGCGTAAACCGCCCGGCGACAGCAGATCTTAGTCTCGTATCAGCCGTATCCGGTTCGGAAATTAAAATCGATCCACCGGATGACAACCGCATGCGTAAAACATTTAATTTAACCGTTGAGTTGCGTAACCGCGCAACCAACCTGTAGTAATCATTATTTAATTTGAGGACATAAACGTAGCGAAATAACAGGCAGGATTTACGCTGAAGTCGTTTAATAAAAAGTTACCAGGCGTAAAAATTTAGTTCCAACAATAACAATATAGCTGTCTAAATTTTTATTTTTACAAACAAGATATTTTAGTTTTACTTTTGGGTGTGTTATGAATAATTTAAAGTCGGTATCGAAACAACACGGTACAGTGCTGGTTTTGGCATTGTTGTTACTTTTTGTCATGACCCTGCTCGGCGTCAGCACCATGAATACGTCGACCATGGAAGAACGCATGTCGGGTAATGCCAACGATCGCCAGGTTGCCTTGCAAGCAGCCGAGCTGGCCCTGCGTGCAGCAGAAAAAGATATTGCCACAAATGTGACAACATCAGTTTCGTCGTTTACCACAACAGGTACCGGCGGCACATATGCTTTGGGCGCAGGCCCCACTGCCAGCGATGCTTTTGATAAAAGTAAATGGTGGACAACGTCAACAAAATACAAAACAGCACCCTTGTCAACAACGTCAAGTCGACCTGATCCGCTGTATGTGATAGAGCACCGTGAACGTATCAATATACCCGATAATTCTGATGTGGAAGTTGGCGGCCCACCTCCGACAAAACCCATTATCGAATCCTTTCGCATTACCGCCCGTGCCACCGGCATTACCAACAATTCGGTTGTGATTTTACAATCGCATTGGGGCCAACTCATGAATTAACTGAATTAACTAAATATACCAGGCCATTTGGCGTAAGCCATGGGGAGCAAAGAAAAAATGAAACGACATTACACATCACACGGCACATATCTGGCAGCAATTACTGCCATGGTAGTGCTGTCATCCGCGCCGATATCGGTACAGGCCGGGCCGGGCACCAATAATAACATTGCACAATCACCGCTGTTTATTGGCACCAATGCCAAACCGAATATTATTGTCAGCATAGACGATTCAGCATCCATGGATTTGGAAATGTCATTTGACACGAAGGGCGGCGGCCTAGTTTATAACATGCTTTCCAATGGTAGCTATACCAATAACACAGCGCGCAGTAACACCGGTAGTTTCGACGGCAGTGATTATTATAATTACACTTCCGGCCAAGGGAAAAATGGCGTACTGAACTATGATCAGGGTACGAATATATCCACAGGTGACTTTGCCAATTACTTGTATATGTTTCCGCTTGATAACGCGAGTGGCAACGAGGATGCGCGATTGTTCTATCCATCAATATCATTCTTTAGCCGACGTTCTGGCGGTACGGCCATACCTCCCTTCATCCAGTACGGCTTTGCCCGTAGTAGTGACTTTAATGGCATGTACTATGATCCCAAGGTGGAATACCGCCACTGGCGAGATTTGTCGACTGATTTAGCCGGTACACGTAACTTTGGCAATGCCAACCCGACTGCGGTGAAATCCGACCCGGCCATTACGGGAACAAGAACCGTCAACCTGACACAAAATATTCGCACAACCGCCGGTATCAACTGGTCCTTCCGCGTACATGAAAATATGGTGGTGCCAGCAGGTACGATATTTAATGATGGTCTTGGTTGGGTAACCGCCACCGCCGATGACACCATGAACAGTAATTTTGATGGTGGCGGCGCCTACGCCGGGATATCTGCCAGGTTTACACCTACAAATAGACCTTTTCCATTTCCGCCTTTTCCACCAGCGCAGGATCCAGCAAATCCTTACAAAACCAGCGCCAATACCACACCGTCATTGGCACAAGGTGGGTTTGCTGATTTGTACCTTGACTATTACCCATCCGAATATTATCGCAAGATTACTGCCGCTACGGCCGCGTATTCCACTGGCACAACATCCGGCACTTGCGACAATCCCTTACCTGCGCATTACGATCAGTTTGAAGCGGCTCCGAGCAATCTGACAGACAGCAGTACTGGCACCGATCCGGTTTTTGGCGTGACTTATAAAGTGGATGCACTTGCCCCGGATGGCAGTTGCTTGCAACGTGTCATTATTCGAAGCGGGCTGAGCTTTACCGCACCAGCAGGCCGCACAGATTGCGGTGCAACCTGTACCTACACCGAAGAAATACAAAATTTTGCCAACTGGTTTCAGTATTATCGCAAACGCCACCTGGCATTACGTGCTGCCGCGGGTGAGTCATTCTCTGCCTTTAGTAACCCAAGTAATCCGGGTAATTTTTTTACGGCTTTGGTACCGATCAATTCCACGCATAATAATGCATCGCCTGGAAACATGACCATGCTGGATTTTACTGCCCAGCCCGATCGTGATACGTTTTTCAACAGTTTTTATAACACAATTGGTAATTTTGGACGACATGGTACGCCCAACCGGGACTCCCTGACCTACATCGGTCAGCAATTGTCGCGCTCCGGCACTGGCGCACCGATTCAGTACGCATGCCAGAAAAATTTCGCCTTGATGTTTACCGATGGTTACTCAAATGAAGATTCATCGCGAGTTAATGAAGCAGATCTCGACAGTGGCGCGGGCGCACCTTATGCTGACATTTATCCAAACACCCTGGCTGATCGCGCCTACAAATATTACAACACCAACTTGAACTCCAGCTTCCCGACAGGAATGGTACCAGTAAACCCGCAATGTAATCTGGCAACACCGCCTCAGGGTATGGATTGTAACAAGAACTTGCATTTACAAACCTTCGGCCTGACGCTCAATATCAACGGCACGATTTATAATCCACCAGCCGGCGCTGCCTCCGCCTGTAACTCTCCAACGTTTAGCGGTAACGTTATCTCGGTTCAGGATGCCTATGCCTGCGATCCAATTTGGCCGGACGTAAACCAGGCGAAAGACAATACCCAGGTCGATGATTTATATCACGCTGCGGTAAACGGCTATGGTGACATGTTTAATGCCACCAACGCCAAGGATTTGAGTACCCAGTTACAAGCCGCACTGAATGCTATCATCGCCAGCGCCGGTAACTCTGCCTCGGCGATTGCCGTTAACACCAGCCAGATTAACAACGGCTCGGTTGTATATGTCGCGCAATATGATACCTCAAACTGGGATGGGAAAATTACTTCCCTAAACGTAATACCAAATCCTTCGACATCTGGTGCCCAGCTGGTAATTGATACCGCCAATCCAAACTGGACCAGCAGTGTGCCAAAGGACGTCGGTCGTGAAGTGATTACCTACGGTGCCAACAACAAAGGTGTGGCTTTTACCCGTAGCAACTATAACGCAAGTTTATTATCGCCAGAAATGACTGCTGATCTCGCATGGAATGTGCCGACCAAAAAATTCAAGCTCAGTTCAAAAACATGCGGTAGCGCTACCTGTACGGCTCTGGATCGAATCGATCATGTACGCGGCGGTGGATTTGAAGATAACACGATTGCGTTCCGTGAACGCAAAAATACTCCGCTCGGTGATATTATTAATTCCTCGCTGGTATTTGTCGCGGCGCCAAGCAGCGACTGGCCCAACACCGCACCGTTCCCGACCGGCACGAACGATTATCGAACCTTTCGTGATAATAACCTGACCCGCGAACCATTGGTCTATGTTGGCGCCAATGATGCGATGTTGCATGCCTTCAAGGCGGCCGATGGCACCGAGGTCTTTGCCTATGTACCCAGTCTGGTTTCACCTGATCTGACCGATCCCAACGCAGAAACCGAGGGTCTGCATGTATTAACCGATCCGACCTATCAACATAAATATTATGTTGACCAGACCCCAGCCGTACAGGACATGTTTATCCCCTATCGCGATACCAACGGCGCCTACGTGTCTACACGCGCATGGCGTACCGTACTGGTTTCAGGACTCGGCGCCGGTGGCAAGGGCGTTTTTGCCCTCGATATCACCGACCCGACCCTGCTCAATGAAGCG
This sequence comes from uncultured Gammaproteobacteria bacterium, assembly GCA_942490945.1. Taxonomy (GTDB): domain Bacteria; phylum Pseudomonadota; class Gammaproteobacteria; order UBA6429; family Thiohalophilaceae; genus CALNYZ01. Next base: position 931,230 of record CALNYZ010000018.1, on the reverse strand, counting down.
AAAGCACAAAGTGTGGCGATGTGGGAATTTGGCCCGCGTAATGTGTTCATCGGTAGCGGGAGCTCAGCCGTCTCCGACCAGGATGACCTGGGCCGATCGTTTTCGGAAGTCACCTTGGTGATGACCAATATTGAAGACGCCTCTACCAAAAATAATCGCTGGGCGGCGATATTTGGCAACGGCTATGACAGTACCAATTGCAATGCGGCACTGTATGTCGCCTTCATGGATAGTCTGGATGACACCGACCGGATCTGGAACGGCGAAGAAGTCACAAATAACAGCACCGTCTATGCGAGTGTCGACTTTGTGAAATTTAACACCGGAGAAAACAAGACCAATGTCACTACGTTACCTGCACCCAATACCGCACCACGCTGTAATGGCATGTCCACACCGACTGCTGCGGATCTGGATGGCAATGGTACTGTCGACCGGGTTTATGCCGGTGATATGCATGGCAACATGTGGGTGTTCGATCTGTGTAATCGTGGCAGCAGCCCCAGTTGCGACAAAGCCGGTAACTGGTCCATTGCTAACACGCCAGCTTCGTACACGCGTGCGACGCCACTGTTTACTGCGACCGATCGCAACGGCTATAACCAATCCATCAGTTCACGGCCACGGCTGACCTTCCATCCTTCGCAAGCCACCAATACGACGACCGCGCCTAATTTATTAGTAGCATTTGGTACCGGTAAATACCTGGAAACTACCGACGCTACCGAAACCAATTTTGGTACGGCCACTACACCGATTTACGCCAATAACTCGTTTTACGTGGTATGGGATGAAGATACCGGATCGCTGAAGCGATCGAATCTGGTGCAAAAAATACTCTCGTATAATTCAGCGCGTAATTTCCGTCGCACCAGCACCAATGCTGTCACTTACATAGACACTGCGACGGGTCTTCCTAAAGATCATGGTTGGTATGTGGATCTGGATTTACCCAACAGCACCTATGCCGAAGAACGTGTCATTTATCGTGCGGTCATTACCCAGGATATCGTGTTCTTCACCACCGCCATACCGGATCAAACCGTCTGTAGTAACGGCGGCGATGGCTGGCTGATGTTCATGATGGTGGATAACGGTAGTCCCACCCCCACACCCGTCGTGGACGTAAACGGTGACGGGGTGATTGACAGCGGCGATCTGGGTAATTTTGGTGGCCCTAGCGATGAAACCATATCTGGCGTCAGACTTGGTAACGGTATCCCGTCACAAGTGGATATCAGTGGTGGTAAGTTGATTTCCAAGCCATTGGGCGGCAATAGCATCGAGCTAAAAGATACCACGCTGGGCTTCAAGCGCTTTGAAGAACGCCTCAACTGGCGTGAGTTAAGGCAGCAATAAACGTCTATACTTATCTTACTAATGCCAATCAAACCATGCCCGTTGCACTTTATACGGGCATTGGTTTCTGGACTCGGTTTAAATCAGGTTTAATGTCTGGAGAAGTTTTTATGACAAAGCATAGACAAGCAGGTTTAACACTCATTGAAATGATGATCACTGTGGGTGTGATTGCCGTACTCGCTGCCGTTGCCTGGCCCCTGTATGATGAACAACAACGCGCGGGGCGACGTGCCGATGCCATTATTGGTTTGTCAAAACTCGCTTACGCTCTGGAATCCTTTAAATCCGACACTGGTGATTACACCCAGGCCGACATGGCAAACTATATACCTGACTTTGATACAGCGGCAGAAGCAACCGCCAACCCAACTGGCTGCATAAAACGAGGCTTCACCGGTGTTGGTAGTTCACCTCTGGCGGCAACCGATACCTTTACCACCTGCCGCGGTTATTACACACTGACTATTACCAATATTGTCGCACCCTCAGCCGGTGTGGATACGTCCTTTTTGTTGACTGCCACGCCTATTGCGAATCGTGACCAGGCACTTGATGAATGTGCCTCGTTCACATTAAATAATATCGGTGTGAAAGGCGCCACGCGACAAAGCGGCGCTGCGACATTACCCACTGGAGTGACGGCTGTTAAACGCTGCTGGGGTAGTGACTAGAATTATTTGTAGCGCGCGCATGTGCCAATAAAATATCTGGCCCGGGTTGGCCCGGTTATTTCAATACGGTGATGTCAGGCCTGTAATGCCTTGGGTAATGAGAAGGTCACGGTTTCCGTGACACCGTCATAGTTCAGCACTTCAGTCACACCCAATGATTGTAAATGTGCGATAACCTTGTTCACCAGCACATCCGGTGCCGAGGCACCCGCGGTAATTCCTATCGTATTGACCTTGTCCAACCAGTGCGGATTAATTTCCGTTTCGTTATCAATCAAATATGCCGGCGTGTCTAATCGCTCGGCCACTTCACGTAAGCGATTCGAATTTGAGCTGTTGACTGAACCCACCACCAGCATCAGGTCAACCTTTTGTGCCAATTGTTTTACTGCATCCTGACGATTCTGTGTCGCATAACATATGTCATCTTTTTTCGGGCCCTGAATGGCCTGATATTTTGCGCGCAGCGCATCGATAATGGCAGCTGTGTCGTCCATCGACAAGGTAGTCTGTGTGACATAGGCAAGTTGCTGTGGATTGTTAATTTGCAACACAGCCACATCTTCAACAGTTTCAACCAGGTACATCTTGCCACCGTGCGATTCATCAAACTGACCCATGGTGCCTTCCACTTCTGGATGACCTGCATGACCAATAAGAATACATTCCTGACCATCACGACTGTAACGCGTGACTTCCAGATGCACCTTGGTTACCAGCGGACAGGTCGCATCGAATATTTTTAATTTACGTGTCGCTGCCTCTGCACGTATTGCTTGCGAGACGCCGTGCGCACTGAATATAACTGTTTCACCTTCCGGCACATCACGAAGGTCCTCAACAAACACTGCGCCTTTATCGCGCAGGTTATCCACCACAAATTTATTGTGAACAACCTCATGGCGCACATAGATTGGCGCGCCGAACAGTTCGATGGCACGATTGACGATTTCAATGGCGCGATCAACACCGGCACAAAACCCACGTGGATTGGCGAGCAGAATTTTCATTTACTCTTCATCCATTACTATCTGGTTCACATCACCATTTTTAATGGCATCCAGCTGTTCCTGACTTGCTTTAATAGTCAGAATTTCCACATCGAAAAGTATTTCCAGCCCGGCGAGTGGATGATTGAAGTCGACTGTTACTTTATCGTCGCTGACTTCTTTTATTGTACCCGGCAAGGTATCACCGGAAGGTGTGGCAAATTCCATGATCACACCCGGTTTCAAATCAAATTCCGCACTGAACTCACTGCGATCCATCTGCTGCACATTTTCTTCATCCGGAAAGCCGAACGCGTCACGTGGGTCGATCGACAAACATTGCTTGTCACCCGGTTTTAATCCATACAGCATTAATTCAAGTCCTTCAATCAGGGTGCCATCACCCATGGTAAAGGTAATGGGATCAGCATCACGCGTGCTGTCTGCAACCGTGCCATCCGGCAAACTGAGGGTGAAATGCATGGTCACTTCTGTGCCATGTCCGATCGTGATTGCTTCAATGTCTGCCATCGTATTTTGTGTCATTTTTAAAGTGTCGAGTTCATGTGTTGTTTCTTTTCTCTGAAGTATTGCCGGATGCTGTCGTAAATAATCAGCGTCACACCGATGGTGATTGCCGAGTCGGCAATATTAAATGCCGGCCAGTACCACTTGTCATAATAGACTTCAATAAAATCCACCACGTGACCTAACAATATACGATCAATCAGATTGCCGACCGCACCACCGAGAATCAGTGACAAGGCAATCGCCTGCAATTTTTCGTGTGCCTGCAATTTTCTAAGCCATAACACGATAATCACACTGACAACCAGGGCAATAACAGTAAAAAACCAGCGCTGCCATCCACCTGCCTGACTTAAAAAACTGAACGCCGCCCCTTTGTTATACATCAGGGTAAAATTAAACATCGGCATAATTTCCCAGGGCCGATGCAGAGTTAATTCTGTATTGGCGATGTATTTTGTGATCTGATCCAGTATGACCACAACAAACGCAATAGATAACCACTTCTTCATTAAAAAATAATCCCTTTACTGATTAGCCTGTTAAATCTGATACTTGTGTTATTTAGTGTTACTTAGCTTTAATTACATAACTATAGACGAATGCTGCGCATAATATGGACGCAATTCGCGCCTGATTTCAATAGCATCAGGCAAACTGTCGCGTTTCGCCATTTGCATCGATATTTTCGATACACCGTCCACACAAGGTAGGGTGTTTACTGTGTGTGCCCACATCGGCTGTGAGATGCCAGCAGCGCTCACATTTCACCAGTTCCAGCGCGGCCACATCGACCCAGATTTCATCATTGCTTGTCAGGGTAAAGTGTTTTGCTGTTGAGGGAGGATTTTCACCGACAAGTTCAATGTTCGCAGCAGAAGTGATAAATACAAAACGTAACTCGTTACCCAGCCCTGCCAGTACATCGTAAATTTCGCGCCCGCAATAAACGCTAACCTTCGCTTCCAGATTTGCACCGATGCCACCGGCTGTGCGTAATGCTTCCAGTTCCTTGTTCACCGCATCGCGTACTTCTGAAATCAAAGTCCACTTGTGTAACATTTTTTCGTCGCCAATTTTTGGCACGTCATACCAGGTAGTCAGCAATACCGAGGCGGGTCGTTCACCGGGAATATTCTCCCACACATCTTCAGCAGTAAAACTTAAGATAGGCGCGAACCAGCGCACCATTGCTTCACAAATATGGTACACCGCAGTTTGCACGGATCGTCGACCCAGACTGTTCGCCGGCATCGTGTACTGTCTGTCCTTGGTGATATCCAGATAAAACGAACCCATTTCCAGAGAACAGAAATTATGAATCAGTTGATATATCTGATGAAATTCGTATTTGTCATACGCCTGGATAATCTGCTGCTGTAATTTTGCCGTGCTGGCCAGCGCCCATTGATCCAGTGCCAGCATATTCTCCGGCTTTACAGCATGTTGCGCCGGATCAAAATCAAACAGGTTTGATAACAAATAGCGCGTGGTGTTGCGTATACGACGATAGGCGTCAGATGTGCGTTTAAGAATTTCATCCGATACATTCATTTCTGCACGATAGTCAGTTGACGATACCCATAGGCGTAAAATATCAGCACCCATACTGTTAACAATTTTTTGCGGTGCAACAACATTGCCTTTTGACTTTGACATCTTCTGGCCTTTTGCATCCACGGTAAACCCATGTGTCAACACAGCCTTGTAGGGTGCACCGTTATACATTGCCACCGAAGTTTTCAGCGAAGACTGGAACCAGCCGCGATGTTGATCCGAACCTTCCAGATATAAATCTGCAGCCGGATAATTATTTATGCCTTCTCGCTCATGCAACACGGCAAAATGCGACACGCCCGAGTCAAACCAGACATCCAGAATATCTTTTACCTGATAGTAATTATCCGCATCATCACCGAGAAACTCTTTCATATCGAGCTCGTGCCATGCATCAATACCTTGTTGTTCAATGCGCTGCGCTACCTGCTCGATCAACTCTATCGTATTCGGGTGGATGGTTTCTTTTTCCTTGTGCACGAATAACGCAATCGGTGGGCCCCAGGTACGTTGTCGCGATATACACCAGTCAGGTGCATTCTCCAGCATCGCTGTAATGCGTGACTCACCCCACACAGGTATCCAGGCAGTTTTTTTGATTTCTGCCATGGCTTTACTGCGCAGGCCATTCTGTTCCATGCTGATAAACCATTGCGGTGTAGCGCGAAATATAATCGGGGTTTTGTGTCGCCAGCAATGCGGATAACTGTGACGTAACGATTCGCTATGTACCAGTGTTTGCTTGGTGCGTAATGTTTCCAGTACGCTGTCGTTGGCTTTAAATACATGCTGTCCTTCAAACAACGGCGTACCTTTTATAAATACCCCATCGGCACCGACCGGGTTATCCACTTTTAATTTATAACGGGTACCAACGCTGTAATCGTCCTGACCGTGACCGGGTGCCGTGTGTACACAACCGGTACCGGCTTCCAGTGTGACATGATCGCCAAGAATAACCGGTACTTCGCGATCATAAAAAGGATGCTGTAACTTAAGGCCTTCCAGATCTTCACCACTGCAGGTCGCCACAATACTAAAATCCGTCACTTCATAACGCTGCATGCAGGTTTCGACCAGCTCGGAAGCCAGCAATAAACATTCTGCGACGTGTTCACGTACGCCATCACATTTAACAATGGAATACTCCAGCCTGGGATTAACTGCGACCGCCTGGTTGGCAGGCAAGGTCCAGGGCGTGGTGGTCCAGATTACCACCGAGACAGGATCAGTCAGATGGGTTTTATCAACATGCTGGCAGCGCGCTTTTAATGATTCGAGATCCAACACGTCAAAACGCACGTCAATCGCCGGCGAGGTTTTATCTTCGTATTCGACTTCTGCTTCTGCGAGAGATGACCCGCAATCTATACACCAGTGCACCGGCTTGGAGCCTTTATGCAGATGCCCGTTCTCGATAATTTTACCGAGCGCCCGCACGATGTCGGCCTCGAATTTGAAATCCATGGTCAGATAGGGATTGTCCCAGTCACCGATTACGCCGAGACGTTTAAAATCTTCACGCTGGCCGTCGACCTGTTTTGCCGCGTACTCCCGGCAGGCCTGACGAAATTCACTGGCCGATATTTTTACCCCGGCCTTGCCTTTTTTCTTTTCCACCATCAATTCAATCGGCAGACCATGGCAGTCCCAGCCCGGGATATACGGCGCATCAAAACCACTCAGGGTTTTGGATTTGACAATGAAATCTTTTAAAACCTTGTTAACTGCATGGCCGATATGAATATCACCGTTCGCATACGGCGGGCCGTCGTGGAGCAGGAATACCGGGCGCTGTTGTTGGCGGCTCAACTCACGGAGCTTTTGATATAAGTCTAAGTCACTGATTCCTGATTGGTTTTCATTCTGATTGGCATCAATATTCTGCCAGCGCTTAAGAAACTCCGGTTCGCGATTGGCCAGGTTGCCACGCATGGGGAAATCAGTTTTCGGTAAATTCAGGGTGTCTTTGTACTCGGCCACAACAATACTCGGTTAATAATGCGCTAAAAAGCAGCATTATATCACTACTTTTGGCTTGGAAATACAAAGACTTAGACGTATTTTACGAAATGTTGTCCTGTGAGCCGATGAGAGACATATACAAAGACCCAGACGCAATATCCCGGTCACCGATTGTCACTGGTTTGATTTTTTATTGGGAAAATAAAGTCGTTCAAAGCTCGCCACAGTAAATCCGTTCAGACGTGCCTTGTCGACAAAAATGACTGGTACGCCTCGTGCTCGCAAGTCCAGAAACTTTTGTCGTGCCATACCCGACTTATCAATGTCGTATGCTTTATAGCGTATACCTTTTTTCCTGAAGTATTGTTTTGCCTGTTTGCACACCGCGCACCATTCGGCACTGTACATGACGACTTTTTTAGCTTGTCTTGATTTGTCCTGATTTGACTCGATTTGAGTTGCATGGCTGCGCGTTTTCTTATTCGGGGTACCTTTCATTATCAAGTTTAACGCTACGGTAGACTCTTTGGTCGTGCAATGTCACGTAAATTCAAACTGTGCTTGGCAATATCACTCCAGCTAGCCGCAACATCAAATATAGCCAGATTACAGGTTGCCATCAGCTTACCTTCATCAGTGACTGGTGGTGCATTATCAGAAAGAAAGGTCACCATGTCATCCATACCGGGATTATGTGCCACCAGCATCAAGGACTGTACCGTAACAGGAGTGGAATGAATAAGCTCAAGCATGGTTTTGTAACCGGCAAGGTACAATAAATCAGTGAATTGAATATCAACTGCTTGCTGCCACTGCCCGGTTAACAACTCAACTGTTTGCTGGGTACGAAAAGCATCCGACGAGATGATTTGTTGCGGTAGCAAATTATTCTCCATCATCCATTTGCCGAGTCGCTTCGCATCATCGCGCCCACGAGTCGATATGGGTCGCGAGTGATCCGAGCCACTTTTACCAGCCCAGTCTGATTTGGCGTGACGTAATAGATAGAGTCGCTTCATGACTAAATTATACGATGTATTTTCTTATTTTACATTTTTATACTTAATTAGATGCGCTACCACCGTCGCCAATACGGCTCCCCTCATGCGATCGTGCATCCTGCACATCATCCCTGGCGGTAGCGCAAACTCATTTTACTTCAACTAACAATATATTTTTACTGTTATAAATTTCCGGGACATAAATGTAAGTTTATAATTTTTCTTATTTAACAAAATTTAAAATTTCCAAAACGATATTTATTTTATATACAGCAGCCCGGACACTCAATATTCACGAATTCAAGCTATTATGAATTATATACCTTAAAAGGCAACTTCATGTCCATGCGTGCCCAGGTGTGTCGTTATGTAGGAACCTTGTAATTTTCCATTACTGTCAACAAAATTTGCATTATTATCTCCTTGCAAATTTGACATGATATTACTGTCCATAATGCTGATATTCCAGCGCGACCTGGCTGCATTGAAATCATTTACCATGACAACGTTGCCATCTACCTTGTAATTTTCCGAACCTGCAAAGCGCACCCAGGCAGAATTACCCACAATCGTATTTCGGTAAATATGATTGCTATAGGTTAAATCACCGGGAGGGTTTGATGCGGAACTTACCTTACTTGTAGAATAATAATCACTTCCCGAGATCATCATGACATTGTGATTTGGCGAACGAATATTGTTCCAGCAAATCTCATGATCATGCGGTATTCCTCTCGATTCACCGCCATTGCCCACACCGATTTGTGAACCCTGTACATTGCTTATCGCAGTATTTGCACGAATACTGACAAACGCGCGTGTGCCTTTTGCATAGAAACCCGAGGTAACATCACTGTCACTTGCCATATTTTGCTCTATTAAAACATGGTTACTGACATAGGCCTCGAAATAGCCGCCATTAAAGCCGAGATTATGAATTTGCGTGTGATTGTTTTCTTTATATAAAATATTTTCTTTCAATACGTTCGTATTGCTGACAAAAACCGCGAGGGTGTTGTCATTCCCAACTGTACCTGGGCCGAGGTTATGGAAATGGTTACGCCACCAGGTGGCACGTGTCATATCACCTACTGCCCAGAAGAAATGGGCATTCGCTACATCCTGGCGACCATTTTCCCAACGTATACCCGCGACAAATAAATCCGGATAGGCGCTATTGTCTGTCATGATTTTTGCTATTGCGCAATCCACGATGGGGGTTTCATCGGGATAAGCAATCAAGCTGGCAGACTTGGTTGTTGCAAGTAAACGTAAATTATTATTATTAACTGCATCACCTACCAGATTGTACTTTCCGCCTCGAAATACCACGATTTTGTCATGATAGGTCGCATCATTCTGGTTGCCCTTGTACCAATCCGCGATATCTTCGAGTGGTGCATTAATGGTCCCCACCTTATTTCCTGTGTAGCCATCCTGAATAAATACAAACATAGTTGCATCAACACTGACTTGCCATAGCGTGCTGACGGAGTTCAGTTCTTGATCGGTTACCTTTACTTCAAATGTGTAACTGCCCGAGGCAGGGGCAACCCAGCTTATGGAACCGTAATTTACACTGCCATGCACTTCACCAATGGTGGCGCCTGCCGGAGCCTGAACAAGTTCATATTTAAACGGCCATGCGCCACCTTGTACCCCGACAGGTATTTCATAGCGTATATTTGGATATGCAAATCGATGTCGGGCATAGGAGCTGGTTTCATTATCTGGCCGTGGATAGACCATATGCATTGGCATTTTAGCCGGAATAAAATGCCCAGCCGGTAGTTGCCAGTTTGCAGGTTGACTCGGTGATGGATTGGATGGCGTACCGGGGGATGTCTGGCCAGATGAAGTATTATTGTTACTTTGCGAACTGCTGCTATCTGGTTCACTATCCCCGCCACCGCCACATGCAGCTAACAGTGATACGCTATACAAGAAAATATATGTGAATATTAATTTTTTCACTTTCCCCATCCCCCTCCAAAGCTACGCTTTATATACTACGTTAGAGTGGACTAGGTCTGCAGGTCTGTTTCCCCAGTATGTGACATGGCGCACATAGTTTTGGTTCTTCTTTCAAGTTAGATACAAAAAAATTCAGGACTCGCTTTATAACCATGCTGTTATATAGTAATTAATTAACACGATTATTTACTCGCCTCATATCCATCCGTCAGTGTATCTAAAAAGGCCACCAGATCATCTACTTCCTGATTATTCAGTTTCAAATCACCCAGTTCATCCTTGTTTACATTCAGCGCTACTTCCGGCTTGCCCCATTTATCACTCACATCACGTTCATTATAAAACTCCACGACTTCTTTTAATGACTCGAACACACCATTATGCATGTAGGGGCCTGTCTTGCTGATATTGCGTAAGGTAGGTACACGAAACAAACCATCTTCGGAATGCTTTTTTGTCACTTCACCCAGACCACGGTCAGGAAGAATTTTATTTTTCGCCAGATCTTTCCTGGTAAAGAGTTTTACAAATTTGGGGTTTACCGGTGCACCGAGGTTGTCATAAGTAAAGTCGGTAAACAACGGGGGTGTACCGTCATCCGATTTTTCATGTGGATGACAGGCGGCGCAGTTACCTTTTTTCTCGTCTTTAAATACTTTCAAGCCACGCTGTTCCTGCTCGCTAAGGCTGGCCTTGCCAGCGAGATACGCATCATACTTCGAACTGAACGGATTCACTTCCGGACTTTTTTCGTACTGGGTAATGACATCCGCAAGCTGCTGCATGCCAGAGTCGGTATCTTTTAATGCAGCTGCACCATAAATCACCTGAAAACGTTGCAAATAGACAGAATTCGAGCGCAATCGATCAATTACCGCCTTTTTGTCCGGGTTGGCCATTTCAGCCTCGCTGAACATCGGTCCTTCCATTTGCGTGGCCAGATCCAGTGCACGACCATCATAAAACAGGCCACCAACATAGTGTTGTTCTGTTTTATCGAAATAGCGTGCCGGTACGTATTTCACATAGCTGATTGTGGGCGCATTACGGCGGGTGAACCTGCCCTCTATGGCGCCGGCTGAGACGGCTTGCCGGGTTGGATCAGCAAAACCCGCTTGCGGCGCATGGCAGCTGGCACAGGATTGCTTGTTGTTGGGCGAAAGAATTGTGTCAAAAAAAAGCGCCTTGCCCAAAGACGCCTTATTGCTCGAGACCTCGTCGAGCTTGATAGTGCTCTGCTTGCCAAAATCCGCATAAACACTGAAATTGGCGACAATACCGACAATGAAAGCCAGTATTGTTGATGCGTAGCCGAACTGACGTACCATGCTTGAATCCTGCGGTTGTATTTAATGAATTTTTTATATTTTAATGCGAATCATTATCATTTACAACTCTCGGTTTCACTATACGGGTAATCTATTTTCTATCATCCAAAACAATGACTTACACTCACAAGATCTGCCAGCTCCCGGCCCGAGCCGCTATTAATTTGGCCGCTGACAGTTCCATACAGGAAATTATTCTCCGCTGCTGTGTAATGGTAAATTTACCCTTAAAGTAAGTGGTCACTTACCTGCTATGCCAGCAAACAAGGGTCTAGAGTATGGTTATTGTCGTGTAGTAATCATTGACAAGTGGGCGCAAAACCCCCATCATACGCGGCTTTCTGTGAACCGAATAATTAAGGAGAATACCTTTGGCAAATACAGCGCAATCACGTAAACGCGCGCGTCAAGCGGAAAAACGTCGTCAAAACAATGTCGGCTACCGTGCCATGTTCCGTACCTATATTAAAAAGGTATTAACGGCTATCCAAAGTGGTGACAAAACCCAGGCTCAAGCAGCATACAATTCTGCCGTTGGCTTGATCGACAAGACAGCGAACAAAGGTCTCATCCACAAAAACAAGGCTGCGCGTCATAAAAGCCGTCTGAACCAGGCCATTCAGGGCATGTAAACAAAGCGTTACCAAAACTTCTAGAAGCCGACCCATTGCATTTAACAGGGGTCGGCTTTTTTATTGCCTGATTAAAACTGTTATGCAAATGCAAGGTTTAGCCAGCAGCGGATGATATATTCGTTGTGGTCGGCTTGTTTCACAGCACGGTAATACTCATATGTCACACTACAACTTCATACTCAATCCAGTCTCTCTTCAAGCACGTTTTAACCAAAGCTTCATTAATTTGTCACCTGACTGTCATCAGTCTCAACCAGACTCACATAAACAATGGAAGAGGACTATCCAGTGGCCTTTCTACGTGCAGACACAATATTTACCCGGATGAATGATTACGAGATTAATCTTTGTTTATACATTAATCGGGTCAGTAAATATTTTGCGATAAAACAATTCTTTCGCTTTATCAGCCGACTCGGTAATGGTGTTTTCTGGTACAGCCTGATAATAGCATTACCATTCATGTTTGGGACGGCGGCACTATCGGCATCCCTGCACATGATGATAGTGGGTGCGCTTACCTTGCTTGTTTACAAGCTGCTTAAAAAAGTTACCGTACGAACCCGCCCCTGTTTACTGAATGAAAACGTGAATATGGGTACTGCACCACTGGATCAGTACAGTTTTCCTTCTGGCCATACCATGCATGCTGTGTCTTTCAGTATTGTAGCTATAAATTATTATCCGATTCTGGCGTTATATCTTGTCCCTTTCACCCTGTTAGTAATGCTATCGCGCGTCATACTGGGATTACATTACCCGTCAGATGTGCTGGTTGGTGCATTGCTTGGCGGTGTGTTCGCCTACACGTCACTTTTATTCTAACTGTCGTCAGTTTTTAAAGGATGCTTTAATGCGAATTTTAATGATCTCCGATGTTTATTTTCCACGCGTTAATGGTGTGTCAACCTCGATACAAACCTACCGGGAGTCATTGAGCCGCAAGGGAGTTACGATTGATCTTGTTGTACCACAATATGACAAAGCGACGGCAGACGAAGAAAATATTTATCGCATAGCTGCTCGTGCCGTACCGTTAGACCCGGAAGATCGCTTGATGAATAAAAAGAAGCTCTATCAGCAGGCACGCAAGCTGTTGGACATAAATAACTATGATCTAATCCATATCCAGACTCCATTTCTGGCTCATTATGCAGGTATTAAACTGGCCAGGGAATATAAACTGCCGGTAGTCGAAACCTACCATACCTATTTTGAAGAGTATCTTTATAACTATATTCCTTTTTTGCCGAAACAACTCCTGCGCACGCTGGTGCGTCGCTTCACCCGTTCGCAATGCAACGCACTCGATACCATGATTGTTCCCTCCTCCGCCATGCTGGAAGCAGTAAGAAACTATGGCGTTAAAACGCCGGTAGAAATCATTCCGACCGGTATCAAACCGGAATTATTCAATCATGGCGATGGTGATGCATTCCGTGAGAAACATGGTATTCCATTGACCACTCCGGTTATCGTACATGTAGGGCGGGTTTCACATGAAAAAAATATTGATTTTTTGTTACGCATGCATCAGGTACTGTTAGACAGTGTGCCGGAAACTGTTTTGTTAATCGCAGGCGAAGGACCAGCAGTAAAATATCTGAAAGCATTCAGTGCAAAACTGGGCATTGATAAAAACGTAAGATTTATTGGATATCTGGATCGCAAGCAGGAATTACAGAACTGCTACGCGGCAGGAAATATTTTCGTATTTGCCTCACGGACCGAAACACAGGGTCTGGTATTGCTGGAAGCCATGGCATTAGGCGTGCCGGTGGTATCAACCGCCATGATGGGAACAATCGATATTTTGTCCGCCGGCCGCGGCGCACTGGTTGCGGAAGAGGACACCGATCATTTTGCAAACCTTGTCACGCTGGTGTTAAAGAACATTGGATTACAGGCAAGGTTAAGTCGCGAGGCACGTGAATACGCACAGGAATGGTCAATCGATAAATTGTCAAATAAAATGCTGGGTTTTTACGAACATACTGTTCGAAATGCACAATTGCAAGAATCAGAATGTGAGACGTCCAAGCAAGCTGCTGATGTCGTCACTTCTAATGTTCGTTAATTTCTTTTAAAGTCTACGCGATTTTACGTTGTTTAACCGAGGACGATGTTCTGGCCGGAATCGTAGCCAATGAGGTTATCGACTCATGCCAGCGCAATAATTCCAGCGAGCCATCCCGGTGTTCTATCATAGTTGTACAATTCTCCACCCAGTCACCGTCATTACAATAAAGAATATCGCCTATTTCACGCATTTGTGCGTGATGTATGTGACCACAAACCAGTCCGTCAACCTTCGCGCGATGTGCTTCATGTGAGACGGCCGCTTCAAATTTTTCCACGGCGTTCATGGCGTTTTTAACCCTGCTCTTGACAAAGGACGCAAGCGACCAGTATGGGAACCCGAGCTTGCGCCGAAAAATGTTCAGATATCGATTGATATACAGCAAGGCATCATACGCAACATCGCCAACAAATCCGATGAGCCGGTTGCAACGCACTGCACTGTCAAACTCATCCCCATGCATCATTAACAGTTTTCGTCCATCCACCGTTGTATGAATGTATTTATTATGAATTTCGACATTACCGAATTTCAGTCCATTATATTCACGAAACATTTCATCGTGATTACCCGGAATATAGATCACTCTGGTATTATGTTTGGCCTTGCCAAGAATGGTACGAATCACATTGTTATGTGATTGCGGCCAATAAAAACCCTTGCGCTTGAGATACCAGATATCAAATATATCACCGACCAGATAGATATAGTCACATTCAACTGTGCGCAAGAAATCCAGCAGAAATTCTGCCTTACAACCCCGATAGCCCAGATGGATATCCGAAAGCCAGACACTACGACACTTTAATGGACGAATGCGCTTTATATGATTTGTCATCAACACTAACCTCTCGTTTTTGTAAGGTTAGTCAGACAATATGACGAATTGGCTAAATTTTGGTGACAATCACGTGAAAAATGAATAAATTCAAAAGATTATCCTTGATAATAGCCATATTATCCTGGATCAGCAATTCAGAATTATTAACACTGGATAGCTGCGTTACACTCTTTGCATAGAGCTTCAATGACAAATTCTTGAAACTGTATAATCTATAAATAGAATCAATAATTTAATTTCCAATAACATAAGCTACACTTAACTGTAATTAACCTGGAAGATATTGTGCAAATTAACTTCTCATTTTATTCTCTTATCGCCCTGTCCTTGTTCTGGACAGCACACGTTTTTGCTGATTCGACTCCAGGCAAAACCAAAGTCAGGATTACCAGCGACATGCCCTGGCTGGATGTCAAACACCACGGTAAAACCGTTCGCATACAACGCGAGCAGGATACCGGTAACATGGTAGATCTGGACTTCGCAATCACCTCGCGCCCTTGCCCGCCTTTTTGTATTCAACCCATGATCGCCGCTCCCGGTGTCGAGACGCTCGGCGAGGTAGAACTGCTTGGCTATCTTAAACGGATAAGTGAAGGCGACACTAAAATTCTCGTCATTGATGCCCGCGAACCCAACTGGCTGTTAAAAGGCATGATACCCGGTGCTATTAATATTCCCTGGACCAAACTGTTCGCTCAAACTGCAACGGAAGAAGGTATTGGCGATATTCTGCAGTTTCAGTTTAACGCCGTTAAACTTGATTCACTGTGGAATTTTCAGAGTGCAAAAACATTGGTTTTTTATTGTAATGGTGCCTGGTGTGGCCAGGCTCCTACCAATATACGTGCGTTACTAACACTGGGATATCCTGCTGATAAACTTAAATGGTATCGTGGTGGTATGCAGAGCTGGAAAATGTTTGGCCTTACCACTGTTACACCCGAAAAATAATTACCAAAAATAATAAATTCCAGAAAATTAATTGTTAGAAAATTAATTGTTTAGTGCCCTGATTCGCGTAATAATGAAGCCACTAATGCGAAGAGTAACGGGACAAACACATGCGATACCGCGAAGGCGACTCTGCACAAATTCCCTCACCACTTGATGAATCCATGTTTACCGGTGGTGCCGTTCTCGGCTTGCTAATGGGTATCGGTTTTGTTATCACCGGAATCAAGGCAAAACAAAGCTGGTTGGCAATCTGGGGAGCAGGTCTTGCCATATCCAGTCTGGTGTACCTCGTGTTTTTTTAAGTAAACTCCGTTAAAATGACTAACATCCCAAACAATCCGACTGTGCAACTAATACGCTGCATGGCAGTTGGGTAAGGACTTTATTACGACAAGCTTATTATCAAAAGGAAAGGATAAATATCATGGCTGACATTCCCAGTTTACGACGCGAAACACGTTACGGTATACCTGCAGCTGATCAAATCATGTTTAATCGCCATTATGTAGTAGGCTACTCCTATTATTTCAGACAAGCCAAATGGGCACTGGAAATTGTCGACCCGGATAAAACTGACCTGCTGCGACTGGATAATTTTCGGCCTGACTATCGTGTGCCGGAAATGTTTCGTGCCGACCTGGTTGATTATCAAGGCTCAGGATATGATCGTGGGCACCTTGTCGCCAGTGCCGATCAGCGTGAAACAGAATTACAAAATAGTGAAACTTTTCTGCTCTCAAACATGTCACCGCAGGCACCCGACTTTAATCGACATATCTGGAAAAATCTTGAAGATGAAGTTCGCAGGCTCAATGCGAAAAGAACTATTTTTGAAACTTACGTCATTTGCGGCCCAATTTTTAACTTTGATGTGCCAGTGAAAAATATTGGTACCGCAGACGGAAATGGTGTTTCTATTCCCATACCGCATTCCTATTTTAAATCCATACTCACGGAAAATAACCGGGGCACCATTAATATGTGGTCATTCATTATCCCCAATAAAAAAACCACGCTACCTATCACTGACTATCAGGTGACCACAGAAAAAGTAGAACGATATGCCGGCATTCAACTTTGGCAAAGCCTGCTCGGCACCAAAATGAACAAGGAAAAATCCAGAATTCGCAAGATGTGGTGAATTTTCACGAACGTTGTTATATGTTCGCCTGTAAGTAGTAATTACGCGACTTTTTATTTTACGCTTTACCTACTGATCCATGTTGGTAGCCCGAAGGATTACCCGGATGATTATCGGGATGATAGCCGGGACGGCACTGTTGTTCGAAACGGTTTCTGATTTCCCACTGCATGACATCATCCAGTTGTGTTAAATATTCCACAGCCTTCTTTTGCATCACGGCAACGGGGATGCCATTTTTATAGGCAATATAATTTTTATGGCTACTACTAATACGTTTGCCAGGCGTAATGATACCGGTCAGGTTTAACGGATCGGCGGCACTGATAATAAATACTGAATCGTCGCCCTTGTTTCTGAATTTACGTAAAGCGCTCACCGCTTCGACCAGCGCGAATTGTTCACCGCTAAACTCGGTGATAAACCGTCCGCCGCGGATTTCACCCCGTGCTTCCAGACGACGGTATATATAAAGAAGGTCGCGCCAGCCAGGCAAACTGTTTTCTCGTTCCAATACTTTCCTGCATACCACGCCATACCTATTTAACAAACTGCGGGCGATATGTTCCACCTGGGCATAGGCGTCCGATGATTCATTGGTAGTTTTTTTAATCAGGTTCCATCTTCCCGCACCGCTCATTCCGACCGGATGCAAGCTGTATTTTCTGCGACTGATTTTTTCGCGTTGTGCCTGTGTCTGCATCAGTGCACGCAAGGCAGTAAAATTATCGGCGGTTATCAGCCCCTGAGAGGTTAATTCAGCCAGCGCCATTTCGAGCTGGGTTTTCAGGATTCCACATTGTTCAGCCAGTTCATCAAAAAAACTCGCGCCATGTTGTTGCAGCGCAAAAAATACTTTTTCTGCTACAGCACTTAATGGCGGAGTTTCCTGCTTGCTACCACTTAACCATACCGGCATATCCTTGCGACTGCTGAAGGTAACCGGGGTTTGTTTAAGCAAGGTGGTAATTTTTTTATTTGTCTTGCTGCTGTTGATACTGCCACGACGATACCAGCTGATCTGACCCGCCGAGCACAACCTGTCCAGCATAAATGGCGAGTAGTCTTTTACCCTGCCAGGCAATATATCCTGTTCCCATGCGCTGGCTGGTGAGGTGAGTCCTTGTAATTGTTCAAGTGTGCGTAGTAATGCATTCTCGCCTTCTGCCGGATCATCCAGCACTTGCCAGTAAAAAAGAAATTGCATGTAGCTTGCCGGGCTTACCGGTTCAACTGCTTTGCGTCGACTGGACAAGGTTTCACGATGCAAGCGCGCGAGTAATCCCCGTTCACACCATTGTATGTCTGGTGTTGCCGCGATGAAATGACCACGTATGACAAACCCTTCCTGTTCCAGGGTGAGCAAGGCTTGCTGAATTTGTAGTAATGGCAAGTCAAGATAGTTAACGAGTGCGGCTTCAGTGACCGGACCCAGCAATTCCAGTCGGCTACGAATCACTTCAATTAAGGCGTGTTCCGCTGAAACAGCATTATTATTTACGGCAGTAATTTGCGGATTCAGCACGGCATGCGGGTATACCGCTTTATACTCATGCAATCTTTCTGCAGACACATAGACAGACATGGCATTGGTTTGAAACAAACATACCCGCTTTTGCTGCATTAATTCAGCAAGCCAGTTATGCCAGCCTGCTTCAATTTCATTCTGTGCCAGCGATCCAAAAACATACAGCGCATCATGCATTTCATCCGCATCGCGCGGGCACGGCCAGACTTGTGCCAATACCTTGCTGATAACATTCTGATTCAATTTGCCAAGATCAGCCGCTGTTTCAAAATCTAGACCGCGCCGTTGCTGAACAGCCAGAGTGCGCCGCTCTTCAGCCGGTGCGTCATCAAGAAATGCATAGGGACGCGCATTTAATATTTCCTGCGCCATCGGTGATGGGGTAGCAAGATCCCTGGCGACGATTTCAATTTCGTTATTCTCAATTCTTTTCAGTAACCTGATTAAACCATGTATATCCATCAGTTCAGTCAGGCAATCTTTGAGTGTTTGTTGTACCAATGGGTGATCCGGTATTTCGCGATCACCGGCTATGTTTTCCAGACAGGCCAGCTGATCCGGAAATACCAGTGCCACCAGATCTTCGGCATCATTACGTTGAAAGGGAGCAGGCACTTTTTTGCCGGCCCGATTGCGTGGCACAGCCAGCGAAGTATTGGTAACCCAGCGCCAACGCGTCGGAAACATCGGCGCGGCAAGTATTGCCTGTATCAACACATCCTTGATGGTGGCGGCGTTCAGGTAACGCGAAACCTCTACCAGATCAAAGCTATGCGTCGGTCCCAGCGACAGGATAATATTGTCATCGGTCGCAGCCGCTTGCAGTTCAAAATTAAACTTCCTGCAAAACCGTTTACGCAGGGCAAGTCCCCATGCCTTGTTAATTCGGGAACCAAACGGCGCATGAATAACAAGATGCATGTCCTGTGTTTCATCAAAAAAGCGTTCGAATATAATCCGGTTTTGTGTTGGCAAATGTCCGAGTGCAGCTTTGCTTACCGATAAATATGCCAGCGCTTGTTCAATTGCAATATCACCAAGTTGCAGTTCTTCACGCAAAAAGTCACGGGCCTGCTGTTCGCCCAGTTCAAGTTTTTTATCCATGGTGTCACGAAAACGGGACACAGCCAATGAAAGTTCATCGGTGCGTCCCGGCGCCTCGCCGAACCAGAATGGAATGTTGGGCGGCTGACCTTTTGCGTCTTCTACAAATACCTTGCCCTGTTCGATTTTCAACATTCGATATGACGTATTACCGAGTTGAAAAATGTCACCCGGAATACTTTCAAATGCAAAGTCTTCATTCAACGTACCAATGAATATGCCTTCCGGTTGAAGCATAACATCATAATCAAATTGATCGGGTATCGCACCGCCGTTCAGTATTGCAGTAAGTCGCGCGCCGCGACGTGGACGTAACAAATGGTTAACCGCGTCACGGTGAATGTATGCTCCACGTCTGCCACGGCGGGTATGAAACCCGTCACTTAACATTTTCACCACGTTGATAAATACTTCATACGACAATTGACTGTATGACGATGCTTGTGAAAATGTCTGGTATAAATTTCGCTCGTCCCAGGGACTGTCAGGTTCCTGACTTGCAACTTCGGCAACGATTTGTTGTGCCAGCACATCAAGCGGTTGCGCCGGTACAGGAATTTTATCCAGCTCATCACGCAGCACGGCATCCAGCAAGGCAATCGACTCGACCAGTTCGTCACGCGTTAATGGAAATAATCGCCCTTTCGGTATCGCATGTACTGCGTGTCCCGAACGACCAACACGTTGTAAAAATGCAGCAATGCTGCGAGGCGAGCCCATTTGACAAACAAGATCCACATCACCGATATCAATACCCAGTTCAAGCGACGCGGTAGCCACCAGCGCCTTTAACTGACCGGCTTTCAGACGTTGTTCGGCATCAAGCCGATGTTCACGAGCCAGGCTGCCATGATGTGCAGTAACATTGTCATCACCGAGATGTTCGGCCAGTGCAGCAGCAACGCGTTCGGCCAGTCGTCGCGTGTTAACAAAGATCAATGTGGTGCGATGTTCGCTTATCAGTTGCAACAGGCGTTGATAAATTTCACTCCAGACTTCGTTTGCCATCACGGCCTCAAGTGGCGATGAGGTTAACTCCAGGGCCAGATCACGATCCCGGCTGTGGCCCGTGTCGATAATCCGGATACGCTGTGAGATATCAGTCGATGTGGTAGTTTGTTTTGATGAATGCCCAAGTAAAAAATGCGCCATGTGTTCAATCGGCTTTTGTGTCGCGGAAATACCAATGCGTCGCAATGTCATGCCGGGATTATGTGCTGTTGTCAGTGCCTGCAACCGTTGCAGCGACAACATTAAATGTGCACCGCGCTTGTTACCGGCAAGCGCGTGAATTTCATCCACGATTACTGACTTGACCGTTGATAACATCTTACGGCCGGAGTCGGACGTTAATAAAATATAAAGTGACTCAGGTGTGGTGACCAGAATATGTGGGGGATGACGTCGCATAAAACCACGTTCGAGCTGACTGGTATCGCCCGTACGTACCACCGCACGCACATCAACATCAGCGAGACCCGACTCAAGTAACTTGTCACGAATACCCATCAGCGGCTGTTGCAAATTTTTCTGTATATCATTGGAAAGCGCTTTCAGGGGCGAGATATATAATATCTGCGTTTCAGCAGCCAGTTCCGACGTCAGGCCCTGCTGAATCAATGCATCGATTGCCGCCAGAAATGCCGCCAGCGTTTTACCCGAGCCAGTCGGGGCCGCGATCAAGGTATGCTGTTGTGCGCGAATGGCTTGCCAGGCCTGAACTTGTACTTCTGTTGGCGAATCAAAGGTTTGCGAAAACCACGCGTTGACAGCGGGATGAAATGGCAAGGTTGTCATGGCTTCTATTATAAGCCATACAAAATGAATATGGACGCATTAACTAAATTGAAACAGGGTAAAACTTACAGTAATTCCGGTTTTTAAATAACCATCAGTCGTTAATCTTTTTAATATCTGATAGACATTATCGTATATCGGCAGGTTCCTTTAGGTAACTTTACTTCAATTTCGTCATCCAGATGTTTTTTGAGCAAAGCTTTGGCCATCGGTGAGTCAATACTGATATACGCTTTGTCAAAATCGTGTTCATCCGGCCCTACCAGACGATATTCAACAATATTCGCTTGCTCATCTTCTAATTTAACCCACGCGGCAAAAAAGACCTGTTGTAAATTGTCCGGAACAGTTTCAACAATTTTTAATTCGGGCAAACGCTTCTGTAGATAACGTATGCGGAAATCAATGCTGCGTAATTCCTTTTTGCGATAAATATATTCTGCATTTTCAGAGCGATCGCCTTCGGCAGCGGCGGCAGTCACAGCCTTGGTGACTTCGGCGCGACGTTTCCATAATGCTTTCGTCTCCAGCGAGAGTCGATCATAGCCTTCACGAGTGATATAGGGTGATGCTTTTGGTGCGGGTGGTCGATAGCGGCCCATGTGTTTTAGCTTCCGGAATTTGGCGCGTCAGAATGAACAGATTACAATTTACTTTTTGTCTATATACTCAAACTTTATTTTAAGCACAAGAATTAATCCTGAAAATAATACCGTTAATGCGTTGGCCAGAATAACCGGCAATGATTCAATCAATATGCCATAAACTAACCACAACACAACACCCACGCAGAATATACCAAACATCCACAGCGATATGTCATGGGTTGATTGTGTTCGCCAGACCTTGACAAGCTGCGGGATAAAGGCAATGGTTGTCAAACTGCCTGCCAGCAGGCCAATAAGGGTAATGGTGTCATTTGTCATATATCTGCCTGGATTGAGATTCATCGCTACCGAACTTTTTCCGGCCAAAGCATTCTAATTTAAACCAGATAATAATATAAGAATTTAATTTACCACTATGTCCTCACTAAACTGGCTATTTTTAGCGGCGTTTGCCATTTTAATGTACCTGATATCGCCCCGTCTCAAAAAACACGGACGTGACGCGCAGTTTTTCAATGCCAGGTCTGACAGCGGTCAGGATATTGGTCCGGTTCTGCTTATTGCCAGTTTACTCATATCATGGATATTTGCGAAATCCATTCAGAATGCAGCCAATCTTGGGCAGGCCTTCGGCGCACCTGGTGGCCTGGCTTATTCAATATATTGGTTAAGCTTTATTGTCGCGGGCGTGGTGATCTATCAGATACGCGGACAAGGATTCACCAGCATACATCATTTCTTGCGCTCCCAATATGGTCAGGCGGCTTTATGGTTATTTTCATTGATTCTTGTTTTTCGTTTATGGAACGAGATCTGGAGTAACACGATCGTTGTCGCCCAGTTCTTTGGTGAAAAAGGCTCAACATCATATTACCTTGCATCCTGGGCCACTACCGTATTCGTTTTACTCTATGCATTAAAATCCGGCTTACGCAGCAGCATCATTACCGATATGATTCAAATGTTACTCGCTGCATTTCTACTTATATTTATACTCGCCTATATCTTGCCGGTGACATCTGCACCTGCCTTGATCAAAACCGGGTCATGGACACTCGCGGGTTGTGTTGACCTGATATTTGTAGCACTGATACAAATATGGAGCTACCCGTTTCACGATCCGGTGATGACTGACAGAGGATTTATTACCAAACGCCGAACCATGTTGAAAGCATTTATATTGGCGGGTGTACTGGGTGTGGTATTCATATTTTTATTCAGTTTTGTTGGTATACATAATCAGGTAACGGGTATTGGAGGCAATTCCACCATCTCCACTGCCATGCAATTCGGTATGCCGATGCTTATTTTTATGAATTTGATCATGCTTAGCAGCGCGGCATCGACGCTTGATTCAACCTTCTCATCAGTCGGTAAACTGATATCCATTGATGTACTCAATCACCTTAAAATTGACAAGATTAAACTTGCACGTATCAGTATGATCATACTGGCCCTGCTGGGCGGATTGATGGTACACGCCGACCCTGCCATTCTCTCCGCTACTACGATCAGCGGTACCATGGTGATCGGATTAACCCCGGTATTTATTTTTAATAAATGGCAGCGGGCGGGTAAGGTATCCTATTTTGCAAGCGTGCTTGTCGGCATTGCTTTCGGTCTGGCACTGGCGCTTAAACTTATTCCTTTCAGTATTGGTGACGGCAAATATGGCGTACTACTCTGGGCTAACCTTGTCGGTGTAAGTCTGAGCATGTTGAGTTTTATTCTGTTAGCCTACCTGTTTCCTGCGCGCACACATCAAATAGAAACACCTGCCCATGCAAACACTTGACCTCGGCAATATAAACAAACCATTGTTAATTTTCGGTGGGTCGTACAGCAACCTGCAAGCGACACAGGCAATGCAGAAATATTGCACCCGGCACGGATATACGCCGGAGCAGGTAATTTTTACCGGTGATTGTGTCGCCTATTGCGCCTCACCTGAACAAACAATCCAGTTAATTCGTGACTGGGGGATTCACTGTATTGCAGGCAATGTTGAAATACAGCTCGCGAATGAAGCTGATGATTGTGGCTGTAATTTTATTCGGGACTCGGTTTGTGATGTGTTATCGGTTACCTGGTACGATTTTATAAACAAAAATATCAGTCTCGCATCAAGAGCATGGATGCGCGATCTCCCTTTGCATATCCGCTTCAGGATGAATAATAAAATATTCAAAGTCGTACATGGTGCATCGACAGAGACGGCGAAATTTATATACCCATCAACAGCATGGCATATTAAATCTGCTGAATTGAATCATGCCGGTGTGGATGTCATTGTAGCCGGCCACAGTGGTATTCCTTTTATCGAACAACAGACAGAAGGCGGCTGGATTAATGCAGGCGTCATCGGCATGCCGGCAAATGATGGTACAGCAGATGGTTGGTTCATGACACTCACACCATCTGATGGCCACATCAGCTGCGAATCGCATCGCCTGCAATACAATGCGGAACTCGCTGCATACACAATGGAACAAGCCTCTCTGGCAACTGAGTATGGGCGCGCACTACTAACGGGTATCTGGCCA
The DNA here is from genome assembly GCA_942490945.1 of uncultured Gammaproteobacteria bacterium. Lineage (GTDB taxonomy): Bacteria > Pseudomonadota > Gammaproteobacteria > UBA6429 > Thiohalophilaceae > CALNYZ01. The sequence continues at coordinate 906,621 of CALNYZ010000018.1, read as the reverse complement.
GGCCAGGAAATATTGCCGGACGCAGAACGTGCACAGCAAGGTAGTCCGCTTGCGACACAACATGTTATTCTGTAATTTCATTGCAAGGAAAATGCTATGCGAGGATTTGTTCCGCCCGATCCGCAGACCGATGTATCAAAAATTCAATGCGCCGTTGTTTATGTACCACGCCGCAGTCGCAATCGCAATCGCTTTCCTGCAAACTGTGTCGAGATTATGGATAATGCCGATACTGCGATAAAATCCGCCGAACCGGATAACAAGCGATTTGCAGCTCGCGTATTGGGGCCATCCAAATCATCTGAAGGACAATATATTTATTATCTTGTTGAGTGGCTGGAGTAATTTTGTTTTGTGTATGTACCCATAGAATGGTCATTTTTCCAATTTATAGTAGCTTGAAAACATAAGCTGACCGCTAACGGCCAATAGCGGACATTTGAAACGTTTAATAGCTAATATCTTGTTTCCTCAAAATATCCTATTCTGCCAGAACATGGATAACCTTCTTTTGTTTTATGAGCATTCAGCCTGGAGTCCTGCTTTTTTCGCTTAAAAGTTTTCTGACAAACGGGGCAGCGATATATATAGGTTGGTCCACTGCTAGAAAAACTCGTTCTTCTGGTTGTCCTTGCTCTAGGTCTTGCTGGCGAGCTTTTCGGTATATCCAAGCTTGGCAGAGCGCCTCCAGAGTATTGCGTAGGAGGAATATTTAAGCTTGGCGATAATTCAATTTGGTAACGCGGTATAAATGTTTGGTTGACCACGGAAGCATCATTGATTTGATTAATCTTGTACGCCCTGATTTGCCCGTTATCCGCTCGCACCGCGTAAAGCAAAATATTGCCGTTTTGGGCTTGGCGCAGTGAGTATGGTTCTATGACGCGGGTTCTACGGTTTCCATTGTTATCTGTGTAATCCAGATTGACGCACAATCTATTACCCGCTGCGAAACGGATTATTTCCAAGGATCGGCCACTTAGAGCCTTTAAGTTAAGCTGGCCATAGGCTGGACGATAAATATTGCCTTCTCGTGATACTGCACCGAGTACCGCTCTTCTTTCGGTCTCTGGACTTTCTATCCATTCAAAAAATTCTGGTAATGCATCCCAATACAATTCAAATGCTGGAAGTGCAGGAAGCTGGTGAGCTAGCATTGGCTCCCAGTTCTGTATCAATGCTTCCCTGTAATTATCCATATCGGCAAGCTTTGGTTTTTCGATTTCCTTATAGGCGCATTTTTGTGCCAGGACATCGTTGATTATGGCAGGAGCAGGCAATTGATCGTTTCGATACAAATTGATCACATCGTATAAATCTCTCGGTCTGCCGCGCTCGCCAAGTGCCCTTACTTTTTCACCGAACACTTCCGGGTAGGAATAGCAATTCACATGAATACCTTCGCCGGGCACATCGCTATAAGAATGGATTACGGGTTGCCTGGAGGGAGGCATAACCAACACTTCATCCGCTGTCAGGTCAAGCTTAATCTTAGGCATAGATTTCTTGCCACTTGCAAAATAACTGCCGTAATAAATGCGGCCCTGGCAAGATTTTTTGCCCCTTGGGTTTTCGTATATGTCGAATTTGAACCTATCTTGGGGCAGTTCAATACCGCAGGCCTCGTACAGCCATTCCGCTATTTCCGAAAACTGCTCTGTTAGAAATTCTTCATCAAGATGGCTTTCATCTTTCAGGGTGAAATCTAAATCCTCAGAAAAGCGGTAGGTTTCGAAATAACATTTTTTAAGGCAGGTGCCTCCCTTGAATACCCAGTTATCAGAAAATGCCGCATTTTGGTGAATAGCGGCAAGCAACCAGCCAAGTACATAATCTTTTTCAACGACAGCCGGGGTTAAGCCAGTTTCATCGGCAACGGAAAGTATTTCGTCTTTACCAATCAAAATTTATATCCTTTGGGTATCCATAGACGCCACTTGGTCACAAGGCTTTTGTCGGTTGCCGTTTTATCAAGCTGCGTATATCCCGTTGTAAGGTTATTCGCGCATTCGTCAATGAAGGTTTGCTCAAAACCAAGTACTTCAGCCAGAAAGCCCAGTTTTTTGAAGAGTGCACCATTGCCGATTTGCTTTGCGTAGACCAATAGCTTGTCAAGATCGCTTTGCTTGCCATAGAGCTGCTTGAACTCTTTCAAACAATCGACGGTATGCTGTAAACCAGCACCGAGATAGAGATCGTCAATTATGTCGAGAATTGTTTTGTAGGGATCAGAGACGCTGATTTTAATCTGGTCGCGCCAGATCGTTTTTGTCCCGAAAATCTGGTCTTCTGGGATATGTTTAACGAAAAAGTTAACGCCTTGATGTTCAGTATTTCCAAAGGCAGTACGCTTACTGGTGAGTACGCAAACAGAGCGGAATAATTGCTCTGTCAGTTCCCAATGTCCAAGCGCACTCCAGCCACCTACATAGCCAGGGCTGTATAGCTCGGGCACAAGTATCCATGGGTCTTCCAAAACTTGGGTTTTTCCAAGAGCAGTTGGCGGGACTGGTACATAGAGACCTCTGGCCACGCGCCGAAGAACACCTTGGTTATGCCAGCCCGCAAGCAGCTTTGCTGCATGAGACCTGTCTAAACCCAAGGCCTCCATAGCGTCATCAACTCGGATGGTACCCGAGCTATGCCGTAGAACGGTGGCTAGCCTTTTCTGGCGTGTTGAAACTTGATTGCTCATATCACTACATCAATTTACGTTGAATTCTACTTTTACGAGATTAGCACGTACCTTGATATAGCGCTATAAAAAAATACATATACAGCCCGATAAACTAGAATAACTCGTACTTTGGTATAGCTATGCGTCATATTCAAATTACTTATTTTAAGCCCCTGCAAACAAAAACATTGAGCCGTAACCTGGCCTCAAATTAGCCGTTATTAACAAAATATCCATCGCAACCTCACTATCCTTTCAGGGACACAATCGTTTATGAAAGGATAATAAATGAATATTAATCAATTAGTTAATAGTAAATCGCCTTGGAACAAGGGAAAACTCATCGGCCAGAAACCGCCCCTGAAACTCCACGAAATATGGTCAATTCGCATTAGACTTGAGATGGCCAACAGGATCAGAGACCTTGCCCTATTTAACCTAGCCATTGATAGCAAACTCAGGAGCTGCGATTTGGTGAAACTCCGGGTCAGTGATATTGCCCATGGCAGCCATATTCTAAAACGTGCCATGGTCATGCAGCAGAAAACCCAAAGCCCCGTACAATTTGAAATAACGCAAAAAACCAGAACAGCTCTCACCCATTGGATAGAACAAGCCAACCTCTCTGGCAGCGATTATTTATTCAAAGGGCAAACCAACAGCAAAGGGCACATCTCGACCCGCCAATATGCGCGTATTGTCAAAAGCTGGATTGCTGAAATCGGTCTAAATCCGTTGGATTACGGGACGCATTCACTACGGCGAACAAAAGCAACCCTGATATACAAACGTACTAAAAATTTACGCGCTATTCAGCTTTTGCTCGGTCACACAAAGCTGGAGAGCACCGTTCGGTATTTGGGAATTGAAGTTGACGATGCCTTGGAGCTTGCGGAACAAACTGAGGTATAGATTTTCGGGAGGGGCGCATCGCCCCTCGGCCAAAAGCCGACGTTTAATTTTATCTGCTCCGAAGATTAGCCCTATTTAATAATCGATTAAAGAGTATGGGCGACACTTCTCCCTTAATTTTGCGAGCTCTGAAAGTAGTTCCTGTAGATTAATTTTCTCATCCCGAAACTTTAAGTCACACGTATATTGATCATAAGAACGATGTGAAAACTTTGGAGGCATCAACAAACCAGGCACTTGTGCTTCCAATGCCAAATCGCAATAGGATGCAGTTTCATGCTCATCAAACCAATCCTCAATGCGTTCGTCATAGTGTTCAAAGCTATTTCTAATCTTTCGATCTGAGAGCAAATGCCCTTCATCAACGTTCAGCAAATCACGCAAATACTCTCCTCTAGCTTTTCTTTCTTTCCTAGCAGGCCAAAGTATTTTGGAAACGTTCGCAGATGCAGACAATATACTTTGTATAGCGCTCCAATATTCAACGCTAGTGGAAGCGTTTGAAAGATTCTCTCCTGCTATTTCAGCAAGTTTGACTTGTAAAGCAATTTCGCCAACTAATGCCATCTCAACCAGGGGCTTAAGTATTAGCTTATCAGGTTTAGACTTCATATTGTGCTTCCATAATGGGAAATTGGCGTTGACCTAGATTTATTGAAATTGTTGCCTTCGGCCAGTAACGGACACTCATAACTCAGTTCGGCTTATCAAAATATCTTATTGCTGATGCTTCCTTACTGTAGCTTCTTCGGCAAAATAAAGATTATCATTTGCCCTAGTACATGCGACATACAGCTTATTTCTGCTCGAGGCGGGCAAATTTTGGAACTTCTCTTCTTCAAAAGCCTTCATGGCTGCTGGATATAGGAATACCAAAACGTCACAATAGTGATCCTGCCCTTTTGATTTCCCCCAGTTCTGTGAAAAACATGGATATCTAGCATGATTTTGAAAGAACAATTTCACTGTCTTGCCACATCTGAATTTTTCCATTACTTCTTCAGGCTCAGAAACAAACACCACCTCAGATTGCTCGCTCTTGTGTGAATATATTTCAATTCCGAGTTTTTCGGTAATAAACCGACATACCTCTGGTGTGCATCGGTAACTATGTGACAGTGTAGAAGTATCAACGGTCATCCCTGCTGCTTCAAAAATCGATTTGTACGCCTCAAAGTCTTCATATAAGCGTTTATTAACAGTACCATCCCTACTGGTATCAAAAGTATGCTGGTAAAAATCCCCTACAAAATTGATATTTAATTCAGCAGCGCAAAGATCAACTAATAAATTAAAATCATGTCCGCTAAAGTCTTGTACTTCATCTACAAAAAACTGGTCGTAATATTTACTCAATCTGCCGATGATGTTATCTACTACACCCATTTGAGTTACAAGTTTAGCAATTCTATTGCTAAACAATCGCCTCGAAGAATCCATGTAGAAACGCATATCAGAACGCTTGAACCGCAATGTAAAAGGAGGCGGTACTTTCCAGTTTATACCTTTCGCTCTGACTCTGTCGTGTAGAAACGGCTTATAACAAAAGGAGTAGAGAAAATTATAGTAGGTAAGGATAGTTATATTTTCAGGTATTAACCCGAACTTCTGAATCACCCTTTTTCGCAGGTGTTGATAGTTATTTTCCGTATACGTAATAATCATTGCATGCTTTTCTAAAGTGAGGCTGTTTATTATGTACGTTGTCTTTCCAGCACCTGCGACAGCAAAAATTACTCTCTTGTCCACTCTAGTGCCCGCCTAATATATTCGGGTGCAACTAATTGACCCATACTCGTCTCTAATATCTTTAGAGCCGCATCAGCCTTGTTACTTAACATGTACTCCTGTACCGTTAGCGTTTTACGCCCTTCTGAGAATAATCGTTCACATAACTCTTGATTGTCCTGGTATAAACACACTTCGAGAGTTGGTCTGTTGTCATCATCTTCATCGTAGAAAACTTGTATGTGCTTATTTGTATATTCAGCATAATTTTCAATGCACTTTGCTTGATGATCTCCATCGTTATCTCGAATAACCGCAGTCTTCATCCCAAGCAACCTAGCTAAGTCCATATAGCGTTTAAAGCTTGTTCCTCCAACTGAAATCACGTGGATATTAGAATCTTCCATGATCTCACCAAACAAATTCGAATAAATCCCATCTATTAGCATGAACTCTGCATCACCTTCAACCAAAACAACACGTTCCGATAGTATAAATTCCAATATTTTGTTGTTGGGAGCTTTTACGAAATAGTTTGCAGTCTCATTAGGAAGATCGCTAAGCGAAACAGGACGATTTGAATTTGAGCTAATTAATACAGCATTATGAAGATCTAGGCGAGAACAAACACTATTACTATGAGTCGCAATCATTATCTGAGTTTGGGTCGCCGCTTCTATACAATTGATTAGCCTTTTCATATTCAAGTGACTAAGGTGATTTTCAGGTTCTTCTATGAGTATTAAATCTAGCGGATCTGCCCCCTCTTTTTGCTGAAGTGCAAATTCTGTCTTTATGAAGCATTGCCTCCCTTTACCCATCTGAGAAACTGGTATCCCACTCTCGGTTATCATCAAATCTTGTCCAAGATTAGATTTACTGTCATTTTTAATATCGAAATTAATATTCCCAAAAATAGCATTCAAATCAGCAAGCGCAGTATCCCTAAAGTGCGCTTTACTTTGCCTATATGCATGATTCTTCTGGTGCCTTTGGACGAGATTGGTATGTGTTTCATATAGTGAATAAGTATACTGTCGAGTCGCGTACTCAGACCCAATAAGGGAGCTATCAATAAGAAGGTGTCTTAGAAATCTGCGGTTTTGTGTATATTGCTGTCCCGAGAAAGTAGAGAATGTAATGCTATAGTATTCATATGGGAAAAGAGCATCGTCAGGGGATAATGTGTCTTGAATTTCCTGCCCATACTCTTCAAGTAATGGTTCGCAAACTAGTTTAAGCCCGTGGCATGTACGCTCATCAGTGTTATTGTTTCCTTCAAGCTGAATCTCTCCATGATCATTTAGGTAGATCTCTAATCTAAGCTTCGGTAGATCATGTAAATTCTTGGCTCCGCCAAGAAATTCATTTACTGCATCGCTATTAAAAAGGGATTCGAGACCTATATTTTCTACTTTTGCTCTGCTGCCAGTAAGCACAATATCGACTGCATGCAATATTGTACTTTTCCCAGCCTCGTTATCACCGATAAAGATGTTTCTTTTATCGCGTGCAAGATATTCAAGCGTATCGAAACGCCTAAAGTTGAAGAGTTTTATTTTCTCTATAAATTTCATGAATACCTAATTGGTCTGATTTTAGTCCTTTACAGCATTTCTGAGCGTCTGCTATGGGTCGGCAGCAGCCATTCTATTTTTACAAATTTGGCCAACTTATCGATGCATACACATGTTTCAGAGTTTGATGCTGAACCTAATCCCTGCGCAGTTTTTCTGACACGGCCATCGGTGACGGATAGCGCAATACAATATAGTACGATGACAGGATGAAAGTAATAATTGTGCTCAGCTGAATTAAATAGTTTGCCTTCATCCCTATCAGCCCCACCTCCATTGATAATACCGCGATCAATAATGAAAACTCACTGATTTGTCCGAGGCGGGCACCGGTTTCACGCGATATTTTTCTTGCTTCGCCATATTTGGCCAGCAACACATCAAATACAACGGGTTTCAGAATCAATGCCGTGACGGCAAACAACAGGCTTAGCGGCAATAATTCAGTCATTAATCCCAGTTCAAAACTGGCCCCCAGGGCAAAAAAGAATATGATCAGGAAAAAATCCCGCAAGGGTCGCAATGTATCACCTATATATAAAGCAATCGGGTTGGTTGCCAGCACCACGCCGGCTATAAATGCACCGATTTCTGCAGACAATCCCAGTAGTGTTGCCGCCTCCGCCATGCCAAGGCACCAACCGATTGCCATAAGAAATATATATTCCTGAATCTGATCAAAGCGCTGAATCAGACGAATTAATATAAAGCGTTCAAACAAATACGCGACGCCGATTAGTCCGACCAGCGAAGCGACCAGTTTAAATATTTCGTAGCTAACACTTTGTTGCACCCAGTCTGCCTTGATGGCCATCAGCACGATGATAGCAATAATATCCTGGAACAATAAAATACTGATAATAATCTCACCGATATGTTGATGGTGTAATGCTGTCGTCGGCAACAATTTAAGCGCAATGATTGTACTTGAGAATGTAAAGGCAACACCAATCAGGATGGATTCCACCAGTGTCATGTTAAACACATACGCCATGCCGAAGCCAATCGCAAAAAATATCAGCGTACTTAACCCTGCCACCCAGATAGTTTCCCTGAACATGGGCACAAGTTTTTGTGGCGGCAGGTTTAACCCCAACAGGAATAATAAAAATATAATCCCGACATGAGAAAGATCCTGCATTAATTTTGGGTCATTAACCAGACCAAGCACTGATGGGCCAAATAATATTCCCAACACGATATACACAACCAGCAACGCCTGACGCGCATACAGCGCAACAGTTGCAAGCACAGCGGCGCCAGTGAAAATCAGAAAAATATAAAATACAATCGTATCATCATTCATTTTAATGCAACATTTTCAACACTTGTTTGATATCGGATTTTGCCTCATGCAATAATTCCAGACTGGCATCCGGCCCCAGTTTGCTCAGTCGCATCTTGTTAAATGCGGGCAGCTCGGTCAGGCCGGGGATATTATTATTTGTTTTCCCGTACAGGCTATGAACTTTTGCGACGATGACAATATCAGCATAATCAATAATTTCATTTTCGTCGCGGAACCAGTTACTGATTTGCATAGGAATAGCGGTTAACTCCGTATCAAAGTTCCATGATTCGAGAATCAGCTTTCCTATCGGTCCACGTAATTCATCCAGCATGCTTTGTAATACTGCCTTGTTGGCAGAAAGCGCCGGATGCGATTCTGCATAACTTACCACTGGCAATGCGCCTATATTATGTACAAGCCCGGCAAGCAGGGCTTTTTCCGGATTCATCCTGGGTGTAATGGATGCAAGGACACAACTGATTGCGGCAACATGTACACTAGCTTCCCATAGTTGGGCCAATGTTGTTTTCAGTAATCCGACCGGCGCGGTATAAAGTTGTTGCATCGCCATGCATGTTACCATGTCGCGTACAACACGTAATCCCAGCCGCATCACTGCTTCTTCGCAGCTTGTTACATTCTTGTGCCCACTAAAAATAGACGAATTCGCCATTTGTATTATTCGACCGGTAATGTTCGGGTCGAGCTCAATAATTTTGGCAACTCGCAGAGCCGTCGCATCTTCTGCGTTGACGGCTGCGCGAATCCTGAGCGCCATCTCGGGCAGGCTGGGCAATGCCAGCTTGCCTGAGTTGATCGCATGGTAGATGTCCGCCGCAATATCTTGCATAAGACCTAGTGTAGATGATTTTGCTATTTAATTAAGGTGTATTAACCAGTGATTGCAAAAACTGGTAATAAGCAGGTTGCGTCCAGTGCATTCCACCCAAAGCCTGATATAGAATCTTGCCTTGCGGGTTTATCAGGTAGGTTGCGGGTAAACCGCGAGGAGAATAAGACTCGGTTATTAATCCATCGCTATCCATGTATGTCTTTAAATCAGGTGCAAACTCACTTAAAAAAGTGAATATTGTGTCTTCATTTTCACCGGTATTAACCAGCACTATCTTTAGTTTTTTACTTATATCTGTTTTGGTGAGACGTTGAATTTCCGGTATTTCCTTACGGCATGGACCACACCATGTCGCCCAAAAATGTAAAAATACCCACTGACCTTTTACATCTTTCAGCGTGAAGCTGTTGCCATCAATATCTTTTACGGTAAAAAGTGGTGCAGCTTGTGTTTTTGTTTCGATCATGCCTTTAGGTAATTTGTCTACCTTCGCATAAAGTCCGTGCGCGAGAAAATTTGAAAGTATAATAACCAGAACTGAATTGATTAGTCGAATGCGCATTTCATATTCTCAACTTTAACGTGAACAGGTGTTTTTGCATTGTTACTTTGTATGTAAAAAGTCGCTTCAAACGTCAGATTCTCTCGGGTGCGTGGAATAACCACATTACCACCCTCGCCTTCATCTGGCCTGAAATCCAGTTTGATGGGAAATTGCGTCCAACGAAAAGTTGCCTGGTGTCCCAGTGGCAACTGCAATTTTGTCCAGTGTTCTTTCCAGTCCTTACGGTTATATAGTTTTACGGGTTTGCCATTGGCACTGAATTTCCAGTTGGCAACATCCGACAAAACTATATTCTTGCCGGTATTTTTAAGTCCGGTGGTAAAAAAACATTTATCCTGCAAGGATTGCAACGCCGGTTTGGAAAAGCCCCGGCCTTCATAAAAAGCATGTATTTGTTGTGGCGTTCTTGGTGTAAAGCGCATGCGAAATTCGTCATGTTTAAATCGAAAGTCTGCGGATTCTGCTTTGGCAGATAAAGCCGGTATTGGTATGGCAGATATCGTAAACGCGACCAATATCAATATGTTAGTTTTGTTCTGCATATATTCTGCCTTAAATATCCACCAGTAATTTCACACATTGTATTCTATGACAAAGTAGATAGAATGTTAGTTCACCTTGTTTAAGACTAAAGCATAAAGTAGACGCAAAACAAAAGCTACCCTGATCCTGATGCAACAACTTGTCGAACTTATAAACAGCCTGAATCATTCAGATGCGAATCCTGAAAAGGTTTTAAAGCTGTTTGCCGACAGAATGCGCCGCCAATATGGTGCCTGTGCAACCGCCCTGGTATGTACTGAAGGATTACAGCCACGCGAATGCCGTATCATGGCATTATTTGATCACAAGGGTAACACGTTAATCGAAAACATCGATCTGCCGTTGGAACAGGATTCGAGCAAGATCTACCATGATGATTTCCTGACAGAGATTTTGAGCAAGAAAAAGCCGGTCGTATTCCGCGGCAAGCAATACGGTATCCATCAGGTTTTCAACCCAGTATTCGACAGCTACATTGATGCAATCAGTCTCCCCATCATTCAACCCGATAATATTTACCGCTGGCTGCTAATCCTGTTCACCGAACCGGACAAGGTTGATGATGTTGATTTGGAACGTAGCCTGCTGATCTCTACCCTTGCGAGCAATTACGTAAACAGCGTAATCAACGCCAGAAAACTGCAAGAAGCGAAAAACTGGATACAACAGGAAATTGAATCAGTCGCACGCATTCAGCAATTGTTGTTACCACCCACCACTGCCGAAACACCGGGCATTAAAATTGCCAGTCACTTTGTCCCGCACGCCTTCGTTGGTGGTGATTATTATGACTATGTTAACCTGTCTGATATTTTTGGACTGAAACAATCGCCAGAAGACTACGACACATGGGGATTCATGATCGCGGATGCTTCTGGTCATGGTGCCGCTGCTGCTGTTGAAATTGCCATGTATGACGCAATATTACGAACTTATAATGCCGACACCGAAGCCGGGCCTGGCGGTGTCTTTACCTATACAAACAAACATTTCTTCACCCGTATGGTGCGGGGTAATTTTATTACCGCCTTTGTCAGCAGTTATATTCCACAACAACACGCCATTATCTATGCCAATGCAGGCCATCCGCCACCGATCATAAAAACAGCTGCCGGAAAATTAAGTTATCTTGATCAGGCGCACGGTATACCACTGGGTATTCTGCCGGATAACAGCTGGGACAATGGTCGCCATGAAATGTACAAGGGTGATATGTTGGTATTGTTTACCGATGGTATTATCGAAGCCACATCACCAGAGGGAGAGATGTTCGGTCAGCATCGTCTCGAAAAATTATTACTCGATAACCATGGCAGTCCTGACCAGTTGGTCGAACACATCAAACTGGCGCTGCAGACCCATCAACAAAATGAACCACAGCGCGATGATCAAACACTGATGATCATCGAGATACTTCAGTAACAAGTTGTTTCCATGCCGGATGTAAACGAATTCTTTTTAGTGCCTCTTGCAACAAACTGATACCCGGTTCTTTGCGATGCCAGGTTGATGCACCGGATGGATGCGGCAAGGGAATAACATCAGCCTTATGACCATACACCTCAAGCTTTAATTTGCAGCCAATCACTTCGTCCAGTTTTTTAATTGATACGAGTTGACTGATTGCCAGTTTACCAACGGGAATAACCAGCCTCGGTTGTAAAATCTCAACTTCTTTCGCCAGCCAATCACTGCAATTTTGTATTTCTGTTTCATCGGGTACCCGGTCGCCACCTGTCGGTTTCTTGCCAGGGAAACATCGACATACTGCAGCCATATACACAAGTCGTCGAAAATTTTCTTCGTCCAGACCGATCTGAGCAAACCACTTGAAGAGTGTTTTACCCGCGGTCCAGGCAAAAGGTTTATGTATAATCAATTCCTTGTCGCCGGGCGCCTGCCCGATTAATAAAACAGATGACAATGCCGGTTCACCAACAACTGGATGACCCAGCATGTTTTTACATGCATGACATTTACGCAGCTTTGACTGGTGGCGAGTTAACAAATCAAGTCTGGACGACATTGGGATGATATTAAATTACTAGCACGTTATTCTTTCAATAAACACTGGTTTATTGAGGTCAGTTGCATAGCCATTTATGATTAACTGTTTTGTTTCATTATCTGCGCGAATAACAACCTGCCAGGCAGCCGATGGTTTGTCCAGCACATACTCCATCACTGGTACGGGTGGATATTGCTCGCCAGCAACAGGCTGTTGTGCACTGTTCATTAACTTCACCAGTTCTGCTGCCGCTTCGTCAGGTTTTAAATGTCGATAGCCAACCGAGGAATAGCCGCACTCTGCACTGGCCTTTGCGGCAACCACCGCCAGTTCCAACTGTACTTTTTTCACCGGATCAATATACTTTTGTGCCGAGGGAACAGATGAAGGTGAAGCAGACTGCCGGGGTTGTTTTGCAGTTTTATTTGCAACTTTATTATCACTGCCTGACGCGGGGACTTTTTCTGCTTCACTCAAACGGCTAGCATCATAGGTGTAGGGCAAATCAGGATTACCAAAATCATAGGTTACAATTATGGCTACAGATGCCAGCGCGAGGAAAATTAATACAATATAATTTCTCATGATTGTACTTTTAATTTTTTGTGAAAAATAATATCCTGAATATTATCATTATTTTCAATCGGGAAAAATAACTAATTTCACTGCAAGCTTGTGCGTTGTTATTGCCGTATATTGACAGAAGCTATCATTGCTTGGCAGCTTTTGCCGCACGTCGCATGCCGATAAAAGTAAACAGCCATGCCAGTACAAAATAGAGCATTACAACTTTCGCCTGGCCTGTAACAAATTCGTGATTAAACTGAACTTGCATTTTATCCGGGTATATTCCGTAGCCTGGCAGTCCCAGTGTACCGCAGGTATTCCATGCAGCCAGTGCAAAACAAAAATAACCCAACGCCTTGAAATCAATTGCACTTCGCATCTCATTACTGACACGCTGTCTGTACTGGCTCCAATACCATGCAGTCAGCACAATCAGGACGATCATGATTATTCCGCCGATTCCAAAATAACCGGGCACATGTTGTCGACCGACAATTGCAGGCCATGAAACCATAAAAATTGACAAAACGAAGGTGATGATAACGGCAGAAATAACCCTGCTTTTTTGTTCCTGGCACAACTGCAGACCGGCGACCGACAATAAAACAATACCCGCCGGAAAAAACAGTGCAAAACTGAAAAATAAAACTGACCCGGTCAATCCCTGTTTTTCATGATAAGTTGTCAGGCCAAGTCTTTTTACATCAGCATCAATACTGTAGCCCAGAACAACCGAGAGAGCCAAAAGAATAATGCCGGCTGCAAACAAAATATAAAACAACCTGTTAGCTTTCATTTTTCACCCCTGATATTGACGAAGTGTTTTGACAGGCGATTGTCGCAACACCTGTCGTGTACCAAGATATCCGACCACACTGACTATGCATATTCCGGCAATCACACCAAAAAGGGCGATGAGCGCATTGATTTCATAATCAAATTTGAACAATCGTTGCGACAATACTTGCGCCAGTATTGTTGCCGCAATACCACCTATTAATCCTGCCATACTGCCCAGTAATAAAAACTCAATAAACAGATTCGTGCGTAATTGACGTGACGTAGCACCGAAAGTACGCATGAGTGCAACTTGCTTGTTACGTTCATCAATGGTTGATTGTATGGTTGCCCACATTATCAACGCACCTGCGACAAGGGTAAAACCAAACATATACTCCAGCGCCATGCTGACTTTTTCAATGATTTTCCGGATGCGTTGAATCACCGTATCAATATCAATTAATGTTATATTCGGAAAGTTCTTTATCAACTTGACGAGAATATTTCTTTTATTGTCAGGAATAAAGGTGCTGCTAATCCAGTTTGCGGGGTAATCCTGCAGCAGGCCGGGCGGTACAACGGCAAAAAAGTTCGCCTGAAAACTGTTCCATTCCACAGCACGTATACTGCTGACTTTCAGATTAAATTCCTGACCGGCGATGTCGTAACGTAATTCATCACCGGTCCATATTTTTAACGATTTCGCCAGCCCAACATCCAGAGAGATAAGCGGTTTATTGAACTCTTCTTCGGACCACCAGTAACCATCGACTATTGAATTTCCAGCCTGCTGTTTCGCAAGCCAGGATAAGTTAAATTCCCGGTTTACCATGTTTTGTGCGCGCTGGTTATCATAGTCGGATGCTTTCACAGGCTTGCCATTAATGGCGACAAGTCGGGCACGTACCATTGGATATATCTGTAACTCCTGCAATTCATTATCACGATAAAATTTCTGTAATGGTGATATCTGATCTTTTTGAATGTTAACCATAAAATAATTTGGCGTATTCACCGGTAAACTTTCTCGCCATTTATTCAGTATGTCATTTTGTAAAATCATCAAAAAAAGCAGCACAAAAATTCCCACACCAAAGGCCATTACCTGCATGGCACTTGCTCGTGAACGACGGGTGATACTCGCAACGCCAAGCCTGAAAACAGGAGCCAGTGAATTATTAATCAGGCCCAGCAATTTGATCAACAGATAGGAAATGGTGAACAACGCAGCGACAGTCACCATTATGCCTGCCAATAAATAATATGTTGTTTTGTCCTGCCCCAGCTGCCAAAGATAAATCAGCGTTAAAGTCGCAATCACTGATAAAATCATGACCGATTTATTTGCTTCAACAGAAAGATGTCGCCGTAACACACGCATTGGTGGTGTCTTTTTTAATAACCATAACGGCGGCAGTGCAAATCCCGTCAAGGCAACGGCCGCCATAGCAACACCGGTATATAAAGACGTCAATGTTGGTGCCGGTAATTCTGTTAACAATAATTTTCCAAGAATTTCACTAAGACCGAACTGCATCATATAACCCAGTGCAGTACCAACCAGCGCAGTTGCCAGTAATAACCATCCCAATTCAATAGCAATCACAAGTAGTATTTTTATTTGTGTGTAACCCATACAACGCATTAAGGCAAAAGTATCAAGATGTCGCCGACTATAACGTGTAGCCGTCATGGCGATCGCCAGCGCAGAAAGTGCAATACATATCAATGAGACCAGACTGAGAAAATAATCAGCGCGTTCAAATGCAAAGCGCAGTTCCGGCCTGCCTTTGCTGACCTGCAACAGTTCTTCCCATGCCTGTTTGTCACGGTTAAAAAGTTCAATAAAGGAATTTATTTTCGCAAGTCCGGAACGATCTTTTTCGGCAAGCAACAGTTTATAATTATTCCGACTACCCGGTCCGATCAGGCTGGTTGATGCAACATCAGGAAGTGCGATCATGATACGAGGCGCCAGGCTGAATAATTGGCCACCGCGATCGGGTTCATAGGTGATCACCTTGCCGATTCGAAAGGTACGGGCTCCCAATGTTAATGTGTCACCAACACGCACATCCGCCAGTTGCAAAAATCGGGCTTCTACCCAGGCTTCGCCTGACTGAGGCAAGAGATCTGTTTCATGGTCCTGTGCGAACAGCTTGTCTGCGACACGTAATTCACCACGCAAGGGATAGCCGGTTTCAACAGCCTTGACTTCGACCAATTGCGTGTTATTTTTTGCAACAGCAACGGTACGAAAATTTTCTGTTTGCGTAATCTGTAAATCAAATTTATTTGCCAGTGATAATACTTGCTCACGAATCGGGCGAGATGAGGAGACAACCAGATCTGCTGCAAGCAATTGACTGGATTGCAAACGAATGCCCTGCTCAATCCGGTCAATAAAAAAACTTACCGTTGTTACGCTGGATACGGAAAGTATTAAGGCAAGGCCGAGCAAGGTGAGCTCGCCCGCCTTCAAGTCACGATAAAAGAATGACCAGGATAATCTGATGAGGTTCTTCATAGCAAATTCAGTTTACCAGGATCCCTTTATCAAGCTGTATGCTGTTTTCACAACGCGCAGCCAGTTGCTTGTCATGTGTGGCGAGAATAAGGCAGGTTCCTTCGGTTTCGTTCAAGGTAAACAGCAACTCAATAACATGCTCACCGGTCTTTTGGTCAAGATTACCGGTAGGTTCATCTGCCAGTAATAGTGATGGCTTGATGATATAAGCGCGTGCCAACGCACAGCGTTGCTGTTCACCACCGGATAGCTGGTTTGGATAATGATTGATTCGCTGCGCTAGCCCCACCTTATCCAGAATCTCCAGTGCCTGTTCCTTGATGTGACTTGCATTGGCCATTTCGAGCGGCAACATAACATTTTCCATCGCAGTCAAATGTGGCAATAACTGGAAAGATTGAAATACAAACCCGACCCGGCCGAGTCGCAGTAACGCACGCTGATCCTCGGTCAGACAGGTAATCTCCTGATCGGAAAATATTATTTCGCCACTGGTCGGTTGATCCAGTCCGGCCAGCAAGCCAAGTAAGGTAGTCTTTCCGGAACCGGATTCGCCGATAATTGCATTGCGACTTGCGGCAACAAACGTTAGATTAATATCATGAAGTATGGTCAGGGAACCGGACTGCCCGCTACTTGTCATATTACCGGATACCGGAACCGTTTTGGTCACATTAATTGCTTGCAAGAAAATATTCATGTTTACACTATTCATCTCAAAATTAAATTTAAAATTGCTTCACACGATGCTCTTTACCGGCTTGCTACTATTGCCGCAGCTCAGTATAGGTCAGAACAACACGAATAAAAACCGCACCATTCTGATTGTTGGCGACAGCCTGAGTGCCGCATTCAGCATCGATCGATCAGCCAGCTGGGTTGCGCTGTTGCAAAACCGGCTGGATTCCAAGGGCTATGCATTTAAAATTGTCAATGCCAGTATCAGTGGTGATACAACACAGTCCGGCGTATCACGACTGCCATTTTTACTGAGTTCTCATCAACCCGACATCGTTGTAATCGCACTGGGCGGAAACGATGGCTTGCGAGGATTACCTCTTGATCTTTCAAAATCAAACCTGCAACAAATGATACAGCTTACGCAAAATAAACAAAGTCAGGTGGTACTCTGCGGTGTACGCCTGCCACCAAACCTTGGACCTGTCTATAACAGGATGTTTCAGTCCATGTATGCCGATCTGGCAAAACGTAACAAGGTGGCGTATGTCAAAGCACTGTTAAAAAATGTTTCTGATAACCCCGCTCTCATGCAGTCTGACGGCATTCATCCGACAGAAAAAGGTCAACCTTTAATACTGGAAAATGTCTGGAAAATACTACAGCCACTTCTTTTAACATATTCAAAACAGACTCAGGATTTTTCCGCTGCAAGCTCTTCAAAGCTCCTGGCATAATATTCAATTTCATCTGACAAATGCTGTAACTGCACAGGCGTTAACATCCGGTTGATTTTCAGAAACATCACCTTGTTCAACTTTTTGTTGGTTGCGAGTTTGTTATTGAATGTTTCTGATCGGTGTTTTTTTGGCTCGGAAAATAAAGAAATCAGCACCTGTCGGGCCTGTGTTTTGTTGTTATCTTGCAAGGTAGTCAGAAGTTTTTCCTGCCACTGTTTACGATACGCCAGTCGATCAACATGAACGGGTTGATATCGGGTAACTTCATAGCTGATTAGTTTGGTTTGCTGATCGGTGAGCGGTCCCAACCAGCGCTTCAGGTTGTTTGACAAATCTTCGACAATTTTTTCGCGGCGCTTTTGTTCATTAATATTGATATATTCTTCTTCGTATTCCTTATTCCTGGCAATAAAGTTTTTACGTAATTCTTGCTGTTGACTGGCTGTGGTTGTCAGCAGCAAATCAGCCATGTCCGGTGCCATTTTCGCTATTACAATTTCCCAGTAGTTTTCCAGTTCAGTACTGATTTGTTCGATATGCGTTTCATTCAAGCCTTGCCTGAAGTGCTTGCCGATTTTTCGTAGAGTATCCGCATAGACAGGCAATTGGGTTCGACGATGCCAGCCAAGCAATTCTTTAACGTTCAACGATAGTGCGCTTTGCTGATTGTCTGACAATGAGATAAAGTCATTAATAACTGAAGGGATATACCAGTCAAGTTGATGATATATCGTTTTGACACCACAGCCTCCGAGCAAAACCATGAGTGACAACGTGGCTATTTTATACAGATTTTTAAACTTGTAATTCATACCAAACTTTTGACTATCAAAACCGGAATTGGTGCCACAAAGAAACTGTAAAATTCTGCTCAGCTCAACACCAGGTTATCGCGATGAATTAATTCATCCTCACCAATATAGCCGAGCAGTTTTTCAAATGCATGACTCGGTTGTCCTTTAATCAGTTTGATTTCTGCCGCTGAATAATTTACCAGACCACGGGCAATTTCTTGTCCCTGTTTATTAACACAAGCCACCACCTCGCCGCGCATAAACGCACCATCAATATCGGACACACCCACTGCGAGTAAACTTTTACCCTGCTTCTGTAGTACCTGTACCGCACCATCATCCAGTACCAGTTTGCCGCGCATTTGCAAATGACCGGCAAGCCATTGCTTGTGCGCGGTTGCGCGGGATTGTACCGCTTTAATCAGGGTGCCCTCCATCTCACCTTGTCTGAGTTTTTCAAGAATAAGTGGTGTGCTGCCTGCGGCAATCAGTGTCGATGCACCTGAACGCGAAGCCAGTCGTGCTGCCCGCAATTTTGTTACCATGCCGCCGCGGCTAAGATCACTTGCGGCACCATCAACCATTGTGTCCAGAGAGGCGTCATTGACTTCTGCTTCATTTATTAACTCTGCATCACTGTGGATACGTGGATTTTTGTTATATAAACCGGCCTGATCCGTAAGAATAATCAAATGATCTGCTTCTATCAGATTGGCGACCAATGCTGCCAGGGTATCATTGTCGCCAAAACGAATTTCATCTGTAACAACCGTATCGTTTTCGTTAATGATGGGAATCACATTTAAATCGAGCAAGGCTCGCATGGTCGAACGTGCGTTCAGGTAACGTTTACGATTGGACAAGTCATCATGGGTAAGTAACACTTGCGCGGTATGCAGTCCATGCTTGCTGAAGCTTGATTCGTAGGCCTGCACCAGCCCCATTTGTCCAACAGCGGCGGCAGCCTGCAGTTCATGCAAGTGGCGTGGGCGCGAGGTCATACCCAGACGCACCATCCCTTCAGCAACTGCACCGGATGAAACAATGACAATTTCCATACCCTGCTTTTTCAGCGCCACAACCTGTCCGACCCAGTTATCAATACTGGCCCGGTCCAGACCCTTGCCGTTGGTGGTTAGCAAGGCACTGCCTATTTTAATAACCCAACGTTTGGCTGTTGTGACTGAATTGCGCATGACTAATCTTCGCTTTGTTGCAAGGCCTGTTCTTTAACGTCTTCAAGGTATTCAACGACCTTGTAACAAACATCATCGGTACCCTTTTTGGCAATGGCGGCAATACAAAATACCGGTGCCTGCCAATTCAAGGATTTTAATAGCGCCGCTTTACGGCTGGCAAATTCATTTTCATCCAGCAAGTCCATTTTATTAATAATCAACCAGCGCGAATAATGCATCAGCTCCGGATCGAACTCAGCCAGTTCCTTTTCAATGATACGAATATCCTCGGCGGGATCGTGATCATCAGGCGGTGCGATGTCGACCAGGTGCAACAACAAACGTGTTCTTGCTACATGTTTTAAAAACTGAATTCCGAGACCCGCGCCTTCGGCCGCACCTTCAATGATGCCGGGAATATCCGCGACAACAAAACTGCGATGGTTACCCACGCGTACCACCCCGAGATTGGGATACAAGGTGGTAAACGGATAATCAGCCACTTTTGGTTTGGCAGCAGACACGGCCCTGATAAAGGTAGACTTGCCTGCGTTTGGCAATCCCAGCAAGCCAACATCGGCCAATACTTTTAATTCAAGATGTAATTCGCGTGTTTCGCCTGGCGTACCATGGGTGAATTGACGCGGTGCGCGATTGGTACTGCTTTTAAAATGTACATTGCCGATGCCATGCACACCGCCCTTGGCGACACATAATTGTTGATCGATTTCAGTAATATCACCGATTAATTCTTCTGTGGCGTCATCAAACACCTGCGTGCCAAGCGGTACTTTTATATATAAATCTTCACCTGTTTTACCGGTACAGTTACGCTTGCGACCAGGTTCACCATTTTCGGCCTTGTAGGAACGTGTAAAACGGAAATCGGCCAGGGTATTTAAATTGACATCACCGACCAGAAAAATACTGCCGCCGTCACCGCCATCTCCACCATCCGGCCCGCCAAATTCAATATATTTTTCACGACGAAAGCTGGCGCTGCCGTCGCCACCCTTACCGGCCTTTACGTGTATCACTGCTTCGTCGATAAATTTCATGACTGTTATTGAACTCACTTATCAAATACTACCGGCTTAATACTACCAGCCTGGAAACAAAAAACCCCGTCAGCGACGGGGTTTGCATAAAACTTTCTATCTTTTGTAGATCAGGCCGCCGGGACAATACTCACAAATTGACGCTTGTTGGGACCCTTGATTTCAAATTTCACCACACCGCTTGCCTTGGCAAACAAGGTATCATCACCGCCACGACCTACATTCACACCTGCGTGAAACTTGGTGCCGCGCTGACGCACAAGAATATTTCCCGCCAGCACTTCCTGACCACCATATCGCTTGACACCCAAACGTTTGGATTCGGAATCGCGACCGTTACGAGTACTGCCGCCTGCTTTTTTATGTGCCATTGAATTCTATCCTCTTACGGTTTAATGCTGGTAATTTCAATTTCTGTAAAAGACTGGCGATGGCCCTGCTTTCTTCGATAATGCTTACGACGCTGGAATTTGATAATCGTGACTTTCTTGCCACGGCCATGCGCCTTAATGGTTGCAGTCACTTTGCCGCCTTCAACGTATGGTGCACCGATTTTGACATCGTCTCCATTGGCAACCATCAACACCTTGTCGATATCAATACTGGCACCCTCTTCGGCATCGATTTTTTCGACCTGAAGTGATTCGCCTTCGGCAACTTTATACTGTTTTCCGCCGCTTACAATTACCGCATACATGGTGCTATCTCCAAAAATTTTGAGTCTGGGCCAAAGCCGTATCCCGGCCCACTGACTGTGGATGGGGTCAATTTGCTGATTCATCCAAGCAGAAAGGTGTACCCGACATCACAAGGGCGGCAATTTTAGCCAGATTTCGTGCCCCGGTCAAAACCTTTTATCGTCAAAAGCGTGGTTATTTCAACAATTTTACGCATTTAGCGTCTCTCTGACCGTCGCACGGCTCAGCGGCATGCTTGACACCAAGCCCCTGTGCCACCTAGCATGCTGGGCTTTTGCCACAACCGGGATGCACTAATGACGCTGGAGCAGATATACCCGCTGATTCAGGACGACATGGAACAGGTTAATGCCTGTATTCTGAGCCGTCTGACGTCGGATATCGTACTGATTAACCAGATTGGCGGCCATATTATCAATAGTGGCGGTAAACGCTTACGGCCGGTAATACACTTGTTATCCGCGCGTGCATGCGGCTGTGAAGACAACCGGCACATCGAACTGGCCGCCATTATCGAATTTATTCATACCGCCACCCTGCTGCATGACGACGTGGTGGACGCCTCCGAGCTGAGACGTGGTCAGGAAACAGCCAATTCACTCTGGGGCAATGAAGCCAGCGTACTGGTTGGGGATTTTCTCTACTCCCGTGCCTTCCAGATGATGGTGGATGTGGGCAATATGCGCGTTATGGCCATTCTCGCCAATGCCACCAATACCATCGCCGAGGGTGAAGTGCAGCAGCTGTTGAACGTACATGACCCGGACACCACCGAGCAGCGTTATCTGGATGTTATCCACAATAAAACGGCCAAATTATTTGAATCAGCATCGGAATTGGCTGCCGTGATAACCGATCAAGACGCAGCAACACAAACCGCGCTGGCTCGCTATGGTATGCATCTTGGCACCGCGTTTCAGTTAGTCGATGACGTACTCGATTATGAAGCGGATAAGGCCGATACTGGCAAAAATATGGGGGATGACCTGGCAGAAGGCAAACCGACCCTTCCACTTATATATACCATCCAAAACGGCACAGCAGCACAGGTGGCACTCATACGCGATGTCATTGAAAATGGCGGTCGTGGGCAAATTAATGATGTTATGCAGGCTATACGTGAATCTGGCGCCATAGAGTACACGGCAAATTGCGCTCAAACCGAAACCGATCTGGCCATCGCAGCCATTCAGTGCCTGTCTGACTCGCCATACAAACAAGCCCTGATTCAGCTTGCAGAATTCGCGGTTACCCGGCGCTATTAATCATCCAGGTTTGGGCACTCACTCTGTCTTTTATGGGGCGTTCTGATATAGTCTTGGAAAATAATTAGCTAGAAAATAAAAAACTGGGAGTTACCGTGATCCTCACTAACCTCGAAATTATTCCGGGCCGACGCATTGTCAAACATCTTGGTCTGGTACAAGGCAGTTCCGTGCGCGCCAAACACGTTGGACGTGACTTTATGGCAGGACTAAAAAATATCTTTGGTGGCGAACTTAAGGGCTACACCGAACTGTTGCAAGAATCGCGACAGGAAGCGATGGAGCGCATGCAACAACAGGCCAGCAGTGTTGGGGCGAATGCAATATTGAATATTCGCTTCTCGACCTCCAGCGTCGCCGCTGGCGCAGCTGAATTATTCGCCTACGGTACCGCTGTAGTTCTGGAATAGACCCGGGCCAAATCCATGACAGATATCATTGTCTTCATTTCCTTACTCGCACTTGGCTACTTCTTTGGTCGACTGGCTGAATCTCGCCACTATCGTTCGATTATTGAACGCGAAAAAGTGCTAAACAGCATTCCCGCTATCGCGACCAAGATTCCCGACCCTACCTTACGCCCACGCGAAACCCAATTAGTTACGGGTAGTGTCGTTATTTCTGTAGATTACTTTAAACGCTTTCTCGCTGGCTTACGTAATCTGGTGGGTGGCAGGGTTAAATCTTATGAGTCGCTGGTTGACCGTGCCCGCCGTGAAGCGATTTTACGCATGAAAGAACAGGCCAAAGATTTAGGCGCGAGCCTGGTCTTTAATGTAAAACTTGAAACAGCCAGTATTTCCAAGGGCAAGGGAAACAGCATTGGCTCAGTGGAAGTTTTGGCCTACGGCACGGCGTTCATTAACTGAATGCATTCATACTTTGGAATACAGTAACCCACAACTCCCTGAAGGCATTAATACCGGCAAGGAGCACCCGTTAAAAGAATTCATACTTTTAACTACCGGTGTCCTGGGCGGATTGTTTATCATTTTTCTTGTTCTTGGTCTTATCGCCGATAAACTCGCGCATTATTTGCCTTATAGTGTCGAGCAAGATGCACAATTATTCGTAATGGGGACAAATGATACCAGGCTACCCATTGTCAATTATTTACAAACGATGGCTGACAAAATCAGTGAGGTACAACAGCTTCCTGATGAAATGAAAATCAACGTTCACTAC
Source organism: uncultured Gammaproteobacteria bacterium (assembly GCA_942490945.1). Classification (GTDB taxonomy): domain Bacteria; phylum Pseudomonadota; class Gammaproteobacteria; order UBA6429; family Thiohalophilaceae; genus CALNYZ01. The sequence goes on along the minus strand of CALNYZ010000018.1, from coordinate 882,997 downwards.
GCTGATGAAGATGTGATTAACGCCTACGCCACCTTAGGTGGCAATGTTGTTATGTTCCGCGGCCTGCTGGAAAAGCTGCCGAATGAAAATGCACTGGCCATGGTGATGGCGCATGAAATTGCACATATCAAACACCGTCACCCGATTCGCAGTCTGGGCAGTGGCGTGGTTGTCGGTATTGCTGTTTCCGTGTTAAGCAGTGGCATCGGTGATGACATTATCAACCAGTTTATCGGTACTACCAGCACTCTCAGCAGTTTTAAATTCAGTCGCGAACATGAAACCGAGGCGGATACCACCGCCATCGCTGCCGTGAAAAATCTGTATGGTCATTTGAGCGGGGCCGATGCACTCTTCACAATCCTCCAACAGGCTGAAGGAAAGCAGTTAACGCCTGAGTTTTTAAGTACGCATCCCGCAACGGAATCCAGATTTTTAAGACTGAAACAAAAACACAATAATGAAAAACCCAGCCCTTTACCTGAGGATTTTAAAAGTTGGCTTGTTCCCATCACAGCCGATGAAAAATAATTACGTTACTAACTTAGACTTGTTTAATCTTTTTGATAGACTTATGCTTGATTTAGAAACAGTCGGGGCGTAGCGCAGCCTGGTAGCGCACTTCGTTCGGGACGAAGGGGTCGGAGGTTCAAATCCTCTCGCCCCGACCAGTTTTAAAACAAAAAATCCGGTCTTTCATTAAACGTGAAGACCGGATTTTTGTTTTAAATGGAGGGAGAATCTGGAACCTCAAAAAAAGGTGCACACAATCGTCGGGAACGATTTTGAACAGCCAAAGGCTGGCCTGAGACCGTCAGGTCGAAGGTGAAATACAAGGATGTATTTCATAAATCCTCTCGCCCCGACCAGTTTTAAAACAAAAATCCGGTCTTTCATTAAACGTGAAGACCGGATTTTTGTTTTAAATGGAGGGAGAATCTGGAACCTCAAAAAGAGGTGCACAAAATCGTCGGGAACGATTTTGAACAGCCGAAGGCTGGCCTGAGACCGTCAGGTCGAAGGTGAAATACAAGGATGTATTTCATAAATCCTCTCGCCCCGACCAATCTATTTTATAATTTTCAGTAAGTTATACTCCAGGTAAAAAGTTTCAGTTTTAACAATTATACCAATGGGCTCTCAGTGGGCCTTAATAATTTCTTATGTGTATACTTGGAATATTTTTTTGATCAGTCTTCAACCAGATGTCGAAGAGTGATAACTCAACACTCATTGCTTTAAGGCGTATCCAACGCTTTATCGATCTCATCACTGACGACAATAGCATGCGGTTTTCCAACCAGTCGAGACATGTAGTCACTATAAGCACGCTCATCATCAATCACCAAATTATAAAAATGTGCCAAAAGGATATCTGTATTGAGATATGCACTAATTAATGTACATTCTGACTTGTCCATATCGATACCGGAGATTAGTCCAACAATATCCACCACATAGTAGTTATCCCCTACATCGCCAGCTCCTTAATTTTTCAATATCACTGGAAGTAGTTGTAAATTATCTACATCATACTTCTTGATAACCGATACTAATTCATGTGGAATCAAAGGAATTGATAATCCTGTCATATGATTTGGCTGTTCCGACCACATAATGCAATCACCAGGAAAAATTAATGAGGTTGTGAATTTTTTTCAAATCCTCTGAACTGATATATTGCCCTTATAGTTCGTGTGATTCGCTCATAAATTGCCCAGGATTTGACCCGGCCATGCCGCGCACAATATCGCTGCTCAATCATGACGGCAAGAAACAGCGCATCAAATCAAATTCTCTACGACGATGCTACTCGAACTAGCATTGCAACAAATCCTTCAACTAACCAACACACAGCTGTCATACAGATTCTCTAAAGTGATGGGCATTCAATGGAGATGTCTAGATGTCTGTATATCTGGTAGCACGAAGTGACGGCGGTTCACCCATATATCGCCAAATCCGGGATGCGCTGGTCAGCGAGATCCAGGCATTTTACAAGGCGGGTGAAACGCTCCCTGCAGAAAATACCCTGGCCCAGCGCTTTGGCGTGAATCGTCACACCCTGCGCCGCGCCATTGACGAACTGGTCAGCGAGGGCCTGGTGGAACGTTATCATGGCAAAGGGGTGTATGTGCTGGAACCTGCCATTAACTATGCCATTGGTAGCCATACCCGTTTTACTGAAACCCTGCACTCACAAGGCAAGACGACCATTAGCCGCGTGATGCACAAGCAAGTGATGCCTGCGCGAGGCAGTGTTGCGACCAGTCTTCAGTTAGACGATCACGCCAATGTTATTTTTATCGAGACCTTACGCCATGTCGATAACAAACCATTTTGTGTGATTTCACATTTTTTACCGCTCAACTTGTTTCCCGATACGCTGGCTGACTATACAGCCGGTTCACTGCATGAATTTTTAAATCAACGCTATCACATAACCTTAACCCGCACAGAAAGCCTGATTAGTGCGGTCATGCCTGCGGTAGATGATGCGTATGTGCTGAATATGCCAAAACAATCACCCGTGCTACGGGTGAAGAGCCTGAATTTGGATTCCAACTCCAAACAACCTGTCGAGTATGCAGTCACTCGATTTCGTGGCGACGCCACACAACTTTCTATTAAACCCTAAAACCAGATCGAATGAATCAAACGAGGAAACAACAATGACACTGAATAAATTAATGGCTGTTGCGATGACAGCACTGATGCTAACAGGTGTTGCCTTTGCCAGTGAAACGGCAGATGGCAGCAAAGACCGACCTTTGCGTGTATTAATGATACCGGCAGATACCGGCACCAATGATATTACCAAAGACTATAAGCCGGTATTTGATGGCATCACCAAAAACTACGGCATTCACTTTGACATTAAAGCCGGTAGCAGTTATGCCGCAGTTGTTGAAGGCATGTGTAATAACCAGGCGGATATCGCGTGGTTTGGTGCCTCAACTTATGGTGAAGCAAACAAAAAATGTGGTGTTGATTTACTGGCTGTAGACGTACTCAAAGGTGAGTCTTCTTACTACTCCGGTATTTTTGTGCGCAAAGATAGCGGTATCAAAAGCCTGAAAGATCTGAAAGGCAAGCGCATGGCATTTGGCAGCACCAGCTCTACTTCATCGTTTAACTTTCCGGTTGCCATGTTAATTGCCGGTGGTGTTGACCCGGTCAAGGATCTGAACAAGGTCATCATCGCGGGTTCCCACTCGGCTTCTTTGGCGGCTCTGGCAGAAGGCAAAGTCGACGCCGCTGCCGCATCTTACAATTCTTTTGGTAAAGCGGTGAAAAAAGGCGCGATTGACCCGAGCAAATTTGAGCCCCTTAGCAAGTCACAGCCAATTCCTAATCCACCACTGGCGATGAACAAAGGCTTGTCAAAAAAATTGAAACTGGACTTACGTAAAGCCTTTAACGTGATTCATACCAAGGTTGATCCATCACAAATACGCGGTTACGGCGGCAAGAAAGTGGATCGCTATGATGCAAACTTTGACGAGAAAAAAATCTTTGCTGCGCTCGCCAAGCTCGGTGCAGTCACCAAAGAAGTGAAAGCCGGCATGATCGACAAGGCAGGCCAACGCTAAACCTGAATATAAAACAAGAAGGGATGCCCGGGCTTAAACGGGTATCTCTTAATTTTTCACTTAATTCACTTAACGGGGTGATGTGATGTTGAAATTTGAATCAGTAAGTCGGGTATATGAAGATGGTACACGTGCGGTTGATAATGTGTCTTTACACATTAAACCCGGTGAGTTTTGTGTCTTGCTTGGGCCTTCAGGTGCCGGCAAATCGACCCTGATGAACATGGTGAACGGTGTTGTTGAACCCAGCAGTGGTCGTATCGTTCTGGGTGAACTGACCTTGAACCAGAAAAATTTACAAGTGATTCAGCGTCGCATTGGCATGATTCATCAGCAATTGCATCTGATACCACGTTTATCGGTTTTACATAACGTACTGGCTGGATTACTGCCTGAAAATGGTTTTTGGCGCAGCCTGATAAAATCCTTTCCGTTACTTGACCAACGTCGTGCTTGCCAGTTGCTGGCGGAAGTCGGCATGGAAGAAAAACATTTATTTCGTCGTGCTGCCAATTTATCGGGTGGCCAACAACAGCGCGTCGCCATAGCACGCGCCTTTATATCCAAACCCGAAATTGTTCTGGCCGATGAACCGGTCGCCAGTCTTGACCCGGCCATGAGCCGCAGTGTGCTGAACAGTTTAAAAAGTGCAGCAAAAAATAACGGCACGACGGTCATTTGTACCATGCACCAGCTTGAATACGCACTGGAATTTGCCGACCGTATAATTGCCTTGCGTGCAGGCAAAGTTTTTTACGATGGGCACCCTGCAGCCCTCGATGACAAGACCCAAACCCAACTCTATGAACTGGCACGCAGCCAGCCCACCCAGCTTGAACAGGTTGCGGCATGAGTACGACCGTGAATAACAATCGTGGCTGGCAAAACTGGGAGGTGTATCATGCGATTACGCCCAAAACGATTCTGCTTTGTCTGATCGCCTTTGTTCTATTGTCATACTCCGCGCATAACACGCAACTCGACCGGGCCGCACTCGATACTTCCAAAGCGGTGTTATCCGCGGTGGGTATCGGCGAATCGCAAGTGTTGGATGGTGCAATACGCTTTGCCAGCAAGGCTTTTCCGATACAATTTTCACAACGCACGGCAGTAAGTCGTATAAGCAATTTTGATCGTAACGATTTACCCTGGTTTGCTTATATCGAAACCGGTGAAGATAAAGAATACGACGCCCTCACCAACACCTGGTCCTCAGAAAAAGTTGAATTTTTAGTAGAGCCCGTTGGTTATGTAAAAAAAGTCATTCTCAAAATGATTGAGACGATCGAGATGGGGTTTTGGGGTACGTTCATCTCAATCATGATTTCATTGCCGCTGGGTATTCTCGCCAGCCAAAATTATTCGCCGCATCGTTTTGTGTATTCGATCGCTCGCACATGGCTGAGCTTCCATCGCGCCATGCCGGAATTGATCATCGCCTTGTTACTGGTCTTGATGTATGGCTTCGGTCCCATTGCCGGTGTGCTGGCGCTGGCGATACATACCAGTGGTGTACTCGGGAAATTCTTCGCCGATGAAATCGAAAATGCGCCGCCCGGCCCACAAATGGCACTGGCAAGCTCCGGCGCCAGTGCATTAAAAGTTTTGCGTTACGCGGTGTTTCCGCATGTTTATCCGGCCTGGATTGCGTATGTTCAATACATATTCGAACGTAATATTCGTACCGCTACGGTGTTGGGCATCGTCGGTGCCGGCGGCATTGGCATGGAATTAAAAGGTCGCTGGGATCTCTTTGATTACGATCACGTTGCCACGATCTTGCTGGCAATTTTTATCACGGTGATGTTACTCGAGTATTTGTCGCAAAAACTTCGCAAGCGCGCACTGTAAGAAATTTCAGACGTTAACTATTAAAAAATAGATGACTTTATTACGACATGTCTAGATATCTAGAAATGTCACAGGATTAAAAATGGACAGACACACAACCTTACCACCACGAACTCACTGGAGCAGCGCGTTAATGGCACTGCCTGCAAATGAACTGTTGGATTTCACCACGGCGTTGGGTACAGATCTGAAAATTCGCCCACGCGCCTTGCCACAGGCAGGCCTGGGCATGTTGAAACTGAAAGACAGCGCCTTGCAGGATGAATTTTACCTGGGCGAGTTTCCGCTTGCCTCGGCCTGGCTGGAGGTCTCGACCAAACATGGCCAACGCGCCGAAGGTGCGGCACAGGTAATGGATGACCGTGTGGAACTGGCCGAAGCACTGGCGCTATGTGATGCGATTTTGTCGGCACAACTTCCCGGCTGGCAACAGGTTGCCATGCTCGTTGATAAAGGCCTGGCCCAACAACAACACATACAGCAGCAACGCAAACGTATATTGGCGCATACGCAGGTTAATTTTTCCTTGCTCGACGATGTGGGGGACGATGATGCTGAAGCTTGAACCTGTCTGGCAACCCGACACACAGCAGGCATTATTTCGCATATTGATGAATGCCATGGCGCATCCGGGTCGCGGCTATTCACTACAGGATTGCATTGCTAACAACACGCGCACATCACTTGCCGTACTGGCAACACTGCTCGACGGCGAAGTGTCGCTGGCGGATCCACATTGTTTACTCGACGATCGGGATTGGCCCTTGTTACAAGCCAAATCTGCTACAAACGATCAGGCTGATTATATTTTATGTGATGCGTTACAGGCAGCTGATTTCGTGCCAAAGATCGGTAGCCTGGTGTGTCCTGAACAGTCTGCCACGCTGATCATGGTGATGAAAAGTCTCACGGCAGGTGAGCTTGCCTTGCAATTATCCGGTCCGGGCATCCAGACAACCACAAGCTGTCACTGGCAAGGCATGGATCATTCCTGGTTGACGTTACGTGAACAATGTAACGCAAGCTTTCCACTCGGCATTGATATGCTGTTGCTGGCAGATTCAAGCATTACGGCGATACCGCGCACAACACACGTGGAGCTAGTGTAATGGGTTACGTCGCGATAAAAGGTGGCGCGCAAGCTATCGAGGGTACGCACCAGGTATTTGATTATTTACGTACCCGCCAGGCTGATCTGACGGGACAGGCGGATTTAGCCACACCCTTAAGCAGTGCAACGATTGAACATCAATTGCGACTGTTACACAGTCGTGTGATATCCGAAGGCGGCGTGTATCACCCGCGACTTGCCTCGCTTGCGATCAAGCAATCACACGGCGATACGCTGGAGGCTGCGTTTGCCTTGCGCGCGTATCGTTCAACGCAGCCACGCCTGATGGAAACCCCGCCGCTGCAAACCGGCGATATGCGCATTACGCGGCGTATCTCATCCGCCTTTAAAGATATCCCCGGCGGGCAAATGCTCGGCGCCACCACCGATTATCATTTACGTTTAATGCGCATGGATTTACTGGATGAGTCACCCGCGGCATTTCAACACGCCACACAAACGCTGTTTAAGCAGGTTAACATCGACACCATTCCCGATACCTTTCCTAAAGTACTGGATAGTTTGCGACAGCAAGGTTTGTTACCAGAACAAGTGCACAGCGATCAGCACCTTCAACAAAGCGCATTTGATATTACGCGTGAACCGTTAATTTTTCCGGTATCGCGTTCGGCAGCTCTGGCCACTATGGCGCGCGCAGAACAAGGGTCATTACTCGCCATGGCTTATTCCAATATGCGTGGATACGGTGATGTACATCCGACTGTTGCGGAATTACGTGTCGGCTTTTTACCGGTGTTATTGCCTCACCCGATTACCGGCGAGCTCAGTGAAATCGGTGAAGTTGAAATCACGGAATGTGAAGTCGTCGCCATGTATGAACAAACAGACGAACAGGGTAACGAATGCAAACCCGTGTTTACGCTCGGCTATGGTGCCTGCTTCGGGCATAACGAAGTCAAAGCCATCAGCATGGCGATACTGGATCGCGCCTTGCAAAAAGGCATGCGTGATGGACCGAGCAATCCCTCTGAAGATCCGGAGTTTGTGTTGTTGCATGTCGACGGTGTCGACTCGATGGGTTTTTGCACGCACTATAAAATGCCGCACTATGTCACCTTTCAGTCTGATATGGATCGTCTGCGAACCACACAACAAAAAAATTCGCACAAGGAACCTGTTGCATGAGTGTTAACAACACCACTGCCTATCCGTTTGGTTTTCTCGATGAATATGCCAAAAAGGAAATACGTCGCACCATATTAAAAGCCGTGGCCATTCCCGGCTATCAAGTGCCTTATTCCAGCCGTGAAATGCCAATGGGGCGCGGGTTTGGTACCGGCGGCTTGCAGTTAACACTGGCATTAATCGGTAAGGGTGAAACACTGAAAGTGATCGATCAGGGTTCGGACGATTCGGTGAATGCAGTTAACTTACGCAGCTTTATTGAAATGACCTGTCCCGGCATTGACACCACCACGCGTACCCAGGATGCCGATATTATTCAAACGCGTCATCGCGTGCCCGAAATGCCCTTGCGTGAAGATCAATTACTGGTACTGCAGGTACCGTATCCCGATCCGCTGGTGATTGTTGAGGCCTCCGAGGACAAGCGTAAACAAATGCATGCTGAAGCCGATTATTCGCGACTGTTGGTCAAATTATATGAAGACATTGTCAAGTTTGATGAAATCACCATCTCACATCGTTACCCCACACGCATAAACGATCGTTATGTTATCGACCCGTCACCTATTCCACGTTGGGATGTGCCCAAACTCCATCAGTCTGCCGCATTAATGTTGTTTGGTGCAGGACGCGAAAAAAAGATTTACGCCGTGCCTCCTTATACCAACGCGGAACCGCTTGCGTTTGATGATATCCCGTTTCGTGTTGAAGACTTTACCGATGCACAAGGTGCGCGGCGTGCCTGTCAACGTTGTGGATGTACGGTGAGTTTTCTGGATGAGTTTGTTGATTCCACTAGCGGCCAACAGGTTTATCAGTGTTCCGATAATGATTGGTGTGAACAACAACAGACACGAGCATTACAAATCGAAACGGTAACGGATGAAGAACATGCCGAGGTGGCACATGGATAAAGTGCTCGATGTCAGACAACTGACAAAAATTTACGGCAAGGGCTGTGATGACTGCGTGGCGTTAACCGGCCCCGCACACAATACCAATTTGTGCCCGCGTTGTGGCAGTGTCGTCGCCGCACACGATGTCAGCTTTGATCTCTATGCGGGCGAAATACTGGGTATCATGGGCGAATCGGGCTCGGGAAAATCAACAGCAGTAAAGTGTTTGAATTTTGATGAAACGCCGACGGCCGGTCACGCCACGTTTTACGATCCACACGATCAGGCAAAAGCCTATGCTTTATTTTCCATGAATGGCGCGCAACAGCGACATCTTGCCAATCATCATTTTGGTATGGTGTATCAAAACCCGCAGCTGGGTCTTAATTTTGATATTTCTGCCGGTGGCAATATAGCCGAACGTTTATTAATGACCGATGTGATGAATTACCAGCAGATTCGTACCCGCGCCACCTCCCTGTTATCTCGCACCGAAGTGTTAACCGAACGCATGGATGAGTTACCGAAAAACTTTTCCGGTGGCATGCAACAACGCGTACAAATTGCCAAGGCGCTCGCTACCCAGCCTTCATTATTATTACTCGATGAAGTCACTACCGGTCTGGATTTATCGGTGCAGGCAGCAATCCTTGATCTCATTCTGGAAATCCAGCAAGAACAACATACCGCCATGATCGTCGTGACGCATGACCTTGGTGTGATCCGCTTACTGGCTGGCCGCACCCTGGTGATGAAATATGGTCGCGTGATTGAATCGGGATTGACCGACCAGATTCTGGAAGACCCGCAACATGCCTATACACAACGTTTGGTGGCCTCCGCTTTATGACCGGCATATATCACAAAGGAAACAACTAACGTATGTCTGCAAACATCAACACTTCTCCTGTGCTGCGCATCGACGATTTTGCCAAGACGTTCGTGTTACACGAGCAACATAAGACGATTCCTTCATCAAGTGACGTTTGTCTGGAAGTCTACGCCGGCAAACTCACGGCCTTGATTGGTCCAACCGGTGCAGGCAAGTCCAGTGTACTCAAGGCTATTTATCGTACCTACCTTCCAACACGTGGGCAGTTGTACTATCGCAGTAAAGACAATGAACTGCTGGACCTGGCCTTGCTCGACGAACACCGCATCCTGGCGCTGCGCCGCAACGAAATCAGTTTCGTCACACAGTTTTTACATGCTCTACCGCGTCAAGCAACAGAAGATGTTGTTGCCCAGCCGCTGGTACAGCGTGGTATGAAACGCGACTACGCGCGTGCCGCGGCGCGCGACATGCTCGCCGCGATGCAATTACCGGAACGACTCTGGGGCTTGTCACCCGCAACGTTCTCAGGTGGCGAAAAACAACGCGTCAATCTTGCGCGCGGGCTGGTTTCTCGTCCGCGACTGTTGTTACTGGACGAGCCTACCGCCAGTCTGGATCCGGACACGACCGATTGCGTGTTGCGACTGATTGAAAAATTAAAACAGCAAGGCGTCGCGATTCTGGCGATATTCCATCAACCCGAACTGGTGAAACGCATGGCCGATATCACGGTTGCCATTGCGCCGCCACATGCCATCGAACCAACACTTCAGGAGACCGCTTAATGAAAACCTATTTTACCCATGCCCGTGTGGTGCTGGCTGACACGGTACTGGATAACGCTGCCGTACTGGTCGACGATGGCATTATTCGCGCCATTGACCCGGAACAGGTCAGCGATGCAAATGAAATCAATCTGAACGGCAAGACCCTGCTGCCCGGCATGATTGATTTGCATTGTGATGCGCTGGAAAAAGAAGTCGAACCGCGTCCGGGCGTTCACTTTCCCCTCAACTTCGCCTGTGCGCAGGCAGATAAGCGTAACGCCGCCGCTGGTATCACCACGGTTTATCATGCCTTGTCGTTTGCCCATGAAGAACTTGGTGTACGCAATAATCACTTTGCTGCCGAGGTTGCCCGCGCCGTGCATGACTGGCGCCCGCATGGTCTGGTCGATAACCGGGTACACTGTCGGTACGAAATTACCGATGAAACCGGCTTACCTATCTTGAAGCAATTACTTGCTGAAGATGCGATGCATCTCATTTCGATGATGGATCACACGCCGGGACAAGGCCAGTTTAAAGATATGGCCGCTTACCAAACTTACCTGGCACGTAATTACAAAAAAACCGCCGATGAAGTGGAAGTATTGGTAGAACGAAAATTACAGGCCGCCGGTGGTGCCTACGCACGCATGGAAGAATTGGCACTCGCCGCGCACGCCGCCGGTATTTCTGTTGCCAGTCATGATGACGACTCGCCGGAGCGCGTTGAAACCATGACACGCATCGGTGCCGATATTTCTGAATTTCCCATTACACTTGCCGCAGCACAGGCCGCCAAGGCAGCGGGTATGTCGACTATCTTTGGTGCTCCCAACATCTTGCGGGGTAAAAGCCAGTCGGGATCCATGAAAGCGATTGAAGCCATTCATGCGGGCGTGGCCGATTGTTTATGTGCGGATTATGCCCCTGCTGCATTGATTGTCGCTATTTTTAAAATCGCCGAACTTTCTGCGCTCGATCTGGCAGGCGCCGTGCGTCTTGTCAGTAAAAATCCTGCCAGTGCAGCGCACCTGGACGATCGCGGTGAAATTGCCGTGGGAAAACGCGCTGACTTGATCGCGGTGGGTTTACCTGGCGGCTTGCCGCAAGTCACCGATGTGTGGCACAAAGGCTATCGTGTTTACCAGGCAAACTATGATCATGGCTAAACTGTTTTATGTGATCGGTGCGTCGGGTTCGGGCAAGGATAGTCTGATGCACTATGCGCGCCATCAACTTTCTGGACAACAGGATTTTGTGTTTGCGCATCGCTATATTACGCGACCTGCTGATGCCGGTGGCGAAAATCATGTCGCCTTAACAGAAGCCGAGTTTCATGTTCGTCAGCAACAGGGATGTTTTGCCATGTGCTGGTATGCCCATGACACCTGGTATGGAATTGGCATTGAAATACATCAGTGGTTGGCGAAGGGCATTCATGTTGTCATGAATGGCTCGCGCGCTTATCTTGATCAGGCCGCCGAACTCTATCCTGAGTTACAACCGGTTTTGGTTTGCGTTCAGCCGGCATTATTACGTGATCGCCTGATACAACGTGGCCGCGAGACCGAAGATGAAATTGAACATCGTTTGATACAGGCACGTGCATTGGAAAGTTCTACCTTGCATCCAAATTTACTCAAGATAGAAAACAACCGTGGACTGGCGGTTGTTGGTAAGGCTTTTGTTAATCTTTTACAGCAAGTGGCAAATAGCAAACAATGCGCTTAACCATTCTTGGCAGTGGCAATGCGGCCGGCATGCCGTTGTATGGCTGTCACTGTGAACGCTGTGAAACGGTAAAACAACATCCAACATTACGACGACGCACTGCCTCGGCCTTGTTAGAAATCAATGAGCAACGTTACTTAATCGATGCCGGTTTAACGAATATTGCAGATTCTTTTCCTGCCGGTTCGCTCAATGGCATTTTTCTTACCCACTTTCATGCCGATCATGTGCAAGGTCTGTTTCACTTGCGTTGGGGTATGGGTGAAAAAATTCCTGTGTACTGTCCACCCGACAGTCAGGGTTGTGATGATTTATTCAAGCATCCCGGTATTCTGGATTTTCAGTCACAACGTAAATTCAAAACTTTTTCTCTGGATGGATTATGCATCACCCCCGTACCCTTGATTCATTCACGCGTCACGTTTGGTTATGTATTTACTTATGAGAATAAACACATCGCTTATCTGACCGATACAAGGGGCTTGCCACCGACAACGTATTCTACACTTAAAGAAACGCCACCGGATGTCTTGATACTCGACACCACTTATCCGCCCGATAAGGAAAGCACAGGTCACAATAATTACACCGACTCACTGGCGATTCATCAACAAATAAAACCACACCGTACGGTGTTAACACATATAGGCCATGAACTTGATTGCTGGTTGTCCATGCACGGCAATAGCCTTCCCGAAAATGTGATTGCTGCTGTGGATAATCAGGTTATATTTCCTTTTGCATAATGATAGATAATGCCTATATAGCGATTGGCTTATCCGTGTTAATGCACGTCAGCTGGAATCTGCTTGCACGCCATGTTGACGCACGCTGCAATTATTTATGGTGGGGTCTACTGGCACACCTTGTTTTACTTGGACCATGGGCCTTGTGGCGACTCATCCAGGACAGCCACTGGAATTCACAATTAGTGATCGCAATGCTGGTGACGGCACTTGCCAATTCGGTGTATTTTCTGGCCTTGCGCAAGGCATATCACTTCGCCCCGGTCGCACTGGTCTACCCGATAGCACGCAGTTCGCCTCTTCTGATCGCGCTGTGGAGTTGGTTGTTGTTAGGTAATCCCATCGCCTTGCATGCCTGGTTAGGTATTTTTGTCAGCGTCGTCGGCTTATGGTTACTGGCAGCTACCAGTGTTAAAGGCGATACACGCCATGCCTTACCCTGGGCCTTGTTAGCCGCATTGGCAACCAGCGTTTACTCGTTGAGCGATAAAATTGCTGTCACTGACCTACCGGGTTTCGGATCACAATTGGGTTATATTAGTGTGGGCTATCTGGCCGCCTTTATCACCTTGTCAGTTGTACAAGTAAAAGAATACGGTAAATTCTGGCCGAGCTGTAGACCAAAGCTGGCATACATACTTATGGGCGGCCTTTTTATCGGTACCGCCTATGCCCTGGTCGTGCGTGCCATGCTGGACTTGCCCGCCTCGTATGTTGTTTCCTATACCAATGCGGGTATCGTACTGGCAACCCTTGCCTCCATTTTTATTTTTAAAGAAAGCCGGAATGGGAAAAAACGATTAATCGCTGCATGTATCATCTGTCTAGGTTTGTTGATCATTGCCGCTGACAATTACATTCGCTCTAGCCTTTAATTGATTGTGAAAATTCAACATAAATACATTAAGTCCAGAATTATCATGATCTTCTTCAAATAAGGCCCATCGCGTACCCTTCTTACCTACTCGTTTCGGATTCATCAGAACTGGCGAATGTCGCGCCAGAGTCAGCAAAGATTGTTGGTTTAAGGCAACCATACTTATGCAATTCTTCAGGAATATCAATAAACCACATATCGACCTGTGGATCTGAATTTCTTCGGGACGAAGGGGTCGGCGGGACGAAGGGGTCGGAGGTTCAAATCCTCTCGCCCCGACCAGTTTTAAAACAAAAATCCGGTCTTTCATTAAACGTGAAGACCGGATTTTTGTTTTAAATGGAGGGAGAATCTGGAACCTCAAAATGAGGTGCACAAAATCGTCGGGAACGATTTTGAACAGCCGAAGGCTGGTCTGAGACCGTCAGGTCGAAGGTGAAATACAAGGATGTATTTCATAAATCCTCTCGCCCCGACCAATAAATACGAGAAAATACAGTAATCTAACAAGTAATCTTTCTTTTCCACGTCGTGATGCAGAATCCACCACGCATCCACAAATCATGAAAGTCAATGTATCTGACTTGATGCATAATGAACTGACCTTGTTGCTCGATGAACTACAAAAAGCACTGAATGAATATGATACCGAATCTGCGCGTGAAATTTTAATGAATATCGCCAGCGGTAAAGTTATTGATTTCCCATCCAAATCGCGTGCGCAAAGATCGTCTAACGAAATTAACACATGACCTGAACAGGTCTGAATATATTTAATATAACAAAGACTTTCCAGAAGTCCTGAATAACACTATTCCTTCGACAAGGATATATCGCGTAATGTGCGCTCGCCAACCGAGTTATAGACAGCAGACTCAATGTCAGAATAAAGTGAATCAATTACATCAATCTGCGGCAAGTTTTCCAGTTTTAAGTATGAAGACTCACCAGTCTGTCGTACCAACGTAATTATCTGATTCAGTTTCATCGTTTCAGGCGCTTGCGCCGGTAAATAGCCGGGCATGTCGCCCTCCGTCCTCACTAGCAATCCAATCTTGACAAGGTTACTCATAAGTAAACCAATTGCCTCAACGCCAACATTTAACCGTTTCGCCAAATCGTCCATGGTCCAGGCCGGTTTGTTCTGGTAATAGTGCTGTCCAATAAGCGCCAGTATCAGCAAGGATACCTTCTCACGCATACGATTACTCAACCGCAGTATGCGCGAGAGCAGATTACGATGCTCAGGATGCTGGTAATAAAAGGCGATACTCCCACCTATCAGCATAATTAACCAGCTTAAATATAACCAGATCATGAAAACGACTAATGTTGCAAAGGCGGAATAGATAGCTGTGTACTTGGTAGAACCTACAACAAATACAGTGAACACCCAGCCTGTTGTTTCCCAGAGAATCCCTGAGACAACGCCACCAACCAATGCGGATTTAAATTTAACTTTTGTATTAGGAACCAGGATATAAATCATCGTAAATGCAGATATTATCAGTACATACGGGACGAGCCGGCCTACAAATGTTAGCAGTGTACTAATAGCCTCAATTTCCATGGCATCTTTTACCAGCGATGCGCCACTGATCGATGCAGTCATACCTATTGCCGAAAAAATCAGTACAGGCCCGATCAATACTATACTCAGATAACCACTAAAACGTTGCGCAAACGGTCTATGTTCGCTGACACGCCAGGTAAAATTAAACGCCCGCTCGATTTTTTGCAATAACGAGATAACGGTATATAGCAGCAAGGCCAGTCCCAACGAACCTAATACACCTGCCTTGATATTATCGACAAAACTGATTACCCGCTGGGTGATTTCTGCGCCCTTGTCACCGAGCGGTGCGAGTAAATTCATCATCACCCCTTCCAGTTTGTTATGTACGTCAAATCCTTTCAGCACAGAAAAACTCACGGCCAGTAGAGGCACCAATGCCAACAAGGTTGTGTATACAAGTCCCATTGATCGTAATGTCAGCTGACCGTCAAGCAGATCACGAATAATAAGATGTCCAATACGTAAACTGGTCAGGAAAGGCTGCAAGCGTCTGGATAATTTGTTAACCGGGGTTTCCCAGACCAGATCATTCAATGCTTGTAATTGGGCTTTAATATTCAGATTCATACATACTCTCAAATTATGGAAATTTATTTTAAAACCTGGAATATGGTCTTTGGTTTATAAACCACACCAGGGTACACGATTATATAGCAGAATTTGAAATCTCTGGATTATTATAATATTGATTTGACGCAATACAGTATAGTTCTTAAGAATTTTCTTGCAGCAACATCTCAATTTTACTATCAGTATCAAAGGCAATTATTTCGCAATTTTTGAACACTCGCTCCATCATGGCATGATCATCAAGCCCACAATAATGCGCATTGACGATTCTAAGTGTTTCTTCATGCGCAACCACCAGCGCGTGAGTATGGGGTATTTCGTTAAACCATCTGAAAAATGGCTGCAACCTTTTCTTGTAATCAAGTACGGACTCTCCACCGTTAACACTTCTGGTTAATCTCTGCTCCATACTACCGATCGCCGCAAAATACTCTGCAACCGGCCTGCCTTCAAAACCTGAATCGATATCGTTAAGTTCGGGGCAAACAGAAATTTCTATATCGTGAAAAGTATTTACAATATCCGCAGTCTGCCGTGTTCTTGGCAGTTCCGAGACATAAATGTGCTGTAATGGTATGTGTCTGAGTTTTTCCGCAGCATCTCTGGCTTGCTGTTTACCCTGCTCGGTCAAATAGACATTGATACGCGGGTCAGCATTACACAGGGCTTGTCGATTATAATTGGTTTCGCCATGGCGCATAAAATAAGCGTACATTTTTTACCTTTTTTCCATTAATTTATATTATGTTAGTATACCTTCACTATGACTAATACAGTAATTATAAAACCCCATGGCCCTTTGATCGCGCAAGGCAAAATTCGCATTATAGATAGCAGCGGACAAACTATTCTTGAATCCACTGAAGCATTTTTATGTCGATGTGGCGCCTCAAATAACAAACCATTTTGTGATGGGTCACATAAAGGTGTTAACTTTGTCGATGATGGCCAGTTTGCGGACGAAAAAGCTGAACCGATGCCCAACACTACCAGTGACGAAACTGAACTGGAAATCACCTGTCGTGATAAGGCCATGTTAATAGCAAAGGGGTCAATGATAATCCGGTCTGCAGATGGACTTTCGACAACCTTTCGTAACAAAGCAGCTTTTTGTCGTTGTGGCGCCTCGAAAAATAAACCGTTTTGCGATATCAGTCATAAGATTGTTAATACTCAATAACTTATGACGGATAAGAATACTTAACCAACAATTGACCTGATTTGTAGGACAATCCCTACACGTTCTTCAGCCCTTTCTGACAGACATACCACCCGCCAAACTCTATTATTAATCTCAATAAACCGTTCACCAGTATGGATAGCAGGATGGATTTCACACAAACAATTGGAGTCATTGATTACACAAGATCAACGCACAGCCGAATTTTCCATGTGCGCAACTTGGGATGGTATTCATTATCCAACAAAGGGTTACAAGGCCCTTACAGAAACTGGCTGACATGCCAGATTTCAGCACTATGTAACAAGACTGACAAATCACATGGCTTAACCAATTCAGGAGTATAACCTGATTATGAAACTAGAAAATTCCGGCAATCCGCAAATGTTCAGAACGCACAATATAACAAGATACGGTGAAGATGGTACCGCACCCACCCGTCATCAGCGTTTTTATACGGTCGGGACAGAATGGTATTTCCATACACGTGAGGGGATTGAACAGGGCCCGTACAAGGATTTGCTTGCTGCAAAAGAGGGATTAAAACTGTTTTTACGGCGCTGTGGCATTGTGCAGCTTGTCAGATAGGTAACAGTTTAATTTATATATTCACAGTCTCTGTCAGGTTAACTCCAGTACAACTGCCATGCAGTTTTCCCTGCTTATAAAAACAGTAAGCGGGGAATTTTTTTAATCATAAAATCCGGGATGTTTGCGAAAACGATAATCTTGGACCGCGCGGGTGTAATTTCTCAGCGTTTCCATAACCCAATGCACAAATAAAATTGGATTTTATTTTTCCATCCGGAAAAAATTCAGCATCAAGTTTTTCATTATCGTATCCTGACATTGGCCCACAATCCAGACCCATACTTCGCGCAGCTAACATCATGTAAGCTGCTTGCAGCGAACTGTTTCTAAATGCAGTTTCCTGTATTTTGGCAGGTTTTCCCGCATACCAGGATTTTGCATCAGTATGTGGAAACAGAGTGGATAAATGTTCATAAAACTCGAGGTCCATCCCAAAGATTATCACCACAGGTGCAGTCATGGATTTTTCAATATTGCCTTCTGCAAGGCACGGTTTTAATCGTTGTTTGGCAGCGTCTGATTTGACAAAAATAAATCGCGCAGGACAACAGTTAGCGCTGGTTGGGCCCCATTTCATCAACTCATATATTTTTTCAAGTTGTGTGTCACTGACAGGTTTTTCTGTCCAGACATTATGGCTTCGCGCATTACGAAAAAGAACATCCAAAGCTTGATCCGTTAACATGTTGTACTCCCGCTATCTCAATATATGTACATGATAACCTGACTGGGACTTCAATTCATCCACAGAATTTATGCCGGAAATAAATCGATAAATTATCTATTTAGAAATCAATTAAAATGACGTGGCATGATAACCATCATTTATGTACTGATGACGGATATACCTTATTGACGGGGCCGATTAAGAAGCAACCACAGCTTACGCATATAAAAAAATATAATGATTAAAAACAGATTCAACAATTGCCCAATATCAACCTGGCCATTGTGTACTGAACAGCCCCCACCGCCACCTGACTCACCCGAAGGTTCTCCCGAGTCATCCGTGCTCTGCGCACCGGTATTGGAACTGGCAGATTGTTGTGACTGAACAGTGTTATTATTCGTTGTGTTGAGTATTGATGTATTCGCATTACTGTCATTTTTCAAGGTCACCGTAACATATAGCGCAACATCCTCGTCAATTTCCACGTACTGACCGGCATACTGCTCAAATTGAAAATTTTCCAGACTGACATATTTCGAAGCGATTTTAACTGCAGCAATTTTGCCGCCTTTTATTTTCAGATCCTGCAATAGCCATGGTTGTTGCGAGTTGGTTGTATTTTTTATCATTACTGCATAATCCAGTTGACTGTTGGCAGAGTCGACCGCCGCGAGCGTCACCGTTTCATTATTATATGGCTTGATAGTAATCGGCAGGGTTCCGGTGCCCGATGCAGACAACAACAACGTATTCACAAGATTAAAATCGCCACCTTTTATTTGTATTTCATCCCCTGCTACAGCGACATTGATTGCCGTCTGCAAGGTCCAGGGACTTTGCGGATCTGTCCCTGAATTCGAATCCATGCCATCAACAGCTGCATAGTACGTCATGCCAAACCCTGATACAGGAAGGACAAAAGAACTAACAATAACAATAAAAAATTTCCATTTCATAATTCAAGCACTCACCTTGGCTTGAATAACCATAGTCGGCGGTTGGGATTCTGGATGAGGTCCAGATCATGTTTTTGCTATTTATATCGGGAAATGTTCTATTCAGTGATGATGATCACATCACTAGTATGATTATGCGCACAGAAATAACAAGGCAGAGAAAACTCTGCCTTATATGTTGCAAGATGAGATTTTACAATGCCTTGTGAAAACAAGACATGAAGTCGAAGGTTTATTTAATCAGTTTTGTTAACCAACCATTTTCTTGACAGCATCCAGCACATTTGGGCCATTAAAAGGTTTGACGATCCATCCTTTTACGCCTGCTGCTTTACCCCGGTCTTTCATGCTCGCATCACTTTCTGTTGTCAGCATAATGATGTTTACTGCGCTATTCCCAAGGTCACTACGGATTTTCTCAACCATGGTCAGGCCGTCCATATTTGGCATGTTTACGTCAGCGAACACCAGCTTTAAACTGGAGTCTGCACCGACCTTACTCAAGCCATCTTTTCCGTCTACTGCAGTCGCTACATCAAAGCCATTTTCTGACAAGAAACCACTAACTTCATTACGTACTGCGTCTGAATCATCTACCACAAGTATTTGTGCCATGTTACTTCACCTTCTTGGTTATTTGCTCTTCTCACCTAACAGTATTAAAAGAATTCCAATGATCCACTGCTAACAAGATCATCGACCTCTTGCTGACTTTCTTTAAACTTTTCCGGCGACCAGCTTAGACTGAATACAAATTTTTGATACAGCGATACCGGCGAAACCTGACCGTGCGGATCAATCAATGTATACCGATAACACAGCTGTGGCTCGTTTGAGCCAAAAGATACATATTTATGACTGTGATTAATAATAATCGGCACCTGTATTCGATGTGAAAGCTTTTCTTCGTTATCATTATCAGTAATATAGCGTGATTTAAATCCACCCCAGGCCATATTTGATATTTCACTGAGTAACGTATTCACTTCGCGAAAATCCGGATCCAGAGGCCGCAGCTGTGTCTTGCCTGCCCGAATCGCGTCCATCATGCTGCGCTCTTCTGTCTGAATCATCATATAGCCACGACACCAGTTACTCTCAATGGGCATCAGGCTGAATAACTCACCATAGATAATTTTATCCTTGATGATGTATGGTGTATCACAAAATACTTCCATGTCTTTGAATGAGGCTTTTAATACATCAAGCGACAGTGCTTTGATGCCGCTCACCAGTTCTTCCGGATAATGCAGACTAAACAGGTATCTATCAACCATTTCTTTTAGCGTATCAAATGTCTCGTTCTGATAGGCGCCGGCAAAGATTGACTGCAGTTCTTTTGGTAAATCATTAACATGTGAGACATCATTGCGCCGTAAAAATATCGGTAACTCAGGTCTGAGTTTATGTATTGATATGGCGATTTCTATACCGGACATACCTGTTTCATCCGGTTCTTCACTCAGAAAAACAGCTCCGAGATGGATATGTGAACCTAATACTTCTTCCATATTCGAAGACTGCGCCCGCAAGCCGACCAAAGAATTGTTCGAACAAAATTGTTTCAGTCGATCGAGAGCGTAATCACTCACATCATAAACCAGCACATGGCTGACGATTGAGTCACTATCTGCCATTTCAGACTGTGTTAAATTTGCTGTATTTGACGACATACCTGTACCCCTGTTCGTTAAAACATTTCTAATGCGCCAGTATTGACGTCTTCATCAAACCGGCTGTTAACTGGAATTCGAAAATCGAGTTCCGAATAAGCGCTGATGAACATGCTTGCATAAAAGCTGGCCTTGCCATCAATGCGTGTTTCGTAATGATCATCATATTCAAAATCCATGTCATGCATATATGACAGGCTACCTTTTGCCAGTCTGTTCGGCGTTGACATACCCAGATGCGGGAAATAACGACCCAGTTCGCGTTTAAACGCGCCACAAAATGTATTACCCACCTCACCGAGATAGTCATAATATTTTGATTCTTCGAGATTTTCTCGTGACATTTTTAATGCCGTTGAAACATAATCCATGGTCGCGTCATTTCGTGTAAAATGCAGAATAGTGAAAATACGAAATGTATATGACGACACCGTCAACATGATAAATTCTTTTTCGTCAATGTCAGTCAGGCTGGGAACTTTTTTCATTTTCACTTCGGTGTCTGCCACTTTGAACGATTCCTTCAGGCAATCTGACAGCAGACTTGAAAAGCCTGATTTCGCATCGTGTGTGACGATTCCTGCCATAACCTAACCGGCTGCCTTGAGCTTACCGACCAATGAACTGATCGTATGGATGGCAGTCAGAATCATTTTGCCGCTAGCCTGTACGTCCTGAAAAGTTGCCGTTGTGATCATGTCGTTCTTGTGCAGATTTTCCTTGTAACTGCCGCTCAGGTGCTCGGATCGCGACGCCAATTCCTTTACTTCATCCGCAACAACAGCAAATCCACGACCCGCTTCTCCGGCTCTTGCTGCCTCAATTGATGCATTTAGTGCCAGAATAATGATCTGTTTAACAATATTTGAAAATTGATTATTTTGATCCTGCATCTGACTGTTATGTGTCATCAACTTGGTCATTTCATCATCCCAACGGTTGAATGTCGTGACCATATTTAGCAGATGCTGGGTTTCCTTATTAAGCTGAGCCTGCACTTCTTCAACATGGGATGCAATTTCGTCTCGTGTGTTATTGACAGAATTTAACCTGGACTCATAATCCGACCTTATCTCATTGACTGATGACTGCAGATCATTATTTTCCTGTCGTACAGACTCCAGTTTTGATTCGTAATCATTATTAAGCGCAGCAATCCGATTTTGATATTCAGACTCGATATCTTGCCGTTCCGATAGTGGCACCATGGTAGACATGGTTCGGTTCAATTCATCGACCTGGTCAATGTAAGGCTTTATATTTCTTTTCTCAAAATATAACTTGTAGCCCAACCCGCCCAAACCAAGGCCAAGTAAAAGTGCAACTGCAATCAATCCGTATATCATCTTCAGATCCTTCTGGTCAGGCTACTTTTACATAGGACTCGGCAGGCAAGGTAATTTTCGAAACGAACTGCACAAAACCGTGCTCACCTTCCGGCTTACCTTTTAATTCAATTTCAATATTACCGCCCGCTTTCTGCAGGAACTTGCGTACTGCATCCATGCCAACACCACGTCCAGATACATCACTGACACTATCTGCAGTTGACAACCCAGAGTGGAAAATTAATTCAGCAATATGTTTATCACTGATTTTTTCTTTTTTCTTGATAATGCCTGCATCGATTGCCTTTTGACGAATTTTTTCCAGCGGTAATCCGCGACCATCGTCATATAAACTGAACACCACTTCACCCGCCACCTGTTCAAGATCAATCGTGATGCTGCCTTGTGGTGCCTTGTCTTTTTGCAGGCGTTCTTCGGCGGTTTCTATACCATGGTCAAGTGAGTTACGCAGACAATGTGTGAACACATCTTTTACGACATTGGTAATTTCCGGGTTCAGACGAATCCCGTGATCATGGATATGCACATCCGGTACTTCCTTGTGCAGATTTTTGGCGAGTTCAGGTATGGATTTAACCAGACCATCCAGCGTACCACGCAAGGTCTCTGTGCCAACTGCCTTGACAACATTCTTGATCTTGTTAACGCCATTAACGAGACTGGATTTATTGTTGGAATCAATACTCATGATAGCATCCATTGCAAACTGGGCCAGCTCGGTATCAAGGAACACGCCTTCCACGTCATCCATGGCCAGTTTTTCCCGGTATATCTTGTTATGCGTTTCGATAATATCCCTGACGCCGGTTAATTCAGACACCAGCTTGTCCTTGTCAAACTCGGCATTTTCATCCTTACGCATATGGTCATAGGTGCTTTCCGCATCATGTACCAGATCGACGATGTATTTAAATCCATAAGTACGCGCATTACCTTTGATGGTATGCATGTTACGGAACAATAAGGAAATATTTTCCTTGTCAATCGATTTCATTTCATCAATGACTTTGGCATTTTCTTCAATATACTCATATGCAGATTTAACAAACTTCTCGAACTTCTTCGGTGTCGCCGCAAGAATCTGTCCGATGATATCCAGTTCCCATTTCTGTTGTTCAGCTTCAGCCTGTAAGCCACGCAAGTCGGTCACATCGCGAACCGTCACCATGACTTTCTCGATGGTATCTTGCTGACTGATGATTGGATCCCAATCCAGTTCCAGGATCTTTTCATTCCCTGCCTTGGTGGTTTTCTTAAACTCTTTCACAAAACAATGTTTGTTAAAATCAAACATCATGGAATCTTCACCCATAATGGCTCCGAGTGCAGCAGACACCTGATCGATCGCATTCGAGCCCAGGTCGCTACGACTGAACAACATACCAATCGCATCTTCTTCCGCAATCTTGTCGGTATCGAGAATTTTTTCCAGATAGGCCGAGTATTCAGGGTGCACAAATGTTTCCTTGTCGATGGTGAAAATACCCTGGTGCATGTTTTGTAGCATGTTATTAATGTCATTGGTTTTGGTCGCCAACTCTGCAGTACGCTCATTAACTTTTTGTTCCAGGGTGCGGTTTTGTTCTTCAATCACATTCAGCATCTGAATGTTCTTGTAGGTCACCACTGTCATGCGAGAAATGGTCTCGGCAAATTCAGCATCGGTCTTTTCAAATTTAACCTTGCCAACTTCACCGGTAAAGTTCATGACACCGAATACTTCGCCATTATCGGCCATTGGCACACATACAATGGCACGCGGTTCATCATCATGGCCACTGGCAACAAAGTTTTCATCAAGTCGACTGTCAGGTATGTAGATAACCTTGTTATCTTTTGCTGCCTTGCCGGCAATACCTTCACCAAGACGGAAAGTTTTGACATTATCGTGATCGACATCATCACGCTCCGGATAATAGGCTTTCACTTCCAGTTCGTTCTTTTCCTTGTCAAACAGATAAACCGAACCCCACTGTACATTGGTTTGCTCGCCCATCACTTTCAATGCGGTTTGCAAGGCATTTATCTGACTATGTAACCCGGCCAGATGTTCACCGGTATGATTGAGTACACGCAAGTCTTCAATTTTACGTTTGATTGAATCCCGC
Source organism: uncultured Gammaproteobacteria bacterium (assembly GCA_942490945.1). Lineage (GTDB taxonomy): Bacteria > Pseudomonadota > Gammaproteobacteria > UBA6429 > Thiohalophilaceae > CALNYZ01. The sequence goes on along the minus strand of CALNYZ010000018.1, from coordinate 858,771 downwards.
ATATTCGCAAAAGCACGTGCCAGGGCACCCAGTTCGTCCTGACGTGCAGTATCAATTTCCCGATCCAGATTGCCATTGGCAAGTTCTTCTGCGCTGGCTTTCAGTTCATCAATCGGGTTATTAATGGCACGAGACAACAACACGCCGACCAGTACTGATGCCAGCAAACCAAAGCCGATTAAACTTGCCACCAATATTTGCGTGCTACGGACTTGATCAGTTAATACATTGCTGTCCGCAATCGACTTCTTGTTCTGGCTTTCAACCAGATTATTTAATTTATCCTGAATGGTCACCAACAAGGGGGAAATTTCTTTACGTATGGTATACGCATCCATACGCCAGTCTTCGCGGCCGTGCATTGCCATTGCCTGGCGTGCCAATTTGAAATACACCGGATAGACTTCATTAAACGTTGTTCTCGCTTCATCTTGCTCAAACGTTAATTGTGTATCTGTATATTTGTTAAGCCTTGCAACATCTTTCTCTAGCAGCTCAACAAAATTATTAAAATTATTAATTACTTCTGGACGTCGGAATGCAAGATAGAGTCGTAATTCATTCACTGCGCTTGCGAGGTTAGTGCGTAAGGAATATATATCGAGTAATATCTTTCTTCTTAGTGGGCTTGCAGCTTCATTCTGTTCAGACATAATCATTTGCTGCAATGCGGTCAATAATTGCTGCACACGCGGATTTACTTCGCGGCCCGCCAGTTTCATCGCCGAGATGTTCTCGTTCTGGTCAATCGCATACACCAGCATGCGTTCCTTGAAACCCTGCAACTTGGTAATGCCTTCCTGTACTTCTGCGACCAGTTTGAGTGTCTCCGGGTTACGCTCTACCACCTTCATTTTTTTCAAATCCACTGCCGAAATTTCAATCTTCTCGAGATAATTCAGGTAGTCTTTCTTATGTAAATCTTCTTTGCTTAATAAATAGAAACCCAGTGAGGCAGAGGCGCGGTCAAGCTGGTCGACCAGGCGTAAGGACAAGGTCGCAGCAGGTTGAACTTCGTTAACCAGTTCGGACAGTTTTTTCGCATTGGCATTGAGGCTGCTATGGGCAATCACCCCCACGGTGACCAGCAGGCCGATAAGCGAACCGAAGCTTATCCATATTTTTTGTCGGATGCTGAATTTGGAAAGCACATTGCAAATATTCGACATCATAATTCTCACCTTAGTTTGTGTTATATCCTGGACTAAAACCCTTGCTCTCCGGCAACTGTCCCTGCATGACCCGCAGAAACTGGCATAAATGCCTTTCCTGACTTTGGTTATCGTCAAATGGAATTAGAACTAAAGTAATATTTAATCTGGGCTCCCAATATTCTGCTTTCAGGAAACAATAAAAATTATATTTCTGGTTTGTTGATTTAAATAGCAGTCCCAACATATTGTTAACCCAAAAAACATGCGATATCACAATGACTTACCGATACTTTGCTGGTTATTCCGCTGATAACTTTTATGTCTCACCAGTCGCTAACCGACGCTATAAATCAGCAGACAATTAAATAGAATTTGTCTAAACGGCGTGTTTTTGGATGGTACTTGTGGCTTGATCGCGCTTTATCAGATTGATAAATGCAACCTGATTACATCGTGGCGAATTTTATATACGGCAGAGCATTGCGCGATTGCCGTGACTGATAGTTCAGGTGAATATGGGGATATGAGGATATGATGTAATATTTGTAGAGAACTACTTTGGTGTATATGTAGAGTAAATTATCCGACCGGATAACTTAACTTGTACGCACACGGCAAGCATGTGCTGCTACTTAGCGTTTTTGTATTAATGTAAGGCCATCTGCAATGGGTAACATACTCATGGTCACGCGCTCATCCTTATATAATAGGGTATTTAATTCGCGTATTGCACGGGTATCACTATCCTGCGCTGCATCATCAATGACTGATCCACCCCATAGCACGTTATCAATCATAATGACGCCACCTTGCCGAACGAGTGTCAGACAGGCTTCATAATAAGCGCTGTAATTCACTTTATCTGCATCGATAAATGCAAAATCAAAACTTCCAGCTGCACCATTATCGATTAGCGCTTGCAGGCTTGCCAATGCTGGCCCCGGTCGCGGGGAAACCTTGCTGGCGACACCCGCCTGCTGCCAGAACATTTGCGCCTGATTCAGATAAGCCTCATTTATATCGCACGCAATCACTTTGCCATCCTCGGGTAAAGCCAGCGCCACGGCTAACGCGCTGTATCCGGTGAGACTGCCTATTTCAATAGTGCGTTTGGCATTAATCAATTTCACCAGCAACGCCATGAACTGTCCCTGTTCGGGCGCGATTTGCATGGCGGCAAGTGATGCATCCTGCGAGTTTGCTGCACGTATCTCGGCCAGCACAGGATGCTCGCGCAGCGAATGCTGTAACAGGTATTGATACAACGCATCATTCATTTGTACGGTCTTGTTTTTCATCGTCACTGTTTACTCATGTTGACAAGGTTTTTACTGACTCAATCAAACTTCTTACCACTGCACTCCAGCCGCGTGCAATATTTTCGAGATTATAACCACCACCGCCCAGTACCAGTATTCTGCCGTCACTGTATTGGTCCGCCAGTTCACAGAGTCGTGTTGTCGCATGAGTGTGCGCTGCTTCGCTGTATAACAAATGTGTAATCGGATCATCTGCCAGTGAATCGACACCACATTGCAGGATAATAAATTCCGGTTTGGCCGCAGCAAGAAATGCTTCAGCCTGTTGCCAAACCTTGAAAAACACTTCATCGCTTGCTTGCATAGGCATGGGGATATTTAATTTGGTTCCTTTTGCCTTGTCCTTTCCCGTTTCCAGAATATCACCGGTACCCGGATATAAAAAACGACCATCTTCATGAATATCTACAAAACATAAATCCGCATCTGTTTCGAAACTGTAAAACACGCCATCACCATGATGCGCGTCGATATCAACATAGGCAATGCTGTTTATGCCATACAATTGTCGCAAGCTTTCGATGACCACGCCACAATCATTGAATACACAAAAGCCGGCTGCGCGATCGCGCCGCGCATGGTGCAGACCGGCAATGGGCACAAAGGCACGCTTGGTCTTGCCTGTCATTATTGCGTGCATGGCTGCGAGCGATGTGCCGACTACGCGCGCACTTGCCTCGTACACGCCTTTAAATGCAGGGGTATCACCGCCATCCATATAGCCAATACCCATATCTGAAAGACCTTTAACTTTTAATATATAAGCTTTGGTATGAAAGCGTTCAATTTCTTCATCGGTGGCCAGTACTGACTGCCCGATGTTAACGTCAGCAGACAGATGTTGTGCATTGAATGCATCGGCATAGACATGGTAACGCGCAGGACCAAACGGGTGCGCAGCACCAAAATTATACTGCGCCAGTTCACTATCATTAAATATGAGTGGTTTGTTCATCACTGCACTGTCCGGTTAATGGCATACAAGATGCATAGTAATATGAGAAACGTTATATGAAAAAGTGTATCAGATTATTTATGTTCACCGGAGTAATTAATGGAGGTAGTCATGGACCCTGTTGCATTACAACTAGTTATGGTCGAGCTGGCAGATGGTCAACGCGGCGTGTTTATTGGCAGTCCTGCAGTTGCCAATGCGCCAACAATTAATGATTCGAGTATCGTGCATGTGTGGTTTTCTAATATTCAATTTATCCCTGCTGACACAACCATTCCGGCATTAATTGATCTGCTCAATGATCAGGCTGTCGGTGGCAGCCATACACTGCAATAAAACAATCACCTGACAAACTTTTACATCGTTTGATCGGGAATGTTATGATGATCTTGCTCATTAACAAGACAGGTATCGACCTGATATGCTGCAACAAACATCATTCACAATCAATACATCCGGGCGCGGCAGTTACAACATAACAAACACCGTTCAGGAATTCATTAAACAGCACAATGTTGATACAGGTATGTGTAATATCTTTGTACATCATACCAGTGCGTCGTTAATACTCTGTGAAAATGCTGATCCGCAAGTGCGGGATGATCTGGAAACCTACCTTGCACATATTGCTCCCGATGGCGATCCGATGTTTCAACACATCGACGAGGGTCCGGATGACATGTCTGCGCATATTCGCACTATATTAACCGGCCCATCCCTGAATATTCCTGTTACCGATAACCGTTGTGCGCTGGGTACCTGGCAAGGAATCTATCTGTTGGAGCACCGCACTTCACGCTTTCAGCGCAAAGTAACGGTGACACTCTATATATAGTTAGCAACTATAAAAAACCTAGCCACGAAACGCTTCATCTGAATTTAAATAATCAATTTCTGCCGTACTACTCGTTCTGCCTAATATAGCATTTCGATGCGGGAAACGACCGAAGCGTTGCACAATGTCACGATGATGTCTGGCAAAGCGCAAGTTCTCTTTCAAGCCCGCATTTTCGAACAGCGCGACGGCATAATCCTGATCTGCCAGATTCTCGCTATGCATGAAAGGCATGTATAAAAAAACCAGTTGTTCCTGCGTTAACTGCGACGCTTGCGAATTGGCAATCGCCTGTCGCGCCACATCACGCGAACGCGCCTCGGTCGCAAAACTTTGCTTGTCGCCACGAAAAATATTTAATGGTATCTGGTCAAACAAAATCACCAAAGCCAATGAACCTGTCGGGTAAGCCTGCCATGCATCGCATTCACCATGCACAGCCGCTTCATAAATATTGAGAAACCTGTCTTTCAATTGCGCATCGAACGCAGGTGTGGAATTAAACCAGCGTTTTTTAACTTCTGGCGAGAACCAGTATTCGACAATATCCGTATACGATTGCTCAATCATAGTTAATATTGGTACCACCCAGACCACAGTATCCGGACGGGTTTTTTGCCAGGTATTGTTGATGATAATCTTCCGCATAATAAAACTCGGCGGCGGGTTTGAGTTCTGTCGTAATAGACCCCAGCCCAGCAGCCGATAATTTTGCCTGATAATGCGTGCGACTTTGCTGTGCCGCAATTTTTTGGGCTTCCGTATAGTAATAAATTCCGGAGCGATACTGTGTACCCACGTCATTGCCCTGGCGTATACCCTGGGTCGGGTTGTGCGATTGCCAGAATACTTTTAATAATTCTTCGTATGAAATTTTTTCCGGAAAATACACCACCAGCACCATTTCGTTATGCCCGGTCATGCCACTACAGACTTCCTGATAGCTGGGGTTTGGTGTCAGCCCGGCGGCATACCCGGCTGCGGTAGAATACACGCCCGCTAACTCCCAAAATTTACGCTCTGCACCCCAGAAACAGCCCAGACCAAACTGGGCACATTGAGCCGCTTCCGGAAATGGCGCAACAATGCGGTTACCGTTGACATAATGCGTTGCCGATACAGCAATCGGCGTGTTTCGTCCCGGCAAGGCTTCATCTGCGGCGGGGAGTATGGTTTTTTTACCAGGAAATATCATTGTTCTTTTACCTCGGTTAAATTGACATGGTCAGTTCTGCATTTTCCTGACCATGATATGGATCGATTTACGTCTCGACCCTGTTTATACATAGCCAGATTGCACATTTAGAGTCACTTTTGGCCGTATGGTTGCATGACTGTCTATCCAGAAAGATATGCCGCTGGTCTCGAAAAATACCCACATTATTTACTTTGACCGCCTATTAAACAATACTTAGAAGGTACATACACATAGTGAGCTGTAATTATGGAAATGTGTCGTAAGGGAGAAGCAGGACCAAGCCCATTCCGATCAGGTCGATATTTTGTCGTTGATTCAAAATGGTATTTCGCCTGTCGTGAAGGTATTGATCAGGGTCCTTTTGATAGTAAAAGCGAAGCCGAGGCAGGGCTAACGACCTTTCTCGAGCAAGTTGCCAATTTTGAAGCAAGGCTACAAATGTAGTATCTGTTGCTGACGGTTTACAGGCCGGCAGCGCTTCGAAAATCGACTGCCAAATTCATCAGATAATTTGGCTTGAGGATTCCGTACCCCGGCATATATCGAATCATGTTTGAATTACCTTGATAAATAATCCTCACTCGATAATGTACATCTTTTTTAAGGTCTCCCTCATAAATCGAATCTGAAACTTTAGTTATTTGCCAGCCTCTTCCTCGCAACGCGCTTGACGCATACTGGCCGAACAGGTCCGCTGTAACAGAGTTCCCCATAAAATCCACCAGCACCGCGCGTTGCCACACTGCCAGCCCGGCATAAAATATCAATAATGCCAGTCATGACACCCTGTATTTCTCGCCATCAACCTTAATTATTATTTAAGTTTCAATAGCTTACTAGCGATAATATTTTATTTCCCATTCAGCATCGATTCAGTATTACTCCCATACACTGTCTCCAACATCTGGCGAAACCTCAGCACAGAGACGCAAACAAAGGAGCACATAGCCATGAAACAGAAAATGATTATTACAGGTGTAAGTCTGATCAGTCTTATATTAAGTACCTCGGTACAGGCCGGACACAAGTCACATCGTGGAGACGATTACCGCCATACAGACCGTGCGAAAGTGGTTCATGTTGAGCCGATTGTACGATATGTGAAAGTGTCCACACCGGAACAAAGCTGCTGGAAAGAACCGGTCACCTACACGTCCTATGATAAAAACAGGGCAACAGGTAATACGATTCTGGGTGGAATTATCGGCGCAGCGATTGGCAATAACATTGGCCACGGCAAGGGACGCAAACAACGTGCGATAGCCGGTGCAATAATCGGATCAGTCGTCGCCAGTCAAAACACCCGTCGGCCGGTAAGCTATCGTGAAGAAGTTCGGTATGAAAATCAGTGTGAAACCACTTATGTTTCACATACCGAAGAACGCATCGATGGCTATAACGTTACCTATAAATATCATGGGCAACGTTATACCACGCGTATGCCATACCACCCTGGTAAATTTATCAATGTACGCGTTGATGTAGACCCGGTAATCAGATAATCAGACCTGGTTAAACAACAACGATAATGCACGCCAACCTCGTGATACTTCGCCCCGCTGTGCGGGGCTTTTTTTATTTGTATCTATCAGGAAAGTAAATATTACCGGTATAAATAGTGGTAAACTTTTTTCCATGCAAACAATAAACATTAACGATCGCTTACAATACGATTCTCATCTGCTTGGCTACGTGGCTGATACAGCAATACTTTTATCGCGTAATGCATTGTTTCCATGGTTCATACTGGTACCGAATACGACCGAGACAGAATTTTACAAGCTGACAAACGCGCAACAACTCAAACAGTTACAACTTATTAATAGCTTGTCCGGTTTTATAGACAATTATTTTCATACCGACAAATTAAACATCGCAACCATCGGTAACGTCGTCTCACAGCTGCATATACATGTTGTAGGCCGGCGTGAAAATGATGCCTGTTGGCCGGGCGTAGTATGGGGCTACGCACATAGCGAACCCTATAAGCCGGAAAATGTTGAGCTGATCAGAGCCAATCTTGCCAACATTTTTACAGATGAGTTTGTTGCTCTGTAAAATATCCGTAAAGCCCATATATTTCAAACATTTATAACTTCTACCTGTTCAGCAAGTGTTCAGCCACATTGACGTAAAGTCATCCTGTAGAAACAAAAACCACGCAGGAGATTACGATGAATATACTGAAAAAACAAAAGTTGCTACTTGTGGCCAGCGTGCTCATCACCGTTATCAGTGTACCCATGGCGGCAGAAGCACGTGGTGACCGTGATGGTTACCGTGATGGGTCCAGGGATGGTCAACGTACTGAACGTCGGCATGATAATAGGCATGACAACCGGCATCATAACAGGCATGAACGTAGTCAGCACCGACAACACAATCAGCGTCACGAACGTCGGCATCATGGTTATCACTATCGTGGCCGTCATCATGCACGTCATGATCACTACAATCGTCACTACCGCCATTATAAGCGCCACTATCGTGGTCATCATAACCATAGCTATGGACATGTATTCGGCGTATGGCCAGGCTTGTCGTTGCACTTTGATTTATAAACTACCAGCACCGGGCGTGGTCGGATGCAAATCTGACCACGCTTTTTATACCAGCCATTTTGGCTTTTACCAAGCCCGGTTCAAAAGTCAAAACAGATGCGCTGGCTTGGGTTTCGATGTATCTCGGTGTATGCTTGTAAGCATAATTTCCCACAGGTAATGTGATCATGATCAGAAAATTAGCAGCCGGTTTACTCTTTTATACTGTGCTTTGTGGTGCGGTACAGGCCAGCACGTGTTTAACCACACCGTGTTTTAACCCGACACGGGTATACCAGCATGCAGCAACCCAGAATATCAGCAAACAACAAGCTGCCCAGCTGGCGCAAAACAAGGTACCAGGACGCGTCTTATCCATTTCACGTGAAGAAGACAGTTACCGCGTAAAAATATTACGCAAAAGCGGTGAAGTTGTGATCGTATTCGTCAACGCAACCACTGGCGATGTGAATTAATGCGCATACTGGTTATTGAAGACGAGCCAACATTGCTCGGACAAATTAAAGACTATCTGGTTGCAGATGGTTTTATGATTGACACTGCAACCGATGGCGAAGATGGCTTGCACATCGCAACAGAATTCCCTATCGATGCTGCAGTCATTGATCTTGGCTTACCCAAAATGGATGGCATTGAAGTCATTAAACAAATTCGCGCACAGGGTAATGCATTACCCATTTTAATATTAACCGCGCGCGACAACTGGAAGGACAAGGTTAGCGGTCTTGAAGCCGGTGCAGATGACTACCTTACCAAACCATTTCATATTGAAGAATTGATTGCACGACTAAAAGCGTTACTGCGACGCGCCAACCATTCGCCTACTACCGCACTGGATTATCCACCCTACACAATTGATACGACCGCGCAAACTGTGATGCGTGACAAGCAAAAACTTGATTTGACGACGTTTGAATACCGGTTAATTGAATTTCTGGTACGACATGCCGGTGAAGTACTGTCAAAACAGGCAATTTCTGATTATCTTTATCCACATGACGATGATGCTGACAGCAATGTCATTGAAGTCATGGTCGGCCGCTTACGCAAAAAACTGGATACGGATAACTCGATTAAACCAATTGAAACGCTACGCGGACGAGGATACCGCTTTACCCTCAGCGCAGCTGGCAGCAACGAATAAAAATGCCATCCAGATTATCCCTCAAACTGCGACTGATCATCAGTGCGCTTGTTATTCTGACCGCGTTTATTGCCTTGACCGGCATCGCCCTGGATCGCGCCTATTATTCATCAAGTAAACAGGCAGTAGAGGAATACGTCAGCAGCCAGGTTTATGTATTAATGGCCGCGACAGAAGCAGACCGAAAGGGTGAAATCAGCATGGCACCATCTGTGCTGGAAACAAAATTCAGTCTGCCATCATCCGGTTTATATGCTTACATCACAAATAAAAACAAAACGATCTGGAAATCACTTTCTACCATCGGCATTAATACACCGAAGCCCGGTCATCTTGCTAAAAACGAAAAAATTACCAAAGACGTCATATTAAACGACGGCACAGAGTTTATGACCTATGCACATGGCGTACAGTGGAAAGTCGGCAAACATTCACTGGATTTGACTTTTAATGTGCAGCTAGATCTGGATACCTTCACTAACCAGTTATATACATTCCGACAAAATTTATGGGGCGGACTTGTCGGCATGTCTGTGTTGCTAATCATTGCGCTATCACTACTGTTGTATTGGGGTTTGTTGCCGCTGCGGCGTGTTGCCATCGAAATCAACGCGGTAGAAACCGGTAACCAGCAAAAACTTGCAGGTGAATACCCGGCCGAAATTCATGTCTTGACTGAAAACATCAACAAACTTATTGAACACGAACAGCAGCGCCGCTCACGATACAAGAATGCATTGGGCGATCTTGCACACAGCCTTAAAACACCGCTTGCCATCATGCGCAGTGCTCTGGACAAGAACAGGGACTCACTTGACAAGGAATCCGGATTACAGTTTGATGAACAGATTTCCACAATCAGCAATATCATTCAGTATCAATTACAACGTGCAGCGACGGTTGGTCAGCATCAACTCATTGAGCAGACAAAAATCAAACCCCTGCTTGATAAAATCATTTCCGCATTAAATAAAGTATATGCCGAAAAAAATATATCCTTCACAAACAAGATTGCAGAGAATTTAAAAATAAAAATAAATGCCGACGATGCCATGGAAGTGTTTGGTAATCTGATTGAAAATGCCTGCAAATGGACCCGTTCAGAAATTACCTGCACATCTGAAATCCATCCAACCCAAATTAAAATACACATTCAGGATAACGGCCCTGGCATTAAAGATGAACAAAAGCAGGAAATATTGAAACGTGGTGTACGCATGGACAGTCAAACACCCGGACACGGTATCGGTCTTGCGATTGTGCAGGATATTCTTGCTGCATATGATTATGAACTGGAAATTTCTCAGCGTAATACTGGCGGCGCCTGTTTCACCTTGATCATAAAAATCAGTTAAGCTTTAAAACTCAGATAAAACTTTTTTGCTTATCAGCGTAATCATGTTTTAGTTTTATCCAGCTCATTAACAGCGCGCATAATACCAACACAGGATTTGGCATCATTTATTTCTCCGTTTAGCACTCTTCGCATCGCCGTATTGATGTCCAGCCAATGTACTTCGAGGACTTCACCGTGTTCAAGATCTTGTTTACAGACTTCAAGATCACGCGCCAAAAACAAATAGATATTTTCTGCCATAACGCCGGGGGACGGATACATAACACCAAGCGAATGCCATCTCACTGCAGTTAATCCTGCTTCTTCTGTTAGTTCTCGTTTGGCCGTTTCCAGGGCTTCATGGTCTGGCTCAATTTTTCCGGCAGGGAGTTCCCACAGCCAATCACGTAATGCATGCCGATACTGGCGTAATATACATATCTGATTGTGTTCATTTAGTGCCACAATTGATGCACCACCGGGATGATAAACAATCTCCATATCGCACACATCACCATTGGGCAGGGTGACATTTTCCAGCTCAAGATTAATTATTTTCCCTTTGTAGACAGATTTTGATTTATTTATGGTCACACAATTTACTCGCTGAAATTAGTCCTCAACAAGTATATCGCGTACAGCTGGCTAGCCGCTAATCAGCATAAATCGCACGCATAAAAAAAGGGCGCTACCGTGTGGTGCGCCCTAATAACCTAACCTGAGGAGAGTTCATATCAACATAACTATGTTTAACTATGCAGACATTATGCCAACTCCCTGTGGAGGCTCCATTTCAGGAGAATGAAGGAGGATTCATGTCTATAAGACGACAAATTAATAACTTAGTTCGCACTACTATTGATCATCCGCAATTTATTTAACCCGACGCAAAACACTACTGTTCGTTAAATGAGCTAAACAGCTGATTATTAGCGAGTTTTAATATAAAAATTGACACTAACCGACATAAATACGTCAGATTTTTGTACCTTTATCTATTCAGGCCAGTGTAACAAGCGATTTTCCATCAACACTTTTATTTTCAGTCGAGAAATAGCGTGTCACGTAGCTGTCATAATTGTTTGCTTTAATCGCTCACATGTTGAATATTAATGACATGAATACTGCCACGCACAAAATCCTCATTGTGGACGACGAGCGCGCCATACGCGAAATGGTTTGCATGGCGCTAAATAACGATGGATTTGACTGTATTGAAGCCAGCGACGCACACAAAGCAGAGTCGCTGCTCAGCAAGGAAGTGCCGGATCTTATCCTGCTCGACTGGATGATGCCTGGCGTTAGTGGTGTCGACTTTATTCGTGCCATGCGTCGTAATGAGTCAACACGCGATATTCCGGTGATTATGCTAACGGCGCGAGCCGAGGAACAGGATATGATTCGTGGACTGGACAGTGGCGCTGACGATTATTTGACCAAGCCATTTTCTACCCGGGAATTAATGGCGAGAATTCGTGCCTTATTACGTCGTTATGACAAATCAGATAACGTGGAAACCATCACGATATCGGGATTAATGCTCGATAACAGTGCCCACCGGGTCTCAGGCAAGGGCAAGCAGATTGATCTGGGGCCAACTGAGTACAAATTGCTCGCTTTTTTTATGCAACATGCGGATCGGGTATTCAGTCGTGAACAGTTGCTAAATAATGTCTGGGGTGACAATATTTATGTCGAAGAGCGTACCGTCGACGTGCACATACGTCGCCTGAGAAAAGCGCTGCAACCATCGGGACATGATAATTTAATACAGACAGTACGCGGTTCCGGCTACCGCCTTTCCGCACAAGCATAAATGCACCCACAACAACAACGCGAAATATGGCTGGTCATAACAGCTATCGTGCTCAGCACGATCATCGGCAGCATAATGGGCCATCCATTTGCGGTAGTCGGTGCTGTCTTGCTTGCTTACATTATCTATACCTTGCGCAATCTGTTCCGCCTGCACAACTGGCTGCTGAAACGCAAAAAAGGCCATCTTCCCGATGTGCAAGGTTTCTGGGGAGAACTGTTTAATGAAATTTATGTGCTGGAAAAAGATACCCGTCGCAATAAGGCCTCGCTGAAAGACACCATTATTCGCTTTCAGCAAGCAGCAAAAGCCATTCCCGATGGCATGATCATCCTCAACAAACGCAACCAGATAGACTGGGCCAATTACGCAGCCATGTCATTACTCGGCGTCAGCTACCCGGATGACACCGGGCAACCGATAAGTAATCTAGTCCGTAGTCCACAATTTTTATCTTATTTATATAAAAATGAATTCACCCAGGCACTGACACTCCCTTCACCTGAGCACCCGACCAAAACGATTACCATTCGAATTGTTCCGTATGTAAAAAGTCAAAAATTAATTATCTGCCGCGATGTAACCCACATAGCCAAACTGGAAGGTATGCGCAGCCATTTTGTTGCCAACGCATCACACGAGCTTCGCTCACCCATTACCGTCCTGTCAGGTTATCTTGAAACCATGATCGAATCTCCGCCGCAGGCGGATAAATTACAGCCCGCCTTGAAAACCATGTACGAACAAGCCAAACGAATGGAACGCCTGGTGGCTGACCTGCTGGCACTGTCACGACTGGAAACCAAGCCGACCGATCAGCATGATGAAGTCATTGACGTACCTGCCATGCTTGCGTCTGTCAAAGAGGCCGCAGTATTACTTAGCGGGGAAAAACATCACACGATAGAATTACATGTAACGCCTGATCTGAAAATAAAAGGCAATCAGGATGAATTACACAGCCTGTTTTCCAACCTGGTGAACAATGCTGTGCGCTATACACAAGCCAATGGCAAAATTGAGATATTCTGGTCTATGCAGCAAAACGCCCCTGAATTTTGCGTCGTCGATAATGGACCCGGAATCTCACAACAACACATTCCACATCTGACTGAACGCTTCTATCGAGTCGATATTGATCGTTCACGAGAAACCGGCGGTACTGGGCTGGGGCTTGCCATCGTGAAGCATGTACTTGAAAGACACGAAGGCAAACTGGAAATCGAAAGCAGTTTGAATCACGGTTCCACTTTCCGCTGCATCCTGCCTGCACATCGCGTAGTAAAACAAGCTGCCAATATGTGATATTACAAATGCGAGATGTCATAAATCTGTAATATTTTATTCATGTTAGCTTCACAATTTAAGTTCAAGATCTCCACCAGATGCAAATTACACGCAATCAACCAAACCTTGACTCCAGGAGAGTTTAATTATGAAAAAACTGATTTCTGCTATTAGCGTAAGCTTGTTAGCATGCAACATGGCGGTCGCAGCACCTCAGCTCGATAAAGATCTTGCCACCTACAAAAAAGCCAGCGGTGTTTCCGGCACTATATCAAGTGTTGGCTCAGATACCCTGGCCAACCTGATGACCTTATGGGCAGAAGAATTCAAACGTAACTATCCGAATGTTAACGTGCAAATTCAGGCCGCTGGTTCATCTACAGCGCCACCAGCGTTAACCGAAGGCACCTCCAACCTTGGTCCGATGAGTCGTAAAATGAAAGACAAGGAAATGCAGGCTTTCGAAAAGAAACACGGTTACAAGCCAACTGCTATACCTGTCGCAATTGATGCGCTGGCGGTATTTGTGCACAAAGACAATCCGATTAAAGGCCTGAGCATTCCTCAAGTTGATGCGATTTTCTCCTCTACCAACAAATGCGGTCACAATAAGAGTATCGCTAACTGGGGTGATGCAGGACTGACAGGCGCGTGGAAAAACCGCAGCGTACAATTGTTTGGACGCAATTCGGTTTCTGGAACATACGGATATTTCAAGAAAAAAGCCCTGTGTAAAGGCGACTACAAAACGACAGTGAATGAGCAACCAGGTTCTGCTTCGGTTGTACAATCAGTCTCTACCTCTTTAAACGGAATTGGTTATTCAGGTATTGGCTACAAGACTTCTGGCGTACGTACCGTACCTTTGACCAAAAAGCCGGGTAAACCTTTCATTGAAGCAACTTCGGATAATGCGGCTTCAGGTAAATACCCACTGAGCCGTTACCTGTACGTCTATGTGAACAAGGCACCGAACAAGGCGCTTTCTCCACTGGAGCGTGAATTTGTAAAAATGATACTTTCCAAATCCGGTCAACAGGTTGTTATCAAGGACGGTTATATTCCTTTAGATAACAAAACTGCCATGAAAGCGATGGCAAAATTAAACTAAGCGTTTCCCAAAGCCTTATGTTTAAAGCCCCGCACTGCGGGGCTTTTTTTGCTTAAAAATTATATATTATCTCGCCGACAAGTAAGTCTTCACCTCATGAGAATATGATAATCTTGATTTACAATGCTGATTAACCAGCATATTTTTCTATCGAATAAAATAGCAATGAATGAAACCTTACCCATTATTCTTTATACGCTTTGCGCCGGCGCGTGTATTCCTCTGGGCGGGTTTATTGCCAGTATCGAAAATCTGCGCCCACGCTGGCTTGAGAATGAGGTCAGGCATTTTATTATTGCCCTGGGTGGTGGCGTATTACTGGCTGCGGTGGCATTGGTATTAATACCCGAGGGAACAAAGTACATTGCAGATTCTTATTATAGTGTGCTGCTGTTTATAAGCGGTGGTGTGGTTTTTTTCGCGGTAGAGCGATTTTTAGGCTTGCGGCGCCGTGAAAAACCCCAGCTGATCGCCATGCTGCTGGATTATATACCCGAGTCACTGGCACTCGGCGGAGCGTTCGCACTGGGCTTACCATCCGCACCGTTACTCGCCATATTAATTGGCTTGCAAAATTTACCCGAGGGATTTAATGCCTATCGTGAATTGCGTGCTCTGCCCAAACAAAAATCCCGTCATATCCTCATTTTCATGCTGCTACTGGTACCTATCGGTCCTGTGTTCGGTGTCATGGGCTGGCTATTATTAAGTACGCATGAAGCATTGCTTGGCGCCATCATGCTGTTTGCAGCAGGTGGTATTATGTATCTCATTTTTCAGGATATTGCGCCGCAATCACACATGCGTCGCCACTGGGTACCCCCGCTGGGTGCCGTGCTGGGATTTAGTCTGGGATTGTTTGGAAACAGTTTAATTCCCCCTATCTAATCACACGCTACTTATATATAGTCGCGCAACTATTTTGTGATCAGTGGGTTTAACAATCCAGAAACATCCGACTTGCCGGTTGTTCATCGAGGTTAACAGAAATAGTGATGTGTACAAAAACATCGACACTGCGCATTGTCATAAAATCTTCAATTCATGTGCATTAATTTGTCATCTGATCGTTTTATGCTTCCAGCACTCCCCGACCGTCAATAAATAAACTGGAGATATTTGATGACCAAACGTTCCAAACTGCGAATTATCCAGACAAGCCTGTTGTGTATGTTTTGTCTGGGAATAGTTGCGACTACCTATTTGACAGACCGATTAATTGCACAGCAACTTTTACCCAGTAAGCCAGCAGTGCAAGTTTCAGTAAACACCATCAAGGCTGATTAAAATATAACCACCAAAGATTAACCGCGAATTTTTGCCGGGAAGCCTGCTCCTGTAACAAAACTGTCATAAATTATCCTTAGACTGATGTAATGACTAAATCCGTAACACACTCCCCGCGCACGGCAAAACAACGTTTCTACGCCTATCGAAATCTGAAGGATCGACTCAATACCTGGGGCATGGGCATCGGCGGTATCAGTGTGATTATCGCCATCTTGTTGATATTCTTTTATTTATTGGTGGTGGTTTTTCCGCTGTTTTTACCGGCCGATATGGAACCCAGATCAAATTATGACCAGCCTGAACCGGGTGCAGGTCAGACCGTATTCCTGACACTGGAAGAGCAGAACAGGGTGGCGGTACGATTCACCGACCAGGCGAAAGCTGTTTTCTTTGATGTGAAAACCGGTGCGATAAAAAATACTATTAAACTATTGGACGGCAAGAAGGCGAAAGTCAGCAGTTTCAGCCATGCACACATTTCATCCGGCAAAGTTGCGTATGGTCTTAGTAACGGCCAGGCAATTATTGCCGAACATGGATACGACATTACCTATCCAAACGATCAAATTCATATCGGCCCAAAAATTACCTATCCACTCGGTAATCAAAACTTTGTGCTGGATAAGCAAGGTAAGCCCATAAAATTTATTGCCTTTGAATCAAATGATGAAAAGGCAACCATCATTGGCATAACCGAAGATAATCGCACCATCCTGTTATCCCTGGTAAAAGAATCAGATGGACTGGATGAAAGTGTTTTCACTTTCAAAGAATCCCGCATCGAACTACCGCCCTTGACCAATGTACAAAAATTGCTGATCGATTCGGTGCAGCGAACATTTTACAGCGTACACACCAATGGCACGATCGCGGTGTTCGATATCAGCGATACCGAAGAAATCAGTCTGCGCGAAACAGTGAACATCACGGATGAAAACCAGATCATTACGCATGTCAGTTTCCTCACCGGCGATATTTCATTATTAATTGGCTTGAGTGACGGTACTGTCTCCCAGTGGTTCCCGGTTAACCGTGAAACAGGCGTCGAATTGAAACGGATTCGTGATTTTAGTCAACAAGATGGCGCCATACTGGATATTAATACCGAGCAACGCCGCAAGGGTTTCGTCACGGCGACTAAAAACGACATTGCACTCTTTAACAGTACTGCTCGTCGCCAGGTTCTGAATGCCCCGATAGATAATTCCGGGCAAGACAAACCGGCTATCAGATTCCTGGGGCTTTCGCCGCGTGCAGATACCTTGCTCATTGAAAATGAAGTTGGACACATCAGCACCTGGCACATTGAAAACGAACACCCCGAAATCTCCTGGAGCGTGCTGTGGGAGAAAGTCTGGTACGAAAGTTATGACGATCCGGAATATATCTGGCAATCTTCTTCTGCCAGTAATGATTTTGAACCCAAGTACAGCCTGATGCCGCTGGCATTTGGTACCTTAAAGGCCGCATTCTATGCGATGTTGTTTGCCGTACCACTGGCATTACTTGGTGCTATTTATACCGCTTATTTCATGGCACCAACCATGCGTGCCTATGTCAAACCCAGCATCGAAATCATGGAAGCCTTACCCACGGTTATTCTCGGCTTTCTGGCCGGGCTATGGCTGGCACCGTTTATGGAAGCGTATCTACCCGGAGTATTCAGCATTCTGATTATCATTCCGCTTGGTGTACTGCTATTCGCCTATGCATGGCGAAGTTTGCCGAAGAAATATCGCTTGATCGTACCCGATGGCTGGCAGGCTGCACTGTTAATACCTGTCGTATGTTTACTCGGCTGGTTTGCGATGGGCATGAGCCATCCAATCGAAGTGTGGTTGTTTGATGGCAATATGCCGCAATGGTTAAACAATCATGGCTTTGATTTTGATCAACGGAATTCGCTGGTCGTCGGTATCGCGATGGGTATCGCCGTTATACCGACGATCTTCTCAATTGCAGAAGATGCCATCTTTAGCGTACCAAAGCATTTAACCTTTGGGTCACTGGCGCTGGGTGCCACGCCCTGGCAAACACTGGTACGCGTCGTTATATTGACAGCCAGTCCCGGCATATTTTCTGCCATCATGATTGGACTCGGTCGTGCCGTCGGTGAAACCATGATTGTGTTAATGGCAACAGGTAACACGCCTGTTATGGATTTAAGTATTTTCCAGGGTATGCGTACCCTGTCGGCAAATATTGCCGTAGAGATGCCCGAGTCAGAAGTTGCCAGTACGCATTACCGCATATTGTTTCTTGCCGCTCTGGTACTGTTTACCTTTACCTTTATTTTTAATACCGCCGCTGAAATCGTGCGCCAACGCTTACGCAGGAAATACAGTTCGTTATGAAATTTAAACCAAAAAATATTAAAAAATGGGTCAAGAGTGGCGATCCAATGATCTGGCTCACCGCAACCGCGGTTGCCATCAGCATTATTATTGTTGGCGGCTTGCTGGCGTTGATTGCCATTCGTGGCATGGCTCACTTCTGGCCGTCTCCGGTCAAACAGGTGGATTATCAGGATCCTGTCACGCACAAGATTATTCGTGTCCTTGGTGAGGTAGCCGATACTGAAACCGTTTCGATAGAACGGTTAAAAAACGCTGGCATTAATCTTGAAACAGATGCCAAGTTTATTTCGCGCACTCTGATTAAAACCGGCAACCGCGACAAGCTTGGTACAGATTTCCGCTGGTTAATACAGGACAACATGAAGAACATTACCCATCCATCAGGGATTATTGCGCTGGAACGACGTGAATGGGGAAATTTTTATGGTTATCTGAGATCGGTGAAGGAACAGGGAAAGGAAGTTGCAACCGGTAAAGAAGCCTGGAAAGAAATGGAAAAGCGCCTGGATCGCGCAACCGATATTTTTGAACAGATTCGCGATATCGAACATGGCGCCATTGGTAACGTGAACTATGGCATCGAACAGATACGATTAAAGCGCCGTGGTTACGAACTCGATCATGAAGGCGACATCGAAAAATTCAAGGCACTGGAAGAAGAGAAAAAATCCTTGCAGGCAGAATATAAAAAACTGCAAGTCGAACTGAATGCACTCTATGAAAAAATCAATCGCGACAGTCTGGTTGCAGAAATAATGGACGGCAGGGAAATCGAAATTCCGTTTGCGAAAATTGTCCGCGCCTATGCACCGAATGACATCGGCTTCTTCACCCGCATTGCTGTCTACTTCAGCAAGCTGCATGAATTTATATTCGGCGAACCACGTGAAGCAAATACCGAAGGCGGTGTCTTCCCGGCGATTTTTGGTACCGTGATGATGGTGTTAATCATGTCGGTACTGGTCACACCTTTTGGTGTCATCGCCGCTGTGTATTTGCGGGAATACGCCAAACAGGGACCACTGACACGCACTATTCGCATCGCAGTAAATAACCTGGCGGGTGTGCCCTCGATTGTATACGGTGTGTTTGGACTGGGCTTTTTTGTCTATTTCCTTGGCGGTAATATCGATCAACTGTTCTTCCCGGCGGCCTTGCCCGCACCAACTTTCGGTACTCCCGGTATCTTGTGGTCGTCACTTACACTGGCAATCCTCACGGTACCGGTTGTGATTGTGGCGACCGAAGAAGGTCTGTCACGCATTCCGCGTTCGTTGCGCGAAGGCAGTCTGGCTTTGGGGGCAACCAAGGCAGAAACCTTGTGGCGCGTTATTCTACCCATGTCCACCCCGGCGATGATGACGGGTATGATTCTGGCGGTTGCGCGTGCCGCGGGTGAAGTGGCGCCATTAATGCTCGTGGGTGTAGTCAAACTGGCACCCTCACTGGCAGTGGATGGTAATTTTCCGTATATGCATCTGGATCGTAAATTTATGCATCTCGGTTTTCATATTTATGACGTGGGCTTCCAGAGTCCAAATGTCGAGGCAGCGCGGCCACTTGTTTATGCAACCGCACTGTTACTCGTCTGCGTGATTATCGCGCTTAATATTACGGCAATTTATATTCGCAATCGACTACGTGAAAATTACCGAAACCTTGAAACTTAATACTGATAACCTGAATACAGACATGCAAACTGAAATACATAAACAACCAGTTTACATTTTATAATTATTGAATTATTTGAGAGAGAACAGTTATGGCAAGTGAAAATATGACTCACGGTATAGATTTAAGTGCATTGGGGCGTCCCTTACCAGTCCTTTCATTGGCAAATGAAACTGTCTGCATTGAAGTAAAAAATCTCAACCTTTATTACGGCACTAAACAGGCATTAAACAACATCAACATGAATGTGCCTGAAAAACGTGTATCCGCATTCATCGGTCCGAGCGGCTGCGGTAAATCCACCCTGCTACGTTGTTTCAACCGTATGAATGACCTTGTTGATGGATGCAAGGTTGACGGCGAAATCCTGATCAATAATGAAAACATTTATAATAAGCACGTCAACGTTGCCGAGCTGCGCCGCAATGTCGGCATGGTGTTTCAGAAGCCCAATCCCTTTCCAAAGTCTATATTTGAAAATGTTGCTTACGGTCTGCGTCTGCAGGGCGTGAACAATCGCCGCGTGCTGGATGAAGCAGTAGAAAAATCGCTACGTGGTGCAGCCTTATGGGATGAAGTTAAGGATCGCCTGCATGAAAACGCGCTCGGCATGTCGGGAGGCCAACAGCAACGCCTGGTGATCGCGCGCGCCATCGCAATCGAGCCAGAAGTGCTATTATTAGATGAACCGGCATCAGCACTGGATCCGATTTCAACTTTAAAAATTGAAGAATTAATCCACGAACTGAAAAGTAAATATACGATTTTGATCGTCACGCACAACATGCAGCAGGCGGCGCGCGTGTCGGATTACACGGCATTTATGTATCTTGGTGAATTGATAGAATTTAGTGATACCGACACGATATTCACCAATCCCAAGAAAAAACAGACAGAAGACTATATTACCGGTCGTTATGGTTAAAATGATATAGTTGTACTAATGGATCATTCCAGCGGAGGCAGGACATGGATAAGGCAAAAATAGGCTCACATATTTCACAACAGTTTAATGTTGAACTTGAAGAAGTTCGCAACCGTGTTCTGGCCATGGGTGGGCTGGTTGAGCAACAAATATCAAATGCCATCAAGGCACTTGTCGAAGGCGATGTAGAACTATGCGAATCTGTTATCAATCGTGACGTTAACGTCAATGCCGCCGAAGTCACTATCGACGAAGAATGCAGTCACATCATTGCCCGTCGCCAACCCACTGCGTCTGACCTGCGCCTTGTTATGGCGGTCATTAAAACCATTACCGATCTGGAACGCATCGGTGACCAGGCTGAACGTATCGCCCGCATGGGTGCGCGCCTGGCGGAACTTGAGCGGCCTAAAAACGGCTATCTGGAAATCCAGACGCTTGGTGAACATGTCCTGAGTATGGTGCATAACACCCTGGATGCGTTTGCACGACTCGACACCGAGGCTGCGCTAAAGACAGCAAAAGAAGATCGCAAACTGGATCAGGAATACGACGGCGTGCTCAGGCAGGCGCTGACATTTATGATGGAAGATCCGCGTTCTATTACCCGTATGCTTGATGTGATGTGGACCGCGCGTGCGATTGAGCGCATCGGTGATCACGCCAAGAATATTAATGAATATATTATTTACCTGGTGAAAGGTAAAAATGTTCGCCACGTCAATCTCGAAACGGTGGAACACGAAGTCCTGTAACGACAATGTCAGAAATCGCGCTGGCAAAGCGTTGCTCCGCTGAATTCATTGGCACATTCATACTGGTCTTTGCCGGCACCGCGGCGATCGTCGTTAATGCGCAACACAACAACCTGATTACTCATCCCGGCATTGCCATGGTATTTGGCCTGACTGTCTCAGCGATAATTTATATGCTCGGCGATATCTCCGGCGCGCATATCAACCCGGCGGTCACCATTGGATTCTGGCGTGCCGGGCGCTTTCCTGGCAAGGAAGTGCTGCCATATGGCATTAGTCAGTTAAGCGGCGCTTTGCTGGCCAGTGTACTGGTTAACTTTTTAGTTGCTACTTCAACCGACACCACCCACCTTGGGGCCACGTTACCTGCTCAAAGTCTCCTGCAAGCATTTTGTCTTGAAACACTACTGGCTTTTATACTGATGTTCGCCATCATGAACGTGGCAACCGGTGCCAAGGAGAAAGGCATGATGGCGGGACTCACGATCGGCGCAGTTGTGTGCGTGGAAGCCTTGTTTGCCGGACCGGTAACGGGTGCCTCAATGAACCCGGCACGCTCCTTTGGTCCTTCGATCATGAGTGGTCAAATCAGCCTGCTTTGGCTTTATTTCCTGGCACCCATCACCGGTGCCATCCTGGCGACCTACAGCTGCCGATTCATTCGCGATCAAGACTGCTGCCAATAATTTCATTAAGTTATTGATAACTGGTCGTTTTCAACTGATAAACTGGACTACCCCCGCGCGCAGATTTTGCTATAATGTGAACTGGTTAACATTTAATCAATTCTGGACTAAATCCAAATAATCAATAATCCAGGGATGCATGAGGGGAAGATATGGAACAAACACAGACTTACAACGGACCGGAACGCCGTCGCACGCAACGCCGTCAGAACGTTGATCGCCGCGAAATGATACGCTTCGAACCTGCCAAAGAACCGCGCCGCTCCGGCACAGAAAGACGTAAAGCGGGTGACGTATGGAGTGGTCGTAACGGTTTTTAAGCGCCACGCTCAGATACACTAATCAAATATAAGTGATTGATTTTAATGGTAGCGAGGGGGAGACTTGAACTCCCGACCTCAGCATTATGAGTGCTGCGCTCTAACCAGCTGAGCTACCTCGCCATGACACGGATTATACTGCTTCTATCGTAGATAGCGTCTTATACAGTGTGGGCTACCAGCGACATAAGCCTTCTCAAGGTCAATTGTCTACCCGCATGAACGGATGATGTCGCCTTAACAAGAGCCGCGCATTTTGGTGATTTGGTGGCATTTTGTCAAGTATTACAGAAATTCATGCGCATTTAACACTATGCTAAGTCCTTGTTCTTATTGTAATAATTAGTGAACTATCCTATCCTCAACCTATGACAACCCATCTTGATTGGCCTCTGGAAGCCGCCTCGACGGCCACAAGCGATATGCTGCGCTGGTCGCACGCTGGCAGTAATGTCAGCCTGGATTTCCACGGTGACCCTGTTAATGCTGAACTGGTGGTATTCTCGGACGGTAATCACCACATGGCGTTGCAGCAATCATTACAAACCTTTCTCGCACTGCATCCTGAAGTAAACGACATTTTCTATGCCACCACGCCGCCCAGCGTCATTATGAAGTATCTCAAACAAGGCAGCATGCGACTCGGTAATTTAACCCTGTCACGTCAGCCACATGTCTTCATCAGCCCGCCAAATATCCTGACAGCCTTGTCCGGTGAAGGATTTGTGGATTCGCACCAGGCTTTTATTCAAAGCCGGGGTAATGTGTTACTGGTGCGTAAAGACAATCCCAAGCAGATTCATCAGCTGGCAGATTTGCTGCGTGACGACGTTACCCTGTTTATCTCCAATCCGCTGACAGAAAAAGCCAGTTATGACGTTTATCACGACACAATCCTGGCGCTGGCCGAAGCATCGGATCTGGATGCAGCCAGCTTTGCGCAGCGCTTGCAAGATACCAGTAAAACGGTATTTGGTGAGTGTATTCACCACCGTGAAGCACCACAAAATATACACGACGGCCGTGCTGACGTGGCTCTGGTGTATTATCACCTCGCACTTCGCTATACGCGCATTTTTCCCGAGCTGTTTGAACTGGTACCACTGGACAACACCTTATCCAGCACGCCCGGCGCACCGGAATTCACGGCGAACAATGTCACCACAACCTATCACATCGGACTGGTTGGTGATGGTGGTAAGTGGGGACAACAGTTTTTACAATTTATGTTGAGTGATACAGTTGCGAATATTTATCGCGAGCATGGGCTGCAACAACTCGTCTGATAATCGCCCGCAGAAAATAAATAAAAAACGCCACCTTAAATAATTGGGGGGGGATTAAGGTGGCGTAAAGTACAACGAGGAAGAGTACTTCTTGTTGTTGTGGTAAACCCTACTTGAATTTTATAAACAAGGCCGAGGTCCAGATTTTTGCATCATCGACCTGATGTGCAACCATATAAACAGGCCGGTGTCCATGCGGACCATTTTTCGGGCTCACTTCAAAATTACCGGTCACTTCGCGTGGTGCATCTGAATCGCTCATACGTTCCATTGCCAGAAACATTTCCACGCCCGGCAAATCCTTTTTCAAACGTGCCGCTTCCAGTAACTCTGCTCCGGTAAATTCCCAGCTGAAAGTTGGGCAATGTACAAACGGATTGCCTTTAAGCGGGTCGCCGACTTTTACATAACCATCAATCGTACCTTCGATTTTGATCTTCGCTGTCGCCAGATGCGAGACATCCATCTCGATGGCATCGACATCACCGTAGGTATCACTCTTGAAGCCGATGGTGGTGGCCGTTTCGCGCCAGCAGGTTTCTTCCTTGTGCTCAAAACCCAGACCGACAAATTCGTTAATCACAGCATTGGTAATGGTGATCGTGCCTTTCCATACCGCCCAACGATAACGGTCTTTGATACGTGCACCACCCCAGCGGAAGCGCACCTTGCGATCGGAATAGCCGAGTTCTTTTTGTAAATCACGTCGCCAGATCTCGCCGTCCTGATCGTAGGCGATAAGCTCATCCCAGCCTGCATCACCGAGGAAACGATAATTAACCTGTGCGGCACCTTTATGTTCGAACTCGTCACCCATCATGTGTTTGCCACAAGTGGTCAAACCGAAGGTGCGCTCGCCGGTTGAGGCAAAGGTATGACGTTCGCGTAAGGCGACACCAATCGCCTTGCGTGAAAGCTCGGGGGAAATCACACCGGAGATGCCACCCTTGGTGCCGAATACCGCCGTACCCGGTACACCACCGCCACATCGACCACGGTGTTCATCACCGGCCATACTCGCACCAATCTTGTAACCGCGTGACATGGCATCCTGATATAGCCAGCCAAAGTGACCCCAGGCCGACCCAATCTCGACCAGTTTTTCCAGTTCAGGATGATGCCAGTCCATCAAGCAACGTCGACCACCGACGTGAGGCGTTAACAAATGGCCTTCGGGATCATGCGCATACGCAGCCCAAAGTTCTTCCAAAGGCCAGGCACCGGGAATTGCCTCGGTCGTACCGGAGTCTTCGTTCCAGTCAACCGAACGCACATGAGTACCATCTTTTAAAAACGGAAACTCGGGTTCACCATCGTGCAAAAAGATAACGTTATGATCACCACCGGCGCAGGAACTGCCACACCATTCTGTTCCGGGATAGGCAACGAACTCGCCGTCCTTGGTGATTTCGCGAATTAACTCAACGGTTTTTTTCCAGCGCTCGGTAGTAATATTAAAATCATTGTGCGCAAAGGCCAGTACATCCAGACCTGTCACATCACGTCCATAGTTCAGATTATAACTGGTCGAGTTGGTACCCACGGTATCTTCCGAATGGACATGCAAGTCGGTATAAAAAATACGCGGGAACGTTAACTCTTTATCAATGGTGACATAAAAAGTATGCGGCTTCACCGCAGGGTGATCCGGCATTGTGGCTGTTACGATTAACTCACCCGGTTTGTCGGTTGGCATGTCTTCCAGTAATTGCACTGACCAGCCTTGCTTGGGTAATGCAATATCTTTTTTATAGCAGTCTTTTCCGTCCAGTGTTGCCGTGATATGAACTTTATCTGCACGACTCCAGCATGTGTTACCCCATTCATCTTCGGCGCGAATACGCAACGGTATTTTCTCGCCCTGCCTGACCAGCCGTGAACCCGCCCATTGCAACAAGGCCGGCACACCCGGTTTGATATTGATAGTAAGATCAGGATCCACCGCTGCGAAGCGTGAGGTGCCGAGCGGATCGGCATAACAACGGAATTTAAAAAATTCTTCGGTGAATGTTTGCACCCGTGTACCGGGCCCACCAAAGCGACGATCGCCCAGACGAATAACGATCTGGTCGCCTGCTTTCAAATAGCCATCATAAGTATCAACAATCACGGCTTTCTGGAATGGACGTTCATGCCCTTTCTGATCGAAGCGTACTGATAATTTTTGTACTGATGCGGGGCTCTGGCCTTCAACGGTCGGCGCGGCATGATACTCGGCGGACACATAGTTAGCTGCTTTTGGATCGGTGGTTTGAAACAGCTCCCAGTCCGAATAAAAACGGAAGGTTGCCTTGAACCAGGAACCATCCGCCATACCAGACTGACCCAATGTATAAATAATAATGACTTCCTGCCAGGAGCCGGCAACCATCTCTTCTATATTGCAACTGACCGAACCAAGAAATGGCATGTCCTTGGTCTTGGCATACAGACCTTTCGGTGCAGTGTAATCGCCGAGTTTTTTCTTTAATTCTGCATCTGTCATTTTCTTCATGTAGTAAAACCTCTTAACTTGTACTCAGTTATTTCTTAAATTTGCGCCAGACTTTTTTGCCAGTCTAACGTCCGTAATTACCTGTGGCTGTCACCCAGACGACAAACTCGGGACTACTCTCAATCGCCTTTATGCTGCCCCGCTGCTGCAGCGGCAGCTTCCATACGTTTTTTCTTACGTCCGGCACTGATGCTGCCCCAGAAGGTACGCACGATCACGAATATGGTAAGCACCATCAGCACCATGGCAACGGGGCGCTGGAAGAACATGAAGGTGTCATACTGGGAAATGATCACCACCTGCTGTAATGCGCGCTCCCACTCCGGTGCCAGAATGAAACCGATCAGGAAGGCAACATAGGAATAATCGAACTTTCGCATAAAATAACCAATAAAACCGAATGCGAGCATGACACCCACATCAAACATGGACGACCTGCCCAGATAGGAACCCATAATGCAGGTGAACATCACGATCGGATACAGGATCATCGCGGGGATATCCACCGCCTTGCAGAAAAATCGTAACCCGAACCGCCCAATCACAAACAAAAACAGACTGGCCAACAACAAACTGCCGTAAATGCCGTACATAAGCTGGGCATTTTCCTTGAACAACAACGGGCCTGGTTGCATACCGTGAATCATAAACGCGCCCATTAACATGGCGGCGGCAAGATTACCGGGAATACCCAGCACAAATAACGGAATCAGACTGGCGGCGACTACCGAGCTGTTGGCAGATTCGGAGGCCGCAATCCCTTCGAGGCTACCCTTGCCAAATTCTTCTTTTTTCCTGGATCGCTTCATCGCCTGATCATAAGACATGAACGATGCCACCGGCGCACCAAGCCCCGGCATGGCTCCGATTCCAATCCCGATGAGACTACCGCGTAACAGGGTCTTGGTATTGGCAAAGAACTCCTTCATTGACACCAATCGATCTTCGAGCTTGGTTGAAAACACGTTGGCAGCATGTTCGGCCTCACCGCCCTTGCCGGTGAACTTTTCCAGCTGCAGCAGAATTTCCGAAAAAGCCAACAGGCCGATGGCCACCGGGATCAGCGACAAGCCACTGCCAAGTTGATAAACATCAAAGGTGAGCCTGGGCAATGCAGTGACCGGCTCCGTGCCAATCAACCCCACCAGAATGCCAAACCCGGCGGCCACCAGGCCACGTGAAATGGAAGTAGTGCCGATACCGGCGATGACTGTCAGTGCCACACAAATCAGCGCGAAGATTTCCGCTGGCCCCATAAACAGGGCAACAGCAGCAAGCGGTGCAGCAATCAGGATCAGCACGACGGTTGAAATAAAATCGCCAGCTACCGAACTGTACAAGGCCATGCGTAATGCCTTTTCGCCCTTGCCTTGTTGCGTAAGCGGATAGCCGTCCCATGACGTTGCTGCGGCTTCGGGTGTTCCGGGCGTGCGTAACAATACGGCAGACACTGCACCACCGAAGAAGGCGCCCTTGTTTAGGCCGACAAGAAAACCAATCGCTGTGAGTGGCGTCATATAATAGGTAATCGGAATGAACAGGGCGATGGCCATGGGACCGTTAATACCCGGGATGGCACCAATCAACACGCCGATGGCAACGCCACCAAACAGGAACATCAGGCTGGCAGGTGAAATGGAATCCAGCAATCCCGCAATGATCATTTCCATAGTTATATATCCGATTTTGAGTTTTTATTTTGTTTTATTTAGTCGAAAAATTCGGGACCCGGCACCGGGACACCGAAACCGTAACGCATGACAATGTAGAGCAACGCCACCAGCGTGATCGACACCACTATCATCTGAATCCACTTACGACTACCGATGGCGTACTGAAGAATCATGAGAAAAGCAAACGACGCCAATGCATAGCCAATGTATTCGATTGCCACAACCAGAAGTACGCTGGGGATCATGATGCTGGCAAGGTGGATCAGATTTACGCGTCCAACCTGCGTGAAGCCACCACCGTCCTCGAGATCCTCAGGAAATTCCCGCTCCGCTACCGGAATCGGCTTTTTCATATACGAGGCGATACCAATAAATAGCAGGGAAAGACAGGACATAACCAACATAACGCAAACAGCAACAATGGGTAGCATTGCCGGCGAGGCACCGTATCCGGGATAAGGCGGTGAATACGCGGGAATCGTCCAGGCAAGCATCACTATGCAAAATCCAATAATCAGCAAATAGGCTATCGTATCTCTTTTAATTCGTGTCACGTTTTATTCCTCTCACACTCTGTTTAGCGCAGGAGTAAAGCCGCCGTACCAGACGCAAGTCTGGTGGCGGCCAGCACTTTATTACCTATTTCATTTTCGCTTGCTTGCCGAACGTGTCATATAACTTCTTCACTGTCATATCAGCATGCGCTTCGCCCCACTTAACGGGTCGCATCAACAGATTACCCGTGATGAAGTCCTGTGTTTCCTTGTCGTTAGCCAACTGATTGGCTGCCGCAACGAGTCTGGCTTTGACTTTCTTGTCCATGCCTTTTGGTGCCACCAGCGCAACGATCATCTCTACCTGTTCGTCATAACCTTGTTCGCGCAAGGTTGGCACATCTGGAATCGGTGGTAGCCGCTCACCCAGCGCAGCAGCGATCAATTTAATTGAACCGGCTTCGACATGTTTATAAAGAATCGCGCCGACATAACCTACAGCAGCATGACCACCGGTCACGGCCTTGATCACAGAAGGACCACCTTTGGATGGAATTAGTGACAGCTTCACGCCTTCTTTTTTGGCCATGCGTGTAATCGCGTCGCGATCATCGGCACCGTGGAACATGGCGACCATGGCCTCATTGTTTTTCTTGTGCCAGGCAAAGGCCTCTTTCAATGTGTTCCAGGGCTTATCTTTCTTGGAGATGAAGCCACTGGAATTCAGTGCAACCAGGGTGAGAAAGTCGAAGTTAGCTGGCTTGTAACTCAGCTTGGCATGATGCGGTGCATAGGTATAGGCCGTCAGTGAAGTAATGCCAAGGGAGTAACCGTTTGCCTTGGCTCGACTAAGTTTGGTCGCCATGACTGTTCCGTGTGCGCCGGTGACATTCTGTACATTAATGGGTTGCCCCAGAATCTTGCTCATGCGTTGACCCAGGCCACGCGCGAGACGATCTATCTGTGCGCCCGGCTGAGTCATGGTCATAAAGGTAATGGGGCGATTCGGGTATTCTGCCGCGTTGGCACTAGCTATAACCGTAACCATCACAAGGCAAAGTCCAAGCTTTAAAAATATTTTCATGGTACTTCTCCGTATTTAAGATATTTATTTTCCGTTCCATAAAATACAAGAAACGGCCATTTGTTTGCTTAGTTTAGTGGTAATACCAACCCAAACTTAACAAGCATGTGTCGGTAATTCGTCGCCAAAAACAACCATCCTGGCTTTGCTAACTTAATATTAAAAATTCGTTATATACATCAAAGTAATATTAGAGAACGCGAATGTACATATAAATTATTAAAAACACGAGCTCTCCTGTTGTCGAAAAACCTGCAGATACTCGTTATTTTGTTATTATAGTTGATGACAGTGCCTACACCGATCCATCCAGTAAACCACACGCTCTGGTCGAAGCCTGTTTGAGTATACAATACCGATACACTCTGTGTGATCGATAGTCTTGTCAGGCAGCGGACAGAATAAGTATCAGCTAATGTGATGATATTAAGGGGACAAGCAATGGAACAATTATGGTACACGCAACAAACCGATTACTTGTCACAACTAAGTGAACAGGATCGCGATCACCTGTTACAACTTGGCAACGCACATCAATTCAAAAAAAATGAACTCATATTCCATGCTGGCTCGCCGGGTGATTATGTCTATCTTCTCACACAAGGTCGCGCCAAAATTTATCAACTCTCCCCTTCGGGTAAAGAAGTCATCTTGTGGTTTTGTTTTTCGGGTGAAATGTTTGGCATGGCCGAAGTCTGTTTGCAAGGTCAACGTGAAGTCTATGCACGTGCCTGTAGCGAAACAGCAGTTATCAAGGTAAACCAGCAAGCGTTCAAAAATTTTCTTGCCACGCATAGTGACGCAGCGATGTTAACGATTGATTTATTATCATGTCGTATGCGCATATTGGGTGACATGTTACTGAACCTGGCTTCAGACGATGTCATGTCACGACTGATAAAATTATTTACCCGATTATCAAGTCGTTACGGAAAGCTGCAGGGGAATAATATAATTCTGGATATACCACTCACGCATCAGGAAATTGCAGATATGATTGGTGCATCAAGACAAACTGTCAGCAGTGCATTAAGCCAGTTAAAGAAAGAGGGATTTGTCAATATAGAAAATCACTGTATACATATTAAAAATTCAGAGTCACTGCTTAACTTTGTTGTGCAAGGCCAGGCTGAACCTGCAAGAAACCTTGCAGTCTCATAAAAATGTACATGTAACAATTTCGTTTTTTAAAATAGTCATCGGATGGTAGTTATAGTAGTCGACTATAGAGTTTTTAAATTAACAGATGTGCAGGCATTTCGACACTAAACGTTAAAACGAAAATGTAGTACGTCGCCATCCTTGACGATATATTCCTTACCTTCCAGTCGTAGTTTGCCGGCTTCTTTGGCGCCGTGTTCACCGTTGTATTTAACAAAGTCATCATAGGCAACAGTTTCTGCACGAATAAAACCTTTTTCAAAGTCGGTATGAATAACGCCCGCCGCTTGCGGTGCTGTCGCGCCAACTTTAATGGTCCAACCACGTACTTCTTTCTCGCCTGCTGTAAAGTAAGACTGCAACCCAAGCAATGAATGGCCCGCACGTATAACACGATTCAGACCAGGCTCTTCAAAACCCATTTCAGAAAGAAATTCCTGTTTTTCGGCGTCGTCCAGTTCGATCATTTCTGCTTCAATTGCCGCACACACCGGCACGACTACCGATCCTTCCGCTTCAGCCAGCTTTGTTACTGCATCAAGCATTGGGTTGTTTTCAAAACCGGCCTCATCAACATTGGCGATATACATGGTCGGTTTTATCGTAAGTAGAAACAAATCGCGAATCAGTAATTTTTCTTCTTTGGTTAACTCCAGTGCACGCACCGGGTTACCTGCATCGAGTTGTGCTTTTATTTTTTCGAGTACCAGTAATTTTGCCTTGGCATCCTTGTCACCGCTTTTGGCCACCTTGGTAGCACGATGAATGCTCTTTTCAACCGACTCCATGTCCGCAAGTGCCAGTTCAGTATTAATGATTTCGATATCACTGATCGGATCGATCTTGCCCGCAACATGCACAATGTCTTCATTGACAAAACATCGCACAACATGGGCGATAGCATCGGTTTCGCGAATGTTGGCAAGAAACTTGTTACCCAGTCCTTCACCTTTTGAAGCGCCCTCGACCAGGCCAGCGATATCGACAAACTCCATGGTAGTCGGGATAACTTTTTGTGGTTTAACAATGTCGGCAAGTTTGTCCAGACGTGGGTCCGGTACTTCGACAATACCAACGTTGGGTTCAATAGTACAAAAAGGATAATTCTCGGCCTGAATTTCCGCTTTTGTTAATGCATTAAATAACGTTGATTTACCTACATTCGGTAACCCAACAATGCCGCATTTAAATCCCATAGTAATTCCTACTCAGTGGTGTGTAGTTTGATCATTGCCCTGGCAATGTCGCCGGTGACGACCAGATCCATGACACGAATGGCATCGGTAATGGCGCGCTCGATTTCCATCTGATCATCAATCGATGCTTTTTTTAGCACGTGATTGGTAACCTGCTTCTTATCGCCGGGATGTCCAATGCCCAGACGCAGGCGTAAAAATTCTTTTCCCATACGCTGCATGATGTCGCGCAAACCATTATGCCCGCCGTGCCCGCCATCTTTTTTCAATTTTACTGTTCCAACAGGCAGATCTAGCTCATCATGAACAACAAGAATTTCTGCAAGTGTGATTTTGTAAAACGTTGCAAGACTCTGCACAGCCTGACCGCTCAGATTCATAAATGTAGAGGGTTTGAGTAACCAGACATCCTTGCCATGGATATGCGCCTTGGCAACGTCACCGTGAAACTTGTTTTCCGGTTTGAAGGTGGCATGAAATTCATGTGCCAGTTGGTCTACAAACCAAAAGCCAGCATTGTGTCGGGTATGTTGATATTCTTGTCCGGGATTCCCGAGACCAACAATTAATTGCACACCCGTCGCCAATGCTGGCTCCTGCTTTTTTCGTTTACTTCACCGGAAGGATCAGTCTTGTTCGCCTTCAGCAGCACCTGCATCAGCAGCAGGTGCATCTTCTTCAACCTCATCATCTGCTTTCACAGCGCGTGGCATGTGGACAGTTGCAATCGGCTGATCGTGGTCGTCACCGTGTGTCAGTTCAATCAGTTCCACACCTGCTGGAAGTTTGATATCACTGAGATGCACAATTCCATCCAGTTCAAGATTGCTCAGATCAACCTCGATAAACTCTGGAAGATCTTTTGGTAAACATTGTACTTCTACTTCATTTGAGTGATGACTTACCAAACCACCGGCTTTTACGCCAGGTGAGACGTCTTCATTCAGGTAATGTAACGGCACCTGCATACGAATTTTATGCGTGGCACTGACACGTTGCAGATCGATATGCATGATTTGCAATTTGTGCGGATGGCGTTGCATATCTTTTACAATTGCCTGCTGCTCTTCGGCCCCGACCTTGACAGTCAGAATGTGCGAAAAAAATGCTTCATTCTGGGTGTGATGCAACAAATCACTGTGACCCAGAGTTAAAGCCATTGGCTCTTTTTCCGATCCGTAAAGAATGGCTGGAACTTTTCCCGTATGACGCAGGCGGCGGCTCGCACCTTTCCCCAGGTCAGTACGTACTTCAGCTTCAAGGATAAAATTGTCCATTGAAACACTCCTGTTTTTAAAAGTTAAAAAATTGAAACAGTCCTGTGATTATACAAACGTGAAAATATTCAACGTTGTATTACCACCAGGCTGTTTCTTACACATTCTCGCGACCAGAATGTGTAACCTAACCAAAGCAAGTTTGCTGTTACAAACTTACCTTGATATACGTTATTTGTTTTTTTGAAAACAAATAACGTGTATCAAGCATCAATCTACATATAAACTACTGACAGACTCTTCATTACTGATGCGGCGCATCGTTTCTGCAAGTATTTCCGCGACACTTAACTGCCGAATTTTACTACATGCTGCCGCCGTTTCTGATAATGGAATCGTATCTGTCACCACGAGTTCATCCAGTGCAGCGTTCTGGATATTTTCCACTGCATTACCTGACAACACCGGGTGGGTACAATATGCAACAACATGTTTCGCACCTTGCGCCTTTAATGCACCAGCGGCTTTACATAAGGTACCCGCGGTATCAACCAGGTCATCAACAATAATACAACTGCGATTTTTCACATCACCAATGATGTTCATGACCTTGGCTTCATTGGCGCGTGGGCGCCGTTTGTCGATTATCGCCAGATCAGCATCATCCAGTCGTTTAGCCAACGCTCTGGCTCTGACCACCCCTCCAACATCCGGTGAGACAACAATCAAATTTTCGTACTTCCGTCGCCATACATCGCCCAATAAGATTGGTGAAGCATAAACGTTATCCACCGGGATATCGAAAAACCCCTGAATTTGATCTGCATGTAAATCAACTGTCAGGACACGATCTGTTCCCACAGTTGAAATCATACTGGCTACCACCTTGGCCGTGATAGGTACACGCGCGGATCGTGGTCGTCGGTCCTGTCTTGCATAGCCAAAATAGGGAATCACCGCTGTCACACGACCGGCGGATGAACGCCGCATGGCATCAACGATGACGAGTAATTCCATAATATTTTCATTGGTCGGCGCACAAGTAGGCTGCACAATGAAAATATCCTTACCCCGCACATTCTCTTCAATTTCAACGGCTATCTCGCCATCACTAAAGCGGCCCACGGTAATCTTGCCAAGTGGCATATGCAGACGCGAGGCAATAGCCTGAGCTAACGCCGGGTGCGCAGATCCGGAAAAAACCATCATATTCGGGTCTGCCCTACGTAGTTCATCTAGATTTCCGCTCATGTCAGCTAATGCCTTTGTGTGCATAGTGGCCGGTAAAAGGTCTGGCTATCTGACCTTTATTTACATCTTACAATATGGCTGGGGCGCCAGGATTATTCGCTTCGCAAATACTGCGAACCTCATCCCTCGCAAAACTTTTGCTCGGGATCGCCTTCGGCGTTCAACTTTGCTACATTTCACCGAACTTCGTTCGGTTTATTCACGCAAAGTTGTCGAACCTGCACAGGTTCTTCATCCTGGCGGGTCTACCCTATTCTATAAAAAGGTCTGGCTATCTGACCTTTATTTACATCTTACAATATGGCTGGGGCGCCAGGATTCGAACCTGGGGATGCAGGGATCAAAACCCTGTGCCTTACCGCTTGGCGACGCCCCAAAAAACTGTTACTGATAGTACATTTAATTCACTAATTTTACTTAAACTCTTGCCTGATAACAGAAAAATTCCTTATAAATCAAGCAGTGGTGATTCATTTATTCCTTTTGTTACCCATCCCTGCCACTTTGCGGATAATTTATCCATGGCCACCTGTGCCTGCTTAACCGTGTCAAATCGGGCAAAAACACACGCGCCAGTCCCGGTCAGGGCAGACGGGGCGAATTCTGCCAGATCATCTAGTGCCGCTTCTATCTCCGGGTAACGCGCACGCACTACTGGCTCGCAAACATTGGTAAAATTCATTGCGTTGGGCGCAGCCAGAAAGTCGCGTATTGTACTGGCTGAACAATCTCGTCGCAAACTAGTTGAGCGAAATATTTCACCTGTATTCACCGAAACATCGGGTTTTAGTACAACAAACCAGGCTTCTGGCAAGGTGAGCGAGGTCAGTTGCTCACCGATACCTTCTGCCCATGCTGTATGGCCGTGGATGAATACCGGTACATCCGCTCCCAGTTTTGCACCCAGTAACCCCAGTTCGGCCTGAGTCAAACCACATCCCCAAAGTTTGTTGAGCGCGACCAGTGTGGTGGCGGCATCGGTACTGCCACCGGCCAAACCGCCCCCCATGGGCAATACCTTGTCGACATGGATCCGCACCCCCAGTTTTGTCTGGCTGATTTTTTGTAACTGGCAAGCGGCACGTACCACCAAATCGTCACTGGCGTTGACACCCGGCAAATCCGATTCCCTGCTGATTTGCCCATCTTCAGTAATATCAAAATGTAATCGATCACCCAGCTCAATGAGTTGAAACACGGTTTGCAACAGATGATAGCCATCCGCACGACGGCCAACGATATGTAAGAACAGGTTCAGCTTGGCAGGTGCCGGCCACCATTGAATAGGCATAGTTTCTGTCATAATGACAATCTGGATGTAATGGTTATTTAATGTGAATTTATTCTAATAGATCTTACGGAGTCACCTGCAAGGGCGTATCAGTACTGACTGCAACTTGCTGTTTGGTGAGCTCCCAATTAGCAATGACCATACGTACACTCATGTCATCGCCCCTGGTTAGAAATATTTTCTCGGGCACGGTTATTCCCTGTATCTCTGTATAGCGTTTGTAATTAATTTGCCAGGGTTGCCGATCCAGATTTTCCAGTCGACCCTGGTTATCGTATTGTTGTATTTGATTCTGATTGATTTTATCTTCCGGTTCAGATAATCCCAAGACCCAATAACGCATACTGGTTACCGGCATGGCAACTCCGGTTTGCTGATACAGCAAGGCGTCCGGATCCTTGTCAAAAAATGCCTTGTTATTTCCGTCTGTCAGAATCACACCGTTGCGACTGCCCACCAGCTTGACGTTGCCCGATCCGAACGGGCCGGCAAGATAAATGACATAGGTATCTTCAAATTGTTGCCAGTCGAGATTTATTGACCAGTAGTCTGCACCATTGACGACGGCCATTCTGCCCTTTATATGCCATCCCTGTACACGTGCCAGTTGTGCTTTATGCTGTTGACGAAGTTGCTGGTCATGAATGCTGACCTGTTCGGGTGGTGATACAGCACAGGCACTGATAAATAATATTACTAGCAGATAGCTGTATTTCATTTAACGAATCGTTTGATCGTATCACGCAGGGCTTCATGCTCCGGTTTGAGTTTTAATGCATTATCCCAGACTTCTTTTGCCTGTGTTTTATCACCATACACCCAGAGTACCTCACCCAGATGGGCAGCAATTTCCGGATCGACCAGTAATTCAAACGCGCGCTTCAAGTAAGGTAGTGATTCTTTAATTTTACCAAGGCGGTAATGAGCCCAACCCATACTGTCGACGATTGCCGGGTCATCAGGTTTTAAAGCATATGCCTGTCGGATAAATTTGAGACCTTCCTCGACCTTATCTGTCTGGTCAACCATTGTATAACCCAGAGCATTTAATGCCTGTGCATTTTGCGGCTCCAGCTCAATAACACGCTTTAAATCAGTCAGCGTGATGTCCACCCGTTCAACCTTGTCAGCCATTAATGCCCGTGCGTACAGGATTTGCACGTTGTCTTTCATGGATTTCAGCGCATCGGTATAAAAATCAAAGGCCTCTTTATACAGCTTGTTTTCACGAAGAATTTCCCCTTCGATAACGTACAGGCGCGACTTGTCTTCCTGGGTTGTCGCATTCACCAGTTGCAATCGCTCACGTGCGGCTTCTACCTTGCCCTGGCGGCCAAACAGAATCGCAATGCGCAACTGCGACTCGAATTGATAGCGACCTTTACGCGATTCGGAATAATGCTCAACTGCCAGTTCTGGTTTGCTATCACGTTCTGCGATCTGGCCCATATAATAGTGTGCTTCATCAATGCGATTACTTGCCTCAATTAACGCTCTAAAATGTTTATTGGCCAGTACATCCTGTTTTAGTTGATAGGCTATCAGGCCCAGCGCATACAGTGCATCCGTATTATCCGGGGATTCTTTATACACCTGATTAAACTGATCATAGGATAATTGAAAATGCTTCTTGTCCACCAGTTTGCGCGCATAAAACAATCGCAAACGGGTATTTTCCGGGTAGCTATCAAGGGTATGACGAATATATTCCAGCAGTTGTTCATCTTTATGTTGCCGTTCGAGAATATTCGCATACAGAATGTGAGCTTCGGTCCATTCCGGTTTCAGTTTTAATGCAGACTGAATCGCATTTTCAGCCCGCGATAACTCGTTTACCAGATAGGCGAGGTTTGCTTGCCCGTAGTAGGCGCTTGCATTGCCCTGATACTTGCTTACCAGCCGATCCATAATCGTCAAGGCCAGTTTTTTATCGCGCTCCTTACCCAGTAACGAGGTGATTAACATAAAGCTTTTGTGCTGGTCATGCCTGCTCAGTTGCAGAACCTTGTCAAAATGGTAAAACGCCTTGTCACCATTGCCTTTTCGCACATGCAATGCCGCCAACACCTGGTGTGCCTCGGCATTCGCCGGTTGCAATTCAACCCACAGATTGCCAACCTTGCTCAATGCGTCATCATCACGGGCATAAACTGCGATTCGCGCAGACCGTTCAACCACACTCAGATCACGCGACAGCATAGCTGCCGCGACATAGCTGCGAATGGCCTCTGCTATCTGGCCACGCTGGCCGGCAATCTCGGCGACCAGTAGTTGATATAAAATTTCGTCATTTAAAACTGATTTGCTGACGTCTGGCTCGACAGTTGTCCCTGCTTTAACGCTTGAAGGGTGGTTTTTGTTATGGCTATCGCGGTCATTTGCAGCAGTAGCTTTGCTGGCAGCAACCGCAGGCTTTGATTCGGGAGTGCCGGGTTTGGCTGTCAATTCTGACTGATGGGCACAGGCGGATAGTATTAATCCCGCTAGTAAGGGAGCCAGTCTCACTGGCAGGGTCAGGTTCTTCATACATACCATCCTAAAAAATAACTCCTTTTATATAATAACTATAACCAACTTTTATGCCAATTACCTTTATAATATGCGGCCAGATTGCTGGCTTTAAAGGCTAACTTATTGATTTATGACAGCGTTAATTATCAGAGTTCATAGTTTGTAGTTTCGACGTGGCGATATTTGCATTTGGTGTTAATCATAAAACCGCTCCTGTAGACATCAGGGAGAAGGTTGCGTTCGCCCCGGATAAATTGTCGGCAGCACTCAACGATATCTTGACCCAGTCCAGTGCCAGCGAGGTTGCCATCGTCTCCACCTGCAATCGCACCGAAATGTACTGTGAACTGGATGCCGAGCAGAGCGCCGAGATAATCAGCTGGTTCGAACGCTACCACACACTACAACACGCCGAGCTCGCCCCCTATATTTACACCTATCAAAATGAGCAAGCCGTGCAACATTTGCTGCGCGTTGCCAGCGGTCTCGATTCGCTGATTCTGGGCGAACCACAAATACTCGGCCAGATTAAGGACGCCTATACCACAGCAGCCTCGGCTGGCACCATTGGCCGCCAGCTTAACCGTTTGTTTCAGCATACTTTTTCGGTTGCCAAACAAGTACGTACCGACACGGCCATTGGCAGCAGCCCGGTATCTGTAGCATTTGCGGCGGTAAGTCTGGCGAAACGTATTTTTACCGATTTAAGCCAACATTCGGTTCTGCTTATTGGTGCCGGTGACACGATTGAACTGGTGGCGCGGCACTTACGCGAACACAATGTCACGAAAATGCTGGTTGCCAACCGAACCCTGGAACGGGCGGAAGTACTGGCAAGTAATTTTAATGCCGAAGCGATTACCCTGAGCGAAGTATCCAGCCGCCTGGCCGAAGCCGACATTGTTATTTCATCCACTGCCAGTCCGGTGCCGATTCTGGGTAAAGGTGCGGTCGAAAGCGCACTTAAGACACGTAAACATCGCCCCATGTTTATGGTGGATATTGCCGTACCACGCGATATCGAACCGGAAGTTGGCCAACTACGTGATATCTACCTGTATACCGTTGATGACTTGCAGGAAGTAATCGAAGAGGGTCGACAGTCTCGCGAAGAGGCGGCTGTTCAGGCTGAAGAAATTATCCTCAACGAAACACAACATTTTCTCGGCTGGTTGCGTTCACTTGAAGCAGTGGATACCATACGCGCGTTTCGCGACAAGGCTGACGTGATTCGTGAGGAGGTTTTACAAAACGCCTTGCGGCAAATAAACGCCGGAAAAAATCCCGAACAGGTGTTACAGGAAATGGCACGTACCCTGACCAACAAGCTGGTCCATGACCCGAGTGTTAAATTGAATCGCGCGGCTTATGATGGTCGAAATGATGTGCTCGAAATGGCTCGCGAGTTATTCAGCATTGGCGCTGACAAAGAAGAAACATGAAAACATCCGTACAAAATAAACTGGAAAATCTCAGTGAGCGTCTGGAAGAAATCAATGCGCTGCTGGCCGACCCGGGCATCATAGGTGATCAAAACCGCTTTCGTGCCCTGTCTCAGGAATACGCACAGGTGAATCCTGTTGTTAATATATTCAGACAATACCAGTCAACACTTGAGAATATTGAAGAAGCACAACGCATGTTAAAGGAAGATGATGCCGACATGCGCGAGATGGCCAATGAAGAATTAAAAAGCGCCAACGAAATAAAAGACAATCTGGAACATGAATTACAGGTTCTTATGCTGCCACAAGACCCGAACGATGATAAAAACATCTTTCTGGAAGTACGTGCCGGTACGGGTGGTGATGAAGCGGCAATATTCGCTGGTGATTTGTTTCGTATGTATGCGCGCTATGCAGAACGTCAAAAATGGAAACTTGAAATTCTTAGCGAAAGTGCTGGTGAACATGGCGGTTATAAAGAAATCATTGCACGCATTGAGGGCCAGGGTGCCTACTCTAAACTCAAGTTTGAATCAGGTGGTCATCGCGTTCAGCGCGTACCGGAAACCGAATCACAAGGACGGATTCATACTTCCGCCTGTACGGTAGCAGTTATGCCAGAACTTGATGAGGTTGAAAAGATTGATCTTGATCCCAGCGAGTTACGCATTGATACTTTTCGTGCCTCCGGTGCCGGCGGACAACACGTCAATAAAACCGATTCGGCAATTCGTATCACGCATATTCCCTCGGGTATCGTGGTGGAATGTCAGGACGAACGTTCACAACACAAGAATAAAGCACGCGCCATGTCGGTGTTACAATCAAAACTGTTCCAGATAGAACAGGACAAACAACAACAGGAACAGGCGGATACCCGAAAATTGCTGGTCGGCAGTGGTGACCGTTCCGAACGAATCCGCACCTATAATTATCCACAAAGCCGTGTTTCCGACCACCGTATCAATCTCACGCTCTACAAACTGGATGAAGTGATGGAAGGTGGACTTAATGAACTTATCGAGCCACTCACCGCCGAGCATCAGGCCGATCTGCTGGCATCACTGGGTGAAGACTGATTCCAGTTGCCTGTTCGATAATCTCCCGGCTTGACCAAACCAGACTCCTGTCTTATAAATAGTTTATTATGAAAAAAATCCTGCTCATTCTCATAGTTATCTGCGGTGCGGCTACATGGTATGTGTTAAAGAAGGATGAGCCTGCTTTAACCACAGCAATACCCAAATCTGACACGAAATCTCCTCCCTCTTTTGCGGAAATAAAGAAACAGGCCGATCAAACGGCTGCTGAACTACAGGAAAAATTAAAAGCACAACAACGCCAATTCGATGAGCTGCAGAAAAAGTAATGTACATGTAGTCGCGTTACGAAAAAAATATCAAAAATAAATAACTGAATATAGAACAGCATTCACCACAGCACATTCATCTACTCGTGCCACTTATAGCCACATTTTGAACAAACATGTACGGAACGGCGTACAGGAAAAATAACGCCAAAGCCGAGCGTGAATATGACAAACAATAACAGCGCAAGCGGAAGTTTATGCCTGATTTCACTGCTGTGACATTGCGGGCATAGCGGTTTGTTTTCTCCTGCTTCAACATCATCAGATACATTCGCATACTTCCCGGCACGATAGGCCGTCAATACATCATTTGCTGCGGCAACATTATCTGCTGTTACCTGAAGCTTGACACCACCCAATGCCTGCGACATTGGCCAATCCGCATAGATGTGGTTTTCGTGAGCGATAAATACCGGGATGCCTTCAGATTCCAGCAAGCCTTTCATAATGTGTGCATCAAGCGGGTTATCGCATACATCAACAGTCACAAATGTCATCACAGCCTCAATTGCCAAAACTCAAATTCCAGAACATACCGGACAGTTCGGATCAGCTTTTAATTTTATAGTACGCCACTCCATGGTCATCGCATCCAGTAATAATAATTTCCCCGCCAATGTCTCACCCATGCCGACTAATACCTTGATTGCTTCGGTTGCCTGTATTGAACCGATAATGCCAACAACCGGTGCAAGCACACCATTCTCGCTGCAAGTTTGTAACTCTTCGCCATCTTCCTTATACAGGCACTGATAACAGGGTCCTTTTGTATCCGCACGATTGCTGAAAACTGTCACCTGCCCTTCCATACGAATTGCCGCACCACTTACCAGTGGCGTGTGTTGTAATACGCAAATCCGGTTCAGCATAAAACGTATGGAAAAATTATCTGTCGCATCAAGCACGATATCTGCTTGTTGTATTAATTTTTGTAACTCGGATTCCTGAAGTTTCTGATTGACTGTGGAAATTTTTATTTCCGGATTGAGTTGTTGTAGCGCAATGGCTGCTGAATCTACTTTGGCCATTCCGATATGTTCGGTTGTATGAATAATTTGCCGTTGCAGATTCGTTAAATCGACAACATCAAAATCCAGCAGAATTAAATGCCCTGCACCTGCTGCTGCCAGATACATGGCAATGGGTGAACCAAGCCCGCCCAGTCCTACAATCAGAGCGGTACTGTCCAGAAGAGCTTGCTGTCCCTGCGCGTCGAACTGTGGCAACATTATTTGACGGCTATAACGTAGCAGCTGATTATCATTCATAGTAGATACTGTAATGTTAAAAGTATAAATCCGGTCGAGTCTTGATAGAGTAACTATTCCGGGTTAAATAAATTCCACGAATCATAATACTTTATAACCCGTGACACACAAATAGTACATAAATGAATGACACGTAAATAACAAAATTACAGGCGTGATTGAGAATAGAAGCGGGAATGGCTACAAATATTTTCGCCAGTACTCGGGGCGTTCATCCCGACAGCCATGGGGGAGTTGTTTATAGCGATTCATAAACAGATGCTTGGTGGATTTTATACCTTTTATTCCCATGTTTGCTTGCTGGGTTTCTTCGGAATAATAATAAAGTGCATTCTTGAGTTTGGTCAGCAGGTTATTATCGAGATGGAACCCGACCAGATGAAGTGCGTCATGAAGATTTAACAACGTGACCTGATCAAGCTGGTAGCTCACCAACAATCGTGTTGCAGACAGTATTGTCACCTTTTCAATACCCGGAACAACCATTAATAACATCATCGCCGAGCGCGCCTGGTTCTTGTCCGGGTGCGGTTCGGCGAACACTATTTCGCGTTGTTTCAGTAATGATTCCATATGGCCACCTTACACTCTAATCCTAGTAGGCAATCAAATGCTATCAAGTACGCCAGCAAAGATTTTTTTTATGATATACGGATTTACTGACTGGCGCGCGAGCCTGGACTGCGCCCAAGTGTAATACGATCAAGACCTGCAAGATCCTGAAAAGTCTTGATATTCTGGTACTGATAATTAATAAACAGCTCGGTAACCGGCAATGCCTGCTGAAATCCGTGTTCACATATAAGCCAACCCGACGGGTATAGGTGTAATTGTGCCTCACTAATGATCGAAGTCAGGTCATCCAGGCCTTTGCTACCGGCTATTAATGCGTGTTGCGGTTCAAATCGCACATCACCCTGATACAAGTGCGGATCATTCTCTGCAATATAGGGTGGATTCGCCACTATGAGCTCAAATTGTGAATTTTCCAATGAGCTAAACCAGCTACTCTGCAGAAAATCGACATTTGTAATCTGGTTGTTGTGTTTGTTCTGCTCGGCAACAGTCAGGGCACTTTCTGATTTATCGATAGCCGTAACCGATACGCCAGGGCATTCTTTGGCTATCGCCAGTGCTATTGCACCACTACCGGTCCCAAGATCCAGAATATTCTGCAGATTGTGTTTTCGTA
Source organism: uncultured Gammaproteobacteria bacterium (assembly GCA_942490945.1). Classification (GTDB taxonomy): domain Bacteria; phylum Pseudomonadota; class Gammaproteobacteria; order UBA6429; family Thiohalophilaceae; genus CALNYZ01. Next base: position 815,119 of record CALNYZ010000018.1, on the reverse strand, counting down.
TCAGGGCAACGGCTTGTTCAACCAGCGTTTCGGTTTCGGGACGCGGTATAAGCGTGTGTGAATTTACCAGCAGGCGTAAGGACCAAAAGTCCCTATACCCGATTATATAGGCTATTGGTTCACCTTGCTTGCGCCGGTTCACCAGTTCATGAAAATCATCGACATCCTGTGAATCAAGTTCCTGCTCAGGCCATGCGTAAAGGAAACTTTGATCTTTTTTCAGTACATGCATAAGTAACAATTCCGAATCCAGTCTGGCACTGTCACTTACGTCTTTTAACAGACTGGTTGCATCATCCAGCGTGCTTTCAATAGTCTGACCCATTACTTTCATACAGCATTTTTACCTGACATTTTTTTATCTTTCCATATAACGTCTTGCATACCAGGCAAACGGTAAAATCAGGACAACATGCATCAACAGAATAACCAGTTCATCAGGTCGACCTGGCGCAATCGCATCATGCATCACGCGCGACAGGGAGCGAAACAAAAACAGTCCGGCATAACAACTGACGACCAGGGTATACAAAAAGTAACGCCATTTACAGAGTTCCGCCGACATTATTCCGCGCCTGAATTTCCAGCGATAATAAAGATAACCAATCAAGTTTACAATCACGCTCGTCAACATACTATATATAATAGGTTTATCGATCATCATTGATCTGCATTATTGTTTGGTAGGGGGCGCATCATGCACCGTGGCGGCGGCAAACAGGTGTTCAATATCAACAGCATCAAACACATACTTATGATTACAAAATTCGCAGGCAATATCGATTGCCTCCTGTTCCACTAGAATACTTTTTACTTCTTCATAACCAAGCGATTGTAACATATTGGCAACCCGTTCCTTTGAGCAGGAACAACGGAAAAAAACCGGCTCCGGTTCAAATACACGCACATCTTCCTCATGGTACAAACGATGAATTATCTCTTGTGGCGGTAATTGTAACAACTCTTCTGCTCTGATTGTTCCTGACAAGATTCCTATTCTTTCCCATGCATCATTATCTGCGGGAGTTTGCTCGGGTAATTTTTGTATCAATAACCCGGCCGCATATTTTGCGTTTGCAAATAAAAACAATTGTGTCTCCAGCTGTTCAGACGACACCAGATAATGTGTTAACGCGTCGGATAATGTTTCACCCTTAAGCTCAACGATACTTTGATAACGCTCATAGCCTTGTTCAGGTTCCAGTGTAATAACCAGCCTGCCATTGCCAACCAGTTCTTTTAAAGATTTATCCGGTACGGGTGCATGAAAATGAGCAATACCGCGTATCGCACGTTCACTGCTGGATTCTGTCACCAGCATGGGAATAACTCCATCACCCTGTATTTGCATGGTAATTCGCGAATTGTATTTTAACGTGGCAGATAACAGGGACGTTGCCGCCAGCATTTGTCCCAGGATATTGCGAACAACCTCGGGATAATCATGCTGACCTAATATTGCTTGCCAACTCGCATCCAGCTGTACGATATTGCCGCGTATCGCAACATTTTCAAACAGGAAGCGTAGTAATGTGTCGTGGTGTAGCATGCCGGAATCTGAAACAACGCCTGCGGTTATTTTAGTTTATCGCGCAAAAGTTTGCTCACCTGCGCCGGATCAGCCTTGCCTTTGCTCGCTTTCATGATTTGTCCGACGAGGAAACCCAATACTTTATCTTTACCCGCCCTGAACTGTTCGATTTGTTCCGGGTTAGCTGCAATCACTTCATCCACAAATTTTTCGACTTCACCCGAGTCCGCCGGTTTTAAGCCGCGCTTTTCAATAACTGCGTCGGCGTCCCCTTCCCCATTCCACATTGCATCAAACACTTCTTTCGCCATTTTGCTGGTAATGGCATTTTTTGCCAGGCGTTTAATCATACCGCCAAGCATTTCAGCACTGATCGGACTGTCACTCAGCGACATATCTTCCTTGTTCAAGCGACCGGTCAATTCACTGATTGTCCAGTTCGCGGCAAGCTTGGGTTCTTGGCAGGTTTTTACAACCGCTTCATAATAATCAGCCATCTCACGCGAGGATGTAAGAATTCCGGCTTCATCTACGCTGAGACTGAATTCATTTTTAAAACGGCTTTTTTTTGCATCCGGCAGTTCCGGTAACAATGCTTTCATTTCATCCAGCAATTCGCGTGTCACTTCAACCGGCAATAAATCCGGATCAGGGAAATAACGATAATCATTGGCTTCTTCTTTCGAACGCATGGAGCGGGTTTCGTGCTTGTCTGCATCATAGAGACGCGTTTCCTGTACTACCGTACCACCGGATTCCAGCACATCAATCTGACGATCAATTTCAAATTCGATGGCACGTTCAACAAAACGGAATGAGTTGATGTTTTTCAACTCGGCACGCGTACCGAATTCCTGCTGACCTTTGGGTCGAATTGAAACGTTGGCATCACAGCGAAATGAACCTTCCTGCATATTGCCATCACAAATATCAATATAGCGCACGATAGAATGAATCTTGCGCATGTACGCCACGGCTTCTTTTGCCGAGCGCATGTCCGGTTCGGAAACGATTTCCAGTAATGGCGTACCGGCGCGGTTCAAATCAATTCCGGTCATGCCCTGAAAATCTTCATGCAAACTCTTTCCTGCGTCTTCTTCCAGATGCGCGCGTGTCACCCCAACAGTCTTGGTCGAGCCATCTTCAAGCTCAATCACAACCTGCCCTTTACCTACGATTGGTAATTCAAACTGGCTGATTTGATAGCCCTTGGGTAAGTCGGGGTAAAAATAATTTTTGCGTGCGAAAACAGAAATCGGTGCAATCTCGGCATCTATCGCCAGACCGAATTTTACTGCCTTGCGCACGGCTTCCTTGTTTAAAACAGGCAATACACCGGGCAAACCCAAATCAACCGCGCAGGCCTGGGTATTGGGTTCAGCACCATAGGCGATGGGCGCACCGGAAAATATTTTACTCTGCGTTGCAAGTTGTGCATGAATTTCGAGACCAATAACGACTTCCCATTGCATAGTCAGAAACTCCTTATGCAAATTCAGCCGGCACTTTGCTATGCCAGTCTGTATTAAGTTGATATTGATGCGAAACATTTAATAATTTCGCTTCTTCGAAATAATTACCAATCAGGTGCAAACCTACGGGTAATTTATTGACAAAACCCGCGGGAATGGACATTGCCGGTAAGCCGGCAAGATTGGCAGCAATCGTGTAGATATCGGAAAGATACATGGTAATCGGGTCATCGGCACGCTCACCAATTTTAAATGCCGTACCCGGTGATGTCGGTCCCATGATCACATCCACTTTTTTAAATGCTTCGACAAAGTCATCACTGATCAGGCGGCGAATTTTTTGTGCCTTCAGGTAATAGGCATCGTAATAGCCGGCTGACAAGGCGTAGGCGCCAATCATGATGCGACGTTTTACTTCAGCACCAAAACCTTCGCCACGTGAACGTTTGTACAAATCTTCCAGATCTTTTGGATCCTCGCAACGGTAACCAAATCGCACACCATCAAAACGGGACAAGTTGGATGAACACTCTGCCGGTGCAACTACGTAATAGGCCGGTACAGATAAAGTAGAGTTCGGCAAACTGATATCAATAAATTCCACGCCCTGTTTTTTATATTCATCAATGGCCGTTTCAATGACTTTCGCGACTTCTGCATCAAGACCCGCGTCGAAATATTCTTTTGGCAAGCCGACTTTTAATCCCTTAAGTGATTTGTTAAGGCTGGCACTATAGTCCGGTACGGCGATGTCGATTGAAGTCGAGTCTCGTTCATCGAACCCCGCCATCACTTGCAACATCATCGCGGCGTCTTCCGCAGTTTGGGTAAAGGTACCAGCCTGGTCCAGACTCGAGGCAAACGCGATCATGCCGTAACGTGATACGCGACCATAGGTTGGCTTAAGTCCTGTCAGATTACACAGTGCAGCGGGTTGACGAATGGAACCACCCGTGTCCGTTCCGGTTGAAGCAGGTGCAATGCGTGCAGCAACCGACGCTGATGAACCGCCTGATGAACCACCCGGTACGCGTTGCAGATCCCAGGGATTTTTCACTGCGCCGTAAAAGCTGGTTTCATTCGATGAACCCATCGCAAACTCGTCCATATTGGTTTTACCCAACATCACGCTGCCTGCCTTGTTAAATCTTTCAATAACGGTTGCATCATACGGTGAAATAAAATTATCCAGCATGCGGGAACCGCACGATGTTTTGATTCCCCTGGTGCAGAAAATATCTTTTTGCGCCAATGGAATGCCGGTAAGGGATGTTGCCTTTCCCGTTGCGATCATCGCATCTGCCTGTTTTGCCTGCGCCAGAGCATGCTCATCGGCAATGGTGATAAAACTGTTTAGCTTGCTGTCATGCGCATGAATACGCGCAAGAAAATGTTTTGTTAGTTCAACACTGCTAAATGTTTTGTCTTTTAAGCCTTGCGCCAGTTGCGCGAGTGTTTTGTTGTGCATGAAATGTTTTACCTGATGTTACCCAGTGGCACCTGATCAATTCGGTTGCGATTCAATTGTTATTCAATTACTTGCGGGACGAGATATAATCCATCTTCGACTGCCGGTGCAATTGCCTGAAACTGTTCACGCTGATTGGTTTCAGTCACCACGTCTTCACGCAGCCGTTGCATGGCATGAGTCGGGTGCGCCATCGGTTCAACATCATCGGTATTCACCGCGCTCATTTGTTCGACCAGGGCAAGAATATTTGACAGGTTACTGACGTATTCTGGCTTGGCATCGTCATCAATGGCGAGTCGTGCCAGATGTGCAATTTTTTCGACATCAGATTTATCGAGTGACATTTTAACCTCTTTCCCCAATTTTAAGATAACATGGCATTGTCAGGCACATTTAGCGATGCTCTGTCATTTCGCCAAATCGTATGCTTGTTACCGGCTTGTGACCAGTGCGCGTCCTGTATTTGCCTTGTTTGTGACTTGTGTGGCACTGTCTCGGCAAAAGCGCTAACTTATCATATATGTATGCTTGCCCAAACCCCTGACTTTAATTAAAGTAGGCCTTTACCTCAACACTATAAAGTACAAAACCTATGTTTGACCGATTACGTGGTATGTTCTCCAACGATATTTCAATTGACCTTGGTACCGCCAATACCCTGATTTATGTCCGTGGCAGTGGCATCGTCCTGAATGAGCCATCGGTTGTGGCTATTCGCCAGGAACGTGGACCCGGCGGCCCGAAAAGTATCGCTGCCGTCGGTCAGGAAGCAAAGCGCATGCTCGGACGTACGCCGGGTAACATTGTTGCCGTTCGCCCGATGAAAGATGGCGTCATTGCCGACTTCACTGTCACCGAGAAAATGCTGCAACATTTCATTCGTAAGGTACACGAGGCACGTTTTTTCCGCCCCAGCCCACGTGTTTTGATTTGTGTTCCCTGTGGCTCAACCCAGGTAGAACGTCGTGCAATTCGCGAATCCGCTGCAGGAGCAGGTGCACGTGAAGTCTATTTAATAGAAGAACCGATGGCCGCGGCGATTGGTGCAGGCATGCCGATTAGCGAAGCCAGTGGCTCTATGGTCGTGGATATCGGCGGTGGTACCACCGAAGTCGCCGTCATTTCACTGAGCGGTATTGTGTATTCAGCCTCGGTTCGCATTGGTGGCGATCGCTTTGATGACGCCATTATCAATTATATTCGCCGTAATTACGGCAGTTTGATTGGTGAATCTACTGCAGAACGCATTAAACATGAAATTGGTACGGCTTATCCCGGCAATGAAGTGCGTGAAATGGAAGTACGCGGCCGAAATCTCGCCGAAGGTGTACCGCGCAGCTTCACGCTGAACAGCAACGAAATCCTCGAAGCCCTGCAAGAACCCTTATCCGGGATTGTCAGCGCCGTGAAAACTGCGCTCGAGCAAACCCCGCCAGAACTGGCTGCCGATATCGCCGAGCGTGGCATGGTGCTCACCGGTGGTGGCGCATTATTAAGCGATATTGATCGCTTGCTGATGGAAGAAACCGGCCTGCCGGTCATTATTGCCGAAGACCCGCTGACCTGTGTCGCACGTGGCGGTGGCCGGGCCCTGGAAATGATGGACGAGCACGGTGGTGATTTATTCGCCTTTGAATAGAACCCTCGCACTAACTTCGGTCAATGCTTGCAATATCAAACGCTTATTGGTGAAATAGCCTTCATTTATTCGCGCGAATGAAGGAGATATCCGGTTAAACTGCTTTTCCAACAAGGGCCATCCGCAACGGTAAGGTTATTCTTGCTCATGGCACTGTCCGTGATGCTGATGTTTCTGGATCACTACACGCATTATGTTAATTCCCTGCGCTCCGGGCTGGATTTAGTCATCTATCCTGTACGTTATATCGTGAATATTCCCAGTGATTTGTTTGACTGGTCTTCCAATACCCTCGTGTCGCGTGATCAACTTCAGGAAAATAATGACCAACTGCGCACGCAAAACCAGATCCTAAAAGCGCAATTACAAAAACTGACCTTCATTGAAGCTGAAAATATTAAATTACGTGAATTACTCAAATCATCCAAACGGGTTGGTGAGCGTATCCTGATTTCCGAAATTCTTGCCGTCGATCTCGACCCGTTTCAACAACAGGTGGTTATTAATAAAGGTAGCGATGACGGGCAAATATATCCGGGTCAACCCATACTCAATGCCGAAGGTGTGATGGGCCAGGTCGTGCATGTCACACCTGTTACGAGCACCGCGATGCTGATTACCGATCCAAATCATTCCCTGCCAGTTGAAGTTGTCAGAAACGGTTTACGCACAATCGCTGTGGGTATGGGTGCAAGTGGCAATCTCGAATTATTACATTTACCGAATAATGCTGATATTAAGGTGGGTGATATGCTTGTCACATCAGGATTTGGTTGTGTCTTTCCAGCCGGTTACCCGGCAGCTAAAGTCATTGAAGCCAGCATTAACCCAAAACTTCCCTTCATGCATGTCATCGCCGTTCCCATGGCAAAAATTAATCGCAGCCGGGATGTGTTGCTGGTTTGGCTTTCTGATGAATCCCGTCAAAAAGTCGATATGGCTTGTGGTAAAAAAGAGCTGGCGACACCATGAATAGCATCCAATCCCGTGGTGGCCTGACGATTATCATTTCTATCGTTATCAGTTTTGCGATATCCATTATCCCCTTGCCCGAGTCTGTTAAAATATTTCAACCTGAATGGGTCATGCTGGTGCTCATGTACTGGATCATCGCCCTGCCACATAGGGTAGGAGTTGGTACTGCCTGGATTGTCGGGTTATTTCTGGACGTATTGCGTGGTGGCCTGCTTGGCCCGCATGCACTGACGTTTGCCTTGCTCGCCTACATACTGATTCGGGTTTATCAGCGGATTCGAAATTTCCCGGTATGGCAGCAGTGTGTCAGTGTATTCTTTTTTATATTGCTACAAACCTCGATCGTAGTCTGGCTAAAATCCTTGTCGGGCAAACAGGTCGAATGGTGGATGTTCATACTCCCTGCCATAACTTCTGCCCTGGCGTGGTCAGTTGTTTTTTATCTGCTACGTGCCATTCGGCGTAATTACCGTGTTACCTAACAGCCAGTAGATCCAGAAGTCATGGTCAGTTACAGCAATCTCACACTGAAAGATCATATTCGTGAGGCGATAATTTTTAATCACCGCCTGTTAACCATGGTATTTATTATTCTACTGATGGTATTTGTATTAATCATTCGATTATTTTATTTACAAGTTATCAATCAGAGTCATTACACCACGCTATCTGAAAATAATCGTGTCAGCGTACAGCCCATCCCCGCCACACGCGGCCTGATATATGACCGTAATGGTGTTTTGCTGGCAGAGAATATACCCGGTTTCAGCCTGCAAATTATTCCTGAACGTGTTACAGACATGAAAGCCACAATAAAAGAGATTGAATCGCTTATCTCCATTACGGCAGAAGATAAAAAACGCTTTTATAAAAACCTGAAAAAGACACGTCGATTTGAAGGTATTCCGTTACGCTACCATCTGACGGATCAGGAGCGTGCCCGCATCGCCGTTAACAGTCACCGTCTGGATGGTGTTGAAATCAACGCAGAACTGATTCGTCACTACCCGTTAAAAGATCTGGCAGCGCATACTGTCGGTTATGTCAGTAGTATTGACGAAGATGAACTGAGTAGTGTTGATGCCTCTAACTATACCAACAACAGTCGTTACGGTAAAACCGGTGTTGAAAGATACTACGAGAAAATACTGCACGGGAAAATGGGGGTACAACGTGTAGAAACGAATGCCTACGGTCGGGTTCTGCGGGTACTGGAAGAAGACAGAATCTTGCCGGTACCGGGCAAAAATTTATATCTTAACCTCGATATTCGTCTGCACATCATTGCCAAAGCAGCGTTTGAAAACCATGCTGGTGCGCTGGTAGCAATAGATCCGAGTAATGGTGCAGTGCTTGCCATGGCAAGTTTCCCCGGCTTTGATCCCAACCTGTTTGTAAACGTACAGGACACCAAGGAATTCAAGCTGCTTGAATCATCACCGGCACAACCCTTTTTTAACCGTGCCATTCGTGGACGCTACCCGCCGGGATCTACCATCAAACCATTTATCGGGCTGGCCGGTCTGGAAACACAAATTATAACAACGCATGACAAGGTAAACTGTAAGGGTTCTTATCAACCAAAAAATGATCCACGTAAATATCGTGACTGGAAAAAAGAAGGTCATGGCAAAACCGATCTGCACAAGGCTATCGTCGAATCCTGCGATGTGTTTTTTTATGAACTTGCGGAAAAAATGAAAATTGATCGTATTTCGCCGTTTCTCGATGCCTTTGGCTTTGGCAAGCTGACCAACGTTGATTTACGAGGTGAGCGTCCCGGCTTGTTGCCCTCACGTGAGTGGAAGCGTAAAAATCGTCAAATGCCGTGGTTCCCCGGCGAAACCTTGATTACCGGTATTGGTCAGGGCTTCAACCTGGTTACGCCTATCCAGCTGGCAGCCAGCACAGCGACATTGGCACATAAGGGTCAACGGCAGCAACCCCGTGTCTTGCTTGCAACAGAGGATCCGAGTATTTCCATTCGCGAAGCAATTCCGCCCCGCGCCCTGCAACCTGTTATTATTGCCGAACAGGAAAACTGGAATCACATGATTGCTTCCATGCAGGCTGTTGTACACAGTTTACACGGTACTGCACGCAGCACTGCGCCGGGTATCCAGTATAAGATGGCCGGAAAAACCGGTACCGCCCAGGTATTTGGCATCAAGGAAGATGAGGAATACAAGGAAGATAAAATTGAGAAAAAACTGCGAGACCATGCCTTATACATCGCCTTCGCGCCGGTTGAGGCACCAAAGATTGCAATTGCAATCATAGTTGAAAATGGCGGCCATGGTGGTTCAGCCGCTGCGCCTATTGCACGCAAAATATTTGATGAGTATTTACTTCACCCAATAATTAATGATGTTACTGAACAGCACTGATAATTATAACGAAGGCCGTATCAAGGCGAGCCGGCGGTTATTACACCACCTGCATATCGACTTGCCCCTGCTAGGCAGCTTGCTGATTCTGGCTATACTCGGTACGTTTATTTTGTACAGTGCATCCGGGCAAAATTTCAATATTGTCACCAGACAGGCAATTCACTTGCTGGTTGCTTTTGGTGTAATGCTCACCATCGCGCAAATTTCACCTCATGCGCTGCGTTTTTGGGCACCCTGGATCTTTTTAATTGGCCTGGTATTACTGGTAATGGTAGTTGTAATGGGCGATATTGGTAAGGGAGCGCGACGCTGGCTTGACTTCGGTTTGTTCCGATTTCAACCATCAGAAATCATGAAACTTGCTTTACCCATGGTTATTGCCTGGTACTTTGCCGAAGCATTATTACCACCAAAACGCTCCACCATCTTTGTTGCAATCCTGATGCTCGCCATACCGACCGGGCTTGTTGCAATACAACCTGATTTGGGTACATCTATTCTGATCGCCAGTGCCGGTTGCTTCGTACTGTTTCTTGCCGGCCTGAGTTGGCGCATGATAATTTCCGTTCTCGTAGCGATTGCCGCAAGTGCACCCTTTGTCTGGAACTACCTGTTGCATGATTATCAGCGCAATCGGGTACTAACATTTATCAACCCGGATAATGATCCACTTGGCACGGGCTACCATATTATTCAGTCTACTATCGCTATCGGCTCAGGCGGAATTCAGGGCAAAGGTTGGTTAAGCGGAACACAGTCACATCTTGACTTCCTGCCCGAACGATCGACTGACTTTATATTTGCCGTATTCAGTGAAGAATTTGGCCTGATCGGCGTACTGTTTTTACTCATCATATACGCATATATTATCGGTCGAGGACTGGTCATCGCCAGCCAGGCACAGGATACATTTTCCCGCCTGCTCGCTGGCAGCCTGACATTAACATTTTTTGTATATGTATTTGTCAACATGGGTATGGTATCCGGTATATTACCTGTTGTTGGTGTACCATTACCGCTGGTCAGTTATGGTGGCACATCCCTCGTGACCTTGATGGCAGGTTTCGGTATCCTTATGTCTATTCAAACTCACAGAAAATTGATTGCAAACTAATGATGAAATTAAGAAAACTGTTTAAACATCAACGCTTTTTCGTCGCAGTTGCAGTGCTAACTACGTTTAGCGCAATCGCTGCCGTTACTGCCTATGCACCGAGAAAATTTGACGACTATAAACCGATTAATCAGTTTATACGTGAGATGACTCAAACGCATAAATTCAGTCAACGACAACTGGAAGATATTTTTGCGCAAGTCCGGCTTTATCCCCGCATTATCGAAACAATGTCGCGTCCGGCTGAAAGCAAACCCTGGTTTGAATACCGCAAAATATTCATGACCCAAAGCCGGATCGACGGTGGCGTAAAATTCTGGAAAGAACACGGCGATATTTTACAAAAAGCTGCTGACAAGTATGGCGTTCCCGCGGAAATCTTAATAGCGATCATTGGCGTCGAAACTCGTTACGGGCAACATAAAGGCAGTTACCCGGTAATTGATGCTTTATCTACACTGGCATTTGCCTATCCGCCACGTAGCAGTTTTTTTCGCAAGGAACTCGAACAATATTTACTGATGACGCGAGAGGAGAAACTGGATCCGTTAAAACAAACCGGTTCCTATGCAGGCGCAATGGGCATGCCACAATTTATTTCCAGCAGCTTCAGGCGCTATGCAGTCGATTTTGATGGCGACGGTAATCGAAACCTTTGGGACAACCATGCGGACGTGATTGGCAGTGTCGGAAACTATTTTAGCAAACACAAGTGGAAACCCGGCCAACCTATAATTTCACCGGTAAAAGTGCATGGTGAAAAATTCAAATCACTGCTCGGCAAGGGACTTAAACCGAATAAAACATATCGCGAACTGCTCGATAATGGTGTGGTATTACCTGAAGAAATACCGAGTAACCTGAACGGTCGACTGATTGCATTTGAAAAAGAAGATGGTAGCAATGAATACTGGGTAGGCTGGGATAATTTTTACGTTATTTCACGCTATAATCATAGTGCTTTATATTCACTTGCCGTGTACCAGTTGAGTCAGGCGATAAAACAGGGTATGTAAACATGTACAAAATTACTCTGGTAATCTGGTTGGGTATCATGCTCGCCAGCTGCAGTACAACCAGCAGTCGTTATGCGATGCGACACGACGCACCGCCAGACAGAAAAATAAATGCTGATAATATCCCCGACGCTGTACCGACAAATGAACCGCTCAGCACAGGCGGCAATAAAGATTATGTCGTATTTGGTAAACGCTACAAGGTTCTCGGCACAAGCAGAGGCTATCACCAGCGTGGCGTTGCTTCCTGGTATGGAAAAAAATTTCACGGTCATAAAACATCAAATGGTGAAACCTACGATATGTTCAAGATGACTGCTGCACATAAGCATCTGCCATTGCCATCATATGTTCGTGTAACAAATTTAAAAAACGGTCGTTCTGTCATCGTGCGCGTGAATGATCGTGGTCCGTTTCATCATGATCGGCTAATCGATCTGTCGTACGCTGCCGCGAAAAAGCTCAGGGTCATCCCGCACGGAACGGCCGTTGTTGAAATTGAAGCTGTCGACACGGAAAGCCCTGCAACTTCAGCCACCCGAACAGCAGCCAATAAAGATGATGCGATAAATAACTACCAGATTTACCTGCAGGCGGGGGCCTATCTACAAAAGAAAAATGCCCTCAAGATGCACACAAAACTCGCACGTATTGCCATCTCGCAGCCCACCAGCGTTACCTACTATCCAGATGACAAAATTTACCGGGTCCGTGTTGGACCATTCAGCACGGTAGAGATTGCAGATCTGGTTGCCAGCAAGATTGCACGGACAGGCCTTGCTGCTCCGCAAATTGTGATCGACTAGCGATAATCAATGCCTCCGCTAGGTTTCTATTCCTGGAACTTGTACAATTAGCCAGTCATTCATCAGTTATTCGAGGAAATTATGCAGTTTGTCACCCACCTGATATCTGCCTGCAGCAACATGATAGCAGGCAGACTTTTACTCATCCCGGCTCTGGGAATCATGTTAACCACCGTCATTCCTGGCAGCAGTCTGGCCGCCACTCCAACCCTGATTCCCGCCGCACCTGACGTCAGTGCCAATGCGTATGTGTTGATGGATGTGAACAGCGGTCGCATGCTGGTAGAGGAAAAATCGCATGACAAAATAGAACCGGCCAGCATGACCAAAATTATGACTGCATATGTTGTATTTGATGAGCTGCAACGCGGCAGCATCAAGCTGGAAGACCAGGTGAAGGTAAGCGAAAAAGCCTGGCGCATGGGCGGGTCACGAATGTTTATTGAAGTTAATTCTTTTGTTAGCGTAAAAGAGTTGCTAATGGGAATAATTGTCCAGTCCGGCAATGATGCCTCTGTCGCCCTTGCGGAACACGTCGCAGGAAGTGAAGAAGCCTTCGCCAACTTGATGAACAAACACGCCGAGGTCCTGGGAATGAAACAAACTCATTTTACCAACAGTACAGGTTGGCCGGACAAGAATCACTATACTTCAGCGCATGATCTGGCGCTGCTGACCTATGCTCTCGTTCGTAATTTTCCGGAAGGATATAAATTATTTAGTGCCAAAGAGTATAAATACAATAACATCAAACAACCTAACCGAAACCGTTTGTTATGGATCGACGACCGGGTTGACGGCGTCAAAACGGGGCATACAGAATCAGCAGGTTATTGTCTGGTTGCTTCCGGAAAACAGGATAATATGCGCCTGATTTCTGTTGTTGCAGGAACGAAATCTGAAAAACTGCGTGAGACTGCCAGCCGCAAGTTGCTTGGTTACGGGTTCCGGTTCTTTGAATCATTTATCCTGCACGATGCCAGTAAACCGATGACGACAATGCGTATATATAAAGGTGAAGAAAAAGAGCTCAAGCTCGGCGTACTGCAAGACCTGTATATTACTGCGCCACGTGGCTCACGTAAAAACATCAAGGCAGATATCCAGGTCGCCAGTCTGATAAATGCACCCGCTAAAAAGGGACAAGGTTTTGGCAAGGTCAACATCACGCTTGCGGGTGAAACCCTGTCAACTCACGAACTGGTTGCACTTGAAGACGTGCCGGAAGGCGGGCTATGGCGCAAACTTGTTGATAATATTATTCTGATGTTCGAGTAAGCCAGATATCATGTCACAATCCCATATTTGTTATCTCAATGGGGAGTTTCTCCCCATATCAGAAGCGAAAGTCTCTGTTCTTGATCGTGGTTTCGTTTTTGGTGACGGTGTCTATGAAGTTATTCCCGTATTTAACAGGAAATTATTCAGACTGGATGAACACCTGGTCAGATTGAATAACTCACTGGCTGCTGTTCGTATTAACAGTCCACTTGATCCGCAACAGTGGAATAGTTTGCTCACCAAACTGATTGACCAGCAGACAACGGGAGATTTATCTGTATATGTACAAGTCACACGAGGTGTTGCGCCACGCGACCATGCATTTCCCGCTAATACCAGTCCGACAGTTTTTGTTATGGCAAACCCCATGCAAACTGTCGCACCAGACATCATTAACAATGGTGTCAGAATTATTACCCTGGATGACATTCGCTGGAAGTTTTGTAATATCAAGGCCATTGCCCTGTTACCCAATATTTTACTACGCCAGCAGGCTGTAGATAACAATGCGACAGAAGCTGTACTTGTTCGACATGGTGTCGTTACTGAAGGTTCTGCCAGTAATGTTTTTATAGTGCAGGATAACGTCATTAGAACACCGGCCAAATCTGATAATCTGTTGCCCGGTATTACACGCGATCTGGTCGTTGAGCTTGCACATAAAAACAATCTGCATTGTGAAGAAACCACGGTGCTGGTAAATGATCTGGGAACTGCAGATGAAATCTGGCTTACCAGCTCAACAAAAGATATTATTCCAGTTACGACCGTTGATGAGAAACCGGTTCGAAACGGCAAACCTGGTCCGGTCTATAAAGCAATGTTAAATCATTTTCTCAACTATAAAGACAAACTACGACAATGAACGAGGAAAGCCTGATTGAATTCCCTTGCGAGTTCCCTATCAAGATAATGGGCAAGGCTACTATTGAGCTGAAAATATCGTTAACAGAAATTATTGCCACACATGTTCCCGAAAGTGACATTATTGAAATTACTCAACGTGATAGCAAAAAGAATAACTATCATGCCTACACAGTGACTATCACTGCAACAAGCCGTGAACAACTCGATAATATCTATATCGCTCTCTCGGCAAACGAACATGTGTTAATGGCTCTCTAAAAGTATGAGCCAGTTTACGCCAGTAATCCGCGAACTTGGAGAACAGGATTACGAACAAACATGGCATGCCATGCAGTCTTTTACCAAAAACCGCATTCGCAATACAGAAACAAAAACGCCGGATGAATTGTGGTTGTTACAACACACTCCGGTTTTCACCCTCGGACTCAATGGCAAACGTCAGCATTTTATCAAAACCCCTTCCATTCCT
Source organism: uncultured Gammaproteobacteria bacterium (assembly GCA_942490945.1). Classification (GTDB taxonomy): domain Bacteria; phylum Pseudomonadota; class Gammaproteobacteria; order UBA6429; family Thiohalophilaceae; genus CALNYZ01. The sequence continues at coordinate 800,088 of CALNYZ010000018.1, read as the reverse complement.
GTCATACCGGTCGACCGTGGCGGCCAGGTCACCTACCATGGCCCCGGACAGCTGGTCGTCTATTTTCTGGTTGACCTGAATGAAAGAGGATATGGCATTCATGATTTTGTGCAACGAATCGAACAGGCTGTAATTCGCTTGCTTGCAGAATATGGCGTTTCATCAAGTGGCAAGGAAAACGCACCGGGGGTGTACGTAAATGGTAAAAAAATTGCTGCGCTCGGGTTCAGGGTTAAAAAAGGATTTACCTACCACGGCTTGTCACTCAATATAGATATGGATCTTTCCCCGTTTGAATTTATCAACCCTTGTGGTTATCCTGATCTTGAAGTAACAGACATGTTCTCACTCGAAATACAGGATGACTTTACCAATATACATTCGAAACTGATTCAACACTTAACCAACCTGCTTTAATTTCACATTATTTACAGGACAAAATGGAAATTTATCTGCTTCGCATCATTGAATCAATGATTACGCCTCCCGGGATATTTATCTTGCTGGTGTTATTCGGATACCTGCTCTTCAGGCGTCGCCGCTATGTGGCCAGTAATCTGGTATTCGTAGCAAGTTTCATTATGTTTATAATTTTATGTTTGCCTATCACCGGGAAAATCCTCTTTACCCTGCTTGAATCAGTTGAGCCGTTATCAACTGCAGAAATTAAAAACTCGCCGGCACAGGCTATCGTTGTATTAGGCGCAAGTCGATACAGGGAGGCGCCGGAATACAAGCGGGATGTGGTATCAGAAAACAGTCTGGTGCGGCTTCGCTATGCAGTTTATTTACACCAACTAACCGGTTTGCCGATTCTCGCCACCGGCGGCAATCCGCTTGAAAACGATCCTGACAGGTTGTACCTATCAGAAGCATTACTAATGCAACGCGAGTTAGCAGACTTTTTTAATATCAAGAATGTATGGCTTGAAGAAAAGAGTAACAACACATGGGAAAATGCGCAGTTCAGCGCCAAAATATTGAAACAAAAAAAAATCACTCATGTATTCGTGGTAACGCATGCATGGCACCTGCCACGGGCCATACTGGCATTTGAGAAAACAGGGATAAAGGTTATTCCCGCAGCAACCGGCTATCGCGGTCTGTTAACCGGACAACCGCTTACATTTTTATCTTTTTTACCTGATTCAAAAGCAATGCGTGACACTCAGTATGCGCTGCATGAATTACTTGGATTGATTTGGTACAAACTACGCTACGACTGACGGGAATATTAACTACCCTCGTAGAGGATTTCCCAACGACTGGCACGTTTGACCATATAAACGCGTTTGTTTATATCGCCCTGATAGTTATTAGAACTGTATTTCTGCCTGAATCGTAATACATAGATATTATCTTCATCCTTATATTTGTAAGGATACGCATACATGGAAATATCTGTCAGTTTGATATTCTGGAAGGTTTTGGATCTCGCTATGGATCGTTTTCTGTTTTGCCAGGTTTTAATATTATGATTTCCTGACCAGAAATCTTCGGCGTAATGAGACAAATATTTTTCAACATCAAGGCTCTCCCAGTCTTTACGCCATGATTCCAGCGCAGACATGACCTCATTACGTTCGTTTGTCCATTCAGCATAATCAAGCCAGATCAGTTTATTGGCAATGATGACGGGTGTCTCGCCGGGTGTGATATAGGACAGTATTTTTTCAAGATCGATGTTTGGCAATACCACACATCCTTCACTATCCAGCGGCGGACGACTGTAGTATTCGCTCTCTGTTCCATGTAACCAGATTCCATAACCGGTTTTCCCCAGTTTGTTATCCAGTTCATTCGGGTAATTTACCGGAAATGCACCTATTCCATATTTATCCGGCAACTTGCTGTCCGGCAACCAGCTGGTAACAAAATAGACGCCCTCGGGCGTACGCAGATCACCTTTGGCTAACTTGTTTCCCTGTAATTTTCCGGTACTGGCGTAAAAATCTTTTACCAGTAGCGGTGGTGCAAGCGTTCCCTGTCTGGCATAGACATAAAGTCGATGTTCGGTTTTATCAACCAGAATGGCATTTTTAACATTCGGTGCCAGCATTAATAATTGTCTTGGTATTTTATTGGTATCAATCCTGTCTACAAACGCCTTCATGCGCGCGAGCGCTTCGTTCTTTAAATTAGCCAGCGCAAGATTCTCATCAGGGGCAATACTTGCGATCAGTGCATTATTCCCGATTCCGGCAACCGGCTTTAAATGCATACTGAGAAGATCACCGCGTACCAGGTGTGCGAGATGAAAATCCGGCGCCGTCTCTATTAACTTGTTGATAATCGACAATGCTTCATCAGCATGACCGGCCTTGATATAGAGCAACGCTTTAATCAGTGTGGCTTCATAATCATGCGGGTACTGTTCAACACGCGTGTTCAATTCTGTAACAAGTTTTTCGAGATCAGCATTTGCCTTGTTCGAATTGGCGGATGATTTGCCTGTTAACTGCATCTGGTATGAACTGCCAGACATGGCAGTGTTTACTTCAGCCGGTTGATTCCGGTTTGCAAAAGCATAGGACATCACCAGTGTTATCGTGGTAAGGGCTACGATCAGGATTCGGATTTTAATATTTGCCAACATAGTCAGATTTAATTGTTACTTTATTAATGCAATACTGGTTTCAGAAAGTATACGCCAACCATCCAGTGTTTTCTTCAGCAACAGCTGTTTTTTGGTTTTATCCTGATAGCTGTTGGAACGATACTTTTGCACCAGTTGAATCACTACCTGCTCGCCACGATTTTCTGCGACTTCAATATCATTTAGCGTGACTTGAACCCATTTGGGTTTCTTTACCCGGACGCGTCTTTCCTTGACCCAGTCCTGTCTGCTTGTACCGGTCGGGTGATATTGGTCATCATAAAACGACAAATAAAGATCGACCTGCTGTGCAGACCAGGCTGCCGCCCAGCCTTGCAAGGTTGTTACCAATTCTTCCTTGTTCAGCTGTTCAACGACTTGTGGTTTTACCTGGACATCCACTGCCCTGGCTTGCTCAGCTTTTGCAACTGACGTCTTTGCGGTAATCACCGTGGCTTGTTCTGCTGTAACGCTGGCAGCAGCTTGCTGGTTGGCTGGCGCTGGCGCTGGCGCTGGCGACGTAATTGTATCGGTTTTTTGCTGTTGCAGATTATTTTTTTCTGTGTTCGTTACGCTGGCCGGCATGGATTGACCCACATTTGCTGCGTCAGCCAACACCACAGTTGCGTTGTCTTTGTTAGCCGATGTATTGGGTGATGTCAGACCGGTTAACGCAACCGACTGTCTGGCAAGATTAAGCTTCAGAGCCTTGCCATAAGAATCACGCGCCATTTCAACATACACCTTACTCAGGTTGTCATACACTGTGGCATAGCTGTGATTTGTTTTGATACCTTTTTCCAGCAATTGGCGTGCCGTTTCAAGATCTCCTTTGGCAGCATATAACTTGGCAAGATTATTAAATGACTCGGGACGGTCAGGTGCCTGACGAATCAGCGCCTCGTAAATCGCAATTGCCGAATTGTTTTTTTTCTGTGCGGTTAAAATTCTGGCTTTAAGAAATTGCGCAGCATAATTATCGGGCTGGCTTTTCAGAACCGCCTCAACCTCGGTCAAAGCAGCAGTATAATCCTTGGCCAACAAGGCTTTTTCAGCGGAGGGTACATCGGCAGCAACCGTGTCGGTCAGGGCTATCAGACTTAATACGATACTGGCAAATTGCCTTAACTTCATATCCATTCCTATTTCGCCATCCTACCTATACTTTTGTTATAAATTATAACAACTTAGAAGCAACTCGCCATCCAGCTAATCATATAAATGGTGTATATTGCAAATTATAAGCATAGCACCAGCTAAGGCTGTGTTAAATCAATACGTTGCATCAGGTAACAGAGACAATCCTGGCGAATAATATCAGATCGCATGGTCAGCATTGACGGCATCACGGGGCGCACACTGCGTATAATTTGATCAGAAAAACTGAAATACTCGGCTGCAATGTCTTCCCCGTCATTATTATACACAAGCAGCGTTTTTGCCCCGACGTGATTAATATGTCCCCAGACCGTACCACTTGCCAGTTCACGAAAATTCATATGATCAATATCAACCACAAACTGAAGATCACTGTCTGTGTCAAAACCGACTGAAATATTGTCCGGCACCTTGACGACGGCAACCGTCTCATACAAATTCAGTGTAGTAACATCAACTTCTGGAAGATGATCAGCGGCAAGACAATACTCCAGAAGCTGCCAGACTTTATTGATGCCTTCCAGATCACCTGGCTTGCCACACTCAAGCGTTAATGAGGGGGCATGTTTTGCAAGTTCAATCGATAACACATTATCGGGGTGGGTAAAATAAACAACCAGATCACCGAATAATTTTGCCAGACTAAAAAACTCAGTGCTTAACTCATTCACACATGCATACAACGGATTGAATCCGGTATTATTATGTATATCAATTGCAGTAAAGATTTTACTTTGCGACAAGATTGTTTTTAACTGCCCGACAAAAGCATATTCCGTATCTTCTATCTCATCTTTCCATATACGGTTAAAATCCCGCTGTGACGGCAGCATACGCAGACCTTTAGCAGCTGCAAGCGTATTACCGATAAATATCATCATTGTTTTTGGAAATGGCTTCATCTGGTATTCACGTAGTAGTTGTCTGACGACATACCAGCCACTGACTTCATTACCATGCAGCAGTATTGATATAAAAATGATCTGCTCTGACTCACCTGCCAGATGCAGCAAACTGGGACCTCCCAGCGCATCATGAAGCTGATTCGCTTCACAATCGAGTATGCCGGGCGGTATTTGATATAAAACGTTTAACATTTACAACTCTCTAAAAACTTACTGGCCAGTCGTGAACAGGAAGCTGCGATTGCTGTTGCTCAAGATAGGCGGCAATTAATTGTTCCATGTCAGCTCCATTCTTTTTCACAAATGCGCGTTGCCAGGTTGCACCATTCATATTTTTAGCCAGTCTTTCTTCAATAATTCCCAGGTATTTTTCAGCCTCCATGCTTGAAACTCCCAGCGCATCCAGCCCCTTGTAAGCCATGGGTAGTATTTGCTGCTTGAGTAGTTCCTTTACTTGTACGGTCTGCTCATTACACCACTTCATATTTGCACGTAAACCAAACCGGGCAGCCTGATAAAAATTATCACGTGCCTTGTCGAAGGATAAAGTTTTATCAGCATTTTCTGCATCCATTGCAATACTGTATGCTGCACCATAATATAAGGCTGCGTTAGCAATTTCATCTATGACACTGGGTCCGGCAGGCATAACCCGATGTTCAATTCGTACGTGCGGTTTGCCGTCTGCCTCGAATCCGATTAACGGCCGGTTCCAACGCCAGATTGTGCCGTTGTGAAAACGGACATAATGCAAGCTTGACGGGGGTTCATTAAACTCCACAGGCAACAGGACCGGATAATGCGCAACGTTCTCGGCAAAACATTCAAAGATACTGTCGCGCAAATAGCCACTACCAAATGTCACCCGACGAATTGGGCCATACGCAGCGGCATTATAACCCCCGGCAGCGACTGCCATTTCAAATAATGGGATACGCGTCTCGTCCCACAGATTCTTGCCAAACAGGTAGGGTGAATTTGCCGAGATAGCAACCAGCGGTGCGGACAGTAACACACTGGCATTGTAAATGGCCACGGCCATGGACAACGGTACCTGAAAGTGTATCTGAAACGACGTTGCAGCTGATTCCAGCATGACATCACGATGCGTGATACGTAAATGTTCTTCACCGTTTATATCCAGCACAACAGGTTTGCCTTTACGTAAACGAACGACTTCCCGGTTTAACGCACGATAACGCTGTTGATCCGACATGTTCGCAAGTGTTAACTGATCGTTTCGCAATGAGGGCAATATACCAATAGTAATCAGCTTTGAACCCATGCTCTGGGCAACTTCGTCACAGGTCTTTAGTGTATCAGTCAACTCGGTATGTAATGTTGAAAAAACATTACCATTAAATTCGCAAGGCGTACCATTCAGTTCTACGTTAAACTTGGCAAGCTCGTATCCAACCAGGTCGTGATTCAATTTCTGCAGATAGGCATCATTGTTCGCATATGCCTGTAAATTTTCATCCAGCAAACACGCTTCGATCTCATAACCGGCACGAAAATGCTTGTCATCAAACTTGTCTTCCATCCAGCCCTTCAATAAAGCTGTTTCTTCGAGTAGCCGCGACTTGAATTGCTGTGCATCAGCTTCAGTAAAACGATTTGACTGGATTTCCTCGCCCACTGTCTAGTTCAATCCTGTCTGGTTAAGTTGTTGCAAACGCTCGGGCGTGCCAATGTCAACCCATGTACCTTCATACAGTTGCCCGCTGATATTACCCGTTCGCATCGCAGCACGTAAAATCGGGGCTAATGGGTATTTCTTCTCGGGAATGCTACGGAATAAATCAGGATGATAGACACCAATACCACTAAAAGTATATTTATCACTGCCAGATTCAGAAAGTTTGCCCTGCTCAAGCGCGAAATCGCCTTCGGGGTGATGGACAGGATTGGGCACCATGATTAAATGTGCGTATTCAGTATTACAATCAGACAACTCTGCAAAATTAAAGTCCGTCAAGATATCGCCATTCACAACAATAAAGGCCTCAGTGCCCAGCAAAGGTAACGCATGATGTATACCGCCGGCAGTTTCGAGGGCCTCGGATTCTGCAGAATACTGAATATGCACACCAAAGTCATGACCGTCACCAAAACGCTCTACAATTTGTTCGCCAAGCCAGGCATGATTAATGACAATATCATGGATGCCCGCTCTGGCCAGCGAATGAAGATGATAGGAGAGTATTGGCTGACCATTCACTTCAAGCAATGGTTTGGGCGTCGAATCTGTCAATGGACGCATGCGTTCACCTCGCCCAGCTGCCAAAATCATCGCTTTCATTCTTTTATGTATATCCTTATTCCGGTTCACTTATGTAATTTGATGTGTTTGTATATATCTGCCGGTCAATCGTTGAGTTTTTGCAACAGCTGCGCAAAACATTGCAGTTGAGGATAGTCTGGTGCAACGTCCTGAATATAGTTTAGTGTACGTGGAATATCATTCAAATAGTTGGATTTGCCATCCCGGTAATGAAGACGTGCAAAAATACCCGTTGCCTTAAGGTGGCGTTGAATACCCATCAGATCGAACCATTCCATAAACTGACGCTCATTGACCGATTCGATTATGCGGTGATCGATTAATTTTTTAAAATATTGTGTTGCCCACTGATAAACTTTTTGTTGTGGCCATGCGATATAACAATCACGTAACAATGAGACAAGATCATAAGTCACCGGACCATACACCGCATCCTGAAAATCAATGACCCCCGGAACCGGATCTCCCACCATCAGATTGCGTGAATGGAAGTCACGGTGAACGCAAACGCGAGGCTGTGCCAATGCCGCTATTGCCAGGTAGTCAAATGTCTGTGCAAGCATAACCTGTTCATCAGCAGACAACACATAAGCAAGGTGCTTGTTCACATACCAGTCTGGAAACAACTGCATTTCTGCAAGTAATAATTTTTTATCGTAATGTGGCAAATTTGTCGGGCCGTTCTGCTGTAGTACCAGCAGTGAATCCAGAGCCACGTCATATAAGCTGTCAGCAGATGATTCATTCAGTCTTGCCAGGTAATGCTCATGACCCAGATCACTTAACAGAAAAAAACCGTCTGTAAAATTTTCCTCAAAAACTTCCGGAACATTAACACCTGCAGATTTAAATATTTTTGCCAGGCGAATAAAAGTATGACTGTCTTCCTTGTCTGGTGGCGCATCCATAACAATAAGTGTTTTGTCCGACAGGGTGACACGAAAATAACGTCGGAAACTTGCATCCGCTGATGCCGGCATCAGGGTATACTCGGCACCACTTAATATACTGTCCAGCCATGAAGTAATCAGTTGGTAACGCGAATCCATAAAATCATATAATATTGTTGTTTTGACAGGAAATAGGAATAAAATATAAAGTAGATACTAACTTATAAAACCAGCATACTCAATGAATACTCTGACACAACAACGCTATCAAATTATCGATACCCTGCGAGGACTGGCGATAGTGTTGATGTTTGTTTACCACTTTTGTTTTGACCTCAATTATTTCCATTTTATAAATACCAATTTCAGAACCAATCCCGGCTGGATTAATTTTCGACTTGTTATTGTCAGCCTGTTTCTTTGCCTGGTAGGTGTCAGTCTGGTTATTGCCACACGGCACGGCATTAACAAACCGAGATATTTCAAACGACTTGGCTATCTGGTGGTTTGTTCGTTGCTTGTCAGTTTGTCATCCTGGTTTCTCTACCCGAAAAGTTTTATTTATTTCGGAATTTTACATTTTATTGCGGTTGCCAGTGTACTGGGTTTGCTGTTCACCAGGTTCTACTGGTTTAACCTGTTTCTTGGTACAGGTTTTATAGTTACCAATCTCGTATTTAATCATTCACTTTTTAACAACAAAAGCATGAGCTGGATAGGACTGGCGGCACATAAACCGGTTACAGAAGATTATGTCCCCTTGTTCCCGTGGTTTGGGGTGGTCCTGATCGGGATGTTTATTGGAAAATTGCTGTTTGTTTATCAGAATCAGACACCGTTTTTCGGGAGTCTGTCACACAAAATCACGCGCTGGCATTCTACGGTGTTACCGATACGTATACTGTCACTTGCTGGCAAACACAGCTTGTTGATATATATGGCTCACCAGCCGATATTTTTTGCCGTTCTCTATCCAATTTTTCTGCTTAGCAGCTGACAGTCTGATACAATTCTGGCTGATTTCAGTAAAATAAACCGTCGTTCTTTTGATGCTATATCGCAATACTATCATTAAGATTTCCCGATATTGCCCCGCTCTGATCAGGCAATTGTTGCTGCTGATAATTTTTGTCACAGGAAATAATAGCGGCTTCGCTGAAACAGCAGAATCCGGCGGCAATATCGTACAAACTCCCTTGCCGCATTCGGAGGCCGCATCTCTGTGTGGAAAATCAGTTGTTCCGGAGAAAGCAATTGAGAGTATATCACCTGCCGATCAGCGGATTCATGTTCAGGCTGATACAGCTGACATTGGCGAAAAAAACTCGACTGTTTTTAACGGTGATGTGAAAATCCAGCAATCAACTCGAAGTCTGCAAGCCGACCGGGTGATCTACAATAAAGATACAGAAGTTATTGACGCTACTGGTAATGTACAACTTCGTCAAGATGCATTTATTATTAGTGGTGATAAAGCCAATGTTGAATTTAATAACGACAGGGCGATTATAAATAACGCAACCTATCACGATTATACTACGCGCGGACAAGGTACTGCGGAAACTATTTCCATACTTAACAAGTCCGAAGCATCGTTAGAGAATGCAACCTATACTACCTGCGATCCAAAAGATCCGGACTGGGTATTATCTGCAGATAAAATTGAACTCGACAATAAAAACCGTCAGGGCCATGCCTACAATGTCGTAGTCAAATTCAAAGGCGTACCATTTTTATATTTACCTTACATTCGTTTCCCGTTAGGCAAGGACAGACTGTCCGGTTTTTTATATCCAAGTTTTGGCAGTTCAGAAAAACATGGCGGCGAAATTTTTGTCCCTTATTACTGGAATATTCATCCACAACTGGACGCAGTCATTACGCCTCACGATATGAGCAAGCGCGGTACCCAGTTACTTTCGGAAGTACGTTATTTAACTGAAAGTCAGAGCGGCACATTAAATATAGAATACTTGCCCGATGACAAGCTGACGAACACAACAAGAGAAGCCTACCGCTGGCAACACAATGGCAGTGCCGGCGATGGCTGGTCATTTAATGTCGACTACCGCTCAGTCAGCGATATCTACTATCTTGACGACTTCGGTAACAGCCTCGATACAGCCAGTACAACTCACCTTGAACAACGCGCGGATGTAAACTATAACGCCCCAGAATGGGAATTTCGTGGTCGTTTCCAGGAATTCCAGACGCTCATTGGCAGCGAACCGGTCAAGATGCAACCGCAATTACTGTTCAATACCAGACCGAACCATGACCCGAATACGTTCAGCTACGATTTTGCTGCCAACTGGACCAGTTTTGCACACAAAACATTGGCACCCGTTGGTGAGCGAGCAGTGTTAGTGCCTCAAATTACCTACTCACTAGTTTATCCTGCAGTTGAAATAAAACCTTCCCTGCTCTTACATTACACCCAGTATGATCTTGATCGAACCGCGACGAATCAGGACAGTCAGCCTACCCGTACTGTACCTATTTTTAGTCTGGATAATACTGTTTTTCTTGAACGGGATCTCAAATCAGGGAACAGCACCTACATACAAACACTGGAGCCACAAATAAAATATGTATATATACCGTATCGTGAGCAAAATAATCTGCCATTATTTGATACCGCCACTCTGACCAGCAGTATCGAGCAGTCTTTCGCGAATAATCGCTTTGCTGGTGAAGACCGAATCGGCGACACAAACCAGATTTCTTTCGGGCTCACCAGTCGCTTGCTCAACGAGAATGGCAACGAGCTGATGACAATGACTGTCGGACAAACTCATTATCTCTCTGATCGACGTGTCACATTATCAGGCGGCCCCCCGGATACCACAAATAAATCGCCGCTTTATGCCGGGCTAAGTTTCAAGCCTAACCAGTACTGGACAGTCTACGGCAACCTGCAATATGACACTGAGCTGAATCAAACTTTTTCACGCGATGCACACATTCAATACCGCAGCGACGCCAGTCACATATTCAACATAGGATATCGTTCGCAACGCGACCAGTTGGAAACCCGAGAGATATCAGCAATTTGGCGACTGCACCCACAATGGAAGCTGATTGGCCGCAACCATTACGACATCTTAAATGAGCGTGATTTGGAGAATATTTTTGGCATCCAGTATGATAGTTGCTGCTGGGGGTTTAGACTGGTGAAACGTAAATACTATAATAAGCCCGGTCAGGCTGATGCGTACGAAGATGCGATATTCCTGGAGATGGAGCTTAAAGGTCTGTCGAGCTTTGGACAATACCAGGATATAGACACAACCCTTGGAAACAGTATCCCGGGATATGCAAGAGAGTAATTATAATTTATTTATTGGACAACACATGAAATTCAGCATTATATTTTTTCTAATTCTTCAGCTAGCCTTATTTGAAACAGGCTACGCACGCAGTAATCAGGTGATACGTGAACTCGATCATGTGGTCGCCGTCGTGAACAACGAGGTAATTACCTACATTGAAATGAAGAAACGTATTGAAAATATTGTTTCGCAACTCAAAAAACAAAATACACGTATGCCGCCACTGGATGTGATAACACCACAAATCCTTGAACGACTCATTATAGAAAAAATACAGCTGCAACTGGCTACACGTCGTGGATACAAAATTGACGATGAGACGCTAAATAAAGTGCTGGCAAATATTGCGCACAAAAATAAAATGGATCTGATTACTTTTCGCAATACACTTGAGAAAGATGGCATCTCTTTCAGTGACTTTCGTGAGAATATCCGCGAGGAGATGCTAATAACACAATTACGGCAACGAACAGTAGAGACTAATATTCATGTTTCCAACCAGGAAGTAGAATTACACTTGAAAAACCTGGCAGCACAACAACCGTTAAATGATGAATTTCGTCTTGGCCATATACTGTTGTCCGTTCCTGAAGCAGCAACTCCGGAGCAAATCACTAAAGTCAGGCAGAAAGCTGAAGCGATACTTGAGCGACTGAAACAGGGTGAAGATTTTACACAGATTGCCATTGCCAACTCTGATGGGCAGCAGGCATTGACCGGTGGTGATCTGGGCTGGCGCAAAGCCGGTCAGTTGCCTACATTGTTTTCAGATATTGCGGTCAACATGAAAAGTGGCGACGTATCGAATATTGTTCGCAGCCCTAGCGGGTTTCATATAATCAAGCTGCTCGACCGTCGTGGTACTGACAAAAATCACAAGGTTCGCCAAATAAAGGCCCGCCATATTCTGATTCAACCAACACCGTTGCAGACTGAAACCGAAATCAAACAAATATTGTCATCACTTCGAAGTCGTATTGTTGAAGGTGAAGATTTTGCTACACTGGCAAAAGCAAACTCAATGGACAAAGGTTCTGCAAGCAAGGGGGGTGAGCTGGGCTGGTTAAATCCGGGTGAAACTGTCCCTGCATTCGAAGACGAGCTGAAAAAACTGAAACCCGGTGAAACAAGTCAGCCGTTTGAATCTACATTTGGCTGGCATATAGTCCAGTTACTCGATAAACGCGTACATAATGATACCAAGGAATACCAGCGACTCGTCGCCTTCAAGGAAATAAAGCAACGCAAAACTGAAGAAGCACTCGAAAACTGGATTCGGCAGTTGCGCGACGAAGCATATGTTGAATATCGGTTGAATAAATAGCGGCAAATCGTTTCCAATTATGCCAGACGCCCCCATCACACGAATTGCCCTCACAGCAGGTGAGCCCGCTGGCATTGGCGCAGACATCATCGTGCAATTTGCCCAGACGCCTTCATTACATGAGCGAATAGTTTTTACTGACCCGGATTTGTTAACGCAGAGAGCGGAACAACTTGGCTTGACACTGAATCTTTACGCATTTGATGCAGGTACACCGGCACGCCCACAACAGGCAGGGGAACTGGCCTACGTGGCAATCAAACTTGCCCGCCCGGTTGTTGCAGGTACATTATATGTTGATAACGCGCAATTTGTACTGCAAACAATAAACGCAGCTGTACAGGCATGTTTGCAAAATGATTGTATGGCACTGGTTACCGGCCCAATACAAAAAAGTGTCATCAACGATTCAGGTATAAAATTTACCGGTCATACCGAATACCTGGCTGCGCTAACACAAAAATCCCAGGTAGTGATGATGCTGACAACACCCTTACTTCGGGTGGCGCTGGTAACAACTCATCTGCCACTGGCAAAAGTAAGCGCACATATAACCCGACAGCGATTAACGCGAGTACTGGAAATATTGCATCACGACCTGCAAACTCGCTACAAAATAAGCAACCCACGCATAGCGGTATGTGGTCTTAATCCACACGCAGGAGAATCTGGCCATATTGGCCGTGAAGAAGTGGACATCATTGAACCCGTTATTCACAAATTTAAAGCGCAAGGAATGCAACTCAGCGGACCCTGGTCAGCAGATACCCTGTTTACCCCAAATCGACTCAGCGAATACGATGCGGTGTTGAGTATGTTTCATGATCAGGGTTTACCCGTGCTAAAACATATCGGTTTTGGTAACGCCATTAATGTCACGCTGGGATTACCGTTCATACGCACATCAGTTGATCATGGCACAGCGCTGGATTTGGCAGGCACGGGCAAGGCCAGTGCGGACAGTTTGTTTGCTGCATTTGACGAGGCCTGTAATATGGCAATCAACCAGTTACAGAAGGATAACCTGTGTGCCTGATCCTTCATCACCACAGCCCACAAAACATCAGGCACGCAAACGATTTGGCCAACACTTTTTACACGATCAACATATCATTGATAAGATTCTTACCCATCTGGCATTATCAACAGATGATACCCTGGTTGAAATCGGCCCTGGACAGGGCGCGTTAACATTTCCCCTGCTGCAACAGGGCTTCCATATCACGGCAATTGAAATGGATCGTGACCTGATTGCGCTGTTACAAACAAATCAAACCTGTGTTGATCAGCTCACTCTGCATCAGGCAGACGCGCTAAAATTTGACTTTTGCCAACTCACTGATATGACCAGCACGGAGACAAAAAAAATTCGCCTGCTTGGTAATCTCCCCTACAATATTTCGACTCCACTGTTATTTCACTTATTAGCGCAGCGTACATGCATTCGTGATATGCATTTTATGTTACAAAAAGAAGTCGTCGACAGAATCGTCGCAGCACCCGGTTCAAAAACATACGGTCGTTTGTCTGTTATGTTACAGGCATCATGCAACTGTCAGGCGCTGTTTGACGTTGCACCAGGTTGTTTTACACCTGCCCCGAAAGTTGATTCCAGCGTTATCTGGCTACAACCCTATGCGGGAGAAAATCCGTTTGAAATTGATGATCCCGACGCGTTTGCCCGGGTCGTGAAAGCCGCTTTTCAGCAACGCCGCAAGACCTTGCGCAATAACCTCAAGGGCCTGTTGTCAGAAGCGCAAATTCAACAATGCGACATTAATCCACAGAGTCGTGCTGAAACATTGACCATTTCGGAATTTTCCAGACTTTCCAACTACTTATAAGCTCATTTGTACACATTATGAGCACCCACATAGCGAATCCGTACCGCAATTTGTCAATACCGGCTTAATTCATCAGCCTGCTGTCCGATATACACCTTTATATAAGGCGTAAGGCGATTTGGCAGCATGACACAAGTAAACGCAGATAATGCCCTGGCAATCTATCGGGTCGGCCCAGTATTGTGCTGCGCGCCGACACGTACTGTGACTGCGATTATTGAACCACCTGCCAACCTTACACACCCTCCGGGTAGCACAGCATCAAGCCCGGGAATTTTCGCTTTTAACAAAAAAGTCGTCGCAGTCACCGATTTGCGTTACCGCTTTGGTGTGCCTGAATCAAACTGGAAACATCCCGGACGCATGATTATTGTGGATCAGGAAGATGGCTCGCGCGGCTATTGGGTGGATGACATTATTGATGTGGTTGAAATGCCCACAAGTGGCTGGCAAGCCCTGCCTCCCCATCTTCCTCGTGGCATATTTAAAAGTACCTTGCTGATTAAAGACAAGATTCTGCTTTATGCGGAATTCGATAAACTGGCAAAAATAACCGGTACTGGTTATTTGCGTGAATACATTGAAGAACTCTACGCACAACATTCATCCAAATTACAAGCGAGTCTTGTCAGTGCAAATTCTTCCGCGTCCAATAAGCACGGTAGCACCTCTTCTGACAAAAAAGACACACCCACAACAAAATCGACTCACCCTTCATCAATATCATCATCGGCAGCGCAGGTCACACGCCTGCCTGTCGTTGGGAAACCAACCCAAAAAAATGGCACAGAATCATCGGCTAAGGCGATTCAGCAACATGCATCAACACATAATGACAAGACTGAACCGGTAACTCGGCACGGTGATAATGAGAAAATTTCAACAGCAGCATCGAATCAAGATCAAGTTCAACATCCATCCCGGGACAAAAAGGTCAGGAATAATGTTGTGCCATTCAAGTCTGTATCAAATATGACAGACAGCACAAAAACAATGCCTGGTGCAAGCAAGTCATCAGACAGAAGCTCACCTTCAAGCACAGCAAAAATACCGCCACATGCCGACTCAACAAAACCGGATATAACAAAGAATGCCAGACCTGAAAACATCGAACCCACAGCAACGAGAAAAAGCCTTCCAGCAAAAGATATTCATACGCCACACCGTCATGCACAGGTAACAAATCGGCAACATTATGAAGCTAACAAGCAAACAATAAACGGCGAAACAACTTCGCATGTTGCGTCCGCATCCAGCCCAAAATCGGGCGAGACATCATCCCGCGTCGTTCCGAATACAGATACTGCTTTAACACACAGCTCTGGCAAGCGATTTTTAATTGTTTTTTCGTTAATCATATTACTGTGTGCAGCAGCCGGATTTTATTACTTGCGCAGCGATGTAACTGGCAACAGCACAACACCTGTCAGCAGCTATAGTCCCGCGCCTATCATTATTCCGGCATTGAGAAGCGATAAAACAGCTGATGATGCAAACATTGCTAATAATTCACAAGGCGCAATAAATAAACAGGAGATGTTGACACAAGAAGTCACTCCATCCCCAACCAGTAAGGCTACTATTCCGGATCCAGACCAGCATCACGCATCCATAGAACACGACGAGCAAGGTATCGCAATTGTGCTCACCAGTCCCAACAAGCCTGAATTTAAAACCCAGGTACAAAAAACACCGGCCAATCAATCAAGCAATATGACCGCTGAACCGAACAATACGAAAAACACAACCGACAAATTTGCACTCTATTCCTTACCCGAGGCAATTTCGCTTGACGTGCCTTCGCTGCAAAATCCGTCAAAAATAAAATACGAATTTACCCATGTCGTCGTAACAGGCGATACACTCTGGCATATCGCGATTCGTTACTTGCATGATCCATATCGCTATCCCGAGCTCGCACAACTAAGTAAAATAAAGAATCCGGACCTAATATATCCGGGCAATAATATCCGTATAATTTACCAAAGCCGATAATTCCAGCACCACGCGTTCTGGAACCCGGACATTGAAATCTGAAATCTGGCCATGAATACAATTGCAGTCATAAAGTGCAGCGCATTACCGCAAGCAGCCCTCGCAAATTTACTGGCACCCTATTCCCTGACAATACGGCAGGTTGCTGTTAACGAGGATATTCCAGGCAGTTTCTGGCAAGCACCGGAAGCAGGTCTGATTGACAATACCTTATATATCCGCGGTGACACGCCCGTACACTCGGCCCTGCATGAGGCCTGCCATTTCATCTGCATGGACTCGCATCGCCGCCAGGGACTACACACCAATGCGGGGGGCGATTATGACGAAGAAAATGCGGTCTGTTATTTACAGATAATACTGAGCGATTATTTAAGCGGATATTCGCAACAGCAAATCATGCAGGATATGGATAGCTGGGGTTACAGTTTTCGACTGGGTTCGACACGCGCCTGGTTCGAGCAAGATGCTGAGGATGCACGGGACTGGCTGCTAAACAATTCACTCATTTTGGCCGATAACACTCCTAGCTGGCGTATACGCAACTCGCCAGAATGCCGAATAGACCGCCAAACAAGCTGAATTTGGCCCGTTCAGGCTCTTCATATTCTGAACATAGGTGGATAAATCAATGAGTTACAGCAATATTCATAATTACTACGAACAGCTGGTATTTAGCGAGATTTCGCGTAATCAGAACATCAGCGCAGATGACGCCTTTTTTGAAGATATCGCCTGTGTAGCGCTTAACCAGTTACCTGCCCGCTATGTACGACATGACATCGACATGGCCTTTTACCTGACCTCCGACGAACGCAGTAAAATGCACGCAGACGTTGAAAAAGCCGTCCGTGATGCCATTAAATTCGTCTCAACTCATCGTGATGCCCGTCAGGCGTGAAATGATACCGAACAAAGTCACAGTAAAACTGTCTGATTAGTCGTACGAAATACAAGATTTTTTATGTCCGAAATAGTGTGTAGAATAATAGCCGCTATCAACAACAAATGGGTATCAAGGGCAGCATGAGCAAGAGCACAGAAAATATCGATACAGAATACAATACAATGGTAGACGTTGAGACAGAATATCTGCCGGAACAATCTGCGCCCGAACATAGTCGATATGTGTTTTCCTATACCATTACAATTCGTAATGAAGGCACAATGCCTGCCAAACTCCTGACCCGCCACTGGGTCATTACTGACGCAGAAGGCAAAGTGCAGGAAGTCCATGGTGAGGGAGTTGTCGGTGAACAACCCTACCTTAAACCGGGTGATGGCTTTCGCTATACAAGCGGTACCATGATCGAAACACCTGTCGGTAGCATGCAAGGTACTTATCAAATGGTTGCTGATGATGGTGTGGAATTTAATGCAGTAATTCAACCCTTCACGCTGGCGACACCCAACACCATTCATTAACTGTCGTCATATGAGTAAAGGGCTAAACCTTAGCTACACTTTACTGTCACCGTTTTATAATCCCATTGTTAAAAATGCTACCGCAGCAATGCGTCAGTACAGTTTTGATAAATTGGGTATGACTAAAGATCAAACGATACTGATTGGTGGCATCGGCACCGGTCTTGATATTCCTTACTTGCCAAACGATGCAAAATATGTTGCGATTGACATGAATGCCGCGATGCTGGCAGTGGCGAAGCATGTCATCCCCCCACATCTTTGTCTTTACTTGCATCGCGGCTCCATTATGCGGTTGCCATATGCGGATAACAGTTTTGATAAAATAATATTACACCTGATTGTCTCCGTTGCAGGTGATCCGATAAAAACATTAAAGGAAGTATCGCGTGTACTGAAACCCGGCGGCAGTGTAAACATTGTGGATAAATTTATACCAGAAGGTAAACGCGCACCAGTAAGACGCATGTTGAATCCTGTAATGCGTCACCTCGCTACACGAACGGACATCGTTATTGAACATGCGTTACAATTTGTACCGGAATTAAAATGCATGGAAGATACACCACTACTGTTAAACGGCTGGTTTCGATTCCTGCAACTAAAAAAACAGAACTAATATGGCAATATATGCGATAGGTGATTTGCAAGGCTGTTTTCAAGCTTTTCAGCAACTGCTGGAACATATCAAATTCGACCCGAAACAAGACAGCTTGTGGCTCGCCGGTGATCTGGTCAATCGTGGCCCCGACTCACTGGCAACCTTGCGCTATGCATACCAGAACCGGGAACACATCACTACAGTTCTAGGTAATCATGACTTGCACCTGCTGGCGTTGGCGGAAGGTATTCGCGACATAAATGATCCAGGCTTGCAGGCCATTCTTCATGCCCCTGATGCAGAAGAATTACTTCACTGGTTAAGGCATCAACCATTACTGCAGCATAATAAATCAATAAAAACGACCATGGTACACGCAGGCATCAGCCCGCAGTGGACACTCAAGCAAGCCAGGCAGTACGCGGCAGAACTGGAAAAAGTTTTACGCGGCAACAAATACAAAAAGCTTTTACAGCGAATGTATGGCAATGATCCGGATTACTGGCGCGACGACCTCGAAAAATGGGATCGACTACGTTATATCACCAACAGTTTTACCCGAATGCGTTATGTAGATGCCAACGGAAGAATGGATCTGAAACAGAATGGCAAGATCGGTAGCCAACCGAAACATCTGACCCCGTGGTTTGCCCTGACCAATCGTCAACCTATCAAGTCCCGTGTAATCTTTGGGCACTGGTCAACCCTGGGACCATATCAGCTGGATAATTATTTTTGTCTGGATAGTGGTTGTGTATGGGGTGGTCAGTTAACAGCGCTGCAAATAGATGGTGATGTGCCTCGTTGGTTGAGCATTCCCTGCTCAGAGGCACGTACACCAGAATAAAGATCACGAAAAAGACTTTTATTATTATTTATGTGGTTTACCCAACCATTTGATCTTTATCTTACTTACTCAATAAATAATTTCCTTCCTTACACTTATTGAATTAATACAAGCTTACGCCAGAAATAATGATCAACCTAACTCGATTTGCTTCGACGAATATCCGAACGACGTTCCCTGATATCACCGATACGTGGCTCACGACGGCGATCGGCATGAACGCGACGTTCTCCGCAACGACGACGTTCAGTTCCCTGGTAGCTCGAAGATCGGCGCAAAACTGCGATATTTAAACTGCTTAAACTAAACATCTCCTACACCTCTATATTTGTTGGGGGGTGTGAATACATTAACAATCTCGATGTGAAACAACCGTGCATAGAGCACAAAATAAAAACAAAAAGAATTAGATTGAGTAAAACCTGAACAAAAAATATATATTTTGTTGCTTTATTATCAGTTACTTATAAGAGTTTTGGATAAAAGATATGAAGACAAAGTCTATCCCCAAGTACTGCATTTTCTTGCATACAGACATAGTACCCATAAGGATAAACCATCAACAGGCAAATATTAGATCTTAAATCAAAATCCAAAGAGTTTCTTTAGTAGAGGTTTTTTCTTCACAGACCATTTTAACGGAACAACATCTATACCCGGGAAAAAATGTTCTTTATTCACGATGAGTGCCATAACGATCCGTTCGCCAAGAAAAGCGGGGATTCTTTTATTGTAGGGTTCAACACTGTCTAAGTGATCTTTACATGCAGCATAAACTTCAAAAACAATATCAAATAAAATTTTACAGAACCGATCATATAATTCTTTATGTGCGATGAACATATTACAAGAATGCAAATACTCGAACGCATAGGTCTTGTCTAACATAGCTTGAGTGAGCGGTATTTTCTTTTCAGTAACCAGTTTTTCAAGGATAGCTATACCAAGTTCGCCATGACATTCTATATACTGGTCTTTTATCGACTTGTCTAATATATAAGGTTTTTGTACATACAAGGTGTTTGGCCTGAATTCCATGTTGGCAATACTATTATCCCAAAATCTTCTGTACTGGCTCGTGCCAACAATATCGTACGGCGAGTTTTTCCAGATCCAGTAGGTTGCTGTCAGGTCTCCAAATGCCCAGTTCAGAGTGGAGATATTATCGCCACTATCATCGAAGACAAAGCCCTTCTTGATTAGCGTTTCGCGGTATGCATCCTCAATACCATGCGCATTACACATGATATTTTGTTGATATTTTTGTATTTTGAAAGGCTCGTGTTTTGGAAAACAAACACAATAAATAGCTACCGACTGGTTCATCGACTACTCACTTTTATGCGATAGTGTAATGAACTTGTCAACGATTACTTCCATATAATTTATCATCTCATTAGAAATAGTCGGCGAACAGCCAACAAAAAAGACCCTGTCCAATACTTCATTTGCATTCGGGTATTTTTTAAAATCGTCAATGTCACGATATGCCGGGTGCATCAGAATATTGCCGGCAAAATAATTTCTGGTTTGGACTCTGTTCTCTTCCAGATGGTTAACTAACCTCTGCTTTTGTGCTTTATCCTGGCAAACCAGTGGCACACCAAACCAGCTGGTTTCGGCCTCAGGATGCTCATTTAAAGTTCTGAGTCCACTAATGCGCTCAAATATTTTGCTGACTTTTTCCTTGTTTGATCGTCGCAGCTCATGGACTTCGTCAAATTTTTGTAATTGCACTACACCAATCGCACCCTGAAAATTGGTTGGCTTAAGATTGTAACCAATATTGGTAAACAAATATTTATGATCAACATTTTCATCATAGCCATCAATCCACTTGCTGAAGCGTTGTCCACAAACACCATTGGCGAGTAAATTTTGTTTGCCAACACAATAACAACCTCGCCCCCACCAGGCAAAACTTCGCGCAATATCGATTATTTCTTCTATATCAGAAGAAACCATCCCGCCTTCGATTGTTGTAATATGATGTGCAGGATAGAATGAACAGGATGCAGCAACGGCATAATCAGTCAGGTACTTACCTTTCCATTTACTACCCAGACTGTCACAGTTATCAGCAATGATCTCCAGTTTGTTATCTTCACATATTTTTATAAGCCTATCGAGATCATACACATTACCCAATACAGGTGAAGAAAAAACTGCACGTGTCTTGCCAGTAATACTTTTTTCCACCTTATCAAGGTCCCAATTCAAATCATCCCAGTTTATATCGACAAACACAGGCTTGAGATTATTCTGAATTATGGGATTAATCGTCGTTGGAAACCCAACACATGACACGATAATTTCATCGCCGTCTTGCCAGCCAAAATATTTTTTCAATGCGGCTATCAACACAAGATTTGCCGAGCTGCCCGAATTCACCATAACGGAGTGAGCTTTATGAAACTTCTTCGAGAATTTTCGCTCAAAGCGATCTACATCTTCTCCTGCTGACAACCATTTACCTTTTAATATGCTATAAAACATGGCCTGTATTTCACGGTCATCCCAGTAAGGCCCGGAGTAATATACTGAATCTTTTTCTTCATTGAAGATTTTCTTGTTTGCGATAAACGGGAACAGCTTTTCATCTTCCTGTTTCGCCTTGGATATAAATTCAGAAATCAGCTTATTCAATGACATAGTATTTTTACTCCCTCTTGCATAGGTATTTTTTCTTCAAAACCCAATGCTTTCAATTTTTCAACATTCAAAGAGAAATTTCTTGTCTGTACCTGTTTGTAAAATTCAGGCGCCTCAATTGAATTTATATTACTGTTGCTTTGCAGTTGCTCTTTTGCCATTTGAATAATATCACGAAATTTCATGGGCTTTCCGCTGGCGATATTGTAGATGCTATTTTTATCACCCTTTACCATAATCAGGTGGATGGCGTCACAGATATCTTCTACATGCAGGTAATCACGTAATACATCACCACCATCATATAAATTAATATCCTTGTTTTCTCTTAACTGGTTAATAAGGTGTCCGAGCGCATTTTTCTTGCCCGAGTCTTCTCTGTCCTCTGTACCATAGACATTCGCCAGGCGCATTATTCTGTAATTGATACCGAATGTTTTACAAAACGAAATCATTAACATTTCTGCCGCTCGCTTGGTGATCGAATAAAACCCGCGCGGATCACAATAATCATCTTCCCTGGCATCCAGAATATCGTTCCCGTAAACAAATCCACTGCTTATATAATTAAAGGTAATATCTTTTTCCTTGCATTCCGCCAGCACTTCCATTAATACTCGCAGATTTACATCTACATCAATTGTTGTATCATGCAACACATTATAATTACTTGTTGTGCTGATTAGATACAGGATTTCGTTAGATTCAGGCTTTCTTGTTTCACGACCAATCTTAATGACATTATCAGGAAACTTTTTGCAGAAAACACTACCGATAAATCCGGTTGCACCGTATACAGATATTTTCATTAATCTTTCCGCTGTAAATATAAAGACAATCCAGATGCTGTTCAACCATGTATAATCAATTTATTAAAATGAAATTTATTTTCACATTTCCAGGATCATAAAAGTTTTAGATACAAGTGTATTTCATCAGCATCAATATGTTTGTGTAAGACCTCTTCACATAACTGTTGTACAAAGCATGTAACCTGCGAATATTATCATGACTTCATCAACTTTTCCTGCAATTTTTAGCTCATTACCAATATAATTGATCATTTTGCAATTATCTACCTGACAACTTTTATCGCAGCACTTTCCGGCGGTGGTGCTTCGGTATGATGTGTATTGCCTTGTTTTTCTACCCACATGTATACACTCGCACTCGTACATGGCGTGGTACTGTCAACAAGAATGAGCAGAAAAATTAAGCTATTTAATGAAGCTTTCATGACAGGTTTTATTGATTAGTAATAAAATAAAAGTATAGACGGTTTCTGGAAACAATTGATTACTTACAATTAATAATTCTCAGCAGAAAACATCAAATCAACATAAGGAATTTATAATTTTTTGGGTGCTCCCATTCAGGACCCGCTTAAAATAAATTTTATTTCCGGTGCAAACTATCGGGCCTTTTATTACGGAAACTGTGTGGCAGCACATAATCTGGTTTTCAGACGTGAACTGTTAGAGCATATCTTTCCTGTGCCTGATACCGTTTTTTTTGACCACTGGCTGGCATACATTGCCTGCAGAACGGGTGGCATAAAATATCTTGACGAAAAGCTCGTGTTATACAGAAAGCACGAATCCAGCGTAACTGTATCCAGTACACAGCAAACAACAAAGCAATCTGGCCTGTTAAATCATTTAAATAAAAAAGCACAACGGCAGCAACAACGTACTGCCAATAAAATACGGCAACTGGTAATATTTTCCGAAGCAAATAACCGTTTAAATAAACAGGATACCGAGCTGGATAATCTCATTAGAGAATATAAAAACTTTGATAATTACTTCTTTAATCGAACAATTTTCTCGACACTAAACAGTAATAAAAATACTTTCTTTTCAATTACAAAAAAAAATACGTTATTACTCTGCATCAAAGAAGCATTCGGGAAAATATTTTACCAGTGGTTCCCCATCAGCTAGCAAGCATAATTTTCCGGTACTAGTGACTGGTTCCGGCTGAACGATGTATTTTGTTATAAACATTATATTTTCCCGATGGTTTTTTCATCGGCAAACGTTTTATTTCTTTTAATGTATCGGCATTATAAATAATCAATTCGCCTTCCATATCCCACACACTCAACAATGCATGTTTCCCATAGCGATCAAATTCCACATGTGCCGCATTCTTGCCGGGTGAAGGTCGCAGCGTTTTCACTATCTCAAGTGTTTGCTTGTCAATTATATGCACGGCTTCTTTATTCGGACCAAAAAACACATCTGCCCAGGCGTAGCGAGAATTTTCATGACTGCGCATAAAAAAGCCGGGGCCCAGCGTCTTTATACGTTTGATGGTTTTCCAGTTGGTCATGTCAATGATACTGATTTCTGCTTTTTTGAAATTCGGTGTTGCCATGACGGGGCGCCCTTTGTACTGCCAGGTAATACCGGAACCCAGATGAGGTAAACCGGTTAATTCAAGGTCGGCGACTTTACGGCGAATATCAAGATTAATCACCTGGCCGTTTTTAGCATTGCGTGCTGCACCCATTAAATGGGTATAAGACTGATCAAACTGGAAATCGTCCAGATAATCATCTAAAAGTATGCGTCGAATCGGAAATGATGAGGTGTCGGCTATTCCTTCACCATACTGGTAATCGTGCACCAGGCCGTTGTAGATTGGTTCATGCTTGTCGTTATAAAAGATTTCCCATACTTCCGGGATATCCTTTAACGCGGCAATAAAGCTGTTACGCGGTGTCGCAGCATAAACTGCACTTACCCGTGATGTTTTACCCTTTTTGTCTTTAACTGAAATAATCTTTAGTGGCGTGAGATTAGATGCGTCGAGTACGACCAGGGTGTGTGGCAAATAATTACCCACCAGCACCGTTTTACCATCACCTGACACAGCCAGGTTACGTGTATTAATACCTGCCCGAATTTCGGCGACCGTTTTCAGATTATAAATATCGTACTTGCTGATCCAGCCGTCGCGCGATGCAAAATAGACATAACGCCCATCAGGTGAATATTTTGGGCCACCATGCAACGCGAAGCGGGTTTTAAAACGATGAATTGGCTCAAATTTATCACCGTCCAGAATGGTCGCATGATGATCGCCCAGTTCCACCACCACAAACAGGTTAAGCATATCGGCCTTGAAGACAGGTTTATCACCCAGACTGCCTGCCTTGAAATGAATAATATGCGATTTTTTTATTTCATCAAGACCCCATGTCGGAGTCTTGGCAAGTGGCGTATATATATAGTCAACGAGTTGTTGTAGTTGATCTGCATTCAGGCTGTTATTGAATGCTGGCATTTGCGTTGCGGCACGGCCCTGTTGAATAACCTTGATGGCATTTTTTTTTCGTAACCGCTTCAGATTTTCTGGTAATAATGCAGGTCCCATTCCACCAAGGCGATCGATACCATGGCAGCTTGCACAGTGCTGTTGATAGGACTTTTGCACCGGGTTACTGGCAATTACACTATCTGAAAATATAAATAAATAACAGAGAGTAAGGAAACTGACAAATAATTTCATACAGACTACTGTTTGTTGTTAATTTTTTTATACGTTAACAATATTATGCCCGTTTTGGTTGCCGTGTCCATGGCGTAACTTGTAATCGCGCTGCACCTGTTTCAACTCCGATCTCTGCATCTGTCAGATAACATGCCGGGTCTTCGGCCCAAAAATCGCCGGTCAATTGATATGCACGTACGCGTGTATTACCACCGCAAACGTCCAGATATGTACACTCACCACAGCGGCCTTGCAAAGGACGTGGCTGTGATTTTAAACCGTCCATCAGCGGATCGCTACGATCCTGCCATATATCTGAAAAAGCACGCTCCTTTACATTACCAAGATGGTAATCCCACCAGAAAGTATCAGGGTGAACATTGCCCAGGTTATCGATATTGGAAATATTGACTCCGGAGGAATTACCGCCCCATTGCGCCAGTTTGCTGCGCATGTGATCAAGTTTTTCGGGGAAATGCTTCGCTATCCAATATAAAAGATACACACCATCGGCATCATTATTACCGGTAACAAATTCACGCTCACGCCCTGCTTTCACGTGACCCCAACTCGTATCGAACAACAAGTCCATGGCATCGCGTGTCAGTTGATGGACAACATCATCTTTACGATTTTTATTACCACGTCCGGCATAGTTCAGGTGTGACAAATAAAACTTGTCGACCTGCTCCTGCTCCATAATGTCCAGCAACGCGGGCAGTTCACCGGCATTATCCATCGTCAGGGTAAAGCGCATACCGACTTTAATCCCGACGTCATGACAAAGACGAATACCGTGCATGGACTCATCAAATGCGCCAAGCTTGCGCCGGAACATGTCGTGGGTTTCCCGTACACCATCAATACTGATGCCGACATAATCATAGCCGACGTCAGCAATCGCATTGATATTTGATTCAGTAATCATGGTGCCATTCGTGGAGAGTCCAACATAGAATCCCATTGCCTTGGCACGTTTGGAAATATCGAATATATCAGGACGCATTAAGGGTTCACCACCGGACAAAATAAGTACCGGGACTTTAAATGCTTTCAGGTCATCAATAACATCAAAAACCTGCTGAGTATTCAGTTCACCGGGAAAATCCTTATCCGCTGAAATGGAATAACAATGTTTGCAGGTCAGATTACAGCGGCGGATCAGGTTCCAGATAACAACCGGGCCAGGTGGATTACGTTTTGGCCCAAGCGGAGTTGGTTCGTTTAATTCACGCATGTATTGGCTGATTCGAAACATACGCCTACTCTCCCCTGCCATTGTTGGCAGATTCATTATTTGATAAAAGACGCATACCGGTCTTTTTCAAAATACGCTTGCTAAATAACACATCATGCCCTCTGTCATACTCGCCCAACAATTCGGCGATTTTGTCTACCAGCGACATGGCCTCTTCCCGATTATGTGCGTGTACCATTGCAAACAGGTTATAGGGCCAGTCCGGCAAATAACGGGGACGATGATAACAATGACTGACAAAATCCAGCGCGCCTACCTGCTGACCGAGTTCATTGATACGTTCATCCGGCACATTCCAGACCGTCATGCCATTGCTTTTATAGCCGAGTGAAAAATGATTGGGTACCGCGGCAATACGACGAATAATGCCGTGTTGTTGCATCACGTACATCCGCGCGATAACTTCATCCGCAGCCATTCCTGTGCGGCGTGCAATGTCATCATAGGGACGCGATACCAACGGCAGTCCAGCTTGTGTGGCATGAATAATCTTCCTGTCCAGATCGTCCAACGTGTACTGTTTTGAAACTGTATCTGTTGCCAATGCTGTTTCCATTTTGCTCCCGATATCCTGATTAAACTGCCAGCTGCAGACCGATGTAATACTCATCGAGCTTTGGCATATTAAACACTCTTAATCCGGTACGCTGTTCTATTTCCCGATTCACTGTCTCAATTTGTTGCGGCGATTCTGTCGCCAGTACGTACCACATATTAAACGCATGCTCGCGCTGGTAATTATGTGCCACTTCGGGATAACTGTTCACCACTTCAGTGACTTCGTCAAACCGTTCGTCTGGCACTTGCATGGCAACCAGGCTGAATGCGCCGCCCATTTTTTGCGCGTCATACATTGGCCCAAATCGTGTCAGTGTTTTCTCTTCCAACATACGCGACAATCGTGTTAACAATTCTTGCTCACTAATACCAATTTGCATGGCAACATCTGCATAAGGTTCTGCGGTTAACGGCAACCCGGCCTGTAATGTGTTAATGATGTTTCGATCCGTTTCGTCCATACTTGTTGTGCTATCCATTATTACTTGCCTGACGATAGATGGCGCCACGCTGCTTGAAACGCCGTGTACTGAATAATACTTGGTGTGCAATATCACCAAGTCCGCAACGTTCAACCAATAGATTAATATTTGCCAATACCGCATCACGATCCTGGCCGTGTATCATGGTAAACAGGTTATACGGCCATTCCGGTAAGCGACGCGGACGACGATAACATAAGGTTACGAAATCGAATTGCCCCATACATTCTCCCAGCAGGCTGACCTGATCATCAGGAATATTCCATACGGTCATGGCATTGGCCCGGTATCCCAGTTCATGATGGCGTACCACCACACCAAAGCGTTTAATGATATTTTTGTCGGTTAGTCGTTTAAGTCGTTCGATTACTTCACTTTCACTCATCTTCAGCTGTTTACCCATATCAGCATAAGGGGTAGCAGACAGTGGTAGTCCTGTCTGCATCAACGTAATCAACGCCTGATCCTGCGCATCAAAATCATAGAGCTCTGGCAAACGTGGCAGTCTATGTTTTACTATCATATCCATTGCAAATCAAACCCCAAATCGATGTGATAATCTTCAAGCATGGGTAAGTACATTACCGGTATGCCACTACGCCGTTCAATGTCATCCAGTACCATATTTAATACCGACTGATCACTGGCTGTTACAACAAACCACAAATTAAAATGGTGCTCACGCTGATAGTTATGATTCACCTCACTATAACCACTGACGATTGCGGCAACTTCTTCCAGTTTTTCCATTGGCACTGCCATGGCAGCCAGTGTGCTGGCACCAATACTGTTTGCACGGAACACTGCGCCGACCCGACTGATATAGCCTTGTTGCTGTAGCCGCTCAATCGTTTTAATGATGACTGCTTCGCTGGTACCCAATTTTTCGGCTATTTTCGCGAAAGGCCGTGAATCCAATGGAAAGCCATGTTGAAAATCATTTAATAAATGTTTCTCCAGCGTTCCAAGAATATGCTTGTCTGGCTTTGTTTCATTAACGTTGCTTGTATCGGTTTGTTGCATAATTTACTTCCAGCTACCTTATAATCCGGTACGATGGGCACGATTGGTGAAGAAAATCCCGCTGGGTTTGGTCATGGGTAAGGTTTTGACAGGATTGAAATTTTCCGTGTTATATACCGTTACCTTGTTGGCATCGCGTGCAGAAATCCACACCTGCTCACCGCGCGGCGTAAATTCCATATGTAGCACGGCCTTACCCGGTTTAAGTTCTTTTATAATTTTCATTTTCTCTGTATCGATCACCTGCACGGTATCGTTATTTGGATATGCAAAATTAACCCACACCTGTCTGCCATCCGGACGCGCCATCACAAACACCGGTTGTCCATGCACAGAAATTGATGTGCTCTGTTTCCAGTTGCGTCGATTGACGACCAGCACCTGATTCCGTCCAACTGCCGGTAAAAATGCATAGTCGTCGGTCATGGCCCAGCCTTCAAGGTGCGGCATTTTGTAAACCGGCATTTTTTTATTGCCACGACCATAATCTTTTAAAATTCGTTTTACTCCTTTTTCTGGATGCCACAAATCCAGTATGGCCATACCGTCTTCGCCGAATAACCCCGCCATATAATAACGACCATCCGGTGTAATCAAACCATCATAGGGCTGGATACCAATATTCTTAAACCGTGTAATTACCGGCTTACCAGTACTAAAGTCCGCAAGCCATAATTCACCTGCGTCATAAAGCGAAAACACAAAGCGCTGTCCCGGCGCATCAACCAGCCCCACCACTTTTGATTGCTGATGTTTTGATTCACTGCCATAGGCAGCAGGAATATCCGCAACCAGTTCCAGCGTGTCCGAATTGAAGACCTTAACTCCACCCGGTTTGTAATTTGATACGGCTACCAGTTTACCGTCCTGAGATATCGCGCCACCGATGCTGTTGCCAGACTGAATAATGCGTTTCGCGATACTTCCCTTCAATATATCGATCTTTGTCAAGCCACCATCACGACCAAAAACATAGGCATAACGTGCATCACGTGAATACACAATGGATGCATGTGACAAATCACCCAGGCCTTCGACTTTAAGAATAGCGGTGGCATGACTCGTTTCCACTATTTGTACACTGCCGGTTGCACGTTCAATCACAACACCCAGGTCACCTGTACCACGCAAGTTTGTACATGCAGCAGACAAACTCATAACATAAACTAAAATAATAAGTTTTAATAAATCACTCACTGCCCGACACCTGCATACAAAGTATCAACTATCCAGCGAACCTCGTCTTTCGTAAGGATTGCATTCCATGGCGGCATGGGTGTACCAGGTCGTCCGTGCAATATGGTAATTTCAATCATTTTGCGTGATTTTGTCTTCAACACCGCCGGTGTTAACGCGGGTCCGAGTCCACCCTTCATGGTCATACCATGACAGGAACCACAATCCTGAACCAACAGATTATGTAATTCGACACGCCGTTGCTCGGAAAGTATCGTGTTATTTGTTGTGTCACCTTCCACAGCAAATGCTACAGTCAGGAACACCAACAAAATCAAAATTGACAGGACTTGTTTTTCCAAACAGTTATTTTGCTTAAGCATGCAGTGACAACTCTCTTTCTGTAAAGTAATTGCCCATCGTCTCCTCGGCAGTAAACCAGTCCAGCGATTGAGCAAGTGTTACTACTTTACCAATGACAAATATTACTGGTGGTTGCAGTCTTGCCTTCTGACTATCTGTTGCAAGCCGGGATAAGCACGACAACACGCGCTGCTGCTGTGCTGTGGTGCCGTTCTGAATAGCTGCTGCGGGGGTATCTTCAGGTAATCCTGCTGCAATAAGTTTGCTGCAAATCAATCCGATATTCGCCAGCCCCATATAAACAACAATCGTTTTATTTTCATCAGCCAATGCGCTCCAATCCAGATCAAGCGGTTGATCCGCCTGACTATGCCCCGTCACAATTTGTACACCCTGTGCCAAACCGCGATGTGTCAACGGGATACCCGCATAAGTAGTACAAGCAGAAGCCGCGGTAATACCCGGCACCACTTCAAACTCAATGCCATGCTGTGCCAGAACTAATGCTTCTTCACTACCACGACCAAATACAAACGGGTCGCCACCTTTTAGCCTGACGATAATGCGTTGCCCTTCGGCAAGATTGACCAGCAATTGGTTAATTTCATGCTGAGGTAATGAATGATTGCCGGTTTTTTTACCGACATAGATCCGGCTAATGCCGGCAGGAATCTGTTCCAGAATCGCTTCTGAGACCAGTCTGTCATAAATGACGACATCAGCATTCTGCAACAGACGCATTGCTTTAACAGTTAAGAGTTCAGGGTCACCAGGACCAGTACCTACCAGATAAACTTTTGCTTGATTCATTTTCTTACCTCTGGACTGCAGTTTGAAATAAGGACGGGGTCAGGCCGAATCAGCCAGACCCCGTTAATGATTTAACCAAGACTTGCTTTAGTAAACATCATGCATGGTGTTATAAACATTGAATTTACCCGTTGGTGTAACAAGACGTTTGTCTTTAATGACTTTTTTCAGCTTCAGTGTTTTGTCATCAACAACAACAATCGCAGACTCTTGCTTGGCACCACTCCAGACCGAGAACCAGACTTCATCACCTTTGTAATTAAACTCAGGCTGTACAACTCGCTTCGGTCCTTCACCCAGCTTTGCCCATTCTGCAATTGGTAGTACCTTGTAAGGCTTGTCGAT
Source organism: uncultured Gammaproteobacteria bacterium (assembly GCA_942490945.1). Lineage (GTDB taxonomy): Bacteria > Pseudomonadota > Gammaproteobacteria > UBA6429 > Thiohalophilaceae > CALNYZ01. Next base: position 768,722 of record CALNYZ010000018.1, on the reverse strand, counting down.
ATTTTTTAAATCAAATACCGCAACTGACTGACTGACCTTGGTGTCTGGATTCAACGGACTATCAACATACAGGTGCGTAGATTTTGGATGGGTCTTGATGAACAGTGAACCACCGCCCTGACCTTTCAATGTCCGTACCACTTTCCAGGCATACTTCTTGTGATTTTTATGATCCGTACCAATAACGGCAATGGTGTCATCACCGAGGTGACTGGTTGCCCAGACAGGGCCATATTTTGGATCCTTAAAGTTTGCTCCACGGCCGGGGTGAGGAATCTGACCTACATCAATCAAGGCTTCCAGCTTGGAATGCTTCGAGTCAACAACCGCAATCTTGTTGGATTTGTTCGCCGCAGTTAAAAAATACCGCAGACTGGAATCCCAACCACCATCGTGCAAATAGCGCGCTGCATTCACGGTCGTAACCTGAAGGTTATCGAGATCAGAGTAATTCACCATCAATATTTTACCGGTTTCCTTAATATTGATAATAAATTCCGGTTTCTCATGTGAGCCCACAATAGCAGCCACTCGCGGTTCCGGATGATATTCCTGTGTATCAACCGTCATACCACGCGTAGCGACAATTTTAAGCGGTTCCAACGTGTCACCTTTCATGATGGTGTATTGTGGTGGCCAGTATGAACCGGCTACCGCATACTTATCTTCATAACCTTTGTATTTGGATGTTTCAACTGATCGCGCTTCCATACCAACGCGAATTTCTGCAACGTTATCCGGTTTTTTCATCCACAGATCTATAAGATTAATTTTTGCATCACGACCGATAACATATAAATAACGACCTGATGTCGACATACGTGAAATGTGAACTGCATAACCGGTTTTCACTACGTTGATGATTTTCTTTGTATCACCATCAATCAGTGCCACTTCACCGGTATCGCGTAACGTCACTGAAAATACGTTCTTCAGATTGTATTTGTTCATTTGTTTCTTGGGACGCTTCGCAACAGGTACGATCACTTTCCAACTATTCCTGATTTCTTTCATACCGTATTCTGGTGGAACTGGGGGTTCGTGTTGTAAGTAGCGTGCCATCAAATCAACATCGGCTTCGGATAGTTCTCCTGAAGAACCGAAATTAGGCATACCACCGGGCGAACCATAACCAATAAACGCTTTCAAATAAGCGGTACCTTTTGGCAGGGTGATATCCGGCGTCAATGGTTTACCGGTTGCACCTTTTCTTAAAACACCATGGCAACCCGCGCAACGTTCAAAGAAAATGGTCTTGGCGCGTGTAAATTCAGCTGTGGTGATTTTTGGCCCTTTTGGTGACAATTGTTCTTTCGCCGAATCCGGATCAATCGGAACCGGTGCGCCTTTGTAACGCATTTCTTCTTCGGGTGTGCTCGGATGTTCTCCGCTAGCTGCAAATACCGGCCCGCTGGCGACTAACCCGGCCAATATCGCACTCGCGATGGATAGTTTTGTATGGTTCATTTCAACTCCCTTAAAATAAGGTTGGTTAGTATTATTAAATCTGGTTTGACCAAGAAATATTACGTTAAGAAATTATTACGTATGGGCAGCCCATACCTTGATGTAGGTCAAGGTATGCAATTTAGCAAAATTTACTACGCGTTTAGTTGAGAAAGATCAGTATTAACGCCTGAATATCAGAGTCTTCAACTGGGTTTTATCGAGATTTTATGGCGCTGCTACCTTGACGGATGCGCGCTCGCGTTTCTTGCGTTTTTCAACCAGTGGCGGGCATTTATAGGCATTCCAATAGGTTACCTGGCAATCCAGACAGTAATGACATTCGTTGGCGTTGATTTCGCCAGTCGAGCGTATAGCACGTACTTCGCATTCAGTTCGGCAAATCTGGCATGGGCGCCCGCACTCTTTGTAGCGGCGTAGCCATTCAAAAATGCGGAACTTGGAGGGGAACGTGAGTGCGGCACCTAACGGACATAAATAGCGACAATAGAACTTGCGATTAAACAGTGATATGGCTAACAGGATCACCGCATACAGCACATAACTCCACTCTCTTGCAAAGCGTAACGTTATGGCAGTCTTAAAGGGCTCCACCTCGGCCAATTGCTCGGCCATCACCAGCGACTGCATGGATATGCCAAACAGGCCCAATAAAATAATATATTTAATCGCCCATAAGCGTTCATGAACCACTTCAGGAAATTCAAAAGTAGGAATTTTAAAGTACTCACCAATACGGAAGAGTAATTCCTGTAGCGCACCAAAGGGGCAAAGCCAGCCACAGTACACGCCACGTCCCCATAATAATATTGTCACCGCGACAAAGCCCCAGAGCAGAAACATCATGGGATCTATCAGATAATTCTCCCAGCTAAAGCCGTGAAGAAACGAATTGACAAACGTGAAGACATTGACAATGGATAATTGCGCCAGCGAATACCAGCCAATAAAAAATACGGTATAAATGAGAAAGCCGGTTCGTAAATACGTCAAAAACGTTGCATGTTTTGCCAACCAGTCCTGCATGATCAGAATCAGCATCAGGACAGTCAGTCCCAACAATAGTATTACTATCTGGAAAGTCTTGCCTTTCCACACGTACAACCAGATCGGTTCTGCATCAAAGGCTTGTGCCTGTGCCACAATCTTGCCATCCTTGCTTAACAAACCTAGTGATTTCGCCACTTTACGCATGGACTGATTAATGGTGGCATTCAGCACCATAACCGTTATCGTAGCGCCACTGATAGCATCAATGGATTTGTAACCATCGCGATCTTTACCACCAATTTTTATTTTGTCATTGACGTATTTATGCAAATACTGATCAATAAATTTCTGTAGATCAGCATCAGATATACCAACCACAAGGATAGGTTCTTCGTGATGCACGATTTTTAAACCGACAATTTTACCCGTGATATCAAATCCAACCAGAGTGCGTATAGGCTTGCCTGAATAGGCGGGAATCTTGACGATGTCGTCGGTAAAATATACATACCCCAGGATCTGGGAGCCTTTTAATACCTCGGCTGATAAGGGCTCACCTTTCAGCTCACCTATCTTGTTTGCATCAGGAAAGAATTTCTGGATGACAGAATAATGGTCCTGAATTCCTTTCGCCATGGCATGACTGCACAACACGAACAACATAATTGTTGTGTAAATATAACGACTAAACTGTAAAGAATGCTTCAAGATTATGTTCTGCTGTTAAACAACATTTGAATATTAAACACTATTCAGCCAGTGACCTTGATATATATCAAGAATAGACAACACACTATGAATAAATATAACCTGGCAATAACTGATACTCAAACGACATGCCAGCATGAGTATATCCGTTACTCCTCACTCACCAGGTTGTAATGAATCTTGTGTTCCAGCACGATTCCAGGTTTGATAACCGTCATGGACGCTTTTTTAAATTCGACACGACACGGTTTGGGCTTGTCACAATCATACATCACCTGGTTGTCCACCCAATGATAAAAGTCCAGATGCGCGATAATCAACTCATCCATCACGCCGAATTTACTCTTGACGTAGGCACTACCAGTGGTCTCTTTTATCGCCTTGGCAAATGCCTGACGAATTGCGGCTGGTTTGACGGATTTAGCATATGGGTAGGGTATGTATAATCTGGTGATTCTTTTTTCGGGATAGAATTTTACATATTCATTGTGCCCTGAAGCTTCTGCCATTTTCGCATTATTACCTTCTCTGCTGTAAAACCCGGTAAAAACCGGTTTTGTACTCGCCTCTGATGTTTCAGCATAACTTACACTGGATACAAAAAAACCTGCAGTCAGAACCAGCGCGGGAAACCATACATACTTTGTACCTGATATGTTTGGAATTTTGATCCTCATGAATGACACCTCCAGGCAATCATATCTGTATAGTTTACAATGACAGATTACAATCAATAAATTCTGCAATATACAGTTTATAATAAAACAGTACTGACTATAATCAACATAAGAAAAAATGGCAAAATAATGCTATTCTTCCTGCATATGAAGGCAACCACACTAATCAATCAACGTCATATCGGCATATTTTTGGTCGCGATGTTGCTGATTATGACGGGGTTCAGACTATCCGCATCTGTTAAGGCAGAGTCTCCCATTACTGCCGGGCATAAAACCGGTTCTCTGGTCGCCAACGAAAAATTACCGCCGCCAATTAGTAATCTGGATAGTAACCTGACAACGATACCAGACAAGACAGTCAATCATAGCACTCTGTCTGACGAATCCAGAGGCTTGTCAGGTTTCTTTATTCTTGGCATCCTCATCAACATTCTCATGGTCATCACGTTTGCATGGTGGTTTTCAAAAGAATGGCGGAAATCAAGAAACAGGAATTAAGTATGTCATGCTGATATCAAAAGACTTTCCCAAAGGCACGATCATACTTTTTATTACAATTATTACCTTGCTTGTGGTTTTTTATTTAAATCGATCGCGATTACCAGCAAATCATTCCATACCCCAGGACCTGATTGCCGTATTACGTCCATATGCGATGCCCTTAGAGCCTTTCACGCTGACTGATCAAAATAACAAACCATTTTCACTTGCACATCTTGATGGAAAATGGAGTTTTCTATTCTTTGGTTACACCTATTGTCCTGATATTTGTCCAACCACGCTGGTAACACTAAAACAAATCAGCCGTGCATTAAATAAGAGCACAAAAACTGCAACCGATTTTCAGGTAATTTTTGTTTCGGTCGACCCTGAGCGTGACAAACCACCGGTACTCGCCAGATACACAGCTTATTTCAGTCAGGATTTTATTGCCCTTACCGGTACTGAAACAGACCTGCTGAACTTTTCCCGACAATTTGGTGCGTCCCATATCAAACATAAAAAGGACAATCAAGCCGGTTACCTGATTAGCCATACCGGCTCTATTTTTCTGGTCGATCCAAAAAAACGTATTGTTGCTTCTTTTTCACCACCTCATCATGCGGAAACCATTACATCGCAATATCAAAAAATACATGGAATGCCCTGACGTTATGACAAATTATGGTATTATCATGCATAGATACTATTAGAATAATCTTTAACCAATAAAAGAATATGATTATGGATATTATCCCTTACATCCCGCACTCACTGGCGATACTCAATACCTTGTCTGCGACACTGGTCAGCATTGGTTATATTAATATTCGCAAGGAAAATAAATCTGTTCACAAAGCGTGTATGATTTCCGCCCTGATTGTCTCGACGATATTTATGATATTTTATTTATACTACCATGCCAAAGTTGGTTACATTCCCTTTGCTGGCCAGGGCGACATACGTTATCTGTATTTTTCATTGCTGGCTTCACACGTCATACTCGCGGCGATTGTATTCCCGTTAGTGTTAATCACCGCAGGGCTCGCCTTTCGCAGTAAATTCAGTATTCACAAACGTATCGCGCGTTGGACACTACCCGTCTGGCTTTATGTGTCTGTCAGTGGTGTTGCAATTTATGTCATGTCATTCCATATTTACACAAGCTAGCATCCAGACTGAAATTTATATAATAATTATTTGATCAGGAATCAGATTATGGAATTCATCTATTACACGATTGCCGCCATTGTTCTCTATGGTGTCTCCGACTATATCTTGAACACTATCGAGATAAAACTGGGAAGACGACTAGCAAATCGATCGCTTATATTTCTTGTGATCATCATGGTGTTGTCTGTGGTATCGTTCAGTGTCCTGCAGAGCATACTAAAAAAACCTGCGCTAAATGAAACGATAAACAAAACTCAGTTCAAACAAATCGATACTATTCCGGATGCGTCCGGTTCATCCAATAATGATTCTGAAAAATCAAAGGCTAGAAATTAATTTCACCAGCATTTTAAATTTACTTCTTAAGTCTGATTTAATTTTTGTGGCCACATGGCTTTTAATACAATTACCAAAAACATGATGCCACCAATTACCGCCACCAGCCCACCCAGTCCCATTATACCCATGCCAATAATGCGTTCCGCATCATTTAACGCCTGATCTGCACCGGCCGTTTTGCGTTGCACGCCATAACCTCCGGATAGAACCAGACCAATGATATGCATCAGCTGTCCACTGCCATAGATGACTGGCTGCCATGTTGCCGCCTTGCCGACAATCCGTCTAAATCCGAGGTGAGGAACAACATGATATGTTACACCCATATAAGCCAGCGTCACTGCCACAATGGAACCATGATAATGTGCTGGCACGGTCACGTTGCTGCCGCTAATCATAAAACCGATTACTCCACCCGTCCCAAACAATAACATGGAAAAAATAAGCGCATTGAGTTCAGGACCCATTCTTAAGTGCGTTCTTTTTTTACTTATAAATCCCATGGTGATGATCAAGCCAATGGGTAATGCGGCAAGCCCACCACCATATTGCATAAGCAGAGAAATGGTTTGTGTATGATCAGCGGAACCCAAGTCAAACATGAAGTAAACAACTGGCGTCATCAGAACAGGCAGCATGCCCAGCGCAAAAATAATTAATGCCACACGTGGCGAGAGTTTCAGACCAACACCGGCAACAGTCGTCATCCACAACCAGCTGACAAGCATCAACTGGATGTGCATAAATTGAATAGTATGCCCGGCATCCCAAAACAACAGTTCGTAAAAATACGCACCGCTAATATAAGCGGGCATATCAACGTAGGAAAGTATTAGCACGACGATTGAGACCAGGGCCGCAATGAGGGCAGTATACAGTCCAAAGCGAAGTGCACCTTCACCACTAATCATTGAACCAACTGAATGGGAAAATACAACACCATTCACAACCAGCATGGTAAAACCAAGGCCAAACAGTCCCAGGCCAGTAAAGAATATCGGGTGTTGCAATACCGGAACATAATTATTCATTAGTGGTTCAGCCGCACCGAAGAACGGTGCCAGGGTAATCACAGCGGTACCTGCCACCGTTAAAATCAGGGCAACCCAACCACATCGAAGACAACGCGTACTATTATTAAGACTCCATAGCACGCCGGCAAAAGCAAGAAACCAGACCAGCACCGTCATGTCGACGTGCACAACCAGTGCTGTATGAAAAAAATCCGCCCAGGGGATAATTTCCTGAAAAAAAGGAGTACGGGATAAAACAATCAATAATGAAAAAAGCCCGCCAATGACCAGCGCACCAAGCGATAATAGTAACCACCCTGTCGTTAACTTGCGCAAACGCGCGTCCGGTATTTCAAGAAAGAAACTGTCAATTATCGCGTTATTGCCCGTCATATAATTCATTCTGATTATTTTTCTGATATGGTTTTATGTATAAAGAGTCAGTTGATAATAAATCCACCAGCACTTGTTTTAAAATCAATTAATAATTGTTGTTCCGGTTTCAACGTCACCTTTTTTTCATACTGATAGGTTGCGCCTTTCACATTAACATCATCATTCATCCACAGTCGCAACTTATGCTCGCCTGACTTTACTTTAATGCGCTGAAACAAACTGACACCCTGATCTTTACGAAACCCTGCAGGTTCCAACGTTGCGTGCGTCAGGATTTCTCCATCTATATACAATTCAAGCCGCAGAGGTGAACGTTCTCTCGGGCAGTCAGTTGGTAACCGCATATTCGGTGCCAGATTCATCAGCTCTTGTTGTGACAACTTTCGGCATGCACCACGTAATTTGGTTGCATGAGTAAACGATAAGGTAATCACCGCCTGGTCGTCTTCGAGTTGATGATACGCAGGACGGGTTGAAAAATACCAGACTACCGCCATAAAAATCATGTAGCTTAGTCCCTGCATACCATAGCGTAATATTTTATCCATCAACGGACTCAGTCTGTGTTGATTCTGCAGCCTTGTTTAACGTTCTGATATAATCCTGAAATTCAGCAAGTTCACTCCGCAGACGTTTGCTTTCCGTTATCGCGGCACGCGCCACCTTGATGCGCGATCGATCTGCACGGCGGCGAAGAATGGGCTGTCGGGTACCACCAAAACGTTGATCCATCCAGATATTGCCATAGCGATAGTAGCAATCACCTGTTCGACAACCGGTAATAAACACACCATCTGCACCATTAACCAGTGCGTATTCCACCAGGGTGGCTGGCATCATGCCAATACAATATAAATTAATAACTTGTATCCCGGGTGATTCAAGACTGGATAAATCTACAGCATTCTCACAACCCAGTATGAGAATTTTGCTATCCCCAGCAAGTTTTGCAATCGCTGCATTTACGTGATTACGTATATCATTTATTGGCATGGTTGGCATATCGATACCCGTAACCAACGGTTGATTTTTTTGTCTGAAAGGATTAGAGGATGGACAGGATCCAACACAAATACCACAAGCAGCACAAAGGTCAGCGTTGACCTTGACTTCGTGTTCAAATTTTGCACCATCGGTTCGCGCCTGAACACTGATAGCATCATAGGGGCAGTCCTCCGCACATTGTTCACAACCATTACAATGATCCAGATGAACTTCAGCAGCCGGCGCTGTTTTTTTCGGTGGCAACCAGGGCAATAACATCAGCAGGAATGTAATGCCTAGCGTGAAGACCCAGGTTTGACCCGCCGTGAAATAATCCATTAATGGGTAAACATTCAGATAGAACCAGTCAAGGTTGAGTACTGCGGGTACACGTCCCGCATCGGCGGCACGGTGACTGACGGCTGGCGCAAGTAATGACAGTAGCAACAAGGCACTGAAACTTCCAATGGCCAGTCCTTTTGGCGCACTGATTTTCACATGCGATAATCTTTTCACGTGCAACCAGAGTATAAATATCAAAAACAGTGGTTGACCTAAAAAATGTAAAAACGCCATTAAGGTAAAGAAACGATCCGAGAGTTGTGTGCCGATAAAATTTCGCGCCATGGAGCCAGGTATAAAGGGCAAGGCATCAATTAACTGGGACGAAAGCATCGCTACATATAAAGCAAGTTCATCCCACACCAGCCAATAGCCGGTAATACCAAGGGTTACGACAAACCATAATGATGGCACGCCGGTGACCCAGGAAAACCAGCGGAAACCTTTAAATCTGCCAAGTGCAAACTCGCGAAACATATGCAACACGATCGTGATAATGGCTGCATCTGATGCATAGCGATGCAAACTGCGCATGACACCAGCCAGATACCATTGTGTGTGTGTAATGTATTCTACTGAAGCATATGCGCCGGACAAACTGGTATCAAAGAAAATAAACAGGTACAGGCCACTGACAAACACTATCCAGAAGAAGAAGAACGACAATCTGCCAATATTGTATAATGGGTTCCATTCGGAACCGAAGGCAAGATTAAACCACGCCTCTATCGCCAGATAACCATGTCTTATCGGATTTACGAAACTCAAGTAGCATTCCATTAAAATTGATTACAATAAAAAACAGCGCACTACCTTATCTTAACACTACATGAAATTACATGATCATAATCAAGTCTTTGAACGCACTTTACCACGACGATATTCACGCACGATAAATACCACAATTAATGTAATGATAATTGCGCCAATAATCATTCCGATAAACAACGAGTAATCGAAATGATAAGAGTCACTGGCCGGATCATAGTTGGTACAAAAAAATCGTACCTTGTTGATAAGCTCTGAGAGTAATGTTTGATTGGGTTGCGGTCGCCCCAAAATTAATTCTTTCAATGGCTCAACTAATAATGGCGTTGTAAACACTTCGCCATACACTTGTCTGTAAATAACACCCTCAGCATCAACAATCGTTGCCTGTACCACATGGTCAAAACCTCGCGGCGAAGCAAAATAAACGAAGCCCAGTTCTTTCGTTAATGCCGCAATTGTTTCGGCATCAGCACTAAGCAAATACCAGCCTTTGTCGCTGACGCCTTGCTTGTTGGCGAAATGCTTCATCGCCTGTGGATTATCAAACTGGCTATCAAAACCCAACAAAGCAACAGAAAATTTATCATGCCCCAGTGACTTTCTGGCCTTTTCAACAACGCTTGACAGATGTCGTGTCGTCATCGGGCATATTTGGTAACAACTGGTATATATAAGACTTAGTACCAGTGGTTTACCACTCAAATCATGCAAGCTAAGCCCCTTACCGGATGCATCAGTCAGACGAAAATTTGATAATTGATTACCGATTGCTTGCTGGCTGTCTTCCAGCGCTTTTTTATATTGAAACTTTTGTATGGAGCCTTTTGATTCAGGCAAAGTATCAGCCGCATATGCCACAGGCGATAGCAGCATGGCAACCAGAATGGTAATGACGAATGATGAGTGCATTGAGGGCGCTTCTTTATTCTGGATTAATGTCTGCTTTCATTAGAACAGAAAACATGCGCTGCTGGCAAAAAAACGGGCGGGAAACCCGCCCGTCACATAGAGTGAACGCTAACCTAACGGCCAGACCGACGCCAGATACTTCCAGTTAATGAAATAGTACACCACAAAAGTTACCAGCAATAACATGGCCAGGCCAAACGTCCCTGGTGCCTCGAAGCTGCCGTGTGGGCCTTCTTCAAGCTGAGGTGCCATGGGTAACACCACAGGTCGGTTTGTTGTATAAGCCGATGCTTGCAGCGGCTTGCCAGCAAAACTTTCCAATATGCCTGCAGACGGTTCCAGCTTTTTACCGAATAATAATGAACCCACTGCAACGAGTAAAAACATCGCACCACCTGCAATCGCAAGCAAACCACCTATAGCCCCGATTGCCATCATGGTATAAGCAATGGCGGGATACTCAAATGCCATCGCGGCACCGGCAAAATCCATATCCCAATGTCGTCTTGCAACACCCAGCGTACCCGCACCCAACATAAAGAGAATAAGAATCGTCATACCACCACCGAACACATACGGTTGCATTTTCGCTATCCAGGGCAAAAATACTTGCCGCCGGAACAACACGGGAATCAGCAAATACGTCGCTGCCATGAATGTCAGTGTCGTACCCGTTACCACGGTTGCATGGAAATGCGCCGGCACGTAAATAGTATTATGGATAATCAAATTGATCTGCTCCGTTCCCATTACCACGCCAGTAATACCGCCAATAAATCCGAATGTTACCAGCGAGATAAACATGGCAGAAAATATCGGATTACCCCAGGGCGCTTTACGCAACCATTCGAACATGCCTTTGGTATAGCCTTTGCGACGTTGTGCAACTTCAATGGAACCCGGTACCGTCAAGCCATGGATCATACTGGCGAGTACCGCCAGATACATCGCATAACTGGTATTGAATATTTTCCACTCGGAACTCAGGCCCGGATCCACCAGAAGATGATGTGCGCTAGCCAATTGTAAAAATAGAATATATAACAGGAAGGCGAAGCGACTGACTTTCTCTGACATCGGTCGTGCACCAAACAATACACCCGCTATCAGATACCAGATAGCCACATGTGCCGCGACGTTAATCTGCTGAGATGAATGGCCCATACCCCACCAGATGATACGATACATGGCCGCATCAATATGGCTGACATAACCAATTGACCAGAGGAATGTCGGAATCAGAATGATTGCACCAGATGCAATGGTAAATACGGCAATAATCGCTGCTGTAATTGCACCAAAGGTAACCAGAGGCACCGAACCCTCGTAGGTTTTCTCCTGGTACGCAATCACCAGGGTACCGAAAAATACAAATACCTGTATCAGGGCACCTACCGCAAATAAAATCAGACCAAGGTAAAAATGTGGCTCTGCCTGCATCGGCACATAGGACGTCATCATGACGCTGGACTTGCCACTAAAGACAGCCACGTTATTCATAATGGCACCGATCAACATCAGGAAGAACCCGAGCCATGCCCACCTTGGCGTTGCCAGTCGACAGCGTAAGAGGGTCGATGAGGCAAAATGCAATACAGCCATTTCGAAGAAGATGATCCAGAAGATCAGCGCATTGATGCCATGGCCAGTTAACACCATATAAAACATATCAGCAGGTAACAAATGCACTTCTTGCCATCGTGTCAGTACCACACCTATTGCCAATACACCGGCAACTAATAATGCAACAATGCCAACAACAGCATTTACTTTCATCAGGCTTTCTGCTGACTTGTGAAAATAAAACCCGGAATCGGGACATACGCGAAAATCAGACATGATTATCAATCCTCCACATAGATCTTGCCTACCATCGTATGGTGGCCAATACCGCAATATTCGTTACAAATCACCCCGTATGTACCTGACTTGTCCGGTGTAATCTTCAACACCATGTCATAGCCAGGAATGATTTGCAGGTTTATGTTATCCGGTTGCAGCGAAAATCCATGGTTCCAGTCCATCGAAGAAAGATGTAACCGGTATTCCTGATTTTTTTTCAACTTTAATACGGGATACCATTGCCATAAACGTCCCAGCATATAAATGTCACTTCCTACAGGTGGTGCGACAATCGGGACATTCGCCTCTTCACCTACTTTATATTTGCTGATCATCTCTTCCACTTTCGCACTAAATTTGGCAGGTGTTGTTTGATAGGCTTCGGTAGAAAGGTTTTGTTTACCGTACACATGCCAGAGTGGCATCATCAAAAACATGATGATGCACCAGACCAGGGCTATTGCAATCCAGATAAGCTCCTGTCGTCCTACGGGCACCTTCCACCAGATACGATCTGCAGGCGGCATGAATGAAGTCATAAGCTAATCTCCTGTAAATTAGAATAATTATGGTGAGACTGGAAGATTAACGATTTCCATTATTCCCCACACAATGTAGAACACGGTGGGCATCGCAACACCGATAAAAAGCAAAAGGAACGGATTATCCAGCAGGGATTGCATGCCGGGAATTCGTTCCCCTGTCTCATTGGAATTTTCATTTTGATCTGTCATGGATTGCTTCCTTTATAGTTTTTGTAAGTCCACCCGCAATATTCATTATTCGTAGTCTGGTTACAAAACAAGCGAACATCTTATCTTGGTAGTAAACTGATCACTTCATAAACTCGGCGCTTTTTCTGCACTTACACTATAGATGAAGGTTACCTACATCGATGCATCTAAAACCTTGACCTACATCAAGCGGAATGGCTTTTTCAACTGATTTTGAAGTAATACGAACAGCAATATAATTACTTGCTAAATTTCTTACATTGAGAGGCACGTCAATCTGGCATTCAACCTAACAATGTACCGTAGCGGCACAGGCATAGAGTGAAATTATTTGCTGGATATACGTGTTTTGAGTTTCTTCAGCAGGGAACCAAGCGAGTTACTCGATTGTTTATTTTGCGCAATTAATTGCTCCAATTTATGCAGTCTTGCGTCGTGAGTTTTAAAGTGCACCAAAAACCACTCACTTAAGATTTTTTTCAACTGTAATTCGTCATAATCTGCACTGTGTTCGAGATTCAGCGCAATATCACGCAGGTCATCCAGCAAGCGCGCATGATCACGTTTGTGTTGTTCATATTCATCATAGCCATGCTTTCGCATAATATTTTCTTCCAGCATAAAGTGGGCATGAATAGCACCATATATATCATTTAATATATTAATCAGCTCATTTTTATCAACTGAATGCGCCAAACCTGAATAAAAGCGATTAATCGTGGCGATTAACTCTGCATGCTCACTATCGACACCGGCAATACCGGTTGTATATTTGTCACTCCAACTGATTAATTCCATGATTCGAATCCTGTCATCTGCTATTCAGATACGTTGCTGCTCTACCAATATAATAATGATCATAACCGCAACTTAATCCACATTTTTTGATCTCACTCAGTAATCATCTTAATAGGCAAATAATGCCTGATGACCGGCTTGTTTCTAGAGCAGGGCCTTGAGTCCATCCACATCCAGCAAGGTAATATCATTGCCATTAACGTTGATCAGTCCTTGCTTGTTCATGCGTGACAATATACGTGAAAAGGTTTCCGGTTGAATTGATAATCGTGACGCGATCACATTTTTTGGCGTGCTCAAGTGAATATCCGACAGGGTGGTCACGCCCTCTGGTAGCTGGCCCAACAAAAACACCGCCAATCGATAGGTTCCATTATGCAGTGTAAGGTTGTTGATATCATTTATTTTTGCATGCAAATGCCTGCTCATCACGCCTAATAAATGAAAACAACTTTCGTGTGATTCTTTCAAAATCTTATAAAACACTTTCATTTCAAAACAATACACTTCACTATCAATCACTGACTCGGCGCTGACAGGGTAATTTTGCTTGGGCATAAACAATATGGCCTCTGCGAATGTTTGCTTCGGATATAATATTTCCATCACCTTTTCATCACCGTTCGAAGAAATGGCAAATAATTTTATTTGACCACTATAAACCATATAAAAATGTTCGGCGTGTGTGCCTTTTTCAAACAGAACCGTTTTTGCTGGCAGTGATATTTTTTTTGTTGTTGCCAGCATTTCCTCAAGTTGAGATTCATTCAGAGCCTCGAACAAGGGGATGTGCTGTATATCATCAGCCAGAAGGCGGTTGTTTTCCATAGTCATGTTCAGTGTTTGTTATTAATAATCTTTCGCAGCTTGACTGAGGTCAAGGACAAATATACATAAAAAGCGTTACATACTAACAGTTTTTTATCCAGAATTTATATACAGCATATAGGTATTTCATAATATATGAAATTGATATTATTACTGGCCGGCCCCTATTCGTCGTGTACAAGCACACAGGAAATTTGGCAAGAAGCATGTGTCGAATCGGATATTAAACTCGAAACGATTTACCTCGATAGCGAACAAGGACAAAAGCTTGCGGAGAGACTTAAGCTTGCTTCCTTTCCTGCTTTGATAAACGATAAAAAAATTATTGCCGTTGGACATCCGAATACACAGAGTGCAAAAAACTTGATTTCGCAATTACTATTGAACTGATATTTTAAAGTAGTTCAACTACCATGGCAGCCATGATACCCGATTGGGTGCTGCAGACCAGTTAACTATGTGCTTTTTCCATTACCACAAACGTGTGTGGATACTGGTTTTTTTCATCTGACAAAACATCTTCACGCAATGTTTCTTTCCATGCCGATTTATCAAATTCCGGAAACCACGCATCGCCTTCTATATCAGCATGCACGAATGTCAGATACAAACGATCCGCATACGGCAACATCTGCTGGTAAAATGAAGCACCACCAATGACCATTACTTCATCAACATTCCCGGCAACTTGTAACGCACTGTCAATATTATTTACAACCATACAATTATCTGCCTGATAATCATTATTATTGGTAATAATGATGTTCATTCTTTCCGGTAAGGGTTTGGCGCCGAATGATTCAAACGTCTTGCGACCCATGATGATGGGCTTGCCCAGTGTATGTTTGCGAAACCAGCGCATGTCAGAGGGTAATTTCCAGGGCAAACTGTTATTGATGCCGATGACCCTGTCATCTGTCATGGCGGATATCAGCGATATTTTCATCAAATTAACTCACGGTAGATGGTTGCATTATATTTCGATTCATTTTTTCCGTAGTCAAATCCGGATTGGGTATCAGTAAACAATCTCGTTTAAAAATGAATACTCTCCGCTACTTTCGGGATAACAGCTTTCCAGTTTTGTTTTGCAAATTCATTTTGTAATACTTTTTTTGCTGCTGGCTCACCGTGAATCAAATAAAGTTTTGGTTTCGGTGACTTGAAGTGTCCTGCCCATTCCAGTAATTGCTGTTGACTTGCGTGTGCAGAATATCCACCTATTGTATGTATTGTAGCCTTTACTGCAATTTCATCACCGCCGATACGAAATATTTTTGCACCGTCAACAAGTGCGCGACCTGGCGTGCCTATCGCCTGGTAGCCAACAATGATTACATGTGCATTGCGGCGCCACAAATTATGTTTTAAGTGATGACGTATACGACCACCATTGCACATGCCACTCCCGGCAATAAATATCGCGCCATCTGTTATTTTATTTAATGTCATCGATTCTTCCGTGGTACGTGAATATCGCAATACCGGTAAAAAAGTATGCAATGTACCAGAACGAGTATGGTGCAGCGATGCCGTGTCTTCCGCATTAAATGTATTTTGAAAACGGTGATACACTTCTGTCGTGGCAATGGCCATCGGACTATCAAGATAGACAGCTTGATGACATAATTTTCCTTTTTGATATAATTCACCCAGACGAAAAATAATTTCCTGGGTACGTCCCACGGCAAAAGAAGGTATCAAGATATTGCCACCCTTTTCGGATGCTTCGTCAATTATCGATTCGAACTCCGCCAGGGTTTCATCCATTGAGCGGTGGTTACGATCACCATAAGTCGATTCCAGCATAAGAATGTCTGCCTGTTCGACTATTTCAGGATCACGCAATAATGCAGCATTGCTATTCCCAAGATCACCGGAAAATACCAGTTTGGATTTTTTATTACCTTCGGTTATAAATACTTCAACGATTGATGAGCCAAGTATATGTCCGGCATCACGGTAGCAAATCTCGATATTGTCGGTGACATTGATTCGTTGACCATAGCGAATACCTTCACACTGTGCCAAAGTTGCCTCAACGTCCTCCAGCGTATATAAAGGCTCGATCTCTTCCTTATCCGCACGTCGTCGACGTTTGTTTTCCCACTCGGCATCACGCAAGGCAAGTGATGCGGCGTCTTTTAACATGATATCCAGTAACTCAGCCGTCGGTGATGTCATATATATCGCACCACGATAACCATCGGCAACCAGCCTGGGCAAGCGGCCACTGTGATCAAGATGTGCATGTGACAACACTACTGCATCGAGTTTTTTGATATCAAATGGAAAGGGGTCGGCGTTGGCTTTTTCATCTTCCCAGCCACCCTGCACCAGACCACATTCCATTAAGATAGTGGAATGTTCCGTCTCCAATAAATAGAGAGAACCGGTGACATCGGCCGTAGCACCATAAAATGTTAATTTAGCCATTTACTTTCCTGTGTTGGGTGCAAGATAAATCTAACCGCACAAATCTACACGGCAACCGGCGCTTTGATATGGGGATGAAACTGGTAGTTGAGCAACTCGAAATCATCAAAGGTAAAATCAAACAGATTATCAATGGCCGGATTCAGTTTCATGGTTGGCAGTGGAAAAGGTTGCCGTGACAATTGCTCATCGACCTGTTCGAGGTGATTCGAATAAAGATGCGCATCACCGAGGGTATGAACAAAATCGCCTGCCTTTAAACCTGTCGCCTGGGCCATCATCATGGTAAGCAGCGCATAGGAAGCAATATTGAAAGGTACGCCGAGAAAAATATCCGCACTGCGCTGATAGAGTTGACAGGAAAGTTTGCCATCAGCCACATAAAACTGAAAAAAGGCATGACACGGTGGCAAGGCCATGTTTTCCACTTCCGCCACATTCCAGGCGCTGACGATAATACGTCGTGAATCCGGGTTGTTTTTGATTTGATCGATGACTTGCGAAATCTGGTCGATATGCTGGCCGTTTGCGGCAGGCCATGAACGCCACTGGTAACCGTAAACGGGACCGAGGTTGCCATCTTCATCCGCCCACTCATCCCAGATACTGACACCATTTTCTTTTAAATAAGCGATATTGGTATCGCCTTTTAAAAACCACAACAGTTCGTGAATGATGGAACGCAGGTGACATTTTTTTGTGGTCACAAGTGGAAAGCCTTGCCCCAGATTAAAGCGCATTTGATAACCAAACACACTGAGTGTACCGGTGCCGGTGCGGTCTTCTTTACGAATCCCGTGCTCCTTCACATGCTGCATGAGATCCAGATACTGCTTCACTTGGCTTCCTCTATTCGCGTAAAAATAACGTGCTCATCATACCATCGTTACACGACGATGACTGCCGCTAAAATAAGCATCATATTACTGCTAAGCTACTGAAGTTATTGATATTTTTGAAGCAATTTTGCAGCTATCGATGCTTATTATTTGTTTTAGTTGAAGTTTTACTTGCTCGTTTCAGATACAGGCGCACTAAACGGTTTGCGGTACGCCCACCAGAGAAAAATTGCCCCAATGACAATCAGCGGTAGCGACAAGACCATACCCATGGTGAGGAAGTTGGTACCCCATAAATATCCGATATGCGCATCCGGCAGGCGCACTGTTTCGACTGACATGCGAAACACCCCATAACAAACCGCAAACAAACCAGACACTGCCATTGTCGGGCGTGGTTTTTTCGAAAACCACCAAAGAATCGCCAGCAATACCGGCCCTTCCAGAATAAATTCGTACAACGGGGTGGGATGACGCGGCAAGCGATCCATGTGCGGAAAAATCATCGCCCAGGGTAAATCGGTCGGTTTACCCCACAGCTCACCATTAATCAGGTTACCGATTCGACCGGCCCCCAGGCCAATCGTGACGCAGGGCGCGACAAAGTCAACGGTCTGGAAGAAGCCTTTTTTGTATTTACGATTAAATATCCATAGTCCGACCAGTACACCAATCAGACCACCGTGGAACGACATTCCCCCTTCCCAGACGCGATAAATAAAGTGCCAATCGCGCATGATCTGGTCCCAGCCGTAGAACAGCAAATAACCCACGCGCCCACCCAGGATGACGCCCATGCCCACGTAAAACAGCAGATCGTCAACTTCTTCCGCAGTATATGGACAATGTGGACGTTTGGCCTGTATCCGACCGAGCCACCAGCCACCCAGAAAGCCAATAAGATACATAATGCCGTACCAGTGAACTGGCCAGCCAAATATATGAAATGCGACGGTATTAAAATCAAGAACCATATTTTGTGTTTTTTGTTTGCTGAGTAATTTTGAATAATAACACGGTTTTATTACTGATATGACACATTAGTGCCGCAGCCAACAGGCCGAGTTATTGAATTCACACAAAAACATAATGGGCGACAAATGCAGCGAGATTTCGTTATAGTTTACCTGTCATGCCGAATCAACTCGCCAACGAAACCAGTCCCTATCTCCTGCAGCATGCGGATAATCCGGTCGACTGGTATCCGTGGAACGAAGCCGCGCTGGCCACAGCGAAACAGGAAAACAAGCTCATCTTGTTATCGATAGGCTACTCGGCCTGTCACTGGTGTCATGTTATGGCACACGAGTCCTTCGAAGACGATGCCACCGCCAACGTCATGAATGCGTTGTTTATTAATATCAAAGTCGATCGCGAAGAACGCCCCGACCTCGACAAGATTTATCAAAACGCACACCATTTATTAAACCAACGCGGCGGCGGCTGGCCTTTGACGGTGGTGTTAACACCTGATGAACATATCCCCTTTTTTGCCGGCACCTACTTTCCCAATGTGCCCAAGCACGGCATGCCAGCCTTTACCGAAATATTACAGCGCGTAGATGCATTTTATAAAGAGCATAAAGACGACATCGATAAACAAAACACCTCGCTCATGGATGCGCTCAACAGCATGCAGCAAATGCCAGTCGCAACACCGGACACACTTAATGCCACGCCGATTGATAGTTGTCACAAGCAACTGGTACAAAGCTTTGACAGTCGCTACGGCGGATTCGGCGATGCACCCAAGTTTCCGCATCCAACCAATCTGGAATTTTTATTACGCCACTGGGTAAATACAAAACAGCAGGGTAACGAAAATCACCAGTCATATCATATGCTGCGCATGACCCTGCATGGCATGGCATCCGGTGGAATATTTGACCAAATCGGTGGCGGATTTTGTCGTTACTCGGTTGATGATAAATGGATGATTCCGCATTTTGAAAAAATGCTTTATGACAATGGTCCGTTACTTGCCCTGTATGCAGATGCCTATGGCGCCTTTAATGATGCGGTATTCCTGCGAATTTGTCATGAAACTGCTGATTGGGTGCTACGTGAAATGCAGGCACCAGAAGGTGGCTACTACTCCACTCTCGATGCAGATTCCGAAGGTGAAGAAGGCAAATTCTTCATCTGGTCGCCTGATACAATCAAGCCATTATTAACCGACGCTGAGTACAACATTGTTGAATTAGTTTATGGTCTTGATCAAACTGCCAATTTTGAGGGCGCCTGGCATTTACACGTCTATCAATCAACTGACGCTGTAGCAGAAACACTAAACATGAGTGAAGCCGATGTGGTGTCGCAACTTATATCAGCCCGGCAAAAATTATTTACTGCGCGCGAACAACGCATCAAACCCGGGCGTGATGAAAAAATCCTGACGTCCTGGAACGGTCTCATGATCAAGGGTATGGCAACCGCCGCCAGATACTTGCAACGTGACGACCTGATATCCTCGGCACACGCTGCAGTAGATTTTATTCGTACTCATCTTTATAAGGATGGTCGTTTACTGGCAACACACAAGGATGGCAAGTCACATCTCACTGCCTATCTGGATGACTATGTATTTCTGATGGATGGCTTGTTTGCATTATTACAGGCACGCTGGCGTGACAGTGACATGCAGTTATTAATTGAACTGGCTGACAGCGTCTTAGACTACTTTGAAGATAAGGATCAGGGTGGTTTTTATTTCACGGCACATGATCATGAACAACTCATTCAACGTCCCAAACCCACCATGGATGAAGCCATTCCGGCGGGCAATGCCGTTGCAGCAATCATACTGCAACGACTGGGACACCTGATTGGTGAGCAGCGTTATGTGGACGCTGCACAAAAAACATTGCAGTTTGCCTGGCAAGCATTATCGCAAATCCCGCACGCGCATGGCGCCATGATGATCGCACTGGAAGAATACCTGTATCCCGGCGATATCATTGTCATTCGCAGTAATAATCAGGACTGGGCAAACGCATTAAACGAAGCTTACTCACCACGCCGCATTATCATCACCATTCCTGATAGCGCGAAAACCTTGCCGGGCTTGTTACAACAACGTGAAGCGAATGATGCACCTGTTGCTTACGTTTGTAGTGGTACTAGCTGCCAGCCACCTATCTCATCATTAGACTCGCTCCACGCAATACTGAGACAGAACTAGTTCAGACACGCTACCGCAGCGAATAGAAACGCTATAAAAAATACGCTCGCTAATTCGGGTTACTTACTTTAACCGATTGATTTATCTATGAAAGAAATAACATGAGGTAACCATAATATAACTGTGCCTATTATTTGTGCATTTCGCCTTGTATATTAGCACTTTCTAATATATTATTTTGCATCCCTTTTATATAACGATGCAGGATAAGGTATGGATTCAGTTGTTGATATTTTACGCTCGCCCTGGCCCTGGTATGTGGCCGGACCTGTTATCGGCGCGATGGTACCGTTGTTAATCATTATTGGAAATCGATCATTTGGTATTTCACAAAACCTGGAGCACCTTTGTGCTATAACGCAACCGCGCCGCTGCCGCATTACATTTTTCAAGTATGACTGGCGACCGTCGCTCTGGAGTTTGATGTTTGCCATCGGGGTTGCGTTAGGCGGTTTTCTTGCCGGTTATTTATTTGCTAACCCGGAACCGATTCAATTGAGTCAATCTGCAATTAATATGTTCAGCAGTTGGGGCTATACCGCACCAACTACGATGAACCCCGCGCTTAACCCCGCCGAAATTTTTTCATTTAACATCAACAGCTTTGTATTGCTAAGTGTAAGCGGTGTATTCATCGGATTCGGTACTCGCTATGCCTATGGTTGTACTTCAGGTCATGCCATCACTGGTCTGGCGACCTTCCAGCTACAATCTCTCTATGCCGTATTCGGTATTTTTGCAGGCGGATTAATTGCTTCACACTTCATTGTACCCACACTGGGAGTATAAGATGTCAACACCAAAATCGTTACGTTATATTCCCTATTTGTTAACCGGCATAATCTTCGGCTTTACGTTAATTAAATCGGAAGCTGCATCATGGTATCGTATTCAGGAAATGTTTCACCTGCAAAGTTTTCACATGTTTGGCATTATTATCAGCGCTATTCTTACTGCTATGATAGGCATTCAACTGATCAAACGTCTGCAAGGCAAACAGTCACTCGAAGGTTCCATCATTGAGATACCGAAGAAAAAACCGGGTTTCATTAACTACCCATTGGGCGGATTTATTTTTGGCCTGGGTTGGGGAACAATCGGTTTATGTCCCGGCCCGATATTCGCACTCATTGGCTCAGGTTCACTACCGACTATATTCTTACTCGGTGGTGCCTTGCATGGCACCTGGTTATTTGGCGTGGTTAGAAACTATTTGCCGGGAAAACTGAATAGCCCCTGTCAATCAACCTGATTACACATCGAAGCTGCTCACATCAAAGCACAATCCAGCGTATCCAGCGCCATGTGAAGGAGCAGCCCAATACCGACAAGCCTTACTTTAGGAATAAATAACAGTCCGGCGTAAAGTAGTATTGCCGGATACGTATGCAAAGGATGAAAATTGATACTGCAGCGATTGGGATCATAAACCGGATTTGCCAACAGATGGTCCAGATCCACCACTATCGTAACGGACATAATGACGAAGGCGCGCAGCCATATTTTATTATAAGCCGCGAGCGCAACGATGGCGGGAACAATAAAGTGCAGTGCTATATGAAACATGAAGAAGAGAAACCGGTTAGTTAATACCCGCTAACGGGTATTAATCCCGCAATAACTCAGCCTGGAATAATTCAGAGTGTAATTACCTGATCAGGCATATTTCCCGACAAGGCACCATACAGATTCGGGAAGCAACCAATGACTGCGCCCTCAACCAGCTTGCCATCAATTTGTCTTTCATAACAGCATTTATCACAACCCATCAGCAGCATACCTTTTTCTTTTGCGACTTTTGCCAACCGTTCCCCGATCGGGTCGCCATTTACCAGTACATAGTTATTGTCTTCAAAGAAAAACATTCCTACCACTTCAACGCCGTGTGCATCCGCTTCGAGCTGTGGCAAAATCATTTGCCCGAGTTTGTAAGATACTGAATGTCCCTGGGTAGAAAATATATATGCAACTTTCATTTAAATCTCCTTTTATGATTGTTATGCTTTTTTCATTAATTTCGCGTGCGCGGGAAACTTATAAAGATTGTAAAACGAGATTCCGGATCAAGCCCGGAATGACGTAATAAGTACTGTGACTGCTATTTGACAACGCGTTGTTTAATGTCTTCCAGACGTTTACTGTAGGACTCGAGTTTTTGCTGGGTCTCGCGGGTAGAAGCTTTCGGTTTTATTTTGCTACTTAGTGCATTTAACTGCGATCTGGAAATATTACTGTTCGAGTTATTTTGTGATGCCAGCCGATTGATTTCCTGTTTGAGTGCTCGCTTTTCTTCTTCGAGTGCTTCGGTCTGTTTTTTCAGGTCCTGATTAATTTTTTCAAGTTCGGATACCTGGTTAGTCACCTCGATTTTCGCGTTGGCAATCTCGATGGTCATGCCACTGGATCGCATCGCAGACCACGAAAACGTCAGGGTCACCGCTACAATCGCAAAGCTCACCGAATACCAGAATACATTGGGGATTTTTTCTAATTCCATTTGCTGTCTCCTTTTTCTGTCGCGATTATGTCATATCGTAGTCAAAATTCTCTTTAAATCGCGCCTTAAACTCGTCCATGCTAAATGAATGGTTTTGAGTACCATGGGTTTCAATTTTTATCGCGCCAATCAGGGAAGCGATACGGCCAGTGGTTTCCCAGTCCATATCGTTCATCATGCCGTACAATAATCCTGCTCGATAGGAATCACCACAACCGGTTGGATCATTCACTTCGCTGGTTTTTGCTAACGGAATGTTGATGACCTTGCCATCGGTATAAATATCCGAGCCTTTACCGCCACGTGTCACGATCAATGCCTTGACATTTTTCGCCATGTCTTCGAGCGACTGGCCGGTACGCTCACACAGTAGCTGGCCTTCGTAATCGTTGACGGTCACCCAGGTCGCCTGGTCAATGAATTTTTTCAGATCATCACCATCGAACATCGGTAAACCCTGACCGGGATCGAAAATAAACGGCACACCACTTTCAACAAATTGTTGTGCATGCTGAATCATGCCATCACGACCGTCCGGACTCACCATGCCAATAGTCGCTTCTTTGGCATCGGCTATTTTATTTTCATGCGCAAAACTCATCGCACCGGGGTGAAACGCAGTAATCTGGTTATCATCCAGGTCTGTCGTGATGAATGCCTGTGCGGTGTAGCTATCGACTTCTGTTAAATATTTGCGGCTGATGCCCTGCTTGTCCATCCACTCCGCATAAGGCGCGAAGTCTTTACCTACCGTACCCATTGGCAACGGCTCACCACCGAGTAGTTTCAGATTATAGGCAATATTACCGGCGCATCCGCCAAACTCACGGCGCATATCGGGCACCAGGAAGCACACGTTCAATATGTGCACCTTGTCGGGAATAATGTGATTTTTGAATTGATCGGGAAAAACCATAATCGTATCGTAGGCAAACGAACCACAAATTAAAGCAGACATTATTGTTCCTCTTTTTTATTTAATACGTTTCAATCAGAAAAAATTTGCATAAATCATCAATAGCCAGATGACTGTCAGATTCATCAGGGCTAAAAACACGGCAGCCGAACCCATATCCTTGGCGCGGCCGGAAAGTTCATGCATTTCTTCACCTGTTCTATCTACCACGGCCTCAATGGCTGAGTTGAGAATTTCGACAATTAATACCAGTAATACACTGCCAATCATCAGGGACAGTTCAACAGCGTTACTGGTTATGAAAAATGATGCGGGAATTAAAATAACAGCGAGCAGCACTTCCTGACGAAAGGCCGCTTCCATTCGGTATGCTGACACCAGACCTTGCATGGAATAACTGAAGGCGTGAATAATACGTATAAGGCCGGTTTTACCGGGTTTTGGCATGAATGACTCCCCGTCTGAACGTGCTTTTTGTTATGAGATTATTGTAACGAATTGTGTTTGTTATTTCGCGTCTATTCTTGATTATTTGCCCCTGTGATATCGGGCTGGCGACAGATAATCGTGTTGTTGTATGTAATCTCTGAAATCCGTACCAGATTCCGGGTCAAGCCCGGAATGACGAACGGGTTTGAGTGCCGTCCCCGTTATTCCCGCGCAAGCGGGAATCTCATCGGTTATTATTAAAACCAGATTCCGGATCAAGTCCGGAATGACGAACGGGTTTGAGTGCCGTCCCCGTCATTCCCGCGCAAGCGGGAATCTCATCGGTTATTATTAAAACCAGATTCCGGGTCAAGCCCGGAATGACGAACGGGTTTGAGTGCCGTCCCCGTCATTCCCGCACATGCGTGAATCGCATCAGTTATTATTAAAACCAGATTCCGGATCAAGTCCGGAATGACGAACGGGTTTGAGTGCTTATTCCGGGTCAAGCCCGGAATGACGAACAAGAAATCTGCCTTCCATGCAGAAGGCAAAATCACATCATTTACTCAAATCAGAAATCTGCTGATTCTTTATGCGACCAGCTCAAATCAAGTTCTTTCGCCGCACGTACATCATCGAGTCGGCGTACAGGCAAGGTATAGGGTGCACCTTTCAGTTTGGCCGCATCGGTTTGCGCTTCTTTTTGAATCGCAATCATGGCTTCAACAAATTTGTCCAGGGTATCTTTATCTTCCGTTTCCGTCGGTTCGATCAATAAACATTCCGGTACCAGTAACGGGAAATAGGTGGTCGGTGCATGGAAACCGTAATCCAGCAAGCGTTTCGCAAAATCCATTGCGGTAACATTTAGTTCTTTCGCCTGTTTTTTAATGGTGATAATAAATTCATGGGTAGCGCGACGTTTGGCGAACGCAGCCTGGAAACCGGCTTGCTGTAATCGCACCATCATATAATTGGCATTCAAGGTCGAGAATTCGGAAACACGATGCATACCTTCACGACCCAGCAATCTCGCATAAATATAGGCGCGCATTAACACGCCGGCATTACCCATAAAAGTGGACAAACGGCCAATCGATTGACTTCGGTGCTTCTCGGTGACCACCTGATATTTGTCATCAGATTTCATCACCATCGGCACAGGCAGGAAAGGTTCAAGTCGGGCACTCACACCAACCGGACCGGCACCGGGACCACCACCACCATGTGGCGTCGAAAAGGTTTTATGTAAATTCATATGAATCACATCGAAACCCATATCGCCCGGCTTCACCTTGCCTAAAATCGCATTCAGGTTGGCACCATCGTAATACAACAGGCCACCTGCCTCGTGAATAATGCCGGCAATTTCTTTTATCTTGCGTTCAAATACACCGAGGGTAGAAGGATTGGTTAACATAATGCCGGCGGTATGCGGACCTACCGCAGCTTTCAATGCATCAATATCAACGTCACCTTCTGCATTGGTGGGAATTTCCTTCACCTTGAAATTACACATGGTTGCCGTCGCCGGGTTGGTTCCATGCGCTGCATCGGGTACCAGAATTTCCGTCCGCGCTGAATCGCCACGCGCATCATGATAGGCGCGAATCATGGCGACACCTGCAAACTCACCCTGGGCACCGGCCATCGGCGCCAGCGAAACCGCTTTCATGCCGGTCACGTCTTTTAACATTTCCTGTAATTCAAACATGCAGCCTAAAAAGCCCTGACTCATATTATCCGGGCTTAATGGATGACGATTCAGAAAACCCGGCAACATCGCGAGGGTGTTACAGGCACGCGGGTTGTATTTCATGGTGCAGGAACCCAGCGGATAAAAATGTGTATCGATCGAAAAATTTTTCTGCGACAAACGGGTAAAGTGCCGTACTGCCTGCATTTCCGATACTTCCGGTAACAAGGCATCATCCTCACGTAATAATTCCTCTGGAATATCATCGACGCCCGCCTCTTCCAGTGGCGCCTGGGAGTAATTTACCCGACCTGCTTGTGATAATTCGAAAATCAACATCTCTACCTGTACCTCAATCTTTTAAAGCTGTTTATCAACTTGTGTAAGTTATTTGTTTTACCTAATCCAGTGCTTCCAGTGCAGCATCGTAATCCGGTTCATCGGCAATTTCGGTTACCAATTGGGTATACACAACCTGATCTTTTTCATCAATGACAACTACCGCGCGGGCAGTGATACCGGCTAATGGGCCATCCTGAATAAGCACACCATAATCCTTGGCGAAGTTCTTGCTACGCATCATGGAAACCGGCACAACATTCTTCAGGCCTTCCATGCCGCAAAAACGGCCCTGCGCGAAGGGCAAGTCTGCCGAGACGATTAACATGACGGTATTGTCACGGCCATTGGCGGCTTCGTTAAATTTCTTCGTCGAGGTTGCACAGGTCGGGGTATCGAGACTTGGCACAATGTTTAACAATTTTTTCTTGCCTTTATAATCAGCAAGACTGACGTCACCCAGATCACCATTGGTTAGTTTAAAATCCGGTGCGGCACTGCCAATTTTCGGCAAGTCTGCATTGGTACTGAATTTGTCGCCATGTAATGTTACTGTCGCCATAATTAATCTCCTTGTTGTTTATGCCATTTTTGGCTCAACCGTACTGCTTGCCGCCTGTAAGCGGCCGGTTATGTTCGTCAGTATTTCCTGAAAATGTTTGATGTCTTGCGCGGTTTTGGTTTCAGTTGCACAAACCAGCAGGCAATTTTCAAGTTCCGGGTATTCCTCTGCCAGCATCACGCCACCGACGATACCCTGTTCAGACAATTCGCGCATGACATCTGCAACCGGGAAATCAAACTGAAAAACAGCCTCATGGAAATAGGGTCGGCTGAATAATTTTTTCACGCCCGGTACATGTGTCAGAGCAGTAATAAGGGAATTGGTATTCACGTGTGAATGTTGCGCCACGCGTTTTAATCCCTGCGGTCCCAGCAAACTCATGTAGATCGTCGCGGCTGTTACCAGCAAGCCCTGATTGGTACAAATATTTGATGTCGCCTTGGAACGACGAATGTGTTGTTCACGTGCTTGCAGTGTCAAGGCGAAGCCGGGTTTGCCATCCATGTCGACGGTGCGACCGATAATACGACCCGGCATTTGTCGTACATACTCCTGACGACAACACATGAATCCAAAGTAAGGTCCACCGGATGCCAACGGTGCACCCAATGGCTGGCCTTCACCGCAGGCAATGTCTGCACCGAGCACACCATTACCGGCATCGGCACTACCCCATTGACCCGGCGGTTTTAACATCGCCAGTGATGTGGGGTTAACAATCGCAATAACCAGTGCGTCGTGCTGGTGTGCCCAGTTGGTCAGGGCATCCACATCTTCCAGCGCACCAAAATAATTTGGTTGTGGAATGACTAATGCGCACACATCGCCGGGATCGGCGGGCAGGCTGTCAGGATTAATGGTTCCGGTTTGTGCATCATAGTTAATGATCTCAAGTGTAATGCCCTGACCTTTGACAATATTGTGTGCGACCTGTCGATAAATCGGATGCACGGTATTCGGTACCAGTATACGTTTGCTTTTGGATTTGCGATTCGCACGCACGGCCATGAGAATCGCTTCTGCCAGCGACGAGGCACCGTCATACAAGGAGGCATTGGACACGTCCATTCCCGTCAAGGATGTCATCATGGTCTGGTATTCGTACAACAACTGCAACGTGCCCTGACTCGCTTCTGCCTGATACGGTGTGTAAGCAGAATAAAATTCACCACGTGTGGTGATTTCCCATACCGCGGCCGGAATATGATGTTCATAGGCACCGCCACCGGCAAAACACAACGTACGAGCATCCTGCGCGGCACGATCCTGCATCAGGCGTCGTACTTCCATTTCGCTCATCGCGGTTGGCACCAGCTTCAATCCTTCCGAACGCAAGGCGGCGGGAATTTCATCGAACAATTGATCGATATCTTTCACGCCAATCGTGTCGAGCATGGCTTGAATATCGGCTTCAGTATGGGGAACAAATGGCATGCTGCTATACCCTGTCAGTTATCAGTTTAAAAATTAATGATCGTCTGCGGCGACAATTTCCTTGTACGCTTCAGCGTCCATCAAACCGTCAAATGCGCCGGCATCGCTTGGCTGCAGGCGCATAATCCAGCCGTCACCGTACGGGTCCTTGTTGATCGTTTCCGGTGCTTCACCCAATGCTTCGTTACCTTCAACGACTTCACCATCCAGCGGGCAATACACATCAGACGCGGCCTTCACTGATTCGACCACCGCACATTCGTCGCCTTCGGAATAGGTGTTGCCTGCTTCCGGTACTTCGATAAACACCAGGTCACCCAACAGACTTTGCGCATGATCGGTAATGCCAATAATCAGCGTGCCGTCATCATCCTGGCGCACCCACTCATGAGATTTGGTATAACGTAATTCATCTGGTATCAGGCTCATTTTTTATTCTCCGCTAAATATTTATAAATTGTTTTCTTCAAGCTACACACGATTTGCCGTTGCGTGCAAACGGCGGTTTGATAACTTTTGCTGACAATTGCTTGCCACGTATATCGACCTTGCACTGTTCACCAGTATTGGCAATAACACGTGCAAGGGCCACCGAAGTACCCAGTGTCGGCGAAAAACTGCCGCTGGTAATTTCACCGGCTTCAAGTCCATCGACAATCACTTTCTGGTGATTGCGAAATACCCCGCCCTTGTCTTCCAGTACCAGGCCAACGAGTTTTTTTGTAATGCCCTGCTGTTTTTGCGCTTCCAGCACTTTACGACCAATGAAATCACGATCCGCCGGTTCCCATGCAACCGTCCAACCCAGTCCGGATTCAAGTGGCGTGGTAGTTTCGTCCATATCCGAACCGTACAAATTCATTCCTGCTTCCAGACGCAAGGTGTCGCGGGCGCCCAGACCAATGGGCTTGACGCCGAGTTCGGCCAGCTTCAACCAGAGCGTACTGGCCTGATCGTTCGGCAACATGATTTCATAACCGTCTTCACCGGTATAGCCGGTGCGCGCCACAGCAATATTATTATCAAACAGCTTGATAAAAAATGCATTGAGTTGGCCAGCGTCTTTTGCGATGGCTTCGTCCAGAGCCGCATGTGCCTTGTCACGTGCGTTGGGTCCCTGCACCGCAATCATTGCCAGCTCGGAACGTTCGGTAACAGTAATATCAAAGGCTTTGGCTTGTTTTGTTATCCAGGCCAGATCTTTTTCACGTGTCGCGGCATTCACCACCATACGGAAAAACGACTCGTCGATGTAATACACAATCAAATCGTCAATCACACCGCCATCTTCATTTAACATGCAGGTATAAAGCGCCTTGCCGGAATCTTTCAGTCGGTCAACATTGTTCGCCAACAGGTAGTGTAAAAATTCACGAATACGCGCGCCGGTTAAATCCACGATGGTCATGTGTGACACATCGAACATGCCCGCATCGTTGCGTACCTGGTGGTGTTCATCCAGTTGTGAACCATAATTGATAGGCATGTCCCAGCCACCAAAATCCACCATCTTGGCACCTTGTGCAACATGCACATCATAAAGCGGGGTTCGATTTCCCATTCTGTTACTTCCTCATTTAATTTACTTTTGTTCTTCTTCGGCGTGATAAGACGAACGCACCATGGGTCCGGCTTTCACCCAGCTAAAGCCCATGTCCTGTGCCTGCTTCTCGTAGGCATCGAACTCGACAGGCGCAAGATAGCGTTTCACCGGCAAGTGATAACGTGTCGGGCGCAGGTACTGGCCCATCGCCAGACGTTGCACACCAATGCGGCGTAAATCCTTTAATACCTCGATCACCTGATTGCGTTCTTCACCGATGCCCAACATGATGGCCGACTTGGCATCCACACCGTCCAACGCCGCAGTTTGTTCGAGTAAATCGAGTGAGCGCTGATAGTTCGATCCCTTGCGCACGGTTTTATACAAGGCGGGCACGGTTTCGACATTATGTCCCCAAACCATCTGCGGCGTGCTGTCCGCATGGCGCACCTGATCCAGGCCGTGCATGATTATTTCTACTGCCTGTTGCTGACATTGATGAAAGTCCGGGGTAAGCAATTCGATACCCATATCAGGTTTGTGTTGGCGCAAGGCAACAATCGTATCGGCAAACACTTTTGCACCACCATCGGCCATGTCATCGCGGTTCACCGAGGTCACGACCACGTAATCCAGTTTCATTTTCATCGCGGCTTCGGCCACACGTTGGCCTTCAGCATTATCAAACCAGGTCGGCTTGCCGGTTTTCACTGCGCAAAAACCACAGGCACGGGTACAGGTCTCGCCGAGGATCATGAAGGTCGCCGTGCCGTGCGACCAGCATTCACCAATGTTCGGGCACTTCGCTTCTTCGCACACGGTGTGCAACACGTTGTCATGAATGGCGTTGTGGGTTTCTTTATAGGTGCTGTTATTACCGAGCGACTGGCGAATCCATTGCGGCATGCGTCCGACATTGGGAAATGCAGAATGATCAAATACCGGTTTGACTGTTTGCTTGGCCATAAAACGCTGCGGACCCTTAATGTTACGGTAAAGTTACGGCGAAAAAAAAGGCGACAGAAAATTTCGTGGAATGAATTCAGTACGAATCACGCCAAAAAAACTTCTGTCGCCCCTCTGTCCTGACGCCTGAGAGCTTAGCCCCTTCGGCGGATCCCTGCTTCACCTAATATATAAGGCATGGGATCACTCTCCAGAGTCAACCTGCTAGCTGCGGTCCATTTTGCCTGAGCGATTCCGGACGGGTTGCGCCTTCGGCGGTGAAAACGGTGTAAATACAACACATTACCGGATTCACTCTCTCCCACAGGGCATAAGGTTGAATGGGAGGGATCTTAACTGAGCAGGGGCGGAAAAACCATGGTTTTATGTAAGTCAGAAACCGGGATCTCGCCTGATCTCCCACTAATAGTTATATAAATGAATAACTTATGATATTTATCTGAGATATGGTAAGAACAGCATTTCATCATAAATTTGCGATTCAATTTCTTTTACCACGCCACAAGTATACTGAATGATATTGTGCGTAATACATGTGAATTTGACTGACATAGGTGCCAAAAAGGAGAGCTTCATGCTTGACCGAAATTTACGCTTATTTTTTATAAGTATTTTATTCTTATCAAATATATCGTGCACTAAACTTGCGGGGTTTGATGAAGTTTGCCAAATTTATACAGAAGCGAATAACAGTAAAATGTCAAAACAAGACTTAAATGATTATATATTCAATAATATCGCCAAGCGTGTCTATTCGCCTGATGCGCTGGAAACTCATAGCATTATCTTTCAGGTGCCATCGAAAGAGCGATATGTAATTTTTAAGCAGGCTGCAGAAGCATCCCTGAAGCAAAATTGGGATTGCGCGCCGATGCAAATATTGATGAATAAATAGCGCTGGCAATCACTACAATCAAAAAACGTTTTTAATTCTGGCCACCAGCCAGGGCGAAAGAAAAGTTACTACTAACACCAGCGCAAACAGATTGCCGCTGGCTATATTAAATATTTGCAACAATTCCCACCATGACTTGCCTGCAACAATATATCCAAGCAAGAAATCAAACGCGAGCGTCATCACTACCCACTGGGTACCAACCAGAATACAACTCAACGGTTTTCTTGCGCCAATAAAACCAGACGATACATAGGTCACCAGAAAAACGGCGCCTGACAGAAGAATACCGCTCAATGGCAACGCAACACCCATACCAAAATTCGGCGCAATCAGGTTTTCACGAACAAAACCATTCAGCACTGCAAGACAGACAATACCGAACCATATTAGTGCTGCTTTTAAAATCAGACTTGTTGTCATACTGCGCACTCAACAATTAATTTAACTGGCGTCTGAACCGGGCTGTATTTTAATCTGATACATTGTTTTCCCGAAATTCACTAATCGCGCTACGCAACACGGATACAGCCGAGCGAATGAAGAGTACCGCAAGCGCCAGACCAACCAGGATATCGGGCCAACCTGAATGGGTAAGCCAGACACCGAGTGCCGCGAATAAAACGGAAACATTCGCAATAATATCATTGCGCGAACACAGCCAGACAGAACGCATATTGATGTCGTCAGTTCGATGCCGCCAGAGCAATAATAAACAGACACCATTGGCGACGAGTGCGAGTAAACCAATAATCCCGATGGTTTCGAATACAGGAATCTGGGGGAAAATAATCTTGTATATCGCCTGCCCAAGAACAAAAAGACCAAATGCCATCATAATCCCGCCTTTGATCAACGCAGCAACGGCCTTCATTCTTGCGCCGCGCGCAATTACGTAAATGCTGAAACCATAAACCAGCGCATCACCCAGCATATCCAACGAATCGGCAATCAGCGAAATTGAACTGGCAAACAACCCGGATACAAGTTCAACCACAAACATCACCGCATTAATGGCCAGCACAATTAACAGGATCGACCTTTGGCTGCTACGCAGCGACTCAATCTCGCAAGCTTTGTCATTACAACAATCAGCCATTAGATGCCCTACTATTGATGAGTTGAACCGAACTAACCTTATGGTAGCCTGTTAAAATAATTTGTAAATAATCTCCACTACAGTTTCATGCACGGAATTTTGAAATCGACGTGATAATGTTCATCATGCCTTACCCACGATCTTTTCTTGGAAAATTGAATATGCTTTTCTAGATAAGCGCCATATTTCGTTTTCAACAGATAGGGTTGTAATACTGGATCAAATATCACCCGCCATAAATTCACACCGCGCGCAACGGCCGCTTTATGCAAACTGACAATGTGCGCTGCCAGAGCATCATAATCAATTTTAAATTGATCATAGTTACCTGCTTGGTCAAATTCGATGTCATAACCGAATTTATTTAAGATATTTGTCGGCAAGTGAACCGATTTTCCATCTTTATCAATAACCGGCACCATGAAATCGACAGACAAGCCATTTCTGTGCGTTTTGTGCGGTTTAAATTTCCCACCTTGCTTGAATCCTGTTTCAGCATACTTGTACACCTTGTCGGGCATTTCGGCTTCCAACCACTGGTAAGCGGATATTATTATTTCTCTTACTTTTGAATGGACGTAGGTTCTGCCTGCGATGTCGGCAGTTGTGCTATAGCTGACGTAGTTTTTACCTTCGCCTGGCAATTTAACGCCACCTTCAAGTCGTCCATTCGAGGTTGTTCCGAAACAGGTACTTTCTTTTGCATAGCTGGCTGAAGATAAAATACAGAGAAAGATAAGGATATATTGTTTCATAACAATAATATTTTCAGACCGATGAGTATCAGTGTAACACCACCCAGAAATTCCGCTTTACTCTCCAGCCATGTCCCCGTTTTTATCCCGATAAAAACACCGACCACACTAAAAGCAAACGTGGCAACGCCAATCATTGCACAGGCAATAAATGGATTTATATCAAGCAGTGTTAAAGTAAAGCCCGCGGCTAGAGCATCGATACTGGTTGCAATGGCGAGCATTAACATCACTCGATGCGTAATCTTCACTATGTCTTCCTCTATACCTTCAGAAAAAGATTCGTAAATCATCTTGCCGCCAATTAGTGCCAGTAACAGGAACGCCACCCAGTGAGCATATTCTTCAATCCACCCTAATACACCTTTGCCGCCAAGATAACCGATTAGCGGCATCAGCGCCTGGAAGATACCAAAATAGATACCTGCTTTAAATGCCAGAACAAGAGGCGTTGTTTTTTGTTTTGAGCCCAGCCCAATCGATACAGCAAATGCATCCATGCTTAATGCGATAGCCAGGAAGATAACCTCAATCATTTATTTATACATTCGTTATATTTTAAACATTGGTTTTACAGAACCTGATCACTTGTATCTCAGGTTGACTTGTCACAGGCGTTATTTAAATAATTTTTGCACATTTGGATATTTCTCCAAGATGCCACTATTTTTAATTGAAACGATTAATTCTTCCGGTTTGTAAAACAAAGCCTGTTTAATAAACAGAGTATAGTAATCCTTTAATTGTTTTTCATTTAATAATGAAATACCACGAATAATACATGCCGGATTTTTAATGGTAACTTTCTCAATTTCTTCTGCGTAGGCTTGTGTCACTTCAGCATTACCACTATATTGAAATGAATTCATAATAAATTCTGATGTATTTTCAGGAGACGCGCAACTTACAAAAACTTTTTGCGAGGCCGAAAACTCTTCCCAGAATTTATCATTATTACTTTGGTACAATTTTTCGGCATTCAAATTGGATGGCGCCAAAAACATGGTAATTGATAGTAAAGCGTATTTTTTCATATGCACATAACGACTTAAGTAAAGAGATTTTAAAAATCGGCGCTACGATGTGCTGTTTAAAATCCCGGTGAGAGAATAGCGTACGATATAGACTTGCTTGTCAGCTTTATTGCTTTTATATATGAAATCCTATTTTGTTAAAATGCTATTGACTTGAAAGTAATGTGCTTTGCATTAGCTCGATCAAAACCTCAACTACTTGCATTTTTGAATTTTCTTTGAGGCCACATTTCTTTTTAGTTTCATTTACAACCAATTCAGGTGTAAGGCCGTTAAACGCTGAATATGCAACACCTTTTACATACGCTTGATCTTCTTTTTTTTCCAATCCAACTCTTGAAAAAATCGATACTGCTACGCCTTCCGCAGTTGTTCCCAGCATAATACCCATTGCAACCATTTTTAACTCTTTCGTAGAAAGTTTGATTATATCTTTACAGGTTATTTCTGAAATGTCTTTCCCAAACAATCCTGAATCTGCATTTACTTGAAGAGAAACAACCAGAAGGCATAATATATATTTAAATTTTGGCATTTTTATATCCTTGTTTTTTTGGTCATTTATAGTTAACGATTTAGCTCAGCCGCGCCGCTTTGTGGCGTCAGCTGCTTTGATTTGTTTTGCATTTTTAATCTTTTCAATAAGTTCTTTTGTGAATTTCCAATGGTCACCTGTATCAAACGCGGCAATCCAGCCAGCCTGAACAGTCAATTCATGCTCGTTTTCGGCAAGTTTTCTTAAGCCGACATTGACCTTTGCTAGTTTGATGGAAATATCACCAAGAACTGATCCTCGAGTAAATTGTTGATACGATTCGCTCTCTTTTACTTTTTTAAAGCCATGATCTGCTAGTTTTGATTCTAGTTCAGCATTACTTAATGAGTGCCTTACGGTTATTTTGTATTTTGGAAGGAAAGCTATAAATGGCTTCTTAGCACCCAAGCTACGATAGGGAAGCATTTTATATAACAATGTGATTGTCACAAGCGCTACTACAACGATTATTATTATTTCCATGACTTTCTCTTATTATGCAGAACGTTTAAGCTCAGCCGCGCTGCTTTTTGGCGTCGGCTGGAGTGAATTGATACTCATTGAGCCTTCTCCCTCAGTTTAGCGAAAACGCTAAACTGAAGGCGACAAAACCAAAAAAGGAGAAAGCCCAATGAAATTTTTATACTAACACTCATCCGTATTATTGCGGTATTGATTTACACGCTCGTAGTTTGTATGTCTGTATTATCGATCAAACCGGCGTGGTTTGTACACACAAGGAAATCAGTGCCGATCCCGCTAAGCTATTGAAAATACTTGAGCCTTATCTCGGTCAGGTTGTGGTTGGCGTAGAATGCATGCATTGTTGGTATTGGGTCGCCGATTTCTGTGAGACCCATGATATCGATTTCATCCTGGGTCATGCACTGTATATGCGCGCCATTCACGGGGGCAAGGCCAAGAACGACAAAATTGATTGACCGCCAGGGATGGCGGGAATGCAGATATTGCAGGAGCAATATATCTGCCGTATAAAATCGCCAATCTCATCCGGGGTGGGAATTTCCCGCTCGCATATGTTTACCCCAAAACAATGCGCGCAACCCGTGACTTACTGCGACGACGTATGAAAATCGTCCGCCACGGTGCGGACTTAAAAGCCCACGTCGCCAACACCACCAGTCAATACAATCTGCCACCCAACAAAGTCAATCTGAAAAACAAAACCGCACGCGAACAAATTCGTTCGGCGTTTCCCGATCCCGTCGTGCAACGCAACATGGATCTGAATATGGTCATCCTCGATTGCTATGCCAAAGAGCTCAGTAAGATTGAATGGTTTATTGAAACCCAGGCCCGACAGCACAACCCCACACAGCTACATATACTCAAAAGCATGCATGGTGTCGGGCAAATATTGGCGTTAACCATTTTGTATGAAATTGGTGATATCCATCGATTTGAAACGGTGCAGGACTTTGCTTCGTACTCACGTCTGGTCAAATGCAAAGCCGAATCCGCCGGTAAATCGTATGGCACACAAGGCAACAAAATCGGCAATGCGCATTTGAAGTGGGCTTTTTCCGAAGCAGCCGTGTTGTATTTACGGGGCAATGAAAAAGCCCAAAAATATTTACAACGTCTACAGAAAAGAATGAGTAAAGCCAAGGCGTTATCCGCCCTGGCACACAAACTCGGGCGTTGCGTTTACTTTATGTTAAAGAATGAGACCGTATTCGATGAAAATAAATTTTTAACGGGTTAGTCACGCCATGCGGTGAGCTGAACGTCTAACTGGATAATTGGCGAATACAGATAAAACAGTGTGTTCGTTAACTGAGGCGATGACCTCCTTCACCTGTTTGTGTATCACGCGCCGTAAGCCCGTCGACTTGATGAGACACCGCATGGTCGTGCATTAATACAATGAACAAAGTCGCTTACACCCTGGCTGAGCCTGAAACTAACTGGTCATTGAGCAATACAATGAACCCGCCTTCTTTTTGAATAGTGCCAGCATAGGGTTACCGATGAATGTCTAGTGGCCCTGTCGACTCAACGGAATGAGATAAAAACAGGCGGCGGTGAGACCGCAATAAGAGACCCTCTATATGTGTTTGCTGTAAGCGACTTGCTTAACAGTCAACGATGACAGACGAAGTAGTCGATTTTGTTCATTGCTTTATTTTGGTTATGAAATTAACCGAAATTGTTTTTTAATGCCTATTGACGAGCAGAAGGCTCATATGTGTTATGGCGAAATATCACCAACATTCAGTTCCTCGCTAAATTGCCTTGGAAAATGTTCTTCTGTAACTGACTTCGTGATTTTTTCATTACAGATTCCAATCACTTTCAATTCCCCAAAATGAGCGAATGTTCCCCAAATAAGCGTTGTTTTGAATTCACCATTAACATCACGTTTTACTATTATGTGCCCCTCGTCATTTACGAGTTGAATTTGGCAAGCACTATTAATCGGGGCTGTACCAACAACCTTAATTGCGCTATCAGCAACACATCCAGACAGCAAACTGGCTAACACTATAGTAATTAATCGCATTTTTATTTTCTTATTAGCCATAACGCCGTGATCAGCGGTAGATAAAAATTGGCAGCAAATTTGCGAATGCAAATTTGGTGACGACTTTTAGATATCCGCTGCATCACTTTGTTATGCGTGTCATTCGCCAATATTGGCTGGCATAGAAATATGGTGATGTGCTACGCGCCACAAACCATCTATTTTGATGAAACAGAAAGTGGCACGAACCGTGTCACGAACCTCCTTGCCATCGGGTAGTGTACCGCCGCAATTAATAAGGCAATGGGCAAAACCTGTATCATCACCGGCATTAATATTTAATTCAGTTAACTCGAACAGCGATGGTATTTTAAATGGTGGTTGCCATTCGTCGAAGCTCTTTCTATAAGCTATCGTGCCTTGATATTGCATTGGCGCTAATACATCGAAAATAATAGCACTTGGTAAGTGATTCTTAAGAATCTCATCCTTTAGATCATGTCGGGTTGACTCAACCCATTCCGCAAGTACCAATTCAATCTCTTTTTTACTCATTGGAATACCTTCAAGTCTATTAGCCTTTTATGGCGCATAAGCCCAAAGCAGCTGCGCGTTTACGCGTCCGGCTCCCTTTTCTTGTTATGCGTATTTACTACAACTCTGCTGATAGCTTGGCAAGCTGATCAATACACGTTCCCCATCCATCGATAAAGCCCATATCAGCATGTTTTTTTCTGTCTTCATCATTTTTGTGAAGAGCTGTAGCAGTATACTTAGTACCCTCCAAATGTTCTTCCAAAGTAATAATAGCAGTAAAGAACGCTTCTTCATTTGGTCTCCATCCCCCTTGGAGAGCGTCAGTAAATACAATGCGCTTATTCTCTATTACCTCAAGGAAGCACCCTTCGCCTCCATGTTCAGTACCGTCCTCCATGCGCATGATATTGTCAAAGGCTCCTCCAGGATAAAACTCATGCTTCCTAACAATTGTGACAATAGGAGAAGGAGCCCACCATTTAACAAAATGTTCTGGTTCTTTCCAGGCTTTCCAAACTGTTGGACGAGGCGCTTTGATGATTCTAGAAACAGTTAGATCTTTTTCAGTTATAGCCATTTTAGTTCTCCACGGAAGATAAATTTTCTACGTAATCAGCCAAGCGATTTGTGCGGTCACTCCAGATTTGTCGTTGCTCATGCAACCAAGATTCGACTGCTTCAAGTTGATCAGTTTTGATATGGCAAGTCCTCACGCGCCCAACTTTCTCCGAAACAACTAGGCCAGAGTCTTCTAGTACTTTTATATGCTTCATAAAAGATGGCAGCCCCATTTGGAATGGCTCTGCTAATTCTTTAACAGACGCAGAACCTTTCATCAAACTTGCAACCACTGCGCGTCTTGTCGGATCAGACAAAGCACGAAACGTCATATCAAATGATTTCGAATAGTTTTCCATTTGGAGAACTATAGACGAAAGTTTTCCATTTGGCAAACTATTGTTTATATCGAATACAAAATACTACTGAAGAAATTTGGGAGTTTGCGTGGTGCATGATTACGCATAAGGACCAAGCTGTGCGGCGCAAACGAAGCGCAGCGAAAAACCAGTCCGACAACATGCGCTTGTTAGCTCAAAGTTGCAGATAGTTATTTGCTCAATAATGACCAAAAGTTTAACAGACCTATCATTCGTGGTGCGACAAAACTTACCCTGCTGGGTAAGTATTATTGACAAGTGATTTAGTCAAGAATATAGTTACCCATATGGATAACTATTGTGAAGACCTGAATTTACTATTTGATGCGCTGTCGGACCCTACTCGTCGTGAAATCATGACCAGACTTTGCGAGGGACCTGCCTCCGTTGGCGAATTGAAAGAGCCCTTTCCTATCGCCCTGCCCAATCTTCTCAAGCACATCCGTGTATTAGAAGGCAGCGGACTCATCGAGACCCAGAAACACGGCCGAATACGAATTTGCGCACTAAAGCCCGACGCCCTTGTACCGACGGAAAAGTGGTTAGAAGAGCAACGCAAGTTGATGGAAGGGCGCCTCGACCGGATGGAAGCCTATATTGAAACCCTTAAAACGAAACAAACTAAAGAGAAGCAAAATGAGTAATAATAGTGAATCTGCATGGCCCCAGGACCTGCTCGAGAGGGAAATTGTCCTTACTCGATTGGTAGACGCGCCCAGGGAATTGATCTTCGACGTATGGACCAACCCTGAACATCTACCCAAATGGTTTGGGCCAGCAGGCTTTACGGTGCAAACAAAAGAGATAGACGTTACTGTCGGCGGTATATGGCGCTTCGACATGACTGCTCCCGACGGCACCTGCTACGACAACAGGATGGTATTCAAACGAATTGAACGCCCTTCTCTGATCGAAGCCGACCACGGAAGCGACAATGTTAACGACCCTAACAAATTTCATATGTTGGTGACGTTCATGGAGCAGAGTAACGGTAAAACTGTCGTTACCCTGCGCCAGATTCACCCTTCAAAAACCCATCGCGACAACGGCCTTGCCTTTGGTGCTGTGGAATATGGTAATCAAACATTAGATAAACTAGCGCAGTACGTGGCGGTTATGCAGTCCACATAACTCGCAGCAATTGTATTTTGAGCTGTCTCGCAAAACCTCGTGACGCCTACTTTGTTATTGACTGCACCTTAGTTTCAAGGGCAATGATCTATTAAGGTGGTTGTAAAACGTGGGAATAATAGGTGAGCTAACGACAAGCTAGCCGGCAAAGTGAGCGGTGCGAAGCAACGCTTACTTTGTCCGAGCTGAGTGGCTTGTTATGTGTATTTTTAATTGATGTGTTAAAACCACATATATTTGAATGTTTAATATAATATAGTGCGTCTTTGTACATGCTTGTACCTGATGTTTTTAGGTGCATCTATGTAATTAGCAATAACTTCATATTTTTTACTTGTTTTAGGTAATATCTTTTTCAATTGCAGTTTAGCAGCTGGAAGATCGTTGAATACTTCTATTTTTCTTAAAATGATGCCGCTAGACCATTTTGCATCTATGCGTATATCACCAATATAACTAATTTTATTGTTTGTTACTGTAAACTTCCATGGCGTTTCTAGTTCTAAATAATCATTCGATAATCGAATTCTTACTATTTTATAGCTGCCTTCTTTTAATGTATAAACCTTAAAGTCATTATTATCCTCAAAAACGATGCTCTTAAATAAAACGTCATTTTCATTTTCGACATAAAGTAACTCAAGCTTTGCTTTGAATGGGTTTTTGTGACCATCATAGGTAGTATGGAGATTAAATACTGCAATACCCTCTCCCTTTCCGATCTCTGCATCGTCACTAACTTGCGATGCCTGCATGGCGCATGACGACAAAAACATTACGCTGATTAGCACGAATAGATTATTTATTTTATTCTTCATTTCCCACTCCAATTGTTAATATTAAATGATTGATTATAATTATTACACATAACGCCATACTCAGCGGCGCGCGCCTTTGGCGCGTCCGCTGGAGTTATTTGTTAAATGCTTATTAATTTGTAGCACTATTTAATACCCAAAACCCTATAGGCCAAAATGCAAGCAGGGCGTATGTAATAATGTTTGCATTGCGAACCACTATTTTTACTCTTTGCGCTGAATGTTCTTTTAGCATTTTTTTTGTTACGAAATATTCTGACCACCAAGATGCAAAAAAGAACGGAACCAAAAGGACTAAACCAGCTACAGGAATCATCCAATGTAGATCGGATTCATATGGAATTAACCAAGCAGCCTGCAACGTAACAGACAATACCTTACCTAGTGTTGTATCTAGCCCGTAAGCACCGCCACCACCAGCAAGCATTTGGATCAGTACGAGCAATAGCCAAGTTAATGGAATGCCGACTATTGTTGAGACAAGGTTAGAAATGGTGGTTGTTTTAAATGCACTAGTAGTAGTTAGCTCTAGTTTTTTACTCAGGAACATTGCCTCAATGATAATGATCGGGATGATTGACAACCCAAGCGCAGGCATAGCCAAAAAAATCATGGGGACGCCAGCATTTGCAGATGCCACACCAGGAATACACAATAATATGCACAATGGTAATAATAATTTTACTTTGCGTTTATGCACTGCGTTTCCTTTTAGCATTTAACGACTGAGTGAATTTGGCCATAAAGCGATGCGAAGCAACGCTTTATGGGTCAAATTGCACGACTTGTTAGCGGTTAACCAGTGTAAAAATAGCATGTTAGTTTACTTACGAAATTATTGTTAAAATTAATATGTACTATATTACTACCTTCATTACCATCGTGGTAAATGTACACGTTTTTATGGATTTCTAAAGGCGCACCTAATATTTTTATTATTTCTGATTGTGGCATACCTATTTTTATACCGTTTTTAATAGCGAATTCATTAGATGTTAAAGAAAACATAACCGGAAACCCTTTTACAGGAATACTTTTATTAGGCACATAGAACTGAAACTCACTACCTTTGTAATAAAGTGTATGAATTTCATCTATGGCCCCTT
The DNA here is from genome assembly GCA_942490945.1 of uncultured Gammaproteobacteria bacterium. Classification (GTDB taxonomy): domain Bacteria; phylum Pseudomonadota; class Gammaproteobacteria; order UBA6429; family Thiohalophilaceae; genus CALNYZ01. The sequence goes on along the minus strand of CALNYZ010000018.1, from coordinate 726,091 downwards.
CATAGTATTTATTATTTACTTTTTTTATTTCATATTTATTAGGGCTACCCAACACTTTTATTGCTTCTTCAGGTGTGCTGCCAATATTTAATTCTAGCACCTCATATACAAATGAATGCATTACTGATTGTGTTGTTGATGCCTGAGTACTTAGGCAGAAAACACCAAACGTAATAATTAGTAAATTCTTAATTAACATTTATTACCGCTAACGATTAAGGCAAGCGGACGACAAACCGCGGAGCGGGTTGGCGGTCCGGCGCGATAGCGCGAACTTGGCCGACTTGTTATGTGTTGATTTCATATTCGTTTACATCAAATGATTCCACAAGCGAAAACATACCATTGTCTGGACCTGAATCTCGAAACTTATTTAGTTCAGAAGGAGATTTCCATTTTTCAAAAATATTTACCCGATTCATATCAATTGGATCGGGTGATACCGAAAAGTCTTCGCAAGCTTTATTTTTTCTGGCCTGCAAAATTGCCTCATGGGATTTTTCAATAAATTCATCACGTGAGCCTGATTTTATTATTAGCGTTCCTGCGACGATAATTCCCATATATTCTCTCTCTTAGACACATAACGTTAAAAGTAACCGGCCCGAAAAAGCAACGCTTTTGAGGGTCCGAGCCGGGCTTGTCCGGCGTTGTTGACTGTCTTGTTAGCTGTTGTATTGTTTATTTTATAGTTCATTTGGTCGTTTATAATTATAACCAGCACTGTCCAATTCTACACTCCAGCTGCTTATCATCCATATATAAGCGCTGAGGAAAAAACTTCTAGGGTTCTTTATATCCCATTCGGTTGGCAAGTACAGGCACTCATCGTCATTATCCTTAAGGAGCTCTCCGAAATTATAATTTGGGTTTAGCAATGCTTCCAAGACAGTTTCTACAATTATTTTTTTGTGTTCTAGTGTATATTTTCTATTTCTTAAATTAGAAAAATTACTATAGATTTCTAGAAGTTCATCGTGGTTATTAGGATTAAAACCATTCAATCTTTCTCCTAACCCTTCTTCTCTATCATATATATCAAAACCACCAAGTACAATTGCTGGTGTTATATTAAAATCTACGTCTGAGTCTGGATATTTTAATTTCATATTACAGCTAACAGTTATATATACCGCGCGCGGTAATTTAAGCTAAATCGTGTAATATACTGCGCGCAGTATATTTCCATTATTTATTTTTTTACCCTAATATAGCTGAATACATACATTTTTTCATTTAAATCAACCTACGGCAAACCAACCGATTCAATTAATTTCAGTGTCACATTACGCAATACACCCAGTTTTGACATCGGTGTGCTGGCAATTTTAAATGTGCCGATTGCCGGTATCATTTTTGCGGCGGTCACGCCGGATCGTGTCGGGTATTCATAATTGAATTCACTGAAAATCTTTTGCCCGGCGGGTGAGGTAACGAAAGCCATAAATTTTACAGCCGCCTTTTTTTTCTTGCTGTAGCGACTGATGGCGGCACCGGCCACGTTCCAGGCAACGCCCATAGCGACTTGTTCTGCAGTATCGAGTTGATCAGGTAATAGTATTTTAATTGGCGAGCTCGGGTGATTGTTGAGGTGGTGATAAATGTAGTAATGATTTACCAGCCCCACAGACTTTTTACCCGAGGCGACGGCTTTAACAATCGAGCTGTGTTTGTTATAGGCTTTAGTACCAATGTTTTTTTTAGTACCGAGCAACCAGGCTTTGACCTTGTCACTGCCGAGTTGATCGAGATAGACACTGACACCGGCAATGAAACTGCCGTTGTTACTGACTGTGATCGCGAGTTTGCCTTTCAGGCGCGGGTCGGCCAGATCCATGACGGATTTTACAAATTCGCTGTCTTTATCCTGGGTGTTTATGACCAACACGCGTGCGCGCGCCGATAGTCCCACCCAGCTGTCATTTGCATCACGGTAATTTTTGGGTATCGGGTCGGTGATGGTGGCAGGTAAATGCGTAAAAAGTTTTTTTGCCGCGCCACGCTGCAGGGTGCCCGCATCATTGCTGATAAAAATATCGGCCTCGGTGCGATTTCCTTCCAGCTTCAGCTGGTTAAGCAAGGCCGCCGCGCGCCCCGTGTGAAGAATGGTCTCGATTCCGCTCGTTTTGGTAAATTCGGCGAGTACCGGTTTGATAAATTTTTCGCTGCGGCCGGAATAAATCACCAGTTTTTCTGCCGCCTGCAGCGGGAAGGTACTCAGCATGGTGAATAACCATACGATAATCAGGCTTATTCCTCTACTCACACGACACCTCACCTATATATATAGTATGACTGCTCCAGCTGATGCCCAAGTTCTCGCCTACATCTGGTTTGACCACAAATAAATGATAATAATTCTCATTTGTTGCCAAAAAATCGTGACTTAAGGCACTACGGCAGCAAAATTCCCCGACTCAACTAACATAATGGCTATATTTTAACCATTTTTTGGCCGCATTGACGAAAATTCCTACAGTCGCCCGGCGATAAAGCGCTCGATTGTCAGGCCCTGAACGAGGATGGAGAAGGCAACCACCAGATAGGTAATGGCGAGCACGATTTCCCGTGATTCCCCAATCGGTAGTGACAACGCCAGCGCAATGGAAATACCCCCCCGCAGACCACCCCAGGTCATAATTTCAACCACGCGAGGCGTAAAATCTCGATAGCGCTGCAGTAATTTCACCGGAATAAAAACGCTGATATACCTAACCGCCAGTAACAAGGGAATAATGGCCAGCGCAATGAGGAAATATTCGTATTTAAAGACCAGAATCACCACTTCCAGCCCGATCAGGACAAACAGCACGGCGTTAAGCATTTCATCAATGAGTTCCCAAAAATTATCCAGCCGCTCACGGGTTTCCTCGTTCATCGCCAGTTTACGGCCATGATTGCCGATCAACAGTCCGGCAACCACCATGGCGATAGGGCCTGACAGGTGCAATTTTGTAGCAAGTGCATAGCCGCCCATGACCAGTGCCAGCGTGAGCAAAACTTCTACCTGGTAATTATTGACGCCTTTTAACATTTGATAGGTGATAAAACCGATGACCAGGCCATACAGGGCACCGCCGACGGTTTCCTGTAAAAATAACATGCTCACCGACATCGCCGTGTGCTCGGTACCGGTAGCTATGCCCAACAACACCAGAAACACCACCACCGCGACACCATCATTAAAGAGTGACTCACCGGATATTTTGGTGCTGAGTGATGGCGGTGTACCGGCATTTTTTAAAATCGCCATCACCGCAATCGGATCGGTCGGTGCAATCAGGGCACCGAATAACAGGCAGTAGATAATCGGTATATCGATGTTAAAGGCATGAAAAATAAGCCAACTTACGCCACCCACAACAAAGGTAGTAAACACCACACCAATGGTTGCCAGTGTCGTGATGATGCCTTTTTGTTTGGCAAGGTCATTCAGATTGACGTGCATGGCCCCGGCAAACAGCAGGAAACTCAACATGCCGTGCATCAGGGCGGTATGAAAATCGATACTGTGTAAAAACTTTTCGGCCGGCACAGAAAAATTTTGCCAACCCAGGGCGTTGACGGTAATCATCACCAGGGACATCATCAGTGCGATCAACATAATGCCAATCGTGGTAGGTAATTCAATATAACGGTGGTTCACATAGCTGAACACGGCCGCCATGGTAATAATAATGGCTATGTTATTTAAGGTTTCCACGTGATGCTCAAGAGGCAGTAGTGGTAACAGAAAAAATGGATGAAGGATCTATATTAGCATTCACGATTATTGACTCTTGTTATTATTGCACTAATTATTATTGCACTAAGCGTAAACCGTCTACGGACAGAATTCAATTTAAGATACACGCAACAAATACTGCTATAGATGCTTAAACTCGCTTACAGCCCCATGGCCTGGGCAATAATTTTGTTTTTTAGTGGTGTGAGCCGGTTCAACATGCTCATTCCAGCCGTGCGTATTGTTTGTAGCGGGGATAATTGTGAACCAAACAACCTTTGTAAACTGTCGACAGCGACCAGCATCGGTAAATTATCCGCCTTGCGCGCACGTTCATAGTTTCGCAGCACGCTAAAATCACCAATTGACAGCTGATTGGCGATGGCTTGTTGCAATGTTTCGTTTAACGTCTGCACATCAGCAAAACCTAAATTCACACCCTGACCGGCCAATGGATGTATCGTATGCGCAGCATCACCCACTAACACCAAACGTGGTTTGATATAAGCGTCTGTCATAAAAAACCGCAGTGGGAACGCTGCACGAGGACCAACGTCCTGAATCGCGCCTAATCGGTGTTCAAATGCATTTGCAAGTTCTGTTTTAAAGTCATTTGCGGTTAAATTTTTCAAACGCGTGGCTTCAGCAGGTGATGTTGACCACACAATCGAGCTGTAACCATCGAGTAAGGGTAAAAAAGCAAGTGGACCTGTGGCCAAAAAACGCTGTGCAGCAGTTTCTTCATGCGATTTTTCGGTTTTAACGTAGGTCACCAGTGCATGGTGATCGTAATCCCAACCCCGTACCGCAATTTGCGCTGACTGACGCAACCAGGATTGACTGCCATCGGCACCGATGATGAGTTGCGAAGTAAGCTCTCTGCCATCTTCAAGTAGCAGGTTAACCTGGCTATCACTGATGTTAAGTGTTTTACAGCGTGCCGGCATGTATTCTGTAATCAAGGGCTGTTGTGCGATTGCATTATCGAAGGCCTGCTGCATGATACGATTTTCGATGATGTAACCAAGCGCTACTTCGCCAATATCCGCACTATCAAAATGCAACTCACCGCTGTTGCCGCCCTGATTATCCCATACATGCATGTGCCGAAATGGACTGGCATGTGATGCCATGTCTTGCCATACATTATTGGCGGCAAATAGTCGTTGATTGGCCAGTGTCACCGCACTGACGCGCAGATCAATCGGTGTATCACTCGGTTGCGGCGCTTTCGCTTCAATAATGGCGATTTTAAGTGAGTGCTTACTCAGTGTGTACGCCGCGTATGCGCCTACCAGGCCACGACCAACGATAATGACATCATAATCGGTATGTTGCGGTGATCGTTTCATAAACTGATACCACGCGCCAAACGCGACACTTTACCGATATAACCCATCGCCTGGCGTGTCAGCTTGTACTTTGCACGCGGCAGTGTATCGAGTGCCAGTAATGCCATATTTCGTGCCAGAGCAAACGGCAGCAGATTGTTACTGAACAACCGCACCAGTGTATCGGTAACCAGAATGGTTTGTTTCTGATCACGACTGCGCCAGCGTGCATAACGTGTCAGTACGCTCATGCTGCCGATGTCTTCCGCTTGTCGCGTGGCGTTCACCAGTTCCTCCGCAAGCGCGGCGACGTCGCGTAAGCCAAGATTAAAACCCTGCCCGGCGACCGGATGTAAGGTATGTGCCGCATTACCAATAAAGGCCAGACGTTCGGTGACATGTTCGACCGCACGCACCAGATACAGTGGAAACATGACGCGTTGTCCGATATGCGTTACCTGGCCCGCGCGTTTACCGAGCCGGCTTTGTAATCGACTGGTGAGCTCTGCATCTGACAGACTCATATACATATCGGCTTCATCGCGTGGCAGCGTCCACACCAGTGAATAGGCATTACCGGTTTTGTTTGCCGACACATTATCGGGTAACGGCAGCAACGCCAGTGGCCCGCAATCTGTAAAGCGCTCGTAGGCGATATTCTCATGCGGCCGATCCATTTCCACGTTTGCCACCAGCGCGCATTGCGCATAATCGTGCATGCGGGTTTTTACTGCCGCTTGCATACGTATACTCGACTGCCCGCCGTCGGCTGCTACTAACAAGCGTGCAGTGAGATGATGCAAACCGGCTTTGTCGTGACAGGTGACGGTGACATGATCTTCCGTGGTTTCAAAAGCATCTACCTGCATCGGTGCCAGGTAAGTCACATTGTTCTGTTGTGCCATCGCGTCACTTAATACCTTGCCCAAAATCCGGTTTTCAACCACATATCCCAGTGCTTCTGTTTGCATGTCGGCAGCATGTAATTGTGTCTGACCAAGATGACCACGATCAGAAATATGAATATGTTTAATAGCCGCGACCCCGGCCTGTTCGAGTGCATGCCATAAGCCCAAGGCCTGAAAGATTTGTTTCGATGTATAGGCCAGCGCGACAGTGCGTGCATCAAAGCCGGGGTGTGATGTGACAGCAAACGGCTGTGTTTCGATAACTGCGACCTGCAAGCCACTGGTTTTTAGCGCACACGCCAGACTGGCGCCGACCAGGCCACCGCCGACAATAATAATGTCGTAATCGGGAGGAGTATGCAGGTTGTCTTGTTTCATGTGCCGGGTATTTTAACGCAATATTGGGGAGTTGGATTGATTAGTATCAGACTTTATTGTGTCCATTTCCTGATGACGATATTTAATTTAAATGACTTTTTCACACCTGCTGGTACAAGATTTTCTTTTAGGCATACCTTCTCTCATCATAAAAGCATGATTGAATATGGATAGTTAATTGCTGATGCCCCGTTTAAAAACTCCCCATTGCACGCAGGACAGGCGCATTTATTTTTCGGAATTGATGATCAGGCGCAGCATGGACGGTCACAGGATTATTAGTTTAGAACATGAAAAGAGCTAATACCCATTTGCGCTGCATGAGGGAATGTAGAATTTGGAATATATAAACAAGAGGCGGCAAGGATGCCGCCATTACTGTGATCAGGTCAAGGATGACCTGTCACAGTAATAAAAGGCCAAATTCGCATTTCCGAATTGATTGCAGCGCAAGGGGTGCCTTTTTCTTTGGGTACTTTCTTTTGGGCAAGCAAAAGAAAGTACCTCGCGCGCAGGCCGCGCGAAAAACTCATTATAGTTATGCCATTATTGCTTCGATCTCGGCCACATCTTTCGGCGCGTCCTTTGATAACACGTCATGGCCGGTTTTGGTGACCAGCACATCATCCTCAATTCGAATGCCGATGTTGTGCCATTTTTTAGCAAGGCCTTTATGATCGGCGGAAACATAGATGCCTGGCTCAACAGTTAATACCATCCCCGGCTCCAGCACGCGCCATTCTTCTTCCACCTTGTAATCACCAACATCATGTACATCCATGCCCAGCCAGTGGCCGGTGCGATGCATGTAAAAGTCACGATACTTTTGCTCGGCAATGATTTTTTTCACACTGCCTTTTAACAAACCCAGTTTCACCATGCCCTTTGCCAGTACGTTAACGGCTGCTTCGTGTGGCTGGTTCCAGTGATTGCCCGGTTTGACTTCCTCGATGGCCGCGTATTGCGCGTCCAGCACCAGTTCATAAAGCGAACGCTGTGCGTTGGAGTATTTGCCGTTAACCGGGAAGGTACGGGTGATATCGGCGGCGTAGTATTCATATTCGGCACCGGCATCAATTAATAACAGGTCGCCATCATTTAGCGTTGCCTGATTTTCGACGTAATGCAGGATACAGCCATTGGCGCCACCACCGACAATGGAACTGTAGGCCGGTGAACGTGCGCCTTCTTTCATAAAGTGATGCAATATTTCCGCTTCGACCTGATATTCCTTCAGGCCCGGTTTACACGCCTGCATGGCAATACGATGCGCCCTGGCGGAAATTTTCGCGGCCTTACGCATGGCTTTGACTTCACCGGCGCTTTTATACAGCCGCATGTCATGTAACTGGTGTTCGAGCGCAACAAATTCGCTGGGGGTGTGGATGCCGGCGCGGGATTGTTTACGCAGACGATTCACCCAGCCTATCAGGCGTTGATCAAAATCCGGATGCGTACCCATGGTGTAAAACACGCGCGCCTTGTTTTCCAGCATGCCCGGCAAGATGTCATCGATGTCATCTATCGGAAACGAATCATCGGCACCATACATTTCAACCGCGCCTTCCTGGCCGGCACGCGGGCCATTCCATATTTCCATTTCCTTGTCGTTTTCACGGCAAAATAAAATGTACTCGGCGTGTTTGCGGCCCGGCGAAATGACGGCTACGGCTTCCGGTTCGGGAAACCCGGTCAGGTAATAAAAATCACTGTCTGGCCGATACGGATATTCGGCATCACGATTACGCATGCGAACCGGTGCAGCCGGCAGAATGGCGATGGAGTCTTCGTCCATTATTTGCATTAATCGCTTGCGGCGTTGGGAAAATTCTTTTGCGTTCATACTGCGCTACTTGTCGGTGACATCGCTGATTAGTGAATGGTTACTGGGTCGGGTTGTTATTTGCCTGTTCATATAAATGTTGCATTTCGGTGCGCATAAGCAAGGTGCCAACACGTAGATATTCAACAATTTCAGTATAGGCATTTTCATCTTCATCTGCCTGTTCCAGCTCATAAGAATCGGCACGGCAAATGTCGGCCAGGTCACGAATAAATTCGGGAATATCACCTGGTAAGGATTCGGTATTTTTTATGCCTGCATTGGCGATACCGAACAAAAATCCCTGGCTCCAGTTGCCCAACGCCAACAAGCGAAAATTGATGTCCGCATCATCATCCGGCAGCAGCAACTCAAAGCCCATATCCTCGTTTTGCAACATGGCATGGGTATCATTAAACAAATCCGTCAAAATTTGATCACATTCTTTTGCCAGCGCATCGCCTGCTTCCGCGTTTTGTAACGCCAGTTTGATCCAGTCAGTCTTGTCCGGCGTAATCGTGGCGACCAACATTCCCACCAACTGGCCATGACACTCCGCTGCATCCATATCTGCTGCCACACGTTGCAGTGCATCGTTAATAATTGTGTATTCGTGGGAAAATTGCATAGTAAGAATTCTGCTTGCTGAAAGGGGTATTGTAAATAAAACCTTTTAAAGGTGCCATAGCATACGTGAATACGCTTTTTTAGCCCAGTATTATTGCTTTAGTACGTTTTTTTCGTTAATTACGTAAACAATTATTGACCCGATCGATCAGTCACACTATATTGAACGTTAAGACGTACTCTTCAACCACACGTTCGAGCCTATGGAAGAACTGGATCTCAAAAAGTTAGAAACCCGCGTTGATGATCTCATCAAGGCTGTCGATCGTCTGCAGCAGGAAAACAAAACCCTGCGCGACAGCCAGACACACCTGATGAAGGAACGAACCCAGTTGATTGAAAAAACTGAGTTGGCCCGAACACGCGTGGAGAATATGATCAAACGTTTGAAGGATATGGAACATGAATAAAAGCACCCTGCCGCATGCCGTTACAGTGAACATCCTGGACAAGGAATACCTGGTGTCGTGTACGGACGATGAGAAAACTGAACTGATGCGCTCGGCGAATTACCTGGATAAGAAGATGCGGGAAATTCGTGAATCGGGCAAGGTTATCGGATCAGATCGTATCGCGGTTATGGCAGCCCTCAATATATCCCACGAATTACTGGCTGGCGAGGCGCCTGGTAGCAATACCGGCGGCAAGTTAAAGCTGGAAGATAACGTTGGTGTACGATTGAAGGGTCTGCAGGAAAAAATCGAACACGCGTTGTATAAAAGCCAGCAAATGGAACTGTAACCCGGCTTTAATTACGGCGACCGTGTTAGTTTCAGAGCCTCCATACGGTTCTTTTGTAAAACTGTCAGTTTATGGGCCTGCTCTGTTGTATTCGACACTTGATCGGGATTTCTTGAGCCGTAATAACATCCCTCGGGAACGGATTGTGTATTGTGTGCAAGTCCGCTTTAGGCGGAAAGCCTGATATGCACATGAAGCGCCCACTTGAACCGTAGGTTCAAGAACCAAGATCAAACCGGTACGTATGGTTCAGGCCCACCCTTAATTACTTCATCGTATTATTATTTACACCTAGCTGTGACGGACGCAATCGATGCCAACTCAAAACAACCAGCGCCAGCAAATACGTGACAAGCGTAATGCACTCGATCACGCTACCCGTTTGCAGGCAGCAAGTGATGTCTATGAGCAGATCAGCCAATCACGTGTTTTCAAATGCAGCCAGCACATCGGCCTGTATTATGCCAAAGGTGCAGAACTCAACATTGATGCATTGATTCACCTGGCCTGGTTGCAGGGAAAATCTGCCTACTTACCGGTTGTCACACCGCGCTATATGAATCGGTTGTGGTTTGCAGCCTATGAACCCGGTGCTGATCTGGTTCCGAACCGCTACAACATTCCTGAACCCGTTCTGCAAAAGCAACAACGTGCTTTCAAGGTTATCAGACTCGATTTAATTCTTGTGCCATTAGTCGGGTTTGATCGTCGCGGAAATCGAATCGGTATGGGTGCGGGCTATTATGATCGAACGCTGGCGACGCTAAAAGGTAGAACAAGCTGGCAAAGACCATACTTGATGGGTGTTGCATACGATTTTCAGGAGATCGATCAAATCAGGCAAAATAGTTGGGATATACCCTTGCATGCAGTCGCAACGAACCGTGAAATCATCGAATGTACGCCTCGATAATGAATTTCAACGGTAAAATGTATTCAAAAAGGAAAATTTTTATCGATTTACGCACTTCTCAGCACGCATAAGCTGTAAATTTCCAAAAATTTACCCAATCCATGCTTTAAAAAGCTGTTCAAAAGACAAATTTTTACTTTTTAAATGCTTTTAAACTCAATTTTTACCCTGTGAGCCTTCAATAAAACAAAATTTTCCGTTCAACCGATAAAATATTTCAAATTTTATACCTTGATGAACAAAAATTTGGTCTTCAAAGACGATTTACATGTGATAACGACACTTTTTTTGTAAATTTTTGCCTTCACAAACAAAAAAATTATAAAAATTCGCTCTCACTTGCCAAAATTATCGGCTCAAACATCAAAAAATTTAGAAAATAAGAAAAATTTGTCATTTTTTTACAAAAATTTATTAGTTAAAGGTGCTAAATGTTAATTTTTTTCTCTAATCACAAAGATTTTTATAAAAATTAACCTTCGGTAGACAAAAATTTCGCTTCAACAGGCATAATTTTTCGTTTTTGTTGTGTTTGAAACACAAAATGCACTCTGAAAACTAAAAATTGAAGCGTTAAATAAAAAAATTACTAAAAAATTTTACTCTTTAAGCATAATTTGTATAATTTACAACGCTTAACAGGCAAAAATTAACAATTTACTAGCAATTTATAACAACTTAGCTATACTCTGCTAAAAATCAGTGCTCAATAGGAGATCTAAGAAGATGGCAACGAAGAAAAAAACAAAGAAGAAGGTAACAAAGAAGAAGGCGAAGAAAAAAGTAGCCAAGAAATCAACCGCGAAGAAAAAAGCCAAGAAAAAGGCTAAGAAAAAAGTAGCGAAGAAGAAAGTAAAAAGCTAAGAAAAAAGCCAAGAAAAAGGCTAAAAAGAAAGTAGCTAAGAAAAAGGCCAAGAAAAAAGCCAAAAAGAAAGCTAAGAAAAAAGCCAAGAAAAAGGCTAAAAAGAAAGTAGCCAAGAAAAAGACAACCAAGAAAAAAGCTAAAAAGAAAGCTAAGAAGAAAGCCAAGCGTAAGACCAAGAAAAAACCAACAAATATGATGTAAGTTGGAACTTGGTAAAAGAATTTGACCCTTATCAGGTCAAATTAAGGAAAAAGGGCCTGTTCGCAGGCCCTTTTTTTGTTTGCAGGAATAAAAATGCTGAATTATGGTGTTCGAATCAGCTTAAAAACAGTTTGTAGGCCGGGTTTTCGCTCTCATCCCAGTACGGATAACGAATTTCACGCAAAAAACTTTCAAATTGCGCCTTTTCATCTTCCGGAACCTGTATACCAACCAGCACTCGGCCATAAGCAGCACCATGGTTACGATAGTGAAACAGACTGATATTCCAGTGCACCCCCATATGATTCAAAAATCGCAGTAACGCGCCGGGGCGCTCTGGAAACTCAAATCGATACAATTTTTCGTCCTGCACATTGTCAGTCCGGCCCCCAACCATATAGCGAATATGAATTTTCGCCATTTCATTGTTGCTGAGGTCAATTACCTGGTAGTGCTTTGCCTGTAATTGGTCGAGTAACTTCTGTTTTTCACGCTGCTCGGCCAACTGCACACCCACAAATACATGTGCAGCATCGGGCAATGAATAGCGATAATTGAATTCGGTTATGCCGCGATTGCCGATCACATCGCAAAATTGACGAAAACTCCCGGGTTGTTCAGGTATGGTAACGGCGAGAATCATCTCGCGGTGTTCACCCAGCTCGGCACGCTCGGCGATATGGCGCAGGCGATCAAAATTCATGTTTGCGCCACTATCAATGGCGACCAGGGTTACATCATGGATATTGGTAGCTTCGACATATTTTTTCATGCCGGCTATTGCCAATGCGCCGGCCGGTTCGGTAATTGAACGGGTATCGTCAAAAATGTCTTTAATTGCAGCGCAAATCTCGTCTGTCGTGACCTGGATTACCTCATCCACGAGATCTTTTACGATATTAAACGGTGTTTCGCCAATCATCCGTACCGCAACACCATCTGCAAATATTCCGACTTGCTCAAGCTCGACACGTTTACCCGCTTTGAGTGCAGCAGCCAGACAAGCTGCATCTTCCGGTTCGACACCAATGACCCTGATTTCAGGTTTCACTGCTTTGACATAGGCAACGACCCCGGCAAGCAAACCGCCGCCACCAACCGGAACGAAGATCGCATGAATATCTGCCGGATACTGTTGCAGAATTTCTTTTGCCACCGTTCCCTGTCCGGCAATGATGAGCTCATCATCATAAGGGGGAATAAATACCAGCTTTTGTTCACTGACAATGGATTGCGCATGACTATAGGCATCATCGTAGGTATTGCCATGCAATATCACCTCACCACCCAATTCCCGAACAGCATTGACCTTGATATCGGGTGTGGTTTTTGGCATGACGATCACTGACCGTATGTTCATTCGGGTCGCAGCCAGTGCCACGCCCTGTGCATGATTACCTGCAGAGGCAGTGATAACACCGTGCGCACGTTCTGCCGCGGATAAATGCTGCATTTTATTGTAGGCACCACGGAGTTTGAATGAAAAGACCGGCTGTTGATCTTCCCGCTTCAGAAGTACCCGGTTATTCAACCGGCGCGATAATATATCTGCCGTATCCAGCGACGTCACCTCAGCCACGTCGTATACCACGGCAGCATCAATCAGTTTTCGATAGTAATCTAGATCAGGATTCATGTTACAAAATCTGTATTAGCCCGTTAAAGTCAATAAAACATGCTCGCCAAATGCTGGACAGCCACTCAGTCCCTACTATAATGTGGCCTCCACGATACAACAATGAATTTATAGAAATTAGCGCTGAATAGCGTCGGCAGGAGAAATATATGGCCTTAACACAAGACGAAATGAAACTGGCAGTGGCAAAAGCCGCTATCGAGTACGTTGTGCCCGGCACAATAATTGGTATTGGCACGGGATCAACTGCAAATTTCTTTATCGACGAACTCGCTAAAATCAAGCACAAGATTGACGGCGCCGTGGCAAGTTCGGTTGCCAGCGCCGACCGCCTCAAAGGCCATGGTATTGAAGTACATGATCTGAATAATGTTGACGGTATGTCAGTTTATGTCGATGGTGCAGATGAATCGAACAAATATCTGCATCTGATCAAGGGGGGCGGTGGTGCGCTTACCCGTGAAAAAATCGTTGCCGCCGCCAGCAAAAAATTTGTCTGTATCGCTGACGAATCCAAACTGGTGGATGTGATGGGAAAATTTCCATTACCCGTCGAAGTGATACCCATGGCACGCAGTTATGTCGCGCGCGAACTGGTCAAGCTGGGTGGTGAACCGGTGTTACGCAGCGGTTTTACAACCGATAACGGTAACGTCATCCTGGATGTACATAATATGGAGATCATGAACCCGGTAGAACTGGAACAAAAGCTCAACAATATTACCGGTGTCGTCACCAATGGTTTGTTTGCGATTCGTCCGGCAGATGTATTGTTACTGGGTACGCAAAGCGGTGTAAAAACGCTGGAATAGCACTGCAGTCTTTCAATTCTGTATGTCTCTGGTGGTCGCCAGTTTGATAACATTATTTTGTTATCAAACTGGTTCCCACAAATTTTCAATCTTTACATGGACGCCATTTCAAGGTCAGCCTGCACGGCCTTCACACCTGCTGCTGCACACTTCTCGTCTGTCAGTCCGGAAGGCGCGCCACTTACACCTACACCACCGAGGATTGAACCACTCGCAGTAATCGGTACGCCGCCAGGTGATGGCAGTACATTATCTACCTTGGCAATAGTCACGGCAGGCCCCTTGAATCGATCAGTCAAGGCCGATGTGGCACTGTTAAATGACATTGCTGTATAGGCTTTTTGATAGCTGATTGGCAGGGTTAAATCCATCGCCAATACATCACGAAGGACTACCTGTACATGTCCGCCACGGTCGATCACGGTGACAGCAATTTGCACGCGTTCTTTTCGACATGCCGCAATGGCTGCCTGCGCAATTTTCAGCGCGGTTTCCATTGATATCCGTTTAATATCCACAACGACGGGTTGCTCTGCATAAACATGGGTGGTGTTTCCCAGGCCGACAACCGCAACAACAGTGGCCAGCAACAGAGGTTTGGTAAATTTGAACATATAATGTCTCCCGGAATTAGTCTATGCATAAGAGACTAGGTATAACAACGCGAACGGGCAATGTGCGAAACCACAGTCAGATTTAAAATAGCGGTAAGATCTGCTGGAATCTAGCGGGGTAAAAACCCGCTGACTGACCATGGTCATTCATACTGCATAAGCAATCATGCATAGCATTAGTTCAGCTAAATACCGGATTGCAAGATTACTTGTGATAAACCATAACCGGCCGATTTTTAAAAAAGAAATATATAGTATCCGGATGATGCTCGAACAACTCATGTGCCAGGCTATCGGGAAAGAAATAGGTTTCATTGAGTTTGAAGGTGTTGCCAACAAAGCGTTGCAAAAAACGGGTGAGATAACTGCTGCAAAGCAAAAACGGATGGTACGTGCCGAAATCGTAGCGGTTATTTTCAACCGTGGCGCCCTGAATAAAAATATCACGGTAAAGCTTTGCCTGTGTTTCTGGCACGATCCATTCAAACACTTCCATGCTGTTATCTTCCGTGTGCATGGCAAAACGAAAATAGGACGGCAAATCCGGCGCACCACGCATTACTAACGCATTGATTTTACTATAATTATCTGGCAGCGGATGCTCAGCGAAAAAATTCTTGTGTTCATCAAGGTCGCCATAACTGCCGGAGGGGTCCCACATTAATACCTTGCCCTGATACAACAGGCGAATGGCAGAATGGGAAGAATAAATTGCATTGCGTGTTACCAGTACTTGTAACTTTGCCGGCGGTGATTCGTCAACCACACTGGTTTGTGGAATTTCTTTTTTAATATAATTTTCAGGTACGCGATCAAGATGCGAGTGTGCACAGCCACCGAGCATCAGGCTGCCAACTGCGATGACTGAACAAATACTAAAAATGCTTTTTGAAGTCATGAGTCATATCAGGATAATAATATTAATAGCGTTATCGCGGGTGGTTCAGCTTATAACAGGATTTTTTCGATGCCATCCTGTTTTATTCGTCTGACAAAGTCATCCTGCCAGTTCTGGCCCATTAATTGTTGTGCAAGTTCGACAACAATGTATTCGGTTTTTAACCCGGTATCATCTGCATAACGTGCCAGGCCCTGCTGACACGCGGGACACGATGTGAGTAATTTCACTTCGTTATTTGTTACCGAAGTTTTACCCGTCAAGGACTGTATGCCTTTTGACAGTTCATCCTGTTTGCGGAATCGAACCTGGGTCGCGATATCCGGCCGTGCGGTTGCCAGTGTACCGGCTTCGCCACAACATCTGTCGGAGAGTTGCACGTCCTGACCCAGCAATTCCGATGCAACACGGGTGGGATTGTAATGCTTCATCGGCGTATGACAAGGATCATGATACATATACTGGGTACCACCGGTTGCGTTCACCCGCGTACCTTTTTCCATCAGGTATTCGTGGATATCCATTAAACGGCAACCGGGGAAGATTTGTTGGAACTGGTATTGCAGCAACTGATCCATACAGGTACCACAGGACACGATCACGGTCTTAATATCCAGGTAATTAAGTGTATTTGCCATGCGATGGAATAACACCTGATTGTCGACCGAAATCTTTTTGCCACGTTCGCTGTCACCACTGGAAGTTTGCGGATAGCCACAACATAAGTAACCCGGCGGTAACACCACCTGACAACCGGTTTCTGCCAGTGTCGCCAGTGTTGCCAGGCCTATTTCGCTAAACAGGCGTTCTGAACCACAACCGGGGAAATAAAACACCGCATCCGAATCGTTGCTGACTTTTTCGGGATAACGAATAATTGGTATGGTTTTATTGCTTTCAATATCAAGAATGGCACGCATCGCCCGGCTGGGTAACGCGCCAGGTAAGGGTTTTTTAACAAAGTTCACAACTTGTGAAGCAACCGGTATGTTGCCTGTCGAAGACGCGGGTAATTTATCTTGTGACAATTTCAGCAAGGGTCGCAGTAGGTGATAACCGAAGCGCTGGCCGCGATAACCCCATTTAATAAACACGGCACGGAACAAATTAATCAACGCTGGCCGGGTAATATTTAAAAACAGTAATGAAAACCAGGTGCCAATATTGAAATGCTTTTGTCCTTGTTGACGTAACAGGCTGCGCATTTTTACCGAGACTTCACCAAAATCGATGTTCACGGGACACGGGCTTAAACACTTGTGGCAAATGGTACAGTGATCGGCAATATCATTCATTTCTTCAAAGTGTCGAATCGAGATACCGCGGCGGGTTTGCTCCTCATACAGAAACGCTTCCAGAATCAAACCCGTGGCGAGAATTTTATTTCGTGGTGAATACAATAAATTTGCGCGTGGTATATGCGTCGCACAGACAGGTTTGCATTTACCGCAACGTAAACAGTCTTTTACCATGTCGTTTAGCGCGCCAAGGTCACTCGCCTCGAGTATCAGCGCCTCCTGCGACAGCAAACGTAAGGAAGGCGTATAGGCACGGCGTAAATCACCTTCCACAAGTAATTTTCCGGGATTAAAAGTATGTTTGGGATCGACCTTGTTTTTATAGTCGGTAAAATCTTTTATTACGCTCTCATCCAGGTATTGCAGTTTGGTTATACCAATACCGTGCTCACCGGAAATCACACCATCCAGGCTTTCTGCCAGTTTCATGATACGTGCAACGACTTCATCAGCACGGTGCATCATGTCATAGTCATTCGAGTTTACCGGGATATTGGTATGGACATTACCGTCACCTGCATGCATATGCGTGGCAACAAAAATACGACTGGTACGAATATCGGCATGAATCTTGTCAAATTTGTCACGTACACCACTAAATAATTTTCCGGCAAAAATTTCTTTTAACGGCCGTTCCACACTACGTCGATATGAAATTGTCATGGTTCGTTGCTGTAGTAACTGAAACAGCGTGGCGCCGCTGTTATCGGTATCTGGCTGCAAGGTAACATGATTTTCATCAATATAGCCGTCTGCTGCTGCATCCATGTTTTCAAGAATAGACTGCCAGCAAGACTGCACTGCTTCCATAGCAGCGATTGCGGCGTGTTTTTTACCAGCAAGGAATTTTTGCGTTTCAGCCAGTTGACTATCATCCGGACTTTGGCCAAGTACAATCTGTTGACTCTCGGGCATATCACTTTGTAAATAATCGAGGATCGCCTCGATCATCGCCAGCTTGTTTTGCATCGACAGTTCGATGTTGATGCGTTCAATGCCATTATTATATTGCCCCAGCTTGTCCAACGGGATGACGACGTCTTCGTTGATTTTGAACGCATTGGTATGCGCAGCAATTGCGGCAGTGCGCGCCCGATCTGCCCAGAATTGTTGTCTGGCTGCCTTGCTGATGGCAATAAATCCTTCTGCTTGTCTGGCGCGTGCTGTCTCGACGACAGTTTGTGCGACAGAACTCACCGTTGCTTCATGTTCACCAGCGATATCGATTAATAGCACCATCTTGGGTAACTCGCTGCGCGGTGCCTTGGGTGTATAAGCGACCGCTTTTACGTAGCGCTCGTCAAGATGCTCCATGCCAGCCAGTTTTACGTCGGGATGCGCATCGATATAATCCTTGGTTTCAACGATTGCCGGCACCGCCAGGCCGAGATCATTGCTGTAAAACTCCAGACACACTGTCTGTATGTAAGCCGGCATCTTGTGTACCACGAAAACTGCCGAGGTGATAATGCCATCACAACCTTCTTTTTGTATCGCCGGCAGACCACCTAAAAACTTGTTGGTGACATCCTTGCCAAGACCCTGTTTACGCAAGGCACTGCCCGGCATTTCGAGGATCTCCGGCTCGGCAATCGGTTTGTGTGTCAGCGCATCGGTGCGTGTTATTTTAAAACGGACTTTTTCCTGCTCATGAATTTTGCCAAGATTATGATCAAGTCGTTCGACTTCCAGCCAGTTTGCATCCGGCGTCACCATGCGCCAGGACACCAGGTTATCCAGCGTGGTACCCCACAGCACAGCTTTTTTACCGCCGGCGTTCATTGCGATGTTGCCACCGATGCAGGAGGCATCTTGTGACGTGGGATCGACAGCAAATACATAACCACTTTCACTGGCACGTTCAGCAACACGTTTTGTCACCACACCCGCATCGGCATGAATGGTTGCAACAGCATCATTAACCCCGGGTAGCTTGCGTACGCTGACATTGCCGAGCGTTTCAAGCTTTTCCGTGTTGATCACCGCACAATTGGTTGTCAACGGCACTGCACCACCGGTATAACCGGTACCACCGCCGCGCGGAATAATATTCAAACCGAGTTCGATACAGGCAGCTACGACCTGTTGCACTTCACGCTCTGAATCCGGATTAATGACAACATAAGGATATTCCACGCGCCAATCAGAAGCATCGGTGACGTGAGCGACGCGCGCAGTTCCATCAAAACAAATATTGTCCTTACGGGTAATACGACTCAAACGCCTCAGCGCGCGTTTACGCTTGTCTGATTCGGTATTAAACCAGCTTGCGAAGTTGGCCACGGCAGCCTGTGCACTATGTAACAGCGCGACGACTTGCTCATTGTCATTTGCACGCTGATCAATTTGCTCCAGTCGATGTTTTAATGCGCCAAGCAACGCCTCACGGCGACGGCTATTGGCCAGTAAATCATCCTGTATATATGGATTACGTGTAATGACCCACATATCCCCCAATACTTCGAACAACATACGTGCAGAGCGGCCCGTGACACGCTTGCTGCGCAAGCTGTTCAGCACCTCCCACATATCTTCACCGAGAAAGCGAATCACGATTTCACGATCGGAGAAAGAGGTGTAGTTATAGGGAATTTCGCGAATGCGTTGCATATTTACTCGAGTTTGCCTGAATTGAATTTAAATCTGAATACCCGGTTTATTTAATATAAGAACATCGCCAATCTCATACATTAAACCCACATAAATGGAAATCCAGAATAACACCTTGTAACAAGCTTTGCTGAACACCAAGGCCTACGTCGTCAAACCTGGGCAGATTTGTGAATTAAAGGATTCTAACATCAATTCAATACCGAGTGGATTGGTCATCGGCTGGAAAAATAGCCATGTGTAATACAAGTCTTTGCGGCTTGGGACTGATTTTCATCTCAACAAGGAAGGCACCCCGCTAATGATGAGCAAGTAATAAACCACACACAATAAAAAACGGGACCCCTGTTAATACAGGCGTCCCGTTTAAGCGTGCAAGTAGTAATTATTATTAGAACTTGACGGTCATACCAACAGAAAGAACATCTACGTCGTTATCTGTAGTTGCTGTACCTTTGTCGTCAGTGCTTGTAATACCAGCGAAAACGCGTGTGGTTTTGCTGAAGTTATAAGCATAAGCCAGACGTGACCAATCAGCGTCATTACCTGTTGCGTATGAAGCACCTGGCGTACCGGTGGAGAATGTTGTTGTATCATCTCTTTCACCAATAGCGGCGTCGATCATGTGCTTGCCCATTTTGAACTGGTAGTTCAGGTACATGTAATCAGATTCAGTAGAAGTTACTCCACCAGTTGCTGGATCTTGTTCTGTACTTTCTACTTGTGCACGTACAGTGTGGCCAGCTTTGCTCCATGAACCGAATAATTTGGTCGCAGAGTATTCACCATTAGCTGTTGTACATAATGGGGCAGAACCGGTGCTGTCACAGCTTGAACGGCTCATAGTTGCAAGACCGAACTGGAAGCTGCTGATTTTGGCTGTTACGCCTAAAGAAGCATATTTTCCCGCATCCTGATCAGATTCGTCAGGTGAATAGGCTGCCCAAACACTAACAGGACCAAAGTTGCCTTTATATGCGATTGAATCTTCAATAAAGCCACCATGGCCGCGTACACCAGAGCTCATTGCACCACCGACGCCTGAAACGTTGGTAGAACCTTGACGTGCTTGCAGAGTAGTTGCAACGAATGAATCGTACTTAACACCACCTGAATATTTATATGGAGATTTCAGGTTACCGAACTGTACCTGGTGTGCTTTACCAATCTTCAAGCCGATCATTGATTCACGGTCGAAAATATCTGAGTTAGGATCAGAGTCTGTGTCAGAAGAGGTGTTGTCAGTCGTTTCAATACCAAATTCCAACAGGTAGATAGCGCTTAAACCACCACCTAAATCTTCAGAACCTTTAAAACCAAAACGGCCCATTTTGTTATCGACAACATAGGCGCGATCAGCTGTAGTAGATACGCTGTTGTCAACTTGAGCGAATTCAACTTGGCCAATACCGTATACGGTAGGAGCAGCTTGGGCAGCAAATGGTGCCATTGCTGAAGCAACTGCTAATGCGGTTAATTTTTTGTTCATTATGAACTCCTTAATATTAAGTTTATTTTTATTGAGTCAGGTTAGGTAAACTCAGAACGTTTTATACCGAACTGGTATGTGCAAATCAACACATTTGTTACTATAAATACAACACTACACGTTAACGTTGTGTTTATACCACAAGTATTTTGTAAGTCATTATTTTTCAACATTATTTTAACTTATAACATAACACACATTTTGCAGAAAATTAGAAGACACTAATATGACGTTGTATTTTTAATACACATATTTTGCGGTGTCCAGCGTCATCCTACAGCCCATAAATGCTGATCAATCAAAATGCCATTTACGACTCAATGCTAATTTCGCCATTTAGCACATTGCGCGTCGCTAACTGACTCGTTGTCGAGGCCAATATGCGCAGGTGCACAACTCAAAAAACATCATCTGTTCTCGCATTGTGCTGCGCAAACTACGCCAGACCGTATCTGTCCTGCACCTATGCCACGGCTGTCTCGATATATTTCCCAAATGCTTCCATACAACAGTCTGCCAGACGGACTATTGTCAAAAATGACTCTCTCAATTGCTGCGACAACTCTGCATCATTGAGCGAAAATACATTACGCGAAGTATCACTATGTGATTTCTTCTTGTCAGGAAAGTGTCTTTCCTGTTTTCCGGGCAGGATGAATAACAAAAAATTTCAAACTTTCTTTATTATAATGTTGCATATGTGGGAGGGAAAAATAACTCACCGCGTGATTACGTAAATCAGGCGATATATAGCTGATTAAATCATCGCCCAGAAAAAAACCCTCAGTGTAAAGACAACTGAGGGTTTTTAATTTGTAAACGTTTAAATAAATTAACGTTTTGAGTATTGTGGACGCTTGCGTGCTTTATGCAGACCCACTTTCTTACGCTCAACTTCACGCGCATCACGTGTTACGTAACCTGCTTTACGCAGTACAGGTCGCAGGGCTTCATCATATTCCATCAATGCACGGGTAATGCCGTGACGAATTGCACCCGCCTGTCCGGTGTTACCGCCACCCTTCACCATGATGTTCAGGTCAAATTTTTGTAACATATCGACTATTTCCAGCGGCTGGCGAACTACCATGCGTGAAGTTTCGCGGCCAAAGTAATTTTCGATAGGACGGTCGTTGATCTTGATCTCACCACTACCTGATTTCAGGTATACACGAGCAGTTGAGCTTTTGCGACGACCGGTGCTGTAATAAACGTCTGCCATATTCAATCCTGTTTATATTTCCAATTAAACTTCTAGAACTTTAGGTTGTTGTGCCTGATGCTGATGCTCAGGGCCCGCATAAATCTTTAATTTGCGGAACATCGCACGACCTAATGGATTTTTCGGTAACATGCCTTTTACAGCGCGTTCGATGATGCGTTCCGGATGTTCCTGACGCATTTTTTCTGCTGTTTTGGCTTTAATCCCACCCGGATAGCCCGTGTGATGATAGTAGACCTTGTCTTGCTCTTTATTACCGGTCAGGGCAACTTTGGCTGCGTTGACAATAACGATATAGTCACCTGTATCCACGTGTGGGGTATATTCGGTTTTATGTTTACCACGCAGACGGCGGGCAATTTCAGTCGCCAGGCGGCCTAAAACTTTGTTATCTGCATCAATCACATACCAATCACGTTTTACGGTCTGCGGTTTTGCGCTAAAGGTTTTCATCTTGTTCTGTTCCACGCCTGTTCAGGCATTCAAGTGTCGAAAAAAGAGGCGGAATGTTACTAGGCTTTCCTCGCTGGCACAAGGGGTTAAGCGCCCCATTTCACCTGATCCTGGTAATTTTTGGACAAAAAAAAGCGCAGATAAAGGGGGAGTCTGCGCTGTATATAATACCACCATAAGGAGGATGGAGGAGTCAAAAATCTGTTCATCAGATGGTTATAATATAAGTAATTATTAATATTCAGTCAAGAAATTATGCCAAATTCATCACATTTTTTTCCTGCTAATAGCTAAACTATTGATTTAATTAAGCAAGGACTGCCAAAAAGGTCGCACAGTTGCGTCGAGTAGATTGAGTTTACCGTTAAAAAAGTGATCCACTTCGTCCAATAAATGGAATTGGGGCCGGGTTCCGCTGTACGCATCACTTAAAAACGGCCATACCCACTGTTCCACCGCCTGATAATCTGTAATTTCATCCTGCTTGCCCTGCAAGATCGCCCACGGAATGGTAACGGGTTGATTTTGTGCAAATTCAAACATACGTACAGGTGGCGCAACAAGCGTCAGCTGTTCAAGATTTGCAGCATGTAAATGGCTCAGATACGCGACAAACGCCCCAAATGAGAAGCCAGCCAGCCAAATCGGAGTGGCTTCTTCGCGCTGCAACCAGTCCAGCACAGCCAGACAATCAGACTGCTCACCCAGCCCGTGGCTAAAACTACCGGCTGATTGGCCAACACCGCGAAAATTGAACCTCAGCACCCGCAGACCCAGAGATAGGGCCAGTTTAGCGAGCATATGCACCACTTTATTGCTCATACTGCCACCATATTGAGAGTGTGGATGACAGATGACGACTACTGGCTCATATCTGACTACATCGGGATGCTCAAACTGCACTTCCAGTGGCCCGGCGGGTCCATCAATTAACTGTGAGGACATCTAGATTTTCAGCCTTTCGACGACTTTTCCATTCATCAAGTGTTGCTCGATAATCTCGTCGATATCCTCCTCATCTATATAGGTATACCAGGTTTCTTCCGGGTAGATGACCAGCACGGGCCCTTCCGCGCAGCGGCCCAGACAGCCGGCCAGATTAATGCGAACCTGTCCTGCGCCATGTTTCTCAAGTTGTTTCAATTTTTGCTTGGCGTAATCGCGAATTTTTCGTGCCCCATGATTTGCGCAACAGGCTTCCCCTGCATCGCGCTGGTTGGTGCAGAAAAATACATGGTGTTGGTAATAGGTCATCAGTATCCTCGTCTGTTAGTCCTCTATTATATCCAGGCTTGTGGGGTATGAGCGAATTGGTTATCGTACACGCATGAGCGAAAGACATTACAACAAACTTGACCACTTGATTACACAGTTCGATACCGGCTTGCGAACGGTATTTGGCAAACCACAGCTCACCGCGCGAGATAATCCGGCCGCTGCCGTCACTGAAAATGAACTGACACAAGCCGGGCGCGATCTCGCAGGACGCCTGATGCGAATTAACCATGCCGGTGAAGTGGCAGCACAAGGCCTGTATCAGGGTCAGGCACTGACGGCCAGGCTGCCGGATGTCAGAGAAAAAATGCAAACTGCTGCCCAGGAAGAAAATGATCACCTCGCCTGGTGTGAGAGTCGTATAAACGAATTGGGTACGCATACCAGCTTGTTAAACCCGCTCTGGTATGGTGGTTCGGTTGCCATCGGTGCCTTCGCAGGATTGCTGGGTGATAAATGGAGTCTTGGTTTTATTGTCGAAACCGAACGACAGGTAGTCCGACACCTGGATTCTCATCTGAATAGCATCTCAAGCGATGATCACAAGACCCGCGTCATACTCGAGCAAATGAAAACTGATGAAACCCACCACGCCACTACCGCTCTGGATGCTGGTGGTGCTGCACTGCCCGCAATAGTTAAATCATTCATGCAATTCACATCAAAAATTATGACCCGATCCAGCTACTGGATCTGATTTTAGTCCACGGAACTTAACTATCATATATGGATGCACAGGCATTAAAAGAACAAGCCGATCAGTTCTGGGAACAGGGTGACCTGGAATCAGCAATCCAAAACTATAAAGCGGCTCTGAATATCAAACCTGATTTTTTCCAGGCACATGCCAATCTCGGCAGTGTACTGGCCAAACTCGAAGATTACAGCAATGCATTAAAGCACTATGAAAAAGCCATTGCTTTACAGCCTGACATCGCAGCACTTTATAGTAACACCGCCGAAATTCTGAACCAGGCGTTACAATATGCAGAAGCAGAACAATTTGCCAGAGCAGCGTTAAAACGTCACCCGGACTTTATTCCCGCGCTTAATAACCTTGGCAGTGCGCTAATCGGGCAGGAAAAGATAGATGAGGCGCAGGATATTCTACTCCATGCGCGGGATATCGCGCCTGATTCACACGAAATCTGGTCGAACCTTGGCGATTGCTATCGTATAAAAGACGATTATAAATCAGCGAAAAAATGCTTTTTAAAAGCGATAGAACTAAACCCCACTATTGCAATAGTTCATCATAAACTTTCGATTATGCATGGCAAGTTGGGAGATTTCTCAAAATATATTGAGTCGGTCAGACAGGCTCTGCGTTTCGACAAAACATTGCATCTATCGCGCAGTAATATGCTCTTCATGCTGAATACTCGCGGTACATTGTCATTAGATGAAACACATAAGGAATTTCTGCTATGGGATGAAGTGCATGGCGAGGAAGGCCGCGCCAATTCTTTTAACCATACCAGACCAGACACAGAGAAACCAAAGCTTAGAATCGGTTACGTTTCACCTGACTTCAGGGAACATTCAGTCAGTTTCTTTTTTGAGTCGATTATTAAGAACCATGATAAATCAAAATTCGAAATTTATTGTTATGCCAATGTTGCCAAACCGGATGCTGTAACCAAGCGACTTAAAAAATACGCCGATCAGTGGCGTGACATTTCAGTCATGCCAGACGATGAAGTCGCACAAAAAATATATAATGATAAAATTGATGTGTTGGTTGATTTGGCAGGGCATACTGGTTGGACACGGCTAAAAGCGTTTACCTACAAACCTGCACCAGTTCAGGCAACCTATCTCGGCGGAGCCACGACGACCGGTCTGCGGGCCATGGATTACTGGATTACAGATGACATAATTCATCCTGAAAATACTCCAGAGCCCAGCAGTGAAGAAAAATATCGCTTACCACGTTGTTTCTACAGTTATACCCCTCTGGATAATACACCTGATGTATTACCACAAAGCCGTGCAAAACAACCGACGTTCGGATCATTCAATGATTTTCGCAAGTTGACTGAAAGAACCATCGAAATGTGGTCCGCCGTTCTGAACTCCATACCAGAAGCTGTCATGTTACTTAAACACAGATCTTTGCAAGAAGCAGAAAAACAGGCGTGGGTTCTGCAACAATTCAAGCAAAATAATGTTGACACATCTCGCATACATTTTGCCGGACATACCAAAAATCACATCGAACACTTTGATCAGTACAATAATATCCATGTAGCGCTCGATCCGTTTCCGTTTACCGGTGCCACTACCACTATTGATACATTGTGGATGGGTGTCCCTACAGTTACGCTTGCAGGTAACAACATGGCAAGCCGGTATAGTGCCTCATTCCTGCATGCTGTTGGACTGGATGATCTGATAACAAACTCACTTGAAGACTACGTAGCAGTTGCAAAAAAACTCATTACCGACAAGGTTCGATTGACACAGTTAAGAAAAACGTTGCGAGAGACCATGAAAAATTCCGAGTTATGTGATGGAGCTGGACTAACTAAAGCGCTGGAAACATTTTATCAGGATGCCTACTCAAAATTTTGTCAGCACTGACTGACCAGACCGTAATCTTTACACTTCTGCAATCACTGCCAGCATCGCGTGAGTTAGCTTTGATAGTTCTTCCTTACCGATAACAAAGGGTGGCATGATATAAACCAGATTGTTAAACGGCCTGATCCACACACCACACTCCACAAACGCCGCACACATCCTGGCCTGATTCACATTATTGCGTGTTTCGATCACACCAATTGCTCCCATTACTCGCACATCAGTGACTTGTTTCATGTCCGCTGCGGGTGTCAGCTCAGTTTGTAATTGTTGTTCGATTACGGTTACGCGTTGTTGCCAGGGACTTTCAATCAATAAATCCAGACTGGCGTTCGCCACAGCACAGGCCAGCGGATTGGCCATAAACGTTGGGCCATGCATGAACATGCCCGGTTCGCCTTTACTGATAACCGTGGCAATCTCATCAGTCATTAATGTTGCCGCCAGACTTAAATAGCCACCCGTCAAGGCTTTACCGACACACATGATATCGGCTGTAACCCCGGCGTGCTCGCAGCCGAACATTGTTCCTGTGCGGCCAAAGCCTGTGGCTATTTCGTCGAGAATCAACAACACATCAAACTCATCACACAATGCGCGTACTTCGCGTAAAAATTGTGGCGCGTATATATGCATACCGCCGGCACCTTGCACAATCGGTTCGAGAATAACGGCTGCAATGCTCGTGTGATGTTCGCTGATGAGTTGTTTGAAAGAGGCAAGTTCGGAATCGTTAAAGGCAGCATCGTTTTTACTGACCGGTGCCTCGGCAAAATAATGTGTTGGCATGGCATCACTGAAAATGTGATGCATTCCATTGATCGGGTCACACACCGACATCGCAGCAAACGTATCGCCGTGATAACCACGCTTGATAGTTAAAAACTTTTTCTTGCTTGTGTTTCCTTTTGCATACCAGTATTGCAAGGCAAGTTTGAGTGCAACTTCTACTGCAACCGAACCCGAGTCGACAAAGAATACGGTTTGTAATTTTTCCGGCGTAATCGCGACAAGTTTTTTTGCCAGATCAATGGCAGGCTGGTGGGTTAATCCACCGAACATAATATGTGACATATCTTTAAGCTGATGTTCGATGGCCTGATTTAATGCGGCCACGTTATAACCGTGGATAGCGCACCACCAGGATGCCATGCCATCGATTAACTCTCGTCCATCTTCAAGCGTAATCGTACAGCCTGTGGCAGACTTGACCGGATAAGCTGGTAGCGCCGCCGGCATCGCTGCATAGGGATGCCAGATATGTTGCTGGTCAAACGTGATATCGATCATTGAACAGTACGGTAGTTAGACACGTTGCAGTAAGAAACTGATTATTTATCGGCTATTGGCGGATGGTAGATCATTTGTATCACGTTACCATCCGGGTCTTCGCAATAAAAACTGCGTGCCCCATCGCGATGGGTCTTGCACTCGGAACGCAACACGATATTATTGGCGGCAAAAAAATCATACCACTCATCGACATGCTCCGGCTGACCAAGAATATAACCTATGTGGTCAAGTCGTTGCGAACCGGTCGGCGATTCTTTTGCGCGATGCAAGGCAAGATTATCATTGCCTGATGTCAAATAAACATTATCGTCATCCGGTCGCCACTCCACTTGCATACCCAGCAGGTCGACATAGAATTTTTCACAGGCAGCAAATTTTTCGACGAATAGTGCGACATGACGCAGGCCTTTTGTCGGCGTAGGTTTATTCATCGGAGGTTCCTGTTTGTATTATTTTATAATCATGTGTAATAGTTGCTGTTTTACCCAGCATGATGGAGGCCGAACAATATTTTTCAGCTGATAACTCAACCGCGCGCTTCACATGCTGCTCCTTTAAATCATCGCCTGTCACGACAAAATGAATATGAATTTTGGTAAACACTTTCGGTTCGGTCTCAGCACGCTCGGCATTAATCAATACCTCACAATCGGTCACGGCCTGGCGGGCTTTCTTTAATATATGGATCACATCGAATGTGGTGCAGCCACCCATCCCCAGCAGCAGCATCTCCATTGGCCGCATGCCGATATTCCGACCACCATGCTCTTCAGGCCCATCCAGCACCACAGCATGGCCGGTTTCAGATTCGGCCATAAAAGCAACATTTTCCAGCCATTTTACGCGCGCTTTCATCTTGCACTTACTCCTTGAAAGTCTTACTATTTTTCTGCCATATTTGTTGCACAATTACCAAACAATGCAACTTGAGTGATCATGTTCGCAGTTTACTGGCATTTTTTAGGCTATGCTTTATAAATAAGTATTGCAATACTGATATTGAGACTGTCATCATGAGACAAAAGCAAGGATTCCTATGAGCCAAGCCGCGTTAACACCAACCAGCGTACCTTCGCTGGACAAATTTCTTGAGCACTGTCATCGCCGTCACTATCCGGCGAAAAGTGTCATTATATACGCTGGCGACAAGTCAGACGTCCTCTATTTCATTGTCGATGGTTCGGTATCAGTTCTGATCGAGGACGAGGAAGGTCGCGAGATTGTGCTGGCTTACCTCAACAAGGGTGATTTCTTTGGTGAAATGGCCCTGTTCGGTGAAGTACCCGATCGCAGTGCCTGGGTCCGCACCCGCACCGCTTGTGATGTCGCCGAAATCAGCTATACCAAGTTCAAGCAAATGTATCAGGAATACCCTGATATTTTATTCTACATGACCTCACAAATTGCTTCACGACTGCGTCATACCAGCCGCAAGGTGAGTGATCTGGCCTTCATGGATGTCACAGGACGTGTCGCACGGACCTTACTGGATTTATGCAAACAACCTGATGCCATGACGCACCCGGACGGTATGCAAATTCGCATAACCCGTCAGGAAATCGGACGCATTGTCGGTTGCTCACGTGAAATGGTCGGTCGTGTACTGAAAAACATGGAAGAGTCAGAGCTTATTTCGGTGAAAGGCAAAACGATTGTGGTGTTCGGAACACGATAATCTCACAGCCGATTATCACCATTTGTTGGCCGACAAAGACGTCATTGAATATATCTTCGCTGGAGTCAAAAGAATAGTTCAGCAAGTTTCTGTCCGGGCTCTTCTGCCAGCATAAATGCTTCACCGACCAAAAAAGTATTTACCCTACTCTTCTGCATCAGTTTCACATCAGCTTTGGTGTGAATACCGCTTTCAGTCACCACAATTCTGTCCTGCGGGATTTGGTCTAATAAAGACAAGGTGGTATCGAGCGATGTTGCAAAGCTTCGCAAGTTTCGATTGTTAATACCAATCAGTGGCAGGTTTAATGGCAAGGCGCGTTGCAATTCATCCGCATCATGAACTTCTACCAGCACATCCATACCCAATTGCGTCGCCAAGGCCGCCAGTTCTTTCAATTGCAAATCAGTTAAACAGGCAACTATTAACAAAATACAATCTGCGCCCATGGCGCGTGCTTCATACACCTGATAAGGGTCAATAATAAAATCTTTTCGGATCACAGGTAATTGACAGGCACTACGAGCCTGTTGTAGATACATGTCACTGCCCTGAAAGAAATCGACATCCGTCAACACCGACAAACAGGTTGCACCACTCTCTGCATAGGATTTGGCTATGTCAGCAGGGATAAAATTTTCACGCATCACACCCTTGCTGGGTGAGGCTTTTTTAATTTCAGCGATGATCGCGGGCTTGTTTTGTTGCAACTGCTGTTTGATTGCTGTGACAAAGCCACGCACGG
This sequence comes from uncultured Gammaproteobacteria bacterium, assembly GCA_942490945.1. Classification (GTDB taxonomy): domain Bacteria; phylum Pseudomonadota; class Gammaproteobacteria; order UBA6429; family Thiohalophilaceae; genus CALNYZ01. The sequence continues at coordinate 695,978 of CALNYZ010000018.1, read as the reverse complement.
GGTCGCCGTTTTTTGCTTGTTGAATAATTTCTGTAAATGAAACCTTTGCCAGTCGTTCATCGATTTCTTCGAGTTTACGCTGCACAATTTTTTTCAGGATATCCGGGGTATCCGGTGAAACCGATTTAGACATGATGTTAACTACTTTCTACTGTTTGAATTTCTGACTACATTCCACCAATGCTGCAAATTTTGCCTTGGCTTCACCTGATTCAATGACCTGTTTGGCACGATCAATACCTGCTTCCAGTGTTGGCGCGAGACCCGCGACGTATATGGCGGCACCTGCATTTAAACAGACGATGTCACGCTCCGACCCGGCTTCATTGTTCAATACTTTCATGATTTTTTGCAAGGATTCGTCTGCACTACTGACCGCAAGTTTACTGACATCGTTCGACTCAAACCCAAAATCCTCCGGGTTAATCGTGTAAGTAGTCACCTTACCATCCAACAATTCTGCAACGCGAGTCGATGCGCCAATACTGATTTCATCCATGCCATCTTTCGCATGCACCACCATGACATGATGACTGCCGAGTTTATTTAACACTTCCGCCAGTGGTTCGACCAGTTCACTACTGAACACGCCGAGTAACTGATTGGGAGCGCCGGCAGGATTGGTGAGTGGTCCAAGAATATTAAAAATAGTACGTACCGCCATTTCCTTGCGTGGACCGATAGCATGCTTCATGGCGCTGTGATGTAAAGGTGCAAACATAAAACCAACACCAACCGTCCTGATACAATCGGCCACCTGATCCGCTGTCAGGTTCAGATTAACACCGGCAGCTTCAAGCAGATCGGCACTTCCAGATTTACTCGATACGGAGCGATTGCCGTGTTTGGCAACCGTGCCGCCTGCAGCGGCCACGACAAAACAACTGGCGGTGGATATATTAAAGGTATTGGATCCATCGCCACCGGTTCCCACAATATCAACAACATGGTCTCCGCTTACTTTCACGCCGGTAGCCAGTTCGCGCATGACTTGTGCAGCAGCGGCGATTTCATCAACGGTTTCACCTTTCATGCGCAAGCCAATTAAAAATCCGCCAATTTGCGCCGGCGTGGCTGCCCCGGTCATAATGAGACGCATCACCGCAATCATTTCATCAGACGATAAATCCCGATTTTCTGTTACAGCTTTTATAGCAGCAGGCATATCCATAATGTGGTTCTCCTTGTTTTCCTCAGGCGTAAGCCTGCAAGAAATTCTTTAATAAATTGTGGCCCTGCATCGTCAGGATCGATTCCGGGTGAAACTGCATACCTTCAATCGCATATTCTTTATGTTTTACACCCATGATCTCATCGACCTCGCCATCGTCGGTTTGTGTCCATGCGGTTACCTGTAAACATTCCGGCAGACTTTGCTGCTCAATCACCAGTGAGTGATAACGTGTTGCCTCAAATGGATTGGCAATTTTGCTGAAAACGCCCACATCAGCATGGTGTATCATGGAGGTTTTTCCATGCATGATTTTTTTTGCGTGCACTACCTTGCCACCGAAGGCCTGTCCGATACCCTGGTGCCCAAGGCAAACACCCAGTATCGGCAACTTGCCTGCAAAGTGAGTGATTGCGGCAAGTGATATACCGGCTTCATTCGGAGTACAGGGGCCAGGCGAAATAACCAGATACTTTGGTTTCGCCTGCTCAATCTCTGCGATAGTGATTTTATCGTTACGGTGTACTGCGACCTCCTCACCTAACTCACCAAAATACTGCACCAGGTTATAAGTGAAGGAATCATAATTATCTATCATTAAAATCATCGCAACCTCACTTATGCCCCTGGGGAGCATTATCCAGCCCTGCCGCCGCTTTCGCGACCGCGCGGAAGATAGCACGACCTTTATTCATGGTTTCATCCCATTCATTAGCAGGTACAGAGTCATAGACTATTCCGGCGCCTGCCTGGATATGTAACATGCCATCCTTGATTACCGCGGTTCGAATGGCAATGGCGGTATCCATGTTGCCACTCCAGGCAAGATAACCAACGGCACCCGCATAGACACCACGTTTAACCGGCTCGAGTTCATCAATAATTTCCATGGCGCGAATCTTGGGTGCGCCAGATACTGTGCCAGCCGGAAATGTTGCGCGTAATACATCAATTGGTGTCATGTTGTCTTTTATTTTTCCCGTCACATTCGACACGATATGCATCACATGCGAGTAACGTTCGATGATCATTTTTTCGGTCAGTTCAACCGAGCCGGTTTGCGCTATGCGACCGACATCATTGCGGCCCAGATCGATCAACATTAAATGCTCGGCAATTTCTTTGGGATCGGCCAGCAAGTCCTGTTCCAACGCCACATCCGCTGCTGCGTTTTTACCGCGTGGACGGGTGCCGGCAATGGGTCGCACCGTTACCATGCCCTCTTCGACATGTACCAGTATTTCAGGGGAGGAACCCACAATATGAAAGTCCCCCAGATCAAGATAGTACATATAAGGTGATGGATTTAAACTGCGCAGCGCCCGGTATAAATCCAGCGGCTCGGCAGTAAATTCTATCGACAATCGCTGTGACAACACTACCTGCATTACATCACCATCAATGATGTACTGACGTGCTTTTTCTACTGCTGCCTCAAATCCGGATTGCGTAAAACCGGAAATAAAATCGGCTTCGGTGATTTTTTTTGTCTTGCGTGAACTTACCCGCGGGGTCGCCTTGAATAACTGCTGTTCCAGTTCTGCCAGTCGATGCAGTCCTGTTTGCAGGGCATCCTTATCTGCGGGATCAACATAGATCAGCAAAATCAGTTTGCCGGTCAGATTATCAAACACGACCACCTCATCCGAGACCATCAGCAAAATGTCCGGGACTTTTAACGGATCGTCATTCGGGCATTCGGCCAGTTTCGGTTCAATATAACGCACCGTGTCATAACCAAAATAGCCGACCAGACCACCATTAAATCTTGGCAGGTTGGGTAAATCCAGTACCTTGAAGGTGGCATAAAATGATTCAACCCAGCCAAGCGGATCAGCTACGGTGAATGATTCAGAAAGCACATTGTCCACAAAGCTTTGCACCTTGTTTTCATGAATGCGAATGACTTCATGGCAAGGCAAACCGATCAGCGAATAACGGCCCCATTTTTCTCCGCCCTGAACCGATTCAAACAGGTAGGTATATGGCTGGTTTGCCAGCTTCAGAAAGGTACTTAAGGGCGTATCAAGATCGGCCAGCACCTCACGCATCAACGGGATGCGATTATAGCCTTGTGCGGCATAGCCCTGAAAAGTGGTTGTATCCATGGAAATTCCTCAAAAATGTCGAATAGCGTTTAATACGCGTAAAAATGCGCCTGAACAAAGCAAAACCGGTTAGCTTCGCCACCATCGCATTTCTGTTGTTATTTTCGCGTTGTATCGATACATTTTCGAGTAGATGATTTTATTTGATTACTGTATGCCAATTATAACCAATATTGGCTGCACTGCACCCTGTTTTGATCAGGGTTTTGATCCAGGTTTGGATTCGGCTTTTTAACCAGGATTTGATCTGGCATTTTCAAGAATCGCTTCGAGCTCCGCCATACTGTCGATAACCGCATCCGGGTTTGCTTCACGAATGTCCACGCCATGATTATAGCCATAGCTCATACATATAATCTGAAATTCTGCAGCGCGCGCCGCCTTTACATCACTGACCGAGTCGCCAATCATCAATGATTGAGCCGGACTGACGCCAAAGTGACTGGCAATATGCAGCAATGGCATAGGGTCCGGTTTTTTCTTCGGCAGGTCATCGCCACTGACAATAATACCAAACTCATCATGAATGCCGAGTTCCTTTAACAAGGGGATGGTAAACGCCGCTGCCTTGTTGGTGACACAGCCCAGCTTGTAGCCAGCCGATTTCATATAATCCAGCCCTTCACGTACACCGGGGTACAACACACTGCGCTTGCAGGTATTTTCGGCATAAAGCGCAAGATACATCGGGTAGGCTTTTTCAAACAGTGCTTCATCCGGCTCACCGTCAAGTTGACCGATGAGTGCACGACGTGTCAAACGCTCAACACCATTGCCTACCCATTCCCGTACTTTGGCTTCACCGTGTACCGGCATACCAAGCTGCTGCATCATTTCATCAACACAAAAAGCCAAGTCCGGCACGCTGTCGACCAGTGTGCCATCCACATCGATTAAAATCATTTCGGGTTTTGTGATCATGTATTTTTATCTCATTCCAGCTGCACAAAGGCGCGAAGCTTAATATTGCTTCACGCCTTTGAATAGCTACTGTCGTCGTTGGTCTTGTTTGGTATACAGCTAGGCTTTCGCCAGTTCATCGCGCATTTTCTTGACGATAGAATCATACACATTGGGGTCGGCTTTGTTCGCACCACCGAAAATTCCGGAACCGGATACAAAGGTGTCAGCACCCGCTGCGGCAATCTCGGCAATATTATCGACTTTCACACCACCATCGATTTCAAGGCGAATATCACGACCACTTGCGTCGATAATCTTGCGCGCTTCGCGTAATTTGTCCAGAGCAGTCGGTATAAAGCTTTGACCGCCAAAACCCGGGTTTACGGACATCAACAACACCATATCAATCTTGTCGATCACATAACGCAAGTAATCCAGCGAGGTGGCCGGATTAAATACCAGTCCGGCTTTGCAGCCTTCTCCATGAATCAACTGTAAAGTACGATCGATATGGTCAGAGGCTTCCGGATGAAAAGTAATATAGGTTGCACCAGCTTTGGCAAAATCAGGCACAATACGATCAACCGGCTTGACCATCAGGTGAACGTCAATCGGCGCGGTTACACCGTGTTTACGCAAGGCTTCGCATACCAACGGACCAATGGTCAGGTTCGGAACGTAATGGTTATCCATTACATCAAAGTGCACAATATCGGCACCGGATTTTAAAACGTTATCGACTTCTTCTCCCAGACGCGCAAAGTCCGCGGATAAAATCGAAGGGGCAATCATATAATCTGCCATGGCTCAGCCTCATGTTATGGGTTAGTAAACGGTTAAATGACAACCACCTGCAAAATGAATGGCACACTTTACCTGATCAGACGCGATTTTTCAGCCCGGATTTCAGTGCGGATATAATTAAAACGCCAATTTATCTTGTCTCTGACAACTGTTATTCTTTATATATAGCAAGCCAGAATGGAGGCACAATTATGCAAGCCCTGCTGCAACAAGCCAAGTATCTGTTTTTAATAAGTTTAGCCGGATTCTTTTTTACCAGCGTCAGCCATGCGTCGGATCTTGAAAAAGAAAAACGCTGGTCCAGCCAAATCGTCGACAGTCTGATGGTCGGTGATGCGGTCAGGCTGAAAGATACAAAAGGTGAGTTTTTGGGACTCTACGCCAAGGCAGCAACGCCCAAAGTACAAGGTGCCGCTATCATTTTGCACGGCATTGGCGTACACCCGAACTGGCCCGACGTTATTTTTCCGCTACGTACAGAATTACCCGAAAGAGGCTGGACGACGCTTTCCATCCAGATGCCCATATTAAAAAATGAAGCCACCTTAAAAGATTATATTCCCCTGCTTGATGAGGTTTCGCCGCGCATTGATGCGGCGGTTAAATTTCTGAAAGACAAAAACTTTAAAAATATTGTGCTTGTCAGCCATAGTCTGGGCGCATCAATGGGTACACTCTATATGAGCAGCAAGCCGGATGCCGCTATCCGTGCCTTCGTCGTCATCGGACTGGGGCAAAGTGATCTGGATCCACGACTCGATAGCGTAACCAGCCTGGCAAAAATCACTACTATTCCGGTACTGGATTTATATGGCAGCCAGGATCTTGAACCCGTGACCCGGTTTGCCGAGCAACGCGCCGCAAAATCCGGACGTGCAAACAAGAAATATCAACAAAAAGAAATTGCCGGCGCCAATCATTTTTTCGTTGGCATGAATGAAGTATTGGTTAAAACAGTTTATAGCTGGCTGACTTATAATGCGCCCGGAATCGAAATTCGCTCAAAAAAATAAGGAACACCATAATGGCTCTTTCCAGTCTTAATTCAGGTTTAATGTTAACCTTGCATCTGCTCTCAGCTGTCATCTGGGTGGGTGGAATGTTTTTCGCGTATGTTTGTTTACGCCCGGTCGCCGCTGCACAATTTGAACCACCACAGCGACTCACACTGTGGGCGGGTGTTTTCAGCAAATTCTTTCCCTTCGTGTGGTTAACAATAATTACTTTATTGGCAACCGGCTATGGCATGATTTTCAATACCTACGGTGGTTTCGCCAATGCACCGATTTATGTTCATGTGATGCAGGGTATTGCGATTATCATGATGCTGATTTTTATGCATGTATTTTTTGCACCTTTCAAACGTATTAAAACTGCGGTCATCACCGAAGACTGGCCATCCGGTGCCAGTAGCCTGAATCAGATTCGCAAGCTGATTGGGATTAATCTGACACTTGGCTTGCTGACTATTATCATTGCCAGTATCGGGCCATTTTTTGTTAATTGACTACGAGCGTTTAATATTTCTCATTTTGAATAAGCTTGTTGATTACATTCCGCGTGCATTTTTAATAACATCGTATGCAGCAGTAATCTCATGGGTTTTTTCATTTGCCAGTTTGATCATGTCTTCCGGCAAACCTTTGGCGACCAGCTTGTCCGGATGATGTTGATTTAGCAATCTTCGATAGGCTTTCTTGACCTCGCTATCACTGGCTGATTCACTCACGCCCAACACCTGATATGCCGCAGCCAGTTTATCGACATGCGATGTCGAATATCCTCGCTGTGAACCATACTGCCTGTCGTCTCCTGTATGAAATCCTCCCTGATGAAAACTGCGCTGAGCCTGGACCATTGCTTCCAGTTGTGCGTATTGTTGCAGTGAAAACCCCAGTCGCATACTGATATGTTGCAGTGCCTTTTGTTCTTTCGGGTGCATCACGCCATCAGCAAAGGCGGCGTGAATCAGAACTTCAAGGAACATGCGTAGCAGATTGTTACGCAACCTGCAGGCTCGCTTGAAAGTCGTCAGCGTACCTTCCAGATCAAAATCGGGTTGTTTGCCCTGATTAAACAGATTGATTGCTGTCTGTTTGCGGGTTTCATCCAGCGACATGTCGCGCATGATTGCACGCGCCAGGGCAATTTCGTCTTCGCTAACACGGCCATCAGCTTTGGCAATATAACCCAGCACAGAAAACAGCGAGCGGAAAAAAATGTCCTGCACTTCGTGTTGGTTATTGAATGTTGCGTAATCATCAAGCAGTCGTGCCGTCAGCCCCCTGTCAAACATATGGCCAATGATCACGCCAATGATCGCACCAAACACATTACCCAGCATAAAGCCGAAAATTGCACCAACTATCTTACCGAATATATTCATACATCTATCTTTCGAATTTTAATGATCGCAGGCGGTTTGCATTAGACACCACAGTCACAGATGACAATGCCATTGCTGCGCCGGCAATCATGGGGTTTAATAAAATGCCAAAGAAGGGATACAGAACACCGGCCGCAACCGGTACGCCCAGACTGTTATAGACAAACGCACCGAACAAATTTTGCTTGATGTTACGCATGGTAGCAGCTGAAACGTATATTGCATCGACCACGCTGAGCAATGAGTTGCGCATCAGGGTTATATCGGCTGTTTCAATTGCAATATCGGTTCCCGAACTGATGGCAATACCTACATCTGCACGTGCCAGTGCAGGTGCGTCGTTTATTCCATCACCTACCATGGCAACAATCTCACCCTGCGCCTGCAGTTCGGCTATTTTTTTATCTTTATCCTGTGGCATAACCCCTGCTATGACATCATCTATTCCGACTTGTTCCGCAATCGCATCAGCTGTTGACTGGATATCACCTGTTAACATGATGACTTTTAACCTGTTTCTTTTAAATATTTCGATCGCCTGCCTGCTTTCATTACGTACCGGATCAGCAACTTCAATAATACCAAGCAACACCATGTCACGCGCGACATAAACTCGTGTGGCCGCCGGGTTAAAATCAGTAAACTTGTATTCCATGTTGACCGATTGTGACTGCATAAATTTTTCGTTACCAACATATACACGCTTGTCTTCAATCGTTGCAATCACACCCTGACCGGTGGCCGCCTCAAAGTCTTCCATCAGGAATAAATCAATATCACGAGAACGGGCTTCATTTACCAGTGCGCTGGCAATAGGATGTTCGGAGGCCATTTCAACACTCGCAGCGATTTGTAACACCGCGTCTTCTGAATTTTCGTCAATGGCAATCACTCGATGTACAACAGGTTTGCCTTCTGTAATGGTGCCGGTTTTATCCAGTACAATTGCAGTAATCTGACTCATGCGCTGCAAGGCATCACCGTTTCGGATCAAAATCCCTGCTTCGGCCGATTTTCCAATGCCAAGCATGATTGAAATCGGTGTCGCCAGACCCAGCGCGCAGGGACAGGCAATGACCAAAACAGTCACCGCGCTGATCACGGCATAATTTAATGCTCCCGCACCAGCAAAAACAAACCACACGATGAAAGCACTCACCGCAATACTGATGATCACAGGCACGAATACGCCAGCCACCTTGTCAACGATTCGACCAATTTCCGGTTTACTGGATTGTGCCTTGCGTACCAGCCTGATTATTTGAGCCAGCATTGTCGCTTTGCCAATTTTCTTCGCCTGAAACAGGAAACTGCCATTTTGATTCAGGGTGCCTGCCACCACCTCGGCGCCGACTGATTTCGCTACCGGCATGGGTTCACCGGTTAGCATCGATTCATCAATATTTGACTCACCATCAATGATGGTACCATCGACCGGTATTTTTTCACCTGGGCGTACCCGTACCGTCTCATCCAGACCTATTGTATTGATAGCCACAGTTTGTTCCTTGCCATCACGAATAACGGTAGCCGTCCTGGGTTGTAAATTGATGAGTTTATTCAGTGCCGCTGAGGTTTTCTTGCGCGCACGCATTTCCAGTAACGAACCGAAATTAACGAAGGCAATAATAATCACGGCTGCTTCAAAGTATACATGCCGCGATCCAGTTGGCACGATTTGCGGCCACAACACAATCACCATGGAATAGAGCCAGGCGGTACCGGTACCAATGGCAATCAAGGTGTCCATCGTGGCATGCCCGGCTTTTAGTGCTTTTGCTGCGCCGATAAAAAAATGCTTGCCGCTGACATAGAGAACCAATAAACACACAGCACCAATAAGCAGCCAGACTGTTCGTCCTGATGCCTTATCCAGACTGGGTAAAAAATTCAGCATCCCCAGTGTAAGCAAGGGAATACCGACTATTGCCGATGCAATAGTTTGCCTTACCAGATTTTGACGTGCCTGCTCCTGTTGCTCGGCCAGGCTTGTCGAGTCACCTTCTTCATCATCTTCAAGCAAACTTGCCTCATAACCGGCTTTACTGACTGCCTCGACCAACGATGATGATTGCACCTTTCCTTCTACCTGGGCGGTGTGATCAGCGAAATTAACATCAACTTTTGTGACGCCATTCACACTTTTTAATGCGGATTCCACGCTTGCAACACAGCCCGCGCAACGCATACCCGATATACTCAATCGGTAAACTGATTTCATAATTTAAATCGCCTTATTTAACATATAGTTACTAATATTTACCTATTTTACTACGGTTCGCTGCTGGAATTTGCGAAGTTACACCTTCTTTGCCACAATCTAACTGTGGTTTTTAGCACCACAACCGGAGTGCTGTATAGATGCTGTAGATTATAGTGGCAAGTAAATTGCTTATTCTGACATGGGAGTCGTGTGGGTCTCCTGGTCATACACGAGGTCTTTAAAATATATGTCTGCAGAATCGCTCATTTCAAACAACGTTGAACTCACCTCCCTACCTGATATTGTCATGCGCCTGAATGATATGGTGAATGATCCGTCATGTACGGCAGCCGATATCGGCAAACTAATCAGTCAGGACACGGGACTGACCGCACGCCTGTTAAAAATTGTAAACAGTCCGTTTTACGGCTTTCCAGCCGAAGTCGATACCGTGCCGATGGCGATAACAATCATCGGCGTCCGACAATTGCGCGACCTGGTATTCAGCACCTGTGTCGTCAGCAAATTTCGTAATATTCCGGACGATCTGCTTAATCCTGAGTATTTTTGGCAACACAGTATCGGTTGTGCACTCGCTGCCCGTAACATTGCCAGCCGTATCAAACTTTCTCACAGTGAACGACTCTTTACGAATGGAATGCTGCATGATATCGGCCGGCTTATTATGTGTGTCGCTGCACCAGAAAAATCACGTCAATTGCTCGAATTATCACACTCCACCAAGCAACCCATAGAAGAGTTTGAGCGTGCAGTATTCGGTTTCACACACGGCGATGTTGGCGCTGCCATTACACGAAAATGGCGTTTGCCAGAATCATTTATTGAACCGATACAACTGCATCCTTATCCAACCCAGGCCTCGCGTTTTCAGATCGAAACAGCCATCGTTCATCTTGCCAATGCAATTTCGCATATGATCAATCCTGGTGACGCGCAGGGTGACAATGTCATCATTGATAATCACGTCTGGGAGATACTCAACCTGGATAAAAGCGTAATCGACGATGTCATTACAGAGGTCGTTCCGCAATTACAGGATATTTTCCAGATCATGTATCACCAGCAAGCCGCCTAAAGGCTGTCGCGTACGCGTTCCAGTCTGGTTTTAACTTCCTGTGCAAGTTCTTCAATACCTGGCTTGTTTACCAGTTGCAACACTGCTGCCGGATCCATAAACGCCACGGTAATCGTGCCATCATCTTCTTCACGTACCACAACATTACACGGTAGTAACAAACCAATATCCGGTTCTGCAGTTATTGCCTGATTCGCCAGTACCGGATTACACGCGCCTAAAATAGTGTATGGCTTTTTATCGACATCCAGTTTTTTCTTCATCACCGCTTTTACATTGATTTCGGTCAGTACGCCAAAGCCTTCCTTTTGTAACTCTTCTGTGACTTTTGATATGGCTTCATCAAAACTGTAATTTACTGTTTTCGAAAATCCGTACATTCTGTTCTCCTGTTTTCATTTCATCCTGGTTTCAATTCATTATGGTTGCAAACTGCGACGTTCCACTTCACGCCATGCATCATATGATTGTTGTGGCCAGAGCGTTTGCAGCCAGCTCAATATGGCCTCAACTTCCTGTTCAGACAGTTTACCACGCCATGCCGGCATGTTACCGCCGGTTTTTGCGGTGCCGTCCAGAATCAGCTCCTTTAGAATGGCGGTTGGATGATGCCAGGTGTGTCCTGTTCCATTTAATGGTGGCGGTGGAAACTTGCCATGTGCATCACGTTGTCGCCAATTCACCGCACCGGCCGCATTTGCGCCATGACAACTTGCACAATGTTGTTGATATAAATTTTTTCCCAGCACCAGTGTTTCACTATTAAACAGACTTCGATGCTTGAGTTGACTGACGCTTTTTTCCCGATTCTGATCGGAGCAGGCTACAACAGTAACCAGCGATATTATCAGAAGACTGATATATTTAATGTGCATGATCGCCACCATGATGATGTTGCGCAGAATGCGGATTATTATAACCGCGTAACTCATCATATAGTTTAACTTGTTGTGGGGTTAATATATTGCGCTGTCCAAGATGTGCAGTCAGGTGTGTATAGCGTAGTTCACCCTGCAATTTTGCAATCGATTGCAATTGTGCGTGCAAGGTTTTTTCCCTTGCCTTGCCCGACGCAAATAACATATCCAGTTTTTTTTCGGCAGCGATGATCTTCTTCCCCACAGCTTGTGCACGTTGTTGCATTTTATTAAACAATTGCTGAGATTGCTGTACCTGATCGGTTGACAGCTTTAACTTATCTGACAAGTCCAGCACATGTCTGGGCCCCGGATAATGATTTAATTCAGCAGATTTTGCCAGACCCATACCCTTGCCTGCCTGTAAGTCTGCTATTTCCTTTGCCGATAAGGACTTGATCTCACGCTGCTGTTGTCCTGCATAAGGTGCAGACGCTGACTTCGATGCTGCAACAGAAACGGCATTCAGACTTAACAGCATACTGATAGCTGCGATCGATATGGGTTTACACATTATTCTTACTCCTGAATCATATAATTTTTAACTCACACATTTATTTAATACTGCGCTGTTTCCAGATATAAAATACCGCAGGTAAGACAACCAATGTTAATAAAGTCGCACTGATCATGCCACCCACCATCGGTGCGGCGATACGGCGCATCACCTCTGATCCGGTCCCCGAACCCAACATGATTGGTAATAAACCGGCGATAATGGCTGCCACCGTCATCATGATCGGTCGCACACGCATAAGTGCGCCTTCAATCACCGCTTGTTTCAGCTCGGCCAAACCAACTTTATGTCCCTGACCTTGTTCGCTGATATGCCGTTGATAAGCCTGATTCAGGTACACCAGCATCACCACGCCGATCTCGACTGCAACGCCGGCCAACGCAATGAAGCCCACACCGACCGCAACGGATATGTTATAGCCCAATATATAAAGTAACCAGTAACCACCCACCAGGGCGAGTGGTAAGGTGCCCATAATGATCAACACTTCGGTGACATTGCGGAAATTTAAATACAGCAATAACACAATAATAACCAGTGTCAGTGGCACAACAATTTGTAAACGTTCTTTCGCCCGCACCATGTATTCATATTGCCCTGACCAACTGACTGAATAGCCGGCAGGTAATTTAACTTTTTCTGCGACCGTCTTTTGCGCCAGTGCAACATAGGAGCCCAGGTCACTGCCGCTTTCCAAATCAACAAAAGTCCAGCCATTCGGACGCGCATTTTCGCTTTTAATCATGGCCGCGCCCATCTCGGTACGAATATCGGCCACTTCGCCAAGCGGGATACGTGCACCGGTACTCGTGACAATCGGCAGGTACTTCAGTTTTTCCACCGAATCACGTACGTCACGTGGATAACGGATGTTGATCGGGTAGCGTTCCAGACCTTCAATAGATTGCGCAACCTGCATGCCGCCAACAGCGGTTCGTACCACGTCCTGAATATCGGAAATATTTAATCCCAGCCGCGCCGCCGCCAGGCGATTGATATCTACCGTGACGTAGCGACCACCCGCAGTTCGCTCTGAATACGCCGACACAGTACCCGGTACAGACAACACCGCCTGCTCGATGTCCTTGCCAATTTCCTGAATCACATTCAGATCTGGTCCCGACACTTTAATGCCGACCGGTGTTTTAATTCCGGTCGCCAGCATGTCGATGCGTGTTTTAATCGGCATCACCCAGGCATTGGTTAAACCGGGAAATTTAATCAATTCATTTAATTCCTGTTTTATTTTTGCCGGTGTCATACCTTCACGCCATTCGCTACGCGGTTTAAATTGAATGGTTGTTTCAATCATCGTCAGTGGTGCCGGATCGGTCGCGGTATCGGCGCGACCGATTTTACCGAACACGCTTTTCACTTCCGGTAATGTTTTAATCAGTTTATCCGTCTGCTGTAAAATTTCCTGCGCCTTGCCGATCGATACACCGGGGAAGGTGGTTGGCATATACATCAGATCACCTTCATCCAAATCCGGCATAAATTCTGAACCGACTTTCATCATTGGCCAGATACTGATTACAACAATCGCCAGCGCAATCGCCAATACTACGCGTGGTTTATCCAGCACAAAATGAATAAACGGTTTGTAGACGTTGACCAGAAAACGATTAACCGGATTCTCGTGCTCGGGTTTGATATGACCACGAATAAAATAGCCCATCAACACCGGCACTAATGTTACAGACAAACCGGCTGCCGCTGCCATCGCATAGGTTTTGGTAAATGCCAACGGACTGAACAGACGCCCTTCCTGTGCCTCGAGCGTGAACACCGGTAAAAAACTTAAGGTAATAATCAATAACGAAAAGAATAGCGGTGGTCCAACTTCCATGGTGGCTTCGCGAATAATACGCCAGCGATTTTCATCAGTGAGCGGTTCTTTTTCGATATGTTTGTGCACATTTTCGATCATCACGATCGCTGCATCCACCATCGCGCCAATGGCAATGGCAATACCGCCGAGTGACATGATATTGGCATTAATGCCCTGATGATACATAACGATGAAAGCCACCAGGATACCAATGGGTAAACTGATAATGGCGACCAGGGCAGAACGCAGGTGAAACAAAAATACTGCACAAACCAGCGCCACCACAATAAACTCTTCGAGCAATTTAAAATTCAGGTTGTCGACGGCACGATTGATGAGCGCGGAACGGTCATAGGTTTCAACTATCTCAACACCTGCTGGCAAACCTTTTTTTAGTTGCTCAATTTTTTGTTTGACACCTTTAATGGTTTTCAAAGCATTCTCACCAAAGCGCATCACCACGATACCGCCCACCACTTCCCCTTCACCGTCGAGTTCGGCAATACCACGACGCATTTGTGGCCCGAGGCGAATCTCGGCAACATCTCTTAATAATATTGGTGTACCTTGTGTATTCACTCCCAGCGGGATCTGTTCCAGATCTTTTATTTCATTAATGTAGCCAGTGGCGCGCACCATGTACTCCGCTTCGGCCATCTCGATAACCGAGCCGCCGACTTCCTTGTTGGCATTTTTAATGGCCATACGAATTTTACTTAACGGCAAATTGTATGCGCGCAAACGATCCGGGTTCAGTACGACCTGGTACTGTTTTACCATGCCACCAACGGTGGCAACTTCGGAGACACCCGGCACAGTTTGTAATTCATATTTCATAAACCAGTCTTGCAAACTGCGTAACTGGGCAAGATCCGTCTTGCCGGTTCTGTCAACCAACGCGTATTCATAAACCCAACCCACACCAGTCGCATCCGGACCTAATGCCGGGCGCGCTTCAGGCGGTAAACGCGTCGCTACCTGACTTAAATATTCCAGCACCCGTGAACGTGCCCAATAAGGATCCGTGCCATCTTTAAAAATTATATAGACATACGAATCATTAAAGAACGAATAGCCACGCACGGTGACTGCACCGGGTACTGATAACATCGCGGTTGTCAGCGGATACGTCACCTGATCTTCCACTACGCGCGGTGCCTGACCCGGGTAAGTGGTTTTAATAATTACCTGTACGTCAGATAAATCCGGTATCGCATCGAGTGGTGTATTTTTAACGGCATAGATACCCCAGCCGATTAAAATTATCGTCAGCAGAATTACCAGGAAACGATTTTTCAGCGACCAGTCAATTAATTTTGCAACCATGCTATTGCGCTCCTGATTTCATAACAGGATTGACCTTGCGCATGGCATTAATCACATAACCATCGGCACCTTTCTCAAGATCAAATTCCACCTTGTCTTCTGCCTTGAAGTCTTTAAGCGAAACGTCCGGTTTTACCTTGAAATCCATGGTCATTTCCTGCCAGCCAATGGCGGGAATCGGATCATGTGACATGTTGATTTTATTATCTGCGGCCATTACCTCACGCAGTATTCCGGTGCCGGCAATTTTGCTTTGCATTTCTTTGTTATTATTGTCACTTGCTGACATGTCATTCTTTTCTGCCATTGCGGATTCTGGATCAGTCATACGTTTCAGACTCGCCTTGAGACTGGCCTCTGAATCAATCAGGAACTGACCGGACGTGACAACATTGTCGCCTTCTTTCAGACCTGACTGGATTTCTACCCAGTCACCCGACTCGATACCCACCACCACATCACGCGGCTGAAAACGGCCCTTGCCCATCGCCAGAATAACGCGAGTATTTTCGCCGCTACGAATGACCGCTTCACGCGGCGCAATGATTATATTTTCCTTTGCGCCACCATAAATCGTGACATTGGCGAACATGTTAGGTTTGAGCGTTTCATCGGGATTGGTAAAGGCGAGTCGAACTTTCAAGGTGCGCGTTTTTGCATTCAGGCTTGGATAAATATATTCAACCTTACCTTCCCAGGTACGACCCGGTGCATAGGATAATGTCACATCTGCCGCCTGTCCTTCTTTCACCCAGTTCGCTTGTGATTCGAAAACTTCAGCCAGTATCCAGATAGTAGATAATTCGGCCAGGCTCATCACTTCCTTGTTTGGCATCACAAACATGCCCTGGCGAACATTCAATTTCGACACAATGCCGTCCTGGTTCGCATACACTTTGACCAGTTGGCTGACTTTTCTTTTCTCTGTCAGTTCGTTTGTTTGCCGTGCAGAAATGCCCAGTGCAATCAGGCGTTCTTTTGATGCTTTTACCAGACGGTTATTACTGCTACGTAAGGCCTGAACATACTCTTCCTGCGCATTCACCAGTTCGGGAGAATACACTTCAAACAGCAATTGCCCTTTTTTTACACGTTCGCCCTCTGATTTGACATGTAATCTCTCCAGCCAGCCTTTGGTACGCAAGTGAATATGGGTAATCTTGTTTTCATCAAAATCGATATAGCCAACGGTATTGATCTTGCGCCACAACTTGTTACGCTCGATTTTTGCTGTGCGTACACCCATGTTGTTTTCAACGGCGGGCGATATTTTTACGTTAATACCATCACCTTCATCGTAGACAGGCACCAGGTCCATGCCCATGGGAGATTTACCCGGCCCGTCACGTCGATAGGCAGGGTCCATCGGTGCAACCCAGTACAATATTTTCTTTTCCTTACTGCTGGTTTCATTTTCTGCTTCGACCTTTACCAGATCCATACCACAAATCGGACAATTCCCCGGTTCACCCCTGACAATTTGCGGGTGCATGGGGCAAACATAATTTGGATCCAGATGTTTTTCTGCATGCTCAACAGCGGTTTCTTTTTTCCCGGCCTCACTCATGCTCGACCCTTTATTCATACCGTCATCACTGCATCCGATAATAACTAACGCGGTTAGCGTGATGATAAACAATTTGAAATTTTTCATTGATTTTCTCCCAACAGATATAACAGGGCTGATTGTAATTTTCGTTGTTTCACTGCAAGGCGTTGCGCTTTTAACTCAATATCAAGTTTTGTCATCATCGCGCGCATTAACATGGTGAATTTTCCACGGTCGCTTTGATAGGCTGACAAAGCCGCCTCACTGTTTTCTCTGGCTTTCGGAATTAGCGTTTTGTGATAGCGTGCGACGCGCGCCGAGACTTGTTGCCATTCTGCATATTTACTCTCGTATTCACGCGCCAGCTCCCGGCGTTTCAGTTCCAGATCTTCACTCGCTGCGAGTCGACGGAATTTACTTGCCGATACTTTTCGGTCCTGCAGATTGCCACCAAACAGTGGCAGGTCAAATAACACCATCACCGAGGCAAAATCAGGGCGATCGACGCCATTTTGTGCTGTTTCACGAAAACCATATGTAACATCCAGCATCCAGTTTGGCTTGTAACTCTGTTCCGCTATTGATACTCCGTGTTGTGATGCATCGACCCTTGCCTGCTGCATTTGCAACATAGGGTGCGATTCAAGCTGTGTGCGGTGTTGATTGAAATTTACTAATTCCGGCAATGACGGCAGTGTTTGTGCAATCATATCTGTTGCCATTTCCTGACCGACCATTTTAACCAGTTTCGCTTTTATCACCGCCTGTTGCGCCGCGATGTCATCCAGCTTGTCCTGAATTAATTCCAGCTCCAGTTCGGCGCGAATAACATCCTGCTGCTGTTGCCTGCCCGCTGCATAATTGGATTCCGTTACCGACATAAACTTTGCCAGCAAACTGCGCGTTTCGCGTGTAATCTTTTCTGCATACTGCCAGTAGTATAAATCCAGCCAGGCTTGTCGCATGTCACGTTTCAATATCGCCAGTTGATTCGCGGCGCTCGCATCTTCCATACTGGCCATGCTGAGTTCACGTCTGGATTTATACTCAAGCGTGTCACCGGCCGGGAACATTTGTTGAATACCAATTTGCTTTTGCGTCATCGGCTCTTGATTGAAGGCCCAGGTATCAGTGGGCACATTCATTAAACCGAGCTTGATTTTCGGATCGGGCAAGGCATTGGCGGCGACAGCCGCTTCACGAAACGCGTCGGCCTGTTTTTGAATCGCCAGCAGTTTAGGGTCGCGTTCGATAGCAATCTTGATCGCTGCATCCAGCGACAAATGATTTGTCAGTTGATCCTGTTTATTTTCATCAATTCGATAAGGCAACTGATTCGGCATGGATGCCGCCATGCTGGTGGTAACGACAGCTAACTGAAGCAAGCATAACGCCAGGGTGACGTTTAACTTCATAACCGCACTCCTAAATTAATAGACATAACAATATCTGTAAAAATAGTTAACGTGAACGCATCACGTAACGCAGAGGTACCGTAAAATATACCGGTCAGGGTTAGCTTAATTTAGTCGGGGCGGTCGATATAAATTGGTGAGGGCAGATGAGGAAAATAATAACGGGGTAAAGTGTTTCTGCGAAGCGATGTGTATAAAGATTTCTGTCTCAAAACTGGAAATTATGCCAGCACTGCTGTGGAGTAATTGACATGAATTGCAATCATGTTCACAGGCCTGGGTTTCACAACAATTATTTGCTTGTTTCTGTACTTGGTCATGACCTTGCATATGACCTTGTTCATGACAGGGAGGCAATTTATCAGTCCTGTCCTTCGACTGCATGGTGGATGCTGATGGCGTGTAGGCACTGCCAGATACTTTGTTGAAACTCACTGCATAGCTGATCGACACGTTGGCAAACAACAGTGCAAGCATGACGAATTTAATCAGGTATTGTTTCATAGCTTCTACATTATCACGTTTAACACGTTGCGGATCCATAAAAATAGACCCTTGTCAGCCACGCAAGTTCATACACAGGTCATTAAATCTGTAAAACATTATATATAGTATAGGCCAAATCATACTACTTTTGCATGAAAGCACGACCGTGCGAAAGCACATATTTGTGGAAGGCATCTGCAATGGGAGACAGGCGCTTACCTTTGCGATGCACCAGATACCAGTGACGTAAGATTGGAAACCCCTCCACCGGTAGCACCATCAATCGTTTTGTTTCAAGCTCCAGGGTCAGGGTATGGATAGACACAATGCCCAGGCCAAGTCCGGCTTCCACTGCCTGCTTGATGGCTTCATTACTGGTCATTTCCATACCAGTTTGTAGCTGAATACCATGTTCTTCAAAATAACGGGACATCGCAATTCGTGTACCTGAGCCTCTTTCTCGTACCACGAACATCTCATTTTTTAATTCGACTATCGGAATTGATTTCCGATGTGCAAATGGGTGATCACACGGGGCAACCACCACAAGTGGATTTTCCATAAAGGACTGGGTCTCCAGATCCATATCTTCTGGCGGTTGACCCATGATCACCAAATCTACTTCATTTTGTTCCAGTTTGTGCACCAGAACTTCGCGGTTGGTCACATCCAGACTAAAAGTGGTACCGCTGTATTCCTTGACAAACTCTGCCAAAAATCGGGTTGCAAAGTAGTTGGCGGTGGTAGCGACGGATATCTTCAAATGACCACGCTGTATGCCCTTAAACTCCTCCACCAGTTCGCGTATTTCCGATAACAGTCCAGAGATAATCCGGCTGTAGCGATATATCACATTACCTGCTTCTGTCAGCGAGACTTTTTTACCCAATTGCTCAAACAGGTTGATACCCAAAGCACTTTCCAGTTGCTTGATTTGCATGGATACAGCTGGCTGACTCAGGTAAAGCTCTTGGGCCGCATGGGTATAACTCAAATTGCGGGCAACAGATTCAAATACCTGTAATTGGCGAAAGGTGATATTCATCTGACAAGTATAAGCAATACATTATCAAAAAAGAATATTATTAGAATATATATTATGTTTGTTTCGACTGTCTAGTTAGACGCAAGTAACTTTTCCACCAAATCGGTGAATACGTCGATATCCAGTGGTTTTTTCACCAGGCCATCCAGACCAGCTTGCCATAATTGCTCATGCATTTGCGGATCTTCTACTCCCGTGGCGGCGATCACGGGCAAATGCTTGAGTGGTTCGTCCTGTCCGCGAACAAATTTAAGCACATCCAGTCCGGTCATCTCCCCTTCCAGAATAATGTCGGTAAGCAGCAGATTAAATTCGTCTTGTAACAGATTCTCCGTCGCCTGTTTACCATTAGTATAATGTGTGACAGTAAATCCGGATTTTTCGAGTTGTGCGCGCATAATCATGGCCATCGTCACACTATCTTCGATGAGCAATACTTTACAAATCTGTCCAGACTTGTGGGCGTTGTAGTGTTGCAGAATATTGGCAAATAAATCGGTAATGTTATTTCGTGCAAACACAGCCGTGATACCACTCTGCTTTGCTACTTTTTTTACTTCACTGTCGATATCTGCAGACCACATCAAAATGGGCAAGGCTGTATCTGCAGACTGCCCGGCTGCCTGTGCACGGTAGCGTAAACAAAATTCGCTACCCAGCATATCGGGCAATTGTCTTGCTGTGCATATAATCTCGACGTTACCGGTATATTGTAAAGCTGCCTTGCCATCTTCAACAATATGGTAATCAATTGAATGCGATTCCAGCATGTTTGCGAGTAACTGCTGATAAACACGAGCCGGTTCTATGATCAGAATAGACATAGCTTTTACAACAACAAATCCATAATCAGGTTATTATCGGGCCGCATTTCATATTAAATAATACACGACATCATATTCAAACATGGCAAGATAACTCTGCATTAACCTTACCATTCGACTTGCTGCCCTCAGCAAGCAATACTTTTCTAGTGGACAATGAGCGCTATGGTTTAGTGATTTATATTCTGTATATTAAATACACTTACATATGCAAGTTACATGTTATGTACTTTACTAAACTCGGGTGACGTCGCATCAAACACCGTATTCTTACGGAAGAAATCAAAACAATATTCCAGCTGTTCGCGTTGTGCTTCCGAAAGCGACTGAAATTGTAAGCCGTAATTATGGCGACCATTTTCCATTTCATCCCGTACGCAATCTGCTGTCAGCTTGACCGGGGTCTGATGGTTATATTGGCTTATATCGGTATACGGTAAGTACATTTGTAATTGCAGATTGTCCCTGTTTTGTAACTCGCTAGTTAATCGCAATTGCATGCCCCCCATGCTGATATCACGTGTGATGCCTTCAACCATGGTTCCATTTTGCAATACCTTAACCAGCAAACTGTTTGTTGCGCGAGGAAACTGACGCTGGGTATCCTGATCGGGTTCAATGACTGTATTACGTTCAAATGTAAATCCGGCCATGAGTGAGTTGAGTCGTTCTGTAACCGAAAATAAATCGTCGCCAATGGTTGCTGTGGTTTCTACTTTCGATGAGCTTTCATTCAAGGTTTCGAACAACTTTTCGAGTGTAGACTGCAGCACCTGTAACTTATCAAGTTGTTCCTCACTAGCCGTGGCAATTTTCTGATTTCCCGCAGAGGTATTTGACACTTCCTGCGCCATGGTCCTGATAACATCATTGGTCTCACCAGCGACATTACTGTTTTCATGCACCTGTTCAACAACCGCATTCATGGTTGCGGTTACCTGGCTGACTTGTGTTGTTACCTGTTCAATAATTCCGGAAATTTCTCCAACAGAATTGGTGGTACTCTGTGCCAGATTTCGCACTTCATCCGCAACAACAGCAAAGCCGCGTCCAGCTTCACCAGCACGCGCTGCCTCGATTGCAGCATTTAGCGATAACAGGCTGGTTTGTTCTGCAATATTATTAATGGTACTGACAATCTCATGAATTTGTGCGGCCGATTGTTCCAGTCTGGCAATTTGCTCAGCGGCGCGATTAACCTGCTCCGCGGTTTGTTCCATTTGCTTGATGTTGCTTTGTACTTTATCCATACCTTGTTGTGCTTGCTGCTCGGTTTTACTGGCGCTTTCCGTGGCATTGATCGCCATAACTTGTACGGATTCGGATATCTCGAGTAATTTTTGCGTCGCGGATGACACCTCGCCGGAACGTTGTTGCTCACTATTACTGACCTCGGCAATCTCGCGTGAGATGTTGGCAATTTGATAGGCTGACTGCCCCATATTCTTACCATTTTCATCAATACTACCCATAATGCCGTTCAACTTTATTCGTACTTCGTTAAAGCTATGTTCAAGTTCGCCTATTTCATCAAGCGACGTCTGCACCACACTTTGGGTAAGATCGCCACTCTCAACCGCTTTAAGCGCTTCCACCAGGGCACGAATAGGACGCACAAACATGCTCGCAACCACACCAATGACCATGAACTGAATGGCAAACTCAATGCCGGATTCCCAGAATGAATTGAATATATAGGTTGCGTGATTCGCTTCAAGCTGAACAATCACGTCTCTCGCGACGTTATTCTGCTCGGCGATACTAACCATTTTGCCCAGCTCCCAGGAAGCAAGCAGCCGATTAAAAATCGTCGTGATCATGGTCACGACAAAAAAGCCGAGCTGCAATTTCCAGCGTATACTGAGTGATTTAAACCAGTTGTACATGGGGAGTCTCCGTGACCATATATCGAATTATCTGTGGCGCTGATATTGCTTTTGGCCGCTTATTGATACTTTTTCGACTTAAATCACAAATTCTTTAACTTTGGGAAATCTGACGAATAGAACTGCTTGTGTCTGACACAGAATATAAATAACAATATTATCAATAAGTTATATATATAAAAATCAATGAGTATCATCGATTATCATCTATAAGTATAACCTTATCGTTTATATCATTATTATTTAATTTACATTATGCAGACGCCGCCTATACTACGCAGCACCAGAGGGGAGTGGGGTGGACATCATGTTGTCATTGTCTACAGTTACACTCCACCACCTGAATGAGTTTTATAGCGAATTTTTCATTAATTGTTAGGAGGAGCCACCTATGGCAAAGACCTATAGCGCGGGTGTAAAAGAATACCGCGAAACGTACTGGATGCCGGAATATACCCCGAAAGACACGGATATACTTGCATGCTTCAAAATCACTCCACAAGAAGGTGTACCCCGTGAAGAAGTGGCTGCTGCGGTTGCTGCTGAATCATCAACCGGTACCTGGACCACGGTTTGGACCGACTTGTTAACTGACCTGGATTACTACAAAGGTCGCGCCTATGCGATTGAAGACGTACCGGGCGATGACACCTGTTTCTACGCGTTTGTTGCTTACCCAATCGACCTGTTCGAAGAAGGTTCAGTTGTTAACGTACTGACCTCACTGGTTGGTAACGTATTCGGCTTTAAAGCACTGCGTGCACTGCGTCTGGAAGATATCCGCTTCCCGGTTGCATATGTCATGACCTGTAATGGACCACCACAAGGTATCCAGGTAGAGCGTGATATCCTCAACAAATACGGTCGTCCTTTATTGGGTTGTACCATTAAGCCTAAACTGGGCTTATCTGCGAAGAACTACGGCCGTGCCTGCTACGAAGGCTTACGCGGTGGTCTGGACTTCACCAAAGATGACGAAAACGTGAACTCACAGCCATTCATGCGCTGGCGTCATCGTTTCGACTTCGTAATGGAAGCTATCCATAAAGCCGAAGCCGAAACTGGCGAGCGTAAAGGTCACTACCTGAACGTTACTGCACCGACTGCAGATGAAATGATGCGTCGTGCGGAATACGCAAAAGAAATTGGCGCACCGATCATCATGCACGATTACCTGACCGGTGGTCTTTCTGCAAATACGCAATTAGCACAATGGTGTCAAAACAACGGTATGTTGTTACACATTCACCGCGCCATGCACGCGGTACTGGATCGTAACCCGCACCACGGTATTCACTTCCGCGTATTAACCAAAATTCTGCGTCTGTCTGGTGGTGATCACCTGCATTCCGGCACCGTTGTTGGTAAACTGGAAGGCGACCGTGATGCAACATTAGGCTGGATCGACACAATGCGTGATAGCTTCATTAAAGAAGATCGTTCACGCGGTATGTTCTTCGACCAGGACTGGGGCTCAATGCCTGGTGTAATTCCGGTTGCATCTGGTGGTATCCACGTGTGGCACATGCCAGCACTGGTTAACATCTTTGGTGATGACTCATGCTTGCAGTTCGGTGGCGGTACATTAGGTCACCCATGGGGTAATGCTGCGGGTGCTGCTGCTAACCGTGTTGCGGTTGAAGCATGCGTTGAAGCACGTAACTCAGGTGTTGAAATCGAGAAAGAAGGTAAGGACATCCTTACTAAAGCGGCAAAACACAGCCCAGAACTTAAAATCGCGATGGAAACCTGGAAAGAAATCAAATTCGAATTTGACACAGTTGATAAGATCGACGTTGCACATAAATAAATTGTTAGTGAATGTTGTGCCAGGCACAACATTCACAACTGCAACAATCGAAACGATTAATTAGTTAAACGAATTTAATAAATTTTTTGGAGAACTCACATGAGTGATGTACAAGATTACAAATCAAGCTTGAGCGATGCCGCGACAAGCCGTAAATATGAAACGTTTTCATACTTGCCACCTTTGAGCAAAGAGTCTACTCGCGCTCAGATTCAATACATTGTTGATAAAGGCTGGAACCCGGGTATTGAACACACAGAACCGGAAAATGCGATCAGCAACTACTGGTACATGTGGAAACTGCCAATGTTTGGTGAAACCAATGTTGACACTATTCTGGCTGAAATTGAAAACTGCCATAAAGCGCATCCGAAGAACCACGTTCGTTTGTTAGGTTTTGACAATTTCGCACAGTCTGCCGGAGCGGCAATGGTAGTTTACCGCGGTACATCTGTATAACCCGGCCAGGTAAACTCAAGTACTAAAATCGAGCCCCTGACCGGATTGTTTCGGGCAGGGGCTTAATTTTTTAAATCTACGAGAATAGTGATAACGATGGCATTAAAAAAACCGGATAGATATATTGGTATAAATAATGATATCAATGGTGGCATGACCACGATAGGCAAGATTATTCGTGATGCCTGGGTCTTCGGATTAATACCGGAAACAGAAACCTGTGAAAACTGGAATTTTGCCGGCATAGATGCCCTGTTGGACAAGGTTAATAAAGAGTGGGATAAATACGGTTGCCTCGTCAGCAACTTGCCAGAAGACCTGTTTAAACGCCATCAGGAATTTCATGACATCGCGATTGCCAAAGCAAAAGCCGCTGGCTGGTCCGGCGAAGCTGAAACCGGTGACGATAATTAAGAATTACATTTAAATTTTAAATTAAGATTACAAGAAGGTGTGTTATGTCTACGAAAGATATGAGTGTCGATCCTAATCAATACATCGTAAAAAACGAGCCTTATTACGAACCTGTCGCCAACGAGGTCGAACTCTACGAAGCAGCCTATAATGCCCGGATGCCGATGATGCTGAAAGGTCCGACCGGTTGCGGTAAATCACGTTTTGTTGAATATATGGCGTATAAATTAAAACGCCCATTGATTACGGTTGCTTGTAACGAAGACATGACTGCATCTGATCTGGTGGGTCGTTTCCTGCTCGATAAAGACGGCACCAAATGGCAAGACGGTCCACTCACTACCGCCGCACGTATTGGTGCCATGTGTTACCTCGATGAAGTGGTGGAAGCACGTCAGGATACCACGGTTGTTATTCACCCCTTGACTGACCACCGCCGCACCTTGCCACTGGATAAAAAAGGTGAGTTGATTGAAGCGCATCCTGATTTTCAACTGGTTATCTCCTATAACCCGGGCTACCAAAGTCTGATGAAAGATTTGAAACAATCCACCAAGCAACGCTTCGGTGGTCTTGACTTTGATTATCCAGAAGAAAAAATCGAAATCGCGATTGTGTCAAAAGAATCGGGTGTCGATGCCGAAACTGCCGGCAAGCTGGTACAAATTGCACATCGTGCACGTAACCTGAAAGGCCACGGTCTGGATGAAGGTATTTCAACACGCTTGCTGGTTTACGCAGGACAGTTAATTGGCAAAGGCATTGAACCGATTGCCGCATGTAACATGACCATGGTGACTCCGCTAACGGATGACCCGGATATGCGTGAGACCTTGTCGGCAGCTGTCAGTACATTCTTCGTTTCATAATAGCGGGCAAAAGCCGGACAAGTTGTGATGGATAAGGCTGCGCTCGACAAGTTACGTCAGGATATCGTATTCAATGACGTATTATGTGAACAGGCATTAACGTTTCATACCACATGGGGCCTGTTTTCACCACGCGAAATAGATGAAGGCAGCAAACTTTTATTGCAATATATAAAGGTGAATGAAAATTCAGATTGCCTGGATCTCGGTTGTGGTTACGGCCCGATTGGACTGACACTGGCAAAACTGGCGCCGCAAGGTGAAACAACACTGGTCGACAAGGATTTTGTTGCCATTGATTATGCAAAAAAAAATGCTGCGCTAAATCATCTTGACAATGTAGACGTCAGGCTGAGTAATGGGCTGGATAGCGTTAATGACAAGAAATTTGATATCGTGGTGTCAAACATCCCCGCCAAGGTTGGCAATGAATTGATGACGCTGTTTTTCAGTGACGCCTACCGACAACTTAACAATGACGGCACGATTTATGTTGTCACCATTAATGGTTTACGTGGCTACATAAAACGTACATTCAACGAGATTTTTGGTAATTATAAAAAGTTGAAGCAGGGTAAAAACTATACTGTTTCAATGGCACAAAAACAAAATTAGCGATATAGACAAAGCAGATTATAGTTATGAGTATCAGCTTAAAAGATTACGAAGAAGAAATTAAGGATCTGGCGCCCGAAGTTCGCTCGGTGCTCGAAAGCACTTTTCTCGAGGCTTCCCGTGTCATGTCGCCGTCCGGACTGGAAACCTATCTGGAAGGTGGGCGTGGTCTGTGTAACCTGGGTCGTGGTACTGATCTTGTGATCTCCTATTTACAGGAAATGCCGCTGGTCGTAAAAGAATGTGGTGAAGATGTCATACAGGATTGTATCAACGCCGCGTTAAAACTCTCTTCCATGACATCCGGTGAGGTTATCGCCTTACTGTTTAGCAGTTTACCGACTGCTGCGCGACGCCTGGGTGATGCCGAGTTATTGCGCGGTTATTTAACACTGATTCATCAGACTGCTTCGACCGCCTCACGCGGTCTGCGTCCGATGCTGAATCACATTGATGAACTGTTATCAAAACTGACTTTAAGTGGCCTGCGACGTTGGACAACGTTTGGTACGCAAGCATATCGGCGGGACTACAAAAATCTGGTCGCCTATTTTAATCTTGAGTCACAGGACAGCCGTGCAGTACTGCAAAAAGAACGTCGCGGTGTGCTGTTTATTGATACGCAACGCAAACTGAATTTTTATTTGCGCGCACTCTGGGGCCGCGATTTCTTTTTACGCCCAACCGGCGCCGATTTCACAGATTTCCGTCCTTATATCGATAACCTGATCTTTTACATGCCCGATGCCGTTGATGATATTGCCATCAGTGCAGAAAGCGACGACAACAAAATCACCGGCCTCGAATTATATCGCGCTACCGCGGCACACATGGCGTCACATCTTATTTATTCAAGCTCGGCCATTTCCGCTGAAGCACTGAGCCCGGCGCAAATGTTTTTCATCGGCTTTATTGAGGATGCACGCATTGAATACAAGGCGATTAACGCCTTCCCCGGATTAAGAAAGTTATGGCGTGCACTGCTTAACCTCGAATACGAAGACGAGGTCGAACACCCTACCATGCTGGTACTCGAACGCATTGCCCTGATGCTGCTCGACAGTAGTGTGTCATCTGATGATCATGAAATAAATACCTTTGTACAACGCTTTCATGAAGAAATTGAAGCGCAGCAGGATAATAACCAGTTCTCCTGGCATATGGGTGTTGAATTATTCAACCTGTTTTCATCGCGTCGTGAAGTGCCCAGCTTGCGCATACTGGAACGCATTCGCATACCCTATCGTGACGACAACCGTTTTGTCTGGGAATTTGAAGAATTTAACTGGGATCAAGGCATTGAATACATGGCTGCCAGCCAGCGCCAGGTACGTCGTACCGTGAGCGTCATGGAAATGGCCAATGAAGTTGACTGTGAACTGGCCGGTGATGATG
Source organism: uncultured Gammaproteobacteria bacterium (assembly GCA_942490945.1). Classification (GTDB taxonomy): domain Bacteria; phylum Pseudomonadota; class Gammaproteobacteria; order UBA6429; family Thiohalophilaceae; genus CALNYZ01. The sequence continues at coordinate 667,949 of CALNYZ010000018.1, read as the reverse complement.
CACAGGAAATCTGGACCTGCAATACCGAAATGTATCCTTATGAAGATGACCTGCAAAATACCAAAAGTTTTAATCAAATGTGGGGTAAAGAGCCCGTTTCAGATCCATTCCATTATCCGGAATGGGATTATCAGATTCAATTGCACCGTCCTGACTGGGCCACAGTTTATGAGCGCCGGCAGTCAAAAGGGAATCCTGAAGACATTGAAAAAATTCTGCTTGAATATCGACCCATTGCGCATCGTATCAAACAGATTATTGATTTGCTGACACCGGAAGGCGTGCAACGGGTGCGTAATATGGAAGACGGCGATGAGATAGACATCAACGCGGCCGTCGATGCCATGATATCCATTCGTATGGGCGAGCAACCTAACCCGCGTATTACCATGCGTAATGTGCTGAAAAATCGTGATCTGGCCGTCGTGGTATTAATGGATTTGTCCGAATCTACCAATGAAGCCATGGACGGTTCCGATAAAACCGTGCTGCAATTAACCCGTGAAGCCGCCACACTGGTCTCGACTGCCATTAACGGCATCGGTGACCCCTTTGCACTGCACGGCTTTGCATCGGATGGTCGCCACGATGTGCAGTACTACCGATTCAAAGATTTTAACCAGCACTTTGATGATGACGTCAAGGCTCGTCTCGCCGGTATGCAGGGGGGGCTGTCCACGCGCATGGGCGCCGCCATGCGCCATGCTGGCCAGCATTTATTAAAACAGCCCGAACGTCGCAAGCTGTTATTAATCGTAACCGATGGTGAACCGGCCGATATCGATGAACGCGATCCACAACATTTGCGCCATGACACCAAAAAAGCAGTGGAAGAACTTTATAGCAAGGGTGTTTTAAGTTATTGTCTGACACTTGACCCGCATGCCGACAATTACGTCAAACGTATCTTTGGTCAAAATAACTACACGGTCATCGACCATGTAGACAGACTGCCAGAACAATTACCTGTGTTGTTTGCCAGTCTGACGTCGTAAATGCGTTAACACTTGTAACACCCGAGGTATCACGTGAACACAAACAAATCGCCCATTCGTAATTTCTCGTTATCCATGATGTCGCAATTAATTTTCTGGAGCCGCTGGCTACAGGCGCCGTTATATCTCGGCCTGATTGTTGCGCAGGGTGTCTACGTCTATCACTTCATGATCGAACTTTCGCATCTGGTGATGGGTGCAACCAGGATAAGCGAAGAAGAGATCATGCTCATCGTGCTGGGCCTGATCGATGTGGTGATGATTGCCAATCTGTTAATCATGGTCATCATCGGTGGTTACGAAACATTTGTCTCACGATTGAACCTGAAAGAACACCCCGACCAACCCGAATGGCTATCGCACGTCAATGCGGCTACCATGAAAATCAAACTGTCCATGGCGCTGATCGGTATCTCGTCCATCCACTTGTTAAAAACATTTATTAATGTTGGTGAAGTCACCATTCCGGAAGGCACCTCTGCCGCACTGGCAGAACAAATGGTCATCGCCAGTCAGGTCGAAGTAAAATGGCAGGTTATTATCCATTTAACCTTTATCGTCTCGGCAATTGCCATGGCCTATACCGACCGCATCATGTCGAAAACATTACTGGATGCACACGGAAAAGTGGAAAAAGACCACTAAATACAGGCATTTTCTGAAAATTACTGACACACATCGACAGATTGCAGTAAACTGCACCTCACGCGCCCGTAGCTCAGCTGGATAGAGTAACTGGCTTCGAACCAGTCGGTCGGGAGTTCGAATCTCTCCGGGCGCGCCATAAAATAAACAAGCTCACCTTCAGGTGGGCTTTTTTATTTTCATTTTGCACTGTCAGATTCGAACTCCCGACGTAATAGATCAAGTAGTTCGACTACATCACGTAGTGATGTAGAACATCTCATTCAGCATAGCTGGATGAGATGGCCCGAAGGGTGAGGCCGAAGGCCGAATAATCTCTCCGGGCGCGCCATAAAACCAAAACCCACCTCGTGTGGGTTTTTGGTTTTATCGTTGGAGAAATTTGAATCCACGACCTATATGATTAGAAGGGAGTTCGTTGACGGGTTGCGTGACCAGAACCATCGAAAATGGTTCAGGAAATACTTAATGATTCCCGAAGGGAATCTAAGTGCGCCATAAAATGAAAAATGCCAATATCGTTGGGGTCAGAGTTACACGACAACTCAGGGGTCAGTAGCCGTCGTTTGGCTCTGACCCCTGCAAAACTCAACTACCCACAAGTGACGCGGGGGTCAGCAGCCGTCGTTTGGCTCTGACCCCTGCAAAAAACTTAGCTGTCAGAGTTGTCGTGTAACTCTGACACCCGTAATGCGTCGCCCAGCCAATCGTTCAATCTCTTCTTTAAACCGTGCATTACCAAGCACCAAACCACCGTGCGTAGCTTGCCTAATCTTTACAAGTAACGCCGGATCAATCTGATCACGAAACATCATGCGATATGCCTCTGCACGTTCATCATGCGTCGTCCCAAGTTGCTGATAAATTGCATGGGGTGTCCAAAGTTGTCGCGGTTGCCCCATTCCATTCGCCGCATAACTCGACCACTTGTATTGCGCAGGCGAATCAACCATGCAAGCCCGTACCGGATTAAGTTCGATATAGCGTTGGCACAACAACAAATAATTCTCTGCATCAACCACGCACGACTTGAACCGGCCTTCCCACAGTGTGCCCGTGCGCCGATACATATAATTAAAATACTGCACATAGTGCCGACCCAGTGACTGCATTAATTTTGAAATACCGTTTTCAACATGTGGTGTCGCAAGCAAATGCACATGATTCGTCATAAACACCCAGGCATGAATCGCCACCTGATATTTACGCGCGTACTCGTCTAACCAATGCGCATACGCGGCGAAATCTTCATCTGCCGCAAAACACGCCTGTCGGTTATTACCGCGTTGAATAACATGCTGTGGAATACCCGGTGGGCATAATCGTGGTAAGCGCGCCATTTTCTTCGTCCTTGAAAAAATTGTCGTGTAACTGTGTTAACTGGAACTGGGGTCAGTAGCTGTCGTTTGGCTCTGACCCCAGCTTACTCTCTGACTCCAACTATCTCAACTATCTTGAAATTATTTGATGTCTTTCAACCAAAGCATATTTGCAGACATAAATGGTGCGATTTTTTTAATTAACATCGATGTATTGGAAGCGAAGCTAAATAAAAATAAATCACTCACTTCTCCCTTGCCGTCCTCAAATCTATTTACGCTATATACAAGCAGGTCAAGCGATTCAATGTACTTATAAATCGTTGCCGGCTGGCTAATATTTATTTTTTCTTTTTTTGTTATATCTTTAATGTTTATTAAATAATATTCATGGGTATTTAATTTTTCTGCAATTAACTCATTTTGAATTTCCCTGTATGCTATTGGTCTGTATTCTCCAATCCCGATAGGTGTTGTGCGTGCATTCACTTCAACAACTCATGCCCTTTCGGTAACTGTTTGGAAATCCACAAGGCGAGTTTATGTCGCATGGTTTGTTGCGATACCTGGTCTTCGGGAACGGGTTGGATGAGTTTGTCATGCACCAGTAACCGGTACAGGTACAATATCTTTTCGCTTTGCGAGTCGGTTTCCTCAAACTGTACGGCCTTGCGATTTTCGCCATATTTCATACCAACACTGATGGCGAGCTTCACCAGTTCTGCTTCATGCTTGAGTTTTTTCATGTTGCGTTAACCTCGTTAAGATCAAACACTAAAAATAAAATCAAGTACAGTCTCCAGTGTTGAATTCATGGTTTTGTGCAGATGCATATTTTTGCGTATGGCCTCTGCCGATTGTATGTATTCAGCTAGCACCAACTCGTCTGCGCAATGCTGCAATAGTGAGTCAGCATTTTCCGGTAGCGTTTCCATATGAAATTGCAATGCCAGCACGTTTTCATTGTACACAAACGCCTGGTTAGCGCAGGCGACCGATTCATACAACCTGATACAGTTATCCGGTATTTCAAACTGATCACCATGCCAGTGAAATACCGTTTCATTATCCGGCAGAAATTGGGCCAAAGGATGCGTGTTATTTTTAACTACTTTTGATATACCAAACCAGCCAATCTCCTTGTGCGGATTGGGCGCAACCTTTGCTCCCAGCACCGTAGCGATCAATTGTGCACCAAGACATATACCCAGTACCGGTTTACCAGCGTCGATGCATTCTCGAATAAAACGTTTTTCATTTACCAACCAGGGATATTGCGCTTCATCATACACACCCATGGGTCCGCCCATAATGATCAAACCATCAATGCTGGATAGCTCTGGCAGTGCGGAATTTTCATAGAGTTTGGTAACAGAGCAGGATATTTGTCTACTATCTAGCCACGCCGCAATATAGCCGAGGTCTTCAAACGGGACATGTTGTAGCCAAAGTAGGTGCATATCAGATCGCTAATCAGTGTTTGTACGTAAGAAATGCGTCATTAATACTACACAGTTTTTTTATTTGTTACTATACTCAAAATAGCCTGGTGAATTTGGTATCCCGAATATGAAATCAATGCTTGATAAGTTACCGCGCTATAGCACCGAAGAAGTGAGCTTGCCAGCACCGTTATACAACAAGGTTAAACTGGGCTTGCTCTGGATTGATAAGTCTCTGGTGTTTGATATTCACGGTTTACGTAATCTTGAGGTCATTCTCGACAGTGAAACCTGGATTTGCCGGGATATTAGTCTGAACAATATACCCATACTGGCATGGACCGAATTCAACACAGCCAATCGCGTAAATCTGCATGAGCCTGTTTCGTGTAAACTCTATACATACCACGCCCATGCCATGTTGATCATTGACACCTTACTCGAACAGGTTGATTTGGAATTGACGAGACAGCTACCACACTCGCCTGATAGTGCAAAGATTATACCGCTCAGTTGAAAAATTGATTAACCTTTTCCAGGAGTTCTTGTTCATCAAATGGCTTGGTTACATAGCCATTGGCACCTGCGGCTATGCCCTTGGCACGTTCTGAATCCATCGCCCTGGCCGACACCATTATGATTGCGGTGGATTTGAATACTGGCTGCTTTCTTATCTTCCTGCAGACTTCATATCCGTCAATCCCGGGCATCATGATGTCCAGTAAAATCAGATCCGGATTATAATCACCTATTACAGCAAGTGCTTCTTCGCCACTCATTGCCGTGCATAGCTCGAAGTTTTCTTCCAGAATTTCTTCAAAGATGTCAATATTAACCGGGTTATCTTCTACGATTAAGATTTTTTTTCTCATGCTAATCCCATCAGGCAAATTTTTGAATTTCAGTTAATCCGGACTGCTTGTTCTGAACAGGCAGTGTAAATATAAAAACCGATCCACATTTTTTATTATTTTCTGCCCATATTTTCCCACCATGCGCAGTTACAATTTCCTTGCAAATGGACAGGCCGAGTCCGGTACCGCCTGCGCCATTGTTTGTCGTACTTGATTGTATAAATTTGTTAAATATACTCTTAATTTCTGTTTCAGGTATCCCTGGCCCCTCGTCAGAAATGGAATAACTAATCGCGTCATTTAATTCATCAATTCTGATTTTTACTCGAGAATCATGTGGCGAGTATTTTATTGAATTACTGATAATGTTTCGTAACACCTGTCTGATTTTATCCACATCAACTTCAACATTTTTGATATTTTCTGCTTTACTGACTTCGATTTTTATATTTTTTTCAGCGCATAGTCCATTAAGCTCATCAATTATTTCCCTTGTAATTTCGTCAATATCCCGTTCCATAAATTCAAATTGCATCTTGCCAGATTCCAGTTTGGCCAGATCCAGTATATTATTTAACAAATAAAGCAGACCTTCGGCGCTTTTATGAATTTTTTCAAAATAACTTTTCTTTTTTACGTCTGATGAGGTGTCGAACTTCCTGACGCCGAATCCCGCGTAACTCAGTATCGCATGCATGGGAGTGCGGAGTTCATGGGACATATTTCCCAGAAATTCAGATTTTGCTTTGTTGGCTTTCTCAGCTGCATCTTTAATACTGGTGAGCTCTGCGTGATCCATGTCGCGCTCAATTGAAAAAACTACCCAACTTGCCATAAGATTAACCAGATCAATGTCTTCACTGCTAAAGCCCTTGTCACGTTTGCTCTCGCTGGTAAAACTCAGAGCACCAAACTTCTTGCCTTTTATAATCAGTGATCTCGCAATACAGGACTGAATATTTTTCATTTTCGGTTCATAAAATTCAGTGAACTCTGATTTACTTATGTCATTTATAATAAAAGTTTCTGATGTGCTTAACACGAATTCGGATAATGATTCACGAATGGGAATTGACATGCCAATCTCCATACGGTCATTTGAACTCGTGTAGATTGTCTTTATAATTTGTGAAAACTTGTCTACCTGGCTTATTATCCCGCAGTCCATGCCTAACATATCACAGCCTATAGATAACATTTTTTCAATCTTCTTTTCATCAGAAATACCAGTCTCGGATGACACCTTGTATAAACGTCTGATTTTATCTCGCGTATTCATGATGATTCTTTCTGAATGCATTGCATTTTCAACAACAAATCGCGCAACCGTGAAGCCTATGAATAATGCCGACAATACAAGGATCAAAATGACGACATAAATCCTTGTGCTATACGTCACAGCATTATTTGATACCTCTGAAATACGAGCTTTTACCTTGTCAGTAAAAACATTTAATGCATGCTTTAGTTCGTCCTGTCTGGGTACAACTTCATTCAGAATCACCTGCCTTGCCTGGTCGTCATTTTTTTCCAGCAGCATGACGGCAACCCTGGTTTGAACATCTGAGCCGGAATTCACATAAGGAACTACTTCAAGCCATTCATTGTAATCTGTTTGGGTGAAGTAATTTTTTAGCAAGTCATCTCTGGATTCTATAAATACAGATGCCAAATTTGTAAAATAATTAAACTCATCATTTCTGTCTATCACATCATTCATCGCTGACATGCGTAGAATTGACACCGCACGCTGGTATGTAATATCTTTCATTTTTTCAATTACACGTAACTTGTGTTGCTCATTAATAATGTCCGCAAGTCTTTTTTCAGACAAACTGACACTCTGAATCCAGAACCCGACAATGATTATCAGAATCAGCGACATTACGCCAAAACCTGTAAACATTAGTGATTTGGTTTTATTTTTTTGCATTTACTCAGGATTCTCTTCAAAAAATAAATAATCTATATCTTTATTTCTTATTTATTGAAATTACTCTACACAACGGTCCGATTTATTTGTCCTTGCTATCAAGATAATTTCGTATAGCACGAGGATATGTATTGGTTATTTTTCATTACATAATGAATAATCGTATTTTTTCTTTAGCGTATTAATTGCAGAAACTGCTTCTTCCACGCCATTAGACACAGAAAGCTTCCACCAATGTATTGCTTCACAATAATTTCGCAATCCTGTTTCACCGTTTACCAGCATCGTGCCCAGATTATATTGGGCATAACCATCTCCATCCATAGCCGCCTGACGCCACCACTTGATAGCCTGTACCGGGTTTCGTGCCACACCTTCATGTCCAACCGCATATAAAATTCCCAGGTTATATGCTGAATCAGTGTTGCCCTGTTTGGCGGATTGTAACCACAGTTTGAGCGCCAATATAATATTGGATTCAATACCATCACCTTTTGCATAGGCAACAGCAAGATTATGTTGCGCGCGGTTATCGCCTTTTTGTGCTGCTTTACCATACCAGTAGTTTGCTATTTTCATGTTCTTCTTCACACCAACGCCCATGTCATAGAGCATTCCCAGATAATACTGTGAATCGACATGTTCTATTTCCGCAAGCGAGCTGAATACCCGGTGTGCGAGTGCAAACTCTTCGTTCTCAAATGCCTGCATTGCAAAATCAAACTGACGTTTGACATACGACTGATAATGACCCGTCTTGTTTATATCTGTTATCTCGAGTTGCGGCATGCTAGTCACATATTCATCAGTGAGTTGATTGTGACTACTTGCCTGTACCAGGCCTGTGCAGGTGAGCAATAAACACATCGCCAGCAATGACAAGTACTGCCCTGCTAACGTATCAGCATTCCTGTGCCAACGAAGACACAATACTTGTCGACTTGCTCTGCGATTACTCATGAACATTGCCTCAATCATTCAGGGAAGGATCATTCACTATATATAAAAATATCGACCTAATACCTCCAGACTTTAACCTTGATCCACATCATTCCTGTCAAGGATCACGAAGTCACTTGTCTATTTATAATGGAGTTGTTCCAGGACTTGCTATCTCGAACTCTACGCATAAAAAATTGACCAAATATAATTTGATCAAGTCTAATCTTGATTTAAGTGAGTCTGGACCGGGTTTAATTTTTTGCGTTTGCGCAATCGATTGCTTGCAGGAGGTTTACTATTTTGAAGCAGGTTTTATAAAGACAAAAAAAAGGGGTGATCTGCATCACCCCTTTGATTGATTATGATAAAAGCCGAAATTATGCAGCTTTTGTCACTTTCTGATCCAGCTCACCGGAAACATAGCGTTTTACCATGTCATCCAGGCTGATAACCTTGATTTTGCTGGCATTGCCGGCACAACCAAAGGCTTCATAGCGTGCTTTACAGATTTCTTTCATGGCCTTGGTAGATTCCTTGAGGAACTTACGTGGGTCAAAATTGCTGGTGTTTTCTGCAAGGTGTTTACGAATCGCACCGGTTGAGGCCATACGCAGGTCGGTATCAATGTTAACCTTCGCTACGCCGTGCTTGATGCCTTCCTGGATTTCTTCCACAGGTACGCCGTAGGTTTGACCCATATCACCACCATAATTATTGATGATTTCCAGCCAATCTTGTGGCACAGATGAAGAACCATGCATAACCAGGTGTGTATTCGGAATACGTGCATGAATGTCTTTAATGCGGTCAATCCGCAGAATATCGCCAGTAGGTTCTTTGGTGAATTTATATGCACCGTGTGAGGTACCGATTGCAATTGCCAGCGCGTCAACGCCAGTTTTCGCAACAAAGTCAGCGGCTTCTTCAACGCCGGTTAACAGCATATCCATGTCCAGCTTGCCTTCTGCACCGTGGCCATCTTCTTCGCCCATTTCACCGGTTTCTAGTGAACCCAGACAACCCAGCTCGCCTTCAACTGAAACGCCGCCTGCATGTGCCATTTCCACCACTTTACGGGTAACTTCAACGTTATATTCAAAAGAAGCCGGTGTTTTCATGTCTTCCATCAGTGAACCGTCCATCATGACCGAACTGAAACCGGACTGGATAGAACGTAAGCATACGCCTGGTGCTGAACCGTGATCCTGATGCATAACAACCGGGATGTGTGGGTACATTTCCAGCGCGGCACTAATAAGGTGGCGCAGGAACGGTTCGCCAGCATAAGAACGTGCACCTGCAGAACCCTGCATAATGACCGGGCTGTCGGTTTCATCCGCCGCTTGCATGATGGCATGGACTTGTTCCATGTTGTTAACATTAAATGCTGGCATGCCATAGCCGTTTTCAGCGGCATGGTCCAGTAATTGTCGTAGTGTAATCAGGGCCATTTCGGACCTCCTTCCTGTTCAATCTATTGCTGTAAGTTACTGAAATATATAATAAAAATCTTTACTCTAACTTGCCTTCGGGGTCCCGAGTTTGGTCTAAATCCCCGACCCGAACGATATTCATGGCATTGGTGCCACCCTGTACGCCCATCAAATCACCACGCGTGATAACGACCAAATCACCGTCACGCACGGCGCCACGGCGCAGGAGTTCATCTATCGCCTCTCGATTCACTTCAGCGCGGTCACCTGAGCTCATTTCAAAGCTGACGGGGTAGACCCCACGATACAGGGTTACCTTTCTACGCGTCTCGACATAGCTCGTCAAGGCGTAAATCGGGATACCCGAGCTGATCCGGGACATCCAAAGCGTGGTAGAACCCGATTCTGTTAATGCGGCAATGGCCTTCACGCCAAGGTGATTTGCCGTGTACATCGCCGCCATAGCAATGGCCTCATCGATGCGTTTGAAGGTTTTGTTGATTCGGTGATCTGATTGCAGTACTTCGCGTTCTTTTTCCGCTTCCCGGCATATCCGATCCATCGCCGCAATGGCCTTGTCCGGGTAACGCCCACTGGCGGTTTCGGCTGACAGCATCACCGCATCGGTACCATCCAGTACCGCATTGGCTACGTCGAATACTTCGGCGCGTGTCGGGATCGCATTATCGATCATTGATTCCATCATTTGTGTTGCGGTTATTACAACGCGATTTGACTCACGTGCCTGACGAATCAGGCGCTTTTGAACCGGCGGTAATGCCGCATCACCGATTTCCACTCCAAGATCACCGCGAGCAATCATGATTGCATCGGAAGCCTCGATTATTTCATTAATATTTTGCAGGGCATCGGCACGCTCAATCTTGGCAATGATGTGCGCATGTCCGCCAGCCTTCTCTACCAGTTCGCGCGCTTCATGAATATCTTCTGCAGTACGCGGAAAGGATACCGCAACATAATCACACTGCATTTTCACAGCAGTGATAATGTCTTCACGATCCTTGTCTGTCAGCGCCTTGGCAGACAAGCCGCCGCCCTGACGGTTTAATCCTTTTCTGTCCGACAGTTCGCCACCGACGACGACACGACAATTAACCCGGGTACCTTCAACCGTATCTACCCACAACACAATGCGACCGTCGTCCAATAAAAGTGTATCGCCACGATTAACATCATCAGGCAGGCTTTTATATGCCATACCCACAACCTGATTGTTTCCGCCGACAGGGTCATGCGCAGTATCGAGCGTAAAATTGGCACCTTCTTCCAGCTCAACTTTACCGGCGGTAAATCGCTGAATTCGTATTTTCGGGCCCTGTAAATCTGCCAATACGCCAACCTGACGACCATGCGCACGTGCGCGATTTCGTAGTCGCTCAACAATATCGATATGTTCTTCAGAACTGCCGTGTGAGAAATTAACACGCACTACATCCACACCTGCATCGATTATGCTGTCGAGCATCTTGGCGTCATTGGTCGCCGGACCGAGTGTGGCTATGATTTTTGTTCTACGCATGATTTTTTGTATTTAATTCCAGATAATTAGGCGGTTATTTTACCTGTTTGGCAAAATAATGTATCGCCAAACAGGTCATTTTTCCAGCCAATTGTGTCATCAGACTTAAGATTTCGCGCGTTCTTCCAACATGGCAACTGCAGGTAAAACCTTGCCTTCCAGGTATTCAAGGAAAGCACCACCGGCTGTGGAGATATACGAAACTTTATCGTAAATATCATATTTCTGAATCGCGGCTATTGTGTCACCACCGCCAGCCAGACTGAATCCTTTCGCATCGGCAATCGCCATGGAGACTGTTTTGGTTCCTTCACCAAACTGGTCAAATTCAAATACGCCAACCGGGCCATTCCAGACAATGGTGCCTGCCTTGGAGATAATATCCGCCAGTTCTTTCGCACTATCCGGACCAATATCAAAAATCATATCATCGTCTTCAACTTCACCAGCTTTTTTCAGTGTTGCTTGTGCAGTTTCAGAAAATTCCTTGCCACAGACAACATCTGTCGCGATCGGGATGTTCGCACCGCGCGCTTTCATTTTTTCAATGAGTGCTTTGGCTGTATCAACCAGATCATCTTCACACAAGGACTTACCAACATTGTTGCCCATTGCCTTGAGGAAAGTATTCGCGATACCACCACCCACAACCAGTTGATCAACTTTTTCAGACAAGGCTTCAAGCACTGTCAGTTTGGTAGAAACTTTCGAACCCCCGACAATCGCCACCATCGGACGAGCAGGCTTCGCCAGTGCTTTGGCCAGACTGTCGAGTTCTTCCGCGAGCAACAAACCAGCGCAAGCTGTCGGTGCAAATTTACCTGCACCATGCGTAGAGGCCTGGGCGCGATGCGCCGTACCAAATGCGTCCATAACAAACACATCACATAATGCAGCGTATTTTTTTGACAAGGCTTCATCGTCTTTCTTCTCGCCGGCATTAAAGCGCACGTTTTCCAGTAATACACATTCGCCAGCAGCGACATCGAAGCCACCATTTATGTAATCTTTAACCAGGCGTACTTGCTTGCCCAGTTTTTCTGACATGCAGGTTGCAATCGGTGCCAATGAATTTTCTTCATCGGCCACACCTTCTTCAGGTCGACCACGGTGTGACATGACCATGACTGAAGCACCCGCTTTCATGCAGTGTTCAATAGTCGGCATGGATGCGGTAATACGTGCATCCGAAGTGACTTTGCCATCTTTCACCGGCACATTAAGATCGGCGCGGATTAAGACACGTTTACCTTTAAGGTCAAGATCAGTCAGTTTGATAAAAGACATGGTATAACTCCTAAAATATTTCAAAAATAATTAGCAAAGCTTGATAACTTTACTAATCATTCTTTATTTCAATTCTTTATAAAGAACATAGGGCGGGCAGTGCCCACCCTATACTTTTTCTTTCTTACTGCACGAGAAAAGAATCTTCTCGCTATTGGCAAATTAAGAGAGATTTTTTTGGCTGGCTAGGCGGAAGAGATTTTGAACGTGGAGCGTACTCGCAGTACGTGAGCATTCAAAATCTCTGACAACACCGCCAGCTGAAAAAAGATCCTTAATTTGATGCAACGTGTTGAACAAACCGCATCATATTGCAGGTATAACCATACTCATTGTCATACCATGAAACCACCTTAACGAAGGTACCATCCAGTGCGATACCGGCTTCGGCATCAAAAATAGATGAGTAACCAACGCCACGGAAATCAGTCGAAACAACTTTCTCATCGGTATAACCCAATGTCTTGCTGATATCGCCTGTTTCAGATGCTTTCTTCATGGCTGCACAGATGTCTGCATACTTGGCTTCTTTGTTCAGTTCAACTGTCAAATCAACAACTGAAACGTCAGAAGTAGGAACACGGAATGCCATACCGGTCAGCTTGCCGTTCAGTTCTGGTAATACCACGCCTACTGCTTTCGCCGCACCGGTAGATGATGGAATGATGTTTTCCAGAATACCACGGCCACCGCGCCAGTCTTTTGCAGAAGGGCCGTCAACTGTTTTTTGTGTAGCAGTTGCAGCGTGAACAGTCGTCATCAAACCACGCTTGATGCCCCAGTTATCATTCAGAACTTTGGCAACTGGTGCCAGACAGTTAGTAGTACAAGAAGCTGCAGAAACAATTGCCTGACCTTTGTATGTATCGTGGTTCACACCGTAAACAAACATAGGTGTTGAATCTTTGGAAGGTGCAGACATAACAACTTTCTTGGCGCCCGCTTCGATGTGCTTTTGACAACCTTCTTCGGTAAGGAAGAAGCCTGTGCAATCAATAACGATATCAGCGTTTACATCACCCCATTTAAGGGCTGCTGGATCACGCTCTGCTGTCAGGCGAATTTTTTTGCCATCGACAATCATTGCACCCGCTTCTGCAGAAACCTCACCACCAAAACGGCCGTGTACAGAGTCATACTTCAGCATGTAGGCAAGATATTCTGCGTCGAGCAAGTCGTTGATACCAACGATTTCGATATCACCGAATTCCTTGTATACAGCGCGGAATACCATGCGACCAATACGGCCAAACCCATTAATACCGACTTTAATAGTCATGTGATTGTTCTCCTAATATATTTCTAAATAAAAAACTTGTTGTGATTCTATTTGAGCTGAATCACCGTTAAATTTGTACTCTGCTTATTTGGTTACGCTATCGATGGCTTTGCCAACATTCTCAGCAGTAATACCAAAGTGCTTGAACAGCTCGCTCGCTGGCGCTGATTCGCCAAAGGTTGTCATACCGACAACCGCGCCATCAGTACCAACATATTTCCACCAGCCATCCATGATCGCGGCTTCTACCGCAACACGTGCCTTGACCGCCTTGGGTAATACAGATTCCTTGTAAGCTGCATCTTGTGCTTCAAATGTATCAACAGAAGGCATGGAAACAACACGCACTTTCTTGCTGGAAGCATCTGCCGCAGCGACAGCAAGGCCAACTTCAGAACCGGTAGCAATAACAATTGCATCAGGTGTACCGTCACAATCTTTCAGGACATATCCGCCTTTCGCAATATTTTCAATTTGCTTGGCATCACGTTTCTGGAACGGTGTGCCCTGACGGGTAAAGATCAAACATGATGGAGCATTCGTTCGCTCTACTGCCAGTTTCCAGGCCACGGCTGTTTCAACCGTATCGCACGGACGCCATACCGACATATTAGGAATCATACGCAGGGTAGGAATTTGCTCAACTGCCTGGTGAGTCGGACCATCTTCACCCAGACCAATTGAGTCATGGGTATAAACAAAGATGCTTTGAATTTTCATTAATGCCGCCATGCGTAATGCATTACGCGCATATTCTGAAAACATCAGGAAGGTCGCACCGTAAGGTATAAATCCACCATGCAGGGTAATACCGTTCATGATTGCACTCATACCAAATTCACGTACACCATAAGAAACATAGTTGCCGGCAAAATTCATTTCGCTGGAACCGTTGTTGTCATTAATTCTTATGCTTTTTACATTTAAGGTATTATTTGATGGTGTTAAATCCGCCGAGCCACCCAAAAATTCAGGCAGCATGGGAGCAAAACCATCCAGTGCACCTTTTGAAGCAACACGTGTCGCCGGTGATTCAGCCTTGTCATTCACTGCAGCAATAAACTTTTTCGCTTCTGCATCCCAGTTAGCAGGCAACTCACCCGCCATACGACGTTCGAATTCAGCCGCTTCTGCCGGGAAAGCTTTTTTATACGCCGCAAACTTGTCGTTCCACGCAGCTTCCGCTTTTGCACCCGCATCTTTTGCATCCCAGGCTTTATAAATTTCTTCAGGGATAACAAAGGGTTCGTGATTCCAACCGAGATTTTTACGTGTGGCAGCGATTTCATCATTACCCAGCGCTTCACCGTGAACATGGTGTCCACCCTGCTTGTTTGGTGCACCTTTGCCAATGACTGTTTTGCAGCAAATAATAGATGGCTTACCGGTTTCCGCAATCGCGGCTGCGGTGGCTTTTTTCACTGCTTCCGGATCGTGTCCATCAACATTCGCAACCACGTGCCAGCCGTAAGCTTCAAATCGTTTCGGTGTGTCATCAGCAAACCAGCCGTCAACATTGCCGTCGATAGAAATATTGTTATCATCGTAGAAACAAATCAGTTTGCCCAAACCAAATGAGCCGGCTAATGAACAGGCTTCATGTGAGATACCTTCCATCAAACAACCGTCACCGAGAAATACGTAGGTTTTGTGGTCAACAATTTCATGGCCATCTTTATTAAACTGTGCAGCCAGTACTTTTTCTGCCAGAGCCATGCCCACCGCGTTGGTAATACCCTGACCCAGAGGACCAGTAGTGGTTTCGATACCCGCTGTGTATCCATATTCAGGGTGACCAGGTGTTTTCGAATGCAAACTACGAAAGCCTTTCAGATCGTCAATCGTCAGGTCATAACCTGTTAAATGCAATACGGAATACGGCATCATGGAGGCATGACCATTGGACATCACAAAACGATCGCGATCCACCCACTTGGGATTGGTCGGGTTATGCTTCATGAAGTCGTTATATAAGACCTCGGCGATATCGGCCATGCCCATGGGCGCACCCGGATGACCTGAGTTCGGAATCTGAACTGCATCCATCGTCAAGGCGCGAATTGCATTGGCTAGTTCTTTACGTGATGACATCGAGTGTCTCCCTCTGTTCAATTTTCAAAAAACTGTGTTATCCCAAGTGTCAGCTTTTACCAAGGTCGCTATCACTTGTGATCCCCGTCATCTTTAACGGGAAAAATCAGCCTCGTCCGCCAATCTAGGTTTCACTAGGCAGATAGAGTTCAGTCAGACCAGGCTGTACATGTTCTGTAACTGGGAAATGACAAATTAGACCGTAATCCAGATATACAATTTCGGCACACCCTCAAAATCGGATTACGGCTGGAATTTAAATAGGCCCAGTCAAACGAGCGGGCAATTCTCCCATTTTTCACCCCGATCGGGCAAGGGGCTGACTCATAACTGGAACAGAATTTAATAATGTCGAAATAAACTAACTTATTGATTCACTATAGACAGGCTCACATCAGGGCAAGATATGGTTATTTTTTACTCATGACTATGGATTACACTATATATATAGACGCTGACATTTTGATGCAGGCAAAGTTGCCCGCAGGAATTTAATGCCTTCCTTGTCAAACGAGCGGGCAATTCTCCCATTTTTCACCCCGATCGGGCAAGGGGCTGACTCATAACTGGAACAGAATTTAATAATGTCGAAATAAACTAACTTATTGATTCACTATAGACAGGCTCACATCAGGGCAAGATATGGTTATTTTTTACTCATGACTATGGATTACACTATATATATAGACGCTGACATTTTGATGCAGGCAAAGTTGCCCGCAGGAATTTAATGCCTTCCTTATGCCTCATCTTTCCACTTGATAGAACAACCCATACTGGGGATTTGCTCGACCGGGCCTTTGCCGGTTTGCGCGACTTCGCGCATGGCCTCGAATAAATCTCGACGCACGTCACCCTGTGCTGTTTCCTTGCGACTGGCGTCCAATCTGCCTCGATATTGCAATTGCAAGTCACCGTTATAACCGAAGAAATCAGGGGTACAGACCGCGCCATATGCTTTCGCTACCTGCTGGCTTTCATCAAGCAAATAGGGAAACGAGAAACCATATTGAGTTGCCACCTTATGCATATTTTCAAAGGAGTCTTCATCGTACATAGCCGGATCATTTGACATGATTGCCACACTATTCACGCCGTATTGCAGTAACTCGTTACAATCGCGTACGATACGTTCACGCACTGCTTTTACGTACGGGCAATGATTACAAATAAACATCACCAGCAGACCATTTTTTCCCCTGGCATTTGCAAGTGTCCATTGCTTGCCATCAACCCCAGGCAAGGAAAAATCAATTGCTGGCTGACCAAATTCACATACCGGTGTTTCAAGACTGACCATCACATACTCCTTTTCTGCAATATATTGCTGTTTTATGGTGCGTAATTATACCAAGACAGGGCTGATAATCGCAGACACCTGTTAAATTTAATGCAAAACAGCTACAATTCGCTGCACTGCGTTAAACGCTATCAAATTTTTAAGTAATACATAAGGACTAACCATGCCGGACAATTTTTTATTTACCTCTGAATCTGTATCTGAAGGCCATCCTGACAAGATCGCAGATCAAATTTCTGATTCCATTCTCGACGCCATTTTCGAGCAAGACAACAAGGCTCGTGTCGCTTGTGAAACCATGATCAATACCGGCATGGTTGTTATCTCTGGTGAGATCACAACATCAGCATGGGTTGATATGCCACAAATCGTCCGCGATACCATTAGCAATATTGGCTACACCAGTTCGGATATGGGATTTGACGCAGCATCCTGTGCGGTACTGACTTCCATCGATAAACAATCGTCTGACATCGCAATGGGTGTTGATGAATTCGAAGACCATGAACAAGGCGCTGGTGACCAGGGTTTGATGTTTGGTTATGCCAGTAATGAAACCGACGTGCTGATGCCCGCGCCCATTACCTATGCCCATCTGCTGGTCAAGCGTCAGGCTGAAGTGCGCAAAAACGGTATGTTGCCCTGGTTGCGTCCCGACGCAAAATCTCAGGTGACCTTTGTTTATGAAGACAACAAGCCAGTGGCGATTGATGCGGTCGTTCTGTCTACGCAACATAATCCGGACGTCAACAACAAGACGCTGCAGGAAGCCGTGATGGATGAAATCATCAACAAAGTGTTGCCTGCGAATTTTATTACCAAGAATACCCGTTATTTCATTAATCCAACCGGTCGATTCGTTATTGGCGGTCCGGTAGGCGATTGTGGATTAACCGGGCGCAAGATTATTGTTGATACTTATGGTGGCATGGCACGCCATGGTGGTGGCGCCTTCTCTGGCAAGGATCCATCAAAAGTAGATCGTTCAGCAGCCTATGCCGGTCGCTATGTGGCAAAAAATGTGGTTGCTGCCGGTCTTGCAGAGCGTTGTGAAATTCAGGTGTCTTATGCGATTGGTGTAGCAGAACCAACTTCTATCAGTGTTCAAACATTTGGCACAGGTAAAATTTCTGATACAAAAATTGTGGAATTGGTACGCGAACATTTTGATCTACGTCCACGCGGCCTGATTGCTATGTTAGACTTACTCCGACCGATCTACAAAGCCACTGCCGCTTATGGGCATTTTGGTCGCGAAGAACCGGATTTTACCTGGGAAAAAACCGACAAAGCGGATGCCCTCAAGGCCGCCGCCGGTATTTAACCAGTAGCCTGGTAAAAATACATTAACTTTATCGTGCGCATACGCCGATAAACTGGATTACGCAGTCCTGTTGAGGGGCGCTGCAACCTCTGCTGAATACGACCGGATACGGTTAACCATTCAGATCACGAGGCGAGGCTCAACGGGAATGCTTTGTAAATTTCAACCGCGCTCGACAACTCATACACGGAGAAACATGTTATGAACGCTGTCGTTGACTCTAAATTTTCTGACTACAAGGTAGCCGATATATCCCTCGCCGAATGGGGCAAAAAGGAAATATCGATTGCTGAAACCGAGATGCCCGGCCTGATGGCATTGCGCGAAGAATTTGGTAAAGCACAACCACTTAAAGGTGCCCGCATCATGGGCAGCCTGCACATGACTATTCAGACTGCGGTATTGATCGAGACATTGGTTGCATTAGGCGCCGAAGTTCGTTGGGTATCCTGTAATATATTTTCTACACAAGACCATGCTGCTGCTGCGATAGCTGCACAAGGTATTCCGGTTTATGCATGGAAAGGCGAGACCATTGAAGAATACTGGTGGTGCACCGAGCAAGCCCTGATGTGGCCAGATGGTAAACTACCAAACATGATTCTTGATGATGGCGGCGATGCCACCTTGCTGGTTCACAAAGGTGCGGAATTTGAAAAAGCCGGTGCCATTCCTGAAACCAAAGCGGATGACAATGAAGAATACAAAGCCATCCTGGATGTATTGCGTCGCACTATCAAACCGGGCTCAACACATTGGCAAGATACCGCTGCCAGCATTAAAGGTGTAACCGAAGAAACTACCACGGGTGTGCATCGTCTTTATGAAATGCAGGCCAAAGGTTCTTTATTATTCCCGGCCATGAACGTGAATGATTCGGCTACCAAATCCAAATTTGATAACCTGTATGGTTGTCGCGAATCCTTGATTGACAGCATCAAACGTGCAACCGATGTCATGATCGCAGGCAAAATTTGTGTGGTGCTCGGATACGGTGACGTCGGCAAGGGTTGTGCACAGGCATTCCGCGGCATGGGTGCGACAGTATGGGTGACCGAAATCGATCCTATTTGTGCGCTGCAAGCTGCCATGGAAGGTTACCGCGTCGTAGACATGAATGAAGCTTGTAAATTGGGCGACATCTTTGTTACCACAACAGGCAACATGAAAGTCATCGGTCATGACCACATGACCCAGATGAAAAACGAAGCTATCGTTTGTAACATCGGCCACTTCGATTCGGAAATTGATATCGCGTCGCTGGAAAAATACCAGTGGGAAGAAATCAAACCACAGGTTGACCACGTCATCTTCCCTGATGGCAAGAAGATTATCGTATTAGCCAAGGGTAGACTGGTTAATCTGGGTTGCGCAACCGGCCACCCAAGCTTTGTTATGTCTGCTTCATTCACCAACCAGGTGATGGCACAGATTGAATTCTTCAACAATGCAGAAAATTACAAGAATGAAGTTTACATTCTGCCGAAGATCCTGGATGAGAAAGTTGCACGCCTGCATCTGAACAAGGTTGGTGCACACCTTAGTACATTGACACAACAACAAGCTGATTACATCAGTGTACCGGTTGAAGGCCCTTACAAGCCTGATCATTACCGCTACTAGAACCAGGAGAACGGGCAAATCATCAGCCGGGGCCTGTTCGACGCGAGTTGTCGAACAGGCTGACTGCTGACATAACCTGAAAAAGAATCAAAATGGAATCGCAACAACAATTCGATAAAACATTCAGTTTTGAATTTTTTCCGCCAAAAACTGAAGAAGGCGCACAAAAGCTCAGAGCCACACGTGATGAACTGGGCAAACTCAAGCCGCGTTATTTTTCTGTAACCTTTGGTGCGGGTGGTTCCACGCAACAGGGTACCATGGAGACCGTACTCGATATTCAAAAATCGGGATTCGACGCCACACCACATATTTCCTGCGTGGGTACAAAAAAGGAAAACATTATCGAGTTACTCGACACTTATAAAGCCAACGGTATACGGCACTGTGTTGCCCTGCGTGGTGACATGCCGTCCGGTTCTGGCAGTGTCAGTGGTGGTGAATTTCATTATGCCAATGAACTGGTTGGCTTTATTCGCCAACACTATGGTGATCATTTTTTTATTGAGGTTGCAGCCTATCCCGAAACCCATCCGCAAGCCAGCAGCGCACAGGCAGATCTTGTAAATTTTAAACGCAAGGTCGATGCCGGTGCCAACAGTGCCTTGACCCAGTATTTTTTTAATCCGGATGCATATTTTAATTTCGTCGATGAATGCGAAAAATTGAATATCAATATTCCCATCGTACCGGGAATTATGCCGATCACCAATTACACCCAATTGGCGCGTTTTTCTGATATGTGTGGTGCCGAAATTCCGCGCTGGATTCGTAAACGTCTGGAAGGCTTCCGCGATGACAAGGAATCGATAAAAGCGTTCGGTGAAGACGTTGTGACGACCCTCTGTCACACCTTGCTTGAAGCCGGTGCGCCCGGGCTGCATTTTTATACCATGAATCAAACCGGCCCGACCATGGCGCTATGGAAAAACCTGGGTTTGTAAAAATAAATAAAATAGCGTTTTGTTATTATCGCAAACCCATCAAACGTCTATCCTGTCTGGTTAACCGTGCCGAATGATTTATACTATCCTCGCTGACGCTGTCGTAATATTTCATCTTCTATTCATTATTTATGCGTTAGCCGGTGGTTTGCTGTATTTTTGGCGTAGCTGGCTGGTATTTTTCCACATACCCGCTGCCATGTGGATTGTTATTGTCGAAATAAATCACTGGGTATGTCCACTCACTCCTCTTGAAAATACGCTACGCGATATGGGTAACACAGAAATGTACAGTGGTGATTTTATTTCGCATTATATTTTACCTGTCATTTATCCTCCGGGTCTGACAGAGAACACACAAGTTTTGCTTGCACTAGCAGCCTTTACAGTCAACGCAATAATTTATGCTATGATTATTCGCAACTATATAAAAAAGCATAAACGCTAGCAGGCTGACGATGCGCGTCCCACGTCTTTATCATCATGGTGATCTTTCAGTAACCACTGTTACCTTAACAGAGAGTGCCGCGCATCACGCGGCACATGTTCTGCGATTACCTGTACATTCGCGCGTTATTCTTTTTAATGGTGATGGTTTTGATTATCACGGAACAATTAATTCCATCAGGAAAAAATCTGTCGATATAACCGTTGAAAACAAAATTGAAGTCCGCAATGAATCACCCCTGCAACTTTCTGTCGCTATCGCCGTCATCAAAAATGATCGTATGGACTTTGCCCTGCAAAAGGCAACCGAGCTGGGTGTAACGAGCATTACGCCCCTGATTACTGAGTATTCGAACATTCAGATTAAGGCAGACAAGCAGGATAAAAAACTCGAACACTGGCAGGGCATCATACAGCACGCATGCGAACAATGTGGTCGGGCAGTCTTGCCTGAATTAAACAGCATAACCAGACTGGGCGACTGGCTGAAAAGCAAGCGTGAAAACATTGTTATCCTCAATCCACTTGCGTCTGGCACATTCGCCAATATACGAAACATGACAGCAATAAATCTTTGTATTGGACCTGAAGGCGGGTTTAGTGAAAATGAACTGGCCTTGTTTTCACGGTGTCAGTTACAACAAGTATCGATGGGTCCTCGCATACTGCGTGCAGAAACGGCAGTCATTGCTGGGATAAGTGTGTTACAGAATATGCTGGGTGATATAAGTACTTAGTCAGCTTTTTTTCACCATATCAGGATTGTAAGGCCTCGATCCTCGATTCGATATCATCAAGATTGGGAATCAGGATATTTTCTTCCTGTAGTACAGCTTGTAAAGCGACACATTGCCGTGCGGAAATTTCAGCAGCATTATTCAGATCTGCTTCCTTGATAAGGTGTAAATGCGGGATGCCTTGTGCCACTATCCCGACATAGGGAACATTACGATTACCATTCAGGCTGTTACAAATTACAATTCTTTCACCCGAACCGGTAAACTCTGCTTCACTCTGGCTAACACGCTCAAAACTTACCACCGGAATACGACGGTCACGCCAGGTAATCAGGCCTAGCAGCCAGTCTGGTGCGCCGTCCACGGTTTCAGGATCACTGTAATTTACTACCTCGGCAACGGCAGCATTTGGTAATAACAACTGCTCTGTATTGATATTAATAACCAGGCAGTGAATTGAACCCAGATTGTCTTCCTGTGTATCACCAGCCGATTGGCGGTGTTTATCGATATAGGTAATATCGCCCATATGTGACTCCTGATTCAGGTTTCTTAATTAGTTTAGCTGTCTTTGTAATAATCATACAGCTTCTCAGCCAATTTTTCCGGTCTGGCCTGATAACTGACAACACCGGAATTCACAACAGAATCGGGCATACTGCTCACAATACAGGATTCTGAATCCTGGGCCCAAATCATGCCACCATTTTCAAATATTTTCTGACAACCTTTGACACCATCGTCGCCCATGCCGGTAAAGATAATCGCGCCAGCTTGCTGTCCATATCGTATCGCGACATCTTCCAGCACAAGATCAATGGACGGCGAATAGGCTCTTTCTTCTGAAATGTGCTGTAATTCGACGGTACCAATCGGATTTATTAATACCCGCTCTGCAACCGGTGTTACCAACACTTCCCCATGACGTAATATATGACCAACATAAGGCGTCAGTACATTTAATTCGGTTGCTTCATTAAGCTGCCCGGCCAACAGGCTGACAAAATTCGCACCTAAATGTTGTGTCAGAATAAAAGCGACAGAAATATCCCCTGGTATTGCCGCCAAAAAACTTTTTACGGCTTCCGGTCCACCAAGCGAGGCACCGAGAACCCATACATTTCGCGCGATATTTGTTGGCAAATTTTCCCTGACATAAGATATCGATTGTGCGCCCAATAATTCGCGATAATCTTTGACCATTGATTCAGAATCAAAATTTTTCTGTCCGGTAGTTTCGGCAATTTTTCGTAATAATTTACCGTACCACTTCGCCAGTACTTTCGGCTCGTTTAAGGTTAGTACACTCACGTCATTGAATAGAATCGGAACTTCGATTCGTTCCAGTAACTCATCCAGCATAATTTCGTCATGCTGTTCCTGATCATGCAAATCAAGCAGAACCACATCTACAATCAGGTTGTCCAGTTTGTCGAGCAATGATTGTGCAAGTGGTTCATTTAGCACAATTTTTATACCCATACCATCGAGTACTTTATGCAAATGTTTACGTTGTTGTAACGATGGTGACACAATGGCGAGCCGGACACGACTCAGCTCCATCGAAGCATTTGATTTTGATGCCGATGTGTCAACGGGCGGACTGATCATATTATTTTCTGTTTATTAAGGGTCAGTAAAACAAATTTATACTTATTTCTTGATGAGTTTCTGGATACTTTCGAGCAGCTCGGCTTCATTATAGGGTTTACCCATGTAATTATTCACCCCTATATTCATGGCACGCTGCCTGTGTTTTTCACCAGTACGCGAAGTAATCATAATGATAGGTATATGCTTCAACTCATCATCATTTCTAATATTTGTTGCCAGTTCAAATCCGTCCATACGTGGCATTTCTACGTCCAGCAGCATTATATCAGGTTTATGCTCGATAAGTTGCTGCAATGCATCAACCCCATCCTTGGCTTGCATTGTTTTGAAATCATTACGCTCAAGAAATCGTGTTGTTACTTTTCGTACGGTAATAGAATCATCAACGACCATTACCACCGGTATATGTTCTGCTTCTGTTGCCTGTTCCTGTGGTATCTCAACTTCAGACAAGGCCATATCCTCAGTACCTAATACCAGGCGTATTAACACACCCAGATCAATAATGAGCACGACATTGCCGTCGCCCATTATTGTTGCACCGGAGATACCGCGAAGTGTACTCAATTCCGGGCCAACCGGTTTAACCACGATTTCACGACTGCCGATGAGTCCATCGACATGAATCGCTGCGCGATATTCACCGCTTCTTACCAGCAAAATTGGTGCTCGACTGTTTTCTGCCGGCAGTGACTTTTCAGTCAATCCCATGGCACTGCCCAGATTAATATAGTTAAATGACTCGCCTATCCATTCAAATACAGGTTTTTCCTGTTGCTGTAGATCGAGGATCGCTTCGTAGTCAAGTCGCTCTACACCTTCGACACTCATTAAAGGCAGTGCAAATTGTTCATCGCCAACCTGCACCATAAGCGCACGCGTCACTGCCAGGGTTAATGGCATACTGACGGTGAATCTGGATCCTTTGCCCTGTTCAGTCTGAATGTTTAACAAACCGCCCATTTGCTTGATGTCACTGTTAACAACATCCATTCCTACACCACGACCTGCCACCTGGGTGATCTCTTCTGCCGTACTGAAACCGGATTCAAGAATAAGATTAATTAACATATCCGGTGTAGTTTCCTGATCAGGTTTTATCAAACCTTTTGCCAGCGCTTTTTGACGAATTGCATCCAGATTGATTCCCGCACCATCATCTTCAATCGACAGGACGATATCTGAACCTTCGCGACTCAGGCTCATTTTTATATTACCTGCCGCAGGCTTGCCACTTGCCTTGCGTTGTTCAGGCGATTCAATACCATGTGCAATCGCATTACGCAGCATATGTTCAACAGACGGCATGATTCGTTCCACAATCGTGCGATCAATTTCATTTTCAGCGCCAACCAGTTCAAGTTCCGTCGGCTTGCCCAGTTCTGCACTGGTTTGACGTACTATACGCCGCAGACGTGCGATCTGGCCGGTAAAAGGTATCATGCGGGTGCGCAGCAAACCTTCCTGTAATTCAGTCGTTATTCTTGATTGCTGTAGTAACAGTGTTTCAGATTCGCGGGTAATATTATTAAATATGGAGCGCAGACTTTCGATGTCATTCATACTTTCCATCATACTTCGGGAAAGTTGTTGCATTTGTGTAAAGCGATCGAATTCCAGCGGGTCAAAGTCATCACGCTGTATCAGCGCCTCTTCTTTTCTGTGTGAAATTTGCGCTTCTGCTTCAATATCAAATTTTCTTAGCTGATCGCGTAATCGTGCAACGGTATCATCGAGTTCCTGCAGGTTATATCGATAGGTATTGGATTGTTGTTCCAGACGCGAGCGATAAATACTGACCTCGCCGGCAAAATTAACCAGGTTATCAAGTAAATCTGCACGGATACGTACTTGTTCGGCGGCGCTGGGGCGTGCTGCAGCAGATTTTTGTGCAGGTTCAGTATCGGACGACACTTTATCTTCTTCAGGCAATAAAATAATGTCATCGGCGGGTGTAATCGACAAATCCAGAACAGCTTCATTCTCATCTTGCTGTTCAACAGTATTTTCAACTTCGCCAGGTAGGTCTATAGAAATATTTTCGTCAGCCTGTTCTGTTTCGACCTCATCATCCAGTTCCGGAACAGGAATATCGCTGACTTCAATTTCATCGGTAAAATCTGCTACTGGTTCTTCATGTAGTTCAATTTTTTCCGGTCTTGCCAGTTCAATGGTTTCCAGCTGGTCAATCGCCACGCCCTGACTTTCATTTTTATCTTCGGGTTGAGTTGAATCTTTCATCTCAACAGATTCAACAGGTTCGACTGGTTCGTTTATCGATGCATCAGCTGATGGCTTTCCCAGCAAGGCATCCAGGGCATTGTTTATTTCGGTTGCCGCCGCGGGATGTTTCATGGATCGGATTTCATCAAGCATGGCAACCAGGCTGTCTTGTGCGCGCAATAATACGTCGAACATTTCCTGTGAAGGTTGCAAATCTCCATCGACAACACTGGTAAGAAGTGACTCTACCCGGTGGCTGAGATTACCCATCTCCTTCACACCTGACATTCGTGCACCACCCTTCAGTGTGTGCAATTGTCTTTGCAAGGATTCGATATAATCCATATTCTCCCTGTCATTAATCCAGTCATGCAGAGTATGATCGCTTTCATCCAGAATCTCGGTACCCTCTTCGATGAATATTTCCAGCAGCTCTTCATCATATTCATCGGCATCGATTGACTGGATTGATTGCTCTTCATTTTCCTGGCTAAGCTGGTCTTGTAGCGGGATGGTTAACTTGTCGATTGTTAACAGCAATGAGGATGAATCCGGCATTGAGTTTCCAGGCGAGTCCAGTTGCTGACAGACATCGTGTATAAAACTTGCAGATTCTTCAATAATTCCAATTCCGTCATCATCGACAGGTTGATCGAGTTTTTGTAAACACTTGGTGTAATTTTCAAGTTTGCCACACAACTCGGATACGGCCAGCACGCCCGTGGTACGCGCACTACCGGTAAGAGTGTGCAATGCACGATATAATTGATTGGTTGCCTCACGTGACTTGTTTTGCTTCCAGTCCGCTATGTAATCCTGTAGTGATTGCAAATGTGTCGCCACTTCTTTCTTGTAGATATCGCGAAGTGCCGGATCGATATCTGGAATTAATTCTCCGGATAGTTCCTCTGTTCTGGGCTGTGTAATTTCGCGTAACGACCCTTGCGAATCTTCACCTGCATCTTCCGATACTGCCAGTTGTGACTCGGCACTTCCCTGTTTAGTTGCAGAAATCGACTCACCGCGGCTCAGCGCATTTGCCTGCTCCATTAACGTATAGACATCCTGATTTGGGCGTTCGCCCGATACCAGTTTCTTGAACAAGTACGGCAGAGTGTCCTTGGCTTTATCAAGCAAGTCAAACATATCATTATCAGGTGTAATTGTGCGGTCGATCACCCGATTCATCATATTCTCAAATGCCCAGGCGAACTCACCTACATCTGTCGCACCAACCAGACGACCACTACCCTTCAGGGTATGAAATGATCGGCGCATCTCAGACAATGGTTCTTCATTACTTACATTGCTGACCCATACCGGTAATAAACGCGAGATGTTTTGATATTCTTCTTCGGCTTCTTCCAGAAATATATTGAAAATTTCTTCATCAATATCTTCAATAGGATTATATTTTTGCTCAGGTGCGCTGATTACTGGAGCAGTTGATTCCTCATGTGCAGTTTTTTCGTCAGTTTTTGCGCCGGTTTCAGGCTGCGTTGGTGATTCAAGATTAAATTCATTATTTAATGTGTCCCGCGCCCAGAACAAGGTGTTTTTTGTATCTTCCGTTAATTGTTCTTCACCATGAGTAACGCGTGAAACGATATTTTGTATATCCTTGCATACCTTGACTGCTTTATCTTTATTTTTTGTTTCAGCATGTTCCTGTAAACTCAACAATACATCATGCAGCAGACCGGATACATCCTTGTTTGTTACATCACCAAACCATAAGCCGAGCGCTTCATCCAGTCGCTCGATATGTGTTGATACAGGAACATCGTTAAGATCATCATCATCGAGTTCCAGTTTGTCTGCACTCAGTTCGTACTCGGCGGAAAATTCTCCTGACAACTCCAGACTTTCTTCATACGGACCAAGCTCCAATGATTCTGGCAGTTCAATATTGTCCAGTGTGAGTGATGGCTCATCAATTTCTATTGCTTCTATCTTTTCATCAGGCTCGTCAAATACTGGTTGTTCAATATCAATAAGTGTATCGGGACTATCATCATCATCTGATACATCTTTTTCACGTGTATGTAATTGTGCAAGCTTCTCCGCGCCAGGTTGCTGTAAATCGATCAGCGTTGAATCTTCTTCCTCTTCAATCTCCGGTTCTTCAGGCCCAGGCTGGGGTCGCATCTGCATGCTTTGCGAATGTTCTTCAATAAGATGAGATAAACTGACTTCGGCAACATCAAGAATCGCGGAAGGTTCTCCCCAGCTGTCTATCAATGATTCCATGTAATATTCAATACTACTTATGGCATCTGCCAGATAGTCAAGCATTTGCGTATCAGGTATTTTGTCGAGTGGCAGGATCTCATATTCTATGTAATCGCGACATTGCGACATAAGATTCGCTGCCCGTTCAAGGTTCAGTATTCGCAGACTGCCACGTACCTTGTCCAGTATGGCGGGAACATCATTAAGTAATTCAGGATGATTTAATTGCTTACTAAAATCAGTGATGGTTTCCTTGACGTTATTAATATCAACCTTGGCTTCCTTGATGACAGATTCGAGCAGTTTGCGTTGCTCGGCTGTTTCTGCAACAGGCTTACGTTTGGAATCCTTCAATGCCTGGGCGCGTTTAACAGCCCCAAGATCTGACAAGGTACGCTCCAGTGTGATCATGCTACTGGCTATGTCCATTAACTCGGATTCATCAACTGTTTTTTCTGCTTTGACCATGGCTTGCAGATTTTCAACCTGCTTGGTCATGGTGTTTCGCTCAGGGCCAAGACCCAGCATGCCAAGTGTATCTGACATTTGTTCCAGTTTATCGGCTACAGTTTGTAATTGTGACATGTCCTGTGATTCACTTCGAACAAATACATCGAGAATATCCTGTACCTGTTGCAAATCATCTTTCATCACGGATGAAACTGTATCAAGTAGTTGAGCGTTAGGTGCTACCAGATCAGCTCGCGCCTTCTCAAGCGTTTTGGTATCCGGCATAATTTCGCTTAACTGGAATGATTTCTTCAGCTCACTGGTGTACTTGCCATCCGCTGAGGAGCTGGCAACATAATAGAGCATGTTCTTTAATAATTCTGCCGGTGGCTCAATGGCCATTGCCACTTCACCATTATCGATTATTTCCTTGATTTTTCGATCAATGCGTCCCATTAATAATTTCACTGAGACACTGGATTCTATGCCTTTATTAATCAGGCTTTCGATAACACCCTCTGCAATCCATAGCATACGAAGTGTATTGGGCTCTTCACCACTTTGTCTGATCGCATGCAGTACCTTCGCAAGACGCTTGAAACTTCCTTGCAGGTCTTTATTCTGGAACCAGCCAAGTAATCCGAGGTGATATTGGTGACGCAAATTTTTGGCTACATCATTAATTTTCTCAAGTACTTCACCACTACTTTCGGCTTTTGGAGGATCGATATTGAGATTCGGATTGAACAGTGCTGTTTCTGATAATAACGCTTCACCACGTGCCGAGCGTAAATCATTCAATAATGGCATTAATACCATTGGTGTATCTTTATAACCGGTTTGTAGTTGCTCAAGATAGTCGGGCAACTGCAAACAACCACGCATCATTATTTCGAATGCATCATTTTTATTTTTTACCTTGTTATCGAGTACTGCCTTGGCAAGATCTTCCAGTTCTTCTGCAAGAAGTGATGCGCCGTATAACTCAACCATTTGCAGCGTTCCAAACACCTGGTGCAAATGATTAATACAAAACCGCAGCTGTGACTCATCGTCCTGCTCTTCTACATACGCCTCAAGCGAATTGCGCGCCTGCTTCATGGTTTCATCAATTTCTGACTTGACCCAGTTAAGCGTATTTATGTCGAGTTCGTTAGCTGCCATTTATCACACTTGATTTATATTTCACCTGTTATGTCTCACTACTGGCAGATACGCCTGTACGCAAGCACGCCATCATAATGAACGGATTCTATCTCTTTATTTACCCAGTTAGTTACTTCACCTGCTCCCAGCACCAGCAAGCCCCCTGGCTTTAGATGAGAGACAATAGAATTAATCAATTTTTGCCGCATACTTTGTTCAAAATAAATCAGAACATTTTGACATACAATTATATCCAGCCCGTTAAACGGAAAAGTATTTGCTGACAACAGATTTAATTTTGTAAAACAGACCCGCTCTTTAATGTCATCACTTATAACGTAATGCTTGTCATCAATTCTTTTAAAGTATCTCTGCAATAATACCTTTGGCAAATTTGTTAATCGATTCTCCGGATACTTGCCTGCCCGACCCGCACCAAGTGCTGCAAGACTGATATCAGTCGCATGAATCTCAAATTTGG
This sequence comes from uncultured Gammaproteobacteria bacterium, assembly GCA_942490945.1. Taxonomy (GTDB): domain Bacteria; phylum Pseudomonadota; class Gammaproteobacteria; order UBA6429; family Thiohalophilaceae; genus CALNYZ01. The sequence goes on along the minus strand of CALNYZ010000018.1, from coordinate 637,668 downwards.
TTTTCGGCAAATTGTTGCTCAGGAATGCATCCAGCCATATCGCCAGGCTATATGGTTCTTCTCCTGTGGCACAACCTACACTCCAGACTTTCAATGTCTGTGGATTTGTATCCAGTTTTTTTAAATAGACATCGCGGATCAAATTCAGACATTGTTCATCACGCCAAAATCGTGTTTCATGCACAGTGAGACGATCAACAAGTGTTTCCCACTCGATAAGTCCATTACTGCCTGTTGTCACCACATCATAATAGGTTTGATAATCATTTATTTTTAATTCACGCATACGTATGGACAGACTGGACAACAAGAACGATTTACGGTTATTCGGCAAACGAATACCGGTGCGTGTAAATATCAATTCAATCCAGGCACTGAACAATTCATCGTCCATGGCAGGCATGGATTGCATACGCCATTTGTCCTGATCAATCTCAGCGTCTTTTAACGACATCAACGCGCTTTACCTCTGCTGAAGTTACCTGTTATCAGGCAGGCAACTTGAAGCCTGCGACTGAACGACGTAATTCATTAGCCAGTTCGGCAAGATTACCAATTGATGCTGCTGTTTCATTGGTACCTGCAGATGTTTGCGTGGTAATTTCCTGAATCACGTTCATCGTTTCCGAGATATTGGTTGCGGCTGATGCTTGTTGCGATGCTGATTCGGAAATATTACGAATCAGGTCCGCAAGGTGAGTTGATACATTTTCGATTTCTTCCAGCGCTTCACCCGCATTCTGGGCCAGTTGTGCCCCGGCTACCACCCCGGCAGTACTTTGTTCCATGGATGCAACCGCCTCATTCGTGTCAGACTGAATCGCCTTAACCAGTGCTTCAATCTGTTTGGTTGCCTCACCGGAACGTTCCGCCAGTCGTTGTACCTCGTCCGCAACAACCGCGAAACCTCGACCCGCATCACCAGCCATAGCCGCCTGAATCGCTGCGTTCAACGCAAGAATGTTGGTTTGTTCTGCAATATCGTTAATCAGTTCCACGATATCACCAATCTCCTGGGATGATTCACCCAGACGTTTGATCCGCTTTGAAGTTTCCTGGATTTGTTCCCGGATGGTATCCATACCATGGATAGTTTTTTGCACCGCTTCGGCACCATTATTTGCAATCGATACCGATTTACTCGCTTCATCGGCCAGTTCCGCTGCGTTGTGCGAAACACCTTCGATTGATACTGCCATTTCATTAATGGCCGAGCTGGCATCAGTAATCTGTTTGGCCTGATGGTCAGAAGCTTCGGCAAGATGCATCGCTGTTGCCTGTGTTTGTTGTGCCGCAGAAGATACCTGCAACGTGGTTTCGTTAATCGCCGATACCAGGCTACGCAACGCATCGATCGCATAGTTGATAGAGTCTGCGATCGCACCCGTTATATCTTCTGTTACCGTTGCCGTTACGGTCAAATCACCGTCAGCAAGGTCACCCATTTCATCAAGCAGGCGTAAAATCGCTTCCTGGTTACCGGTATTGGTTTCTTCTTCCAGTCTGCGTTGTTCTTCTGAAATACTTAACGTCATCTTGTTGTTATACCAGTAAACCAGTCCCAACAAGATTGCAAATGCAAACGCCAGCACACCGACAGCGATAAGTACCTTGTTGGCTATACGCGTATCAATTGTTTTCTGGTACGCAGATGACATGGCCTTAATCTTGTTGTGAATATCCGCGGATAAATCCAGCACCTGTTGTGCTGATGACGATACGTTAAACATGTCGGGAGATCTGTCCAGAATTGAACCTACCTGATTTCGAATTTCACCAAACTGTTTTGCTACACCTTCCAGTTTTTGTCGTGCAGTAGGCTCGATAATTTTTTGAATGCGGAGTGTCGGATTGCCACGCAACATATCCTGTACGACTCGACCAAACAATGCAGCATCACGACCAAACCTGTCAGCTGCGGTAACCGCTTCTTCGCCACCTTCCAGTACTTTTGTTACGTTACTGGATATCCGTTGCGTTAACATCAACTGTCGTGTAGCGATATAGACCTGATAAGGTGGTGCATTTTGTTTTGCCATCGTATCCACCACCTCGTCAGACAAGGCAAGCAGGGTCGGAATTTGCTCGTTAATCTTTTGAATGTAGTTACGCATTTCGGTTACAACGCCTTGAGCGTTAATAATGATATCGACATTACTACGGTATTTTTTCCAGACATCGTTTAATTCGATTAGCGGTTTCATTTCCGGATTTTCAGCAATCGGCGTCATGCGATTATGCGATTTAAGATTACTCTCAAATTTGTCACGTGCTTGCGCCAGCAAGGGGAACGCACTGGTATCACCACGTGCTGCCAGTGATGTCAGCTTAGCGATTTCCTGTGAGAGTACGCGTTGGTCACCAATTCGCGTAATATAATCCTGATCGTCTGCAGAACCCGAGAGAACAAATAAATATGTCACACCGAGTCCACCCACAGATGCAATAAGCAGTACGAACAAGATAAACATCCAGCGGTTGGATGATAGACCCGCTATTCGGTTTACACTGTCAGCCTTCATGTTAATGCTCCTAATTTAATTTTTTTCGACCCTTAAAGTACATGTTATTTTTGCGCGCCATGCGCAGCAATATTGATAAACTCGTTTCGCTGTCCAAGTTTATCCATTGAAAAGACATTCCAAGTTTTACCCTGCTGTCGGTATGTACCTGATATATATTCTGCAAGCTCGCCTGCAACATCAGCATCAATTTCATCTGCATAATCTTCAGCAAAAAAATGTCGCATACCAAATACTTCATCAACCAGCAAACCGGTATAGTTATCGCCATTACGCACAACAATTATTCTCGACGCCCTGCTTTGCTTGCTTCCCTGCTGCGTGATAAATGCTTTTAAATCCATAATCGGTAATAATATTCCGCGCACATTCGCCAGACCTTTAACCCAGGGTAGCGCACTGGGTATGCGGGTGAATTGCGGGATTTTCATGATTTCGTCAACATCATCCATTTCCGAAATTAACAATGTATCACCCAGCCGAAAACCAACCCCCGACCATGTGCGTCGGACTTCGGCCTTTTGCGGCAATCCAAATGCATATTGTCGGCTACGTGCTTCAATTTCACGTAATACGATAAAAGCTGATTTTGTTGCCGTTGAACTCATGCTTGTCCTGTTTAAATACTGTGCGCGCGACCGAAAAAGTCTGTCGACTAGCCCAGTATTGAGTTTATCTTGCCGATCAAATCATTTTCATCAACTGGCTTGGCTATATATTCCCTTGCGCCCTGACGCATACCCCAGACACGATCTGTTTCCTGGTCTTTTGTTGAAACAATAATAATGGGGATTTTCTGTGTTTCAGGGTCTTTCGAAATCGCACGGGTCGCCTGAAAACCGTTCATACCAGGCATCACCACATCCATCAGGATCAAATCCGGCATGGGTAAGGCTTTGGATTTTTGAATGCCAGCCTCGGCAGTATTGACAGACTCAACATCATGGCCGTGCTTCTCCAATAGTTTTTGCAATACATGCACCTCGGTAGGTGAATCGTCAACAATTAATATACGTGCCATTGCTTTCTCCTTAACTAGCGTAGCGTCTTGATTTTAAAGACCTACGTAAACTAATCTCACTATTAACCAATTACGTGTTTCTTGATTGCACCAAGCAATTCTTCTTTTGTAAACGGCTTTGTCAGGTACTGCTCAGAACCGACGATTCTTCCTCTTGCCCGATCGAAGAGCCCGTCTTTACTCGACAGCATGATGACTGGCGTCTTTTGAAAAATCTTGTTGTTCTTGATGAGAGCTGTTGTCTGATATCCGTCCAGTCGTGGCATCATGATATCGACAAAAATAATGTCGGGATTATTGTCCGCAATTTTAGACAACGCCTCAAACCCATCGGTAGCCGTGATAACGTCACAGCCGACTTTTTTCAGTAAGGTTTCCGCAGTCTTGCGGATCGTCTTACTGTCATCAATGACCATAACTTTCAAGTCCTGGTATTCACTGGTCATACGAAAATTACTCGCTCCTGCTTTATCGCATTCTCTAATAAATAGTTAAAAACCCGTCACTGGCTCACTATGATGCATAATTCACCAGTAATTCTGCGCGATTACTTTAACTATTTAACATAGTTTTTAGAAACAATCCATAAGTAACTATATTTTAGGATATTTTTTCCAATATCGCATTGTCGGATTAGTATAACGTAATTAGATTAAGTCTAAAAACTACATCATAACAATCCTTGTAATGCACTCAATACGATATCGGCTTATGAATCGACAACTTAATATTTGAAAGCCATTGTGAGTAAAAATAGCCACTCAATTGTCTGCCAACATATATTCTTATCACAGACTGCGAAACGGTTGACGAAAACGGGCCAGCTCCCTACAGTCGAATACTTTGTTAGCAACGTTAAACAATCGGGAAGAATGCTTATGGGCCGAAAATTGGGCGTAGTAATGGATGCACTGACCAGCCTCAATGTACATAAAGACAGCACATTGGCCATGCTGGAAGAAGCACAAGTACGCGGTTACACGCTATTTTATATCCAAATGCAGGATATGTTCATGCAACATGACAGGCCCTACGCTTTTGCGCAAAATATTACCATCAATATGGCCGATCCTGCCTGGTATCAGGCTGAAACGACAGAGATAGTGCCACTGGATTCGCTCGATATCATCCTGATGCGCAAAGATCCGCCTTTTGATATGCGCTATATATACGCTACCTATATATTAGAATGTGCCGAGCAGGCAGGAACCCTGGTGGTCAACAGACCCCAAAGTCTGCGCGACGCGAACGAAAAATTCTTTACCGTACATTTTCCACAATGCCTGCCACCCACCTTGATCGCCAGTAATGCCGTTCAGCTCAATGCCTTTATTCAGGAACAGCAAGACGTGATCGTCAAACCACTCGATGGCATGGGCGGCAAATCGATTTTTCGGGTTACCCCGACAGACCCAAACAAGAATGTCATACTGGAAACACTGACCGAGATGGGCAACACGCCCATTATGGCGCAACGCTATATTCCCGAAATTCGTGACGGTGACAAGCGCATCCTGTTAATTGATGGTGAGCCGATACCCTATGCACTGGCGCGTAAACCCATGGCAGGCGAAACTCGCGCCAACCTCGCGCAAGGCGGTAAAGGCGAAGGCGTGGCGTTATCCGAGCGGGACCACTGGATTTGCCAGCAAGTAAGCAGTACGTTGAAAAACATGGGACTGATATTTGTTGGTCTGGACGTGATTGGTGACTACGTCACGGAAATTAATGTCACCAGCCCGACATGCATTCGTGAACTCGACAAGCAATATCATCTGAATATCAGTGCCACCTTGTTTGATTGCCTCGAAGCCCGACTGGCACAGGCCAACCAGTAAGAATTAGCACTATAGTAACCATATACCCAGCAGTAAAAAGGTAAACAGTTAGTATGCCAAACTTGATGAAACAGCGAATTACACTTTTTGGAATCATTGTCCTGATGTGTTTACTGATAAATGCGTGTCAGCAACGCGAAGTCAGATTACATCAGGACAATATGTTTGTATTCGGTACCGTGGTAAATGTCACACTGTCGGATGTGGATGATGCCACTGCAGAGGCTGTGTTCAAGTTCCTTAATGCCGATTTTCAACGTATGCACGTATTATGGCACGCCTGGCACAGAGGCCCCTTGATGCGTACCAATGTATTGTGTCGTTCAGGCGCAACCTTTACCTCGGCTGCCTCAATTATCGAGTTGGTCATGAAAGCAAAAGAGCTGGACATCAGCAGTGATCACCTGTTTAACCCTGCCATTGGTAAACTCATCAAACTCTGGGGCTTCCACAAGGACAGTTTTGATGAGAATTTTGCGCCCGAACCGGAAGAAATTCGCGCACTGCTCAAGTCCAATCCGAATATGTCACAGCTTGAAATAAAAGGCGTGCGCTTTACCTGTCACAATCCGGACATACAGATTGACCTCGGCGGTATTGCCAAGGGCTACGCACTGGAAAAATCGCTGGCGGCCCTGCAGGAGCAGTTTCATATCAATAACATTCTGATTAATGCCGGTGGAGATATCAAATCACTTGGCAACAAGGGTGGCTCGCCCTGGAAAATCGGCATTCGTGATCCATTTGCCGACACACGTGAAGCAGTCATAGGTTCTCTTGAAATAGACAACGGGCTCAGCGTATTCACATCCGGAAATTACGAACGCTATTACGAAGCAGAAGGTTTGAAAGCGCATCATATAATTGACCCTCGCACCGGTTACCCAACCAAAGGTACGGCATCTGTGACGGTATTGCATGAAGACGCAACTACCGCAGACGCTGCAGCCACGGCATTGTTTGTTGCGGGCAAGGATGACTTTGCAAGAATTGCAAAAAAAATGCACATCAAGCATGTGTTGTTAATTACTGAAGATAATAAGTACTACGTTTCCAAGGCAATGCGTGAACGTGTCAGCTTCATCACACCGCCGGCTGAACTAATTGAGGTAAATCTGGACTAAATCTGCACAATTACTGTTACAATCAGCTTATATGGCAGCCACGTACCAATCAACATCAGGTTCCCAATCCAGTTCTGGATATTCCTCTGTCGCCAATACCCGATCACGTGATCGATTCAGCATGATGTTTTTTATCGCGCTGGTTTTTCATTCGCTGATTATTCTGGGCGTCAGTTTCGATCTGGAAGATGAAAAAGATCCTGGCACGATCACCAACATGGAAATTACCCTGGTACATAACAAGTCGGATGAAGCGCCTGATGATGCAGACTATCTGGCCCAGGCCAACCAGTTAGGTGGTGGCAATACGGAAGATAAAATCCGCCCATCCAGCCCGTTTTCAAACCCTTTACCAACGCCCGATAACGGTATCGCACCGAACATAAAAACGACCGAGCAGCTTCCCAAACTCGATAAAAAAAATAACCAGTTCGAAGTCATGACCAGCAAGCGTTCACCCTATAAAACGCCTGACCAAAAGCAGCAGGATAAAATTCCGCTCGAAACACGAAAAGTTGACTACCAGCAGGCAATGGAATTAAGTCAGAGCATCGCACGCTTGAACTCGGAAATAGACCGACTGAAACAAACCTATCAAAAAAATCCGACCAATAATCTGAACGATGCGGCCAATGCCAAGCGCCATGTCTATGCCGGCTATATCGAAGGCTGGATGTCAAAAATCAAACGCATTGGTGAACAGAATATTCCCATGGAAGTTGTCCGCAACAAGCTGGATGAACGGGTGCTCGTTGCCGTGGAAATTGGTAAGCACGGCGAGTTGCTGTCTGCAAAAATATTACGCCGTTCCTCCAGCAAGACCCTGGACAGTGCCGCACTGAAAATTGTTCATCTTGCTGCACCGTTTGCACCGCTACCGAAAGAAATTCTCGCCGAAACACAAGTATTGAGTTTCACCCGTAACATTCGCTTTTATATGCGCGACGATAATCCGCAAACCACGATTCGATAATTTTGCGTAACATGCGCTTGATAGCTCAGCCCATTTAATCGATACTTAAAAACATGACGCAAGTCACCAACCTAACCAACCACTTCCTCATCGCCATGCCCAATCTGGCTGATCCAAACTTTTATCATTCCGTCACGTATATATGCAATCATGACGACCAGGGTGCAATGGGTGTCACAATTAACCGTCCATTACTGGATCTCAGCTTTCTCGATCTGCTCGAACAACTGGATCTGAATACGGATGACCCGGATATTGCCAATATACCGCTTTTTGCTGGCGGACCAGTGCAGCCGGAACGTGGTTTTGTGTTACACGAAAAGAAGGGCGAATGGGAAGCCAGCATGGCCATTACCGATACGCTCAGCCTCACCATGTCTCAGGATATAATCGAAGCCATCGCGTTAAATAGCGGACCGGAAAAATATTTAATCATGCTCGGTTACGCCGGTTGGGGTGCCGGTCAGCTGGAACAGGAAATGCTGCTGAATTCCTGGTTAAATGGCCCCTCCGACAAGGACATCATTTTCAACACCGTATCAGATCAACAATGGGCAGCGGCGGCGCAGCACCTCGGGGTAGAAATTGGCCTGTTATCGGGTGATATTGGTCACGCATAAAAAATATATAATCATCACTGCGGCGGTTATATTACCCGCAAGTTTTAATATCCACTACAATAGCCCCATGCCCAAAACCATCCTCGCCTTTGACTATGGCAGCAAAAAAATTGGTGTTGCCAGCGGTCAGGATCTGACCTGTTCGGCCAGTCCGCTCACGACCCTGCTGGTTAAACAGGATCAACATTGGCGTGAAATCGACAAGCTCGTCAAGGAATGGCAGCCCGACATCATGGTGGTTGGCCTGCCCTTACATATGGATGGCAGCGAACAACCCTTTACCGACGAGGTGCGCGGCTTCGCAACCGAGTTGGGCAAACGTTATGGCTGCCAGATTGAGTTAATGGATGAACGTCTGACATCCTATGAAGCAGAACAATTGCTGAATCAACAATATTCCCGCAGACAAACGCCTCAGGATGTTGATAAAATAGCGGCGCAACTTATCCTGGAGAGTTGGTTTAATCAAAGCAAGCTGAGTTAAAAATATGTCCGAGTTTCATGCAAGAGAAACGTAATGTAGACACCATGCTGAAAAGCGTGGTAACCGACCTAAAGTCCCTCCTGACCGCAAGGCAGATTTCCGATCCCGTTATGATAGGTATACACACCGGTGGTGTGTGGGTTGCCCAGGCCTTGCACAAGGCACTCAAGATTAAACAACCACTCGGCAGCCTCAACATCAGCTTCTACCGCGACGACTTTACCCAGATTGGTATGCACCCCCAGGTCGAACCTTCCAGTCTGCCCTTTAGTGTCGATGAACAACACATTATTCTGGTCGATGATGTACTGCATACCGGTCGCACGATTCGCGCCGCGCTTAACGAGATCTTCGATTACGGTCGGCCCGCGTCGGTTATTCTCGCGACCCTGATTGAACGCAGCGGCAAAGAACTCCCTATCGCGGCCGATGTAACAGCAGAATACCTGGATCTTTCACCCGCGCAACATATTAAACTGGCTGGCCCGACACCGCTCGCATTTGAAGTGCAGGAAAATAAATGAATCAGCAAGATATTCAATTTGATAACAAGGGACAACTCAGGCACTTCCTGACAATTGAGGGACTGAAGCGCGACACGCTGACTGAAATTCTCGACGCCGCGGAAAACTTCGTCACCATCGGTGACCAGCAGGTGAAAAAAGTCCCGCTGCTACGTGGCAAGACCATTGTTAACCTATTCTTTGAATCCAGCACACGCACACGCACGACATTCGAGCTGGCCGCGAAACGTCTCAGCGCCGATGTCATGAGTATTAATATCGATACCTCGTCTGCCAGCAAGGGCGAAAGCCTGCTCGACATGTTGCATAACCTCGAAGCCATGCATACCGACATGTTTGTGGTACGACACATGTTAAGCGGTGCAGCCCATTTTATTGCGCAACATGTATCACCACACATCAGCGTCATTAACGCCGGTGATGGTCAGCACGCCCACCCGACCCAGGGTATGCTCGACATGTTTACCATTCGTAAACACAAAAAAGATTTCACCCAACTGCGCGCCGCAATAGTGGGCGACATCATGCATTCACGGGTCGCGCGTTCCGAGATTCATGCAATGAATATTATGGGCATCCCGGAGGTGCGTGTCATCGGCCCACATACCCTGATTCCACCCGGAGCGGAATCACTCGGCGTCCATGTGTATCACGACCTGGCCAGGGGATTAAAAGATGTGGATGTCATTGTCATGCTGCGCCTGCAACGTGAACGTATGACGGGTGCGTTGTTACCGAGTGAATCGGAATATTTCCAGACCTATGGTCTGACCGAAGAAAAACTCGCGCTGGCCAATCCCGATGCGATTGTGCTGCACCCCGGGCCAATCAATCGCGGTGTGGAAATCGAATCCGCCGTGGCCGATGGCCCACAATCTGTGATTCTGGATCAGGTATCAAACGGTATCGCCGTACGCATGGCCATCATGTCACGCGTGTTAGGCCGAAAACCGTCAAGCGATGAGGCGGATAAATAATGAAGCCCGTCTATACCAACATTCATATCAAAGACGGACACGTCATTGACCCGAAAAATAATATTGATAAAAAACTCGATGTCTTCATCAGCAACGGCAAAATTGCCGCGCTGGGCAAGGCACCCGCCAGGTTCACGGTCGAGCAAACTATCAATGCAAAAAATTGCATCGTCTGCCCCGGCTTTGTCGAACTCTGTGGTCGCTTGCGTGAACCCGGCCACGAAAGCAAGGGCACGATTGCCAGTGAAACCTATGCCGCCGTGGTTGGCGGAATTACAACGGTTTGTGTACCGCCCGATACCGATCCGATTATTGATACACCGGCAGTGGCAGAATTAATCTTGCATCGCGCCAAGGCCGCCGGCTTTGCCAATGTGGTGACACTCGGCGCCCTGACGCACCGGCTGCGCGGTGAATTGCTTGCCGAACTCAACACACTCAAGACTCAGGGCCATTGCGTTGGCGTCAGTAATGCCATGAAACCAATCAGCAATATGTTAATCCTGCGCCGTGCCATGGAATATGCCGCCAGCTGTGATCTCACCGTCTTCATTCACGCCGAAGATGCAGACCTGGCCGGCGATGGCTGTGCACATGAAGGCGCGGTAAGCACACGACTTGGACTAAATGCCATACCGGAATCCGCAGAAACTTCGGCGGTATCACGCATGCTGATGTTAATCGAGCAAACTGGTGTGCGGGCACATTTCTATCACATCTCAACCGTCACCGCGCTGGACATGATCGCGCAGGCGCAAGCCAAAAAATTACCGGTGACTGTCGATGTCGCACCACACTACTTTCACCTCATTGATATGGATATTGGATACTTCGATAGTAACTGCCATGTGCGACCGCCATTACGATCCCAGCGTGACCGGGAAGGATTACGATCCGCAATAAAAAATAATATTGTTAACGCCATCAGTTCTGATCACCAGCCACATGATGCCGATGCCAAACTCGCGCCATTTAGTGCAACCGAACCGGGTATCAGTGGTTTTGAAACACTATTGCCATTAAGCCTGCGACTGGTAGAAGACAAGATTCTATCGCTGGCGGAATTAATTAATAAATTAACTTATGCTCCTGCCACGATACTCGGCCTTAATAAAGGCCACTTGAGTGAAGGTGCGTATGCCGATATCACGGTTTTTAATCCAAAAACACACTGGACTATCGAAGCAAGCGCATTAAAAAGCTATGGCCATAACACACCCTTCAACGGCTGGGAAATTAATGGCAAGGTCACGCATACGCTGGTAAAAGGCAGAATTGTTTACGAGGCAAACGCATGAGCGCGACAGCAGTAAACGCGAAACCGCATCGCAACACCATCTTCGTAGAACAGGCGGAAATTTTATTGCATGACGCACACGCCAGCGGCCAACATATTCTGCAAGTCTATGCACCAAAAATCGCGGCCAGTGCCAGAGCCGGCAGCTTCGTGCATATCCAGTGTGACCCCATGTTACCGATGCGCAGACCGATCTCGATAATGCGTGTTAACAAGCAACAGGGTATGGTGGAGTTTTTGTATAAAGAACTTGGCTATGGCACCAGCCTGCTCGCCAAACGTAAGGTCGGTGAAGCACTGGATATGTTCGGCCCGATTGGTAAAGCTTTTGAATACCATGATACACATCCACGCAGCCTGTTAATTGGTGGTGGTGTCGGCATGCCGCCCATGATTTTTATTGCCGATGAATTACGTACCAATAAACTTTACAAACCGTTCATGATTTTAGGTTCGGAAGTTCCATTTCCGTTTACCTTAACACCCTCTGAACTTGTGGTACCCGGTATGCCAGATGGTGTCATCGCCTCAATGCCGTTGATGGAAGACTGGAACATTCCTTCTCGCCTGGCCAGCACGCAAGGGTATACAGGTTGTCATGAAGGCTATGTCACGGATCTCGCGCGTCACTGGCTCGATGCATTGACTGATGCACAGCGCCAGGAAGTCGAAATATTCGGTTGTGGGCCACACGTTATGCTCGAAGCGGTCGCCAGACTGGCCAACGACTATGACCTGCCCTGCCAGGTATCGCTGGAAGAATTCATGGCCTGTGCCGTCGGCGGCTGTGCCGGTTGTGTTGTAGAAGTAAAAACAGCAACTGGTCCGGCGATGAAACGCGTTTGTGTCGATGGGCCGGTGTTTGATGCCTATGCAGTTTTCTGATTAAGACGATGTTACTGCATAGCTGCCGTAAAACGTGTTGTATATGATGAAGGTTGTTGCTGATAGAAATTGCAACAACATACATAGAACACCAGTCACTGGCAATATGCAGGCAGCATAATAATAGAACCCGTTAATTCAGCTTAGTCAGTTTCCTGAATGGTAATGCCATCCAGCGTTGCTGATATAGCATCCGCATCGCCCTTGCTGTCACCCAGTTTGATCATCAAACGCAATTCGTTTGCTGAGTCAGCATGGTTGATCGCATCTTCATAGGTAATTTCACCTTCACGGTATAAATCATACAACGCCTGATCGAAGGTTTTCATACCATGTTGCCGTGAGCGAGCCATTAGGCCTTTCATTTCATGAATGTCACCCTTGCGAATCAAATCTGCCATGAGTGGTGTGTTGATAAGAATTTCCGCGCACAACACCCGCCCGGTTCCGTCCGGTTTGGGGATTAACTGCTGCGCCACGAAACCTTTCAGGTTAAGCGACATGTCGAGCAACAACTGGTTACGCCGGTCTTCAGGAAAAAAGTTGATAATTCGATCCATGGCCTGGTTGGCGTTATTCGCGTGCAAGGTAGCCAGACATAAGTGTCCGGTTTCAGCGAACGCCACGGCATGATCCATGGTCTCACGGGTACGAATCTCACCGATGAGAATAACATCGGGCGCCTGCCGTAAGGTATTTTTTAATGCGGTACCAAAGGATTCGGTATCCAGCCCGACTTCACGTTGTGTCACGATACAGCCTTCATGGTGATGAATATATTCAATCGGGTCTTCGATACTGATGATATGTCCGGTACTGTTTTTGTTGCGATAGCCAATCATCGCGGCCAATGAAGTCGATTTACCGGAACCGGTTGCACCAACAAAAATTACCAGACCACGCTTGGTCATGGCCAGATCGCGAAGTATCGGTGGCAAACCCAGTTCTTCGATAGTTGGAATCGTCGTTTCAATTTTACGTAATACCATGCCCGCATGATTACGCTGCGCAAATGCGCTGACACGAAAGCGGCCAATGCCTGAGGCAGAAATCGCAAAGTTACATTCATTGGTGCGTTCAAATTCTTCACGCTGTGCTGGTGACATGATGCTCAATACAATCTCGCGAGACTGTGCGGGTGTCAGGGTGCCCTGGGTGACGGGCGCAATTTTGCCGTTTATTTTCAGACTGGGTGCCACCCCCGCCGTGATAAAAAGGTCGGAGGCGTTTTTATGTACCATTAATTTTAACAGTGACTCGAAGTCCATATATTTAGCCCTTAATTAATACGCTCTGTGACATTTTTTCCGTTAACCGGGTTACACGTAACCTTGTCAAAAATTTATCTAAAATCTTCTTTATTCATGGCACGGTTACGCGCTTCCTGCTTGCTGATAATGCCGCGCCTTACCAAATCCTGTAAACATTGATCAAGAGTTTGCATACCATGTTGCTGGCCAGTCTGGATGGCGGAATACATTTGCGCGACCTTGTCTTCACGGATCAGGTTTCGTATTGCCGGCGTACCAAGCATGATTTCATGCGCCGCGATTCGCCCGCCACCAATCTTTTTCAACAGTGTTTGTGCAATAACCGCGCGCAAGGATTCTGACAGCATCGAGCGTACCATGTCTTTTTCCGCTGCAGGAAACACGTCGATAACGCGGTCGATAGTTTTTGCCGCCGAACTGGTGTGTAAGGTACCAAACACCAGGTGACCGGTTTCTGCTGCGGTCAATGCCAGACGAATGGTTTCCAGATCACGCAACTCACCGACCAGAATAATATCCGGATCCTCACGCAAAGCAGCGCGCAAGGCTTCACTAAACCCGTGTGTATGCAAATGCACTTCACGCTGGTTGACCAGACACTTTTTACTTTCATGTACGAATTCAATCGGGTCTTCGATAGTGAGGATGTGACCGTATTCACTATCATTTTTATAATCAATCATCGCCGCCAGGGTAGTCGACTTACCCGAGCCGGTTGGCCCGGTGACGAGCACGATACCACGCGGCACGTCCGAGATATCCTTGAATACTGACGGACAACCCAGTTCTTCCAGACTTAATACTTTTGACGGAATGGTTCGAAATACCGCCGCCGCACCACGATACGTGTTCAAGGCATTGACACGAAAACGTGCCAGCTCGGGAATCTCGAATGAAAAGTCGGTCTCTAAAAATTCTTCATAGTCCTTGCGCTGCTTGTCGTTCATGATGTCATAAACAAGCGCATGCACAGTTTTATGTTCCAGTGGGGGTACATTGATGCGTCGAATATCACCATCGACACGAATCATCGGCGGCAGGCCAGAGGACAAGTGTAAATCTGATGCACCATTTTTCACGCCAAAGGCGAGCAATTCCGTTATGTCCATGATGTAATATCCATGTTAAGTGTTAAGCCGATAATTCGTTCCATATCGCCGGGCCTTATCACAAGCCGGGCAATGTGAAGGCAGCTGTTTCATTCTTGTAATAGTTTAGAATACCTTTGTAATATCGGCTGCTTTCTGCCGTACTTAAAGTAACTGTAATCGAATAGTAAAATCAAGCAAAAAATGATAAAAATCAAATAGATGTCTATTAATTCTCGAATCAGTCAAGTTCTGGAGCGAATTCAGCAGGCAGCAAGCGCTGTGTCCCGTACGCCGGATGACATTCAATTAATCGCAGTGAGCAAAACTCAACCATTGGAAGCCATAACCGAAGCTTATGCAGCAGGTATACGTAACTTTGGTGAGAGTTACCTGCAGGAAGCCTTGAGTAAAATCGGCAAAATAGAATTACCGGATATAAGCTGGCATTTCATTGGACCCATTCAATCGAACAAGACACTCGCCATTGCCGAACACTTTGACTGGGTCCATTCCATCGACCGGGAAAAAATTGCACAGCGCCTCGATGAGCAACGTCCAACCCGATTACCCTCTCTGCAGGTTTGTATTCAGGTTAACATCAGCGGTGAAGCCAGTAAGTCAGGCGTCGATACCAATCAGGTTGAAGCACTTGCCAATGTCATTCGTTCCTGTCGACAACTGGAATTACGCGGACTCATGGGTATCCCGCAGCCAACTGATAATTACGACGAACAACTTGATGCGTTTAAAAAACTTGCCACTATTCAGTCTGATCTGATTCGCAAGGGATATGAACTGGATACCTTGTCCATGGGCATGTCGAATGATCTGGAAGCCGCTATCAATGCCGGCAGTAATATGGTGCGAATTGGCACAGCGATATTTGGTAATCGCCAGTAAAATTTAGTGTATCGAATTATTAGACAAGGTTTCATACAAATAAGCAGATAACTTTTGTAAGTGTTGTTGCTGCTTGGCTGTAAATAGTCCAGAGCCGGCAAGGAATTCATCAATAAATCGTACAGTTTTTTTGATCTGCCAGAGTAATTCCGTTTGCATCAGGTCCATCTCAATCAACTCACGTAATTTGTCATTTTTCTCATTTAATTTAAGCGTTTTCAGCCAGATAAGTATGTCTTCTTTGCCCAATCCTGAACTGTTTATCATATGTAACATCGGCCGGGCCACGCGAGAAAATTTCTGATACTTGTCATTATCCTGTAAATTCCTTGTCAAATCGCAGATTAACATCAGGACGACAATTGCATCCTGCAAAACGTCAACTCGTGTTATCAGTGTGTCCAGCATATCAGCGTAATTTGCATAGGGAATATCCATTACCACGGGCAAGTCTGCTTCCATAATTATGATGCACATGGCCTGATAGACACGTGAAAAATGTTTTGTAGAATTCATATGTAAAAATGGCAGCGTGTCACGCATATTCATGCCGGTCTTGCTGAACTGATTCAGACGAATAGCCTGTAAACTGTCCGCCATCGCAACAATTTGTCCAAGAATATCGAGGCTATCCTCATGTTTGCCCACTGGATAGCCCGTGCCGTCGCAACATTCATGATGCTCCAGAATTGCCTTTGCCACATTCGCATATTTCTTGGTGAGATTACTGAATATGAGATAGCCCACCACAACATGACATTGAATTGCTTTCCATTCATTTGGTTCAAGCTTGCCTTTCTTGAACAGCACTTGTGGATCAATGTGTAACAATCCAATATCATGAAAAAGTCCTGCAACAAAGGCACATTGTATGTCATCCATTTCAAGACCAATTTTTTTTGCAATTAACCCGCTCAGCCAGGCACTAAACAGCGCTTTTTTAAATACATCGGGTAACTGATGACTAAGAACGGTCAATTTTTGAAACAGAAACTTCTTTTTAGCAGCAAATTTTATGATTGCAAGCAAATCCGAATCGAACGCCTGTTTTTCATGTATTTGCCTTAAATCAGCCATCTCGTTAAACAGGCTGACGAATTCACTATATAGACTGTCTGCGGTAAGTGCTTTTTCGAATTCAAGCTGTTCTTCGAGTGGTTTAAGCAATTTGTGCTGCAGGACCTTATCTGCGACTTCCTTCGTAATGCGTGCACCTTTTTTTACCAGTAAAATGCCCTTGTCATTCACGACATCTTCAGTCGAAGTAATCTCTTGTGATTTGTTGACCTCTGCCAGGTGTGAAACATAGTAATTTTGTTTTGATGCCTGATCGGTCAATTCGCCCGGTAATATTGTCACGTTTGCTACTCTTATTCTTGTTACCCAAATTTAGAATCTTTATCGACAAATAATTGGAAAAGTTGACTAAATTTATACAGTAATAGTGTATTTTTATAAACTTTGTCTAACCTTGTTAATATTAAGTGAAGCTCTTTTACATATTGAATCAACCAGTTATTTAGCAGGCTACGGGGAAAACTGCAATGACGATACCATCTGATTACGCATTAACAATAGATCAAATTGGTAATAATCTGCAAAAGCTTCTGCATGACAATTTATACAGTTGCATTTTGTACGGCAGCACCGTACGCGGAAATGTTATCGCCGGAAAATCTGACATCAATCTGTTGATTGTGCTAAATCAGTCGACACCCGATGCGCACTTTGCCATTGCAAACTGTTTAACGTCAAAAATAAAAATTGATCCCTTCATTATTGGCCGACCCGGCATGAAGCGAAGCTTCGAAGTATTTGGTCTGAAATTTCGCAGTATCAAGCGGCACTATAAAATTCTACACGGTGCCGACCCGATTAAGGATTTCTCGGTAAATGATGCGCAAGTCAAATATCTTTGCGAACAAGGCCTGCGCAACCTGCGCTTGCGTTGTATTCATAATTACATCGCGAACAGACAGCATCTGCCACGTTACAATCATTATATATTCAACTTACATATCATCATTTTTACCTACGTGTCGGAAATACTGCGGCTGAATAATATAGATGTACCGGATAATCTGGAACAACGGATTACCCTTATCAAGGATTTTTTTAAAATTGATGTTTCAATTCTCGTCTTACTCTCCGCTATTCATAACAACAGCAAGTCAATCAAGGAAAACGACATACCTGAAATTCATCGCGGCATATTTAGCTTTCTTCACGCAATTGTTACCTGGATTGAAGACGCATGGCCAAATCCAAACTGATTCGATGTCCGGTATGTCTGGCTTCGCAGACTGAAAATGACAGCAACTCCCCGGATAGTCCTTACTATTGTGGAAACTGCAAACGCGCGTTTCTCTACAAAAATGCCCTGCCCTTGTCGGGTGCCAGGCTGGATTTTGGTAACCCAGGCGACGGGCAATCAGCTGCTGCTGATTTATCCGCGCACTCCTCGTTTAACTATGCCGGTGCGGGCGATATAAAACTCCAATCGTCAAACAACGCCAACTCCATACCTTATAACGTCGTAATCGAACCAGCTCTCAGTACCGTTGCAAGCTTGATTACCTGGACGATTGCACTGCTGATATTGTTTTTGATCATTGCGACAGCCCGACCCTATATGATGGGCATCAAGGGACCGGAATTTCTATTCCAGTACGTGTTGTACCTGGTTGCGATTTATTTTTTACTTCACACGGCACGCAAATTCTGGCTCGACACCATACACATTTCGCTGATTGCGCTTGTTTTCTTTGAAACCATCGGCATATTCCGTTACATCGATGGCACCAGTGTCGGCATGCACAAGTTTACGATCATGTTTTTTATTATGGTATTCGGCGGCATCGCGATGTTTTTGCGCGCTGATAATCTGGGGACCGGCAGCGATTCCGGTTACTCCAGTTGCAGTAGTGGCTGCGGTAGTGGCTGCGGTAGTGGTTGCGGGGGAGGTTGTGGCGGATGCGGCGGCTAGGCGTTGGTTATCGCAATGAATTGGCCGGCTGGATACACTCCCGTCCGGATGAGATTGACTGCCTCGAAGTGACGGCAGAACATTTTTTCGATCATCCAGAACGACTGGTTGAACTCAAAAAAATGTATCCACTTTTTTTACATGGGCTCGGCCTGTCGCTGGGCACACCCGGCAAGCTGGATAGCTCGCATCTGCAACGTTTTGTCGACGTTTGTAACATAGCCGACCCGGAATGGGTGAGCGAACATATTGCCTTTACCCGCAGCCATGCAGTTGATCTCGGTCATCTGAATCCTGTTCCACTCACCAGGAGTACACTACATTGCATGATTGATCATGTGCTTGAACTCAAACAGGCCTGCAATAAACCTGTATTGCTGGAAAATATTGCAACCCATATCCAGATAAAAAGTGAAATAGCCGAAACAGATTTTATTAACCGATTATGTGAAGCAACCGGCTCTGGTTTATTACTTGATATTACCAACCTGTACGTTAACAGTAAAAATCATCACTATCTGGCGACAGACTGGCTGAGTGAAATTCAGTCTGAATACGTCAGACAATTACATATCGTTGGCTACACAAAAAAACAGGACATTTATCACGACACACACAGCGCAGCGATCCAGACGCCCATACTCTCATTGCTGGAGACGGTGCTGGAATTTCCCGGCATTGAATCAATCATCATCGAACGGGACCAGGACTTTCCACCGATTAATGAGCTTGAAGCCGAACTGCGCATGATTGGAGCAATGTGCAATGTACACTGACTTCACGTCGATACTGGCACGACTGCTTTCCAGTCCGCCCGAACTGAACGCGTTTAACCTGAACCGTGAAAAATACTTGCAGGCATTTGAGCTATCTGAAAATGACCAGAATATATTGCTGCAGATCCCCACCCATGAAATCGAGCGACAAAGTCAGACTCTGGTCATTAAAAGAATGCGTGAGGTAGCCAGATTTATACCAATTACATTTACGGGACTGGGCGATGATGCCAAAACCCTATTCCGGCATTACGCATACCAGCACTGGCCAGCGCACTATAATCGTCATACGCTGGATGCGTACCAATTTTGTCGTTACCTGCGCAATCATCATTACAAGCTTAACAAGCTGGAATGGCTGCGTATCAAATTCGAAGTGCGAAACAAACCGGTTGCGATTTGTACCACCTTGCAAAAGCGGTTTCTGCCTTCGCTCCTGATTATGTACAGATATAAAAAAACTACCCATGTATGGCGACTTGCTTTACGTTTTTAAATTCTTGAAACACCACTATTCACGATTGAGATCTGTTTATCATTAAAAACATCTGTTGCGGACCATTATGAGATATTCTATTTACCTCAATATTGTTTCACCCGGGCTATTTTGACTTGTCTCCAACGGGCGAATTCCAGTAGTGTACGCACATGAAAACGAAAATCGGCTTTATCGGTGGCGGCAACATGGCACATAGCCTGATCGGAGGCATGGTAAGCCAGGACTTTAGCGCAGCCAACATTTTGGTCCATGACCCCGGCAAGGAGAAACTTGCCGAGTTAGCCGACACTTTCCATATTACAGTGAGCGATTCAAATCAAGCCTTGCTCGATAGCTGCGATACCATCGTGCTCGCAGTAAAACCGCAATTAATGAAATCAGTACTTGAACCACTGGCCTTCACTGACAAACAGCTGGTTATCTCGATCGCGGCCGGCCTGCGTTGCCGCAGCCTCGAAAAATGGATTGGCAACGAAAAAACCGCACTCATTCGCACCATGCCAAACACGCCTGCTCTTGTACAACAGGGTGCAACGGGTATGTACGCCAACTCACACGTGACCAGTGAGCAAAAGAATCTTGCCGAAACGCTCATGCTCGCCGTAGGTGTCGCTATCTGGGTGGAACAGGAAGACTTGCTGGATACGGTGACTGCACTCTCGGGTAGTGGCCCGGCATATTATTTTTATGTCATGGAAGCCATGCAGGAAGCCGCCATTGAAATGGGGTTAGCCGCGGATGCAGCAAGATTGCTGACGATACAGACAGCGCTGGGCGCTGCCGTGCTGGCAGCGCAATCGAAAGATAACCCGGGCACATTACGAAAAAATGTCACCTCGCCGGGTGGCACGACCGAACAGGCCATACAAAGTTTCGATCGTGATAACTTGCGACAGATAATTGGCAAGGCAATGCGTGCTGCCTATGATAGATCTCAGGCCTTGGCTAACGAGCTGGATAACTGACCGGCCCAACACAGCAACAGGAGTTTCAAATGAACGGTGGATTTTTAGGTAATGCGGGTACGTTTTTAATATCGGTATTATTCGGCGCGTTTATATTGCTGGTGATGCTGCGTTTTATCATGCAGTGGCAACGTACCAGCTTTTATAATCCGCTAGCCCAGGCGGTAGTCAAAATCAGCAACCCGTTACTGTTACCCTTACGCAAGATTATTCCGGGTTATGGCGGCCTCGACTTTGCCGCGATAGTCCTGATGATACTGTTACAAATGACCGAACTGGTGTTGATATTTCTTATCAGTACCGGTCAATTCCCCAATTTACTTGGTGTACTGGTGATATCCATCGGCAAGCTGTTTGTGCTGTTTTTATACATTTATATCGTAGGCATTTTCATCCTGGCGATATTGAGCTGGATCGCACCGCACGCCCACTCACCGGTATTAAGTGTGATACAGGAAATCGTTGAGCCACTGCTGGCCAGGTTCCGCCGCTATATCCCGCCCATGTCAGGGCTGGATTTGAGCGCGTTTTTCGCATTGATTGTGTTATTTCTTGCCGTCATGCTGGTAGAACACCTTACTTTCCTGGCCGGACAAATGGTTTCCACCACAACGCTCATGTAACCAATATCTGATCGGCCACACGGCATGTGCTTTTATCGCTGGCAAGGCTCAAATTTGCTACTTGATGTGAAGGTGCAGACCCGAGCACGCCGTGATGAGATTATGGGCGTACACGACCAGCGACTTAAAATTCGCATTAAGGCCGTGCCGGTGGACGGAAAGGCCAATATCTACCTGTGCAACTTCATTGCGAACCTGTGTAAATTACCCAAAAATCAAATCCAGATAGTATCTGGCGAACAAAATACACGAAAAACCGTCTGCATCGAGCAGGCTAAGGACATAAACCCGGAAATTTTTCATCGCCTGCATGTATAAATAATGCTGAATTTTCCTAAACTTAAGGCACTGACACGCCGATTTAACAGGGTAGCCACGGCAAAAACAGGTAAAGTGTCTGAATTTAATGTAGTTTTTCAATTATCACTTGTATTCTACTGATAATAAAAGCTATATTTATTAAACAGTTAACATAAAAGTAGTCACAAAATTATGGCGACAGATCGATTTACAGACCAGATGCAGGCCTACGGCCGTTGGAAAGCGGACCTGACAAGCGCGATTGAACGCTATCA
Source organism: uncultured Gammaproteobacteria bacterium (assembly GCA_942490945.1). Taxonomy (GTDB): domain Bacteria; phylum Pseudomonadota; class Gammaproteobacteria; order UBA6429; family Thiohalophilaceae; genus CALNYZ01. The sequence continues at coordinate 615,717 of CALNYZ010000018.1, read as the reverse complement.
AGCCTGGCTTGAAAGTAACAAAATGAGCACCCCCGAGGCGGAGTTGCGCATTTATGAACTCATTCAGGCGCTCAAATCTGACACACTCACCATTGCCTTTGTCGCAGAGTTTGCCCGGGGTAAAACCGAGCTGATCAATGCTATTTTCTTTTCCGAATACGACCGCCGCCTGCTACCTTCGGAAGCCGGACGTACCACCATGTGTCCAACCGAACTCTTTTATGACGGCAAGACAGAGCAGGACTTTATCCGTCTGTTACCTATCGAAACCCGTCTTGATGACGCCAGCATCCATGACCTGAAAAAAGACCCGGTCAACTGGACCAACATCGAACTCAATACCAGTTCCGCAGAAGAAATGGCGGAGTCGTTTAAAGAAATCATCAAAACCAAGAAAGTCTCCCCTGAACAGGCGATTAAGCTCGGGCTACATAGCCCTGAACAGACGAGTAATGTCGGTCCGGACGGCAAGGTTGAAATACCCATGTGGCGTCACGCCATGATCAGTTTTCCACATCCCTTATTAAAAGAAGGCCTGACCATTCTGGATACGCCAGGTCTTAACGCGCTCGGTGCCGAACCCGAGCTCACCATGAACATGCTACCCAATGCCCAGGCGGTGGTATTCATACTGGCAGCGGATACCGGCGTGACCAAATCGGACCTGGAAATGTGGGAGAGTTGCGTCAGACCGTTGGGCGGTGATGCACGCCATGGTCGCATCGTCGTGCTCAACAAAATCGATACCTTGTGGGATGACCTGAAAGACGAAGCCAGCATCAACAAAAGCATAAATACCCAGTGCACGACCACGGCAAAAATGCTGAATATTGACAGTACCAATGTTTTTCCGGTATCAGCACAAAAAGGCTTGTTGTCCAAAATTCGCCATGACAAGGAATTGCTGGCGCGCAGTAACATCCTGTCACTGGAAAATATTCTGGCAAAAGATATTTTGCCTGCGAAACAGGAAATCGTTCGTGAAAACATTGTCGGCGAAATCGGCGGCATGGCGAAAGAATCACGCGATATGATCGCCTCGAGACTCGCCGAAGCACACAACCAGCTCAAGGAATTACAAAATCTGAGCGGCAAAAATGAAGACGTCATTGGCCACCTCATGAAGAAAACCCGTCAGGAACAGGCCATTTACTATAAATCAGTAGAAAGTTTTCAGGCCAATAAAAAAGGCTTTACCGATCAGCACTCACAATTGTTGAATATTCTCAGTATCACCTCGCTGGACAAGATGATGCAGGAAACACGCAAAAGCATGACCGGCACCTGGACGACCGGTGGACTGAAAAAATCCATGAAAGATTTCTTTGTCGACATCAACGACACCATGTCACGCGCAGGCAGCCAGGTCGACCAGGTGAACCGCCTCGTGCTCACTATTTATCGTCGTTTTAATGAAGAACATAATATTGGCGACATTAAACCGAAAATGTTCTCCCTGACCAAATACAAGCGTGAAAATGAGCGTCTGTTCCATGAAGCAGAGGCTTATCGCTCCAGTACCATGATGACCATGACCGAGCAGGCCTTTGTGGTTAAAAAGTTCTTTATCTCCATGGTGAGCCACGCACGCAATACCATTTATCAGGCACACCAGGAAGCCGCGTCCTGGGGCAAGTCTGCCCTGTTACCCTTGATGTCACGTATTAAGGAACACAAGGATCAGATGGAAAAACGGCTGGAAAGTCTACGTAAAATCAATGAATCGCGGGATACCTTGCAAACTCGCATCAAGGAACTGGAAAAAACTTCACAGTTACTCAAAGCGCAGCTGGAAGACATCGGCAATTTAATGGAAACACTGAACAAGCCACTGGATTCCTTCATTGACGATAAAAAATCCGATGCACAGGTAGCCTGACCCTTTACTGCACACCCTGTAACACCACCACTGCCAGTAGTACCCATCCAGTACCCTCACGGAAACGAATGCTATATGCCGTACCTGTATGCCGATAAGAAGACTGACATCGGCGGTTTTTATTGCATGCCCTGTCGTGCATCATTACACTGCATACAGTTGTAACCTTTATAAAGTGAGTAGCCGCAAGAAACGACATGCCTGAGAAAATTCCCGCTGATTCCGTTGGTATAGTCACGCCACAAGTGATGAAATTCACCGATCCACTGACCCTGGATTGCGGCATCACCCTGCCTGACTACGAAATAATTTACGAAACCTATGGCACATTGAACGCCAAAAAATCCAATGCGATTTTGATTTGTCATGCCCTGAGCGGCGATCACCATGTCGCGGGCTATCACAGCATGGAAGATAAAAAACCCGGCTGGTGGGAAAGTTGTATCGGCCCCGGCAAGCCTATCGATACGAATCACTTTTATGTTGTCAGCCTCAATAACCTCGGTGGCTGTAAAGGATCAACCGGCCCCATGAGTACCAACCCGGCGACCGGCAAACCCTTTGGCAGTGATTTCCCGGTCGTGACCGTGAAAGACTGGGTACACAGTCAGACCCGTCTGGCCGACACACTTGGCATTCAGCAGTTTGCCGCCATCATGGGCGGCAGCCTCGGTGGGATGCAGGTTTTACAATGGGCCATTGAATACGCCGATCGCTTGCGCCACGCGATCGTCATCGCCGCTGCACCAAAATTATCTGCACAAAATATCGGCTTTAATGAAGTTGCACGTCAGGCAATCCGGTCCGATCCGGAATTCCATGACGGCCATTTTTATGAACATAACACCATCCCTCGCCGCGGCCTGATGCTGGCACGCATGCTGGGGCATATAACCTACCTGTCAGATGAATCCATGCGCGCCAAGTTCGGTCGGGAGTTGCGTGAAGGTAAAATGAATTTTAATTTTGATGTCGAGTTTCAGGTCGAAAGTTACCTGCGTTACCAGGGTCAAGCCTTTGTCGATAAATTTGACGCCAACACCTACCTGCTGATGACCAAGGCACTGGACTACTTCGACCCTGCCAAGGAATACGATGACAGCCTCGCCAGGGCGATGCAAAAAACACTGGCGCGCTTTCTGGTTGTGTCCTTTACTTCCGACTGGCGCTTTGCACCGGAACGTTCACGCGAAATCGTCAAGGCCTTGCTGGATGCAGACAAGGATGTCACCTACTCAGAGATCACAGCAGAACACGGTCACGACGCATTTTTAATGCCGATTCCGGATTACATGGATGTGTTATACGCCTACATGACACACGTGAAGGAGTCATGCAAATGAATGCGGCACTACTCGAATTACGCACTGAATTACACATTATTGCCGAGTGGATAAAACCCGGCAGCCGGGTACTCGATCTCGGTTGTGGTGATGGTGAACTGCTGGCCTATCTGCAGTCGCAACAAAATGTCACCGGATATGGCGTCGAGATTGATCAGCACAACATCGTCGCGGCCATTAAAAATAACGTCAACGTGATCCAGGGTGACATCGACCAGGGCTTGACGGGATTCGATGATGACTCGTTCGATTACGTGGTGATGTCACAGGCGATTCAGGCTTTGTACAGTCCAGACAAGGTCATCATGGAAATGCTGCGCGTCGCAAAACAGGTGATTGTGACCTTTCCCAATTTTGGCCACTGGCGTAACCGCATCCAGCTGTTTACGGGTAACATGCCTGTCACACGAACATTACCCAATACCTGGTACAACACGCCGAATATTCACCTCTGTACCATCAACGATTTCGAAGATTTTTGTCGCGACCAGGGCTTGCAGATCGTTGAGCGCAGCATTGTCGATCGCGAACACCGCGCCCGGCTCGTCAACAAGTTTTTACCCAACCTGCTGGGCGAAATCGCCCTGTATCGATTCCAGAAACGCTAATCCGGCCAAATTACGCTATTCCGGATACAATATGGGCATAAACCGACCAAATCCGGGCAATGCCTCTTGTACCTTGGCAGGGGATGCTTTATGTTTGCGCCTGCGAAAAATTTGGGCTTTCTGAAGGAAAATTGATTATGAAACTGATTTTATTAGGCGCTCCGGGCGCAGGCAAAGGCACCGTGGCCAAACAACTCACCGCACTCGACGGTTCAGTACAAATTTCAACAGGTGATATCCTGCGCGGCGCAGTCGCTGCCGGCACCGAGCTGGGCAAAGAAGCCCAGGGCTACATGAGTCGCGGCGACCTGGTTCCGGATTCATTGATCATGGGCATCATGGAACAACGTCTACAGGAAGATGATTGCAAAAAAGGTTATCTGCTTGACGGATTCCCACGCACCATCCCGCAAGCCGAAGAATTAAAAACCCTGATGGCGAAAATCGGTGAGAAACTGGATATGGTTGTCAACATCGACGTGCCACGTGACGTGATTCTGGACCGCCTGACCACACGCCGTACCTGTTCCAATGCTGATTGCCAGGCGATTTATAACGTCAAGAGCAATCCACCTAAAGTGGAAGGCAAATGCGACAAATGTGGCAGCCCGGTTATTCAACGTGAAGACGAAACCGAAGCGGCCATCAGCCACCGTCTTGAAACCTACAATGAAAAAACCGCACCACTTGCTGACTTCTATGAAAAAGAAGGCATGCTGTTGACCGTTACTGCTACTTCAAGTGACGACGTACTTGCAGCCATTCAGAAGAAGTTAGGTAATTAAAACTCTCTGGGTTTATCATTAAAAAAAAGGCCACGCAATGCGTGGCCTTTTGCTTTAAACAGCCTGTAAACTCGTGAATCCAGATGTTTTCTGTCTCAACCTCTTTTGCTATATTTATAACTGATTAAATACCAAAAATATTATTTACATTAAATGGGGGGAGTGTTTTGGCCAAGTACAATCGTATCTTTTTTCTTTTCATGCTAATTTCAATTTTACCTGCCTGCTCTTTCACTCCAAAGACGGAACATGCGCAATATCAGGACATGCAAAATTCATTTAGTTATATGTCCTACAAGGCCGTATCTAAAAATACCGTGAATCCTGTGGTGTAGCGTTATATAACAAATCGCGAAAGACAGAAGATCAATCAAAAATACATCCAGAAATAATTCATTCCTATGCAGCCATCGCTCTGGCGTTGGGCATGCAACAAAAATGGTCACTCGCAGAAGCTGATCTGGCCTTCGATTCCGCCGAAGATGATATTGGCCGGTATCTTGCCTACTCTGCCTTATCCGTTTCGCTGCACAGTAATGGCTGGAAAGGATTAGGCGCACAGTACGCTGCCAAAGCCAGTGTGCTGGAAAATGGCCAGGCATTTGATGAAAAATATAAAAATTCGCGTCTGGCTGCAAAATCTGTGTTGGGACTGACGGCAATATATCGCGGTGATGGTCCTGCTGCGGAAGAATTATTTTCTGAACTCGGGCAAAAATCAGGATATGGCTGGTTACCAATCGCCTCGCATGGTGCGGCAATCATAATGGATGGCCCCGGTCTTTCAACTGTATCAGACTTAAAAACGCTGATGAACCGTGATTCAGTATCATTGTATGAAAAAGAAAAACTCGCTGAACTTCAGGCTATCGCAGAAAAACACAAAGACAACCCGGAGAAGATGAAAGCCACAACAGGGGAAATAGCAAAACAATGGTCTCTGGACGCACTATCTGCATTGGGTGAATCATTTATCGATGCCATGAAAGAAAGTGTCACAGCTATACTTTTTATCGCTACCAAGACCAGTACCAGCTCATCCTCTAAAAAGTAGCCTGACAGTAACAGACACTGCGTTCGTTTAGATTTGAACAAATTTAATGTTAGCAACAATTAAAAAGGCCACGCAATGCGTGGCCTTTTTAATTAACTATCCGCCAGACTACCTCACGTATTTTTTACGCAACGCTTTATAGTAAGCATTCGCCCCACCTTGCATGAATTTGTAGGATTTAAGTCCCTTGTCTTGCAAGTAATACATTAGCCAACGCACTTGTTTACCGGTTTCATCATAAATCAGCAGTGTTTTATTATTTTTATTTGCATCCTGAATATAGCCATCCAGTGTTGACGGGTTATCGAGCTCGCCACGGTAATCAAGCCCGGGGAACAAACTCACCCCTTCACGTTGAAACGCGCCACGCACATCCACCACAATGACATCCTTCTGTGTCACCATGGATTCAAATTTATCAGTCGGTAACAGGTGATCCTTGAATTTATTTTTACTGATCAGCCTGGCCGGGTCGATCGGACTTTTGCCCAGCAATACTGAATCTGCCGGATATTTCTTTGCCCAATCCATAATGCCTGCATCATAAGCGATAACATTTTTAATCCCGGCATTGCGACAACTCTGTGTAGCCTTATAGGATTTTTTGCAGGTCTTGCCATTGCAATACACAATGATTTCAGCATTCGGATTCTTTGCCTGCAGCTCTCGCATCTTGTCCACAAAACTGGACTCGGAATAAGAAATATTCAGAGCACCCTTGATGCGTAATGTTTCATATTCATATTTTGAGCGTACATCGACAATGATGACCTTGTCTTTCTTCTTGAACAGGGCATCCAGTTCAATATAGGGTACAGCAGGATATAATTTACGCGCAGGAAACTCATCCGATGTCTTTGCCTCCAGCAAAGATACAAATCCCAGCAGCAGACAAATCAAGCCAATTTGGGGAGAAATTTTGTTAAACATATTTCAAGGCCTCGTTTATAAAATAGTACCAGTTTCACAACAAGTTATCGTCATTGCTGCCTGGATTCATTAACTATTTATAGCAGTAAATCTGTATTTTTCTGGAACCAGTATAAATTCTTATCGAAATAACCTGTAAATAAAATTGTAAAAACCGCTATCCGTCACCAAAATAACACCGCGATAGCACGGAAGATTTGGTAGCAACCCAGACAGACAATGACCAGGCCGGCAACTACGCGTAACCAGCGCTGTTTCATAACATTACGCAAAGCGACAGCGAACATTCCCATTAATAGTAAATTGGGCAATGTACCCAGACCAAATGCCAGCATGGTCAAGCCCCCTTGCCAGGCACTGCCGCTGCTGAGCGTCCAGATCAAGACACTGTACACAAGGCCACACGGTAGCCAGCCCCATATAAATCCCAGCAAAAAAGCATGGCGTACATTTTTAATCGGGATAAAGCGTCGACCGAAAGGTTCTATGTAGCGCCACACATGTGAGCCGAGCGTTTCGAGTCGGGTCAGTACCCGCCACCAGTTCGCCAGGTACAGTCCAAGCAACACCATGAAGAGTCCGGCAATCATACTGAGGAATTGCTGACCGGTATTCACCGCTAACAGATCGATCATTGCAGCGCCCAACCAGCCAATCATCACTCCTGCCAATGTATAGGCAGTAATGCGCGCAAGATTATAGGCAAGTAAATAAGTGAAATCTGGTTTGGACGGTTTATCCGGATGCAGCCCGATACTCAGACTTGCAACAATGCCGCCACACATACCGACACAATGTACACCACCGAGAATTCCGACAACGAATGCTGAAATGAAGGTTTGAATTTCCATACAGATTATTTTGTATCAGTACCGCTATTCAGATGATCATGCCGCATTAACCATAACACCAGAAACATTCCCGGTATGCCAAGGCAAGCAACATAAATAAAGAAAATCAAATAACTTGTTTGATCCACAATCAAACCAGAGAAGCCGGAAATAATTTTCGGAAACAAAGTCATCAACGAACTGAACAAGGCATATTGGGTGGCGGTATACGCCCTGTTCGTCAGGCTGGATAAATACGCTATGAAGGCCGAGCTGGCGAATCCGCCACTAAAATTATCCGCACCGACTATCAAGGTAAACCACACCATATCATGACCCATTACCGTCATTACGGCGTATAACAGGTTTGCCAGTGCCACCATGATCGCGCCTGCAAACAAACAGCGATAAATACCATATCGCACGACATAAATACCGCCTGTTAATGCACCCAGGATGGTAATAATAATTCCGATAATTTTCGTTACAAATGCAATCTCAGACAAACTGAATCCCATATCGAGATAGAATGGTGTTGCCATCACTGCCAGTGCGATATCACTGATACGATAGACACCAATGAAAAGCAAGATTATCAGAGCGATTTTACTGTTACGTTTGAAAAAATCGACAAACGGACAAACCACCGCGCCGATTAACCATGCAATAAAGTGATTCGGTTTATCACGCGATGCAATATAGTCAATAACACGTTGTTCATTTGCGATGGTTTCTTTTGTTACCGATCGTTTTGGCTCAGAAATAAACATGACCGTCGTAATACCAATCGCAACAAAACAGGCCATGGTTGTATAGGCAAACTGCCAACTATATATATCTGCGAGAAACAGGGCAAAAGCAAAACCGACAATATTCGCACCAATGCGCCAACCGGCCTGATACATGCCCGCCATAGCAGCCTGATATTCGTTATCTATCGCTTCAATACGATAAGCATCAATCACAACATCCTGCGTCGCCGAACTGAACGCAATAAACAAGGCCGTTAACGCTACGGTTGTGAGTTGTGTTTTTGGATCAAGCTGCGCAAGCAATACTAAACCGATCGCAACACCGCTCATCGCCAACAACATCCAGCCACGACGATGACCTAACCAGGCTGATAAAACTGGAACTGACAATCGGTCAATAACCGGTGCCCAGAAAAATTTTATTGAATAGGTGATACCAACCCAGGCAAAAAATCCAATAGTTGTTTTACTTACGTTGTGCTCATTTAGCCATGCGGTTAATGTGGAAAAAATTAACAGGAAAGGCAAGCCTGCCTGAAAGCCGAGAAACAACATGCCAATCACACGCGGGCGCGTGTATACCAGGATTGCCTCACGCCAGGAATGTTGTTTTGTTGATACCATCTAGATTCGCCGACTAGATTTCATAATCGTAATCAATCGTTAACGGCGCATGATCCGAAAACCATTTTTCTTTATATACGGCAGCTTTTTTTACCTTGTCTTTCAGACCGGGAGTAATGATGTGATAGTCGATACGCCAGCCCACATTATTGGCGCGGGCATTACCGCGATTTGACCACCAGGTGTATTGATCCGGTTTGTCGTTAACGACACGAAATGCATCGACGTAACCAACATTATCAAACAGGTCATCCAGCCAGGCACGTTCTTCATCGGTACAACCGGAGTTTTTGCGATTGCTGGTAAAATTTTTAATATCGATTTGTTTATGTACTGTATTGAAGTCACCCGTAATAATGTACTCACGCTGTTTGCGTTTCATGCGCTTTAACTCATCCATGAACTTGTCCATAAATCGTAACTTGTTTTGATGTCTCTCGTCACTTGATGAACCGGAGGGCAAATACAACGATGCAATACTCAACTTGCCAAAGTCTGCCTGGATATAGCGCCCTTCCGTATCGGCGTGATCCCATCCCAGTCCCATGTGTACATTATCCGGCTGATGTTTGCTGTATATCGCCGTACCGCTATAACCTTTTTTTTCCGCATCAAAATAAAAACAGTGGTAACCCCTGGGGTGAAATATTTCGTCCTGCAGTTGATCGATCTGTGCCTTGGTTTCCTGTATACAAACCACGTCTGCACGTTGTTTTTTCAGCCAGTCGAAAAAACCTTTTTTCGCCGCCGCTCGTATACCATTCACATTGGCCGTAATGACTCGCATGCTGTGCCCTCGTAATATTTCGTTATATTGCGTTAATATCTGGCAAGATTTCACAAACTGTATTATCTTGCACTGGCTTCGATTTGACCATTCAGTGTATGATCACACGCCGCCAGCCATTTCCAGACCGAAGGATTTATTATGCAGGATTACCAGAAACAATTCATTGAATTTGCCTTGTCGCAAGATGTTTTACGCTTTGGCGAATTTACCCTTAAGTCAGGCCGTGTCAGCCCGTATTTTTTCAATGCCGGCTTGTTTAACAGCGGTGTTGCTCTGGCCAAACTCGGGCAATTTTACGCACAGGCGATCGTTGATGCCAATATTGATTATAACGTGTTGTTTGGTCCTGCCTATAAAGGCATCCCGTTGGCCAGCAGTGCAGTGGTTGCGCTGGCAGAACATCATCAACAGGATATCCCTTATGCATTTAATCGCAAGGAAGCCAAGAGTCACGGCGAAGGTGGCAATATTGTTGGTGCACCACTGCAAGGGAAAATATTAATTATTGATGATGTGATCACCGCGGGCACAGCCATTCGCGAGGCGATGGATATCATTACTGCAGCCGGCGCACAACCTGCGGGTGTTGTTATCGCGCTGGACCGTCAGGAAAAAGGTCAGGGTGAATTGTCAGCGATTCAGGAAGTGGAACAAAATTTTGGTATTCCCGTTATCAGTATTGTCAAGCTCGCTGATTTAATAGAGTATCTTACACAAAAAAATACACCTGATGTTCTCGACAAGATTACCGCTTATCGCGCGCAATATGGCATATAAAATCCAGGCCTGATCTTATGCCGGCGAATCAATAATAATAAGATCGCGGATGCTTGACACGAAAATCGCAACTGGATTTGGCAGCAGGCGCCGTTGCATCACCTTTTATAATCTGAAAGCGATCGTTAACCGTGAAATCAGATGTCAGAAAATTTGACGTCAGCTTGTTATCTTCAATATCGAGAACCACCGAACCAGTTTGTTTGAGTGACAGCGGCATAACCGGATGATTGTATTGCGCTTCATCCATTTTTGCCGACGAACCCATCACCATATATATGGTGCCGGACAAGGCTTCGCGCTGCAGTGATTTTTTACGATATATCATTTTCACCTGCTGTTCATTGTCACCCCGGTCCTGTATATACCGGCGATTAAACTGTGTTGAATCCTTGTAATTACACAGCATAAACCAGGAACGTTCATAGCCGTGACTATGACCACTGATCACCATGTCGACGCCGTGTTGTTCCAGTAGCGGCACAATATTTTCTCGAACCATCACCATACGCCCGGCACTGTCCAGTTTGTTGTCTGAATTGTGCGTACCCCGTGTATACGGTGGATGGTGCATAACAGCAATCAACCAGCTTTGTTTTGTGTTAGCCAGATCTTTTTTCAGCCAGCTTAACATTGGCGAGTTAGGTGACATATCCGATGCGTGTGAGTCCAGCATGAGTACATGCACGTTTGCATAGTCAAAGCTGTAATAACTTTCCGTACCGGAAGCAACTCCCCCCGCTTCACCATGCACAGGAAAATCAAACAAACGGTAAAAACTCCAGCGACGTGCATCATGATTACCATAAGCAGGCCAGACCGGAATATTGCGTAAAATTGGCTCGAACGGGGTAAAAAAGTTTTTGCGAAATTGCGCAACGCTTCCTGATTTATAGGCGTTATCACCCGTGGTAAGCCACAAATCAATATTGGGTTTATTGTCCCGCGCGTTCAACCCGGTCCAGGTGATCATGGCATCACGCACAGCGGACTGTACTTCTGATGCATAACCCTGATCGCCCGTCACCCATATACGGGTCGACGCTTTTCCGCCAACCGGTGGTGAGGTAACAAACCAGAATTCCGCACCGGCATACACTGGCTTCTGTGCCTGCCTTATCTGATAGAAATAGCGTGTACCGGGAGTTAAGTCATGTAAACGAACACGGTGATCCTTTGCGGAGGTATTTTCAGTGGTTTTAAGTTCCAGCTGATCCAGGCTTGTCCCGTAAAGCACTTCTGCAGCATAGGCCTCATCACTGTGCCATCGTAAAGTCATTGCGGTGGCCGATGCCTGCTGCAAATATACCGGTATTGTCCCGCTCAATCGACTATCGATGGCTACTTCAACAAAGCGACCAATACCATAAATAATCACAATCAACGCAACGGCTTGCGTTATAATGCGCAAAAATTTCATGAAGCTGGAGAATCGCATGGTCAGAATCTGGTATCAGTTGAACTAAATTAAATGTGTCACAGTCATAACATTAAATCAAATCCAAAGCGAATAAAATGACAATTATTCTGAAAAAAATACCGCACTTTTTGCGTTACCTGTTACTGAGTGTTGGCCTGTTACTGATATTTCTCAGCCTGTATCGTTTTGGTTACTGGTTCTGGTTCAAGGATTCGAACAACCCTGTTCCGTTCAACGAATTAATAACGGCATTTTACCTGGGTATCAAATTTGATTTACGGCTTATCCTGCTCATGTTTTTACCGCTGTTCCTGCTTGGCTGGATAAAACCATTCAACCCCTTTAATAATTTTATCGCCCGTTACTTCTGGCTCAATTACATGTTGCTGGCATTCGGTTTAATCACGCTGGTCTATTTTATTGATTATGCGCACTTCGCCTACCTGCATAAACCGCTTGATGCCAGCGCGCTGCGCTTCCTGGTGGACTTCTCCATATCTGCCAATATGATCTGGCAAAGTTACCCGGTTACCTGGCTTCTCATTGGTCTGTTTTTATTAATCTTTATTTACCATGTTGCGCAAGCGAGAATTACTGCCTATTGCAATACACTTTCGCATCCGTATTACAAATGGTGGCAAGGTCTGTTGATTGGTTTTTTGGCATTCTTTATTTACCTGTCTGGTATGTATGGCAAGTTTTCTTACTATCCACTGCGATGGAGTGATGCATTTGCTTCAACCCATGCCTTTGCACCGGCAGTAGCTGTCAATCCCGTCGTGCATTTTTTTGATACATTAAAAAACAAGAATATCAGTTACGATGAGAAAACTGCACGACATTATTATCCGGTAATCGCAGACTATCTCGGCATCAAGAATGGCACACCGTTTAACTATACACGTCATATAGACAAGCCGGGGCCGTTCGCAAAGCAACAACCGAATATTGTGATGGTGTTTCTCGAATCATTCGCATCCTATAAAACAGGCGCTTTTTCGAATCCACTTGACCCGACGCCGCATTTCGACAAGCTGGCCGATAACGGCATCCTGTTTACACGTTACTATTCGCCCACTACCGGAACGGCACGTTCGGTCTTTTGTGCGATTACCGGCCTGCCAGATGTTGAAAGGAATAAAACCTCATCACGCAATCCGCTCATTGTTGATCAACATACGATTGTTAATGCTTTCAAAGATTATAATAAGTTTTATTTTCTCGGCGGCAGTGCAAACTGGGGCAACATACGCGGCGTGCTGTCGCACAACATACCCGGACTGAAAATTCATGAAGAAGGTGATTACACTTCCGAGCGTGTTGATGTGTGGGGAATATCAGATCTGTCGTTATTCGAAGAAGCAGACAAGGTCTTCAAACAGCAGAAAAAACCTTTCTTCGCCATCCTGCAAACTTCCGGTAATCACCGCCCCTATACTATTCCGGAAAATAATCACAACTTTGCCTATAAAAAGATTGCTGAAAAAGATTTAAAGCCTAACGGTTTTGCATCCGAAGAGGAATTTAATGCATTCCGTTTTATGGATCACAGCATCGGGCATTTTATGGACCTGGCAAAACAATCCGGGTACCTGAACAATACCATCTTTGTATTTTATGGTGATCATGGTATCAGTGGATTTGGTGGCAACCATACTCCGGAATTTGAAACACGATTTGAATTGACCGGCTTGCATGTGCCATTGGTTTTTTATGCGCCGGGTTTGATCACACCATCCAGTCAGCCAAAAAGCCAGCAATATGACATCATCGCCAGCGAAGTCGATTTGTTACCCTCTATCGCGGGGTTGGCTGCCACCAGCTATACCAATACAACCATGGGACGCAATCTGTTTAACCCGGAATTTGATGCACAACGCTATGCGTTTATCGCTCCCGACGTTGGTCGATCCGAATATGGCCTGGTTGGCCAACGCTTTTTATTTTTCACCAATAACGTCAGTGGTCAACACCGTTTATACGATACCTCCATTACGAATGCATCTGAAAATGTCATAACAAAATTTCCTGATGTCGCGAAAAAAATGCAGGCACTGACGGATGGCATTTTGGAGACCACACGTTACATGCTCTACCATAATAAAAGTGCATCAGCAAAACACCAGGTTCGGGAATAATTTTTGACGCTTGGTGAATGTTCAGGCATAGTCAGCATCACTTTTAACCTTACATATGAAGTATGCAAATGAATATACTTGTTGTCGGTGGGGGCGGACGCGAACATGCACTGGCATGGAAACTCGCACAAAGTCCTGAAGCTGAGGTAGTTTATGTTGCACCTGGCAATGCGGGAACGGCATCAGAACCAAAATTACAAAATATTGCTGTCGACGTCTCCGACATTGATGGCCTGGTAGAACTGGCCAAATCCAATCATATCGATCTCACAGTTATCGGACCGGAAGTCCCTCTGGTAGCCGGTGTTGTTGATGCCTTTCAAAATGCAGGTTTGCGCTGTTTTGGTCCATCACAAGCGGCGGCGCAACTGGAGGGTTCCAAGGCTTACTCGAAAAACTTCCTTGCACGTCATAATATCCCTACCGCTACGTATGGTGAATTTACCGATATTGATCAGGCCGTCGCCTATATAAAAGCACAGGGCGCGCCTATTGTTGTGAAAGCCGACGGACTGGCCGCAGGCAAGGGTGTCATTCTGGCGCAGACAGAAGACGAAGCCATTGCCGCAGTAAAAGATATGCTTGCCGGTAACGCGTTTGGTAAAGCCGGACACCGTGTTGTGGTGGAAGAATTTTTATATGGTGAAGAAGCCAGTTTTATTGTCATGGTCGATGGCGAACATATTCTGCCGATGGCCACCTCACAAGATCACAAGGCCAGAGATAATGGCGATCAAGGTCCAAACACGGGCGGCATGGGCGCCTACTCACCCGCGCCGGTTGTCACCGACGAGATATTTGCACAGGCCATGCATGACATTATCGAACCAACAGTGAAAGGCATGGCAGATGATGGTCATCCTTATACCGGCTTCCTCTATGCCGGCTTGATGATCGACGCGAATGGCAAGGCCAAAGTCCTTGAGTACAATTGTCGATTCGGTGATCCGGAAACCCAACCAATCATGATGCGCCTCAAATCCGATCTGGTAGCGCTCTGCAATGCGGCGGTGGATGGCAAGCTTGATACCGTCACGGCCGAGTGGGACACCCGTCCAACAGTCGGCGTCGTCATGGCCGCCGGTGGCTATCCCAATGCTTACGAAAAAGGTCTACGTATTACCGGGCTTGAGCAGCATGTAGAAAATACCAAAGTATTTCACGCCGGAACCGAACGCTTTTCTGGCCATATTGTAACCAGTGGTGGGCGCGTACTCTGTGTCACGGCCATTGCCGATACGGTGGCTGCAGCGCAACAACGTGCCTATGAGCGTGTTAAACAAATCTACTGGCAAAATGTCTATTATCGGACGGATATAGGCTATCGCGCTATAAAACGCGAGCAATCTACCACCATAATTCAAGACTAAACAAAGACTTAGCCAAAGCAAGACAAGTGAGCGTCTTTTATATAGAATAAGTCCTCGCTCGCGCCAGCGTGTATAAATATTAACCAAATATGGCTCGACGCTTTACTTAAATTTCAATCCGAACCGACTTAATAATAGAAAGGAGTTCGCATGTCTGCTAAACATCCTGTGATTGCTGTAACGGGCTCGTCAGGCGCGGGGACCACAACAGTAAAAAACGCGTTTGAACACATTTTCTTTCGCGAAAAAATCAACCCACTCATCATCGAGGGCGACAGCTTTCATCAGTTTGATCGCGCCGAGATGAAAAAACAAATCGAAATCTTCGCGAAAAAAGGCAAGCAATTAAGCCACTTTGGTCCGGAATCGAACCATTTTGATCTGATTGAAAAAACCTTCAAGGATTATGGTAAAAACGGCAAATGTAAACGTCGTTACTACCTGCACAGTGACGAAGAAGCGGCAGAACACAATGCACGCCTCAACACCAAGTTAACACCAGGCCAATTTACTCCCTGGGAAGACATCAAGGAAAGTACCGACCTGCTGTTCTATGAAGGATTGCATGGCGGTGTTGTCGATGGCAAGGTCAATTGCGCCAACCAGACCGATCTGTTGGTCGGTGTCGTACCAATTGTAAACCTGGAGTGGATTCAAAAGATTCACCGTGACAACGCACAGCGTGGTTACTCGGCTGATGCGATTGTCGATACTATCTTGCGACGTATGGATGACTACGTACATTTCATCACTCCGCAGTTTTCACGTACAGATATTAACTTCCAGCGTGTGCCGACTGTTGATACCTCGAATCCGTTTATCGCACGTGACATACCGACGCCGGATGAAAGTTTCATTGTGATTCGCTTCCGCAAACCGGATAATGTCGACTTCCCGTACATTCTGAACATGATTCAGGATTCTTTCATGTCACGTCCCAATACAATCGTGGTACCGGGCGGTAAAATGGGCTTCGCGATGGAATTGGTATTAAACCCAATCATTCACGAATTAATTGAAAAAAAACGTAAAGCAAAGTAGTTCACACGCCTTTCAGCTGGTACACGACCGGGCTCGTCAATGATGTGCCCGGTTTTTTTCACTTCGACACTTGTTATTCGTTCAGACCTGACATTGCTCTATAATTAAAATCACTATACGCTTTATCGTGTGACAAATTGTTTTAAATTTAAAAAATGGACGCTACACTGAATCACCATGTATACCTATGCGCACAGCAATGAACAAAAGTGGCAAGCAGCACTCGAACACTGTTTGAAACAAATCCTCGATTCGGATGCCGATACAGCGAATGCCAGTCTCGGCTTTATTTATGTAACCGATCCGTTCGCAGCGTATCTGAGTAAAATTCTTGCCGGTCTTAAAGAGCAGTTCGCGCACTGCCAGTGGGTTGGTACGGTAGGCCTCGCGATAAATGTCACGCAAAATGAATATTATGATCAGGCCGCCATGGTAATGATGGTGACTGATATTAGCAAGGAAAGTTTCGAGGTCTTCACTTCTCCTGACACACTGACCCTGACCGGCACAGACAGTGTACGTTTTGCGGTAGTGCATGGCGACCCACGCAACGGACAATTACCAAACCTGATACAGGATTTGCCGGAACAACTGGGGCATGGTTATCTGGTCGGTGGCATGACGTCCGCACAACAATACTATTATCAAGTTGCCAACACGGTAACGGAAGGTAGTTTAAGCGGTGTGGTATTTCACCATGCAGACCATGTAGTCACGGCATTAACACAAGGGTGTTCACCCATTGGGCCGGTGCGCACTATAACGGAATGTGATCATCATATGGCGATGACAATTGATAATCGAACGGCTCTTGACGTCTTCAAGGAAGACATCGGTGAAGTACTGGCACGTGAGATCGATCGCGCAGCCGGATACATTTTTGCCGGCTTCCCCGTGAGCGGCAGTGATACGGGCGATTACCTGGTACGTAATGTCATGGGCATAGATCCGCAAAATGGATATCTCGCCATCGGCGATAACTTGCAGGCGGGAAGCAAAATCATGTTTTGTAAACGCGACCATCAGACCGCCATCACCGATATGCGACGCATGCTGCAGAGTCTCAAGGACAGACTTGACTCACAACCACAAGGTGGTTTGTATTTCAGTTGTCTTGGTCGTGGCCAACACATGTTCGGGAAACCCAATCTTGAAATGCAGTTAATTGATGAATATTTTCCTGACATACCCATTGTTGGATTTTATGCCAACGGTGAAATTGCCGGTAACCGGTTGTATGGTTATACCGGTGTGTTAACCTTGTTCCGTTAGAAACTACTGCATACAGTTAATGGAATATCGTTCACTCGGCAATACCGATATCAAGGTCAGCGTGATTTGTCTCGGCACCATGACATGGGGCGAGCAAAACACCCAGGATGAAGCCTTCCAACAAATGGATTACGCCATCGCGCATGACATAAATTTTTTTGACACGGCTGAGCTGTATGCCATCCCGCCCAATGCGAATACCTATGGCAAGACCGAGGAATTTATTGGTAACTGGCTGGCCTCACGCGGTAAACGCGAGCAGATTATCCTGGCCAGCAAGGTTTGCGGACCCGGGCCGGACTGGATACCACATATTCGAAATGGTCAGACATGTCTGGATCGAAAAAATATCGAAGCTGCAATCGATGCCAGTTTAAAACGTCTGCATACCGATTATCTTGATCTTTACCAACTGCACTGGCCGGATCGCAAAACGAATTTCTTCGGCCATCTTGGATATACACACGATTTCGATGACAATCCGATAGCCATTGAAGAAACACTCGAAGTACTGAAAGATATCGTCAACAGCGGCAAGGTTCGCCACATTGGTTTATCGAACGAAACACCCTGGGGTGTGATGCAATTTCTGAAAGTCAGTGAATACAAAAACTGGCCACGCATCGTCAGCGTGCAAAACCCGTATAGTTTATTAAATCGCAGCTTTGAAGTGGGCCTGGCTGAAGTGGTCATGCGCGAACACACCGGCTTGCTCGCCTATTCGCCATTGGGCTTTGGTGTGCTCTCCGGCAAGTATTTAAACAATACACGCCCTGCGGGTGCGCGACTGACGAATTGGCCTGACTACAATCGTTACAGTAACCCGGAATCAATTCGTGCTACCGAACAATATGTACAACTGGCGCAGCAGCATGGCCTCGATGCGGCGCAAATGGCGCTGGCCTATGTCAATACGCGACCTTTTTTAACCGCGAATATTATTGGTGCAACAAACATGCAACAGTTAAAAA
Organism: uncultured Gammaproteobacteria bacterium; assembly: GCA_942490945.1. GTDB lineage: Bacteria > Pseudomonadota > Gammaproteobacteria > UBA6429 > Thiohalophilaceae > CALNYZ01. Next base: position 597,133 of record CALNYZ010000018.1, on the reverse strand, counting down.
ACAATATTGCCAGCGCAGATCTTTGTTTGTCAGATGAAGTACTGAAAGGAATAGAGGCGATTCATCAATCACAACCTAACCCCAGCCCATAGGGAATAAAAATATTCAGGAGTCGATTATGTCGGATTGTTTATTTTGCAAAATAATTAACGGTGATATTCCCGGTGATATCGTGTATCAGGATGATGATGTTATTGGCTTTAATGACATCAATCCGCAAGCACCAACACACGTCTTGTTCATTCCACGCAAACACATCAGCACGATTAACGACATCAAAGCTGCTGATGCAGAACTGGTGGGGAAAATGTATCTAGCTGCACAACATGTCGCGGCTGAACGAGGAGTAGCAGAAGAAGGATATCGGGTAGTAATGAACTGTAATGCTGCAGCCGGGCAAACTGTTTTTCATATTCATTTACACCTGCTTGCCGGTCGCCTGATGAGCTGGCCACCGGGTTAATTATATTGGCAGGTAAATCTAGATTAACCGGTCACCCTTTTGTAACTCCTGCGGCATAACCCGTACGCCTCCATTCAGTACACAGGCGTTAAAACCGTTTTGTACCAGCAAAAAAGCCGCCGCCGAACTGCGTCGACCGGTATTGCAATAACAAATATAACGTTTGGATTTATCCAGTTCGGTCAGTCTTGAACGCAATTCATGCAAGGGTATATTAATGGCTTTGCGTAACTGTGCATGATGATATTCACTGGCATGTCGTACATCCAGCCAGATATCACCTTTCGCGGCGTTGACTCTTGCCTCGTCTGGTGACATACGACACAACATCGGTTCTTTTAATAATTCGTTAAAATCTGCTTTTGCCAGCCGCATCATCACACCATCACTCAGCATGGTCACCGAGGCATTGCGTTCAACACCTGACACCAGCGACTCTTCGCCGAAGCTGGCACCCGGCTTTAGCTCGGCGAGTTCTACCGTGCGCGTCACCTTGGCATGGCCATCAGTTAACACATAGAAATAATCGCCCACCTCACCCTGTTTCACGATCGTATCACCCGCGGATACCGGAATTTGCTCCATGCGATCAAGCAGTATGCGGATATTTGCCGGCGGCATGTTTTTAAATGCCATGATGTGGTGCATACGACGCATCCATGCATTCGGCTCGGACATCTCGGTATTAACAGCAGTGAATTTTTGTGTGGATTGCGCATCCACGACAGCTTCGCTTGTATGACTTGCAGATATCTTGTCGTGTTCTGATGAGGAATTCATAGCGACAATCGCTGCTGATGTTTCAGCTTTGGGCGGAGAAGGAGGAATCTGCTCTGATTTCATTTTCGCCTTCAGCGAACGTTCCGCATCGGTCAATTTTTCAGGCGCTACTGGCTGAGCTGTGGCCTTTTTATCCGCAGCATGACTAACTTCTACCGGCGGCTTCTTGACTGACGCTTCTGCCACTGCGGCTTGAGCAGATTGCGGCGCACGATTTACCGGGACAGGCTTCTCGAGTACGGGTGTTGACGCTGGCGTAACAGGCTCTTGTTCTGTACCGGTTAACTGGTCCCACATCATGATGTAATCCAGCACACTGTTATCAATGCGCAGCAGTTCAACCGGGCCATTTGCCACGCAACTCATTTGTCGGGGCTGACTGTCGTCAAGCGGAAATTTTGCTTGTGCCGTGGTGGCACTGAGTACCTTGTCGATACTGCCATCAGAACTGGTTAATTGCACATCACCGGTTAATAAATAAACAGCCTGGTTATCCACATCGCCTTCGCGAAACACACTCACACCCAGGCCAATTCTTTCGACGTAGGCAAGTGTCACCAACTCTTCAAGTCGCGCACGCGATAACGCCGAAATTGGCTCGAAATGCGTAATTTGTTCAGCCGTGAGACGCGCTTTTTTCGCCATTTTTACCTCTTTTACTGCTTTATTATGCGAATTTATTGATTATTAGCCGTCAATTGTAACCGATACTGGCAACTAAAACGTTATAGCCTACACTTTGTCGCAAGTCAGTAAAAATAAAGTGGTATTTATTCACATTTTGGGATATTCGTTAAAGATCCTGAAGAATCAGGCCGTTATATAAATTTACTGTGGAGGGATCTCACTTGGGGACAATATGGCTTCTTTGTCACTAAATTTTATATTACAAAAATTATTCGATTCACTGGCAATTCATTACGATACCATCCAGACACCAGATTGCATCACACTTGATGATGATTGGCAGCAAAAGTCGGTGGCTGAGGGTCAACTTACCCGGATTGCACTGCTCAGGGATGACAACGTTGCCGTGATGGCATTAATGCCCGCGAGTCACCAATTAAATTTAAGCAAGCTCAATACTCTGCTGCATCGCAAGCTACGTTTTTTACATATAAAAGAACTGAAAAAATTCCTGCAACATTTTGATAATCGACCTGGTCAGTTGAATACCAGCATGGGTGTACAATTAATTATTGATGAAGCTGTAACCAATCAGGATGTGGTTTATTTTGAAGCACATCAAAGCCAATCCCTGCTACGTGTGCACAGCAACGACCTCATACAATTATCCAGCGATGTTCTCATAGGCAGCTCCTTTTCAGATCTGAAAAATCCACAACCAACGCTGGACGCTGAAAATTCTACCCGTGCACTACATATAAACGAGCGCGTTAAAAATCTCACCAGCTTACCCGTGTTACCTGGTCTGACAACACAAATATTACAATTACGTAATAATCGACATGCAACGGTTGAACAATTGGCTGACATCATTACGCAGGAGCCTGCGATGGCGGCACAAATCATTCGCTACGCCAATTCCGCCATGTTTGGCCATCGCGGTAATGTTAAAACCTTGTCCGATGCCATTTTTCGTGTGCTGGGTTTTGAAGCTGTGATGCATCTCGCGCTTGGCATGTCGATGAGCAAGGCATTCAAGCTGCCAAAACAAGGGCCTCTCGGTCAGCAACAACTCTGGCAAAATGCGACCTACTCCGCTGCGCTCTGTCAAAAGCTTGCCAGCTGTACGGACTGGGAGCATCGCTTGCAACCTGGACTGGCGTACCTGGTGGGACTGTTACACAACATCGGGTTTCTTGCCCTCGGACAGTTGTTTGAACATGAGTATTCCTGGCTGAATAAGGTTGTGGAATCGGAACCTGACTCACCGATCACGCTGATAGAAAACCGTCTGCTCGGCTCGGATCACACCGAGCTTGGTAATATCTTAATGTCCGGTTGGCACATGCCAGAAGAGCTGACTATCACCGTGAAACAGCACCATAATCTTGACTATACAGGTGAACATGAAAACTACGTGTGGTTAGCGCAACTATCTGACCAGCTGCTCAAAACTCACGGCATGTCTGATGCAGATCATGATGAAATAACCCCCGCACTATACAAAAAGCTCGGTATTCCAGAAGAGCAGATTTATATCAGTCTGGATGAAGTGTTCCAGGGTAAGGAAACGCTGGATGAAATGACGCTGGCCTTGTCTGCCTGAAAAAGTACAGCAGATAGTAATAAGGTCTGACCTAGACTCGCAACCCGCCCAGTCGCCGCATTGTTTGATAGCGATGCCATAGATAGCCCACAATAACGCCCACAAGACCAACCAGCACAACGACAAACCACCACAAACCACGATCCGGATCACTGGCAATCAGTACTGCCTGACTACGTTGCAAATCGGCACGCTGTGATTTTAACCGGTCAATTTGTTCATTTAGTACAACTTGCGCATTTTCCATGGCCTTGATGGTCTCATTTGCCTTATCGAGTTTTTCCTGAAGTTTTTTATACGCGATATCGACTTCTTTCAGACGCAATTCTGCAGGTGGTTTATCCATTGCGTAAATATCTTTAATCCATCCTTCTATTCCCGATTCAGAGCGAATATGGATAAAGCCATTTTTACGTGCAAGGACTTTCAGTTTCATCCCTGTCACAACAACATTATTTGGCGGGATTTGCTGTCCGGGCTGGGGTCTGACACCCACACGTAATCGATCGCTGATATAGATGTCTTCAGCAAATGCAGCAGGGATGGCTGCCATACTTACGAGACAGAAAAATACGAGGTAACAAACTTTATGTTTTTGCGTCATGGTACTCATATCGGTTAGCGTTCCAGAAATATTAATAATGATGTTACCGCATCCTGCAGACTGTTTTTTAACCATTTTCAGGATATTTCACACCATATGACACCATCACTGACATTCAGTTGCAGTGTACGCAGACTCTGCCCCAGACACGGGCCACGAATACATCGTCCATCGTATATCTGAAACAATGCGCCATGTACGCCGCACTGGATAAAATGCCCCGTAATGTCCAAAAACTGATCAGGTTGCCAGTTTAGTTGCACACCCGTATGCGGACAACTATTTTCATAGGCAAAAATTTCTCCCTTGCCCGAGCGCACGAGAAACCCTGCAACCGTACGATTTGGTAATTCGACCTCGAATGATCTGCAGCTGTCTATTTGCAAATCCGCGAGTTGACAAATACTGTATTGATTATCCATTTCAGTATTTCATTCAGACTTGTTGGTCTGTTCCGCAAAAAAACCCGGGTTTTTCATGAAATTTATACAAACTTGAAAAAATGCCTGTATAATAGCTTTAAATCGATTTAGATTATGCTATTGTATTCAGCAATACAACATTACAACCTAACTAATAATCTGTATGGAGCTCTCATGGCTACGAAGAAAAAAGCTAAAAAGAAAACATCCAAAAAAACCGCCGCAACCAAACCTGTAAAAGCAATCAAAGAAAAATACACAAAAACACAACTTTACACTGCTATTTCTGAAGCAACTGAGCTGAAAAAGAAAGATGTCGCAAATGTATTCGATGCATTGGCTGAAATTATCAATGGTCACGTACGTAAAAACGGTGCTGGCCAATTTACACTGCCAGGTCTGCTGAAGATCAAGGTTGTTCGCAAACCTGCTACCAAAGCACGTAAAGGTATTAATCCATTTACCGGTGAACCTACTGTATTTAAAGCAAAACCTGCACGTAATATGGTAAAAGCACTGGCACTTAAAGCTCTGAAAGATATGGCTGCCTGATCCAGACACATAGCCGTTATCTTTTACAATAGCGGGGTTCACTGTCCTGAATTATATGCAGTGAACCCCGTTTTGTTTTATCCGGATTCTGAATCATAAATGGCTGGCGTGTGTCTTAATCCAGATTACTACATCTGATAATGACTCGACGGTTGCCGTGATTACATGCTGGTAAGTTTTATAACGCGCAACCCTGGATTGTTCAGACAGATATCGTGTCATCATTAATACCGGGATACCCAACGCTGCAGCACCTACAAACTCATCACTACCGCCATCACCAACATATATACAATCTTGCGGGCTTAATCCCAACTGCCCTGTCGCATGCTGATAAATCGCTGAATCAGGCTTTTTTAGACCACATTTACAGCTGAAAACTGCCACATCAAAAAAACTCGCCAGATGCGTGTCTTGCCAGGCTCTCACCTCTGCGGTTGATGCATTGGATATCAGAATCAATTGCAAACCGAGCTTGCGAATTTCAGCCAGACCCTGAAATATTGCAGCTTCAATATGCGATTCTAATGCATAATCAAATCGCTGTTGTCGGGCTGTAGTCGCCGCGATAATCTTCGACATATCAATACTGGTATCGATACTGTGCGCCAGCGTGTGGATTACATCAAAATGTTCAGTTGGCTGACAAATTTCATGCCGATCACTGAAACATGCTGCACGCCATGTATCATGATCAATACCGAGAACATCTGCTGTCAGCGCTCCCACACTGACTGGCACACTGCCTACATCGACAAGGGTGCTGAATAAATCAAAACAGATTGCTTTGGCCATAACGCCATTTTACTGCACAAAATATACATTTAAAATTATACTTACTGGGAGGAATATGCATTGTAACGATGAAATTTTGCCGCTGCGCTAGAAGCTGACGTTGACACCAATTACCGTGCCATCCGCTATAGTAACATTACTAGCATTTGCGATACCCACATCAACATTCTGATAACCGGCATAAATATTTACAGTTGGGGTAAGCTGATAATTGATATTAATTCCGAATTCTGTCACCCCGTCACCATCGAGAAATGATGTAATACTCGGTGCAACAAAATAATGAACGCCTACACCAATCCCTTTCCAATTAAACGGTTTCAGATTTGCCTCACCACCGAACGCCAGTCCGCCAATAGCTTTATTACCGATCTCGACGTAATAGACACGTGCCCCTAATGCCAATGTAATGGGTGTATCAAGACTTTCGTTCCGCACCAACACGGCCAGACTTGCCATGTTTTCACTGCGGTCGGTGAACATTAAGCCACCTTCCACATCAAGCTTGCCGACATTCTGTCCCCAGGCCTCTGTCAAATACATAAAACGCACGCTGTCTTCACCCAACTGCGCCTTGATTCCCTGATCGGCATAAAGATTCGTTGCAGCAGCACAGCTGATAAACAGCAGTAACACACGACAGATTTGAAAAAATGACATATAGCTTCCCTTCACTCGTACATTTGTCATGTAAAGTGTAATACATTTATTAGGACTATCAGGATATAAGCAACAAATATGCCATTGCCGCAGAGTATTAATCCAGGCTAATACAAGAATGGTTGGAATAGGAACGCGACAAAAAGAACCCGGATTTACAGGCGCGACATAATATCGCTGTAATCCTGCATCAGTTCGACCAGACTGTTGGGCGCGTTAGACTTTTGTGTAAACTGGTCGAGTTTATTGGTTGCATCACGTCGATTAACCGCGTCCAGATCGATGCGATCCCTGACTTCCGGATTTGCCTGTATAAAATCAAGAAAATCGATACGATCGATGCGCACGACTTCAACCGGCGTCACAGCCGTTACGGTTGCCGCACGAGGCGCACCGGTAAGCACGGACCACTCGCCAAAGTAATTGCCAGGATGCAGAGTTGCGAGATTGATATCGGCCTGGTTAAAGCGGTGGCTCACGCGCGCTTCACCAAACACTATGACGAAAACGGCATCTCCCGGTTCACCTTCTGCCACGATGGTATTATTTGCTGGGATACCGAGCAGGGAGGATGCATCAACCAAATCTGCGAGTTCCGCATCGGCGATGGCACGTAAAGCAGGAATTGCGCGCAAGGTTGTGGTGGTAAGGCGTTGCTTGTAGCGCTCAATGATAGCACTACGTAAGATGGCGTTCTCTTGCATTATCTGATTGATGACACTGGCATGGATTTCGAGTAACACAGATGGTTTGGTGACGGTTACCGTAGAAACACGTGGCTCCTGGTATAAGGCAGCAATCTCACCAAAAACCTCGTTCTGACGTAACCGGGCCAGCACTACTTTGGTCTTGCCTTCCAATTTACTCACTTCCACTTCACCTACCACGATGATGTAGATACATTCGCCTTGCTGTCCTTGCTCACATAATACTTCGCCTGGCAGCACACTGCGGACAATTCCCCTATCAAGCAAAAATTCACGTTGCGCTGATGTCAGCAAATCGCCAAATGCTTCCGGGCTTTCAATTGCCTGGCTTACTGCGTCAATAATCGTGTCTTGCACAGAAGTCGCTTCTGATGTGGATTCGGGCATAACATGGCTCCCAGATTCGGCAAAGATTATGTTTTATATGCCAATTATAATGGCATAATTACCAACATTAATCGGCATTTATCGGGGAAAATATAGGACGCCCTTCACAAAAACAACACAAGATTTTGCTGATTTGGCCGAGATAATCAAGTATCAAACACTTAGGACCTGTACAGACGTATGTTTTTACCTGCAAACCGGAAATTCAGTTGGCAAGATCCACCAATTGTCAGCATGTTTTTGTTTCTCAGTCTATTCGCCTGTTATTTCGCCTGGCAGGCAAATGATGATATCCGTGAGCAGACAGCCGTTAATTTTTATTTATATTCATCGCTGCCGGATATCGAAATTCCACTTTTTTTACAACATCTGAAACAGCAATCACCCGGAAAAGCCACTCTGCTCGCTCGCAAATTAAATGCCGCGTCTGAAAAAGAAACGACGCAGGCCAAATTGAATGCACTGAGAATGATGTCAGTTGATGGTGTATTTCAGCAAAAATTGCGCTCGCGAAAGATTGTTTCAGAAAACCAGAAGTATTATCAGCGCTGGTTTAACGAACGAATAGAATATGAAAAATTATTAAGCTATGTCGTGAAATATCAATTTGCATACAAGCCTGCAAACCCTGATCCAATCACCCTGATAACACACATGTTTATCCACGATAATATAATTCATCTGGTGCTGAATGCCGTCATGTTACTGGTATTTGGTCTGGCGCTGGAAATACTTATCGGCCGTTTTTTATTTTTCAGCCTGTTTATTGCTTCAGGTATGACTTCCGCGTATCTACTTAGTTATGTTGATGCCACAGCACATTACTGGAATATAGGTGCCTCTGGCGCACTGGCAGGACTGGTGGGAGCCTATGTAGTCATATTTTTTAAACAAAAAATCCGTTTCTTTTATACGTTGGGAATCTATTTTGGCTATATCACCGCTCCCGCAATTGCATTACTCCCGGTCTGGTTTTTGTTTGAACTGGCGGATTATTATTTCTTTGCCAACAATACCAGTAATTTATCGCACATGGGAGGTCTGGTGTTTGGCATTTGTGCCGGGTTGCTGATAAATAAATTTGCGGTATATACATCACGTAGCGCAAGTAATGATGAACTGAATCGTCATTTTGAACATCAGTATCAACAGGCATTGACACACGTTGCGCACCTGGAGTTCACCCAGGCCCACCGCTTGTTAAGCGAGTTATACAAGACCTATCCCGCTAACAAACTTGTACTGAGACAACTGTTTAATCTTGAAAAAATTCACCCCGAGAGTGAAGCTTTTCATGCTTACGCACACGCCATCTTCAGCCTGGATGCACGAGACCCGGCAACACAACAACTACTCTATCAAACCTATATTGATTACCGGGCATATGCGAAACCGCAACCTCAATTCACGACCGAGCAACTCATTAAACTCAGCAAGTTGTTTGCAAACCCAAAACATCTGGATGCGGCGGAAAAAATTCTAGATTACCTGCTTACCAATCGTCCGGATAATAAAAATCTGCCGGATTTGCTGTATGCCATTATACGTGTTTATTTACAATTACAGCTCGCAGAAAAACTGAATTATTATGCCAACTTGCTGCAGGAGAAGTTTCCGGATAGTCAGGAAGCCAAATTACTCGCCACGCTCTAAACTGACATACCTTCCAGTGCACGTAAATATTTTTTGACTTCATGAATTTTTGGATGGCCTGGATAGTGTTCCAGAACAAATTCCAGGATCTGTTTTGCCTTGTCATCCTCGCTGAATTGTTCTGTCATTATTTTTGCTGCCATCAGGTATGCCTGCGGAGTTCCGTCGTAGGTAGGAAAATCCTTATGCAAATTATTCAGTAGCGACATGGCGACTTTCGCATGACCATTATTTAACAACAATTCAGCCATGGCCGTTCTATGTACCGGTTTATTCAGGGTCACTTCCTTATCTTTGGCATAACAGGCCAGAAACACTTTCATTGCCTGTGCCATGAATTTCTCGTCTATAAGCCGGGATACAAATTCGGCACAATGAATTCGCGCCTTACTGGTATCCTCCAACAGGGTAACGAGCTTCTGATAGTATGCACGGACATCCATATCGCCGGGCGTATCGGCAATCATTTTTTCCAGCCGACTCACCGCCTTGTCAAATTCACCTTCCTGAACCAGAATACTGATCTCCTTTAATCGACCGGTTACGCGCGCCGAGTCGGGCTTGATTACCGAAGCTTCAGCGGATTCAAAATCTATGGTGAATCCAAGTTTGTCGTGATACTGGTATAATGCATAACCCATCAGGTAAAAAATACTGACAAGAAAATACATGTATACAAAAAATGTGACCGGTACCGTCAGCATTTCATATGAATATCTATGTATATAACCTGAAAGTATATTGGCGGTGCTGATAAATAATAACAAGAAGGCATATAGCAAGATATATGGCCAACCTATTCGCCGTACAACATGAAAGATCAATTTAAGATTAAAGGCACTCAGAAAAGTATGCTTCACCGCCAGTACCATTATACTTGCCGGCAGGATAAAGGCGACGATGATAATAAATGTATGTGCTGCTTGCCTGCCAATAAATGTATTACAGGCATAACTCAGGCTCGCATAAATAAACAATACCAGTATCTGCTTGAAAGGTAATTCAAGCTCTTCCGTAATCATACTGATTTCAAAGGATTTTGGCCTGACATAACCCTTTGCGGTATCTTCCAGTACAACATAGCCATACTTTAACATCAGGAAAATACTCATCATATAAATGACAATTCCGAATACCGCGTTGTTAAATATCAGAATAACAAGACTTAACATTAATAGTATGGCGATGGGCACCTTGTTTAATGGAAACATAAATACCTGGTGCAGCCTTTCCCAAAACGGGATAATACTCTGGCTGCTGCCAAGATAGTCAGTTGGCAGCCCACAAATAACGCAGGGTGGAGTTGAATTACTTTTGCTTGCCTGATTATCAAATGGCAAACAATTAGTACAATAAGCTATCTGACAATGCTGACACTGCCATCTTGCAGGTAGTCCAGGATGAAATTTGCAAACCGTTGTGCTCATGTCATTTTTTTATGTTTTTGTATATTATCAAGCGTATCTGCCAATGCAGCAGCTTTCAAGCCAAATCGGGTAAAAGAGGTAAATATTAAATGTACCATGTGATTGGAATTCTTATATTTATGTTGGTTAGCACAGCGAGTAGTGCCGCTGGCAGGACTGTTAATGTCAGCTGGCTTGAAAAAAACTTGTCCGACAAAAATACATTAATAATAGACATATCTGATGATCTGCAACACCGACGTTTTCATATACCCGGCGCCATTCACTTGCCCTATGAAGCAATTAATACTACACGCAAGCAAAATCGTGCCAGTATCAGTATTGGCAAAAAAAATATTGTCAGACTACTGGGCATGCTGGGGGTCTCACGCGACACACGAGTTGTGATTTATGATGACATGGGCGGTTTGCATGCCGGTCGTCTCTATTGGGAGCTGAACCGGCTCGCGCATCCAGACTTTGCGCTACTCGATGGTGGGCTTGTCAGCTGGATTCTTGCCGGGAATAAGGTAACAAATAAACTTTCCAGACCCGTTGCAACCACCTATTCACTGCCTGCATCTGTCACTATGGATGAGAAAGATGATATGACTGCCACTGCCGCTGATATAAAAAAGAAGCAATTTGCACAAATTATGGATGTACGCACTACTGAGGAATATGTTGGAACTAAAAAAAATCCACGTAGCGGTCATATTCCCGGGGCAATTAACTGGGCGTGGGACAACGCGATTGATATTGATAAAGGTTTTCGTTTAAGAAACGCAGATACGTTGTTAAATGAGTTGAAACAGCTTGGATTCGATAAAGATAAGCCGACACTTGTGTACTGCCACTCTGGCCATCGTGCCTCGCAAACATTCTACACCTTGCAATCGTTAGGTTTTAAAAATGTAAAATTATATGACGAATCCATGAAAGGTTACGAGCACGACAAATCGCTGCCGCTAATCAAAGGTAACATCCCGTAAGGAAAGAGCCTGACTTATATTCAGTCTGAAAATATAACCGGGCAAAAAAAAACCTTCCTCTTTTGTGCTCAATAGGAAGGTGCAAGCAAGATGGCAAGCTTGTCTTTTACAATAAACCTGTAGTCGCTCTGCAAACCAGCAGCGCATAAATGTGCTTGGCAGCCGCATCAAATGAATTGCGACATCTGCACATAAAGTAATCATACCATATTTGGTATTTGGTTGAAATCTGATCATAAAAATTTAATAAATTTTGTAAGCTTTTGTTATTATTAATATTATTATTACAAGACCAAAACCGGCCTAGTCACGAAAATTATTAAATTGCAGCGGCATAGCAAACTTTTCTGCTTTCAAAAAGGCGATAACATTTTGTAAATCATCACGATTCTTGCCTGTAATACGGACTTTTTCACCCTGAATCGCAGCTTGCACCTTGAGTTTACTTTCCTTGACCATTTTGGTGATTTTGCGCGCCAGGTCTTTATCGATGCCTTCACGCATCAGCAGACGCTGCTTAGTCTGTTTACCCGACTGTTCCATCGCCTGGGCATCTATGCAGTCGATATCCACGCCACGCTTGACCATTTTTGACTGCAATATATCAAGCATTTGTTTTAGCTGAAATTCAGACTGCCCTGTCATCTGAATATCACCATCCTGTAACTCAAACTTTGCATCGGTGCCTTTAAAGTCAAAGCGGGTCCCAATTTCCCGCATCGCCTGATCGACAGCATTTCTGACTTCTTGTTTGTCAAGTTCTGATACAACATCAAATGATGGCATTCTTGATTCTCCAGTTTAGTTAGTGAGACTTTTGCATAAAAGTGTAAACAGGTCACAGTTTTTCGCATATTCATGTCACACCGTCAACATTGAAATTTGCTATTGCGTTATACTCTACTATTATATCCAGATGACAAAAATGAAGGTAATGATGTTCAAAAATATATACGCCTATTCGCTGTTATTCAGCATACTGTTTGGCTCGACGGCCTGTTCAGCCTTACACAGTCCACAACTTGCGGCACAATGCGCAGATGGTCTCGACAAGGTGACCAAGCAATATGACGCAGCAGATGCCCAAGGTCTGGGAAGTGCGGGAAGCATGATAAAAGCTGCAGCATTAATAGCCGCAGCTAAAATTCAACAACAATTCGACAAGTATCCGAACTGTATCAATAAGGTACAGCGCGCAGAGGTTTATATCCGGCAAGCGACAGCAGGCAAGTAATAGAATCTCATAAATACAGTGCAGACTGGTAATTGCTTGCCAGTCTGCCGCTATATTGATTTATACAACGATATCAGGGAAATACAGGAATATTCGGCTCGACGCCACCACTGATAGCTTCGGGATGGTGTTGAATAACAAGGTCGGTAATTTCTTCAACACGCGTCACGGGTACATCAACAATAAAAAGTAACCTGCCAGCTGCAATATCCTTTGCAAATTTGGCGTGCCGTGTATTTGGTACACTGACTGCAATCATACTGGACGCAAGACCACCCAGTGCCAGACCAAGTATGGAAGTAGCAAACAAGATTGTGCTCTCGGCGCCGGAAGTGACCAGACCAAAATTTATGGCCAACGCTCCGAGTATTACACCTGTCAAGCCGCCAAGCGGTAGCCCCATTTGTAACGAATGAATAAAATCAGTTTTATGCAACAAATTGGCTGAAGGCAAGTCAGTTAAATCAATACCCTCTCGCGCAATCACATGCATTCGACGTTCATCAATACGTGCCAGTAACAATTCATTGTGTACGGTACGCGCAAGCTTTGTAGACGGGAGTACAAAATAAAGTCGGCGTTTCATAAGACTTCCTCCTTACCCGGTATGGGATGATTGTCTTTCTGATCTCAGTATAGAAGAACCCTACTATCCTGCTAGGCTATTAACCACATCATCATATAAATATTCTCGATAAATCTCCCCAGGTTCAATAAGTTATACTAATAGCAATCCTTTGCTATACTTTGTAGTTACATTAGGAAATGTAGCTAATTAGCTTATATTTCGAGAAAAAATCTTGCCTGGCGACGAATGTGTTTAAAAAAATCAGAATCCTCATTCTCTCACTTATCCTGATTATTGTTGCAGCTTCCACCTGGCTCACCAAAATGCGCAATACCAGCTGGCGTGAAACAGTGTGGGTAGCGGTTTACCCAATTAATGGCGACCAGAGTCAGGTTACATCCACTTATATCGCGTCATTAACCACAAAAGATTTTACTGACATAGAACGTTTCATGCGCGATGAAGCGACGTATCACAAATTACCACTACAACAACCGACAAAAATCGTCCTGGCACCTGAAATCCACACGCTACCACCTGTTCCGCCAGAATCTGGCTCCATTCCGGCAATAATGTGGTGGAGTCTGCAATTGCGTTACTGGGCATACCAACACGATTCATACCAGGGGCCAGCAGCACATGTAAGACTTTTTGTTATTTACCATGATCCAAAATTGCACCGACAACTCAGACATTCACTGGGGCTGGAAAAAGGTCACATCGGTGTGGTGAATGCATTCGCGAGTCGAAAGTATCGCGCGAAAAATAATGTCATTATCAGTCATGAATTTTTACACACACTGGGGGCCACAGATAAATATGATCTTGCAACGAATTTGCCGCTGTACCCGTCAGGATTTGCAGAACCACTCAAGCAGCCACTTTTTCCGCAAAATATGGCTGAAGTGATGGGGGGCAGGATTCCGGTTGATAAATCACATTCGATAATTCCTCCCGGACTGCACAAAGTCATTATCGGGAGTAAAACAGCGCAGGAAATTAACTGGCCGGTTACGAGCAAAATTCCATGATGATACGAATAAATAAACCCGGGCTTATTGCCGGACAGTATTGCGCGTCCGTTCAACCTTGTTTTTCCACCAGCGTTGCCATTGCTGCCTGTCTGCGCCGATAATCTGTCCGGATATTTGCCGCAAACTTGCCACAGCCGCGGCACGGATGGCTTTATCATTTTCTTCCACAAGTGGAATGAGTGTCTCGATAATGCGGTAGTCGCGTAAGGTACCCATATTATAAATTAACTCGGGTTTATCTATTTTATTCGATTCGTTCAAAGCCTCTATAAAAACAGGTATCGCCGCATCATATCCATATTTACTTATCGCTATGGCCACCTGAGACTGGACATTGACATCATCATCTGCAAGGTGTTTGACTAATGGCTTGAATGCGGCAGGATCCCGAATATAGCCAAGTGCATATGCCGCAGAAGCGCGTGTTGCGGCACTGCTGTCTGATAACGCGGAGAGCAAGGCATCGGCGACCCATGGCCCCCTGAATTTGCCCAGCGCACTCGCAGCTGCCAATCTTATTTCCGGTTCAGACACACCCAGTTTTACTACCAGTGGTTTTATCGCCTGGTTTTCCCTTATCAAGCCAAGTGCTTTTATCGCTTTTTGCTGAACAACAAGGTTCTTGCTGTCCAATGCTTTGATTAATGGGTCAAGTGCAGGTTTGCCAATTTTCACCAACGCTTTCACTGCTTCATCCGCTGGTGTAGTGGCAAAGCTGTTGACAAAATTATTGCCGACATAGCGGTCCAGAGTCGTTTCTTCGGTATCGCTCAGAATCGCAACCAGATATGGAACAGCTTTATAATTGACACCACTAGCTTTTCCGATATTGTATGCCGCCCAGGCACGCGTTTTCGCATCGGTAGATTCAAGATCCCGCAGGTCATCAGTTATTTTTTTGTTGATTTTATTTAGCGGGTGCGCATCCTGCGCCTGTTCCAGGCGCGTATTTGTCGCATTGCAGGCAGCAAGGGAAATCAGAATTACAGAAAACAGACTAAATCGACATACAAACATAACGCCTAGTTTACACGATTTCTTCAATAATATGCTCGGCAAAATCATCGGGGTGGATGAATTCTTCTGAATACGCCTTGTCTTTAATGCTGATGCCTGCACGTTCGACACTGCCAGTCGTATTGGATAATAATGGATGCCAATCATAAAGTGGTTTATTTTCATAGCGAAGCCGGTATGCACATGTCATGGGTAAATCTCTGAAAATTTCCTTGTCCTCAAGCGAAACCTTGACGCATCCCGGCACAGTTTGCAATCGTTCACTATAGCAACTACACGATAGACTGGTCATATCGTATTCCTTGCAAACAACATCCGTCAGATAGACCCGTCCATCATCCATGTCCTCCAGTTTCAATAAACAGCATTTGCCACAATGGTCGCATAGCTGTTCCCATTCTTCTTTTGTTAACTTATCCAAAGGAAGTGTTGTTATATCTCTGACCTGGTTATTCATTGTAAATTTCGAGTAGTTGAATTATTTTTTTACCAAAGGTATTTTCGATCGGATTTTCGACTTCCTGCAACTGTCGTCTTACACCGCCCTGTCGACCCAATCTCAAGCGACTGACATTTTCAGAGCGATAGCTTCGCGCCATCGTCAGCATTTGGTTGATAAATTCCTTGTGTAACTGTTGGTCATCTGGTGTATCTTTATCAACAACTCTTTCAAGTTTATCCTGAATCCAGATCTGTAACTGAGGTGCGTCACTTGCAGAGGTAAAATAAAGTATCCGTCCGTGTTTTTGCGTATGTAAGAATTCACCAAGAAAGAATTCGCCGTTAACAGATTCCAGCAGTCCTACACCGGACTGCTCACCATGCAAAAACTGGCCGGTAAAGACCGAGCTATTTTCCTGCTTCAGTTGGCCGAAACCATGATAACTCCCATAGACAAATTCACCCGTATACGATGACTTGTCAGAAATCATCAGGGTGCCTTTACCATGCGGCTGATCATTAAACCATTCACCGTTGTACTCACGTCCATTGGGCCATTTGTTGTGCCCGACACCTTCACGTATAACATTGTATTTCAACTCACCACTATAGAGACTGCCATCTGGTAATTTTACATAGCGCGATTCGTTGCTAGCCGCTGCGTGACTACTGAGGCTAGTACAAAAAAACAGGGCGTATAAAAAATACTTCATAAGCAGATACTACGATGTCAGGAAAACAGAGTCATCACTATACAGCGAATTATAGTTGCTGGCAGGAATTCAATACAGGAATGTAACTAAAATTCCAGGCCCATGTGGAAATTTACACCTTGAAGTTCAATATATCTTACCGTTCCGGTCATATTGATGTTTCGTTGATTATTATTTACTTTCACAGCAAATTTTACACTGAGCTTTTCACCCAGAGAAGGCAGTTTTGTATATATCGTACCGGCAATACCAACACCCCGCATCGAGTAATCACGCACACGCATTTCCCAGACTTGTTGCGCATTATTAGAAACAGAAATCTCCTGTTTTGACTCGAGTCTTGTGTATTTTCTACGCTCTTGTGACATCGATGCGCTTCCTTAATCTATTCGCAGTTTCTTACATAAGTCGTAAAGGGAATATCGGTCGATATATCCCCGTTAGCAAGAAACACTTTCACTGCTTTGTTATAGTGTGTCTCTTCAATTTTGGCTCCAGACCAGGTGCCAAGTTGTTGGTAGGACATTATCGTTTTTTCGAGTAAATTTAAACCTGTATCAGGAAATAAATATTTTATATCGTTTGCCAGACTTTTAGCGGAATCTGCCTGGCATGCCTGCAGCGACGTTTTATAGGCCTGATAAAAACTGCTAACAAGGTCGTTCCCGAAACTCTCGATATGGCAACATAAACTGGAAAATGCAAACGGCCCCAGTTCTTCTCCAACTGATGCGACAATTGTCCCCATGCCTTCATCTTCAAGTTGCTGTGCCTGCGGTCCCTGTAAATGAATATAGTCTCCCTGTCCACTTTGATAGGCAGCTATCATGCTCTCGACATCGCCGGCGTCAACTATGTCAAGACTGGCCAAATCAATATTCTTTTCACGCATTACATAATTAAATGTCGCCAGTGGTTGAAACAGATGATCGAGCAATATTGTTTTATGCTGCAAAGCAGTCCATGTAAAATCTTGTGCGTTTCGCGCAACAATAAAAAAACCGTCGCGACTGTTTATTTGTGCGAAGTGTATTATTTTTTCCACATCAGCATTCTTGCCATAACCAACCAGATTTGCGCCGATTGCGGACTGCGCAATATGGGCTTCTTTGCTCGTAATCAGTTCAAGTAAGTGTTTATAGGATGTTGCCGGTTCATAATCAGCCTTTATTCCCTCGTTTGACAAATAATCACGGCAAAAAGTCAGAAGGTAGGGCGTATAAAAGGCTGAATGTCGAAGTGCAGATAATTTAATTTCTGTCATACAATCAGCTAATGCGTGGTTGGTAGTAAATTACGCATATGCTTTACCAGTATTTTTCTGTCATCTTCATTAAGAAATTTACCGACTTCGATATGCGTATTACGATAATGCAGGATCACTTTTGTCATATACCAGTGATCATGCTGATGTGGAAATTCTGCCTTTAGCCAGAACCTCTCAAATTTTTCCCTCCTTTCCGGTCCGGTGACCCCGCTTTCCAGCGTCATACTGGTCTGGCTAAAATTGAGTACTTCCATTCTGTTATTGTTCTTGTACCAGTAATACAACAAGCCGGTTACCGCGGTAACTTCAATTCCTGCAAAGGGCAGTATTAACCACGCACCGTGCAGCGCGAACACAACTCCAATGACCAGAATGATAGAAGTAACAACGGAAATGACCCAGATATTTTGCCGCCAGCTTAATGCCATGTCTTGTGTAAGAATAATTCGCCCTGACTGATATAAATTATCTATTTGAGCGTCAATCATGCAGGGTGTTTATCTCAGTTATACAATTCATCGTTGTAAACAGCCGTCGGCGCATCGCTATTATACATGTCTGCGCTGGCCAGTTCCCACTGTTGCTTGAGTGATTCAATACTGAAGCGTTGACCATTGAATTCATAATCAACTATCACCAGACCAATACCACGCTCAAAAATGCGTACTACGCGGGTATTAAACAATAGTTGTGGATTGGCAGAATCCATAAATTGAATATTGATATGGGCGCCTTTCGGTAATCGAGGTAACAACTCGGATACAACAAACAAACCACTATCAGAAATGTCATGTGACAAGGAATCGATACTGCCAAACGAAGCATGGCTAAGGCGTATTTTCGCCTCTACTACTTGTCTGAAATGTTGACGTCTATCTTTATTAAAGATGCGCATGTGACTGCCGCCCCGCCGAATCGCCGAATCGCCGATTACATGATGTAATGTGCAAACATTATCATATTAGTTTGAGTCAGAACCAGGAACAAGTCCGCAACTTAAACAGCATTATCTGGATAAACGTCTTTTGCTTTGAAATTCCGCACGCAGCTCATCTATCTGTTTTCTGACACCGTTAACTTCGCAATCGATAAAGTTCAGACCCCAGCCTTTTTCCGTAATACGTACCAGACGTGAGTAAAATATCGTGTCCGGTTGCGCCGAATCCAGAAATGATAACCGTAATGTATCCCCCACATTTACGGGTGGCGAAACATCCAGCTCGATAAATACCCCACTGTCGGATATATCATAAGTAGTTGCACTTATTTCCCCAAACATGTCATGTTGCAACATGACATTTGCCGTGACTATACGCCGGGTGAATCTTCTCTTTTCATCCATACCACTCTCTCTTGTTCTTCTTGTTAAGTATGTGTTGCATACCAAAAAAGTCAATTCAGAGGGGTTAAAAACACATCATATTTGACTGTTTTCGTTCCATAATTTGTCCATCTTGCAAGGAAAACTGTCGCGTCGTGGGCAATATTTGCTTGATGCGCCATTGCGCATATTTCATATCAAAAATATACGTATCGATATTACATGCATTGTCCCCACCAGTTCGGCGCTTGTATCTGACCTCGCAATAACTGACGCCAATACTCGTATTTTGGCCGCAACGTAGACTTGGCTCGGAAAGCTCTTGCCATGAAGACTGTTGATATTTGTTTAACTCAAAATGTCTCGCTGCCAAAACTTTCGGTCCTTGTAAACCGGTTTCTTTAAGCCAGTTTTTGTCGTCAAGTGGGTTGGCGGCAAAGATCAGATTATTGCCGAGCTTGTTAACAACCTGCCATCCAGTTGCATTTTTCTGTAGCTGTAACTTGATCAGTCTGGAGACACCTGCGCTTCCCACGCTGAACTCAGCGGCATATTCTGCATGCTGGTTTGCACTGCCAGCTACAGCGTTAGCAACCGGGGCCGGTGCATTCTCCATCAACAACCAGTAGGTCGAAAGCAGATTTATCAATTCACCTGGAAATTGTTGCCTGATATACTCATTACCAACATATCTGATTGTATCCAGACTGTCCTGTTGTAAATCAATTAGTGAAGTTTGAACCGGTTTCACTGTATCTTTTACTGCTTGTTGCGTGTTGTGTAAATCTGCTGTCACGACCTGAATATTACCTGCAATATTAATTTGAGTGGCCAGCGCAGTTTTCAGTAACAACTTAAGCGGAATATTAGAATCTTGCGCATTGCCAAATTCAAGATACATCTCATAATCTTTCTTGATAATTTCTGTTTCGGGCGAGCTATCCGGGCTGTTCTTTTTATAGCTTATATAAATATGTGGCGAATCATCTCTGTTGGCTGGCGTTATTTTTATTATTTTCCCGGAATACGGTGCGGTGAGATTGGTGATGATCCTCAGTTTCAGATCGGCGATAACATCCTTGCCCTGGCGAATTTCAAGAATTCCATCCTTTATACTCGCCTTGTCCGGTGTAAACGCACGTCGAACAAGAAGACCTTTCAATTCATCACCTGATATAACAGGTGCAACTGAAGTTTGTTTCTGGATTGCTTTGGGTTTGGTTGTCGTTTCACCCTGTACAGCGGCATTACCCGATAAAACCACAGTTTTTGACTTTGCTACTTTCTTGTCAGAAGCCTGATTTTTGTTGCCGGCTTTATTATTTTTTTTCTCTGCATCCGTCTTTATCACAACCTTATCTGCAAGATGGTTTTCCGCATCAGTATTTCGCTGTTGTGGCGGTTTGGGTAGTAAATCAGGACGCGGTGGCTTTATATTGCTCGCCTCTTGCAAAAAAGTTCGATACGCAGGAACTGCAACAGAGGTTAAAAGCGCGATAAGAATGATAACAACCGGAATCGTCGCCAGACTGATATATACACCACGACTATTGAGCACAGGCTGTGAACCAAAATTATTATCACCTTCCGTGCCCGGCATCAGGAACAAATACACCTGCACGAATGGGACAAATATTATAACTGCCGCCCATCCAGGCAGGTTAACATCGTGACAGCGTTGCGCAGAAAACATGATGATAAAAAAAAGCACTGCCACAGTTATTGCAGAGAAAATGACTCCCGCAATAACGATGCCTATCTGCGGCGGCACAAAAAAATACAATCCGGAAAAAATTATGCTGAAAATTAACAACCCTACAAACAGACTGCTGAAGGTATAGGCAAGATATCGCAATCTGCCAATGCGCCCGTAAAAACTGAAAATATCGACTATACCGACTGCTTCGTTGTCCACATCTGTTCCTCTACTACTCACATAGCCGGCCCTATTTTAGTTCACGCAACCATAATAGTTTAACTTGTCACTCAGCGATAAATTATCGTGGCTTACAGGATGATAGGAGATCGCTATATCTGATTCAGATACATTCAGACCATATGCCTGACTGATCGCCTTGATCAACTTTGCTGCTTTGGCTTGCACAATAGAAGTTATGTGCTGTCGATTGTGTAACAAATAATTTTCAGCAGTTTGCACAGATTCTTCTGTTAATCGTTTCAGGAGCGCAGGTATCTTGCCCTGTTCACTCAAAACAAACAGGCTGGTTTGCTTTATATCAATCGCAATACTACCGGTATCAATTGCAGGACAGCCTACCAGTTCAACTTCCGGCAAGTTCAACATAACCGTGTTATCTGCACGCACTTGTATTGACCATGCATTGCGATCCAGATCGACACCGTATCGATAGTTTACATTATATAAAAATTCATACTTGGCTGACTTGTTCATGCCGACTTTTTCAAATTGTCGTGCGAGCCACTGGGTAAATTCACTTTCTGGCGGCAAGTCGAAGTCCGTTTTTTCCTGATTACTGCGGGTCACAAATGCGAGCTCAAGAATGGGTTTAATATGCTCTTTTCGAAAACGCGGCTGACTTGAAACCTCTACACAAGCACGACATGCCTCCTTGCCATACTTGTAACCAATCCATATAGATAGCAGAGATGTCATGATAAACATGACAATCAAGACGACCCCGGCTGTGAAATATTTAGTCATAATTTACATAGCGGAAAGATGAAAAGGATCATTACCCCGGCTAGCACAGTGTATCGGCTATCAGTCTTTAACTATAGTACGCACATTGCCACTTGCCATCAATTCACTTTCACTTTGAACGAAGAAAACACATTATCAGCTTGAATGTATGCCGGTTTCACTACATGAACAGTCGACAAACAGAATATACTCTGGCGGGTCTGAGCTTGCTTGTCTGATTTCATTGCTCATCAATACACGCAATCATTTGGGAATATTGACGTCATCGTTTGACAAAAGGAAGAGTAATTACCCTGTAATCGTGTGCAAAATGATGGAAGTCCCCAACCCAGCACTGAGAGGGTTGGTACAAAATGGGGGGATATTTTGTACTCACCCGCTCCGCTAGAGTTGAGGACCAGACGCAAAATACCTTGTTCTCAATCATCTTGCAATGTCTCAGTACACATTATTTTAATGCAATCAACAGTTTGATTCGGGTAGGTTATATGCTTCTACTTGTAAATAACGAATTACAATAAATCCTCCATTGCCAATTTTTGGCATATAAATTGTATACCTTGCATTTTTTCCCGATCAGGCCTAAACCTATTACTACACACCACTTGAAATTGACGACATGAAACGAGGTAAAACCGGCAAATGATGCAAGAATTAACAGACGCAGAGAAAGAAAGTTTTGTATTTGGCATTCACGAGGAGGATCCTGACTATCAGGGTTGGAATAAAGAAACGGCAATATCTATTGCGAAACAACAAGGGCTTGAATTAACGCCTGCGCACTGGGAAATGATTGACTATTTACGTAAACATTACAAGGATTTTGGTCCGACAAAACACGCCCGAACATTGACACAGGTACTTGATGTTAAATTCGCGGCCAAAGGCGGATTAAAATATCTGTACACCTTGTTTCCCAATGGACCGGTTAATCAGGGCTGCAAGATAGCAGGTGTACCGAGTCCAAGAAACAGCACTGAACCTTCATTTGGCTCCAGCACATAATGATGGCCGTTACTTCAATTTTATAATCTGCTTGAAACTGCCGTATAGTGTGAATTGTCGATCACGTATAAATATCCTTGTAAGCCGTATACATGCTCGCGATGAGCACAGGTATCATCACTATCATGCCAAGAAAAAATGGCAGGCTGGCCAGTATTAATAAAACCAGACCGACGATTCCGTAAACCAGAAACGGCAGCATATTTCGCCAGCATCCAACAAAACTCAGTTTCATAGCTTCCATGGAATCTTTTTTATGGAAAACGACCAGTGCGGGTGCAAACCAGTACGCCATGAGCAGAGGCATGAGTAAGGCAAAAAATAACAAATAAAAAATGGCCATCAGGAAGAGAAACAGCTGCGGATCGGGTGTGCCACCCTGTGCGACCATGGTTTCAAATATACCCATCGAAAACATGCCAATTAGCATAATGATAGCTATTAACACAAACAGTATAAAAATGCCTGCCAGATACAGCAAACCTACTATCGCAAGCTTGCCGCCTTCATTACTGAATCCGGCAAACAGGTGATTTACTTCCAGCGGTTCATCGTTATCCAGCGCACGTGCACCCAGCATGAATCCCCCGGTAAAGATTGGTCCAAGAACATTATTCAAAAAAGGAATAAAAGCAGTAACAATCATAAGCACCAGGAACAGTATTGTGTTCACTATCCATATCAACGGACTCTTCGCAAACAGGCGAAATGCATCGGCTATCCAGGTCCAGCCGCTGCCGGCACCGACACGTCGAGGTTCGCTCAGGATAGTTTCATCATGCTCCACATCAATAATTGCCGAGGGTGTCTGATACGGATTTTCATTACTCATAACCTTGTCCTTATATTAAATAGTGCGAATGTCGATAACCCGTGTATTGGAATATCTGTCATGCCAACCAACAGGTGAGGCTTGCGCATGTTCATTTCGTTTCACCGGATTCCCCAGAAAGGATAAAAAATCAATCGGAATAAATCGCAACGCTGTACGAAAAAGAATCTGCATAAAACCGGGAGAATCACCTGAAACGGTGACAACCCTGGTTCCCATAACTGATTTCGCAATGGTAGTATTCCAGATCGATTCCTGAATGAGGTAATACAGAAATAGCGCAATCAAATAGCTGACAATCGGATATTGCCGTAATAGCTGGCCATTCAGACTGAATAAAAAAAATAACGTATACAGTATTTGCAAAAAAATATAACAAAACAGCAAATCCCACAACAATGTAAATACACGTTGTCTTCGACTTGCCAAACGACAGGCAGACTGCTCCTGCAAAACCGGCTTGACTTGCACTTGTGGGCTGGCGTAGGGATTTTTCGACATATCAACCAGTGTAGACGATTATCACATGTTTAAACTAACAATATACTGAAAAAGTAATTCTATATTAAATATCGATTTTAATACGACATTCGATATAATCAATGTCACAATGCTAATTATAATACGATGGGGGGACAGGCCATGAATCAACCAAATCAGTATCGCAGCCCACAAAGTAATGTCGAGACAACAAATCCGGAAATATACTCTGAAGTACGATTTTTCAATCTGAGCGGGAGATTAGGTCGAGTTCGTTATCTCGCTTATACTTTCGGGTTTTCTCTGCTTGGTTATCTCATCTCAACCATAATTACAATGGCTGTTGTTTTCGCATCTCCCGACAATCCTGCTTCTGCATTTGTGGCTGGTGCAATTACCCTTGTCATTATGCTGGGTGTACTTGTATTATATTTTATTTTCACCATTCAACGTAGCCATGATTTTAATGTATCTGGCTGGCTGTCGCTGTTGACATTGATCCCGTTTGGCATTTTGATATTTCTGTTTGTACCCGGCACAAAAGAAAAAAACACGTATGGTAATCCACCCAAACCAAACGGTGCTGGGGTAATCATTATGGCCGCGCTCGCCCCATTCATTTTTATTGCCATAATTGGCATTTTAGCTGCCATTGCCATACCTGCCTATAATGGTTATATCGAGAAAGCGAAACAGGCTCAACAGCTGGAAAGATAAATCAACAAGCAAGTGCCTGTTCTGTATATCCGGATTCGCAGCAGAATTGAAAACTTAAATTTTTTGTAAATTAAAATAATGATAGTTGACAGTTATCGTAATATTGAAACACCCGAAGGCGTGGAACTTTCACTGCGCATCGCCGGGCCAGTTGTGCGTGCATATGCCTGGTTTATCGATTTTCTGATTCGCGCAGCCATATACTTTGCCATGTCTTTTTTTCTCAGTTTTTTTGGCAATTTTGGCGGTGGCATGACATTAATTGCAATTTTTGTTATCGAATGGTTCTATCCAATTTATTTTGAAGTGCGTAAACGTGGCATGACCCCGGGGAAAAAAGCGCTGGCCATCCGGGTTGTCATGGAAAACGGCAGCGAAGTCACCTGGCAGGCATCTTTCATACGTAACTTGCTGCGCGCAGTCGATTTTATACCGTTATTTTACGGTTTTGGTTTGGTAACAATGTTATGCAATGCGGAATTTAAACGACTTGGCGATATCGGCGCTGGCACACTCGTTGTATATCAACACGACCTGGGTTCCGCACTTGATATACCACAGCTATCACCACAGGCACCACCGGTTACGCTCAATGCAGTTGAACAAAAGTCAATTATTCAGTTCGCAGAACGTGCATCTACACTTAACCCTGAACGCTGTGCTGAACTTGCAAACATACTCACTGATTTGACGCACGCAAAAAATGATGCCGCGACAAACAAACTGGTTCAGTATGCCAACTGGATGATGGGGCGCCGATGAATCAGGATAAATTTGTCAGCAAATATCAGCCGCAGTGGGACGCATTTGAAGCCTGGCTCAAGTCACAGGCAAAACTGGATACTGAATTGACCACTGTCGTACCGCATACCAACCAGATCCCGCATCTATATCGACAACTTTGTCATCATTTATCACTGGCACAATCACGACATTATTCAGCCTATCTGGTCGATTATTTGAATCAACTTGTATTACGCGGTCACCAACATATTTATGGTCAGGGCAAGATTTCCGGTAACAGCCTGATGCAATATATTTTTGTCGATTTTCCGCGTTTGATTCGGCAGGAAAAATGGCTGGTACTACTTTGCCACCTGTTATTTTACGGGCCTTTTATTGCTGTCGTACTGGCCATACAGTTATCGCCGGATTTTGTTTACAGTATTATTGATCCGGAATCCGTAGAACGCATTCGCAGCATGTACAATCCGGACGGTGGCTATGTCGGTCGCGCCCGCGATGCGGATGATGATTTTTATATGTTCGGTTTTTATATATACAACAATGTCAGTATTGATTTTAAAACCTTCGCCGGTGGTATTCTCTTTGGCATAGGCAGTATCTTTTTTATGGTATACAACGGCTTGCATATTGGCGCTGTTTTTGGATACCTGATTCACATCGACTTTGGTACTCCCCTGTTTTCATTTGTCGCCGGGCATAGTGCATTTGAATTAACAGCTATTACCTTGTCCGGTGCGGCCGGTCTGAAACTTGGCTTTGCACTTATCGCCCCCGGCAGAAAATCGCGCGCGCAGGCACTCAAAGATGCCGCGAAAATAAGTCTCAACATCATGTATGGCGCCATGACCATGACCATGATGGCCGCCTTCATTGAAGCCTTCTGGTCTTCAAAAACCCTGGCCGACCCACAAATTAAATATGCGGTAGGTATATTTATGTGGTCGCTCACATTTGTGTATTTTATATTTTCCGGCAGACAGTACCGTATTATACGCCCACGTAACAAATCCGGAGTAACTCATGCAGCTGGATAATGTTTCCGTTGCGATACGCCCACGCAAGGACTGGGAAGCGATTGATCTCGGATTTCGGATGGTGCAGCAGTGGTGGCAACCTGTCTATAAAGCATGGTTGATAACGACATTACCGTTCGCCCTGATAATTTATGGCGCACTCTGGGGACACCCGCTGCTCGCGGCATTCATCATCTGGCTGTGCAAGCCACTCTATGAGCGTATACCATTATATATAGTGAGTCGCAGAGTGTTCGGTGAAACACCCACATTAAGCCAGACATTAAAAGCCTTACCCAAACTCTGGCTGGTCAGGTTTATCCCCGCTCTCACTATTTATCGGTTTGATCTTGGCCGCTCCTTTAATTGGCCAATCCAGCAACTGGAAGGTTTAAAGGGCAAGAACCGACGCGAGCGTGCGCGGGTTCTGCAAAAACAGACCATGGGCACGGCAGTAAACCTCACCATCGCCTGTTTTTTATTTGAAGTGCTCCTCACTCTGTCTCTCATTGGCATGATCATGCTTTTTATTCCCGGTCACTTATTACAACGATATTTTCTTGATTTTTTTACCGGCTCAAACCCGTTAGTTGCACAATATATTATTACCGGCTCAATATTGTTCGCGCATCTGGTCATCGGACCGTTCTATAGCGCTGCCGGTTTTGCACTATATATAAATCGACGCACACAATTGGAAGGATGGGACATTGAAATTGCCTTTCGTCGTATCGCAACACGCACGGCAGAATTATTACGCCCTACCCTGGAATCCGCAAAAAACCGCTCACGACATGTCACCGTGATGCTGTTTGCGATTTTCCTTGTTGGATCATTCAGCATGCCGGGTGAGAGTCAGGCAAAAACATCTACAAACATAAGCAATGCAGAAGCAAAACAAATCATTACCGAAGTGAAATCGGCAGAGGAATTTGGCACCAAGAAAAAAGAAATGTACTGGCGCAAGAAACAGCCTGATGAAAAAGATAAAAAGAAAGAAGAGAGTGACGTTACCAATATGGACTGGTTGCTGAATATGATTCGAGTTTTGTCACAATTACTAGGTGTCACCACACAAGCTCTGATATGGATAGCTGCATTGGCATTGATTGCTATTCTTGCCATTGCATTTTTTATGTGGCTGCCGAATCTGAATATGCGCAACAGAGAAACAACTTCAGAAACCAAAACAGCCTATTTATTCGGTATGGAAGTCTCTCCAGAAAGCCTGCCAGATGATCTTGCAAAGACTGCCATGCAACTTATTAGCGAAGGAAAATTGCATGCCGCAGTCAGCCTGTTATATCGCGGTGCGTTAAGTCACTTTATTCACAATCTGGGGATAAACCTGAAAGGCAGCGCTACAGAAGGAGATTGTATCCGTACCGTTACACGTAAGGAACATAATCTCTCCACCAGTACATTAAATTTTTTCCAACTGCTGACGTTTAACTGGCAATTGATCGCCTATGCACAACGCCCGCCTGATATCCAGACCTTACAGACATTGTGTCAGGAATGGACACAACACTTCAAGGCGCAAACATGAGATCACGTATCAGTATCATACTTGCGATAGTAACTGTACTGACAGGACTCGGCTTGTACTGGTACTTCACAAACTATGAGCGTGTCGAACGTGAAGTCAATTCAGGCTATTCGGGCGAAGCACTGCTGAATAATTATCTCGCTGCGATTCGCTTTCTCGACAAGACCGGACACCAGGTCGACTACAAAAGCAGTCTGTTAAGCATGGGTGACTTGCCGCCGCCCACTGACGTACTGGTGATTCCAACCCGTCGCTTTGATATCGGACCAGAGCGTGTCGACAGCCTGATTGACTGGGTTAAATCCGGTGGTCATCTGGTCATTCGTGCATTCAAATATAAAAGCGATACGAACCGTACTGACTATTTACTGGATGAACTCGGGATTGAAACTGTAACCGACAATGACAAACCGAAACATAATGCTGAGGAAATGGAAGATACTATCGCTAATCTGCTGGGAAATGATAACGAAAAAGAAAAAAATATAGATAACAAAAAACAGAAAAACACCTTAATGGCCAAGGTAACGGAAAATGGTGAAGCAAAAGAAATTCGCATGAGTAAACTGTTCTATTTGAAGAACGACAGCGAAGAATACCCGGCTATCTGGTCAGTGACTGATGGTACAGGTGACACGATCATTGAACTTGAAGTTGGCAAGGGCAGAGTAACGGTATTGAATACCCTGCGCATGTTCACCAACAAACAGATTGATAAATATGATCATGCAAGTTTTCTCTGGCATCTGGTTAACCCTGGCAAAACACACCCGAAAATATGGCTGATATTGACTGACGACATGCCCCCGCTATACAAACTCCTGTATAAGCATGCCAAATACGCCGTTATCAGTTTTATTATCCTGATACTTTTCTGGATTCTCTATGCGGCTCCCCGTTTTGGTGCCCGTTTGCCGGCATCATCCCCTTCTCGACGTGAACTTACGGAACATATACAGGCAGCCGGAAATTTTCTCTGGCAAACCCAGGAGCAACATGCGCTTATACAGGCTAGCAAGCAGGCTATACTGGATATTCTTGGAAAAACCCAACCACACTGGTTGCAATTAAAAGAACCGCAATTAATCGATAAGCTTGCGACACACTGCAAGCTTCCACATAATGATGTCGCAAAGGCATTCGGGATCAGGCACGCAATTAAAGAACTTGAATTTATAAAAACCATGCAAACCTTAAGCACGATCAGGAACAAGCTATGACAACTATAAACACAAAGACACTGGCCGAAGCCAGCACCCTGGTACAAACTGTCCGCAGTGAAATAGCGAAAGCTGTTATCGGACAGCAGCAAGTCGTTGACCAGCTATTAATAGCGCTACTCGCAGCCGGACATATTCTGGTAGAAGGTGTCCCCGGTCTGGGTAAAACCTTGCTGGTACGTGCACTGGCGAAAACCTTTAATGGTAATTTTGCGCGTATCCAGTTCACTCCGGATTTAATGCCCAGCGATATCACCGGTCATGCAATGTATGATTTAAAGTCTGAATCATTCAAGTTACGTAAAGGACCCATTTTCACCAACATCTTGCTGGCTGATGAAATCAATCGTGCGCCGGCAAAAACCCAGTCTGCTTTGCTGGAAGTCATGCAGGAACAACAGGTAACCATTGAAGGTCAGTCACTGAATATGGACCTGCCGTTTCTGACTATGGCAACCCAAAACCCGATTGAGCAGGAAGGTACCTATCCATTACCAGAAGCACAACTGGATCGGTTTCTGTTAAAAGTATTGATCGCCTACCCCGAAGCAGAGGAAGAATCACAACTGGTTAAATCCGTTACCCATGGCAAACTTGGTGACAGCATTAACGTTAACAGTATTAACCAGGTCTTATCAAAACAACAGGTTCTTGAATTGCAGCATTTGACGGCGAGCCTGACCGTGGATGATCGCGTCGTGGATTATGCGGTACAAATTGTCAGACAAACACGTGATTGGCCGGGGATGGCTGTCGGTGCAGGACCGCGTGGCAGTATCGGCCTGATTCGTGCGGCACGCGCCATGGCATTGTTGCGCGGACACGACTTTGTCACACCCGATGATGTCAAGGATGTCGCATTACCCGCATTACGACACCGCATTGTGCTGGCACCGGAAATGGAAATCGAAGGACAAACTCCCGATACCATTTTATCAGCCGTGCTTGATAGCGTTGCGGCACCGCGCGGATAAATAAGCCAAAATATGATACCGAGTAAACAGCTTGTTTATGTACTTCTCATATGGTTTGTTTGCGCCATCCTGGTATCAATCTGGCCTGACTATACGGGCATCTGGAAAAGTGCATCTGTATTGTTATGGATAGTCATCTGTATCGACCTGTTGTACGTGATGACTACACCCAAACTGGAGATCGAACGACAGGTATTACCTGCCCTGTCCCTCGGCACGTGGACGCCGGTACAATTGGTAATTCACAACCACAGTAATATGCGATTGCATATCCGCATTTACGATCACTATCCTGAAAATTGTCAGCAACAACACTTACCTCTTGCCATCACATTGCAAAAGCGCAACTGGGCGCAACTGGAATATCTGATTAAACCAACCAGGCGCGGCCCATGCCAGTTCACAGCGGTGCAATATCGAATTCGCTCCATGCTTGGATTCTGGCTGCGTAATCGCTTGCAACCAAATATAACTGAGGTACGTGTCTACCCGAATTTTGCCAGCATCATGAAATACAGTTTGTTGGCCACAGAAAATCGTGCCGCACAAATGGGCGTTCTGAAAAAAAGACGCCGTGGTGAGGGACTCGAATTTCACCAATTACGAGAATACCGCGAGGGCGATCCGTTTCGACAGATCGATTGGAAGGCAACGGCCCGCTTAAGAAAATTGATATCGCGTGATTACCAGGAGGAACGTGATCAACAGATTCTGTTCCTGGTAGACTGTGGCCGACGCATGTTGTCACACGATGAAACCCTGAGTCATTTTGACCACACCTTGAATGCCATTTTACTCCTGTCACATATCGCATTGCAGCAAGGCGATGCCGTAGGATTATTAACGTTCAGCGGCGAACAACGCTGGATTGCACCACGCAAATCCTTGCAAAGTGTCAACCTGATTTTAAATAATATTTATGACTTGCAACCAAGCATGGTAACACCGGATTACGAGAGTGCTGCAATCAACTTTATGAAACGACAAACCAAGCGGTCGCTGGTTATTCTGCTTACCAATGTGCGTGATGAAGATGCAGATGAATTACTGCCTGCTATTCGATTGTTACAAAAACGTCACCTGGTACTACTTGCCAGTATGCGGGAAAAATCCATCGACAATATTCTGCATTCAAAAATACAAAATTACGATGATGCTATCAAGTTTGCCGCAACAAACCAGTATCTTGAGTCGCGAACGAAAATGCATGGAAAAATCGAACAAAGTGGCGCACTTTTTATGGATGTCAATCCGGATCAGCTTGCAATCAATATTGTAAATCGCTATCTTGAAATAAAATCATCAGGCTTGCTTTAACATTTGATTCGCTATACTGTTGATCTGAAGCAATACCATGATAAAGGGAGTTAATCATGCATTCATTCAAAATCTACACAAACAAAATACAATCCGGATATTATTTTTCAAGTACCATAACAGTACTGGCTTTTTTATTTCTGTTATCACTAAACGCATGTACAGTACCACTCAGTTATTTTGATAACACAACTTATCGTAACCTGACCAGTCTGAAAGTTGACACCACCATGCTTGTTCATTCTTTCGATGAAATTTCCGTTAAAGACAATAAAGAAAAAATAAATCTTGTCATGATTGAATTTCTCAAGGCTTATGAATACGAGAAAGGCAAAGGAAAGAAAAATAACGAAACCATTGTGCAAATGGATAAACTTATCAGGCTGCTCAAAGATGACATCGCCAACTACCGTGAAGCGGGTCCAGGAACTTTAGGCAAAAAATATTTTCAGGAAGCGGCTACCATCCTTTCCCAGGGTTTCGACATCGCAATAGCAACGGAAAATGCCAAAAACAGGGAAAAGCACTAGGAGCAGGACATGAGTAAATTTACCAATTTTATCGACAACGTGGCTGACACGTCAGGAAAACTGGCGAAAAAGGAGCTCAAACAACTTGTCGCCTCGGCAAAAAAAGACAAATCTGATTTTGTGCGTCTCCAGGCTGAGAATCTGGAACGCTGGACTGTCATGCTCGCAGAAGGTGAGCTGACGGTTAAGGGTTACAAATTACTTGTCAAAAAAATGGAAGTCCTGAACCAGCTTGAGAATATAAAATTAAAAGTCACCGCAAAGGCGAGCGCACAACGTCTGGCATCCGGTATCGAGGATTTGTTTGTGAAAGGCTTGTTTTCACTGATTTAAATGCTGCATATCTTGTCAAATTTACGCTTATAATTAGCGGACCTCATATAACATTGGCTGGGAAATTTTTTTAATAATATGCCCTTCACACCTTTCCACATGGGTCCTGGACTGTTAATCAAGGCTGTTTTGCAAGGCAGTTTCAGTTTAATGGTTTTTGGTTGGGCGCAAATCGTCATGGATATTCAACCCTTGATCGCACTTCTCAACAGGCAGGAAGATATCCATGGTTTTACCCATACTTATATTGGCGCGACCCTGCTTGCGGTATTCTCTGCTACGACGGGCAAATATCTGTCCGAGCTGGGATTAATCCTGCTCAGAATAAGTAATGCAGCCAATCCGATTAAAATCAGCTGGGCTGTCACCATAACAAGTGCCTTCATTGGCACATTCAGTCACGTTTTACTCGACAGCATCATGCACCATGACATCAAACCGTTTTATCCGCTTACTGATTATAATTTCATGCTACACATGATTGAAAAAGGTGAGGTTTATAAATATTGCACGTATAGCGGGCTTGTTGGCGCTGCACTGTATTATCTGGTCATGTATCTTGCAGCAAAAAAGTCAGTTTGATGAAATTTCTCTAACTTCTAGACTAACACCCTGGCCATCCCGGCAATACATATAATAATGAGCACACCACCGATAACTCTTTTAAACAGTTGATCATTTTCCAGAATTTTGTCGTGCGAGCGTAACCCCAGGTAGTGACCAATAGCGGCTATCGGGACCAACACCACGGCGGTTAAAAAATATAGCGAAACACCAAGTGTTGCAAACGCTGTCATTTTGATACTCACCAATATGAACCACAAGACGAACAGGGTATTGCGAAGTTGATCGCGCCTGATATGCCGCATGAACACGGCGACCATCAAGGGTGCCCCGGTAAGCGAGGTACCGGCAACATAGCCACCCAGTATTAACAGCAGTTTATCTGCCCAGTCATTGTGACTGCTGATCACCCAGTTCAATACCCAGGTTATCGCATAAAATAATGTCACACTGTAAACAAAAATAACCAGCCAGGTATTGGGCAAATTAAGCAAACCTAAAACACCGACGATTGCCGCCGGGATGATATACACTGCTGACTTACGTAAGTAATGCCAGTCGACATTATTTAATCGGGTGCGCAAGGTGAGTCCGGAAAAAAATAACAAGTGCGTGCCGATTATAGGTAACCAGATAATTGGCTGATCGATAATAAATAACAATAATGGCAGTCCCAGCGCCGCGCCACCAAATCCCAGCCCGGTACGTACAAAACCTGCCCACATAAAAAGTATGCCAACAAAAATCCATTGTGAAACGCTTAATTCCAGCATCGCTATATTCGTTTATTCTGATTCAAATAATGTCAAACTATCATGCAGACTAATTTTACCGCCTGACACGACTCTGGCCGTGATGCCGCCGTGTCCACGCATGGCGTTGTAACCACCCTTGCCAAGTTCCTGTTCCATTCGCGAACAGGGATGACACAAGCCGGTATATTCAAGCAGCGCCTCTCCCACCCGAAAGCGTTGGCCTTTTAGTGCCAGCAAATTTATTTCGCTCACCACGATATTTCTTCGCACCCGTTCCGGACTTACCTGCTTTACACCCATCATACTTGCGAGCACATCAAGGTGCTCAGACTGGATCAGGGTAACCTGCCTGTTACCCGAGCGTCCGGTATAGTGATCTCCCTCGATGCCACCATCGGGTGACACGTGGATACAGTCGGTAACTTGCAAGGCCTGCCATTTTGCCAGTCTGAACCCCAGCCAGACTACCCGACCGGGATGTGCATACTGCGTCATTAATTCATGTAATGTGTCCGCCACACATACGCCTCGTCTTTAATTGATACAGATCAATGTAATAAACAACCTGCCTGCCAAAATTGTTTTATCTATTCACAATAATAGGAGCTTGGACATGCACTTTATGCAAACTGGTGATAAACCCATTGCTGTTAATGTTGGTAAAACCGTCTTGATATTGGTTGCACTTATGGCAGTACTTATAACTGTTTCAAACCTCATTGCCTGACGCACAACTTTAGCTGTTTCTAATATACCATTAATCGGGGAGATTATACCGACACAACAAAAACCAGCCCTCACAGGCTGGTTTTTTCGTTTCGGTAATTGAATCGAGAAAACATAGTGACAGGGACTGGAACAAGGAAAGGTAGCCTAAGGAAACCAGGGCAAGATTACAAACTAGAATCGGAAGTATAAATCGAGATACGGACCTTCATTTTCAAATTCATTCAACACCTTGCTGAACCTGTCCAGACCGAGGAATTGCTGTTGCCAGCCACCCTGCAAGCCCAGTCCAGAGCCCCATTGGTAGCGTACTTTTGCACGGTACTCATAGGCCAAATCATTGTAAGACTCCATATGACGGCCTTCAAAACCGGCAGACAGGCCTTTAACAGGCAAATCGAACAACACTGCCGCGTAAAACATGGGTAAGGTTTGCTGAAAATTCTGCTGTTCACCGTTGCCTGTGCTTTGGTGTCCATTTAAAAATCGTATGTTGACACCCAAATCCATATTCATGCCTGATTTACGAAAGGGGTAAAAGAATGTCGCATCATATTCGCGGGTAATATTTTTATGCAGCGGACGATGATGTTGTCGATACGCAGGGACAAAATTCTCATCTAATGGATCATCAGTAGCACTGAAGTGGTTGTTTTCTGTGTACTTGTCGAATCGATCAAATTTTACACCCATGTAAATGGGTTGTTCACGCCAATTCTCATGCCAGTTTTTTTGCTCATCAAGCAGTACATCAGCAAACAAATTTGACGAAGCAGCGAGTACAAACAATAAAGTAGCTGTGCGTTGTAGAAAATGTGCCTGACGCTTATAGGACATAGTTAATATTCTAGCCTAATTTTTACATTGTTATGATGATTTCAACTTCTATCTTTACTACAAGTGGACAACACTTGCAGGAAACCTGTCACGATTAAACACAAAAATTGCAAACTTCCTGGATATCTACTTACAATCCATCCAGGCTAGAGTATCTTTATCGGCTTTTCCTCCAGAATCATGACAAGAATAGTTCAGTAATTTTTGATCGTCACCCTTGATGATCAATAATTTTTCAGCTTGTCATTAATGATTTAAAAGTAATGTAGCGCAATACCAACAAATATCGCCGCACCGAGCCAGTTATTATTTAAAAATGCACGGAAACATGCCGTCGCGTCACGATCTTTAATTAGCAACTGCTGATATACAAACAAACCAGCCGCGGTGCAAACAGCAAGATAATAGGAGAACCCCAGTTTAAGTTGTTGTCCCAGCATATACAGTCCCATAATCATCATGACCTGTAATACACCGATGAGAAATTTGTCGGCATCACCAAACAATATCGCGGTCGATTTTACGCCCGCCTTCAGGTCATCTTCTCTGTCTACCATGGCGTACATGGTATCGTAAATCACAGACCAGATAACATTAATAACAAACAGCAGCCAGGCTTCCTTTGGTATGCTGCCGGTTTGTGCGGCAAAAGCCATCGGTATGGACCAGCCAAAAGCCATGCCCAGCACGACCTGTGGCAAATGCGTATAGCGCTTCATAAACGGGTAAATGATTGCCAGTGCCGCAGCAACAAACGACAGGTAGATTGTCAGACGATTCATCAGCAACACCAGCATGAACGCAACAAGACACAAAACAATAAATAAGGTAATCGCTTCACGTGTTGTAACCAGACCACTCGCCAATGGCCGCAGTTGTGTGCGAGTAACATGAGGATCAATATTTCGGTCTGCGTAGTCGTTAATAACACAACCAGCCGAACGCATTAATACAACACCAAGAATAAATACCAGCAAGACCAGTAAATCAGGTTGACCACGTCCGGCAATCCACACTGCCCAGAGTGTTGGCCACAATAACAAAAAAATTCCTATCGGACGGTTTAGTCGCGTCAATAAAAAATATTGGTGTAAACGTGAGAGCATATTCAATCGGTGCTTGCAATTATTAGAGAATGTAATTATATCGCATTCCAGCTGCGCATACTTGCCAGAGAGAATTTTAAAATGTGAGATGTAACTTGATCACAGAGGCCATAAACAGGCCGCACCGCGCACACCACTGGAATCACCATGCATGGGTGGCAATAATCTTGTTGCTACATGATCAGAAAACACATACTCGCCCCATAATAACGGTACATTGCTATACAGGCTCCTGATATTAGACATCCCGCCACCCAACACAATCACATCCGGGTCGAGTAAATTAATGACACTCGCGAGTGCCTTTGCCAAACGACGTTCATAAGTTTTAAGCGAGCTGACGGCCAACGCATCGCCCGCTTCTACCAGCTGAAGAATTTCAAGCGCTGAACCCGCCGTGCCACCTTGCGCCTGAAAATGACGGGTAAATCCAGGCCCTGAGAGGAATGTTTCGATACAACCAGTATGGCCACAATAACAGGCATGACCCGGAATTTCGTCTGCATCCGGCCAGGGCAAGGTATTGTGCCCCCATTCCCCGGTAATCGCATTTATACCGGTTAGTGGTCGGCCCTTGATCGCAATACCGCCACCCGTTCCCGTACCAATAATGACACCAAATGTGACGTTTGCACCTGCGGCAGCTCCGTCAGTTGCTTCAGAGACCACAAAACAATTCGCGTCGTTTGCGACGCGCACTTCACGTTGCAATAAATCTGACAGGTCTTTATCCAGCGCATGACCGATTAAACAGGTTGAGTTGGCATTTTTCACCAGATTCGTTTTTGGTGAAATTGCTCCGGGAATACCAACACCGACACTCGCCTTTTCTCCGGCACATGAATCAATATGATTCTCGGCTTGTTGCACCAGCTGCACTATCGCCGCAATGGTTTTTTCATAACTTTCTTTTGGTGTCGCGGTACGCTGGCGGTAAAGTTGCGCGCCATTTTCATCCAGCGCAATCACTTCGATTTTGGTTCCGCCCAGATCAATGCCAATGCGTATCATGTCAGCAATATAGTATCGTCGTGTGAATATGCCGGACTGCAACAACAGAGAATTTTCAACATGTCAGTGCCGGTGTTTTTAATGCAGTGTGGTGTGTCGGGTGAAATACAAATCGAATCACCTTGCTGCACTGAAAATTTATCAGCGCCTAATGTCATTTCGCCCGCGCCAGACAAAATATAATAAAGCTCTTCGGTTTGCATATGCTTGTGTAATAAGGTGGTGCATCCAACCGGAACACTTGCTTCGGCAAGACTTTGCTGCTGAACAGCATGATGCAGAGGGTGCATCAACTCACGAATCAGTGATCCATCTTTGGTTTCATAGACCGCAATATCTTTATAGCTGGTATGCTCACTCATTATTTATATATCTGAATTGGATCTTGCCCGTATAGCGCGCCGTACTGATCATATGAAATGGTTGCGTTATTGCCAGTGTGACATTTTCTCTTGAACCAGGCTCGTGGTAGGAAAAATAAACCGCCAGAAAATCTTCTTCCATTTTAAGTTTTTCAATCTTGATGGTATAGCCACCACTGGGTTTCTGCCCGCAAAAGACTGCCAGCACCATATTATCTGAAAAGTTGAATTGAGGAAGCTTTACACGCTTGCCTTCATTATGTATATGCCAGAACACTTTCCATTCCTTATTGTTCTGGATAACAACTTCATGCGTACGTGTAATACCACTCACAAACCCGGACGCAACCGTTTTGAAAGGAATGATGGACGGGTCTGCCGGTTCTGCTTTATTATCCGCAGCACAGGCAGCTATCATCCCGATCATCAATAGCAGACTATATTTTTTTA
The DNA here is from genome assembly GCA_942490945.1 of uncultured Gammaproteobacteria bacterium. Taxonomy (GTDB): domain Bacteria; phylum Pseudomonadota; class Gammaproteobacteria; order UBA6429; family Thiohalophilaceae; genus CALNYZ01. The sequence continues at coordinate 558,673 of CALNYZ010000018.1, read as the reverse complement.
ACATCACGCAATTTATCAAGTCGTATTTCAAAAATTTCACCTGTGCTGGAACGGGCATACAAATATTCTGCCCCATCCCGGGTTTTCAAATCAAGTAGTAACAAATTCTCGATTTTTGTCATTCCATCCTCATCATGCCACACCACTCGCATGCTGTCTTTATGCAAGATAGCAACTTCCAGTATGGAATAAAATTCACAGGCAATTGGTGTATAGTTATCAGACTTGTCATTCATATGAATCAGTCATCTTCACGCTGGGTGCGAATACTGTCAAGTTCGCCACTCGAGTCAACTTCGATGTGAAAAACAATCGGGCGACAACACACATAACAATCTTCGGTGTATTGCTGACTGCCTGCTGAATAATCCACTACAGAAGTAAATTGTTCACCACAGTAGGGACATGAAATGTTTATCTCTTCAATCATAAAATAAATCTCTAGTTTTCATTATGCACTACATCATCCGGCAGGAATAACGCTATCAGGTCGTTCAGAAATCGCTGTCCTTCTGGCGTCGGATAGATATGCGATGCACTCTGAATTATCCAGCCACGTTCGACCGCACTGTCAATCTGTAACTGAACAGAGGATAACGGCAGTCCTGTATGTTGCATAAAATTATCCGCTTTAAAACCCTCTGTTAATCTTAGTGCATTGAGCATAAATTCAAACGCCAGTTCTGCAGTGGGGACAGAATTAACTTTTGCACAATGCGACGCGCTCTGGATTGCCTTTTTGTATTGTTCCGGATGTTTTTGTTTAATTTTTCGTTCAACACGTTGTTCCGCTGGCAAGGTGATTTTCTGATGCGCGCCAGCACCAATCCCGAGGTAATCACCATACAGCCAGTAATTCAGATTATGTTTGCACTGAAATCCCGGTTTTGCATAGGCGGATATTTCGTACTGTTGGTAACCGGCAGCGGCCAGCATTTGCTGACAATTTATCTGCATTTGCCAGCTCTCGTCATCGCTGGCAACAACAGGAGGAGAAACAGCAAACAGGGTGTTTGGCTCTATTGTCAGTTGATAATGAGATATATGCGGTGGTGCCAGGTCGATTATCTTTTGTAAATCATCCTGCGCCTGTTCAACAGTTTGATCCGGTAACCCATACATTAAATCAACATTAAAACTGTCGAATCCGGCCTGTTTCGCTGCTGCGATTGTTTGTACTGCTGCATCTGCATCATGGACCCTTCCCAGACTTTTCAACATGGCATTATCCAGACTCTGCACGCCAATGGACAGGCGTGTTACGCCTGCCTTTTGATACTGACCCAGGGTACTCGCTTCGAGTGTACCCGGATTCGCTTCCATGGTAATTTCACAATCAGGTAATATTTTCAGTCTCGCGCGTAGCGCATTGAGTAGAGTATTTATCGCGTCAGCAGAAAACAGGCTCGGTGTGCCGCCGCCCATAAAAATACTTTGTACGCTACGCCCCCATACGTTAGGTAACTCAGCATCCAGATCATTAATCAAGGCATCAATGTATTCCTGTTCATCGACTGTTTCCGTTACAGCATGTGAATTGAAATCACAGTATGGACACTTTTTTAAACACCAGGGAAAATGTATATATAACGCCAGCGGAGGATAGGTTTCAAAGGTTGAGGCGTAGCGGGTCGACCGATTTGAAAAAGCAACTTGTTGGCTGCCCGAGCTAGTTGTCTTCTTTGTCATCTTCCCATTCGAATTGTAATGATTCGGTTTCTGCAAGAAATTCTTCTGTTGATTTTACCTTTGCCATTATAAACATGGGTGGTTTCAGTATTTTCGAATAGGCAGGTCTATTGGAAAAATCAACGTTATTGGCAAGATCATTCAATTGTAAAAATACCGTTATCACTATCGCTGCAGTAATGCCCAGACGTTTGGCATTATAGCGATTTACTGTTGTACTGTAGCGCAGATGTCCATAAAACAGGACGCTCATTAATACCAGGTCAAGTAATAATGTCAGTATTGTCTGTGCACCACTGATTGAAAACCCGAATTCGATAAAGGCAAAGGCTGTTTCGCCAAGATATGAAACCAGCAGCAGAGAGCCTATCCAGATGGCGTGAAACGAAAAATAAAAACGGTGTGTAACGATTTTACTTACCAGCGCCCAGGCCAGTGCCCACAAGGTGATAAAGATCAATACGGGCAATGCCACTTTCAAATGCGTGTTAAACGTAACCTGTTCGATCGAGCTCAAGTAATTATCAACGACAAAGGCAGCCAGTAAACAGGCCCAGATAATCGGAAACATCAACACATTGGTAAACAACATCATGAACTTACTGGGCTTGTTACGCTCGATAACTGTTTCAGTAATATGATGTGATTCATGCCGGAATCGCAGATCAGTGTGCCCAATACGAACACGGGTATTATCTGTCAGATTAATGGTTTTATGTTTTTCCAGTGGATGCAGTGTAAAGCTTCCGTTCTCACTACCCGCATCATGGAACTGTATTACAGATTCCTGGCAGGTTATATCGGCATGATGTGGTGAGATAAATGGGTCATCCAGAATTATATCATTGTCGTATGCACGACCAATTTTGCAGGGGAATTGGTCAATAACATGGCGTTGTTTTACCTTGCCAAATCGGTCCAGCAGTTCAAGAATAATTTTATCGCTCGGACTAGTTTCCATTTTCCGGATCCCATGCGAATGAATTCATATATGCACGCGTAAATTTGCGCGCATTTTCATATGTAATACCTGAAAGTAAAATATTGGTAATCAATCCTTCCTTCTCATTTGTCAGTGATGCGGCGATATAAATCAAATCATACAAGCCGGGTAATTTTTTGTACGCACGCAAACAAAAAGAAGATTTGAAGACCATACCATTACTCTGCGTAAAATCGGAATAACAGGAAAATTCACTAAACTGCTCTTTCTTTCCCTGCACACTTACATCAGGTGACTCAAAATAGGTTTGCAAGATATGATAAAAGCGTAACGGATTAATTTCCTTGCCCTTGACCAGACGTTGAATATAGGAAATTTCACCGGTTTTTACCCTGGAATTAAGATAGATGTCATTCTTTAAAGAACATACCGTATCACTTACCCTGAAAAGGTTTTCTTCATCTATTGAATCACCCCAACAGGTGAGATAGTCGGCAATTTTTCCTGGCACCTGATAATCACCCAATATCTTGGTTGCGAGCGGTTTTTTTAGCAGCGCGTTGATATATTCATTCTGGTTTGCGACCACCTGATCACGAATCAATAACAGAAAGTTTTTTGGTAACTCGCCGTTGGTGCGTGCGATGAGTTCTTTGAGGTATTTTGAAGGTACCAGAAAACCGATTGAATTCCCTGCCGTTGCGACATTCACACCCACCACCTTGCCTCTGCGTGTGATTGATGGGCCGCCGCTCATCCCTGAATTGATTGCACTCGACAGCAAAATGCGTTCATGCATGGTGTCATCCGTCAGACCATTATAGGTACCTTCGGTTATTGTCATACCCAAATCCAGCGGGTTGCCCAATGAATAGATTCGTTCCCCCTTGCTGAGTGATTTCGGCTGTATTTGCAGGTAGCGCTTCGGTATTAATTCAGTCTGTAAAATTGCCAAATCATGAATTACATCGATATTAATCAGCCTGGCATCAGCAATTCGATCGCCACGTGCCATGACTTCGATTCGGTATTGATCGGGTTTAAAGGCATGTTTGGAAACTACATGATAATTGGTGACTATCATGCCACTGTCGTTGACAAAAAATCCGCTACCAATAATTGATTTTGACTGTGTCGAGTTATCAATCAGGCGAACCTGAACCAGCGTTTCCTTGTAACGGTTAAAAATATTTTTTGTTGCACTGAAAGCATCAACAGGAATGACAAGAAGAAGCGTAATGAACGCGACAATAGTGCGGTAAGACATATTCAAAGTCAGATTTGATAATCTGTAATCTTGTTGAGTAAATGTGTTAATGCCTGACCTCGATGACTGAGTCTGTTTTTTACATCTGCGCCCAGCTGTGCAGCAGTACAGTTATGTTCGGTAACGAAAAAAACCGGATCATAGCCAAAACCGTTCTCACCTGCAGGAGCATTGCTAATGGTTCCTTCCCAGCTGCCCTGACAAATCAACGGCGTTGGATCTGCGGCATGCCGCATCAGCACTATGACGCACTGAAATCGCGCGCTTCGTGAGACATCACCCAACGCATCAAGTTCATGCAATAATTTTTGCAGGTTTGCGGCATCAGTCGCGTCTTTTCCGGCGTAGCGGGCAGAATAAATTCCGGGTGCACCTTGTAATGCATCCACCTCCAGACCAGAGTCATCTGCCAGTGCCGGCAAGCCGGTATGTAGAGCTGCATTACGTGCTTTTAATATAGCATTTTCTACGAAAGTTAGACCGGTTTCTTCCGCTTCAACAACATTAAATTCTGACTGTGACACCACTTCAAAAGCCTGCCCGGCAAGAATGGCATTTACTTCCCGTACTTTGCCGGCATTGTTGCTCGCAAGGACGATTTTTTTCATACTATCGTGGATCTCGATTCATGGTTTGTCTTAATTTACCGTGCCAACACCAGCTTGTCATTTTATCTGGCAAGCACACCGGACTGCTTTGACATCAGTTCTTTAATTGCCTTGTCTGCCAGTTGTAACATACCTTGCAAATCCGCCGGGCTGAAAGCATCACCTTCTGCAGTACCCTGTACCTCGATGTAACCACCCTTGTCATTCATGATAATGTTCATGTCTGTTTCACAATTGGAGTCTTCGGCATAATCCAGATCCATGACCGGCACGCCGTTGTATACGCCAACCGAAATAGCAGCTATCTGATTCACCAGAGGATTTGTTTCAATCATTTGTTTATCCAGCATAAACTGCACTGCATCAACCAATGCAACGTAGGCACCTGTGATGGATGCTGTGCGTGTGCCACCGTCAGCCTGAATGACATCACAGTCAATAGTAACCGTATGTTCACCGAGCTTTTTCATGTCAACCGCGGCGCGTAAGGCACGACCAATTAATCGCTGAATCTCCATTGTGCGGCCGCCCTGCTTTCCATGGGCAGCTTCACGACCCATCCGTGAGCCGGTAGAACGGGGCAACATGCCATACTCTGCTGTCACCCAACCTTGCCCTGCACCACGTAAAAATCCCGGAACCCGTGCCTCGACAGAAGCATTACATAAAACTTTGGTATCACCACATTCGATTAATACCGAACCTTCAGCATGTTTGGTGTAATTACGTGTAATTTTTACCGGACGCAGCTCATCTGCAGCACGGCCACTTGGTCTTTCGGACATATTAACCTCAGTGCGTATATTCGATTATAAAATGCGTAGTATACCGGAATATTACATAAGATAGATAACCTGAATTTTAATCAGGCTTGTCATCCATCTCATGTCCATATTCTTCAATGGCGCGATTGATATTATCAATCGCGGTGGAGACTTCATCGGCCGGTTTATTTTGTGCCGTGTGTGTTTTCTTTGCTGGTTTGTTTTTTTTATGTGCGACTTGCTGGTTTACGTTGGATAACTGTTGTAGTGAGATAACTTTCAATGCAATCACACTGGTATTATCCGCAAACGGATATTTGTTTTGCTCCGCACGTTGCGCCAGTTGCGAAAGACAATCACTTAACTTGCCTTGTGACAATCCGGCACCAATTTGTGCGTCATCCAATGGTTCCCAGAATCCATCAGAGCACAACAGTATGATGTCGCCTTCCTGAAGCAATATATCTTTATTAACCGGTATGCTGGGACGCTTTTCCATTAACCCAAGACACTGGGTAACATAATTTTTCATCGGATGATCATCGCGGCTATCGTGGCTTATGCGACCTGCCTGATAGAGTTTTTCAACATAGGAATCATCTGCTGTGCGATACAGCGCCACGCCATGACGAAACAGGTACAAACGACTGTCACCGACATGCGCCCAGTAGGCACGACCGTTTTGCACCAGACAGGCTACTGCAGTGGTTCCGGGCGTAACAGGCGGTTGTTGTTGTTGACCGACAATCTGAATAACCCGGTGCGCACGCATCAGATTTTGTTTTAAGAAATCTTCCGGCTCAACAACCGGCACATCACTTTCCTCCATGGCTGTTTGCATGGTTTTTACCAGTTGTTCCGCAGCCAGCTCGCCACCGGGTCTTCCGCCCAGGCCATCTCCCAGCACCAGCATGGTACCGAGTTTATCTTCTACATAGGCAATGCGATCCTGATTGATTTCACGATTACCGAGCAAACTTACCTGTGCGATTTCGACCCGCATACAACTACCTGAACATATGTGGATTATCAGAACTGGTGTTGTTCAGCGCAGCAAGCATTTGCTCAACACTTTGCGGCCGCAGAATGGGATCCACTTCCATTGCCCAATCGATTGCTGCCAGAACATGGTGGGGATAACGTTTTCTGAATGCACTTGTCGCAGCTTTCATGATATCGCGTTCGCGACGCTTGGGTGAGGCAGGCGGTGGTGTACCCTCAAGGCAGGCACGCATGGTGGCACCAAACGCGTAGATATCGGTCCACGGACCAACATAGCCACCCGGGTCGAGCTGTTCAATGGGCGAAAAGCCGGGCGTTATCACCTGATTGGGCTGAAACTGGCGTGTTTGCATAATTTCATGCGCCGCACCAAAATCGAGTAGCAACGGATTACCACCCTGGCGTAGATAAATATTGCCGGGTTTGATATCAAGATGCAGCAGGCCATTCTGGTGAATCGCACGTAAACCTGCGAGCAAGGGTAAGAACACCGCCGTAAGGAATGCTTCGCTCATATTACCGTTATGACGTTTAATATATTGCTGTAAGTTAATACCTTCTTCAAAATCCATTACCATGTAGACAGTTCCATTGGCACGGAAAAAATTAATCACGTTGACAATATTGGGGTGCTTGAGACTGGACAGGGTGTTTGCTTCCTGAAAAAACAAACGCCGACCATGCGCAAACCGATCCGCCGCATCCGGGTTTATCGCATTAATTGACATATCACTGGTACGTGTGGCAATTTTAGAAGGCATGTATTCCTTAAGAACAACCTGTTCGCCGGTACGATTATCCTCGGCCAGATAAACCAGACTGAACCCACCACCACCCAGGGTACGCAGCACTGTATAGCTATCAACGCGGGTTTGTGCCGGCAATTCTTGGGATGTATCTGTCATGGACGTCGCGGTGGCTCTCTGGGTAAAATCAACAGCTTATGATTAACAAACTACATCGGCATTGCAAATTATATCGACGTGAAACGCAAAAGGTTAACCTGAAATGTCATATTCAGTGAAATTTGGTTGCTATTTGCTCGCTCTGAACAGATATTCCACGTTACTATACTGTCCCTGACAAAATAGGTGTAATGAATGATTCACAGTATGACAGCCTATGCGCGTGGTGAACGTGCAGCCGAATGGGGAGTACTCAGCATCGAGATGCGCAGTGTGAACCACCGTTATCTTGATCTAAGCATGCGTATGCCGGAAGACATCCGCGGTATTGAACCGGCATTACGCAATCTGGTCAGTGCACACATTAACCGCGGCAAAATTGAAGTCAATATCCGCCTGCAGGCGGGTTCTGATGCGAGCGGTGAAATCAATATTAATAATGATCTGGCGGATGCCCTGTCCAAAGTCAGTCGTGAAATCGAGCACATGTTGTATAACCCGGCGGCGGTAAGTCCCTTTGAAGTACTAAGATGGCCCGGCGTTATTATTCCAAATGATATAGACCAGCAAGAACTTCAACAAACCACACAATCACTTCTCGAAGTAGTGATAAAGGAGTTTAAAGCGGGTCGTCAACGCGAAGGCGAAAAGCTCGCGCAACTCATTAGCCAACGTTGTGACAGCATGGCAGAGATAGTCAAGAGCACCGCAACCATGGTGCCGGATATCATCAAGGCCAGACGCGAAAAACTGTTGGCACGTTTTGCCGAGTTAAAACTGGATCTCGATCAGAATCGCATCGAACAGGAAATGGTCTTCATGGCGCAAAAACTTGATGTAGAAGAAGAGCTGGATCGATTAACGGCACACCTCAGCGAAGTGAAACGCGTGCTCGGGCAAAACGAACCTGTTGGTCGGCGGCTGGATTTTTTAATGCAGGAACTCAACCGTGAAGCCAACACACTGGGCTCAAAATCTATTGACACCGAAACCACCAAGGTCTCGGTTGACCTGAAAGTGTTGATTGAACAAATGCGTGAACAGGTACAGAATATCGAATGATGTTTCAGAGTGTTTCTTCAAGTTTCAAAAGTTATAAATACATTTATATACAAGCATATTTATAACATTATCGTTTTCAAAGTGTTTACATTTATCCCCCTATGTTCCAAGATAATGGTGACAGATTTGGTGACAGATTTTAATTGCCACCTCTGAAAGAGACAGATTTTTAAAATCTGTCACCACTTTTAAGTTAGAGGGGGCGACATGGCCACGAAACTCAACGACAAACAAATTCAAGCACTGTTACGTAAAGGCATCTCGGGACGCTATGCGGCTGGCTCAGGACTATATTTACGCATTAGTAACGAAGGTACCGGATTCTGGAATGTGCGTTACACAGCGAATGGTAAACGCCGTGAAATAACCATCGGACGCTATCCAGATTTATCATTAGCTAAGGCCACACTCGAAGCCGGAAAACTGAAAGCAGATGTACGTGAAGGTATTGATCCACTTGCCGAGAAAAAGCGCCCTGATAGTGTGAAAATAAAAACCGTCAAGGAACTCGCTGAGGATTGGTTTTTAGACTGTGATAAACGACTCAAGCACCCGAATATACCCCGCTCGCGTTATAACAATGAATTAGCCTCCGCAATTGGTGAACTGTCATTAGAACGTATCACCCCGTTAGATATTCGCGCCGCAATCGAGAAGATTGCAAAGAGTGGACGCCCTACCGTGGCCAATGACACGCTTGGATACTGTAAACAACTTTTCCGGCACGGCATTCGACTAAACCTGATGACCCATAATCCCGCTGAAGCCTTCACAGTTATGCAGGCTGGTGGCATACAGAAAAGCCGCACCCGTTCGTTAACCATAGACGAGCTTGTTAACGTATTTACCTGCTTACGTGAATACAAAGAACAATTTACACGGGAAAACTACCTCGCCGTAGCATTACTGGTTGTATTAGGAATACGTAAAGGCGAATTGGTTGCCGCCAAGTGGGACGAGTTCGATTTAGATCAAGCTATCTGGCATCTCCCAGAGGAGAGAAGTAAAACCGGCGTAGCGATCAGCATACCGCTTGCCCCTGTGGTTTATGAATGGTTGATAGAATTAAAGATCCGAGCGTGTGATTCTGAGTATGTATTCCCGAAACGCCGTGCAAGTATTCGACAAGGCCACATGTCACTCGATACAATCAACGCCGCCCTTCAAAAGTTATTTAATGAAAACAAATTACAGGTCAACCACTTCACCGTTCATGACTTACGCCGGACATGTCGCAGCCTGATGGCGGGTGCAGGCGTACCAGCTCATGTAGCAGAGCGATGTTTAAATCATAAATTACGCGGCATGGAAGGTGTATATGACCGTTACGACTACCTTGATGAGCGGCGCGAAGCACTACGAAAAATAGCCGATATGTTAGCGCCGATAATCAACCCGATGTCGAACGTAACCACTCTCAGACGGAAGGCGTAAGGCTATGTCATCCATATTCAGTGAGCATCAGCATGAGGAATTAAAAAAATTCTGGATTAATATGGGTGGCACTAAAAACTTAATCGACAATTTTATAGCTGAACTTGCTTACTATATGGAAACAAGCCATGAGTTAATCACAAAAGGAAATAAAAAAATAGAAGATAAAGAAAAAGATATTTATTCAGATGTGGCCATCCACTGTACTAAATTAGTTCATACATTAGAGAATATTTCAGAAATTGAACGTATAAATATTTTATCCTTACGTGAGCCTAGGTCTGAATTTGGTGGAAAAAATATCCCAATATGTGACCCCTTAGAATATGTGAAAACAATACAGGAATTAGCTAAGTACCGTTGTGAAGAATTAAATAACGCCCCTAAGTATAAGCGACAAGTAAAAGAACTTGATCGTTTCCTCCGACGATTCCCTCAAATGAAAGATCTAGCTAACAATTTATTCAGTGATTTGTTTTGCATACTTTACCAACCTGCGACCGATATAGATGACAAATTTAGAGAGAGAACAAGAAAAGCAATTCCTAAATTTAGGTAACACCTCCGGATAAACTCACCCAAAAATAGTTAGGGTTTTTCCCTTACTTCAATTGTTTCCTTCGTTACAGTGAAACCTCAGAAACATGTAATTTGAGGTTTACCATCATGGAACAGAAACAAACCGAACGAATCATATCACGCAAAGAGTTTTCAGAACTTACAGGGCTTTGCCGTACAACAGTATGGCGATTACTTAGCTCTGGTAATGCGCCTATCGCTATAAAAATCAACGGACGTGTAATCGGGTTCCGTGAATCAGACTATCTGGCTTGGCTCGAAAATAATTCCACTCTATAAAAAAAGCGCACCGTGAGCGGGTGCGCTTTAGTACAACCAGAGACAGTACAAACTATGACTAGTAGTATATCACAAAACACTCCGCATAGAATGAAATCACTACCACCTGAGCTTTCCGCGCTTGCCCTCTATAAACAGTTCCTTCTATATAAGTTAGTACATATGCCGGACGGATCTACAAAAAAACTACCCGTAGATCACCGCACCTCGCAAGTGTTCGAGAAGGATCAAGACTGGCAGCATAACCCAGACGCGTTAACCGATCATGTTACCGCGTTTAATTTATTGCAGTTTTTAGACGATGATCATGGTGTTGGTTTTTTCTTTACGCCACAAGATCCGTTTTATTTCTGTGATATTGATAAATGTTTATTACCCGATAATACATGGTCACCTGTAGCACAGGATATTATGTCACGGTTACCCGGTGCAGCAATTGAGGTATCACAATCGGGTACAGGTTTACATATCATTGGCATGGGTGTTACACCCGATCACGCGTGTAAAAATATTGATTTAGGTTTAGAGCTTTACACCGAAGGCCGGTTCGTTGCGCTGACTGGTTATAATATTATCGGTGACGCGGGTACCGACAATAGCGCAACATTAGCCGCGCTGGTTAACGATTATTTTCCCCCGAAAATTACCGAGCGTGGTACCGAGTGGGACAACGATTCGGTGCTAGAATATACCGGTAATCGGGATGATGATCAGCTAATTAAAAAAATGTTAAAGTCAAAAAGCGGCGGTAATGCGTTCGGCGGTAAAGCCAGTTTCAAACAGCTATTCGAAAACGATCAAAAAGCATTAGCAGAATATTTTACTAAGGAAGATGGGCAGATCGATTATAGTTCGGTTGATGCGGCACTCGCTCAGCATCTCGCGTTCTGGACAGGTTGCAACCATGAACGCATTTTAACATTAATGAAACGATCCGCGCTGGTGCGTGATAAATGGGATCGTGATGATTATTTAATACGAACGATCACCCGTGCGGTGAGTTTACAGAAAACCGTTTATACCGTGGGTACCAGTGTTGAACCGGTAAAAAATCCACTAGGCACAACTGAGCCGACATTTTCAGAGGGTTACCAGTTTTTAGGCTTAACGCAACAATTAGAACACTTCAAAGGCTGTACATATATACAAGATATTCACCGCGTTATTACGCCTAATGGATCGTTATTAAATTCTGAACGTTTTAACGCGACGTATGGTGGTTATACATTTCAATTAGAATCAGACAGCGGCGGTAAGGATACGCGTAAAGCGTGGGAAGCATTCACAGAATCACAGGCGATACGCTACCCGAAAGCCGAGTCGATGTGTTTTCGTCCTGAGTTAAAACCATTAACAATAATAAAAGAAAATCATCGCACACTCGTTAATACTTATGTTCCGGCTTTAGGTGAACGTAATAAAGGTGACGTTTCATTATACCTAAATCATGTTAAACGCCTTATACCTGATCCGAATGATCGCGATATTTTTCATTCGTATATGGCAGCATGTGTACAACGACCTGGCATAAAGTTTCAATGGTGTGTGTTACTCCAAGGCATAGAAGGAAACGGTAAGACGTTTTTTTATTCTGTTTTAGTTTATGCGCTTGGTGAACGCTATACACATATTCCTAAAGCCAGTGATATTGATAATAAGTTTAATGGGTGGATTGAAAACAAATTAATTATCGGGATAGAAGAATTACATACAGCAGGGAGGCAGGAAGTCGCTGACACACTCAAGCCATTAATCACGAACAAACGTATTGAGATCCACGGCAAAGGTCAAGATCAACGTACTGGTGATAATCGTGCAAACTTCATTATGTTCAGCAATCATAAAGATGCTGTTCTAAAAACTGAAAATGATCGCCGCTACTGTGTTTTCTATACCGCTCAGCAAGAATCAAGTGATCTCATTCGAGATGGTATGAACAGCAATTACTTTTCTACGCTTTACCGTTGGGCTGAGTCTGGTGGGTATGCTTGCATCGCTGAATATCTTACAACACTCTCCGTTAATATTGATGTTATGGGTCGTGCGCCGGTGACAACCAGTACGGCTGAAGCAGTTCGCTCGAGTCTCGGTGTGGCCGAACAGTTAATACTCGAAGCGATAGAGCTTGATGAGTACGGTTTTCGTGGGGAACTAATTTGCACGAAGACTGCTGCTGAACTTTTAAAATCACATGGTAAAAAACTTAGTCCTCAACGTGTGGCAATTGTGTTAACAAATATTGGCTACATTAAGCACCCCGCACTTGAGGCAAGCCGTGGAACCGTAAAAGTAGGCGGTAGATTACATAGGCTCTACGTTAAAAAAGGTAGTTTAACTGCACAGTTATTTACACCAAAGATGGTAGCCGATGCGTTTATAAAATATCAGGGTGTAGCGGTTGCAACCTTTGGTGCGGTTGCAACCTAGTTGCAAGTAGTTGCAAGCACTTGCAACCGCTACAACCCGCACAGTTACAGGGATTTTCACTGATTGGTTGCAAGTAAATATATATTTTAAGTAGTAGTAGTGGAGATATAAATAGGTAGCTGTACAGCGTAGAGCGTAGAGGGTGTAGCTGTAGAACGTACAGCGTAGAGGGTGTAGCCCACTGTGGGTACCGGTATGGGATTTACTTGCAACTTAGCATCAAATCCTCTGAAAGCCTTTGTACACAAGGCTTTCAGCGGTTGCAAGTACATAAAACAGGTTGCAACTTTAATGTGATTTTAACAACAAACAGAGGCATAGAACCATGAGTAACTTAACTACAATCAAAGAACTGGCCGCTAGCGTTAAGCAGAAGCTCGCAGCATTAACCATTAACCCGGCAAAGCTGGACAACATTGATACTGTGGCATCTGAACGTGCTGTTCTACAGGAAAAACTAAACCTGCTAGCGGATGCTGAGGCTACAGAACGTGAACGCCTGCTAAATGAAAAGGCAGCACAGCAAGCCAAGAAGCGCCGGTTATATCTACTCGGTGTAGCGATCAAGGGTGAGAAACTTGTAGAACGGTACAACACGCTAACGGAAGAAGTTAAAAACCTGTGTACTGCATTGATTAAAACCCTAGATGAACGTGAAAATATTTTCACCCAACAATCGACTGATTTAAGCAATCCTATCCGGTATGAATTGTTAACCAACGACGAATTTAAATTACTTCTTGATGCAATGGAACGCAGCGCGACAAGAATTTACGCTGGTGAATTCACTGAAACATTCCGTGAAGCAATTAATAATCATGTTGAAAGTAGTCATATACGCACAGCGCTGAGAGACCTCGTACCAGCTAACCAGCCTCATCATAAAGTGATAACCGGTGCTCGTCCCTTCCTTGCTAACGCGGCTCGTGAGATGTCTGAAACTGACTATACGCCTGACACAGACACGGTGAAAACTGTATCACCCGAACCAATGCGTAACGGTACACACTTTCAAGTCGACCTACGCGAAAGCGGTTCTGTCACTAATTTAAACGAAGGAGCAATATCATAATGACACTACAAGACATTAAACAGCACAATCCATCCCTGTATGCAGAATGTATAGCAATTGGCATAAATCAAGAACGCGAACGTGTGCTTCCCCTCATCGATGGTAAAGCTCGAACACCATCTGAGATATTTGCAGTTCAATGTATTAAAGACGGATCAGCAGTGACTGAAACGATTAAAGCGAAGCATCTAGTTATACAACTTGAAGCACATTCACTTGAATTAAAAAAGAAACAAGACAGTGAAAAGGTTGTGTCATTAGTCGAGAAACGTTACGGAATATATCATGAATAGGCTTGAGCAACTCAAGGCGACCTCACCTGACTTGTACACCGAGATAATTAATCAAGGTGTAGAGCTAGAACGTCAACGTGTGATGTTACATCTTGATACTGCCTCTGCCTATAACGTACTTGCTGACGCACTGGAAAATATACGCAACGGTGTACAAGTCAATGATCTAAATGCTCTACACGATTATTATATAAGCCGTGAAGATGAGTTAATTGACAAGCTTGATCAGGAAGACAAAGAGATAGAAGCGTACAGACAGGAATGTAAAGCGAAGGGTTGTCGGTCGTGGGTGTAAAAGGTACTGTGGAGCACCCACCCTAGCGCGGGGTTTTGATTCAGCCGCGCCCCCCTCGTACAAATTCTGATTTTTTTCCGTAGCTTACTGGTAAAGGACGATAGAATGAAATTAATTAACAAATCTGAACTGGCAAAACGTGCAGGTGTGACCCGCCAAACGATAAACCGTGCAACGATAGGTCGCCTAGCTGATGCGTGTATCGATGGAAAAGTCGATCTTGAACACCCCCTCATCGTCGAATATCTCGCCACGAAAACATATCAAGCCACGGCGTCTATTGGAGGAATCAAGACGAAAAATTTAGCGCAATTAACCATACACGAAGTGGTCATGAAGCACGGTACACTTGATGGATTTAAGTCGCTAGTGGAATCACTAAAAATCATAGCCGCATACAAATACAGGCTTTTACGAATTCAACAAACACGGGGTGAGCTAATACGTCGTGACATGGTGAACAGGGCATTAATTCCACTGGTTGATATAGCCTATCAAAAGTTAACTGTGGACTTGCCTCCCGTACTTTGTCAGGACATTATCACGTGTGTAAAAAGTGGTGGTGCTGATGTGGTATTGAGTGTTGAAAAAATGATCAGAGATGCGATCAGTCATGAGTTAAAAGCCACGAAGAAAACGGTTATAGACCGAGTCCCATGCAACGATTAGATCATTAAGTTAATGGTTTCAAGAGTTTCTAAATAGGAACTTTAATATATAAGCTTGTAATTATATAGATATCCATAATATTTTTATGGATATTAGGTTATTCTATTAATATATAGATAATATTGATAGCGAATAATTTATGAAAGCATATACTTAACAACATAAAGTTATAACTAAAACTAAGTTAGGAGGAGCATATGAACAATGATGAATATCATAAAAAACAGCTGACTCTTAATTTCAATGTTGTACGAAGTCATAATACCAAAGCATCAGTTATTGACTTCAAAACTGTTCAAAAAAATAAAGAAAGTTCTAAAAAAGGGAAAGCTATTTCTGCTCTTTTAAAAGAAGCCGAACGACTTACTTGGTAGCTTCTCATAATAATTACACAAACTACTTAAAAGCTTTAGTTTACCTTAAGTAATCCATATCATCTTTCCTATAAAAATAGTAAGGATTGTAATCTCATGTCACAAAATCCTAATCAATTAGAATTAGTTAGTAGGCAATCCTCGTCATCTGACAATAAAACTTCTAGTAAATTAAAGGAACGAGAATCAAAAGAGCTTGTAATAGCCTTCGGTGGAGCTGTTGGCAGTGGACTTCAAAAATCTGTCGAAGCTGCTAAAGGCGTACTTACAAGTGAAGGTTATACTGTCGAGGAAATTAAAGTAAGTGATTTAATAATTGACACGATGAAAACTCGGCACAAACAAGATGTGCTAACCGATCCTAGAGATAAAAAAGATAGAATTATTAAGCTTCAAGAAGCAGGTAATTTTTTACGAAATAACGAAAATAATGAAATACTTGCAGAACTAGCTGTGACTGAAATATCCGTTCGTAGAAAACGAGAGCAACAAAAAACAGGTGATGGCTCAACTAATGATAACATCCCGCTTAAAACAGCTTATTTAATTAATCAGTTAAAACACCCTGATGAGGTTGAGCTATTAAATACTGTATATGGTGATTTGTTTTATCTTATCGGGGTCTTGGCGAGTGAGGAGATAAGAAAAGCAGCACTTATCGACGATGGATTAACTGATCCAGATGCCGCAGACGTGATGGAGCGAGATCGAAAACAGTATATGTCTTATGGACAACAGCTAGAGAAAACATTATCACTAGCAGATTTCTTTATAAGAGATAATCACTCTAATGATGTAATATTATCCTCAAAATTTGAGCGATTTATAAAGTTAATGCATGGTTACAATGGATTAACTCCAACACACGACGAATATGGAATGTATTCAGCCTACTCAGCATCACTAAAATCTGCATGTTTATCAAGACAAGTTGGTGCTTCAATTACTAATAAGCAAGGTGCTGTTATAGCAACAGGTTGTAATGATGTTCCAAAAAGCAAAGGGGGCTTATACACTGAAGCTGATAATCCCGATAATCGATGTACTAATAAAGGTTTATGTTTCAACGATAAACATAAAAACAAGCTTTGTTTAGAAATTAGCCAAGTATTGACTGAAAACTTACAAATGAGCCCGGATAAGGCGAACGAGCTCGCTTATTTAATAAAAGATAACTCGCGACTTAAAGATTTAATCGAATTTTCTAGATCAGTTCATGCAGAAATGGATGCGATTACAAGTGTAGCTAGGGAAGGAGGAGTATCTGTTAAAGGTTGTACACTCTATACAACTACATTCCCTTGTCATAATTGTGCCCGACACATAATAGCATCAGGTATTAGTAAAGTAATTTATATTGAGCCTTATGAAAAAAGTCTAGCACTTCAGTTGCACGCTGACGATATTTCAAACGACCCTTCAGAGACAGATGATGCTCATAAAAAAGTTATATTTATGCATTTTGAGGGGGTATCTCCCAAGCAATATATGAATTTCTTTAGTTTGAGGGGTGATCGAAAAAATAAGGAAGGAAAAGTGATTAAAAATACTATCCAGCCACGAAGTAAAGTCACATGTGAATTTTTAAATACTTATCAAGAATTCGAGACGAAGATAGTTTCTATGTTGAATAAACGAGGGTTCATAAACAAAGATCCTACTTGATCCCTGCTTATATAGTTTATTTATTACTATAGTGAGAGCTATGAGAGAAATATGAAAGGTCATCTTACAGGAATGACTGGCGTCTATCTGGTTGCTGCTGAACTATCAAAGAGAGGTTTTATTACTTCACCTACCTCTCGTAGCGCGCAAGGTGCTGACTTATTGGTCACTAATATAGATTGTACTCGTTCATACGCTGTGCAAGTTAAAACTAATGCAAAAACCTTTAATTTTTGGTTGATGAATAAAGGAAGCACGACTCACTTTTCAAGTTCATTAATTTACGCGTTTGTTAACTTGAGAAAAGACAGAACTGAATACTTTATTGTCCCAAGCAAAATAGTTGCAAAAAACATTACCATTTCAAAACCTTCTAATACGAGGACGAGTACTTGGTATTCTTTTTATATAGAACATGCAAAACGTTATGAAAACAAGTGGAATATATTTAAATAGCACTAACAAACCATTAAAAATCGCTCTACCGTTTATTGTGGCATAATTTTACTAAATGGTGACAGAATTGGTGACAGATACACCATTCAGCAGATGGTAAACAACCCTAAGTTATTGTATTTTAAATATTTTCACCCTATCCTACTACGAACAGGTACAGAATATCGAGTAATTTTATGAATACATATGGCACCCTGTTTATATTTTCCGCCCCTTCCGGCGCCGGCAAAACCAGTCTGGTAAAAGCACTATTAGATGCAATAACTGGAATCAATGTTTCGATTTCTCACACAACACGCGCCATGCGTGCTGGTGAAGAAAATGGTGTGCACTACCATTTTACTGACATTGAAAACTTTGAAGCGATGGTTGAACGTGGCGAGTTTATTGAACATGCACGTGTATTCGATAATTATTATGGTACATCGCAAGGCGCACTACAGTCACAACTCGCGCAAGGTCAGGATGTTATTCTCGAAATAGACTGGCAAGGTGCGCAACAGGTGCGTCGACTGATGCCGGATGCCGTCAGTGTATTTATCTTGCCGCCGTCGCGCACAGAACTGGAAAAACGCCTGCAAGGACGTGGCACAGATTCTGACGAAATCATTAATCGCCGCATGCGTGACGCCATCAATGAAATGTCGCATTACGCGGAATTTGATTATCTGGTGATAAATGATAAATTCGATACCGCACTCAGCGAACTGCAGGCTGTAGTACTTGCGCAACGGCAACGACTCGACAAGGTCGCAACACGTCATGAAAAATTGCTTTCGGATCTGCTGTCCAACAAGTAACTTCCTTGACGACCATGGCAGGTAGCGACGAAACCTTTCTGTAAGTTCAGACCCACTCTGAATTCAAATAAATCGACCATAAATCCGCTCTGCAATGAATGCTCGCCAGACTGGCATGGCGGCAGTGACAGGGATATACTATATATAGTTTCTGTAATTGGCCGCCGGACAATGATAATTTGTCATATATGGCGGCTAAATCGTCTTAAGACATTGATTAATAAGTATTTTTGGAGATTTTAAATGGCACGAGTTACAGTAGAAGATTGTCTTGATAACCTGGAAAACCGCTTCGAACTGGTTTTAGTCGCCGCAAAACGTGCCCGTCAACTCGCCATGGGTTCGCCCGCTCACCTGGAGTGGGAAAACGACAAACCGACCGTTATGGCACTTCGTGAAATTTCGGAGAACTTTATTGATGCCAGCGTGCTCAATGAAGAAGACATTCCCAGCGTCGAAGAAGAAACAGAAGCAGATGCTGCAACCATGTCCAGTGAAGCTGAAACAGAAGTGGGTGTACTCGCCGCGCAGGCTGATGATAGCGCTGAAAGTGAAACGGCTGAAGCTGCAGGTGAAGTTGATGTTGCCGCTGCGCTGGCCGCAGCCCTCGCCGCAGATTTAGGTAGCAGCATGGGTGCCATGCCTGGAAACAGCGACGAAAATTCAACTGAAGATTAGTTATTGGTGCAATCCCTGATTGCACGCGATATCCAGTATATATTGCAGCTAATTTAACAGGAGGCCAGTCATCGCAAGGCCAATTCAAGAGTTCAAGGCACCGCAAGATCCGGTGCCTTTTCGTATCGGGCATTTATGCGAGCTGCTCGAGAACTATCTTGATACCGAACAAATAACAGAAATCTACCAGGCCTACCTGTTCAGTGCAGAAGCGCACGAAGGACAACATCGCGCCAGCGGTGAACCCTACATCTTTCATCCTCTCTCCGTGGCACGCATTCTTGCCGAAATGTACATGGATCATAAAAGCATTATCGCTGCGATACTGCATGATGTGATCGAGGACACACCAACTGCAAAGGAACAACTAAGCGAAAAATTCGGCCCGGAAGTTGCCGAGCTGGTTGATGGTGTCAGCAAACTTACCCACATTAAATTCGAAAGTCGCGCCGAAGCACAGGCGGAAAATTTTCGCAAAATGATGCTGGCGATGGTCGCGGACATTCGCGTCATCCTCATCAAGCTTGCCGACCGATTACATAACATGCGTACCTTGTCTGCAATGCGTCCGGACAAACGGCGCCGGATTGCCAGGGAAACACTCGATATCTATGCGCCGATAGCAAACCGGTTAGGTATGAATAAAATTCGCATTGAACTCGAAGACCTTGGATTCAAGGCTATGTATCCGTTACGCGCGCTTATCATGGAAGCACACATTAAAAAAGCATGTGGCAACCGCAAGGAAATAGTCGGCAAGCTCGAAGACTCTCTTACAACCCGGCTAAATGAACACCAATTAACAGGCAAGGTAATCGGTCGACAAAAACACCTCTATGGCATTTACAAAAAAATGCAGAGCAAACATTTGTCATTTAACGAAGTCATGGATGTCTATGCATTTCGCATTATCGTTGATTCAGTTGATATGTGTTATCGGGTGCTTGGTGCCGCACATAATCTCTACACACCGGTACCCGGAAAATTCAAGGACTACATCGCCATACCCAAAGCCAATGGCTACCAATCCTTGCACACCGTATTATTCAGTCAATACGGTATTAACATCGAAGTACAGATTCGTACAGAAGAAATGGACAAGGTTGCTGAAAATGGTATTGCTGCGCATTGGTTATATAAAAGCGATACGGGTGAAAGCACACAAAATAGCGCACAAATTCGTGCCCGCGAATGGTTACGAGGAGTTCTTGAAATACAACAACACGCCGGCAACTCAATGGAGTTTCTGGAAAACGTCAAGATTGATCTGTTTCCCGACGAAGTTTATGTGTTTACCCCGAGCGGCGATATCATGGTGCTATCTCGCGGTGCAACGGCGGTTGATTTTGCCTATGCTGTTCACACACAAGTGGGTAATCAGTGTGTAGCAGTAAAGATTGATCGACGCTTAATGCCACTTCGCACAACACTTTATACCGGTCAGTCTATAGAGATTATTACTGCACCGGGTGCGCATCCCAATCCGACCTGGCTGGATTTTGTTAAAACAGCCAAAGCACGCACCAACATTCGCGCATTTCTTAAAAACATGCAACATGATGAATCAATTGTTCTCGGACAGCGCCTCATAGACAGAAATCTTTCCGCGTTTGATAAACAACTGTCAGACATTCCTGAATCTGCAAAACAAAAAGTCACCAAGGAATTCAAATTTGATACATTCGATCATCTGCTTTCAGATATCGGCATGGGCAATCATGTACCTATCATGGTCGCCCGGGCGCTGATTGAGGCTCAGGGATTACCTGCAAAGAAACGTTTCGGTATCCTGAAGCGTAGCCAACCTCATACTGAACCACTTACCATACGTGGAACCGAAGGGACTGTTGTCAGTTTTGCCAGGTGCTGTCACCCTATTCCGGGAGATAATATTCTGGGCTTTCTGAGTTCCGGCAAGGGAATTGTTATCCACACACAAAAATGTAAAAATGTTTCTGACGCCCGATCCAAACCTGAAAAGTGGATTGAAGTAGAGTGGGAAGATAATATCGAGCGTGATTTTATTGCTGATATAAGAATGTATGTGCATAATCAGCGCGGTGCACTGGCAAAAATTGCTTCTACTATTGCAGAAAACAATTCAAATATTGAAAACATTAATATAACCGAGCGTGATGGCACCCACTCTACTATTACGCTCAGTGTTGATGTAAAAAATCGCAAACACCTGTCTGTCGTAATCAAAAGTTTACGTGCAGTTGATATGGTAAAGCGTATTAACAGAATAGGTTGAAGTTCAGGAACAATAAGGATAAATCCATGTCACGTGAAATTATTAAAACTGATCAGGCGCCGCAGGCAATTGGCACCTATTCACAAGCTGTCAAAGTCGGTAACACAGTATATCTCTCCGGCCAAATCCCGCTTGTTCCGGGTACTATGGAATTGGTCGATGGCGATATAAAACTTC
The DNA here is from genome assembly GCA_942490945.1 of uncultured Gammaproteobacteria bacterium. Classification (GTDB taxonomy): domain Bacteria; phylum Pseudomonadota; class Gammaproteobacteria; order UBA6429; family Thiohalophilaceae; genus CALNYZ01. Next base: position 536,981 of record CALNYZ010000018.1, on the reverse strand, counting down.
ACATTCAACAAGTGTTCAATAATTTACAGGCTGTCGCAAAAGCTGCTGGTGGCAGTCTCAAGGATGTCGTTAAATTAAATGTCTTTTTAACTGATCTGGGTAACTTTCCCGTCGTCAACGAGACAATGGCAGAATTTTTTGTCGAACCCTATCCGGCGCGTGCTGCGATAGGTGTGGCAGCCCTGCCAAAAGGTGCACAGGTTGAAATGGATGCGGTACTGGAACTTGCCTGATTAAATTTACCCGCCTTGCATAATATCTGACACAACTCTCGTTATCTCTGTCATGGCAACTATAACCGGCTCCGATCATGGTAAAACTGATATCCAACGTTTAAAAGGTGTCGGCCCAAGACTTGCCGAACGACTCAGTAAAATCAACATTCACTCGATTCATGACTTGCTGGTGCATTTACCATTGCGTTATGAAAATCGCACCCGCATACATCCCATTGGCAGTTTACGCAGTGGTGACCACGCCGTAATCGAAGGCAAAATTCAGCTTACAGAAATTAAGTTTGCGCGTAAGCGCATGCTGCTTTGTCATCTGCAGGATGGAACCGGAAGTATCACGTTACGATTTTTCCATTTCAGTAGCGCACAACAGCAGAGCCTGGCACGAGGACAGACTATTCGATGTTATGGCGAGGTACGTCGCAGCGGCAAACATCTTGAAATGATTCACCCTGAATATAATATAAGTGACACAATCACCCCGCAGCCTGTTGATGAAACATTGACACCAATATACCCTGTCACCGAAGGGCTGCATCAACTCAGCATGCGTAACCTGTTAAGAAATGCACTGACAATCATCGAACAGGATAAAATTCATATTCCTGAATATTTACCAGATGTGATACGCGAAAAACTGCAGCTGGTGGAATTTAAAGAAGCCATTTTATATTTACATCAACCACCACCGGATGTTTCAGTTGCGCAACTGGAACAAGGTCAACATCCCATGCAACGACGTTTGGCCTTCGAGGAGATTCTCGCGCATATTCTGAGCCTGAAGCAATTACGTGAGAAAGTTCAGACACACCCTGCAGAAACATTGTATATAAACCCGAAACTGGAACAACAATTCCTGGCTGCACTTCCCTTCACGCTTACCGCTGCACAACAACGTGTATTCGAAGCGATTAAATCTGACCTTGGCAAACCTGTCCCCATGCAACGTTTACTTCAGGGTGATGTGGGATCAGGCAAGACGGTTGTTGCTGCCCTGGCTGCGCTTTGTGCAGTATCCTCTAACAAACAAGTTGCCATCATGGCACCGACTGAAATCCTTGCCGAACAGCACTATCAAAATTTCAAACTCTGGTTTGAGCCACTGGGTTTTACTATCACCTGGCTAACCGGAAAATTAAAAGCTGCCGAGCGCAAGTCGGCCTTGTCACAAATTCTCTCAGGTGATGCTGATATTGTTATTGGTACCCATGCCTTGTTTCAGGATCAGGTCAACTTTAACAATCTCGGTCTGGTTATTATTGATGAGCAACATCGCTTCGGTGTACATCAGCGGCTGGCGTTATTAAAAAAAGGCTCGACCAAGAATAATCAGCACGAGCAGATATCTGAACACACATCTGAATTGGCGCCACACCAGCTCATCATGACGGCTACACCGATTCCGCGCACACTGAGCATGACGGTTTATGCGGATCTGGATTGTTCCATCATTGATGAACTGCCGCCCGGTCGTCAAAAAATTGAAACTGTTGTGTTACCTGTATCAAGGCGCGCTGACGTTGTACAACGAATTGAAGGCGCGTGCCACGAGGGCAGACAAGTGTACTGGGTTTGCACGCTGATTGAAGAATCTGAAGTCTTGCAATGCCAGGCGGCAGAAGATGCGTTTACAGAATTGTCAGCAGCCATTACTGATTTCAAATTAGGCTTAATCCACGGTCGTATGAAGCCACAGCAAAAAGAGCACATCATGCGTGCCTTCAAATCAGGAGAAATTCAGATTCTGGTCGCGACGACTGTGATTGAAGTTGGCGTTGATGTGCCGAATGCCAGCCTGATGGTAATCGAGAATGCCGAAAGACTGGGCTTGTCGCAATTGCATCAATTACGCGGCCGCGTCGGTCGTGGCAGTATCGCCAGCGCCTGTGTGTTGATGTACCACGGTAACCTGTCTCAAATGGCTCGAGAACGGCTGGCGATTATGCGTGAAACCAATGACGGCTTCAAAATCGCGCAGAAAGATCTCGAGTTACGAGGTCCAGGCGAAGTACTCGGTACCCGGCAAACCGGTTTACAACAATACTCGATTGCACAATTACCGCGTGATGCAGACATGCTGCCAGAAATAACAGAGCTCGCCAGCAGCTTACTGAAGCATAACCCTTCATCTGTCGCAGGTCTGATTAACCGCTGGATAGGCAACAGCAAGTATTTTGCTGACGTATAGTGGCAGAATCGCCTGGTGAGAATTTATATGTCATATAAACAAAAAAGCACACTCAAGAGTGTGCTTTTTTGCGATCATTGCTGATCGACCCGATTATGATTGTGCAATTACAAGAACTTGCGGCGAGTAGCTCCCAGACCAAGTAAACCGACACCAAAGAGTAAAACACTCACAGGTTCAGCTACAGCCACTACTCCCTCAATCGTATCATTTGCACAGGTCATACCCCATTTTAATCCGATATTGGATCCGCTGCTCACACCAAGCGAAGCCATTGAAATTGAATAATCGATATAACCACCGTTACCAGCGTGGCTTAAATCTACAGAACTGCCAGCGAACAATGTACCACCAGCAATTTGAACTTCCTGACCGTTGCGGAAAATATAACGACTCGCATCGATTTTATCGTCAGACGTCAGAATAGAGAAATTGCCACCATACAATCCATTTAGTGATGTATCAAAAGCAAATTCCCAGGATTCACCGGTTGCAGCGTTATCACTGTAGTAAGGCGCACTACCATTTGGATTCCAGCCGTCGATACTGATGAACAGGTCGCCAAATTCTATACCGTATGGGTCACTTGCCTGATTAAAGTTGGTGTGTACACGGACATTCATCATGCCACCCGTGAAATTCACATCCATACCTTTAACTTCGTAGCTTGAATTACCAATTCGATCACCATAACCGTGATCATTTGATCCGATATAGGTGTCGTTGATTGTATAAGCCTGAACAGAGGCAGCTGTCATCAGGCTAAATGCGACTATTAGACTTTTTGTAATACCAAGTTTCATGGTGCTGACCTCTATAAATTAAATTCTCCCCCGCAACAACCGCGAGTAATGTGAACTATATCACACTAAAAAAATCAAAAGCAAACAAAATTTGATCACATATTTTTATAATCCCAGGGAAAACAGTAGCTTAGACAAGTTCTAGTTTACCATGTCAATTATTCGTCAATGGCGAACAAGTAACTGATAACAATGTATGGAACAAGAACTTATACTAGTTTTGAGTATTTTATGAACAATAAATGGACATATTTCTATAACAGAATGACACAGACGACTGTGATACTTGCCCATATAATGAGCCAGCTCAAAAAACCACCAGAGTGACCCAGATTAGGGGTCCAGCCCAGCAATGGAATGCGCTTTGGTACCCAGCTACGGCTATCACTTTTACTAAAATACACGGCTAGCCAGGGCGGCCCCGTCCAGTTCGCATCATCCTCCCAGGCATCAAGGTTAATATCATCCTGGTCAGGCTCCTCGACAAATGAAGAACCTGCCTCGAGGCTGGCAGAAAAATGCACCGCTGGCGGGATGGCTGTTGTTTGAGAGACAGACTCTTGCGTGGCATCCAGCGACGTTTTTGCTAGCACGGATTGCAGATTAATGTTGTTGCTACTCTTTCCCAGCTCCTGCACAGCTTCACTTAACAAGCCCACATGCTCATTGTGGCTGGTCGGATGTCGGGCTTTATGGATGAGGTAAATGATTAGCGCGATAAGGTACAAGATAGTAAACACCAGCACTGTCGGCAACAACAGGCTGAAAAAACCGTTCTGGCTGTCCACATTTGCAAATGTATATGCCAGGACTCCCAGCATAACCATTATTAAATGCATGTAAATGGCCTTGAAATGCATCGTTACTTTCTTTTATAGAGTAAATCCCACACGCCATGTCCGAGTCGTTGACCACGTTGCTCGAATTTCGTCAGCGGACGATAGTCCGGACGCGGCGCGAAGCTGTTTTTACCAGACTCGTTCACAAAGTCAGGTGACTGTTCCAACACTGCCAACATATGCTCGGCATAGTCTTGCCAATCCGTTGCCAGATGTAGCACACCATTTGATTGTAGCTTTTGCGCCAGTAACTTCACGAAATCGGGCTGAATAATACGGCGCTTGTTGTGGCGTTTCTTGTGCCAGGGATCGGGGAAAAATATCATTACCCGCTGTAGCGAAGCATCTGCAATATTGCGATTTAGCACTTCCACCGCATCATGATTCAGCACCCTTATATTTCTCAGGCCAAGCTGTTCGATCTGCAGTAGCAGATTGCCGACACCGGGACGATGTACTTCCAGTCCGAGGTAATTATAGTCAGGCTGCGCCTGGGCCATACTGGCCAGCGACTGACCGTTGCCAAATCCTATCTCCAAGACCACTGGATGGGTATTGCCAAATAGACTTTTAAAATCAATAAGTTGTGATATATCGGCACTGTATTGCGGATACAACTCATCAAGCGCTCGTAACTGACCTTTGGTCAAACGCCCTTCGCGTTTCACAAAGCTCAAAATACGGCGATGATGGGGTTGCATGGAATGCGGGGCGGTCATGCTGAACAGGCTAACCTAGATAAACATACCATCAAGTGGCGATGAGGCGCTGGCGTAGCGCTTACGTGGCATACGACCCGCGAGAAAGGCTTCGCGCCCGGCCTCGATAGCTTTTTTCATGGCCGAGGCCATGAGTATGGGATCTTTCGCTGCAGCAATGGCCGTATTCATGAGCACCCCGGCGCAACCCAGTTCCATTGCCACCGCCGCATCCGAGGCGGTGCCGACACCGGCGTCCACCAGCACCGGGCATTTCAATTCCTCAATAATAAAACGAATATTATAGGGATTACGAATGCCCAGCCCCGAACCTATCGGCGCGGCAAGTGGCATGACGGCAACACAGCCCATTTGTTCGAGTTCTTTGGCGATTAACAAATCATCACTGGTATAAACCATGACTTTAAAGCCGTCCTTGATCAGGACTTCAGCCGCTTTAAGAGTTTGCTGCACATCGGGGAACAGGGTTTTTTCGTCGCCCAATACTTCGAGCTTCACCAGGTTATGGCCATCAAGTAATTCCCGCGCCAGGCGACAGGTGCGCACTGCATCATCAGCGGTGTAGCAGCCGGCGGTATTCGGTAACAGGGTATATTTGTCTGGCGGCAAAATCTCCAGCAAGTTCGGTTCATCCGGATTCTGACCGATATTGCTGCGTCGCACCGCAACCGTGACAATTTCCGCACCACTGGCTTCAATGGCCAGTCGGGTTTGTTCCATGTCTTTGTATTTACCTGTTCCAACGAGCAGGCGGGAATGGTATAGCTTGCCGTCTATCACTAGCGGCGTATCGTTTTGTGTCATACTGGCCTCGAATGAATTTTGCTTGGATGCAATAATTAACCACCACCCACCGCATGGACAATTTCTACTTTATCACCGGGTGATAGTATGTGGTTATTATAAGTACTACGCGGGACGATCTCCTGATTCACTTCAATCGCAATGCGCTTGCCGATCAGCCCTAGCTGCTCAACCAGTTGCGCCGCCGAGCAATTTTGCGCGATGTCTGTCGTTTCGCCGTTTACTGTGATTTCCATAGCGATAGCTTACCGAGACATCGATATAGCGGTCAATGTATACAAACGTGGACTGATAAAAGTTGCGTGTTTTAAGCACGTAGTTAGCTGTTCCAAACTGGCTATAGATATTTGTGCAAATACCTCGGTCTCCTAAGTTTACAAATAAAGAAGACATTTAGTATCGCAACTTTGTTTGTCACCAGTGATTGCGCTAAATCAATGTAAACTGTTAATTTCTTTGTACATTATTGCTGCCGTATCCTACTATTAATGATGTTATTGGGGGGCTTTGTTTGGAGAAAACCTATGTGGAAATACTCACGACAATATCTCGGGCCAATTGCATGCCTGCTGCTGATGACAACCAACCAGCTCCAGGCCAATGACAAACATCTGCAATTTGGTATTTTTCCCTATGTCACGCCGGGCCAACTGGTTAAATTCCATACCCCACTGGTAAAAGAAATAGAAAGGATACTCGCGACAAAAGTCAGCCTGGTGACTGCGCCCTCCTTTAAGGAATTTATTGCGCGTACTGGTCAGGGGAAATACGACATCATCATGACGGCCCCGCACCTTGGCCGCCTCGCCGAACAGCAGGGTTATAAACGTGTCGCCCATACCATGCATGAAGTACAAGGAATCTATCTGGTACACAAGGATAGTCCTATTAAAGAGCTTGGTGATTTGAAGGGTAAAGTCATCACACTGGTGGGGCGAGCTGCAATCATCACGCAAATGGTTGAACAACAATTGAATGAACTGGGATTACAGGTCGGTAAGGATGTCACGTTCCGGCTTACCCGCACCCATAATAATGCGATGTATGCACCCCTTCGTGGCGAGAGTGATGCCTCGGTCACCGGCATTTTACTGTTTAATAAAATTGGCGTGAAAGATCGTGAGAATGTTCGTGTGATCGGTAAAACACGGGTAGCACCCGGCTTCATGGTGATGACAGGTAAAACTGTATCGGAACAACAGCGTCAAAAGCTTGTTCAGGCATTACTCAATTTCGAAAACATGCCGGAGGGCAAGGCGTATTTGACCAGAACGGGATTTAAACATTTCAAGCCCATCACTGATGAAGAAATGGAATCACTTACGCCCTTTATTAAAATATTCTTGCAGCCAAAAAAATGACCAATCTGCTGTATCTGTTCAGGCACTCACTTCGTTTTAAATTAATTCTGGTCAGTGTCAGTATCGAATTCATCATGCTCGCGCTCTTGTTGGGCAACAGCCTGCGCCTGATGAATAGTGCGGTTGAACAACACACCAAAACACTGACTGAAGGTGTCAAACCACTGCTGGATGTTGCCCTGAGCGGTCTGTTGTTTGAACGAAATTATGTAACACTACATGAAGTTCTTGATAATTTACTTAAAGACAAAGATTCCGGACTGGCATACATCATTGTTTATGATGACCAGAATAATGTGTATATCTCCAAAGGCAAAGTAGAGACTGCCAATCCACCCGCATTTGATAAAGACCTCGACTCTGCACAGAGCGACAAAATATTTGACACCTACGCACCCTTACAGCTTGGGCAGCTGTCAGTCGGTACAGTGCGCTATGGAATATCGCTGACTAAACTTCTCGCCGTTCGAGACGAGCTATTTAAACAGGGCATTCTGATTGCGGCCACTGAAGTTTTTCTGACTATTTTGCTGCTATCCGTAGCTGGTTATTTCCTTACCAAGCATATCAAACTGTTACTTGCAGCAACACGTGATATCAGTTCCGGCAACTACGATTCCAGCATTTATATTTCCAGTCAGGATGAGATCGGCGAACTGGCAAAAAATTTCAATAAAATGACCATCGCTATTCGCGACAAGATTCACGCCATCCAGAATTCGGAAAGAGCCTTATTTAACGAAAAAGAAAAAATCCTCGTTACCCTCGAATCAATTGGTGATGGCGTCATTACCACTGACACACAAGGCCGGGTGGAGTTACTCAATCCCGTTGCAGAAAGACTTACTGGCTGGAAAATGATTGAAGCTCGGGGTCGTTCATTAGACGATATTTTTATCATCAAGAATGAAATCAGTCGACGCGTTATTGAAAACCCGGTACGTAAATGCCTGGCGACAAGACAAATTGTCACCCTGGCCAATCACACCATACTGGAAAGCAAAGACGGAACAGAATACCCCATTGAAGACAGTGCCGCACCAATCATGGACAAATCAGGCGATATCATTGGTGTGATTCTGGTGTTTCATGATGTCAGTGGCGCACGTCATATGGCCAGACAAATGGCGTATCAGGCGCGACATGATTCTCTTACCGGTCTGGTTAATCGCGGCGAGTTTGAAACCCGCGTTAAGCAGGCAATCTCTGTCGCCAGGGAAGAAAACCGCACCCATGCCTTGCTTTATATGGATCTCGATCAATTCAAAATTGTAAATGATACCTGCGGGCATTTCGCCGGGGATGAGTTACTGCGCAAGCTTTCGGTAGTGTTAAATCAGGAAATTCGCGATACCGACACCATCGCCCGTCTGGGTGGAGACGAATTCGGTATATTATTTGAAAACTGTCCACTGGATCGCGCAATCCAGGCAGCAGAAAAAATACGTTCGCTGGTCGAAAACTTTCGCTTTGAATGGAGCGAACGGTCATTTGAAATCGGCATAAGTATTGGTCTTGTGCAGATTGACAAGGAAACTGATGAGATCTCGGAAATCCTGAGCGCGGCAGACGTTGCCTGTTACATTGCCAAGGAGAACGGCAGGAATCGGGTTCACGTGCATCACAGCGCAGATGAGGAACATGTTAGAAAACGCAACGAAATGCAGCTTGTCTCGGAAATTTCCACTGCACTGGAACACAATCGTTTTACTTTATATTACCAGGATATAATCACGCTGGTACCAGGGACTATTTCCAAAAAATATTTTGTTGAAATACTGGTCAGGATGATAGATGAAGACGGTAAACTCATTCAACCCGTTGCTTTTATCCCGGCAGCCGAACGCTTTCACCTGATGTCCAAAATTGATAAATGGGTAGTCACAAATATAATATCGCTGATAACAGAACACAAACTGACAAACACGTTAATTGCTATTAACCTGTCCGGCCATTCCATAGCGGAACCAGGTTTTCTTGAATTTATAGTTACGGCTATTAATGATGCTGATGTCGATCCACGTAATTTGTGTTTTGAAATTACGGAAACCGCAGCTATCAGCAATCTGAAGCAAGCCATCGTCTTTATTACAAAATTAAAAAGTCTTGGTTGTTATTTTGCGCTGGATGATTTTGGCAGCGGCCTCAGTTCATTTGCTTACCTGAAAAATCTGCATGTCGATTTCCTCAAGATTGATGGTGCTTTCGTCAAAGACATGTTACGTGATGATACCGATGCCGCCATGGTTGAAGCAATTAATCAGATTGGTCACATTATGGGATTAAAAACGATCGCAGAGTATGTTGAGGATAACGATATATTAAAACGAGTTGAGAACATGCATATCGATTTTGCACAAGGTTATGGCTTGCATATACCTGCACCTTTCGCAGACTTTATTACCAGACCATAACAAATTTTTTATTTAATGAATTTTCCTGTTTGGACTGTGCTTATGCCTGTGTATAACATAGAATTTCAATATCGCGGGTGTAGTTCAATGGTAGAACGGCAGCTTCCCAAGCTGCATACGTGGGTTCGATTCCCATCACCCGCTCCAGATTTTCTGGATTAAACATGACATGATAAAAATAAAGTCTCCCAAACTATTATTTATTCTCGTGCTTGTGTCAGCACAGGTACAGGCTGAAATATACCGCGAAGTATCTCCCGAAGGTTATGTTGTCTTTACCGATCGGCCTTCCCGTGAATACACACCACCACAATCACAAGCAGCACCCAAACCGATTGTTGCACGTAAACAAAACAAATGGATCTCTCCTAACAAGCGCGAGAAAATAGTTGCACGACAAGACATGCTGCATAACCTGACCAGCCACTTTGATGATGCAATTTTTGATAACTGGTTATCGAGCAGCTGGGATTGTTCATACCATTTTCAGCGTATTGATTTGGCACACAATAAATACCTGCAATTTTTCTCCCCCACTGCCCCGCTCGTCATCCCGATTATTAAACGCAACAATAAAGACCTCGAATTATTTTATTCCTCAAAAATAAAATACCAATACGATACCGAACAGAAAGTGTTACTGAGTCATCGGAATAATTCAGAACCGGAAGTCTTGTACATTTGCGATGAACACGACGTGCTACAACAATTCAGGGATAACTACGATATTTATTTAATTAACCAGCAATTTCTTGCAGGACACAGCACCGGTGATAGTGTGGTAATTAAAGACGGCGCCAGATTTCTGGAACAGGAATGTCGCCGTGCATACCAGGATAAAGAATATAAAAATGCCCGCAGTACATGTGGACTTGCCGCAGCAAACAGGAAAAACATAGTTGCCCACTATTATCTGGGTATGTTGTACAGATATAACCGGGGCGGAGAAATTGACAACAAAAAAGCTTACTACCATACGTCACAAGCGGCTGATGCAGGCTTCAGCCCGGCATATGGCTGGATTGCCTGGCATTACAGGTTTAGCAAAGGCATCAAGCAAGATTTAAGTAAAGCTTTGATGTGGTCTATTCGTGCGGTGGATGCCGGCAACATGGACTCCGCCATATCGGTTGCCAACGCCTACATGCAAGGCAAAGGCACGGAACAGGATATAGCGCAAGCTGCCGTCTGGTATCTTATCGCTGCCAGAGCTGGTGATGATCACGCACAAAACAGACTGGGTTGTATGTACGCCAATGGTGTGGGCGTTAAACAAAATTACAAACTCGCCCATGAGTGGATTTTAAAGTCGCATAACAAAAACAATCCGAAAGGAACGTTTAATCTGGCGATTCTTTACAAATACGACAAAATTGTAAAAAATGGAGCTTCCTATTCCATACCATTATTCGCCAGCGTAAAAAAACTGGGACTGGTACACTCTACTGATATTATTGACAAGCATGACCGAATTTGGCTTGATACTGCAGCTACAAGCAAGAACTAATATTCACACAGTTTCACAGGAATGCCATGAAGCTCTCAGCAAAAAAAATAATCCTTTTCAGCCTGCTTGGTATTGTGGTGATTTTCATCACCACTGTCGTGCTCGCTGTCTTGTTTATCGACCCCAACGATTACAAGCAAAAAATTCAGACCGAACTGTCGAGTTTGACGGGTTACGACATTACGATACCGGGCAAAATCAAACTGGAATTTTTTCCGCAACTCAATCTGGCAGTTGAACAAATAAAACTGGCCCGCACCAAATCCGCTCAACAGTTGAGTGTCGACACGCATGGGCTTAACTTGAATATTAAGCTGTTATCACTGTTCACAGGCGAACCCAAAATTGGCACGGTCAAGATCGCTAAAAGTGTTATTCGTACCGCGGCAAACTCGCCTCCGCATGAATTGAGCAATATCACCTTTACCTCATCCGGTTTTAAGCCGGATCAAAAAACCAGTATCGATATCAAACTAAATTATCGCACACCGGCTAAAACAATATTACCGTTAAAACTACACTCTGATCTTTTATACAAGAATGCTGACAAGTCGATTCATTTAACTAACAGCAATTTTGCCATGCAAATGCTCAAGCTGACGGGCGACACACACATTACACCTGTCGATTCGCAATACCAGATTACAGGCCACATCAAGAGTCAGGAATTTTCACCCCGCAAACTGGCTGCTTTGTTTGGTATAAGCATGCCTGTCATGCAGGACAAGAATGCACTGGAAAAATTCTCGCTCAGCAGCAAATATCATTATAAAAACAATTCGCTCAAGCTTGATTCGCTTAAAACTGTATTCGACAAAACGACACTCAACGGTGACCTGTCAGTTGTTTTGAAACCGGACTACCCACTGCATTTTAAATTGTCAGCTGACATAATAAATGTCGATGACTATCGCCCTGTCCCAACATCAGGTATCAACACTGCAAACACTGCAAACACTGCAAACACTGCAAACACTGCAAACACTGCAAACACTGCAAAACAGGATAGCGCGAATCCTCTGGTCATTCTGGCGGCCAATTTAAATGGTCAACTGGCGCTTGGCAAAATGGTATTTAATAATCTCAAGGCACAAGACATTGTGCTGAAGTTTGCCAGCAAAAATAACGCCATTTCCATCGCGCCGTCGGCAAAATTATACGGTGGCACATTTAACGGGACGGTTAACCTTGCGGCAAAAAATCAAGCCATTCAGGTAGATGGCGACCAGACGCTGACACAGGTAAACATGGGGCAGCTGCTTGTTGATTATATGGGTGACAAGCTGGTTTCAGGAATATCCGATCTGAACATAAAATTCAGCGCAAACGGTTCTACTGCTGACGCATTATTTAAAAATATGATTGCCTCAGGCAAGGTAAAAATTACCGACGCCCAACTGATGAGCATCAAGCTTGCCCGTTCCATATTGCAAGATTCAAAATTAAACAAACTGATAAAAAATCAGGACGACAACAAGGAAATCACCGCGTTTGATATACTTACTGCGAGTTTCACAATCAAGGATGCCATCGCAAGCAATAACGATCTGAACGCGGTATCAACTCGTGCCCGTGTTACCGGTGCGGGAAATGTCAATTTGCTGGCACAATCACTCGACTATAAGGTCAATTATTTTTACAACAAATCCCATATCATACATTTTAATGGTATTGATATTGATTTAAAGGGTAAGGCAATTCCAATATATTTAAGCGGCAGTCTCAAAAATCCGCAATACGATATTAAAAGCAAGGTGTTGCTGGACGCCATTGCTGATGATTACAAAAAATCGGCGAAATATCAGAAGTTGGAACAGAAAAAACAAAACCTGGATGATAAAAAACACAAACTGGAAGACAAGGTAAAAAACAAGTTAAAAGATCTGTTTAATTAAAACAAATCAATTTCATCTGCGGATTTTTTATTGTGACTGTCACTTGCGATCATATCAAGTTGCTCACCTAGTTTACCCAGTTCAGCACTGGCGCTGGCAAGATTACTGATATTATCCTTGGTTGTCTCACCAATCACTTTTATTTCATCAATCATGGCATAAATGTCACTGCTGGAAACTTTTTCATTTTTTGTTGTCATCGCCAACGATTCCCCCAACTTGTTCACTTCAAGCATGTAACCCACAATTTCGGAGTAAGACATGACAACACCTTCAATATGTTCATCCGACTTTTGCGCCAGATCTACCGTTGACTTGATTTCCGTTTCGGTTTGATTAACTTGTTGTATCAAATCAGAAATGATGTCCTGAATTTCATTGGCATACTGCTGGGTTTTACTGGCCAATGATCGAACCTCATCAGCCACCACGGCAAACCCGCGTCCCTGCTCACCCGCACGCGCTGCTTCAATCGCCGCATTTAATGCCAACAGATTGGTTTGTTCAGCCACGCCCTTGATCACATTAATAATGCCGCTAATCGACTCACTCACATTTCCCAACTCACGCACCCGCTTGCCCGATACCTGCACTGAGTCAACCAGCGCCGAGATAGATGACATCGCCTCGGTCATTACCAATTTGCCGCTGTTACCTTCTTTTTCGGATTGACTTGCCACATCAACGGTTTGTTCTGCTGTGACGATGGAATTGGAAAACGCCTGCTGCATTTTTTCAATACGTTGGTGAATGTCCTGTACACGTTGCGTTTGCATATGCATTTGCTCAGAAATAACCTTGGCAGTAATGGCAATTTCTTCAGCATTGTTTGCCAGATTTTCCGACACATTTCCCACCATGGCATTGAGTCTGGCAGTCTTGTTCTGATTGTCATGCAATGCAGCGATCAACATCTGGAGCATTGGATTGTTGCTTGTCAGGCTTTCATCTGCCACGCCCTTATCAAGAGAGCAGACAATTTTTTCACATACATGTTGATTTTGTTTCAGCACCAGCAGCGCCCAGCCAAAACAGCTGATCAGTCCGGCCAGCGCGATATACATAAGAAGGGGTAATTTTAAGGCATATCCCGCTGTCAAACACGCAAGCACCACAACAGCCACAATCATGATGCTGCGGTGGTGGAACAAAAATCCTGTCCGGTTAGGTTTCATCCATAGTGTCAACTGGTCGTTGTACAAACCCTGTATCGGCATAAACCACGCTGCTTTTAGTGTTTTTGCCTGCTATTTATCTATACCGCGTCGGCCACACATATCTTATCTGGCAGATAAGGTGAAAAAATATCAGTCAACATGCTGTGGTAAGCTGGGCAGGTATGCGCTGACATAAGCATGTGGATGGAAAATTGACATTATTTACATATAATACAATAACTTATGATAAGTGAAGACTTACTTACCTGGCATAAAAAATATGGTCGACATGACCTGCCGTGGCAGTCACCACGCACACTGTATCGCGTATGGCTCTCCGAAATCATGTTGCAGCAGACTCAGGTCAGTACAGTCGTTCCCTATTTTGAGCGTTTCATCACCACATTTCCCGATATCAAGACGCTGGCCAGCGCGAGCCAGGATGCCGTGTTGCATTTATGGACCGGTTTGGGGTATTACGCACGCGCGCGCAACCTGCACAAAACCGCCCGGATAATTGCTGCGGATCATAGCGGTGAGTTTCCAACGGACTATCAAACGGTGCTAGATTTGCCCGGCATTGGCCGCTCAACCGCTGGCGCCATTCTCGCTCAGGCTTTAGGGCAACGACACGCCATCCTCGATGGTAATGTAAAACGGGTACTGACCCGGCTGCACGGCGTCGAAGGCTGGCCGGGTGATAAAAAAGTGGAAACAATACTCTGGCAACTGGCAGAAAAATATACGCCAGATTCACAGATCGCAGACTACACCCAGGCAATCATGGATTTGGGCGCCACGGTATGTAAACGCAGCCGACCCTTGTGTGATACTTGCCCATTCACTGATAAATGTGTGGCTTACCAGCAACAACGTACTCATGAATTCCCCTATCGCAAAGCGAAAAAGACCTTGCCGGTCAAACGGACACAAATGCTGATGCTGTATCAGCAACACAATTGCCTGCTGGAACAGCGTCCACCTACCGGTATCTGGGGCAACCTGTGGAGCTTTCCGGAATGTGCCGCTGATGCTGATCCAGCAGATTTTATACATCAGAAATTCGGCATTAAACTTGATATGTTAAATCGACTCCCCACATTAAGGCATACGTTCAGCCATTTTCATCTCGATATCGACCCGGTGTTAGCGCAAGTTAGCGCAAACAGCGATTCATCCCTTGGTCATATCATGGAAAATGACCGACTGGTTTGGTATAACACAGACGCACCGGATGCCCGCGGATTACCTGCACCGGTCGTCAAATTACTCGCGCAACATGCGAAGCACAACACAATTGAACAGGAGACAACATGAGCCGTATGGTCCAGTGTGTAAAACTCAAGAAGGAGGCCGAAGGCCTCGATCAGCCGACTTATCCCGGTGAACTCGGTAAAAAGATTTTCGATAATGTCTCCAAGGAAGCCTGGAAGCTCTGGATGGGGCAGCAAACCATCCTGATTAATGAATATCGCCTCAGCCCCATCAACCCTGAACACCGCGCCAGGCTGGAAAAAGAAATGGAAAATTTCTTTTTTGGTGAGACAACCGACATGCCGGACGCCTTTACGCCGACAACAAAATAACGCTATATTTTTTTGCATACAGCGCGAAATCCCCAATTGTGGTGCGACAAAACGCCGCTTTTCGCTTGACTCAAGCTGCGCCAGCCTGTTTAATACGCCGCTCGTTCACTGCCGCCGAGACACGCTGCAGAAACGTTCATGATGGCCGGGTAGCTCAGTTGGTAGAGCAGGGGATTGAAAATCCCCGTGTCGGTGGTTCGATTCCGCCCCCGGCCACCATCCTTTCTAACTTGTACTTTCCCCCATTTTTTAATATACAAATGAATAACGACTAGACTTAGATAATTGGGTGATTCACCTGATTTTTAACGTGGAGAATCAGTGATTTGCGACAAAAAGTATACTCTGGTGTATGTTAGTAAAAATCACTATTAGATTGAGCTTCTAATGCCGTCTATAAGTCATACTATATATAAATTGCGAAGCAGATGATAAAGACTCGAATATTAATAATTAACCTCCTGATGTGGTCACAGCTGGCCGTACTGTATGGCCAAACACAAACTGAATTGTCTGTTGGTATATTTCCGCGTCGAAACGCGACCAATACAAAGCTTATGTTTGACCCGTTAACACAGTATTTAAGTAAAGAACTGGGTGTGCAAGTTACGCTTAAAACACCAAGTAGTTTCCCGGAATTCTGGGATCGGTTGGCAAAACGTGAATTTGATATTGTGCATCTGAACCAGTATCAGTACATCAAGGCGCACAAAACTTACCAGTATGACGCCATTCTGAAAAACATAGAATTTGGTGAAGATACCATTGCTGGCGCCATACTCGTACGCAAAGACTCGGGAATAAATACCGTTACTGATCTTAAAAACAAGGTGATTTCATTCGGTGGTGACAGGACCGCCATGCAAAGTTACATCATTGCCCGATATTTGTTGCAACAAAATGGACTGCAACAAGATGACTATATTGAATTGTTCGCCAAGAATCCTCCCAATGCGATTATGACGACATATTTTAAACAGTCTGCAGCAGCCGGCTCTGGTGACAAGGTATTGCACCTGAAAATGGTCAAGTCACAAATCAATATTAACGAGATGAAATACCTTGTGCGTGGTGAACAACTTGCCCATCTCCCCTGGGCAATTAAAAGTGAGATGTCTGCTCAATTGAAACAAAAAATAATTAATACACTGCTGACACTTGGCACCAACGCGCAAGGCAAGACGTTGCTGAAAAAAATGGCGCTGGATGGTTTTTCCCCTGCAAAAGATTCGGACTATGACCCGCACAGAAAGATCATTCTTGAGGTACTAAAAGAGGAGTATTAAAGAAATTCGGGACATGACTATTTCTTAAGTAATTCCTCCTTGCGCGCCATCACACAGTCATACTCAAGAATGCCTTTGTAGTCTGTACGATTTACGATAAATAAATCCATCAGTGAAAAACCCAGTGACTCGTAATACTCCAATGACTGCGTATAATGTGGCATTCCTTCATATTCCGGATCTACGGATATCTCAGACTGCAGGGCCACAACTTTATCGAGATATTTTTCTGCACCACCGACCACTTCCAAATCAAAGCCCTGCGTATCTACCTTTAAAAAAATACGAGGATTATCTACTCCGACAAGCGCTTCTGTAAGGACATCATCCAGTCTTTTTATTGTTACAACTTCCTTGCGATCTGTCTTTTGTTCCACATGTGTGAGAAAAGAGCTGTACACAGTACCGGAATCTGTAGATCGAATTACGTTAAACTCTGCAGTACCGTTACTCTTGCCAAGCGCCATATTAAATGTTTGCCAGGCAGGATCATCCTTTGCCATATTCACAAGTGAAGCATAATCTTCCGGAACCGGCTCAAAGGATAATATTTGCTTGTAATAGCCCATCATGCGCAAATGTTTTGAATACCAGCCCAGGCTTGCTCCCACATCAATAACAACATTCACATCCAGTTTTTTGATTAAATCCCGCGTATACATCTGGTGTGCAAATCGTCCAATAAATTCGGAATTTGGAAGACTAAACCCCGCCTTTAGTGCCGTATAGCCAAGCTTAACCATCAAGCTCCTTATCATTACTTTTTCTCCCGAAGTTTTAAGTCTACTTTAAAGTTACGAATGGAAGTTATTTCCAATAACTCTGCATTCGCACAATACAGCACGATATGATTACGCGATCGTACAGATATAGTCCCGCTAAAGGATAATTACGGCGCTGATTGTAGCCGAACCTGTTTACCAATTTCTATGCGACAGATTTCGCTATAAATTTTTCTACTGATTTGAATAACTCGGACTCATCTCCCAGCGACATCGCATAATTGTAGCCATTCATTGCGAGACTATGTTTTCTTCCAGCATCATGAAACAAATCCTCAATCGCAGATTTTAACTCAGCCTTTTTTCCTGCTTCGACCATAATTGCCTGGTCAGCAGAAATTACACCATCTACTGCAGGACCCTTGCTGATAATGACAGGTTTTTTGACTGCCATCGCATTGAGATAGACGCTGATACCCGCAGGAGCAATATTGTCTGTTGTGGTTGGCAAGACAACCATGTCGCTTTGTGACATGACATCCAGAAATTCATCCAGGGTGCCATTGTCGTTAATAATTTCAACATTTGCTGGTAGCGCACCCTGATATATCGAGCAGTTTTCCTCGGCCAGTTTCTCGTTTGCAGGACAAACAATCTTAAACTGAATAGCTGGAAGCTCAGCCGCAACCGTGATCAGTAATGCATAATCTCTGCGTGATCTTCCGCCGGAGAAAACGTAGCCTTTATTCTCTTTGTTACTGAACTTTTCAACAATTAAATCCAGCCCGTTAACCTTGAAAGGGACATAGTGCATAATTTCATTTTTCACTCTGAAATGCTTTCGTACACCTTCGTTGTTTTTTGCATAAATGAGCAGCGCATCAGCGCTGTTAATCAAGAATCCCTTGATATAGGCGATGAGTTGTTGTTTAAGGCCCTCTGGCTTTACAAAAATTGGATCCAGAATAATAACCCTCGACCGATAGATTCCAATCATCTTTAACAACAAGATAAGAAATGTAACGCTGCCCAAAGCGTTTAGAATCGTCACATCATAAAAGTAAAAACGTCTGATGCCGAAAATGACATCCTTTATGGCAATTGAGGAATAGGTTATTTCGAGAACATCTGATTCATGTTTCGATAAAAATTTTACGTCTGTGAATACTTTAATCGACATCGATCAATCAACACCTGTGATAACTGAGTTGGCACAGCGTCCAGCTCTAAATTGCGAAAGGGAATTAAATTTAATTCTATCCTGATTCTGTTTAATATCCTCTTTTATAACAACCACTTAAAAACAATACCGAAATCAGGAAATTAAAATATAAAAGCCATGATAACAGATACGTAACAGAATCGTGAGCAATATTAATCAGTGTATAATTATTATCGTCAACTCTTTATTCGTAATCTAGTCAGGGCGAGTTATTTACTTTACTAATCTGACAAGCGCGATACTGCTGTTTAATTTTTTTGCTGGCGTAGAACTTGAGTACTCATTTAGTGAATCACGTCACATCTCTACTACAAATGCATCTACATTTGTTCTAATAAGTATTCATTATTTTCAGCAACTTAGTGTATATTGAATAGCAGAATAACAAGCCTAACCTTGATTTTGTCAACTGGCTCACAACTGTAGAAAAAACAGCCAGTAGCGCATCAAGTTTGTGATTGTAGTCACGATAACCTGAATGAAGTAACTATTTTTCAAACTATAGTTTCTTCACGTGACGAGAATCCAAACGTGATGAGGAATAAAATTATGGCTAGGTTAGTACAAGTAATGATTTTTATATTTGTTAGCCTTACTTTAACTGCCTGTGGAGGCGGTGGAGCTGGTGAAGAGGGTGGAGTATCGGCTTCTGCAAATAACACGACCACAGCAGCAAGTTCAGATACAACAAGCGGCAGTTCGTCATCAGAGTCAGGTAGCAGTTCGAGTTCTGAGTCTGGCAGTACAGGCTCAACAGGAAGCGGAACAAGCCCAACACCAGTAGCGAATGCAACAGCAACAGTAACTTGGACTATTCCAAGTACACGACAAAGCGGTGCTTCATTAGCCATGAGCGAAATCGGAGGATATAAGGTATATTACGGTGTATCCAGTACGAATTTAAATTTATCAGTCAACGTTGCGGACCCTTATAAAACATCGCAACAGATTAGTAATCTGGTTAGTGGAACCGTATATTATTTTCGAGTTACCGCATACGACACAACCAACGCGGAAAGTTCGCCGTCAAACTTGGTAAATCGTACCGCGTCGTAACTTCAGATGAAATTGACAGAATTATTAAAGAATAAAAGTACATTCCAGGAGAGAAAAATGGCTATTCGAGATACCAAGGCTAGTAGCACTAAAACACAGTTCATACAGAGTTTCATAGCAAGCTTTGTACTGTTCGTGTGCTGTTCAGTTAGCTATGCACAAGTTATGTTTACAGATGACTTTGAAACAGGCAATTTATCTAAAACACAAAACGGTTTCACATGGAATCCAACAACCAACCCGGCAATAGTCGATTTTCAGGGAAGCAAGGTTGCACGCTTCAAATTCAACGCTACCGGCCCAGGTGGTGACGCCTGGTCAGAAATGCGATTCGCCCTGGGCAATTATTACCGTGATGTATGGCTACAATATGACTTGTTTGTACCTACAGGTTACAAGCAACGCTCACCAGGTGGCGATAAATCCTTTGTTCACTTGTGGACCGATGACTACTCAGCAGTAAACGGTATCGGAGCCGGATTTTCATCATGGTCAGAATCAAGCCTGAATCTTGATCGGGTGTTAAGCTTTAATCAATACATGCCACAAAATGGCCATATTTACGATGAGCTGCGCGGCCGACCAAAATCGATTGATGACACCATGATCGGCAACTGGACGACGATTACAATTAATATACGGGCAGGTACCGGTGCAAGTGATGGTGTGGCGCGAATCTGGAAAAATGGCGTATTAGCCTATGATTTCAGTGCAGCGAACCATCCTTCATGGTATAACATGAGCAAGTTCCTGTATCAAGCAGGTAAAAATAACCGCTTTAACAACGGTTATATATTTGGCTGGTCAAACTCAGGTTATGACACACTGACATACCTCTATATTGATAACTTTAAATTCTCAACAACGCCGCTGATTAATCTCGATCCACCCAGCGCGCCAGTTTCGCAGTAAAAAGCGAAATTATTCAGTCTAAAAGGCCATAGCAATATGGCCTTTTTTTATTCCTGCCAATCTCAGGCACAAATAAGTTGTCCATTATTGCAGTCTGGACTCAATCCGAAAATTTAAACATTCTGTTCTCATCAAAAAGTATATTAGAATAGCCTTTCATTTATTATACGATTTATCGAACGCTAACAAGGGAAACACGATGTGCGGGCTTTTTGGTCTCCAGTTTCAACATTCTGAAAATATATCAGATAAAAATATTCAATCTTCCCTGTCGCTTCTGCACCACCGCGGTCCGGATGGAAGTGGTTATGAACGCCTCGATAACATCGTTCTGGCGCACAGCCGACTATCGTTTCTTGATTTAAGTTCACGCAGTAATCAGCCCTTCTGGGACAGCAAGAAAGAATACTGCCTTGTATATAATGGTGAAATTTATAACTACCAGACAATCAAGGACAGGCTGGCAAAACAGGGGATTCAGTTCAATACAACGAGCGATACTGAAGTTTTATTATATGCACTGATTCATTTTGGCACGGCTATTCTCGAAGAACTGGAAGGCATGTTTGCCTTCGCATTCTACGACATCAAAAAACAGGAAATTCTGCTTTGTCGTGACCGCTTCGGAATCAAGCCCTTGTTTATTTGCACGACAGCGCAGGGATTGCTTTTTTCTTCTGAAGTCAATGCATTTGCACCCTGGCAGCCGCTGACAGCGGACGAGAGCTCCGTTATAAATTTTTTAAGTGGATTTGATGGCAATACTCAAGGCAAGTCATTTTACAAAAACATCCACCAACTGGAAGCTGGAAAATTCGCAGTAATCAAGAACCAGCAAATCATTCACGAGGAATATTTTTTCACCCTTAACGATTTCATCGATGTGGATTATCACCGTGAGTTGTCAAACACAGCGGATAATGTGCTCATTGATAAAATGGAATCATTGCTACTGGCCAGCGTTGAAAAACACATGATCGCTGACGTACCAGTCGGGGCGCTATGCAGTGGTGGAGTAGATTCATCAATTATCCTGGCAATGGCGACAAAATATCATGACGACTTGCAAATTTTTCATGCCAATGTTGTTGGTCAACATAGTGAAGTTGATGCAGCTCGTGCACTGGCAAAACATCTCAAGCTGGATCTGAAAATAGTCGATATACATGATAACGACTTTATCACCATGATACCTGATGTACTTGAACACTATGGTCACCCGTTCAATTACCACCCTAACTCCGTGCCATTTTTAATGCTAACACGACTGGTACAAGCGAACAGTGTAAAGGCTATTTTAACTGGTGAAGGTGCCGATGAAAGTTATCTTGGCTATTCACACATCCCAACTGAAAACTTTTTTTCAGCAGTTAATAATACAATTAATAGTCTCGGAAATATGATCCGGTCTATACCGCTTTTTGGCGACAAACTGCTATCATCAAGCCACAGAAATGCAGCTACAACCTCCTTGCTTTCCGGCTCGTACGAAACCGAACTGGAAAAAATTAACCTGGATTCAATCAGCGCTAACATCGACAAAAAAACGCTTAAAACAATTAAATATCTGGGATACCATTTAAGAACCTTATTACACAGAAATGATACCATGGGTATGGCCGCCAGCATTGAAGCCAGATTTCCCTTCCTCGATCACGACGTTATTCGCTTCGCAACCAATCTTCCATATAACGCCAAGGTAAGGAAAACATTTTCTGCCTATAATGAACTGAAACATCCATTTATAAAAAGTAAATGGATTTTAAGGAAGATTGCTGACAGGTATTTGCCAACCGAATTAAGCCAAAGAAAAAAACGCGGATTCCCAACCAACGCGTTTGAGCGCATGTCTATTAATCCGGATCTGTTTCACGATTCATGTATCAATGAGATGTTTACTGTCACTAACAAACAGCTGGATAACATACTGGAAACATCGCCCAAGGATTTTCGATTAAGATTGTTGCAATTCAATATCTGGAACAGACTCCTTATCCAGCAGGAAGAAAAAGACACAATTTCCTCGGATTTACAAAAATACATTTCAATAAGAGAAGCATGACGTGAAAATTTTGTGGCTGTCTCACCTGATACCTTACCCGCCAAAAGGTGGTGTCTTACAAAGGAGTTTCAATCTCGTCAAGGAACTGGCCGAAGCTAACGAAGTTCACCTTGTTTGCTTTATTCAACCTGCACTACTCGACCATATTTACCCTGATATACAAACAGCCTGCAACGAGACCAAAAAGCATCTGGGACAATACTGCAGTCACATTGAGTATCTCCCTATCCCGAGCGATGCTTCCAGATTCGGTAAACATCTTCTTGCGCTAAAAAGTCTGTTTTCTACGGATTCCTATACCGTCAACTGGCTAAAATCAGACGGGATGCATGAATTACTGGCACAGCTACCCGATAAGGAAAGTTATGATGTCGTCCACTACGATACTATCAGTCTGGTTCCTTATCTGAAATATTTTCCAGATAATAAACGGGTACTTGATCACCATAATATCGAATCACATATGATGTTCCGCCGTTCTTACGAAGAAAGTAATCTTTTCAAAAAAGCCTATTTTTATCTGGAAGCACTCAAGATACGACATGCTGAAAGAAAATACTGTAAGCATTTTGATCTTAATATTACCTGTTCCAAACTGGATACAGAGAGATTATATGAATTGATGCCTGGCACACCGATAAATGCGGTTGATGTTCCGAATGGTGTAGATGTTGAATATTTCAAACCTGATTCATCAATTAAAAAAATACCCAACAGCCTGATATTTGCAGGCGGCCTGGACTGGTATCCTAACGTCAAGGCTATCAATTTCTTCGTACGCGAGGTATGGCCAAAATTAAAAGACCTGGTTCCCGACGTAACTTTCAATTTGATTGGCAAGTCCCCTACTGATGAAATGTTGGCAGTGGCCAGAAATGATGCCAATTTTATTGCACATGGATTTGTTGATGATATACGCACATATATGAATGCATCGTGGATTTACATTTGTCCTATTGACGATGGTGGTGGTACAAAACTGAAAATTCTGGATGCGCTCGCCATGTCAAAGGCCATTATCGCCCATCCGATAGCCTGTGAAGGGATCGATGTCGAAAATGGCCACAATGTACTTTTTGCAGAAACACCCGAAGAATATATTAATCAGATTATGTTGCTTTTAGGTGATCAGAAAAAATGCATCGAGATCGGTAATAATGCCCGCAAACTTATCGAGTCAAAATACGCCTATTCAATTATTGGCAATAACATACGTCTTATGTATAAATCCCTGGCCAGGAATTAGGCCATAGCGCTATGCAACAAGCTATTTATAATAATTCACCCGTTTTTATCCAGAATATACTGACCAGTCTGTATGGCTTGAAACTCAAAAAACAACGTTATGGCAAAACATTCAAAGCTGTATTGCCAGTTTTAATTAACAACTACGCACTTTCCTCGCAGGAAATCCAGCAATTGCAATTGTGTCTCCTGAAAGAAGCGCTGCAGCATGCAAAAAATACCGTACCTTATTATATAAATCACTTTAATGATTTACCGGTTAATGAAATCACACTGGAAAACTTTACGTCTTATATTCCTGTCATTGATAAAAACGTGTTAAGACAGCGCAGCAATGAATTTGTTTCCAATGATCCGGGCCTTGGGAAAATTATAACAATTAACACCAGTGGTACCACAGGCACGCCACTGAATATCAGAACCAATATCGAAGCCATGCAAACAAATTATGCTTTTTTTGCAAGAATGCTTCATATTGCCGGAGTGGAAATTGGTCAGCCGAGTGCAACGTTTGCGGGACGTATTTTTATATCCGAAAATAAAAAACATGTCCCCTTCTGGCGAAAAAATTATTTTATGAATAATACTTTATTTTCTTCGTACGATATTTCAGCTGCAACAATTCCTTACTATATTGCCGAACTGGAAAGACTGAATGTTGCATTTATTGACAGTTACCCGTCTGCAATATATGAGATCGCTAACTTTATAAATACAAATAACATAACTCATACTATTCAACCCACAGCAATCATCACCTCGTCAGAAACCTTGCTCGATTATCAACGACAGGAAATCGAAACTGCCTTCAGCACCAAAGTATATGACCACTATGGGTGCGCTGAAATGGCCGCATTATTTACACAATGTAAATATGGAAAGTATCATATAAATTCTGATTTCAGTATTGTTGAAATTCTTGACGATAATGATTTACCGGTAAAAGAAAATGATTCGGGTAACCTCGTCTGCACCAGCTTTATTAACAAGTCCATGCCACTGATACGATACAAAATTGGCGACAATGCCACCTACACTACCGAAAAATGTCAGTGTGGATGTAATTTTCCAATTATTAAATCCCTGGAAGGACGAACTGATGATTTGATACTAACGGTTGATGGCAACAAGGTCGGACGACTTGATCCGGTCTTCAAAGGCTTATCCGGGATAAAGGAAACACAAATAATTCAGGAAGAAATTTCACAACTTCGAGTAATACTTGTAGTTTCGAGTGATTTTAATAATGCTGATGAGCAAAAGCTTTCAGACAATTTGAAATTACGGGTAGGAAAAGATATGAAAATACGGTTTGAATATACTGATAAAATACCAAAGACAAAATCAGGGAAATTTAAATCCGTCGTATCACATCTCCGGACTAATTAAACTAAAACAAGATAAGTCTAGCGTGCCTGTTTTAGCACTTCTGATGCCAGGCTTATCTGTCCGGCTGTGTCAAAAGCCCTGACCGCCAGATAATAATTGCCCTGTAGCAGACCAGAAAAGGTATACGTATTCTGTGTAGCGTTCCTGACAATGACCGAGGTCTGGTAACTTCCTGGTTGAGTGCCAATAAAGACAATATATCCGGCTAATTCACTTAATGATAATGCATTACCACTTTCGCGTGTTGTTGGGATTGACCAAAAAACTGACGCACTTGCAGAACCACTGGGGAGAGGAGATGAACTACCACCTGAAGAAGACGAAGATCTACCGCCTTCACTACCACCGCCGCTCGTAGCAGTAGCAGCATTCTGGTCTTCATCTGTTGCTCCGCCACACGCGGCTAGGATAGCAACAGATAACATACTGATTAATATAGATTTTATTATTTTATTCATTCCAACTCCAGCCACGTCCTGTATGTATATTTCTTATTATCTTGCATTCGCAGAGGTAATAGCCGACTACATTCTATTGTAAACACAAATCACACATAATATGAATTAACATTTACATGTTAATCATTGAATTGTGAGCTACTTCTCGATCTTAACCTCAGTGGATCTGCTTGTCCTGTATTCTGTATCAACAGATGAGTTATTTACTTGAATAATCAATCGTTTAGCTATGCTTTAGTCTTTTAGTACTCTACAATGATAGTATATCCAAGCAGGTGATTATTTATTAACCAAAAACAGCGGTAACGTTTCCTTCAAAGCCAAAATATGCCAATCAATCGCTGCTCTAAATCTACTCTCATTGCAAACAAGTTGTATAATTAGTAATCATCATGGCCACATCCATTTCACACTCACAACTAATTGAATCACTTTGTAGTCAAGGTTGTGATTCCGTCCGCAATACGATCACGGCTTTAGAGAAAGGCGAATACAGTAAACAAATGTCAGGTTTATCGCCTGAAGAGCAACATGAAATCCTCAAAGAATTAAAGGAAATCATGGCCGTTTACGACAAGCCAAGATCCCGCTGATCGTTACAAATATTTAGACCAATCAACTGATGTATCACCATAGACAAAAAAATGCGGGTTAAGCAGGTTCTCTTTCTTGTTATACATTAATCGTTGCATTGATGTGTCAGTTAACATGCCCCCGGCTTCTTCCACAACGCATTGTGCGGCGGCGGTATCCCATTCTGATGTCAACCCGAGTCGTGGATAAATATCAACGGTGCCTTCTGCAACGAGGCATGACTTTAAGGCACTCCCCATGTTCACCAACTCATAGTCTGGAAAGTGTGCGATAAATTCCTTGAACTCGGATGACTGGTGCGAACGGCTGCCCGCAATTATCAATTTATCGCGTCTTGTCTTCTGTACTGAAATACGCTCGGCTTCATTGAGTGCTTCACGCTTGTAACTACCACCACCTTTTGTAGCATAATAAATTACACCCAGTACCGGTGCATACACCACACCGAGGACAGCCTCATTACCCTGAACCAGGGCAATGTTTACCGTAAACTCGCCATTGCGCTTGATAAATTCACGCGTACCATCCAGTGGATCAACCAGCCAATAGGTATGCCAGCTCTGCCGTTCTTTAAAACTGATGTGATCGGATTCTTCGGACAGAATGGGGATATCAGGGGTCAATTCACGCAAGCCTTTTACAATTGCGTCGTGTGCAGCAATATCAGCTTCCGTTAACGGAGTGTGATCATCTTTTTGCTCGACAGAAAAACCATCGTTATAAACTGTTAATATGCGTTCACCTGCGGTGTAGGCAATTTTTACAGTTGGTTGCATCAAGGCGACTAGGTCAAGCATTTAACGGTAAACCTGATATTTACTAATATAGAAATGATTCTGCCAATAAACAGGCTTAATTACCAGCAGGATAGGCTTTAAAATAGACTTGCAATTTCATACACCAGTGGTGCCATGAAATAGTATAATCTTAACAGCACGGCGGAAAGCAAAATTATCCATGAAAACTTGTCGAGAAAAAATTATGTTGCGATTAACACACAAGCATGACCTGCAAGCATCAATCTCACTGAAACAGCGACTGACAGTACACCCGCAATGATAAAGTGGCATAACATCAATACTGTTCTGCTTGATATGGATGGTACTTTACTTGACCTGAATTTTGATAATCATTTCTGGCGTACACATGTGCCACTACGCTACAGCGAAAAGCATAATATCAGCTTTGAACATGCACGCGATAAACTGTTACCAATATTCAAATCGATTGAAGGCACCATGAACTGGTATTGTGTTGATTACTGGACAGAACGTCTGGAAATGGATATCGCGCAATTAAAAGCAGAAGTTGCCCACCTGATTGCTGTTCATCCTAATGTGCTGGAATTTCTGAATGCACTGCGTGAAAATAATATACGTTCCATCCTGGTCACCAATGCACACCAGAAAAGCCTGGCGCTAAAAATGCATCACACGCAAATTGACGCACACCTGGATGAAATTATTTGTGCACATGACTATGGCGCGCCAAAAGAAGATCAATCATTCTGGAGCCGTCTGGAAAATGAAATTGATTTTGACAAGACCCGAACCTTACTGATAGATGACAGTCTGCCAGTATTACGCTCGGCAAAAAAATATGGCATCGCCAATTTGCTTGCGGTTTACAACCCTGACAGTCAGCAGCCGACGCGCGAAATCGAAGGCTTCGATGCGATATACAATTTCAGTGACATTTTACCCAGGCCTTGAAAATCAGGCTTCGGTTTTTATTTCCTTGTTCTTTTTATTTTTTTTATTCTTCTTCTTGTCAAACCGGCTATCCCAGTTCTTGAATTTTTTTCGGCAGAACGTCAGCAGTGAATCATAATCCGGGAAAAAATGCTTGTAATGAATTTCTGCAGGCTCATCGTATTCACAAAAATAATTCTTGTAATCACGACACACCTGTGGACGTGTTTCATAAATTCCACATCGACCATCATCCTGTAAAAAGTTACATCGATTATTCGCAACTATAAACCAGCCGTCTTCGTCCTTGTAGGCCTGAATATTCTTATGCGCCAGTTGCCACAACAGATGATCAAAATCACTTTTGGTTTTTGGCTTGTCAATCTCGGAAGTTATGTAGTTACAACAAAGCGTCCCTGCGCAAAAACTGCATTTATTTTCACTGGTAATCTTTATTTTTGGCTTGCTTTGTGTCGCTTGTTCCATTTTAATGACCTGTCTGTATTTATAAGAATGTCTGTAGTATCTGCCTATGTCGATCCTGAAGAACCTGGTAAACAAGGAATGTATCAATCATCCTGAGTACAAGCAATCGCTCGTACGGCTTGGTATATGGGCATTCGCCAGCAGCTATATCGGGCTCGGGATCTGGTTCGATTATTTTACCGCACCGCCAACACAATATCTTATATTCCTGGCTTTATTTTTTCTTGCCACCCTGAGCACCTTTATACACGTTTTGCACAACCCCGGGTCGACCCTTCGCCGCTACCTGATGATACCAATAGACATGTTCGCTGTCAGTTATTCCATGGTGCTGACCAGTAGTGGACCGTTTGGTGTATTTTTTCTGCTATACCCGTGGATACTGGTAGGTTACGGCACACGCTTCGGTCGCCGGCCTTTATTGGCCGCATCCGTAATGGGCATTATCAGTTACCAGTTTGTATTGCTCTACTTTGGCAGCTGGATAAATAATTTTTCCACGTCAGTCGTTTACAACACGTTTCTTCTGGTTATGCCCCTGTATCTGAACCGTTTGTTAAAGAGCATTCAAACCGCGCGGGAAGAAGCCGAAGCTGCCAACCGGGCAAAAAGTGAATTCCTTGCCACCATGAGCCATGAAATTCGCACCCCGATGAGTGGCATCATTGGCATGACCACGCTGCTGGATAATACCCGTCTGGACGAAAAGCAAAAAGATTATGTAAACTCATTGCGCGAGTCCGCTGCTGCACTACATTCGCTAATTGATGACATTCTCGACCTCTCAAAAATTGAAGCCGGAAAACTCACGCTCGACTATAGCGAATTTAAATTGCATGACATTATCAAGGGCGTACACAACATGTACAGCCCCACCGCAAACAGTAAGCAGATTAAATTCAGCCTCGAATACGACGACAGTATCCCCGAAATATTATTTGGTGACCCGAATCGCTTGCGACAGATTCTGCTCAACCTGGTCAGTAATGCGATAAAATTTACAGAACAGGGAACGGTCGTGTTACGCGCTATTAATAAATTACAAACACCCGATCAGGTGCTGATTCGTTTCGAGGTAAAAGACAGTGGTATGGGCATCGACGAAGCTGAAATTAAATGGATATTTGAACCGTTTCATCAGGCGCATCAGGCATCAGCCAATATAGCCGGTACCGGCTTGGGCACCACCATTACGCGTAACCTTGTGCAATTAATGAAAGGCACCGTCGGTGCAAACAGCAAAATTGGAAAAGGCAGTACATTCTGGGTTGAAATCACCTGGCATTATAAAAATGATGCGCTAAAACCATCCGTCACACAAAACCATATTGTTACGAATGATTCAGATGGACGGAAACTAGATATACTTGTCGCAGAAGACAGTGCGATTAATGCAAAAGTCATCACCGCATTCCTGACTGAAGTGGGTCATAAGGTAAACGTTGTTGAAAACGGTCAACTGGCGCTGGACGCCTTACAAAACGCAGCGTTTGATATCATCATTATGGATATGCGCATGCCGGAACTGGATGGACTCGAAGCCACCAAACGCTGGCGTCTGATAGAACCGCGTAACCAGCACACGCCGATCATTGCCCTGACCGCCAATGCAACCCGTGAAGATCAGGAAAATTGTCTGGCAGCAGGGATGGATGCATTTCTCACCAAGCCGGTAAATAAAGAGCAGTTGTATGAAATTATTGATCAACATACAACAAGCGCATAGAACGGTGCGATGAAATTTAACTTTTTAATATGCAGCCTGCTCATAACCCTTTTCATATCAGGTTGCGTAGTTTATCCAAAAGAAGTCAGGACCTATGATCCGAAATGTAATATCGAAACACGACGACTGGAACTTCGCACTGAAGGCGTTAATGTATATTGTTCCGGTTCGAGCGGCCGTGATGCAGGCGCATGTGCGGTAGCTCTGATTGCCGTCGGTGCCGCAACCGCCATCGTATCGGGATCGATTGTCGTGGTCGGTAACTTTGTCTACTGGCTGGAAGAACTGGGGACGTGTAATAATGTACAAGTAATCGAAAAAACCTGATAAAGCATCATGCTTGTAAATTACAGACTACACCTGCAACCAGAATGTCACCGGGCCATCATTCAGCAATTCAACCTGCATATCAGCGCCGAATTCCCCTGTCGCGACCGGTGCATGTTGTGATTTAAATAACGACACCACTTCATTATAAAGTTGTTCACCAAGTTCTGGCGCTGCCGCCGAAGTAAAACTTGGCCGGTTGCCTTTATTGGTATCCGCCGCGAGGGTAAATTGCGATACACACAACACACCGCCCTGAAGATCACTGACACTGAGATTCATTTTTTTGTCGGCATCGGCAAATACACGGTAATTCAGAACACGCTCAACCAGTCGCTGTGCTTTTTTAGAATCATCATCTTTTTCTACACCAAGCAACACCAGCAAACCTTGTGCGATTTCACCAATAATTCTGTTATCCACTTTTACTGACGCGTGTTGCACGCGTTGTATTAATGCGATCATGTTATGCGTAACACCATGTCATGCGTGGCACGGAGTAATGCATCGGTAATACCTGCTTCGGATGCGGAATGTCCGGCATCCGGAATAATATTCAAATCCGACATGGGCCAAGTCTGATGCAATTGCCATGCACTTTGCATGGGACAAATCACATCATAGCGACCCTGTACGATAACCCCGGGAATATCTTTTAATTTATCCACATCCTCAAGAATCTGGTTGTCACGCAAAAAACTGTTATGCATAAAATAGTGACATTCAATTCGCGCCAGACTCAACGCCGTGTGCACATTGCCAAAATGTTCCAGCACGGCGGTCCTGGGCATTAAGGTCGCCGTACGCCCTTCCCAGATCGACCAGGCCTTGGCAGCACGGGTGCGTATCATTTCATTTTCACTGGTGAGCTGTTTATAGTAAGCCGTCACCATGTCGTGTCG
Source organism: uncultured Gammaproteobacteria bacterium (assembly GCA_942490945.1). Classification (GTDB taxonomy): domain Bacteria; phylum Pseudomonadota; class Gammaproteobacteria; order UBA6429; family Thiohalophilaceae; genus CALNYZ01. The sequence continues at coordinate 505,397 of CALNYZ010000018.1, read as the reverse complement.
TTCGTCTTCGGCAATCGGTGCAATAAAGTCTTCCCAGTAATCAGGAAATATTTTGTCGGCGCCGGATTGGTAAAACCAGGCGATCTCCTGCGGCCGGCACAGAAAAATACCGCGCAAGATCAAACCGGAAACAACTTCCGGATGCGTCTGTGCGTAAACCAGTGCCAGCGTTGACCCCCACGAGCCACCAAACACCACCCATTTTTCAATACCCAGGTGTTGGCGTATTTTTTCGATGTCCGCGATCAGATCCTGGGTCGTGTTATTGGTAAGGTCAGCATGAGGAGTGGAACGACCCGCGCCACGTTGATCAAACAACACCACCCGGTACTTGTTCGGATCAAAAAATTGCCGGTGATAACTTTCACAGCCCGAACCGGGTCCACCATGTAAAAACAACGCCGGTATGCCGTCAAGCGTTCCTACCTCTTCTATATATAAGGTATGTATATCATCAACGGCGAGTGAGTGTTTCTGAAAGGGTTCGATGGGTGGAAATAAGGTGCGCATGATTAGTTACCCTGTTTTTTTGATGTGTCCCGATTACCTTACTACAAATTTACTACTCACAGTATTTAATCGCCAGTAAAAACCCGAGCTGCTCAAAAACTTCACTGAGCCTGTCGCCCATTAGCGTGTAGTGCGGGAATTCCCGGCGCCTGGGGTAATGTTTGCGTAACCGATCAAAGTGCACAGCACTGTCGTGTTCATCCAGCGAGAAAATTTGTCGCAGCGCCGCATCGTCAGCCTGAATGTCATAAACCTGCTTAACAACGTCATATAACTGCGTTTGAAAGTTCTTATCCGAATCGACATCGATGACCGTCGCATTTTCTTTTAATACCTGCTGCACCGACCAGTCAGTCGCCTTGTGAAAAAATTTACAGGCCGCCAGGTAAATCATTTCTGTGCCGCGCAACTTGCCATCGTAAGCATAACCGGCGATGTGCGCGGTACCCAGTATCGTATTTTCGAGCAGCGACTTGTCGATTGCCGGTTCGTTACACCACACATCCAGAATCAGGTGTAAGGGTTTTTGTTGTGCAAGTTGTGCATGCAAGGCTGTTTCATCAACTGCCTTGCCGCGCGCGGTATTAATAAAGAGTGCGCCAGGTTTGAGTGCCGAAAAGAATTTGCTGTTAAACATTTGATAGGTGGGGCAATCACCCGTACGCGTCAGGGGCACATGCGCCGTCACCACATCACACGCCAGAATGTCTTGCCAAGTACAATACTCGACATCGCTGTATTGTTCCGCGCGTGGCGGATCATAAATTTTCAGTGTCATTCCCAGCGCGCGCAACAACCTGCCCACACGTGAACCCACGTTGCCATAACCGACGATGCCTACAGTTTTTGACGTAAGATCTATATTTTGCTGTTTTGCATAATGTAGCAGTGCGGCTAACACATACTCTGATGCCGAGGTGGCATTGCTGCCGGGCGCACTGGCAAAACCAATCTGATGCTTCGCCAGGTAATCGAGATCGATATGATCGGTACCGATAGTCGCGGTCGCGACAAATTTAACCGGCGTATTCTCAAGCAAGGCAGCGTTAACCCGGGTAACAGAGCGAACCAGCAACACGTCGGCCTGCATGACCTGTGCATGTGTCAATTCGCGGCCGACAAACAGACTGACCTCGCCAAATGCAGCAAAGGCTTCAGTAACAAACGGAATATTTTGGTCGGCGAGTATTCTCATGACAGTCAGGGCAAGCAAAAAAGTAATTTATCATGCCACTGACTCACAGGATAGTAAGCAAGGCATGTCGAACGGATGTACATGATTACGCATGCACACCCGTCCGTTCAGTTTGATCAGGACTTCGGCGGACGTGCGTCGCGCTTGCGCTCGTGTTCCTTAAGGAATTTCTTGCGCACGCGGATGGATTGCGGCGTGACCTCGACCAGTTCATCGTCGTCAATAAATTCCAGCGCCTGTTCCAGCGTCATCTTGATAGGCGGCGACAGCACAAGGTTTTCATCGGTACCGGCTGCACGCACGTTGGTGAGCTGTTTGGCCTTGAGCGGGTTAACTACCAGATCATTACCGCGTGAGTGAATACCGATAATCATGCCTTCATACACTTCTGCGGCGTGGCCAAGAAACAAACGACCGCGTTCCTGTAAATTAAACAGGGCATAAGCCAATGCCTTACCGGCACCGTTGGATATCAGCACCCCGTTAACGCGTTGGCCGATTTCGCCAGCGCGCACCGGGGCGTATTTATCGAATACGCTGTAAATCAAACCCGAGCCCTGGGTCGCGGTCAAAAACTCGGTACGAAAACCGATCAAACCACGCGAGGGGATCGAGAAATCAATCCGCACCCGGCCCTGACCATCCGGCACCATGTTTGTCATTTCCGCGCCGCGCAATCCGAGCTTCTCCATGACGCCGCCCTGATGCTGTTCTTCCACATCCACGGTCAGTTGTTCGTAAGGCTCATGGCGTACGCCATCGATTTCCTTGTAAATCACTTCCGGACGCGACACGCCCAGCTCGTAACCTTCACGGCGCATGTTTTCAATCAAAATCGACAAATGCAGTTCACCGCGACCCGAGACGCGGAACTTGTCCGGATCTTCGGTCGGCTTCACGCGCAAGGCCACGTTATGGATGAGCTCGCGCTCGAGTCGATCACCGATCTGGCGTGAGGTAACGAACTTGCCTTCGCGGCCAGCAAAGGGTGACTTGTTGACCTGGAAGGTCATGCTGACGGTCGGTTCGTCCACCGACAAGGGAGGTAAGGCTTCAACCTTGGCCGTGTCGCACAAGGTATCGGAAATTTTCAAGCCTTCGATGCCGGTGAAGGCAATAATGTCGCCAGCGGTGGCTTCGCTGATATCCAGCCGCTGCACACCCATCAGGCGCATAATTTGCTGCACACGGACGTTACGGGTTTTACCTGCCATATTAATAAGAGTCACCGGGGTGCCGGTACGCACCACGCCACGGCTGATGCGGCCAATGCCGATAACGCCAACATAGCTGTTGTAATCCAGCGAACTGACTTGCAACTGGAACGGGCCTTCCGGGTCAACGTCCGGTGCTTTTACATGATTCACCACCACTTCGAGCAGGGGCGACATGTCACCCTCGCGGACCGATTCATCCAGCCCGGCGTAACCGGCCAGTCCGGAGGCGTACACAACGGGGAAATCCAGCTGCTTATCGGTCGCGCCAAGACGGTCAAACAGCTCGAAGGTCTGGTCCAGTGCCCAATGCGGCCGCGCTCCGGGTCGGTCGATCTTGTTAATGACCACAATCGGGCATAATCCACGCGCCAGTGCCTTTTGGGTCACAAAGCGTGTCTGTGGCATGGGGCCTTCGACGGCATCCACCAGCAATAAGACTGAGTCCACCATCGACAACACCCGTTCCACTTCACCACCAAAATCGGCGTGTCCGGGCGTATCTACAATATTAATTCGGTATTTATTCCACTCGATGGCGGTATTTTTCGACAAAATGGTAATACCGCGCTCGCGTTCCAAATCGTTGGAATCCATGATGCGCTCACCCAGGTCCGCCCGGCTGTCGAGGGTACCGGTTTGCGATAACAGCTTGTCTACCAAGGTAGTTTTGCCATGGTCGACGTGGGCAATAATCGCAATATTGCGTAAATTTTCAATTGATTCCAAGATTGTCACTCCAGCCGCCTACAGTTAAGGCAGCGCAAAAAGCGCGCATTATACGGCCTCTTTCAAGCTAACGCGATGGCTGCCGATAATATCTGGTGAAATAACCTCAAAAGTGACATTTAAGGAAGCCGGCACATGGCAACGGATCCAGCACCTCTTTCCAGCTCGGACAGCAGTACAACAAACACAGGTGACTGGGATCATGTCAAAGAGACCGTACGTATGCTCAATCTGGCGGTGGCGAGACTCGAACATGCCATGCTCGACATCACCGGCGATGTGGAGACCCTGACCCAATCCTTCACCGCATTCGGAAACAGTATCGACGACATGCGCTACGCAGCCGACGAAATGCCGGACGCCATGCCGCATAAACACGCCATTTTGTATCATGCCAATGCAGTGTCGACAAAAATTTCATCCGCCGTGATGGCGTTTCAGTTTTATGACAAGCTTACCCAGCGCCTCACCCATATTTCAAAAAGCCTGCAAGGCCTCAATGAAATCATCGAGGACAACGAGCAGCGACAAAATCCGCAATCATGGAATAACCTGCAGGAAATGATTCAGTCAAAATACATACTGGATTCTGACAAGGCCATGTTCGACGCCATCTTGCAGGGCAAGTCAGTACAGGAAGTCCTGACCGCGGCAGTGAATAACGCAAGCGAAGACGACGTGGAATTATTCTGATCCAGCGCACAATTCCGCAGTAAATAATAAATTTAACTCCCCTGAATATGCCATAATAGCGCCGGAATTATTAACAGAATTTGCCTGACAGGCTTTACCTTCTCCCCCTTAATGCCTAAGATTCCTTGTTTAACCATGGCCATTTATGGATTGATATGCCCGCTTTGCACCGTCATTATATTCGCCTCACAAACCAACGATTAAGACTCGCAGTACTGGCGCTGTTCTTTGCGACGGTAATGCTTTCCCAGCCCGGCTGTACAACGATCGTTTCCTCTGCCACCAGCGGCATGGCAAAGAACCTCTCCAAAGCCATTTTAAATTCGGATGATCCACAAACTGTCGCCGATGGCGCACCGGCCTATTTATTGTTGCTCGACAGCTTCCTGGGCGACAAACCGGACAATCCAAAACTGTTGTTATCTGCTGCCACCTTATATGGCGCCTATGTTGGCGTATTTGTGAAAGATCCGGATCGGGCGAAGAACATGTCGCAACATGCGTTTGCCTACAGCCAGCAAGCAATTTGTATCGATTACGAAAACTATTGTGATGCGACCAGGCTGGACTTTAACACCTTTAACGAGCAGCTTCGTAAATTGGAGAAAGATGACGTCCCGGCATGGTATACGTTTGCCACCACCTGGGCCGGACGCATTCAGGCCAACAAATCCGACTGGAATGTTATTGCGGAGTTACCGCGAGTTAAAGCTATTATGCAACGCATTACCGAGCTCAATCCCAAATACATGGATGGCAATGTTTATCTTTACCTGGGTGTCTTGAATACCTTACTACCCGCCGCGTTCGGTGGTAAACCGGAACTGGGCAAGCTGCAGTTTGAAAAGGCCATCATCATGTCGGACGGCAAGAATCTGATGGCCAAGGTCTTGTTCGCCGAAAAATACGCGCGACTGGTGTTTAATCAGGAACTGCACGACAGCTTGCTCAAAGAAGTGCTCAGTGCAGAAGCGAAAGTGCCTGATCTGACGCTCACCAATACGCTGGCGCAGCAAAAAGCCAAGGAACTTTTATCCACCAGCAAGGACTACTTTTAAGATAGTAATAAAAGGATTAATCAACACATGAAACCCCAACAAGCGCAACTCAGACTCAGACTCTCTCTCAAACTGTTACCGGGTTTGCTCATCGCCAGTTTATTTCTCGTCACGCCACTTGCCCATGCCAAAACATTCAAGATCGCTACCTTGTCACCAGACGGCTCCTTCTGGATGCAACAAATGCGCAAGGGTGCAGAAGAAATTGAAAAGCAGACCGATGGCCGTGTGAAATTCAAGTTTTATCCGGGCGGTGTCATGGGCGATAACAAGGCCGTGTTGCGCAAAATCAAGATCGGCCAGTTACAGGGCGGCGCACTTACCGGTGGCAGCCTGTCGCCGTACTTCAGTGATAACCAGATTTATATGCTGACAATGAAATATCGCGATCAAGAAGAGATCAATTATATTCGACCCAGAATCGATCCACAGCTGATTGAAGGCATGGAAAAAAACGGCTTTGTCACCTTCGGCATTGCGGAAGGTGGTTTCGTCTACATGATGTCAACCAAACAACCGGTGACAAGTGTCGCACAACTACAAAAACAAAAAGCCTGGATACCTGCCAATGATCAAGGCGCGCTGGAAATGATTCAGCAATTTGATGTGTCGCCCATTCCCCTGCCACTGGGTGATGTGCTGGCCGGTCTGCAAACCGGTCTCATCGATACCGTCGCCATTTCACCGATTGGCGCCATTGCACTGCAGTGGCATACGCAAATCAAATATTTCACCAAACTGCCACTGCTATATTCATACGGTGTCCTGGCAATTAATAATAAAGCCTTTACCAAAGAAAAACCGGCCGACCAGAAAATTATTCGCGACATCATGAACAGCACTTTTAAAGTCATTGACGCGAAAAATAAAAAAGACAATGTCGAAGCCATGGCGGCGCTACAATCGCAGGGCATCAAGTTTGTCGAGCCAAATGAAACCGAAGTAAAGGAATGGCGCCAGTACGGCAGCAAGGCACAAAAACGCATGGTTGACGCCGGCCTGATCAGTACATCACTGAACAACAAGGTCGATCAGTTGCTTACCGAATACCGGAACAAAAAGAAAAATAACCACCATGCCCGCGTTACATACCTTACGCAGGAGTTTGATCAGACTCGAAGACAGCCTCATCGTTGGCGTATTGCTTGTCACGCTGACACTGGCCGTACTACAAATCCTGCTACGCAATTTTTTTGATGGCGGTATCGTCTGGGTCGAGCCGCTGTTACGCATCAGCGTATTGTGGATAGGCATGATCGGCGCCATGTTTGCAAGCCGTGATGACAGCCACATTAAAATTGACCTTGGCATGCACCACCTCAACCCACGCTTCCAACCGTATATGAAAGCCGTCATTTATCTGTTCACTGCCACCATCTGTGGCATTGCTGCATGGTACAGTTTGCAACTGGTAATATCAGAATTTCAGGACAACGGCATGGCGTTCGCCAAAGTGCCGGTGTGGTTATGCGAGGCGATTATGCCATTCGCCTTCACTGTCATCACGCTGCGCTATCTGGTTTCCACCGTTTTACTGTTTCGCCCCGCGGTCACCGAACCGGGCGCGACACCATGATTTATATACTGGTCATTTTCTTAATTATCATGGCGTACTACGGTGCGCCATTATTTTCGCTAATACTTGCCGTCGCCATGCTGGGGTTTTTCTATCAGGACATTAACCTCACCGTTATCCCGATTGAACTGTATCGCCTCACCAACACGCCCTTGCTATTAGCTTTGCCACTGTTTACCTTTGCCGGCTATTTGTTAAGCGAAAGCAATACCTCGCATCGACTGGTGCGTTTGTCACGCGCATTATTTGGCTGGCTACCAACGGAATTGTCGCTCGTTACCCTGTTTACCTGCGCACTGTTCACCGCCTTTACCGGCGCAACCGGTGTCACCATTGTCGCATTAGGCGCGCTGTTATTGCCGGCATTGCAACAGGCAGGCTATAAAGAAAAGTACGGCCTGGGTCTGGTCACCTCATCCGGCAGCCTCGGCTTGCTATTGCCCCCGTCATTGCCACTTATTATATACGTTGTGATCGTGCAGCAGCTCGACCTGCCGATTACCATCAGCATGACCGACGCCTTTCTTGCCGGTATCTTCCCAACAATGTTAATGATCACACTATTATTTCTGTACGGGCTATGGGCAACGCGCGACAACCCGATACCGCGCACCGCCTTTAATGCAAATGAACTGAAAGCCGCACTTGGCGAAGCCAAGTGGGAAGTGCCCTTGCCGATATTTGTACTCGGCGGTATTTATTCCGGCTTCTTTGCCGTGTCCGAAGCCGCCGCCGTTACCGCCATGTATGTTTTGATTGTCGAGGTGTTTATCTATAAAGAAATCAAACTGCCTGATCTGCCACGCATCGTGCATTCGTCTGTCACCATGGTCGGCGGAATCATATTAATACTCGGCGTCGCACTGGCGATGACCAATTTCCTCATCGATGCCGAAGTGCCGATAAAACTGTTCGAATGGATCAAACAACATGTCAGCGACAAGTACACCTTCCTGATTTTACTCAACCTGTTTTTACTCGCGCTGGGCATGATACTCGACATCTTTTCCGCACTGGTGATCATGGTGCCGCTCATTATTCCGATTGCAGTTAACTACGGTATTCACCCCGTGCATATCGGGATTATTTTCCTCGCCAATATGCAGGTCGGTTACCTCACCCCGCCGGTAGGCATGAACCTGTTTATCGCCAGCTATCGGTTCAATAAACCAATAACCGAAATTTACAAATCTACCATTCCGTTTATGCTGATCTTATTGCTCAGCGTACTCATCATCACCTACTGGCCGGATTTAAGCCTGGTACTCATAAAATGAAACAGTCATTAAACATTCGTAATACAATTTTATTTATTTTATTTATGAGCGTAATTAACATGCCGTTGTTACACGCCGCGAACGATGACTGGATCATCGGTAAATGGCAACTCAGCTATGACCCGCACAACGCCAAAACAGACTGGCTCGAATTTCTGCCCAATGGCGATGCCTACAATACCTGGCAAAATGGCGAACGCATTCAGGGCCTCTATATCGTCGCACCCGACAGCGTAAAAGCCGTGTTCACCTACAAGGACAAGGACATGATCATGACCTTTCACTTCAATGATGCAAAAGACCAGCTGAAAATCGTCACCAGCAAAACCGGTAAAGAATCCGTTTACACAAAAATAAAATAAATTCGCCTGCGACTGTGCATGCGCTGACCCCGCTCTCTCACCATAAATATCAAGTTCTGCTAATATTCCGGATAACCCAATCGATATTGCACTGCGTAATTAATTACAAAATACACGCGCAAAACAATTTACTGCACACGGTTTCTCACGCAAAATGAAGTACTATTAATCTAGTACCCTTACTAGATGTAGTACCCGGTTCCTATATATAGTACGGGTACTAGTCTGTATATATAACTGTTATGTTGCAAAATGATTAAAAAGTATATTTTACAAGCAGTAACAATTGGGCTTATGGTCTCTTTGCCATATACAGTTATTACTATTGTATATAGTAATTTTTCTAAATCTGCTATTTTGGAAAACCATCAGTCTTTTTATACAAAAAAACATAGAACCAGTGAAGAAGCACAAAAATACGCAACAGAATGGTCTAGAAAAGTATTGGTAGAAATTGGCCCCTCATCATTTTTTGAGTTAATTACAGTTAACGGGTTTTGGCAGCACTTCCTGGCTGAATTATCAAAAGCTTTTTCTATAGTGTTTATTGGTAGCTTATTAATTGTATATTGGAATGTTAAAAATAAAGCAACATAACAAGTCGTGCAATTTGAGCCTTAAAGCGTCGCTTCGCTCGGCTTTAAGCCCAAATTCACTCAAACGTTAGCGATATAAAATGACGAAACCTATTGCATCAAATGAGTTTCCGCTTGTTTCGGGAAGTGAAGCAAAAAATAAACCGTATCCATATGTCTATGTCGAAGACACAGGAACATACAGAGAATTATCTGAAGAAGAACAAGAATATTTACAGGAAAGTTTCCATCCTAATGATGGTAACAGGCCATATGTAAAATTTAGGTATTTCACAAAAACACCTGACGGTAAACTTAGAGGGTATTGTAAACGTACAAAAGTCCCTCATAATTTAAAAGCGGGCGAAGTACCATCGCCAAGAAAATGGTGGAAATTTTGGTGAAAATCGCTAACAAGTCGTGCAATTTGACCCATAAAGCGTTGCTTCGCATCGCTTTATGGCCAAATTCACTCAGTCGTTAGGAGAAAAAAGGAATTCAGATGGAAATTGATTACAACAACAAGTTAGAGATAACAATAAAAAATGAAAAGCCTGTTGTATTAACTGACCTTACATTATCCTTACTTGGTGTAAGCCAACAATTTCATAAATTTATTGAATCAGAAACTACTCCAGATTATAAGATTGGCTCTGAGCTTCTTATAAAAGAGGTTCGTTCTGGCTCAATAGTTGTTGAGTTAATAGCGCAAGCAATGCCTATTTTACCCTTGGTCTGGACAGGTGGTGCCTTAAGTGAATGGGTGAAACAAGCGCAGGCCATTGTTAGCTGGCTTCTTGGGAAATTGGATTCACCACCAAAAGATGTTTCGAAAAATGATTTAAAACAATGGAACTCAATATTAGAACCTGTGGCAAAAGATAATGCGTCTCAATTAAACTTCACAGTATCTGATAACAGCACAGTTATAAATCAATTTATTATAAATTCGCAAGAAGCGAATGCGGCGCAAAATAGAATCCAACGTGAAATCGAGCAATATGATGAGCCAGAAGAGCATATTCAAAAACGAAGGGTAATGGTTTGGTATCAAACTAAATTTGATTCTGAATCACATACTGGTGATAAAGCAATTATTGAATCAATTTCAAAAAGGGCAGTAAAGGTCATTTTTGAGAATAATGCCGTAAAAGAATCCATACTCAAAGGCAATGCAAATAGCTCAAAACCTTGGCATCAGCTTGCATACATTGTTGATGTTGAAGTTCAATATATTAATAATGAACCAAAAGTCTATACGGTATTACGTTATTATCCAGAGGAAACTTTTGATATAAGTGAATAAATCTCCTAACAAGCCACTCAGCTCGGACAAAGTAAGCGTTGCTTCGCACCGCTCACTTTGCCGGCTAGTTCGTCGTTATGCCTTTATAATTTAGGAAGGGAGCAATGGAAGAAGATAAAGAAATAATACCTGTTCCAGCAGTGCTTTCTAAATATGCCAATGAGTTAATTGAATTGCAGAGAGAATATATTTCAGTTAATGCGGAACCATTAGATGACGATCTATTGAATGATCCATTGAATAAAAAACAAAGCAAGTTTCTTGGCAACCCATTTTTGCCAATAGATTACGAATATCCTAAAGATAAAAATGGGAAGCCGATGGTTTTAATTGCACAAATAAATTTTTCGGAAATGCCCAGGCTAAAGGGTTTCCCCACAAGTGGCCTGCTGCAGCTTTATTTCCCTGTTCATGACTGGTGGGATATTGGCGTCGAAAAAATCGTATATCTTAACGATGATGACTTAGAAAAAGAGTCATTAAACGACTTCTCCTTTGTGGAGAAATCAGATTACGATGAAATGCCAGTTAATAGAATCCATGAATTAAAGTTTAATAAGTCTATAGATACTGGTTGCAGCGAAGATTCTCAGTTTTCTTTTAGTTTTGGTGGGCTTGATTATTGGGATTTTGAAGATTCGCTATCAGAACGTGAGAAAGAAGAATTTAATAATTATTTTTCGAGCACTGGTCACAAAATTGGTGGGTACGCTGATTTTACCCAGAGTGATCCAAGAGACTATGAAGCATCACAAAAAGAAGACGTTCAACTATTACAAATAGACGAAGATGATTACATTATGTTTGGTGATAGCGGTGTTGGCCATATATTCATAAATACAAAGGATTTAGAAACAAATACATTAGAAAAGGCTTACTTCTATTGGGACTGTTGTTAGGTGTATAAAACTGGCATAACAAGACGGCCCAGTTCGGACGCCAAAACCGCCGCGCGGTTTTTCGGCGCCGCTGGCCTTAAGCGTTAGGTAACATATGAATTATGTATATCAGTTTTGTAAACAAAATATTAACTTACTTTCTAATATATTACGTAATACTGATATTACTTGTAGGAACTTTCGGCGAACATTACGAGGATAATCTTGCAATAATACTATTATCATATGGCCTTCCACTATTCTTAACTATTGTTTTATTTGTTGTTGCAATAGGTTTTGTAATATACGAACTTATTAAATCTGAACCAATAGAGAAAAAAACTGTGTTTATAGCGTCCGTTAAAATGTCGCTTGCCATATTACCAATGGTGCACTTTACTAACTGGCACATTAATGTAATAACGTTTTTAAAAGCAATATGAAAACTATGTTACCTAACAAATCGCTCAGCAGCGCGGACGCCCAAAAGCTCACTTCGTTCGCTATTTTGGGGCGCCGGCTAGCTCAGCGTTATATGCCATGAAAAATAATCAACTTACAAAAGGTGAAAATCGCAGAGTAATGTACATCGAGAATAAAGATGGTGACATTGACGGTGTAGATGCAAGAATTGGATGGGTTACATTCTCAAAGTCTGGGCGTAGCGTGTATTATCGAGGCAAAACTCTTAAACGTGCCAAAGGTGGAGGCATAGCTGGAAACCACTTTGATGAAGAAACTGGTGAGGAGTATTGGGTTTCTGGCATAAAAAAACGAGGCACCAATACACATTGGGCCGAATCAGCTAGTGTTGAGGTTGATGAGGATGCCATGGAAGAATATGAAAGGATATTAAATGAGTAATGGATATAACAAGCGGGTCAAATCGCCCGCAAAAAGCGCGCGCCGTTTACCCTTATCGTTGAGGCTGTAGAAAAACCCCAAAATCGTAAATTGCAAGATGAACTATATGATCAAAAACAATGAGTTATGATTGGATAAAAATGAATATTCGACTTTTTCTACATCCTCGTTAGCGGTATAAAGAGAAAGATTTTGATATGGAGTCTGAAGAAAAAAGAATAAAGCGAATGGAGCTTGCAACAAACTTAATTGTCAGCCATCCAGTTTCATCTTCATTTTCTGATTTGATCGAACCAAATTTGTCGCAATTCGCTGAATTTAAGTTGTTATATGCAACAGATAATATTAATTCAAATTTTGGGGGGATATATCTAAGTGAAATTGAAGAGTCATGTCCGGCCATAACAAGATTTTTCAATGCTTCTGGATTGCTTTTTTACGACGATGAATTATATGAAGCTAATACGAAACACGAAAGTGTCGCCTTTCCGTTAGAATATTCCGTTAGTTTTGACACCCAAGTGGCAGAGGCATTTCGTATATATGAAGGAGGTAAGTCAGTATCTGATTGGGATTGGTTTTATCAGCTCGTAATGTTGGTTAAGGGCCGGGAGGATAATAGTTTTAATTTTGATTATACATTTTACATGATAGAGGATCTGGTTCATACATTAGATCTCTCGAATATGCGCCCATTCGAAACGGTGCGAGCATTAAAACGGTTTGATTATCTTGATATTGGATCTTTCAGAAATAACCCAAAGAAGCCAGTTTTTAATATTGACAGAATTCAATCAGGCAGGAAAGCGGCAGAAGCAATTTCATCATTTCAAAACAGTAAAGAAATACAAGATAGCTTGGCCAGGAGGAAGGGACTTAAATTGATACTTATGAAAGGTATGCAATTGAGATGGTTAGATAAAAAGGACTACATTAAAAATCTTGAAAAGCTAGTTACTTATACTATTGATCACTTGGGAAGGTTTGCTAAATTAGAGCTTTATTTTGCATGGAAGCTTATGAAGCATGGAGAAGAATATAGATTTTTTGGTCATTTGATGCAGAAGTCCAAGAAAGCTATTGAGAAATTGAGTGGTATGAGCTGGGATTTGTATTCGCTTCGCCACCAAGAAACCATGGCAAGCAAATCTTATAAGGCTCGTTTTTATGTACCATTTATTGCATCATTTGATCGGAGATTTAAAGAACTTATAGAGGCATGTCCAATTAGGTGTATGCTTGTCGATGAGAGGGATAAGAGAATCAGCTTGATATTTTTTGATGATAGTGAGTTTTTTCAGGATATTAACAAAGCCATAACCGATAGTGACCGTAATAGGCTTTCAGATCCTCAAGAAAAGCTTAAACGTTTAAAGAATCCTGTATCTCACGCTGCGCTAGATGAACATTTAAATAATTTAGAGAAAGAATGCTGTTTAATGATTTGAGTGTTCCGCTAACAAAGCGCTCGTTCGGACGCAAACTACGCTGCACTTCATTTGCGCCGCACAGCTTCAGCGTTAACCTCATGAATAAAAATAATTCGAATTTATAACGGCTTTGCATTTTTATACGCACCAGATAATATGATCTATTATCAAGCATGACCTGATATTCCTCGGAGAACAGTATGTTTATTGGGCACTTCGCTATAGCCTTAGGCGCAAAAAAATATGCTCCACAAGTTTCACTTGGTATGTTATTCCTTGCCTGTCAATTGGCAGATCTGATATGGCCAAATCTGGTGCTACTTGGAATCGAAACATTTGCGATAGAACCCGGTAGCACGGTGTTGACGCCGTTACGATTCACGCACTACCCTTATTCACATAGCCTGTTGACGCTACTGGTTTGGGGCGTGTTACTGGCCGGCATTTACTCACTGATTCGAGGTGGAGGTAAAAGGACGGCCATAGTGATTACCATAGTTGCCATTAGCCACTGGTTTCTGGATTTCTTGTCGCACCGCCCCGACATGCCAATAACACCGAATGAAACCCACCTGGTTGGCCTGGCGCTGTGGAACTATCCATTTCTGGCCGTTCCGGTTGAGTTGTTGATGTTTGCGTTTGGTATCTGGATATATATATACGTCACACACGTGCTTTGGATAGAATTGGCAGCTATGCATTGTGGGGGCTGGTGATTTTTCTTGTCGTGGTTTATGTGGCAAATATATTGGGCCCACCCCCACCGTCTGTTGTTGCCGTCGCCTGGTCTGCACAGGCGCTCTGGTTAATCGTGGCGGTAGGATTTTGGGTTGATCGACACCGCGTACCCGTTGTTAATGAACAGATGCATGTTCATTGAAAATGTATCCACTTTATCGGGGAAAGATCACAGTCAAAATCGATGTGGCTTTCTACATAGCCACGTCAGTCAATCATCGATAACCGTGAAACGGAAATGAAGAATGACTAAATGAACACTGAAGTCAAAACAGCATTGAAACGGCTTGATTCAATTCTCCCGCTGGTCTCGGGGCTCAAATCACTCAGCGGCGATGACGCCGCTCTGTACTGCAAGCTGCTCAACAGCTATATACAGCAGGGCCGCACGCTCACACGCAAGGAGGTTGGCAAGCTAGTAGGTAATGTGGAACAGGCACTTAACAACATTGTGTGCAGCAAGCTAATCGTGCTCGACGAAGTTGGTAATCCGGCCGGTGCCTACCCGTTTACCTCAGCGGAACGTGAGCACAAGGTCCATATTAACGATGTGACGGTTCACTGCATGTGCGCCCTGGACGCGCTAGCGGTCAGTCCGATGTTTAATAAGCCAACCGTGATCGATTCTCAATGCCGCATTACCGGTAACAGAATCCACATCGAACAGAATGGCACCGAATTTAACAGTGGTACACTGGATGCCTGGTTCGGTATCAACTGGGGTGCCGCGACATCGGACATCGTTTGTGCCGAATCGCTTTGCATGGAAATGATGTTTCTGGCCAATAAGACAGTAGCTCGTGATTGGGTGGATGAATCGACGGATACGCGCGAGATTTTCGATCTCCGGTCGGCCGTCGACTTTGCTGCCGGTTTCTTCGTACCTCTCGCCGAGAATTGCCAGTTGGCAGCACAGGTATATAAAAAATAACGCGTTATATAAAAAAGAGAGGAAATTATGCAATACATATTAATATCAATATTATTTAACATTACGCTCATACTACCCTGCTTCGCTAGTGACTGGAGTGAAGGTGAAAATTTGATAGTGAAAGGTGATATAAAGACAGATCAATGGAATATAAAAAGCAAAGAGTCTGAGCATGCCACAAAAACGTTATGGTTCAGTAAGGAAAAAAAGAATAAGGACTTATTCGTTGTGACAATATATAAGAGTCCTGAAGATGAAGTAGAAGCGTTCAGACAATATAGAGAGGCGCCAAGTAAAAAACAATGTTCTGAAGTTAAGTATGAAGATCTTGAATATTCTCACAAAGGATATCCAGCTGTATTTTGGTACACTAACTGCACATTAAAAGATAACAGAATACTTAAAATGATTAATCTGGCCATAAAAGGGAAAGACAGCTTTTATCATTTGCAGAAAATATGGAAATACGATGTTGAAGAACCTGTGATAGCAGAATGGAAAAACCGTATTGGTCAAGCCTATGTATGTGATACAAGAACCGAGGAAAATAGTTGTCCGGAAGGCTATACATTGAAAGATTAGGTGCCGGGTATCAATAAAAGACGCCATATACTCTAATCCCACTACTCGCATTTTCAAATTTTGCATATGCTTATGTATGTAAATATTAGTGCAACTGCAGTGTAAAACATGACCAGAGCATGAATTATTGTATTGCTTACCGGGATGACCCGCCGCACAACTTCTATACTTAGGCTAATATGAATCTTGCAGCCATGTGCCAGCGAGCTATTGTTATATCCAGGAAATTAATCCACGCTGGTCCTGCGTTGCATTATCCGCGAAATTGCACCGGCAATTTTTAACGTTTTAGCCAAGGAAAAACAATGAACGAATATTATCCCTTTATCATAGGCGCTGTTTCAGGTTTAATTATTATCACTATATTTTTTAGAATCAAGAAACAGCGTAAAAACAAAGCGCAATTAATAGACTCACTCAAACCCAGACTCGAGATATTATCCAGGGAAATAGACAGGCAAATGTCCATGAACAAATTTTCTGCGGATAATGCCGTTGTTTGGCTAAAGAATAATTCCCCGCACTTATTTCAGAATATACCCTCAAATCTGGTAGATGGGCTGATTCTAAAAAAGAGTAAATAATATAAAAGGCCAGACAACAAGTTTTTTCGTTTACTGGCTCACTGATGAACAACTATAACCAAGGAGAATAATAATGAGTATTGTAAGTGAATTTAAAGAGTTCGCGATTAAGGGCAATGTGGTTGATATGGCTGTAGGTATCGTGATTGGTGCGGCATTTGGCAAGATTGTTTCTGCGTTGGTGGCAGGTGTACTTATGCCGCCTATTGGTGTGCTGCTAGGTGGTGTGGATTTTTCCGACCTGGCCTATGTTGTCAAGGCAGCAGTCGGCACACAGCCGGCGGTTGTGCTCGCCTATGGCAAGTTCATTCAAACCGTGATTGATTTTACGATTATTGCCTTTGCCATATTTATGGTGGTGAAAGGCATTAATTCGCTGAAGAAAAAAGAAGCGGCCGCTCCCACGCTACCCGTTGTACCTTCGGCAGAAGAAGTACTGCTTACCGAGATTCGTGATTTGTTAAAAACGAAACAGTAAAATTCTATTTACAACTGATAGTACCTATCCGGGAGCATGGAATAACATTCATGATGTTCGAACCCTGCGCACTTTAAGCAGTTTTAAACTATGATAAAAACATGAAACATCTGTTAATTCTAATTATCTTGTCCATTCCCTGTTCCGCTATTGGCAGCCTCGAAGTCAAGCCAGATCCGGGCGGCTGGATTTCCGGCGATGGTCAGCGAGTGCCAAACAGAGATAACATGAAAAGTATAAACGGGTTCGGCGGTTGGCTTGTTGTCACGCCAGACCAGGACTGGGAACAAAAATGGGAAACGCCATCAGAAAATATTCCACACTTTTCAGAGGCGACACTGGTCAGTTATGGCGAACAGCTGACTATACTAACTTTTTATATCAACCCAAAACTTGGTGTCCAGGGTGAATTCAGACTGAGATGTGACATTAAAGTAACCAGACCCGACGGTAGTTTTTCTATAAATGCAAAAGATTATGACTGTGGAAGTGGCAAACTTATGGGCGATCCGACAAACATTCGTCTGGCGCCAGCAGTGATCAAGTTCATTGGTGAACATGGTGACATACCGGGTAAATGGATCATTGATGTAACTATCATTGATAAAATCAGGGATACAAGCATTCCATTAAAAACATCTTTTACTTTAAGTAAAGAAAAGCCAAACAATGCAATAAAATAACGATGGCTAAAATCTTCAAAAACAAGTTAATAATATGTACGCATTGATAAGTAAAGCGCATAACAATAAGTTCCATTGCCCCGCAAAGCACGGTTGTTAAACAGGCTTTCGAATATGTTACTGAATCGAAGCACAATTCTCATTATCGCAACGCTACTGATCGCGGTCATGCTGTTGATTTCAGGATACCATCCCTACGATCGCACCACCTGGGTGCTGGAAGTTTTTCCTGTTTTCATCGCCTTGCCGGTACTGGCCGCAACTTATCGGAACTTTCCGCTGACAAGCCTGCTGTATTTATTTATTTTTTTGCATGCAATGGTGCTTATCACCGGTGCGGCTTATACCTATGCCCGTGTGCCACTCGGGTTTCAGATAGCAGACCTGCTGGATTTGAGTCGCAATCCTTATGACAAAATCGGGCATTTCTTTCAGGGCTTTGTCCCTGCCCTTGTCGCAAGAGAAATCATTATTCGCCAGCAAATTATTCACGGGGCAAGGATGCGCAGCTTTATTGTGATTTGCGTGGTGCTGGCCATCAGTGCAAGCTACGAATTAATTGAATGGGCATCTGCCCTGCTGCTCGGACAGGGTGCCAATGAGTTCCTTGGTACACAGGGTGACCCATGGGACACACAATCCGATATGTTTTTGGCATTAATCGGTGCTTGCACGGCGTTGTTGTTTTTTAGTCGTCTTCACAACAAGCAAATTGACCGTATCATTTCAAGCGACCAATCACCATGAAGGTAGCTTTGCACAGGCTAATATTTAATAATACTGTACATCAGACAAGTTGGATAAACCGGATTCAGGAGAAGATATGCAGTTATCATCAAATAAAACCGAATTAAGTGGTGCTGCCCTGTTGTTGGCAATAGGTGTTGCCTTGGCAGGCTATTTTATCAGCCAGACTTTGTCTAACGCCAAGGTTGCACTCAATACCGCAGAGGTGAAGGGACTCGCGGAACGAAAAGTAGAAGCGGACAAGGCCTACTGGTCAATCCAATATACGGTCTCGGGTAACAAGCAGAGTGAAATTCCGAAATTGTATGCACTGTCCGAACAGGATCAACAGAAGATCATCTCCTTGCTGCTGGAAAGCGGCTTTGCAAAAGATGAAATTGTGCCCGGCGTGATAAATTATTTGAAAAAAGAATTTCGCGACGAGAATCAAAAACTGGTGGAAGAGCGACATTACCTGGTTGGTGAAATAGAAGTGCAGACTACCAAGGTACGCCTGGTTTCAGAGGTGCGTGCGAAGCTGAACCGGCTCATCGCACAGGGTCTGGATATAAAAAATAATGCACCCGCCTACTACTTTACAAAACTGAATGACATCAAGCCTGACATGTTAATGGAAGCCACACGTAATGCACGCCTCACGGCCAATGAGTTTGCTACCAATGCAGGGGTGAAAGTGGGCGGCATACGTAGCGCAAGACAAGGCGGGTTTATTATTCGTGATATCGGTGAAAGCTATGGTGATACGAAAAAAATTGACAAGGATGTGCGCGTCGTTACCAACGTGACGTTTTTTCTGACTGACTGATTACCTGCCATAAATCAATCAAGGTTTGTTTCAGACCGATTCGCATCATGACAATCGTAACCAATACAGAAGCTGTCACCAGGTATGACGCCCGCCATTATCCTGCTCAAAAATAATAATATAGCGCATACCGTACATGAGTATACGCACGATGCGTCAACCACTGCTTACGGTATGGAGGCAGCAGAAAAACTTGGCGTAACGGATACGCAAGTCTTCAAGACGCTGGTCGTGCAACTGGACAACAATGCGCTGGTTGTCGGCATAATTCCGGTTAGTGCCATGTTAAGCATGAAAAACATTGCCCGTGCTGCTGGCGCCAGGAAAGCCGTCATGGCCGATAAACATGACGTGGAACGGTCAACCGGTTATGTATTGGGCGGTGTGAGCCCGCTTGGACAAAAAAAACGTCTGGCAACTTTCGTCGATGTTTCGGCCGCTGATTTTTCCAGTATCTTTGTCAGCGCAGGTCGACGCGGGCTGGAGATCGAAATTAATCCTCAGGATTTATGCCAACTGCTTGACGCCAGCTTCGCCGACTTACAGCAATAACATCCCGATATTTTTTAGCCTGTCCATTATTAACAGGAGCCGATCCATTAGCTTGATACAATGGACTATACTCTGGTAAATAATAATTAGCTGGCATTATTGTTACAGCAACAAATTAAATAATTCTGATTATATATACCTGAATTAATTAACGGAGCTTTCATATGAACAACTCGCATAAAACATTTAATGAACGCTGTTATGAACTGCTGAATCGTATCCCGCCCGGAAAAGTCACAACCTATGCCGAAATTGCCCGTGCATTAAATACTCGTGCCTGGCGTGCCGTTGGCAGTGCCATGGCAAAGAATCAAAACCTGGTCACTGTTCCTTGTCATCGTGTCGTCAGAAGCAATGGCGAAATTGGTGAATATGCAATGGGTGCAGACCGGAAGGCGAGTTTACTATGCAGTGAAGGGGTCGAGGTGACAAACGGTAAAGTAATAAATTTTACCCGTTATTTTCACAAAATATCCTGACATCATCGCCATGTAAAACTGAAGACAAGATCAGCCATACAATTAATGACTTTTATAGGCAAAACATTTGAAAAATTCATATTTTAAAAACAAGCCAGGAATACTGTTATTACTCCTTATCATGGCTATATTGTCGATTACAGTAAGAATCTTAATCGAATACAACTTTCATACAACCTCTCTGTTATATGTTGGCATTCCATTCGTTACTGCAATAATTCTCATACTTATACGTAGCCCGCAGGAATCAACGAATTTCAAACAGCGTTACAAAAACCGGATAATTGACGCTTTCATTATTATGCTTGGCAGTTCAATATTGCTATTCGAGGGCTTTGTTTGTGTTGTCATGTTTATGCCAATATATCTTATTGTTATCATGATTATGTTTATTGTTAATCTTCGCCGCGAACGTGCAAAAATTCAGAATAAAAATAATCTTGCTGTCCACATCCTGCCCATAATAATAATTCTTTCTGCATTTGAGGGCGTCAGCCCACAACTTAGTTTCGATCGCTACGAACATGTGAGCGCATCAAAAGTTGTTAACGCGAGTATTGCGGACATAAAAAACAATCTGACACTGCCCATGAATTTGCAGACATCACGTCCATGGTTCCTCAATTTATTCCCCATGCCTTATGACATCAAGGCAGGAACACTGTCGCCTGGCGATGTGCATGAGATTCACTTTAAATATTACCGCTGGTTCTTTACCAACCTTCACAAAGGAAGAATGTTACTTGAAATCAGTGAAGTAGAAAATAATCGAATCAAAACTACCTTTCTTGACGATACAAGTTATATTGCAAATTATGTCAAACTGAATGGCACAGAAATCAATATGTCACCAATCGATGACGGGCACACCAAAATAACGCTTACCATAAGTTTTGAAAGAAAACTGGATCCGTATTGGTATTTCGCTCCAGTAGAACGTTATGCTATCAAAAAGACTGCGGAATTTTTGATTACCGAGGTAATTGCGCGTGATAACAAATAATATTATCGCTACTGAATATGATAACCCACGCATCATAAACACTAATAATAGTAATGCTTATGATGGCACAGTGCGCTGGTCACCTGTGAAGTCACTCTGGATATCGAGCATGACACTGGCGGGTATAATTGGCAGCTTTTATTACGCAGCTTTTTCCAACTTTATTCTCTTCCTGATCTCGACGTCAATTACACTATGCCTTGGGCATTCGTTGGGTATGCATAGACGGTTTATACACCATAGTTATAACTGCCCAAACTGGCTTGAATATATATTTGTATATTTTGGAGTTCTGGTCGGACTGGCCGGTCCGTTTGGAATGATGGCAACACATGACATGAGGGACTGGGCACAACGGCAAAAACGTTCACATCCTTACTTTGGGCATAAATCAAAATTCGTAAAAGACGGCTTTTGGCAAATGCATTGTGACATTCAACTTGCACACCCACCCCAATTCAGACCTGAAAATACAGTTGCAAACAACAAGTTTTATCTTTTTTTGGAAAAAACCTGGATGTTGCAACAGTTACCAGTGGCATTAATTTTATTTTACTTTGGTGGACTGGCCTGGGTTATTTGGGGCGTATGTCTTCGTGTATCGGTTTGTGTAACGGGACACTGGTTAATCGGTTATTTTGCACATAACTGTGGTCAACGTGACTGGCACGTCAATAATGCCGCCGTACAAGGTTATAATATCAAATTCTGCGGTTTGATCACGATGGGAGAATGTTGGCACAATAACCATCATGCCTTTCCGAACTCAGCAAAACTCGGTATAAATTCCAGTCAATGCGATCCTGGCTGGTGGGTTTTAGTTCTTCTGCAACATATTGGCCTTGCTTGGGATATCAAAACACCTGAGGATTTACCAATCAGACCTGAACTTGTGCCAATAAAATGAGTTCACACTTAAACATTTTATTACGCACAATTTTTCTTACTTCACTGGCGCTAATTGCGTTTGCTGCGAATACGGTACTGTGTCGGCTGGCACTAGGCAGCGGAACAATTGATGCGGCCAGTTTTACGGTTGTGCGATTGATATCAGGTGCCGTGGTACTTTTCCTTATTATTACGCTTAACAGAACACATTCCAGCGCAATAACCAGGGGCAGCTGGTTTGCCAGTGCTGCGCTGTTTATTTATGCCATTGCCTTTTCCTATGCCTATATTACCCTGGACACGGCAACCGGTGCGTTAATCCTATTTGGCGCTGTGCAGATTACCATGATCTTGCTGTCCGTCATCTCGGGTAATCGCTTGCACTTGTCTGAATGGCTTGGCGTCGTGCTGGCCTTTTGCGGATTTGTTTATTTGATACTTCCCGGTGTCACCACACCATCACTCATTGGTTTTATATTGATGACCTTGTCCGGTATTGCCTGGGGAATTTATACACTCAAAGGCCGCGGCTCGCAGAACCCGCTCAGGGACACGGCGTATAATTTTATTCGCACCCTGCCTGTCGTGGTTATTTTAGGCTTACTCACCATACCTTCACAACATTACTCTCAGGTCGGAATTGTATATGCCATTTTATCTGGCGCTTTGGCATCCGGTATTGGCTACACGATCTGGTATATCGCACTGGGCAGTCTTTCTGCGACGCAAGCAGCCGTGGTGCAACTGTTTGTACCGGTGATCGCCGCCGCAGGTGGTGTGTGGCTGGTTGATGAATCCATCAGCTTGCGACTGGTAATTGCCGCTATAATGATACTGGGTGGAATTTTACTGGTGGTGCTGGGACGGTATTATTTCGTGCAGTTACGATTAAACAAACACCTCTGATATTTCAGCTTTGACCATGCCTGTTTGCTCGCTGTTATCCGCTAAGCACCCAAACGTTCAGAAATTTTTTCCCCTGCGGCTTTTAGTAACGCAATCCATTCATCCTTGCGCCGTTCGATAGGGGCCGATATCGACAGGCCACCCAGAACTGAATTATTACCGTCATAAATTAACACACCGATACAACCTACGCCTTCTTCGGCTTCTTCATTATCATAAGCAAAACCTTGCGCCTGCGACTGGTAGACAACGTTAAGCAAATCAGTTTCGGTACTGACGGTGTGTGGGGTATACCGTTTCAGTCCCGTGCGTTTGACATAGGCACGAATGAAATGCTCACCGAGTTCGCCGAGCATGAGTTTGCCGACTGCTGTGACGTGCAAGGGTGCACGACTGCCAATAACCTGCTCGACACGCATCATACGCCGCGAGGTAACACGTTCTATATAGATGACTTCATCGCCTTCGCGGCGAGTCAGGTTTACGGTTTCGCCAATTTCATCGCGTAGTGCTTCCATGATATCGAGCGCTTCATCACGCAGATCGACTCCATGACGGACTTTGCCCGCCAGCCGCACCAGTTTCCTGCCCAGCATATAGTGACCGGCGCTGTCTTTTTCGACCAGTCCGACATCGATCAAGGCACCAAGAATACGAAACGCGGTAGATGGATGCAGACCCGTATCTGCCGCGAGTATTTTCAGACTGGAGGGTGTTTCGTACTGGCCGATTGCATCCAGCAAACTGGCACTGCGGTCAATTACCTGAATAGACGACATAACTCACCTTTATTTTTCAATATTTCATATTGTGAAAACGATTGTGTATTGCGAAATTATACGCACTAGGCTATGGTTAACACAAGCAGCAAGTGAAAGCGGTGAGTTTGAATCACCGCTTTTTATTTGCCAAGCAAATGTCACATAGTGAAATGATTATTGCAATATGAAATTAACACCTAACCGCGCGAGGAACACGCCATGAGCAGCAGCAACCCAACCAACATTCCTGATTATTGTCAGGGTATTCAACATTTTGGCGAGAAATGGCCGGATTTTGACAAACACGCTGCCGTACCCGTGATTGCTGAAGGCCAGAGCGCCATCGCCAGCAGTGACGACGACAACGCCGCCTACCAGACAATGCTCGCCGCTGACGCATTGCGCTATTTGACCCTGCAAGTGACCGGTTCCAAAGGTAGCGGTCATCCGGGCGGATTTGCCTCGAGTGCCGATGCGCACGCAGCACTGATGATGCTCGGTCACACCAATATAGTTACCGAGGTTGGTCACCATGCGCCGGGCTTTTACTCGTCCATGTTACTGGATGGATCATTGGAAGATATGGGCATCAACAACATGAACGACATGATGCAGCGTTTCCGTGAAAAACACGGCCTGCTCGGTCACCTGTCCGGTGCGATTCCGGGTTTGTTAGCCCCTGCTGGCCCACTTGGGCAGGGCCAACACTTTGCCATGGCCGGTGCCTATTTACACCGTGATAAATTATTCCCGGTTACCATCGGTGACGGCGGCATGGGCGAACCCTATGTTTTAAATTCGATGATGCACTTCCACATGGCCTACCCGGAAATTACCAATTTCCTGCCGACCCTGATCTGGAATGGCTACTCACAAGAACATCACTCAATGGTGTCGTTACACACCAACGAACAAATGATCGCGTACTGGAAAGGTCACGGTTTTGACGACGTCATTCTGATTGATGCAAAAGACTTTGATGACAGTGATCAGTCCGGTGCTTATGTTGACAGCACCCGCTTCTCTTTCACACAACGCCTGGCGTTTGCCAAGGCCGTGTTGCAAGGCGTTGACCGTGCCGCAAAATCTGCAATGGGTGGCACGTTAACCGCGTTCATCATCAAGCAGTTAAAAGGTGCTGGCGTACATGCAACTGGTGCGAAATCACATAACCTGTATCCGGCTGATACGCTGGACCAACCGCACATCATGGATGGTCTGAAGCGTCGTGCGATTGCACCGGAGGCCTGGCAACTGGTGCGCGATAATTTACGTCGCGCCGGTGGCGGCCCTGCTGCGAAAACCGCGGTTACAGAAGGTGAGATTGCGATCACACCCATGCCGAAACTGGCCATGCAGGAATTTCCACAAGGTGAAAAAGCCGTGCCCGCCACTGCGATGGGTGCACTGGTTGCACAAATGGGTAAAGCCGATGCGCGTTATGTTGTGACCAATGCCGACGGTAACGAAGCATCTGCCATGAAAAACATTAACGATGCATTGAAGATTCGTCACCCGACGACTGATCCACTTTATAACCAGCAGCCGGATGGCCAGGTTTATGAGCCTTTGAATGAAGATGCCTGTGCCGGTTTCGCCGCGGGTCTGGCCTTGTTTGGGTCACGTTCTATCTGGTTGTCGTATGAATCGTTTGCGATTAACGGCTGGCCGATTATGCAAACTGTTACCCAGGCGATGGCCGAATTGCGACGCAAGACACCGTCACTGGTAAGCATGTTCACCGCCGGTGCACTGGAACAGGGTCGTAACGGCTGGACACACCAGCGTCCGGAAATTGAAAACTACTTCGCCGCGATGATGCGTAACGGTAACGTTTACCCGTTATTCCCGTGTGATGCGAATTCTATTCAGACCGCATTTGACTATGCCAGTGGCAGCTATAACAAAGGCATGGTGATCATTGCCTCAAAAAGCCCGCTACCGGTTTACATGACCCTGGAACAATCGCGTGCCGCCGTTGAAAACGGTGCCGCCACGATTTATGAATCAACTTTATCGACAGGGGGCAACAAAGGCACTGTTGTATTTGCGGTAACCGGTGACATGGTATTACTGCCAGTATTTGAAGCGAAAGACAAACTGGAAAGCGAAGGTTACAAGGTACGTATCGTTGCTGTTGTTAACCCGCGTCGCCTGTATCGCCCGACTGACATTGCCTGGGATACCGTTTCGGAACCCGACAATAAATTTATGGACGATGATCATTTCAATGCCTTGTTTGATGGCGATGCATTAATGGCGGTAAGTGGTGGCCCTAGTGGTGCACTGGAACCGGTAATGTTACGCACCCGTGCGCCCAAACGTGATACCTTCTGCTGGAAGCGTGGTGAAACCACTGCCTCACCGGCCGAGATCATGGCGTTTAATGGCATCACCGCGGACAATATGGTGGCACGTGTTGCAGGTTTTTTAAAAGGTAAAAAAGCTGCCGCGTAGTGAATATTAACACGCTAGTAAATAAAACGTAGAAATGGAGCAGGCCTGAATGACGCAAACGAAAATCATCGTCCTTGATGATGACCCAACAGGTTCACAGACAGTACACAGTTGCTTGCTGTTGACCCGTTGGGATGTCGACACGCTGAAGCAAGGCCTGCTCGATGCTGCGCCACTATTTTTTATACTCACCAATACGCGCGGCATGAGTGCGGTAAAGGCTGCAACGCTGACACGCGAAGTGTGTGTTAACTTACGTCGCGCACTGGACGAACTGCAACAGGCTGGAACGAACATTAATCCCTTGCTGGTGAGTCGTTCTGACTCCACCTTGCGCGGCCACTACCCGGTCGAAACCGATGTGATTGAGGAAGAGTTAGGGCCATTCGATGCACATTTTATGGTGCCGGCATTTTTTGAAGGTGGCCGCAAGACGATCGACAGCATTCATTACCTGATGGTGGATGGCAAAGCCGTGCCGGTACATGAAACCGAGTTTGCCAAGGATTCGGTGTTTGGTTATTCACACAGTTACCTGCCCGACTACGTGGAAGAAAAAACCCGTGGTCGCATTAAGGCAACGGACGTTGCACGTTTCACGTTAAATGATGTGCGCGGCAAGGTGTTACCACAACTGCTGGCGTTGGAAGCAAATCGTTGCTGTGTTGTAGATGCTGAAACACAAGCGGATTTGAATCATTTTTGTCAGCAACTGTTACAAGCTGCAGGGCAAGGCAAACGCTTTTTGTTTCGCAGTGCCGCGAGCTTGCTAACGGCATTTGCACAATTGCCGCCACAACCCGTGACCGCAGAAAAAATGCATGAATATGTTCGTGGTGGCAAAGCCGGTGCGGTCATTGTCGGCTCGCACGTGAAAAAAACCACCCAGCAGCTTAATCAGTTGTTACAGCAGCCGGGTATACAAGGCATCGAGCTTGATGTCGCCAAAATCCCGGCTGAACGCGATACATTGTTAAAAACTACCCTTGCCAACATTGAAACGGCACACGCACAAAACATCACACCGGTGATTTACACCAGTCGCACCGAATTGCAATTTAGCGATCAGCAAACGCGGCTTGAGTTTGGCGAGCAAGTGTCGGCCTTGTTAATGGACATTGTTAAAAACCTGCCAATATCAATCGGGTTTTTGATCAGTAAAGGCGGCATCACCTCGAATGATGTCCTCAGCGATGGGCTGGCACTTCGTACCTCGCGCGTCGTTGGGCAGATATTACCGGGCTGTTCGGTAGTACGTTGTCCGGCAGATCACCCGCGTTATCCTGCTATGCCGGTAGTGATATTTCCCGGTAACGTCGGCGATGACAACGCATTGGCGCTGGCGTATCAACGTCTGAGCGCAGGTACTAAATAACGCTATTTATATAGTCATATTCCCTGGCGGCCAGAATTAACAGTATCGTTATTCTGCGTTAAGCCAATCAGTTCGTGACTATCATCAGCTAATAGCTTTAAAATAGTACACTTTAGATTTGCAACCGGACCTTATCTGCCTCATGAGTGACTTACCTCCCTGCCCGCAATGTAACTCGGAATATACTTACCAGGACAGCAATATGTATGTCTGTCCCGAATGCGCGCATGAATGGGCAGTCGATGCATCGAATGACACGGCAGCAACTGACAAGCTGTTTAACGATGCAAATGGTAATGTGCTTGCTGATGGCGATACGGTATCCGTCATCAAGGATCTCAAGGTGAAAGGTTCATCCTCGGTGGTCAAGGTCGGCACCAAGGTCAAAAACATACGCCTCGTCGATGGTGATCATAATATCGATTGCAAAATTGATGGCATTGGTGCCATGAAACTAAAATCTGAGTTTGTTAAAAAAGTGTCAACGGAGATCACGCCATGAATGAATGTTGTGACAATACGCAGTCTTGCAAAGATTATCCACGTTCGTATCAATGCCCGGTGAATGGCAAGACCTATGCGAGTGTCAAACTGAAAACCGTATTACACCATGTTCAACAACCGTGGCAAAAAAACCTGCCGCAGCAGGCCTATTTTTTTTGTACGGACCCCGATTGCGATGTCGTGTACTTTGGTCAGGATAATACGCTCGTGCATGTTAACGAGGTCAGAACCTCGCTGTGGCAAAAACACCAGCAAGCGGATGACTATATATGTCACTGCTTTGGTGTCACCAGTGCACAGGCAGCTGCCAATACACAAATAAAAGAATTTGTTGTCGAACAAACAAAAAATTCAAACTGTTCCTGCGAAACCAGTAACCCTTCTGGTAAGTGTTGCCTGCAGGACTTTTCAAAACACTAAATCAGATCCTGAAAACATGACACTCACAGATTTTTTGCACTCACTGAAAACCACACCGGATGTGATCGACTTTGACGATACGATAAAGGTCATCGAGCAGCATTATCATTTCACGCCCACGGAATTTACTAATGGCAAACTGCATAACGCAGCCGGAGAAAATTCCGGTTCTTGCAAGCTGTTTGCCTTTGCACAGTTGCAGAACCTGGATGAACAACAAACACTGCATTGCTTTGGGCGTTATTATCGTGATGACGTGCTGCAAAACCCGCAAGCGGATAATCACCAGAACATTCGCAATTTCATGTGCAGCGGCTGGGGTGGAATCACATTCAGTGGCAGCGCACTTGCTACTAAATAACTGCATTGGCAAGAACTGGTCTGAGTCTAATTGATAGAATATAAGTATATTCTTATTTACTTTTTAATATATATTTTGCACAATAGTCATGTTCCGGTTCCATCATATCGGTAGCGGGCTGTACCATACGCCTTGTTCAACTACCTTTAGTTAACTTTCTTGTAATACATTATTTTTACTGAATTTATCTGATACTTATCAGGGGTCGCCATGCTTAAGATGTTTGCGCAGCAGTGCAATTTATTTGTTATCCGTTTACTCCCATTTTTACGCTGGTGGCCGATGGTTAACCGCCAGACGCTACGCGATGACCTTATGGCGGGAATGACTGGCGCGGTTATCGTACTGCCGCAAGGCGTGGCCTTCGCCATGATCGCAGGCTTACCCCCGATTTATGGCTTATATTCCGCGATGGTACCACCCATTATTGCCGCGTTATTTGGCTCGTCTCGGCATTTGATTTCCGGTCCTACGACTGCCATTTCGATTGTCGTCTTTGCTACCATCGAACCCTTTGCCGCTCCCGGTTCTCCTGAATTTATTCAACTTGCCCTGACACTGACCTTCCTTGCTGGCGTCTATCAACTTGCCCTGGGGTTTGGACGCATGGGTGCACTGGTAAATTTCGTGTCACATTCTGTCGTGGTTGGCTTTACCGCCGGCGCCGCACTGCTGATTGCGACAAGTCAAATCAAACATTTTTTTGGTGTGAATATTCCAGCGGGCGAATCCTTCCTGCACACCTGGATTGATCTGTTTAAATTGAGCGATCAAGTTAATCTTTACGCCACAGGCATTGCATTTGCCAGTCTTGCTGCCGGTATCATTTTTATGATTTACAAACCTCGCTGGCCAGGCCTGCTATTTTCCATGATCATCGGCAGCCTGTTGGCGCTTTTCATCGGTGCTGATGCACATCAAATAAAACTGGTAGGCGAATTACCACGCAGTTTGCCAGCGATGACCCTGCCTGATTTTTCATTCTCGACACTCAGCCAACTGGGCTCCGGCGCACTGGCGGTAGCCTTGCTCGGTCTTGTCGAAGCGGTATCCATTGCCCGCTCTGTGGCACTAAAGTCTGGACAACATATTAATGGTAACCAGGAATTCATCGGACAGGGTCTTGCCAATGTGGTCGGCAGTTTCTTTTCCAGCTATGCATCATCGGGCTCGTTTACACGCAGTGGCATTAACTACACTGCCGGTGCGCGCACGCCCATGGCGGCACTGTTTGCTGCCGGAATATTGGCTGCTATTTTGTTACTCGTCGCACCCTTAGCATCTTACTTGCCGATTCCTGCCATGGCCGGCATATTACTTCTCGTGGCGTGGAAGTTAATTGATTTTCATCATATCAGAAGCATTATTCAGGTAAGTCGCTCAGAAACACTTGTTCTCGGTGCCACGTTCTTTGCCACCCTGTTTATCGAGCTGGAATTTGCCATTTACGTTGGCGTGATGTTGTCACTCATCATGTATCTTATGCGCACCGCGCGGCCACGCATCCACAGTATGGTTCCCAATACGGAAGAAGGCCTGAGTAATATGGTCAGTGCGGCAGACAAGCCGGAATGCCCTCAATTTAAAATAATTCAGATAGAAGGTTCGTTGTTCTTCGGTGCCATTGAACATGTCCAGCGTACTCTGCGTGCCTTTCATGAAAATAATGCCAGTCAAAAACATCTGCTCATTATCGGTACCAGTATTAACTTTATTGATGTCGCCGGTGCGGAAATGATTCTGCAGGAATCAGACTACCGCAAAAAAATCGGTGGCGGGCTTTATGTCGTAAAGGTCAAGGAAGAGGTGTGTAATATTCTGAAAAAGGGTGATTACTTGCAACGCTTTGGCGCGGAAAATGTGTTTATTTCGAAAACAGACGCGATCGGCGCAATTTTTGATGAAGTGGATAAGGACATCTGTGCGACATGTGAACGCCGAATTTTCAGAGAATGTAAAAGTATCGGTCAGGAACAGAACGACACGATAGCAGAAGTGAAAACAGCCTGAAATGTTGTCCGTGGCATGGGCGAACCCACGTCACGGACTACAAGATTGATAACTCTATTTGTTTATTAAGCGGTTTTTTGTTCAACCGACTTAACACGGCCACCGATAAAACCACGGCACTTCTCAGTGCCACAACCACAATCAAACGCACGGAACAATTCGTCTTCTGTTGTATCGTAGTCCATCGTCAGGAACTCACCTGCGCGAATTGCGCGAGTAGCGGTGAAGGTCTGGGTTTCCATGTCGCAGTGCATATTTGGTTCACAAGAATGCAACACCTTGCCCATAACATGCGGGTCTTCAACATATTTTCCCGGCGCTTTTTGCAGGGTAAACAGAGTCTGGTATGGAAGCGTTTCACCGTGGAAGCGGAACACTATTTCGCCTTTCTTTATATCAACCAGGCTGACAACGCCCTGGCCTTTTTCAATCGTACCCACAATCGCAATTCGATTACGGGTAGGCTCATTCGCAAAAGGACGAACAGACTTGTAGAAACGATTGGCTGTTGCGGAGAATTGCACTGCACTATCTTGACTAGCAAAGTTTGTATTTGCGTATTTATATTTCACTATATTCATTCCTCAATATAAATTGAACGGGTGATTGATTTAGGCTGAAGTAGTTCATCCATAGTTTCGCAACCCCTATGTTGAAATAAAAAACCAGGAATATCTCTAATCATTCCCGGTTTCTGTATGTATTCTGAACAATTGCATTCAGTGGCTACTAACAGCAACTATAGAGTTATCGAGAGCTAATTCAATGTTTAATTTCACATATTTCTGACTGGAAATTGTATTACATGTGTGTAACATGTTGATTATTAATATTAATCGATAATAACGATGGAAAAGATTTAAAAAAATCACCTTTTGCGTATCTGACAAAAAGTTCTGCAGCGCAAACTGGAACAGTTATATAAGTCGAAAATTATCGGCAAATTTTCCCGAATCAACTCAACTGCTGTTGAGGACGGTCGATACATATTCAAATTGCAGGACACTATGACTGATACATGACAGATACATCAGCACAAACTAATGAAACTGAATTCGAGGCGGTAAGAGCACATCGTCGCTATCCGATTACTGCCTCCGCCAGTCTGGTGTTAAAAAATGACCGTGTTTTTGACGGTACCGTGGCGAATATCAGTCTGGGTGGGGTGTTTTTCCGGTTCAGTCAATCTTATGAGGCCACTCCGGTTGAAGATGAGCTCATTGGCAAACCCGCCGCATTAAATATATATTTATCCTACCCAGGGCTGGACTTTGAATTAAACGCTATTTGCTATATACGCAATAGTAATAATTTTGGCATTGGTCTCGAATTTGGCGTGATGGGTGAAACGGCAACCCGACAGATTGAGGCCATAATTGAACAGGCCAAATCTGAACAAAGAAAACAGGCTGCAGAAAGCTAATAATCCGGTTATAAGTTCAGGAAATCTTTCAGTTCGCTTTTCATTGCCAGCGCGTCTTCAAAACCCAGCGCCATCAGATCACGACAATAGCCTTTTTCAAACAGCAGGTAACTTATCAAGGTTGAACCTTCTTTTTTCATCGCACCGATGCCACGTAGCAGTACACGTAAGGGCAGCGGCATATCTTTGGTATAAGGTTCTGCCATTTTGCCAATATCTTCACTGGGCGCCACCATCAGAGTTTCCACCTTACGCAGGTTAAACCCGCCTTCGTTCAGCGTCTGTTGCGGAATCTTGTCAATAGTCCGATTTATGCGGTCCAGCCTTTCCATATCCGCTTCCAGACTGTCCAGAAAAATACTGTTCAGCACGTGCGCTGCAACTTCGGCAAAATTGGGTGGATGCATTTGTTGAATCCTTTCACGTGGATTCTCATTTTCCATGCGGTTACCCATCACCAGTACGCGGTCCGCTCCGAGATGTAATGCCGCACTGAGTGGCGCAATCAGACGAATGGAACCATCACCAAAATACTCACGATTCACTTTTACCGGATCAAAAATAAACGGGATAGCTGATGATGCCATCAGGTGATCCACACCAATATGTTCACGACAGCCCACTCGGCGTGACCGCTTCCAGCTCTTTATATCTTTGTGTCCCTGAAAAAATGACACGCTCTGACCGGATAAATAACCGGAAGCCGTCACGCTGACGGCATGCAGGAATCCTTTATCGATATTACGGGCAATACCATCGGTATGCAGATAGTTGGATAGCAATTCATGTAGTGGTGTCCGATCCAGCAAACAGATAGATTTGTCCTTACCCAGACTTGCCAACATCATACCAAACAGCCAGCGCGCGCCGGTTTTACTTATCCCGGCCCAGTCTGAATAAAAAATCTGATTACAGTGAAAGTTACCCCAGACCGTAGCAAGACGGTGCACCGCCTTGTCGTAATTGTGCGCAGCACTGGCCAGCGCTGCGGCATTGATTGCGCCGGCAGAAATCCCGGTGATGACATTAAACGGACTTGGTGCGCCTTTTTTGGTGAGTTCAGCAATACCTTGCAACACACCGACCTGATACGCAGCACGGGCACCGCCACCCATCATCACCAGACCAACATTCAGTCCCTTCGTATCTGCCGTGTGTATTTCCATTTCATCACGAGCGCCGTGATGGCGCTGCTCCCTTAAGTCACTATTTTTACACTAAATTTAGCCAAAGTTCACGATGTATCCATGTAAAAACACTCAACAATCTGACCTGCAGGCCGATTATAGATACATGACAGCCAAAGCCATCGCCAGTATCAAGCCCGCCGATTTACCAGCGCCACCGCAAGCGGCGTTGCATATCGTCAAGGCCTGTTCTGAACCAGAAATCACCAGTCAGGAATTGTCCAGGCTGGCTGCAGCTGATCCGGTACTCACCGCCGAACTACTGCGCGTCGTCAATTCACCCTACTTTGGCATGTCACGCCAGGTGCAATCCATTTCCCACGCGGTGACGGTGCTTGGTCTGCGCGCATTACGTAACTATGTATTATGTTTATCGGTCCGCGACTCAATAAGTAAAGAGGCAATCCCGAACTTCAATATGAGCGAGTTTTGGGAGGACAGTCTGCGTCGTGCTGTCGTCGCGCAACACATCGCAAAATTAAAAAAAATGGATGCGGAAGACGGGTTTACTGCCGGCATGTTGCAGGACTTTGGCTTGTTAACCCTGTTTTACTTGCAGCCTGAACAGGCGGGTCACTGGACATTATTGCGCAGCCTCGACCCGGATACCCGGCTGGCAGAAGAACACTCGCTGTTTGCATCCCGCCATGACCACCTGTTTCAAATCATGGCACAACACTGGGGATTGCCGGACGATTTGGTCGCCGCGCTGGGGCAGCACCACAACGCAGAAACAGATTCGATGCTGGCTAAAGTGTTACTTGCAGCAGACTGGGTCAACAGTGTATATACCAATAGTAATGCCGCAAACGTGTTACATACCTGTAAAGCCATTTTGCGTGAACAGCTGCAACTGAACGACGAACAAATTGATCAGTTACTCGAAGCAACGCCATCCAATGTATCTGAAGCTGCACAATCCTTTGGCCTGGATATTGACGCCCAATCCGATCTGGAACAGGTTTTACGCAGCGCGAATGTCAGACTGGCGGAAGAAAACATCAGTTATCAGGAACTCACCTGGCAACTGGAACAAACCTTGAAACAACGTGATCAATTACAACAGGAACTCAATCGTGAATTGACACTGGCCAGGGAAATTCAGGCCAGCCTGTTACCTCATCATACTGATAAAAACTACCCGGTACATGGAGTCAATATATCTGCGCGGGAGTTGTCAGGTGATTTTTTTGATCACTTTACACTGCCGGATGGCCGGGTGTATTTTAATCTCGGTGATGTCTCCGGCAAAGGCATGAACGCTGCGTTGTTGATGGCGAAAACCAGCAGTCTGTTCCGTTGTCTTGGCAAGAAAATTCATTCGCCTGCCGAACTGTTAAATATTATTAATAACGAAATATGTGAAACCAGTATTCGCGGTATGTTCGTGACCATGGTCGCGGGCTTATATGATCCAAAAACAAGCGAAGTGCTACTGGTGAATGCCGGTAACCCGCCACCGTTACACTGGCTGAATAAAAAACAGATTAAAGGTATCGCAGCCGATGGCCCGCCGCTTGGCATCATTGCCAATACCGAGTACCCTGAAGTGAAACTGAATCTGAGTGGTGGTAACCTCTATATATTTTCTGATGGCGTCACCGAAGGTTATACTGAAGATGGCAATGAGTTAGGTATTAAAGGACTTGTACAATTGATTGCGAAACACCAACAACTCGAACCCGTGGCACGCCTCGAGGCAATTGTAAAATATCTGCAACATGGTGAAATTTTACGGGACGATATCACCATGGTACTTGTCGAAGCCGGCAATCAGGTCAAGTAGTAACATGAATTCTGAAACCGCTATACGTATTGATGCGTGGGAATTTCCTGCCAGGGCCAGCGCATTACAAAGTTTGCGTGATGCAGTGCGCGTTATCCTGCGCGAACACCATATCGCGGAAGTCACTTCACGTGATGTCGTGCTCGCGGTCAATGAGGCATGTATGAATATCATTCAACACGGCTATGCTGACAGCCAGGGAGACATTCGGATTGAAATTGAAAAAATCGGAGCAGTCTGGTGTTTTCGTCTCATTGATTCTGCCCCTGCTGTCGATAAAGACTGTATGCAATCAAGAAATCTGGATGAAATTCGTCCAGGTGGACTGGGAATGCACTTTATTGAACAAATAATGGACGATGTGAAGTTAACCCATCCGCATGAGGGTAATGGTAATATATTGGAATTAACCAAGCGCATTTAGTTTGCGCCAGTACGAAAAACAGCCACGCACATAAAAGACAGGACAGCAGCATGGACGTGAAAACAAGAACCGAAGCTGACTACAGCATTGTTTCTCTCGCCGGGGAAGTAGACTTGCACTGCTCACCCCAGGCTCGGGAAGAAATTCTGACGCATCTCAACAAAAAGCAATCTGTGTTGGTCGAACTGATCGATGTCACCTACATAGACAGCTCCGGTATCGCCAGTCTGGTGGAAGGTTTTCAACTTGCCAAGGCGCAAGGACTAAACTTTGGTCTGGTTAATGTCAGCGATGCGGTGATGCAGGTTTTACAGCTCGCCCGCCTCGACAAGGTATTTCCTATTCACGCTTCCATTGGCGACGTAATAAATAAATAAAACGGCAAAACGCATTACAAAAACACTTAACATCGCTATAAAGACTTATGGCAAATTGGATGACAAACCGCATTGAAGACATAGGTCGCACCACGGTGCGGGGCTTGTCTGAACTCGGCTATATTGCTGCGCTGTGCTTTGAAAGCCTGTACTGGTTTGTGCGCGGACGAAAACGCAATCAACCCGTGCGTATGGCCGCACTGTTTCAGGAAGCCGTGCAAATCGGTATTCATGCCATTCCGATCTGTGCGGTTCTCTGTTTTTCGATTGGTGTGATGCTGGCGATTCAGGGCATCCAGACATTGAAAACATTTGGTGCGGAATCACAGGTAATACTCGGCATTGCACTGTCTGTAACACGCGAATTTTCACCACTTATTATCAGCATCCTGATAGCAGGCCGCTCCGGATCCGCCATCGCAGCACGACTTGGCACCATGCATGAGTCACAGGAAATTGATGCCTTGCAAGTCATGGGCATTAACCCGATTCGTTATCTTGCCTCACCTATATTGTTGGCCATGATTATCATGTTACCCATACTGACCATCCTTGGTGACATCATGGGTTTGTTTGGTGGTGCGGTTTACACTCGCATTGAACTGAACATCAGCTTTGCCGCTTATGCCGAACGCACCTTTGCAATTTTATCAATTGATGACATCACACAGGGGCTTATCAAAAGCGTGGTGTTTGCGGTTATTATCGCACTGGTTGGCCTGAGTAATGGATTTCAGGTACACGGTGGCGCCGAAGGTGTCGGGCGCGCAACTACCCGTTCAGTTGTGCTGGCAATAAGCTATATTGTCATTGCCGACATGTTATTTACGTATTTTCTGAACAGATGAAAAAAACAGATTTATTATGTCGCTAACGCCATCAGCCGCGATTGAAGTTAACAAACTCGTCACGCACTATGGTGATCGTGCAATTTTAAAAGGGATTGATCTCAGGATTGAGCCCGGCGAAATTCTCGTCATTATGGGTGGCAGTGGTTCAGGCAAGAGTACCTTGTTACGACATTTGCTTGGCCTGCATCAGCCTACCTCCGGTTCGATAAAATTGTTAGGCAAGGACATAACCCAGATGTCGGCCGATGAAATGCAGGACATGCGCAAACACATGGGGGTTGCTTTTCAGGGCGGCGCATTATTCGGTTCCATGACGGTTGGTGAAAATATACGTCTGCCTTTACGCGAACACACCAAACTTGATGAACATACCATGCGCATCATGAGTCGCATGAAACTGGAAGTTGTTAATCTGGCCAGTTTCGAAGATTTATATCCTGCCGAACTTTCAGGCGGTATGATAAAGCGCGCGGCACTGGCACGCGCCATTGTAATGGACCCGAAACTGCTGTTTTTTGATGAACCTTCTGCAGGCCTCGATCCGGTCGCAGCTGTTGAGCTGGATGAGTTGATCCTGAAATTGCGTGATGCCATGCGCATGACCATTGTCGTTGTTACACATGAACTGGAAAGTGCCTATAAAATTGCGGATCGCATTACTGTGCTGGATCAGGGCAATATTCTGATAACCGATACGGTGGAAAACGTGCGCAATTCAGATAATATCCGTGTACAAAGCCTGTTAAATCGCGTACCAAGACATGAAGAAATTGATGCAGAAGAATATCTGAACCGCCTGACCCACGTACCTAAACACACAAAGAAAAAGAAACATTGATATGAAGCATGAGAATATAAATTATTTTATGGTTGGCAGTTTTGTGCTGTTGATGTTGTTGGTATTAATGTTTGCCTTTTATAAAATCACCGGCCGCAGCGCCAATGCAGATACCTATTATGTTTATTACAACAAGGTAAGCGGTATTCGCATCGGTACAACAGTCAGTTATGGTGGTTTCCAGATCGGACAATTACTCAATATCGAACCCGAGCGGGAAAAAAGCGGCACCCGTTACAAACTGACGCTGGCAGTAAAATCCGACTGGGGTATTCCGGTTGATTCAACCGCACGGGTCGTTTCTGCCGGCTTACTCGCCGAAAACCAGATAGAAATCACAGAAGGCAAATCCGAAGCCTATCTTAAACCCGGCGATACAATTAAAGGTGTCGCGGCAGTGGATATGATGGCGATGATGCAGGCGCTGTCGGGTGATTTTGGTGACCTTGCTGATACCGGATTAAAACCGATACTGGATAACATCAATAAACAAATTACCCAGATAGGCGATGGCAACCTCGCATCGATTGCCAAAGAAACAAAAGCGCTGTTGACTTCGCTAACGCAAAGTGCAAGACAGTTAAACAAGTTGCTCAATGACGAAAACAGCCAGCGTATAGTCAACGTTATTGAAAACTCTGACAAAACGCTTCAGGACCTGTCATCACTTGCATCACGACTGGAAGAATCATCAGAGAACATCAAGAATCTGGTGGATAATTCCAATAACATCGTTTCCAGCAACCAGCAGGATATTCGCCAGGCCGTGATTGATTTACGTAATTCACTGAATTCCGTAACCCAGCACATGGAAACGATCATGTACAATCTGGATACAGCCAGCCGTGATATCGGTGAATTTTCACATCAGATTCGCAGTAACCCGGGCGTATTGTTAAACAGCAAGCCACCAGCCGAAGAAAGAAAATAAATGATTAATTATTATAAAATACTTGTGTTATGTTTTTTTCCGGCATTATTGGCCGGATGTTTCGGTGAACCGGCACCGGTACCACAAGATTCCTATTACACGCTGCCGGAACCCAAAGCAGAAAAGCACAAACAGCTGTTTACAACAATTGGAGTAAATACGATACGCGCTACCGGCGTTTATAATGAACGTGCCTTGCTCTATCTGGATAAAAACACTCCCCTCAGTATCAAACGCTATCATTACCATCACTGGGTCATGCCCCCGGCGCAACTTGTACGGCAACAACTAAAAGCTTATCTCACGAATAGTGGAATCGCTAACAACGTCATAAACTATCGTCCAGGCAATCCAGGTGATATGACTGTAAAAGGCACGTTGTTAAAATTTGAACGCGCTCTGGATGGCAAGAACGTTGAAGTGCGGGTAGCAATTGAACTGGAAATATCAGGCGCTACACAACGATTCAGCAAACAATATGCAGCCTATATAGCCGCAAAAGATAATTCCTTCGAATCCAGCGCAGCCGCGTTTGGCATGGCCATACAAAAAATCATGCAGCAATTCATTGGTGATTTGGAAAAAAAATAATCGTGCCGGTTATTTAATACTGTATCCGAACAGGAATGCAAATATGCCCGTAATTATAATTCCCACAAACACACCACGTTTCAGGTATGGTATGACGGTCGCGTGGGAAGTATTGTTAAATTTTATGGTTTTTATCTCGATATAAGGCAGTGGCACCCTTCTGTACCAGCCAGTTATTTTAACCCGCTCGCCAAATTTCTTTTTGTTGTGTAAAAGCTTGTAAACTGTATTCAGTCCGGGCAGGTTGGCCAGCGTCATTTTTGTGGTATGGTCCACGATCATGATACCGGTACTGTCCTTGATAAATATTTCCTCCGCCTGCATATATCCTGGAACACTGCGTCCAAGCAGCATTCCTTCAACTTCACAGGGAATGGGTTGGCTGGCAGATACGTTCATATTTTTTACCAGTGCAGAAATAGCCAATAGCGGAAACTTATGTTCCGGATAGGAAACAATTATACGCAATAAAAATCCGATTCCACCTGTCATTGCAATCATTGCCACTATTTTGATGAGCGGAATATCATACGCACCCATATTAAATGCGTAGGCATACACAGGTATGATCAAAATCAGTAAATACGGTGACACATAGAGCAGGAACTGCAGGAAAAAGGTGTCCCACTTGTTTTCAAGCACCGTGTTATCCAGATTAAGATAGGGTTGTGTGCCATTAGCCAGAGCATAATTCTGTAAATAGCGCATACGTGAAAACAGTGTTGGATAACTGCGCCACATCGCATACCAGTCAGACCAACGATTGGTTCTTTCCCAGTTCAAAGCAATGGCAATACGATCCGGATCAACTTCATGGTCACGACTTGACGTTTCATGGTAAGCGATTACTGCTAATGAAACAGACTGTTGCACGTGTAAAAGTCCCAGCGCGCCCAACGACTTTAAATAATAGCTCTGCCTGCTCTGCTCACTCTGTTCAGTAATGGACACGGACTGGAAATTCAGCTTAATGATGGTTTCTGAAAATATTTTCGCACTGGTTGTGCTTGCAGAAAACCGGTCAGCATATAATATGCAGTTACGTAAATACGTCAACTGCCACCAGCACAAAATTCGATCCAGGACATGATGAACATAGGCCAGTAAATCATTCGCAATGTTTTTATGTTTACGGCATCGATCCATAAGCAATCGGTTAATGAATGGTAAAAATTGTAATTGTGTAACGAGTGCAATGTCACGATTGACCTGTTTACTAATCTCGAAACTGATCACGGATTTTAATTCGGCATCAGACAGTGCATTACGAAGTCCGCTTGTAAAAACAATATGTGCGTGGTTTCTCGTATAACCAAAACTGAATATGTTAACGCTGTCAGCTTCTATTACACCAATTGTTGGATACTTAATATTATGGCGTTGCGAAACTTTATCGATAAATAAATTCAAGGCGCTTATCTGATCGCCGGGGATATCACCCTGCTTTAACCAGTTAACTGCATAGATGCGATTGATCAACAATTTAAACAGGCAGGGCGCAAGAAGAATTTTAATAGCAAGCACACCACTTGTCAGACTCGCGGCAAACATTGTCGGAACACCGGTAGAAACCAGGATCAAATACAAAGCGATCCATAACATGGCGAAATAGCCAAGCACGCTGAATAGCTTGCGTAGTGTAGAGCCGGGCAAGGTTAATAATTCCGGGGCTGGTAGTTCGGCGTCGCTGTCTGACTCGTTTATATCCTGGTTGGAAATATTGTTTATATTACTAACAAGCGTATCTGTATACGCGATGGTGGTTTTGTTTGATGCCCAGAGGGGCTTGAGGGAAAAAAACCGGTTATTGTCATTAAAGGCATTCAGGTCGGCACTATCAAACCACAAACCATGTGATGCAGGACAGTATTCGATTTTAAATTGATCGTCGTAGAACACTTGCAACATTCGCGTCTGAAAATGGCGCGGTGAAAATTTTCCGCCCGGACGTGCAAGGGTCAAATCAACGGCTAATTTATCGAGAAACTGGCGACTATGCTTATAGAAATGGGTGATCGAACCGCGTTCCAACCACACCCCATGACAATGCGGACAGGCATCTACCTCGATGCCCTGTTGTGTCAGGATGGGTTGTAATATTTCATTTTCACAATTGGGACAGTGCATGAACGATCCATTCTTGTCATATTTATTCTATCCATTCACATGTACAGACCTGGAGTCGGGTCAGGCGGCATTATGCGCGTGTTTTTTACGACGCGTCCTGACTGCCTGTGATAATTCTTTAAGTACCGGAATCGACTGCTGCCAACTAATGCATGGATCTGTAATACTTTGTCCGTATTTAAGCTTGCTATCAGCAGAAATATCCTGCCGACCTTCCTCGAGATGGCTTTCTATCATCACACCCATGATACGGTCATCACCTGCTGCAACCTGTCCGGCAACGTCATGACTGACATCGATCTGTTTCAGATAGTCTTTCTGGCTGTTGGCATGGCTTAAGTCAACCATGATACATTGCGGCAAGGCGGCTGACTCCAGTTCATGCGCCGCTTTGTTTACACTGGCTGCATCGTAATTCGGTTTTTTGCCACCGCGCAGGATGATATGCACATCACTGTTACCAGTTGTCGTGAAAATCGCTGAATGGCCTGCCTTGGTGAGAGAAAGAAAGCTGTGAGGAATACTGGCTGCACGTAATGCATCAACCGCGATCTTCAGTGTTCCATCCGTCCCGTTCTTGAACCCTACCGGACAGGACAAACCGGATGCCAGCTCGCGATGCACCTGACTTTCGGTAGTACGCGCACCGATAGCACCCCAGCTGATCATGTCGGCGAGATATTGTGGTGTGATTAAATCGAGAAATTCCGTAGCAGCAGGTACACCCAGTTCATTAATATCCACCAGCAGTTGTCGTGCGAGACGCAAACCTTTATTGATTTCATAACTGTCATCAAGATTAGGATCGTTTATCAGGCCTTTCCAGCCTACTGTGGTGCGCGGTTTTTCAAAATACACTCGCATGACAATTAATAAATCGTCACCTAATTCGTCGCGTAATACTTTTAACTTTTCCGCATACTCGCGAGCAGCTGCAGGATCATGAATAGAACAAGGGCCGATGATGACAAGCAACCGATCATCCTGTTTATGCAAAATATTATGAATAGCATTTCGGGTATCAAAGATCAGCTTGTAGGCCTTGTCACTGGCGGGACACTCTTCATGCAATTGCGCCGGCGGGATAACTTCCTGCA
The DNA here is from genome assembly GCA_942490945.1 of uncultured Gammaproteobacteria bacterium. Classification (GTDB taxonomy): domain Bacteria; phylum Pseudomonadota; class Gammaproteobacteria; order UBA6429; family Thiohalophilaceae; genus CALNYZ01. The sequence goes on along the minus strand of CALNYZ010000018.1, from coordinate 462,834 downwards.
GTCCGGTAATACGTATATCGTCTGTTTTATACTTCACTGTCATACTCACTAAACCAATTCTGTTTCACTGTCTTGTCACCTTTCTCGTCACCGGTCTCGCAATATAAAGTCGCGAAATAGCGGATTCATATGGCGACAGATTATGAGACTTATCCGCAATCGATGCGTCACCCGGACCAGCTGTTCGTGTTTTGCTATTGAGCGGTTACAAGCAATACATTGTAAGCAATTTCAGCGCTGAATAATAACCACAGTTATGACGAAAACCACATTAAATAGCGACTTATAAACCTAAAGTTAGCAGGCTATCGGGTCGATGTTATAAAGGAACCGACCGATTTACGACCCGTCGACATAGCTATTTTACCATGTATTACAACAACTTATAATATAATGGCGTTAAGGATGACATGAGTACTCGTGTACTAATCTGTGATGACTCCAGCTTTGCCCGCAAGCAAATGGCTACCGCCCTGCCAGAAGGATGGGATATTGAGGTCAGTTTCGCCAACGACGGTCAGCAGGGCCTTGACGCACTCAAGGCTGGCAAGGGTGAAATACTGTTTCTGGACCTGAATATGCCCGTACTGGATGGATACCAGGTCCTCGAAGCCATCCGCGAACAGAATATCGATGTCATGACAATTGTGGTGTCAGGCGACGTACAACCCCAGGCTCACCGACGCGTACTGCAACTGGGCGCGCTCGACTTCATCAAAAAACCCATCGATAAACAGGAACTCGAGCGCACGCTCAACAAGTTTGGTATTGATACGCACAGTTTCGAAGCGCCGACGCAAAATGTCGAGGTGGAATATTCCCTGCGCGATGGCTATCAGGAAGTGGCCAATGTCGCGATGGGGCGTGCCGCTGATTTACTGGCCCGTTTGCTTGATGCCTTTGTCGTGATGCCCATTCCTTCTGTCAATACAATTGAAGTCAGTGAATTGTGCATGGCATTACAATCAACCAACTACGATCGCGTTTCTGCTGTTTGTCAGGGATTTATCGGCGCCGGTATCGCCGGTGAAGCGCTGCTGGTATTTAATGAATCCAGTTTCAAGGATTTTGCCGAGCTCATGAAATACGAAGGCGAAATCGACGACGCCGTCGAGATGGAACTGGTGATGGATATTGCCAGCATTATGATTGGTGCCTGCCTGACAGGCATGGCCGAACAACTCGATATTCAGTTCAGCCAGGGTCAACCCAATGTGCTGGGACGACATATCCAGATTGAAGATATTCTCAAACGCAACCAGGGACGCTGGAAGCAAACACTCGCTATCGAGATGGGCTATACCATTGAGAACCGCAACATTAACTGCGATCTGTTATTGCTGTTCACTGAAGATTCGATTGCACCATTTAACGAACTTGTTTCCTATCTTATCGAGGATTAAACGAAGATGTCACAAGACGTCAAAGACATGCACATGTTTATGGAAATGCTCCACTCGATTGATGTGGGGATCATTGTGCTGAATCGCAATTTTGACGTACTGGTCTGGAATCACTTTATGGCGAACCACAGCGGCATGCGCGGTGAACACGTGGTGGATAAAAATCTTTTTGAACTGTTCCCCTCGCTGCCGCAACAATGGTTAAAGCATAAGGCCAAGTCTGTACACATGCTACGTAATCGTGCCTTCACGACCTGGGAGCAACGACCGTATCTGTTCAAATTCAAAAATTACCGCCCGATTACCGGTGCGGCTGAATATATGTATCAAAATATTACCTTTTTGCCCATCGCTTCGGTTGATGGCAAGGTTAATCACATTGGTATTATTATTTATGACGTCACCGACATGGCGGTGAGTAAAATCGAACTGGAAGCGGCAAATAGCGAGCTGGCCATGCTCAGTCGTACCGACCGCCTTACCCTGCTGAACAATCGTGGTTACTGGGAAGAATGCCTGGTCAATGAGTACATGCGTGGCATACGAACCGGACAAAACACTACGTTGATCATGTTTGATATCGATCACTTCAAGAATGTTAACGATACCTATGGCCATCAGGCAGGCGATGAGGTGATTCGACAAACCTCCGCGGCCTTGCGTGAAACCATTCGCAAAACAGATATCGCTGGCCGTTATGGTGGTGAAGAATTTGGCGTGATTCTGGTTGATACCGATGCGAAAAACAGCCTCATACTTGCCGAGCGCCTGCGTGAAAAAATTGCAGCCATTACCGTCGTCTATGACGGTATGGAAATTAAATACACCATCAGTATCGGCATTGCCGAACTCAGCAAGGAAACAGAAGATTACAAGGCATGGCTGGAACAATCAGACAAGGCGCTGTATTACTGCAAGGAGCATGGTCGCAATCAGTCAACCATTTATTCGGCCAACATGGATCAGAAAGAATCCTGATTATGTCACTAAATTAGCGAAACTTGTTCCGTTCGACCTGCCAGATAAGTTTAACAATAACGGTTATTTATAACGAACCTGCCGTCCCTGCAGTTTGCCCGATTTTTTTAACGATGACATAAACTCGTTGAAAGAAGGCATTTCTTCTGTCTCATTATGCTGAAGTTGCTGATTAAACTGCATGACTTCAGTTAATAAACTTTTTACTATTTTCATTACACGAACCTGCTGCAACCATTCAAGCGACTCGCTGATGTCATGCGACGAGCCTGCATAGATATAAAACAGTCGTAAGGTTTTTTTGGCATTCTCGGTCAGATTGTCAAAGCTGTCATAATGTGGCGGAAAACGCGGTGCAATGATGCGTAACAAACGCGCCAACGTAAAGTGTGGCAACACATATGCATCGAAGCGAATATCACTGGCAAGCTCGACCGTGAAATCCAGCAGCGGCAGGATCTTTTCCTTGGAACGCTGGGTGTAATCCAGTAGATCCTGCCAGTAGTTGTCAGGTTGCAAAACAAATGCGGTTGCCAGCCACAGGATACGTTTATTGGGCGTCAGGCCTGGATCGTCACGCGTTAATATCGCATCGGTTACCGCGGCGAGCTTTTGCTTGTCGGTATAGCGAATGGCTGTTTGTAATAACTCATTAAGAAATTTTTTCTTGTAACCGGACCAGTTTTTTAAAATGGGTAACAGCACCTGACTGATGTGCGCCTGGTTGGTTTGCTTGTCATCGAGATAATCATGCAAGCCGGGAATATAACCGGTGCCCTGTTTGATGAGACCAAGCCAAAATGCCTCCAGCACAGGTGCCAGCGCATCACTCTTGTCTTTTAACAGTGGTTCCAGCCATTCATTCCGGAACGAACAGGCATTTGCGTAATGAAAGCATACTGCACAATCAATCGTTGCTGCAGGCAGCTTGTAAAGCAAAGCCTGCGAGTCTGACTGTAATTGAGACTGGCGCATTAAGTGGTCCATTCCCGCCAGAACAATATATCCGATTTCATCACGCTCACCGCGCGCCATTTTTTCGCCAATTTCTTCAGGTCTGGGGAAGGGATACTCGTACAAGATTTTGACAAAACCCTGCACCACCGCTTCAGCAATATCATCATCAACCAGAAACCGGATGCGATCATACGGCGCAAAACTGCTGTCAATATCCAGATACAATCCAAGGTATGCTTTGGCAAAAGGTTCCAGTGCGGCAATTGCCTGACCATTACGCAATTGCTCGATCTGCGGACGCAGTCGACTATTGTTTTCCTGCCTGGTTGTTGCATGCAGGGAAAATTCGGCGTCGAGTGTATTATTGGAATGTAAACTCAATCTGTTGCCAGTAGTCCAGTTTCAAACTACCAGTGTAACACTGTCACACGAATCACGTCATGTATTCGAATTTTCCCTGTCGATGCAGAGTGTTACTGTTTATCAAGTGTGAAATTAAAGGGTGATAACCAGCAATCCACGTTAAATTGATTTTGTAACATATCCGCGTTATTCCCCTCGATTGATAAGGTATTTTCCGCTTGCGTCAATTCTTTTGAATAAATCTCTACTGCACTTAATTCACTACCATCACCCTGGCTTGATTCAACGGTAACAATCAGGTTATCCAGTATTGTCTTGTCTCTGGCTTTAATATTTATTGATAATATATGTTCAATCATTTTACTACTCCAATATTTAAAGGTTAACTGTTACGATTATCTGACTGGCTTTTCATTCTGTTACTTGCTTAGTTCCTCGTCTGGTCTGAAGAATTTAACCAGCAATGAATCCTGTTGCGCCTGCTGTTGTAATAGTGGTCTGGCCAGCTCATAACTGAATGCGCTGCTGATAACAATAAAAAACAGGATTGCCGCTATAATAATTTCGAAAGCATAACTACTGACAATATTTCCGATATCACGTTTAGCATGCAATTCAATATTCGTCTCATCACATGATGATGCAGCATTGTTTTCTGATATGTCGGAAGTCTGATCCTGTCCGGTTTGTGCGGACACATGTTTGATCGGCTGCCGACTTTTTGCCCTGCAATTTCCGGGTAAGTCACAGAATCCGGAATTTACATCTTCTTTATGCATATCGCGGCCAATAAATTGCTGCTTTTTGGGTTGTTTTGTCATTTATAACTCCTCATGTGCCCGGTAACCCTGCTAACTGATTACGATTAGTGATTGTGTGCCTGTAATTAAACACCTGAGTCTTGTCGAGCCCGGGACAAATTCGGGACACGCGGGTGGCAAAAAATGATGAATTCTGACAATCACACAGTCACAGATCACATTCGAAAAAAGACATGCTAGGATAGAGGTGTATTCAAAATAACAATGCAAATTAACCTGGAAGCTGCCATGAGTCGCACCATTGCCATAGTCGAAGACGAACCGGCCATACGCGCCAATTATGCCGATGCCCTGCAAAAACAGGGTTACCAGGTAATGGTGTTTGCAACCCGCAACGAGGCCCTTGCCGGATTCAACAGACAGCTTCCTGATCTTGCCTTGCTTGATATTGGTCTGGAAAATGATGTCGACGGCGGATTCGAACTTTGTCGTCAACTCCGCGCCATGTCGGCCAGCCTGCCAATCATGTTTTTGACGGCACGTGACAGCGACCTGGATACTATTTCCGGTTTACGTCTGGGTGCGGATGATTACCTGACAAAAGATATCAGCCTGCCCAACCTTTGTGCGCGTATCCAGGCATTTTTTCGACGCCTGGATATATTAACGACACCGGTTGATGCAGAACAGCTCATGCATCGTGGCAAGTTGTCGATTGATAAAAATCGCTTTCGCGTGACCTGGCAAGAGCTGCCGGTTGATCTGACATTGACAGAATTCTGGATGGTCTACACACTGAGTAATCGTCCGGGGCATGTAAAGAATCGCGATCAGTTAATGGCCGAAGCAAAAATTGTCGTTGATGATGCAACCATAACCTCGCACATAAAACGTATCCGTAAAAAGTTCCAGCAAATCGATGTGCACTTTGATGCAATTGATACAGTATACGGTATGGGTTATCGCTGGGTGGAACCCGCTGCATAATACCGGGCAAGCAGAAAAATAATGAACAAAAAAGTTCGCCGCTGGCATTTCACTATTCGTAAAAAGCTGCTGCTGGTTACCCTGACTTTGTTGATTATTCCGTTTATTGGTTATCGTTATATCAACGAAATGGAAAGCTATCTGCGTTCCGAACTTGAAGAAGAATTGCTTAACCGGGTTCGTGTTGTTGCCGCAGTATTGCATGATCGTGCCGGCATATTTTCTGCCCGGACATCCACCTCTACTCCCGTCACCAATATTAATCAGCACATCTATGTGCGTCCTCTCTCCTCAGCCATCCAACTGGATGGATACGATGATGAATGGGATGTGTATGCCGAACGCACATTAACTTTTACTCACGAAAATGATTTGTTGAAAAATAATGCCCATCACAGCATGCAATTTTCCCTGCAGATTGGACATTACCGAAACTATTTATACTGTCTGATTAAAGTCACTGACGACAGGATTATTTATCGCCAACCCAACAGTCTGCGACTCGATCATAATGACCACATACTCATCGGCATGGAAAACAGCAAGGGTGAATATGTACGTTATGCGATTGCTACCCAGTCACCCGGCTGGGTAAGCGCACAACAACTCGATGCAGACTATGCAAGTGGTCGCGCAAGCGCACCGGAATACCGTATCAAGGGTGAATGGCAACAAACCGAGAGCGGATATAATGTCGAATTTCGCATTCCACTTGATCTGGTGGGTAACAAGATTGCCTTTGCCTTAGCAGATGTAGATGATGTGACGACTTACAACCTCAACGCCTTGCTCGCCACAGCTGATATCAGCGACCTCTCCACACTCGGGACTATTGTTATCCCCTCTCCTGAAGTAGAGACACTTTTAGACAGGTTAAAACGCAAGGCATCACGCACCTGGGTACTCGACAACAACTATCGGGTAATTGCACTAACTGGGAATCTGAAGGATTCACGCGAGCCGGAGCTTTATGAGCAGGCACTGACCACGAAAAAAAATACCGATCGATCTTTTCTTAGCGGCATTTTACATCTTTTTTATCAGCTTATTTTACAGCAGCCATCTACAAGTTTTTCTGACGACTTGTCTGCGGCATCCCGCCTTGATACACCGGAAGTCAACAAGGCACTGGCTGGACAACCGGCAACTGGCTGGCGCCAGAGCCCTGACAAGCGTGCCAATATAATCACTGCCACACATCCGATTTATAACGGTAAACAAGTGGTAGGTGTCATTGCTATTGAAGAAACCACCAATAATATATTGTTAATGCAAAATCAGGCGATGGAGATTCTTATTAATCTCAGTATGCTGACATTTGCTATTGCCACGATTGTATTACTCGGCTTTGCATCACGCCTTTCTTACCGGGTAAAAAAATTACGTGACTCGGCGGAAGCGGCAATCAGTCATGATGGCAAGGTACAAGGCGATATACCCGTTACCCAATCACTGGATGAGATCGGGGATTTAAACCGCAGTATTGCTGATATGCTCAATCGCCTCAGGCAGTACAACCGTTATCTTGAAACCATGGCCAGCAAACTGGCACATGAACTACGCACGCCAATTACGGTGGTACGCTCTTCACTCGACAACTTGCAGCAAACCGATGTACAACAATCTGCAACCTATCTTGCCCGTGCACAGGAAGGTATCGCTCGACTTAATAATATTCTGACGCGCATGAGTGAGGCGACACGTCTTGAACAAACCCTGCAGAGTGAAAGCAGACGTGATTTTAATCTGCTTGATGTTATTACCGGGTGTATTGAAGGATATCGCCTGGCAAACAGGCAAGCAAACTTTTCACTGCACATAAACGGCGACCACAAACAATACATGCTGAATGGATCACCTGATCTGATTGCACAACTTTTTGACAAGCTGGTTAACAATGCTATTTCTTTTCATAAAGCAGATACAGCTATTGAAACAGAATTATCCTGCAACACTTCACAACTGGTTTTATCTGTCAGCAACCAGGGACCGGTTTTGCCACAACACATGCAGCAGCAACTGTTTGATTCCATGGTATCAGTACGCGACAAACAGGACGACCAGCCTCATCTGGGGCTCGGGCTGTATATCGTGCGACTGATCAGTGAATTCCATCATGGCAAGGTGCGCGCATTCAATCGCAATGATAATTCGGGTGTTACATTTGAAATCTGCTTGCCAAAATTATCGGCGTAATTCAGTAAAAACACCCACCATAATCTTGCATCGTCACCCTTGTCAGAATTCATCACTATTCATTCATAACTATTCATAGTTTCGCCAGCCCGGCTACATATTCCTGCGTTTAAATACAACCTGAAAACAGCCCAAACCGGATTAATTTAAACAGAGGATTTCAACATGGAATATAAATTATTACTCGCTTCATTTGCACTGGCTCCATTTCTTGCCATGTCAGGCTGCGCGGACAAGGGAACACATCGCGCCGATGACACTGCCGTGGCAACAATACAGAGCAAGACAACAGAAAAACAGGCACCGATGTCTGAAGCAACCGAAACAAAAAATCTGTCAACTCCTGACAATTCATCCGCCAAGCTTGCTCAGACAAAAGCATCGCCACCTTCGGCACCTGTGATTGTAAATAACGACAATCAATCTTTTGCCACAACGCAAACTACTACAGCTGATTCTGTTGCTGAAAATAGCAAGCGCGACGAATTATTCCCGACCATTGACATCAGCGAGCATCAAACAGCAAAGCCACAGACTCTGGTGTTTCAGTTCAAATTTAACAAGCATGAATTAAGTAATGAATCGAAAGCCATTTTAATGCAACACGCAGAATACCTGAGCAAACATAAAGACATGGTGTTGAAAGTGATTGGCCACACGGATAGCCATGGCCCGAAAGTTTACAATGAATTTTTGAGTCGCGAACGCGCCCTGTCGGTTGCCAACATGCTGATTGAGTATGGCGCCAATCCCGGTCAAATACAGGTCATCGGTAAAGGCGATGCAGAGCCATTAAACGATGTCGCGAATTATGCAGAAAACCGCCGCGTCGAACTTGATTATCTGAATCTGAAAAGTGCCGATGCCGGGGATGCAGAAGTTAACCTCACTAGTAGCCGCTGATTGGCTACCAGAGCCGGTCGCGATATCTACCTCCACACTCTCCAACAGCAGCCTTGCGCCCGGCTCTTTTTTTAATTTAACGCAGCCATCTTACCCTGTCGCTCAGGGTAAGATTTTTTCTGGAAATGATGAATTTATTACTGGCTAGCCTGATAAAGGAAAAACAGACTCTGCTAGCCCTCAAAAATCTTGATAACTTCAACCATATTACTGTCAAGCAAGACGTCTGGCGGGACATTCAGGGTTGCCATAATGATTGCGCAAAACGCTGTATAGGCAAATACACCGTTCATCATTACGATAAATATTTCATTTTTCAATAGTTTAGCTGTGGCGCGCTTCATCGATCTGTCCCTGTATATGGCGAGAAATAAGTTGTGATACTTATTAACCATATCGGACAAAGAAACAGGAACTTCAGTTTTATTGGAGGAAATATAAAAATTCGTGCCTGGTGCTAAATTGCACCAGACAGATGTATATTTAAATGATAAATATCAATTACTTGGAAATATTAAGCTGGAGTAAATATACGGCTGCTGAGAGCTCAATAATACTCCACAAAATATATGCCGGCACCCAAGGCTATCAAGGCCACCTCCACCACCGAAATCCACAACATCATATAGGTGATGCGCCGCGCCGTTGGTTTCATCGGTAACCAGATCCGATTCATGTACCAGCGCCAGGTTTTGAATTTTGACCAACGGTGCCAGTTGATGAGGTATTTCTGCAGATCACGCGCCCAAATCACCAGGCTCTTATCCACTTCATCAAGATGCTCCTTGCGATCATCTTCACTCAGTCGATCATAGTAATCGGTGATGGTGAGTTTGGAGCCGGGTTTGTTGTTATCACAGACAATGGCTTCGACCTCAATCAGGGTACTTGCCTTGATGCCCCGGTCATATTCGAGCTCAATACCATTCGAGATACGTCGCACGGTTATGCCGGTGTCAAATTCAAAGGGAGTTTCCTGACTCGTATTGCGTCCCGCCATATAATATTGTGACGCGCCCAGATTTTCCCATTTTTTAAATTCCAGCATCGGATTGATACGAATCAAACGTTCCACATCCTGAATAAAAACCAGCATGGCATCAATATGTAAAGGTGTATTAATCGACGCCCATGCTGCATCATTTTCATCAGCCTGATTCTTTTCATCTGCCAGCGTACTGGCAGGAGCCAATGTCATGTCATTCATGTTCTGGATACGGCACAATTAAAACGGGAGTCTGTAATGTACGTGTAACAGGTGGCGTCATCATGCGTGAACGCAAACCCGGAATACCTTTGGGACGCGCCGAGCCGACTACGATAAGCTCGTATTCATCTTTACTTGCCGCTTTTAACAAACACTCATCGGGTTCGCCCAGCACGATTTCATTTGTGTAATAGAGCCCCTGTTCTTCAGCAAGCGATTTAACTCGCGCAATATGTTCATCCACTTCCTTGCCGAGCTCTGTTTCCAGATATCGACGGAAAGTATCACGCGTTGACCCGTTATTTAACCAGTCGTCGCCTGTCATGCCTTCCCACAGTGTTGGCACAACGATGAGATGGTGGAGTCGCGCCCCTTGTGCACAACACATTCTGATAGCCATTTGTTCAGCTGCCATGGCTCCATCACTACCATGACTGGCTAATAAAACCTGATTTGAAGTATTCATTTTCTTATTTTCCTGAAAAATACCGGCGTCCAGCCCGAACAAAATAGGTGGACGCCGGAATAGTTGGTTTACTCTGTGACTTTAATACGCAATGTAAACGCCAAGGGCAATTGCCAGGGCAAAGAACAATGCCATAAAGTCTTCCCTACGGTCACTGCCAAAAATTGACAACGCCGAACCACGATCGAAGTTTTTTTCTTCACTCATTTTCTGTTACCTCGAGTTAAATAGTTGTCTGAACGAGCATCATCACGACGATCAGTGACAAGGCAGCTTTTGCAAAACCTACAATACCGCCGATAACAGCTGGCTGACCACCGGCCTGTTTCATCGACTTGATCGTGATTTGCATACCCAGACCAACCAGACCGAATGCAAACAGCCAGACAATCCAGTTACGGAAGGCTTTAATTTTCTTCGCTGTGTGTCGAACAGCTTTATGTGCGCCTTTTAGTACACCGTTGGATTTCTTGGACAGGACCTTCGCATTGACCAGACCACGGATTGCGTCATCATGCGCAATAGACATGATTTTGCCGTTGTCCATCAAAGCCTGTACGGCTGCCTGTCTGTCTGCACGTTGAATTTTCGCAAATTCAGATTGCAGTAACGCCTTGTCTTCGGCCTTGAGCATTTTTGACGACTTGATATTGTTGTCAAAATACTTGCCTTTATAGTGATTTGCCGGAGCAAATATACCAGTAGAAGACAGTGCGAATAACAGAATAAAGCCGAGTACGAATACAGGGAATTTCTGGAAAATCACTGCACCAACATTAACTTTTTCTGCCTGCTCACCTTCACGTTGTACGTACCAAACGGCTAACCACAACACGATGATCGGTAAGACAAGTACGCGTGTGATATTGAAGATCTCTGCAACCTTCAGGGTTTCAATACCATTTGGCTGGTATGCGAGTGCTGCACCCGCGACTTGCGCCGAATTCAGAATACCCGTGCCTGCCCATGCACCGAATTGCACATGTGTCATACCCAGAAGATGGCCGATGATCGGGAATACGAACATACATGCCACACCCCAGATCAGGATGGTACCAATGGTATAAGCGATTTCAACAGACTTCGCCTGAACCACTGGCGCAGCCGCTACAGTCGCTGACACACCACACACACCCATACCTGCGGACAATACACCGCCCATAGAATTTGGTATGTTTCTGCGTGCACCGATCCACAACACCATGCCGACTGATCCCAAAACGAAGAAACCAATCATAATGATAGAAAGGCCGCCCAGGTTTTTCAGTTCCGCCGCGCTGTACAAGGTGCCCAGCAAGATTACGCCGGTTTTCAAGCCTAACCGTGATAATCGCACACCATTCTGTGCCCATTCCGGAATCTTGAACACGTTTACGATCACAATACCGGTAACAATCCCGAGTACCACATAATTCAGACCCAGTATGGTATGAAGATGTTTGCCGGTATCACCGATGGTGCCCATGCTTTTACTGATGACGGCAATTTCAGGTGCAATAAACCAGCGCACCAACATTGCGATCAACAGAATGAACATGCCACCTGCAATCGTCGAGGAATAGTAATCCCACGAACCTTCCTTATGCTTTCCGAACAATTGCCATGCACCAATAGCTGCGGCTATGACGCCGAAGTACAGGCTCATGTTGCTCATCTCGCCTAGATATTTATATTTTTTTCCGCCGAGGTGCTCAATAACCGGGGCTAACATGCCGTTAGAAGCCAGGAACCATATGGCTAGCATAATCAGACCGATAATTAGCAACGCAGGCGATTTCTTGGTGTACACCATAGTTGTATCCTCCTACAGGATAAATAAATTTATTATTGTTAAACCAACTTATTTTTTTGTACGTTGAGTCTCATATGCCCAACTTATCCCTGTACTTAGATTTTTTATTCCGCGGCTATTAATACATTTTTATACCCGTATAAACAACATCGGTGTAATTATATTTTAATTCACTAATTTTCTAACAATGGCCTGAATTCAGGCATAAAACTTACTTGTCTGTAACTTTTGACACACATAACAAAGTAATTCCCCGGTAAACAATTTGTAGCGATTTTCCTCTCTAAATCACCAGTAATATTGTGGTAATTAAAAAATAAAATGAATTCAATCAATTAAGCATGAGTTTCTATAAACTGATGCCTACACAATCTTGGTAAGGTGTTGTTCTCAATCATCCGCCCACATTTCCGCTGACGAATACGTGCGCTGATTTATTTTCATCACGGCTTGCCAGAATGAAAAATATTTTTCCAACAACCCTTGCTAATAGTTCTTGTTAGTACTATTATTAGTTCCAGTTAGGACTAAATGGATAGCAACAATGACAACGGTAACTATCGACAATGCTGCCACGCAACCCTTTATGGGACTGGTGCGTGAGCTGGTCTGGACCTATCAGGCATTTAGCAAGCTGGATAGTGACGGACTGCGCAAGTTTGATCTGACGCAACCGCAGGCTGATGTCATTTTTACCCTGGGCAACACCGAAGGTCTGACGTTTAAAGACATCGGGGAAAACACCCTCATTACCAAGGGCACACTCACCGGGGTAATTGATCGGCTGGAAGACAAGGCGCTGGTCAAGCGCGTGCAAGGTAATACCGACCGCCGCTGCACCCGCGTCGTGTTAACTAAAAAGGGTAACAAACTGTTTATGGATATCTTTCCGCGCCACATTAGTTACCTGAAACAACGCTTTGATCAGTTAAGTTGCGAAGAAGTACAGGGCATTGAACAGGCACTGAAAAAACTACGACTTATATTTTAATATTTTTTTAACTATATAGTACTAATACGTACTAAAGGAGCATAACATGAATAACAATCAAACCAATCTGGCCGCTTTTATTTTACGTATCAGCCTCGGCATTATGTTTCTCGCCCATGGCTTGCTCAAGGTGATGACCTTTACCCTGCCCGGCACCGTTGGCTTTTTTGAGTCTGTGGGATTTCCCGGCTGGATGGCCTACCTGGTAGTCGCGGCAGAAATCGGTGGTGGTGCACTGTTATTACTGGGCATTGAAACGCGTAAGGTCGCCATCGCACTTGTTCCCATTCTGATTGGTGCAGCTTATGTACATATGGGTAACGGCTGGCTGTTCACAAACAAAAACGGTGGCTGGGAATACCCGGTGTTTCTGATTGCGGCTACCGTTGTACTGGCACTACTGGGTTCAGGAAAGTATGCCGTGAAGTTCGGCAAAGCGGCCTGAACAGATTAAACAGACCTGTCGGGCTAGCGGCTTAAAAACCGCCATCCGGAATTACTTCAACACACAGGAGGCAATCATGAATACTGTAATCCATCGCGCCAATGAACGTGGACATGCCAATCATGGCTGGCTGGACAGTCATCACAGTTTCAGTTTCGCCAGTTATTACGACCCGAAGAAAATGGGCGTCGGCAAACTGCGTGTGCTTAATGATGATGTGGTCGCACCATCCGGAGGTTTCGGCGCCCACCCGCATGAAAATATGGAAATTGTTTCCATTCCGTTAGCCGGGGCACTCAAACATAAGGACAGCATGGGCAACATGCAAACCATTCGCGCCGGTGAAGTGCAAGTCATGTCCGCAGGAACGGGTATCCGGCATTCTGAATACAACTACTCGGATACCGATGCAGTAAATTTTCTGCAAATATGGGTGTTACCCAAAAAAATGAATATCACTCCGCGCTATGATCAAAAACAATTTGCACCCGCTGAGCGACACAACCGCTGGCAGTTAGTCGTCGCGCCCATGGATGCGGATAAAGGCAACGACGGTGCGGTCGGCATTAACCAGGATGCGTATTTTTCCATGGCGAAAATATCAGCCGGCAAATCACTGGCATACGCCAACAAGCGTAGCGGCAATGTGCAGTATGTGTTTGTAATAGATGGTGACGTGACGGTGGCTAACATTGATTTGTCCAGACGTGATGCAGTCGCCATATCAAAAAGTGAACGCTTTGAATCGCGTGCAAAAACTGACAGTGACGTGCTTGTCATTGAAGTACCGGCATAGTCTTGTTATGCCAGTCAATAAACCTGTAAAAGCAGATATACCAAAAAAAAACTCGTATTAATTTGCTGGTATATTTGCGCAAGCTGTATAGACTTGTTGCATGGAACAAATTCAAAACAGCTTGAACGTTATCAGCAACATAGAACCCGGTTGTCTCGGGCCACAAGGGAAAATTCACATCGATGTTTTTTGTCGCTACGCACAAAAACATTCTGCATCAGATGACCTGCCCTTTATCGATTGGACAATTCTCCCGCGCCACGACAAATCGGTAGCCGAAGTACAATACCGTTTTAACAACAAGAACCTGAGTCGCGAACAGGCTGCTCGCTACCTTGAGATACATAAAAGCACCATCGACGATCTGGAAGCCTTACTGGATGAGAAAATTGTGCAATTAATCGAACAATATCAGGCACAATTTTAATTCTGTTTTAGAGTTTTCATTTCACATCACTAGCCGTTGCTATCAGCAGTTCCATCATTAATTCAGACGAACCCAGATGTGGCGTGATGCGTATGTCAACATCAGGGTAATGCTGCCTGGTTTCATTCACAATGCCCGGAATATCTTCAACCACATGTCGTCCGGAATTCAGAAAATACGGTAATACGATGACAGACTTCGCACCGGCATCAACGCAGTGTTTTATTCCATCCGGTATTAGCGGTGTTGCCAGTTCCAGGAATGCGGACTGAACAATCTCATACTTGCCCTGACATTGTGTCGCCAGTTTTTTCGCGATGTCACTTACTTCATCATTCGATCGCTGGCGGCGACTACCGTGTGCGACTAATAACAATGCTTTCATTTCTTTTCCTTATCCTGAGACATATTGCTTGTAACGTTCCAGCGCAGCGTGACGGCTATGCGCCACATCTACTATCGGATCGGGTTGCTGCAACAGCGACGTATATTCAGGTGCCCACTGGTTTATATAATCTTGCTTTGCATCAAAACGTTTGGCTTGCGTTATGGGATTAAAAATCCGGTAATACGGCGCCGCATCGACACCACACCCCGCCACCCATTGCCAGCCCATGGTATTGTTTGCCAGATTCGCATCGACCAGTGTGTCCCAAAACCAGTTGGCGCCTTGCGTCCAACTGATACCCAGATTCTTGGTCAGGAACGAACTGACGATCATGCGCACGCGGTTGTGCATCCAGCCGGTTTGCCAGAGTTGTTTCATGCCCGCATCAACAATCGGGATGCCCGTTTCACCCTGACACCAGGCTGTAAAATGTTTATTGTTGCGCTGCCAGAAAGACTTTTTGTAACGCGCATTCATCGGCTCACTCTGTGTATGTGGAAAGTGCCAAAGTATATGATTCGCAAACTCACGCCAGAGTAATTGCTTCAGATAGACTTCGGCGGATTGCTGTGTCCTGGCACCCGCCTCGCCACCAAGCAAGGGCAGCAGTTTGCTATAAATCAGTTGTGGTGTGATTTCACCAAAGTGCAAATGTGGTGACATGCATGACGTGCCGGTCATGGCCGGTACATCGCGTGCGACTTTATATTCAGCAACTGCATCGTGCAAAAAATTTTTAATCAATTTATTTGCCGTACTTTCTCCCGGTTGCCAGTGTGCATGCAGTTTCTCGTGCCAGGGCACAGCATCGAGTAAGGCAAGCTGATCGAGTGTGCTGGCGAAGTCGACTTGCTCGCATGACAACTTCGATAATTTTGTTGTGGATAAACCGGGCGTATAGTGATCGTAGTGCAGACTCAATAGCGGCCAGATTTTTTTCGCGAACGGAGTGAACATCCGATATGGTAATTGCTGTCCATTGAGCACACTGCCCGGTTTAAAAAACAGGCCTGAGTCAAAACTGCTAACATCTATCTGTTTCTGCAAGCTGGTTGTCAAGGCGCTGTCGCGTTGCGACAAATGTGGTTCGTACAATTTATTAAACACCAGTGCGTCTGCGTTGCTCGTACGAATGATTTTTTTCAGGATGTGTTCACTGCTGCCGGAAAAATACTGCAGTTTCAGTCCATATTCTTGTAACTGTTTTTCAAGTGCTGCCAGGCTGTTATGCAACCACCAGCGCGAGGCCGCACCCGGTGCCCAGGGCTGTTCTTCTTCTGGCGCGTG
This sequence comes from uncultured Gammaproteobacteria bacterium, assembly GCA_942490945.1. Classification (GTDB taxonomy): domain Bacteria; phylum Pseudomonadota; class Gammaproteobacteria; order UBA6429; family Thiohalophilaceae; genus CALNYZ01. The sequence continues at coordinate 446,487 of CALNYZ010000018.1, read as the reverse complement.
TATGTATACAGGTATGACTGTCGCACTGTGTTTACATGCCCAGTTCAGTGCCGGGTTATCCTGCAAACGCAGATCGCGTCGAAACCACAGTATGGTTTTCATTTGGCTGCCAAACCTGGGTTGAATGCCTGATTAAATGCGGGAATGATGGATTCCATTTTTAGCAGTGCGCTGGCGTGGTCTGCGCCAAGGGCGTAGGCACCCAATGCCTGAATCTGCGCTTCATGCACAGCGGATATTTCACCGCCGAACAATATCGGAATGCCTAACGGTACGAGTTGTTGCTCGACTTCACTGGCCAAGGGTTCATTCCACTGGCTGGCACGTGTGCCCGATAATAATATGGCCACCACATCAGTACGCTGTGCAACCACGGCGAGTTGCGCGGGTGGCATATCCGTACCCAGATAGAGAATCTGGTAGCCATGCCCCATCGCGGCAATACAAAACAGTAAAATTCCCAGTTCGTGGTATTCACCTGGCAGACAACTCACCAGAATTTTATTACCACGTGATCTGTTGGCTTCGTGATGCAAACGCGCGCCCAGCTTGTTACGTAAAAACGCGGAAAAGAAATGTTCCTCGGCAATTCCCGCCTCTCGGGCCTGCCAATTTTCACCGAGTTTCTCCAAAACGGGGATAATCAGACGCTCGTTCACCGTATCTACCGGATAGACAGCCAACGCCTCGTTGTACACCTTGTCGAGGTTTTGCTGGTGGAACTGTTCAATGGCTTTGGCCATTTGTTGCTGATATATAGTCCAGTGGTCTTCAGCTGTCGCTTCAGCAAGTGCCGTTTGCTGCGGGTTACGAGTAATACGTATCGCGTCGCGAATACTGTGATTGGCCTTCAGGAGCGTCACTATTTTTCTAATTAAATCAATATCTTCAGAACTATACTGACGGTGGCCTTTGGCGGTACGAGTCGGGTTTAGCAGTCCATAACGCCGTTCCCAGGCACGCAGGGTAACGCTGGAAACCCCGGTCAGCTCGGATATGGTACGTATCGGGTATAGATTCATGTAGCGACTGCCTGCAATTATTTATACATATTGTACAATATTATACTTGTACATTAAAGGATATTTTGTATAATTACTGTATAACCTGGATGACCTGTGAGGGCCAAGCATGCAACAAGCAGAACAAAAACCCCAACTTGGCGTCAGCGCCTGTCTCATGGGAAAGTCAGTACGCTTCGATGGCGGCCACAAACAGAACCGCTTTGTATTACAGGAGTGTGCCGAATACTTCGATCTTCGCCCTGTGTGTCCGGAAGTGGAGCTGGGTCTGGGCATACCCCGCCCGGTGATACAGCTGCGCAAGTTTGAAACCGAAATCAAACTGGTGAATTCAAAAAATCCGCACAGGGAATTAACCAACGCTATGCGTGACTATTCAGAAACGCGCGTGCAAGGCTTCGACGGCCTTGATGGTTTCATTTTTAAAAAGGACTCACCCACTTGTGGCATGGAACGCGTACCGGTGTTCGATAATAAAACCGGGCAACGTGAACGCAATGGGGTTGGCATGTTTGCTGCCAGTTTCAAGGCACGCTACCCGAATGTGCCCACGGAAGAAGAAGGACGCCTGGGTGATATTAAACTGCGCGAAAATTTTCTCGAGCGAGTCTACGCGCACTATCGCTGGCGACTGATTGAAAATGCCGACAATAATCCGCAGGCACTGCGCGATTTTCACAAAAAGTACAAACTTGTGCTGATGGCCAAAAATTCCCGGGATTGTTATGAGCTGGGCAGGCTGGTCGCGAACATGAACAAAAATAACCTGGCAGTAACAAGACAACTGTACTTCGAAAAATTTATGCTGTTGATGAGCAAAATCCCCAGCCGAGGACAGCATGTGAATGTGCTAATGCATATGCTCGGTTACCTTAAAACCCGCCTCGACAGTCGCGACAAGCAAGAGTTGTTAAACTGGTTTGAAAGTTACCGCAAACAGCAGGTTAACCGCATAACACCAATGGTATTATTACAGCATCACTTTAATCGTCATCCGGATGATTACATCGCCGAGCAATATTACTTTGCACCCTTTCCGGTTGATTTGATGCAACCGGTTTAGGCGCAGCGCTGTATTGAAAAGATTAGCATCTGAAACTGGCGTCCAGATGAACTAATTAATCGCCAAAACGCTTACGTGCGATTTTTTTGTCGCCAGTTTTTTTTGCGCGCACTTTTGGTTTGTCGCCCGGTTTGCTTTTTTCCTTAATCGTTACAGTGATTCTATCCGTGTTACCTTTACCCGCCGCCTTCGCGGTATATTGTTCTGGCGCTTTGGGTTTGTCGGCAATATTAATAACCTTTTTCTCTGCAAACTTGGCGGATGTTTTGCTCGATGACCGGGCAGCAGGTTTGTCTCCAAACTTGCCAGACGGCTTGTCGCCAAAGCGACCGGTAGAGCGACCCGCAGGCTTGTCACCAAAACGGTCCGACGATTTGCCCGATGGTTTCCCGCTTGCTCGCGCGGGTGATCTGGCTGACTTGTCAGGCGATCGTTTCTTGTCATAAGGCTTACCATGCGATTTACTTTCGCCTGAGGCAGCTGAAATATTCAGTTGTTGACCACCAACACGCACTTTTTTCAGATCGTTCAGGATATCGCTCGGCATCCCGTCAGGCAGGTCGATCGTACTGTAGGCATCATGAATGTTAATACGCCCGATGTGTTTGCTGTCCAGACCGGCTTCATTGGCAATCGCGCCGACGATGTTACCCGGCTTCACGTCATGGTCATGACCCACTTCAATACGATAGGTTGTCATGCCTTCTTCTGGCGTATTATTTCGCTCACGTGATTGACGTTCTTTAAACGGCCGATCTTTTCTTGATGATCGATCACCCCGATCACCACGGTCTGATCGGTCACTACGTGCTGAACGATCACCTCGATCATTACGGTCACCCCGATCATTGCGATCACGTTTATTACGTTGTGACCTGTCATCCTTCGCCCAGCTTTCTTTGGTGTGTTGCTGTTTGTGTGACAGAAGAAAGGGTTCTTCACCTTGTAACAGCTGCGCCAGTGCAGCGGCAATGTTGACTGCCGGAACCTTGTGTTCCTGTTCATATTCTTCAATCATTTGTGTAAAGGTATCGAGTTGTTCATTCGCCAGTGTATCGGTGATACGTTGTTTGAATTTTTCAATGCGTTTGTTGTTTATTAAATCTGTCGATGGCAGTTCCATCATTTCAATTTTCTGTCGTGTTGCATTTTCAATCGCACTTAGCAAACGTTTTTCGCGTGGTGCCACAAACAAAATCGCGTCACCTTGTCGACCCGCACGGCCGGTACGGCCGATTCGATGCACATACGCCTCTGTATCATAAGGGATGTCGTAGTTCACCACGTGACTGATACGTTCGACATCGAGCCCGCGTGCCGCCACGTCCGTTGCGATAAGGATATCCAGTTTGCCTTTCTTTAAATGATCAATCGTACGCTCGCGCAGGTTTTGTGCGACATCGCCGTTAAGCGCAGAAGCAGCATATCCACGCGCTTCGAGTTTCTCGGCGAGTTCAACCGTGGCCGTTTTGGTGCGCACAAAAATAATCATGGCATCGAACGGTTCGGCTTCGAGAATACGTGTCAATGCATCGAGTTTATGTATGCCGCCAACCGGCCAGAATCGTTGTCGAATGGTTTCGACCGTGGTTGTTTTGGTTTTAACGGTAATTTGCACCGGGTCATTCAAATATTTTGTCGCGATGCGGCGAATCTGTGAAGGCATGGTAGCCGAGAACAGGGCGATTTGTCGCTTGGGTGGTGTTTGCTCCAGGATCCATTCCACATCATCAATAAAACCCATGCGCAGCATTTCATCGGCTTCATCCAATACCAGCGCACTCAGTTGTGAAAGTTTTAATGTGCCGCGACGCATGTGATCCATGACGCGACCGGGTGTACCCACGACAACATGAACACCACGCTCCAGTGCGCGAATTTGCCCACGATAATCCTGCCCACCATAAACGGGCAATACATGAAAACCTTTCATGAAACGGGCATATTTTTGAAAGGCTTCCGCTACCTGAATCGCCAGTTCGCGCGTCGGTGCCAGCACCAGTATTTGCGGGTCTTTTTGTTGCAAATCGAGATTGGATATCAATGGCAAGGCAAACGCCGCCGTTTTACCGGTACCGGTTTGTGCCTGGCCCAGTACATCCCGGCCTTCAAGTAAAAGTGGAATGGTTTCGGCCTGAATGGGTGAAGGGGTTTCGTAACCCACTTCTTCGAGCGCCTTAAGAAGCGCGTCATTAAGCGCGAACTGATTAAATGCAGTAACCGACGATTCGGATGTCATGTTTGATACCTGAAATAGATAGAACTAAGTATGTGAAATGCCAAGGGTTAGACCATGTCTCATGATCTTGTAGTCTCTTTGACTCATTTACCCTTGCTGTTGAGGGCGCGAAACCATGTCGCGCTTGTCAAACTCTAAGGGGACGCGAAGTATAGCGGTTTGTGTGCTATCTTGCATGTTTTATTTACAGGAGCGAATGCTGGCATGCAAATCTGGATCGATGCCGATGCCTGTCCCAAGGTGGTCAAGGAAATTTTGTACCGGGCGGCAGAGCGGGTGCAATGTCAGTTGATACTGGTAGCCAACCAGCCTCTAACCATTCCACGTTCTGCCTTTATAAAGTCCATTCGTGTTAGCGCGGGTTTTGATATGGCGGATAATTATATCGTGCAACAGGCCGCTGCCGGGGATCTGGTGATAACCGCCGATATTCCCCTTGCAGCAGAAGTCATGGAAAAAGGCGCCGAAGCACTTAATCCGCGCGGTGAGTTTTACAACCGCGAAACAATACGCCAGAAACTCACCATGCGTGATTTTATGGATGAAATACGCGGCACCGGGCTGAGCAATCAGGTCTCGGGTGGGCCACCACCATTAAACCAGACTGACCGTCGCGAGTTTGCCAATGCGCTGGACAGGTTTCTCGGTAAAATGAAGTAATAATCGCACAAACTATTGAATCATACATATTACAGTAAACCATTTTCGTTACGCAAAAACTACGACTCGATGCCAAGCTTTCATTAACATAACCAAGTCTTGAGCCATATCAAGAATACCACCACATTATCTATATTAATTTTGCAATTAAGGGTGATAAAAACACTTATATTGACTAACTTTAGAGTTCATACAATAAAAGCTGGCTGACGCTGTGTGATGGCTGATAATAATACCCTCGAGTTGTTCAAGGATCATGCGACTTTATTGCGACATGTTGCAGCAACTGCACCATTGATATTCTGGGCCGTCGACCGCGACGGCATAATTTATATGTCCGAGGGACGCGGGCTGGAAACACTGGGATATCAGGATCATGAACTCGTTGGTCAGTCGGTCTATGAACTCTACGCTGAACGTCCGGATTTAATTGACAATATTCATCGCGCGCTGGCAGGTGAATCGTTCGTGGCAAAAGTTTTACTGAACGACCATCACCTTGAATCTCATTATGCTCCGGCACGTGATGAAGAAGGTCATATAAAAGGTGTCGTTGGCATCGTGCGTGATATGACCGCACATACCGAAGCCCTCAATGCACTACGTAACAGTGAACAACGTTCTACACTTGCACAACAGGCTGGTCAGGTTGGCATCTGGGACTGGAACATATTGGCCAACGAAGTATATTGGTCAGATATTATCGAAGCCATGTTTGGTCTTAAACCTGGTGAATTCTCTGGCGCGTATGAAGATTACCTTGCACGGGTTCATCCGGATGACCGCGATATGGTCGTCAACACCATCAATGCGTCACTCGAGCAACACACACCTTATCGAATCCAGCATCGAATCTGCTGGGCGAATGGTGATATACGCTGGCTTTATGCGGCCGGTGAAGTTTTTCGCGACGATAAGGGTATACCCTATCGCATGCTTGGAACGGTTCAGGATATAACTGAACGCATCATTGCTGAACAAAAACATCTGGAAAGTGAGCGAAATCTGGAATTATCACAACAACTGGCCAAAATTGGCAGCTGGTCCTGGGATGTTATAACCAATCAGGTTACCTGGTCACGACAACTCTACTATATATATGGGCTCGACCCGGAAACGTTTAACGGTGATATTTTGCAACACGTGGTTGACGCTACTCACCCGGAGGATGCCAAACGGGTTGAGCAATCTATCACTGATTATTACGATAGCCATGAAGAAAATCAGATTGAATACCGAATCATACGACCGGATGGTGAAGTACGTAAGGTGTGGGGGCTGGGTAAAGCAATCTTCGGTGCGAATAACAATTTAATAAGACGCGTCGGCATAGTGCAGGACATAACAGAAAAATCTGATGCGAATCACACCATGCGTAAGTTATCGCATGCGCTGGAACAAACTGATGATCTGGTTTTGATCACCAACTATGACGGTGTCATTGAATTTGTAAACCAGGCATTTGAAGCTACCACGGGTTACTCACAGGAGGAGCTGTTAGGTAACAAGCCGTCCATAGTAAAATCGGGTGAACATAACAAAAAATTCTACACGAACTTATGGGATACGATCTTAACTGGCACCCCATTCCGCAGTACTCTGGTTAATCGCCGCAAGGATGGTACAACCTATCATGAAGAAAAAACCATTACTCCACTCGTTGATGACAACGGTAACATCACTCATTTTATTTCTACTGGCAAGGATATAACTGATCGTGTTAAGGATCAGCAACGCATGCAATATCTGGCTCACCATGATCTGCTCACCGAACTGCCCAACCGTGTATTATTTTCCGACCGGCTGGAACATGCACTACATAGACGAGGACAGAATAACAAAAAGTTAGCACTGATTTTTATGGATCTTGATCGCTTTAAAATGATCAATGACACCCTGGGGCATGATGCGGGCGATCGGTTTTTACAATTTCTTTCCGCACGCTTGCGCCTTCATCTGCGTGAAGAAGATACTATTGCCAGACTGGGTGGCGATGAGTTTGCTGTCATACTTGAAGATATCGATTCTGCCGCACAGGCCGGCGAAGTTGCGCGAAAAATCCTTGCAGCGCTCGCAAAACCTTTTGAACTTGATAAACGTGAGTTGTTTGTAACCGCAAGTATTGGTATCAGCCTGTTCCCTGCTGATGGTGATAATTCACAAACATTATTAAAAAATGCTGACATCGCCATGTATCGCGCCAAAGACCTGGGCCGCAATACCTACCAGTTTTATTCATCGGAAATGAGTTCCAAAGCCTTGCAACGCCTGAATCTCGAAACCAGTCTGCGACACGCACTGGAGCGAGATGAATTTGTGTTGCATTACCAGCCACAAGTTGATTTGTCTGCCGGTCGTACCATTGGCACCGAGGCCTTGTTACGCTGGCAACATCCTGACCTCGGATTGATTTCACCAATAGATTTTATACCCATACTGGAAGAAACAGGTTTGATTGTCGATGTAGGTAAATGGGTATTACAACAAGCCTGTCAACAGACCAAAGAATGGAACAGCTTTGGCCAGCCCTTGTCCATTTCGGTGAACGTATCAACCAGACAGTTTGCATCCAGGCTGTTTGGCAAAACAGTGAAAAAAATATTAAAAGATACTTCACTGGATGCAAATCTTCTTGATCTTGAAATTACTGAAAGTATTCTGCTCAATAACACACCTGATATAGTAAAATCCTTTGATCAATTACTAAAAACCAATATTCGTCTCGCGCTTGATGATTTTGGTACCGGTTATTCCTCGTTAAGTTATCTGAAAAAATTTCCCATTAATATTCTGAAAATTGATCGCTCATTTGTGCGCGACATTACCACTGACCCGGATGACGCCAGTATCATCGAAGCAATACTTGCCCTGGCAAAAAGTCTCAACATTCAGGTGATAGCAGAAGGCGTTGAAACCAGGCAACAACAACAGTTTTTGCATGAACGTGGTTGCAACGTCATGCAGGGGTTTTATTTCAGCCCTCCTGTGCCCGCCGCGCAAATACCTGCCTTACTCAATGGGCAGGTGCCGATCGCTCAGATTGCCTGATAAAACACAGTACTGCCTCAATAAAATAAAAAAAGCCAGGATTAAATTTCCTGGCTTGTTTTAGTTAACGTTAACTTGCGTCAATTATATCTACATTAATTTTATACTGCTCTGGGTAGCGTAACCGGCATGCCGCTGCTTGCCCAGGCGAAAATACCACCGCGCAGGTTATAGACATTTTCAAAGCCATGTTGCTGTTGCAGAAAAGCGCATACTTGCGCTGACCGTGCTCCGGTTCGACACATCACGATCAATTTTTCGTCCTTGCTTAATTCATTCGCCCGTAGTGGAATTGTCGCCATCGGGATTGGTTCGGCACCATCAATGGTTCCGGCCTTGATTTCCGCGATTTCACGTACATCAATAAGTCGATAGGGTTGTGCGGTGTCGGCCAGTTGCGCCAATTCAGTCGCATCAATTTCTTTCACGTTCCAGTTCATATAGCGGTCTCCAGATAAACTTATCGGTATATTAGCACTTTCTAATGCAATGTCCATGATCTGTGTCGCAAAATCCGGATTTCAATAGCGATTTTATGACCAGAAATATTGGAAAAATGAGGAAATTATTCTGGTGTTTGTGCACGCAAGCGTTGAAATTGCGCATCACGCAGGCCGACCAGAACCGCGTCACCACCGCGACCGACAAACAGTTCACCATAGCGCGCCGGCGCATAGACCTTGCCGGTGCCTTCCTCAAAAAAATAGGCATCGGTGGCCAGCCGCACCGCACCGCCACGCTGACGGTAATAAAGCAGGAGTTCGTTTTTAGTCAGGGTGATTTTATCATCGTGCAGACGCACAAAAGTTGCGACACCATTCTTGTCCAGCTCAATCACAACCAGACCGGATGCTGATTTTTCTGCGCCTATCTCCTTACGATAGTGGCTGGCGATATCTTCAGCCAACCGATAACGCAGCCGCATAAAATCACCTTGCAATAGCGAGCGTGGGTCGCGTGGCGCCAGATCCAGTAACACGGTGGTACCTTCTTTCAGTAACTGCTCTTTGCCAATAATCAGGCTGTTTGCCAGAACAAGGCTTACCAGCACGGTCAGTACTAAGATGATCTTACGCATGTGTGCTGCCTGCAATTTTATTTATACAGCGTGATAACCACCAACGACCTGCCAATAAGGCCGCACCGGTGGCGACCAGCGTATAGGATTTAACCAGCAGGCTGGTTTCGATGCCGTAAAAGTAACTGATCGTAAACACACTGAGCAAGGCAATACCAATACTGCTATATACTTTATGTCCATACGTCACGCCCAATAACATCACCAAAACAGCGAACATGATCCCCGGGGCATTCAGGCTGCATAACATCACTATCCATATCAGGGCATACAAGCTGAATTCATATAACCTGTTTTGTTGCATGAAAATACCCGGTAATGTTTTGACAAGCACGTACAAGGTAACCAATGCGATCCCGACTGTTGCGATCCATGGACTCGGAAAAAAACTGAAATTTCTCGATAACTCCGGCAACACATAAAGCGTAGATAACATCACCATGCCAAATGTGCTCATCATTAATGCGCTGGCTAGTGGTGCGAGAGTATTGTATTGCAACCTGGTACGATGTTGATTCTTCACCAGCCAGGCAAAACAGAAACTCAATGCGGGCACAAGATACGTCAACAGATGCTGTACTTTCCATTCATAAATCAAAAATGTCAGACAGGTAATGATGATACTGACTGACAGAAACCGATGCACCAAGTCACGGAACGTAAAAAATAAAATAATATTGCACAAAATGAGTGGCGTACAAATCGCTGCAACTTCATTCATATGCACCAGCTTTTCTACTCCCATCGCTATCAGTATCTGTCCGGCCAGACTGAACGCCAGGGTAATATGAAACATGAAATCATTTTTCACTTTATAGTAAAGAATATTGGCACTGACAATAAAACCGACACCGATAACAATAAATGCCGTATCTGCCGCCAGCAGACTGAGGCTGGTAATAAAGCCAATCAGAAACAGGCTCGCTATCCATGCACCTATACCCACCATGGTGCGAATATACCAGGGCTGAACGTCGCGCTCCGCCTGTTGTATATCCGCTATAGTGGTTTGCCAGTCGTCCGGCAGATCAACACCAAGTTCGGCTATGGAATGTTGTATCTTGCTATTCAATTTACTGCTCATCTGGCTGTTTCCAATTATTCATAACGCGTCTTAACCAGTAAGTTGCCGCGCTAATTTGCAGGATAATAATAATCGCCATAAACAGGGCTGATGCCGCATCAAAATGAATATTGCGACCAATAAACGAGGTGACAACCATGGCGATACAAAACGCTGTCACCGCAAGCACAAACAAATCCCTTAATTTCGTTTGATAAAACCAGATACTCAGACCGCTGATGAGTAAAAACCATAACGGCATGAGCTGAACTGCATCATCGTGATAGCGATAGTTAAAATTGAAGATTTGTGCAATCGTGGCAACAGTTGCGATATAAAATATCAGGCAAACGACTATTCGTGGCAACCAGCGAACCTGCATCCAATCAATATTTTGTCTGGCGAACACATGCCAGATTGCCAGCACCGCAAGATTAAGCAACAGCAATAATTGAGACAACTCCGGGTCAGCCATACTCAATGCCAAACCAAATACAGGACCTAGTAATGAAGCAAAAAAATTATCTTGTGGATATAACACCTGAAACCAGAACAGAACAAGACTTATATTTGCCAGTATAATTACCAATAACCATAAACCAGCCTGTCGACCAATAATGGCGAGCGGCAAAACAAGACACATCCATGTAAGAAACAATCCATAAGGGTCAGCACCGGTTTGATAAACCTGTCCATATAGTGCAAATAAAACTCCCACCAGGAATGCGGCAGCAAATAACGCACCCTTGCCAATTAATGAATCGATCCCTTTATGCCAGGTCAGAGCTGTACAAACCAGTATGGCTGCCTGAATCAGGCCGAATTTATAAAACTTGTGTAACTCCGCCCAGTTGAAGGCAAAAAACGCGGCAATGCCAGCAACAATAAATGTCACACCGACAAGCAACAGAAATTTATCAATATAATTAACCAGCGTGGCGGGGGCAGGAATCAGTCCTGTTGCTTTCATCAGTTGAATAATGTTATCAGCCGATAATGACAAGCGTTGCGCGATCGCAACAACCAGTCGTGGCGACGGTGGAGAATTATCTGCAGAGACACTATTTTCAGTATTTATCATGTTACCGTCTTTAAACAAACCTGCTGACTTGTCCGATCAATATAAATTCCCCGTACAATATAAATTCGCTAGAATAGGAGACTTGTTACCAGACTAGAACGACCACTTACAGTGCGCAAGTGTTCAATTAATTATTTTTCGTTTGCCTGATTATGAACTACGCCAAACAAAGTACTGACAAGGATATCTGATGCGGGATTATTTTGTACTGACCATCAATGACGAACAAGTCATTGAATATAACCGACAACAACGCCTGCCGGGAAAGCAACGCGTGTTTCTGGAAAAGATGGATCTGGATATGGATGCCGGTATCAAAATCGGTGACACGACTGTCGATGATCCGGATCAATTTTGTCGCGTGCAATATGTCACGATGCATCTGATACGGGCAATCGATACAAACGATGAACACATGAAATCTGCCATGTGTGCTTACCTGGCAACACGCAGTCCTGACCTGCAAAAAATTATCGCCAACAAACAGGGTGGCGATGTCGAAGTTGAGTTTGTTTATGATAATGCGCATAGCGGACATTAATAATGAGTAATAAAAGCCGTGCCATACGTCAAAGCAAACTTGAAGACAAGTACAAGGCTGAAGCGCGTTATAAAAAAGAACGTAATCGTAACCTGCTCGCGAAACCCGGCGCACATGAATTTGTCATTGTGCTGGACCATCTCAAGACCGGCTATAACGTGCCAAAAATTTTTCGCAGTGCCGAAGCCTTCGGCGCCCACGCCATACACCTCATCAATATCGGCTGGTTTGACCCGGCGCCTGCAAAAGGCACATTCCGCAAAGTACCGGCAAAATTTCATGACACGATTGATAGCTGTTTTGAGTCCTTGCAGGCAGAAGGGTACAATCTGTTTGCCTTGACTGCCGATTGTTCACAGTCGCTGGCAACGCATGCGCTACCTGTTAAAAGCGCCTTTATTCTTGGCCATGAAGAACTTGGCATCAGCTTTGATCTGGCGGCTTATCCCTACATCCAGTGTTTACGAATACCACATTTTGGCATCACCCAGAGTCTGAATGTGAGTGTGGCAGCATCAATCGTCATGTATGAATACACACGACAACACGCAGAATAATGCAGATATTTTTTATTTAGCGGGGAATTATTCTACGAGCTACCATTCTAATATATAGTATAGGTCCAAACTGGTGGTATCGGCTATCCATCAGATTAACTCTGGTAATATTTAGGGGAATTGTTATGTCCAGACTCAACCTGCAAACTTATTGGTTCTTCAGCTTGTTGGCATTTGCCGTAACATCGGCTCATGCGGCGGGTGGTAACAAGTCAGAAGATCAGGGTAAATTTTACGGTGCCATGGAAACGGAATATCCGGCCTGGTTTAAAGAAGGCTTCAATGACTTTAAAGCCGACATTCAAGAAGCAAAGACTAATGGCAAGCGCTTGATGGTAGTGTTCACGCAAAATGGTTGTCCATACTGTCACGCCCTGGTGGACAAAAATCTTTCGCAAAAAGACATCGAGACCTATACAAAGAAAAATTTTGACGTTATCACAATCAATATGTGGGGCGATAAGGAAGTCACCAATGTCAATGGCCAGGCATTTACCGAAAAATCTTTTTCCGCGGCACTTAAAGTACAGTACACCCCGACAATCCTGTTTTTTAATGAAGATGGGAAAATAGCCTTGCGCTTGAATGGCTATCTGCCGCCCGATAAATTCAAGGTCGCACTGGAATATGTAGGGAGCAAGCTGGAAAACAAAATCAGTTACCGCGACTATCTGGCAAAAAACTATAAACCAAAAGCTGGCGGCAAATCATCCAGTCTGCATCAGCAGGATTTTTTCCTCAACAAACCCTACGATTTGAGTAACAAAGCAAAAGATAAACCCTTTGCCATTATGTTCGAACAGAGTGATTGTCCAAATTGTGACACCTTGCATAACAAGGTCCTGGTAGATAAATCAACCCGCGATGTAATAAGCAAGTTTGCTGTTGTGCAATTGGACATGTGGTCAAACACACCGCTAACAACAGTCGATGGTAAACAAACCACCGCCAGAGAACTGGCAAAACAACTGGACGTCAAATATGCACCCACCATTGTGGTGTTTAACCCGCAAGGAAAAGAAATAATACGGTCTGAGGCTTTTTTTAAGTCTTTCCATACCCAGGGCATCTTCGCCTATGTGCTTGAAGGTGCCTATGAGAAAGAACCCAGCTTTCAACGTTATCTCGCCGCACGTGCGGAGCACTTTCGTGAGCAGGGCAAGGATGTGGATATCTGGGGTTATGATCTGAACAAACCGGGTAGCTAGAAAACCCGGTTACACAGTGATATTCAGCGACAAACTAGACCTTTCGCAAACTGTCCTGCCAGTCTGGATTCGGCACTGATTCCTGCTTTAACATTATTTTCACCCGGCTACTGCTGTCCACCCAGTCATCGCCCTGAATAGCCGGCTGATTTTCAAATCCAAACCAGGCGCCGGTCTGATTCTGGGCAATCCAGTTTATACGTTTACTTGCCAAGGGCGACCTGGTAGGTGGCAGGGTCTGTTTGCCGGAAATTTTATTCAGCAACCGATCCAGCTCCTGCTTGCCAATTTGTTGGGTAGGGTCAAGCTCGGTAGATAGCGGCTCATCTTCCAGCACGACAAATTCAATCGTGTACTGGCCAAGCACAATGACATCGCCACTCTGTAACCTGCCCTGCTTGACGCGTTCACCATTTACATAGATGCCGTTGGTACTGTTACGATCATTGATATAAGCATCACCGTCAAATGTTTCAATAACGGCATGATGCGAGCTGACTGTTACATCTTCGAGCCGCAAATCATTATCGGCTTTTCGCCCAATCGAGCACACATTATGTTGCAGGACCAGTTCATCGATGCGCTTGTTATTTAAATGGACTATTAATTTCGCAGGCATAGTTTATTATCTATTCGTTAATGTGAATTCGATATCCCGATCGACTGGCGTCTCGATACTGGCGATTCAATACTGGCGATTCAATACTGGCAGTTCGATACTGGCGATACAGCTAGTATAGTGGAAAGTTTTTACATTGGCAGAGCTTGCTGCTTTTCCTTGTTTATAGTGGCAGAATAATTGCCATCATCTCAAACGTGCGCCCACTGCATGATGAACATCAGAACAGACACGTCATTTTAACGCCATCTATGCTAGAGTCACAATATGCAACAGGCCCTTGTGGCTATGATGGATATACTCGATGAAAACACAACCAGAATTTTCCAGACTTCGTGAACACATGCAAACGGTCATTGTAGGGCAGGCCGACCTGCTCGACCGTATACTGATTGGCATTTTAACCGGTGGCCACGTATTGCTGGAAGGCCCTCCCGGACTGGCCAAAACCACGACGGTCAAGGCCCTGGCCAGCGGGCTACATGCCAGTTTTCAACGCATACAATTTACACCCGACCTGATGCCCTCCGACCTGACCGGCAGTGACATCTATGACCCGAAGAAAAGCGAATTTGAATTTATGCCGGGTCCGCTATTTCACGAGATTATTCTTGCCGATGAGATTAACCGGGCACCACCCAAGGTTCAGTCCGCCCTGCTCGAGGCGATGGAAGAACATCAAATAACAGTAAATGGCAAAACCCATTCCTTGCCTCATCTGTTTATTGTCATGGCTACACAAAATCCACTTGAGCAGGCCGGTACTTACCCGTTGCCCGAAGCGCAACTGGATCGATTTTTACTGCATGTGGTGGTGGACTATCCCGATCAGGCAGATGAATTGAATATCCTGCGCCGTGACAGGCAAAGCCATTTTGGCGAAGACAACAAACCGGTTTCATCACCCCTGCAGCCCGAAATTGTTTTGCAGGCCAAACGGGAAGTTGCCGAAATCCACATCGAAGCGACACTGGAAGAGTACGTCGTCAAACTGGTCAATGCGACACGCAATATTGGTGAATGGATTCCCGAGTGGAAAGATTACATTGAATTTGGTGCATCACCACGTGCCACGCTGGCCATGGTCAGGGCAGCGAGTGCCTATGCCTACCTGCAGGGGCGCGAATATGTTATTCCGGACGATATTATTGCCATCGCCCCCGATGTATTACGTCACCGCGTGCTCACCAGCTACAGCGCCAAAGCGAACCAGGTCAGCGTGGATGCCATCGTACAACAACTAATCAGCATCATTCCCATACCATGATGCAGTGGCAAAAATTTGTCGCAACACTGAACCGTTTTACTCCACCAGGCTGGCAACCCTCGCCGCGCATCAAGTTGCCATTATTGGATTCGACACAGCTGCTGTTACTTCAAAAACGCGCACTGGGATCAAACCTCGCCCATCTCACTGCCTTACGTGAAGTACAACATCCCTTACTGGGTGAAAAAGATTCGGCCTTTGCAGGTAGTGGTTATGAGTTTGCCGAACATCGTCCTTACGTCAGTGGCGATCCAATTAAACACATCAACTGGCGTATTTATGCACGTACCGGTCAGATGGTACGAAAAATTTTTCATGAGCAGCGACGCCCACAATTGTATCTGCTCATTGACCGGCGTGCCGCGATGCGTTTCGGTACACGTAAACAACTCAAGGTTACATGTGCCGTCAAGCACGCGCTCATGAATCTGTTTCAGGCGCAGCGCCTGCAATTACATGTCGGTGCCGCGATCATGGATGAGGAGTTGATATGGTATCCCGCAAAACAGGGACAGCATAATTCACAGTTGTTGATCGAACAATTCATTGCACCCTGCCCACCCCTGACTGATACAACAGGCGAATGCCGGCTCGATGAAACACTGGATTTACTCAACGTACAACTTACGGCCGGCAGCCTGATTTTTATTTTTAGTGACTTTCTGGATTATCATGCCAACATGAATAATCGTCTGCATGCACTTGGGCAACAACACACGGTTATCGCGCATCACATTATTGATGCCGCCGAGGCAAGCTTGCCGTCAGCCGGGCACTACCTGATTCAGGATCCGGTTTTACAGGCAACGGTTGATCTTGATTGTTCAACAAGCGTTGTGCGTGCGCCACAACAACTCGCCATGCACAACCACATCGAGCAGGTGAAAAACGCTCTGCAAGCGGCACAGATTCAATACCGACGTATCAACACTGATGACGACGCATTAATAACATCGTAATTTGCCATGACCACGCCTGACCAAATCGCTACGCTGACATCAAACACTGCCACCAGGGTTGATGCTGAATGGGTAGATATCATCGGCCCGGCCATGCCAGCGGATATGTTGCCGTGGTGGTGGCTAGTTATAGCAGTGGCAATAATGAGCTCACTGCTACTTATACTATATATATGGTTACGACAGCCGCGATTCGCGGCACGCGTCAAGCTGACACTGTTACGCAGCAAACTAAAACGCGATACAGCATCTGACTACAGAGCCACTGCATTAACAATTGCACGAGTTACGGGCATGTTGTTACGACCCGACTTTCGGTATACAGCACGGACTGAAGCGGTAAAGTCATTCTGTGAACAATTAGATCACGCCTGCTATTCTCCAGCAAACGTAACAAAAACTGAAATCTTGTCCCTGCTCGATACCGCACTAACATTACTCAAGCGTGAAGGTCTTGCTCGACATACTGGCACACTAAAGGTGCTGTCTTGATTAACATCACCTATATTGAATGGCTTTATGCAATACCGGTATCCCTGGCCGTGTTGATGTTATTGCTATCCTTGCCGTTTGCAGGACACAAGATTCAACTGGATAATGAACAGCGACAAATACGGAAATTATATCAGCGTATTTATTTTTTCCCGGCAATAAAATTATTATTCCAGTCCAAACAGGAAAAATCAGAAAAATATTATTCCATCGATTTTTACAGCTACATCAAATACGGCGTATTCATTATTTTTTTGCATATTGCCTTGTCCCAACCATATAAAAACGGCGTGCGAATTCCGGATCCTCCTTTGCACCGCGATATTGTCTTTCTGGTTGATACGTCAGTCAGTCTGGTGTTGCGCGACTACATCATAAATGGTCGGCGTACAGACCGCATGACCATGTTGAAAATTGTACTGAATCACTTTATTGACAAGCTGCAAGGTAACCGTATCAGTCTGATTATTTTTTCCGAACAGGCCTATAATTATGTGCCACTGACAACCGATTATGCATTACTACGTTATCAGTTAAACAGGCTGCAACCTGCTGTACTGACCGGGCGTACCACGGATATCAGCCGCGGGCTGTTATATGCCTTGCAGCAGTTAAAAAATCCTGCCCCACAGGATCAGGCCCGCACTGAAGATAACAATCCGGTGCTGGTACTTATTTCTGATGTCAACCGGCCCAATCGGGACATCGACCCGCGGGTAGTCGCAAAATTACTCGCCAAACAATCCATACGCCTGCACGCCATTGCACTTGGCGCCGCCAGCGATGCGGCGAATGAAAACGCCGCAACCGGGCTGGTATACCAACCTGTCAATTTCAAACTGATACAGCAAGTCGCTGAGTCAGCCAATGGAAAATTTTTCTGGGCCAACAATGTCGAAAATCTGCAAGCAGCCCTTATAGCCATTCAATCCAGCGAGAAAAAACACATTAAAGCCGAACCGGTATTTATAAGAAATACTTTATATTCATGGCCACTTGCCGCAGCACTGATATGGATAGCTCTCGGTTCACTTGTGCCGTTACTGCGGAGACAACACTGATGGCGTTTGTTGAAATAACATTACGTGAACCTTTGTGGTTATGGCTCGCGTTGTTGCCCGTGTTGATTTTCATCATTGCACTATTATTACGCGCACAACAACCTGACCGTTTTAACGACAAGGCCTTATCACCCTGGGTAATACTCGATACAAAAACAACACGTAAAGGCTATTGGCGTTATCTGTTTTTTTCCTTGCTGGCCTGGAATTTATTTGCGCTTGCTCTCGCCGGACCGCGCCTGCCTGACAAAATTTATGAACTGGACAAGCAGGCTTACAGCCAGCTGCTAATCGTCGTCGACACATCATTTTCCATGGCAGCGCGTGACGTACAACCATCCCGTATAGAACGCGCCAAACTCGAGCTGTTAGATCTGGTTAATATGATTGACAATACGCGTGTTGGCATCATTGTCTTTTCAGCACGACCACATGTATTAGTGCCACCCACCTTTGAAAAATCACAATTGCGTCAGGCCATTCAGTCCTTGCGCAGTGAATGGTTGCCGACTGCAGGCAGCGATGTACAGGCAGCCCTTGAGTTTACCCACAACCTGCTCGCTCATGATGGCTCGGCGAATAATACGACGCAGGCGGTGTTACTCGTCAGCGACGGTGATGTTGATCTGGCAAGCTCCAGCGGAACAGATCAAAACAGAACATCTGTTCAGGCAACGCTGGCAAAATATGCCAGCGCTGATATTGCTATTTACAGTTTCGGTATAGGCACACCGGTCGCCACGCCCTTGCTGACAAATGAGGGGCAGTGGTTGAAACATAATAATCTTGCTGTCACCACACGGCTGAATAAAAATACCCTTGAACAAATCAGTCAGGCAACACGCGGAGCCTATGTCACGTTCAGCGATTCTGATCAGGACTGGCAAAGCTTATATTATGAAAATATCCGGGCTCGCCGTCTTGTTCAGCAGAGCCAGCCTGATACCAGTACCAGTTCGGATACAAAATCTGGTAAAAAAACTTCCTCACGCCTGATTAACTGGACAGAATTGTTTTATATCCCATTACTCGCTGCCGTGTTGTGCTATGTTCTCGCACAAGTACGAATAACAAAAGCTGAAAACAAACCCGTAAACCAGACACTGCTGCAAGTATTTTTTATATTTTTATTTGTAATGCCTGTCCTGCAGGATGTCAAAGCTGAGGCTGATGCCAATTCCAGCTCCGCAGAGACTCAGGCAACTTATACCAGGGCCTTTAAACTCTACAATAGCGGTCAATATCAGGCAGCAAAACAAATCTTTACCCGTCTGAGCGGTTATGCCGCACGTATGGGTGAAGCCGATGCTGCCTACCAGTTAAAACAATTTCCACTCGCTGCTGCCCTGTATATACAGGCAAACCTGGACGCAATAAATGACGCACAACGTGCCCGGGCTATTTTCAATCTTGCCAACAGCTATTACAAAATGACGGAGTACCAGCAGGCAGCGCAACTTTATCAGGATAGCTTGCGCTACGCGGACAACCTGCACGCAGCAAAAATCAATTATGAATACGCCATCATCATGGCAGAGAAAAAACGTCAACGACTGCTTGAAGAGCGATCAACCGCTGAACGTTCCGAAAGTCGTCCCGGTAGCGGGCCACGCAGTGTCAATATCGAGCAAAATGTCGATATCAATTCCGCACGCATAACATTGAGTGACAAGGATGAGACGGTTGATTTCTTTGGTAATACAACTGACAGTAAACAGGACGCCAATCAGACGCTATTAAACCGGGCACGACCGGCTTCACAAAACATCGAATTACAGGACGACACGCCCTGGACATATACAATCACTGATAGCAATGCAATATCGCTACAACAGCGACAAATTACCTATGATGAAAGCATCATCTGGAAACGCATGTTTGAACAGGAAGAAGGATTTCCTGCACCGGTTGCGGCACCCAAAGTCATCCCCGAGGTAAAACCATGGTGATGCGTCTGTTCATCATGCTGCTCTGTCTCGGTGTATTCGCGCCCGCCAATGCGGCAACAACGTTTGTAGCAACCACCCATGCAACAAAAGTAGAACTGGGTAAATACTTTGTACTGCATCTCTCTGCCAACAATACACTCACCTCGTTAGCCAGGGTTGACCTGTCTGAACTGGAGAAATATTTTCACGTCGATACGACAAATAATATTGAAACGCTTACGAAAAATGGTGTTGCGACACAAAGCTGGCAAATTCATTTATATCCATACCTTACCGGCACCACTCGGGTTCCGGCGTTATCTTATAATAACGTCCGTTCTCGACCGTTTGATATCCAAGTCACCAGCGCAATTGACCCGCGCACCAACCAGCCTTTTACCATCGAACATCATGTATCAACCTTGTCACCCTGGCAAAGACAACAGGTACTGGTCACGACTACCATAAAAACAGACAACAAGTTTGCCCAACTGGAAACGAAAAATAGCGAAATTAATAACATGGATTTACTGCCCGTTACGCAATACAAGCAACGCCTGACAGATTCTCAAACACGCTACACAGTGGGTTGGGCAATATTCCCGTTAGTGCCCGGCACACAGAAAGTATCTGATCTGGTTGTTAATTACTCGCACCAGGGAAAAATTACACATCGCTTTTATAGTCCGACATATCGTCTGACCATCAATCCTTTACCATTATATGTGCCACCGACGATTCCGGTTGGAAAATTGTCTATCCATTCGAAAGATGAGATGCCCCTCATCAACACAAAGCAATCATTGCAATATTGGCACATCAGTTTACAGGGATCAGGTTTGCCAACACATTTTATGCCCATGCTGGAAGCACAAATACATTCGTCTAAAGAATCGGTTTTTTATCCTGTCACACCATCAACACAACAAACGGTTTCGGTCTCCGGGGTAACTACCGCCATACACTACCGCATACCTTACAAATTACTACAACAGGGTATCTATACACTGCCGACGATAAAACTGAATTATTTTGATCCGGACTCTGGCAAGCTGGTTGACGTGGTCTATACACCGCAACAAACACTTGTTACTACCCGGCTGATACTCATCATAGCGTTTATTTTGCTCGGGATTTTTTCTGCCTATGTCGTATTCCGAATTTTCACAGTAATTCGCTGTTACTACAGTTATGTAAAAAATTATTTACGCAGCCTGACAGAGTTATTGACCGCGCAGTCGTGTCATGAAATCAAGTGCGCACTGATAAAGATTCGTCCTCACCCATCTCAGAATAAAAAACACAATATCACGCTGCAATATTGGCAACATATCTGGCAAATGGTTGGCAAGGAAACACCGAATTTTATAACGGAATTGACTCAGGCAGTATATCGGGGGCAAACGACAGATCTGGTATTGATTCGCAATGACATTTTATCTTATGTCGCGAGAAAGTGGTGGCAACGTGCTTATTTGCGGTTTGTAAACAAACAGGCGTTTAACAGCTGATTGTCACAACATGAAATTCAGGTTCAACTCGGATCAATAATTTTGGCAAACTCTGACAGTTTATTCTCGCGTTCATACTTTGCATAAATTTCTCGCGCCTTGACCTCTGGCGGATTGTCCAGCTCGATACCACAGTTGGAAATGGCACTCAGTAAATCACGAATAAAAACATAGTAAGGATCAGCGGATAAAAAATTATCGATCTGGCCGACTTTCTGCTGCTCTTTGGCCTTGACAGTTTTATGCACCGGAAATTCGATTACTTCACTCATCACTATCCCCCGAAATTTTACTTGCAAAGATTATTGTAATAAAGCAACGTTGTTTTATATCGAACACATACAACTTTCGATCAACTTACAGGCATATTATCATAATCCGCTGATAATTTGCTGCCTAATTATTTTATTAAAAATTAGTAACATAGCAACCATAATTATATTTATTTACATATAAGCTGACTGTAAACGGGTGCATTTAAAGCCACACCCCAATATAATCAAAGACTATGATGGTGGTTGTGATGAAGTTTCGCTTTTACTTTCTGATGTCGAGCATTGGTTTTCTTTCATCATGCTTTTCAGAAGATCCCATACTTCTTGAAGTAAAACGTTCCGGTAAACTGCATGTTGTCACACGTAATGCACCCACCACCTATTATGAATTACACGATGAACTTACCGGTTTTGAATACGACCTGGTAACAAAATTTACAAAACATCTCAATGTTGAAGCACATTTTATTGTAAAAGATACCTTGCCTGAAATTCTTGAAACGATCGACTCCCGGCAAGCACATATGGCAGCGGCGGGTCTGACAGATACCATTGCGCGCAACCGCAAGTATATATTCGCCGAATCTTATCAGAAGGTACAACAACAAATTGTTTGCCGTCGTGGCGGCGCCAATCCGAAACAGGTCAAAGATCTGGTCGGCCTTAATCTTGTTATTCCCGCAGCAACCAGTTATCTCGAACAACTCAAACGTCTTACAAACCGTCATCCAAAACTTGTCTGGCATATTGACGAAGATGCAGATACTGAACATTTGCTTAAAAGTGTCTGGCTTGGCAAGGCGGACTGTACCATTGCCGATTCAAATATCTTTGCCCTGAACCAGCGCTATTACCCTGAACTCACCGCGCGCTTTAATCTCACCAAACCGCAACCCCTCGCCTGGCTATTGCCGGCCAATTCTTCCGGCCTACAGGATGAAATAGAAGACTGGCTGGATGACTTTCGCAGTTCCGGCAAGCTCGATGAACTGATTGCGAAATACTACGGGTATATCCAGGAATTTGACTATGTTGACACGCGTCGATTTACCAGGCGTATCGCTACACTCCTGCCAAAATATAAATTAACTTTCAAACAGGCAGCAAAAAAGTACCACCTTGACTGGACCCTGCTGGCGGCACAGGCTTATCAGGAATCACACTGGCGAGCAAATGCCAAAAGTCCCACCGGTGTGCGTGGCATCATGATGCTGACACTTACAACCGCCAAGACCCTTGGTATTGAAAGTCGCCTCAATCCGGAACAAAGTATCTGGGGTGGCGCACGCTATCTGAAACGTTTATACAGACAAGTTCCCGATAGTGTTCGTGAACCGGATCGGACCTGGTTTGCGCTTGCTGCGTATAATGTTGGTATGGGACACATTCATGATGCGAGAACACTGGCGATTGAACTGGATAAAAACCCGAATCTGTGGACTGATCTGTCAACAGTTTTACCGCTGCTGTCACAAAAAAAATATTACAAAAATCTAAAGCATGGATACGCGCGTGGTAGCGAGCCAGTACACTATGTTAATCGTATACGCGACTACCAGAATATCCTGAACAAGAAATTAAAAATTTCCCGGTAACATTTAATAAGTTTTACTGCATCCCGGTTTAATGGTGTTATCTGCACAATCTGTATTACCGGTACCACCTATCCCGCCTTCCTCCAGCATTTCACGCTTCGGCACGACCGATTCTTTCATTAACGGTGCTGCGGCAGGCGCCGTACGTTCCTCTGATGAGTTTCCATAGTTATCCTGGTGGCCGATTTTTTTTTGTTCCAGTACACTTTTCGGTACTGCATCCTTTTCAGAGCGCTGGCGTTTGTTTTTTTGCCGTGCTGATTCTGGCGCAACAACCGAAGCCGGCAAATCAGGTGTAGGCGGTTTGCTGTCGGTTTCTGCAGGTGTCGCGACTTCTCTTGATATCGATGCACATGCATAGATAATGCATGCCAGAGCAATCAACAGGAAAACACGAACCCGGGTTTTTAAAATAATCATTTGTCTGTCTCGTTTTCAAAATAGTAAATGCCGATTCCGGCACGACGGTCTCCCTTTGCCAACGACTTGTTACAATCACTGTCGTGTTCACACATCAAGGTATTCATTTGCTCAAGACTTTGTTGTGCGATGTCGGCAAGTCTCAGTTTGAGCTCTGGTAAAAGCTGTTGTGGAATGGCGTTGTAACAAACCTTGCGCTGAAAGTGGGCAGTAGGTGTATCATTGATGTTGTGATCAATCGTGTTAATTAAATCACTGACATCGCTGCCGAGTATTTTCAGTTTTTCACTAATGTCGAGTTGCGGTACATAGGCACGTTGTACCAGCCTGACTTTACCGTCCTGTGTTTGTTCGATCGCCCCGACGCGCAACAGCTCATCGGCAATGGCGCCCGGTGGAATGTCGCCACTGTAGCGTTTCACCAGCTCATTAAAACTTTGCGGGCCCGCATCGAGGCGTAAAGCGAGTGGTTGCTGCTGACTATCGGTAAAGTTGGCATCCGAAATCCAGCCCATGATGACACGCGCGGCGCGATTGAACTGTTGGTTTAATACCGCCAGGTCCAGTTCGTCGAGTTGCTGAATACGCGTGACTTCCTTGCGCGTTAGTCCCGTTATGGTAGATATGCGTGACACGGTCTGTTTTTTACCCGCCAGGCCAAACTCTTTCTCCGCGACATCGACGTACGCCTGCTTGAGCACTTCGCTCACCGAATCAAACGCAATGCCCTGCCGCAGCAGGATACGCACCAGCGGGCGCAATAACTGGCGTAATGCCTGGGTAAGAACAGAAGTTGACGGGTCAGTACTCATAGGGGCTCTATTCATAAGGATTTATCCAAGCATATCACGCTTTGGGCTTGACAGGACAAAATAATGGGATATTATTCCCATTAGTAAATGGGAAAATATTCCCATTAGTAACAATACAAGATTATCAGGAGATATATTATGTTAAATATAAATACAATAACCTCATTAAAATCAATACGCTACGCCGGCTACGCGAGTCTGGGCATACTGCTTGGCAGCATCAGCGCATGTGGACAAAACGAAATACGCGGCGATGTGGTAATCCAACAGCCTGCTTCGCCTGCAAGCGTGGTACGGGCCAAATCCAAAGAAGAAGCCGATAAACTGCGTGTTGGGCAGTATCACGGCGTCCCAGCCAGACTGGAAGAAAAAATGGCCCTCCACGCCGGTAACGTCGCTAATCAGTCTGCTACTGATTTATATTCACGCGTAAATCCAGAGCTAAATCAGGAAACCTACCAGCAAATCCATGAAAATGCTTTCCAACCGACCCTGGCGCATCCGGTGTCCACGTTCTCGATTGACGTTGATACAGCTGCCTACAGTAATGTACGGCGTTTTATCCAGTCCGGTCGTCTACCGATGAAAGATGCGGTGCGCATCGAAGAGCTGATCAATTACTTTAACTATGACTACCCTCAGCCTGCTGATGGTCAGCCATTTTCTGTGGCTACCGAAGTCGCGACATGCCCGTGGAACCCGCAAAACAGGCTGGTACAAATCGGCCTGCAAGGCAAACGCATTGCTACTGAGGACATGCCACCATCCAATCTGGTATTTTTAATCGACGTGTCGGGTTCCATGCATGATGACTTACAACTGGTCAAATCCGCCATGATTACCCTGACACAAAATTTACGCGACAAGGATCGTGTCGCCATCGTAGTTTATGCCGGTGCCGCAGGCATGGTATTACCCTCCACACCGGGTACCGATAAACGCAGCATCATTGAGTCTTTACAAAATTTGCAGGCGGGTGGCTCGACGGCAGGCGCAGCAGGCATAAAGCTGGCCTATCAAATAGCGCAGCAAAATTTTCTGCGTGAAGGCAATAACCGTGTCATCATCGCTACCGATGGTGATTTTAATGTTGGCACGCGTTCCACGACCGATCTGCAACGACTCATTGCCGACAAGGCAAAACAGGGCGTGTTCCTTTCCGTACTCGGTTTTGGACATGGCAACTATAATGATACGATTGCCGAAACTCTGGCTGACAAGGGTAACGGAAATTATTCCTATATCGATTCTTTACAGGAAGCAAAAAAAGTGCTGGTTAACCAGATGGCCGGCACACTCTATACCATCGCCAAGGATGTAAAAATTCAGCTGCAATTTAATCCTCGTCACGTTAAAGAGTATCGCCTGATTGGTTATGAGAATCGTATGTTGCAACGCGAAGATTTTAATAATGATAAAAAAGATGCCGGTGAAATCGGCGTGGCACACACGGTTACTGCGTTATATGAAATCGTACCTAATGATAAAAATAAAGTAACAACGGATCAGCTCGATTTTGTAAAAACCGATGTACTACAACATAAGGCAAAAGATTTGATGTCGGTACGTCTGCGTTATAAAAATCCTGATGAACACAACAGTCGTTTAATCAGTATCAGTGTGCCGTACCTCGATACACTCGCAAAAACCGCTGCGTCAACCAACATCCGCTTTGCTGCTGCGGTAGCTGAGATTGGCCTGGTGTTACGCGATTCCCCCTTCAAGGCAAATGCAAATATTCACAATGTCATTACACGCGCTACTGCTGCGCTGGGTGAAGACAAGGAAAACTATCGCAAGGATTTTGTCACACTGGCGAGACAGGTTGAGCAATTACTCCGCGACAAAAGCTGATCGGTAATAATATAAAGACAGGTAACAGATTGCGGGGTGATGAACATCACCCCGCAACGTTATTTTACGATTTAGATATAGTTATAATCTTCCGCAAGTTCTTTTTGCAAACGGCGTTCTTCCAGAAATATTTCCAGACGACGCTTGGCATCAAGAGTGTGGATATTTTCAGGTTTGTCTAAACGTATTGTTTCGACTGCATCAATAAACATATCAATACTGTCTTCAGAGCCATCTATCATGTCATCATCAAGATCTGTATCCATCATTAAACCCTCAAGCTAAATCAGAACTCAAAAACTAGCGCCGTACGCCGGTCACATAGTGACTATATATACGAGCAGGTGGATGATTGTAAATCCAAATATTTCGATTGTGACGATTAATATTTTCGATTAATCGTCAGGTACGAAAACATGATATTAAACAAAATTTGTTACAAATCAGTTAAATAATTACACACAACCGGTTGGCTTGGGTAACCCGCCGTACTTGGTAATAGGCTTCATTGGACCAGTCATCCACATTTTAAACATTTCTTTCTGATCTGCGCCGACATACTTGGAAAACTTGCGAATCGGCGGAACCACAGCGAATTCTTCATAATATTCACGGGCCTTGAGAATATGCTCCCATTTCGTGTCATCAAGTTCGACACCGTCGATTTTTGCCATTTCTCGCCCGATTTCCGGACTCCAGCCATTCATATCTACTAAATATCCATCGCCATCACGTTCTGGTAGTGCCATTTTTGTTACCTCATTTTATTACTAGTGGATGTCTATAATGTATGATTCCCGACTAATCATATCAAGTATTCGGTCATAAAATATATTTACCTTATTATCAACTATTTAGATAAAAATAATGGATATATTACGTCATTTCCTGCCAATTTCTTACCTTTAAAGAAATCAAAACCACCCTGCGGATGAAAATTACTGCCTGATCGGTTATGGTTGCGACTCATTGCAATAGCCTACGGAATACCTTATGCCAGACAGACAATCCGACACTGCGCAAATTGCCAGTATGAAAATTGACACCAATAATTTATACCGCGACGAAAGTTACACCGACCAGAAAATTGGCTCCATTCGCTGCCTGATTCCCGTTACTGCTGCAGGTGAAGATGACAGCAGCCGCGACAGCATCTTTGTTGGCCAGGCGCAAATGATGACGGGTATGGGCCCGGTTCCGCTCACATTTGAAATTGAGGCGCAGTCGCTTGCCGAAGCCTGCGAAAAATTTGGCCCGGCTGCACAACAGGCCGTCGAACGCACTATCGAAGAAGCCAAGGAATATCAGCGTCAACAAGCCTCATCAATTGTGGTGCCAGGACAAGGTGGCGGCATGGATGGATTAGGTGGCCTGGGCGGTGGCGGCGGGTTTAAACTGCCTTGAGCTGATTAGCCTTAGCTGAATAAGCGGCGCCACCAGCGTTTACGCGACTGGCTCAGAAAAGTGTTTTCATCCAGCTGTTCAGGCCGAATAAGTGAAAGCGTCCAGCCCGGCAAAGGTGGATTATCACTAAAGCCACACACCACGCCGAGATTATTCGGATCGTAAATTTTTATAAAACTCGGGTCTGCTTTGTCATCCACATAAACGATACCGCAATAATCTTCCTGATGTTCCTTACGTAACAGCGCATCAATCTCAATGATAAAGTGATTCACCTGTTCCGCCGTCGCGACCTGTTGTGGCACGGCTTCACCCATGGCATAAATATACCAGCCAGCATCGGCTTTGCTTTTTAGCACATCCCAGAATTGACCGAGTTGATCCCATTTCAGAATCCCTGTGAAACTGCCACGAAACTGGCGGTAAAATTCGGGCTGTATTTGTTGAGTCCGGGTTTTCATAAATACGTGGCTTTCATAATTACTAATTTGTGTGCTGACTTCATAATAGCTTATACCGATGATGTGATGCTTTATGTACGCTAAATTACATTCAGCAAATTAATTTCTGTTGTCAGTTTAAATATCAATTGTGAAACCTGCGCCGTAGTAACTTTCCTTATTCTCAAAGAATTCACCCAGTTGCGTCCTGCCATTATAATACTCGACAAAAAAGCGCCACTCACGATGCAGTCGTGGTACTACCAGACCCAGTTGCAGTGTTGTATTGGTGGAATAGTCATTTTCTTCATATACAGATACATCCGCAGCGGCATACCAGCCTATTGTCGAATCAAAAAATGCGTCGGGACACTCATATTGTAAACCAAACTGATGTCGCCAATGTTTTTGCTTGCTTTTATTACGTAAAGTAAAGGCATAACCAAGATCGTAATACAGTTGCAAATCCTGCAGTGCCTGCCAGTTCACACCGCCACGCATTTCCTCGCGCGTATAGTTAATACGCACACGTCCACTTTGCTCGGCATATTCATCACCGACATGGCTGGAAAAATGTCGATAACCGGCGCGCATGGCCAGCGTATCACTAATACGCAAGGCCAGATACAAGGCATAAATACCCTCCCAACCCAGATTATCAGCTGACTGATCCTGATCAAACAAACCGTGAAACCCGCCTTCAAGCACAAGCTGTGATTTGATAGTCGACCAGTTGTATTGCGCTAGCGGTAACGCGCCGCCAAGACGTAAACTGATGTAATGCTCACCCGATGCGGGTACATCAGAACGATTCATTCGTAAATATTTGGCCGCGAATGTGGTGCGGTACGGATCGGCGATATAGCGGGGATAGATTTGCATTAGTGGAAAACCACGCAAGCCCTGCTCATT
Source organism: uncultured Gammaproteobacteria bacterium (assembly GCA_942490945.1). Taxonomy (GTDB): domain Bacteria; phylum Pseudomonadota; class Gammaproteobacteria; order UBA6429; family Thiohalophilaceae; genus CALNYZ01. The sequence goes on along the minus strand of CALNYZ010000018.1, from coordinate 417,378 downwards.
GAGATCCGATTTATTCATATCCGGATTTAATTGTTCACGGGTATTTATATCTGTAGCGGATTCACCAGGCATAGATGCCGCGCCATGCGCAGTCTGCAAACCCAGACTCAACACAAAACAGGTAAATAATCTGTATACTTGTCTACATCGCATAGTTGACATCCTATAATATAGATAACATAAAGTACGCGAGCTTAACAATCACTATGAATATACGCCGCTTCACACTGACTTGCATCTGTATTCTGGTTACTACCATCAGCTTTGCAGATGAGCAAAATGTTAATCCAACGATAAATCAGCATTATTTAAACCCGGACTTTGACACGTGGGTAGAGCGATTTGAACGCGATGGCCGCGAAGTGTATGACTATCGCAAGCAGATTGTCAGCACGTTAAAGTTGAAACCTGATAATGTAATAGCAGATATTGGTGCCGGCACCGGGCTGTTTACACGCCTGTTCGCCAGGGCCGTACCGCAGGGCAAGGTCTATGCGGTCGATATTTCCAAAACCTTTATTGATAATATAATCCGCTCAGCACATGCACAAAATCTGCATAATATTGACGGCATCATTAATACACAACATTCTGTCAATTTACCGGTAAATTCAATTGACATGGCCTTTACATCCGATACCTACCACCACTTCGAGTACCCGCAGACCATGCTGTCAAGTATCCATCAGGCGCTGAAATCCGGAGGACGACTTGTTATAATTGATTTTCGCAAGGACCCGCAAGTCAGTTCCAACTGGGTAATGGGCCATACACGTGCGAACAAACAGCAGGTCATCAAGGAAGTCTCACGCGCCGGATTCAAATTGTTACGTGAACATGATTTGTTAACTGAAAATTTTTTCCTCGAATTTACAAAACAGTAACAGCCTGACATTATGACAGACGACGAAAATAAACAGCCGGTTGTGGCAGAAGCAATCAAACAGCATCTGAATCTTGAAACCGGTAAACTCAGTTGGCCGGAGCTTTCACGATACTTCGCCAGGGGAGTTGTGATCGTTGTTGACAAACAACTTGACCTGATTGATGTCGCAGCCAAAATGGTCGTCGATGACAAGGCCGCTATTGCAAACCTGCTGGAAACACAACAAATGGTGCGTGCGCTGGATCGCCATGCGCAAAAATGGCAGGATGAGGATACCCTGTTCTGGTCGGTGGTGGTGGCACCCTGGGTATTGGTTCAGGAAATGTCGATTCAGTAATTTACAAACTTGCAGTGCTAACTGCCAGATTATTTCCCAATGCTACAACAGCATCTCAGCATTACACTGCTTAAAAATAAAATAATTTACAGGACACGTCAGTTTACCCTTTGATTTTGTAGTAACTGAAAACTACTTACCGGCACACACTGTCTCGACAATCTGATTTGCATGCAGTATTGGTAATGAAAAATGCCCTTCTCCAGGCAAGATATACAAGCTCGAATCAGCTACATGTGCGCTCACCCATTGACTGTGACTTTTCGGCACCACACGATCACTCGCTCCATGCCATAAATGCAGATTTTTAATTTGCGCCAGGTTAAACGACCAGGGCTGTTGCGCTGCAATCAGATCCTCTCTTGCGCCCTGGATGCCGTGTAAAAATGCACGCGTTAAATTCCGTTGCATGATCTTGTGCGCTGCCGGTTGTGATAACGCGGTGCGGTCAACAGCCAGATTTATTCTGCCCAGCACATCAATGGTCAAACCACTCATCCAGCGCGCAGCGATACTCACTGATGTACCGTATACAAGTGTTAGCAAAAATGGATGATGGCGTGCAAGATAAAATGCCCAGGTTGCCATAGGGCGCATTTGCTCACGTAAATCTTCATTGACCACCGGGCCCAAACCACAGGCAATACCCGTTGCGATTACCCGCTCATGCAACAAGCTTGCACACGCCAATGCATACGGGCCACCTCCTGAAGCAGCGAAAATATAATATTTTTCAAGGCAGAGTTGACTGGCAAATTCATTAATCGCTTCAGCCCAGGCTGTATAACGATCTTTCTTTTCGGTAGCCTGTAATGCAGAACTTTCTCCGTAACCAAACCGGTCAACAGCGATCAATTCAATATTATTATCCAGACAAGCCGCATGCAGTAATTCGCCTTCCGCTGCTGAACCGGGCAAGCCGTGAAAATAAAACGCAGGAATACCACCTGATTTACCGAATCGAGCGTAACCCAATTCGATTCCGCTGTTAATTTTAGCAAGATTGAATGACATTCTGTGATATCAGGCAGGCTCGTTGACCAATTCAAGCTTGGCATGACGCGATAAACGTTTTATCGCCATTTCACGTCTGGTTGCTTCAGAACGTGTGCTGTATTCTTCCTGATAAACTAATTTCACCGGACGTCGCACACGTGTATATTTTGCCGCAAGCTTGTCATCGGTATTGTGTTCCTGCAGACGCTTGTCTACATCCAGCGCAATGCCGGTATAGAGCGTGTCATCGGCACACTTTAAGATATACACAGACCAGTTTTGTTTTTCGCTTGTCATCAAAATATAAAATGATGTACCAGACCGAGCACAGCACTACCGAGTAATACCGTCATAACACCCTGTTTGAATTTAAACAGGGCAATGAATGCGAGCAAGGTGATCAACACCGAAAACCATTCAAAATAACCGGTAAAGCCGTTCGGCCAGAACACATGATAGGCAAAGAACGCCGCCAGATTCAGTACCACACCCACTACGGCCGCAGTGATGCCGGTAAGTGGTGCAGTAAACTTAATATCATGACGAGTGGCTTCCACTAACGGTGCACCAAGCAAAATAAACAGGAATGAGGGTAAAAACGTAAAGATGGTAGCGATAGTCGCGCCCCATGCACCAGCCATGAGCAATTGATCGGGGCCAAATATTTCTTTTGTCCAGCCACCGACAAAACCGACAAATGCTACGACCATAATGAGTGGGCCGGGCGTAGTTTCACCAAGTGCCAAACCATCGATCATTTGTGTTGCGGTTAACCATTGATATTGTTCCACACCGCCCTGATAGACATAAGGCAATACAGCATAGGCACCGCCGAAGGTTACCAGTGCAGCCTTGGTGAAAAACCAGCCCAATTGTGTTTCGGTACCCGCCAGACCACTGCGTTGATACAAAAAACCCATTACCAATAGCCAGATTAACAAACCAATACATAAATAAATGAAAAAGCGTAGCCATTTGAATCTGGCATAGTCCGGCAGCGGTGTGTCATCATCAATGATTGCAGGACCATAATCTTTACCACTACTGCCATGACCACCACCGGTCTTGAACAATTCCGGTTTAACCTGCCCGCCGATGTAACCGATGATTAATGCCGCGATAACAATATAGGGGAAAGGAATCTTTAACCAGAAAATCGCAACAAACGCCAGCGCAGCGAGGCTCCACAATACGCCGTTCTTGAGTGCTTTTGATCCGATACGGTAGGCCGCAAATAAAACGATCGCGGTTACGGCCGGCTTGATACCATAAAAAATACCTTCAACGATCGGGACGTTACCATACACTAAATAAATATACGTCAATGCGATCAGGATAAAGAGCGACGGTAAAACAAATAATACTCCGGCAATAATCCCGCCCAGCGTGCCATGCAGTAACCAGCCGATATAGGTTGCGAGTTGCTGCGCTTCGGGGCCGGGTAATACCATGGTGTAGTTGAGTGCGTGCAGGAAGCGATGCTCGGATATCCAGCGACGTCGTTCCACCAGTTCCTGATGCATCATACTGATCTGGCCGGCGGGTCCGCCAAAACTGATAAAGCCCAGTTTCAACCAGTATAAAAATGCCTGAAAAATTCCGGGTACCGGTGGTTTGGTTAGCTCCATCACATGCCTCTTGATAATTATTATTCTTGAAACATATGACTATACTGGATTCTTGCGTTCGCGGAAATGACCATGTCTGTGGTCATTCCGTACCAGTGCGAAGCACGTGATACGGAATCTGGGTTTATTTACAATATTGCGCTTATTCTAGAACGCCGCGATTTCTGCTTCCTGATAGGCCAGGTTGGCATTGCGCCCGGCAAGGTCTTTATAGTTAGCCAGATCAGAAAAAGCGGATTGATCCAGGCGCCGGATTGAATCCGTCATGCCAACACCCTGCTCAAGCATCTTTGTCATATGCGAGTCCAGCAGACTGATGTAATCATAGGTAGCATGTTTGAACGCAGCCAGCTTGCCCGGCGTGCCATGTCCGGGAATAAAAGTAACGTCACCATATTTTTTCAGGTTATCGTAACTTTCAATCCATTGCTTGTTGTTGCCGCCCGGCACAATACCAGGCAAGCGTCCAGCAAACAGAATATCACCTGCGTAAACAATATTATCCACCGATATATTGACGATCAGTGACATGGGTGTATGGGATGCTTTATAAAAATCAACATCCAGCACTACGCCACCACCCAGATCCATTTTCATGGGTTTGGTGATGGCATGCTGTGCCAGTTCGGGTAGTTTTGAATTTTTAAACTTCATCACCATTTCATGCAGCAACGCATAGTTATTGGCATTTTCCTGCATACGTCTTATTTCTTTTTCATGTGCATAGGTTGGAATGCCGCGCTTGTGAAACGCTGCATTGCCATACATGCGATGTGCCTGTGAGTTGGTATTAATAGCATACTTGATCGGTTTTTTTGTAATAGCTTTAATATGGCTAATCATTTCTTCCGCCATGGCCGGATAAAAACCGGTATCGATGACTGCCACTGCATCCTTGCCGACAACAAAGGCCATGTTCATCCGATAACCTTTATTTTTTACATTGGGCCCGCCGAACGGGCCAATCCAGGCATAAACATGTTCAGATACTTTTTCCGGTTTGGGCAGAATCTTGCCTTCGAATGCAGACGCAGCACTGGTGAAGTTAAATAAAATAATAAAAATATATAAACAGCTTCTTAATCGAAACATGGTGCGACTCCTCTTATTTTTTAGTTATTGGTTTATTACTGGAGAAAGTCAGCTGCTGCCTGCAAGGGTGTGAGGTTGTCTGCTTTATTAACCCACACAACGACCGCGTAGTTTTTAGCCTGTATCTTATTATTTTGCGGTAATGCCGTTTGCCATTGATAAATATTATTGTGTGGCTGAATCTGCGTGCTGCTGTTTTTTGCCAATACAACAAATTCATGCCGGGTATGGCGCCCTTTTCTCTCTCCTGCTTTTATTTCTGTAGCAAGCCCCATGCCAAGCAAGGCGATATTAAATTGTAGCGCACTGTTCAATCTATTTTCTGGCGAAAACTTCACTTGCACATTCTCGCCAATAATTGTTACGCCAAGCACACCCACGTTGTTCCTGGCGGATGGTAATGAGCTGGTAAAGAAGCCACGCCGCCATTCCACGCCATTAACAAAAAATCCCGGGGTATAAATAGTCGACATACCTTGTAAACGAGCATATTGTTGTTGTCGTGTAGTGTGATCAGGCTGCGAGAAACGATCCTTCCAGCCGATGTAATCCCAGTAATTCACATGCAAGGCCATGGGGATATATTTTTTCCACAAGTCAGCATTGGATTTGAATTTATTCAAATATTCTTCGGCAGGCGGACAGCTGCTGCAACCCTGCGATGTATAGAGTTCAATGAGAGTCGTTTGATTCGTGCCACTTTCAAATTGCAATTCAAATGCGTATGTCATCTTGCATAACGCAATAGAAGCAATCAGTAATATAAGTCGAAATTCATCAGTAAATTTTCTCATAGTAATTTTCTTGCCAGTAGTAATACGGCGATAATAATAACCACGCCCAGAATTCGTTCAATCAAAATCGGCCTGAATTTCTGCGCGCCCAGTGTCGAACCCAACCAGCCACCGATTACCACCGCAACTATCAACGGCGTGATATAGGTTATATCAATGCGGTCTGCCTGAAATCGGGCTACCATCCCGAACACAGAATTAACCAGTACAAACACCACACCTGCTGCCGCGGCCTGTTTTGCGGTCCCCAGACCGAGTAATAAAATTAGCGGAATCAGATAAATGCCACCGCCAATACCGACCGCGCCGGCAATAAATCCAAGTATGGCACCAGAAAATAACGAAACTATCACGCGCTGCCTGGATGTGAACTGAAAATTAAAACGGGTTGGCGTGGGTAAATATATTCGCGCCACCACCAGCATTAAACTGACCAGTAACAACCAGTTAAATGCCATCACCGGCAAATGCAGCATGCCGCCAAGATAGGCAAACGGTATCGAGCTGATGAGAAACGGCAGGATCAACGGCCAACGTGCGTGACCGGCACGAATAAAATTGTAACTGCCCAGACTCGCTACCAGAATATTCAGTGTGAGTGACACAGAAGGTATGGCGATATAGCTCGCGCCAAAGATAGTCAACAAAGCCGTGTAAGATGAGCCGCCGCCCAGACCGACGGAAGAATGCAAAAACGCGACAATAAAAAAAATCAGCGCCAGCAACCAGGGCGAAATCAGTAATTGTTCCATACATGAATCCGGGTGATGGATGACAGGTGTTGGCGAACGCCCGAAACGACCGGCTTGCTGTTAAACGTTACAGACTAACACTGTTCCCAGGGCAGACCTTCGAATCGCCAGCCGGCCAGTGTGCTGCGCTGGTGGTTGTCGTCCAGCTCACCTTCAAAGCCATCTTCGATATTGTAAACGGTGGTAAAGCCTTCGCTAATCAACAGATCGCCCGCTTCCTTCGAGCGTTTGCCGCTGCGGCAAATTAATACAATGGGAACATTGCTGTGACTCTCATGTGACAAGCCACCCAATAATAATTGGCGGATTTCGCGCACAAAATTGGGATTAATGTTCCAGTCCGGCTCATCGATCCAGGGAATATTGATAGCACCAACCGGATGACCAATGAACAGGAATTCCATATGCGATCGCACATCCACCAACAGGCTGCCCTTTTGTTGCTGGATTTCATAACCACGCTGTGAGGAAATGGTTTGAACTTGTGGAGTAGAATCAGTCATAAGTACCAATATTGTAGACGAGTCTGACAATATTGGCCTTAATCCACACAATAATCAAGAATGCTGGTAACCCGGGTCATTTGGCGGCATGTTTTTCACCGCTGGTATATTCAGTTTTTTCACGCTCACCACTTTCTTGTTGCGCAAATAATCCGCTACAACATCAAAGATCGGTTTGCCGGTGACACCTTTTTGCACACTGGCCCAGCCTGCCACGGTATAATTTTTCTTCGCATCAAGCGGCTTGCCTTTTAAGCGCATGTCCACAATGCGCTTACCACGTGTCGCATAGGGATCAATCACATATTCCAGACCACCTACGCGTACCATGTCACCACCCTGTTGCGAATATGGATCAACATTGAATCGGTTATCGGCAATATCTTCTAGGATCACTTTTATTTGTGCACCACTGATAGGATTGCGCGTGACCTGCGGATAGGTAATGGCAGTTTGTGTCATCACATCATCATAGGTAATGGCCTGTCCCGGCAGAATCGACATACCCCAGCGAAACCCGGGTGAGAAGGCGATTTCCGCATCCTGTGTTTCCATTAGCGCATCACAAATTAATTGATCGAATGTGCCATTGAATGTTCCACGTCGGTACAAACAATCGCTGCTGATGGCGAGCTCTTCGTTGAGTTTTTTAGTGTAAGGTTTACGCACCGCATCAATATGCGCCTGCATGGCAGGATCTGCCGGAATGACATTGGAAAATACCGGTACCAGTTTGTAATTAAAATCACGCACCTTGCCATTTTGCACATCAAAGTCGAGCACCGATAAAAACTTGCCAACCGCACCCGGATTGGTCACCAGAGTGGTACCTTTACTGTTTTTAACCGGCACCGCAATCGGTACCGCATCATGCGTATGACCACTGAAGATCGCATCAATACCGGTCACGCGCGAGGCGAGTTTTAAATCCAGATCCAGTCCGTCGTGTGATAGTAATACCACCACTTGCGCACCTTTACCGCGTACCTCATTAACCTGCCTTTGTAAGCGCTCTTCCTGAATACCAAACTGCCATTTCTCGACCATGTGGCGCGGATTGGCAATAGGTGTAAAGGGAAATGCCTGACCAATAATCGCAACCGGTACGCCGTTCATTTCTTTCATCACGTATGCCGGAAAAACGGGATCTTCAAATTCCAGATCCAGAATATTTTGTGCAACAAAATCCACCTTGCCATTAAAATCTTTTTCGATAACTTCTTTGACGCGATCAGCACCGTAGGTAAATTCCCAATGACCGGTCATGACATCGACACCCAGTTTTACACAGGCATCAATCATGTCCTGACCTTCTGTCCACAGCGAGGTCGCCGATCCCTGCCAGGTATCACCACCATCCAGCAATAACGCACCCGGTCGGCTGCTACGCAGTCCTTTGATCAAGGTGGCAAGGTGTGCAAAGCCACCCATACGGCCATAGGTCTGGGCAAGTTCAGGGAAATCGAGGAAGGTTAGTGCATGGGCACTGGCAGATTTACGCGTGATATTAAATTTTTTCAGCAGGTATTCACCCACCAGATGTGGCACATCATTGGCGTATTCACCCATGCCAATATTAAAATCCGGTTCACGATAATATGCGGGCACCAACTGCGCGTGGCAGTCGGTAAAATGCAGGAAAGACACATTGCCAAACGGCTTTAATGAATAATAATCATCGGGTAGACGTATACCCGGTTTTTCTGACCCGGCAATGCCTTTGCCTGTTAATCCGGTTGCAGCGGCGAACGCCAGCGCCTGTAAAAACTCCCTGCGAGATAAATGCATTATTTCTGAGCCTCTGTGATTATTGATTACTAACCACTATCGGCAATCTGGGATAAATATTAAGTACTTTGTGACCCTGAATATCCAGGGTTATAAATCGTAGAATATGCTCAGTATGATCGTGAAACCGATACCCATTATTAGTGTTAAGGGGATCCCAAATCGCAGAAAATCGGAAAATTTATAACCACCGGCACTGTAAATCAGCAAATTCGTCTGATAACCAATCGGTGTGGCATAACTCATGTTTGCACCGAATAACACGGCGAGAATAAAGGGTTCGACCGGCACACCGAGTTGTTTGGCAATGGTGATGGCCACCGGTGTACCAACAATCGCTGCCGCGGTGTTCGACACCAGATTGGTAATAATCGACATTAAAAACAACAATGCTGACAGGGTTATACTGATACTCATGTCCCGGGTCAGCGACACGAATTGGCTGGCAAGAAAACCGGTACCACCTGTGTCGATCAGTGCCCGGCCCAGCGCCAGACTCACGACAATGATCAGTATTACCTGTGCACTTAGTGCCCTGCCGATATCACGCCAACCAATACAGCGTAAAATTAACATGCAGGCTACGCCGGATAATGCACTCACCGAAATTGGTAACAAATTAGTCGCGGCCAGGGCGATCACGCCCAGCATGATAATCAGGGTCAGGGGTCCCTTGCGCGTTGACACATATTCAATAATATTATCCAGCACCAACAGCTTGGTTTCGTCTTTAATCAGATTCAGATTCTCACGTGTGCCCTGCACCAGCAATATATCGCCACGATGTAATGTGAGGTTACTGAGCTTTTCACTAATGCCTTGTGCGCCCTGATGCAAACGGTGCAATGCCAGCACCAGAATATTATAATTTTCAGCGATGCGCGCCTGCTCGATAGAACGGTTATGCAATATGGACCCGTTCGTCACCAGGATTTCAGCCAGCACCTGATTATCATCCTGTGCCTTGTACTCACCATCCAGTAACTCACCCTCATTACTCACATTGTACAAAGTGCCATTCAGTTTTGTTTCAAACTCTTTTAATTCCTCCGCCGTACCATTTATAAAAAGTTTGTCTTCAGCTTTTAAATTTACGGTCGGTAAAGGAAGAATGTGCTGACTTTCACCGCGCACAATTTTACGAATCGACATTTCACGATTGGTTTTTTCCAGCACATCACGAACTTGCAGGCCCTCACCAATACTTTTTTCGGATAAAAACAGTACCGCATCATACTTGCGATGTTGGGTATCATTCAGTGCTATCTTGCGCTCCGGTAAAAAATATGGCGCAACACCCCACAACAACAGGATGCCAATGCCGCCAACGATCATCACCGGCACACTAAAATCAAACATGCCGAAATGTGTGTCCGTCAGGTCATTGGCAAGCGCCACGACCAGCAGGTTTGTTGATGTGCCGATGGTTGTCGCCATACCACCAATGATCGTCGTCAGCCCGACCGGTATAAGAAGTTTTGACGGCGCGGTATAATTAGCAATTGCAACCGAAATTAATATTGGAATTAACATGATGACGACCGGAGTGTTATTAACAAACGCGCTCAATACCGCGCTCACGATAAGTGTAAGCAGGAATGTCAGGCCCGGTGACTTTGACCAATGCCGTGATAATGCACGCGCAAACGGTTTCAATGCCCCGGTCACTTCGATGCCTTTACCAAGGATCATCAGACAGGAGATGGCGACCAGTGCTTCATGACCAAAACCGATAAAGAAATCGGCAGCAACAAGTTGTGTCGTGTCAGTTCTGTAAAAAGGAACCAGAGTAAAGAATAAAACAAGAAAGGTCAGAATGAAAAAACTGGACGACTCCAGACGAATTTTTTCCTGGGCAAATAAAACCAGTGCCAGGCCTGTCAGTATCAGCGTGACAATTGCATGCAGATTTAATTCCATCGCTTAACTTCCCTCGTCATTACAATTGAATGATCATTGTTATTATCATTTCTGAGTGTAGGTTGTGTACCCATCTCATGCCAGCTCAGGTTACGCTACACCAGTTGGCTTGAATTTATTTTTTGCTTCTGCTTCAAGAAACACCCGTTTAACTTGCGGATACGCCCGCTTGATCTCGCTCGTAAGATGCTGCACAACATTTTCCAATTGATTTACCGGGATGTCATCCCGAAAATCAATACTCATGTTCAATAGTACATAATCAGGGCCCACATGCATGGTCAACACTTCATTGACATGCTTAACCTCGGTATGGGCTGTGACGATAAGTCGTATACCAGCGATAACATTCAGATTTGCACTTTCACCGATCAGCAAACCCTTTGTTTCATACGCCAGCCAGACTGCCGTACCACCCAGGATCAAGCCAATAATGATTGATGCCGCACCATCAAACCACAACATACCGGTCACCTGGGTTAACCAGACGCCAAGTAATGCAACAACCAGTCCGAGCATGGCTGCTGAATCTTCAAACAACACCACAAACAAGGTTGGATCCTTGCCACGTTGCACGGCTTCTATGTATCCCCACTTGCCTTTCACGCGGGTAAATTCAGACAAGGCAAACAGCCAGGCTGCTCCCTCAAATACAATTGCGAATGCAAGCACAATATAGTTAACAATCGCATTTTTAATTGGCTCGGGGTAGAGAATATTATGGATACCCTCATAAATTGAAATGCCCGCGCCCACGGCGAAGATCAGTATCGCGACTATAAAACTCCAGAAATATATTTCTTTACCGTAGCCGAACGGAAATTTTTCATCGGCAGGTTTTGCTGCCCTTTTCATACCAAACAGCAACAGAATCTGGTTACCGGTATCCACCAGTGAATGAATACCCTCTGAAAACATGGCAGAACTGTTGGTTGTGAAGGCAGCAATAAATTTCGTGATTGCTATCAGGCTATTGCCAATCAGCGCGGCAAATATTACCTTCTTTGATGATCCTGCCATGACTTGATTTCCATAAGCTTGGTCTTTATATATAGAATACATTGCACACTAATCACCGGAACAATGCAAACATGAGCACAAGAAAAATCCAGCAAGTCATCCCCGCCATGGAAGTCAGCGAAGGCGCCGGCGTAACGGTGTATAGAACCATCGGCACGCCGCAACTGAAACATCTCGACCCATTTTTAATGCTGGATCATTTTGCCAGTAGCTCAGCGGATGATTATATTGCCGGTTTTCCGCCGCACCCGCATCGCGGTTTTATAACATTGACTTATATGCTTGACGGCAATATGCGTCATGAAGACAGTATGGGCAATAAAGGTCACCTGAAATCAGGTGGTATTCAATGGATGAAAGCGGCCAGTGGCGTCATTCATTCCGAAATGCCGGAACAGGAGCAAGGCTTGATGCGTGGTTTCCAGTTGTGGATTAACCTGCCCGCAGCGCAGAAAATGTCGGATCCGGAATATCAGGAATTTAACAAAGATTTTATTCCTGTCATCGAATCTGATACCAGCGTGATTAAAGTGATCGTTGGAAACTACCAGAATACTTTCGGGCCCGTGAAAGACCCCAACACGCATGTCATGTATCTTGATATACAACTGCAAGCCGACACGGAATTTCAGACATCGGTATCCGATACCGACAATGTATTTGTTGCTGTGTTTGAAGGCGACATTATTATTAACAACATACACATCAGTAATAAATCACTGGCCGTGTTAACACCGGGTGATAACATTGTTATCTCTGCAGGGAAACAGGGTGCACGATTTATATTATTGACTGGCGAGCCCATCAACGAACCTGTCGTGCAACATGGTCCGTTCGTAATGAACGACATGAATGAAATAAGGCAAGCTGTTCATGATTATCAGAATAATCGGCTGGTTGCCAAAAAAGCCGCCTTCATCAGCGAATAATTTCCTGCACGATTCTGTTTGTCAACCCGTTTCATGAGTTGAGTGAACACAATGTGACCGGTATAATACTCACCAATAATTATATAAATATATTTTTTTACGTGTGGTGGGAAAAATGTCCAGTCGATCTGTAGTCATTGCGGCTTGCTGCTGCCTGATTGTTGCTGCCTGTGGTGGAGGCGGTAGTGGTGACGCGCAAACGGGGAACAATAACAATCCTCAACCTGCGTCCAGCACGTCCTCATCATCACCTGCCTATACTCAATCAACCAGCTATTCCAGATTAACAAATAATTCAGCGAAGATTTCAGGCGCAAACCTCGGCAGTGGTGCAGATAACAATTCCGATTTACGCAAGCAGGTAACGCTCTCCATTATTTCGACTAACCCGGACTTTAGTCTTGGCTATGCCTATGTCACCCGACCACATACGTCAACCAACGACTTTATCAATGTCATAATCAAAATAACCAATATATCAGTTAATTTGCATTGCTTTATCAAGGCAACCGGTGTGAGTTTTAAGAACAGTAATGACCAGACAATCAACTTCAATAACTTTGACTATATTACCGGAAGCGTTGCCAACTCCAACACACTGACAGTATCTACCGATACCTGTCTGAAAGCTGGCGAGTCAGGTTATATATTGACGAATCACCGTGATGCCGGTAACTCAACATTCTATGATGACGTAAACAGTATTGAAATCGCATCGATCGATGTCAGTAACACGAGCTTTTCAGATACCAATCCGGTATTGATTCCAACCGACTTTAAAATTTATTCTGACCCTGTGTACAGTCTGAAATTTACTTCCAACATCAGCAACCAGTCCGCTACCGATGCAAGTCTGAATCAGTTCAGCAGTTATATCGTACTGGATTCTACCAATACACCAGTTTTCTGGTCATTTTATGACGGCCCAACCGGTGTGGTTATCGCTGCCAATGGTTCGCTTGATATGAATGAATCAGGCATTTTTACCGGCACGGGTAAAAGCATTATTGCGTATGTCGATTTCACCGAAGATTTCGCCGGTGTAGCACCCTTTCGTGCATCCAGTGTATTACCGACGTCACAGGCAGTTGAAGTCGCAACACTGTTATATGAATATGAAAATTATCGTACCAGCAAGTATCAGTTCATGATGTCACAAAAACAGGGTAATTAAAAATACACCTGGCCGGAATATTTAATGCGAAGTATATTGATACTATTCACCGTCCAGATAATACCAGCGATTGTCTTCTTTTAAAAAACGACTCATCTCATGCAAACGGGTCGCCTTGCCAGCAATTTTATAACGTGCGATAAATTCTACCTTGCCAGTCACATCTTGTGTATCACCTGCCTCAGTCCCGATAATTTTTAATCCAAGCCAGTTTACTTTTTGTTCGTGCAGCAAATCCAGTGTTGGCGGGCGCGTTGTATGATGCCAGGTCTGTAACAGATAATTTTCGAGATTGAAGGCATAAGCTGTATAGCGTGAACGCATGAGTTGTTCGGCTGATTGTGCAAAAACAGATTCATTCACAAGACCAGCATGCAGTAACTCGCAACAATCTGAATAGTCCAGACCACTACCGCAGGGGCACTTAACTGGCATTTGTTTGGCATTTGCTTGGCATGTATCAGGATGGCGTATGGTGAATCAGATCACCGCAGCGTCGACAGGTATAAAAACCCTTACCCTTTATTACCTGATTATGGCGTCGCGTGGTAAATTCATATTGTGTACAGGAACATCGATAGGGAAAACGTTGCTGCCGACGCACGGGCACACCACTAAAGTCATACTGGCAAGTGCGATTCGCCTCGACACCAAACACCGCCATCACTTTTTTCCATTCTTTACCGTGCGGAAGTATGCGACGCCGCAGATTCATTTTGAATGCGATATAGTGCGCAACTTCATGCGGAATTGTCTCGGCAAGATTGTCTGCGAAATATTTGGCAAAAATAAACGGGTTGTAACGGATCTCAGCATGACCTGTTGTTACCCGGAACATGCCCGCAGCACGTCCGGTCAGGTCAAATAGTATTGCAGGTGTTTTGTAACGGGTATTAAAAAACGTGTTTGCACGAGTAACGAAATCTTCCGTTACGGCACAAACACGTTGCTGTTGTATAGCATCGATTGGTTCAATAATATCTGTGATTATTTGTTTTTCTCTAAACACAGTACTTAATTAACGTTTTAAACCGTCTGCCAAACTTGTTGTTATTTAATCTCTGTTATTTATTTTCTGTTATTTAGTTTCTGGCGCTTTGGTTTCTTCTTTTTTGATTTCAAGCAATTCGATTTCGAATACCAATGTTTCATTCGGACCGATAGAAGAACCTGCACCTTGCTCACCGTAACCTAATTCAGGTGGAATAACGACTTCCCATTTTTCACCTGTGCTCATCAACGGCAACACTTCCTGCCAACCCTTGATAACGCCACCCAATGGAAAAGTTACCGGTTTGCCACGATCATAAGAACTGTCAAAAACCTTGCCTGATGTTAGCGAGCCCTTGTAGTTAACTGAAACTGTGTTGCTAACGGTTGGCTTCTGACCGCTGGCTGACTTGATCACTTTATACATAATGCCGTTTGCCAGCTCGGTTACACCTTTTTTCTTTTTATATTCAGCGCGGAATTTATCACCGGCAGCTTTTGCAGTTTCCGATTTTTTCTTTTCTGCAGCAGCAAGTTTTTGCTGGAATGACTGAATAGCGGCCTTCATGTCTTCTACGGAAACCTTGAATTTATTGCCTTTCATAGCATCAATAATTGCCTGACTCAGTGCGGCTTTATCAAGATTATCCACACCCTGGCGCTTCAGGTTGTTACCAATCTGAATACCAATCGCATAACTGAATTTCTGTTTTTCTGTGGTGTATTTTTTGTCTGCAGCAAAGCCCGGGGTCACAAGCACAACGGCAAGTGCCAAGCCCGCCATGCCATGCAATAAACTGGATAATTTGATTTTCACAATGATTCCTTAATATATAGATAAATTAAGTGGTGTATTCTAAATCATGCACCAACTGAATTCACAGTAAATTTGCTGCCTATTTGTATCAAATGGAACAAAACTGGACGTAATTCTGTGATTAATGGCACAATCCAGAGCAAATTAATTGATTATGAGTTACACCATGCCAAAACATACCATGAACAACGATATCAGCTGGACGGGTTTCAGCATACGCCTGCTTTTTGCCCTGTTACTGGTATTTGGCACCTACAATCCTGAAGGCTACTCGTTTTATCATTGGGTTGTGGCCGGGACAGCGAACTCATTGCCAGTGAAAATTTTTGTCGGTTTGTTATTGATCATCGGCTGGACAATTTTCATACGCGCCACCCGCAATTCACTGGGGTTCTTTGGCATGATTCTGGCGCTTGCCTTGTTTGCATCACTGATCTGGATGTTAACGGATTGGGGTATATTCAAGGCAGATTCACCCAGAATTATTACCTATCTTGTCATGCTGGTACTGAGCTTGTTGCTTGCGATAGGTCTGACCTGGTCACATATACGGCGACGCATTACCGGACAACTGGACGTTGATGAACTGGATGACAACTGACATCTGATCACTGCATTTAAACGCGTAGTATGGGCTTGAAAACTGGCGCATATGCACACATCATTGTCTCCGCGATCATCAGATAGCTAACAGATTTCCACACCGCAATATAAACAAACCGTGTCTCAGTCACATTTAATGTAATTTTTGCTCTATAAATAAAGTATGGTGTCGATACAGTGATTACGCGACAGTGTGTGGTAAAAGCTGCGCTCATATACACCATAAGTTATTGATTTATAAGACATCGGAATCTATGGCCACACAAAAGAAACCAACTACCACCGCCTCACAGGTCGCCTCTGTAATCGCCATACCTGGCTACAGAATCAAGGACGTGCTGGGGAAAGGCGGCTGTGCGGTCGTTTACCTGGCGGTTCAGGAAAGTATTGGTCGTGAAGTTGCACTCAAGGTGCTCGCACCTGACCATACGGATGACGATTTTACTGACCGGTTCTTACGTGAAGCGCGCATTGTCAGTCAACTCAACCACCCCAATATCATTACGATTTTCGATGCCGGGGTACATCAAAATGTCCACTATATGGCCATGGAATACGTGTCGGGAAAAACATTTAGCCAGGCGCGTAATGACCTGTCACGTAAACAACGCATCCAAGTCATTAAAGAAGTTGCCATTGCACTCGACTATGCCGGCAAAAAAGGCTTTGTGCATCGTGACATAAAACCTGAAAACGTGTTGATGCACGAAGATGGCCGTGCGATATTGACGGACTTCGGTATTGCGCGCAGTAATGATGTGACACGCGGGCTCACGCAAACCGGTAAAGTATTGGGTACGCCCTACTTTATGAGTCCGGAACAAACCAAGGGATTAAAGGTTGATCACCGCTCCGATATTTACGGTATGGGTGTGATGCTGTTTCAGGCCTTAACCGGTTTTGTGCCATTCGATGGACCCTCGCTGGTGGCTATCGGCATCAAACATTTGTCAGAACCCACACCGGCACTGCCAAAAGGACTGGAAATATTCCAGCCGATAGTCAATAAAGCCATGTCGAAAGATCCGCAACATCGTTATCAAACTGCTCATGAATTATATGATGCTTTAAGTGCAATTTCAGATCATGAGCTGGATTATGTCGATGCGAAAATTAAAGCATACCGTGGACTGGGTACACAAGCCAATACAACGGGTAACAGTGAAACTGTTATAGAGACACGAAATGATAAAGGACACGATAATCGAATCGATAACCGGGTATCCATTCCCGACGACATGCCGCGCACTCGTAGCAACAAAACGACAGGCAATAACCAATACAATGCTCAAATTAGCAAAGCAACACAAATACTCGAGAGCCAGGATTTTCAGTCATTAACACGACGACGTCGACGCTTACTGGTTTTTTTATTGCTTATCCTGCTTACGGGTGCAGGGTATTACCATAAAGACTTTTTACTTACCTACTGGCAGACGACCGCCTACCCCTACGCCCAATCCATTATTGATTCTGAATCTGCACAAGAAAACACTGTTCCCGTCCAGACAGTACGATCACCAAAACCGGCACCTGGACAGGATTATACAGACACAAACAGCGCAACACCTGCGCAAGTTACAGATACAGATTCAGAAACTGATGGTCAACCGACAGCGACTTCTTCAACGCCTTCCGGTAACAACAGTACTGACGATCCGATCGCGCAATTGCAACAGGGGCTGGCTGCACGCCCGGCTAATGCTTCTGAATTGGCTGAACATTACCGTACGCAACTCGCGACCGATCCGCAAAATGAGCAAGCCAAAACAAAACTACTTGAACTCAGAAACTGGTTTGCTGAAGAATTTAAATCGGCCATCGATAGTGACAACGTTGATCGTGCCCAGCAGCTGTTAAGAGTGCTTGAGTCAAGTTTCCCGAATTTCATCGCCACGCCACGCTATAGCGAGTTGCAAAAGCGTATCGAACAGGCGCAACGTATTCAGACACATCTTGGCAAGGCGCGGGTGTATTTTGCCGCCAATGCGCTTGTTAAACCCGACGGCGCCAATGCTCTGGAGCAGCTACACAAGATTCTTGCCATACGCGACGATCACCCGGAAGCACTCAGACACATGGAAAAAATCTATCAGCAATATCTAGACAAGGCCAAACAACAAAAAGCTGCTGCACAATATTTTGCTGCACTGGAATCCATATCCTATGGTCTTCGTGCAACACGTGACAAAACAGAATTGCTGGCCCTGCAGAATGATATCAAACATATCATTTCGACCAATAACAAAACCAAATCACTGCTCAAGTATGCACAGGAACAACTCGATAAGGATAATCTGCTTACACCTGATCAAACCAGCGCCTATGCATATTATTCACGAGTGCTCAAACTGGATCCGGCAAACCTGACAGCACAGCGTGGCATCAAAACGGTTGAACAGCGTTATGTCAACAAAGCCAATACGGCTATAAGGCGTAATGATTTTGTCAAGGCCGACAAGTTGCTTAAAACCGCGGAATTATACTTCCAGACAAGTCCGGATGTTATCAAGTCACGACGTGCACTGGATTTTGAATTAAAAGATATTGTCCCTTCCATACCGGTAATACGTATCAGCAATACAAGGATTACTTCTTTGCAAACGCCGCAGACGACAATAAACAAAATTACCCCCGGTAAAAAATTCTATATCGGCTTTAGCTATAAAAATTTCACCAGCAAGCAACATGAGATGCAAATCAAGATATTTAATGGTACAGGGACGCAAATGCTCGCGCAGAATCCCGCCACGGTCGCCGGACCTGCAGGCGAACACTACATGGAAATGAATTTGCCCATCCCGGGTGCTGCCGACGGTAATTATATTCTTGAAATTCACATGAATGAGACACGTCTCATCAAGGCGAACCTGTTCGGTTTACATTAATGTACTTTTATTAAACTGTCATTCATCTGTCATTTTGCCGTCATACCACCATGACATATTCCTCCTTGCAATAATTATTCACGCAAAGAGGATTTAACCCATGAAACATCGCATTTTAACCACCGTGACATCGGCCGTATTGCTGGGAATCGTTTCCATGCACGCCAATGCTGACAGTAAAAATCATTCCTTCTCCAGTTTTAAACCCATCAATGAATCGGCCAATTCCGCTGCGTGGGATCCGGCCGCGCCCTGGAAATTGCCGAAAGGTTTTACACAAAAAATCGTATCAGATGAAACCGCGTTAAACATTTATGACAACGGTCGCGATGACTGGCATGACATGAATGTGGTCAATGAAACCGGACCGCATGCCGGTCGCTACATGTATCGCACACATGAAGTGCGTGGTGAACCCGAAGGCGGCGCGGTCTCCGTTGTTGATTTGCATACAGGTGTAACGAAAATAATTGCACAGGATTCGAGCTGGGTTGCACTGGATGGAATACGCTGGACACCCTGGGGTACCGTATTATTTGCAGAAGAAACCACAGGTGGTCGTCTGTTTGAAATGTTTCTTGACCCCAAAGATCTGACCCAGGCCGTCGCCATAGTAGACCGACCTGACGTGGGCAGACTGGCGCACGAAGGTATCGATCTGGATGCCGCCGGCAATGTATACGTTGTTGATGAACACCGTGGACGTTCACAAGGTTGCAATGGCGTCGTACCCTGCGGCGGTGGTGTGTACAAATTTGTGCCTGACAACTATGGAGATTTATCTTCCGGTGCCTTGTATGTATTAAAAATTTCCGGCCCGGACGGAACCGGTCAAGGTACCTGGGAAGGCCCCATCGATGCGAGTGTTGCACGTCAATCCGGTACCACATTCGGTGGACAGAGTTATCAGCGTCCGGAAGATTTGGAAATCATCAATAACACGCTTTATGTCGCCATTACGGAAGGTCCGCGCGATGAAACCGGGCGTGAAATGTATGAAGGACGCGTAATCGCGATTGATCTGAACAACATGAAAGTCACCAACTTTATCAAGCCCGGCGTCAATGTCCCGGTTGAAATCGGTAAACCCGGTGATGCCAATCATCAAAGCGGCTTTGACAGTGTTGATAACCTGGCAGAAACACCGGATGGGAATTTAATGGTGATTGAAGATAACAGCCCGTCAGATATCTGGGTTGCCAGCACCAAAACCAACGAATATGGCGCATCACGTAGCGTCAAATTGTTCGGCTCTTTGACAGACCCGGCAGCGGAAGGAACCGGTATTTATTTCAGTCCGACCGATGCCAATACCTTGTATGTCAACGTGCAACATTCTGCGGTAGATGATGGTGATGCAACCTGGGCAATTACACGAAGCAACAAGGGCAAAAACAAACATCACGATTAATTCATTTAAACAATAGCAAAAGGGATGGCGTGCAATACGCCATCCCTTTTTTACATTAATACCTGGTAATACTATTTTATAAATCGCCTAACATCGCTCCTTCAACAGGGTTCTTTAACCATAAACTGATATCTGAACCCAGCGCCTTGACCGTACGACCCAGAACTGAGCATGAACCCTTAAAGCCGGCAAAAAATCCGCCGCCTGAAACGCGCATGCCACGAAACGTACCCAGACTCTTGCCATTTTCATATAACGAACCGCTGACGGTGACAGATTTGCGATGGCCTATAAAGGCATTACCTGAGCTTTCTGCATTGGTGATCGAGACGACTAATACTTTGCCCTTGTCTGATTGCGAGACTTTCGCTTTTTGTACAATACCGATACCCTTTGCTGCACTGTAGTCACGAATAAAATTCGACAAGTCGGTTTGCAGCTCGGTACATTCAAGTTTGATTTTTTTCTGAATAGTACTGTTTTCAGAATAAGGTATCATTACTTGTATTGCGATTAAATCATTCGGATTGGTAATGGGAACATTTGCGGTTTCCGGCTCATCCGGAACTGTACCACCACCGCCCCCACAGGCAGTTAGTATTATTGCGGCACCTATGCCGATCAAAATATGCTTCATACAAGACTCCTTTTAATATTTATTTATATTATCAGAAGTGATATTAAATTGTTTATTCAGACTGTGCCAGTAATTTTGCGCTATTGTATGCAGCCCGGTAATCCGGTGTTTGTGGAAACAGCGTAAATGCATACTTCAGATAATAAATTGCGCGCTCACTACAACATTCAGTATTTAATAGTTGCACACCAATTTGATAGGCAATTTCGGCAACCATAGCATCGTTGTTATTACCGGCATATTGCTGATCCACAATTTGTGCACCTTTGCCGTCAGGTGAATAAAACACCATGTAACGATAGGCTTCCTTATCGCGTGCAACAGCATGTTGGTAGACACTACAGGGTACTTTTTTATCTTCATCATCGAAGCAGACACCAACACCCATGTGTTTGGCATGAATCGATATACCAGCGGGTGGTAATAACGGACAACGGACAGGCCTGTCTTCAAAAAAAGTCGACCACATCAAGTTTTCATTACCGGATTTATCCAGAGATACAATAGCTTTGGGAATCAAACCACTTTTGTAGAGTACGCGGTAATTGTGTTCAACGGTTTTGTAATCCTGACAGCTGTATTGATCAGATACCCCGTTAAAACTGGATGTACATATTTTCAATGAACCTGCTGGCGCAGCATCAGCCGGAAGCAGTGACTTGCATTCATTTTCGTTGCCATAGGCAAGCTGAGTGAAAGCAAATAACACAATAACAAACAGCGAGTAACTTGACCTGATTACATTTGGTACCTTTGTGCTCATCGCGGTACACCTCCTGTCTACATCTACAATTTATCTGTACTCCATCCCCGTTCTGGTATTGTTATTGTATTTTCTTCTTTGCAGAATTGATGCCAATCTGGATCCTAAATAAATCAATTACTTAGCTTATTAAACTGCACTAATAAGGTGCAATTTTTGTCATTTCATGCAAACAGGCCGTCAAAAAATTCACGACTTCTGTTGTTATTATCGGCGCCATAATCGCAGACTGTAGAATAACTCTGAAAATTTTTACGCGCATACTCTATATTCATACAAAAAGGATGAAAATGAATGCCAAACGAAACTACTGTACAGCTGGGCCACGTTGTCCTCTATGTCAAAGACCTGCAAATCTCATCAAGGTTTTATACCGAACTGGTCGGTTTACAAATATGCGGCGAGATATTTAACGGTCGTGCAAGCTTGCTGACCGGCGGCTCGACTCACCATGAATTGTTATTAATAGAAGTTGGTGAAGCGCCTGGGCCAATGCAGGGAAACAGAATTGGCCTGTACCATATCGGCTGGAAAGTGGGTGACTCACTCGCAGAATTAAAAAATGTCTACGAAAAACTGGCGCAGGCGAATTATCCTGTTAGCGGGCTGTCTGATCACACTATCAGTCAAAGTATTTATTTGCATGATCCGGATGGCAATGAAATTGAACTCTATGTCGATAACCCGGCGATTGACTGGCGTAATGACAAGTCATGGCAACTCGCACCGGTGAAGCCTTTGAAACTGTAACGACGTTTATTTCGTTATTTGATATTCTTTTTATATGCGAAATTATTTGCATCCAATGCTTCACACAATGCAGCGAAAACTTTTCCTGCCGTCGTGACCTCACCCGTCACACCGAGTTCGATTTGTTCGCTGTCTGCGGTTTTCAAGCTTGGTAAACTCGATATTTTAATTTCCGGATAGGCTGCTTCAAACTCCTGCATCAGTGGAATCAGATCACTTTCGTGCGAGTTAAACAACAATACGCTGTGATAAACAATTTCTGTCGATTCAAGATTCGTATAATAATTCTCAAGCAACCAATCCAGCATTGGCCAGGCCATTTCAGGAAATCCCGGCAAACAGTGAATACTGCCCAGTGAAAATCCGGGGATATTGTTCACCGGGTTCGGTATTAATTCGGCCTGTTGCGGCAGTTCTGCCATCAAAATTCGATGCGGATAGGCACCTTCTGCAAATTGTTTTTCGATTGCGGCAACTGCCTGTGGGTGACGTGTCAATCTAACATTATGCGCCTTGGCAATGGCTTGTCGGGTTCGATCATCCGGTGTCGCGCCGATACCGCCAAAACTGAAACAGATTGCTTGCTGCTGACGCGCAAACTGAAATGCCGCCACCAGCTGCGCGGCATCATCACCAACATAATGCACCCAGGCCAGCTGTAATCCCCGCGCCGTGAGAACTTCGATAACGTGTTGCAAGTGTTTGTCTGTGCGCCGCCCCACTAACAATTCATCGCCAATAATAATGATACCGATGCTGTACATAGACGTTTTCCTGATTCCGATTTTTGTGAAATGCCTGGTATGAATACAAAATACTAAAGCGCATACTAGCGCAATCCGGTTATTACTTGTGTGTATCCGGTAAATGTAAGTAAAGAAACGAAAGCGGGGATATGAACATGAAAAACTTTTTGTCTGGTAACTTTTTTATATTAATATTCCTTTTAACATTATCCGGCTGCGGCGGTGGCAGCAACGATACGTCCGCAAAACAAGGCACTGTAGAGGTCGGTATAAGTGATGCGCCGGTTGATAATGCCGAAGCCGTAGTGGTGCACTTTACCCAGGCGACCTTACATGGTCCAGACGGCAACACCATCATTGCCATCACCGATCCGGTAACAGGTTTACCGGGCCGAAGTATTGATTTACTTCTTTTTCAAAGCGGACAATGGAGCGGCTTCTTCAGCCAGACCGTTACCGCGGGTAATTATAGCTGGATACGACTCGAGATTGATTTTACCAAATCCTATATCCAGATCGGCGGCGCCCAATATGCGCTGAGCTGCACAAGTTGCAGTAACAACGGCTTACAGCTTAACCGTAGTTTCACGGTACCCGCTGATGCTACCCTGGCGTTGATGCTGGATTTTGATTTGCGTAAATCCATCACCCTGCCTAACAATGGTTCACAAATTTATAAACTGCGCCCGACCATTCGCATCGTCGAAACCGCTGCCAGTGGTAGTGTCAGCGGTACTGTGGATCCAACACTGGTAGCCTCGCTGGGCGGCGATATTACAGGTTGCAGTGTGTATGTGTTTAACGGCAGTAACGCCACACCCGATGACATTTACATTCCCTTCAGTGGCTCACTACCTGTCACGCAAAATAATCCTGTAAGCTCAACACGTGTCATCACTGCCACCAATGGTGATTACATTTATACCGCCGCTTTCCTGCCCGCAGGAAACTTTACTGTCGCGTTAACCTGCGATGCAAAAACAGATCACGCCGATACTGACGATACCCTTACGTTTGCATCGCCAATTAATACCAGTGTGCTCGCAGGACAAACCAGTACCGTTGATTTTCCTGCGCCTGGCCCCTGAGGCTGTTCTAAAATCTGATATCAGCCTTGTAAATCAGTAACATAAAGGATTTACAAGGCTGTCGACTACTATGACCTGCTGACTTACAATGAAGGTACCTGACTACCTTTCTGCCACTATATTTAATCATTTGGTTAAATATAAGCAATTTACATGAACATTGATCAACAGCACCTCGAGGCTATCTTCGGTGTCTTGTCCGACCCGGCGCGCCATTCTCGCCCGGCTGGCTGAGGGTGAAGTCCCCAGTCACCGAACTTGCCGAACCCTTTGGCATGTCACTTCCGGCTGTATCGAAACATCTAAAAGTTCTGGAAAAGGCTCGGCTCATTACCCGCCACAAGCGCAGTCGTGTACATCGCTTTCGCGCCAATCCCGAACCCATTAAACAGGCCATGGGCTGGGTCGAGCAGTACCAGTATCTCTGGGAACAACAATAGGATTCCCTGCAAGCATTTCTTGCACAATAATCCGGTGATAAACATACGTGAAAAAAAAAGAGACGACCCGTAGGTCGTCTCTTTTTGTTTAGCTTGATTGCTTAACAGTGTTTAAACTACTGTCTTAACTCGCGCCAGTTAAGACGTTTTTCATATTTCTGGAAACCCAGTGTGGTTTGACGTACGTCAATATCATCGGTACCCATTTTGGTATTGACCAGCTTGTCATCAATCGGCAAGGGCGCTGTCGGTATACCGCCACCCGTACCAAATGTTCCTTCCTTCATACCACCGATGTTCTCGTTTTTACCACTGAATTTGGCAACATCATTACTGTCGACAATACCGTTTTTATCAATATCCACCACCGGAGCGGAAGACGGACTGCCAGATTCAAGATCCAGGAACATTATCCAGCCGGTACCGCCATTACTACATAGCTGGCTATCCGGTATCGCGGTATTAAAGAACACAATGTTACCAAGAATTGCCGGTGCAAAGATCACCCGCTCTTCTGCATAGGTCGAGGTCTTGGCTTCCAGATCTACGTACCAGCCATACTCGGTCTTCCAGTCTACAGAAGATATATCTGTCTTACGATAAAGCGTGTCATCTGAAACGGTTAAGGTTTTTTGCAACAGTTTTGCACGCAGCAAGCCCTTGTCTGACTTGTCCCAAACCGTGTAAAAAGAATTGATATCGGTCGAAGGATTCTTGTCTTCATTTTCAATATATTTACCGGTACCAAACGCAACCAGCACGTTGGGCGAAGTTGTTGACGTGGTTGACTCGGTGGGATGGAACGACAAACCCGGCAAAGTAGATATCGGCTGACTGATGCCATTGCTATCTTTTGCTATAAACAATGCCGCAGGTGAACTGCCGGTCTTGTGTGCCACCTTCCAGCCACCCGAAGTATCACAGGCTTTGGCACCGCGGTTACATAAATCAAATGCCCACATGTAACCATGCATATCACCTGCGTAGGCGCGATCTACTACGCCGTCACCATCAAGGTCCGCAAGGGCAGGTTCAGATAATCCGTTACAGGCTGAGGTCTGGGTATTCTTGGTATCAATTTTAACGTAATCAGCTGTTGAATAATTAATAGCTGAATAGCCTGAGTCCGCACCATCCCAGGTACCGTCAGACATACTGCCATCCATGAACGCAATATAGAGTACAGCATTACAGTTAACGCTGTTATAACCGTTGCCGAATATCGCGGCCCAACGGTTATTCGTTCCCCCGGAGTCTTTAACATTGGTCATGACAATGGTCGGTACCGAAAACGACATGCCGATATCATTATCTGTCACTGCAGACCCGCCACCGGAAGGCACATAACTGGTATTGGATGTGGAGAATTCCCACAGCACGGTTTGATCGGCGTTGCTTTCACTGAACTGTGTCGGGTCAGTTAAATCAAGTGCATAATATCCCTGGCCACCGCCACGCAAGCCACCCACCATAACGGTACGCCAGCTACGACTGCTGCTGACACCACCCCCTGATGTACGGGTGTAAACATATGCATCCTGGAAGGAAGGTGTGGAATCAACATACGCGGTATGTGTATAGGCGGTATCCGATAACCAGTGCAAACCTTTGCTCGCTGAGGTATCGGCAATAATATTCGGTACATAGGCAATCAACTCCTTACCGGTTGCTGCTTCAAAGCCATGGAACATACCGTCGTTACCTGCTGCATACACCATCGGGGTACGATTTAAATAAGTTGTGTTATCCAGAAACTCACGGTACGTCGTACCGGTAGAAGAAGGAAAAGGTGCAACATCCGGCCATATACTCGACGGTTTACCGACATAGACTATTGAGGAATGAATGATATCACCAAGCGGCGAACCGCCTTTTGTTGTACGAACCCGAAATGCCACCTTGTCTTCTTTTGACGTATCGCCACGTATATAGTCAAGACGTTGCAGTGTCGTACACGCAGTGGTCGGTGTTGCTCCCAGATTACAGTCGGTTGTACTCAGACCTGTGCCCAGATCACTTTGCATGGTTGATGAAAGATGTGTAATCGAACCGCTGACATCATTAAATGCAACCCCTTTCGTGCCATCAAAAGACAGGATAGTACGCGAAGCAGGCGCAGGCATTTGATTCGCTGCATTCCATAACGGTGCGGCCAGATTTACCGTCAAGGCACCACCAGAAGATACAATCGGGTAAGCGATGACATCACCGTGCCAACGCTGTGTATCATAACGCGCAACATACACGGCAGTATTGGTGGCAATGGTGTTGGTGTTAATCGCCACTGAAGAAGCCGAATTACCCGCCTGCGCAGTGATAGCATTTAATGCCGCGCTTAATTGTTTACTCAGGTCGGCGCCTGATGATGCATTAAACATATCGCCGCGACTGTTGACTGCGGCATGATAAAGATCATCAATCTGTGTCAGGTCACGCGCAGAATTCGGATCTTCCCACTGTGGATCACAGGCGAATGCGTCAGATACTGTGCTGACCGTGCCGGTAAAGCTTGTGTTGCCACACATGGCTGTACCCAGCGGCGACGTCGAAGTACTTTGACCAAAAATCCGTCCCTGTGCATTAAGCGTCAGGGTAAAAGTTTGCATGTGCGGTTTGGTATTGCAATCCAGTTCTGGATCAAGTGGGGTCAATTTACATTCCGGCGGTACTGGTACTTTCCCACTACCGGTGGTCAAATCTGATCGGATATCGTTCTCATAATAATAACGCGCAATATCGGCAAATGAATTGCTGTAACTGTCTGCATAGGGAGAACCATCATTACCATCGGCATTACCTACTCCAGAACTGGTGCTTGTCGTGGAAAATCCGTCAGTAAAAAACAGCGTATAGTTCTTCTGGCATTCGGCGATGACTGGCGCGCCCGAATTGGTACGTTCATATTGTTGACCAATCGCATGCAAAGCCTGTCTGTTTGGTGTACCGCCACCATTGCCATTAATTGCATACAATTCATCTATAAATGTCTTTCGCTCTGTAGTAACATCAAAATCATTCATAGCAACCGCTTTGGATATGCTGTTTATTTTCATATAATCAGCATACATACCGCTTTTACCAGTGAAGGCATCACCTGCAGCACCACGTAATGACAGATGACGTTTTCGATAATACTGAAACCAGTTGGCAAAATTCTGAATCTCTTCGGCATAGGTACACGATGTTGGATCTGCACAATCCGTACGATTGGTTAATCCCGCCGAAGTTTTGGTATGCACAAACGGTGCATTGGCAGATTTGATTTCGACTTTTTCAAGACAAAGCCCGTCCGGCGCCAGGGCATGCACATCCGCTATGGTTACCCCGGTCACCGCGTCGGTTCCACCGGTACCGACAAAGCTGGATGGCGCAGTATTAAAGGTATTGTAATGCGAAGCGGTACCGCCCGTGCTGGTGGTAGGGCAATTATAAGTAGTCGTACCACTATCAACCGAATAGGTGCCGCCATAGACAACCTGATAATAGGTTGACGGGTAATAACAAATAGCGAGATCTACGTAAGTGGCTGTTGTTATTTTGGTATCAGAGGCATACACCGTCGTACTGCAACTGGAGCCAATAGGCGTACTGGCTGGTACGTACATGCCATCAAAGAATCGAAACGTCCAGTTACTGGCAGTTTTAACCACGTCCGATGTCAAGTCGAAAGTAATGCTGCCAGTCACCGGATCAGCTTGTGCCGCTGTTGTTGAGGCATTGGCAAACGTGTAACTGGCACTGTCAGCGTCTTTCCACGGCACATAAGTAACCGTCGGGTCGTAATACATTTTGTTATAGTAAGTACTGCGCGCAAATGCATAGTTGATAAGTGGCGCAATCGCATAATGATCGTAAGTACCATCGTTATAGACACGGTCATCTGTTACCGAAGTGCTCCTGCCATTCGGGAACAGGTATACATATTTTTTCCAGTCGTCATTTGCGCTGCCATTTGTATTGAAGTTTATTGTGCCGTCTACCGCCGTACCATTGGAGTTTTCTGATCCTTCAAAATTATCGTTTATCTCGTTGTACCACAATGCGCCGTCATTACTGAAAAACAATACTTCACCGTCCATGGAACCGGAATCATCGATACCCATGATGACATTCGGCTTGGCATTGGTGCCGATAAACAGCGGTACTTTCGCTATATCATCCGTACCACTGGTTGACGTGGTACCCGGGCCCTGCGCAAACACTTGCGGTATCATAAGCATACAGGCAGCGATGATGGTCGCTGTGCTTTTCACCATGACTGATAAATATTTCATACTCATACTCCAGACTAATCTGTTCGCTAGTCGTTAATTAAACCGTTTACCCCAGTGCGACTGTAAGATAACAACTGCATTATCGGTAACACCTGTTCCTCGCGAGGTGACACGAAACGACTCGATTTGTACTTTTTTATATTTCGGGTCATAACCTGAACCGATCGTTATGCCCTTGCTCTTGTCATCCATGGGCACCAGCCCACGATATTCGATGGTGTATAAAGGCGGGCTCTTTACATCCTTTAAAGAATTGCTTGTATTGCTGTATAGTTTGAAGTCGCCCGTTGTTGTCCACCACGTTGCCTTGTCAAATGCATCAGAGGTTGTCGGTCCCTTGCCAATCGCATACAAACCATTGGTATTATTAAACGTGGTGATGGCCGCAACACTGGTGCTTATATAATTTTCTGCATCACGCATGGCTGATTCGGCAGCCTGGAATGCCAGCTGACGGTCACGTGCATTACCAGCCATTCTTTCCTCGCCGGTTGAGGTGGTCATGGTACTCACCCCGATCAGGGTCATGACGAATAACAGCAACAAGGCCATCACCAGCACCGTACCGTTTTGTTGAGCCCGTTTACTTCTTGGATACATCATTTTTTTAACTCCAAACTACTACAGGTAAATTTTCAACTCGCACACATATTTCTGTAACTTTTTGTCAGCTTTTGCGTCCTGTCATTTTGATAACTTTATGCTTCATTATCGGTTTGTTTGCAGTGCGCTTTAGAACAATTCAATTTATTCCGACAATCTGCCTGATTTGCCTGATAAAACGCTGCTTTTTGTAATAACTATATTCCGGATAACATTCGGTTATCTGTATTTACACTTTCATTTCGTTCTGTTTAGACTTCGTCTCGAACACTGTTAATGTGCGTTCAATGCCATCTGTCTCTTAGCGATAGGTATAGCTGTATGTGTTTAATAATTAAACAGCGGGGTGATTAAGGAAGATTTTTTTCCGATGAAAGGTGTAAGTGAAAATTTTATTAATAACAGGTTTAAGAATAGTTCCAGAAATGAATTAAAATAACCTGTCGTATATATTTATTCATTTCGATTCATCGTCGGTTGTATTGTGATGCAAATCACAGGTTCAATTGAACATGGAGTTTATGACAAACTGTCAGTACGATTCACCCCATGTAATGGTATGTTCCAGTGCTTCAATTTTATCCTGCTGTTGCGCGATGATTTCTCTTACTACATCTCCGAGTGTAATCATGCCGATAACGCGATTGTCCTTGATTACCGGCAGATGTCGGAAATGGTTTGCTGTCATCAACGCCATACATTTTTCAATACTGTCATGCACACCAACATGCATTACATTTGTCGTCATGATTTCACTGACATGGGTGTCACGAGATGTGCGTTCCATCAAAATCACTTTTCGCGCATAGTCGCGTTCCGAAATAATTCCGAGCAGTTCGTTTTCTTCCATAACCAACAATGCGCCTACGCCTTTTTCACCCATTTGTACCAGTGCTTCATAGACTGAAGCAGTTGGCGGGATAGACCATACGACGCCGCCCTTGTTTTCCAATAATCTGGCTACTGTTGTCATGCCACTCACCTTTTGTTCTGTTACCTCTTAATCATCGGCAACTTGTCCGCTTATATTTAGGGTAAATCTAATTTTACCTCAACATAAAGCTGTTAATTACATTTGCAGAAACATTGGCCATGTTTTAGACTAATTCCAGTTTTTAATACAAATTTATTTAAACGCACAAAGGAGACCGTAATGGGTGTACTAGTTGGCCGTGAAGCCCCTGATTTTACTTGCCCTGCCGTACTGGGCAGTGGTGAGATCGTTGACAGTTTTAATTTCAAACACGCTACCAAGGGCAAGTATGCGGTAATTTTCTTTTATCCTCTGGATTTTACCTTTGTCTGTCCGTCAGAATTGATCGCGTTTGATCATCGTCTGAAAGAATTTACCAAGCGTAATGTCGAAGTTATCGGTATTTCAATTGATTCACATTTTACACACAACGCATGGCGTAACACGCCGATAAACAAGGGCGGCATCGGACAGGTTGCTTACACACTTGCGGCTGATATGACGCACGGAATTTGCAAGGCCTATGATGTGGAAACACCGGATGGCGCGGTAGCATTCCGTGGTTCATTTTTGATTGATACCAAAGGTATGGTACGTCATCAGGTTGTGAATGATTTACCGCTTGGTCGTAACGTCGATGAGATGCTGCGCATGATCGACGCCTTGCAATTCACCGAAGAACATGGTGAAGTTTGCCCGGCCGGTTGGAAAGGTGGTGATAAAGGTATGAAAGCAACACCGGACGGTGTGGCAGCCTATCTGGGATCTGAAGCAGACAAACTGTAATTCATATATTTGTTACAGTAATAAAAAACCCCCGCATATTTAGTCTGCGGGGGTTTTTTATTTATATCAATAGCTGGACTCTAATCATCATCTTCATGATGTTTACTTTTACCCAGATTATAAACTTTTAAATCTTTTGCCGCTTTAATCTTGCCTGTATAACCTTGCGCACGTACCAATGATTCAACCAGATCAAGATTTGTTTCCGTTACCGGCGTGATGTGCGACAACAACAGCGTCTTCGCCTGGCTTTGCGCAGCAACCTGTCCCATGCGTGTTGGCGTAGTATGCAGGGTAAAGAAAACTGCATCATTTGGTCCGGCTGGCTGATCATCCAGAATTGCAGTATCGTAAATTAACAAGTCAGCTTGTTGAGACAAATTAATCATGTTCTGACCGGTTGAACTTGTATCACCAGAATACACGATACTATAACCTTTATAATCGATACGGAAAGCCAACGCAGGTACCGGGCCATGGCGCACACCAACTGCGGTGACAACCAGACCATTCTCGTTAACCAATTCGACCGGATTATAGGCTTGCCAATTTGGTGATACGTCAGTTGCCGTCACAGCAAAAATACCGGCGCTTATCGCGCGCGTAAAAATATTCAAATAACGTTCAGAACCGGTATTCAGATCATAGTGATGATGCACATAATCAGATGATGCGGGATATTGTGCTACAGATGGATCAGCACCTAACACAGGCGGAAATGCAATACCATTTTCATCCGGCCCAAATATTCGCACGGGTTTGGTCCGTCCTGGTGGAAAACCACCATTGGCTACGTTATGTTGACGATTATGAAAATAGACGCCTTTTATAATCGCCGACAAGTCACCAGTATGATCAAGATGTAAATGCGATAGCAATACGATATCCAGATCTTTGACGCGCGCACCGCTTTCAGCCAGTCGTGCGTAGGTGCCACCACCTGCGTCCATTAATATGCGCGGCTGACCATCAACCATAATCAAATAACCCGCACTCGCACGACCCGCTGCATCCATTACCGGCCCACCAGTACCAAGCGCGATAACAGACAACGGTCCTTTCACCTTATCGACTGCAAGTTTCTTATCTGCTTGCGCCAGGCCGATAGCCGCACAACTTAATAATAATCCAACCAGGATTCTTGATTTCATAACTACTCCACCATACACGTTGTTATATTTAAATTTGAAAGCATGCTGTATCTAGATTTGACAGACATTAGCATGTACTCATATTCTAGTTATTTTAATTACTTACAGTGTATTGCAACATGCGTACTTGAATATGTACCTATACGCACATTACAAACGCGGAAATTAAGCTTAACTGGTTTAGTCTGGTATTGTTGTACAACTAAAAACAGGCAAAATAAAATGCTGTTTATAAATTATGATTATTATTCGACCTGCTGTTTGATGGCAATCTTGTTAGATAGCGACTGACGCCATTGTTTAAGATATGCCGTTATTTTTTTCCCCGACCAGACCTGCGGTACAGAATGATCGTAGTTTTCTTTCTTTTCCCATTTGGTTACCAGTGATTTTGCCTGCGTAAATGCCTCGTTAAAACTGCGTGTGTCAGGGATACCGTGTTTCAAAAGTGCGCGACCAAAAAAGGTGAACTCGGCTTCGTCTGAACAACCAAACGATACGTGATCCGCTTTTGAAGCTGTCATGATCATGGTGTGGTCATCTTTTAACTTACGGATAAATCCGCCTGAATAACAGGAAGACACCACAATGACTTTCCATTTAATGCCACTCTTTTTCAGCATTTCAGCAAGCCTGTCCGCCGGTAAGTCATTCAGGGGTACACCTCGCAGCGACACATTGAGTCCGTGTTTCTTTGACCCATGACTGGTCAGGTACATAAACAGAATGTCTTCCTTGACATCCATCAGGCCGGCTATTTTTTGCAAACTGATATCAAGATTGGTAACCGACGCCAGAGGCGAATTATTTGCTTGCTTGTGATTATTTATCAGGTTTAAAGAGCGACCCTGCGTATTAAAATGCTTGTCAAACATGGCTTTGGAGTAAAGCGCTTCTTTCATAAAAACATCCTGCGACCCATAAGCAGCGAAATTGACCACGTATAAATCAATTTTGTTTTTTTCGGATGGTTTTATGGTTTGTAGTAATGCATTTAACTTCTTCGGCTGGCTGTAATATATACTCTCTGCGTCTATTTTTGCTGCGCGCGCCTTGCGATAGTTCGCTTTATTTTTTTTTGGTTTTTCCTTGCCAACATAATCGTCATATTCCCACCAACCCAGCTCCACTTTTTTGCGCCCTTTTGGTTTGGCACGGGTAAAGACACCCTTGCCATGACGCATCCCGTCCTTGAATGTGCCTTTATGTGTATTGCCATTTACATAATTCAGCTCACCCTGTCCATCATAATAATTATTCCTGAACTCACCCTTGTAAAACTCGCCATTTTTCGTGCGCAGCTCACCTTTGCCATGCGCAACCCAGTCCTTTACTTCACCCTTGTAGTGACTACCATTTTTATGTTTTATTTCGCCGCTACCCGTTAAGCTGTCATTTTCAAATTGTCCACTATAAACTGTCTTGCCACCTCTGGTGGTATACGTTCCTTGTCCGTGCATTTTCCAGTTTTTTATCTGGCCGTTGTACGTACCTCTATCCTTGTAGATAATTTTCCCATTACCCTCCTGGCGGCTTTGCAGGAATTCACCTGAATAAATGGTACCGCCATATGCAATGTATTTGCCCTCACCATGAAACATGCCGCCCTTGAATTCACCGGTATATTCGCCACCATGCGTATAGTTGATATGTCCCTTACCTTCTGCCATACCGTTGGCATACTCACCTTCATGGATATCACCATTGGCAAACGTTTCCTTGCCGTGTCCATGCTTGCGTCCATTTTCAAACTCACCCTCGTATACATCGCCATTCGGCCAGGTAAGTTTTCCTTCACCGTGAAACAGCCCGTCCTTGAATTCGCCTTCATAGACTGCTCCATCCGGCAATTGCACCTTGTCGGTTGTTCCTTGCGGCACAAATAGCTGTTTTGCCTGTTGCGCCGCAAGCAGTTTTTTTGCTTCGCTATTATCAGAACAGGAGACGACGACGGGAAATAATAGCAAGCCAAGTAGCAGAGGTCGAAACATCAGTCTTTCCATCAGGTGATTAATAGAATGATTTTAGTATACGTCATAAAAACAGAATAAAAATGATACTTCATGACTAAAAATGACCGACAGAATAACCTCGAACAGCTGTTGTGCGTAAAAATTAAAAAGCCCACGTCTGTGGGCTGGTTAAGTGTGTAGATGGATAAGATTGCTCAGGCATCATACCCCAGCGCCGGCGCCAACCAGCGCTCAGCGTCGTTGATACTCATGCCTTTACGTTGCGCATAATCTTCCACCTGATCCTTGTTGATTTTACCCAAACCAAAATATGTGGCATCAGGATGACTCAGGTAAAACCCGCTCACTGCAGCGGCAGGCCACATGGCATACGATTCTGTCAACTGTGTGCCACTGTTAGTTTCCGCATCGAGTAACTCCCATAGCAGGGGTTTTTCGGTGTGATCCGGACAAGCAGGATAACCCGGTGCCGGACGAATACCGGGGTAATCTTCACGAATAAACCGTTCGTTATCGAAATTTTTTGTTTGCATGCCCTGTTGCGGCGTCCAGCTGTCGGTCTCGTAGCCCCAGTTAATATGGCGGACTCGATCATGCATGTGTTCCGCAAACGCTTCGGCCAGTCTGTCTGCCAGAGCTTTTAACATAATCGATTGGTAGTCATCGTGCTGTTGCTCGAATACGTTTGCTCTTTCATCCACGCCGTGAATGCTGACGACGAAACCACCAATGTAATCTTTCTTGCCGGATTGCTTGGGTGCAACAAAATCACTAAGACTGCGATTCGCTTTTCCTGGTGGACGTTCTGATTGCTGCCGCAAGTGGTGCAAGGTCATGCGCACTTTTTTACGTGAATCGTCTGTATAGACTTCGATGTCATCATCATTAATCTGGTTTGCCGGGAACAGACCCACGACCGCTTTTGCCTGTAGCCAGCGCTCACTAACAATTTGTTTCAACATGGCTTGTGCATCGGCAAATAATTTTTTCGCCTCGACACCCTTTTCAGCATCATCAAGTATTTTTGGATAACTACCTTTCAATTCCCATGTGTGGAAGAACGGTGTCCAATCTATATACGGAACCAGAAATTCCAGTGGCATGTCATCAAAGCGCTGAATACCAGGCTGCTTGGGCACTGGCGGTGTATAGTCACCCCAGTCAATTTTTAATTTATTCGCGCGCGCATCAGCCAGCGATAACCAGCGGGTTTTTTCGCGTCGACCGGCATGCGCCTCGCGTACTTTTTCATATTCGGCTTTAATCTCGCCAATAAAATCGATTTTATTCTTTTCACTAACCAGTTTTTGCGCCACACCGACCGCACGTGAGGCGT
The DNA here is from genome assembly GCA_942490945.1 of uncultured Gammaproteobacteria bacterium. Lineage (GTDB taxonomy): Bacteria > Pseudomonadota > Gammaproteobacteria > UBA6429 > Thiohalophilaceae > CALNYZ01. Next base: position 381,330 of record CALNYZ010000018.1, on the reverse strand, counting down.
CTTTCACCCACACAGTTTGACCCTTGTTGAAATGCGGATCGATTTTTACTGCAGTATGGGCTTTTGACGTCGTCGCGCCACCAATCAGTAATGGAATGTGATAATCGAGTCGTTCCATTTCCTTGCCGATGTGCACCATTTCATCCAGTGAAGGGGTGATCAAACCGGACAACCCGATTATGTCAACGTTTTCTGCTTTTGCTGTTTCCAGAATCTTGTTCGCTGGCACCATCACACCCAGGTCAATCACCTCGAAGTTATTACATTGCAAAACCACACCAACAATGTTTTTACCAATGTCGTGCACGTCACCCTTCACTGTCGCCATCAAAATTTTACCGGCGGCTTTTGCGCCTTCATTTTTTTCGGCTTCGATATACGGTAACAAGTAGGCAACGGCTTTTTTCATCACGCGTGCAGATTTCACCACCTGGGGTAAAAACATTTTCCCTGCGCCGAACAGATCACCCACCACATTCATGCCATCCATCAACGGACCTTCGATTACTTCGATGGGGCGATCATATTGTTGCCTTGCCTGCTCGGTGTCTTCTTCAACAAAGGCATCAATACCTTTTACCAGAGCATGTTCCAGTCGTTTGGTAACAGACCAGCTGCGCCACTCGAGATCTTCTTTTTTCTCAACGGCTGACCCATCACCTTTATACTTGTCTGCGATTTCCAGCAAACGTTCGGTGGCATCGTTACGCCGATTCAGGATCACATCTTCAACCCGCTCGCGTAATTCTTCCGCCAGGTCATCATAAACCGCAAGTTGCCCGGCGTTGACAATACCCATGTCCATACCATTTTTAATACAGTGATATAAAAACACCGCATGAATTGCTTCGCGTACCTTGTCATTACCGCGAAATGAAAACGACACATTGGAGACACCGCCACTGATTAATGCATAAGGCAGGTTCTTTTTGATCCAGCCGGTGGCTTCAATAAAATCCACCCCATAATTGTTGTGCTCTTCAATACCGGTGGCGACCGCAAAAATATTCGGATCGAAAATAATGTCTTCCGGCGGAAAGTTGACCTGTTGTGTGAGAATATTATAAGCGCGCTCACATATTTCCATTTTACGTTGTTGTGTATCCGCCTGGCCGGTTTCATCGAACGCCATAACGATAATCGCCGCACCGTAACGACGACACAGTCTGGCCTGTTCGATAAATTTCTCTTCGCCTTCTTTTAAGGAAATAGAGTTAACTATGCCCTTGCCCTGAATGCATTTCAGACCGGCTTCGATGATTTCCCATTTACTCGAGTCGACCATTACCGGCACACGCGAGATGTCGGGCTCGGAAGCAATCAGGTTTAAAAATGTTTGCATGGCATGTTTGCCATCGAGCATGCCTTCATCCATGTTGACGTCGATGATCTGCGCACCATTTTCTACCTGTTCACGCGCGACACTGAGCGCTTCATCGTATTGTTCTTCCAATATTAAACGCTTGAATTTTGCTGAACCGGTGACGTTGGTGCGCTCGCCCACATTCACAAACAGGGAATCTTTGGTGATGTTGCAGGCTTCCAGACCACTCAGGCGCGTGGTGTGATCGTCTGCTACAGGTACACGTGCTTGATACTGGCTGACCGCATTGGCGATAGCCTTGATGTGCGCAGGTGACGTACCACAACAGCCACCGATGACATTTAAAAATCCGCTTTGTGCCCATTCGCCAATTTCTTCTGCCATTTGTTCGGCCGTTTCATCATAGCCACCGAACTCGTTGGGCAAACCTGCATTGGGATGTGCGTTGACCGCACATGTGGCAAAGCCGGATAGTTCTTCAACATACTGACGTAATTCTTTCGCGCCGAGTGCGCAGTTAAAACCAAAACTGAACGGATTGATGTGACGCAGAGAATTATAAAATGCCTCGACCATTTGCCCGGTCAGGGTGCGACCCGAGGCGTCGGTAATGGTGCCGGAGATCATCACCGGTAATTTAATGTTGTGATCTGTAAAAAATGTTTCAATCGCAAACAAGGCTGCCTTGGCATTCAAGGTATCAAAAATGGTTTCGACCAGTAAAAAATCCACGCCGCCATCAACCAGACCACGTGTCGCTTCGTAATAGGCATCTTTTAATTCGTCAAAATAAATATTGCGAAAGCCGGGATTGTTAACATCCGGGCTGATCGACGCGGTGCGATTGGTCGGGCCAAGTACTCCGGCAACAAAGCGTGGTTTATCCGGTGTAGTACGTGCATCACAGGCTTCGCGGGCAACTTTTGCAGCGGCAACATTTAATTCATAAGACAATGACACCATGTCATAGTCTGCCATGGATATTGCATTGGCATTAAACGTGTTGGTTTCGACAATATCGGCACCGGCATCGAGGTATGCCAGATGTATATCACGAATAATTTTTGGTTGCGTCAGCACCAGCAGATCATTATTTCCCTTGACGTCACAATGCCAGTCGGCAAAGCGCTCACCGCGATAATCCGCTTCTTCCAATTTGTAGCTCTGAATCATGGTGCCCATGGCACCATCCAGAATGAGAATGCGTTCTTTAATTAACTCTTCGATATTATGCATGTTTCAGGTATTCCAACTACTATTTATGATTCAAACTTTTGGGGCGTGTATGTTAACACGACTGGCTGGTCACGTATAAGGGTACAAATATATAGGTATAACCGTGGCGAACAGGTGGAATATAAGAAGTTTTTTACAAAAATCAGGCGGGTTCGACGTCCAGTATCACACCATCGACCTTAACAACCTTTATCTGACTGCCAGCAGCGCAGTCACTGCCCTGTATTTTCCAGGTGGTATCGTCTACTTTAATCTTGCCCTGACCATTGACGATCGGTTCATCCAGCGTAAATACACGTCCGATATATTGCATACCACGACGATTTAATTTGGGCTGATCTGTTTCAACCGGATGACGTTTCAGAAATGTCTTGCCGGCCAGTACACTGATCACACTCAGCACCGAATAAATTGAAATTTGCAGTTCCCACGACATACCGCTCGCCAGCATGGTAATGATCCCGAGCGCCGCCGCGGCAATACCCAGCCACAGAAAGATCACGCCTGGCGCGAGCATTTCCAGCACGATCAACACCACGGCGAGAATCCACCAGTGCCAGCTATTTAAATCAGTTAGTAACTCATTCATCCTGCTTCACCTTCGGATTGGTTTTGGCTGCTTCATTTTTCTCAAAGGCATTTTTTGCAATCTCGGTAATACCACCGATGGCACCGATCACACCGGCGGCTTCCAGCGGCATGAAGATTAATTTACCGTTTGGTGCGGAAGCAATTTTCTGCAACGCGTCGACGTACTTGGTGGCGACAAAGTAATTAATGGCATTGATGTCACCTTTTTCGATCGCTTGCGACACCATGTGGGTGGCACGCGCTTCGGCTTCGGCCTGCCGTTCACGTGCTTCTGCATCACGAAATGCAGCTTCCTTACGGCCTTCTGCTTCCAGAATCGCGGCCTGCTTTTCACCCTCGGCGCGCAGAATTTCTGATTGACGACTGCCTTCGGCTTCAAGAATCTCGGCACGTTTGATGCGTTCCGCTTTCATTTGTCGCGCCATTGCATCAACCAGATCACGTGGCGGTGTGATGTCCTTGATCTCAATACGTGTCACCTTCACACCCCATGGTGTCGTCGCATCATCAACGACGCCAAGCAGGCGGGCATTAATTACATCACGTTGTGATAACAATTCATCAAGATCCATCGAACCCATCACAGTACGAATGTTGGTCATGGTGAGATTGAGTATGGCGCGTTCGAGCTGGCTGACTTCGTAGGCGGCTTTAGCCGCATCGAGTATCTGATAAAACACCACGCCATCGACTCGCACCATGGCGTTATCCTTGGTGATGATTTCCTGCGATGGCACATATCGAGCACCTGCTCCATCATGTTCATTTGCGCGCCGACCCGATCAATCAACGGCATGATCAGATTAAAACCTGGCGACAGGGTTTTGGTATAACGGCCGAAGCGCTCGACGGTGTATTCCTCTCCTTGCGGCACGGTTTTTACCATCATTAGCACGATGGTCACACCGAGTATTAAAAATACGACGGCAAATACACTACCCAATCCAAGTCCAAACATGATTAATCCCTCCGGTTTATGATTTTCTTATTCCCGTCATCTGACCGGGGCCAATCAGATAGTGGTAACTATGATATGGGGCAATTACCCCTGTAAAACAACAAAACTAGCATAGGGTAACTAATATTAATACGTTTACAGATGTCAAAGCATGGTAGAATTTTATGTTTATATTTCGAGCAATTACGCGCTATAAGCAAACAAGCCAAATGAAGACTTCAAATAATTTCAACAAGTTACGCAAACGTCTGGAGCGGGAGACCGGCAAGGCCATTGGCGATTACAACATGATCGAAGAGGGCGACGTCATCATGGTGTGTCTGTCAGGCGGCAAGGACTCCTACGCCATGCTGGAAATGCTACGCACCCTGCAAACCCGCGCGCCGGTTAATTTTCGTTTGATTGCCATGAACCTCGACCAGAAACAACCAGGCTTTCCTGCCGAGGTGTTACCGAATTATCTTGAATCGCTCGGCGTCGAGTACAAAATCATTACCGAAGACACTTATTCGATTGTGCAGGACAAGATCCCTGCGGGCAAAACGACCTGCTCGCTGTGTTCACGCCTGCGCCGTGGCATTATTTATCGCGTCGCCAAGGAACTCGGTGCGAATAAAATTGCGCTGGGCCACCACCGTGATGACATTATTGAAACACTGTTTTTGAACATGTTTTTCGGTGCAACATTAAAAGCCATGCCGCCAAAATTACGCACCGATGATGGCGCGCATATCCTGATTCGGCCGCTCGCCTACTGTGAAGAACGCGACCTGATCCGCTTTGCCAAGCAAATGGACTTCCCCATCATCCCGTGTAATTTGTGCGGTAGTCAGGAAAACCTGCAGCGCCAGCACATCAAGACCATGCTTGCCGAGTGGGAGAAACAATACCCGGAGCGCAGCGGTAATATTTTTCGGGCCATGCAAAATATCACCCTGTCACATCTGGCTGATACAAATCTTTACGACTTTGCCGGCCTGCAAGTGGATACACACATTGACGAGTTGACGGGCTTCGCCGAAAACGTGGTTGTGTTTACACCCTGACGTTTTCCTGAACGCTTCCAAGTGGTTAGCGTAATTCTTCAACCGAAAATTTCTTGTCCATAATCTTGGGTGCAATCAACGCGTAACCCTGTTGTTGCCAGTGCGCCAGTTCCGGTATGGCCGAGGGCACCAGTTGCACAAAATCCTGAAAGTCCTTTTGCAAATAACCGTAATCTGCTGCCGCCAGGCCACACACTTTAAACTCGACGCCCAGCTGGGCGTAGTAACGCATGCGCTCGACGGTATCCTTGTATTTGGCATAGTTCTTTTTGGCGACGGTGACGATTTCCACACCGTGAATGACGACCTTGATGCTCATAAACTCGGGGGCATAATTATATGGTGCCTCCGTCAGCGGGTTGATCAACGAACGTACCCAGTACAAGGCGGTATTGATTTTTTGCGGTTCATCAAAATAAAAATCAAACACCACCTTGGGTTCCTGGTAGGGAGTTTGTACGAAACTCGCGCCTGGCGGTGCCTCACTGGCAAACACATTGAGGCTGAAAAACAGGTAGAACGGAATGAGCAACTTGTACATGGCACACCTCCTTAACCTGATGGTTGCAATTTGCGAAGATGACTTCGCTACAACTTTCTATATAAGCATGGCAGCTGGGTAGCAAATTAGAAGTGCTAAGTAGTGATATTAAATTCCCACTTATATTTTATTTACTGGGCTATTTATAGAATATTCACCCACTTTTATATATTTATAATAATTATTTAAAATATATATGTGAAAGTGGGAATTATGAGACTTCCGTAAGTAATTTTTGTATTAATTCCTCGGCCTGTATGGCATAACCACCACCAAAAAGATTGAAATGATTCAAAATGTGGTAAAGATTGTATAAATTCTTGCGCTTTTTGTAGCCCATATCGAGTCGCCAGGCCGCATTATAGGCGTCATAAAAGCGTTGTCCAAACCCACCAAACAGCTCTGTCATGGCAATATCCGCCTCGCGGTCACCGAAATACACCGCGGGATCGAAAATGACGGGGTCTCCAGCCGCGGTAAACGCGTAGTTACTGGACCATAAATCCCCGTGCAACACGGAGGCGGCAGGTGTATAGGCGGTAAAGAAATCACCCACATGCTCCAGCAAACGCTGGCCATAATCGATTAGATGCGCCGGCGCACCACGGCGCTCGGCCAATTGTAACTGGTAGCCGAGACGTTGCTCGGTATAAAACTCTACCCAGTCATCCATCCAGATATTCAACTGTGGCGTAGCGCCGATGGTATTTTGACAGTGCCAGCCGTAGCGTGGCTCGGTGGTTTGATGCATTTCGGCGAGTTGTTCACCGAGCAGGGCAACATCACCGCGACCACCCAGGGGCAGGTATTCCATGACGATGAAACTCTGCGCACCCAGCACACCGGTACAGAGTGGTTTCGGTACTTTTACCACGCCTGTGTGCGCTAACTCGACAAGGCCCGCTGACTCGGCGCGGAACATCTCATAACGATCGGCACGGTTGAATTTAATAAAATAATCCTGTTGACGGCCTTGTTCAGTGCCACTCAGATGGTAGGCAGAGTTAATGCTGCCGCCACCCACTGCACTATGCTGGTGCAGCTTGAACGGCGTGTTGGTCGTTTCTTCAATAGCGGCGCTTATGGCTTCCCAATTCATTCTAAATGCGATCCCAAATCTGCTATTAACAGCACCCAAATCTTTACTCTAAGTATGTGAAACATAATAGGTTTTACTCTCAAGTCGCGCATTTTTTGGTCGTTAAATTTATATAGCGTCTAGTGACATTTTGCCGTGCCCGTAAGGTAGTACATTTGAAAATTTCGTTGAAATTATATTGTCTCGTATTTGGCATCGTTTGTTCGTTGCTTGCCTCGACCACGTATGCCGAGGTGAATAAGCAACTGCTGCGGATTTCGGCAGCCCTGTCTGTCGAAAAAACCGACTTGCTGCAAAAAATGATCGCGGATTTTAAATCACGTCATCCCGGTATTATTGTACAACTAAATGGCGTGGGCTCGCTGCAAACACTGGATGATGCCAGCAATGGCAGGGCAGACGTTGCCATTACTCATCATACCGACGGCAGGAAATCGTTCATCCTTGCCGGCTACGCTGCATTACATGCGCAGTTAATGTACAACAGCTACGTGTTACTCGGGCCGCGAGACGATCCCTACAATATCAGCCAGTCCAGAAATATTATTGACGCACTGAAAATAATTGCGCAACATGAATTGCCATTTGTTGTGCCTTCCTCTCGTTCCGGCACTCATCTGCGCATCCAGGAACTGTGGAATCTGGCGGGCATAACCCCGGACTGGCCGGATTATCTTAGTTCAGGCAGCAGCTCACATACTACCCTGTTGTACGCAGCCAATTTTAGCAGCTATACCATCACAGATATGGCAACCTACCAAATCAATAAAACACGCGTCGGCATAAATTTACAGCCATTGTTGCTTGATACAGAAAACATGCGCAATCAATACAGCATCCTTGTTGTTAACGCAGACAAAATAGCCGGCGCAAATCAGGAACTCGCCACAAGGTTTTTTGATTACATGACTTCGCCTGACGCACAACAATTCATTAATTCGTTTACTCTGGAAAATTTTGGTACGCCGGTATTTACACCAACGGCACAATTCGACCCTGCGGTGTTAAATCGACAACAGGATAAACTTATCCACATACAGAAGCGTAATATCACTATTATCACTGCACTTGCCATCGTGCTCGCATTTATTGCCAGCATGAGTATTTATTTGTTTTTCAATCTGAAAAAACAGACCCGTGAACGAATATCCGCGTTAAACCAGAATGATGAACTCAGCCAGTTACATGATGCCGCAGTCACGGCAAATCAGGCCAAGAGTACCTTCCTCGCCAATATGTCACATGAGATACGTACACCCTTGACGGCTATTATCGGTTTTGCTGAAGAGGCGCTTAGTAAAAACAGCACTATGGAATCTCGTCTTAATAGTCTCAAAACCATTATTCGTAATGGCAAACATTTATTGTCGCTTATCAATGACATTCTTGATATCTCAAAAGTGGAAGCGGAAAAGCTGACCATCGAGTCAATCGAAATCAGTGTGCCGCAAATCATGTATGACCTTGCAAGTCTGATGCGTGGACCGGCAGAAGAAAAAGGTCTGGCATTCAATATCAAATACCAGTTTCCTGTTCCGCATATTATTTGTAGCGACCCGGTACGCATCAAACAGGTTTTGGTTAATCTGTGCAGCAATGCGCTGAAGTTTACCGAGCAGGGCAGTATCACGATCGAAGTGCGCTGGGACAATATGATCAACCAGCTGCTCTTCACTGTCTCCGATAGTGGCATTGGCATGAACGATGAGCAAATGAGCCAGATATTCAAACCCTTCGTGCAGGCAGACAGTTCCACAACACGAAAATTTGGCGGTACCGGACTTGGTTTGACCTTATCCAAACAGCTGGCACAAAAACTTGGCGGCGAACTGGTGGTATCCAGTACACCAGGTCAGGGTAGCGAGTTTACCTTCAGCGTGGCAAGCGGTCTTGTTGGTACAGCAAACTATAAAATTGAAAAATACTATTCCGAAAAAGAGCTGCCACTCGATATCCATAGCGCTACCGTTACAACACTTGCATCTCCTGTTTCCGGGAGCATTCTGCTGGTCGAGGATTCGGAAGATTTACAGGGATTATTTTCAATTTATCTTGCTGCCACAGGCGCTGACTACAAGATAGCAAGTAACGGTCGTGAAGCTATCGAGGCCGTAGATGCACAATCCTTTAATCTGATATTCATGGATATGCAAATGCCGGTTATGGATGGCATTACAGCAGTAAAAGCACTGCGTGCACAACATTATTGTGGACCCATTGTCGCCCTGACAGCCAATGCTGAAGCACAGTCCCGACAAAATTGCCTTGACGCTGGCTTCGATGATTTTATTTCCAAACCGGTTGACCGCGCTAAATTTTTTGGTGTGATCAACAAATACCTGAATGCAGCCAAACCTGTCCCTGCCTCTGCTGAACCCCTGCACTCTTCCCTGATTGGCAATTCAGATAAATTTGTGCGACTGGTAAATGTATTTATCAGCAAACTTCCCGCTACGCTTGATGAAATACAACAATGTTTTGACAAGAATGACCTGGAAACATTTGCCGCACTGGTACACAAACTGAAAGGTGTGGGTGGAAATATGGGTTATATGGACATTACAAAAACATGCCAGCAAATTGAATTCCAGCTAAAGAATGATGACCTCGGGCAAGTACGCGTATTACTCGCCGAACTGGATACACTGTGTGTCTGTATTCTCGCGGGTGCGCCACAGCTTAACAAACCGGACAAAATTGCAGTAAAGGATAAGACACGCCAATCAAATAATAAATAAAGCCTTACATTGAAAAATGTTTGCGCCAGGCAGGCAACCCGGAATAAATGTTGCCTGACTTGATAAAGGCGCGATAAATTAGCACTTCATATACTAGTAAAATTTTATTTATTTTTTCCTGAACAAGCCATCAAAAAATTTCTTCATTTGTTGCCAGGATTTTTTATCCGCACTCGCATTGTATTCCAGCGGCATGTTGAATTTTTTACCCAGTGCGGTTGCATCCGGATTGGTAAAGGCATGTTTCGCGCCGGGATAATTAATGAACTGAAAATTTACATTTGCCTGTTGCATCTCTTTTCTAAATGCATCAATTTGCTCCGGCTTGACAAAGGGATCGGCAGCACCATTTAATACCAGCACCTTCGCCTTCACCTTGCCTTTTTTCGCAGGCTCCTGTGTACCTATGCTACCGTGAAAACTCACGACACCTTTTACGTCTGCACCTTGTCGTGCCATATCCAGTACCACTCCACCACCAAAACAATAACCAATGGCTGCGATCCGGTTGTTATCCGTTGTCGCATTTTCTTTTAGCAACTGTATGGCTTTGCTATAGCGCGCCCGCGCCGTAGCCATATTGCTGGTGACTTCTGTCATGAATTTTTTTGCATCTTTCGGATGATCAGCGACCTTGCCACTACCATACATATCCAGCGCAAAGGCTGTGTAGCCCAGTCCCGCCAGTTGATCTGCACGCTTGCGCGCATAGGCGTTGTGTCCCCACCATTCATGTACAACCAGAATTCCCGGTCGTTTACCCTTGATCGCATCATCATACGCAAGATAGCCGGTCATCCTGGTGCCATCAACGACGTACTCAACCTGGTTGCCAATCACTTTTGCCTGCGTCAGGCTACTCATCATCAACAGTAATCCTATACCAATTATTCGTACCATAATCTGCCTCCGTGTTTTAGATATGAAAATCTCGCCTTATTCAATTTACCAGCTTCTTCAACATGTCAAAATTAATTGTTTCGGCATACTGCAACATGTTTTCCAGTGATGTATATGAAGATTTGATAAGAATCAAAAATCGATTTTCGACAATCAGGGAAAGTTCACCGCGATTGTTCGACTCATTGAATTTTACAATGGCATTATTGCCTTTTATTAGTTTTAACTTGCCACCTTCCAGCCCCAGCAACGATGGATTGGTCATTACCATATGTAGTGACTGTAATAATGGCGAATCCTTTACCAGTTGCAGTGACACTCTGGCGTTGTCGTGTTTGTAGTTACGACTGACAGTGACACCACCACCCAGCATTATTGGTGACATCTGGTGCCTGGCTTTCTCTGCCTTCCAGCCCGGCAAAGCTGGTGGCAGTGCGTCGATGATCAATTCACCATATTTATCGTTGATTAACTGTAACGCATAGCTCAATTGTTGGGTCGCCTTGCCCAGCTCGCCCGCACGATAGGCGGATAATCCTGCCTCGATTGTCGCGGCGGCGTCCTTCTTGTTTTCTGCATGCGCGTTACTTATTCCGTACATGCATCCCAGCAGGAGCAGAATTGAACGGCAACATTTGCAAAAACCGGACTTGCTGTGAATATTTTGCATATTACTTCCTGAATTCATGCTAATTTATATGTAATTTATACGCCTGATGTTACTGACTGACAATATCCGATTTAACAACGGGAGCACAACATGCTGATAAAAAACCGTCTATCTGTAATCTGGCTGGTATTCCTGTTTGGCATACATACCATTATATATAGTACCGCCGTCTTTGCCGCTGAACCTGCCAACCGTGACCTTCCCAATATCGATGAAGCTGTACAGGCCTACATGGCACAACAGCAAAAATCCGGACAAAAAAAATTCTCCGAGCAGGATATGGCTGTAATGAAGAAGGCCGCCCAGGATCTGGCACGCAACATGCCCGCACCGGGACTCAAGGTGGGTGACCGCGCACCGTTGTTTACCCTGCCGAATGCCTTTGGCAAAAAAATCAGCTTGCAGGATGCCTTAAAAAAAGGCCCGGTCATTCTGGTTTTTTATCGTGGTGCCTGGTGCCCTTTTTGTAACATTCAATTACATGCCTTGCACCAGAGTATGCCGGCCTTCAAACAATACGGCGCGCGACTCATTACCGTTACCCCACAGAAACCGGACAAATCAAAAGAACAGTTGACGAAAAGCAAGTACCCGTTTGATGTACTCAGCGATCTGGACAGCAAGGTCATGCAAGACTACAAACTGTATTATGAACTTCCTGCCGACCTGATCGCGGTATACAAAAAGCTGGGGCTTGATATTGAGGCCTTTAATGGCAAGGGTCGCAATGTGCTACCGGTACCCGGAACCTATGTTATCGACAAAGCTGGTATCATTCGTGCCGCATATGCCGATACGGATTATAAAAAACGTATGGAACCACAAGCCATTGTCGATGCACTAAGTAAACTATAGCCGTGTTAAAATCTACGTCTAAATATACAACCGTGAACCTGATAAACGTTCTCTCTGATTACAAACACACATCATGAATATCAACCTGATCAATATATTATATGTGGTACATGTTAGCTGTGTTTGCCTTTCAATCAGCGGTTTCATTATTCGTGGCTGGCTATTCATTCAGAACAATCCGCTGTTACAACAACGCTGGCTGAAAATAACGCCACACATCATCGATACGATTTTACTTGCCAGCGCCGTTGGCCTTGCCATACAACTTAACCTGTCGCCATTGCAACATACCTGGCTAAGCGCAAAAATCATTGCCTTGCTGTTTTATATCGGTATCGGCATTGTCACATTTCGTTTTGCCCGCACCACGGTAGCAAAAGTAGGTGGTGTCTTTCTGGCCTTATGCTGTGTTCTATATATAGTACTGGCCGCCTTGAGCAAATCTGCACTGCTAAATTTATTCTGAATGATGTTTCATTCTTCGCAGCAAGTGACGAAACGACGATTTCACGCCGTTTATGCATAATCCTGAGCTGATATCGGATCGAGTTCCGCTGTAAATCCCGTAGCAATCCGGGCTCAGCCACCTGACATAAACCTCAACAAAATAAAGGTCCGACATCCAGACATGGATTCTGGTACCGAAAATCCAGTGACTTCGCCGGGCAAGAAGATAAATAAAGGCTTCAGTTACATTCATCACCCTTGAAGCCAACGCGCCAGAATGCACGGACTAAACCTGCACACAGATAGCTTTTTTGCAGATATAAAACCCCTCAAACTGGTAAATATTTCGCTTCGCTTACGCACGGTAGTTTGTGAAGATCAAGCATTAATTTCAATTAAGCGCCATTTTATGCACAGCTAAATCGAACATTTTTCACACGATGACGTTTTTATGAAATCAATGTGCAGGGAATTGGCACGCTTTTGTAAGTAGTTGTTTATATTGATTATTATTTACCGTGTAGATCGTAGCCATTTTAACATTTGTGCAGTAAATTCGCGGTTTTAGGCTATGTTGCAACAATTCATCCACACAGTTATCCACAGGAATTGTGGATAAAGCCACGTTTTAAAACATACTGAATCAGGACAAGCACTTAGCGCAGGCAACTCATATGTAAACTTAATTCACCGCGCTAACTGGCGCCAAAATCCACTCCCTTTTACCGCAATCTTCGTGCATATTTAGAGCAGCCGGCAACCTGACCTTTCAGGTCTGCACTCCTGCAGCATTTGATCGCGAGATCACGCCTCATCTGCTTGCTTGTCCGCTCAGATTTGCAGTCTGTCGACTGCTCCGACATACACTCAAGGCCACCTGTTTTAATGTCGATATAAGAGCTAATTATGAATGAACCCGACTGTCAACAATAAAATTGATACAATTACAAACCATGCCTTCAACTGAATTATCGCTGGATATTTACCAGGGCACACAGGCACTCAAAAAATTGTTTGACACCTGGTCACACATTACAATGCAACCATTGCGTAGTGCCTATTACAGTCTTCCCGAGTGGCATCAGGCATTTATACAAAATCGCTGTCACTCGCCCACCGAGACGGTTTTTTTCCTGTACAAAATTAACGGTGAGCCCGCCGCCATTTTTCCATTGACCTCGGTAACGGAATCACAATTCGGCTTGCGCATGACAAACCTGCACTTCACTATCGAAGATTACTTTGGCATGCTCGACATTATTGTATTCAAGGAAGCTATTTTCGATTATTCATTACAGGACATTATTAAACTTGCCCAGCACAAGATTCCCGATAAATCGATCAACGCACTAATTCTGAAATACACGGTTAACAACAGCAACGCTGATATTTTATTCAAGCGCGAGAAAAATCGCGTTGTGCACTATGCACACCATGAAACCAATTACGTTAATACAGAATCACGTGAAGTTTATCTATCCAGACTGGCGGGCAAACACAAACGTAATTTGCGCAGGCATGAAAAAAATATCAAAAAAAACGGTCGTCTGGATTTTGTCGTTGTAACGGATAAAAATCAGATGGTGACAGAGTACGAAAACTTTGTTGCACTCGAGGCAACTGGCTGGAAAGGCCAGAACAGCTACCAGTCCACCCTGGCAGGTAATCAGGCAGAATATAATTTTTACAGAGATGTCACCATGAAACTGGCCGACAAGGACAAGGCGCAACTTAACATCTTAAAATTGAATGATACGATACTGGCCATGCAAATTGCATTTATTGCTAATGAAACCTTTTATATAGCAAAAATTACCTACAATGAATCGTTCGCAAAATATTCACCGGGCAGCCTGCTCATGCATGCTACTTTTAAAATGTGTTGTGATAACCCGGCGATCACCCGGGCCAGCTTTATAACTAACTACGAATGGAACAAATTATGGGGTATCGAATCGGTGGATGTATATTACAATGCCTATTACACCGATTCATTTACCAGCCGCTTTGCTTATGCAATATGTTATTTACTACAAAAATTGCGGCACTTGAAAAGGCTTGTCGCAGCTAACTAATATCATGAAATTGCTTCCCGTATCCATCATTATTCCGACATGCCAACGTGCCAGCTTATTGCAGCGTTGTCTCAACAGTGTTGTCAATCAATGTATTGCTGGCGATGAAATTATCGTAGTGGATGATGGCTCTGGCGACAACACACAGGATATCGTCAAGTCGTTTGGTGAGCGTGTCACTTACCTTGCGCTGAATTCCAACAGCGGTGTTTCGGTTGCACGTAATACCGGTATACATGCTGCACATAATCCCTTGCTCGCATTCCTTGATGATGACGATGAATGGTTTCCGCACAAATTGCAATTGCAACGCAGTGTCATGTCTGCCATGCCGCATTTGGCCATGTCTTTTACCAATTTCACCAGTCAATGGGCAGATGGCGCAACCAAACAACATTGTATTTTCAACTGGGGGCACGTTGAAACTGACTGGGAAAAAATTATCGGCCCGGCACAGGCATTTTCCAGTATTGCATCACTACCGGTCGAGGTAGCTGATTTTAATGTTCATGTCGGTGACATGTACTATTCACAAATGCAGGACGACCACGTTCTACCCAGTACCCTGATGGTCAGAAAATCTCTCGTAGGCTCGGAATGTCATTTTAATGAGTCCATGCGCTTTCTAAACAGTTGGGAGTGCAGTGGCCGACTGGCCAGGCAGGGGCCTGCCGCTTATCTGGACTGTGATCTGACCATCCAGCACGACGATAATGTTAAACGTATAACCGATGCCAGTTATTTACAACGGCGTATTGTGCAAACCCGGATACTCGAAACCATCTGGGGTCAGGATACAAACTTTCTGGACCTGCACCGACAGGCATTTCAACAGCGGCTCGACAAGGAACGCATGCTGATGATTCGCGAACTGTTGGCACAAGGTCAGACTCACCGTGCACGTGATGAGATTGCCCGCTTACATCATCCACCAAAAGCGTTGTACAGGATGCTGGCGTGGCTACCACAAACCATGCTTACTGGCTTGCTTAAGATTCGCCATGCGCTGAAAGCATGATATGGCCATAAAAGTACCATTCCCGATCATAAAACACATCCTCGTGCCGCCTGCCAGTGAATTTATGCACAGGTAAAATCAATCTGGCCTTGCTGCGAAGTGACCACTCACTGCATAAGCTTTCTATCCGCGTACATTCTATATCTTATTGTTTTTAAAGAAGAATAAAAGAGTTTAAATCGTAGCCACTTTAATATTAGTGCAATAATTTCACGGTTTTAGCCTACCTTACAACAATACATACACACAGTTATCCACAGATTTTGTGGATAAGCATCTTTATAACGACATAGTGAATAAGGATAAGCACTTAGCACCAATTCATAATAATTGGCATGAGTAATTCGTTCTAACTGTAGCCCTTGAACATCGCACTACCCGCCCGACTTCGCTGCGACTGCCATCGAAAAAGTGCTATTCTGCATGCCCTGAATCACGCCACGGCTGTGGTAAGTAAAATCAACCGTACCTACCCTTGTACGGGGTATAAAAGCGAAAATTATGTCTGTGGAAAATCGCCGAATTGCGTGTGTCGCGCTCCCCACTCCTGTACCCAGGTTGTTCGATTATCGCATTCCGGATTCCATCGGTGAGCTGAAACCCGGTCAACGTGTAGAAGTCGGCTTCGGACGCCGCCGCATGGTGGGGACCGTCTTGGCCCTGCAAACAAACACGGCTGTTCCGCAGGACAAATTAAAGAGTCTGACACGCGTGCTGGATACCAACGCTTGTTTACCCGAGGATATAATCCAGTTATTACACTGGTGTAGCGCTTATTACCATCACGCCATTGGGGAAGTGGTCACGCAGGCCATCCCGGCGCGGCTACGTCAGGGACAGGCAATGGAATATGTCACGGAAAGTCTCTGGCGACTATCTCAGCACATCGACCCTGATGAAGCTGTAGCTCAGCTGGTGCGCGCACCCAAACAGCGCGCCCTGTATCAGTGGCTTCAGCAATACGCACAACCTGCCAGTGCCGAGCTGTTGAACGCACAATTTGAAAACTGGCGTCCCTCCCTCAAGGCGCTTCTCGACAAGGGCTTCATTAGTGAGTCTACCCAACAGGTATTCCCCACACCGCAGCCGTCAACCGTGGCGCCCACCCTTTCCGGTGAACAGCGGCAGGCGGTTGAAAACCTGACTGCCGCTGCAAGCTATCAGGTAAATCTGTTACAGGGCATCACCGGCAGTGGGAAAACCGAGGTATATCTTGCCTGTATCGAGCAACAGCTGGCTGCCGGCCAGCAGGTGCTGGTACTGGTACCGGAAATTGGTCTCACGCCGCAACTGGTACAGCGTTTCACGCAACGGCTGCCGGCCAGTGTCGGGGTGGCACACTCGGCTTTGTCTGACAGCGAACGGCATAACATCTGGCTCGCCGCCAGTCGCGGTGACATCAAGGTATTGATCGGAACGCGCTCGGCGGTATTCACACCCTTTAAACAACTCGGTCTGATCATCATCGACGAAGAACACGACGCCTCGCTCAAACAGCACGAAGGTTTTCGTTATCACGCGCGCGACGTCGCCATCTACCGCGCACGCCAGGCCGATATCCCGGTAGTGCTCGGCAGCGCTACCCCTTCGCTGGAAAGTTTGTATAACTGTCAGCAACAAAAATTTCAGCGCATCGTGTTGAGTCAACGCGCTGGTGAGGCCACACTGCCACGGATGCAGTTGCTCGATGTGCGTGGACAAAAGCTGGTGGAGAATACCTTCTCGGTGCAATTGATTGACCGCATGCGCCAGCATTTAAGCGCAGGGCATCAGGTACTGCTATTTTTAAACCGCCGTGGTTATGCGCCGGTGTTAATGTGTCACGATTGCGGCTGGTTGTCGCACTGCCCGCGTTGCGATGCGTTTATGACCTTTCATCACGGCAAAAACAAATTGCGCTGCCACCACTGCGATCACGAAAAACCGGTGCCGACTGGTTGTCCCGACTGCCAGAGTGAAAATGTCAGCGCACTCGGCAGTGGCACCGAACGCATCGAACATGCGCTGCACGATTTGTTTCCCGACGTACCCTACGTGCGCATCGATCGCGATAGCAGTCGCGGTAAGGCGCCGGACGGCAGTTCGAAGCTGGACAATTTATTTGCGCAAGCACACAGTGGCGAAGCAAAAATTTTAATTGGCACACAAATGCTGGCGAAGGGACATGACATACCCGGTGTCACACTGGTCGGCATTTTAAATTCGGATCAGGGTTTTTACAGCAGCGACTTTCGCGCCAGTGAACACATGGGTCAACTCATCGTGCAAGTCGCTGGCCGTGCCGGGCGCGCCGAGCATCAGGGTGAAGTGTTGATACAAACGCATCATCCGGAAGATCCGTTGTTTCAACCATTACTCAAACATGACTACGCCGGCTTCGGCGAAGTCTTATTGCGCGAACGACAGCAAGCGTGTTTTCCGCCGTACAGTTTTCACGTTATGTTGCGTGCCGATGCGACCAACGACTCTGCCCCGTTTGAATTTTTACAAAAGGCGCGGCAGCAGTTACAAAAACTGGTACAGCAACAGGCACGACTAGTCGGTAAAAATAATACACCGCAACCTGTAGTAGAAATTTATGGCCCGATGGCCGCACCCATGGCGCGACGCGCTGGCCGCATACGTGCGCAGTTATTATGTCAGGCCGACTCACGCCAGAGTTTGCAGCAACTGTTGCAACACTGGTTACCGCAACTGTATGCACTGCCCGGTCAACAAAAAGTGCGCTGGTCGATTGATGTCGATCCTGTCGATACATATTAGCCGGGTACCAGCTTTATCTGTCGCATGAAAAGCGTGTAACATGTGTGTCTGCCAATGCTTCATCAGCACAACACCGCAAAAGGTCATGATTCGTGTCAGATTTAAACCAGCAAAAACAGCTTGCGTATACGTTGTACAACCAGCAAAAGTTCGCCAAAGCCAGCGATAAACTGGACAAGCTGTGTAAAAAAGATAAATCTGACCCGTTACTCTGGTTCACCGCGGCCATGGCCAATGGCAATACTGGACGTTTCCATGAAGCCATCGATAAATTCAAACAGGTGTTAAAACTGGACCCGGACAACCTGGATGCCAGCGTGAACCTTGCCATGGCTGCCATCGAAATAAAGAATTTCAAACTGGCGGTAAAATACCTGCAATTGGCTATAACCCATGCGCCTGCCGAAGCTATGCTTCATTTCAATCTTGGCAGCGCACTGGACGAAATCGGAAAATATGACGCAGCGATTCACCATCTGTTGCAAGCGCTTTCCTTCGCACCTGAACTTTTTCAGGTCTATAACAATCTGGGTCTCGCCTATCAACACAATGGAAACTATCCTGAAGCAATAGAGTGTTTTGAAAAATACAGCGCATATACTCCACAGGATGCAACGGCATATAATAACCTCGGAATTATTTACGACACATTATCTAACTACGATGCGGCAGAAACCTGCTTTAAGAAAGCGATTGAGCTTGAACCGGGATTTGTTGAAGCCTACAGAAACTACGCCTACCTGTCATTAAACAAGGGCGATACACAAACCGCATGTTCGTTGTATAAAAAAACTATTGAACTTAAACCGGATCATTATATGGCCATGTATGAATATACACTGGTTGCAGATAAAAACGATACTGATTCAATCCTCAAGACCATGCTTTCGCATGTAATCAAAAAGACCCTGCCGGATGAATCCAGAATCAATTTATGTTTTGGTATCGGAAAACTATACAACGACAGGGGCGAATACAAAAATGCATTTGACTATTTCAAACTTGGACACAAATTAAAACACAAAACCATAAACTATAAAATAGATAACATCCGAACAGAGTTTCAGATAATAAAACAAACATATACGCAAAAATACATCGCAGAGAATATATCTACAGGTTCCGATAGTGAGGTACCGATTTTTATAATCGGCATGCCGCGTTCAGGAACCAGCCTGGTAGAACAGATATTATCCAGCCATAGTGATGTATACGGCACTGGTGAATTTCCGCTATTTCATGATTTGCTTGAAAACAGGTTTGGAACAAGTAACTGGGGTGAACTGCAACCGCACCTGACAGCCATGTCAGAACAAGTGCAGCGTGAACTGGCTGACAGCTATCTGGAAAAACTCATGGCAAAGCGTATGGGCAATACTCGATACATTACCGATAAATTGCCACACAATTTTCTGTATACCGGATTGATTAAAACCTTGTTTCCAAGGGCCCGGATTATCCACTGTCAGCGTAATCCGGTTGATACCTGTGTATCGATCTATACGACTAATTTTACCGCGTTACACAGCTATGCACATAACCAGCAGGAACTGGGTCAGTATTACAATCTGTACCTGGATTTAATGGCGCATTGGCGTTCTGTATTACCAGCATCTGCCTTGTTTGAAATAAATTATGAGGCCTTAATCGCCAACCAGGAGCAGGAAACCCGAAAACTGCTTGAATACTGCCAGCTGGAATGGCAGGCATCCTGTCTGCAGTTTGATAAAAACAGGCGCGTTGTTATAACCGCAAGTGCTGCACAAGTAATCCAGCCAATTTATAACACCAGTGTCGCGCGCTGGAAAAAAGTTGAGCATTACATTGATGATCTAATCAAGGCACTCAGACTCTCTGAACAAAGTACCCTGAACGGTGGATGTGGATCCGATTGATAATTATCAGGGTAAGCGCACAGAGCTATCGATTTACTTCAATACGGTTTCGACCCAGATGTTTTGCCTGGTAAAGCGCCTTGTCCGCCCTGGAGAGAATTTTCTCACTATTTTTAGTCGAGTCGTCATATTCAACAATACCGATACTGCAGGTAATCGTAAATTGCTCGCCGCTTTCTGTGGTAAAAACTTCCTGTTCAATACGTTGACGTATTTTGTCGGCAATCGCAGGCGCACGGCCGATGGAAGTATGTGGCATCAACACGCAAAATTCATCACCACCAAATCGTGCGGCGATATCCGTCTCACGCAAATGACTTAGCAGCACATCACCAACTACGCCAATCACTGTGTCACCCTGCAAGTGTCCATGTGTATCGTTTACATGTTTGAAATTGTCGATATCCAGCAGCATGACGCAAAATTTTATATCGTAACGACTGGCTTCACTGATCACCCGTTCAAGATGGATATTCAGACTGCGGCGGTTTTGCAAAGATGACATACTGTCGGTATGTGACAATTCTACCAGTTTTTTATTGGTTTCATGGAGTTGCTGATTTACACGCTGCAATTCTTCGGTACGTTCGCTGACACGATATTCCAGCTCGGCTCGCGCACGAAGTAATTCTTCTTCTGCCAGTTTTCGATAGGTTATATCCAGAATTTGGGCAATAACATATCTTGGCGCCTTGTTGTCATCACGTACGACGGTTGCGGATAGCAACACCCATACCAGATGCCCTGCCTTGTGTTTGTAACGTTTTTCCATCTGGTATGCATCTCTTTTACCACTCATTAACTCCGCTACATAATCAAGGTCCAGTTGCAAATCCGTTTCATAGGTAATTTGTTGAAAATTCATTTGCTTCAATTCGTCTTCAGCGTAACCAAGAATGTGGCACAACGCCGGATTCACATTTATCCACTGGCCATCCAGCGAAACCAACGCTTTGCCAATTGGTGCCTTGTCAAAGGCTTCCTGCAACTGGACCTCAGCTTCCTTGCGTATGGATATCTCGTTACTTAACTCGGCATTTGCTTGCTCCAATTGTGCCGGGCTTGGCCATTGCAAGGCTGCAGGTATTATTCGCCACAGCATGATCGCGGTCATCATTGAGGCGACCGCAGTAATGGCCTTCATAATCCCGCTTAACCAGTAATTTGCATGCCAGATGTTCCAGACAGCCATGAGGTGTGTCACACCGCAGGCCAGTATAAAAACGGCAAACAGGACAAACAGACGGCTGAATCGTAAATCGGGGCGCTTGCGCGCGAGACACAATAAGGCGAAAGGAATAGAAAAATAGGCTAATGCAATCAACACATCTGATCCGACATGCAGAATGAGCATTTCCTTTATCCAGAAATAACAATGCCCATGGGGCATAAATTCAAGACTTGAATTTGCGATACTCACCTGCATTGCCTCCAGCAATCATGATGAAACGCAGCCGACTGCAATAAAAATACCTGATAAAGTGTATGGATAAAATTATTTGGCCGTTTACCTACTATCGGTTACGGTTGGTAAAAAGTTAGACAAAAGTCAGTTTTTAATTTAAATAAATTTTTACACGATCTTCGGTAACAAATCTTCGTTTCATCCAGATGTATGTTTATCCTTGCAACCTGTCGCCAAGCACGGATAATACGGGACTTTTTACCCTTCAGTCGGTTACGATCACAGCATGAAAGACACGATTATTGAATTACTGGCGCAGGCCATGAGCAAGTTGCAACAAGATGGCGTGCTACCCGCTGATTTGGCACCGGCAATTCAGCTTGAGCGCACGAAAGATGAGAAACACGGCGATTTTGCAACCAATCTGGCACTGATGGTGGCCAAACCCGCCAAAAAAGCTCCGCGAGAGCTGGCCCAGCTGATCATGGATAACCTGCCGGCCAACGACAACATCGAGAAAATGGAGATTGCCGGGCCGGGGTTTATTAACTTTTTCGTCAAGGCCGCCAGTATTTTCGGCATTTTGCAGACCATTTTTGCGCAGGCAGAAAATTTCGGTCGCAGCAATATTGGCAACGGTGAACGCATCCAGATTGAGTTCGTCTCTGCCAATCCTACCGGTCCGTTACATGTCGGCCACGGTCGCGGTGCCGCTTATGGCGCGACACTCGCCGACGTACTGGCCGCCGCCGGCTACAACGTCGAGCGCGAATATTACGTGAATGACGCCGGTCGGCAGATGGATATTCTCGCCGCCAGTGTCTGGTTACGTTACCTGGAACTGGCGGGTGAAGAACTGCCGTTCCCGTCCAATGGTTACCAGGGCGATTATGTGTGGGATATTGCCGCGACCTTGCATCGCGAACAGGGCGATAACCTTCGCCATAGCTGGCAAACCATCGCCAAAGGTCTGCCGCTCGATGCACCCGAGGGCGATAAGGAACTGTATATCGATGCCATCATCGACAAGGCCAAGCAACTGCTGGAAGAACCGAACTATCAACTGGTCTTTGATACCGCATTGAATACCATATTGAATGACATTCGTGATGACCTGGCACTGTTTAACGTCACCTACCAGCACTGGTTTTCGGAACGCTCACTGATGACCAGTAACGCGGTCGCCACCGCTGTTGAGCGACTGACAACAAATGGTTACACCTATGAAATGAATGGCGCGATCTGGTTCAAGTCGTCGGAGTTTGGCGATGAGAAAGATCGCGTACTGGTGCGTGAAAATGGCCAGTCCACCTACTTTGCCTCCGACGTGGCCTATCACATGCAAAAATTTGAACGCGGCTATGACCGCGTGATTAATATCTGGGGTGCGGACCATCATGGTTATGTGCCACGGGTGAAAGCCGCCTTAACCGCGCTCGGCGAGAATGCAGAAAATCTCACCGTGCTGCTGGTGCAATTTGCCGTGTTATACAAAGGCGGCGAAAAAATGCAAATGTCGACTCGCTCCGGTCAGTTTGTTACCTTGCGTCAATTACGCAAGGATGTCGGTACCGATGCGGCACGGTTTTTTTATGTGCTGCGTCGCTGTGAACAGCATCTTGATTTTGATATTGATCTGGCCAAATCCAAAAGCAGTGAGAACCCTATCTATTATATTCAGTATGCACACGCGCGCATTTGTAACGTATTACAAAAGCTGGCAGAAAAAAATCTCTCGCAAGATGACAACAATGGCTTGCAACAACTGACCTTACTCACCGAGGCGCACGAGCAGACTCTTGCGCAAACCATGAGCCGGTACCCGGAAGTGATCAATCAGGCCGCCACAAAATGTGAACCGCATTTAATCGCGCACTATTTAAAAGACCTCGCCAATGACGTGCACAGTTACTATGATACCGACAACAAGCGCATTACCATTCTGGTCGATGAAGACAATTTGCGTCATGCACGACTGGTGTTGATTAAAGCGGCGAGGCAGGTACTGGCAAACGGATTGAATTTACTCGGTGTTTCTGCTCCTGAACGAATGTAATCATTGCCATCAAGAAAGCTCGGATTTAAGTTCATCAAGCGAAGGATGACAAGGCAAAAAGGAACGAATATGCGGAGTTTACATGTTAGTAAATGAGCAATATGAGTTTCTTTTAAACGCCGTCAGCGTCGCTTCAGAAACTTAAATCGAGGTTTCTTTTATTGTTTATCCTCTAACTATTCCATGGTAGGCTTGTTTAGTGCCAAGAGATTACGCCCACGTCCCCAAACAACGCCACCCCAGCAGTCTGCCGGGTTGGGCATGGCTATTGGCCGGACTGGCCATCGGCCTGTTTGTTGCACTGTTGTTTTATATTAATGACTTTACCCACAGCAGTAAAAAATCTGCCGTGACAGAAGCTTTTACGGGAATATTCAGTGACAAGAAGCGCGATGCGCGCGACGTAAAAAAACAAACGCCAACCGCACCGCCCAAACCTGCTGCGAAATCTGAGACGAACAGCAAACCCAAATTTGATTTTTATACCATCTTGCCGGAACTGGAAGTCATCATTCCAAAAGAAGAAATCAAACCAAAATCCAAACCGTTGAGCGGCAAAGATAAACCCGGTACGGCCTCAGCCAACAGTGAAGATCTGACCCAGCCGCTGATGTTACAGGCCGGTTCGTTTCGCCAGCTCGACGAGGCCGACAAACTTCGTGCCAAACTCGCGTTGCAGGGTATTGTCGCTTCCATTCAGACGGTCAACATTAATCAGAATGAAACCTGGCATCGTGTACGTATCGGTCCTATTACCCAGTCACAACGCCTGCATGAAACCCAGCGCAAATTGCAAAACATGGGTGTTGCATCAATTATTGTAAAAAATAAATAACGCTGATTATTTTTATTTGGCAATGCCTGTCCTGCTTCTCATCCTTGTCGTCATACTCGTATTCTTCGCCCCGCAGTGGTGGGCAAGCTATACATTCAAACGCTATAGTAAAAATTTGCCGCGTATTCCTGGCACCGGTGGGGAACTGGCTCGACACTTGCTGGATAAATTCGACATGCAACATGTTGTTGTTGAAGTCACCGAGCAAGGCGACCATTACGATCCGACTGACAAAATGGTGCGCCTGTCGAAAAGTAATTTCAATGATAATTCACTAACCGCAATTGCCGTTGCGGCACATGAGGTTGGTCACGCCATTCAACACCACCGTAATGAAAAAATGCTCGAACTGCGTACCCGTCTGGTTGGCATCAGCAGTCACATTCAAAAAGCCGGCTCGGTGGCGTTCTGGATGGTACCGGTAATAGGCGGCCTGACAAAATCACCCGCGTTGATTTTTCTCACCATCGGTGTCGTCATCCTGACCATGGCCAGCGCAGTGGTCGTCCACCTGGTGACCTTGCCTGTCGAACTGGATGCCAGTTTTAACAAGGCTCTGCCCTTGTTGCGTCAAGGCTATATTGAAAAACAGGATGAAGTAGTGGTGAGGAAAATACTCAAGGCCGCGGCTTATACGTATGTTGCCGCCTCCATGGCGAGTGTGTTTAATTTGTGGCGCTGGCTGCTTATATTGCGACGCTAGCCATAAAAAAAGTTATCAGGAGATCATGTCAAACAACATCTGGTTATAGTGACTCGGAAACATGATGAAGGTCACACCAAGCAACATCATCCATAACACAATCAAATAGGCAAAGTTACGCGCCACAAACCAGTCCCGGGCATTCTTGCCCATCTGTACCCCAATCATCAGGCCCAGCGCACCGGCGACAACTGCGGACAATATAAAAGCGATACTGGTATAACTGACCTTGACGCCCAAAGACTGCAGAATAATCGACAAAAAAATAATAACAATTAACGCCAGTGCCAGACTCAGATTCCAGCCCAGCATCACCAGACAACTGTTAAGAAAAAACTGATGTAATTTTTGCGTCATGGTTTCAGAAAAAATTATAATGTTTTTTAACTGCTACACGAATATCCCATGTGCACGACATGCCTTGCGGAAAGGTAACCAGGTCGCCCTTGCCCATTCGGACCGGCTCACCACCCTCCGGAGTCACTATCACATCACCTGTCAAAAAATAGCAGGTCTCGTTCATGTCGTATGTCCACGGGAATATTGAAGGTTCTTTTTCCCATATTCCCCAGCCTGTTAAATTCAAAATATCGAGCCTGGACTGCACGGGATTATGTTCGATGAGTATTTTATCCACTTGATACTTTCCGTTTTTAACGCCCTGCCTTGCCACACCAGTACTCTGATGCACGTTTTAATTCATTGATTGCCTGCTGTCGTTGTGCCTCATCACCGTATACTTTTCGACCTTCATTATCCAGCCTGTACACACCACGTGCCCGTTCAAAGCGGGCCAGACTGTCTTTTGCACGGGTACAATTTTTTTTGGCACGAATAATTTCCTTTTGTATTTTTTGTTGTTCTTCCGCCTTGATGCGCCGCTCCTGCTCGATTGCATCCGTAAATTGTTTTTGTTTTTGCAACCTCGTTTCAATACTGTTATCGGTAGGCTTTTCTTTATCTTTATGCTTTCCAGACGATTTTATCGCAACAGAATTTTCAGCTGAACCACAAGGCGCCTGCTGGAACCTGATACTGCCGTCTGCATCCGTACATTTATAAATTTCTGTCGCGTAAAGACTGTTGCTCATGGCGACTAAAAATAACGCAATCGGTATTACGAACAGGTGTTTACGTTTAATGATGCTAGGCAGTAGATTCATACTATTAAATATGGGTGATTATTTAGATGTGTGCAAGCTGTCGGCCAGTCTGTCAGTACGTAAGCGGGCGCGATCATCAAATAAATAGCGCGCACCCAGACTGATAGCCAACATGGTACCGATGGCCGCTCCAGTAGAAATCATGAACATTATTAATATCTGATATTTAACCGCTTCGATGGGGGACGTCCCACTCAAAATCTGGCCTGTCATCATGCCCGGTAAATTCACCAGTCCTGCCGTGGCCATGGCGTTTATAATGGGGATCATACCCACCCGAATGCTGTCGCGCTTGATATCCGCAATCGCCTGCCGCCAGGTTTCGCCCAATGCAAGCCGACTTTCAATGACGGCGCGTTGCTGCCAGGTTTGTGACGTCAGCTGATCCAGTGACAGGGCAATTGCCGTCATGGTATTGCCGATTACCATACTGAATAGCGGAATGGCATATTGCGGAAGATACCAGGGCGTTTGTTGTATCACCGCCAGCAACACAAAAAAACTGACTGCAAAGGAAGAAACGAAAATCGAAAGCGTGCTAAGACGATAACTCCAGCCACTGGTAAAACGATAGCGTTGCCGGGAAATAGCCTCACGTCCGGCGATCAGTAATATTACTGTTATCCAGCTCAGTACCCAGTAAACATTCTGTTGGGCGAACAGCCATTTTAATACCATGCCGATTAGCAACAACTGCACCACCGTTCGCGTTGCCGCAATTAATAGTCGCTTGCTGATCGAAAGTTGCTGCCAGAAACCCAGACCTGCCGCCGCAACCACCATGCCTGCAGCAAGACTTAAATCCAGTGGACTTAAAACAACAACACTCATATTATTTTTCGCTCACGACTAATTTGTTATGTTTTATGGTTAACACTTCACTGGCAATACGTCCGATTTGATCGTCATTATGACTTACCCAGATAATTGGACTGTTGTGCAGTTGCTGATACTGTAAAATAATTTTTTCCATTGCGAGAGCTGATCTTTCATCGACATTGGCTGTTGGTTCGTCCAGCAATAAAACTTTTGGCTCACGCACCAATAAACGTAATAATGCCAGCCGTTGTTTTTCTCCTGTTGAGCAGCGTGCAACCTGCCATGTCAGGGCGTCATGCGGCAGGTTCAGTTGTGATAATTCCTTTTCCAACGAAGCTTCCTCTGTATATTTTTCCGGAAAGTGTTCAATTACCGTTTCAAACCACCACTGGCTTTCTGCGGCAAGATAACCAACGGTCTGACGCCACTTCTCTGGCCGAAATTGATTACAATACTGTTCACCAAGAAAAACTTCACCCTTATGCGGTAACAAATCGGCCAATGCGCGCAGCAGGATACTCTTGCCGCTACCTGAAGCGCCGGTGATACAGAGTATTGTCGCCGGTGCGACACTAAAACTGACGGGGCCGAGTTGCGCCACGCACAGCTGTTCACAGCGAAATGCCTGTGTGTCATTATTATATTCAACTAAATCAGGCTGTGACATTAAATAAACTGCTGTGTTTTGAATTGAATCAGGCTATCATCGCATTAATTTACTTTCAACAATAGTCACCTGGTTTGCGAACCATACCAATACTGGAGTTAAAATATGTCTGATCCGATTTGTGCACAAAAATCCCCCTATCCAACTGAACTGGAACCCGGCGATTACTTCTGGTGCGCCTGCGGACGATCAAAACGACAACCATTTTGCGATGGTTCACACAAGGATACCGGCATCAGCCCCGTAGCATTCACCGTAACCGAGAAAAAAACCTTTTACATGTGTGGCTGTAAACAGAGTGCCGATGCACCATTTTGTGACGGGGCGCATAACAAGTTGTAAGTTGACTACTGCAACAATATCCGGAAGAAGTGTACGCCTGCGATTGGAATTATTTACAGCTCGCCACAAATACTGGTTTTAATAATAAAGAAAATCCAGGGTACGGTGCAATGCGCCAGCGAGTGTATCAGAATTGTGCCAGTCATCCAGCTTCATGTCACCATTCTGAAAATTTCGGTACAAATCACTTCCGGATAATATTTCAAATGCGGCATCAAGATTACTGGTCATTTTGATATTGTATTTATTGCGCAGTTTTTTGGTAAACACCTGCTTCTGATTGGCCTGTTTTCTGATCAGGTCAATATCATTCATGGAAGGTTGTCCATTAACAAAAGTCGGCCTGCGCGGAGTAAGCATGACAACCACGGATTTTTTTACCTGTAATTCTTCTTCTCGTGAAAACAGGTATTGAATAATAGGAATATTTTGTAATAGCGGCACACCGGATTTGCTTCTCTCATTATCATGCTCCGACAGTCCGCTGAGAATCAGTGTTTCACCAAATTTCATAATCGCTGTTGCATCTACCGAAGTGGAGGCTGTTTGTGAAAATGTTGTAAACTCGGCTTCCTCAAATTTGGATTCGATACTATCACGCTTGGCGTGCACCACCACCTCAATCGTTTCGTTATTATGAAAATGTGGAGTCACGTCCAGATGAATGCCCACCGGAATATCCACCAGTGACCCATCAGCATTATTGCTGGATAACTGCACATGTAATACCGCACCGGAATAAAATTTGGATGTCTTCTCCTCAACTGCAAGTAGAGAGGGTCTTGCCAGCACTTCGGCTTTATTGACGCCATCATTAAAAATATTAAAGTTATATACCAGTCCGGTAAATTCAAATCGTGGTGAAAAATAGGTGGTGGTGTTTTCAGATGCATCACTACCGTAACTTGTCGAACGCGTATTGGTACGTTGATAAAGTATTCCCTGTAGCATGGCTTCCAGTCCGGCTAACAGGTTCACTCCGCGACGTTGAAAACGGCTTTCTTCGGTACGCATGATAATAACGTCGATAACCGCCATGCGTGGTAAATTCAGATCATCTGTTTTCTCGCGTTTTCCCGGATCGCCAGAATCTGAATGGTCGTCGAGGTCCGGCACCTTGTTAATATCGAGTAACTTTCCTTCAGCCTGCGCATCGGTACCGAACACCTGATGATGATCACTCGCGGCAACTTTTACGATATCCTGGTGATAGTTATTCCAGTCATTAATACGACTGGCCAGTGTTTTAACCGAGCTGATGTGCCTGCTATTGTCTTCACTTATGTGTTTATCCGACTGTGATACCCGCTCGTATTTATGCAGCATATCTTTCGCCCCATCGATATCGCCTGTTGCCGCACGACTGAATATCATTGCCCTGACGGTATCCGGATGATCTGGCGATAACTGCATTGCCTTGCTGGCAGCCCACTTGCTTATGCCAATATTCTGCGTGTAATACGATGCCACTGATTGTGCGCGTAACAGCATGGTGTTATCCGGTGCGAATAACAGGCCGTAGGCAAACATGTTTTCCGCATCGATATAACGTTGCTGGGTAAAATATATTTGTCCTAAAAAATAAGCCGCCCAGAAATTGCCCGGGTCAAACTTAACGGCAAGTCGATAGCCGGTTTCCGCCAGATCCAGCTTGGTCGAATCTCCGCTCAAGGATTGCAGGTGATAGGTCAGGCCATGTAAAAAATGTAAATGCCCGTTTTTTGGATTCAGGCGCAAGCCAGCCTGAAAATAATCCAGTGCATCCTCGTATTCACCACTATCCAGCATCAGGATACCCTGCTTCATATTGAAATTGATTTCATTGTTTTCCGGCAAGGCAGTGGTAGTTTTTACAATTTCGGCATTAATTTGTGGTTTTTGATAATCAAAAGCAGGTTGCATACTTGCGCAACCGGCAACGAAGGTACTCGTTGCCACTAAAGTCATCGTTCCTAACATTTTAATGGTCATCATGATGCTTTCCTGCCCCGTTATTGTATAAAATCAAATTGTTGGGTATTTTTTCGCTGGCAAATATCAATATACGCCTGACTATGTTGCCGATGTTCAGATTGCATGGCTGGCAAGGTAAGACACTTTTTATTATGGACATTACGCATCAACCATGATGAACCTGCGACACGGGTCAGTCTCCAGAGCATATCATTACCGCGGTCACATGGCGCCAGTACCAGCGATTTTTTATGCCCGGCTTGCGGGTGTACACACCAGCCACTTTTAACATGTACCAGTTGAATATCACCATTCACTTCTTCTACATAATTAAAGCGATCATCTTCGCTATCACATGCCTCGGCATACAGCTTGTTATCACCGTTGCGCTTCAATTCACGATACTGATACCGGCTCAGATTACCCAACGATATATGCTTTTTCAGCATAAGCGGTTGCAGCGTTGATTGTTGACCACCGGCTATCGACAGACAGGTACCGCTTTTTGCTTTTAACATGGCATTGACTGCATGCCAGGTCGGTTTTTCGGCATCTTTTATATCCCTGAAAGTCTGACTATCCGCACCAAAGCAGGATGTCCACACTGCGTTGGCCGTTTTCGGGTTGGCATTCTCACTATTGAAATGCAGACATTTCTGCGAATAGCGATTGACGATCTTGTCGTAAAAACCATCGGTAGAAATAATCTTCCATTGTTCATGCGTATCCTTGTTACTACACCGGGATAACATTAGTGGATTATAATTTGACTGCGTTAGCTGTCGTGCTTTCAGACACAAACTACCTATTTTTAACTGCACATAACCATCATCAATGGCAGGTGCCGACCAGCGATCAGCGTCCCTGTCCTTGCAGTCTTCCTGTATAACATCGGTACCATTGTTCGCTACGCCAAGACATAATTTACTGTGGCCTACTGCCAGATAAATACTGTTGAACGTTTTACTGCTGCCAAACAGATCGGATATTT
Organism: uncultured Gammaproteobacteria bacterium; assembly: GCA_942490945.1. Taxonomy (GTDB): domain Bacteria; phylum Pseudomonadota; class Gammaproteobacteria; order UBA6429; family Thiohalophilaceae; genus CALNYZ01. The sequence goes on along the minus strand of CALNYZ010000018.1, from coordinate 350,240 downwards.
GTGTCTTACTGACAATGGCAAGATGATCATCAGTATGCTCTGCAAACGCGTTGCGAAACTTGGCACTGCCATTTTCAAAGGACTTCAGAATACTGGCATATTTTTTCTCTTCAGCCTGGACCTGTTTGCGTACAGCAGCTTCTGCCAGTAGCAGCTTGGCAGCAATATGCGAATGGATCCATTTTGCAATTTTTGGATCAACTTTTTGCAATGCCTTCTCTGTCAGCTTGTCCATCGCGATTGCGGGCAACAATGAAAAGGAAACTGCATCAAACGCCGGGTCCTTTACCTTTAATGCAAAGTACTCATGCATCGGTGTACCAAACATTTTGAATTTCATATCCAGCACCAGGGGATCATCATGTCGAATCATGTCTCGCAGGTCACCAATGATGATCGCCTTGTCGACCTCAAACGGAAGATTATGTAACCCCTTTTCGATGATTATTTCAAGTTCATGTAATACAAAATCATTTGCTGATTTGGCTGCCTTGACAACCCCTTGTGCTATCGACAAGGCCGCGTGTTCGATATCACGTTCCGCAATCAGGCCGACCAGGCGTGGGTCATAATCAAACGCCGCGGCTTCTGTTTTTTTAATCGCTTCTACAATATCAATTGCGGCTTTATATAAAACGTAAATTGAACCAGCCTTGACTTTCCAGTATCCGGAACATGCCCAGTGTGACCACTTGTTACCACAATTTACACTTTCACGTTTGGCATGTTCATAGTCACCTTTCAGGGATGAAACACGCTGCTCTGCCTTGTTTAACTGGTTTGTCGACCGTGTTCTGGCACGATTATCCTGTTTACGTACGTCCTGAATTTTCCTGTTTAAATTATCAACCCGTGCCTGTGCTTTTTTCAGTTCTGCAAGATTGGCATTGAGACGCGCGTCGGCAGATTTCTTCAGGTCGCTCACGCCACGTTTAATCTCATCTTCCATCCATGGCACCAGCGTGGACTGAAACTCTCCGATGATACTAAAATCGGCACGTTCATCAAATTTTCCATGGATCAGATCAAAACCATCGATGCGCACGCGCAAGTCAGCCATACCAAAGTGACCAAGGTGTTCCGTCAAATCAAATTCGAAATGTGGTGGCGAAAAATCCACTTTCACTATCTGTTCCGCGCCCAGCAAGGCAATTGTGGAATTCATGATAAATTTTGGATGTAAATTAATGGCGATGTCGATATTATTTTTCTTGAATTTAAGCTCTTTCAGGTCAACGTCGGCAATATCGCCGCTAAAAGTTATTCCCTGCGTCGGGCTTCCCACCCCATTCATTTCTCCCAGGCGGCGGTTCATGAAAAAGAATTTTCCCTTGAAAGCAAAACCCGCACTCACCAGACCCAGTTGTGGATCTGTCGCACCGGGTGTCGCAAAGGCAAGCAATGCATCATGAATTTCAAAAAACGGCATCGGGATTTTGCTGAGTTGACCCTTTAAGCCCATCAGGTCTTCAGTAATTTCAATTAACGCCGGGATACCCAAACTACTAATAGACGCAGAAAAGGCCACACCATCCGGCAATCCTTCGGCCTCCAGTAATAACTTGATCTCGGTTGCCAGATCAATTTCTTCTTTGCCGATTTTATCTTTACCGGCAAAACCAAATAACACCTCGCCGATATCGTTAATACCGACTTTTAATTTTACATCGGAAATAGATAACGGCTTTATACCAAACGGTTTATGCCAGGTACCGTCCATCTCACCAAGAATATCAATGCCGACACCCTTTTCACTGAGATCCAATTCAATTTTGGAAACAAAATGTAAATGGTCGCGACCGGCTTTAACATTGAAACCCAGCCCCGCGCCGACATACAGCTCCAGACCCTGCCACTGAATAAAAAATTGTGGCTCGGCGCCTTTCGCTACTTTTAGCACTTTCGGAATGCCTTTGGCCTTACCCGGTTTTTGCATCATCAAACTCAACATGATGCCGGGATTGCCCTGAAAGATACCGGTGATTTCACCCATAATAATAGCGTCGTCATGGACGCCGATTTTTTTCAAACCTTCACCTATCAAGCCCAGATGTTTTTCGTCAAACGCGGCTAATAATCCGATGCCGCCGGGTATATTCAGCGCAACTTCTGCCTTACCAAAAATATCACGCATCATATCTTGCGCGACGATGGGTAAATCCTGGTAATTACCATAAATACCTTTTTCAGAAAAGATTACCGCGACTCGTGGCAATTTTATTGCGGCAAGCGCTTTAACTTTTTTCACTGCAGGTAATAACTCAGTAAAAGTAAAATCTTTTTGATCAATGGCAAAGGTCCAGTTGTCCGTCTCCCCTTCATTGACCTGGGCAAACAAAAACGCATCAACCTGTTTACCTGCTAATACTGATTTAGCTTCAATGCCACTGGCAGTGATTTTCAATTCATCGAGTTCAAATTGATTGGCGTGCGGGATTTTGTTACCACCGGGAATATCGCGCAGGCTGAACTTGCCATCGAGTGCAAAATAATTCAGTGTTAAACCTTTATTGGATTGATAGGCAAAATCGGCAGTGACTTCAACATTTTTATGTTTACCCATATCGGCAACGCCAAAGAATGACATTTCTTCTGAACCTGTTTGTTCACGCCCTGTTTTATTCTTTTGTAATGAAAATTGAAACCCACCACCTTTTAAGGTCAGGTATTTAATGCCAAACGGTTTGTTCCACTGACCTTCACTTAAAACGATCAGGTTTAAACCTTTTTCAGAACCACCCACGCCCGACAAGTCTATTTGTGCTTGCAGCTTTTCTTTTATATTCAATGTAGTGAGTTGTGTATCAAACTGAATCGCCATATCCAGACCATCAGCTGGATACTGAGTCGTAATGGAATGTGGCAAACGCTGCCAAAAATCGCTATTACTACGCTGACCATTGAGTGCCAGTTTTACCGGGGATGTAATTTTTACCAGCTTTGCAACAGCTGCCAGCTTTGGTACGGGTAAATTCATTGATAATTTAACGCCGGCAAGGATTGCCTGTTTATCCTCTGTCGATAGAGTGCTGGCTTTACCCGCCAGGGCTTTAAATGTCTGGCTGGATAAACTCCCTTGCAATAATTGGTAGCCTGGTTTCAAACCAACCGTTTTAAACATGGCAGACAAGGTTTTCGAATGACTGACATTTAATCCTGCATGCAAATTCAATCCCGGCACGATGGATAAGTTGGTTTTACCTAAAGCAGATATTTTCGCCAAATCACCGGGCAAGTCATTAGAGGTTAATATCAAGTTGCCTGCACTGGCAGGCTGAAAAATGAATAACGCGCGATCAAGCTCAACTTCGTTAATGACATGGCCTTTGGCGGCCGGAATAAACGTCGCGGCATCCAACACATCAAACACCATGGCGATATAGCCTGATTTGTTAGCTTTACCAGTATGCGCAACCAAATCAATTTTGGTATTATTGAGCATCACACCAAGTTCGATATATTGTTTGGCCAACCTGATTTTTTCAATCGCCAACGCATTTAATGCAGGCACAGCCTTTAACGCACTAAATACATCGCCAACCACAAGATCATTGACATCAACTTCCACAGTCGATGTTTTACCGCGCGTCTTGATAAATTTAAGTTGCTTTTTTGAGAGACTTGCATCGACTTCAATTATTTTCGGAGTTATGGATACCAGTGACAACGATGCCGCATTAAATGCCGTAACACCCCCTGCCTCGGGAACAACATCCGTTAGCTTTAGCGCTTCTCCCTTTGCAGTAATAGTGTCTTTATTCGCATGCTGGTACTGAATTTCAAGCGATTTATTGTTTAGTTTGGCTTTAACCAGAATTTCATTAACATCGTGTTTTAGTTCATCAAATTTGATATTGTTAAGAAAGGCTGTTTTTTTAACTTGTGGTACAAAATCACTCACTTTCAAGTCTGCACCAGTTATATCGAACTGTTGTGGATTTTTGGTATTCAGCGTGATATTTAATGCTTTACCGCTTATTTTACTGGCCAATTGAAACTGATTTTCATGTAAGTGCATTGCGTCTAATGCAACATGAGTAATAATTTTGAATTTTTTTGTCTCGGGTATAACGTCTGTTAATTTTATCGACTTTGCGAATACAATATCAAAATCGACACCCTTACCCGATACCGGCCGGCCAAAATTAATCATGCTTGGGATGTTTCGACTGCCACTCTTCAGCTCGGGTTGAAGTCGCGCCAGTATATGTTTTTTATCATTCTCGTTAACTATCACCAATTGCAATTTGGCTTTTTTACTATGTAATGCCCCCAGCTTTATTTCACCGGCTGATAAGGTGGCATCAATACGGGCAAACAATTCCTTGTTTTGTGCGAACGGGTTGAGCAGCAAAGTTCCGCTAAATTTCAGATCACTGCCCGCAAACGGCATCGAGGCTTTAACCGAAAAACGGTTATCTGATATTGGTTTTATATCCAGCGCTGCCAATTGTAACCCTGGATGGTCAGACGATATCAAACTTGCGAACAAGTGGTTTATATGCGATGTAGGCTCTGCATCAACATCAATAAAACGCTTGATGACCGGATCATCCTTGATTGAATCAAACAACTCCCGCCATTGCTGGCGCGGAGATTTCAACTGAACGGTTGCTACCTGCTTCTGAAAATTATCATCGGTATCATGCTGTTCATGTTCTTCGGTAGGTTTGATGTGATATTTCGCAATGTTTTTGCGTGAGATGGATTTTGGTTGATTATCGCCACAAGGCCACTGCTTGCTTTTGTTAATACGCTTAATATCATATTGAATATATTTTTTTACCGGTGTCTTTATCACAATGACCGGCTTGTTTTTACTATTTAATAATGTTGGTAACTCTATACGACAAAATACACTTGCCGGCCGCGGCAGCTGATTTTCATCGTTCACATAAACCCGTACCAGCTTTTGCGATTTCAATAGATTTAATGCATAGGCTTTGGATATTTGATCCCATACCACCAGTTTTTGCTGCCAACGTATGCTCAATTTATCTAACTCACGTTGCGCCAACTTACCCGCTGGCGTCATCCCTACCTCAATTTGCCCCGGCGCAATATGCCGCGGCATGCCCGCCGTCCACAACACATACTCGTTGGCGACACAATTTTTTATTGCCGCACCGGTTACGGTTTTACACGCATCAAATTTTATTGCGCCCAACTTGTCGATATCCGCCAGCACGCGTTGAATTTGTGGGTCAATCTCTGCTGAATCTGCAGCCGCGGAAAAAGGTGCACTGACGAAAAGTACCAGGAAAACAAAAAGCTGTATTGAATTTAACTGTCGCATGTTTTGATAAGGCGCTTAATACAGCATCATCCCGCTCCCCCAAGTGATACACACAAATAAATATGCTCGCAGTATACCGTCCGGTTTTGCAACGCGTCTATGTTAGCAAAGCGCCAACTGCCGATACGGCTGACAAGAATGGTTAAAAAAACCGCGAATAATCTATTTAACAAGTTAACGAATTGCTAATGCGTTTATATGCGAGTGCTGTGAGGGAGAATATTTTGGATGCGAAAGAAAATACTCCTATGCACGCACACCTGACAGGGTGTTTTATAATACACAAGTTGGGATTCGTATGTTTGGCACGCTACACTCTGTACCTAACCCAACATTCTGAAAGCGTAACGAGCGAAGGTCTCACCTGGTCTATCTGCAAAGTCGCTTCGCACATCCCCCGTTATTAACCGGTGCTCTCGCGGCAATGCTCACCCCGCGAGCGCAGCGAGTGCTGTGGGTGTAAGTACATCCATGTGCAAAGTCGCTCTCGGCCATCCCTGGCCTCCGCGACATAAGTACATGGCCCAGGCCACTCTCTCGACCTTCGGTCTTCCCCATAGAACCTAATCGGTTCATTATGGATACCCTACCCATCGTTCCGAAGGGTCAGGGCAACCTTGTCCCTGTACAAAGTCGCTCTCGGCCATCCCTGGCCTCCGCGACATAAGTACATCCCTGTACAAAAAAAATCATAAGTGGTTGTAAAATTTTCAATTTAACAACCACAGAAAAAATCATAAGTGGTTGTAAAAAATTTCAATTTAACAACCACAGAAAAAATCATAAGTGGTTGTAAAATTTTCAATTTAACAACCACAGAAAAGATCATAAGTGGTTGTAAAATTTTCAATTTAACAACCACAGAAAAGTGGTTGTAAAATTTTCAATTTAACAACCACAGAAAAGATCATAAGTGGTTGTAAAATTTTCAATTTAACAACCACAGAAAAGATCATAAGTGGTTGTAAAATTTTCAATTTAACAACCACAGAAAAGATCATAAGTGGTTGTAAAAATTTTCAATTTAACAACCACAGAAAAGATCATAAGTGGTTGTAAAATTTTCAATTTAACAACCACTAAAAAAACGGGCGTTCTTATTAGGAACGCCCGCAAGGTTTAAACCAGTTGGTTTAAAGCTAAGGAGTATTAAATACCAGATCCACGTGAACCAACGAACTCTGGATAGGCTTCCATACCACATTCACCAATATCCAGACCTTCGTATTCTTCTTCTTCACTGACACGTACACCCATGATGAGTTTAATGACGTACCAGGTAATGAAGCTCGCAACGAATACCCAAACGAAGATGGTCAACGTACCGGCGATTTGTCCACCGAAGGTTGTACCTGACGCAGTTAACGGTACAGCTAACAGACCCCAGATACCGGCTGTGCCGTGTACGGAAATTGCACCGACCGGATCATCGATTTTCATTTTGTCGAGGAACACGATAGAGAACACAACTAATGCACCACCGACACCACCAATGATGGTAGCCATTAATGCAGATGGTGTATCCGGGCTTGCGGTGATCGCAACCAGACCTGCCAGCGCACCGTTTAATGCCATGGTTAAATCTGCTTTACCGAACATCAGGCGTGCAACGATCAGTGCGACAATCACACCACCCGCAGCAGCAGCATTGGTGTTCATGAACACAACGGCAACGGCATTAGCATTCGCGATATCGCCCAGTTTCAGCACAGAACCACCGTTGAAACCGAACCAGCCCATCCACAGGATGAATGTACCTAAAGTTGCCATCGGCAAGTTCGCACCGGGGATCGGATTGACACGACCATCGGCAGTGTATTTGCCTTTACGAGCACCAAGCAGCAGAACACCGGCTAATGCAGCAGATGCACCGGCTAAATGGACGATGCCGGAACCGGCGAAGTCTTTAAAGCCAAGTTTGCCCAGCTCGAACAACCCACCATCAATTATCGATCCAAAAACGGGTTTAGCACCCCAGGTCCAGGAACCTTCTACCGGGTAAATCACTGCGGTCATCACAACAGCAAACACCATGAACGACCATAACTTCATACGTTCTGCTACCGCACCAGACACAATTGACATTGCAGTGGCAACGAACACAACCTGGAAGAAGAAGTCCGATGCACCCGCGTAAACCGCGCCACCTTCGAACTTGTTCTCAGCCGATGCTTTTAATGCATCGGCTACCAGTGTTTCACCACCAGCAATACCAGACAGGAAGTAACCTGCGCTGCCATACATAATGGTATAACCGCAGACCATGTACATGGTGCAGGCAATCGCAAACAGTACAACGTTTTTGGTCAGGATTTCAGTGGTGTTTTTCGCACGCACCAGACCGGCCTCGAGCATCGCAAAGCCCGCGGCCATCCACATAACTAACGCACCGCACACCAGAAAGTAAAAGGTGTCCATAGCGTATTGAAGATGAAAAATTTGATCTTGCATTTCTATTTCCTCCGTGCCGGATTAAAGGGCATCTTCGCCCGTTTCACCCGTACGAATACGGATAGCTTGTTCAACACTGGTGACAAAAATTTTGCCATCGCCGATTTTGCCTGAGTTGGCCGATTTCTGAATCGCTTCCAGCACCTGATCTACCAGGCCATCGCTGACAACAGCTTCAATTTTGACCTTGGGCAAAAAGTCCACCACGTATTCCGCGCCGCGGTATAGCTCGGTATGACCCTTTTGCCGCCCAAAACCTTTCACTTCTGTGACGGTGATACCTTGAACACCAATTTCGCTCAAGGCTTCACGCACGTCATCGAGCTTGAAAGGCTTAATGATTGCGGTTATTAATTTCATATTTTTTGTCCTCCTCGCCAGTGCTCCACAATTAAGCCCTGGTTTCAGGTTCTAGGTTGATAAAACTGTTTTCACGCCCGCCCCCATGTCGCTATAAGCGGGTGCCATACAGATACTAAACTTTGCTCGCATTCATATTGCGAAAGCTGTGCCAAGATATTTAATTGATATAAAACAATGGGATAGGTACGGATGGTTATCTCGTGCACTGTTATAGTGCACTTGTTTGGTGCGTCATTTTTATTATTGTGCGATTATGGTGCGCACCGAGAACAGCCAGGATGCACCCACACGAGGCCATAGAAAGCGTAGCTAACGTTCGGAACGGTTCGAGAATCGAGCCGTTAAGGCATTATCTTCCTGACATAAATCAGCCGCACATAACAAAACATCCGGTCATTTTCATGACCGGATGTGGCTGATGTAGTATCGAACCTTTCGGATTACTGAATATTATTGCAGATCAAAAACTTTTTTCACCGTAACGTAGAGTTCGGTGTCTTTGGTTGTGGTCAGGTTATCTGTCCCGTCTTCATACGATAACGCCAGCGCAACATCAAAGCCCAAAATTGCCTTGGAAACCTGTGCACGCAGATCGTTTACTTCCTTTCCTATGTCCGGATCCCTGCGACCATAGTGAAACGATAACAACACATCTTCTTTCAGTTCCAGATCCATACCAAAGTCGATGTAACTGTAATCATTCGGTGTGGTGCTTTGATCATCTCCATCATAGTAGGTCAATCGGAATGGTCCCATGTTCAGGCCAAGATACAGTTCACGTGTACCTTTGGAAAAATCACTGTCAGTGTATTCATAAATGATATAACCAAGATCCATCGCGTACTGATCATTAAACTTGTAGGTCCAGCCGCCGTACAAATCCACTTCCAGCCCACTGCCCTGCGGATTTGAACTGCCACAAGCGGAACCTGCCGGGCGATTATCACAGGTTTCTTTTAGCGTTGAACCCCAGGCGCCAGCATAAAATCCGGTTTCATGCGTCCAGTCGATACCACCTTGTACCGCGGGTTTGTCGTCAGTTTGCGTTTCACCACGAAATACGTAGTTGCTGGTGATGGCGCCATTGGCTGCCAACTCGGCAAACGCTGATGTCACAAAACCAAATGATAACAAGAAAAAAATCTGACTGATAAAAACACGTAAAATTAGGCGTTGCTTCATGGTGATATCCCGATTGGGCCTCCCGATATATTGTGCCACTATCATAATGGATTCGCGCGCCAGTTTACAGCGCATTACCAGTTTGGGTGTACATTAAGATACCAAATATTCATCAACAAAATGTCGCCAATACATGCGAGGGTAAATTTTCTATCCTTTCATGCACTGGTGACTGATATCGATCATTCAAACGCTGTCGATTAAATCAAACTGACTAGAATGTTTTACTCCAGCCGACACTCACGCGCGGATTATCAGACTGGCCCTGCCCGGTATTTTCTGTAGTATCACTGATCATGATCTTGAAATCACCCTTGGATACTGTGGCGCTGTAATCGTTGTAATTTTTTCTGCCGGCTGTATCAAAACTGTAATGCCCCAGATGTAGTGACAAATCAAAACCATCCGGCAAGGCCATATGCCAGGCACCTTCCAAATATATATTGGTATCTGACAAATCCATGGAGACTTTAGCGCTCCATTCACGCCAAACAGTGCCTGCATAGGCTTCGGTGAAATCATCAAGCGCACTGCCATCTTTAGGATATTGATAGGTAATCAGGCCGGCATCGAAATCGAATTCGCCAAATTTATTAACGTAGCCACCGTAAAAGTCGAGTTCATAGTCGCCGTTACCACCAAGCGACGACACCCAGGTGCCGGCATAGTAATTTTTGTTAATCGCCCAGTCGAAGCCACCTTGCACGGCAGCATCGTCACCCGTTTGCGTCACACCACGCCATATATAATTCGATGTCACGCCCACATTGGCGGTGAGCGTACCCATGGCTTGCGCCGCGCCAGCCAGCGTCATCAATAATGTGAGTGCTAATATACGTATATTCATTACCGTTTCCTCTTGCCCTGTGAAGGGTTAATTATTCATTGTGAGTTGTTTGACTTTACTCAAATTGCTGCGCATCATACCAGTTATTCCGTCAGGCTCTTGTGATGAAGCACAAAATTAGTGCAGTCTGGTTAAAAATTCACACTTCATTGGTTAAGGAGTAAACAATTATAAAATCTGCGACATTACAGCCAGTGTTGGATGCCGTTATCGAACAAGTACGGGAGCAGATGGATTCGCTGCTACCAAAACAGGGTATCACGGCAATCGAGAATATTCGGCGTGAATTTGAACATAATTTACGCGCTGTCATGGAAGTCAAATTGCGCAGCCTGAACCTGGTTACGCGCGAAGAGTTTGAAGTACAACAAGCTGTGCTGGCCCGTACACAACAACAATTGCAGGAGATGGCGCAACAGGTCGCTGAATTGGAAGCCGCACTGGACGAAAAATTAAAAAGTTAAAAAGTAAACAAAATCTAAAGTATAAAAATAAATAACAAGGCTGTACAAATTTTAAAGAGGAAGGGAATCCGCTATGTCACTCGCCCAGGTATATTGCCGCGCACAAAACGGCATTCATGCACCACTCGTCACCGTAGAAACACATCTTGCCAATGGCCTGCCCGGCTTTTCGATTGTCGGCTTGCCTGATACCGAAGTTAAGGAAAGCAAGGATCGCGTCCGCGCGGCAATTTTAAATGCCCGCTTCGAATTTCCCGCACGTCGCATCACGGTTAACCTCGCACCGGCAGATTTACCCAAGGAAGGTGGCCGCTTTGATCTGGCGATTGCCATCGGCATCCTGATTGCTTCAAAACAAATCGATGTCCAGGTCGACATCACACAAATGGAATTTATTGCCGAGCTGGCACTGAGTGGTGAGCTGCGTCGTGTACCCGGAATATTGCCAGCCGCGATGCAAAGCGCACGCGTCGGGCGTCACCTCATCGTTGCGCAAGCCAATGCCACTGAAGCCAGCTATGTGTCGGCAGCAAAAGTGATCAGTTGTCCGGACTTGCTCAATGTCTGTATGCAACTCAGTGGTCAGCAGCCGCTCGAGTTTGCCGCGAATAATTCAGCAGACACGCAGTTCACACCAGCAACGGATTATGACCTTAAAGACGTTCACGGCCAATCACATGCCAAGCGCGCACTGGAAATTGCCGCCGCCGGTGGTCACAGCTTATTAATGCTCGGGCCACCCGGTACCGGCAAGACCATGCTCGCCAGTCGCTTGCCGGGCATCTTGCCACCGATGACCGAACAGGAAGCACTCGAATCCGCGTCGATTTATTCCATCAGTCAGAATGGCTTCGACAATACACGTTGGCGTGTCCGACCTTTTCGCTCGCCGCATCACACAGCCTCGGCTGTTGCGCTGGTCGGTGGCGGCAGTCACCCGCGTCCCGGTGAGATTTCTCTGGCGCATAACGGCGTGTTGTTTCTGGATGAATTACCGGAGTTTGATCGCAAAGTACTGGAAGTGTTACGCGAACCTTTGGAATCCGGCAAGATTTCCATTTCACGCGCCGCACGACAAGCCGAATTCCCGGCACGCTTTCAACTCATCGCCGCCATGAATCCCTGCCCCTGTGGTTACGCCGGACACAGCAGTGGCCGTTGTCGTTGCAGCGCTGAAAAAATTCAGCAGTACCGCAGCAAATTATCCGGCCCCTTGCTGGATCGCATTGATATGCACATTGAAGTACCGAGCGTATCGTTGCAAACCATTAACGACCCAACACACAATGAAGAAGCCAGCGCAATTGTGCAACGGCGGGTAAAAGAAGCACGTGAACGTCAACTCAGTCGTAATCAACGTGCCAACAGCCAACTCTCACAGCAGGCGATTAAAGACCACTGCCAGGTGGACACAAGTTCAACACAGTTGATCGAACAGGCGATTGAAAAACTCGGCTTATCCGCGCGTGCCTATCATCGTATTCTGAAAGTTGCTCGCACCATTGCCGACCTGGCAGGCAGTTACGAAATAGAATTGCCGCATGTGAGTGAGGCGATCAGTTATCGCCGGTTGGACAGGCAGGTGAATTCGCCGCCAATGCGGGTAGAAATTTGAGCGAGTCTCTTTATAAAATTAAAATACTTACTTTGCCATCATCAGGAAAACGGAAACCAAGAATAAATCTGTCCCGTTTTCTCGTGGCCGGAATAACAAAGCTTTATATTTTACTGTGACTGCGAAATTAGTAATTAATTAAACTCGTCGACCACTCAGATACGCATAATACAATACCGGTATCACCACCAGCGTTAACACGGTAGAAACCAGAATACCAAAGATTAATGATATTGCGAGTCCGTTGAAGATCGGATCATCGAGAATAAAGAATGCGCCCAGCATCGCAGCGAGGCCTGTCAATACAATCGGTTTGGCACGCACAGCACCGGAGCTGATGACGGCGTCTTCCAGTGTCATGCCTTCGGCAACTTGCTGGTTTATGAAATCAACCAACAAGATAGAATTACGCACGATAATGCCCGCCAGTGCGATCATACCGATCATCGATGTAGCAGTAAATTGCGAACCCAGTAAGGCATGACCCGGCATCACACCGATAATGGTCAGCGGGATCGGTGCCATGATAATTAACGGCACCATGTAGGAACGGAACTGCGCGACTACTAATAAATAAATCAGCAAGAGTCCAACCGAGTAGGCGATGCCCATGTCACGGAAGGTTTCGTAGGTAACCTGCCATTCACCATCCCACTTCATACTGGAGGCATAATGACTGACAGGCTGGTTAATAAAATATTGCGCCAGCTGAGTGCTCGCGGCGATGTCAAACAAACCATACAGGGGGCTGTCGAGTTTGCCTGCCACATCACCGGTGACATACACGACGGGTAACATATCTTTATGATAAATCGTATAGTCGCGTTTTGTTGAGATGACATCAACAATGTCAGACAACGCAATTAACTTTCCTTGTGATGCGCCATGCTCACTGCGTACCTTCAAACTTAATACGTCGGTGATACGTGATTTGTCGGCGATCGCAAACTCCAGCCGGATAGGTACCGGGTATTTGACATTCGGCACATGCAGGTAGGAGACGTCTTCACCGTTTAAGGCCGTGGCCAGCGCTGCCACGACGGATTGTTGCGAGATACCCCACAACGCGGTTTTTTGTTGATCGACACGAATGATATATTTCGCTGCATCCGATTCGACACTGTCGTCCACATCCACCACGTTTTTGGTTTGCTCGAAAGTCTGGCGCAGTTGTTTGGCTGCCTTGATCTGCTTCTCATAATTCAGACCATATACTTCGGCCACCAGCGGTGACTGCACCGGTGGACCGGGTGGTACTTCGACAATTTTTACATTGGCATGGAACGGCTTGCCGATCGCGTGTAAACGGTCACGGGTAGAGGCAGCGATTTCATGACTGGTACGATCGCGATGTGCTTTGTCTACCAGGTTAACCTGTATATCTCCTACATTGGCCGCCTTGCGCAAATAGTATTGTCGTACCAGGCCATTAAAATTAATCGGTGCGGCGATACCACTATAAATCTGATAGTTTGCCACTTCCGGTACAGTCGCCAGATAGCCGCCCAGTTCAATCAGGACACGATTGGTTTGTTCGAGCGAGGTGCCTTCCGGCATATCGACCACCACCTGAAACTCGGACTTGTTATCAAACGGTAACATTTTTAATACCACCAGCTTGACCAACACCAGACCAACCGACAACACAATCAGTCCAAGAATGGCCAGACCCAACTTACGCCGGTTTGCTTTACCTTTGTTGGTATCTAAAAATGGACCGACATAGCGTTGAAAAAATGCCAGTAATCGTTGCTGTTTTTCGTCTGTATGATGTTCGTGTTTTAACAACTTGTTCGCCAGCCAGGGTGTCACGACAAAAGCGATCACCAGCGAGATCAACATGCCCATGCTGGCATTAATCGGAATGGGGCTCATGTACGGACCCATCAACCCGGTAACGAATGCCATTGGCAATAACGCGGCTATCACAGTAAAGGTCGCGAGAATGGTCGGCCCGCCCACTTCATCAACGGCGTCAGGAATAAACTCCACCAGCTTCGCCGTGGTCAGTTGCATATGGCGGTGAATATTTTCCACCACCACAATGGCATCATCCACCAGGATACCGATTGAAAATATCAGTGCGAACAACGAGACCCGGTTCAGGGTAAAGCCCCATGCCCAGGAAGCGAACAGCGTGATAGCCAGCGTAATGATCACGGCGAGTCCAACAATAACCGCTTCGCGTTTGCCCAACGCGAGTAACACCAGCAATACAACAGATGCAGTAGCGAATACTAGTTTGGAAATCAATTTTTTCGCCTTGGCATCGGCGGTGGCACCATAGTTTCGTGTCACCATCACCTCGACGTCATCCGGTATGTACACACCACGTAATTGCCCGGCGCGGTCGATAACACTGGTGGCAATATCAACAGCATTGGTACCCGGTTGTTTGGCAATGGCAATTGTTACCGCAGGATACAAATCCGTTTGCCCCGCAGTATTTTTATTCGTGCCCATGCCATGCCAGGCATATAACTCAGGCGGTTGCGGACCGGCGTCAATCTCTGCCACATCAGATAAATAAACCGGGTTACCTGCATGCACGCCGACAATTAACTGTTTTACCTCTTCAGGTGTTGTCAGAAAATCGCCGGCCTGCACCTGTATCTGTTGATTGTTATGTAACAGGTTACCGGAGGGTTGGGTGGCATTACTTAATGTCAGTGCCTGACGCAAATCCTGCAGGGTAATATTGTAGGCTGCGATGGATTGCGGGTTGAGTTTGACATGCACAATATTTGCCGTGCCGCCTATGGTATAAATATCACGCGTACCGGGGACGCGTTTTAATTCGGCTTCAATAGCATGCGCTATCTGTTTAAGTTCATAACCCGATTTATACCGGTCCTTGCCACGCAAGGTCAGCGTGACTATCGGCACATCGTCGATACCTTTCGGTTTAATAATGGGTTGGGCAACACCAAGATTTGCAGGTAGCCAGTCCTGGTTGGAGTAAATGGCATTGTATAAACGTACAATTGCCTGGGTACGATCCTCACCGACTTTAAACTGTACGGTCAATGTCGACAGACCAGGACGCGATACAGAATAGATGTGTTTCAGTCCTTCAATTTCCGAGAGAATTTGTTCGGCAGGGGTGCTGACAATGTCCTCTACTTCTTTTGCCGATGCACCGGGGTATGCAATAAACACATTGGCAAAGGTGACATTGATTTGTGGCTCTTCCTCGCGCGGCGTCACTATCACAGCGAACACGCCAAGCAGAAATCCAACCAGCGCCAACAATGGCGTGATTTCGGAAGTAAGAAATGTTTTTGCTATGCGTCCGGATATTCCCATGTGATCCTGTCCCGGGTATTTATTTGTTCACACTATGCAGTTGTGACATGGCATAGGCTGGATCGAGTATGACTTCTTCACCGGCTGTCAGCCCGGACAACACTTCGACATGATTGTTATCGAGCAATCTACCGGCGCGAATCTGGCGCAACATAATCTGTTTTTCCTGCATGACATAAACTGCCGTCACTTCACTGCGATACACGATTGCCGAACTTGGCACGGTGAGTAATTTTTCTGTTGCAACCTGGAAACCGACACGGGTATGCATGCCGGGATAAATTTGATGATCGCCTTCCGGCAAATATACCCTGACCGTAAAGGTATGACTGACTGCATCGGCATACGGGCTGATAGTCAGTTTTTCTGCACTCACCTTTTGTTGTAAATCTTTTCCTGTATACACCCACGCCTGCTGGTTGGCACGCAAGGCATGAATCATGGATTGTGGTACCTGTGCCGTTGCGCGCAGTTTTTCGAGTGACAAACCGGTCAGTAACTTTTGTCCGACACGCGCGAGCTCGCCGAGCTCAACGTGACGCTTGACGACGATACCACTGTACGGCGCGCGTACCACGGTATTTTGCATGGCCTCTTTCGCCTGCTCGAGTGTTGCCTTCATGGTTTTCAGACGTGCGGTAGCGCGATCCAGATCTGCTTTTGCGATGAGTTTTTTCTTGTAAATATCACTGGCACGATTAAAGGCCAGCTGCGCCTCGTCGACATTTGCCTGCGCGGCCTTTAATGTCGCCTGCTGTTCCTTGTCTCGAAAGCGCGCAATGACATCGCCCTTCTTTACATAATCATCCACATCAAAGGGCAGTGCAATCACACGACCACTGACCTGTGCTGACACGGTGGCCTGGTGCTCTGCCTCGATAGTTGCGTCTACAAAACGAATCAGCGGTTGTTCAGTGTATTCAAGTTTAAGGGTCTGTTGCGATTCCGGACTTGTTTGCGGCTTTGCCTGATTGGTTGCTGGTTCGGTCGCTGGCGTGGTGCTGTTGTCTGGCTGATCGGTATTTTGCCCGGTATTCTGATCGGCGAAGCCCGGCTGACATGTGACTGTCAACATCAACAACACCATGATGTCTTTGCTATATTTATAAAGCATATAAGTACCCTGAATTTCAGATTAACTGTTGATTCTGTTTCTAACCTGTCTGGAACCGCTGACACCAGCTTTCAATCGCCAACCTTGCTTCCTCCGGCTTTTCCGTGAGTAGCCAGTGATCGGCATCAATAATAACCAGTTCACTCTGTGCAATGGCTTCGATGTTGGATTTTGTTTTGTCAAAATCACTGATACTGGCACCCTTCGATAATAACACCAGGGTTGGTTGTTTAATTTGCGATAGATCAGGTAATTTCGCTACTACCGCGGTCACATCCTGCAGATAATTTGCCACAGGAAGAAATTTCAGATCAGCAAGTGGATTGGTATACAGATCACCAATTTTCAATTCCGGATTATCTGCCAGTTGTTGTCGCGTCGCCAGATCAAGCTGATGCAGGTCACGTTTCGGCAAATGCCAACGTTTAATACCGATTTTATTCGCCAGGCGCAATACAACGTTCAGGAAACGGATAAAAATTCGAAAGCGCTTCGCCTTGCCCAGAGCGCCATGCAAATTGTCGGGGAAAATCGGATCAATAACAATCAGGCCACGGGTTCGATCCGGATGTTGCACGGCAAATTCCATTGCCACCTGTGCGCCCAGACTGTGCCCGAGGATGACGGCCTGTGGATAGCGTTCATGATTCAGAATCTGTAACAAATCCTGCACCCAGGTTTGCCGGTCGTAATAACCACGGTACATCGATTCACCGTGCCCGCGTAAATCCATACGCAAAATATCCCAGTGCTGTTTCAGGCTGGTGTTTTCGACAAACTCGGTGAAACGCGTACTGTTGCTGGCAAGTCCATGCAATAACACCAGCAACGGTTTTTGTGCCTGCTCACGATAGATTCGATAACTGATACTGGCAGTTTGTTGTGAACCAGTATTCGCAGCGCCGACGTCGAGTTGATAGTCTATTTCCATATTTGCAGGGATCACCCGGAGAAATTATCCAGTTATCAGCTTGTTTGGTTTTACGATGTTAGCATGCGTACCGCTAACTGTGTTTGAATATCCTGCTATGCAGCAGCAATTGTTACGTCAGAACGCACTGCCAAAGCGCAGGTAAACGATGTCGTCACCGATAGTATCATCGAATCCATGCGCATAGCCCAATGTCACTCTTACGGCGACATCATAAAACATGATCACATCTGCGATAAGTTCGCCACCTGCACCATCATAGTGTTTATTGGGTGAGCCGTTATTCCAGACTGCGCCGGAATCATAAAAAATATTACCACTTAACTGATGCAATCCAATTGGCGCGATGGGTAACATCGCACCACGTTCCAGACGCCAGATCGGGAATCGGTATTCACCGCTATAGATTCGCATGCGTTTGCCAACCAGTTGCGAATTACCTTCGTTATATCCGCGCAGTGCATAGTCACGACGATTAAATGGTGAGTTGACCAGCGCACCGTCGAGTAGTCGCGGTTCAAAATAGGTATCGGTTTGACCACCGAGTCGGAATTGTCTCGGGTTCGGGCCGGTACCGTGCCCATCTACTGCACGTAATGCCAGTACATGTGATCCACCGAGGCGAATATATTCGCGCCAATCCGCTGTATACACCTTGCCTGAAAAATTGCTGTTACCAAGACGATCGCTATCCTCAGCAACCAACATGATTCTGCGGCCTTCGGTGGTACTGATGCCACGTATATGAAAATTAGTGTTGGTGAACACTGCCGCCAGACCGACAACATTATCCTGATAGGGTCCTACACTCGCATAACCCGTTTCGACAAAACTGTCCTTTTCCTTTTCCTTGTACGCACCAAGGTGGAATGACAAACGATAATTTGCACCAATAAAAGGTAATACAATCTCGGCCAGATTCAGATCTTCGGTTCGTAGGCGGATAACTTTGTCTTCGTTATCCAGTGAAACACTGTAATCGCGTGACCAGTGATATTTAAAGACTGGCCACCAGCGATCGTATACATAATCTACACTGCCAAGAAATTCATCATTTTTAAAATCATAGGCACCGCCAAGAAAGTAGTTATGGCGATTTAATATATCCGAACCACTGGTACTTGCACCGGCGACAGAAACGGTATCATCAAAAAACAGTACGGGTAAGTAATAGCGTGGTACGACGGTTTGCCAGGGTGAGTAATCCTCAACCTCTGATGTTTTCGCTGGCTCCGGTTCTGCCTGTGCAACGCCTGTGGATGTTTGTTCGGCTTTTGGTAACGCAGGTTGCGCGCTTGTTGTATCAAGCGCAAGCCTGAAAACATCAAAGCCCTTGTTGGTGTAACCTATATAATAGAGTGTCTTTTGATCTGCTGTTACGGCAGGATGAAACGCACCGCCGATGACATTGGTCAGGCTTACAATTTGTTTTGACGCAACATCATAGCGCCTGATGTTATAGACACCGCCGTGGTCTGAAGAAAAGTACACATACTTGCCATCGGCACTAAAAACGGGCTGCGTCGCAATTGCGTTATCGTTTGTAATAAAAGACCAGCTTCGGGTTTTAATATCAAACTGTTCCAGATTCCAGCCCTTGTCGGCGCGAAATACCGCCGCGACAATAATATCGGCAGTTGGTGACCAATCCAGATAGGATATTGTTTCTTCGGCTTGCCCTTTCCACAAGGTATCAATTACCTTGCCATCAAGATCAAGCAGCTGCAGTTCATTTATTGCCTGGTGATTTTTCACCGCCGCGATGGTTTTGCCATCCGGGCTCCAGGTCGCCATACGATAGCGCCCACAAGAAGTAATGCGGGTTTCATCACCGTCGTCCGGATTGACAATATAGACATCATAATAAACCTTGGCATTGGCGCAGGTGTCCGTTTTTGTCAGCAACAAGCCAGCCGTTGGATGCAAATCAAGCCGGGTATCAAATTCAACTTTCTCGAAATATTCCGGTTCTTTCGCGCCAGGCTTTATAACCATCAAGCCGGGTTTACGATTCGCATTATAGGCACTGTAAAATGCCCGCTCATCCCTGGACACGCGGAGTGAACCAGCGAAGTAACCATGTTCGGTCAGCTTGTCTCCCTCGATCAAACCCTGCTTGGTGATAGCTTCCCACTGCGGGCGATATTTTTTCTGCAAATGTTTTTCAAACTGATCCCACAAGGTTGACAGATCGGCATCCCAGGATTGTTCTGCATTCGAATCGTTGATGTATCCAAACAGGTTGTTTGAATAATTGTCTATCCAGAACGGGATTTTATACTCACCCCTTGTTGCTTCGATAAAGTTAAAGAAATGGACACCATACAAATACCAGCTTGTTCCCATGGGCCACTCTGTAATCCAGCCCTGGTTAACCTGGCGCACCGGTTTGAATCCATCTTTTACTTCCATGCGCATCATCATGTCAAAATAGGTACTCTGACCACGCCCTACACCGCGTTCCTTGTCCGTTTCGATATAAGTCGCCACGCCTTCGATCATCCAGCGTGGCTGAAACGCATTCGGAAAAGTATTAAATATTGGCAGGGGGTGCCGGCCAAGAATACGCCGCATGGTCAATGCGGGTCCGATCGCCTTGTCCAGATGTAATACATGTAAATATTCATGTGTAATAACTGTTTCCAGCCAGCTGGCATTGTCTTCGATCGAATTCAGATTATCCGGCGAAGAAAGAAACACGGCGAAACGATTTGAGGGGAATGGCGTTGCATAACCATTCGAGAAGTCATACTCATCTGTCAGCATGATATTGGTTTTGGATTCAGGCTGCCATTTGATCCATTTACTTAAACGTTCGTGTACACGCTCGGATATGGCCAGCGATTTTCTGGCAACAGGTTCCAGTCCGGTATGATAGTGAATAATAAAATGTTCACTTTCCAGACTGTACCAGTCGAGACTGGTATCGTGACTTACGCCGGCAACAAGATGATTTGAGCTACAAATTAATACCAGTATGAAAAATAAACGACAGAAAACTGACTGATTCGACCCTGATTGCACCAACATGTCCTCTCGTTCTATATTTTATTTGTAAACGGCTCAATCAGCATGGTGATTATTGTTGTTCCTGATACTCCGTTAATAACGCATCAAGACGATACCATGCCGGCCATGTAACATCAATGAAATTTCTTTTTTATAAGCCTATAAACCCCATATTAATCATAAGCTTAGTCAACACGATAGCAAATTTATAACTATGCAAATCTGACTTGTCCGACTAGAATGGCCGCTCCGGTTTCCTTAAGGATTCAGTGCGTAGGCATGCTGAACCAGCTAAATACACCTCAACGACTCGCAGTCACGACTGTCGACAGACCCTGTCTGGTGCTGGCGGGTGCCGGCAGCGGAAAAACACGCGTCATCAGTTTCAAAATTGCCTATTTGATCCAGCAGCTGCAGGTTGAACCGCAACATATCACCGCCGTTACGTTTACCAATAAGGCCGCCCGCGAAATGCAACTGCGGGTGAAGAGCCTGGTCAAAACCGAGCGCGCAGTACCTGTATCGACCTTTCATACGCTCGGCTTGAAAATTTTAAAACAGGAAGCGAAACACCTTGGTTATAAGAAGAATTTCAGCATTTATGACCAGACTGACAGCCTGAATTTGATAAAAGACCTGATGCAAAAACATTTCGGCGATGCAGGCAATCAGGCGGAAAGCATGCAATATCAAATCAGCATGTGGAAGAGTGCTTTCATTGCACCGGGCGCCGCGCAACAACTTGCCGGCACCGACCCGATTAAAGTCGCCGCCGCTGCCTTGTACGAACAATACCAGAAACAGCTCGCCTGTTATCACGCCTTTGATTTTGATGATTTAATCATGCAGCCTGTTTTATTGCTGCGACAACAAGAAGATGTTCTGACGAAGTGGCGCAATAACATTAAATATATGCTGGTCGATGAATACCAGGATACCAATACCTCACAATATGAACTGGTAAAAATACTTGTTGGCGATCGACATTGTCTGACCGTTGTTGGCGATGATGATCAATCGATTTACGCATGGCGTGGTGCACAACCTGAAAACCTTTCCCTGCTTAATCAGGATTATCCGGATTTACATGTCATCAAACTGGAACAGAACTATCGCTCCAGTGGACGCATACTGCATAGCGCAAACCAGATCATCGCAAACAATGCGCATGTATTCGAGAAAAAACTCTGGAGCGAGCGTGGTTACGGTGACCCAATCCGGGTTATTCAGACAAAAGATGCCGAAGATGAAGCACAACAGGTTACCGTGGATATCCTGCACCACAAATTTACCCACCGTAGCGACTTTAAAGATTACGCAATCCTTTATCGTGGTAATCACCAGTCACGTGTTTTTGAACAGGTACTACGCGAACATGAGATTCCTTATCATATCAGCGGCGGATTGTCGTTTTTCGCCTACAGTGAAATCAAGGACCTGATGGCCTATATGCGTTTGATCGCCAATAATGACGACGATAATGCATTTATTCGCATCGCCAATACGCCGCGACGCGGCATCGGACCGAATACACTTGAAAAACTGATTGAATATGCCAACGCAAATAACCACAGTTTGTTGAGTGCAAGCATGCAAAGCAAGCAGATACCGGGTATGAATTCGCGTGCGCAACAAAACCTTGCCTACTTTGCGCAATGGGTTATTGCCAGACTACATACGGCAGAGAATGAACCGGCACATACCACATTAAAAAGTATTATCGATACCATGCATTATGAGCAATGGCTGCTCGATTCCAGTCCCGATGAAATCCAGGCACAACGTCGTATTGACAATGTGCAGGCGTTAATTGACTGGATACATCGTCTGCAAACCAATGATCCGGATGCATCGCTGTCTGATATTATTGCCAAACTTTGTCTTATCGATAATCTTGATCGTGAGCAGGAACAGGACCCCGGTAACCAGGTACAACTTATGACTTTGCATGCTGCCAAGGGTCTTGAGTTTGCCAATGTATACCTGGTGGGTATGGAAGAAAATCTGCTGCCACATCGCACCAGCATCGAAGAGGAAAATATTGAAGAAGAGCGCCGGCTTGCCTATGTCGGTATCACACGAGCACAAAAGAATCTGACACTTACCTATACAACACATCGCAAACGCTTCGGCGAAATCGAAGACTGCACACCGAGTCGATTTATCGATGAAATACCAATTGACGATCTGGAATTTCATGGTGTGAATATCAAACAAGACCCCGACAAGGCCAAACAACGTGGCCAGGCGCAACTTGCCAACTTGAAGGCCATGTTAAAATGACCGGGATTATTTATCTATAATATAAAGACATAAAAAAACCGGAGCATGCTCCGGTTTTTTCAGTTAGATAAACAATATTATTTGCTTTGCGTAATCATATAATCAACCACGGCTTTGACGGCATCATCACCTAATGAACTGCCACCTTTGGGCGGCATGGCACCTTTACCGCTAATAGCATGCTTGTAAAGTGTCGCTTTACCCTGTGCAATCCTTGCTTTCCATGCAGCTTTGTCGCCCAGTTTTGGCGCACCCGCAGCTCCTGTACCATGACATGCAAAACAGGCGGATTGATAGCTTGCTTTTGGATCGGCTGCTGCACTTGTACTGCCTGATGAAGCTGCACTTGCTGCCGCATCGGATGTAGCAACCTGGCCTACCGGCGCAATATTGTCCTTGATTGATTCAGTCACCATTTTATCCTGGGCTTTATCAGATTTGGCGATAACATTTGCCAGGATGATCATGATGACCAGAAATGCGGTTAAGGCACCAATGATGCCGATAAAATAATTAAAAAATTGACTATCTTTCATTAAATTCTACCTTGTCTACGATTCAAGTATCCAACCATTCAAATTGAAACGCGAGTATAGCGGGAATTTTCCGGCAACGCCAAAAAAACCACATTAAATGTCCTGCTTTCAGTTGAGCCTATACTATATATATAGCGATCATGCCGATAAAGATTTATACCGTCAGGTATTGCTGCACCAGCTTGTCGTTCAAATTAGCCATTTTATCACTGGCAACCTTACGGCCCCGATCCAGAATGATGAATTGCTCACCGACACGTCGGGCAAACGGAAGCTTTTGTTCGACGATCAGGATAGTCAGGTTTTCTTCCTTGTTCAGTCGAATAATGATGTCGCCAATCTCCTGCACGATATTCGGCTGAATGCCTTCAGTCGGCTCATCGAGAATCAGCAGGGTGGGATCGAGCGCCAGTGCACGTCCAATGGCAAGTTGCTGTTGCTGACCTCCGGACAAATCACCGCCGCGGCGCTGTAACATTTGTTGCAAAACCGGAAACAATTCGAATATTCGTTGCGGAATCGCTTTTAATTTATCCCGTCGCGCAGCCAGGCCTATTTTTAAATTTTCTTCCACAGTAAGCTGAGGAAAAATTTCGCGACCTTGTGGTACATAACCGATACCCAGACGCGAACGGGATTCGGCTGACTTGGTGCTAAGTATATCTTCTTTAAATTTTATACTGCCTGATGACAGCGGTAACAGGCCCATGATTGCCTTGAGCATGGTCGTCTTACCCACACCATTGCGACCCATCAAGCATACGCAACTACCTTGCTCGATGGTGACATCAATATCCCACAAGGTGTGACTTTCACCATAAAACTGGTTTACTTTATCAAGCGTCAGCAATTTTTTTCACCAAGATTATTCATCACAAGTATGTCTCTGTTACTCACCCAGATAAACTTCAATTACACGTTGATTATTCTGCACTTCATCCATTGTACCCTCGGCAAGTACTGAACCTTCGTGGAGCACCGTCACCTTGTTGGCAATAGAGCGCACAAAGTCCATGTCATGTTCAACCACCACCACAGAATGATCACCGGCGAGGCGTTTTAACAATTCTGCCGTTTTGTCCATTTCCTGGTGCGTCATCCCGGCGACAGGTTCATCGACCAGTAACAAGCGCGGGTTTTGCATCAGCAGCATACCAATTTCCAGCCACTGTTTTTGCCCATGCGATAACAACGCGGCGGGCTGGTGTACCATGTCTTGCAAGCCAATAATTTCGAGCACCTCTTCGATATGTTCTTTTTGTGCTGCAGACAGGCGTGCAATCAGGGTCGGCCATACACCCTTGTCGGCTGACATTGCCAGTTCAAGATTTTCAAATATGGTGTGACTGGGGAAGACTGTCGGCTTCTGAAACTTGCGACCGATACCGGCATGGGCAATTTCAAACTCACTCATGCGGGTTAAATCCATGGTTTGGCCAAGATACGCCGTGCCCGAGTCTGGTCGCGTCTTGCCAGTGATAACATCCATCATGGTGGTTTTACCGGCACCATTGGGTCCGATAATACAGCGCAATTCTCCTTCATCGATATACAGCGTTAAATCGTTGAGCGCCTTGAAACCATCGAAACTGACATTGATATTCTCGACATATAAAATCGTGTTGTGCGATGTATCGATCAAGCCGGGCACAACGGCATGTCGCGATCCCATAAAGGGCATACGTTTTTCTGCAACAAAATCAAACACCCGGTCGCGGCGCATGACTTCTCTTAATCGGTCAAGTTGTTGCATTATGATTCCTTCCCTTTTGATCGCAAGCGGCTGCGCAATTGATTCCACAGACCTACAATTCCTTTGGGCATAAAGATTGTCACAACAATAAACAGCGCACCCAGTGCAAATAACCATAGTTCGGGTAATGCCGCTGTGAAATAGGTTTTGGAATAATTGACCAGTACCGCGCCCATGGCTGCGCCATACAAGGTTGCGCGGCCACCGACTGCCACCCACACCACCAATTCAATCGAGTTTAATGGGGAGAATTCACCGGGATTAATAATGCCAACCTGTGGTACAAACAGAGCGCCGGCAACACCCGCAAGTACAGCTGATAATACAAACACCGCCAGTTTAAAACTTTCGACTTTATAACCAATGAATCGGCTGCGATCTTCAGCATCCCGTATTGATGTCACAACACGGCCCAGTTTCGAGGTCACCACGTAACGACATATTAAATAAGTTAAAATAAGTGCCGTTGCTGTGGCGACAAATAACACCGAACGCGTGACATCAGACTGTAAATCCATACCTAAAATATCTTTGAAATCAGTCAGACCATTGTTACCACCGAAGCCCATCTCGTTACGGAAGAACGCCAGCATCAATGCATAGGTTAATGCCTGTGTCATAATCGACAAATACACACCGGTAACACGTGAACGAAAGGCTAACCAGCCGAACACATACGCCAGTATGCCGGGCACCAGAATAACCATTAACATGGCAAACCAGAACATATCAAAACCGGACCAGTACCACGGCAGTTCTTTCCAGTTTAAAAACACCATAAAATCAGGCAAATCCGGATTGCCGTACACACCACGACTACCAATCTGGCGCATCAAATACATGCCCATCGCATAACCACCGAGGGCAAAAAAAGCGCCGTGTCCAAGACTCAGGATTCCGCAATAACCCCACACCAGGTCCAGTGCAATGGCCAATAAGGCATAACACAGGTATTTGCCGAGCAGTGTCACAGAATAAGTTGAAAGATGAAAAATCGAACTTTCCGGTACAACCAGATTAAACAAGGGAATAATAATAATCGCCGCAAGCAATACACCAATAAAGACCTTACCGCCCTTGTCGTTATGTAATAAATTTAATATTGCTGATGATGGCATTGCTTTACTCATATCAGTTTTCTGCCGCACGACCTTTTTGCGGGAACAAGCCGCGAGGTCGTTTCTGAATAAATAAAATAATAAATATCAGTACAAAGATTTTTGCCAATACCGCGCCTGTCCAGGGTTCCATAAACTTGTTCAACACGCCGAGGGTCAGGCCGCCAACCAGTGTGCCCCATAAATTACCCACACCACCGAAGACCACAACCATGAACGAATCAATAATATAACCCTGTCCAAGATTGGGACCCACGTTGGTTAACTGACTTAGTGCCACGCCCGCAACGCCGGCGATACCTGAGCCAAGACCAAATGTCATCGCGTCCACCCATTCTGTTCGCACACCCATCGCTTTGGCCATGGCACGATTTTGCGATACGGCCCGTACTTCCAGCCCCAGTCGGGTTTTCTTTAAAATCATCAACAGGATGGCAAACACGATCAAGGCAAAAATAAATATATACAGCCGGTTATAGGTAATGGCAAACAGGCTGTTTATTTCAAACGAACCACTCATAAAGGCAGGTGTTTCTACAGCCTGGTTGGTCGGGCCAAAAATTGATCTGACTAATTGCTGCAGAATGAGGCTGATACCAAACGTTGCCAGCAGGGTTTCAAGTGGCCGGCCATATAAATAGCGTATGACAAAACGTTCAATCAGTATCCCGGCGATGGCCGACACACAAAAGGCCACAGGTATTGATATAAAAATGGAGGCCGTAATGTAGTCGGGCAACATTTGTTGCACAACATAGGTTGTATAGGCACCCAGCATCATCAGTTCTCCGTGTGCCATGTTGATGACACCCATCACCCCAAACGTGATAGACAAACCAATAGCAATCAGTAACAACACTGAGCCCAGACTCAAACCAAAAACAATGTTTTCCAGTACCGCATAAAAATTGGCTTTTTCCTCGATGTTTTTCAGCGCCTTGTTGGCTGCTGTTTTTACGTCCCTGTCTTCACTGGCATCAAACAGTGTTTGTAGTTTGGCTTTGGCCTCGGGTAACAGACTGTTTGCCAGAATCGCAATGGATTTGAGTTTGACTGTTTTGTCTTCAGAATTAACATCCCAGAGTGCAATACCGACCTCGATTCGCTCCCTGATCGATTTATTTGTTTCGGTAGCTTGTATTTTTTTAAACAGGTTGGCGGTATCTTCATCCACCGACTTGATGAGTTGTTCAACGGCAGCCAGACGTACTTCGCTTTTTGGGCTACGGATTTTTATTTCGGCGATATAACCGCGCAGTTTGCGCCGCAAGCTGTTATTAATACCGACCTTCGTTAAATCAGCGTCACTGTATGTGCCTTCGATTTTATTGGAAACCAGATTGGTAGCCGTGTATCCATCTGCTGCATCTTGCAACGATACGACTTTTTTTGACTCGGCAATGTAATACAGTTTACCCGCCAGCATTACTTCAAATATCGCGAGCACACGTTCGTCACCGATTTTTGCCAGATTATCTACTGCTGCTTTTTTCTCGGTAAAACTGTCAGCGGTAAGTGCCGCAACTGATGCAACAAAATCAACTTCCAGTTTTTCATTTGCAAATACCTGCGAATGTAAAACCAGCAAAAACAGCAACAATACTATCTTGCCTGTCATTTGCTGTAGAATATTTTTATATGATTTCATTTTCTTTATCAGTAGCAAGCATTAATTTTATTTTAATCGTTATATCCTGGTGCTCGACATATTATATCTAAATAGCACAAATAACACGAGACACCTTAAAACGCTATATCGTAATTGAAACGGCCAGCTTTATCCAAAAGCTGGCCGTAATTTTTTACTTTACTATAACTTCAGCTATTTAAAGTTCTGACCAGAACACTTCTTGGTTTTGGTGTTGTAATTACCGCATTTGAGTTTAACCCAATCCGAAATTACATCCTTGCTACCTGGAAGAAAGTCTGACCATGCATCACCAGGAACGGTACCCTTGGTTTTCCATACTGTTTCAAACTGACCATTGGCCTGAATTTCACCGATAAGAACCGGTTTGGTCAGGTGATGGTTAGGCAACATTTTCGCTGTACCACCGGTAAGGTTAGGTACTGTAATACCAATCATGGCTTTTTCAACCTTGTCGGTTGCGGTGCTCTTGGCTTTCTCAACCGCTTTCACCCACATTTTAAAGCCAATATAGGTTGCTTCCATCGGGTCGTTGCTGACGCGTTTTTTGTTCTTGGTAAAGGCATGCCATTTCTTGATAAATGCAGCATTTTCCTTGCTCTTGACGCTCATGAAATAGTTCCATGCTGCCAGGTGTCCAACCAGTGGTTTGGTATCAATACCGGACAGTTCTTCTTCACCAACCGAGAATGCGACAACCGGAATGTTTTCAGCAGAAATTCCCTGGTTACCCAGTTCTTTATAGAAAGGAACGTTTGCATCACCATTGATAGTTGAAACAACCGCAGTTTTCTTGCCAGCCGAACCAAATTTCTTGATATCAGAAACGATACTCTGCCAGTCAGAATGACCGAACGGGGTATAGTTAATCATGATATCTTTTTCGCTGACACCTTTGGCTTTCAGGTAAGCTTCAAGAATTTTGTTGGTAGTCCGTGGATAAACATAATCAGTACCGGCCAGAACCCAACGTTTCACACCGATATCTTTCATCAGGTAGTCAACGGCAGGAATCGCCTGCTGGTTTGGCGCCGCACCAGTGTAAAATACGTTTTTCGATGATTCTTCACCTTCGTACTGTACCGGATAGAACAACAATCCGTTCAATTCTTCAATTACAGGTAAAACAGATTTACGTGATACTGATGTCCAGCAACCGAAAATAACATCAACTTTATTTTTTGATATTAGTTCACGAGTTTTTTCTGCGAACAGTGGCCAGTTTGAAGCAGGATCAACAACAACTGCCTCGAGTTTTTTACCTAACAGACCACCTTTTTTGTTTTGATCTTCGATCATCATTAACACAGTATCTTTCAGTGTGGTTTCACTGATCGCCATGGTGCCTGACAATGAGTGTAATACACCAACCTTAATCGTATCTGCAGCTTGCGCGGCTGTCATGCTCAGGCTCAATACTGCTGCCGAAGCCAGACAACCCAGTGTCGTCATTTTTTTAGTTAGGGATTTCATTCAGAATCCTCCTGTTCATTAAACAAAACAAGGCGACCACGTTATTGATAGCCGCCTTGTTTATTTTTTGTTGCTTGCTTACTCTTTTTTAGAAGCCGTAAGTTACACCGGCAATCATTGAGTCATTGTGCTTAACTTTGCCACGATCTTCACCCGCTTTCACGTACTGGATGTAAACTTCCGCACCAGTTTTACCCAGAGCCTTGCTTGCAGTTACATTGAAGTGACGGAATCCACCCGAGCTGGTTGTTGTTCCTGCACCACCAATTTTCGCGGTATCGTTATTATCATATGTATAATAACCATAATCTAAAGCCAGACCGATTTCACCCGGCAAACTGGTTGACCAACCCGCAGTCCAATAGGTGTCACCTGAGTTACCCCAATAGCCGTCATTTAACAGGTATTGTGCCTGCACATAAAAATCAGCAAACGACAGTTTAGCTTTCAATTCAGTCAAGTCTGAATCATCAACATTGACATAGACATATTGAATCAAACCAACGTCATAGCCAAAGCCCTTGCTAAACTCACCAGCGAAGCCGGCATAGAAATCATTTTCAAAACCCTGCTTGTTGGTTTTTGCGTCTGCAGTTGCTTCATATGTGTAACTTAGGCTTGAAAACCACCACCCTGCATAAAAGCCGCTTTCTTGACTATAATCAGCACCACCTTGTACAGCTGCGCCGGTATTTTCTTCGCCAATACCACGTAATAAATATTTGGAATGTAATCCGATGTTGTAAGACATTTCGGCCGATGCTGCGGTTGGTAACGCGACGGTTCCCATGGCAAGTGTTCCTGCCAGTGCAACTGTGCCTAGGTTAAGTTTTTTCATTGCTATCTCCTGACTATTTTTTATTTAAAATGAATAAAGATATTGGCTTGCCGACAGGTAATCGCGCCTCCCCTGCCTAACTCGCCGCTAAAGCTTTAAGTTATTTGTCATAGAGCAAGCGTTGTGCCAACTATTTTTATTTATATATATCAGTTAGTTAGGAGATTTTTTCGATTTTTTGCAGAATACACTTGTACTAATAAAGTGCAATTGCACCACAGTAGAGCACTGTAATGGTGCGCAATAAGGTGAAATGGATCTAATTTGTTGGTGAGGCAGCTAGCATCATAGCCTGCCTGATTTTCATGACAACTCTGTGAAATGGATTGTTGTTAGCTGTGCAACATACCTTGCTCGGTAATAAACGCTTCGATCTTGTCGAGACCTTCGCCTGTTTTCATGTTGCTAAACACAAACGGACGTTCACCGCGCATTTTTTTTGCATCGCGATCCATTACCTCAAGTGAAGCACCAACATGAGGGGCCAGATCAATTTTATTAATGACTAATAAATCTGATTTAGTGATACCCGGCCCACCCTTGCGTGGAATCTTGTCACCTGCTGCGACATCGATCACATAGATAGTCAAATCAGATAACTCCGGACTGAACGTGGCACTTAAATTATCACCACCACTTTCCACCATCACCACATCAAGTTTGCCGAGTCGTTTGGATAAATCGGCGATCGCGGCAAGATTCATCGACGCATCTTCACGTATCGCGG
The DNA here is from genome assembly GCA_942490945.1 of uncultured Gammaproteobacteria bacterium. Classification (GTDB taxonomy): domain Bacteria; phylum Pseudomonadota; class Gammaproteobacteria; order UBA6429; family Thiohalophilaceae; genus CALNYZ01. Next base: position 319,286 of record CALNYZ010000018.1, on the reverse strand, counting down.
TATGTGGACAACCTCCGGTTTCAACACCAATGATGCGCTCTTCACTCAAGGCATGATTACGCGTTAAAAATTGTGCGTCTTCCTGCGTGTAGATGTCATTGGTCACCACTGCGATTTGATATTTGTCACGCATGCGCTTACATAAAGCTTCGACCAGCGCGGTTTTACCTGACCCGACCGGACCGCCAACACCGATACGTAATGCTGTTTCACTCATTCTTTATTGCTCCAGTTTAATTTTTTTGATTCTTACGATCTGAACAAACGCGTGTATTGCGTTTCATGTTGTGCACAGGCAATCGCCACCGCAGGTACCAGCACACCTATCTCTTCATCTTCCAGTGTCAAAGCATGCGTAACCACGTCAGGAATACATTCAAGCACACTCGCCAGTATTTGTTGCCCCGCGGTTTGCCCGAGTGGCACCAGTTTGATTGCAGCGGCGATCTGATTTTCACACCAGGTCCAGGCATAACCTTGCGCCAGTTGTTCAAGCGGAATACGCCAACTCACGCCGGCAAGCGCAAACGTGGTGGCAAATGCGATATTGTCCTCACTTAACAATTCTGTTTGTACAATACCCTGAGCAGATAACACTTTTGCCAGCGCCAGACCCAGTTGTTTGTCTTCTCTTTGTAACTCAACCGCTTCGCGCGCCGCGAGCAACCAGCGCGTCCAGTCGTTAACCGATTCGATATCGTTCACTTGCCATGCACTATAAAGTCTTTTTAATAACGGAATATCCAGCGCTGCAATATTATTTTGTAACTGACCACGAATCCAGTCCTGTGCCGAGGCTTGATCCGTTACCCAGCCAGCTTCCACAGCATACTCCTGCCCTTGTGAATACGCATAGGCACCGATGGGTAACGCCGGGCTGATTAATTGCCAAAGGCGCAACATTGATGCGGGCTGTAAAGTGGTTTGTTCGATCTTATCAGTCATGGCTGTGTGCGTGTTCATGTGAGTGCGAATGATCTGCGTGCACATGACCATGCGACCCATAGGCGCCGGATTCCGGTTCAAAAGGCGCCTCAGTACAGGTTACCGTTAAGCCTAGTGATTTAACCATATCATCCAGCACATGGTCGTGTGCATAACGTATAAACTTGTCCGCGATTTGCAGGGGTACATGGCGATTGCCCAGATGATAACAGGCGCGCGCCAGTAACAAGCGGTCATCACTGTGCGCTTCACTAACGGTTTCATCGGCGGCCTGAATTTTTATCACACGTCCATCTGCTGCTTGCAGACAATCACCATCACGCAATATTTTTCCGCGTGGCAACTTCACACCGACCTGTAAACCATTTTCGCAGCTTGCCAAAAAGCGACTTTTTTGTCGTATATCAAATGGCAATTTAAGACTTAACTCCGCATTGGCAGCTTCGTCCAGAATGCGGGTAACTTCGAGCAATGACATAGTGATATCCGTATTAAAACAAAAAATAACGCTGTGCTAACGGTAACACATCGGCCGGTTCGCAGGTCAGCAACTCACCGTTGGCTCTGACCTGATAGGTTTGCGCATCCACCTCGATGACAGGCTGCCAGTCATTATTAATCATATCGGCCTTGCTCACCGTGCGCGTATCTTTCACAGGCAGTACTTTTTTGTGTAACTTCAGTTGCGAGGCGATGTCTGCGTAATACGCTGCTTGCGAAACAAAACTGACACAGGTTTCGTGGCGCGCGCCACCCAGCGCACCGAACATCATGCGGTAGTGTACCGGTTGTGGTGTCGGGATTGACGCATTCGGATCACCCATTGGCGCGGCGACGATCATACCGCCTTTGATAATCAGTGCTGGCTTGGTGGCAAAAAAGGCCGGATTCCAGAGCACGATATCGGCCAGCTTGCCGACCTCAATCGAACCGACTTCATGACCGATGCCATGCGTAATGGCCGGGTTAATGGTGTACTTGGCAATATAACGTTTTACCCGTGTGTTATCGTGCGTCGATGGATCGCCTTTTAACGCACCGCGTTGCACTTTCATTTTATGCGCGGTTTGCCAGGTGCGCGTGATTACTTCACCTACACGACCCATCGCCTGCGAATCAGACGCAATCATGCTGAAGGCGCCGAGGTCATGCAGTATATCCTCCGCCGCAATGGTTTCGCGACGAATACGTGACTCGGCAAACGCGACGTCTTCCGGGATATTGGTATCCAGATGATGACACACCATCAACATATCGAGATGTTCATCAATGGTGTTGACCGTGTAGGGTCGGGTCGGATTGGTGGATGAAGGCAAGACATTTGATTCGCCACAGGCCTTGATAATATCCGGGGCGTGACCGCCACCGGCGCCTTCGGTGTGATAGGTATGAATCGCGCGATGTTTGAACGCAGCAATGGTATCTTCAACGAAACCGGATTCATTTAAGGTATCAGTGTGAATTGCTACCTGCACATCCATTTCATCGGCAACCGTTAAACAGTTGTCAATCGCGGCCGGTGTCGTGCCCCAGTCTTCGTGTAACTTCAAGCCCATTGCACCGGCTTGCACCTGTTCACGTAAGGCATCGGGTAAACTGGCATTGCCTTTACCGAGAAAACCAAAGTTCATGGGTAATTCATCCGCGGCCTGATACATGCGATGTATATTCCACGGCCCCGGTGTACAGGTGGTGGCGTTGGTGCCGGTAGCCGGGCCGGTACCGCCGCCGATCATGGTGGTGACACCCGACATTAATGCTTCTTCAACCTGTTGCGGACAAATAAAATGAATGTGTGCATCAATACCACCCGCGGTCGCGATCATGCCTTCACCCGCGATGGCTTCGGTGCCGGGACCCAATACAATGTTTACACCCGGCTGTACATCGGGATTACCGGCCTTACCAATGCCGACAATGCGACCATCCTTGATCCCGATATCGGCTTTCACCACACCCCAGTGATCAATAATCAGGGCATTGGTAATCACCACATCAACAACATCTTTTGCACAGCGTTGACTCTGGCCCATGCCGTCACGAATCACCTTGCCGCCGCCGAATTTGACTTCATCACCATATATCGTGGCGTCGGATTCCACTTCAATAAATAATTCCGTATCACCGAGTCGTACGCGGTCACCGGTGGTGGGGCCAAACATGTCGGCATACGCGCGTCGATTAATTTTACTCATGCCAATCTCCTTCGGGTCTGCCTAGAGTTTGCCCATTACCTTGCCATTAAACCCGTACACCGTGCGATCACCTGCGTACGCCACCAGTTCAACATCACGTGACTGGCCCGGTTCGAAACGCACTGCGGTACCGGCGGCAATATTCAACCGAAAGCCTTTTGTTGCCTCGCGATCAAAATCGAGCGCCGAATTGGTCTCATAAAAATGATAATGTGAACCGACCTGGATGGGTCGATCACCGGTATTGGCAACCGTAATGCTGAGCGTGTCACAGCCAACATTCATTTCTATGTCGCCATCCTGAATAATGTATTCGCCTGGTATCATGATGAATATTCCTTGCGTTGCCTTATTTTATAAACTAATCAGATTATCGGGTTATGCACGGTCACCAGCTTGGTGCCATCCGGAAATGTTGCCTCAACCTGTACCTCGTGAATCATGTCGGCAATGCCGTCCATAACGTCATCACGTGTTAACAAGCTTGTGCCGTAACTCATTAACTCCGCCACAGTCTTGCCATCGCGTGCACCTTCCATAATCGCCGCAGATATATACGCCATTGCTTCCGGGTAGTTAAGTTTCACACCCCGCGCCTTGCGTCGTTCCGCTAACAGGGCGGCAGTGAATAATAGTAACTTGTCTTTTTCACGCGGTGATAATTCCATAATTATGTCTCCATCTTTTTTTAAGTCGACCCTTTATGTCGACCAGATACGTGGCAAACAAGCCGGTCGGTTTAATTGTAAGGGACGAATAATTGCCCATAGTTTTGTAAAATATTCCCGCGCGGCGATTGCGTTATTGCCGAGATAGCGCGCCACCATGCCATATTCAAATTGGCTGATACCACAGATGCCATCACGTGGTTCGACTGCACGCAATGCGGCATATATTTCTTTATCGACGTCACCCAGCAAACTTACCATGGTCGCGGTGACGGTGAAGGATTGCATACCCCAGCGCGCCTGTAGCAGGTCGCTGTCGCCCTGTATGTTGGTGCGTTCAATTAACAACGGCGCGCCTTCACGCCAGATTTCCATGGCCTGTCTTATTTGCCCGTGTAAAAAATAATCCTTGCTTGCAGGTCTGCCCAGGCAAACAATTTCCCAACCGGTAAACTTGCTGTTCTCTGCAAGATCAACCCGTGTTTGCATATGTGCATTGCAATCATCAAAAAAAATACTTTCCTGTGGCAACCATTCCAGCGCGCTGTCTTTTGCCAGTTTGATATTTTGCATCAGGTTCGCACGTGCCTGTGCCGAACGATAAAACTTGGTTGCTGCCGGCGTGGTAATCAGGGCATGTGTATGCGCAGCTGTATTCACATCAAGTTGCAAACTGTCACCCCCGACTATCCCGCCCGGCGGATGAATCAAATACACGTGACAGGTTTCACCTTCCGGGTAAAACGGTTTTTGTATCAGCAGCGGGCCAAAATGTTTACGCTCAGATACTACCGTGCGCTGTGCTGTAGCACTCAGCTGTGAAGTGAAACCCAGCCGTAAATGCGCACGCCAACCCTGTTCCTGTAGTACCGTTGCCATTTAACGTTTCATCATCCAGTTGCTGCCAACATATAGATACCGAGTATAAAGGCTCCCAAGGCAATAAACACCCGCAGGATTTTTAACTGCGTGATATTGCGCTGTGAAAAAAAGCCATACACACCATTTAATACACCACTGAAACAAAACATCGCCACCAACACACCCACACTGAACACGACCAGATAAATCAGTGCTGACCAGGTGGAATGTAACTGTGACAGGGGAATAACCGTTAACAAGGGCGCGGACCCGGCGAGGCCATGCAACATGCCGACGGCTACCGCACTTTTACGCGGTGCTGTCTGTCGCTGCGCTGTAGAAACTGAATCGGCCTTCCAGATATTAACGAGTAATACGGCAGCCAGGATAATAATGAGTGATGCGACCGCGAATTCAGCATGCTGGCTGAGCTGTGTCGGAATGGCAAAGCCGAACAGCAATACTGCAAAACTGACCAGCATCAGGGTGAAACCATGACCAATCGCCCAGTTGCGACAAAAAATAAACGTGGTGTGTTTTGAGGGCTGGACGTTGCCCATTACCGATACGGCCAGAATGTGGTCCGCATCCAGAGCATGCAAGATACCCAGCGTGAACGCGAGTGCCCATAATGCAAGCAATGAGGGTTCCATTGATATCCCTTTAAGTAACAAAGACAAAAGATTCAGACTAATGATTGTCCAAGGGTTTTATGGAAATTACAAGACACCATTACTGCACTCAAAGAGTGCGTTGAAAAAGCAGGTAATCTGTGGATGAGTACCCTGCGATGATTTCCTGTTCGATACAGTTATATTAACGAGACCCCGTGTCTCGTAATACATTTTTATAACCGATATTTTGGATCAATACCCAATATGAATAAAATGCCGTGCCAAAGATACCCGTAGAAATTTTCCAAAAAATTCTCCAACAAAAAAAAGCCTAATAATGCCATTATACAAGTGAACCACAAGACCCATGTAAATGGGAGCACAATAAATGAAACTCCACCATGATTCAGGCCCGCTAAACCTGCCCAGATTATTAACCCTGATATGAAACCTAAAACAGCAGATAAAAATGCTACCGCAAATCTATCCAGTATTGTTGCCGGTATGTCTTCTGTTTTTTTATATGTAAATTTCATTTATTTTAGGTAGAACGTTTTGGGTAAGACGCGCCGCTTTTTTGCGTCAAAGGAATGTTGCTGTTTTTAAACAGCTTCACACCAGACATGACAATCAACGCAAAGGCAGCGACCGAAAATATTAATACAATAATTTCAGTAAGCTCTGAACTCAACATGATTAATCCTCATTTTTCGCGCAATTATTTATTTTTATATATTCTGTGTATCGTTATCCATTTATGTGATTGCTTTAACACCTTTCTTAATTCGTGAATATTTTTGCTAATAAAGCGGGCTGACCCCTTTAATCCATAGTAGGTTGTCACCTGTTATTTATCGGGTTGATCCTCAATGGTGGGTGGTATTTCATCTTGCACAGCATCGAGCGTATCATCAGGTAATGGTGCTGCCACATGATCATGAGCACTAGCACCTCGTGAGCCGGGTTCAGGCGTCAGGGCATCCTGAACTTCTGCTTGCGCTGCTTCATCATGCGTTATCGATTCATTCTCGGCTGGTGACTCAGTCTCGGCTTCAGATTGTTTCATGGGTACCGGTACAAAATCATCTGCGGTTAAAAACGGATTTGAAGCAGAACTTTCAAACACCTTTGGTTGCTCGTGTTTTTCTTTGGGAATAACCGATTTCCTGGCGGGTATTATCACCTGCTGTTCGGGTAAATCTTCTGCCTGTTGATTTTCTGGTTGCGTTGTTGGCACTGTTCCAGACACACTATCGGCGTGATGAGTTATTTTGCTGAACATGGATTTAAGCTTTTCGCCTTTATCTCTGAGCTTCTCATCCATTACTTTCTTTAGCTTTTCCGAATTTTCAGCAACCGATTGTATCAGCACCTTCTTGAGTTTATCCGTGTTTTCAGCAACCGACTGTGTCACTGCATGTTTGAGCTTTTCCGAGTTCTCTGTAACCGATTGTTTAACCGCTTTTTTTAGTTGCGCTGTGGTTGTATCTTGCTTACGCGCGATTTCCTCTGCCTGGCGTTGTTTCTCTGCGGCAAGTAACTCCGCTTCTTGCCGCTGTTTCTCTTGCGCTAACTTCTCGCGTAACTCGGCCTTCTCATCATCCGAGATGAGTTGTTCATCAAACAATTGGGCTTCCTTGCGTATCAGGTATCGACCCAAATGATCAATAAACGCCTCATCCAGTTGTTCTGGCTTGAGGTTGTACAGGATAGTACCGGGACTGTTGAAATGGGTCAGCAACAGTTTAATCACCTGTTTGTCGCCATCATACTCCAGCATACATTTAACCTGCAGCGGGCCCTGCAATTTAAAGCGGGCACCTTGCGTTAGCAGATTTTTATACTGCTGGTTTGTATTATTTTGATTTAGATTATTTTTATTTATCTGGCGGGCTTCGATTTTTTTATAGGGGAATTCATAACGATCCAGTAACGTACTCAGTGCCAACGCTGCGCCGCGCTCACCCACATCGAAGGCGGTTGGATTGGACAGTACGCAAGTAAAACCTAACACCAACTTATGCGGATCGATCGCGTCGTCAGTATAGGCCTTGTACTGCTGCTGCATCAAGGTGACCGGTTTCTCACCGGGCTTGAACGGATACGGCACCTGAACAACCAGACGCACTTCATTAAGCTTGAGGAAAAGTTTATTGAAATAATCTTTTGCCATAACCATGCGCTGTTTAACATGGTCACAATAGAACGCCTCGGCATCCACCGCTGCGGTTTCACTATCTGGCTTTTTACCCTGCTCCCCCAGAGAATCGAGCTCGTCAAGAAGACTCATGGCTCTATACCCCTTCTATAAACAGCTTACACTATATATAATAGTCGACAGATCTAGCGAAAATTTCAAGTTTTGCTGTATTTCCGCACACTTTCCGGCCATTTGTATGCACAAAGCGCGTATAAATGCAGATTATAATCGGTCTACTAGCAGCAGCGTTAAAAAGTCAATTGTGAAACCTGGTCAATACACCAGTCTTTACATTGACTCCAAATATACCTTCACGAATCGATTAAATGAGTTTGACCCCTTTAATTCCTGTTTTTAAGTTTTCCATAATATTTAACTGCGGCGAGTAAAAACATTAATAGTATGGGCCCCATTAGTAAGACATAAATTAGAGCAAAACCACCCTCTGCGCTTTTTGGGGCGGTACCAGTAATTATCATACTAAATGAGATAATTATTAAGCTAAGAAAATACCAAAAAATATATTTTGTTCGTTTTGCCTTAGCTTCTTCAGACTCTGCACCTGGATCGATAGATTTTATTGCTGGAGTTAAGTCTTTATCCGGCCTGGTTACTACAGCAATTATGATTACACATATCACCAATATGCCACCGTTAACTCGATTTAGAGTAAATATATCAGTAAATACTGACAAACAAACCACGAGATTAACGCCCAAAAATAGTAGAACTAAAAATACGAGTTTAAATTGTAGTTTGTTCATTTCTAATCTAACGTTTGCATGTGGGGCCGTTCACTGCGTAGCGAAGCGGAGCAGTGAAACGGTCCCACACAATGCCCTTGTTAGGGCTAAATTTTTGCGAGACGTTTGAGTGTTTTTTTGTACTTAACAATAAATTTGCAAACACTCGTTTCCTCACCATAAAACATTTCAGAGTCATAGCCATCATCTTCAGTTAATTTGCATGATTCTCGAACCGTTTTCAAAACCTTTCTTCCGACTTCCATTCCTTCTCTTGGGTAAGGAATATGGGCCACACGTTTGCCAATTCGTTCCTTTGGAGAAAATAAATGCTTACGTTTCCACTCGTATTTGACTACGTCAATGTAGTTATTTTTTGGGTTCTCAAGATGAATATCGTGGTTTCTAAGAATTTTTCCAAGCTCTCGAAAAGTAACTACTCTTTCACCTTTTTTTAATTTTCTAGTTCTCTTCCTAAGCCATGCTGCTATTGCGGCAACTTCTATGTCGGACGTGTCATGTGTTGTTCTTTTTGGTGCAAATTTATGAGATGCGATTTTTAGCATAAGACTATAAAGTTCGTTATGGTCAACGTCCTCTTTTAATGTCAATCCATTTTTATCTAAATGGCATAACAGACTGACTAACGCTGCTCTTTTGTTCCCATTGTGAAATCCATGATTACAGCATACTCCATAACAAAGTGTGGCTGCATTTTCTAGGGGGGTTGAATATTTGAGGGTGCTCCCATACCCAACATTCTGCCTGTTTACGGCAGATTCTAGTAATTCACCATTTTCGCGTATGCCTGGAGGTTCGATTGGGTCATTGCTATTTTCAAAGTCTTCAACAAGAAGTTGATGAATCCCCTTTACCTCCTCATACTCTAATGTATGTATTCCGTTGTTATACATATTCTTCTTTTATGTTGCCCTAACGTTCCGCTAGCTGGCAAAAATAGTGGCGCGAAGCGGCGCTTTTTTTGTCCATGCTGAGCGGTTTGTTAGGCGTAATTTTAACCTTTTGCTGTGATGAGGATGGCTCGGATTTGTTAAGCACACAAAACCCACCATTTATAACCAGTATTCCTGCAAGTAAAAACGAGAGAATAGACGACCACATAAAGATAATACTGACTCTACACACACAAGGGGCATCGTTTTTAAAATTAAATAGAGAAATCGGAAATACTTTACACGGAGGCGGAATATAATTGTGTTTCTCAAATTCCAGCGAGCAAACTCGCCTGAGCCGGTTATGAATTACAGCAGAAATTAAACCAACTTGAAATGAGAGTAATCCCCATAAAACTGCCTTTGCTAAAGGCGCATATTCAGGTTCACCTAAAATTGCAGGCAAAAATGCAAGTAACGCAACAGAACCACCGCCATTTATAACTAGCAGTCCTTTAACTAGTTCTGTATCAATTTGCGCTCTTATTTCTACTCCCTTTGATACCATTTTAGTTTCCTTTTTTACGCCTAACGTTTAAGCTGTGGGGCGCGCAGCGAAGCAAGCGTCCCACACGAGCGCCTTGTTAGGCACTATTAAATACTTTACTTGCTTCATCACGTGCCTCAGATGGATTAAACACCATTGGTAAATCTGCATAGCTCTTAGCTAATTTATACAGGGGGTTATCCTGTGTAATTATATACAGATCATTTTTTGGTAAACCGTAAAAATCCACTAAATACTTTGCCGTTGCTAATATAAGCAAATCAACAATGCTCGTTTTTCCATTTTTCTTTTGTTCTTTACAACTTTTTTCAAAGAATCTATCAACACTAATAATAATGTCTCGATTGGTTTGGATATCGTGATACTTTATAGCTCTTGTGCTTTTCTTTGCATCTTTACTGCTAAGCGTTAGATCTTTTGCTAACGCACTCTTTGCATGACTATAAGAGGAGCCAGTAGCAAAGATTGCTTCATTGTTATAGTATTTTCTTGCTAGTACTTTAAATGCTTCTGCAATACATAAGTCAAGCACATACACCCTGGCTTGATCTTTATCTAGTTGCTTTTTTATATGGTTCCACCATGCTTTTGCACTACGAATTTGGTGCTGCTCTTTAGGGTCACTGACTTTGTCAGCATTAATGTGGCGATTTACTAAGAAATTAGCATCAACGAGATAATACTTTTTCTCGCCTTCTGCTATCGTAATTTTTCTCAGTTGTCTTGCCATATGTGTGCCTAACAGTTATATAGATAGATTCTATAATTTATTAAATATCTCGATATAGACAGAACATGCCTTTTATTTCGTGTCTTTTCTATATATACAATGATATTCATATGAAAACTAGAATCTGTATTTGTTATTATTAGGTAGAATCTACCGAATGTTTGAAAAGAAGTAAAATAACAGCAATAATAGCAAATGCTCAGGATGAGCATTTTACTAAATTTAGCTAAAGGAGTAGCAAAATGGATGAAACTTCAGTATCCCGTTTCTGGGATAATTACATAACAAAAACATCTACTTATAACGTTAAATCCGACGCGGCAAAATGGTATGTTAAGGAATTAAAGGGGCCAGACCTCCAGGTTCCTTTGAATAACTGGGTACGCTGTCAGTTTGCGCTTTCCTTACATTTTTTGCATTTGAGCGTGTGGCCAATGCGCGACGCGCGGCCTGCTTCGGTTGCGATCCAGGGCCGGTTCTGCCACGGTGGCATATGTCGAACATGCTGCGTATGGCCGCACTCGAGCTCGGCTACCCAATGGTGTTCTTCATCCTGATGAAATGCAATGATTTTTTTTTGCATAATTTATTCCAGACATAATCAAGTGTTATTTGATAACAAGATTTACTTCCTGTGAATTGGTAACTGGCGACTTAACCACTTGTAAATCACCAGGCTGTGCTCGTGCATTACCTGATTTCGATATGCGTGCGGTAACCCGAATTTGCTTGTACATACTCAGCTTATGGCTTGGCATCATGGCCAGTGTATCATCCAGCGTGATAGTTAACGGCAAATCTGCGACGCGTTTTTTGACCACTGCCAGTGGCATTGGCGGACCATCCAACATTTGCGCAAGAATAAACACCGTATCATTTTTATTAACCTTGCCCTGTAACGCAGGGTCCAGCGATACATGAACAGTAATACCGGACGTTTTATTTGCATTCATATTGGTGGCCGGTGCAGGATTTTCTTCTGCTAGCGGTTTAACACCCGAGGCCGCACGGGCATGACTGATTAATTTATCCAGTTCTGACACGGCCTTGGGATCCTGACTCAGGCCTTGCTGTGCTTGTTGCCAGTACTTGATTGCTGCAGACCAATCCTGTCGTGCCTGTGCTTCCATGCCGGCCAACCACAGTGCCGTGGTATTGTTCGGTTCCAGTGCCAACGCTTGAGTAATTAATTTTGCGGGTCTTCCGCTGAAGCTTCCGCCATTTGCCATCGCCATGGCATCGGCCAGGCGCACCAGCACTTCTGCATGGTTCCCCACCAGAGATTGCAATTTTTGCAGTGCATTGACGGCTTCCGGATATTGATTGACTGACATATAACTGCGCGCCAGCAAATCCCAGCCCTCCGGATTATTCGGCTCGGCCTGCAAGCGACTGGCCAGTTTCTGGATCATACCCTGCATTTCATCGCCAACGTGAGGATCAGGCTCGTTTGTCACTGTCGCTGTGGGTGATGGCATGGTGTTTGTTGTTTGCTGTAGTGCAGAGGGGTTACCTAACAGCAGATACAAGGTAACGGTGATGACGGGTAATAAAAAGGCCACGGCAACACTGGTATAGACTGCGGCAGAATTTGTTTGCGCGACTGAATTGCTTGCTGTCGGCTCGGTCCCCACCACATCATTTAATAGCGCACGTTCGATATCCTGGCGCGCTTCCTTGTAGGCGGATTCGTCCAGCATATTATTGGCATGATCGGTTTCGAGTTCCCTTATGCGCGCTTGTGCCAGTGCAATATTTTGTTGTTTACGATTTGATAAACCATAGCGTCCCTTGCCCAGTAATATTGGCACAATCACAACAAGCACTGTCGCCAGTAAAATGATCGTTATCAACCATAGTGTCAGCATGTTAATTATCCTTTTTTACCTGTATCGCTGGACCCGGAAGTGAGCAGTGATGTTACTTTTTGCTTGTCCGCAGCAGAAAGATCATCCGGTTTCATGTTTTGTCGTTTACGAATGATGCTCAGCAGGACAACCAGTGCGACAATAAATCCGATAAACGGCCCCAGCCACAAAATAAGTGTGTAGGGTTTGAAAGGGGGTCGATATAATACAAAGTCACCGTAACGTTTGGTCATGAAATCGATAATCTGTTTTTCGTCCATGCCTTGCTGAATCATCTTTTGTACTTCAACACGTAAATCTTTTGCCAGTGCCGCATTGGAATCGGCCAGATTCTGGTTTTGACAAACCAGGCAACGTAATTCGTCCGTCATTTTTTTATATAAGGCAGCCTGTTGTGGATTCGCGAATTCAACCGACTCAATCGCAGCGTAGCTGTAACCGGTAAACAACAGGAGTAGCAACAGGCTGTGAAAACGTTTTTTCATGATGACTGTAACCGGACGATCAAGGGTAGCAAGTTTTTTTCAATTGCGTCGTTTGTAATCGGTCCGATCTGTTTATAACGAATCATGCCTTGCTTATCAATGACAAATGTTTCCGGCACACCGTACACACCCCAGTCAATGCCGACGCGTCCACTGATATCCATGGCATTGGCGCGATATGGATTTCCAAACTGTGCCAGCCATTTTCTGGCATCCGCCGGGTTGTCCTTATAGTTTAGCCCATAGACGTCTACATGATGTTTATTTGCCAGTTGTACGACCAGATGGTGTTCTGCGCGACAACCCGTACACCATGACGCCCAGACGTTTAACAGCCAGACTTTACCCAACATTTTTTTCGGACTGACTACCTGATCAGCCTGATTTAATTCCGGCAAGCTGAACGCCGGCGCCGGCTTGTTAATTAACGGCGAAGGCACGGTGCGTGGGTCGCGCGTCAAGCCAATCGCCAGAAACAATACCAGCAGTACAAACAATCCTAACGGAATTAAAAAAGCCTTACGCATTGGCTGTCTGCTCGTCTGGACTGGAAAGTTGTTTAACCAGCGCACGCACGCGATAACGTGGGTCGAGTGCGGCAATCAGACCACCAAGCGCCATGATGAATGCACCCAACCAGATCCAGCGAATAAACGGTTTGTAATACACACGCACACTCCATGCGCCCTTGCCGGCACTACGTTTGTTACCATTCGCATCCATGGGTTCGCCCAGTGCGACAAACAGGTCACGCCACAAACCTGCATCAATTGCAGCTTCGGTCATGGTATTTTGTTTTACCGGGTAAAAGCGTTTTTGCGGCTCGAGTATTGCCAACTGTTTGTTATTTTTGCGTACTATCACGCTACCCTGACTGGCATGATAATTTGGTCCGTTTACGTTTTTGACACCCTTGAACACAAACTCATAACCACCCAGTTCAACACTTTCATCGATATCCAGACGCACATCTTTTTCTATGCTGAACAGACTCGTCAGGATAATACCGACAATAAACACTGCAACGCCAACATGTGCCACCGTCATACCATAAACGGCGCGCGGTATTTGTCGCAAGCTGGCGAGTGTTTTCGGTTTGTTGACCAGTCGTGCAAGAATCAGTTTGCCACTGTTTATCACAATCCACCACGACATGGTCAGGGCAAACCATGCCGCAATGCTAATGGTAATCGCACTGGCATCAGGCACAACAATCAACATACTGAGCAGACCCAACACCATGGCCGCCAACGCGGCAACCCAAATGGTTTTGAAGAGTCGCTGCGCGCTATCCTGCTTCCAGCGTGTCGTGATACCAATGCCTAATAACATCACAATCGGTATACCAAGCGGAACAAAAATTGTATTGAAGTATGGCGGGCCCACCGAGACCTTACCCATATTTAGCGCATCGAGTAACAAGGGATACAAGGTGCCGAGTAAAATAAAGGCCGCCATCACCAGAAACAAAACCGCGTTTAGCAACATCATGGTTTCGCGCGACAGTAACGCAAAGCGCACGTCGTTTTTAAAAATGTTTGCACGCCATGCATACAGGCCAAGTGAGCCACCCACCACTATCACCAGAAATATCAGAATGAATACACCGCGCGCCGGATCACTGGCAAACGCATGCACTGAAGTAAGTACCCCCGAACGTACCAGAAAGGTACCGAGCAGACTCAAGGAGAATGCAATCACACATAGCAACACTGTCCACGCTTTAAAGGTATTGCGTTTGTCGGTAACCGCCAGAGAATGCAACAAACCCGTACCCACCAGCCATGGCATAAAAGACGCATTTTCTACCGGATCCCAGAACCACCAGCCACCCCAACCCAACTCGTAGTACGCCCACCAGCTACCCAGTGCAATACCAATCGTCAAAAACACCCACGCCATGGTGGTCCAGGGTCTTGCCCATCTGGCCCAGGCCGCATCAAGTTTGCCTTGCAGCATGGCGGCAATCGCAAAGGCGAACGCTACCGAAAATCCCACATAACCCATGTAGAGCATCGGTGGATGTATCGCGAGTCCAGGGTCTTGCAACAAAGGATTAAGATCATAACCATCCGCAGGAACAGGGAATTGTCTTGAAAACGGATTTGAAGTTAATAAAATAAAGAGTAGAAAGCCGACACTGATCAAACCCATCACCGCCAATACACGCGCTACCATATCTTCCGGGATGCCACGACTGAATACATTCACCAGCATGGTCCAGACTGCCAACACCAATGACCATAATAATAACGAACCTTCATGTGCGCCCCACACGCCAGATACCAGATACATAAAGGGTAAACGTGAATTGGAGTTTTGCGCTACATACGCCACGGAAAAGTCATGCGTGATAAAGGCATACAACAAACACGCAAAGGCAATGGCAACAAACAGCAACTGCATACTCGCGGCCGGTCGTGCCAGTTGTATGAGTGATTCACTTTTATAACCGTCAGCTGTTTTAATGGTGCCCAGCAGTGGCAGTACTGACTGTACAAGCGCCATACAAAGCGCCAGAATCAGCGCTACATTGCCAAGTTCAGGGATCATAAATTTTTACACATCATAATTCACGCTTCAGGGTTTGTTTTTCTTCAAGGATTGTTCAACTTCCGGCGGCATATATTTTTCATCATGTTTGGCAAGCACTTCATCGGCGATGAATTCGTTATTTTTGTTCAGACGACCTCTGGCGATAATACCCTGCCCCTCACGAAATAAATCCGGCAGAATGCCTGCATAATGAATGGTAACTTTCTCGGTTAAATCAGTAACAACGAAACTGACATTTACCTTGTCAGTTGCGCGATTGACACTCCCCGCTACAACCAGACCACCGACACGAAACACCTGGCTGGATGGTGCCTTGCCTGCAGCAACATCCGTTGGCGTAAAATAGAACATCAGGTTCTGATTAAACGAGTACAAGGCAAGACCCGTTGCGGTAGCAATACCACACACCATGAGGGTAATTAAAATCAGACGTCGTTTACGAAGCGGGTGCATTTTTGTCCTTTTGTGTAGCAAGTTGTTTGCGAATGTCGGCGAGTAATTTTTTATGGGTACGTAAAGGCATCACAAGGTTCGCTATTAAAATTATCGCCGTTATACCATAACAGGACCACACATACGCACCGTAGCCACCCATATGAAAAAATTCAGCCATGTTCATTCTCTCGTCTCGCTTACCAGTTTGCTAACCCAACCACTACGGCGCTCGTTGTCTAACAAGGCATTGCGACTGCGTAGCAACAATAGCAGCAGATAAAATAATTTAAACGCCACTGCCATATACAATAACGGTATTAACATATCGATATGAATCGATGGCGCGGAAAATTTTGTTACCGTCGGACCCTGATGCAGGGTATACCACCATTCAACCGAATAATGAATGATGGGTATATTCACTACACCGACCAGCGCGAGTATTGCCACCGCGCGTGCCGATTTGCGCGCATCTTCTATCGCATTCGCCAGACCCATTACGCCAAGATATAAAAACAACAATAATAACTCGGATGTGAGCCGTGCATCCCATACCCACCAGGTACCCCACATGGGTTTGCCCCAGATAGAGCCGGTGACCAGGGCAAGAAAAGTAAACGCCGCACCAATCGGTGCACTGCTGATACAGGCGATTTCTGCCAGCTTGATTCGCCAGATCAGTCCGATTGCACCACTGCCGGCCATGACCATGTAAATAAATAACGACATCCACGCCGCAGGTACATGCACATAGATAATACGGAAGCTGTCACCCTGTTGATAATCTGCCGGGGCTTTTACCAGCCCGCCCCATAAACCCAGTGCAAACAGGATCGCACAGGCAATAGCGAGCCAGGGGATAACTTTTCCACTCCATTTATAAAAATAAGGCGGCGAAGCCAGTTGATGAAAAAATTTTATAATCATGTGCACATTTTCGTTTAAGACAGACTCATGCGTATCGCAGCCGCAGTGGCAAGGGGTGATAATGTCAGTGCCAGTATTAACATGGCCGCCATGATTGCCATCGATGCATTCACGGGTAACCCGGCTACCGCCAGACCAATCGTCTGACTCGCAAAAATTAACACCGGCGTATAAAGCGGTAATACCAGTATGGTCAGAATCATGCCGCCACGTCGCAGTCCGACTGTTAGTGCAATACCGATAGCACCTACCAAGCTTAGCACGGGTGTACCGAGCAACAGCGTATATATAAGTATATCCAGATTCGCCAGTGGCAACCCCAATAATAATGCCAGCAGTGGTGCCAGTAGTAATAAAGGCAAACCGGTCACCAGCCAATGCGCAACCATTTTTGCCAGTATCAATAATGACAAGGAATGCCCGCTCAATACCAGTTGCTCCAATGTGCCATCCTGGAAATCCGGCCGGAACAATCGATCCAGACTTAACAGCGCGGCAAGCAGGGCGGCAATCCAGATAATGGCGGGCGCAATCTTGATGAGCATTACTTTTTCAACGCCCACGCCGAGCGGGAACATCATGGCAACCAGAAAATAGAACAGCAACGGTTGCAATAATTCCGAGCGATGACGTAATGCCACCCGCACATCATGCTGTAAAACAGTATTGAATACAGTTATCTGATTCATTGATTCAGATTCAGTTCCATAACCCGGTTACCCGGCAAATCAACCATTTGATGTGATGCCATGATTGCCATGCCACCGACATCCAGATGCTGGCTCAAATGCTGCTGAAACAAGCGGATGCCACCTTGATCCAGTGCAGTGAAGGGTTCATCGAGTATCCATAATTTTCGTTGACCGATCAGGCAACGTGACAGGGCCAGACGCCGTTTTTGGCCGGCTGATAGTGATGCGGCCATCGCATGTTCATCTGACAGACCAACAGCGTCAAGGTAATCGCTAATTGTTTTCGCTTCGTTTGTATCACGCTGCTTTGTATAACTATCTAGTCCGGTATTAACAAGCGCACGCATCAGCTGAATATTTTCTGTTACAGTCAGGTCGTCCTTGATACCGTCTTTATGGCCGACGTAACAAATGTCATGATGATATTGCGACAAGGATTTACTTATTGGTTGACCATTCCAGAGCACATCCCCTCTGTCAGCCATCACCAGACCACTGACAATGCGCAGCAGGCTGGTTTTACCGCTACCATTATTACCAGACACAAACAATAATTGCTGAGCAGATAACTCAACATTTACATTTTCCAGTACCCAGCGGTACTGTCTTTCGTAATAAATATTTCTTAACGATAAACCTGACATATAATTCCTGAATCAAACCCAAAATATTTTGATGTGAATATGACATGTTAACTGTATTTTGCGCATTCATGCAGTCTATATGGACCCAAACTGAACCAGCTTGACCTATATCCGGCAAATCCGTCGATAACATCACATTTTTTGCTAAAATTACTGTCCAGTCACCCGGCCAAAGCGGTAAGTGCTATAGTGATTGGCAAAATAAAAATAATCGTTCAGGGTCTTAAAACAGGTAACACCACTAACCTCAAATTGTAGCAACTATGGTCGTATCAGTCGAAACAAGCACTCCTCCGTTGGAACAAACACCTGCAACAACCGGTAAAGCTGGCAAGGCAAAATGGTCGGTGCGCCAGGATCATTCACTATTCTATATCGTGCTGATTTGCAGCATTGTACTGATTGCCGGTTGGCTGGGCCGAGAAAACAGTAATCTCAGTGCGCAAGATGGACTGGGCTATGCGCTGGGCATTATCGGCGGCAGCATGATGTTGATCCTGCTGTTATATCCATTACGCAAGCATGTCCGCTTCATGCGTGTAATGGGTTCGGTTAAATTCTGGTTTCGCTTTCATATGATGCTTGGTGTCGTCGGACCTGTACTGGTGATCTTTCATTCCAATTTTGGCCTTGGCTCAACCAACAGCAATATTGCCCTGTTTTGTATGATCACCGTCGCCTTAAGTGGATTAATAGGACGATTTATTTATTCAAAAATACACATCGGGCTATATGGTGAAAAAGCATCACTCGAGGAATTACGTGACAATCTGAAATTAACCCGCGGCAAGCTGGGCAATGACATTTCACTATCAACAGATAATACGAAGCGTATTGCCAGATTTGAAAAATCATTATTGAAAAAACGTTTATTTTTGCTCGGTGTTTTTCACCTGCCTGTTAATGCGATATATGCAAAGTGGATAGCCTGGCGCGTGTATCGTTCAGTGAAACACAGCATCAACAAACAGGCACGAACCAATAACTGGGACAAATCGATGACGCGCGAAATTCTGCGCAAGGCGCATTATTCATTAAGTTTGTATACACTACGTTTGCGTAAATTTGCCGAGTTACAAATATATAATCAATTGTTTTCGATCTGGCATTACGCACACCTGCCGATGTTTTTTCTGTTAATCATCACCGGCATCATTCATGTTGTTGTTGTGCACGCTTATTAGATCATGAGGCATTTTACAACAGCACGATCGGCCGGCTATGTTTTTCTGTTACAACTGTCCATATTACTGATTCCCGGCCATGTCTTTGCTGACGAGCTTGAAACGCTCCTGATGCCAGGCAAGGTAATTCAGGGTCATGCAAAATATGAAACGCAATGTAACAAATGTCATACGCCATTCAAGAAAGGTGATGGAACGCCACTGTGCCGTGCTTGCCACAAAAAAATTAACAGCGACATCAAACAGGGCAAGGGATTTCACGGTAAATCCAAAAATCTCCAGACACGTTCCTGCAAGTCCTGTCATACCGAGCATAGGGGGCGTGCAGCTGACATCGTGAAACTGGATAAGGCCACTTTCGCGCACCAGTTAACCGACTTTCCGTTACACGGCGCACATAAAACCGTACGCTGTGAGAGTTGTCATAAAAAAAATAAAACTTATCGTGAAGCGCCCAATCAATGTCGCGCCTGTCACAAACAAGCCAGTCCACATCGGCCAGACCAGGCAAACTCAAGAATCATGACCGCGTGTGCATCCTGTCACGTGGCCAATAACTGGCGCTCTATCCGCTATAACCATGACAAGACCAAATTCAGGCTCACCGGAAAGCATACAAAAACGGCCTGCTCAACCTGCCATGCAAATGATCGTTACGTAAAAACACCTGTTAAATGTATATCCTGTCATCGATTAAATGATATTCATCGCGGTGGCAATGGCACCGATTGTAAAAAATGCCATTCCACAAAAAGCTGGAAGAGTCTCGGTTTTAATCATGACAAGGACACTGATTTTCCACTGCGTCATACGCATAAAAAACTGACTTGCCAGCAGTGCCATAAAGGTGATCCGTACAAGGAAAAAATCAAATCGACGTGTATTTCCTGCCATAAAAAAGACGATTCGCATCATGGCAGCTATGGCACCAAATGCCAGACATGTCATAGTGAAAAAAGCTGGCCAGAGGCGCGCTTCGACCACACGAAAAAAACATCCTACCCGCTCAAAGGCAAGCACATTGATGCGCAGTGCAAGGCCTGCCACCAGAAACCACTCTATAAAAGCAAAACACCGACCGCTTGCTACAGCTGCCACCGGGTCGATGATGCGCATAAGGGTCAGCAGGGTAAACGCTGTGACCGGTGTCATGACGAAAAAGGCTGGCGCAAACAGGTTCGCTTTGAACATGACCTGTCACGCTTCCCATTAATAGGCTTACATGCCATAACCCCATGCGAGGAATGTCATCTGGGAAATACCTATAAAACCGCCAAAATAGCCTGTATTTCATGCCATCAAAAAGATGATACGCACAAGCAACGTCTCGGTAAGTACTGCCAGCAGTGCCATAACCCAAACGGCTGGAAATTGTGGCGATTTGACCATAACAAGACCCGTTTCAAACTGGATGGCAAGCACGCCAAAGTCTATTGCGAAGCCTGCCACAGCCAGGCGGTTGACAAAGTGGCTACGACACCTCGTACCTGCATTGCCTGCCATCGCGGCGATGATGTTCATAATCAGCAATTTGGTAAGAGATGTGAACGATGTCACACCACGAGATCCTTTAATGACCTACAGTTAAACAGGTAATATGATTACTCACCAAACACCTGTTTTTTCTGGATATGTGATCTCAAGGATACGGTATGCAAATTCAGTGGCGTAAATTATTTGCTGCATGTATATCAGTGATGCTGTTAATTCTGCCACTGTCGTTTTCGTATGCTGCGCCGTTGTCAAAAGCAAATTTTGACCACGATAATACCGGCTTTGTCATATCCGGTGCACACCAACGTGTGCAATGTGATAGCTGTCATATCCGCGGCATTTTCAAGGGAACGCCCACAAGCTGTCAGGGTTGCCATGCCGCCGGCACAGTCAATGCACCTGGTAAACCCAACAATCATATAAAAAGCACCAACACCTGTGATGACTGTCATACTGAAACCCGATTTGCCAATGCCCGAATGGATCATGGATCAATTACCGGATCCTGTATCAGTTGCCACAATGGCGTAAAAGCGACCGGCAAAACACCGAACCACATACGAAGCGATAATCAATGTGATGATTGTCATTCGACCCGCGCCTGGACACCGGCACGATTTAATCATGCGAACGTGACGCAACCCTGTAGTACCTGTCATTTGAAAGACCGCCCGCCGGCTCCGCATACCACGACCAATACCTGTGATGACTGCCATAACACCACAACCTGGCAAGGTGCTCGGTTTAATCACTCTGGGATCACGCAGCCGTGTTCGACCTGTCACCTGAAAGACCGACCACCATTACCACATACCACAGTGAACACCTGTGATGATTGCCATACCACCTCGTCCTGGCAAGGCGCACGGTTTAATCACTCTGGCATCACGCAATCCTGTGCCAACTGTCACTTAAAAGATCGGCCACCGTTACCACATAGCACAGTAAATACCTGTGATGATTGCCACCACAGCACAACATCCTGGCTGGGCGCACGGTTTGATCATTCGGGTATTACGCAAGCCTGTTCGACCTGTCACCTTAAAGACAAACCGCCCTTACCACATCCAAATGATAATGATTGCGCTGCTTGCCACACACCGGGGACACCGTGGAGCAATGCCCGGTTTGATCATGCTACTGCCGCTCCGGGATCATGCGCCAATGTAGGTTGCCACAACAATGACAAGCCAAATGGTCACTTTAATACGACCTTATCCTGCGATGCCTGTCATGTTACGTCCGGTTGGCGCAATAGTGTACGCTACTCACATAACTCGCCCAACTATCCTAGCCCGGATCACCGCTCAAGTGTGACGTGTACTCGATGTCACACGTCGAATGCCTCAACAATTGCCTGGCAATACGGTGCATACAAACCAGACTGTGCCGGGTGCCATGCAAACAGGTACAAAGCAAGCGCCCACAAACACTATGACTCGCCAAGTACATTTTATACTGTCAGCGAGCTACGTGATTGTTCGGGCGCATGTCACGAATACAAAACTCCCAGCTCTACATCGCCAAGTGACAGGCGAACAGGCAAGCACCAGCCGAACGGTAAGTTTGATTAGTTTTTTTTGAGTTAGAACAATAATAAACCTGATGTAATGATGTATGATTCCGCGTCGACGAATAAGTATTAATGAAACGGTTACTAAAAGAATACACCAACAGATATTCAGAACTATACTACTGACTTTATTTTATATTGTTTGTGTAAATAAATTATTTGCAGCAAATATCCTGCTCGACTCCTATGAAGTGACACCACTTAACAATGCCTACCGGTTAAGAATCAACTTTTTTGAACCGATTACCTATTTAAACCATTACCCACAGTCTTCCGGAAATCAGATCAAGATCACCGTGCGAAGTTTTCTGATTGGTTCCAGCCAGACGGATGCGTTGCGTATAACAGACTACTTGCAACCCGAACCTGATAATAACCTTGGCATCGTTGCCATGCGCATGGAAAATGATGATTCAGGTAAAATTATACTGAAACTCGAGTTCAAATCACAAATAAGCTATAAAGTTTTACAGGATCGAAGCAATAAATCAGTAAGTGTTTACATTAATGCTGATTCGCTGAATTTACCTATAAAACCGGCTCCCTCTGCCTCTGTATCAAAAAAATCAGCTCGTCCAAAAAGTTCGTCCCTGCAAAAATATTATGTTATAAATCTCAAAACCACGTCAGAAAAAACCGATACAAATGAACTTTCCCGACAAGCTCCCTATAACAAGTATTATCTTTTTGACAACCAGAGTGAATCCGATAACGAGATTCAGTACACTCTGCAGCTCGGTTTCTTTCGAAGCTGGAAAAATGCACGCAACGAGCTTGTAAAAGTTAATCAGCGCTTTCCTGATGCATGGATCGATCGGGTCGATGCCACTAATATCAATACCGCCGTTAACTGGCTCAAACAACAGGACACGGGTAATAAAACTGATATAACATCTACGCCCGAATCAGAACCGGTTTCTGAAATTACCACTGCCCCCGATCAGAGACCTGAAATAAAATCAAACGTCACCAAATCTACCCGCACTGACCTGACAGAATCAAAACCTGAAACTGCTCCGGAATTTCAAACACAGGAACAGATCAGTCAATCTGAATCTCCAGAAACAGCAACAATCAAACCCGGTTCGCAATCCAGTGCCAAAGTTCAAAGCTTACTCGAACAGGGCAGAAATGCGATGATTGCCAAGGAATATACAAAGGCCTACCGGTATTATAACAAGGCATTTAAACTGGCGAATGGTCTGGATAAACAGTTTGCACTGGAGTTCGCAGGCCTTGCACGAGAGCGGAATGGTCAGACTGCACACGCAAAGGCTGAATACCGTAGATATCTGGAACTCTATCCTGAAGGTGAAGGCAGTGATCGCGTGCGTCAACGCCTTGAAGCACTGATAACCGCCCGGCTCGCACCGAAAGCCGCGCTCGCTCAAAAAGATGACAAGAAAGATAAGGATGATGTGCGCTGGGAAATGTTTGGCAGCCTGTTTCAATTTTATCGCTACGAGATCTCCGGCACCAACCAGACTGAGAATCAGGCCGTTGATAACTCACTCAGCACAAATATAAGTCTCTCCGCACGACGGCGCAGCGCGGACTATGACATGAAATTCCGTGTAGATGCGGATAATTTATATAATTCACTTGATACAAGACAAAAAAGTACCTCGCGCATCAGTCGCCTGTATGCTGATATTACAGCAAAACAATCAGGTAACTACCTGCGTGCCGGCCGACAGTCCAGTAACAACAGCGGTATGCTTGGCCGGTTTGATGGTCTCATTCTTGCCCATCCATTTTCAAACAATTACAAACTCAGTCTGAATATGGGCTACCCGGTGAATCTTACCGAATCGACGGTATTTCAAAATGATCGCTATTTTTATGGTATGAATCTTGATGCAACCGATTTAATAAAGGACTGGGATTTTAATTTCTACGCTATCAAGCAGGTTGCAGACGGGTTTTCCGATCGGGAAGCAATCGGTACCGAGATCAAGGTAATTAATACCGATTACTCGCTTTTT
Organism: uncultured Gammaproteobacteria bacterium; assembly: GCA_942490945.1. Taxonomy (GTDB): domain Bacteria; phylum Pseudomonadota; class Gammaproteobacteria; order UBA6429; family Thiohalophilaceae; genus CALNYZ01. Next base: position 295,026 of record CALNYZ010000018.1, on the reverse strand, counting down.
GGCAACTTTGATTATGACACCTCATATGGTGAATTAAATACCGCTACGCTCATTGCCAACTTTCTTTATGGCAAGAATAATGCCGGTTCATTTAACATTGTTGCGGATTACCGTTTAACCCCTACATTGTCAACAACCAATGCACTCATTGGACAAACGGTCTCTACACTGACAGAGTTACATTCAACTTATACTGAAACAGAAATTCGACAGTTTGCTGTAGACCGAACAGCTGTATATAAAACGCTGTCTGTTGCCAATTCCTATCCATTTACCGAAACAATACAATTAAATACCGACGTTACCGTCAGCAACCTGTCCGGCACACCAGCCTCAGCGGGTGTACTGGCAACGGATTCTCCCGGTAATGAATATTATTATTCTATAACATTTATTGGCACAAACTTTATTACTGATAGTGATGTGACACTGTTAGGCATACGTTATGCCAATCTCAGTACAGCCGATACAATCACCTACGATGTCAGTACGCGAATAAGATATGGCAAGGATTGGCGTGTCAGGCCAAGACTGCGTGTTGATGTGCAGACGCAATCAAACGGTACAAACCGTACGATTTACAGACCTTCGTTCCGTGTGGACTATTATGCGAAGCGCAATCTGAAGTTCGAGCTTGATACAGGATATGACTACAAATCAATAACGACGACAACGAATAACACTACCACCACCACTGTGACCGACGAAACGAATTATTATCTTAGCCTGGGTGTTATCTACGATTTTTAAAATATACCGAGAAAGCCCTTTTCTTTTTTCAATTCCAGCAGTTTAACAAGATCCTTTCGCTGCATATCGCGGGCAATTAATAATGCGGTCTTCTTGTCTTTATTTCGAATACCAACTTTCGCGCCTTTATCCAGCAAATACTCCACTACATTACGGCGTGCATTTTTGACTGCTTCAATCAGTGCGGTATTACCAAAATTGTTCTTGGTATTAATATCTGCTCTGGCAGCAAGCAAAAGTCTGACTGATTCAATATGTCCCTTGTCTGCAGCCAATATCAATGGGGTGTTGCCTGCATTACTGCGCGCATTAACATCGGCCTTGCGTTTTATTAGCAAGCTGACAATGTTATCGCGCCCGTTTAATGCGGCCAACGCAAGTAGTGTATTACCATCTCGATCCCGTTGTTCAATATCCGCACCATGGTTTAACAGGTAGCTTGTCACATTACTCGCGCCATTTATTACCGCAATTACAATCGACGCACGACCTTCGCTGTCCAATGCATTAACATCGGCACCCCTGGAAATTAACAGCTTCATGGAAGCAAGATCGCCACGCCGAACACTCCACAATAATGCGGTCATACCATTTTTTTGTTTTTGTTTGACATTCGCACTCTTGTTAACAAGCAGCTTTACACAACTATTGTGCCCGCTACTGGCCGCCCACATCAAGGCATCCATTTGGTTATTGTCAATCGTAGTGACACGGGCACCTTTATTTATTAATGTCGTTAACGAGGTGATATCACCAGTTTTTGCCGCCCACATCAGCGGTGTCATACCATCTTTTTGCGCAATGTTTACATCGGCGCCATGTGCAATCAGTAACGCCACAAGCTTGTCATGTTTTTTTGCTACCGCGCGACTCAGGGCCGTATGCCCACTATTATCGCGTCGATTGATTTGTGCGCGACCGTCTTTTAACAGGCTTTGTGCGATTTTATATTGCCCACGCCAGGCCGCTTCCATCAAGGGTGTCCAGTCTGCACCCAGGGTGCTCTTTGTATTACGAATGGACTTGCTGTCGGTGATCAGCGTTTCTGATCGTGTTTTAACTGTCGGTACATGCACACCGGCATTTTTCAGCAGGCTGATCACCTGGCTGTTTTTACGCGCGGCCGCAATCTCACCGGCTGTCTGGTTCTGTTTGTTCTTCAGATCGTGTCGTACCCTTAACTTCAATAGCCAGGCGACAGCATCTACATCATTGTTTTTTATTGCCAACATCAGGGCGGTATTGCCCTGCTTGTCTTTAAGATTTATGTCGGGCTTTTTTGTCCACAGTTGTCGACAAACCGCCATTTTCTGTTTACGTATTGCAATTAACATGGCTGATTCATGTTGTTGATTGACACTATTAACATTCGCTCCTGCCGCAATAAGATGTTTTGCGGCCGCTTCATGGCCATTTTCCGCCGCGATCATCAGTGCAGTATAGCCACCGCTATGTTTAGCATTGACTTCCGCACCTTGTGCCAACAGCGTATCAATTTGTTCAACATCATTACGCCGACTGGCAACAAACAACGCCTTGTTCAGCGCGTTCTGATTGAGATCCGTTTCCGGTGTCACACCCTCACTTTGCAATCTCTCCAACTGGCGTTTTGCAGATGAGTGTCCGGCCTGTGCCGCCTTTTCTATCCAGCCCATGGCAACTTTGGGATCTTTTTTAACACCAATGCCTTTCAGGTATTGCATACCAATGGTGTATTGCGCCTTGGCATGACCACTGCGTGCGGCGCGAAAAAACCATTTCAGTGCCCGTTTGTCATCCCGCTCTGCACCTTGCCCGGAACGGAGAAGTACGCCACAGTTATATTGCGCCTCGGTATTGCCAGCTTTTGCCAGCTCATAATATATTTTCCAGGCCGTTTTGAAATCGCGGGTGCGTACTGCGCGATCTGCCTGTTCCAGTTTCTGGGTATTTGCGATCGCAACAGGCGCAGCAGCGAACGCCACCAGCAAGATAACGGGCAGTATAATTCGCAATAATAAATCCGGAGATGTTTCAGACCGTACCATGCTTGGTTTCCACTTCAATACCAATTTGTTTAAGAAACGGCGTGGGCAAGATACCACCGGCACAAACAATTACCGCATCGTTTTGTAAATTTATCACCTTGCCTTGCTGGTCAATTTCAACGGTCTTTTCATTGATCTTTTTGACTGTTGAACTGAGAATGATATTCAAACCTTTTTCCTTGTGTGCGTTTTCTATGAGTTGACGATTTTTTTCCTTGGCACGTGAGAAAGATTCACTACGATAGGATATCGCTACCTGTGTTCCCGGTTCATTGGCAATACTGATTGCCGCCTCCAGAGCGCTGTCACCACCGCCAACCACCAGCACATGTTTGTTTCGATATTGCTCTGCATCGATCAATTCGTAAACCACCTTGGGTTGATCTTCACCGTCGACACCGAGTTTGCGTGGCGTGCCGCGGCGTCCAATCGCCAGCAAGACTGTTTTTGCCTGGTAGGAATTTTTAATCGAGGTAATATTAAAGCCGTTTTCAATCTTTTCGATGTTTTCCATTTTTTCACGGTAATTAATTTTTATACCCGATTTTTTTTCTACCGTCGACCAGAGTCCGAGTAATTTTTCCTTGGTCGTTTCACGAATATTGATGGTACCAAACACCGGTAATTTCATCGGTGCGGTCATAACCACCTTGCCACGCGGATATTTAAAAACTGTGCCGCCCAGTGAGTCCTGTTCCAGGGTGAGATAGTTGAGTTTCTTTTCCTTGGCGGCAAGCGTGGCGGTCATTCCTGCCGGTCCGGCACCAATGATAACAACATCATATCCAGTGCCGGATTTGATATTTTTGTGCCTGGCGATTTCATTAATCGCTTCGGTACCCTGCTTTACCGCATTTCGTATCAGACCCATTCCACCCAGTTCACCAGCAATAAACAGACCCGGTATATTGGTTTCAAAATTGGGTTTGACATGCGGGATATCCATACCACGTTTGCTGGTACCAAAGACCAGCGTAATTCCGTCTACCGGGCAGGCTGCAGCACAGGCACTGTGCCCGATACAGTGAGTCGGGTTGATTAGTTCGGCCTTGCCTTTTATCAGTCCCAGCACATCGTTTTCCGGGCAAGCACTCACACAGGCACCACAACCAATACAAATACCTTTATCGATGACAGGATGCAGCGAGGCTGGCTCGGTCAAACCTGCCTGGATATTTGAATTCAGGTTTGCCTGGTTACGTTTTGATTTGCGTCTGTTATATAACCAGTACGCACCGATCACCCAGACCGGCATCGAATACGCCAGGTAGGTAACAACTTGCAATTTAGTCATAACAACCTGATTCTAAAAATAATGATAACCACACATATTTACAGCTTTTACCCGACAAGTATAGATCGCTGTTCACATCACGATTAGATAACAGGCACTATTTCATGGCGGGTAACAGCAATTTGACGAACGTATCACACATAGTGATGGATGACAGTGTAGTGTCTAGCCCGCAATACAGGTATTACGGCCACTATTTTTTGCTTTATACAAGGCTTCATCGGCACGCTGAAACAGGCCTTCAATGGTCTCGCCCTTTCGACACTCGGCAAAACCACACGATGCGGTAATGGATACCGGCTCCTGCCTGAAATGAAATGCACAACTGGATATCGCAACACGTATTTTTTCCGCCGCCTGCATCGCTGGCTGAATGGTGGTACCGGGCAACACAACCACGAATTCCTCGCCACCGTAACGGGCGACAAAATCCGCTTCCCGCACCTGCTCTGCCAGCATTTGCGCTACTATCCGGAGTACCTTGTCACCGGCGAGATGCCCATATTCATCATTGATGCGTTTAAAGTAGTCCACATCCCATACCATTAACACAAATGGCGTATCAAATTTTTCAAAGCGCGAGTGTTCCTGCTCTATCCATTCCTGGTAGGCGAGTCGGTTAGGTATGCGTGTCAAAGGGTCGTGGGTTGCCTCAAGGCGACGTTGCTCCAGTTGCGCCCGCAGTTCTTCAGCTTCCTGTTTTACGGCGATGAGTTTTTGTGCCAGTTGTTTTACGATGAGGTCATTCTCGTCACCGCGTGACGTTTGCCCTTCAAAATAGGTATCCAGGTGGTGTCGGATCATGATGACATGCGATTTCACAGTAGACTTCAGTGCATCAATATCATCCGTTGAGGTAAGCGCCTGTTCTATTGCCGAGGTCGTCTGTTCGACTTCCTGATTAATTTTATCCACACCTTCACGCTGTTGATCATTAACACCGGCAATACGTTTGAGTTGCTGATCAATTTCCTGCAGCCGCGTACTGATCTGGTCGAGAAATTTTTCCAGTTCCTTGCGTTCGTTACGGATGAGTATCTGCATTTGCGTGACTATTTCTACACAGCCTTCCAGACATATCATAACCTGCTGTTTGGTCCTGTTATTCATCAGACTTTCACGCAGTTCTTCCGCACGCAAACTCAAATCGACAGGAACAATGATCTGCTCCAGGAACTGGGTCAGCAACTCAACCGCCAGACCAACATCGAATTCGCTCTCGGTGACAGGGGCTTCCGGTGCAATGAGTGATGCGATGATTCCATCGATTATCACCAGCGCCTGATCACGCGATGTACATTGCGCGGCAAGCAATTTCAGGCGTCGCACAATCGCTTCATCGACCATGCTGGCTGGCAGCTTGTTAAGCAGGGTTAAAAACAGCGGGCCGAGTAATCTTTCATTTTCTTTGTTTGCGGATGTTTCCGGTTTTGTTTGACTACCTGCATTTTTCTGCTCAACGGTTTTTTGTTGCTGCGGTTCCGCCGTAGACGGTGCAGAGCGGGGTTGTTGTTCGCTTTCGTCATGCTCTGCGAGTTTTTGAAAGTGAACAAAACTGCGATTAACCAGTGTTGTTATCAGACTGACAAATTTGCCAATATCCTTGTCCTGCAAGTTTGTATATTGTTTGCTGATACGTTGTTGATCAGTCTGTGCCGCCCTGGGCCAATCGATTTTATTAATGACTTCATGCAGAACCGCTTCGATCGTCTGTTCGGAAGTAGTGTTATCCTGAGCGGTAAGATTTTTTATGGATTCGGAAATATCATCAAATATTTTTCGCAGCTTCAGGGTATCCTGACCCTGACGAATAAACTCACGCAAGCCGTCCAGCTGTTTGTTAAGTTTTTCGCTTTGCGGGTCAACACCCAGACTTATTCTGACTACAGCACTGCGTAACAGGGATTCGATTTGTTGATAGCGGCTTTCTTTTTTCTCAAGTTCATCAAGCACATCAAAGTATTTACGCTTCCAGCGTTCATCTTCCGATGCGTCGACGTACTTGTTTGCCATCAGGCTCTACCAATTGCCGTCTGTAGAGGTGGCACATTGATAATGTCCAGCTCTATACCGGCTGGCAGTTCAACATCCATCACAATCGGCAAATGATCCGAGTAAGGATGATTCAGCACTTCAAGTGACAGCACATTGAGATCATCGGTAACGAGTATATGATCAATATGATGTTGTGGCCGCCAGCTCGGAAATGTATGCATTTTTTCCAGTGGTTCACGCAATCTTGTATTGCTAAACAGGCTTTGCATTTCTTTACTGTGTGTCTGGCAATTAAAATCGCCCATTAAAATCGCATGCGGAAATTGATTGATTAACTCAGACAAATAATCCAGTTGACTCTGTCGTGCCCGCTTTCCAAGTGATAAGTGCACAATAAATACCGCAAGTGTATTTTCTCCATCACCGTAGCGTGCCATGATTGCGCGGCGCCCCGGTATCAGACTTGGCAGTCGTATATCCTGCACTTCACGCGGCTTGTAACGACTTAACATGCCGCTACTATGTTGCGCAAAGCGGCCAAAGTTACGGTTGACCTGGGTATACCAGAAGGGAAAATGTGCACCATCTGCGAGATATTCTGCCAGATTGATAAAATTACTGCGCAGACTGCCGGCGTCGAGTTCTTGCAATCCGACAATATCGAACTGCTGTATAAGGCTGGCGACCTTGTCCAGATTTTCCAATCGATGCGTATGGGGTAATACGTGCTTCCAGCTATGGAGAAAATAATGGTGAGCACGTTCTGTTGCAATGCCCACCTGCACGTTATAACTCATCACGCGCAAGCTGTGTTGTTGCTTCATGTGAGGTATTCGAACCTGTTTTACTTCAAACACGCATTAAATTTTAGTTCATTGCGACGATTGAATGTGTTAACCAATTATATAAATCAAGTTATCCAAAAATTTACTGCGCTGGAAACATAACAGTACAAAGTAAACTGATAAATTGACAGTTTTATTACATGTCTAGATCGGGCAAACCATCTCACCCAGTTTTTGTGTCAACTTGAGGTTTTCACTGTAATCAACCGGACAGTCAATAATGCTGACGGTATTGTCGGCCAGTGCCTTTTTCAAGGTCGGCAACAGGTCTTCACCTTTTTCAATGCGGTATCCAGTTGCGCCAAACGATTCGGCGTACTTCACAAAATCCGGGTTGGTAAAATCAATATTTGACTTGCGACCGAACTGGTTCATCTGTTTCCATTCTATCAGACCATAGGCACTGTCATTCCAGATAAGTATGACTATCGGTGTTTTCAGGCGCATTGCCGTTTCGATTTCCTGCGAGTTCATCAAAAATCCGGCATCACCTGTGACGGCTACAACATGTTTATCAGGATAAACCAGTTTCGCTGCAATCGCGCCGGGCAGCGCGATGCCCATACTGGCAAAGCCATTGGAAATGATACAGGTGTTGGGATATTCACATCTGAACATACGCGACATCCACATTTTGTGTGCACCGACATCACTCAGCGCGATACCATCAAGATCCATGGCGGTACGCAAATCCCAGATGATCTTCTGCGGCTTCATGGGTACCGAGTTATCGTCCTTGTGCTGATTCATGTCATCAATCAAGGCGCGACGTAAACCTTTTAAATTATTACCCGCATGCGGTGCTGCCACTTCGGCGATACGATTCAAGGCATGTTTGATATCACCGACCACACCAACTTCTACCGGATAATACATGTCAACTTCGGCCGGATTCAGATCGATGTGAATAATGATGCGATCCTTGGTCGGATGCCACAGGTAGGGATGATACTCAACCAGATCATAACCGATGCAAATAATCACGTCGGCTTTACTAAACCCGCAGCTGACATAATCATTTGCCTGTAACCCGGCACTGCCCAGCGCCATGGGATGTTTGAACGGAATCACACCCTTGGCCATGAAAGTATTGGACACGGGCAAATTTAATTTTTTCGCAAAGTCTGCCAGTTGTTGCCAGGCCTTGTTACGTATAACACCGTTACCCGCCAGTATAATAGGGTACCTGGCCGCAGAAATAATTTCCGCAGCACGTTCAATTTTTTCTGCGGCCGGTTCGGCGACGGCAGAATGTTTGATAGGCAAAGGATGATCATCGATGTCCATCTCGGCAATGTTTTCCGGAAACTCGATAAAACAGGCGCCAGTTTTTTCCGTTTGTGCCACTTTAAATGCTTTACGAACAACTTCAGAAATAATATTGGGTGTCAGCAGCCGTGCCGAGTATTTGGTGATGCTGCGAAACATTTCTTCCAGATCCAGTACCTGGTGGGATTCTTTATGCAGGCGCGTGGTACCTGCTTGCCCGGCGATGGCCACCATCGGCGCGTGGTCCATATTGCCATCGGCTACGCCTGTGATCAGGTTGGTTGCGCCCGGTCCCAAAGTTGCCAGGCAGACACCCGCCTTACCGGTCAATCGGCCGTACACGTCCGCCATAAAAGCGGCGCCTTGCTCATGACGTACGGTAATAAACTGTATATTCGAATCGAGCAGGGCATCCATGACATCCAGGTTTTCTTCACCCGGTATACCAAATATGTACTCAACTCCCTCATTTTCGAGGCATTTTACAAATAGTTCTGCCGCTTTCATCCCTGTCTCCTCTGGCTACTGCAAGTAATATCGGCCTTTGTGGTGCATCCTTTATATATGTGACGCTAACAATCACTTTTAAATATTTTGGTTACTTTTTATGCGTTTCTTTGTCGACTAAAAACTGTACAACCTCCATCATACCCTTGTGGCCGCCACCCATCGGACCGTCAGTCCGGTATTTCCCATTCACGATAAAAGTCGGCACACCATCTGCCTGATAGCGTTTGCTCAGGTCGATAGCGCGACGCACCAGCGCATCCACCCCGAACGAATTGAATGTCTCATCAAATTGGACCGGATCGGTCCCGGCAACTTGCTTGAAAAACTGCGCCATGGCAGCAATAGAATTAATTTTCTTATTGTGCTTGTGGATCGCATTAAACAATGGACTATGGATTTTCTCCAGCACACCCAGTGCCTCTGCGGTATAAAACACCCTGGCATGAAATATCCAATCTTGATTAAACACGGCCGGAACCCGCTTGAATACTACATTTTTTGGCAGGGTCTTTTTCCAGGCGATGATCTCGGGTTCGGCATGATAGCAATGTGGGCACATATACCAGAACAGCTCGACCACCTCGATCTTGTCACCCGTGTCGGTCGGCACGACCGGGCTAACAATCTTGTATTCGATACCTTCATCGATGCTACGTGCCTGCAGCGCACCGGTACTAGCCAACAGGGTGCTTAGCATCGCCAACACCATTAAAACAGGAGAGTTTTTTGTTAAAGTCATTTTTGGTCCTTTTCCCGCCGGGTAATTGTTCTGATTGTTTGTATTATACTTCTTTAGATATCACGCTGATGAAATGTTTCACATAAACTGAATTTATTTAACTACAATATTGCGTAAATTTCACAGAGTATGCAGGGACTTTATGCCCGCCAGCTATATTTACCACAATCAGGTAACTAAAGGCAGGCCAGTGTGCATGCTTTGGGCGCTACTCACGTACACAATATCAAGGGACACGTATGTTGAAATTAATTGTCGGATTTTGCTTTGTCATGGTGCTGGCCAGTACTGTTTATGCAGATGAGATACTGCTTAAGGTAACTTCTCGCCCTGATGTAACGCAACGAGCATTATTACTCACTGCCGACAAGGCCACACATACCATTATGTTATTTACCGGTGGCAATGGCATCGTCAAACTCAAGGATGACGGCAAGATTCGCAAGGCAAAACATAATTTTGTTATTCGCACCCGCGAGCATTTTCTGCATGCTGGCATGAATGTCGTCATATTCGATGCCCCGTCCGATCACTACAGGAATCCGGGTATGCGTGGAGGCTATCGCAACTCATCTGATCACATCACCGATATCAAGGCCATTATGGCTGAACTCAAAAAGTATACGACCAAACCATTATGGTTAAGCGGCACCAGTCGCGGCACAGAATCAGTCGCCTATGCGGCCATTCACGCGGATCAGCTCGCCGGGATAATTCTTACGTCCAGCATGACCGTGGACAACGATTCAGGAGAACCCGTCACGTCGCTTGAACTGGGTAAAATTACACTCCCTGTATTCATCGGCGCACATAGACATGACGACTGCTGGGTAACTCCACCGACTGGCGCAGAGGAAATAAAGTCCGGACTTAAGAATGCCAAAGTAGTCATGCTAAGAATGTATGACGGTGGCGATGAACCCATATCAGAAGCCTGCAAGGCACGCTCGGCGCATGGCTTTCTTGGTATAGAATCACAAGTCCTGAAAGATATTATTGCGTTTATAAAATCAAACTGACAAGGATATCGAGCGATATTGCTTCTGGTTTGGATTATATTATCAGGCCAAACACATAAGCCTGTAGCGTTTTTGAAAAATCAATAAAAAGGCCAGCAAAGCTGGCCTTTTTTGTTTTTTATTTTTCGCGTTTTTTACAGCTCACCATAGGAATGCAGGCCGGATAAAAACATGTTCACGCCGAGAAAAGCAAAGGTCGTCACGAACAAACCCACCACTGCCCACCAGGCCAGGGGTACGCCACGCCAGCCTTTGGTCAAACGTAAATGTAACCAGGCCGCGTAGTTAAGCCAAACAATTAGTGCCCAGGTTTCTTTTGGATCCCATGACCAGTAACCGCCCCAGGCTTCCGCTGCCCACATTGCACCGAGTACGGTGGCAATCGTAAAGAAAGCAAATCCCAGCGCGATGGATTTGTACATGACATCATCCAGCATATCTTTCGCCGGTAATCGCATTGCCAACAAGCCGGTCGGATTGCGTTTGTCGGCCGCATCCTTGATTAGATAGGCAACCCCCAACATGGCCGCCAGTGCGAACGAACCATAACCAATGAAGTTTGCCGGCACATGAATTTTCATCCAGTAGCTTTTTAGTGCCGGTACCAGCGGCGATATTTCGTTTGCACCTTTTTCAAAGTGATACCACAACAGGAATCCAATCGCTGCAGTGATCACGATTAATACAAAACCGCCCATGGTTTTATTGTTGTACTTTGCTTCGTAATATAAATAAATTAGCGCGGTAATGATGGCAAATAAAATAAATACTTCGTATAAATTGCTTACCGGGATGTGGCCGACTTCATGACTGATAAGATAGGACTCACGCCAACGTACCATCAGGCCAACCAGACCCATGGTGGTAGCAGACCAGGTCATTGCCGTCGCAACCTTGCCGACAAACTCTGATCGACCAAAGGTATGAACAAAATAAACAACTGTTGCCAGCACGAACAATGCACTCATCCACATGGTGGCCGAGGTGCTGGAGATGAAAAATTTAAACAGAAAACTGGCATTCGCCTTGTCAGCCGTTTCAATACTGGAAATGACACCGACTGCATCACGTGGATTCATGCCTTTGGCGACCAGTGCCGTAACGAGCGGTTCGTATAACCAGATCGCCAGCAGGCTGATGGCGGCAACGGCCAGCATGAGATTGCGCGATGCTTTCCAGAACCAGCCAAGCGCTACCAGCGCAAGCGCGGTGCCAAACAGGATGCCGACTTCATAATCATCCATGTACTGATTGTATTTACTGTATGCGAAAAACGCACCGGCTATTGCCGCGGCGGCAAACAACCAGTCGAAAATCGCGAGTCGTTTATAGAATGGATCGGGCAGCATTTGCTGCATGGATTGATTTGTCACTGACATCACATCACCTCTTGCTTGTGTGATCTATTTTGATTCATTTCAGACACTTCCGTTCGGCTCTTGCTGACTTTTTATTTCAGGAACAGCCTGTTGCAGCCGCCCGTTAAAGTCAATGAAAAACTGGTTAAAGTCGGCTTCATGCCGATTACCCATACCCGCCACAAGGATTTCCATCTTGTTCCCATTCTGCTGATCCGGATTCGGATTTGGGCGCAGCATAATCCAGATGCGTTGATGGTTAATGTAAAACATCATAAATACACCGATGATTAACATCACACAACCTACATAGACATATTTTTGTCCCGGTGCGCGCGATATCTGTAATCCTGACGCTTCACGATGGGTAAAATTGGTTAATTGTAAAATAAACGGCGACCCGTATGCACCGATACCGGCGATAGCATTCACCGCATCCTCAAAGAACTGGCCGTTTTTGGCATTCATGCCATCGGCAAGATTAATTCCCTCATCGCGTAACACGACCAGATAAACATTTTGCAAGGCATTTTCCAGTACTTTTATATATGCGCCAGCAACCTGCTCCTGCTTTTCCTTTGGCACCTTGTTACGAATTTCCTCATCCAACGCGACATAACCGCCACGCACAAATATTTTCACCAGATTAAACATGGACTGCGCGACCTGTTGCTGCATTTCCGGCGTGTCGCGTTGCGAACCTTTTAGTGATTGCTTGACCGAGGTCTGCGTAATGCGTCTGAGTAGTTCGTCATTATTCAACACTGCCTGAAATTTGATAAAGCGCTCGATGCCACCCTTGTCATCGATCGGTATATGCAAAAAACGATACTCTTCCGTTACTGATGCACGCATTCCCGTGAGGAAAAACGCGCGTCCATCCTGCATCACCGGTATCATGTAATTGGTGTACTCTCTGGCCTGACCGGTTGCATCACGCAAACGATAAACAAAACTGGGGCCCATGTTTTTAAATTTTTTCTTGATGTCAGGGTCTTCATTCGGAAATACATTGATCGGTTTAAAATCCTGAAACTCAAGCGTGTATTTACCGAGATGCGTTTGCACGTCTTTATGTTCACGGATGATACCGGACAGTTCGATCGGACGGGTATCCTTGCTCGCAACTGGCCAGGCCTTGATGTCCAGCTTTGAACCACCATCTTCAAAGCTGGCCTGAAATATCGCATAACCGCGGTGGATTAACGGATGATTAACCGAAATTGTATGTTCAAAAGACTTGCCGCTATCCTTGTCCTTGATAACCAGATCACTCTTGAACGCACTCGGCATGCCTGTTTCGTAGTAGTCGATATGAAAGTCTTTCAGGGTAATCGTAAACGGTAGTGCCTGAATGTAGTAACCATCACGCTGTGAAATGGCAACAAAGTCGTGTGTTTCACCTTCCGGTATATTCGCCACACCGCGAAAACCCACAAGTTCATTAACAGCAAACTTGCTGCGTGACGGGATTTCTTCAATAGGAATGGAACGTTTTTCTATCTGTTTGCCGCCAACCCATTCTTTCCAGGTCAGGTGAAATTTACCATCGATAAAGGCAAACACCATAATCACTACCATGCCAACGTGCGTCATGATATACCCGATACGATTTAACGAACCTTTCTTGGCCGCAATCAGCTGGTAATCATCATGCTTCTTGATTTTGAATTTATATTTTTCCAGCGTTAAAAATTGCGCGCATTGTTCTGCAAATGACGTCAACTCACCGGTGCCGGTATATGTTTGCACGTGGCGCATGGTTTTCAGCGTTTTTGATTTGGCATTTTCACGATACTGGCGGTATTCACGTAACATGGTCGGGGTATTACGATAAATACACGTGCTGGTTGAGACGACCAGGAAAAACACCAGTGTTAAAAACCACACCGTGCTGTACACATCGTACAAGCCGAGAGATAAAAACACTTCATGCCAGTAACTGCCAAACTTGATGATGTAATCAGTGTACGGCTTGTTTTGTTGCAACACGGTACCAATCACCGAGGCAATACCAATAATGCACAACACGCTGATAGCAAAATACATCGAGCCAAAAAACTCGAATAATATTCTGCCCACGCTGGAAGAATTTACATTTGCTTGCTTTGCTGCTGGCATGTCGTCAATAAAACCGGGATCTACTTTCAGTCTGTTTCTTGATAATGTTCGATTTTAACAGGGATACGGCGCGACAGGGATAAAATTAGACTTTTCTCCGCATCACAAAAAAAGGTGGCCATAGCCACCCTTTTTCAATACCTTAAACTATATACCGGTACTTATTGTGTGCTTATTGCAAGCCCTGGATATAGGAAGCCACCGCCTCAATTTCCGCGTCGGTCATACGCTTGGCGATATCACGCATCATCATGCCAGCATCGTTGCTGCGCGCACCCGATTTAAAATCTTTCAATGCCTTGCTGGTATAGGTTGCATGCTGGGCTGCTAACACCGGGAACTTCGCAGTCGGATTCCCTTGTCCGGTTGGACCATGGCATGCCATACAAGCAGCCACACCTGTTGTTTTATTACCACCACGATAGATGTTGCCACCTAATTCCACTTTGGCCTTATCGGCCTTGCCTTTCGCGGCGGTTTGCGCGGCGAAATACGCGCCCAGATTCGCCATATCTTCCGGTTTTAAATTGGCTACTTGTGAAGCCATTAACGGATCATTTCGTGTTTTAGCTACTTTAAAATCAACCAATTGTTTCGCGATATACTCCGCATGCTGACCCGCAAGATGCGGCCATGCCGGATTGGCACTGACGCCCTTGGCACCATGACAGCTGAAGCAGACTTGCGCCTTGGCTTCGCCGGCTTTGATATCACCCGCCGCAAAACTTAATCCGCTGCAGATAGTTAACAATACTGTCAAAACAAGTTTTGCTTTCATTTAGCTAACCTTATAAATACGATATGAATATAGAGAAATTTAAGCGCCAGCCGTGTTTCACGGATAGCGCTTAAATTGGATAGTGCAATGATACTAAAGCTGGGTAAAAATTACTTGCTTTTAGATATCATGAAATCAACCGCCGCTTTCACGTCTGCATCGCTCAGATCAGCGCGGCCACCTTTCGCTGGCATCGCACCTTTGCCTTTAATCGAGCTGGCATATAACGCTTCTTTACCGGTGGCAATACGTGCTTTCCACGCCGCTTTGTCACCTAATTTAGGTGCGCCAGCTGCGCCGGTTGCATGACATGCGAAACAGGCTGCTTGATAGGTTTTTTGCCCATCAGCAAATGCGCTGGAAACCATGCTGCTGGCAAGTACTGCTGCCGCTAAAATAACTTGTATTTTCATCTGCTTAACTCCATATAGTTTGAAACGTTGTCCCGGCACCCTGAGCATAAACCGCATATCAGGCATAGTGCTTGATATTTAAGCAGGCCCACCAGAACAGCTAAAATCCGGCGCCCTTTATACCGACAACCACGCGTGCGGTCAAGTTAAAGCCAATATTGCTTACAACCAGACTGCCAGGCTTCACGGTCGTACATATCCGCAGCTACATATTACCCACTTATATGCCTTTAAGGCGCCAGTTCATTTATGATGCAACATACCTTAACCAAGCTGAATCGCACATGAACAAACCACCCGCCAAACCCTATAAAAACTATCTCAAAGCGAAAACACCGCAAAAGATGACCGACGCCGAAAAACTGATGAATCGCGCAGTATTTCTCAATTCGGTGCCCAGAGTGACGCTAGGGCCAGCCGATGCAGGCTTTGAAGTAGCCTTTGCAGGACGCTCAAATGCCGGTAAATCCAGTGCAATTAATGCCATGACGCGGCATAACGGGCTCGCCCGCACCAGTAAAACACCGGGGCGAACGCAACATCTTGTGTATTTTGAACTCACCCCAGATTGGCGCCTGGTGGATTTACCGGGTTATGGTTATGCCAAGGTGGCACTCAAAGCACGCCAACAATGGGGGCAGGCTATCGAAGAGTACCTCACAACCCGTCAGGCGCTTATCGGCATGGTACTGTTGATGGACATTCGTCACCCAATAACTGAGCTCGACGCACAATTTATACACTGGAGTACATCACGCAACATGCCCCTGCTCATTTTGCTCACCAAGGCTGACAAACTGAAGCGCGGCGCAGCCAAATCGACACTGCTGCAGGTACAAAAATCACTGGCAGACGCTACTAACATTACCGTGCAAATGTTTTCTTCGTTAAAAAATGAAGGGGTCGCCGATGCCTGTGAGCACGTTGCCCAGTGGTTTGAACACGCCAGCGTGACCAGCAGCGCGAATCAAGAATAATCTCCCCAGCGCTTTTCGCCAATTTATAAAACTCAAACAAAACACCTCTGCTATCTGCTGGCCAGACATGCCACAGCTCAAGCACTTTTGCGCAAATTTCATCCGTAAAAAAGCTTATTTTATAACCATTTATGTTGGAATTTTACGAAATTGTAGACCTAGTCCAATTTATAAGGGTATAAAGTGAGAACATGTTTTATGTGTCGTTAGCTGTACATCTTGTATTCAGACTTTACCAAAAGGACTTTGATATGAGCATTGCACTTCTTTTCACCATAACGCTGTTTCTCGCCTATGCCAACGGCGCAAATGATAACTTCAAACCGGTTGCCACGCTCTATGGCAGCAGCACCGTCAGTTACAAAACCGCACTTACCATCGCTACCGCTGCACAAATTGCCGGTTCAGTATGTGCTATTTTTCTTGCCCAGGGACTGATTGCGAGTTTTTCGGGTAAAGGTCTGGTGCCACAAGAAACAGCCACGGCATTACAGTTTTTACTGGCGGTGGGATTTGGCGCCGCACTCACCGTGATGCTGGCGACCCGACTCGGCTTTCCTATCTCGACAACCCACAGCCTGGTAGGTGGTCTGATTGGTGCCGGCCTCATGGCGGTGGGCCTTGATGTGAGTTTTTCACGCTTAAGCGGCGCATTTGTCATTCCCTTATTAGTCAGTCCGTTTCTTGCCTTTGCACTTGGTGCCTGTGCCTATTGGCTGTTTCGCACCACGCGGCAACGCTTTGGCCTGACCAAGGAAAGCTGTGTCTGTATCGGCGAAAGTAAAACCTATATTCCCGTGTCATCGCTGAACTTGCAGTCGAACAGAATGCATAGTCAGTCCATCGGTGACATTGCTGTTTCGGTTGCTGACCTTGAGCAATGTGTCGACCGCTACACCGATACCTATTTCGGCTTCGCCTTGCAAAAATTTGTCGACATTGCCCATGGCATCAGTGCTGCGGCTGTGGCCTTTGCGCGTGGTTTGAATGACACACCCAAGATTGCCGGGCTACTGGTCGCCGCTGCGGCATTCGATATCAACTGGGGACTGGTTGCGATTGGCATGGGCATGGCCTTGGGCGGAATCCTGAATGCACGTCGTGTTGCCGAAACCATCAGCCACAAGATCACCGAGATCAGCCACGGCCAGGGATTTTCCGCCAACCTCGTCACGGCGTTTTTGGTTATTGTGGCGAGCAAGTTTGGCGTGCCGGTTTCTACTACGCATGTCTCGGTTGGTTCTATTTTCGGTATCAGCCTTATCAACAAAAAAGGTAACATGGGTGTGATAAAAGGGATTATCTTGTCGTGGCTGGTCACCTTGCCGATTGCAGCTGCTTTAAGCGCCATAACGTATCTTATTGTTGGAGTTTTTTAAATATGTCAGTGAATTTACTTTTTTTGTGTACGGGGAATGCCTGCCGCAGCCAGATGGCAGAAGGTTGGGCAAAACATTTTGCTGCCAGCAAACCGGGGATGGATATAAGCATCGAATCAGCCGGCATTGAAGCACACGGGAAAAATCCCCGCGCTATTAAAGTCATGCAGGAAGCAGGTGTGGATATATCAAACCAGGAATCCACCAGGGTCACGGATGAGATGATCAATCGCGCCACAATTGTCATCACAGTATGCGGAAATGCTGACGAGCATTGTCCGGCCTTGCCATCGTATGTGAAAAAAATTCACTGGCCACTGACTGATCCCGCCAAGGCAACCGGTAGCGAAGAAGAGATCATGGATGAATTTCGTAACACCCGTGATGATGTAAGGCGTCGGGTAATGATGTTGCTCGACACGCTACCATTGACCGCGCAGCATGTTTAAGGATTTTGCCGATTATATTGTTTATGATCTGATTGAACTTGAAAGTTCACCACTCACCAATGCGCTGCAATTTTTTATTATGGATATGCTCAAAATATTCATTTTACTCAGCCTGGTGATTTATGTGATGGGCTTTTTGCGCGCCTTGTTGCGCCCAGAGCGGGTTCGTGAATTTATTGCCAACCGTGGCAATATCACCAGTCGCTTTATGGCAGTCGGTCTGGGTGCTGTGACCCCGTTTTGTTCCTGCTCATCGGTACCCCTGTTCATCTCGTTTGTTGAAGCGCGCATACCGCTAGGCGTGACCATTTCATTTTTAATAGCCAGCCCGATGATTAATGAAGTGGCAGTCATCGTGCTCGCTGCCGTCATTGGCTGGAAACTGACACTCTTATATATAGCAACAGGTTTAACCATTGCTTTTTTAGGCGGATTCCTCATGGAACGCTTCCGCCCCGAACGTTGGGTAGAAGACTACGTATGGAACATCAATGTCGGCAACACCGTCAAGCTGGATGAAGATAAATCCCTTCTCGCCCGACACAACTTCGCCTTTTATGAATTGAAAAGTATTGTCGGCCGAATCTGGAAATATGTTTTTATTGGTATTGCGCTCGGTTCAATACTGCACGGTTATTTACCTAACGACCTCGTCGCGAAATACGCAGGCTCCGGTGGATTCCTGTCAGTACTTATCGCTGTATTGATCGGTGCGCCGCTTTATTCCGATGCTGTGGGTATCATCCCGGTCGCGGAAGTATTGCTCGAGAAAGGTGTCGCAGTCGGTACCGTGATCGCGTTTATGATGTCGGTTGCCGCCTTGTCCTTACCCGAACTCATTATTCTGCGCAAAGTTGTCAAGGTGCCGTTCTTGGCTATCTTTGCCGGCATGCTGGTCATTGCCTTTGTTATTGTTGG
This sequence comes from uncultured Gammaproteobacteria bacterium, assembly GCA_942490945.1. Lineage (GTDB taxonomy): Bacteria > Pseudomonadota > Gammaproteobacteria > UBA6429 > Thiohalophilaceae > CALNYZ01. Next base: position 276,185 of record CALNYZ010000018.1, on the reverse strand, counting down.
TACACTTTTTAATTTTTTCACCTGACAGGAGGAATACTCACATGTCTGACTCAATACAATCTCCATCCGAATTGCATCCATCTATTGTCGCGCTGGTGGCATTGTCTGCGCACACCGCATCAGGACATCCCGATCAGGGACTGTGTCAACTGGATAAGCTCAAGTCTTATGGCATTACCGATGCACAAATTGATCTGGTCCTCGACATTGCACGGCATATTCGCGATGAGGCTGCACAAAAGCTGGATGATTCATTCAATAAAGAACGGCGGATCAGGATGCAACTGGAAGACGGTTTTTCCATGAAAATATTAAACAAGGAAGAATCGACAGCATGTTGTACACCGACGGCAAATGGCGAACCATGTTGCTAGTAAATCAAATCAGGAGCGCACTATGAAAAATATAAAAGTACTCGGCAGTGGTTGCAAAAAATGCCATACCACCTTCAAGTTAATTGACGACGCCAGCAAACAACAAGGAGTCAAAGTCGAACTGGAAAAAATCGAAGACATGGCACAAATTCTTGCCTATGGTGTGTTAGCCACGCCCGGTGTGGTGATAGATGATCAGGTGGTGCACATGGGTAGTATTCCCACGTCGGATAAAATAAGTCAGTGGTTAAACGCGTAGTTAAGTTAAGCTAAACTAATCGATATAACACCAGCTGGAACGATTCGGGTTTGGTTCCACATCCTTGCCCCAAAGATGTTCCGCAACGCTCTTGTGACGACTCGCGCCTGACAACCCCCAGTAAGGCATCACATCAGGTTGTGTGTCGCAATTGGCATAGCGTGCTGCTTCTCTTGCCAACATCGCCTTGTGTACCGTATCGCAACCAATAACGGTAACATCTTTAAAGGTATCACAGCTATAAACACCCTTGTCGAGTTTGCCGTTTTTTATAAATGAACCGATGTGTACCGTTTTGGAATTTTTTGGTGAACCGAGCACGTAGGTAAGTCCGGTAGGTTTGGCTGCACGTGCCTTGCCACGGGCATCCAGAAACTGACCCTTGCGTAATAATTGCCAGAACTCCTGTTCGGTCAGGTATATTTTTTCCGGCGAGTTGGTAAATGCATATTCACCCTTACACTTAATATTGGCATTGGCGAGTGATTTATCATACTTGCCGTTATAGGCCCAGGCCTTGCCGCCATGCGATCGAATGTCATTGGCTGCACGTACGGCAGCAGCCAGACCTTTAATTTCATCACCCCAGGCATGGGCGATAGTTATTTCCTGATTATTACCGACCACTTTTGTGAGTACAGTTTGCCACTGCGACTTGCTCAACGGCATTTTGTCATCAACATAGTCGAAGGTACGATTGAGAATGGTAAGTTTGCCGGGTTGGCGCATGGTCCACCAATCCAGTTTCCCGCACTTGTTTTTTCCACGCCGCACCAGCTTGACCAGGATGCCGCGCACCTGGTCTACCATAATCGTTTGATTTTGTTTGTGTGATTCTGCCTGCGCATTTGTTGCGACCAACAATAAACTTAATCCTGCGCAGGATAGCAGACAAGTTTTCAGGGATAATTTTATGAACGTCTTGCGGATGACGATCACTCCATTTTTATGAATATTTAACAGCTACGATGTGTTGTTTGTTTTGTGTATTTCTAGTGACCACACCGATATTACGCGTATTTTAATTTTTTGTAAAAAAATCCCCGGAATACAGGGTTGTGGGAGAGAGGACGAGCATTCCGGGGACTTAACAGTTCGCCAAGTTTTGGGGTGATGGACCTGGCGTGTTACCCGCTCGGGTCAAAGCAAGTAACAGTATTAGATTAGATCAAATCTGTGCTCATAGCTGTTGTAATCGCGACTTTTTTACAACAAATGTGCCATTTTGCGACACAGGTCAAAAGATAGTGCGTAGCGCGTCACACAGTAAATCCGTTGCTATTTACAGGATAATTTGAAGTCAAAATCTGAACAAAATATGTTCAAATCAGGCACAAAAAAAACCCCGGTTCACCTGTGGGGGAGTGGTGCATTAACCGGGGTTAACTAATCCGTCAGCTTGGGGAACTGACGAGATATTTTCCGCTTCGTACGAGGGAGTATCCGCGGAAAGCGTTACTCACTAAGTAAGTAACGTTACCTAGTATGATAGGGATGGAGTCAGAAAGTTCAAGTCAGGAAAAAATATATTTAAATTATAAAAATAAATTATTTTAGTGCGCTTCATCCCAGTTATCTCCCACACCCACATCAACGATGAGCGGTACCTGTAGCTGCGCAGCCGAGGACATAATATCGGTTATTACATTATTCATTTTTTCTATATGACCTTTATCCACTTCCAGAACCAGTTCGTCATGTACCTGCATAATGATCCGCATCGGCAGCGCCTCTGACTGGATCTGCTTGTCCAGATTAATCATGGCACGTTTTATGATATCTGCAGCCGTGCCCTGCATCGGTGCATTAATAGCCGTGCGTTCGGCATACTGGCGTCGCATACCATTACTTGCGTTGATCTCGGGCAAATATAAACGCCGACCAAATACGGTTTCAACATAACCTTGCTTGCGCGCAATTTCACGCGTGCTTTCCATGTAATTTTTTACACCGGGATAACGTTCAAAATATAAATTTACATACTCTTGCGCTTCACCGCGTTCAATGTCCAACTGGCGCGCCAGTCCAAAGGCAGACATACCATAGATGAGTCCAAAGTTAATCGCCTTGGCTTTGCGTCGTTGCTCGTTCGTTACCGCGTCACGCTTGACACCAAACACTTCGGCAGCTGTTGCACGATGCACATCCTCGCCATGTGCAAAAGCATCGAGCAATCCCTTGTCTTGTGACAGATGTGCCATGATGCGTAATTCAATTTGCGAATAGTCCGCAGCGACAAGTTTATATCCGGGTGCAGCGATAAAGGCCTGACGAATACGCCGACCTTCTTCACTGCGCACCGGTATGTTTTGCAAGTTTGGATCAGATGAAGACAACCGTCCGGTTGCGGCCACCGCCTGGTGATACGATGTATGCACACGTCCGGTTTTTGCATCGATCATCTCTGGCAGTTTATCAGTGTAGGTTGATTTCAATTTACTGATGCTGCGATGTTCCAAAATCAAACGCGGCAGTTCGTATTGATGTGCCAGTTCCTGCAATACCGACTCGGCAGTAGACGGTTGACCTTTGGGTGTCTTGCTGACAACCGGCAAACCGAGCTCGGTAAATAAAATTTCCTGTAACTGTTTTGGCGAACCCAGATTGAATTCGTGGCCCGCCTCTTTATGCGCGAGTTGCTCGAGTTCGGCAATGCGTTTGGCAAATTGTTTACTTTGCTTGTTTAACATCGCTGTATCAATCAGCACGCCGTTACACTCAATGCGTGATAACACTGGTATCAACGGTATTTCAATTTCTGTTAACACTTTCGCCAGAGTATCGGTTTGCTTCAGTTCTGGCCAGATAGCATTATGTAATTGCAGTGTGATGTCCGCATCCTCGGCGGCATAGTTGGTAGCGGTTTCCAGATCAACATAATCAAACGTAATTTGTTTGGCACCTTTGCCACACACGTCTTCAAAATGAATGGTTTCATGACTCAAATAGCGCAGCGCCAGTGTATCCATGTCATGACGATTCGCCACGCTGTCTATTACATAAGATTCCAGCATGGTATCGAATTGCACGCCCTGTAATTGTATGCCGTAGTGCGTCAGTACATTCATGTCATATTTAATATGTTGACCGACCTTGTTAAGGTTTGCATCTTCAAGCAAGGGCTTAATCTGTTGCAAAACCATGTCGCGATCCAGTTGCTTTGGCGCGCCTTCATAAATATGTGCAAGCGGAACATATGCCGCCTCGCCGGTTGTTACCGAAAAGGACATACCGACAATTTCGGCTTGCATGTAGTCCAGGCTGGTAGTTTCCAGATCGAACGCAAACAACGCAGATTTTTTTAATTTTTTTACCCAGCCATCGAGTTGTTGTTGTGTCGTAACACACTCGTATTTTGTCGCGACTTTATCTGGCGCGTGCGTTTTCGCTGCGTTATCCGCGTTACCACTGTCGTCCAGTTGATTTAACCAGGTTTTAAATTCGAGTTTGCCAAACCAGTTGCGCAGGCTGTTAATATCAGGCGCGGTGCGATTGAGGGTTTCCGGTGTCACATCCAGTTCGACATCGCACTTGATAGTGGCGAGTTGTTTTGATAGTGGCAATATATCTAACGATTCACGCAAATATTCCCCCACCTTGCCTTTAAACTCATCGGCATGCTGCATGATGTTGTCGAGCGTGCCGTATTGACCCAGCCATTTCACGGCTGTCTTTGGTCCGACCTTCGGTACACCGGGAATGTTGTCAGACGTATCACCAACCAGCGCAAGATAATCGATAATCTGTTCCGGCGTGACACCAAATTTTTCTTTTACACCGTCAACATCACTTTTTGTTTCGGTCATGGTATTCACCAGTGTGATGTGCTGGTTAACCAGTTGCGCCATATCTTTATCGCCGGTTGAGATAACCGTTTCAATGCCTTTTTCTGTCGCCAGTCTCGCCAGTGTGCCGATGACATCGTCCGCTTCAACACCGTCGACACATAACAACGGCAAACCCATGGCCTTGATGATGTCATGCACCGGTGCAATTTGTTCGCGCAAGTCATCCGGCATAGGTGGACGATTTGCCTTGTACTCCTTGTACATGTCGTGGCGAAACGTTTTACCCTTGGCATCAAACACCACGGCAATGTGTTCCGGTTCGTAATCATTTAGCAGACGCTTTATCATGTTGACCACACCATAGATCGTGCCGGTTGGTTCACCTTTTGAATTGGTGAAGTTCGGCATTGCGTGATAGGCACGGAACAAATACGAAGAACCATCAACGAGAATAAAAGGTTTGTTTGCCATAGAGTGTCTTATTTTAAATTCAGATTAGTACCAAATAAATAGCGAGCTGTATTACTAAATACAGAACGATCGCTTGGTGGCCGTTGTTACTTGTTTCATGTATTACTAACATTTTTCGCTAATATGAGCGACAATAAATGTAGCACACTGTGTGCTCAACCGCTGCGCACTTGCTGAGCATTTACATGGCAAAGGACAGGAGTATTTATGCCAATTGACGACATCAAACACATGCATCCCGGTATGAACCCGGTAAATGATACCCTAATGACCCGCGAATCGTGGAAAATTTTCCAGATCATGGCGGAATTTGTTGAAGGCTTCGAACGCCTTGTGCAGATTCGTCCCTCAGTCAGTATATTTGGTTCAGCCAGAACGGCCGACGATCACCCTTATTATTTGAAAACCGTTGAGATTGCCCGCGAATTATCAAATGCCGGTTTTTCCGTGGTCAGCGGTGGCGGACCCGGTATTATGGAAGCTGCCAATAAAGGCGCTTTCGAAGGCAAATCACCCAGCATCGGCCTTAACATTCAGTTACCACATGAACAATCGGGCAATCCTTATCAGGATATTTCCCTGACCTTTCGTCACTTCTTTTCCCGCAAGGTGATGTTTGTAAAATACGCTGCTGCCTACGTGGTAATGCCCGGCGGATTCGGCACGCTGGATGAGCTGGCGGAAATTCTGACCCTGGTGCAAACCGGCAAGACACGACGTATTCCCATCATCCTGGTATATGGCGATTTCTGGCGCGGCCTCCTCGACTGGTTTAAAAGCTCACTGGCAACAGAAGGCACGATCAATATAGAAGACCTTGATCTGATCCAGATCATCGACGACCCGAAAGAAATCCTTGATGCTATATTCAGTCACTATGAAACCAGCGGCTTTGAACCCTCGGCAGAAGAAGCTGAAATGCTGTCATCGTTATAATTTACAGATTTATCAGAGGATCTATATGAAAATAAATTGCCGTATGAGTTTGATTGGAATTTGCTTGTTCGGCTCAGCCACATTGTTTGCCGCCGATGATGCTGCCTTGCCACCACCTGCCGCAGGTGAAAATACTGCCGGTCAACCTGCCTTTGTAAATGATGAAGTGCCCAGCTCGGTACCCAAAGCTGGTGACGTCCCTGATGTAACCATTACACCCAGACCCGAAACCAAGGTCGAAGAATTTCGCGTTAACGGCAAATTACGCTATATCAAAATAACACCGGCAAAAGGTAAACCTTACTACCTGTTTGATTCAGACGGCGACGGTGAAGTGGATGCAATGGAAACCGGTGTAGACAAGGCACGGGTAAATCAATGGTTGTTGATGGAGTGGTAAAGTCAGCGCTCTGAAATATTTAATTTTATTTTTGCTACTTTATGTCGCTAAAAAATACACAACATAATTACGGCACTATCGCAAAATGGTTGCACTGGAGTATCGCATTACTATTTCTTGGTGCGTATTGTGCAGTGTATTACCGCCACTGGTTTACCGTTAAAGATACACCAGCCAACTTGACCGCATTACAACTGCATCTTTCATTTGGTGTATCAGTTGTGGTCATTGTTATCCTGCGCATCATCTGGCGAATTATGAATGTACAACCCGTACTGGAACCCGCATCCATTTGGTTGCACCGCGCCGCACATCTTGGTCATTACGCTTTATACGCAGTAATGATCATCATGCCTGTTAGCGGTTACATCGGTACCGGTGTTAACACAGACTTCTTTTTTATGTTCAGCTTGCCGAAATTTGAAGAAACGGCTTTGTTTAAGACAGTTGTGTTTGATGGCCTGGGATTAACCTTTAAAGAATTTGAAAAACCGGTCGACTTTGTGCATAAAGAAATTATGGGTGCATGGCTGGTATGGATTTTAATACTCGGGCACATCTCCGCGGCGCTGTATCATCATTACGTTAAACACGATCGTACACTGTCAAAAATGACAACAGGCCAGTAGTTTTTAAGTTTATTTTGTTGGCTTGATCAGGCTCGCACACTGCTTCGCCCGGTCACGTGCGGCATCAGTGCTTTCACCGTAGGCCAGTGCCACGCCCATACGACGACGAATATACGCTTCGGGTTTACCAAACAAACGTAAATCGGTTTGTGGTATCGCCAGAGCCTTGTCGAGGTTATCAAACGCAATACCTTTTGCATCCATTTCACCATAAACAACCGCACTGGCGCCGATGTTTTTTAACGCCGTGGAAACGGGTAAACCCAGAATGGCACGTGCGTGCAATTCAAATTCGTTTTGCATTTGTGTGATCAGGGTCACCATGCCGGTGTCGTGTGGACGCGGACTGACTTCGCTAAAGTAAACCTTGTCTCCCTGTATAAATAATTCCACGCCAAACAGGCCACGCCCACCAAGATTATCCGTTACCGCTTTGGCAATTTCCCTGGCACGCGTTAATGCCTTGTCTGACATTTTTTGTGGTTGCCAGCTCTCGACATAATCACCCTGTTCCTGAATGTGGCCGATGGGCTCGCAAAAATAAGTTTCAACTACGCCATCGACATTTAATGCTCTTACCGTCAATAATGTAATTTCATAATCGAAGTGAATTTTTTCTTCGACAATAATGCGAACATTCTTTACCCGACCGCCACTCATTGCGTAATCCCACGCTAACGGAATATCTTCATCATGATTAATTGTCGACTGACCTTTGCCCGACGACGACATGACCGGCTTGATGATGCAGGGAAAACCAATACCATCATGAATCGCGTCGGTTAGTTCCTGCAAAGATTCGGCAAAGGCATAGTTCGAGGTGGCAAGTTGTAACTCTTCAGCCGCGAGGCGACGAATACCTTCGCGATTCATGGTCAGCTGGGTTGCGCGTGCCGTAGGAATCACTTCAGCCAGGCCATCTTTTTCTATCTTCGCCAGCTCGTCTGTGGCAATGGCTTCGATTTCAGGCACGATCAAATGCGGTTTTTCTTTTTCGACAAGCTTGCGCAAGGCTTTTGCATCCGACATATCAATCACGTGTGCACGATGCGCCACCTGATGACCCGGCGCATTGGCATAGCGGTCGACTGCAATAACTTCGACCCCCAGTCGTTGTAACGCGATGATCACTTCTTTGCCTAATTCGCCTGCCCCGAGCAACATGACCCTGGTGGCATTGGGAGATAGTGGTGTACCGAGTTTCATGACGAGTTCCTTATCTTGTCTGTATGGCAAAAACGCATTATAAGCACGAACAGACAAATTTAGGTGTAAACAACTGGAAATAAGCCGCTTTCACGACAGTTAAATATGTGTAGCTGCTCGCGATCCTCACACAAGGTCAGGTAGAATACGCCGCTTGGTAACCAGGGTGCAGCATGTCAGTTTATACCGCCGTTGATGAAAATGAATTACGTGATTTTCTGTCGCACTACGATGAAGGCGAACTGGAAAGTTTCCAAGGCATCAGCGCGGGTATTGAAAATACCAATTACTTTGTTACCACCAGCGCCGGACGCTTTGTACTCACTATTTTCGAACAACTCAGCTATGAGGAATTACCCTATTTTCTCGATTTAATGGCACATTTAAATGAACACGATGTGCCAAGTGCTCACCCGATTGCTGATGAACAGGGTCGTTATCTTGTCACCTTGAAAGACAAACCTGCAGCATTGGTACAACGTTTGTCGGGCAAAAGCGTTGAACAGCCGAATACGGCACAATGCGGTGAAATCGGCAAGGCGATGGGGCATTATCATGTTGCCGGACAAAGTTTTACGGGTCAGCGCAGAAATCAACGCGGACCGAAATGGTGGCATGAAACCAGTGACGAGGTGATGCCCTATTTATCCAGCGCGCAACAATCCCTGTTGCAAGACGAACTGGCGTTTCAGGACAGTCATGAAAAAGATGAACTGCCACGTGGCGTGATTCATGCGGATCTGTTTCTGGACAATGCCCTGCTCGAAGGGGACAAACTCACCGGCATTATAGACTTTTACTATGCCTGCAATGATGTGCTGTTATATGACGTCGCGGTGTGTATCAACGACTGGTGTGTGGATGATGAAGGCAGTCTCGACGATGCACGTTGCCGGGCGTTTCTGCAGGCTTACCAGACGCAGCGCCAATTCACAGAAAATGAAATCAACAACTGGCCGGTAATGATGCGCGCCGCGGCATTGCGCTTCTGGCTTTCGCGCCTAAAAGACAAATATTATCCTCGCGAAGGCGAACTCACCCACATTAAAGACCCGGAAGTGTTCCAGCGTATCCTTGAACAAAGACGCGACAGCCATTTACTTAGCCCGGAGAAATTATCTGAATTTTTAGCAACATAGCGTAAATAACTGAAAGCTTGCCTGTGGATAACTTTGTGCATGAAATAAGAGCTTTATCACAACCGACCAGCACCGTAAAATGTGCAGCATAACCATAGCCAGAAAATAGAATAATTTAGTATATAAAACAATAAGATAGAGAATCCATATTTGTATGGCAAAAACTCGTCACCGCTAAGTTTGCTAAGGTATTGATTTCACTGCTTGTGTATAACTCGAATGGCGCGCCGCAGTAAGCACTTACTCTATTATATAAATGGATAAAATGTGACAATGTCCGTTTTACAAAATCTGGCCACTAAACTCGACAACTTCAGTCAGGCGACAGGAAAGCTCATTAGCTGGATGACGCTGCTGATGGTCATTATCACCTTCAGCGTGGTCGTACTGCGCTATGCGTTTAACCTCGGTTGGATCTGGTTACAGGAATCGATTATCTATTTGCACGCCTGGGTATTTATGCTCGGCGCCGCCTACACACTGCAGGCCGAAGGACATGTGCGCATCGACGTGTTTTACCGTGACATGAGTCACCGTGGCCGGGCCTGGGTGAACCTGTTGGGCAGCCTGCTGCTGTTAACTCCGATGTGTGCATTCATCGCCTGGTCAAGCTGGCAATATGTTGATTCGGCGTGGGCCGTGCGTGAAGCATCACCCGAAGCTGGTGGCTTACCCTGGGTGTATATACTCAAGTCGTCACTTATTCTCATGCCGCTGCTGATTTTCCTGCAGGGCCTCGCGCTAATCCTGCAAAGTCTGACTGCCTTAACCACAAAAGCGGAGCAAACCTGATGGAATGGATTGCACTGCTGATGTTTGTGGTGGTCTGCGTGGTATTAATGGCCGGTTATCCGGTTGCCTTTACCCTGGGTGGCACGGCTTTGCTGTTTGCGTTTGCCGGTATTCTCACCGGCGTCTTTGATGACAGCTTTCTTATCAATATGCCGAGCCGGGTATACGGCATTATGACCAATTACACGCTAATCGCTGTTCCGTTGTTTGTTTTTATGGGCGTGATGCTGGAACGTTCGAAAGTGGCCGATCAGCTGCTCGATACCATGGCCATGTTATTTGGCCCGATGCGCGGCGGTCTGGGATTATCGGTAGTGCTGGTCGGCATGTTGCTGGCCGCCAGCACCGGGATTGTCGGCGCCACCGTCGTGACCATGGGCTTGTTGTCCCTACCCGTGATGCTCAAACGGGGTTATCATCCGGGAGTCGCCTGCGGCACGATTTGTGCGTCAGGTACCCTCGGGCAAATCATCCCGCCATCAATCATTCTGGTCCTGCTCGGCGATGTGCTCTCAACCGCTTACCAGCAGGCCCAACTCAGCATGGGTATTTTTTCTCCCGATACCGTTTCGGTCGGTGATCTGTTCGTGGGCGCACTTGTACCCGGATTGCTGCTGGTAGTGATGTATATTTTCTACCTGCTTATCCTCGCCATGTTCAAACCCGCTGCAGTACCGGCTATCCCGGCAGATGAACGCAATTTCGAGCAGGGTGAATTATTCCTGCTTGTGTTAAAAGTCTTGTTCCCGCCCATTATCTTAATCGTCGCGGTACTGGGATCCATTTTAACCGGTGCCGCCACACCCACCGAAGCAGCTTCGGTGGGTGCAGTGGGTTCGATCTTGCTGGCCATCGGCCAAAAACAATTCAACCTTGCCATGCTCAAGGCCGTCATGCTCGACACCACGCGCATTACCAGCATGGTGTTTATGATTTTCATCGGTGCCTCGATATTTTCACTGGTATTTCGCGGTTTTGGTGGCGATGAGACGGTGCGTGAGATTCTCACCAGTCTGCCAGGCGGAGTCTTCGGTGCCATGCTGGTGGTGATGCTGGTGATGTTTTTACTCGGCTTTATACTCGATTTTATCGAAATCACTTTTGTGGTGGTGCCCATTGTTGCGCCAATTCTGCTTGCCATGGGAATCGACCCGGTGTGGCTTGGCATTATGATTGCGATTAATTTACAAACGTCATTTCTCACCCCGCCGTTTGGGTTTGCGCTGTTTTATTTGCGCGGCGTAGCACCGGACAGTGTCAGCACAGGTGCATTATATCGCGGTGTGATTCCGTTTATTATTATTCAGCTCATCATGCTGGGCATGCTGTCGCTATGGCCTGAATTGGCAACCTGGTTACCGGGACTGGTATACAAATAAACCTTGCGCATGTATCCAGTCGCTGCCTATTGTCGGCCAAGGCTTTATCTTTACGCGCAGTCTGGCTATATTTACCTTACATATGATGTACTGTGTAATGATACGGACAAGGTCACTGCTTCGGTCATTAATGTGTTAACTCACTAAAACTATAATTTCACGAATTAGATGGATTACTATGAATTTTGATGGCACGACTGCAATAATACTCGGCCTGACCAGTATCATTGGTTTTATCACCTGGATCTGGCTTATCATCCTGGCGTTTAAAGAAAGTGTCAGCTGGGGATTGATAGTACTAATAGCACCCTTCCTGCTGGGAATCATTGCCTTTCTGGTCGTCGGTACATCAATGATATCTGGGGGTGGCAGCTTTTTTTATTACGTCATGACCATTATCACCTTGCTGCCGTTTATCTTCTTTGGCTTGAATCACTTTAGCAGGGCAAAGATCCCGCTGATTTTATTTATTATCTCCAACCTTGTTTCCGTTCATTACAGCAGCCAAATGATGCAATCGCTGGGCATGAATGAAATGATGGCCATTCAACAAGACCTGCGCTCCGGAAAAATTTCGCAGGAAGATGCGCAGGCACGCATGCTGGCGTGGGCAGAAAAACTCGAACAAAGTGGCATGCTGAGTGAGGCTGACAAGCAAAACCTGCAGACCATGCGCGATCTCATGGAGAAATCAGGCAAGAATGATTTTGCAGAAGACCGTCGTCTGGCACCAAAAGTTGGTGAACGTAGTGCGGCAGACAACTACGACCCACGCGAAGAAGCAAGAAAACGTGAGGCCGAGGCACAACGTCGCTTGCAGGCGAAACTTGCTGAACGTGAAAAAGATAAAAGTCGTTTCACGGTAACAAAAAAACCGGTGAGCAAATTTACCACCATCAAATATGCCGAGCTAAAGAATTACCTCGGTCAGGATATTCAAATTATCCACCGCAATGGCATCACGCACAGTGGTACGCTGGCGCGGATACTTTCATATCAGGACAAGATTATCCTCAGCAAGGAAATTGGAACCGGACATGCAGACTACGCGCTGCACCGCGCCGACATCAAAACAATTCTTGTCAGGAAATAATTTCTCCGCAACACACCCTCACTTTATTCAGTGAACACCAACATCTTGCAGTGCACCCCTGCACTGTGTGCTGATGGTATCTTCATGTTGTTGTAAGCAGCGAAATATTCTGCCGTTGCCGGACTGCACATCGGCGCATTGTTGTTGCACGTCATGTTGACAGGCTTGTAATAACTTTCGAAAACGTGCCTGTGCATGCTTGATCGCTGTCCGACATTGCGTTGAGAGTTGCGATTCATTTTTTTTCATGCAGCGCGCAATCGCTCTTTTATCGCCAGCTGCATACTGGCAATACTGTTCATAATCGGCTTTACAGGCATTTTTCGCCGGATGAGACATTGGTTTATTTTCAGCGTAAGCAGCACCAATGAAAAATATGACACAGAATAATGCCATAACGACAAGCAGGTGATGTTTATAGTCCGGTTTTATGTTTGTTATTCTCATTCGCCTTCTCCATTGTGTAATGGCCGGTGTAATGACCAATTTGATGCCAGGATGATCGGTCAATAAAGTATTACCCAATATGACGATTTGGTGATGTCTCACCTGTTGCAAATTGTTACAGCCTGTTTCTGTACACGTTTTACGTTACAATTTGTTACACTTTTTGTTGCCTGCCGAAACCGCAGCCACATAGAATCGAGAAATGCACTCTGACATGATTAAAATTCTTGTAGTGGATGACGACACGCGTTTGCGTGATCTGCTGAGCCGCTACCTGCTGGAACAGGGTTTTGCCTGCAAGGTAGTGGCAGACGGTGAGAAAATGGACAAGGCCCTGAGCCGGGAATTTTTTCACCTGATCGTGCTGGATCTGATGTTGCCGGGTGAAGACGGCCTGAGTATCTGTCGCCGACTACGTGGACAAAATAACCGTATTCCTATTCTTATGTTAACCGCGAAAGGTGATGATATTGATCGCATTGTCGGACTGGAGCTTGGCGCCGATGACTACTTGCCCAAACCGTTTAACCCGCGTGAACTGGTCGCACGTATCAACGCTATCTTGAGACGCCATCAACCCGCGCCTGCAGGTGCGCCTGAACAGACCGAAGCGCCCATACAATTTGGTGATTTCAGACTCGACCTCACCACGCGTACGCTCTATCAGGGTGACAACATGCTTACCATCACTACCGGTCAATTCGCCTTGCTTAAAACGTTCGTTACACAACCACATAAACCACTGTCGCGAACAACACTGATGGCCATACTTAATGAACGCGATTACGATTCCTTTGATCGTAGTATTGATGTGCAAATATCGCGGCTACGAAAACTAATCGAAGTCGACCCAAAGCAACCTTGTTTTATACAAACAGTATGGGGTCATGGTTACGTGTTTGTGCCAGAAGGCAAGACACATTAAACTCAATTGATAATGAAACTGCCCGCCTTCGTCAAAATACCCATGCCGCAAAGTATCTTTGCACGCACGATTGTGTTGTTCATTACCATGATGATCATCAGCAATGTTGCATCATTTGTCATTTTTGTGATCTTTTTTACCAAGCCACTTGCCGACAGTGCCGCTGAAAATGTTGCGCACCACATTAACACTATCGAATATGCACTGGACAGCATGCGTCCGCTACAGCGAAAAATGTATCTAGCCAGACTGGTGAAGGAAAAAAATACCTACTTCTATTCCTACAATGACACCAGCAAGGGCTTGCCTGGTAAACCCGCTACACGCTTTTATGAAAAACCGTTTGAAGAATCACTAAAAAAACGTCTCTTGAATCCGGACTACCGGATACGTTTTGAAGTCGATAAAGTCTTCGAGTCTGACAAGCCAAGAATTATCTGGGTCGAAATCAAGCACAACGACAACTCGCTCTGGATCGGTTCGCCCCTTAGCAGTCTTGAGCGACCTTTTCCCTGGAACTGGATCAGTTATATTGTCTTTATCATTTTACTCACCCTGATAGGCAGTTTCATGATTGCACGCCGCATTAAAAAACCACTCGATCAACTGGTACAGGCGGCAGACAAGCTCGGCCAGGGTATGGCGCCCGAGCCGGTGCATGTCTCCGGCGGACCAAAAGAAATCCTCACCATGGCAAACGCGTTCAATCAAATGGCAATCGACGTACAAAAACTTGCCGATGACCGTAACCTGATGCTGGCCGGCATATCACATGATTTGCGTACGCCGCTGGCGCGTGTGCGCCTGGCGCTGGAAATGGTCGATCAAAAGCTCGAACCCGAACTTTATAACGGCATGATCGAAGACATCGAAAGTATCGACTCGATAGTCGGGCAATTTCTTACCTATGTACGCGACGGCGTCGATGAGCTGGCTACGCTGTCCGATTTGAATGCCATGATTGAACACATGGCGGCACGCTATGCACAGGAAAACAAGCACATCAAACTCAACCTGTCCGCGGTACCGAAATTTTCATTTAAATATCTGGCCATGCAACGTCTGCTCACCAACCTGATAAATAATGCCTGGGATTATGGCAGGCAGGATGTTACCGTTGAAACCACACAAATAGGTGATCATGTTTATATTTGTGTGCTGGACCGCGGGCCCGGAATTGACCAGCAGGATGTTAACAAACTCACGCAACCCTTCACGCGCAAGGTGAATTCACGTACCGATACCAGGGGTGCCGGGCTGGGGCTTGCCATCGTCGAACGCATAGTCAGCTGGCATAACGGTGTATTACTCCTGAATTCACGCGAAGGCGGCGGTTTGAAAGCCTGCGTTGAACTTCCTCTCACACCTGATGCCGAATAGTTACATAAAATCAGGTAAATCACATTTAAATGGAAACAGCGATGACTGAAAAAATCAGCAAATCAAACAGCGAATGGCGCGAACAACTGACTGAGCAGCAATATTATGTGTGTCGCGAGCACGGTACCGAGCGCGCCTTCAGCGGTGAATATCACGACAGCAAGGAACCCGGCACCTATGTTTGCAGCTGTTGTGGCCAACCATTGTTCGATGCTGAAACAAAATTTGATTCCGGTACCGGCTGGCCGAGTTTTTTCAAGCCATTATCTACAGAAGCCGTGGGTGAATCTGTCGATAAAAAGTTATTTATGAAACGTACCGAAGTACACTGTAGTCGCTGTGACGCACATCTTGGCCACGTGTTTCCGGATGGACCACAGCCGACCGGTTTGCGTTACTGCATAAATTCGGTTTCGCTGAAGTTGGATAAAGATAAATAAATCGGGCTAGTTACTGATACCACAAAAAATGCCGACCAGTGTTTATTCTGATCGGCATTCTTGTTTCAGATTTACAAGTTTAGTTATTTATTTCTCGCGTTTAAAAATGCTCGCTCGGAAATATTATGCCAGGCCACCACGTTGTCACGATATTTCTTGTAGGATGCATAGACTTTTTTGCTGAGCGCATTGACATTAGCGACTTCCGCGACCACTTCATCACTGAGTTTTTTCAGGCTATCCAGAACGTCTTCCGGGAACGGACGCAAGTCAACCTTGTGTTTGGTCAGTAATGTATTTAGTGCAGCATTGTTACGCGCCGTGTATTCGGCCAACATGTCCTGATTCACTACCCATGCGGCATTTTTCACAATTGCCTGTAAATCTTTAGGCAAGGCATCAAAAGCTTTTTTATTCACAATGCCTTCAAGTGTCGTGCCCGGCTCATGCCAGCCCGGGTAATAATAATATTTGGCAATCTTGTAAAAACCGAATGCCAGATCATTATAGGGACCAACCCATTCGGTGGCATCAATGTTACCGGATTGCAATGCAGTATAGAGTTCGCCGCCCGGTAAATTTACCGGTGTACCACCAGCACGTCGCAATACTTCACCGCCCATGCCGGGTATACGCATTTTCAGGCCTTTTAAATCTTTAACCGAATTAATTTGCTTGTTAAACCAGCCACCCATCTGTACACCCGTGTTACCTGCAGCCAGGGGGATGAGGTTAAAATCCGCATAGGCCTGTTCCCACAACTGCATACCGCCGCCGTACAACAACCAGCCGTTCATTTCCTGTGCGGTTAATCCAAATGGCACGGTAGAAAAAAATTGAAATGCTTCATTCTTGCCTTTCCAGTAATACGCTGCACCATGACCCATTTGTGCGGCGCCACGTTGCACTGCATCAAAGACTTCAAACGCGGGCACCAGCTCTTTTGCACCGTATACTTTGACTTCAATTCGGCCTCCACTCATTTCTGTAATGAGCTTGGCAAGATTATTTGCGCCGGTACCCAGACCCGGAAAATTCTTTGGCCAAGTGGTAACCATTTTCCATTTGTATTTTGCTTTTGCACTGACCACGGCCGGCGCAACTGCCGGAACAATTGCAGTTCCGCCCGCGAGTAATGCGCCTGCACCCGCTGATTTTATAAAGTCGCGTCTTTTCATAACGTTATCCTGATGTGTTGTTTAATTACTTTTCAATTGTTGAATAAATCAACATTAAAGGTATCAATGTATCGCTACATAATAATAAACCAACCTGTTTCAATAGCACGTTAAGTTACTGATTCTTTGCATGTATGTCGAGTTATTTGTTGGTAAAAAAATTAAAAAAATTATTTTCCCGGATCAACTGGAAAGCACTCAATTCGTTTGCCATGCTTATGCTTACTTTCCCCGTTGGAGAAAATGTACATTCCAATTCTTATATTGGCATGGGGAAGTATTGCGCCAGATCACCAGAACTTAAAAAGAATAAAGAGCCATGTTGCAGTCACTTGTTAAGCTACGAAATAATCTAACGCTAGTTGTGTTGTTGAGTTTTTTGCTCACACCCGTCATCACATACAGCTTTATTGAGATCATCAACCTCAGAACAAGTTTTCATTTTTTTCAAACTACGGCAGGGCTTGCCGTGCCGGGAATTTTCACGCTACTTTCTTTATGGATTGGTGTTTATACCTACCGTTTTCTGAATCCTGTTTTTGCACTACTCAAAAACGACTCGACCAACTCACCTGCACCAGATGCAATCCGCCGTCACATGCAGGCCTTCGGTACCAACTACTGGTTATTCTTTTTGCTCTACGTTTTACTGATACCGACCGTACATCACTGGGTTATGGGCGCAACCTCAGCTGCGACACCGAATGATTTAATGCAATTTATTTTATTACATCTGGTCATTGCGGTACTGACAGGATTGCCTGGGTATTTCTACGCCATAAATGCGCTTGGCATTGTGAGTCGTTATATTGGCCTCGATCACGTGCATGTCAGTTTAAAAACCAAAATAATGTTAATCGGCTGTTTTGTTCCCCTGTTAATGCTGACGATTGCTGCAAAATATTACTGGTGGAAAACCGGCTTTCTTAATCACGAGTTTATTACAGTCTACGCATTGCTTGCTGCGTTATCCTTTATTGTGACATGGCTTTGTCTTAGAGGGGTGACACAGGCACTGGCCCCGGTACAAAAAGTTACGCTCGCTAGTGGCGCGTCAACCTATCAACGTCTTGCTGAACGGCTGACACCACACTCGACCGATGAAATTGGATTACTGGTACAAACACTCGGTAAACTGTTCAAACGACTGGGTGATCAGGAGCAACACGTGCATGCAATTGTTGAGCATGCCGCTGAAGGTATTTTTATTCTCGACGACGTCGGTAATATCGAAACCTTTAACCCCGCCGCACAAAATTTATTCGGCTATACAATTGATGAAGTACGCGGTAACTCGATTAACTGGCTGATTCCCAATTTTAATCATGATCAGAGCAACTACGCGGCCATGCAGGGCACACATGAGGTCACGGCAAAACACAAGAACGGTCGCAAGCTGATTATGTCGGTTCGAATCAATCAAATGACCATGGATAATCAGCACTATTATAATTGTCTGATTTCTGATATCTCGGACCGCAAGGCATATGAACGCATGTTAATCGATGCCGAGGCGCGTTATCGCGATCTGGTTGAAACAGCGCATGACCTGGTGTGGAGAATGGATAACCGC
This sequence comes from uncultured Gammaproteobacteria bacterium, assembly GCA_942490945.1. Classification (GTDB taxonomy): domain Bacteria; phylum Pseudomonadota; class Gammaproteobacteria; order UBA6429; family Thiohalophilaceae; genus CALNYZ01. The sequence continues at coordinate 257,776 of CALNYZ010000018.1, read as the reverse complement.
TGTCGCTGGACCTACCTGAATACCGCCGTGACACACATCTACGGTTATGAAGCTTGTGACATGCTGTTCAAACATTACAGCCAGTTTCAGGCGCCGGAATCCAGATTGCGAGATGAAAAAGCCTGGCAAAGCCTGCTGGAAGGCAAGGAGCTGCTCGGTTACGAGACCGTGCATCTGGACAGTAATAATAAAAAACACCACCTCAGCTTTAACGCCCGCCCCACTTTGAATGACGATGGCAGTATCGCCTATATAACCGGCACCGCGCGTGATATCACCGCGCAAAAGGCCTACGAGACTGAACTCACCTATCAGGCACAACATGATTCGCTAACCGGCCTGTTCAATCGCAATTACTTTCAGCAGGAACTTGAGCGTCTGGTAACACGCGTCGCGCGCAGCGCCGCCGAGTGCGCGGTATTTTATCTGGATCTTGATCAATTTAAATATGTTAACGATACACTGGGTCACGCCGCTGGCGACCGTCTGTTGATCGATACAACCAATTTGTTACGAAGTAATATTCGCGAAGGCGATTTACTGTCACGTTTTGGTGGCGACGAATTTACAATACTTTTATATAACATCAATCCGGTAGAAGTGGCGGCTGTTGCCGAGAATTTACGGCTGCTGTTTGAGAACTACCAGTTTATTGACAGCGGCAAGGCATTCAATGTCACAATTAGTATCGGTGCAACCTGTATCACCAACAAATCTGTTTCCGCGGATGATGTCCTGTCACAGGCTGACCTTGCCTGTAATCTTGCCAAATCACAGGGACGTAATTGTGTACACATTTATGATGAAAAAGAGAATGAAAAGGATGGCCTGACGGAAGATATGGGCTGGGCCAGCCGCGTTCGTGACGCCTATGAAAATGATCGCTTTTCACTGGTGTTCCAGCCGATATTTTCCATAGCCGATCACCAGGTCCATGATTACGAGGTATTGTTACGCATGCGACGTGATAATGGCGATGCCATATTACCCGGTGGTTTTATGCCGGCCGCCGAACGCTTCGGACTGGTACATAATGTCGATCGCTGGGCAGTATCACGCGCCATGATACACCTTGCCGATATCGAAAAAGATCCGCAATTTATCACCACTAACACTGGTCATCGTGATATTCATTTTGCTATTAATTTATCCGGCATGGCGTTTGAAGATCGCGAGCTACTGCCCATGATTCGTTCCTTGCTCAATGAAACAAAACTCGACCCATCGCGACTCACCTTTGAAATAACCGAAACGGCAGCCATCGCGAATTTGCGCGCCGCGAGTAAATTTATTGGTAAATTAAAAGACCTTGGTTGTCAGTTTGCGCTCGATGATTTTGGCTCCGGCTTTTGCTCGTTTTCCTATCTCAAACAATTGCCGGTCGACAAACTGAAAATAGATGGCTCATTCGTGCAAGGGCTGGCGAATACACCGGTTGACCAGGCCATGGTGCAGTCCATGAATCAAATCGCACATGCTCTTGGCAAACAGACCATTGCAGAGTTTGTGGAAAACAAGGAAACATTAAACCTGTTGCGCGAATACGGTGTTGACTATGCGCAAGGTAACTTCCTCGGCAAGCCACAGGCGCATGTTCGATCAGTATTGTTGAATTGACAGATAAGAACTGTTTGGAAATTTAACTACCAGCTACTAATACAGCTAATTACAACTCTCCATTCTGCCATCAATGCAACTTTGTCCATATATTATTTCTGATAACATATTGTAATTTAGTTATGTATTGCTGTTTTTTGATCTCACACTGGTTATAATCCGTTTACAAATCGATATTAACTGTGTAAAGTTTATTTTGGTTGGGGGGAAATGTAAATGAAGCGCTTTATTCTGGTTTATAAATCATTATTATTTATATCATGCTTGTCGGTATCTGGCGTTGTAAACGCACTGCCTATTCAACAAAATGTAGTCGACAATTACGCACAAATTCAACATTTTGGACCAGTTGGACAAAGTTTTGTAGCAGAGGACATCTACGTTACAGCCGACTTTTGGATTACTGAATATAATCAATTTGTCGCCCCTTCAGACTATGATATTTCTTTTTCGCTTTACGAAGGTACCGGAACAGGCGGTAATCTGGTAGGTGCAGGTTCATTATCTGGACTATCAGATGGCTTCCTTGGTTGGGCAGGATTTGATTTATCTGCATACATATTAAATATAGGTAGCACATATTCATTAATGATTGACAATGACAATGCACGCTGGGGTTTCGGTTTTGCAGAATCCAACCTCTATTCAAGCGGTCAATTAATCCTCTCTCAGGACCCGACTAACATATTTCCAAATTATAGTCAGTATGATATGGCTTTCCGGATTAACCCAGTGCAAGTAACCGAACCATTCAGCATTATTTTATTCTTGATGGGCATAGGCATTTTAGTAATGGTGAACAAGCGACCTGTTAGCCGGTTTAATCTGCTCCTTACCGCATCCTAAGATCCTAAGGTATTCTTTATTGTTAGTTGATTAGTTAAACATACACTCAAATCTTGCTTAAATTTGCATAATCAACCATTAACCATTTATGCCCGGCCATTTCGAAATTGACCTGCACGCGGGCATGACGCCCTTCGCCTTCATAGTTTAATACCACTCCGTCACCGAATTTGGCATGGTTAACACGTTGGCCGAGTCGAATACCGGTATAGTTAATACTTTTTTCACGTACTGCACTGACCGGTTTGGTGGTTTTTTTTGCGAACGGCATACTGACTTCCCCTTTCATACGAATTTGTTGCAGGAATTTTGTCGGGATTTCCTTGATAAATCGCGAGGGAGTCGGATAAATTTCTTCGCCGTACATACGTCGTTTCTCTGCATAGGTAATCACCAGTTTTTCGCGCGCGCGTGTCATGCCGACATAACACAGGCGTCGCTCTTCTTCGAGACGACTGGAATCGTCGGCCGATCGATGATGCGGGAACAAGCCTTCTTCCACACCACACATAAACACGTTTTTAAATTCCAGACCCTTGGCGCTATGTAGCGTCATTAATTGCACACAATCATCCCATTCATCTGCCTGGGCATCACCGGCTTCCAGTGCCGCATGTGATAAAAATTCGGATAGTTCATCCCAGTTAGTGTTTTGATCTATATCGGAACCCGTGCCAGTTTGCGCGTCATCACTATCTGTACTGGATTCAGCGGCTTTTTTAAACTCAGCCGCAAAATAATTACCTGCCTGCACCAGCTCATCCAGGTTCTCGAGGCGTGCCTGACCTTTTTCACCTTTTTCTTTTTCGTAATGCGCATAGAGTAATGATTCATGAATCACGTATTCAATTTTCTCGTGCAGCGGCATGGGGCTGGATTCCGTTGCCATTGATTCAATCAGGTTCATAAAGACTTCTAATGCATTTAATGCCCGTGCAGTTAACTCTTTGGTCGACAGAATATGTGCGCAGGCTTGCCAGAGGGTCATGCCACTTGAACGTGCGGTGTTACGCAAGGTTTCAATGGTCTTGTTACCGATGCCGCGTGTCGGTGTATTGACCACGCGTTCAAATGCGGCATCATCATCGTGGTTCGCCGTCAGACGCAGGTAAGCCAGCGCGTCCTTGATTTCCTGTCGTTCGAAGAAGCGCAGACCGCCATAAACACGATATGGTATGCCACGTTGAATTAATGCTTCTTCAAGTACCCGTGATTGTGCGTTGGAACGATACAGGATGGCATTGTCACTGCGTTGCTGGCCTTGTTCTATATTTTTTTGAATACTGTCAACGATATAGTTCGCTTCATCCAGATCGTTAAAAGCCGCGTATAAATCAATTAACTCGCCATCACTACCGGCAGTCCATAATTCCTTGCCCATGCGGGTGGTATTATTGGCAATCAGTGCATTGGCCGCGTCAAGAATGGTACCGGTTGAGCGGTAATTTTGTTCCAGACGAAACAGTGACACACCTTTAAAGTCACTCTCAAACTGGTGCAGATTTTCAACGCGCGCGCCACGCCAGCCATAAATAGATTGATCATCATCGCCGACGGCAAACATTGCATTCTGCTCGCCAACCAGCAAGCGCAACCATTCGTATTGAATGGAGTTGGTATCCTGAAACTCGTCCACCAATACATTTTTAAAACGCTGTTGATAATGTTGCAACACATCGGGTCGCTTCACCCATAATTCCTTGGCGCGCAATAACAGTTCGGCAAAATCAATCAGGCCGGCACGCTGACACATCGCGTCATATTGTTTGTAGATTTCGATCATGTATTGCAGGTGCACATCACGGCCTGCGGTCAGTTTATCCGGACGCAAGCCTTCGTCCTTGCGTGCATTAATAAACCATTGTGATTCTTTTGCCGGCCACTGGTTTTCATCCAGACCCATGTCACGTATCAAACGACGCAGTGCCCGTAACTGATCTTCACTGTCGAGAATCTGAAATGATTGTGGCAAATTGGCTTCCTGCCAGTGTGCGCGTAACAGACGGTGCGCCAAACCATGAAAGGTGCCGACCCACAATCCACCTGCCTGCAGGCCGACCAGATCTTCCAGTCGCGCGCGCATTTCACCGGCGGCTTTGTTGGTAAAGGTGACCGCCAGTATGCTGTAGGGTGACAAGCCTTCGGCTTGCAATAACCAGGCGATACGATGCACCAGTACACGGGTCTTGCCGCTGCCGGCCCCGGCCAATACCAGCGTATTGGCGCCTGCACCGGAACTGGGGGCACACACCGCATTACGCTGGGCATCATTGAGGGGTTCGAGTATCGAGGAAACATCCATCGGGCTATTGTAACAGAATGGCAGGCTGGATAATTTATCTATCGTGTGTAAAGCCGTGTTTGACGCGTTATGTTGTTACACGGCCCACGCTTACATTACTGCCGGTAATTCCTTTGTTAATGCCTGTTTTTGTTGCGTTGCATCACCTAACAAGGCAAATCCAGCCAATTCGTTGCCAGTCGCGATATATTTCGCACACACTCCCGATTCTGTTGCTTCAACCTGCCACTCGCCTGACGTGCCGCGTGCCGGTGGTGAGACGATGGTCGCACAAGCGGGCGTTTTGACTAAAACCGGCATGGCGGGATAACTGACTGACGTCGACTCACCGGCAAGTGTTTTTGCCAGGGCGCGGGAGGCATGCATGATTGGCATAATAAACGGTAACACATGACCATTTACCTCGGCACAATCACCCAACGCGAAAATATTCTCAGCGCTGGTTTGCAGTAACTCGTTCACGACAATCCCACGATTGACAGTTATACCGGCCGCCGCTGCAAGTTGCGTATTCGGTAACAGTCCAATCGCCGATAACACCAAATCTGCCTGTAAAGTACTGCCATTTTCCAGCTGTAGCTGGAACTGCTTGCCCACTTTATCGATTTGCTTAACGACAGTCTGTAATTGCCACTTAATACCCGCTTCAGTTAATTTATTCTGCATGAACTCGCCGGCCTGTTGTGGCAATAAACGTCCCAGCGGTGCTGCATCGGGTCCAATAACAGTGACCTGTTTACCCTGTGTGATCAGATCATTTGCAAACTCACAGCCAATCAGGCCGGGGCCGATAATCGCAATGGAATCAGCCGTTGCAACCAGGGTATGAAATTGTTCGTATTCAGCCAGATTATTCACGAACATAACTTCGCTGGCTGCATTGCCTGCCAAAGGGGGTGCAATGGGTAACGCGCCCGTAGCAAGCACAAGCTTGTCATAATTTATTTGTTCACCATTTTGTAACACCAGCACTTTGTCAGCAACATTAATATGCATCACGGCGGAGTCTGTCACAATCAGTGCAGCCAGGTCAGCTGCCATTTTCGTCGCATCCGCCATCACCAGCTGCTGTGGGGTTTTATTTTTCGCAAAGGCATTTGATAGCATGGGCTTGGAGTAAGAACTTCCGTCATCAGCGGTGACCAGGCACAAATCCTGTTCGGTATTTAACTTGCGAAACTCTTTGGCAACATTGTATCCGGCCAGTCCGGTACCTATAATGACAACAGGATGCATATTCACCTGACCCTTATACAATTAAAATAAAAAAATACATTCATACGATCAAGTCTAAAGCATGCGCATGATACAAACCAGTTTACTTGCCCGATCATATGTCAGGTCATACAAGCAGTTCAGTCTGTATATAATAGTATGCCTGCTGTCCGTCGCCGCATCATTTGCCCATGCTGAAACGACACTTAACCTGACCGTCGCCAATGATGTTGACATCAGTATCCAGGTTTACCCGGCCAGAGGGGATACACTGTTAATTTTGCAGCCGTCCGAAGCGGGACTGAAATCCGCTGAACTCGACCTTGCCAAAACCTTGCCACAGGCAGGCGTGGAGGTCTGGTTGATCGATTTACTGGAAGCGCACTTTTTACCTGCCACACAAAGCAGTATGGATCTGATTCCCGCAACCGATATGCAAATGTTAATCGACTACGCCTGGCAGAAGACACATAAAAAGATTGTACTAATGACAACCGATCGTGGTGCGATCCCTGTTTTACGTGGAGCTGCCGCATGGCAACAATCGCCGACACATGATGCACTGGCAGGCCTGATTCTTGTGCACCCAAAATTGTTTGTTGAAACGCCCGATCCCGGCGAAGCAGCAGAATTAATGCCGGTGGTAGAAACAACCAATCAGGCGATATACATTTTACAACCGAAACTGTCACCATGGTGGTGGAAACGCAAAATAACCATTCCCGCACTACGTAAAAGCGGCAGTGACGTCTATGTGCAAGCGCTTGATAATGTGCGGGATCGATTTTACTTTCGCCCGGACGCAACGGTTGCCGAAAAAAAACTTGCGGCACAACTTCCAACGCTGACATTAAATGCCCTCGGGTTGTTAACTCGTCTACCCGACAAAAAACGACGTGCTGTAACAAACAGCCGGCAAGCACCAGCAGTGCGTGTCGGAAAAAAAGAACGTAGCTTGCAAGCATTCAAGGGTGACCCAGCGCCGCCATTACTGGAATTAAACAATCTAGCCGGCAAAGCCATCAACCTGAAAAACTACCAGGGCAAGGTCGTGTTAGTTAATTTCTGGGCAAGCTGGTGTCCGCCATGTGTGCACGAAATGCCGTCGATGCAACGCTTGCTGGATCGTTATAAAAATAAAGGTTTTGATATCCTTGCCGTGAACATGGCGGAAGATAAGGCTACCATTAATAATTTTTTAAACACAAAAGTGAAAGTGAATTTCCCCATTCTGTTGGATAACGATGGCGCTGCCTTGCAACGCTGGCAAGTATTCGCTTTCCCGACCAGTTATGTTATCGACAAGCAAGGCAGGATTCGATACGCCTTGTTTGGTGGACTGGAATGGGATGTACCGCATATCACCGACAAGCTTGAAATGTTACTGGCTGAGTAAAGGTTGCGAACTATCCAATGATGCTCGAGAGCGATTTTTTCAACCGCGATGCCTGCACCGTCGCCAAAGCGTTGCTTGGCAAAGTGCTGCGCCACAAAGTAAAGCAACACTGGCTTGCAGCACGTATCATTGAAACCGAAGCCTATTACCTTGCCGAAAAAGGCAGTCACTCCTCACTAGGTTATACCGAGAAACGCAAAGCCATGTTCATGCCAGCCGGAACAATTTACATGTACTATGCGCGTGGTAAGGACTCGCTCAACATCAGCGTACGCGGCAAGGGAAATGCCGTACTCATCAAGGCTGCCTATCCATTTTTTGACAAACAATCACCGCAAGGCAATCTGTTGCGAATGCAAAAAAACAATCGCAAGGCCGATGGTAGCTATCGCAGTGAAGAAAAACTATGCAATGGACAAACGCTGCTCTGTGTGTCTCTTGGGTTACGTGTCATTGACTGGGATCAGCAACAATTCGACCCGAGCCGCTTTTATATCGACGATGTACGTCACCACATTGCACAAATTATACAGACTACCCGCATGGGTATACCTCCTGGACGCGACCATGAACTACCGTATCGCTTCATTGACCATGCCTTCGCGCCGTATTGCACGCAAAATCCACTGACTCGGCGCCAGCCACAATATCACCTGATCCACCCATCCGCTATATAGTGGCTGCAAGCGGTAAGCAACACGACAAGAAAAGAGTTTTTTTGCACAGGCATATACATTGCATTAAACGTCGATATACTATGGTGCGGCGGCGAGCTACGCCCCATCTCCGTGCAGTAACGAATAAACATGCACTTATCTGAATCAAGTTAGTTTATTGAAATTTGGACGACGAAATAATGTCATTGTAGTATCAGGCTCAGTGGCTTAATTTATGAACAGCAGCTTTTCTAAGCTGTTGATATCGATGTTAAAATTAAAATACTCTTGTCTGGTGCAAGTATTCCCCGGAAGTTGGTACGATAATTGACTCTTTTGTACAGCTCGATACAAAAATAACAGGATGTAAATGAATGAACGAAACGCTTTTTAAAATTGAGGTACGACCACAAATTCCGGAAGGACTGGCAGGTCTCGAAGAGCTGGCAAATGACCTGCTTTACAGCTGGGACCGTGGTGCACGCGGGCTATTTTACCGACTCGATATATCATTATGGGAATCCTGTAACCATAATCCCAAATTATTCCTGCGCCGTGTATCGCAACAAATTCTTGATGACGCCGCTGCTGACCATATTTTCATGGAAGAATACAGCCGCGTCATGTCAGCGTTCGCCAATTACCACCAAAAAGTCCATAACCAGCACGTCCTCGACAGTCTGGATATTGCAACTGACCAGGTTGCCTACTTTTGTGCCGAGTTTGGTTTTCATGAAAGTTTTCCGATTTATTCCGGTGGTCTGGGCATTTTGGCCGGTGACCATTGCAAGGCGGCCAGTGATTTGGGCGTACCCTTTGTCGCCATGGGCCTGTTATATCGCCAGGGTTATTTCAACCAGTCCATAGATGGTGATGGAAATCAAATGGCGGTTTATCACGCCATGAATTTTGATGAGTTACTGGTACATCCCGCGACGGACGCGGTTGGTAACGAAGTGGTTGTGGAAGTCGATCTTGACGACCATCCAGTAAAGGTTAAGGTATGGAAAGTAAAAGCAGGACATATTGATCTTTATTTGCTGGATACCGATCTGCCAGATAACAGCAAGGAAGATCGCTCCATCACCTTCCAGCTTTATGGTGGCGATAAAAATACCCGTATTCGTCAGGAAATTGTACTCGGCATCGCCGGTGTACGCGCGCTGCGCGCCATTGGTATCGCACCAACAGTGTGGCACATTAACGAAGGTCATGCGGCGTTTCAGATTCTGGAACGAATTCGTGAGCAGGTTGCCAGTGGCCTGACATTTTATGAAGCTATGGAGTATGTTGCTGCCAATACCGTGTTCACCACCCATACACCGGTACCGGCCGGACATGATATTTTCGAACCCGCTCATATTACGCAATACTTTACAGATTATGCGAAGCAACTCGGTATCAGCATGGATGAGTTTTTACAACTCGGCTTGTCCAATAATAATCATGGCAGCTTCAATATGACCGCTCTGGCTCTGCGCGGCTCACGTTTTCATAACGGTGTCAGTCGAATTCATGGTGGTGTTGCCTCACAAATGGAAGGTTACATCTGGCCACAGGTACCTTATGAAGACAATCCGATTTCCTATGTCACCAACGGCGTACATGTACAGACTTTTCTCGCGCGCGAATGGGTGAATCTGTTTGACATGCGTTTTCGTGAGTGGCGCAATGAACTGTTGAATAAAAATTACTGGACATGCATCGATACCATACCCGATCATCGCTTCTGGAGTTTGCGCAAGGAACTCAAGGCCCTGATGCTGGACGATGTGTGTCGACGCACCACCGCACGATTTAAGCGTGCGGGTTACAGTAAATCCATTATTAAACGTATTACACAATTCACCTCCAAACCGGAAAGCGATGTGCTGGTGTTCGGCTTTGCGCGACGCTTTGCCACATACAAGCGCGCGACATTATTATTTGAAGACCCGGCACGACTGGCGCGACTGGTGAATAACCCGGATCGACCCGTGATGTTTATTTTCGCCGGCAAGGCGCACCCGAGTGATATTCCCGGACAGGAACTGATTCGCACCATTCATGAATATTCGTTACGACCGGAATTTATCGGCAAAATCATTCTGCTCGAAGGTTATGACATGTCGATCGCACGCAAGCTGGTGACAGGTACTGATGTATGGATTAATACACCGGAATATCCACTGGAAGCCAGTGGTACCTCGGGCGAGAAAGCCGCCATTAATGGCGTAGTCAACCTGAGTGTGGTCGATGGCTGGTGGGGCGAAGGTTATAACGGTAAAAACGGCTGGGCAATACACCCGTCCGTGCAGCATCAGCATAACCATCAATTAAACAGTCATGACGAAGCGAAAGATTTGCTGGATATTATTGAATACGACGTTATTCCAAAATATTTCAATTCCGGTTCACAAGGTTACTCAACTTCGTGGGTAAAAATTTCCAAGGAATCGATTAAATCCTGCCTGCCACGCTTTAATTCACAGCGCATGGTGGTCGATTATGTTGAAAAATTTTATTCCAAGGCTGGCAAACAACATAAACGTTTTGCAGCAGACAATTATCAGGCCGCCAAAACGCTGGCCGCATGGAAAGAAAAGGTTCGTACCCACTGGGTAGGGGTCTCCATGCATCGTACCGATGAGATTATTGACAAAATGCTTACCGGCGAAACGCTTCACGCTGAAGTTGGCGTCAATCTGAATACACTCGCTCCTGAGGATGTCATCATTGAAGCCATCCTGTATAAATTTGCCAATAACAAATACCAGCCTTATGAAACCATAAAGCTGTCTCATGATGGTCAACGTGACGGGATGAATATGTTTACACTCAAACTTCGTCCCGCACAACCAGGATTAAGTTATTACAAGATTCGTATGTACCCGCATCATGAACTGCTCAGCCATCGCTTTGAGCTCGGCTTTATGATGTGGATTTGATGCGGAATATATTTCTGCTTTATAAATTCTATAAACGATTATAGATTTTATTCATTGACCAGACGCGTGCAGCAAGTTGCTCAGGAATCTGCTGCCAGTCAAATCGCCACGACCAGTTACCCGTGGTTGTGCCTGGCGTATTCATGCGATGTTCATGACCCAGCTCGAGTAAATCCTGTAATGGAATAATCGCGGTATTGGCCACACTCGCCAGTGCCGCGCGTATCAATGGCCAGGGCATTTTTTCATCGCCAGCAAAACCGAGATAGGTCTGCACATACGCCTTGTCATGATCGGCCAGTGCGTTATACCAGGACACGGTTGTATCATTATCATGTGTTCCGGTATAAACAATAAAATCACTGCGGTGATTGTGCGGTAAATATATATTTTCCGGATCACCATCGAATGCAAACTGTAATACCTTCATACCGGGGATCGAAAATTTTTCGCGCAAGGCATGCACTTCATCGGTGATAATGCCGAGGTCTTCTGCCACCAGTGTTAGCGAATTCCCTGCCTGCATCAGCTCCTGTAATAATTCAGCACCGGGGGCATTAACCCACTTGCCTTGCCTGGCAGTTTTATTTGTCGCCGGTATTTGCCAGAACGCAGCCAGACCACGAAAGTGATCAATACGCAGAATATCAAATAATACCGCCTGGGTTTGGAAACGATCTTTCCACCAGCCAAAATTATCCGTCTGCATTGCGCTCCAGTCATAGAGTGGATTGCCCCAACGCTGACCATCGGCAGAAAAATAATCCGGTGGTACACCCGCAACAAAATTTTGTTTGCCGTTTTTATCGAGATCAAAAAAGCGGCGGTTCGCCCATACATCAGCGCTGTCATGTGAAACAAAAATTGGTGCATCACCAAACAATAAAACGCCATGCTGATTGGCAAAGGTTTTCAGCCCCTGCCACTGGCTAAAAATTATAAACTGACAGAAATCATGAAAGGCAATATCTTGTTTATGGTCCTGACGAAATTGTTTTAGTGTATCTGCTTCACGATCACGCAAAGCTGCCGGCCATTGTATCCATGGCTTGTTGTTTTGTACCTGGCGTATCGACATAAACAGGCTGTAATCAGCCAGCCAGTATGCCTGTTGCTGAACAAATTGCCGGTAATCATCCAGTAACGCTTTGTCATTCAGTTTCAAAAACTGTCTGTACGCAATTTGCAAACTTTCAGTGTGTGTGTGTTTGCTGATTTCGGCTGCCGTGACATAATTTCTGTCGCTCAACCAGTCAAGGCAAATTAATTTGGGATCGCAGGCATGTGCAGACAAGGCGTGGTATGGAGAACCGTCTTCATGGGTATGGTTTAATGGCAGTACCTGCCAGATTGAAAACCCGGCTTGTACCAGCCATTCAACAAAACGGTAGGCAGCGTGACTGACTTTACCGTGTGCGTTTGTTCCCGGAAGTGAAGTTACGTGACACAACACGCCGGCACGCCGCCTTGCCAGACATTGGCCCGGACCGTCCTTGTCAGCATTCTTCACGTCTATTCTTTACCCCGACGCATCACACCACCCGCGGCTGGCGCGCCGCTGCCGTGACTCAACGACAGGGACAAGGATGCAGGTGGCGTCTGCTCAAGCAATTGATACAAGTGCAATAAATGTGTGCGATATAACAAATCAAAGTCGGCAACCGATTCCGAGGGATTGTAATCGCCGAACCACCAGAACCAGTCGGACCCCTCACAAATTGCCAGCTGCTGTAACACCGCCTCAACCTGGTCAGCTCTTAACTTGTTCGAGGCAAGCGCAGTATCCACAGCAAGCTTTGCTTCGACCAGCATATCCCAGGCGCGGTTTTTATCCTTATCACCAATCCAGGTAGAGAAAGAGCCATATACCCAGCTACCCGCCACCAGTCTGGACAGGTTGAAGGAGTGCTGGTTTTTTTCAAGATACTCCGAATACGTCGTCAGGTTAATGCGTTTGTCTTTCACCAGTCCTTCATACAGCGCGGTTAAAAAATGGTAGCCGTTTTCAGGGTAATATTCCCAGGCATTTTCGCCGTCGAGAATAATGGAAACAATCGCACTTTCACCCACGTTTGCCGTAGCACAGGCATCTGCAATATTACCAATGTTATGAATCAGGTTGGCCACCGCATCATCACCATGCCAGGCTGAATAGGTAAAACCAATTGCATCCGACAAACCATCATCACGGAAAAAACAACGCAATGGCAATGTATTTAATTGATAGGCCTGATGAATACAATGACGGTGTTCAAGATTGGTATCGGCCAGGTCACCCAGACTGTTATGCAAAACCGTTTCACCGCTTGCCAACCAGGTGATACCGGCTTCGTTTAACAGTTGCACCGTCGCCTCACTCACGCTGCCTTCCGATGGCCAACAACCACGCGGGCGAAAACCAAAATATTTTTCGAATACCTGCAAGCCTTTCTCAATATGCCAGCGCACCCGTTCTTCACCCTCAGGATAACTTGTCGCTGCTGGTAAAACGACTTCCGGCATGGCTTCTGCCGCAGAATTAAAATCCAGCATCAAGGGCATAATCGGATGCGCATAGGGCGTAACTGATAACTCAACTACACCTTGCGCCACCAGTTTCTTATAGCGAGGAATGAGATCGCTAATCACTTCGGTCATGATAGTAAGCAATATGTGACGATCTTCGAGCGTATAGTTACACGCTTGTTGCATCAACTTGCTCACACGCACATCACAACGCTTGATACTCTCACCCAGCCATGCGAGATGAAACCACACCAGTAAATCAAAATAAAACTGATCGTTCATGTATTGACTGGCATAGTCATGCGTTTCCAGCCAGTTAACCTGGTCGGCCAGCAAGCCATAATGACGATAGCGCTCGATAAAGCGTTCCTTGTTGGCGCGCAAACAATCCTTCGCCAGTTTCATTCGCGATTGCTTGTCTGTCGGCAAGCTGCGCGCTACCAGTGCTGCCAGGGTTGGATCGGTAATGGTCGTCGCTTTATCAAGGTACGCCTGCAACTGTTTTGCGTAGTTATCAATTTGTTCGAGCAGGGTCGGCGTAAAGTTGATAACTGTTCTGGCTTGCGGATTTTCTTCGATATGCGCCGCCATATCCGAATAATCCTTGATGGCATGCAAATAGGTCCAGGGTAAATAATAGTGATCATTGCGTCGATCACGATATTCCGGCTGGTGCATGTGCCAATACAGCACGACATTAATAGAGGTTTTAGCGGACATTGTGTAACGACTGACCCAACATCTCGGGTGTTACCAGCACAATGCCACCGCTGGAAATGTGATATTTCTTTGCGTCGGCTTCCGCATCCACTCCAATTTCGGTACCAACCGGAATTTTACAACCTTTATCGATTACCGCACGCTTGATAACACAATGCTCGGCAATTTCTACATCCGGCAATACAACCGAATCGGTGACCTTTGAATACGATTCAACTGTCACACTGGAAAACAACAACGAACGTTTCACCGTTGCTCCCGATATAATGCAACCGCCGGAGACCATGGAATCGATCGCTTCACCGCGACGATTCGCATCATCGAAGACAAATTTTGCCGGGGGTAATTGTTCCTGGTAGGTCCAGATAGGCCATTCCTTGTCATACAGGTTTAATTCAGGTTCAACAGAAATCAGTTCCATGTTGGATTGCCAGAATGCATCAATCGTCCCCACGTCACGCCAGTACCCGAGCTTGCCGGTATTGGGGTCACGCAACGGGTAAGCGTAGGCACGATATTTTTTAATAATCGAAGGAATAATATCCTTGCCAAAATCATGCGACGACTGAGACATATCCGCGTCGGCCAGTAATTTTTCAATGAGAAAATTCTTGTTAAAAATATAGATACCCATTGAACAGAGCGCAACGTCCGGGTTCTTGGGTACCGGTGCAGGCTTGTCGGGTTTTTCTTCGAACGTCAGAATACGCGCATCGATATCAATACCCATCACACCAAAGGCACTGGCTTCTTCTATCGGCATTTCAATACAACCGACCGTAATGTCTGCCTGGTTTTCCACGTGCCAGGCGAGCATTTCACCGTAATCCATTTTATAAACATGGTCTCCTGCCAGAATCAGTACGTATTCCGGTTCGTGATTGCGAATGATATCCAGATTCTGAAACACTGCATCGGCCGTACCCAGGTACCAGGACGTTTCGACGCGCTGTTGCGCGGGTAATAACTCGACAAACTCACCGAACTCGCCGCGAAACATACCCCAGCCTTGCTGGATATGTTTGATCAATGAGTGAGCCTTGTATTGCGTCAGGACACCGATACGACGAATGCCCGAATTAATACAATTAGAAAGTGGGAAATCAATAATACGGAACTTGCCACCAAAGGGTACTGCGGGTTTGGCGCGCCACAGGGTCATTTGTTTGAGTCGCGAGCCGCGGCCGCCTGCCAGTATAAGCGCCAGCGTATCGCGTGTGATGCGACTGACAAATCGGGGTGAGTGACTTCTTAACATAGTTAACCTTATCGTAAATTATACTTTATATAATACGTACAATAGCCGTCGCTATAAATGATTCATATCAGATAACAAGAGATCAATTAAAGGCTATTCCCGTTCAATACGTACTGCACGCTGATTGTCATGCCATCATCGTGCGACTTTTATAAAGTCCCCTGTTATTGAATAGCAATATGCGCGCCAGTCTGGCCGTTCTCACATAACAAATCTGTTGTTGGCACATACTGGTGGCAACAAAATCCAACTCCGGGTAACTTCGAGAATACAGACTACGAATAAAGCCCTAAAATGACGTACTGCCACATCTGATATACTTTGCATGGCAAAAGAGGATTCTCTTGCACACTGCAAGTGCACTGAGTTTGCACCATTCCAGTTGCAACGTAAAGCCATCTGCACCAAGATGCGACAACATTCCATGTATTGTCATGACACAGGCACCTTTATGCTGCTAAATTGTATGCAAGTGATGCCTTGCTACAGGTGTAATGCGGCAATATAACCAACTTGGCACTATTATTGAAACTTGTTTATAGTGGCTACTCACGAACACACACCAGGTAATATACGGGTATTATGTTAAAATCAGGCAATAAAACGTCACGATCCGACGCCGCAGCGCTTGAAATCGAGCGACTCATGCAGGCGCGTCATCACGATCCCTTTGCGGTTTTGGGCTGCCATAGTATTGCCGATACAAAGGACGACACTGTTTGCATACGTGTCATGTTACCGCATACCCGTGAATTACGATTACTCGATACCGGCAATGCTTTCACCCGCGTGAGCAACACAGACATTTTTGAATGGCATGGCTCGCGCTCGGTAATACCGCAACATTACCAGCTGCAACGCATTGACAGTAACGGCCAGACCTCAACGCTATACGACACCTATTCCTTCACGCCACAACTCCCCGACTTCGATCTGGAGCTGTTTGCAGCTGGCAAACATTTACATATCTATAATTTTCTTGGTGCCAATCCACGACAAGTCGACGGCATCGACGGCATTCTGTTTGCGATCTGGGCTCCCAACGCGGAACGCGTCAGCGTGATAGGTGACTTTAACCAGTGGGATGGTCGCACCCATCCCATGCGATCACGTGGTAGTACCGGCGTTTGGGAATTATTTATCCCGGGATTTCCCCAATCCAGCTTGTACAAGTTTGAATTGCGACAACGTGGTAGCGGACAAATCAGTGAAAAGACCGATCCCTACGCACGTGCACTGGAAATTCGTCCCCGCACTGCTGCGCGAGTCTATCAATCCGCGCACCAATGGCAAGACAGTGCATGGATGACACAACGTAGTCAGCAAGACTGGTTACATTCACCGTTCAGTATTTACGAAGTTCACCTGGGTTCATGGCAACGCGATAGCGATGACAACTTTCTTGATTATCGCACCCTCGCGCACCGCCTGGTTGAGTATGTTACCGAGCTGGGTTTCACCCATATTGAATTACTGCCGATAACAGAATTTCCTTATGACGCGTCATGGGGTTACCAGACCACCGGATATTTTGCGCCAACGAGTCGTTTCGGCACGCCGGATGATTTCCGTTACTTTGTCGATTACTGTCATGCGCACAACATCGGCATTATTCTTGACTGGGTTCCCGCGCACTTTCCGCGCGACGCTCATGCGCTGGCGAAATTTGACGGTACGCCCCTGTATGAACACGCGGACCCACGCCGTGGAGAACACCCCGACTGGGGCACGCTGATTTTCAACTACGGGCGCAATGAGGTACGCAACTTTCTTATCAGTAGCGCAATCTTCTGGTTAAAAGAATTTCATATCGATGCCCTACGTGTGGACGCAGTTGCCTCGATGCTGTATCTGGATTACTCACGCGAAGGCGGCGACTGGCTAGCAAATGAATATGGTGGCAATGAAAATCTTGATGCCATACATTTTTTACGCGAGCTCAATACCGTCACACATGCCGAACACCCCGGCAGTCTGGTCATGGCAGAAGAATCGACCGCCTGGCCGCAGGTGACCCGTCCGGTTGAACTCGGCGGGCTGGGTTTTTCCATGAAGTGGAACATGGGCTGGATGCATGACATGCTCGAGTACATGAAAAAGCAAATGGTACATCGCAGCCACCATCACAGCAGCCTGACATTTGGTTTGTTGTATGCCTTCACGGAAAATTTTGTGCTACCGTTTTCACACGACGAAGTTGTACACGGAAAATCATCGCTGTTGTATCGCATGCCGGGCGATGAATGGCAACGCTTCGCCAATTTACGCTTGCTGTATACCTTCATGTTCGCCTATCCGGGGAAAAAACTGTTGTTTATGGGTTGCGAATTCGCACAGGGTCGCGAATGGAATTTTGAAGCCGCGCTGGACTGGTATGTACTGGAGTACCCGTTTCACCATGGCGTGCAAATACTGGTAGCCGATCTCAACAAACTCTACTGCAGCCACCCGGCCTTGTACGAACATGATTTTGAACCGCAGGGCTTTGACTGGATTGACTGTAACGATGCATCGCAATCCGTTTTATCCTTTACCCGACGTGCAGGCAATAAACATATAGTGGTGGTTTTAAACTTTACCGAAGTGCCACGCGAAGGCTACCGGGTTGGCGTGCCTGTCGCAGGTTGCTACCGTGAACTGGTTAATTCCGATTCCGGATTTTATAGCGGCAGCAATCTTGGCAATGCGGGTGAGCTACATAGCGAAAATATTGCGTGGATGAATCGGCCACAGTCTATTGTATTAACCTTGCCTCCTCTGGCCGGTATTATTCTCGAACTTGCCTGAACCAATTCATGCACACCCGGCATATTTTATTTTGCAGCAGTGAAGTTCACCCGGTGATTAAAACGGGCGGCCTGGCCGACGTTTCCGGCAGTTTGCCACGCGCGCTGGTTAACATGGGCGTGGATGTTCGCGTTATTATTCCAGGCTACCAGTCAGTAAAAAACAGGCTGCCGCAAGCAAAACCGGTTCTACAAACACATATCGACGGTTATACCGTGCAACTATTGCAGTCACGTTTACCCGGCACACGCGTAAAACTTTATCTGGTGGATTGTCCGGAGTTATTTGATCGACCTGGCAACCCATACCTCGATACTGATGGTTCGCCCTGGCCGGATAATGCGGAACGCTTTGCGCTGTTTTGCCGGATTATTGAAAAAATCAGCCTCAACCAGCTCGAACTGGACTGGCAACCGGAAGTCGTGCATTTAAATGACTGGCAAACAGGATTGGCTGCTGCACTGATTGCACAATATAAACAACGTCCCGGTATTGTGTTTACCATTCATAATCTGGCATACCAGGGTAATTTTGATTATGCCACCTTTGAGAAGCTTGGCTTGCCAGCTGAGCTGTGGCATTTTGAAAAACTCGAATACCATAACCAGTTTTCATTTATGAAAGCCGGCATTGTTTATGCCGATCGCATCAATACCGTCAGTCCGACTTATGCCAGTGAAATTCAGACCGCCAGGTTTGGTAGCGGGATGGAAGGTGTATTACAACATCGCGCCGGTGTGTTGAGCGGCATACTGAACGGCATCGATACCGATGAATGGAATCCCGGTACAGATTCTCATCTGGCGAGTAAATACAATATCAAACGCCTGCCTGAAAAAATTTTTAACAAGCGCGCGCTGCAGCAAAAGTTTAAACTGCCGGCGAAAGACAAGATTTTACTTATCGGACTGGTAAGCCGGCTGGTAGATCAAAAAGGCATTGATATAATCATCGCAGCCATGCCAAAGCTGATGCAGGCCTCGATACAGTTGATCATACTCGGCAGTGGTGACAAGCAGTATGAACAAGGCTTGCAAAAACTTGCCCAACAATACCCGCAACAACTTGGTGTGTCTATCGGCTACAACGAAACACTGGCGCATCTGATAGAAGGTGGTTGTGACGCATTTTTAATGCCATCGCGATTCGAACCTTGTGGATTGAATCAATTATACAGCCTGCACTATGGTACCCTGCCGATTGTTTCTGCAGTAGGTGGGCTCGCCGATACAGTAGTCGATATCAGTACACATGAAAATGGTAATGGCTTTGTCATGCCGCAAGTTAACGAAGCAGGATTAATCCTCGCGATTCGTAACGCAGTGAACTTGTATGCCAATCAGGCAAGCTGGATGGCGGCACAACAACGTGCCATGAAGCAGGACCATAGCTGGAAAGCCAGTGCCGAAGCGTATCTCGCCTTATATCAACAGGCGAACCAGAACCTGCTTTCGCCCTAGTTAATCTGCTATTGATTATCAAGGAATAAACAAGACAGGGATAAAAACCTGAATAATTGCTTGTGAATTGCAGACCCTGCGTCAGCGTGCAATGCTTAGACAAGAGCGTTCCGCAAAAGTTATTTAGCAGCTGCGATGAAACCCAGACAGGATCATCTGTTTAAATTCTGTGGCAGTAATAATTGACGACTACCAGAAACCTTTAGTTTGACTTTTTGCTTGCCGACGCAAAACAGTCACTCCGCCATAAGCAGTTCATCTGGTTACAGTTTCCATCAATTGCTGTGGCAAAACAGCCAAAGTTGCCTTCTGCAACCTGAATTTGACGAACCAGTTCTACCTTGGAAATACGAGAAGTTTTGAGTCCAAAGTCCTTGGCGATAGTCCGAATTTCCTGCATGTGCATGTGTCTCTCCTGAAACAACCGATAGTAGTTAAGTCTTAATGAGTTTTAAAAAATGTTTTTGCTACGGGATACGTCTACGAATGTCGTGTGTCGTGTGTCTTGCCGCCTTGCACCTGGTTTGGTCAGGCTCAATAATAGTAACACATCCCGATGACATTATTATGTCTACAATAATTGTGCCATTTCAAAACTGGTTCACAACTGCGTAACAAAGACATAACTAAATAGTTGAAATACATAATGAATTGTTTGGCCGTAATAACCCTGTTTATTTTTTCCAATTTTTTCTCTCAATAGGCTGTGCACTAAATATGTGCCATAGTGATTAAAAACATATTTAAATGGAATATTACGGCGCAAACAGCGTCTTAACTAGATATGACCATACCAATATCAGTAAACCCGGGCCTGAAATGATCGCAGTTTTTCAACGACAAAAGGTACAACTTGCCTGCCAACAATACAGATCGCTATTGTTTCGCGTGGCTTGCGCCTGGTGTCATGATGCCTATCTCGCAGAAGATTTGACACAGGACTGCCTCGTCAAGGCAATGAAAAACTACCAGCAGTTAAACGATATAACCAAAATCAAGGCTTGGTTAATGCAAATACTATCCAATTGCTGGCGTGACTATTTACGCCGCCGCCATGAACACGATGATATCGATACACTGGTTGTGTCACTACCCGACAGTGCTCAGCTAGGTGTAACGCAGTCGGAGCTGGTTTTGCACGTACAACATGCCATTGCCCAATTACCCCTGGCACAGCGGCAGGTTGTAACGCTGGTCGATTTGTATGAATCCAGTTACCAGGAAGTCGCTGAAATTCTTGAAATTCCCGTCGGTACGGTGATGAGTCGGCTCAGTCGCGCCCGCAAGGCGCTGGCGCAATTGTTAGCTGCGCATCATCCAGCCCTGAATGTTACACCCATTAATCACAGGAGGTGAGACATGACACGCTCCACCACAGACTATTCTGATGAAACCTTGAATGCCTACATCGATGGAGAACTGAACCACGATGAAACCGTGCAACTCTTGCAGGCCGCTCAACAGGATTCTGAATTGGCAAATCGTATTCAGCAATTGCGTCAAACCAAAGACATGCTGAAGTTGGCTTATCCGCAAATTCACGCCACTCATGCAGCATCCTCACGAGCACGTTATTTACCGACAGCAAAGAGTCTGGTTGCTTCGCTGGTTTTGATTACAGGCATCGGCATGGGTTGGCTCGGTCATACCGTTATAACCAACACACAGGATACCAGTCTGGTGAGTAAAATACAGGTTAAGGCGGAAGAAACAAAACAACCCTGGAAAGTGGTCATGCATATCAACTCCACGGATGACTACATGCAAAATACCCTGTTACTCGAAACGGAAAATCTGTTGCAGTCTTACCAGAATAATCCGCAAGCCGTAGAGGTTGAGATTGTCGCGTACGGCCCGGGGGTTACTCTTTTTGATGCGAACCAGTCGAAATTTATCGAGCGACTGGCTGCGCTTAAAAACCGTTTTTCAAATCTAAATTATGCCGTATGCGGGCGTAGTGTGAAAAAAATTGAAACCGACAAACATTTGCACATGAAACTGATACCCAATATTACCATCACCAGCTCCGGTTTACATCAAATCATCAAACGCCAGCAAGAAGGCTGGCATTATATTCGATTATAGAATCACACTTAAATATATAAGGGTTGATACCATGAAACAGTCATTCAACATTTTATTTCCATTATTTTTGAGTATATTTACGCTTACTGGCTACGCCGACACGGATGAAACAATGAAAGAGGACAAGACTCACGTTAACAAATGGAATAATTTTGCGGAACGCATACATGTGTTGCACTTACAGGCGCTTAATCACAGCAACCTGACAAAACAGACACAAACCGGTGGTTACAGTGACGAGTATAAGGATTTTTATATCGAGCACAGTTATTATCATAATAAAACCGGCAAACTGATTAGTCGTCTCCAGCTGGAACGCGAAAACCCGGACAATATCCACCTGATTGAATTTTATATTTATGATGACAAAAATCGCGTCAAGCTTGATTACCTTGCCGCCTACCTGCCGCAGGGCAGAAATGCGCCCGTACAAACCCTGATCAATGTTCATCATTATGATGATCAGCTGCATGCCTTTCGCCAATTTGATGCCAATGGTGATTTAATTTATGAACAATGCAAGGGGAAATTCTTTGACAAACCGATCTTCATATCACTGGACGATGATGAAATCATTAATCGCTTCCGTATATTAAAATCCGAGATGGAACAGGAAGCTTACCGATCTTGCTTCGAAAATGTCTCGCGTAATCCGGATAATTACCTCAACCCCCTCGTACACAGCCCATACAAGTCAGCCACTGCACAGATTGATCATGACGAATCCGTCGTATCAAAACTTGCCTTACTGTCGGATTCAATCACGGCATCACCGACTGATGCTGCGTTACTGATACAACGTGGACAACTCTATTTACAAACCAAACAATTTGAAAACTCAATCGCTGACTTTAGTCGTGCAATCGAAATTGACCCCGAGCTGGATGCCGCCTGGTTTGGACGCGGTATGGCGCGTGGTCGGGTGGGCGACATTAGCGGCGGCATTGAAGATCTGAGTGTGTTTATCGAACGACATCCGGACAGTTCACTGGCCTACACCAAACGCGGTGTGCGTAATATCTGGGCCGGCAATATGTCCGCCGCCAAAGCTGATTTAACACGTGCCGTTGAACTGGATAACACCAACTCTGAAGCACATGATGATCTGGGGGTAGTGTATTCAAGTGAAAAAAATTATCTCTCTGCTACCTATCATTTTCAGCAGGCGATTAAACACGATGCAAGTTATGAAAAGGCTTACTACAATCTTGCAACGGTTTACACCCTGAACGGGAATCTGGCTGACGCACTGAACACCATTAACCTTGCATTGCGACTGGCCCCCGAGGACAAGGATTCATTATTATTAAAAAGTACCGTGTTAAAAGCATTGGGTCGTCATCAGGAAGCCGCCATGATAAAACAACATGCAGACTTTCTGCCAGATGGCAACTGGACTGAGCGCATGACAGTTCATTAGGCAGTATTTGCTATCCAATAGTCGTTTACAGAGCTTTCTGTATTACTTTTGACCTGCATAAATATATGGAATCTAATCCACACGCGAATTTAGTGTCTATGCCTGCATAGGCTATACTGTTGTTAACTGACCGTTGAGGCTGTAGAAAAAGATCAAAAAACGCCGAATACTTTGTTAAAATAACGACACACCACAAGGAGTTGTGTCGATGCCAAAATTTATTCCGTATGATCCCAGTCAAAGCAAGATGGTCGTGGTTAACTACGCCGATCAATTACAGCCCGGTACATTTGAGCACGCGATCCATTTTTTAATCGAACAAAAACTCGATTTATCGATCTTCCATCCCTCGTTTAAGAATGAAGACACAGGTCGCCCGGCCTATGATCCGGCGATTTTATTAAAGATCATCCTGTTTGCGTATTCCAAAGGCATCACCTCAAGTCGAGAAATTGAATGGAACTGCGCGCACAATATCATTTTCAAAGCCCTCTCCTGCGACACGGTGCCGCACTTCACCACGATAGCGAATTTTGTCAGTGGTTATAGCGATGAAATCGAAACCTTGTTTGAACAAGTGCTGTTGATTTGTGACGAACAAGGTCTATTAGGCAAAGCCCTCTTTGCGCTTGATGGGTGCAAGATGTCATCCAATGCTTCGAAGGAATGGTCGGGCACACACAAAGAGTTAAAACAAAAACGCGATAAAATTCAACGCCAGATCCAGTACCACATTACGGAACACAAAAAACTCGACAAGAACGAATCGCGCGACGATGAGCGACGAATACGCTCTGAGCAGGCGATCGAAACCCTAACGAAAGCACATGAAAAGATTGATACGTTTTTAAAGCAAGCCAGCCCACGGATGGGCCAGGGAAAAATAAAAAAGGAAGTCAAAAGTAACATCACCGATAACGAAAGCGCCAAGATGACCACCAGCAAAGGCACCATCCATGGTTACAACGGCGTGGCCACGGTCGACAAAAAACACCAAATCATTATTGATGCGCAGGCGTTTGGCGAAGGTCAGGAACATCATGTTTTACAACCGGTATTAAAGAGTGTACACGACCGTTTCAAACGACTTGGCATCAAGCTAAACGATCCCATTATCACCGCTGATACCGGTTACGCCAATGAAGCCAACATGCAATACCTGCATGTCAATGGCATTAACGCTTACATCCCGGACAACCAATTTCGCAAACGCGATCCGAAATTCATCGATCAACAAAAAAATCACAGTCAGCGAAAACCGATTACCGGTAAAACCAAAGCCACGACCAGCGTGATCCCCGCCAGTGAATTTCATTTTGACCCCGTCAACAAAACCTGTGTCTGTCCGGCGGGAGAAACGATGTGGTTACGCAGTGAGTTAGTCGACCGGCACGGCCATGATAAAGTATTTTTCGAAGGCCGATTAACAAAGTGTCGAGCCTGTGAATTAAAACACCGCTGCATGCATAACCCACAATCGGCCAATCATCGCAAAGGTCATGGTCGACAAGTCTCATTTATTATCCAAAGAGGCCAGCGCCAAGCTAACTATACCGACTGGATGAAACATCGTGTCGATTCCGATCAGGGAAAACTTATCTATAGTCACCGCATGTCGGTCGTCGAGCCGGTGTTTGGCAATATCGGTACCAATAAACGGCTCAATCGATTTAGTTTACGCGGGAAAAAGAAAGTCCAGGGGCAATGGCAACTGTATTGTTTGATACATAATATAGAGAAGCTTAAGAATGTCGGACAATGGGCCACATGAAAGGGCAAAAATTGAGCCGATTGACTTGAAAATCGATATTGATCAGGGCACAGTGGATGAATCTTAATTTTAAAAACAAGACTGTAGAATACCGATACTGTGAACAGGTTTTTCTACAGCCTCGTTAGTATTTCCCGGTAGCAAATGATTCAACAGGTCAAATACATGCAGCAGGTGAAGTAATCAGCATGAAACTACACTATTTAAAGTACACATCCCTGGTCAGTTTTCTATTTATCAGCGCCTGTGCCACACAGATTCAATCAGTCGTACAACACAAGTCCGTCAACCTTGAAAAAAACAGCCTCAAGCTCTACGGACTTGCATTTATTACACCCACAACCATAACCGGCAGGGAAGAAGACAAACAGTATCTGGCACTAACCTTCAGCCAGCAACTGAAAACTGAGCGACCAGATATCCCCATTCTGGATCTGCCAGAAACACTCGGCGTGATAAACCAGAATGGTTTTGCTGAGCTATACCACAATATGTACGATCAATATCAGAATACCGGTCTATTCAAGCGCGATACCTTGTTGAAAATTGGCCAGTTAACCGGCAAGCGATATCTTGGGCAGCTTAAACTGGCTGATTTCCAGAATCTGATTCAGGGGCGTTGGGGATTTTTAGGTTTACGTGTTATCGATACCCGCAGTGCGAGCATTCGACTGATATTTCAAATCTGGGACTCGCAAACAGGAAAAATTGCCTGGGAAGGCACGCAAGAATACAACTATGCGGTGGAAACCACGCGTGAAAAACCGGTGACATTCGAACTGGTGATACGACATACCGCCACCAATCTGGCGGCGCTGTTACCCGGCGCGGTCAAAAAAGAAATTCCTTTGGAAAAAGATTCGCTCGAAGCGGACGAAGAAGGCTTTTAATACACTAAACCCGCCGTAATGCAGCCAATACTGTTTTTGTATCAGGTCGTACGTTTCGCCAGATATAAAATGCTTCTGCGGCCTGCTCAACCAGCATGCCCAATCCATCGTAAACATCTTGTACGCCCTGACCACGTGCCCAGTTCATAAATGGCGTGGGCTTGCCGTACATCATGTCGTAACAACAGCCATCATCAAACATGATGTTACCGGGCAAGGGTGGTAATTCATTCTGCAAACTTGCGGCGGTTGCATTAATAATCAAATCAAACTTGAGGTTGTTCAGATCATCATATCCACAACCGCTTATTTTACCGATGTCGTTAAATGCTTCAGCCAAATCCACTGCTTTTTCTGCGGTTCTATTCACAATAACAAGTTCTGCCGGCAGCTCAGATAACAGTGGTGCGATAACACCGCGGGCGGCACCGCCAGCGCCCATAAGCAAGATACGTATGTTTCTTAGTGTCAGCTTGTGGTTTAGTAACAGGTCATTTACCAGTCCAATACCATCGGTGTTATCACCACTTAACTTGTTATCAAAAATGCTGATCGTGTTGACTGCACCGGCACGCCTGGCACGTTCGGACAATTCATCCACCAATGCATACGCTTCCTGTTTGAAAGGTACGGTAATATTCAGCCCCTTGCCACCGTTGGCATTGAAGTTTCCTACTGCCTGTTTAAAGCCACCGGTATCGACCTGAATCGCCGTATAGTGCATATGCTGGGCGGTTTGTTCGGCGAACAGAGTATGGATGCGCGGTGACAGACTGTGAGTGATGGGATTGCCCATTACTGCGTAGTCATCACGGCGTTGTTCAAAATCAAAAATGTCTTTCATTCGCTATTTATCCACTTTCTGATAATAAATTGGGGCACTGGCAATACGCCGGTATATCCTGATCTTGCGTCGCAGCGGTATCCAGTTTACCAGTAGCGTCGCTAACGCTTCCCATAATGCCACCCATGCGGCAACTGTCAGGCCGGCTGCGAACACATGCCTGATCACGTCGTTGTTTTTATCAATATTCAGATTGACCCATACCGAAACTGACATCACCAAGACACCCGCAGTAAAAAACAAAAATGCAGTTCTGAGCATGCGGCCAAAGTCTCGATACTCACGTTCGGTCAGATAAACAAAATAATTTTTTATGCTTTGCTTGATGCGTGGAATTAAATCAGTATCCGCATGCTCGATAAAACGAAGTTGAATAATGAAATCCGCTGGCCCGATCTCACGCACTGAATCAATTAAATACACGACGAGTTCTTTGTCGAGTTCTTTTTTTATATACGAAGTATACTTGTCGTAATTATTGTAAAGGTCCTCAATTCTTCCGGCATAGATATCGACAATGATTTTTCCATCAGCCGTTAAATCGTAACGATCCAGAATGTGCCTTGCCATTCGTGTTTGTCTCTATGTTATTGATACCAGAAAGCGTTGCGCAGACTTATTTAGTCTATTTGCTCATCCAGCCAGCTGCCTGCTTCGCGAAGTAGGTAAGAATACCATCGGCACCGGCGCGCTTAAACGCCAACAAACTTTCCATCACCACTGCCTGTTCATCAAGCCAGCCGTTTTGCGCGGCTGCTTTTAACATGGCGTATTCACCACTCACCTGGTAAACATAAGTCGGTGCGCCAAACTGATCTTTTACTCGGCGCACGATATCCAGGTATGGCATACCCGGTTTTATCATCACCATATCGGCACCTTCGTCCAGATCCATGCTGACTTCCCACAGCGCTTCATCACTGTTTGCCGGGTCCATCTGATAACTGTACTTGTTGCCACCCGCCAAATTTGCCGCCGAGCCGACTGCATCACGGAACGGGCCATAAAAACTCGAAGCATACTTTGCCGAGTACGCGAGGATGCGGGTATGAATGTGACCGGCATTTTCCAGTGCGGTACGAATCGCGCCAATGCGACCATCCATCATGTCGGAAGGTGCCACCACATCGGCACCGGCTTCGGCATGCGAGAGTGCTTGTTTAACTAATACGGCGACGGTTTCATCATTCATCACATAACCTTCGGCATTTAATAAACCGTCCTGACCATGTGAAGTAAAAGGGTCCAACGCGACATCGGTAATCACACCCAGCTCGGGAAAGGTTTTTTTGATTGCGCGTACTGCACGTTGCGCAAGACCATCGGGGTTATATGCTTCTTCTGCCAGGTCGGTTTTTTTGTCCGCTACCGTCACCGGAAACAGGGCCAACGCGGGAATACCCAGCCTGACTAACTCGGCCGCTTCTTTTACCAGTTCATCAATACTGACTCGTTCCACGCCCGGCATCGACGGTACCGCTTCGCGCTGCTTGTTCCCTTCCAGCACAAACATGGGGTAGATAAGGTCATCCGTCGTCAGCTGCGACTCACGCATCAGACGACGGGAAAAGTCATCTTTGCGCATTCTGCGCATACGCACCTGGGGAAAGCGCCCAAAATCTGTCGATTTATTTGTCAAATGAGTCTCCTTTGCACGTCTATTTTATGTCCCAATGCACATATTTGCGCTAAATTTTATTTATTTATCGAACCCTTGGCCGTTACAAGTATCTTAACAGATGAGTATACTGATTTTGACGAATTACGGCAGAAAGCCATGCAACGAAAGAACAAGGGTTAGCGACCATAAATCAACTCAACACCGCGGTTAACCGGTGGGGGAAACAGGTAAATCATGAACATACAACATCGCATGCAGCGCTATTTTATCGGGCTTTTGTTTATCGGCTTAAGCAGCCAGTTCGCCACAGTTGCGATGGCTGAAGAAGTTGAACATACCGCGCTAGTGACGCTAA
Organism: uncultured Gammaproteobacteria bacterium; assembly: GCA_942490945.1. Taxonomy (GTDB): domain Bacteria; phylum Pseudomonadota; class Gammaproteobacteria; order UBA6429; family Thiohalophilaceae; genus CALNYZ01. Next base: position 229,101 of record CALNYZ010000018.1, on the reverse strand, counting down.
AAACAGCAACTTACAACATGATTGAAGGCCTGAAACAGGCCAGTAAGGCCGAACGTGGCGATGCCAAATTTATTCGTAAACTGGTGGATACTCACCTCTCACCGAATATCGATTTCATCGCCTCGTCCAAATGGGTGTTAGGCAAGTACTGGCGTCGCGCCAATCTTGATGAAAAGAAAGCCTTCATTCGGGAATTCAAAACTCTATTGGTACAATTCTATTCAACTGCATTGTCTGAATACGCCATCAGTAACAAAATTGAGCATGGTCTGCTGGATTTTCTACCCATACGCAATGACGCCAAGGATGAAGACATAACAATCCATTCCAAGGTCAATACACCCAGCGGCAAGGTTATCCCGGTCAACTATCACGTGCACAAGACCAGCAAGGGCTGGAAAGTGTATGACGTGTCGGTGGAAGGGGTCAGTATGATTACTACCTACCGCTCCAGTTTCGCCGCCGAACTCAAGCAAAACGGGGTTAGCGGTATTATTGAGAGCCTCAAACAACGTAATGCCAAACTGGCCAATAGCCAAGCCCCCACCTCCGCCAAACTCGTTAAAAATTAATCTATATTTTTCAATGTGTTATGTTATTAGCCGCGGGCATGAAAATGCCCGCTGGATTTTATAAAGCTCAGCTCAACTTAGTCCGATATAAATAGGTACAGCGCCTGCCCCTGTCACAAGTAACGGTACAACAGGGCCAGCATTCTTACTGCAAGCTATTGGGGAATACGGGTCGAGCGTGACATGAAGACCATTCTAATAATCGAACAATCTGCCACCTTACGCCATGCGCTGAAAAAACAGCTTAAAGAGAGTGGTTTTAGTGTCTGGACAGAAGACAGCTTCGAAGCCGGCCTTGCGCGGCTTAATAATGAAACCAATTGTCTCAGCTTTCAGGGCATTGTTTTAAGCTGGCCGACCCAGACCCTGACCAGCATGGACGAATTGCTTGCGTCCTTGTCTGAACAGCAAAATCTGGGCATTCCTCTGCTGGTGCTAGCGCATGAACCTGACCCTTCCAAATTGAACTGGGTAGCACAGCGTAATAATACGGCGTTTGTATTGTGGGATAGTCACCATGATGTTGCCAAAACACTCCACAAATTACTGGAAAAAAATAGAGATATACCGACTGAAGACAACATTGTCCTGAACATGAACGCCATTCGGGTGTTGCTGGTGGATGACTCACCAACTGCGCGGGTAAAATTTCGCAAACTGCTCGACAAACAGGGTTATCAAACCGACACGGCCTCGAATGTGACGGAAGCGCTGGAAAAAGCCAGGGCTTCCCACTACGACATCGCAATTATCGATTACTTCATGCCAGATGCTACCGGTGATGTGCTGGTACACAAACTTCGTACCAATCCAAAAACGGCATCAATCATGTCTGCAATTTTGACCAGTACCTACCTGGACAAGGTCATTACCGATTCGCTCTCCGCCGGTGCAGAAGAGTGTATGTTTAAAAACGAAGCCGACGATCTGTTTATTGCACGTGTGGCGGCGATGAGTCGTACCGTTCGCACCACCAAGCGCATCGAAGACGAACGCCATCGCCTGGAAAGTATATTGTCTTCAGTAGGTGACGGTGTTTATGGGGTGAATCGACAGGGATTGATCACCTTCGTCAATCCAGCCGTGCGTAAAATCCTCGGCTTTGAAGATGACACACTGATAACTGGCCATCGACCGGAAGATGTTTTTCACGGCGAAGATGCTTCGCAACATCCGACTGACAGTAACTATATTAAACAGGCAATCGAATTTAATCAGGAGTTTCATGCCGTCGAAACGCTTTACACCCGATTTGACAAAACCCCGATCCAGGTGGAATTAACAATATATCCGATTCGCAATAACAACAGTGATCAACAGGAAGGTGCTGTGGTTGCGTTTCGTGATGTATCGGTCCGCAAACTGCTCGAAGAAGAGCTGCGCTGGCAGGCCAATCACGATCCGCTTACCAAGCTGTTAAATCGCAAGTATCTGGAAGATGCGCTTGAACAGGAAGTTAAACGCCTGTCGCGTGCACCGGAAAAAAGTGCCTTGCTTTATATTGATCTCGATCGATTTAAATATATTAATGATACCGTTGGCCATACTGCAGGCGATCACCTGTTACAGGAGCTCGGCCAGCAAATGCAAAAGCGCTTGCGTAAATCTGACTTACTGGCACGCTTTGGCGGCGATGAGTTTGTTATTTTACTGCACAATATTGAGGAAGAATCGCTACTGGTAATCGCCGATCAGTTCCGTGAACTGATGACACATAACTCGTTTCACTGGGAAGGACGTGATTACCAGGTCAACTGTAGTATCGGCGTCGCCATTATTGATGAGTACAGCTCATCACCCGGTGAAGTCCTTGCGAATGCCGATATCGCCTGTCACATTGCCAAAGGCAACGGCCGTAATTGCACACATTTGTTTTCACATGAGCAGGACGAGAAAGTGGCGATGGACATGGAGCTTGGCTGGTCCAATCGCTTGCACAATGCCCTGAAACACGACAGCTTCACCCTGCACTTTCAACCAATCGTGCCGATTCCTGAACTGGACATTGCTGTACTTCCCAGTGCACAGGGTGAGTTATGGGAGTCCTATCTGGAATACACCAAAAGCGCCACCATGTATGAAGTACTGATTCGGTTACACGGCAGTAACGATCAACTGATTATGCCGAATGCATTTTTGCCGACCGCAGAACGCTTTAACATGATGCGTGATATCGACCAGTGGGTTATTAACAATGCCTTCCGGCAGCTGAAAGAATATCAGTCACAGGGCAATAAAGCCCAGTTCAGTATTAATTTGTCTGCGCAAAGTCTCGACTCAACTGATCTGGTGAATGATATCAGAGCCGCGATAGATCATCATATGATTGACCCGCGCAGTTTATTATTTGAAGTTACGGAAAGTTCTGCAATCAATAAAATCGACACGGCAAAAACTATTATCGCGGAATTACGCGCACTGGGATGTCGCTTTATGCTGGACGATTTTGGCAGTGGCTATTGTTCATTTTCGCATCTGAAAAATCTGCCCGTGGATTACATCAAGATAGATGGTTTGTTCGTGCAAAACTTTACCAACGACCCGATGGATCGCGCCATCGTTACCTCGATCAATAATATTGCCCACTCCCTCGGCAAGAAAACCATTGCTGAATTTGTGGAAAACGCTGAAACCCTGAAAATGCTCAGGGAATGTGGCGTCGATTATATTCAGGGCTTTTATCTGGCCAAACCGCTGGCACTGCTGCCAAATACCGTAAAAAAACCGCTTATCGATAACCTGCCTAACACCTCGGCCTGAATCCGGCCCTGATTAGTAATTAATTAGACTGTCGGTGTACAATAGCCGCCCCTTTCGACATCAGGACAGGAGCATTTCTGTGAAGCAATTTGACGGCACCACCGTATTGGCAGTTCGACGTGATAATCAGGTCGTGATTGGCGCGGATGGTCAGGTCACTTTTGGCGACACCGTCATGAAGGGTAATGCACGCAAGGTGCGCCGACTTTATCACGACAAAGTCCTGGCAGGTTTTGCCGGTGGGACAGCCGATGCATTTACCTTATTCGAATATTTCGAGGGCAAGCTGGAAAAACACTCCGGTAACCTGGTGCGCGCCGCGGTTGAAATGGCCAAAGACTGGCGCACCGACCGCTCGCTGCGACGCCTGGAAGCACTGCTCGCCGTATCCGATAAGGATGCCTCGCTTATCATTTCCGGTAACGGTGATGTGATTGAACCCGAACATGGCCTGATCGCAATTGGCTCGGGTGGCCCATATGCGCAAGCCGCCGCACGTGCGCTGCTGGAAAATACCGGGCTGACTGCACGGGAAATTGCCGAGAAGGCCTTGAATATTGCCGCCGACACCTGCATCTATACCAATCACAATCTGGTTATCGAAACATTAACCCCGTAATAAGCAAGGACTCAGCCGTATGTCGCAAATGACACCACGCGAAATTGTCGAAGAGCTCGATAAACACATTATTGGCCAAACCGATGCGAAACGCGCCGTCGCTATCGCCTTGCGTAATCGCTGGCGCCGCAGTTGTGTGGATGAAAGTTTGCGTAATGAAATCACGCCGAAAAATATTTTAATGATTGGTCCGACCGGTGTCGGCAAAACTGAAATCGCACGCCGTCTGGCGAAACTCGCCAATGCGCCGTTTATTAAAATTGAGGCGACAAAATTTACGGAAGTCGGCTATGTCGGTCGCGATGTAGAATCCATCATTCGTGATCTGGCTGACATGGCAATAAAACTCACGCGTGAACAGGAAATGAAAAAAGTTCGCGCCCGTGCTGAAGACGCGGCTGAAGAAAAAATTCTTGATATTTTGCTGCCACCACCACGAAAATTTTCATTTGATTCACCGGATGATCACAACGATCAGGATCATATGAAAGAAACGCGGCAAAAATTTCGCAAGAAATTACGTGAGGGTGTACTCGACGACAAGGAAATTGAAATCGACGTGGAAGCCCCTGCGGTCGGCGTAGAAATCATGGCACCACCAGGCATGGAAGAAATGACCAGCCAGTTACAAGGTATGTTTCAAAACATGTCCGGCAACCGCACCCGCTCGCGTAAACTGCCGGTCAAGCAGGCTTTTAAAATTCTGGTTGATCAGGAAGCCTCGCGACTGGTGAATGACGACGAATTAAAGGAACGTGCCATTCAAAATGTTGAACAAAATGGTATTGTGTTTCTGGATGAAATGGACAAGATTGCACGACGCTCCGAAACACAGGGCGCCGATGTGTCACGCGAAGGCGTGCAGCGTGATTTGTTACCGCTGGTGGAAGGCTCTACCGTATCCACCAAATACGGCATGATCAAAACCGATCATATTTTATTTATAGCCTCCGGCGCGTTTCATGTCGCACGACCATCAGACCTGATACCGGAATTGCAGGGTCGTTTTCCGATTCGCGTTGAACTGAAAGCATTATCGGTGCAGGATTTCGTGCAAATACTGACTGAACCGGATGCTTCCCTTACCGAACAATATCATGCATTACTCGACACCGAGGACGTCACCCTTAACTTCACCAAAGACGGTGTAAAACGGATTGCGGAAATAGCCTATCAGGTAAATGAACGCACCGAAAATATCGGCGCACGCCGTTTACATACCATACTGGAACGCTTGCTGGAAAATATCTCGTTTGCCGCAGCCGACTGCAGTGGCGACACAATCGATATCGATACGGCTTATGTCGATCAACATCTGGCTGAACTGGCCGATGATGAAGACCTGAGTCGATATATTTTATAGTCGCAAAATTTTATTAAGTGTGAATTACACACAACAAATCTAATGCAAGGAAAAGTAGCAATGCCCAAACCAACTGAAATTAATTTACACCAGGGATCACATGTACTGGAAATTGCGTTCGATGATGGTGAACATTTTAATCTGCCGGTGGAATATTTACGTGTGTACTCTCCATCAGCAGAAGTGCAAGGTCACGGCCCGGGCCAGGAAGTATTACAGATAGGCAAACAGGACGTGAACATCACCGCTATTGAACAGGTTGGTCACTACGCCATTCAGCTGTTTTTTGATGATAATCATGACACCGGTATTTTCTCCTGGGACACCCTTTACGACCTGGGAAAAAATTATGAAACAAAATGGCAGCATTATCTGGATCGATTAAAAGAAGCCGGACATGAACGTCCGGCACCTCAACATAAACAATAATCCTGTTTATATTAGACACGCTACCTAGTCGAGCAGGATAACATCCTGCGTTGGTCATTTTCTCAGCACCACAAAAATATACTGGAGTTGGCTTCCGCCGTTCATATTGCCTCCAGCAAGGTCACCAGGTCACTACCTGAAATCCCGTGATAAAAAAATGATAATTTCGTGAACTGTTTGCAATCTGCTGACGGCACACTGGTACCTGACGATTCATGATAAAGAACAGGACGCTCACCACATGCATAACTTGTTAAATTATTTATACCGTTTAACCACCTTTGTTGCATTTTTTCTGCTTTCAACACATTTGCTTGCCGCACCCGCACCGATTGATACGGCCACGCTTGACCAGGATGCGACCAAAGAAAAAAACCTTGGATTAGGCTTCACGCTTTCAACAGCGCAGCGACCATTTGTCGGTGTTGACAATCAGACGACCACACTGCCATATGTCTCATTTAACTACAAAGATTTCTATATTGCCGGCACCAATATCGGTTTTCATTTATTACGTAATGAGAAAGCCAGTTTCGGCCTGCTGGCAACACCGCGTTTTTACGAAGTTGAACCTGCGTTCGCAAAAAATGGCGAGCTGGATGGAATCGACAAGACTAACCCCACCTATTTAGCCGGTTTGACTTTTCAATACCGTACCGATATCGCCGCCTTGACCGCACAGGCACTGACCGACCTGAAAGAAAGCGATGGTAATGAAGTTGTGTTATCTGCCAGCAAAACATTCAGTCTATCAACCGATTTCAAAATATCTCCGTCTATTGGACTCACCTACCAGGATGCAAAACTGGTGGATCATTTTTATGGTGTACAGGCCCATGAAGCCCGTGCAGGTCGTCCCGCCTATGCTGGCAAGAGCTCGGTTAATTACAATGTCACACTCACGGCTTTCTGGGACATAAGCAAGCACTTTCAATTTTTAGGGCAGGTAAAATATGAATCACTGGGCAGCGGTATTACTGACAGCCCGATCGTAGATGAAAAAAATATTGGCAGTGCAACAGTGGGACTGGTTTATTATTTCGAGTAGCGCTTTCTTCAATCACACAATAACTTGATCATTTCCTTGATGCGGTTACACACTTCGCTGAGCGTACGAATATCTGCGGCCGCATCATTTTCTGCAAAACCAAGCCGGTGAAAGGCTGGCAATTCTGACATGGGTGGTGCGGATAAATACTTGCTACCGCCAACAAATTGTTCATGCAACAGTGCAATCTGAACCAGGTCGCAATAATCTGGCTTCGCAGATTTCAAATCGGTAAGATATTGCCAGTTATAGGCATTTTTGGCGACATGGATGTAGTCATCGCCAAACTGCCACTGCTTGAGCAGGATCGCTCCAACATGTCCCTTGAGTTGCTCAAGTGTCTTGTCCAGCATGCCGGCCTGATGTGCAAGGTCCTTGTGTTTATCCGCGATTACCAGTATCGGTATGGTGCCGACGTCATGCAACAATCCAACCAGGAACGCATGATCGGCATCAAGACCAGGCACACGCCGGGCAATGTCATAACACAAGACTCCCATGCGAATACTGTGTTCATAAAATTGTGTCATGTACTTTTTAATCAACGCATGCGATGGCGTGTACAACTCACGCATGACCACGCAAAGTACGATTGACTTGACTGACTGTAACCCGACCTTGGTAATCGCGTCCTGAATACTGTCGATTTTTTTTGTGCCAAAGATGGCAGAATTTGCAACCTGAATCAGGCGCGCAGCAATCGCCGGGTCGGTTTGAATAATATTCGCCAGTTTTTTAAAACTGATGTCGTCCTGTTCGATAGTCGTGCTTATATTCAGGGCAATTTCCGGCAGGCTTGGTAGCCTTACGTTGTCACTTTTAAATTTTTCCAGAATCTCTCCTACCAGTGACAACTTGCTGTCGACACCGCTGAGTGTTTCCAGTTCCTCCACAGACATCTCATCCAGCTGGTATTCCTTACGCACCTTGTATTTGGCAATCAGTGACTTGTTGATATACAACACCTTGCAAGGTGTGATGCATTGACCAGTCAATCCGGGGGTATTGAGACGAAAGATCGGCGCTTGCGCACGCTCACTACTGCTGGTGAAACTATGGCTTGAGCCATCTTCGCCCTGTAGCTCGATTTCGCCATCGAGCAGGTAAATCTCGTTATCCTTAATATCCTCAGCGCGCAGGCGTTGTTTCTTTTTATGCACATTTACACCCGACTGCCCTGCAATATCCAGCAAGGCTGTCTCTTCTAACTCTTTGAAATCATTAAGTTTTAATAGTTGTTGTATTTCTATCATGACACCGTCCCAAACGTGTACCAATTTATCGGCTGCATCAGGTGCGGGCTTGAGAATACGTCCAATAATGGCCGCTGGAGCTGGTTGGCTGAATTGACTAGAATGCGGGCTACTTAATCGGAGTAACAGCCTAACGTGAACGACAAAACGACCCATTTCGGCTTCAAAGACGTTGCCTGGGAAGAAAAACAGCAGAAAGTCGCTGAGGTTTTTCATTCTGTTGCGAATAAATATGATGTGATGAACGACCTCATGTCGATGGGCGTGCATCGCCTGTGGAAACGCTATACTGTGGACATCAGCGGCGTGAAGGCCGGCGATAATGTGCTGGATCTGGCCGGTGGTACCGGTGACCTCGCCGCGAAGTTTGCGAAAATTGTCGGTAAAGACGGATCGGTTACCTTGTCCGATATTAACTCATCCATGCTGACTGTCGGTCGCGATCGTATGACCGATAAAGGTTTTGTTGGCAATATCAATTATGTACAGGCCAACGCGGAATGCCTGCCGTTTCCGGACAATTATTTTGATTGCATCACCATCGCGTTTGGTTTGCGTAACGTCACCGATAAAGACAAGGCGCTGGCGTCCATGTTCCGGGTACTGAAACCGGGCAAACCGCTGCTGGTGCTGGAGTTCTCCAAGCCGGTGATCAAACCACTCAATCCGATTTACGATACCTATTCCTTCAAAGTCTTGCCCTTGCTTGGCAAACTGATTACCAATGATGCCGACAGCTACCGTTACCTGGCCGAATCGATACGCATGCACCCGGATCAGGAGACATTAAAATCAATGATGGAAAATGTCGGCTTTCAACGCTGTGACTACTTTAACCTGACCGGCGGCATTGTCGCCCTGCATCGGGGTTATAAGGTTTAGTGCGCGTTGTTTTACCCTACGCGCACTTATGCCGGATTCGCGCAGCGAAGTCGGCGTAGTGGCATGTGGTTTTACAATACAGCCACATATGCCTGAGCTCGCAAGCGAGCTCGGCGTCTAGCAGATTTCCCTTAAGCCGCTACAAAGGCCAGACTCGATTGAATAAATCACAATGCAATATCAAATAAATCAAAATCAACAATGGGGACAAGCCTCAACGAAAACAACAATCAAATACGCCGGCTTCTGGCGACGCACCGTTGCCGTGGCACTCGATAGCCTGCTATTTTTTATCGTCACTGCCCCGGCACTCTATTTGATTTACGGTCGTGATTATTTCCAGTGGAGCATGGATAATAATGGGGCGCTGCATTTTTATGGCGTGATGGATTTTCTCATCAGCAAGGCATTGGCGGTAATATTGCTGGTAGTGTTCTGGCATCTGATAAGTGCTACACCAGGAAAACAACTCATGCACCTGAAGGTAGTCGATGCTGAATCTTTCGAGCGCATCAGCTGGATACAGGCATTGCTACGCATTATTGGCTACCTGATTTCCATGTTACCGCTGTATCTGGGATTTTTGTGGATTATCTGGGATAAACGCAAACAGGGCTTCCACGATAAAATTGCCAAAACCGTGGTTATCTTCGAAGAAGACAATTACCTCGACGAATCATTGTCACAACTTGTTCAGAATCTGGAAAAGTAGCTGGAACAAATAATGAAACAAAATCCCGCAGATTCCCCTTTTCTACAAACCGAACTGAAAATGGCAGTCCATGCCATGCTCGAAAGCTCGCTAAACCGGGTAATTCAACTCGATCCGCAGTACCGTGACAAGCTGCAACCCTTACATAACAGGATTTTTTCCCTGCACCTGACCGATATCGATCAAACCCTGAATTTTTGCTTTACCGAAACAGATGTCATGCTACGCAGTGAAGTCGACGCGGCTGACGTACAACTCAGTGGCACAATAGTCGATTTGATCAAGCAATCCCGGCAGATCAATGGTGCTGTCACCGGAAAATTCCGTATTCAGGGCGATATTGAATCGGCACAGCAATTTCAACACTTCATCCAGACGCTTAATCTGGACTGGGAAGAAATGCTCAGCCACTATATGGGCGATATCGTCGCACATAAAGTCAGTCGCTTCACACGCGATTTATTTGCCTGGGGTCAACAGGCACAGGATACTATGCTGCACAATGTTGCCGATTACCTACAAACCGAGAGTGAAATTAACCCCGACACACATGAAATGCAGGATTTTATACAGAAAGTGAATACGGTTCGTGATGACAGCGCGCGGTTGCAGGCACGCATTTCCCGGCTAAAAAAACTGATTAACGAGTAATTGTCACTACACACTTAATATATGATGCTCATTCAGATATAATTCCGTCCCTGATTTATGCCGGTTTCATAATTTCACAACATGACAAATGAGGTCAGCCAATGCGGGCCAGACCGGTTTTGACCCTGAAGGATACGTTCAGGCCGAATATGAATGACAGCGTAATAAAGTAAAAATTAACATTAACGAAACCCAACTGTTTACAAGTACAAAATTTTTAATAAAGAGGATTTTATCCATGGCTACAAAGAAGAAAGTCGCAAAGAAAAAGGTAACAAAAAAGAAGGTCGCTAAGAAAAAAGTAGCGAAAAAGAAAACGGCAAAGAAAAAGCCTGCAAAAAAAGCAGCCAAAAAGAAAGTCACAAAGAAAAAATCATCCAAACCTAAAGTTCCGCCAATGAATGCATTCTATGCACAATCCGGTGGTGTAACTGCGGTGATTAACGCCAGCGCGGCAGGTGTTATTGAAGCGGCACGTAAATCGAACAAAATTGGTAAAGTCTATGCCGGACGTAACGGTATCATCGGTGCATTGACCGAAGACCTGATAGACACGTCAAAAGAATCTGTATCTACCATCAAGGCTTTGCGTCATACACCTTCCGGTGCATTTGGTTCCTGCCGCTTCAAACTGAAATCACTCGAAGAAAATCGCCGTGAATACGAGCGTTTAATCGAAGTGTTCAAGGCACACAATATTGGCTTCTTCTTCTATAACGGTGGCGGTGACTCGGCTGATACCTGTTACAAGATTTCACAACTGTCAAAAGAAATGGGTTACCCGATTCAGGCAATTCATGTACCGAAGACCGTTGATAACGATCTGCCGATTACTGACAACTGCCCCGGCTTTGGTTCGGTTGCCAAATACGTAGCAGTTTCTACCCGTGAAGCATCGTTTGACGTGGCCTCCATGTCCAAAACATCGACCAAGGTATTCATTGTTGAAGTAATGGGTCGTCATGCCGGCTGGATTGCAGCAGCAGGTGGTCTTGCATCAACTCCTGATACCTTTATCCCGACGGTTATTCTGTTCCCGGAAGTGGAGTTCAACCAGGAGAAATTCCTCGCCGAAGTGAAAAAGAATGTCGATAAACATGGCTATTGTTCAGTTGTGGTTTCTGAAGGTGTGCATTGGCCGGATGGTCGCTTCCTGGCAGAAAGCGGATTGAAAGATGCGTTTGGTCACAGCCAATTGGGTGGTGCAGCTACCGTTATCAGCGGCATGATTCAGTCAGAACTCGGTCTGAAAAATCACTGGGCAGTTGCCGATTACCTGCAACGCGCGGCGCGTCATATTGCATCCAAGACCGACGTCGACATGGCCTATGCCATGGGCAAGGCAGCGGTACAGTTTGCGATTCAGGGTCACAACTCGGTTATGCCAACGGTACAACGTTTGTCGAACAAACCATTTAAGTGGAAAGTCGGCATGGCTGATCTCGCCAATGTTGCCAACGTCGAAAAAATGATGCCGGAAAACTTCATCAGCAAAGATGGCTTCGGTATCACCAAGGCTTGCCGTACTTATATGGAACCACTCATCAAGGGTGAAGACTATCCTCCCTATAAAGATGGTATGCCAAAGTATGTGCGCATCAAAGGTGTGGCCGTACCGAAAAAACTTAAAGGTAAGTTTGAGATATAATAGTAAACCGATATAGCTATATAAGTTACATATCGAATCAAGGCCACCTTACCGGGTGGCCTTTTTTTATTTTGCCATTGCCTTATCCTGTGTCTAATAAAATTACCTGTTTGTACCATATTATACTTATTCACTATCAATCAGACTTATTACCCTTCGTATTCATTCTATAACTGAACACCCTGACTCCATAATATCAACACTATACTTTAAGGAATCAATCAACTTCCTCTTCACGAGGCAAGGAGGTACATCATGACGGTATTAGTTGTCCAAAAGTTATGTGCCCTGCTATTCCTGGTACTGGGACTTTCCTATGTATTGAATACCCGTCACTGGGTCAGGTACACGGATGTGGTCCTTAAAGACCGCGTTGCATTAATCCCCATGTCAATCATTATGCTGGTAGTGGGATTATTTATCGTACTGCAACATAATGTCTGGATTAATGACTGGCACGTTGTTATTACGCTTTTTGGCTGGATGTTTATGGTCAGCGGGATAATGTTTTTATTATTCCCGAAATCGATCAAACTCTTCTCCGGCATGAAAAATGGCGAACTGCGACGTTACATACTCATTAACGGCGTGGTCACATCTGTCCTGTCGGTTGTGCTGGTAAACAAGTTCTTCTTTTAATCAGGATGTATCGTAAGGAATTATAAATATAATATTCCATAGCCAGACGTTCTGCATAATCTCCTTATGCAGAACGTTACTCAACATTATACCTGCCAAATTGTGCTACTATTTAATCAATCTATTTATTAACAATAATCGATTATTTAGATACTTATGAAATATGTTTATTTTACTTTATTTTTGATTCTACTCCCGGTACACGCACAATCTGCTGAATATAGTGAGTATGACATTCTACCGGTAATTCAAAGCATTGATTTTAACAAGGACACAGTCGGAATAATAACAAGCACATTAGTACAACTAAAAGGCAAACGTTACTATTTACTGTATGACCGAAAAAGCAAGTCAACAAAAGAAATCGGCCTGATTGAATATATAGAATTATTTAGTAATGCAAAAAAACAAAGGGAAGTTTCAAAAGCAAAAATAAAAGACCGTTGGCAACATTGCAAACCCTACCCTGAATCTGGCGAATATGTCAGCACAGGTGGTTACCTGTTACATGTCCAAGAAAAACAGGTTAAAACTGAAATTCCGGGTTGTCACAGCCTCACTGGCCTTCCAATATTCCTCGATCGAATCTGGGTGGGAACATACACTGATGGTGGACATGGTGACGGATACGCCGGCGGTGTATACATTATCGACATCAAAACTGGCAATACTGTTTACCAATTTGCTGAGCATGAAATTATATATGATGTACAAGTTGACCCATATGAAGATTTGGCCTGGGCGTTGGGTTGGGGTGCCTTATTTATATTTAACAATATACCTGAAATGGATGCACTGTATTTATACCATGACTTTAACCGTGAAGGGAATAATATCCTTATGACAGCCACATCAAAAACTGCAAGTAACCCTTTCGCAGTGATATACACATTCATTTCACCTGAAAATAAACAGGCCTTCTATCAAACAGTGAAAAAATTTACACCTGATCAATTAAAGAGTTTTAATCTTTATTATTTTTTTATGCACTTTGGAAAACATACATCAAAACTGGCTCCGGAATTTAATGTACTAGGACCTCTGTTTGTAAAAGAAGCCAATATTTCTACCGGGATAATGAAAAAATACTGGTACAACCAGCTCTGCATGCTGCCTGACTATACAAGATACTGTGATAATCTGGATTGACTGAAAACCATTAACTGCATCGAAGTAAAACTGATCTGGCTTCGACCTATTAACTATTATACCCTCTCGTAAATACGGCCAACAACGTTATAATGGATTGAAACACACATATAAAACGGGACAATTAATGGAAGCACGGGTAATAAAAACTGAAGAATATTTCGTTGAAAACGAACCGTATTACCAGCCGGTTGGTGAGGAAATTACTATCTTCGAGGCTGCCTATCGGCAAATGCTGCCCATCCTGCTTAAAGGCCCGACCGGTTGCGGCAAAACCCGCTTCATGGAACATATGGCATGGCGACTGAAAAAACCGCTGATTACCGTTTCGTGTCATGATGATTTGACCGCATCTGACCTGGTGGGTCGTTATCTGATTCGTGGGGGTGAAACCACCTGGATAGATGGCCCGCTCGCCCGTGCGGTACGTAATGGTGCGATTTGTTATCTGGATGAAATAGTCGAGGCCCGCAAGGACACCATGGTGGTGATCCATCCGTTGGCAGATGACCGCCGTGTATTACCCATTGAAAAACTCGGCGAAGTGATCGAAGCCACTGCTGATTTTTGTCTGACAATTTCCTATAACCCGGGCTACCAGAGTGTGCTGAAAGATTTAAAACAAAGTACAAGACAACGCTTTGTTGCACTTGAGTTTGACTATCCGGTAGCCGAACTCGAAACCACTATCGTAATGAAAGAAACCGGCATCAACAAAGATACTGCTGCCAAACTGGTAAAATTCGCCGGCATGACACGCAACCTGAAAGGCAGTGGTCTGGAAGAAGGCGCCAGTACCCGTTTGCTGGTGCATGCAGCGAAACTTATTCATGATGGTGTAAACCCGATCACCGCCTGTCACACCGCTATTGCACTGGCATTAACAGACGACAGCGAAATGTTAGCCGCCATTGACGAACTCTCTTCATCCCTTTTTTAAATAACAACTCGCATGGCACATGCCCCCACTTAATACACAGGAAATATGCACGCTACTGGATGAATATCTGGACGTGGAATTTACCTTTTATAAAAATGAGCAAGCTGCCGGGGTCATTGCGCAGTTAGCATCAGTTGATCAGGATTACATTTTGAGCTGGGTCAAGCGCATCGCCAGCACCAATCATCAACTTGCCTATCAGTTTATAACGCATGCTATTCCGGTACTTGATGAACTGGATCGCGATAGCATGGAGGCCTGGGCACTGCAAGCCATGGATGCCTATGATTTAAATGGTTTATATCCCGCGCTGGAAATCATTCATAATGTTGATACTTTTTTGCATAGCAGCCATAAAAAAGAAGTGGGCGCACTGTTCGAAAATGAAGCGAATGTTTTGCTGTATTTCGCAAACGGACTTTCCGGTCGCAAACTGAAAATTGAAACCGCCGAGCAGGCCTTTACTGATACGGAAACAATTTACCTGCCACCAGCGCTGGCGCAATTGAATTCCAGACAGGAAAATTTTGATCTTTATAAGAGTATGGTGGCGATGTTGTGGGCTCAGACACGTTATGGCACGTTTCGGATCGATTTAAGCTCTGTTTGTGCAGGTCATGAACACCCTGAAAAGTTTCTTGAATTATTTCACTGCATTGAAACGCTACGCCTGGAAAAATGTCTGGCACGTGAACTGCCCGGTTTATACCGTCGTATGGCTGCCATGAAACAAACGCTTAATCAGGACAGGCTGGATGCATCCTGGCAGCACATTTGCCAATTGATTGAACAGAATGATTTTACGGTCGAAGATAGTGTCAAACTGACCGAGCAACACTACGGCTTACTCAAACCCTTTACCACGCTCTGCTATCAGGGTGAGCTCAATCTTGAAAAACTCGAGGCGGTGAAAACTGCGCGCATGGCGAGAGAAAAAAAACAACTCAAACACATGCTGCAAAAAATACTCGACGACAACAATCAAAATCAATTTGCTACATCGCCTGACCAACCCGAATTCGGTATCAATAAAATACCCGAGCCTGATTCGCCTGATGGCAGGCAACTCGCGCTTACGCTCAACGAACAACCGATAATTGCACCCGATAATGTGCAACGTACCCTGCAATCAATTTTACAGGACCTGGGAGACATTCCTCCCGAGTACCTGATACCCGCGGGTGGCGCAGAATACGATCCGAATTTCCTGCGCGATGAGGAAGATGATGAAACCGATACCGCGTGGAATAGCACCTGTCAGGAAGATGGTGCATATGTCTACAACGAGTGGGATTTTCGCCGCCAACACTATCGCAAGAACTGGTGCACAGTACGGGAAAAATCCATCAGCCCGATAGTGAATGATTTTTATGCCAAAACAGTAAAAAAATACTCCGGCCTGATTAAGCATTTACGTAAAACCTTTGAAGCAATGCGCGATGAAAACCTTTTGTTAAAACGACAACCCTACGGTGATGAGGTGGATATCGATGCCTATGTGGAGGCACTGGCGGATGCCAATGATGGCAGTGAAATGACAGACCGGCTCTATACACGCCAGCATCGTAGCGAACGCAATATTGCCGTGTGTTTTATGGTCGACATGAGTGGCTCAACCAAGGGCTGGATTAACGATGCGGAACGCGAATCGTTGATCCTGTTAAGTGAGTCGTTGGAAAGTCTCGGTGATCGATACGCGATTTTTGGTTTTTCCGGAATGGCGCGTAAACGTTGCGAGATTTTTACGATCAAGGAATTCGAAGATACCTACAGCGAAGAAGTAAAAGGTCGCATCACCGGTATTGCACCAAAAGATTATACGCGTATGGGTTTTGCGATTCGTCATTTGACCAAAAAATTGCTGGAAATAGAGGCGCGGACACGTATTCTCATTACCATTTCTGATGGCAAGCCCGATGATTATGATAACTACCGTGGTGAATACGGTATTGAAGATACCCGACGTGCGTTAATCGAATCTCGACGTGAGGGAGTACACCCTTACTGCATTACGATCGACAAGCAAGCCAGAGACTATTTACCACACATGTATGGTGCTGCAGCCTATACTGTAATTGATGAAGTGGCGCAATTGCCAATGAAGGTACCGGATATTTATCGACGCCTGACCAGCTGACAGTATCCTGTCGCTTGTATTAAGCGCCACGATACGCAGAAAATTATTTCAAACTGAGCAGCTTGTCTTCCAATAACCAACTTTTGGCTTCTTCCAGGCTATTGCATTGTCGGCAATCACAATGCCGTGCGCGCGCGAGTACCTCAATAAAAAAATTGTTGTCAGTGGCAGAGTTTGATACGAACGCGACTCTACATTTTGATACAACCGGGTGCATGCTGAGCATGGTGGCGAACTTGTCCTGCTCGTCAAGACTTTCATGCACCAGCCGTGCATTCGTGAGATCGACCAATACCTTGTTATATCCTAACTCGGATAGCAGTTCTGATCCTTCTTTTACAGCAGCCTTACGCTCATCGAGTGTGACATTGCCAGAATATATAACATGAATAAATTGGTGCTCTTCGTCAGCCTTAATTGAGTACGCCATAAAATCCCGTATTTATTATTTTGGTATTCTAGAATTTCTACAGTAAATCATTATTATCTTTGTTGCGTTTACTATAACAGATAAATGTAAACATACAATATTCATTCCTGTACATAAATTAATGGCTGTTTGTAAGCAATAATTTCTATTGCATGGAGTTATTTATCTACAGTAAAAAAATTTCTTTACATTACATGTGTACAATATTTATGCATGAAGAAAACTGCAGCGCGATGAGAATGCATTATAATCTATAACATGATTCACAAATCCTTTTCTGTTGACGTGGCAACCCAGTTCACGGCCTCACGGCATATTTTTCATCGCTCGCCAGCTGCCAAGTGGTTTTACGCCTTTTTTGTTGGCTTACCTCTGGTCTATCTCGTGGTGGCTTATGATCAGGGATTCACCATCTCCGATGATTTTTTACCTAACCTCCCGATTTGGCTGTTCATGCTGGCAACATTTGGCTATGCGTTTATTGTTATGCCCTTGATTCAGTACTACCACGTCAGTAAACAATTTAATCAGAACATGTCCGCACAAAAGTTACAGCACTATGATATTACCGCCGTGGGTTTTCGTAACTATGGCGAAGGCTTTAATGTCGACATTGTATGGAACAATGTTCGTGCCGTGGAGAAGACGACACAGTTTTTATTATTCTATATCACAAAAAACACCGCTTACTTTATCCCCATTAATTTACTGACAGAAATCGAAATTAACACCATAAAGGGCTGGTTCGATGCACGCTAGTTTGACTCGAAAATTACTATTCTGGGTTGTGCTTGATCTGCTGGGAACCATGCTGGTCGCCATCGGCGTTTATAAAATCGTGATGCTGGATACGACCTTGCTACCCGATGTGTCGCACTGGGTATTTATTATTTCTGGTGGCGCGCTGATCTTGCTGGCCATGCTGCAAATAATACGACTTCGTATTGCCATGAATCGATCTGCTCATACCGATAATTAATCAGGTCCATTGTTTATACCCGAATAAGCACATATTGCCCCTGATGTCGCTGGCTATCCGGCTAAAATAGCCTTAAAATTCCTGTACTTAAATATTGGTGCAGTATCCTATTTCATGATTCCATTCGCGCAACAATTACGCCTGCTCAGCATCAGCTGGGTGTTGATTAAAAATGGCATGGACGACCTGATTCTGGCGAGTCACCTGTTTCGCCCCTTGCGCTTCCTGCGCCTGTTTATGCCATGGTTATGGTTATCGACGCTTTCCAATAACAGTCAAAAAAATCGTGGTGTTCGCATTCGCAAAAGCCTCGAGTCGCTCGGACCCATTTACGTAAAATTTGGACAAATACTCTCAACTCGCCGCGACCTGTTGCCGGATGACATTGCCGATGAGCTGGCAAAATTGCAGGACCAGGTGCCGCCGTTTCCCGGTGCACAGGCACAAGCCATTATCGAAAAGGCACATGGTTGTAGCGTTAAAGAAACCTTCGCCAGTTTTGACCCGCAACCCATGGCCTCGGCATCGATTGCACAGGTACACCTCGCGAGCTTGCACAATGGCAAACAGGTTGTGGTCAAGGTACTACGCCCGAAAATTTTACCGGTTATTAAACGCGATATTGGTGTGCTGTATGTTATTGCAGAAAAACTGCAGCGCTACTGGTCAGCAGGAAAACAGTTACGACCCGTTGAAGTTGTCGCAGAATTTGAACGCACCATACTGGACGAGCTGGATCTGATGCGTGAAGCCGCCAATGCCAACCAGCTGCGACGCAATTTTTCCACTTCCAGTCTGCTCTATGTGCCGGAGGTCTTTTTTGATTACTGCCGAAAAGACGTACTGGTAATTGAGCGTATTCATGGTATTCCCATCAGCAAGATTCCTGCACTAACAACTGCCGGCATTGATCTCAAAACGCTGGCAGAAAATGGCGTGGAAATATTTTTTACCCAGGTGTTTCGTGACAGTTTTTTTCATGCCGACATGCACCCTGGTAATATTTTTGTCTCTGACGAAGGAAAATACATCGCCGTTGATTTCGGGATCATGGGCACACTAAGCCAGAATGACCAGCGTTATCTGGCAGAAAATTTTCACGCGTTTTTTAATCGTGACTATCGGCGTGTTGCACAATTACATATTGACTCCGGCTGGGTGGATAAAAATGTACGCGTTGAAGAATTCGAATCGGCCATAAGAACAGTATGTGAACCTATATTTGACAAGCCGTTGAAAGAAATTTCATTCGGACATGTATTGTTGCGTTTGTTTCAGACTGCACGTCGGTTCAATATTGAAGTACAACCACAACTGGTTCTGTTGCAAAAAACCCTGCTTAACATAGAAGGGCTGGGCAGGCAGTTATATCCTGATCTGGATTTATGGAAAACGGCCAAGCCTTTTCTGAACCAGTGGATCGCGCAACAGGTTGGACCAAAAGCGTTTATAAAACAATTTCGCGAAAACTTTCCGCTATGGATGGAACAAATGCCAAAACTGCCCGGGGTGTTTTATGAAGTCTTAAACGACGCCAAAGAAGGTAAACTACAATACACACTGAATGATGCACAACTGCAACAACTTAAATTGAATATAGCACGAAATAACAGGCATACCGTTAACAGTATTATTGGTAGTGCGATGGTTATCAGCGCGGCAATTTTATTAACACAATCCAGCGAAGCTGTACTTTCTTTTAACATGATACCGATTATCAGCTGGATACTCGGTGGAATAGGGAGCCTTGTTTTGATTGCAACCTGGTATAAATCTAACCTGTGAATATTATAGGACAAGCAATCGAAACATTGCATGTTTACCGTACGCTCAAACGACAAAATATCACTGCAAAATTTAAAAAACAGATATTGCGCGATTATTTTCGATGCATTGTGTTTAAACGTTTTCGACCTAACAACAATACATTTCGCTTGTTGGATTACAACATAAACTATTGTTTATACGATGCCTTTTCTTATGTTTTTTCGGATATTTTCATCAACAACGAATATTATTTTAAATCTACCACTAACTCGCCCTCTATCATTGATTGTGGCAGTAACATCGGTCTGTCTGTACTTTATTTCAAACATCTTTATCCCGCAGCAAAAATTATTGCTTTTGAACCGGATATTGATGCATTTACGTGTCTTGAAAAAAATGTTAACGAAAACAGATTATCTGACATTATCGTTCATAACAATGCGGTCTCACGTGAAAATGGTACTCTGAAGTTCAGTTATAATGCAGACCGCCCTGGCGCAATCACCAGTACAACTGAAACGACTGACAAAACAACCACCCGCGATGTCGAGGCCGTCAAACTTTCGGATTATATCAATACAACGGTTGATTTCATGAAAATGGATATCGAAGGTGCCGAAACGGATGTATTTCATGATTTACACGACAACGACAAACTCAAACATATAGACCAGCTAATTCTGGAATATCACCACCATATCGGCTCTAAAATGGATCGGCTATCGGAAATACTATCTATTCTGGAAAAGGAAAATTTTGGCTACCGCTTGCACTGCAATGACCAGGACAACAGCGCCAGAACAGAACCACAACTAGTCATGTTATATGCGTATAAAAAATAATAAATTTACCTGCACAACAACATCTTTTTTATCTTCAATAATACTCAACAGCAAACCCTGCGAGAACGAACCATGCAGAGTATATTCGGTTTTGTTCGCTTTATATAACCAGTTTCCTTATTTTATTGCGTTCATGATTTCTGTCGGCGTTGATCAAGTAACCGCTTTGTCTGCAATTGCCACTTGCATGAACATTATGGATCCTGGGTACGGTGAAGTAGCATCATGATTTGCATCAATGGGCGACCCTGCCAGGTCATTGGCTATTATTGCGATGTTACTCGGTCGGCTTGAAATTGTATCGGTTCTGGTTTTGTTATCGCCTGAATTCTGGCGTGCCTGATTCTCTCCGGACGGGAATTTGTAATGCGAAAAGACTGCTTGCTAGTCAGTGCAACGCTACCTGTGTACCCCTGGCACGTTTGAACAACTGAATAACGACTTTATCAAAAATATAACTGCCTTCTTCCTTGCCGTATTGATTCACAAAATATGATTCAACCGGCATGTGCCAATCCGGAAAGCTGAACTCCAGAGTGTTACCGCATTGTTCCACTTTTTTGATAAAGCTGATTTGTGTAAACGGCATGTCCGTTTCAGAATTGATTATCGCAAGCGCTGCAGCAATGTCTTGCTGCATGGTTTTCCAGGGAGATTTTAATTCTTCCAGATAGTCTTGCTCACCTGGCATTGAAAGTCTGGCTTTGTTTTTACTGGTTTTGTCACTGTTGCTCATACATCTTCCTGCAAACATCAAGATGATGTCGCCATTATATCAAACCCCGTGCTGGCTCGTCCTGTCTATTCAGAAGTATTCAACGACTTTATGTTTGTAACAAGCTTGCGCAACATCCAAAATCAATCACTTGCATGATTTTTACAATCGTTGTAACAGGACAGATTTTATTTCGCTATCCGTCAGGACAATCGGGTTGGTTTGCATGCTGCTGCCCCGTGCATTTGCAACAATATGGTCCAGATCGCTTTGTTTAATGTCATATGCAGACAGGCGCGGCAAATTTAATTCTTCGCTCCAGCGCGTGAGTATCTCGAGCAGTTTGTCACAGCCGACCGTGTCAGGCAGTTTCTGACTGCTTGTTAACAGTTCGCCCAGTCGCGCATATTTTGCCAGGGCCGGATTTCCCGCTTCTCGTTCCTGCATAGCCTTGATGTTGACGGCTGTTGCCGCCGCAAGCAAGGTGCCACACACAACGCCATGTGGAATGGGGAAAAAGGCTCCCATCGGTGATGCCAGACCATGCACCGATCCCAGCCCAACTTGCGCCAGAGTTATACCCGATACCAGTGCCGCATAGGCCATACTATCTTGCGCTGCTTGTGCCTGTGATCCATTTTTATACCACTCGACAAGTGCCGGGGCTGCCATCTCAATGGCCTGCCAGGCAAGACTGTCGGTTAATGCATTTGCCTTACTTGAAACATAGGACTCAATTAGCTGGGTCAGGGCGTCCATACCATTCGCGGCTATTAAATCCGGTGTGCAACTTGCCAATAATGCCGGATCAACCAGTGCAATTTCTGCGACCAGCTTTTCATGGCGAAAGGATTTTTTAAATCCCTGTTTGCCATGTTCACTCAAGACCGAATTTTTGGTCGCCTCACTGCCGGTGCCTGCAGTCGTTGGCACAGCAATTAACGGAATTGCCGGGCCTGTATAGTCCAGCTCTGGTCCAACACCCTCCAGGTAATCCAATACCGAATGTTTTACTCTTAATAAACCGGCAATGGCTTTCGCCGCATCTAACGGGCTACCACCGCCAATGCCAACCACAACATCAAACGCTTGTTCTGAATATTGCCTTATAATACCGTCGATTAATGTTGGTGAGGGTTCATCTGCAATCGTCACGTCTTGCCAGTGAATTTTTTTACCTTCCAGTTGATCAAGTAGCCACTGCCAGTTTTCCGTCTGACGGAAACTGCTGGCGCCTGTCACCAGTAAAACACGCTGCCCATAGGTGGCTATATAGTCCGGCAAGACAGCAAATTTTCCGCGTCCAAATTCTATCCGGGGTATTCTGGTAATGCTGAAACTTTTCATGGTTTGCTTATCTTCTATAACTGTGGAAACAAGCCATTGAAGGTAATACCCTCTCGAGGTGAGGCCATCCAGTTAGCAACGGTTTCGCGCCAACGCATATAATGTGCAGTTTGCTTGTGCGCCTGCGCATCATTCTCACTTCGATAGGCCTCATATAAAACAAACCGAGTTGGATCAGACGGGTTTTGCAGTATATCAAAACGTAAATTGCCAGGTTCCTGAATGGAAGCGTCGTGATTCAGCTTTGATACGGCGATAAATTCCTCAATATGACTGGCAACAACGTGAACATGAACCAGGGTAACATGCATGTCTGACTCCTTTTAATACATTCGATGACTATCTGCGTGTTTTAGCTAAAGAGCTATGAATACTATGCACAGAGGCGTTGTATAAATTCTGTCAAGCTAAACTGTGGAATTGTGACACAGCTAACAATTCGTAACTGTCAGCTTGTAACCTGTTCACAGGTTTCACTCTATAGTGTTGACACTCAATACCTTATATTATTAGTCTTGTCGTTGCTGATTTAAAAGAATCACAGCATCAGACAATCACGCCGTAATATTGTCTCCTAAAACAAACCTGAAAACCAATAAACGTTGCCTGCCATAGCAGGGGAGACCAACATGAAAAACAGAATTATAGGAGCACTTGGCTTTATAGGAGGCGCAACAATCGTTGCCCATAGCCTGAATACCTTGATAAATGAACACACTTTTACCAGCTACAGTTTTAGTCAGAATATATTTCTTTTTTTTGGCGCCTCACTATGTCTTATCGGATTATATTATTTGGTCAGACGCTCGTATTAAAAATAGAGTACCTGTGTTTACTCACGCCCTGTCCAGTGAATCATGCCGGGCAGGGTCGCAAAAAAATTGTCTACCGCCTTGCGTAGATCGATCTCAGTAATGAATTTATCCCTGTGATCGGATGCTACCGTAACTGTCTGCTTATGTAGATTCAGTGTGTCACATTCAAATAATTTGAGTGTCACTTCATTCGGACTCCATATCTCACTGCTATTGTTGTAATCAACAATAAACACCAGGTCGATATCCGGTTTTTGGCAGAACGTTTTTCTTGACAGCTTGTTATCCGCCGCATAGAGAAAGGGTGTGGCTTTGTTTCCCGCACGTGAAAAGCTGATTCTGATGTTGTTTTTGGCCAGAAATACCAGTTCTTCACTGATCATGTCGGCAACCGTACGGGAATAGCTGTCAAGTGATGCACTGCGGCCTGTACCACTTACGCCCAGTTTATCGCCCTGTGGCTCAGCATAAACGATCAGGGCGAGCTTCTGGTTTAGTCTGACTGCATCAACGAAAATTTGCCCTTTTACAGGGTCAAGATTATTCGCTCTGTTTTTATTAACATCCTTTGCCCCGGCCAGCACGATAAAAACACTCTTTTGCACAACTTTAACCAACGTATCCAATGATGGTCTGGATTTTTGTGTTTTTTGCGATTGCCATTTTATCGGGATAGTATTGAGAAGCTTTTTTAACGAGCTTACCTTGGTTGCATAATTTACGTTTTGTGGAATATCACCTGTGAGTCTGAACATGCTATCCGCATTCAGCTTCCATGAGGTCACACCCACAACATTGCCCTGCATATCAAGCAGCGGGCCACCGCTGTTACCCGATTGCAAGGGAACAGAAATCTGAAAGCTACGAGGGTTATCTTCAAAGCCACGTTCGGAACTGATATAGCCCATTGTCATTTTTGGGCTGATACCCAGCACAGCCGGATGAGGGAATCCAATAGTGAACACCTGTGTGCCGAGGCTGGTATTTTCACTGACAAGCGGCAACGGTGTCAGCTTTATCTGTTCCGGCGCAACATAAAATAGCGCCAGATCATTGTCTGCATCATCAAGTACAAGTTCACCTTCAAAACTGCTTTGATCCTGACGAATGAACAGAACGTTCTTGTTGTCACCAACGACGTGCTTGTTCGTCACGATGTAGCCTGGCGCGACAACAAAGGCACTACCAACATTCATGACGGCAAGTAATTTCTTCAATTCTGGCGTCAGTGCGGCTTGTAACAACGACGGCCAAAAGATGAATACCACGAAGCAGATAGCAAGCTGGCAAAGATTAACGTGTCGGGTATGGTGATTGGTACGCATTATTAATCTTGCAGCAATTGTGTGTGTGTGAAAGGTTTGCTGTGTAAAAGAAAAGCCAAATTAGCTTACCCCTGCCAGGTGGCTTTTACTCACGCCCCACCCAGTTAATCGGATTAGGCAGGGTACCGAAAAAATTGTGTATAAAATCACGCATTTCAAATTCAGCTGAAAAAGTATCGGCATAGTTATGACGAATGGCCTGCTGTTTTTTGTGTTGGTAGCCAGACGCACAATCAAATAAACGCATGCTCGCTACATTAGGACTCCAGTTCACGGTGTCATTGTCATAATCTACTGTCAGAATCAGGTTGACATTATGACGCTTGCAAAATGCTTGTGCATCTCGCTTGTCGTCAGCTATGTATAATAATCTGGTTGCCTGTTGTCCGGCAAGCTTGAAGCTTACCCTGGCATGATTTTTACTTAGCAGTTTTATTTCCTTACTAATCATTTTTGACATGACATTCGAATAAGCGCCAAGAGACATTTCGCGTCTGTCAGATTTATTCATTTCCTTGGCGCCGGGTTGCGCATAGACAATTAATGCTACATCCTGCTTTTGTTTTAAACTGTCAACAAACATTTTCCCTTTTACAGGATCAAGATTATTCGGTTTGAGCTTGTTGATATCTTTTTCCCCTGCCAGAACAATGAACACACTGCTCTGCACAGATTTCACCAATGACTCCAGCGAGGGCGCGGACTGGTTCTTCTGCCGTGTTTTCCATTTCAGGGGAATGCTGTTTAGTAAATTTTTTATTAATTCCACTTTCACCGCATAGTTCACGTTTTGTGGCACATCACCGGTAAGTTTAAACATACGCTCGGCATTCAGCTTCCAGGAGGTAATACCCACGACACCACCCTGCATGTCGACCAGCGGTCCACCACTGTTGCCTGATTGTAAGGGCACAGAAATCTGAAACGTATTGGGGTTGTCTTCAAAGCCACGCTCGGCATTAATATGCCCCATGGTCAGTTTCGGACTGATTCCCAGCACACTGGGATGAGGGAAACCGATGGTAAATACCTGTGCACCCATGCCGGTACGGTCATCGGCGAGTGGTAACGGGACAAGTTTGACCTTTTCGGGGTCGACATAAAAAAGTGCCAGGTCATTATTCGCATCATCCAGCACCAGATCACCCTCAAAGGTTGTTTGGTCCTGGCGCATGAACAGGACTTGCTTGTCATCACCCACCACGTGCTTATTCGTCACGATAAAACCAGGCGCCACGACAAACGCCGTGCCGACATTCATCACAGCCAACAACTTTTTGAGCTCCGGATCGAGAGCTGCCTCAGCGCGGGTAAACAGACTAAACACGCCAAGCAGCAGAACAACATTGAATATTAATCGTGATTTCATGCTGGTTGGTCTAGACCCGTTCCTCTAATACAAGCGTTATCTATAGTGACATGATATCAAGCAGCTGGCAATTTAACATGGCTGAGGTGATGGGACTGTACCAGGTCTGATTTTTCGGGCTAAGTTGCCGATTTTATTTACTATTTTTCTTGTAAATATTGTCGCATATGCTTCAATTTTGGCATCATAACCAGTACATTACACGGGTTATGAGTAGCGATAAAACCAGCAATGATGCCAGCCGTGTTAGTGATGATTCTCTGATGCTCGAGTATTGTAAGGGTAACGCGGCGGCGTTTGAGCAATTGTACCGGCGCCATAAAGACGGTCTGTATCGCTATTTATATCGGCAATGTCGCCAGACTGCCCTGGTTGAAGAACTGTTTCAGGATACCTGGATGCGCCTGGTGGACAAACGCGATCAATTCCAGACGCGGCAAGGCAGTTCTTTTGCTGCCTACTTGTATCGTATTGCGCATAACCGGCTGATTGACTATTTTCGCCGTGCCAGTCTGGAACAAAATGCGTTTGCACCACAGGATGATGAACAACTGAATAATCACGCTTCACAAAATACCGATGCGCTGGAAAAAATCCACCAGCATCGTCAGCTCGATTTGTTACTTCAGTCACTCAATGCCCTACCAGCTGAACAACGTGAAGCCTTTTTATTGCATGAAGAAGGCGGACTAACGCTACTGGAAATCGCCGAGCTCACCCAGGTGCCACGTGAAACCGTCAAGAGTCGACTGCGCTATGCATTGGCACGCATCAGATCAGCGCTCGCTGAAACGGTAGCTGAAGATATTTTGACTAATAATCCCGGAGAATCAGCATGACAAGCCCGCATGATGATGTCGATAGTTATTTAACGTCAGGAGACGAGATTAGTAATGTTTATAAATCACGGACACAAACCGCACCAGCAAAACTGGATGCAGCGGTTCTTGACTATGCAAGGAATGCTGTCAGCAATAAAAATTCCAAAACAAGCAGTTTATGGTGGCCCATGGCCATGGCGGCCAGTGTCATATTGGGTATCGTAGCTATACGTACTTTTCAGCATCCAGCAACGGAGCAAACGCCGCAGGTGACCAGCACCGACACGACCGTGACAGCAAAAACCGCGCCGCAAACCTTACCAGCCGACAATAGCCAACAAAAAGATGAAGCTGTAGCAAACGTCGCGCCAGAGAAATCTCCGCAACCATCAGCCGCTCAGCCTGTGCAACAAGCGGAGAGCAAACAAGCTGTATCCGTTAAAGAAAAGACGGATAAAAAGGTAGAAAAAAAGCAGGCAGTCGCAGCCAGTCCCACTGTTAAAAAGGAAACCAACCTGGCTACCAAGGCTGCAAACGATAACCCGCTGTTAGCGCCTGTCAAATCGAGTATAGGTGAAGCCGAGGCAAGTGAAATTGAAAGCTGGTACAAGAAGATTGAAAAGCTGTTTGCAGAAAACAAAACAGCCGAGGCCAAGAGTGAGCTTGCCGAGTTTCTAAAAAAGCATCCGCAGCACGAAGCGGCTCTGAAACTAAAAAAACAATACCTGCCCGACTAGGCAGACTGCATCGCGCGAAAGCGAATTTTTCCGCTCACCGGGAATGCGTAAATGCCTTGCGCCTTGCGAAGCGCCTTCAGATAAAGATGGCCGGCACGAAAACCTTCCCGATATGAGAGGCGCAGTTGTTTCACATCGGTGATGTGACCACCCATCAATGCATGTTTAAATCCCTGATCAAATCGTCCCTGAATGATATGGGGAGGAATCTGGATACCGACTTCCACGGGGGTTGGATAAATAGCCATACCTGCTCCTTCTATGTATGTGTGAGTTCATACATATTCCAATGTCTTATTCATTACATCGGCTTGTGTGCTGCAGGTTTTAGGGATTATTGACTACTTATCATTCAAAATTTCGATGACAACGATTAATTATTATTATAAATACTCTTGTGAATTCACCCAGATTTTCTCTCAGGTGTGGCGGTTAGGCATATCACCAATATAAAGTTATCTGCAGCTTTATTCTGCTGAATCAGACATCATTACATATAAATATCTCAACACGGCTGTGAATAATTGACTGCATAAGTGTAGAATCACAATACATTTATTACATGAAATAAAAGATAATCAATATGGTTCTCGTTAAATATACAGATGGACAACTTGCGCTGCCTGACTCCCTTGAAACCATTACTACCTATGTCCTTACGGAACAAGGTGACTGGTTTGAAGACGATATTCGATTCCTGCGCAACGCACTAAAAAACAAGAATAATATAATTGATGTGGGTGCAAACTATGGTGTTTATTCAATTTGCTTCGCGAAACAGATTCGAGGTTCTGTTTATGCGTTTGAACCAGCAGCTGAAACGGCCGACTTTCTCAGGCAATCCGTAGCAGCAAATAACTGCGATAACATAGTTATTGAAAACAAAGCCGTATCAGATCGTAATGGAAAAAGCTATCTGACTACTTCGGTTAATGCTGAGATGAATCATATCTCCCCGACAAATCAGGGCGAAGCGATTGAGCTGGTTAAACTTGATGACTACATACCTGCAGACATTATAATCGATTTTGTGAAAATAGATGCTGAAGGACACGAGTTGAACGTACTTAAAGGTATGGAGAAAATTATAAAAGCGCAACATCCAAGCATCATGTTTGAAATCGTTAATAAAGATAGTAATGTTGACAATAATGTACTGGACTATCTTCTGTCACATGGCTATCAACTTTATCAGCTTGTTCCTGGCTACAACAAACTTGTCGAGTTTGACAAAAATAAGCATGATCCATTCATTCTCAATGCTTATGCTATCTATCCTGGCGCGACACTGCAGGAATATACTTGTAAAATTCAGGAAATCAGTACGCCTGATCTGGAAATTTCAGACTTTTTTACTCTAAAACCTTATGCAAAAAAACTGCGATTCAACTATGACATTGCAGATAATAGTTACTTACAGGCACTCAAACACTATATCGCCAGTCGCAATACAAAAGGTTGCGAAACAGTTCATCATGCATTTGCTGCGTATAAACGACTCTCAGATATAAAAGAAGACAATATTTTTTATATGATATCTTATTTACGTGTCGCCTATGAACTTGGTATACGCCTTGATTCCAATCATCAGGTGATGAACATCCTGGAAAAATTTGCTGAAACGTTACCAGGTTTGAATTTCGATATACCCTTTCTCGCTGTTACCACCTGTTTTGAAAACAAGGAAATCCTGTCAGATCCGGGGTTATGGCTCGGCGCATCTCTACTTCATGTTCTGGATAAAAAAATTTCTCATTCGTCGTATTATAGTAACATGTCAAGTCTTGATAACCTGAAAGCAATCAAGAACATGGGCTACGCGACCGAAGGCACTAAAAACAGAACCCGCGTTATATTACAACGCTACGCTGAATAATTTTATTTTAACCATTGCTTCGGCGTCAGGTACTTGTTGTATAAATTCGCTTCCGGACTGCCGGGTTTGGGTTGCCAGTTATAACGGAATTTTACCAACGGCGGCAACGACATTAATATCGATTCAGTACGGCCGCCTGTTTGCAATCCAAAGATTGTTCCACGATCATAAACCAGATTAAATTCCACATAACGACCGCGACGATACAATTGAAAGTCGCGCTCACGATTTCCAAACATCATATCCTTGCGTCGTTCAACAATGGGGCGATAGGCATCAATATAACGATCACCAACACTTTGCATGAAAGCAAAACAGTGATCGAAACCACCCTCGTTCAGGTCATCAAAAAACAGTCCACCAACACCACGCGTTTCATCACGATGTTTTAAATAAAAGTACTCGTCGCACCACTTTTTATATTTTGCATAGACATCGTCTCCGAAGGGATCGCAGGCTTCTTTCGCTACGGTATGCCAGTGCACCACGTCTTCTTTAAACGGATAAAACGGAGTTAAATCAAATCCCCCGCCAAACCACCAGACCGGTTCTTCGCCTGCTTTTTCTGCAACAAAAAAACGTACATTCGCATGGGATGTCGGCACATAGGGATTATGTGGATGAATGACCAGCGACACACCCATGGCCTGAAAGCTACGTCCGGCCAGTTCAGGCCTGGCGGCAGTGGCGGAAGCTGGCAGTTCTGCTCCATGTACATGGGAAAAATTTATGCCAGCCTGTTCAAATACCGCGCCATCGGTTAATACACGGGTACGTCCACCGCCCGATAATTGATGTTGATTGGAATCATCCTGCTCAATAACATCAGCACTGTTATCACTTGCCTGAGCCTCTTCATCCCTGTCCCAACTGTCCTCAATGAATTTTTCCTTGCCATCGACTTCAGCAAGTGAATTACAAATCGTATCTTGCAGTGTTAATAAATAATCTTTTACATCTTTTATATTGTCTTGTTGCATTATGTCCACTTCTTTCGTTTGTAGCTGTTAAAATTAATCGTATTATGCACGCACAAGGCGATTACTTATGAGGTCACGTATCTCGCTAGGACGACTCTGTGTGCCGAGTTGCCCCTGTAAAATCAAATCAATGCCAGACGGAAAATATTCTTCAATCGTAGCGACAGTTAATGCGGGTGATTGTGTAGCGATATTGGCACTGGTTGAAACGAGTGGTTTACCTGCATAATGACACAGTTGTTTTATTACCGGGTGCCTCGATACACGCACCGCCAGTGTAGCAAATTCTCCGCGTAGCTGGCGACTGATACTGCGACGTGCGGGCCATAGCCAGGTATAGGGACCAGGCCACGAAGCAAATGCACGTTGTGCAATATCAGGGGCGATGTTTTCAAGATAGGGTTTGAGTCGGGAAAAGTCATCGCTCACCAGGATTAAACCTTTCTGCGGTGAGCGTTGTTTCAAGTGTAATAATTTTTCCAGCGCATGATCGTTATCCGGATCGCAACCCAGACCATAAACCGCTTCTGTTGGGTAGGCGATAATACCGCCATGATTGATAATCGTCACTGCCTGTCGGATATTTTGCAGGTCAGAAGCCGTCACAGTGCTTGTCATGTTCGTGGATCGTTATTCGTTTGCCGCGTCATCCAGTTCGTCTGAATCAACCTGTTCGATATAGTCGCAGTCTTTTTGCGGGCACATTTTTTCTGTGCCACGTCGCTTGGTGACTTTTAATGACAACATGGGCCAGTTACATTTGGGACAAGCTTCATTGATCGGTTCATTCCACACCGCATAGGTACAATCCGGATAACGTTCACAGGAAAAGAATATTTTTCCATTCCGTGATTTGCGCTTGAGCATATTACCCTGATGGCATTCGGGACATTCCACGCCCATATCCTGCGGTTTTTCCAGTGGCTCGATGTGTTTGCATTCCGGATAACTGCTACAACCGATAAATTTGCCGTACTTGCCATGGCGAATAATCAGATCCGATTCACAGAGCGGACATTTTCGATCGCCAATGATCTCCGGCTCAGCATCCGCATCTTCATTAACATTACGTGTATAGGAACATTCCGGGTAGTTATCACAACCGATGAAACGTCCACGACGCCCCAGGCGTATCGCCAGGCTACCACCACACTCCGGACATTTCTCTTCGATGGCTTCGTGTGTAACGTCCTTACGGTCAACGTTTTTATCTTTATCATCTACCAGCAGTTTAAATGGCTTCCAGAATTTCTTCATGATCGGAATCCATTTTTTTTCGCCGCGTGATATCGCATCAAGATCATCTTCCAGTTTCGCCGTAAAGTCGTAATCCACGTACTGGGTAAAATGTTCGGTAAGAAATTTATTGACAATACGACCTACATCGGTCGGGAAAAAACGCTTCTTGTCCATAGTCACGTATTCACGCGACTGCAGTGTCGAGATAATCGATGCGTAGGTCGAGGGACGACCAATACCGTGCTCTTCAAGTGACTTCACCAACGACGCTTCACTGTAACGTGGTGGTGGTTCGGTAAAGTGTTGCTCTGGCAAAATTTTCAACAGGTTGACAACGTCACCTTCTTTTAACGGCGGTAGCATGTTTTCCTTGTCATCGGCTTCCTTTCTGTCATCCTGACTTTCCTGATAGATTTGCATAAA
This sequence comes from uncultured Gammaproteobacteria bacterium, assembly GCA_942490945.1. GTDB lineage: Bacteria > Pseudomonadota > Gammaproteobacteria > UBA6429 > Thiohalophilaceae > CALNYZ01. The sequence goes on along the minus strand of CALNYZ010000018.1, from coordinate 196,634 downwards.
GCCCGGATGCACGACAGTCGACCCGTTGGCACGGAAGATCGCTTCATCCTTAGTAGTATTGAGATCAACGGCAACCGTATCCAGCGTCGCATGCACCATTTGACAGGCGAGCGTGCGTTTCCAGATTAATTCATAAAGACGGAATTGATCTTTGCTTAAATATTTTTTGATCTTTGCCGGCACGATGTTAATGGATGTTGGACGAATCGCTTCGTGCGCTTCCTGTGCATTTTTTGATTTGGTTTTATAGGTGCGAATCTCGTCCGGCAGATTATCTGCGCCATATTCTTTTTTGATAAACTCGCGAATCTCATCCAGTGCTTCGTTCGCCAGATTCACCGAGTCGGTACGCATATAGGTAATCAAACCAACGGTTTCACCATCAAGTTCCGCACCTTCATACAACTGCTGCGCAATACTCATGGTTTTCTTTGCGGTATAACCCAGCTTGCGCGCTGATTCCTGTTGTAGTGTGGAAGTAGTAAACGGTGGTGCGGGATTACGTTTGCGCTTGCGCTTCTCAACCTTGGTAACAGTTAACTTGCCCTTCGCTGCCTTGTCGATAATTGTCTCGGCGCTTTTTGCCTTGTCTTCACTATTAATCGTGAACTGGGCAATTTTTTCGCCTTCGAGTTGTGTCAATTTTGCACTGAAGGGTAACTTGTCTGCTTCAACTTCCGCTTCGACCGTCCAGTATTCCTGCGGCTCGAATTTTTCAATTTCTATTTCACGTTCCACGATCAAACGCAATGCAGGACTTTGCACACGACCGGCTGACAAACCACGACGAATTTTTTTCCACAACAGCGGTGATAAATTAAAACCAACCAGATAATCCAGCGCACGACGCGCCAACTGGGCATCAATTAATTCGGCTGAAAGTTCACGGGGATGTTCGACGGCAGCGATGACAGCGTTCTTGGTAATCTCGTTAAACGCCACCCTGCCGACGGTTTTATCTTTTAACAAACCTTTTTCTTTTAACATCTCGTACAAATGCCAGGATATCGCTTCACCTTCGCGATCAGGGTCAGTTGCGAGGAACAGGTTGTCGGCCTTTTTTAATGCCTTGACTATTGCATCGACATGCTTTTGATTTTTTTCGATGACCTGATATTTCATCGCAAAATCATGCGTTGGATCAACCGCACCCTCTTTCGGTAACAGGTCGCGTACATGACCATACGAAGCCAGCACTTCAAAGCCTTTGCCAAGGTACTTTTTGATTGTTTTGGCTTTCGCCGGCGATTCTACAATAACTACATTTTTTGCCATGTTCAGCTTTTATCCCTATCAGCTTGTTGCTAAACGTAATGAGTGCGGCCATGAGCAGGCACGCGGAAAACTGCAGACTGGTACATGGATGTGTTTGCTTCGCATAGCCCGAAGATGGGGGCGAACAACGCTTGTCCCGTTCATGTGGATGTTGAAAATTTTTGCCATACTGTGTCGACTTTTTACACTGCTGGTGTAATCGTTTTGCAGCGAACGGCTAAAACGCAAAAACCCGCTTGCGCGGGCGAATCTGTGAATGTTCATGCAATTTTTCAATTCAACATTCCTGTCGCTTCTGCAAAAACCAGGTCTTCCATCCAGGCGTAGTGCCCTTCGTAACCCGGTTGATTGAACAACACCATCAGGATTACCCACTTGAGTTGTTCGGGGTCTACTTCTTCACTCTCCAACGCCATGACACGATCGATAACCATTTCACGCGTGCCGTGTTCGAGTACACCCGTTTGTTCCAAAAACAATAACAGGCCGCGACTGTCCGCATCGAGTTTTTCACATTCTTCCGGGGTATAAATGCGAATGGAGGCGGTATCAATCGGCACATAGTCTGCTTCATCCTGCAAACTTGCAAGACCTTCCAACCAGACAAATGCCTTGCTTATCTGCCCATGGGCGAACCCGGCATCCTGTAATTCGGTTCGAAGTGATTCTTCATCGACATCCAGTTCGATGTCGTCATTCATATAGTTTTCAAACAGATACATTAAAACTTCAAATATAGACTGTTTCATTGCCGCCTCAATTTTTTGTCCGGTTTTTCCGGTCAATTCCGGTTAACATCCGGAACTACTTATCCAACTTCTACACAATCGAGGTCTGACTGGTTCGACTGTATTGGCCGCTGGCGGTACTTACAATGATGTTTTGCAATTCCAATACTAATAGCATGGAGCAAACCGCGTCTGTCGTCAATCCACTACGACTCACTATCAGGTCAACCGATGTGGGCTCATACCCCACACAATTCAAGACCTGCTCGTATCCAGGTTCGAGATTGATCAAATTGTGATCAGAATCTTGCCGTGCTGTACCATGCGAAATTGATGCCGAAATGGGTTGTAGATTCACCTCTGCCAACTCCTCGAGTAAATCTTGAGCCGTTTCAACCAGCTTGGCGCCTTGCCGGATCAGGGCGTGACAGCCACGTGATTGCGGTGAATGGATCGAGCCAGGAATGGCAAATACTTCCCTGTTTTGCTCAATCGCCTGTCGCGCGGTAATAAGTGAGCCGCTTTTTAAAGCCGCCTCGACAACCACCACGCCAAGGCTGAGACCACTGATTATGCGATTGCGGAGTGGAAAATTCTGGCTCAGTGGTGCGGTACCCAGGGGAAATTCAGAAATAATCACCCCTTGTTGGGCAAGCAATTTGGCCAGTTGTTTGTTACTTGCCGGGTAAATCCTGTCAATGCCGGTACCAATCACGGCCACGCTGCGGCCTTGCACACTCAATGCGCCATGATGACATTGCGCATCAATGCCGAGCGCCATGCCACTGGTAACCGTCAAGCCGGAGCGAGCCAGGTGTGCAGCAAAATCAAAGGCTGTATCGGCGCCGCTGTGTGTCGGGTTACGGCTCCCGACCATGGCAATCTGTGGTGTATTAAGCAGGCTGACATTGCCTAGTACATATAAAAATGCCGGCGGATCAGTAATCTGTTTGAGAAGCTCTGGATATCCCGTATCAGCCAGGGTTAATAACTGCCCGTCGTGCTCTGCCAGCCAAGTCAATGTCTTATCAATGTGCTGCCAATCTGGGTTGTGCAATGCCTCAACCGTATCCTCTTTGAGTCTACAGTCGTGCAACACGCTGCGTGGTGCATCGAGAATAGCCTGTGGAGAGCCGAAACAGGTGAGGAGCTTGAGAAAAGTACGTGCACCAATTCCGGGAGCTGCATGCACGGCTAGCCAGTAGCGCCATTCAAATTCACTATTTGATGCTGGCTCACTTACCTGTCCTGCTGTGCTGCTGAATGTGGTTGCTGAATGTTCTGTTAGCTGGTTCAACCCGGCATCGTTACTTTCTGTGCGGGGTGAAGCTATGTTGTTCAGTTCCGTATGAGCGTCCGTCCTGAATATACGCATGTTTCCCTCCTGCAAATCCGTTTGCGGGAGTCATAATAACAAAATTTTAAGGAAAATACGTCGAAAGCTGGCTGGTTGTCACACCATTCTGTAAAAATGGCCGAATATTAAGGATTTTGTACCGTATCGTAAACATGCAAAGCCCGGGTGGACTCCATCACCAGACCATAGCTGACCTTGTCATAAACACTGAAGACCATGAGTATGCCGGCACGCTCCTCAGGTAATTTGACTGCCTCACCATCCTCGAATGCATCACGCACAACAAGCCCTTGCTGGTAGATTGCGAGCACATCACCTGGCTGCATCCCTTCACGTTTACCCAGAGTCAAAACCACCACGTCATGGCGTCCGATATTTGTAACACCTTTTAACACGGCAATAATATGGCCACGTACCTGATTTGAAGGCGACTTCGGCAAAAAATTCAGACTCCGGTCGCGACGCTGCATGGGTAATAATTTGTCACCTTCCAGCACTTCGAGGTAGGTACGGGTAATTTTCAGGGTCGCAGGGTCGCCTTCACGAAGCAGCCGGCTTTCTGCCAGATTTTCTACTTCATAGCCGAGAATTTCTTTGGTCTCAGGATGAACGTACGTTCTACCCTTGCGGACCACCTGATAACCGGCGGCTTGCGGGTTGTTTAATTTCCGCACATACAATGTGTGGCCGGTACCCGCCACCAGATGTTGTTCAAAGGTTGACACAATATAAGGTGCATTATTCAGCGCCTTTTCGGTAACAACCCGATTGTTATACAGGAATGGCTCGATCGCTGAGCGGGGAATGGTAGTAATCGCTTTTTCCAGGGGCAATTGACGAATTTTTGGTGAAAGTTTGACCGAATCCATACCTTTCGGTACCGGCGGGGTGATGCCGGCCTGGCCTTCGAGCGTTAAATACGGCTTGCCATCAACATAGTGTAAAGCGACCACATCGCCAGGATAAATCAGGTGCGGGTTACGTATACCCGGGTTGATATGCCACACTTCTGGCCACAACCAGGGACTTTTCAGGAATCTGGCCGAGATATCCCATAATGTATCGCCTTTTTTAACCACATAGCGATCAGGATAATCTCTTTTAATTTCTGCAACTTGCGGTGCTTCTGACTCAGCATAAGACGGTTCTGCAATCGTCGTACTGACTGACTCAGACTCTACCGGCATGGCCGCGGCGGACTTGTCTGCTTCTGCTTTGGCTGGCTGTGACGGACTTGAACTGCACGAGGCTATTCCCCATATCAAAGCGAGCAAGAAAACTGTTTTCACCGGTCGGAACGTTTTATGATCTGGCATATACTTACCTAAGGAATTTGTTATCAGTCTAGTCAAATTGATACCAGACACAAGTCAAATTTTACTTGTTATCCTGTAGTATCATAATGTTAGCAGCTTTTTTTACAAATGTACTAGAGATTTAGCGTGAAATTGTATGGCATTACTCAATATTTTACATTATCCGGACGATAGGTTACGCACCAAAGCCAAACCTGTTACTGACTTTAGCTCCGACCTTGAAGCCTTTATCGATGACATGTTCGAGACGATGTACGAGGCTCCGGGTATCGGCCTGGCTGCCACGCAGGTCGACCGGCATCAGCGTATTATTACGATAGATACCTCGGAGAAGAAAAACCAGCCACTGGTGCTCATAAATCCGGAAATTATCGGCCATGCCGGGGAACAAACCATCGACGAAGGCTGTTTATCCGTGCCCGGCATATATGAACCGGTGTTGCGCTATGCGGCAATTAAAGTAAAAACATGTAACGTCAAGGGAGAGGAATACCAGATCGACGCCACGGATTTGCTAGCAGTGTGTATTCAACATGAAATGGATCACCTCGAAGGCAAACTGTTTGTTGATTATTTATCAGAATTAAAACGGCAACGTATTCGCAAGAAAATGACCAAGGCACAAAAGCAAGCCATACTATAAATTTGCAACAGCATAATAATTTGCTGAAACAACACCACACGCCGATCTAAACATGCTGCTCACTGCAGCTATTTGTTATGATGCCCGCGTATGACGACACCCACTTCGCCCACCGCATTAAAAATCATTTTCGCTGGCACACCGGATTTTGCCGCCACGGCGCTTGCTGCCTTGCTAGACACTCACCACCAGATTATCGCGGTCTACACACAACCTGATCGACCGGCAGGTCGCGGGCGACAACTGGTATTGAGCCCGGTAAAACAGCTCGCTGTTGAAAACAATATACCGGTTTATCAACCTGCTTCGCTGAAAGACACCAGCGCGCAAGCTGAACTGGCTGCATTAAAAGCGGATGTCATGATCGTCGCGGCGTATGGATTATTGCTACCGGAAAAGATTTTAACCATGCCACGTTACGGTTGCTTGAATATACACGCATCGTTATTGCCGCGCTGGCGCGGTGCCGCACCAATTCAGCATGCCATTCTCGCCGGTGATAGCGAGACCGGTATTACGATTATGCAAATGGACAAGGGGCTCGATACCGGTGATACGCTCTATAAAAAAAGCGTGGTCATTACTGACTCTATAACCGGAGGTGAATTACATGATGCGCTGGCCACACTCGGCGCCAGTTGTATCCTGCAGACACTTGACGATTTACAGGCCGGCCAATTAAAACCGCTTGTCCAGGATGATTCGCAGGCCTGTTATGCACACAAAATAGAAAAATCGCATGCGCAAATTGACTGGCAACAAAACGCGCTGGATATCGATCGCCTGATACGTGCCTATCATCCCTGGCCAGTCGCATATACAAAACTTGACGAAAAAATTATTCGTGTTTGGCAAGGACAGTTGACTGAATCTGCAAGCAAACAAACTCCTGGCACAATACTGTCGGTATCAGTTGAAGGCATCAAGGTACAATGTGCAGACCAGGCGATATTACTCACAGAATTACAATTACCCAACGCACGTCGCATGAGTGTGCGTGATATTTTAAACGGTCATGCTGATCTGTTTGTCGTGGGCGACAGTTTTACCAGCAAACAATAATATTCAATAACGCGGGATAATCAATTTAATGCCCAAAGCACTTTCGCCACACGTCGCCACTGCCTACGTATTACAACATGTCGCACATGCAGGATTTAATTTGCCTGCTGCTATCGAAAAAGTAAATTGTAAAAAAATATCTGTTGTGCAGGCTTACAGTTATAACGTGGTGCGCTACTGGCAGCGGCTGGAATTTCGCGTTAACCGCTATTTGCAAAAACCGTTCAAAGATAAAGATTTTGATTTATATTGTTTGTTGTTACTGGGCTGTTATTTACTTGAAGATTCCTCGACAGCCGATCATGCAGCCATCAATGAAACCGTTAATGCCTGCGTGGAAATGAAAAAGCCATGGGCAAAAAATTTATTAAATGCCATCTTGCGCAACTTGCAACGTAATCGTGACGACGATGAAGCGGCCATTGCACAAAATGACACTGCACGCTGTAATCATCCACAGTGGCTAATCGATAAAATACGTGCTGCCTGGCCTGCAGCTGATCAGTGTCAGACGCAAGCTGATGCCATAATGCAAGCCAACCTGCAACAGGCACCGATGAGCTTGCGTGTAAACAGTCAAAAAATCAGTCGTGCTGATTACCTGCAAAAACTGCAACGTGCGGATATGCAAGCAGATGCCTGTCAACATAGTGAGGTAGGTCTTCGCTTGCATCAGCCGTGTGACGTAAAAGTATTGCCCGGCTTTACTGAGGGCGAGGTATCGGTTCAGGATGAGGCAGCACAACTGGCCGCCATCCTGCTCAACCCTCAGGCCGGCGAAGTGATACTGGATGCCTGTGCGGCACCCGGCGGTAAAACGCTGCATATATTGGAACGCTGCCCGGACATCCAGAAACTGGTCGCTGTCGACAGCGACCCTGCCCGGGTGACGCTGATTAACGACAATCTCAATCGCCTCATGCCGACAAGAAAAGCGGAAGTTGAGCTGCACACGGCAGATGTCGCCACACTGGCCAAACAACGCCCTGCACAATTTGATGCCATTTTGCTGGATGCACCTTGCTCGGCCACTGGCGTTATTCGCCGTCATCCTGACATCAAATTATTACGCAGAAATAGTGATATAAAACAGCTGGTTAGCGAACAGGCCAGGCTATTGGATGCGCTCTGGCTGGCACTCAAGCCGGGCGGCCGCATGCTGTATTGCACCTGCTCATTATTGCCCGAGGAAAACCAGCTACAGATCAACACCTTTTTAAGTCGCCAAAACGATGTATCGATCAGCGAATTTGACGTAACATGGGGACATGCCGTAACCCCAGGTGGACGCCAGATTCTGCCGGGAGAGGATGCGCAAGATGGTTTTTATTACTGCCTGTTACAAAAAAATCCAGCCTGAACCCTGCCGCTCGACATTATGGCACGGCTGTCTCGCCGTGATGTTATTACTGGTCAGCACGACATGCTGGGCAGCCGAATTTCGTATTACCCGTATTGAAACCACCCAGCAAGACAAGGTCTATTTCGTTTCCGCCAAAATCGCCTACAACCTCTCGAACGAGGCCAGAGAAGCACTCGAAAATGGCATACCTTTACTTATACTATTAGATATAGAAGTCGCCAAACCACGTTGGTGGTGGTGGGACAAGTCTATTGCGAACCTGGAACAGGGTTATTTACTGATTTACCATGCCCTGTCGGAGAATTACATTATTCACAATCTCAACAGCGGCACCCAGGAAAATTTTGTCAGCCTGTCCCGGGCATTGGCTTCGCTCGGCGAGTTAAAAAACCTGCCCTTGCTGGATGCAAACCTGTTACAACCCAATACACAATACTACGTACGCATGCGGACATACCTGGACATTGAATCGCTGCCCGCGCCCATGCAACCTATTGCCTATATTTCGACAAACTGGCAACTGCAAAGCGACTGGTACGAATGGCCTTTACAAAAATAATGAAACTGGCAAAACAGTTACTATTACGTCTGTTCAGCGGTAACACACCGGTTATTATTTTATTTGTGTTGTTACTCGCTTCATTGTACCTGATGAGTAATGCAACCTATAACTCCACCAAGTTCAGCCAGCTATTTTCGCTTCTCATTGGTATTAACCTGCTCGCGACATTTTTCCTTGTTGGCCTGATTGGCAAGAATGTTATCGATCTGGTCAAACAGTATCGACTGCGCACCACCGGATCCTTGCTGCGCGTCAAACTGGTTATCATGTTTATTATCCTGTCCGTAACACCGGTAACGGTTGTCTATACCTTTTCGCTGGACTACATAAAGCGAGGCATTGATAGCTGGTTCAATGTACAGATTGATAATGCATTACACGACGCGCTGGAGTTAAGTAAAAGTTCACTCGATATACGCATGCGTGAACTGGTCAAGGTTGGCCAGTCTTATGCCGTGGATTTGTCCAGTTTAACGGATGAGTTGGCATCATTGCGATTAAATGGTATTCGCAACGACAGTAACGCAACCGAAGTCACCTTGTTTAAACCCAATGGTTTGATCATTTCATCCAGTAGCGATGAAACCAAAACTCTGTTGCCCATGCGCCTTGATGAACGTTCCAGTTCAAAAGTGAAACAGGGGCAATCCGATGTACGCCTGATCAAGGATGCCGGTTTGAATATTCGCATCTCGGTTCCGGTTGCCAACCCGGACCCGGTGTCGGAAAGTCGCGTATTACAAATGATCTTTCCTGTTTCCGAGCGCATTAACCAGCTGACCGAAACCGTACAATCCGCCTTTGGTCAGTACAAGGAACTGTCCTATCTACGTAAACCGCTTAAATACAGCTTTATTCTCACCTTGTCACTGGTGCTGTTACTCAGTGCCCTGACCGCGATCTGGGCCGCATTTTTTTACGCCGGTCGCATGGTCGCACCGATAACCAATCTGGTGCACGGTACCCAGGCGGTTGCCAAGGGTGAATATGACACTCGTTTACCGATTCATGGCAATGATGAATTAAATCAGGTAATCCGCTCGTTCAACGACATGACACGGCAGCTCGAGCGTGCACAGTTTGAGGCAGAGAATTCTCAACAACAACTCGAAGCATCCCATTCCTATCTCCAAGGGGTATTGGCCAACCTGACCTCGGGTGTATTAACACTGGATCATCAGCACCTGCTTATCACCAGTAATAACACCGCCAATCTGATTCTGAATCTGGAGCTGCTGGACTATATTGATCAATCACTGGAACATATTGTTGATGACCACACACATCTCTACACCTTCCTCGATGCCGTCGCACCACATCTTGAAGCAAACGATGATCAGTGGCACGAAGAGGTGACTCTGTTCGCTGCCGAAGGGCGGCAAGTCATTATGTGTCGTGGTACTACCTTGCCTGATGGCGGTTATGTGATTGTGTTTGATGACATCACCGCATCCTTGCAATCACAACGCGATGCCGCATGGGGAGAAGTCGCGCGACGTCTGGCACATGAAATCAAAAACCCACTTACCCCGATTCAGCTTTCCGCCGAACGTTTGCGACATAAATTTTTACACACCATGGATCCGAAAGATGCAGAAGTACTGGATCGTGCCACGCACACCATCGTACAACAGGTAGAAACACTGAAAGAAATGGTCAAGGCCTTTTCAAATTATGCGCGCATGCCAGCGTTGAGCATGCAGGCCTTGAGTCTAAACAGCATGATAGAAGAAGTACTGGAGCTGTATCAATCATCCGATATTTCAGTCAATATCAATACCGAACTCGACAGCAGCATGCCCACAATAGAAGCGGATGCAGGACGTATGCGTCAACTGCTGCACAATCTGATCAAGAATGCACTTGAAGCAATGGAAAACACCGAAAACGCCAGCCTGACCATCACCACCCAGTGTGCCAAGCAGGCAGAATGCCTGTATGTGGAGATTCGCATGGAGGATAATGGCCCGGGCATACCACGCGAGATTTATGGCAATCTGTTTGATCCTTACGTCACCAGCAAGGTCAAGGGCAGCGGTCTGGGGCTGGCCATTGTGAAAAAAATCGTCGAAGAACACGGCGGTGTGCTGTGGGCAGAGAACCTTAAAACCGGCGCCTGTATGTACATACGCCTGCCCGTGCTGGGAGAAGCCAAGGGCAAACGTCCGTTTGAAAAGGATCACAACCTGTCAGACAATCATGACGATAAACAGGAACCAAATAACAAACATAAAGATGACAGCCATGCAGCCTGAAGACCGTCCCGATTACAGTAAACCAGACGAGGTTAATTCCTCCGCAGAAGAATTTAGTGTCACCACGCCTTCTCGCCACCATGCGGCACCCTATATCCTGGTGGTGGATGACGAACCGGACATTCGCAATCTGTTGCAGGAGATTCTGCAGGACGAGGGTTATGAAGTAAATGTCGCGCAAAACGGCAGCGAGGCACGCGAAGCACAGCGTGCGCGCCGACCCGATCTTGTACTGCTCGATATCTGGATGCCGGACGTGGACGGCATCACCATACTCAAGGAATGGTCGCAGGACGGCAAATTGCCCATCCCGGTTATTATGATGTCGGGGCATGGCACAGTCGAAACCGCCGTGGAAGCCACACGTCTGGGTGCCTATGACTTTATCGAAAAACCCTTGTCACTGGCGAAACTGCTGCTGACTGTCGAACATGCACTCGAAGCCGATAAGCTGCAGCGCGAAAACGTCGGCCTGAAGCGACGCGGTCAGAGCAATATCGAGCCCATCGGGCGTAGTGCCACCATGCAACGCCTGCGCGAACAGGTAAAACGTATCGCCGAACATGACACATGGATTTTAATGAATGGTGAACCCGGCACTGAACTGGATGTGGTCGCGCGTTATTTGCACAACCAGAGTGATCGCGCCGACCGTCCGTTCATTGACATCAATGTTGCCACGCTTGAACCGGCGCGCTCGGCGGAAGATCTGTTTGGCACTGAAACAAATGGCAAGATTCAATACGGCATTATCGAGCAGGCCAGTGGCGGTACACTATACTTGCACGACATCGGTGACATGGATCTGTCAACCCAGGCCAAATTTCTGTCCGCACTACAAAAGCGTTCATTTCAGCGCGTAAACGGCTCTGATCAGATAAACATTCATGTACGCATCATTGCCGCAACCAATCGTAATCTGGAGCAACTTGTTGCCGACGGCAGTTTTCGCAAGGATCTGTACTATCAGCTAAACGTGGTACCCGTTCGTATCCCGCCGTTACGCGAGCATCACGAAGATGTACCGGAATTGCTCCAGTACTACACTAATCTATACGTGGAACAGGAGAACCTGCCGTACCGAAAATTTTCCATGGCCGTGCAGAACTGTTTGCGTAACTACCACTGGCCGGGAAACCTGCGCGAGCTGATGAATCTGGTACAGCGCTTGCTGATTATCGGCTCCGGGATTGAAATTGGCATGGAAGAAATTGAATCTCACCTGGCAAGGTCACACGGCGCTACCACAGCTTCTGGCAATACCATGATCGATCTTGACATGCCGCTGCGAGAAGCGCGTGAACAGTTTGAAAAAGCCTATCTGTTACACCAGTTGCAAAAAGTAGAAGGCAGCGTCGGCAAGGCTGCTCTGGCCGTGGGGCTGGAACGTACGCATTTGTATCGTAAACTACGTTCACTGGATATTGATCCAAAGAATTTGCCTGATTAATGACAAGATAACGCTTTAAAGACTGGACGTAGCATATAACTCACTTACAATAACTTTGTCGAATTTCAACAAAAACGTGACACAACAAACTACATGAAAATTATTATCCTGGGCGCAGGCCAGGTCGGCAGTTCGCTGGCAGAAAATCTTGCCAGTGAAGCAAATGACATTACCTTGATCGATAATAACGAGCTCGTGCTGCGTGCGTTGCAGGACAGGCTCGATATACGTGCTGTCATCGGAGTCGCTTCTCACCCGAGCGTTTTACGTGCTGCCGGTGCCGAAGATGCTGACATGCTTATCGCCGTCACCGACAGCGACGAAACCAACATGGTCGCGTGTCAGGTTGCCTATACCCTGTTCCATACCCCGACCAAAATTGCACGTATCCGGGCGCTTGAATATCTTTCGCAACCAAAACTGTTTGCCCAGGACGCCATGCCAATCGATGTGATCATTTCACCCGAAGAGCTTATTACCAACTATATATATAGCCTGATCGAATACCCTGGCGCACTGCAGGTGCTCGATTTTGCCGATGGCCTGGTGCAGCTGGTCGCGGTGAAAGCCTATTATGGTGGACCGCTGGTCGGCAACGAATTAAAAACCATTCGCGATCATATGCCCGGCATCGAAACACGTGTGGCAGCCATCTATCGTCGTGGACACGCCATCATTCCGGAAGGCCATACCGTTATCGAAGCAGATGATGAAGTGTTCTTTATTGCCGCCAAGAAAAACATTCGCCGCGTCATGAGCGAGCTACGCCGCGTCGACAAGCCCTACAAGCGCATCATGATTACCGGTGGCGGTAACATTGGCAAACGCGTCGCTGCGCGGCTGGAAAAAGATTACCAGGTCAAACTCATTGATCATAACCCTATTCGCGCCAAACAAATTTCTGAAGAACTGGACAACACCATCGTGCTACTTGGTGATGCTTCCGACCAGGAACTGCTGATCGAGGAAAACATCGACAAGGTGGATGTATTCTGTGCCCTCACTAATGATGACGAGGCAAATATATTGTCGTCCATGCTGGCAAAGCGTATGGGGGCACGCAAGGTAATGAGCCTTATCAACCGCGCCGCCTATGTTGACCTGATTGAAAGTGGCGAAATCGATATCGCCATTTCACCCCAGCACGCCACGATTGGATCCCTGCTTACGCACATACGTCGTGGTGATGTGGTAAAAGTACATTCGTTACGCCGCGGCGCAGCCGAAGCAATCGAAGCGGTTGCGCATGGCGAACAATCAAATTCGAAAGTTGTGGGTCGTCGTATTGAAGAGCTGAAACTGCCGCCGGGTACGACAATCGGCGCGGTGGTACGCGATACCGAAGTCGTGATTGCACATCATGATACCGTGATTCAATCTGAAGACCACGTGGTATTATTTCTGGTCGACAAGAAATTTATTCCGGAAGTGGAACGCCTGTTCCAGGTCGGTATCACATTTATATAATCCTGATAGCAGATTAGACCCATGCAATTTTTTGCGATACAACGTATTACCGGATTACTGCTGACAATTTTCAGCTTTACGCTTGTGCCACCCATGTTGGTATCTATCTATTACAACGATAATACCTTCACACCATTTTTTTACGCCTTCATTGTTACCATCGTTTCCGGTCTGTTGGTATGGCTGCCGGTGTCGCGTTCCAAATCCGAATTACGTCTGCGTGACGGTTTTATTGTTGTCGTATTGTTCTGGGGCGTACTCGGACTGGTCGGTGCCTTGCCGCTGGCCTGGTCTTCCAATCACACACTGAGCATTACCGATGCTATTTTCGAGTCCATTTCCGGATTAACCACCACTGGTGGCACCGTGATCACAGGCATCGATTACTTGCCCAAATCGATACTGTATTATCGGCAACAACTGCAGTGGCTAGGTGGTATGGGTATTATTGTACTGGCCGTAGCTATCATGCCAATGCTCGGCATCGGTGGTATGCAGTTGTATCGCGCCGAAACACCGGGGCCGATGAAAGATTCCAAGCTGACACCACGCATTACCGAAACAGCCAAGGCACTATGGTATATCTACCTGACACTAACAGTTGCCTGTGCGCTCGCGTACTGGTACGCGGGCATGACACCGTTCGACGCAATCGGTCACAGTTTTTCAACCGTGGCGATCGGTGGTTTTTCCACGCACGATGCCAGCATGGGATATTATATCGATAAACCACTCATCGAAATTATTGCCATCGTGTTTATGTTGTTATCCGGTGTCAACTTTGCACTGCACTTTACGGCATGGCGGCGGCGCAATATAAAAATTTACTGGATGGACTCGGAGTTTAAAGCCTATCTGACAATGTTGTTTTTTATTGCCATCATCTCGACAGTCTACCTGTATTACAACCAGACCTTCGTCTCAACCGGTCGTACTATTTTACATAGTGTGTTTCAGGTTGTTTCAATTGGTACTACAACCGGATTCACGACACATCAATATCATACGTGGCCGGGCTTTTTACCGGTTATGTTACTGTTCATCAGCTTTGTCGGTGGTTGCGCCGGGTCCACGGGTGGCGGGATGAAAGTGATTCGTTTTGTGTTGTTAATCAAGCAGGGGCTTCGTGAAGTCAAACGCGTCATACACCCCAATGCCATTATACCTATCAAGGTTGGCAATAAACCGGTTTCGCCACGCGTCATTGAATCCGTGTGGGGATTTTTTTCCGCCTATGTCGGCATCTTTAGCGTACTGCTGTTGTTGTTAATGTTACTGGGTCTGGATCAGGTGACGGCCTTTTCCGCCGTCGCCGCCTGCATCAATAATCTTGGTCCCGGCCTGAATGAAGTTGGCGCCAACTACGCCAGCATGTCTGATCCGGTAAAATGGATTCTATGTTTTGCCATGGTACTGGGTCGCCTGGAAATTTTTACCCTGCTGGTACTGTTCACCCCCACATTCTGGCGTCGCTAGGTTCTGTTGCATGTCCGCACTGATTGATAATCTTGAAGCGATGCTGGCCAAGGGTCAGGATAACGCCTTGTTACGCTTTGGTCTGGGTCAGGCGTATTTTAATGAAAAAAATTATGCCAGGGCACGCGAACATCTCACCGAAGCGACCTTGCAGGATAAAAATAATTCCGCAGCCTGGAAAATTCTGGGCAAGACCCTGGTTGAACTCGGCGAGCTCGATGCGGCAATTACAACATATCAATCAGGCATTGATATCGCCGAGACGCGCGGCGACAAACAGGCCGCGAAGGAAATGCAGGTTTTTTTACGCCGAATACTAAAAACGCAACAGGATAAATAAAAAAAGCCCGGAAATATTCCGGGCTTTTTTCTAAGGCTTCTTCTCTGTTCGTTACAAACCACTTAATGTTGATTGTATACGTCGATCCAGATTCGTGATCCAACCATTGTAATTGCTATGAATATTGGTACCGTCGTAATCCAGCTCTGCACTATCCTTATAGGTAATATTATAAGTCTTGGTAGTGTATTTAACATCCACTTTTGCCATGTGTTTGCGCAAATAAATGGTACCTGTTATGTGGCCTGGCTTGATTTCACGCATACCCCATCCAAGTGATGCCCCGGCCTGTTTAATTGCCTTGCCCACATCCGCCAGTGTTTGTTTACCTGATGCGGCAACAGGTGCATCAATCACATCACGAACGGGTTGACTACGACAGCCAGTGATAATGACGGCCAATGCGATAAGTGTAACGACTGATAATTTTTTAATGTTCATATTGCTCCCTCTATACATTTAGTTCCACCTTCCGAAGCTGACATCATAATGCCTGATTTGATTGCAAACAACTTTCCGTTTACAGCCATAAAACTAGGATATAATGGCAAAAAACTAGTCACTATTGAATAATCAATAACTTACATTATGAATTACGCAATTGTTATCCCCGCCTACAATGAAGCCGCTACGATTGAGGATGTGGTGCGTCGTGCTCTCACGCAGTCCAGCAATGTCATTGTGGTAGATGATGGCTCGCGTGATGATACTGCTGCGCGCATTTCGCATTTCGATATAACCTTGATCAAACACACCAGCAATGCAGGAAAAGCGCAATCCTTGTGGGACGGCATGCAGGCAGCCATGAAAATGGGCGTGGATGCGGTCGTAACCCTCGATGGTGATGGTCAGCACAGTCCGGAAGATATTCCGCGGATTCTTTCACAGGCAGAAGTACATCCGAACAGTATTATCATTGGCTCACGACTGGCAAAAAAATCCGACATACCACCCAAGCGTTATTATGCAAATAAAATTGCCAATTTCTGGATTGCCTGGGCAGCAGGATACCCGATCACCGATAGCCAGTCCGGGTTTCGACTTTATCCGGCCAGTCTGATCAAACAACTAAAAATAACCACTACGCGTGATAAAAGTTTTGTGTTTGAAAGTGAAGTCATTATCAAGGCCGCGCAACTTGGCTTTAAGAGTCATCCGGTAAAAATCGCGGCAGTTTATGCTGTCAATGCACGTCCCAGTCATTTTCGTTCTGTCATGGATATAGTCCTGATAACACGCATGGTAGCCTGGTCCCTGTTCACACGTGGCATGTTTTTGCCGGGTTTGTATCGCTCGGCTTTCCGACCCTTCATCCTGACGCGATTAAAACCCTTTAGCAGTATCGGTTGGGACGGTGTTGCGATGCTGCTATTGTCATTTCTGGTTATGGCACTGACATTCGGGGTGAGTTTTTTTGGAGTTTACTCTACTGTCTGAAGCTGGCGCGTGATGCCGCGACATCCTGCCCGCCTGATCAGACAGGTCAGACAGGCCAGGCGGATCAATGGTTATTACTGCTCGGCATGCAGCTCGAAAATAATCATCCGAATACCCTGTACATGCAACGTATTCAGCGTGCAATACATTGTTTGCAACAACAACCCGAACTAAACATTCTTGTAGTGGGCGGTTTGACCGCCGGTGCAACCATCTCGGAAGCAGAAGCAGGCAGGCAGGTATTGCTGAAGGCAGGTATTGCTGCAGAGCGCATTACGCTGGAAGACAAATCGCAACACACGCTGGATAATTTAAAATGCGCGCGAAAACTCCTCAGCGACCAACAGTTACTGCCAGTATTTATCAGCAATCGTTTTCATTTGCCGCGCGTACATGTTTTGGCAAAAGGGTTTCACATCAAGCATTATCTCTGTGCTGCCGAGGATAAACTGCCAACAAACATGAAAACATTTTTAAGGCTGGTGTTGGAGTCGTTATATATTCACTGGTACTATGTGGGCAAGGCATTTTCGCATATCACCGGCATTCGACACATGCTCGATCGAATTACCTGAGTCTTGCATCTGTTACCTTCTAGGCCATGCCACCATTTATATTAATCACCTGACCGGTAATATAACCCGCTTCATCTGATACCAAAAAATTTACCAGCGCGGCGATTTCATCTGTTCTGGCAGCGCGCTGCATGGGCACGATTTTTTTGATCGTGTCATCATCAAATACCTTTGCCGTCATATTGCCTGCAACAACGCCCGGTGCAACCACATTGACAGTAATACCGCGTGAGGCCATTTCTGTCGCCAGCGATTTGCTGGCCCCATGCAACCCGGCCTTGGCGGCGGCATAGTTTGCCTGACCGCGGTTGCCCATGACGCCTGCAATCGAAGACATACTGACGATCCGACCCCAACGAGTTTTCATCATCGGCATGAGTAATGGCTGGGTGACATTAAAAAAACCGTTAAGATTGGTATCAATCACTTTTTGCCATTGCGCAGCTTTCATTCCGGCCATGATGGCATCATCATGCATGCCGGCATTATTCACTACGATTTGAATGGCGCCTTGTAATATTAATTTTTCCAGCGCAGCTTTTGTTTTTTCTGTATCGGTCACATCAAAGCTTACCGCTTCGGCCTGACCGTTGTGACGTTTGATTTCGTCAACGACTTGTTGTGCGCGCTCTATACGTGAGTTGGCATGCACATAGACAAAAATTCCTTCACGCGCGAGTCGCAAACAAATTGCCGCACCAATGTCGCCGCTACCACCGGTGACCAGAGCACGTTTCATGATGCTGCTCCCGTGTGATTATCCTTGATCGCAACGACAGTCAACCTGCCGCTGGCGATGACCGCGTCATTTGCCGATATTTCAAATTCATACACCATGCTGCCGTTCCCTGCCATTAATCGTTTTGCCTTAACTATTAAAGTTGTCTCGATATCGTCAATATACTCGACTGCCAGTTTCACATTGCGTACCGCCGCCAGATAACCCGCGCTGATTATTTGCTGCTGCTGCGTTGCCATCAAGCCGCCGTGAACCGCCATTGCCTGTGCGCCGTATTCAATCAGGTTTATTGCATCCAGTCGATTATTGTTTCGCAACGGGTTATTTTTATTGCGGTGAGTACGGGTTGTGCACACAATGTTCTCTTCATCGTATTCTGTTACATCATCCAGCAGGCACATACTACCGCTATGTGGAATCAGATTACACAGCGCACTACCGGATACTATTGACAAGGCGTGACCTCTACATTCAGCAGGGTGTTATTCACTGCGGGTATACTGCATGTAGTTCGTGCGTTTCGTGCGATGGCTTGCAATAATGGTAGTGCATACGCAACCGGGTTATCGCGGCGGAGCGCTTCCATTGTGGGTAAGTCCATGCCGGTTTCAGTATCCGTTTTACTTTCAAATAATTGCAGATTCGAGATCGAGTCATTATCTTGCACTGGCTGCATCACCATGCCGACAGCGAATGGATACTGTACATTACGCACGCTGGATAAAATATTATACGGCGGATAGTCATAGGCAACATACAATACAGGCTGTGCTTCCACCGTACAAAACGTTAGCGCCTCGAGCAAGCCTGCGCTGAAGGTCGCACTACCGGCAGACAGACTGGTGGAAAATGCCTGTGCCTTGGCTGCAATGGCCCAGTAACCCGATGCCGCATTGTGTACCGAGTTATGAAAAAACGTCGGTGATACCGGGTGGCCAGGCAAGGTTAATGCATGGGTATTTTTATCCAGTATTTCATAATCCCCGTCAGACGCGGCAAAGACACTGGCATAAGTTTTCGCTTCTTCCTTATACAGACAGGCCTGTTCTGCGACATACAATGCCAGTTTAATAAATTGCGTGGTGCGACGTCGTTCATTGGCGGGCAATATATTTGGCGCCAGTTTATCAATTGGCGTTAGCGCATGTTCGGCTTTGCCCTGTACTATTAACTGCAGTTGTTGCCAGCTGTTTATGCCCGGACCCAACACACTAATATTTTGAATATACACACCCTGCTTCATTTTCTTATCGCCTGCACTTTACCCAACACGACACTGCAATTGGTGCCGCCAAAACCAAACGAATTCGACAGTACAGTATTTACAGTTGCTGCGCGGTTTTGCAAATTAATGTTTGCCGATAGCACAGGGTCGATAGTGTGGGTATTTAAACTGCCAGGAATAAATTGCTGTTCCAGTGCCAGACACGAGAATGCGACTTCGACAATGCCTGCTGCACCCAGCGTGTGGCCGGTCCAGCCTTTGGTTGAACTGCAGGGAGTACTGCGACCAAACAAGTTACTCACTGCGGCATCTTCAGCCGCGTCATTGGATTTGGTAGCGGTGCCGTGAAGATTGATATAGTCAATCTGGTTTGCGGTAAGTCCAGCATGGTCTAACGCCAGCTGCATGGCCTGCTGTGCGCCACGCCCTTGCGGGTGCGGTGACGACATATGCCAGGCATCACTCGATTCACCATAACCAAGCAGGGCAAGGTCACTGTCTGAATCAGATCGATCCGGATACTCCAGCAAGGCAAAACCGGCTGCTTCACCAATGTTAATGCCGTTCCTGTTTTCGTCCCAAGGCCGACATACGTCAGTCGAAACCAGTTGTAATGAGTTAAAACCATACAAGGTGGTTAAACACAAACTGTCGACACCACCGACAATTGCTGCATCACACAATCCCGCCTGCATATGACGATACGCCGTGGCAAATACCTTGCTGCTGGAGGAACACGCGGTAGAAATCGCATGCGCCGGGCCGTTGAGTTGAAAGTATTGCTGCACAAAATCGGCTACCGAAAAAATATTATGCGTATGCATAAAATCATATGCTGTCGCAAACGCCATTCCCGCCGCACCTTCCACCCTATGTTGATACGCAGTTTCGGTGGCGCCTATGCCGGAGGTACTGGTACCGATAAATACCCCTATACGATCGGCGGCATACCTGCTTTTGGCGCGTTGCACCTGTGCAGTAAACTCATCCTGTTGCAATGCAAGCAAGGCAAGCTGGTTATTTCTGCAATGAAAAGCCTGTAAAGCAGATGGGAGAGTTACCTGCGTGACATCGGGCACTTCACCAATAAAAGTAGCGATATCCGCACCAACAAAATCGCAGGCTTTCAATCCACCGCGTTGTTGTTGCAACGCAGTTAGTGATGCCTGCTTGCCAAGGCCTAGCGCATTGCTCACGGTGTAGTGACTCAGAATAAGAGGTTGGATTGACATCAAACTACTTTATTATGTTCCAGTTCGGGATTCCCCGCCGAAAAGATCCAGGCCAGCAGAAAACTGTACAACACGCCCAGCATCACGGTGATGCCGATGGACTGCAATACCGGCAGGGACGACAGGCTCAATATAGCAAATACCACGAAGGTTGAACAAAAACAAATAACCAGTCCATGCAAGGTATTTAAACGCGAGAGTGAATTGGCTTCCGGGCGGCTAAAAAACAGACTGTAGTCAAGGCCCAGTCCGACGACCAGCAACATGGCAATCACATGAAACAATGACACCGGCATGTGCAGCACCTTGAGTGAAAGCATGACCAAACACACAGTTAACACCAGGTTTACCGCAATAGTCGCACTGCGCCTTATATCACGCAAGCTGATGAGCAACAGCACCACCAGCACCAGCATTCCCCACAGCATACGCTGCAATGCTTCATCACGAAATGAAAATACCAATGCCGAGATCGCCTGGCGAATATTCACATACGTCACGTTGTTCTCTGCTATTGCCCAGTTGGCCAACGCGGTCGCATCGACCACACCACTAAAACGGATGATGCCGTACCATTGTTGTGTTTCGCCTTGACCGGTTTGTAACAGTAGTCGTTTTAACGGCAAGGATACTGGCATATCGCTGATCATGTCATACGTGAGCGGTGTCTGGCTTCTGGCGACCAGCACGTTATCAATAAAAGGCTGAAAACTTGCAGGTTTGAAAGGGGTTTGTTGCAGTGCCTGTTGCAGATTATGTGTCAGGGTTTTACTGTCAGGCAACAAGGCCTGAGTATTGCGCTGCTGTTGTTGGCTGGGTAAATATTCAAACGGTGCCTGATAATCACTGATGATTTTTTGTTGTTGCAGTTTTTCCAGCCCGGTTTTTAACGCTTCGGATTTTACCAGCACCTCTTCGACTGACTTGCCTTCGACAAAAGCGATATGATTTAAATCGGGTAACTGCAGGTGTTGCCGCATCTCCTGATCCATTTTCTTGGCAGATTCGGATAACGGACTGATAGCCGCCAGATCATTTTCCCAATTAATCGGTAGTAAAAAGAAACCGCTGCAGGCAATCAACACCAGCAATACCCCGCGCTTGATGTTTCGTGCCGGTGAAGCATTGAATTTACTCACAACGTTATCCGGTAATAATTTAATTCGATAGCTGTGAGCCTCCGGTAACAAGCCCGGCAGAACATAACGGGTAACGAGTGCCGCGGTGAGCAGGCCACTGATCGCAAACACACCGAGTTGCGCCAGTCCTGCAATCGAGGCCGTTAACATGGCCGCGAAACCCACGCAGGTAGTTAACACACCCAGACGTATCGTTGGCCATATTTTTTCAATGGCGTGACGTACCGATGATGTTGACTGTAAATGACTAAAGAAATGCACCGGGTAATCCGTACAAATACCCAACAAGGTAATACCAAAGGCAATGGTGATACCATGAATCGCACCAAACACCTGTGAAGTGACAGCTATCGCCACCAACACCGCACTGACAATCGGTAGTGTGCCCAGAATAATCAATCGCAACGAGCGGTAGGCAAAAATAAAAATCAACAAAATTGCTACGGTACCCAGTGTCGACAAGCGTTTTGAGTCACGCACAATATCGGCCCTGGTCGCTACAGCAAACACGCCGGGGCCACTGATGTGAAGGTTAATCTTGTCTTTCATATTTAGCGCCGAGGTAATGGCAGAAAAACTTTCATTGACCTTGTCGATGGCGGCCTGTTGTCGTGCCAGATCAAATCCTTGCAGTTTGATATCGGCAATTAACAAAGCAGCAGATTTATCCTCGGTAAACCACACGCCGTAAATACTTTTTAACTGCCCGCCCTGTTGCCAGGCACGAAACACATTGCGCCCGTTCGCCAGTGGATCCGAGGTGAGCGTTTGCTTGATGATGGCCACAGCCGGGGTGCGCAGTTCTTCCAGACGCTGCGCAAATGCCTGTCGCATACTGGCATGCGAGAAAGTGTCGGTCTGAATCGCGCTGTCCAGTAAATAGCGATACTTAAACAGGGCCGAGACAGCAGCGGCCGATTCCTTGCTATTACCGTTAATCACAAAATTAAACAACGCAGAACGATCGAGCTCACCTTGTATGCTTCTGCTGATGTTGGCCAGCTGTCGCGCGTCGGCACCTTCCAGTGCGATCATTAACAACGATGCACTTTGTGCCTGCTGCGATTTATTAATATCCAGCATGACGTTTTTTTCACGCCCGGTATTCTCCGGTAAAAAAATACTGATATCGGTAGAATAGTGAGTCTTTTGTAGCACGACAAAAATACTCGCCGCTATAACAAGCAGCCAGACGACAGTTTGTAAATTGATTTTTATTGGCATGAGCTTAATCAGGAATGATCCGCATGACGCTCTGATCGCCACCGCTTTCTTTTATAATTATTTTTGTCAGCCGTTTACCGGCGCCTTCCACCATCATGGCTTGTACCAGTTGTGCGACCTCATCATCTTTTGGCGTTAATGTAATGCGCCAACTGGCGCTATCACCTGAAAAGCTGGTCTCAAAATGAAACATCAACAGCGCCTTGTCTCCGGACAAAATACCACGGTACGCATTCACAAAGGTTGCCACCAGCGGGTAGTTTTGCAACAACAGTTCACGCACTTCACCGCCTTGCTGTTGCACCTTGAGATAGTCACCACTGGCTTCAAATAATTCTGTCTTCGGTTCGGTAACCTGTTTACGAATGACATCCGGTTTTTTATAGGTGAGTATGCCCTTGCTGGTCAGGCCTTCCTTTAAAAAACTGAAGGTGTGCACTTCGACGAAGCGTGCCTCACTGCTTTGCACCTGTTTCAGATTATCCAGTACCTTGTCCAGCTCACTGGCGGCGAAACATACCGGCATATAAAATACCGTTGCAATAAGCACTACAAGACTTTTATTTAATTTATTTGTCATGCCAGAAGTTATAAAAGTTAAACCAGTTATAGGGCGCTTTTTTAATATAGAACTCCAGCCTGTCGACATAGTTCTGCACCCACTGCTGTATTTTGCTTTCACGCTCAGCGCGTTCTATTTCCACACTTTGCGCAAGTTCTTCAAAATAGATTTCGTAGCGGTTGCCACCCATATATAAACAATAAAACAGGATTACCGGTTTTTTTACAACCGACGCAACCAGTATTGCCCCGGTCGGGAAGTCGGTTTCACTCCCTAACAGTGTACATCTGGTCACATTATCACTATCGACTGCGCGGTCACCCAGGATACCAATCATATAACCGTCCTGAACGGCCTGATTCAGCTTGAACATGACGTTGATATCTGCAAGATCAATCACGCTGGCAGCCACTTCCGGATTCAGTGCTTCCAATATACGCGTAATCATCTGGTTATGTTGCTGATACATTAATATTTTCAGACGAATTTTGATGTCCTTATGCGCCATACTGCGCATCGCATCAAAACTTCCCAGATGAGAGCCCAGCAAGATTACGCCCTGATTCTGCTCGCGATATTTTTTTACAATATCAAAATTGTGAATCTTGATATCCAGTTTGTCTGTCTGGTCGGTCAGAAAATAAACCCGGTCCAGTATCGTCGCAGCAAAATAATAAATGTGTTTTGCTATCTGCCAGAGGGATGCCGGCTTGTTAAATACACGCGCCAGATAGCGCGCCGATGATTTGCGTGCCTGTGGTGCAAATAGCAAGTAATAAAATACGATTGGATACAACAATACACGGGTAATACCACGCCCGGTGTGCAACGCTATCCACGCGATCAATTTTAGTGTAAAGGTATTGCTGCGTTCCGATTGATGTTGCCAGTCATGATTATTATCCTTGCTCATACACGCAGCTCAATTTCGCCCTGCAATACTTTTTCTCCGGCATGACGACAAGTAAAACGTTGTTTATTACTACCAGCTATTTCCAGCTCAAGTACTACTTCCTGTTCTGGCAAGACAGGGCGCAGGAATTTTACATTTTTGAAACCACTCAGTACTGCGTGATTTTCTGCATTACTCAGGCAGGTTTTGATGTGCTCAAGCAGAACGACGCCAGGCACGACCGGGTTGCCGGGGAAATGACCGGCCAGAGAAGGATGCGATTTCGCAATGGTGAACGTTATTGACATGCCGATTCTTTGTACAAGGTATTATATAGTGTCTGCAAAACCGTTCTGGGTAATTTGCCACTCGCAGTGAAAGGCAATACTGACACTTTATATAACGGACGTGGAATAAATACCGGGTCAATTAATTTTGCCAACTCGGCAGTAATTTGCTTTACCTCCAGCTCGGGCGCCACCACAAACGCGATCAGACGCGAGACGCCCTTGGCATCATCTCCGCCAGTATCGGGCTGAAAAAACACGCCCGCTTCAACGCCATTAATCGCAAGTAATTTGTTATTGAGATCGCCAATGTGCGCACGCTTGCCCGCTATCTTTAGCATATCGCTATTCCGACCCAGCAGTTCTACCCTGCCATCATCGAAAATTTTCAGCGAATCTGACAGCGTGACTGGCTCAGGTAAATAACTGCCACGGATATAATCTCTGTCATCCTGTTTATAAAAGACATTTCCGGGATAGGGCTCCCATAATGCATGCCGAACGGTTTCTCGCGTTGCCATCGACCCTGTTTCAGTAGAACCATAAATTTCATAAACACTGGTCTGCATTATCTGCTCGACTTCTTTGGCCTGTTCGGGTAACAGGGTGGCGGCAGCTGATATGATAAAGCTGATATTTTGCCACTGTAAGTTTGCCTTGATGCAGGCGCGCAAATGTATCGGCGTCGTCACCAGAACAGCTATTTTTGTGGCGAGGCATGTCGCCTGACGAATATCTTCGGGATAAAACGGTTGCCCGTTATAAATTGATACCGGTGCGATTAATGGGAATAAAATCGTCGTTTCAAGTCCGTACATATGTTGTGATGGCACGGTCGAGATCAGGGCATAGTCCGTCGTTAATTTGAACCTGGCAGCAGCCAGTTTTGCGCAGCTAATAATGTCGCCCCATTGTTTTGGGTGTGCAGTTGGCTTGCCTGAACTGCCCGAGGTAAACACAATCGCGGCCAGCTGCGAATAGTTAATTCGTGGAATTGAGTGTGACACGACAGCCGCCGAATAGTCGATTTCCATGAGCAACTGGGGTTGTGTTAACTCTGCTGATTTATTCGACACAATGAAATAACAATCTGCATACTCATCAGCAATGGATTGAATTTCTTTTATGGCCTGACTTGATGGTAGCAAACTGGTTTGACCGCGGTATAACACGGCAGCAAAGCTGACTAGAAATTCATAGCGACCATTACATAAATTGATCGCATATTTGTGTTCAGGTAATTCTGACGCGAGCGTTACAACATCATGCAAAAATTTTTCGCAGCTGATGGTCTGCGATTTATCCCAGGCGATGATGTCCGTCAACTCGCGTTCAAATAAGGGTATCTGATTCACCGACTGACTCACCGTAATTTTTGCCTGATTTCATGTCTTTTTTTCAACATGGTGGATATAAAGTGATAAAACGATTCAAAACGATCCTGCTTGACCAGACGTTTACGAACAACAAATTCGATCACAAACATACTCGCTACTATTATATAGTTAACGATATTTGTCATGGTTGACCAGACGTGCAGCGGCGCAAACACTGCCAGTAGCACGGATTCGATACACATAATACAAAAAAATACCGTCCAGACAACGGTCACCATTTTCGTATAATGTTGCTGGGCTACATCCAGCGGTTCCGTCGCCATTGTTGTTGCAATCGTCGTAATGAGCGGAGTACGCCCGGCCAGCAACGTGCGTCCGAAGTAATATCCCAGCGCAGCAAAAATCAGCACAGCGGGTACAAAAATGAGCCAACCTGTAGAATATTGCCACCATAAATATAACAGTGATAACAATACCAGCAACCCGCCAATAAATCCGGACCAGCTTTTTTCGTATAAATAAAATAACGTCACGCACAGGCCCACCACGACAAAGTACCACATCACCAGCTCGAGTTTTTCAAAATGAACTGCAATATGTGCCGTGACAGGATAAAAAATGATGCCGAAGGTGAGCATCCCTGAGCCCGAAAGCTTCATAAGTTAACTGGATTTGTGTGTTTCGATATACGCGGCCAACGCGCTGAGTGATGAAAATATGGCGCCATTATCCGGATCATCTGAGGCAAGCTGAAAGCCATATTTTTGCGATATGGCGAGGGCTATTTCGAGTGCGTCTATGGAATCCAGCCCAAGGCCTTCGCGAAATAATGCCGCCTGCGGATCAATATCGGCGGCGCTGACCTCCTCCAGGTTCAATGCGTCGACGATTAACTCTGCCAGTTCGCGCTCAGCTGGTGTTTGTTCAGCCATATCTGTACCTTTCCCCACATTAATCTTGTGTAATTTACTGGAGACGAATCCACTCAGTTTGGTGAAATATTGTCCATTTGAGAGGCAAAAGTATACCAGAACCAGCTGCTGCACTTTAATTTCGTACGCTAATTCTTTTTTATGATCAATAAATCCACCTAATCAAGTGCACGTAATAATTAATACCATAAAAACAACGACTTAGAGTACCAGTTTGTTTATCGAATGATACATGGCGCGCACATTGCATCGAAAACTTTAACCACAAAGGACGATTGTTAACGTATATATGATAAAATTTATGGCTATTAGAGCAATCATGTTTTTCAGTTAGCTAGGGTATTTACAATTCATGCGACCAACCACTCATCCGCACATGCAGTCCGTGCAAAAGGCACCGGTTGCCATACGCTATGCTAAAGATGCGCATCTTGTTAAATTCGACCCTGCTCACACGTTGGCATTGATACAATTTAGTGCGCCGGATCAAAAACGTATGCCACACACCGATGTGCATGTCTACTTACCAGGCTTGTCCACACCCTGCCACTATGAAATCTGGGAAACTCGCGACACGCTGGACGAAGGTAATCTTGGCGACATTACCTACCGCAAAAATGACGACATCCTGTTTTGCAAGTTACAGGTACCGGAGTCAAGCTTCCAGAACGTAAATGAACTCTCGAATTATGCCTATGAACAGGTTGTGTCATGTGCACAACAGCTCGGTTATCCTCACCTGTTACGGGTATGGAACTACATTAAAAACATTACCGACCAGCAGGATGATATGGAGCGTTACCAGTCTTTTTGCATGGGCCGGCAACATGTTTATCAGCAAAAAATTGAAAATTTTGAACGTTACCTGCCTGCTGCAAGCGTTATTGGCACCATCGATGGCGATCTGGTTATCTATTTACTGGCCAGCAAGACGCCGGGCATTCAGATTGAAAATCCGCGCCAGGTAAGCGCATTTCAGTATCCGGAGGAGTATGGCCCGGCCAGTCCGTCGTTCTCACGAGCTACCCTGAAACGTTGGCCGAACATGAGCCAATTATTTATCTCCGGTACGGCCAGTATTGTCGGCCATGAGACCAAACACCCTGACAATGTGTTAATTCAACTGGAAGAAACCCTGAAAAATCTCGATAGCCTGATTAAAAATGTAAAAGACACGCACCAGTTAGCCCTGGAAGGTGTGAACGACCTGTCGATCATGAAAGTTTATATCCGCCATGAAGAACATTATCCTTTGATAGAAAAAGCACTCAGACAGCGGCTCGGTAATGACATCCCCTGTATTTTCCTGAAAGGTGATATTTGTCGCGCGAACCTGTTATTGGAAATTGAAGGCATCATAAATATCTATCACGCCTGATCGAGCCCATCGCATCACATGCGGCTAAAATCCACTATCTTATAGTTTGGTTGGCGTTATAATAATTCCTGCCCCATTCATGTCTCCGTATCTATGTCGACTCGCCAGTCAACGTTCAGATCATTAATTTATTTTATTATATATATTTTATATATGTTTTGACTCACTCTCACACCTTATACCTGCCATTCAGCACAACACACTAACCCGCTTAATCCACAAGCCGGATACAAGCTTTTTACTGCAGCCACTGGCCCTGCAGTTTAAATTGACTACTTACACGGTCAGTAAAAATATTTTTCCGTTTCCTTGATTTACATCATGACAAAATTTTTTTTAAGCGCGTATAAATATCACTTCCTATCTAGCTCAACCATGAGGTCGTATATTATGAAGACCAATATAAAACATCTAGTCGTTGTAGCTGTAATGTGTTTACTTTTACCCGGGTTTGCCATTTCTGCCGAGGAACCGATATATGGTTCACAGTTGATGACGGCACAGGAAAGACAGAAACACCGCACGAAAATGATGAATCTTAAAACCGAAGAAGAGCGTATCCAATATCGGCAAGAGCATCATAAATTAATGCAAGAACGAGCCAAACAGCAAGGTGTCATTTTACCTGATATGCCCAAACAATCCGGAATGGGTATGGGAAATAAAATGGGCGGCGATACTGGAAAAGGAAGTGGTAAAGGAAAATAACCCGGTTGATATTGCAATCTTGTTGTTAGTGAAGTCATAAAGGGCGGTTGTAACGCCCTTTATTTTTGTGCTTTACAGGACACTGGCTATTTGCCAGGTGTTTTTAGCATATGTATATAACAACCCTCTTTATCGACAAAGCGAACGGGTTTCATCATTCCAGCGCCAGATGTTATCGGCAAAGATGTGCACCCCACCGTACCAGCGATCAATATCATACAAATCCAGCCAATCTATATTGTCAGCCAGTACGGCCTTGCCTGCGTCAGTGGTGTAAAGCTGTTGTTGGTTAAAATCAGACGGCGATGCAAATTTTTCCGGCAAGGCAAATTTTTCGCCCTGCTGTGTGTTAACTAACGGCATACTGCCAGATGACAGGCTCGACAGATAATACCAGAATGTTGTGTCACCCATAAATTTGACCACGTCAGCCAGTTGATTGGCGTGAAATATTTCATGCGGATATTGTTTGCCTGCATTGATAGCGTGCAGGATTTGTCGTTCTGTACGATTCAGCCCATTTTCTGCCGACGGATATTGCTGGAATAACCGGTAGAGCGCCGGTTTTAAAAATTCAAACGGCGCCAGATCTTTTATCAGCAAATTATACAACTGTATCGGATCAAAATTGGTAAAGGCCTGCCACACCAGCGATGCCAGTTGATAATGTCGTGTAGTAACAGTCTGTTTTTGTGCTTGTAAAGCTGCAAGTTGTGCCGGTTGCATAAGACCAAGATAATCGGTAACACAAATCAGATTTACCGGTATTCTTGCGAGATTTTGTGATTCGAGAAAAGTTAAAATTTGCAGTAGCTGTAACTGGTCATACAGATCGTGTTCAAACCACAACACCACTTCATCATAGGTGTTGGCCAGGGATGCAATGCTGTCACGATAGGTAAGCCAGTCAAACGTCGGTTCTCTTTTGCCCCAACCCTGCCTGGCAATAAACAGTGCCCGCGCCTTGTTTAAATCCTGTTGTGTTACCCCGGTTGGAACCGGACCTTCGTGTAATATATCGCGCCACGGTAAATATTCACCAACGATATTCGCATCACGCATAACTTTGACAGCGCTGTCACCGTTGGTGATGTTAAGAATGTTGTCTGACATGTGCCGATATTACTTTATTCAGCACAACGGAGTAAGTACTAATTAAAATGTACATTGCATGCTTGCGTGATTGACAAGCGGACAATAAAAAACGCCCCCTGATAATCGAGGAGGCGTTTTGGTTTTATTTACTTGTAATAAATATTACAAGCTGTAGTACATATCAAACTCAATCGGATGCGTTGTCATACGCAGGCGTGTGACTTCTTCCATTTTCAAACCGATGTAAGCGTCGATCATGTCGTCAGAAAATACGCCGCCTGCCGTCAGGAACGCACGGTCTTCACTCAGACAATCCAGTGCCTGGTCAAGAGAATGACATACGGTCGGAATGGCCAGTGCTTCTTCTGCTGGCAAGTCATACAGATCTTTATCCATTGCTTCACCCGGATGTATCTTGTTCTGGATGCCATCAAGGCCGGCCATCATCATGGCCGCGAAGGCCAGGTATGGGTTAGCAGTTGGATCCGGGAAACGTACTTCGATACGACGTCCTTTTGGATTTTGTACATATGGAATACGAATAGAAGCAGAACGGTTACGTGCTGAGTAAGCCAGCATAACCGGTGCTTCGAAACCTGGTACCAGTCGTTTGTATGAGTTGGTTGATGCATTGGTAAATGCATTCAGGGCACGTGCATGTTTGATAATACCACCGATGTAGAACAAAGCGGTTTCACTCAGACCACCGTAGCCGTCACCAGAAAACAGGTTCTGGCCATCTTTCGCTAATGACTGGTGTACGTGCATACCTGAACCATTATCACCAACGATTGGCTTCGGCATAAACGTAACTGTTTTACCGTACATATGCGCAACATTCTGGATAACGTATTTCATACGCTGGTTCCAGTCGGCACGTTGTACCAGAGTGGCAAACCTGGTACCAATTTCGCATTGACCGGCGGTCGCAACTTCGTGGTGATGTACTTCAACCGGTACACCTACTTCTTCCAGTGCCAGACACATGGCGGCACGTAAATCATTTAATGAATCAACAGGCGGAACCGGGAAGTAACCACCTTTTACACCAGGGCGGTGACCGATGTTGCCATCTTCATAAACTTTTTCCGAGTTCCAGCCGGCTTCCTGTGAATCGATTTTCACAAAGGTACCGCTCATGTCGGTGTGCCAACGTACGTCGTCAAGCACGAAAAATTCGGGCTCTGGACCAAAGAACGCGGTATCGGCGATACCGGTTGACTGTAAATATGCCTCTGCGCGTTTTGCAACAGAACGTGGATCACGGTTATAACCTTCACCCGTTGCCGGCTCAATAATGTCGCAACTCACGATTAACATCGGCTCATCTGAGAAGGGGTCAAGAAAGGCGGTGCTTGTATCTGGCATTAAAATCATGTCGGATTCATTAATACCCTTCCAACCTGAAATGGATGAACCATCAAACATCTTGCCTTCGGTAAAAACATCGGCATCAACCGTGCTGGCAGGAACGGAAACATGTTGTTCCTTACCGCGTGTATCAGTAAAACGGAAATCGACGAACTTAACGCCGTTATCCTTAATCATTTTTAAAACAGTGTCAGACATCTGAGCTCTCCACAAAGTTAGTTTGTAATTACGTGTTAAAATTCGAATTGACTGATCTTGGTGCAAGCACCATGCCAGCATATAAGTTACTGAATTCTATACGGATATATTGCTGGCGGATGGTCTGGAATCCCTATAATGCACTATCTTGGTGCTCTACTAATACGGAATGCCCTATTATTGTGCGTTTGAGAGGATGTTTGTTACTCTCCGATAAAGCGAAGACTGACCGACTTAATCTCCCCGATACTTTCCGCCGCAGTGGTGAACTGTAACGCAAGCCGGCGCTCCTGCTCAAGTATATTTGTGTCCTTTTTTAGCAAAACCGACAGTGGTAGCAACACATCAACCTCGATGTGATTGTCCAGATAATGCAGTTCGACGTGTCGAATTTGTCCGGCTTCAGGAATGTCCTGCCAGCAGGCCTTGAGTTGCGCATCGATGACATCACGCAGTGGCAAGGTGACCATTGGCTTGCTGGTTTCGTCGTCTTCCGGATCGATATGTACCATCACGTCGGTGACTTCCGGAATTTTCTTGATCACCTCGGAGCGCACCGTCTCACTAATATAATGTCCTTCCGACACACTGATGTGTGAGTCGACTTGTATGTGCACATCGGCCAGCGCTTCACCACCATGCATGCGGGTTCGCAACACATGTAACGCCTCTACCCCATCGACTTTTAAAATGGTTTGCTCGATTTCACTGACCCGTTGCGGATCCATACCTTTATCCACCAGCTCTTGCAGGCTGTCCCAGAGCAGATCCCAACCAATTTTGGCAATCATCAGCGCCACGCCGATCGCCGCGACATTGTCCAGATATGGCCAACCCAGCATGGCTCCCGCCACACCGATGATCACAATGACTGACGAAATCGCATCGCTGCGACTATGCCAGGCATTGGCACGTAACATGTTGGAATTATATTTATCCGCCAGCTTCATACTGATGCGGTAGATGTATTCTTTTGACACGACCGATATCGCAGCAATAACCAGCGCCCACACGCCCGGTACGTGCTGGCTTTCCGGATCAAACAAACGCCATGTCGCATCAATCCCAATGCCCATTGCCACACCAATAAGGGCGATACCCAGTATCACCGTTGCAACGGTTTCGATTCGACCATGCCCATATGGATGATCTTCGTCGGCTTCACGGTGTGCGTGCTTGGCGGCATACAACACCACAAGGTCGGTCGCCAGGTCTGACAAGGAATGCACGCCATCCGCAACCAGCGCCTGTGACTGTGCTACCAGCCCGACAAAAATTTTCACACCACCGAGTAATAAATCAACAGCGGAACCGATCAGCGTAATACGTTTGGTTTCACTGGCGCGTTCGGCACGCTTGTCCGCGTCGCTTAACTCCGGCTCAAGCACCTCGGCATTGTGATGATGGTGACTATGCCCCATCGTCTCCTACCTTGATGGTGATAACGAAATCGTCTTTATCAATAACAGTCTCGATCACACTGTGGCCGCTGATTTCACACCAGGCGGGGATATCACTCAGTGCGCCAGGGTCCGTGCAGGTAATCGCGAGCACATCACCAGGCTGCAAGGTTTTCACCTTATCCTGGGTGCGGATAACCGGCATCGGGCATAACAGGCGCCGCGCATCCAGTGTGTGCCTGGATTCTGCTATGCTGGGGAGTTCTGGTA
This sequence comes from uncultured Gammaproteobacteria bacterium, assembly GCA_942490945.1. GTDB lineage: Bacteria > Pseudomonadota > Gammaproteobacteria > UBA6429 > Thiohalophilaceae > CALNYZ01. Next base: position 163,339 of record CALNYZ010000018.1, on the reverse strand, counting down.
TGTTGGGGGTTTCAGACATGGGGTGGATCTTAGCAGGTCGTGACAAATTATATTAATGAATCTTATTGAAAATCGCTTTACAACTATACTTTATGTCTTGCAGCAAATAACAATCATTTCGATTTAGTATGTAAATTTTACTTCCTGGCATGCCTGCGTAAAAATATTACAGGCGAAGGTTATTTTTTATTTTTACGCCAGGTAACATGATACAAATCATGGCGACGGTCCTTGAGGTTTTGCACCGTGCCCGCATGGCGTGCGGTACGCAACGCATCCAGTCGTAAATCGGCAAACGCGACAGTTTCGACATTCGGTGTCGTATCGGCAGCGATACCGTCACGCGCAAAGGGAAAATCGCACGGTGTTAAAATACAACTTTGCGCATATTGAATATCCATGTTCGCCACACCCGGCAGGTTACCCACGTTACCGGACAGGACCACATAGCACTGATTTTCTACCGCCCGTGCCTGACAGCAATATCGCACGCGCAAATAACTTTGCCGTTCGTCGGTACAAAACGGTACAAAAATAATATTCACACCCTGGTCGACCAGATGCCGCGCGAGTTCAGGAAACTCGGAGTCATAACAAATCAACACACCCACCGGGCCACAGTCGGTATCAATGGCAACCAGATCGTCCGAGCCTTCAATGTTCCACCAGTAACTTTCGGATGGTGTCGGATGAATCTTGGCTTGCTCATGAATGGTGCCATCGCGCAAATAAATGGAACTGATATTTTCCACGCGCTGGTTTTCCATCATGGTCGGCGTTGAACCACCAATGATGTTGACGTTGAAACGGATCGCCATATCACGCAGCTCGGTCTGTAACTGGTCACGATATTTGGTTAATGATTCAATTGCCGCGGCAGGTTCCAAATCCTGATCTTCAATGGATAACAACTGCAGGGTAAATAATTCCGGGAACACTACAAAGTCAGCACGATAATCAGACACAACTTTTACAAAGTACTGTATAAAACTGATAAATTCATCAAACGATTTTACCTTGCGTTGCTTGTATTGCACGGTGGCAATGCGAATTGTTTCGGGCAATCTGCCGCCGTATTTTTTAATACGTTCAGCTTCTGCCTCCACCGGTTGTTGCGGGTTTTTCCACAACAGGTGTACTGCGTAACCAAGCGATTGATGATCTTCAGGAATGTAATCTTTCAGAATCCCCAGCACTTCAAAGCCGTTATATATTTGTGTTGATAATACGGAATCGCGAATTTCATTCGCTTCAACCGCCTCTATATATTTTTCAACGGTTTGATACTTTTTAATGCGTCTTGCCAGTTGTGGAATGCGGCCACCAAAGATAATGCCTTTCAGGCCATATTCGATGCAGAGTTTTTTCCGCTCGTCATAAAAACGCTGCCCGATACGTAGACCGCGTTTCTTCGGGTCCACGCACATTTCCATACCATATATATAGTCTCCATCCGGATCATGACGGGCGGCAAAACCACCGCCGGTAATTTCATTCCAGTTATGCACTTTTTTCGCAATGCGGCCTTCAATAATAAAGGTGGCGCAATAGCCGACTATTTCGTTGTCGTATTCAGCAACAAACTGACCTTCCGGGAAACGGTTAATCTGACCACGCAACATGCTTTCGCTATATGTCGGATTACCACTACCCGCATAGACACGTTCAACAAGGTCGCGAATGGCGGTCACGTCGGCAACACGCGCATTACGTATCTGGAGAAGGGGTAACTCAGAATTCGTATTCATGTTTCCTCAGTATGCTTAGTATTTAGTGGAAGACTTTCAGGATTATTTTTCGCATCATTTAACGGACAGGATGTTGACGACGTAATGTGCGAATCAGGCAGTTTCTACTGCGCGCCTGAAATAGGCATCCACAATTGAATCATGGATTTGGCTTAAACCGAGTTGCAACTCGTCAATGTATTCGTGCAAATCATTTTGTTTCAAAGTTTCCGGATTTGATTTCAGCACAAACTGTTGCAGTTTTTCAAGTTTTTCCAGACTGTCATGATTACGCGGCAAATTCACCAGGCTTGCCTGCGCCTCGCAAATGGCATGATAAAAGGCGCGCGGAAATGCCCGTTCCTGTAATAAAAACCGCAGCACGTCAGGACGTCGTACCCGTACCTGTACGATACGTCGATACATTTGATAACCGGTCAGGGATTTCAATACACTCATCCACTGGATATTTTCAAACGGGGTAAGACTTTCATGTTCGTCTTCGAGCAAATCGGCTGAACGCACATCAATAATACGCGTCGTCATGTCCGCACGTTCCAGGTTTCTGCCCATGCGTAAAAAATCATAGCCTTCATCATGGTACATGGTGCCGGCAAGTTGCCCGGTAATGGTCTGCGCGCCGAGAATGATTTTTTGCAAATATTGGTGACGATTCTTGCGCGCGATGCCGGATTGACTGTTTTGTTTTGCAGTCAGATACAGATCATTAATCTGTTCCCAGGTTTCACGCGGGATAATATCGCGAATGGTGCGGGCATTTTCACGCGCATTCTGTAACGAGGTCATGATGGAAACCGGACATTTCAGATCGGCTATCATAAAGCGCAGAATATGTTTCTCGTCGTATGATTCATAGTGCTCATGAAACTCGTCTTCGCTGCCAAGAATCTCAATAAGGTACTCCCAGCCCACATTGGCGCTGCGTGGCAAATCGAGAATCAGGTTGGTGGTGACGTTAATCAGTCGCGCGGTGTTTTCTGCACGTTCAATATAGCGCGCCATCCAGTAAATATTTTCTGCTACACGCGACAACATAATCAGTTGCCCTCCATGTCGACGATCCAGGTGTCCTTGGAGCCGCCACCTTGCGATGAATTCACCACGATTGAACCTTTACGTAATGCGACACGTGTCAGTCCTCCGGTAGTTACTTCGGTTTTCTCACCGGATAAAATAAACGGCCGTAAATCCAGATGCCGTGGTTCGACGCGATTACCGATGAGTGTCGGTGCGGTAGAAAGCGTTAACATGGGTTGCGCAATATAATTACGTGCATCACGCTTGATCAGATTTTTAAATTTTTCACGTTCTTTCACACTGGCATGAGGACCGATTAACATCCCGTATCCACCGGATTCATTGGCCGGTTTGACGACCAGCTTGTCGATATTCTCGATAACATAGTCACGTTCGGTTTTATTAATACAACGGTAGGTTTCGACATTGGCAATTTTCGGGTCTTCATCCAGGTAATATTTGATAATGTCCGGCACAAATGAATACACCACCTTATCATCGGCAACGCCGGCACCCGGCGCATTTGCCAGCGCCACGTTACCTTTACGCCAGGCACGCATCAAGCCGGGCACACCAAGAGTTGATTCGGGTTTGAAGACTTCGGGATCGATAAACAAATCATCCACGCGGCGATAAATAACATCCACTCGCGACAACCCTTCCACTGTGCGCATGTAAACGACATCTTTATCATCGACATACAGATCACGGCCTTCCACCAGTTCGGCACCCATTTGTTGTGCCAGGTAGCTATGTTCAAAATAGGCAGAGTTATAAATGCCAGGCGTCAGCACAACAATTTCGGGTTTGTCGATGTCGCGTGGCGATAAAGAGGCGAGCATGTCGTAAAGCTGTGAGGGGTAATCATCAATCGGAAGAATACTGCAGTCTCTGAACAGATCCGGAAACACGCGTTTCATCACCTGACGATTTTCCAGCATGTAGGATACGCCCGAGGGTACACGCAGGTTGTCTTCCAGCACATAGACCTTGCCCTTGTCGTCACGCACCAGATCAGAACCGCAAATATGCGCCCAGATATTTCTCGCCGGGTTGATACCCATACATTGCTCGCGAAAATTTACCGAGTTGTCCAGCAGCTCTGCAGGAAAAACCTTGTCTTTGACAATTTTCTGCTCGTGGTATAAATCGTCGATAAACAGGTTCAGGGCTTCTACACGTTGAACAAGTCCACGTTCAATTTGCTGCCACTCCTTGCGGTCAATAACGCGCGGGATAATATCGAAAGGCCAGGCACGATCAATAGAACCTTCCTCATCGTTATACACGGTAAAAGTAATACCCATGACATGAATGGCCAGATCAGAAGCGGCCTTGTATTCGTCTATTTCTTTGTCTTTGAGTGACTTGAGAAAATCGCAGAGTGGTTTGGCGGCATCTCGGGGCTTTCCGGCAGCACGAATCAGTTCGTCATAGATGCCTTTTACCTTGTAACTGCCCCAGCGGATGGCCATAAAAAGTTATTTTAACTCGTAAGTTGTTGAGATACCTACACAGTAACGCTTTTGCTATAAAAAGTAAAATACACTGCTATCATTTTAGGTACTGTAATATTAGTATAAAGCTATGCACAACTCAGGTGCAAAAAATCAGGAATCCTCATTACTATGACTTATTGTGTGGCCATTAAAGTTAACGACGGGATTGTTTTTGCGTCTGATTCGCGAACCAATGCCGGTGTCGATTACATCAGTACCTACAGCAAAATGTACACTTTCGATTTACCCGATGACCGGGTAATGGTCATTGTCTCTTCCGGCAATCTGGCCACCACACAGGCCGTGATAAATTCCATCAATCGTGACATTGAAAACGATGCGGAAACCAGTCTGAAAACCGTTAACTATTTATATGATGCCGCCAGTTACATCGGCAAGTTATCCCAGGCCTACCAGACCGAGCACGGTGAAGCATTACGAAAAAACGGCATCAGTGTGGAGGCCAGCTTTATACTCGGCGGTCAAATTCGTGGCCGTAAACAAAAAGTCTATCTGGTCTATCCGCAAGGCAACTACATCTGTGCCTCGGAAGAAACGCCTTATTTACAAATCGGAGAAACCAAATACGGTAAACCAATTCTGGATCGCGTGATTCGTGCAGAAACCACGCTCGAAGATGCGGCACGTTGCGCACTGGTTTCGCTCGATTCCACCATGCGCTCGAATATTTCAGTTGGACCGCCAGTCGAACTGGTGATGTGCAAACATAATGAATATAAAATTTCCAATTACATGTCGCTTGATTACACTACGCCGCTGTTTACCACGCTACAAAAAAGCTGGAACGACGGTTTACGTCGTGCATTTAACCGTTTACCCCGCTTTGCCTGGGAGCAACCCACACTGGTAAAAGATAACAAGTCTGGTAATCAGAGTTAGCTGTTGCCGTTAAATTTGTGTTAACTTAGTCGCATGTCCATTCGCGTCGCCATTCGACATAAAACTACCTATATTTACGACAAGCCGGTTGTATTCGATCCGCATGTGTTTCGTTTGCGTCCGGCAGTGCATTCGCGTACACCGATTTTAGCTTACTCGTTAAAAATCAAACCGGAAAATCACTTTATTAACTGGCAGCAGGATCCGTTCGGCAACTTTCTCGCGCGTGTTGTGTTTCCCGAACCGGTAACCGAATTTGACGTCGACGTTAGCGTGATTGCCGACATGACGATCATCAACCCGTTTGATTTTTTTATCGAAGACTACGCCGAAAAGATTCCCTTTACTTATGACGCCACGCTTAAAAAACAACTCACGCCGTATCTTAAAATAAATGAGAAGGGTCCCCTGTTACTCGACTGGTTAAAACAGATTGATAACAAGCCCACGCCGACTATCGATTTTCTGGTCGACATCAACCAGCGTTTGATGAAAGCCATTTCCTATAACATTCGTATGGAACCGGGCGTTCAAAAATGCGAAGACACTTTAAAACAGGCCAATGGTTCCTGTCGTGACAGCGCATGGCTGCTGGTACAAATTTTACGACACCTCGGACTCGCCGCACGCTTCGTCTCAGGTTATTTAATCCAGCTTACCGCCGATCAAAAATCTTTAGATGGCCCGTCCGGTCCGGAACAGGACTTTACCGATTTACATGCCTGGGCCGAGGTTTACATTCCCGGTGCCGGCTGGATAGGCATGGATCCGACTTCCGGTTTGTTTGCCGGTGAAGGCCATATCCCGCTCGCCTGTACACCCGAACCGGAAAGTGCCGCGCCAGTTACCGGCAGCTATCAGGGCAAGGCCAAGGTTGAGTTCAGTTTTAAAAATGAAGTCACACGCATCCACGAAGATCCGCGTGTCACCAAACCCTACGATGAAAAAACCTGGCAACGCATTCTGGAATTAGGAGCGACAGTGGATGCGCAACTGGAACAGGACGATGTACGTTTAACCCTCGGCGGTGAACCGACGTTTGTTTCAGTTGACGATATGGACTCCCCACAGTGGACCGTCGCCGCCGATGGCAAGGACAAGCGTGAACTTGCACGCGTATTACTACGTCGCTTATGGCAACACTTCGCCAGTAACGGCATGTTGTATTACGGTCAGGGCAAGTGGTATCCCGGTGAAGCCTTACCACGCTGGGCATGGGGTTGTTTCTGGCGCGCCGATGGCAAACCAATCTGGCAGGACGCTAACTTGTTAGCCGATGTCAGCAAGAATTATCAACACACGCATGAACACGCGAAACAATTTGTCGAATTACTGGCAAAGCAACTGGGAATTGCCCAGCAATGTGTCGAAACCGGTTTTGAAGACAGTTTTTATTATTTGCACCGTGAAGGTGAAGTCCCTGCAAATCTGGACCTCACCGGGCTTGATCCACAAAAAAATAACCTCGGCGATTCTCGCGAGCGTGAGCGCTTAAGTAAACTACTCAAACGTGGATTAAATACACCGAGCGGTTACGCCTTGCCGGTGAAGTACGATGCAGAAAAGAAAAAATGGCGCAGCAGTGTGTGGCAATTTCGTCAGGGTGCGATGTACCTGGTACCCGGTGATTCGCCGATGGGCCTGCGTTTGCCGCTGGATTCCTTACCGTGGGTAAAACCTTCCAAACGTGAAGTAGAACACGAGCGCAGTCTGTTTGACACCCTGCCAGATTTGGATGCAACACAAGTGGGTGAAGTCAGTCGCGTGTATAGCAGCACCGTCGCTGAAGATGTGTTGCACCCGGAAGTGCATCCGCAACCGGTTGACGAAGACGATGATACCGAAATTATTCATACTGCCCTCAGCGTCGAAGCACGTGAAGGAAGGCTGCATGTATTTTTGCCGCCAGTCACGCACCTCGAATATTATCTGGATTTAATTCGTGCCGTTGAAGCGACGGCAAAAACACTCACACTTCCGATTGTCATCGAAGGTTATCCGCCACCACCTGATCCGCGACTGACACGCCTGATGGTCACGCCTGATCCCGGTGTGATCGAAGTAAATATTCACCCGGCAAAAAACTGGCACGAGCTGGTCGACAACACCACCACGCTCTATGCACTGGCACGCGAATGTCGCCTTGCGACTGAAAAATTTATGCTCGATGGTCGCCATACCGGCACCGGCGGCGGCAATCACATAACGATGGGCGGCATTACGCCGAGCGACTCGCCGTTCCTGCGCAAGCCGGATTTATTACGCAGCATTATTACCTATTGGCAACATCATCCCGGCTTGTCGTATTTGTTCTCCGGCATGTTTATCGGGCCAACCAGTCAGGCACCGCGTGTTGATGAAGGTCGCGATGAAAACCTGTATGAACTCGCGATCGCGTTTTCACAAATGCCCCCCGGTGAAGTAACACAGCCGTGGCTAGTGGATCGCTTGTTACGCAACTTGCTGGTCGACATTACCGGCAACACGCATCGTGCCGAATTTTGTATCGACAAACTCTATGCGCCACACTCGGCAACGGGCCGACTCGGCCTTGTTGAATTACGCGCATTTGAAATGCCCCCGCATGCGCACATGAGTCTGGTACAGATATTATTGTTACGTACCCTGGTCGCGCGTTTCTGGAATGAACCGTATACAAAAGATTTGATTCACTGGGGTACCGAACTGCACGACCGTTTCATGCTACCGCATTATGTTGAACGCGATGCGCTGAACGTGGCGAAAGATTGTCAACGTGCCGGTTTTGATTTTGATGCGGCATGGTTTGATCCGTTTACCGAATTTCGTTTCCCGCACATTGGTACCGTACAAATGCAGGACATGCGACTTGATATCACCACCGCACTGGAACCCTGGCATGTCATGGGTGAAGAAGTTACCGCACAAGGTACCGCACGTTTCGTTGATTCATCACTTGAACGTGTGCAGGTGAAATTAACCGGTGCGTCGGGAAAACGTTTTGCAGTTACCTGTAACGGGCAACGCGTACCCTTGCGCAGTACCGGTGCGCAGGAAGAATACGTTGCAGGCGTGCGTTATCGAGCATGGCATCCACCTTCGGCCTTACATCCAACCATTGGTGTGCATGCGCCCCTGGTCTTTGATGTTGTTGATACCTGGAACAATCAATCAATCGGTGGTTGCACCTATCATGTTGCCCATCCCGGCGGTCGCAACTATGAAACCTTCCCGGTCAATGCCAATGAAGCCGAGGCACGCCGCGTCGCACGTTTCTGGAATTATGGCCACACACCGGGGCCGATGAGCGTACCAGAAGAACACATCAATCCAACCTATCCGCATACACTGGATTTGCGGCTGACTGCCAATAAATAGACGCTCACCCCAAATCATTTACAGTTTTTGCTTTATAGCTCACATTTTCCACAAGATTAGTAATAATAATATTGTTATCAGATTAATTATTACGTATATTTATATACCACCAAATCACATACCTTATATCTATGGAAAGATTAAGAAATGATAAAAACAATTAAAAAATCGTCATGGGATTTCACTTTGAATACTGATATCTGCGATGCATAAAATAATGCTGAACTGACAATCAAATTAAAACTAGGCTTCAAACAAATAAATCCTCCCGCTGGGGCAATTACCGGCACATATAACGATTTTGGCAGTGCACGTGGCATGGCTCGTAAAATTGTAAAATGGACTCCCTCAAGCTGGGCAACATGGAAAAACAATTTCATAAAATCAGCAGAGAAATACTGGCATGGAAAATTCTGGTTGATCAATAATTTCTCCTTGTTCGAATATACCCATAACGGCCAAAAATATGTACCGAATATTTGGTGTTGTCTGGATTTAACAAGCGGTGATTCGACAAGCCTTACAAGTGCTAAATTTCACCATATCATCGAAGTCGTTAAGCTGGATAAAACTGAAACCTGGTTCGGTTCACATTCAAAGCTGTATGACAGTCTGGATACAAAAGCTGTTCAAAAAGCTACAGACAGTAAAGGTAAAGCGATCATACAACAAGCTCATGTACATGAAATAGGGCATTTGTTAGGCTTGGGTCATGTCGATGAAGGTAAGAAACATTGCCCGACGACAGGAAATACCAATCTTCGACCTTGTTATGGTGTGACGGATACAGATAAATATTCAGTTATGGGCTCAGGAATGCAGCTTCGCTTAAAACACGCGAACCCTTGGCGCAAAGCAATGATCGAACTTACTAAAAAAGGCAATGTTAGTGTATTAAACGACTGGGAACCCAAACTAAATCGTTATTATCCCAGAACACCGACAGAAGTAGCTAAAAACAAACACATCACCATCAGACCAACACGTAAGTAATTACTATACTTTCAGGAGAATCTGTGTTCTTGTCTAAATCACTATCAACACGAAAATATTTCTACATGCAACAACTCGGTGCATTTATAATTATTGGCTGTGTCTTCGCCACCACTACAGGACTCTTCGCAATGAATACTAAACCACAATGTAACCTTGCTCCGGTGCAACGATCACAGGAAATGATCAGAGCCATTCTTGACGATCTGACGACTTATTACACTCAGGTAGGCGGTGGTGGTATTACAGAAATCAGACAATCCGCAACCGATACGTTTGTCGTATTGATCGCGCAGGAAGAACGCTATGATGAAATTACCTATGCCATGCGTATAACACCAGATTGCAAGGCACAGATAGTAAAGCGATCTGAAAGTGCGATTAACCCTCAGTGATCTTCCTGTCCCGTTAAGACACATACTTTAAATTGTGGCTGGCGAGTAAAGAATAAATCAAAATTTATCACGGCAAGAGCTATTTATAATTATTCGTTGGCAATTTTCTCAAGCTGACCAACCGACGATTTTGCATCTGTCCAGACACTTTTATCTTCTTTATCAAACCCAATACTGAATAATCGCGGTGAGACATTGGGGTCTCCTCCGCATTTAGCGCCCTGTATGCCGCGCACATCTACCATTATTTTCCCCTCATAGGCATCGGGTAATTTTTCAAATACCAAACAGGCGGGCTTGATAGATGTAAGTTTATATTTACTGGTGATGATTTTCGCTTTTTCGATATAGCTCTCCACATCCTTTGCAACAGCAACATTTATTTTCGGATGTTGTTTCTCGCTAGTCTGCTCCTGCGAACAGGCGTAGTTAACCAACGCGCCTGATATAAACAGACAGGACACCATGACAAACTTTATGAACTTTTTCATTTATCGTACTCGTCAAGTGAATAGATTGAAATAATCGACTTAATTTTCGACGCATAATTTGGGTCAGTAGCATAACCTGACTGTTGTAATTGTTCAGCAAACTTTGGTGGTTGTTTTGTATAAGTAAAAGCAGGTTTGTAACGTGGATTGGTTGTGAGAAATACACCATAATCAAGCAAGGCGTGGACTTGCGGACTTTGGGAGACTAAGTTATCGAATATGTGGCATCATAACCAGCAATCTCAAGCTTATATAAGATGAAAAAAAATGAGTATTATTAACGAAGTTAAAGAATCATGGGGCTGGGTTGGTATAAACCCAACCGAAATCGTTGCTGAAAATGAATTTGGTAACCTAATCATTAAAGACGCTGAAAATAAATTTTGGCGTCTTTGCCCGGAAGATGTTTATTGTGAGGTAGTTGCGGAGTCAATTGACGATTACAATAAACTAATCAACGACTATGCATTTCTTCATGACTGGAATATGATTGTAATGGTTGATGAAGCAGTAGCTATGTTAGGCACACTAAAAGAGGGATATAAATACTGTTTGGTAATTCCTGGAGTCCTTAACGGCGAGTATAGCGGAACCAATATTAAAACAGCCCCTTTCATTGAAATTATCAGATTATCCGGAAATTTAGGCAAGCAAATTAAAGACCTTCCAGATGGCGCTGAAGTTAAGCTTAAGGTAACAGATTGAGTTCATATAACACGCTGCTCGTACATATGCAAACTACCCTGCTTCTTAAAAACGCTTAACTATCTTTTGTATTACATTTTATGCAGTCTATAAAAACATCAGCATAAATATCTGTTTATCATTGAAAAATCGGGTATTTTTACACTTCCGCAAATGCTGCATCAATAATCCCATCATGTTAATATTTAAACTATTCATCGTCAGCAAGTACCACTCACCGCAACTTACAATTAAAACACCCGTTTATTACTGGGTAATAAAATAATATTTACAGGGGTGCAATCAAAATGAAACACAAATGGAAGATCATTTTTTTGCTGGGCTTTTCTATGATGCTGATCGCATGTGGTGGTGGCGGCGGTGGGGGTAGTAGAAGCGGCAGCGGTGATATCTTTCTGGTTGGGCCGTTTACGACCTATAACAGTGTCCCTGCAAATCGGATTATTCGTATAGATGTAAATGGATCAGCGAATTAATTTCTTTGTGTGAATCACTGATATCGATGGCTTTCACATACCCAGCAGGTCAAGTGGATGTGTTAGCATAAACACGCTTGCGCAGTCTGAAATTCGTTATTTAATTACGATTTATCACAAGCTTGTGCACAAACTCTAATTTGTCCTGCACCATGCTGCTGAGTTGAAACGGGTAGGCATCGTGTATACCCAGGCTACGGTTTAATTCATTCAGGATGGTGCTGAGTTTTTGCCAGTCGATCATTAACTGTTCAAAATCCACCGTGCGCAGCCAGTTGAGAAACAGTTCGGCAGGTTGCACAAACTGTGCAGTACCAATACTCACCTGACCAGACTGCGCAGATTCGATGGTATCGATGATGTGCAAGTAATGTGACCAGGTTTCGGCCCAGTCTTCCCAGGCATGGGCGCTGGCATAGGCACTGATAAACCGATCTGGCCAATTCACATCGGGGCCTTTCTTGTAGTAGGCCTGCAATGATTTCTGGTAATCATCCTGTTCGTTGCCAAATACACGGCGAAATGCAGCCAGCTTGTCCGGCACGTGCTTGATGAGCTGATCCCAGTAATAATGGCCAATTTCGTGACGAAAATGCCCCAGCGTGGTGCGATAGGATTCGTTCATCATTTTGCGATTGGCTTCGCGCTGGCTGTCATCGGCTTCGCCGATATTAATGGTTATTGTGCCGCTGTCATGCCCGGTCATTATGTGCTTATATGCTGTGATCTCCTGCGAATAGGGATCGAATTTGACGACATCCTCGAGGAATCTGAAATTCAGGCCATTTTCCGGGTCCTGCTTCTGATCTCGTATGGGCAGACCAAGCAAAATCAGCCCATAGATCATACGGCGCTTGTCTCGCTCCAGTGAGTGCCAATGCACCAGATTTTCCAGCTTTGATAAATTTGGAATCACCGAATTGAGCCGACAGGCCTGACAGAACACTTCATCTTCCTCCACGGGCACCATCCAGTTACACATGTGCGCGGTGGCATAGTGCTGGCACTGACGGTAGTGGCGCTCGGCGTTGGCCGGGTTGTTAATGGGCCGCCAATAGCCTGTGCCATCTTTTTGCATCGGCAGCAACTGTAATGCATCGGACACAAAACCCAGTATGTTGCCACAGTTAAGGCATTGATTATTATCAAAATAAAGCGTGTTACCGCAGGTACAAGTGAAGGTGCGCAAGTGTCATTCCGTGATTATATGTAAGACGCAACGACTGTAACGCCTGCGGCGCCTTATTGCCACCATCCTGGCAACATTATCCGAACCTGGGCCGGCGTGAACAACGCTGTCGCCACGTTGCCTTTTATTCAACACCCGCGAGCAGGGTTTCTGCCCGCCTATATGCAACACCCAAATATCTAGTCTTTCTGACGGAGCCGGTGAATAAATCCGGCCATCGCGAAATTAATTAAACCCGATCCGGCACACACCACGTAATAGTAGTCAGCAGCTGATTGGCTACGCTAAAAAATACAGAATAAATAATCAAGTTCAGAACATTTTGGGAGAGATGTATGTTTAAGCTTCTGCAGCACAAAAAATTTCTTGCCGGCCTTGGCCTAATTGCCAGCTCGGCATTACTCACTTCAATCGCACAGGCCACAACGGTCGCGATTGATACCTTTAGCGTTACCCGTAATGGTGCGCTGTTTTTTGAAGATACCTTTGATAATGGCGACCCCTACGATACCAACTGGGTGTTTAACAACGGCAACTCGGGAACCTACGCAACAACGCCGAGCACGCTGGCAGGGCCAGAAAGTAATGGTCGTCTTTATATTGATCCCTACGCAGGTGCCATCGTTAATAGTAGCCTGAATGGCAACCAGATTTACCTCCAGCAAGCGACGTTAATTACCAACACCAGTAACAGTGCCACGAATCTGGGGCGCGGTTTAAAGGATGACGATACCTTCAGTGTTAACGGCGTATTTGATTTGATCGCGCCGACAGTTGTCGGCGAACGCTTCGGGGTACGCCTGACGGATCGCAACTCACCCAACGGCACCGCCGATGATGTTGTCGAAGTGGATGTGCGCTTGCGCAATAGTGGTTTGTTCGTCGAATTTCGCGAACAGAATGTCGCGACGTCTTCACATGTTGTGATGGATCTGATGGAGTTGTCAGCGGCTTCGATTGGACTGACCGATAATGAATTTGCCATGTACGACCAGATTGCTCTGGTGCTGGATCGCACCACGAACACTTCCGATATCACCGGTCGCTTCAGTCTGATGAGCAGTCAAGGTTTGATCGCCAATTACGATTATAACTTCGGTGGCAGTTCAACTATATTTGAAGGTGAACGTTTTACCCGTGCGGAATTCATCGCGGTGGCACCGGTACCGGCTTCCGAACCAACTACATTTTTATTGTTTGGTGCAGGACTGGTAGGCTTGTACGCGCGACGTCGCCGCAAAACCTGAACAGAAGTACTACAACATAAAAAAGGCCTGCAATGCAGGCCTTTTTTCGTTTGAAAATAATAACAATTTATTTATACCACTGCTAAGAATAGCATCTGAACGCTCAGTTTAACTCTAACTATCTTTCCAAAAACGCCAGACGATACTAACCGGACCTTTTTTACTTTTTTGGGTCAGTACCAGTAAATCAACATGTTTACCGTGTGCATGTCGCGCGTACCATTCGACGCGAACCAGCATATCGCCAATGCCGTCATTATTGAAATCACCTGTTGCCAGCAGCGTATAGTAAAACTCGTCATCTGCTGTTTCGACCCTGATTACTCCGTCATTATCAATGGTCATATTGGCACTGTTGAATGCCTCTGCCATTGTTTTGTTTGCAACATGTTGTCGTTGTGTTTTGCTCAACAAGGGTATTGCTGTTGCCGGCATTCTTTCGATTAACTGAGTATTCAGACTACCAGGCAGGAATTGTTCGCGGTAGCCCGCCGCCAACAGTGATTTTTGAATTGCAACGCAGGAAACTCTTAACAGTCGAAAACGAAAGAAATCGAATTGCGCGATGTTATTTTCATTATATGCAGTCACTTGAGGGCAGGAATTAAAGGTAACACTCGGACCAGTTGTTGATTTAAATTCATAGTCAGTTAACTTAACAGCTTCGTAGGCGTCGCTTTTAGCAAAATTAAACCCGGGGAAAGCCGCTTGGGTTATTTGTGGTTTGAAACTGTTTTCTGCATTCACACAGGCAGCAATGAATAAACAGATGGTTATGTATAGCGTGCGTAATTTCATGGCGTGGTCACCGCGGCTGTGGGTACATTCAGGAGAAGTTGTTTGACGTACAGGTTACGTGCAGCATTCACATCCGGTCGGTTCGTCTCGGGCGCCGCTTTTTTCCAGTCTCCAGTCTTTAATGAAGCATAGAAATTCGGAAATGTATTTGCAAGCTTGGTCGCACCTAAATTAAATATCAGGTCAAACAATGCAAGCTGAACATTTTTGTGCAGGTTATCAAAGTCATCGGTATAACCGTTTGCCTTGCTATAAGTCTTTGACAATTCTTTATAAAAGCTGTCTATATGTTTATCCACAAGTTTATCAATATCTGTGTCTTTCATGATCATGCTGGCGTGCTTCTTGAAAGTGGCGGCTCCATAACGTTGACCCCATGGTAGTTTCGCAATTGCATCATATTCAGCCTGTTTTTCCTGCAGTGTCGCCATTTGGACAGGAAGATTATTTTTCAGTTTGTAAAAGACCAATGAACCCATTGCCGTCTTGTTCATAACCAAATGGCCAACACCAACTGTGACCTTACCTTTTGTATCCAGATACAGGTGATTGAATCGACCCTCGTAATTTTCGAGATTTTTGTATAACTGGTATTTTACTTGTGAATGAAGCGGCATATTTCTTCCTGTTAGTGCTTGCATTATAAAAACCAGTGTTAATAAAAATTACGTCACCCCGAACTTTTCATATAACGGAGTGCAGGATTCTGCGCAGCAGATTCACCTACAACAGGTACGACGCTGGTTTTTCCCCTCAAGAACGGATTGAATACTTTATACTCAAAAAAGTATAAATTTATTTTCTTCTATCACTATCCTACATGAGCCTGTTACCGGCAACATGCGAGCTACATCACACAATAATAGGTGGTGATACATGGTTGTCCATTACAGACGAGCAAGTGAGCAATCGATTTATATTTTAAGTATGTTGACTATATAACAAAAAAGGCCTGCAATGCAGGCCTTTTTTATATACTAGATTATATAAACAGATCCACACTACTCAAAAACGTAGGCGGCACCTGCATCGTTAAGATTATTATCAGGTGTTGAGTTAATACCAGAGGTGCTACTGTCTTCACGCCATGCACCCACGGTGAGCAGACCTGCATCGATCGCGACATCCACACCAAACCAGTCACCACCCTCATTGTTGGATGACTTGATGTATTTTTGTTGTGTCCAGGTCGTGCCACTGCGGGTGAACAAGTACACGGCACCGGCATTCTGTGCAGTGTCATCAACTCCACTGCCTGTTAATCCTTGCTCAACACTGTCTTCACGTACCGCGCCGACAACCAGTGTGTTGTCATATACTGCGACGCTATAGCCAAACCAGTCACCCACTGCCGCGTTATGTGGTTTGATATAAGCTTGTTGACTCCACGTGCTACCACTGCGGGTAAAGACATACACTGCACCGGCACCGCTGAATGCGTTATCCGTTTCATCACCGTTAATAACTTGTGCGCTGCTTCTTTCCAGGTACGCACCAACGACCAATGTATCGTCATGAATGGCAATGCTGGCACCGAAAGTATCACCTGCGGTTACTGGATTGGTGGTAGCATCACCACCATCAGTATTCGACGCCTTGATATAAGCTTGTTGTGACCAGCTGCTACCACTGCGCATAAAAACATAGACGGCACCGGCCCAGAATGCACTGTTATCCGCTTCGGCGACTGTGCCTGGATTAACACCGGTTGCATTACTGTCTTCGCGCCATGCACCGACAGCAACGCTATCACCACTGACAGCAACGCTGTAACCAAATTGGTCACCGGCATCGGTGTTGGATGCTTTCAGGTAGGCCTGTTCACTCCAGCTCGTGCCGCTACGTGTAAACACATACGCTGCACCGGCGTTTTGTGCCAGGTCATCCGGTGTTGTATTAACACCGCTTGTACTGCTGTCTTCACGTAACGCGCCGGCAACCAGTGTGTCATTATCAAGTGCCACGCTATAACCGAACTGATCACCTTGTGCGGCATTGCTGCCACGCAATAAATCTTGCTGACTCCAGGTCGTGCCACTGCGGGTAAAGACATACACTGCACCTGCACCTGTTGCAAGACCGGATTCGCCATACGCACCTACTGCGAGCGTATCACCGGACAAGGCAAGACTTGCACCGAAGTATGCGCTTGCCATCGGGTTCGATGCTTTAATGTAGGCTTGTTGACTCCATGTCGAACCAGAACGTGTAAATACATACACTGCACCGGAATCAATTGATAACTCATCGGGTGTACTGTTGCTACCAGTCGAACTACTGTCTTCAAGATAGGCACCGACTGCCAGCGTGTCGCCTGATAAGGCAACACGATAACCAAATTTATCATCCAGTCCGGTATTCGATGCCTTGAAGTAAGCTTGCTCGGCAA
This sequence comes from uncultured Gammaproteobacteria bacterium, assembly GCA_942490945.1. GTDB lineage: Bacteria > Pseudomonadota > Gammaproteobacteria > UBA6429 > Thiohalophilaceae > CALNYZ01. The sequence goes on along the minus strand of CALNYZ010000018.1, from coordinate 146,135 downwards.
AAGAGGCGGATGTTTGTCGCGTCACTGTCAGCGTATAGGTGTGGGTGGTGGTATCGGCTGCGGTCACCACAATACTGATTGCTGAGTTGGCGCCTTCCGTGAGTGTAATGCTCTGACTGCTATTATTCGCATCGACTGCCACACCATTAACTGTCACCGCAGCACCTGTATTCGCCGTGCTGGCGATCACTTTAATGGAGGTAGCGAGATAACCCACAGTGGCTGTATAGGAAGCCTGACTCGCCTGAAAAACCTGATCCAGCGCGCCATTGTTAATACTCAAACTGCTTAATGACAAGACGGTAACCGTGACAGCAGAAGTTACTGAATTGACGCCATCGCTAACGGTAAGCGTATACGTCGTGGTAACGGCTGGCGTAACTGACACAGCATTGCCTGTTGTCACGGCGCCGACGGCATTATCAATGCTGCCTGTCCCATCGGTGAACACCGCCGTCAGGTTTACGCTGGCGCCCGCCGGTATGGTGACGGCGCTGGTCGTAAAACTGGAAATTGATGGTGTGGTTACCGTGACAGTAACCGTTGAGGTCACGCTGTTTCCCGCCGTATCCGCGACCGTCAAAGTATATGTAGTCGTCGTTGCAGGGGAAACAGAGATAGCGGTACCGGAGGTAACCGCACCCACGCCATTATCGATACTGCCCGCACCGTCCGCAAACAGCGCCGTTAAATTAACGCTCGCTCCTGCCGGGATGCTACTCGCACTGGCGCTAAAATTGCTGATGCTGGGTGTAGGTGTTGAGCCATTTCCACCGCCACCGCCTCCACAGGCAGCCAGCAGGGTGAGTGCCAGTAATCCCAACAGAATATTCGTGCCTAATTTTTTCATGCTGTGCCTGTGTAAATTTGCTGCCAATATTCATTGTCTGATGAAAATTGACTATATGAAAATGTGAACTGGTTCCTTGACAATATATTGACACAAGGGATTTTAAGGTTACCAAACTATTGATTAAATAACAATCATTTTCAAATAACCCTCAATTGATTATTGTTTTTAAACATAGTCTTAGACCCGGTTTTTTATTTAAATTCTTGAAATATGCGAAAATACCAGGATCAAGGAAGGTAAAAGGATTCAGGAAATTTTAAGCAGTTGATGCTGGCAACTGGTCAGTAATTGTTACTGGCCGCGCATTACGAATCAGACAGGCAGGTTTATATATACCAGCTTTGCGGGATGTCATCCACCAGCAACGGTTTTACCCGGAGTTTCACTTCGGGCCTATTCAATGGGTGAGCAGTGACTTCCACTTCTGCTGCGGCACGGCCTTTGCCATAACGCGCCACTATGCTGCCAGCCAGTTTTAAATCCGCTTCGTTCACATCACCCTCGATTAATGCCAGTGGTCCAGTGTGACTGCTGACATACAAATACGTGAATTGTTTTTTATAGCCTTCCATGTATTTGTCCTCGCCTTCTTCACGCGAAATAATAATTTTAAATTTATCGTTGGGGCGAATGTGGCGACCGATTTTTAACAACATGATGTCGTCGAGCTCGTAATCCTTGTTGCCACGGTGTTGCCATAAATCGACGAGCTTTTGCGAATAGGTTTTATCGGTCAGGAAACAACAGCCGCCGGCAGGCTGCGCAAAATCATCAATGCCATAATTGGCAGCCAGCGCGATTTGCGGTTTACGACTGCGTCCATTAAAAGCAAGTAATTTTTCCCGATCCAACCAGCCTTCACGTTCGGGTAAGGTCGGTGGCAAATGTTGTGCACATAGCGGGCGCACCAGTAAATCACCGGCACCGGATTCACGTTGTATGATCGGCATGGTTTGTTTGCGCTGCGACATCGGACGCTGTCCCATCACTTCACCGGTAATAATAAAATCGAAATCGTTTTCCTTAATCCACTGCAAGGCTTTTTTTACCATAAAGCCCTTGCAATCAAGACACGGGTTCATGTGTTGACCGTAACCATGTTTGGGATTGATTAACACGTCTTTGTATTCTTCGATCACATCAATAATGTGTAATTTGATACCGAGTGTTTTTGCAGTGTGCAATGCGTTATTGCGTTTGATTTTTTTATCACTGCGTTTGCGAATGGCATGCGTATGCCCTTCTACACAAAAACCGGTGAAGAAATTAATGCCTTCGACGTGCACGCCCTGCTCCATCACAACTTTCGCAGCGAGCATGGAATCAAGCCCGCCGGAAATAAGGGCGACAGCCTTGCGTTGTTTTATCGGTGCGTTCATATGCTTATTATAACTATGTTAGTCTTGACCCTACTTTTTTTGCAAGGTAACGGGCAGCTACGTCATGCATGTTAAGATTAATAATATTAGATAAAAAACAGCTTACCCGGGGTTATACAATTAGTCAGATATAAATCTTGCCAATCATGTAGGTCACGGCATCGGCATCGATTAGCACGCGGTCCTTTGTCACTTCACAAATCATCTCACCACCACGTTTCGATACCTGTTTTGCGCTGAGGCGTGGCTTACCAAGTTTCTCTGCCCACAGTGGTGCGAGCAGGCAATGCGCGGAACCGGTGACAGGGTCTTCTTCAATACCATAACGCGGCGCAAAGAAACGACTGACAAAATCAACTTCACCCGTCTTGTTATCATTCGCAGCGCTAATAATGACACCGCGTGTATCAATATTTTTAAGTTTCGCCATATCGGGTGTACAGTTGGCGACCGTCGCTTCATCGCTGACGATTGCAACAAGATCATCACCTGCCCAGCTTTCGATTACGCTCACACCCAGTGCATCGGATAACGTGGCAGCCATATCAACCGGTTCACAGCCTAGCCTGGGAAAATCGAGCTGATAGGCCTCGCTGAATCGCTTCACCTTTAACTCACCACAGCGTGCAGTAAATGTGACAGCATCAGTTTTGAGTTGCTTGTGATTCAACAACACGTGCGCGGCGGCCAACGTCGCATGGCCACAAAAATCTACCTCTCGAAATGGGGTAAACCAGCGCAAAGCATACTGGATAGCTTCGCCTTTTATTTCTGGCACAAAAAACGCCGTTTCCGAGAGGCTATTTTCCGTCGCAATTTGTTGCATCAGATTGTCTGGCAACCATCGCTTCAGCGGCACCACTGCTGCAGGATTACCGCCAAACGGCATACGTGTGAAAGCATTAATGATGTACTGAATAACTTGCATGGAAGATGGCCTGCCGAGTCGAGATGGTTAAACATCAATCATAGCATAACTATATGCTTATATAGAATGCCCAGCCGGGGATAGATGGAGTGACTGCTTACTAACAGCTTGGCTTAACCAGTCCAATCGGCCGACCGGCAAGATCGTATTCCACTTCACAACAAGCCTGTAAACGTTGTTTTAACTTTTGGCGCGTACGCTGCACGCGCGATTTCAGACTGGAATAGGGAAGATTGATTTTCGCAGCGAGCTGTTTTTGACTTACCCCATCCACATCGATTTGTTGCAGCAGGTGTCGCTCATCGCCTGCTAGCGTCGTTGTCATACACATCAGGCATTCAGCAACTTCATTAGTGTGTAATTCGGCTGACTCGAAATGATTTTGCTCACTATATTCAACCGTGCTGGCTGTCGTCATAGCGTTGCGCCGGTAATAGTCGACCAGGGCATGGTGTGCTATTTTAAACACCCAGCCCTGCCAGGCATCAGCATCACGTAACTGGCTCTGCTGTTGGTACGCTTTACTGAGGACGGTTTGCACCAGGTCATCCGTGTCTGCCTTATTGTTAACACGCAGCTGGAAATACCGACGCAGCCTGTCCGTAAGCGCGTGCCAATTTATTCCGCTCTGCTTGTCTGTTGTCATGTTACTTGAATTTGTCTCCGTCAACATTGGCATTTACTTTCGGTTTTTGGCTTTGTACCTGTTTCCACGTTCGTGCTACCACAATCACAATTATAGTCGGGAACTTCCGCCTCCTCTATCAGGTAGATCTCCCAATTGTTCTGATTGGGGTCACTCAACCACAATTTGGACTGCTTCGCGTAGCAACAACTGACACCCGGTTCTTCAATCGTCGCAACCTCATGCGCTTGTAGCCGCTGACGAAACGCGTCCAGCTCCGCGACTGTTTGCACTTCTACGCCGAAATGCGCCGGGCTGATAGTAATGGTGGGGGCAATCTCGCGCAGATTCAAACTTAAATTTATTGGTACCTGCGTCGGCGCAAATTTTACAAACTCGGGTTTTTGTTTGACGGGCGGTTCACCGAATAAACGTTGATAAAACGCCGCGCTCTGTGCCAGATCAGAGACGGGAAGCGCGATATGTACGCGTTGCAAGGTGGTTATCTGCTTGTCGGCCATGGTCCTCTCCTGTGTTGTTTGTGGTTAAGACGCGGCAACACAGGAAAAGACGCATTTATTTTTAACTTTGCGCATACGAAATGATGTCACGAAATACTCCCGATAATTGATGGCTGAGTAATAACCAATACGGTACTTGCGAGTGAATTGACAAAAAGTTATTGTTTACAACGACTCAATAACAGGTAATTTGAAATGGATATTTTTCGTTTGCCTTTACAGCTCATCGACTTTTCCCAACAATCGGCATTACGTTGGCGAGTACGGCGTATTTTTATTGGTTACATGCTGTTTATGTATTACACCTATGCGTTTATGTTCTTTTTCATGGTGGCTGTTCCGGAACAGGACATGTTTGGAATGTTTGGATCTCATCAACAGGAAAACGTCACCAATATTAATTCGCCATCTGACAAACAAGCCACCACAGCAACAAGTTCAGGTAATAAATTACTCTCAGAATCTGACCCAGAATCAGCGACAAAGAAAAAATCAGTACCGCCATTAATTTTAATGATCACGTTTGGATTTATCGGCGGGGTGTTTTTTATTACGCGGACCTTTGTTCGCACTACACAAAGATTTACAGACAATAATGTCGAGCGAAGTGATGTGGCAGTGGTATGGTATTTAACCCGGCCATTACAAAGTGCCCTGATGGCAATTTTTATTTATTACGCATTTCGTGCCGGTCAGCTGGTTTTTTACAGTATGGAAGGGGCGCCTTCGGAAGATCAAATCAATGTCTTTACTTTATCACTGCTCGCCATTATTGCTGGCGCGTTTAGTGAACAAGCGTTTGAAAAGTTACAGGCCATCGCCAGCAACATGTTCAAGGTGGAGAAACCGACGGATTAATGCTTTTTATGTTGTGGGAACACCACGACTTTGGCATCGGTAAGTTCATTCATCGTCTGTTGCGCCTGCATGCTGTCACAATCCGCCGCGAGTTCGTATGCACCCATCATGTCCATTTCATGGTTGCCACCAATTTTGCGTATCGCATGTAGCGTATCCATCAACGTAACAAATTTACATGCCAGTTCGGCGTATACATCTGACCAGTCGTTCACCGTATCGGCAATGCCCTGATAGGCGCTGCGACCAATGTCGACATAGTAACTAATCTTCACGGTACGTCGGCGCGCGCGCATGGGAAACAGGCCGGCAAATAGCAAGCACTGATCACCGACATCACGCAATTGATCCTGGCGTTGCTGACCGAGGTGTTGTACGGCGTTTAAATATTCCAGTGCCAATACCCGCATCGCCATGTCAGGCTTGGCGGTGTAGCGCACCAGCGTGTGTACCAGGTAACTTTCGAGCTGGGTATCGAGCTTGATACCATTTAAATCTTCGGCTTCACTGACCAGTGATTGCCATTGTGCGGTTATTCCGGATTGATGGGTAATCTGCATGTCTGCCACCTCGCCTGACTGCTATCCTGCCACTGTACTAGCAGTTAAAATTCCAGTTTAATTACCAGCACTTTCCTGCCCCTTAGCAAGATCATCGTCATGTTGAAACATTAACTTAAGTTTTAGCATTTCTGAAGCCTGTACCTTGCAAATAATCCGCCACATTTCACCTACTCGCTGGTCTTATGTTAGCTCGCACCGTTATAATTGCTGACTAATATAAAGAGACTGCGATACTGTGACCAAAAGCAAGCAAGCGACCAATCCGATAGCGAAAAAACCTGAGACATTTCAAGATCTTATATTTGCATTACAGCAATATTGGGCAGCGCAGGGCTGCGTCATCATGCAACCCTACGATATGCCGGTAGGCGCCGGGACGTTTCATTCTGCGACGTTCTTGCGCGCGATTGGCCCGGAGCCGTTTCATACCGCCTATATTCAGCCCTGCCGACGCCCCACAGACGGGCGTTATGGCGAAAATCCGAACCGTTTGCAGCACTATTACCAGTTTCAGGTCATCCTAAAACCGTCACCGCTCAATATTCAGGAGCTGTATCTGGGTTCGATGCAAATGCTAGGTATCGACCCGCTGGTGCACGATATTCGCTTCGTGGAAGACAACTGGGAATCACCCACGCTTGGCGCCTGGGGTCTTGGCTGGGAAGTGTGGCTGAACGGTATGGAAGTGACGCAATTTACCTACTTCCAGCAAGTCGGTGGCATCGATTGCAAACCGGTCACCGGCGAGATCACCTACGGCCTGGAACGCATCGCGATGTATTTACAAAACAAGCAAAGCCTGTTTGATCTGGTGTGGACCACCACCCCGAAAGGTGTCGTAACCTATGGTGATATTTTTCATCAAAATGAAGTGGAGCAGTCCACTTACAATTTCGAGTACGCCGACGTTGATGCGTTGTTTAACACGTTTGACCAAAGCGAAAAAGACAGTCAGCGTCTTATTGAAAACAATTTACCGTTACCCGCTTATGAACAGGTGATGCAGGCTTCGCACGCATTTAACCTGCTGGATGCCCGCCACGCCATTTCGGTAACCGAACGCCAGCGCTATATTTTACGGATTCGTAATCTTGCCCGCAGTGTTGCCGAAGCCTATTACGCAAGACGTGAAGCGCTCGGCTTTCCGCTTTGCCATGACAAACAAAACAAGGCGAAGAACGCATGAGCAACAAAACCATGCCCGCAGAAGCCAGTAAGGAAGACATCCTGATTGAGATTGGCACAGAAGAACTGCCACCCAAAGCGCTGGCAAAATTATCAGACGCCTTTACTCAGGGTGTACTCGCCGGTTTAAAAGATGCTGATTTACATTACGCTGAGGTGCACAGTTATGCCACGCCGCGTCGCCTGGCCATCTGGATAGAAAAAGTTGCTGCGCAACAAGCCGATAAAAATATTGAGCGACGTGGTCCGGCGTTGCAAGCCGCGTTTGATGAAGACGGCAACCCCACGAAAGCAGTTATCGGCTTCGCCAAATCCTGCGGCGTCGAGGTTGATCAATTGCAAAAGCTGGAAACCGACAAGGGCAGCTGGCTGGTTTATCAATCACAACAGTCCGGCAAACCGACCACCGAATTATTGGCAGACATGGTGCGCGCCAGCCTCGATAAATTACCGATACCCAAACGTATGCGTTGGGGTAATCTCGATGCACAATTTGTGCGGCCGGTACATTGGGCCATATTAATGTTTGGCAAGACCGTGATCAAAACAGAAATTCTCAGCGTACAGTCTGCTAACGTGACTTACGGCCATCGCTTTCATGCACCACAGGCGATCATTATTCCACAACCTTCCGAATACGAAGTGCTGCTGGAAAGCAAAGGTAAGGTGATCGCTGACTTTACGCGACGCAAACAGACTGTGCGTGCACAGGCTGAGGAAGCTGCGCTGGAATTAAAGGGTGTAGCCGTAATTGACGAGGCCTTGCTGGATGAAGTCACCTCAATGGTAGAGTGGCCGGTCGCCGTGGTCGGTAATTTTGACAAGCGTTATCTGGATGTACCACAGGAAGTTCTGATCTCGACCATGAGTGCCAATCAAAAATATTTTCACGTTTTAAATAAAAGCAAAAAACTCATGCCGCACTTTATTACTATCAGTAATATCGAAAGCAAGGCACCGAAGCAGGTACAGGATGGTAACGAACGCGTCATTCGCCCACGCTTTGCCGACGCCGAATTTTTCTGGAACCAGGATCGCAAACATAAACTGGAAACACGACTGGATAGTTTAAAGACCGTGGTGTTTCAACAGCAGCTCGGCACGCTGTACGATAAAACCACACGGGTACGAAAACTGGCATCACACATTGCCAACGAACTCGCGACCGATGTTAATCAGGCAGACCGCGCCGCACTGTTGTGCAAGTGCGATTTAATGACTGATATGGTTGGTGAATTTCCAAACCTGCAAGGTGTGATGGGCGCCTACTATGCCAGGCATGATGGTGAAGCCGCACACGTTATTGCCGCACTGGATGATTATTACAAACCGCGTTATGCCGGCGATGAGTTACCAGAACATGCGGTCAGTCAGTCACTGGCCCTGGCTGATCGCCTGGATACGCTGATCGGTATTTTTGCGATCGGGCAGATTCCCACAGGGGATAAAGACCCGTTTGCATTGCGGCGTGCTGCACTCGGCGTGTTACGCATATTGATTGAAAAACAATTACCGCTTGATCTCACCAGTTTGTTGCAACAAGCTGCGACTACCTTTAACCAGGAAATCGCCGCGAACAAGGCAGTCAAACCGGTTCTGCAATTTATACTGGAACGTCTGGGTGCTTATTATCAGGATCAAAACTTTCCAGCTGATGTCCTGGCCGCGGTATTGGCCACTGACAACACGGTGCCGACTGATATCGACAAGCGTATCAAGGCTGTCTCGATTTTTCGCGCCATGCCACAAGCCGAATCACTGGCGGCCGCCAACAAACGTATCGGTAATATTCTGAAAAAAATAGACGGCAAACTGCCTTCCAGTATTGACAGTAAATTATTCAGCGAGTCGGCAGAAACCGCACTACACCAACAACTTGACGCAGTAAGCCAGGACATGACACCACTTATTGCCAATGGTGATTACGAGCAGGCGCTGGCAAAACTGGCGACCCTGCGTGACAACGTCGACGCGTTTTTTGACAATGTCATGGTCATGGCTGACGATAACGCGGTAAAAAACAATCGTATTGCGCTATTAAACAGTCTGCATACGCAGTTCAGCCAGATAGCTGATATCAGTCTGCTGCAAAAGTAGGGTACCTCGATGGATAAGGATTCCTACACAGATATGCTCGCCGCTGTACAGGCGTTTCATGACAAACATGATTTTAAAAATACCGGTGGCGAAGAGATGACTTATCGAATCGCACTAATGGCAGAAGAACTCGGCGAGATTTCTTCCTGCGTAACGAAAGGCAAGGACAAGGAAAAACTTGCTGAGGAAGTGGCTGACTTGTTTATTCTATTGTTTGGTACGGCCATTGCCGCAAATTTTGATTTAAATGATGCGTTTTGGAAAAAAATGCACAAGATCATGCAGCGTGAATCCAGAATGATCAATGGCCGGATTCGTGTATCCGAATTTCGCGATAGTTGATGTAAAATTTTGAATACCTTAATTGAACACTGTGTCTGCAAACAATCACATGCTAAAGTAGCCCGACTATGAAACTTGTAATTCTCGACCGCGACGGCGTGATCAATGAAGATTCGGACGACTATATCAAGTCACCTGAAGAATTCATTCCCATTGAAGGCAGCCTGAGTGCTATCTCCCAGCTAAATCATGCCGGCTACCTGGTGGTGGTCGCAAGTAATCAGTCGGGAATAGCGCGTGGTTTGTTTGACCTCGACACGCTTAATCGCATGCACGAAAAATTACATACCCTGTTACAACATGAGGGTGGACATATCGATGCGATTTTCTTTTGTCCGCATCACCCGGAAGAAGGATGTGATTGTCGCAAACCAAAACCCGGCATGCTGCAAGAGATCAGCGATCGCTTCAAAATTGATTTTTCTGACATTACTTTTATCGGTGATTCTGCCGGTGACCTGCATGCTGCGAAATCTGTTGCTGTCGATTTCATACTAGTTAAAACCGGAAAGGGTAAACGTACATTGAAAAAACATAAAACTGATAGCTTGCTCGAAAATATTCCTGTCTTTGACAACCTCGCTTCTGCAGTCAAACAATTAATAAGCGAAAATTAGTCTGATGCGGTTTATTGGCTCTGTTTTATTCAGCATTCATATGATTTTCACAACGATTATGATTGGCCTGGCTCTACTACTTGGATTTTTTCTGCCATTTAAAACACGCTCCATGTTCACGCGCCTGTACGCCAAGGCCACTTTGTTTGGTTTGAGGATATTTTGTGGAATTACACATGAGGTACACGGCCGGGAAAATATACCTGCGGGCACAGCCATTATATTTTCCAAACACCAGTCCACATGGGAAACATTGGCCTTGCAACTTATTTTCCCACCACAAACTTTTATTGCCAAGCGCGAGTTAATGTATGTACCATTTTTTGGCTGGGGACTTGCAAGACTGGAGCCGGTTTGCATTGATCGCAACGCTGGCCGTAATGCCATGAAGCAAGTCATCTCGCAGGGTCAAGACCGTCTCGACAAGGGAATTTGGCTGGTTATCTTCCCCGAAGGAACGCGTTCAAAGCCGGGAACCAAAACCGTATACAAAAAAGGTGCCGGGCTGTTGGCAGCAAAAACCGGTTACCCCGTTGTTCCTGTTGCACATAACGCAGGTGAATACTGGCGCAAAAAGCAGTTTATCAAGCAGCCAGGCGTGATCCAGATACACATAGGGCCAGTGATAGAGTCGAAAGGGAAGAGAGCTGAAGACATTGTCGAGGAAGGCCGACAATGGATAGAAACAGAACTGCATAAAATTAACCCGGATGTACATCCAGGTCCGTGATTTTTAATCTTTACATCTAATGCAGGGTGGGAGTTGGCTTGGGGCGAACATCTATTACTTTCGTGCCAGCAATATGGTCATGTATACAACGTTTATCCGGTCTGAAAATAAATAACGCATCAAATAGTGGTACTAACAAACTGGTAAATGGAATCACTGATGCCAGCCAGATTGGCATATAGCGCAAGACGATTACCTTGCTCAACGGCAGTATTCGACCGGTTTTTACATTAACTATCGCAACACCCATTAATCTCTTGCCAACTGTCTGTCCATAGCGATTTAAAAAATAGCTGTGTATCAGTATAAAAAGCAAAACCATCGCCAGATTAAGCAGCAGCGCATCCTGATATGTAGGGGCCAGACCTTGTTGAAGGTTTTTCATGTAGTCAGAGTCTGCAGCAACAGGAATCAAAATTGTCAGGACGATAATTTCATCAATCAGCACTGCCAGAAACCTTTGCAGGCGTGTTGCAAGCGGGTATTTGTCAGCTTGCGATGTCGTGCTGACAGGTTGTTCTGCTTCAGTCATTTAATCTGTATTAACCGTCTGTAAAAGTACTGTATTATACAGGAAAACTATACAGAGTTAAGGGACATGGTTCAGGGTATTATCTAGGGCGCAGTTATGATCGGCTTCGAATTTTTCGGATCAGCTGCCGGATCACCAGCAATTTTCACTGCTTCATAAACAAACCATGCACGCAGAAAATTCATGCCATCTTCCCTGCATATTTGCTGTAATAGTCGATCTGCCGGCTGTCTGCATGCGCCTTTGTGAAGATGCTTCTCACGCATCAATTGATATAGTGCATCATGCACAAGCGAGCCGCGCATAAAGTTTTTTGTATCAATAGTTGGCCCGGATGGACCATCCCATGCATAACCTTTCTCTATCGTTAGATCGCCCTGTTTTGTCAGTTTTATGTAAGGAGTGTTTATATCGGCTACAGGTAGAATATTAATTTTAATACTATAACTTTCAGTTAACTGATATTTGTAACCATCTTTATAAGATATTGTTTCCATTCTTCTCTCCATTAATCTGATAATCTATTTTTTTCATGAATTTAGGAACCGGATGGATGCATAATTTACTTCTGATTTTTTGCGTACGGAGTGTTATTGAGGATTGAAAGTTATGTAGCCAATCAATTCATTTAAAGTTCTTAACTTGAATATTATCCAGCGTTATCAACTTTTGTCTTGTCGCGAAAGTCTTTTAGTAGAATTACACGATTTTTGTCATTTTTAATTTGTGTCTCCTTCCAGACAAAATCCTCAATAGTTCCTTGCGGATTATAATCTGAAATCACATTCAACATTACCTTCAGAGCATATTCACAATTTGCGGCTTTTAATTCTACGTCCAGATCATTAATATGCATCTTTAGTTTATCCCAGTGAATATGTTCCTCTGTAGCACGGAAGATACGGGGATGTTTAGTGCCAACCGGATTATTACCGATAAGAAGTTCTTCATATAATTTCTCGCCAGGCCTTAACCCAACGTATTCAATCGCGATATCACCATTTATATTACCAGCTTCCTTGACATCAAATCCTGACAAGCTGATCATTTTACGTGCCAGATCATCAATCTTTACTGGCTCTCCCATGTCAAGTACAAAAACATCTCCTCCTACCCCCATCGCACCGGCCTGTATAACAAGTTGTGCTGCCTCCGGTATTGTCATGAAATAACGAATAATATCAGGATGAGTAACAGTAACCGGCCCGCCTTGCTCTATCTGCTTACGAAAAACGGGCACAACAGAACCCGAAGAACCCAATACATTGCCAAATCGCACCATGGAAAAACATATTGAGACACTATTTTCTGCCAATGCTTGTAATATCAATTCTGCAAATCGTTTGCTTGCACCCATAATATTTGTTGGTCTGACAGCCTTATCAGTCGATATCAATACAAATGTTTCCACCTTACTGTTTATTGCTGCTTGCGCTGTAGCAAGTGTACCAAACACGTTATTTCGGATTGCTTCAATAGGATTTTTCTCTACGAGTGGTACATGCTTGTAGGCTGCGGCGTGGTAAATTGTATTTACAGAAAATGCCTGACATACCTGTTCCATTCTCTGCCGGTCAAGGACTGTACCGAGGATTGGAATAATTTCACAAATAATATCATTATGATTACTTTTACAAATCTGCATTAATTCCAGTTCAACGCTATACAGTGCAAATTCATTTTGTTCGAATATGACGAGTCGCCTCGGCTGTTGCTTTGTTATCTGCTTGCATAACTCCGAACCGATTGAACCGCCAGCACCTGTTACCATTACAACTTTGTTATGTATATTTGAATCCAGTAAATCTATATAAGGCTCGACCGGGTCGCGGCCAAGCAAATCTTCAATGTCAACATCTTTGATATCTTCTATTTTTACCTGACCGCCTGCAATATCTGCCATACCTGGCAATATACGTACATGAACTGGATATTCTTCTAATAGCTGAATTACATGCCTGCGTCTGCTACGCGACGCAGTAGGAATAGCAAGAAGTACTTCCTGTACTTTCATTTTTTTAATTAATATTCCCAATGCATTAAAGGGATACACACGTAATGAATTTACGTGCGTATTATGCATTTCTGATTTGTCGTCAATAAACGCGACAGGCTTATATTCACTGCTATAACTAAGTGCAGTCGCAAGTTGTACGCCAGCCGACCCTGCACCATAAATTACAACCTTTGTCCTGCTCGGACCATTGGCTTTTCGCTCTGTGATAACTCCGGATAACCACCAACGTGCAACCATGCGAGTACCACCGATAAAAAGCAGTGCTACCAGCCAGTTGATCAATACAACTGAACGAGGAACTCCCTCGATTCTAGTAAATACGATTAATAATCCCCACACAATTGCGTATAAAGTAGCCGCCTGCACTACTGCCCATAGTGCTTTTAGTCCTATATAGCGGATAATTGCTCGATAAAGCCCAAATTGTATGAATATTGGTATAGCTAGAAAAGGGATAGGTAAAAACAGTGCAGCTAATACCCGTGAATCAGGCAAGTAAAATTCACCTAAACGTAGTGAAAATGCTCCCCATAGCGCAATCAGTAGTAATATTGTGTCTGTACTGGCAATTATTGCCTGTTTTTGAATGCGTGGCAGTTTTTCGAATATTTTCCGAAAATTATTCAAGTTCATAAAATCCCTTCAATGAATAACCTTAAATTATACCTTTTATGCGGTTCTTCTTATATACTTTTAATATAGCATAGACCAGCTCTATAAATAATAGCAGTAAATATTAAAGGTACATACGCTATTATCAAAATTAGTAATCCCATTGCTGGATAGATACTTGCAAGGTATGCAAGTGGAAACAACCAAACTATATTTATCATCATAACTATTGTAGATATTTTCTTATGACCCCATCGTAATGCTGCATGTTGATAAGCGTGGTCACGGTGTGCCTGATACCATATTTCCTTACGTATAATCCGCATAGCAAGGGTTAAAGTTGCATCAACAAAAAATATACCCAATATTATTAGCCAACTCCATGACAATTCGGGGGTTTGGCCTGCACTATATACTGATAGGGTGCCAAATGTTATACCAAGAAAGCCACTGCCAGCATCACCCATAAAGATTTTTGCTCGTGGAAAATTCCAGACAAGAAACCCGAATACAGCGATTGCCAATACTATAGTCACCATCCATAAGTTATCGTCTGGACCAGTCGTATAAAGTAGAATCGCACTGCTACAACTTACTGTTATCGCCTCAATGCTCGCAATACCATTAATTCCATCCATAAAATTATAAAGATTAGTCAACCATACCAGGTATAGCGCTATTACTACATAACTGACAATAACGTAAAAGCCATGTCTATCCGTCTCAATTTCAAATGGTATCTTCTCAATCCAATATAAAAACCACATTGCCGCTATGAAATGTCCGGCAATTCGTAATTTTGCACTTAATTCAATATGATCATCTAAACTGCCAAGGATTGCCACAATAACACCTGCACCTAACATGCCAACTACTACAAATGTTGCTATGAAGCCTGAATAATATAGAAATAATATACCAATTACAAAAGCGAAAACGATTGCAACACCTCCGCCACGAGGGGTCGGTAACTCGTGTGAGCTGCGTTCATTTGGTGTGTCGATAATATTTTTAGACAGCGCATATTGACGATACATGGCTGTAAGTATGTAACTACCAAGACCTACACAAATAATTAATAATATAAACATCCTGGCCCCAACTAAAAAGAAGTTTTATTATAATAAAGAAGTTTTATTATAATGTAGAATAGTTATAACAACTGTTCTGTGAATTTTTTTGTATAAATAAATTTCTCAGAAATATTAGTAATAAAAATTATTTTTTATTCACAGATTTTAGAAACTGGTCAGCAGTCCTCTTTAATCCTTCTTCAACACTTTCGTATGGTGTCCAACCTAATAAATTATTTGCTTTGTTCGTACTTACCTGTAATGTTCCCAAAAGTCGTTGTGCGACGTCTTTCTTGCCAAATAATCCGGCACATACTTTTATCGTCCAGACAGGAATTGATAGTATTCTCGCAGGCTTACCTAGCGCATCTGCCAGACAAATGAGTAATTCTCTTACAGACAAATCCTTGCCGTCGCTGGCTAGAAATGTTTGATTTGCTGCCCTCTGGTGAGAAACACAGATCAGAATCAGGCTGGTTAAATTTGCCAATGATATCAGACTTCTTTTGTTATCCGCACGGCCAAGAGGCAACGGGACACCATTATATAACCATTTCATCATGCTTAGAAAATTTCCTTTTACCCCTGGTCCATACACGAGTGGTGGACGTATAATCACATACTCCATAGTAGTCTGTCTACATATGCTCTCCAGGCCCTGTTCTGCTTCAAACTTAGAATTTGCATAATGATCAGCAGGCATTCTTTCATCGTCCTCTGTAAATGGACTTCCTACGCAGGTCATCTCACCATTAACCTTTATCGTACTTATATAAATAAACCGTTTTACTCGATTATCTGCAGCTTGCCTGGCAAGTTTTAATGTAGCAGATTTATTTATATTGCTAAATTCTTGAGCAGGGTTAACAGACGAATCTGACATTATATGTACTCGAGCAGCTGTATGAATTATCACATCCGTGTTTTTCAGTACATCACTCCAATCTTTTTGCAAGTAAATATCTTTAATCTCAAATTGCCTGATATTGTCGGGGAAATCAGAGTCCACTTTCCTGACTACAGCAATAATATTCCAGCCCGGTATTTTATGAATAGCATTGACTAATGACCGACCTATAAATCCTGTTGCGCCTGTTATAAGAATGTTCAAATTTATTATTGTCAGTTTAAAATTGAAAGTACATCGTCAACCATGAAAGCCATAATTTTGGATCGTGCATACTTGCTTATAAATTCTGTGCGATGATTATTTTTAATTTCAAGTAATTTTAGTACCTCAATAGCATCTTTACTATTGCATGGATGAAAAACTACCGCGTTTTGTATTTCACTATTTATAAAATCGGCAGAATATCCGGCAACACCTGCCCAAATGGGTTTGCCAACAGCCGCATATTCGAATATTTTAGATGGAAGTACTTTTCTAAATGCTGGATAATTATTAAGATGTAGAAATAATACATCAGCATTATGATACTCAGAAATCAGCTCATTTCGCCCAACTGGAGGATACAATTTGACATTATCACATTGACGTTCTTTCAATACTTTCTGAAGTAATTCTTTTTTCCCACCATCACCTATTATAATAAATTCCATTTTGTTACCCATTCTTTTGGAGAGATCTGGTATAATTTTATGTAACCCTTGGCCATCTCCAATATTTCCTGCATACAAAACCTTAACAGGATAATTTGTATTATTGCTTGCAGATAATTCAGCTCTCATATCGATAAAATCATCATCTATACCATTTGTATAATACGAAAATGTCTTTTCAGGATACCGGTATTCAAAATAATCTTTAAATCCTCCAGACACCAGATTAATTTTTGATGCGTTTTTTATTGTCCATCTTTCAAAATATGAGAATAGTTTATAAATTGGAATTGCTGCTTTTTTTGGCACAACATCCTTGATAGTATCGACAAATATATCTCGTATATCAAGATATAAAGGTGCTTTTTGTCTTTTTGCAATACAAGCGGCAAGGAAAGCTGTCATAAGTCGCGATGACGTCGCATAAATCAAATCATATTTTTTCCCGGATGTAAGTTTACTTGCTTCTTTAAAATATTTTAAAAAAGCCTTGGACTGGTCAAAAATACCACTTTTGTGTGATGGAAGACTTATTCTGAAAATTTCCATGTTTCCAGTCTTTTCGTACTCAGGCGCCTCATTACAGAATGTTTTGTAACGATTTGGCAAAGTAGATACTATATCTATGCACGTGTCATTTTGTATTTTTTTCAGTAACTCATTTATAAAAGCAGCCGTCCGAAATGACCCTGCTGATAAATCAGGTGTGAAATAGAAACTCAAAACCAGAATTCTCAAGCTCCTACCAACTTATTTTTGTTTTAATTTCATGCTTACTAAAGCTGGCAGAGATGCATTTATTTTTAATGCTTTTACCAAACTCTGGATGCCATGTTGTATCATTTAGTATTATATTATCCGCTCCAACTATGCTTACTTTAATTTTCTCTCCAGTTTTTAACGTTAAATAAAACAAGTCTGGATTGTTTATAGATTCTTTAATTATCACATCAGGATGAAAATAATATCTGGCTGTCGCCAATTGGTACGTGCCACTAACTTTGTCCGTTACACAACATTCGTTATCACTAAACATCCAATTCCTTTCGTGTATACATTTTCCTTTCAATCGTTTATAACCATTATGTGCACATGTTACATGTATTTTATTTTCGACTACATCAATTTTGCAGTTTTCAGGGTATGCCCGTCTGGCCACTCTGAATCCCGACCACACTTCAGATGAATCTTCCCCATCAACAACCACTGTATTGTGAGAGCGAGTGCTACGTTGTAACTGTCGTATATTATCATTTCCATATTGCGAAATACCTGAATTTACAAACACTCGATGTTCATATAAATCCAGTTCAAAACTCAGCGTATCAGCATGAGCATGACCGGGCAAATAGTCAGGACCAATCGGAGCAACATCCAATATTCCTGTTAAGGGTCCCTTAGTTACTCGAATATACCCACTGTCCCTCAAATAATTCACACTATTGCTATTTGTTTTATATTCTATACCCAGCCTGTCTGCATAAGCACAAAGTTCATAATATGACGGTGCAATACCATTTACCGAGTCATTAAAAAATGAAAAACCTCCATCTTTATGCGTCATGTAATTTAGCCACTCAATCATTTTTCTGACTATCTTTGACCACCCGGATATTGTCTGTCCTGGTATCCTGTCTGGCCATGCTCTGTCAGCATTAATTAAATCCAGCAGGTCCTCAACAATAATTGCATGGTACATTGGACTTAATTCAAAATGTCCACCATCAGATTTTATTTGTTCACAAACTTCTATATCCAGCAGCTTCAATCCTGTGTGAAGCCATTTATCTGCTTCAACCCCTTTGAAAAACAATCCTGCAAAAATCAGGGCTTTAGCATTTTTGAAAAGGTGATTTCCTAAAATATGTATTTCTAATCTTTTTGATAGCCAGCGTGCCTGAAGGGTCAAACTTACCAGATATTCAGGTAACATTGCATTACCTGCTAATGCCCATTTTATCCAGTTTACTATACGCAGTGATGTAGGATATGGTTCCCATCCTGTACCTCGCATAGGTAAATTTTCATATATCCATTTATTAATCAGGCTACGGTGCAATTCAGTACGTTCATATGCATTAAATGCTGTCAAATCATCAAAATAATGGAGATTATATCTCCAGAGCTTTGAATGCTGTACATTGTCCCAATCATCGGCATTATGTAATGAATGCTCTTCGTTTAAAAACCTGAATCTGAATGAGCCGTGTAAGGATTGTTGTCGAAAAGATGGAGTCTGCCAATTATCACTGACATAACGCAGACAAGGTGAAGTTGACAGCTTTATTGCAGGTTTATAATACTTGTATTTTATGCGTCCATAAATCTGAACAGGTCGCAAATATCGAATCGTATTAATGTACTTCATTAAGGCGAACATAGTCACTTTTTATTACTGTACAATCCTTCCAGTATACTAACGATTCTTTCACCAGTCTTGCCATCCCATTTTTCGGGGACTGAGCCTTGTTTCCATTTATTTTTGAACAGTCTTTCAAATGCAGGCATTAATTTTTCAACATTCTTACCTATCAGTTCATTTGTTCCAAAATTTACTGTCTCTGGACGTTCTGTATTATCACGCAATGTCATGCACGGTACATTCAAAACTGTTGTTTCCTCGGTTATACCACCAGAATCTGTAATGACTGCCTTTGCATGTTTTACAAGATAGATAAACTCAAGATATGGTTGAGGTTCAACCAGATGCAGATTTTCAGGTAATTTTTTTATATCTTGCAACGATTTTGCAGTGCGTGGATGTACTGGAAATAATATTGGCAGGCCTCGCACACCCTCTACTACTGAATTTAATATTTCTTTGAAATCAGTATATGTATCTACATTTGCTGGCCTGTGTAATGTGAGAACAAAATACTCCTTGTTGACAAGCTTTTTTTCATTCCAGAATTCCGGCTTGCGTAAATTCTCTACATTTTCCAGAAGTGTATCTATCATAGTATTACCGACAAAATATATATTTTCGTCGGCAATACCCGCCTTTCTCAAATTACTGTTTGCAACTTCACTTGTAGTAAAAAAGTAATTAGTAATTGAATCAGTTATAATGCGATTAACCTCCTCTGGCATTCCCCAATCCCCCGAGCGTATCCCGCCTTCTACATGTGCTACTTTAATACAATTTTTTTTTGCTACAATTGCACATGCCATGGTTGATGTAACATCGCCTACAACAAGACACAGATCACAAGGTCTTGACTGTATCAGCTTTTCATATCCAACCATTATAGCTGCAGTCTGTTCAGACTGTGTTCCTGATCCAACACCAAGGTTCACATCTGGTTCAGGTATGCCAAGCTGTAAGAAAAAATCGCCTGACATACGAGAATCATAATGTTGACCCGTGTGAACCAGTCTGTATAAAAGTTCACTTCCTGCTTCTTGATGTTTTTTTAACGCCTTGATAATAGGCGAAATTTTCATGAAGTTAGGACGTGCACCCGCAATTATATCAATAAGCATAGAATGTTCTTGAATTAGGTTTGATTTGCAAGCTCAATAGTGATACGTGATATCTGAAATATTTCATCTACGGAAATAGGTGCACTCGTACCGCTCTCTATTGCTTTAATAAATGCTGCTACACATGCGACTTGTCCCTTATCCTGTCTCCATAAATTCATTTTTTTAAATCCAGGCCAGCCATAGGCTTTCAATTTTCTGAAGTTATCAAGTTGTAATACTCTGCCCGAAGCAAATACTTCCAGTCTTTCTTTTGGCAAAGACTTGTGGCCATTTGAGAAATAATTAATTGTACCAACAGACCCGTCGCTAAATTTCAATGAAATACAAACTGTATCTCTGGTTTTTGTATCCATATATATGGCCTGATACGTTTCTATATCAGATGCTGCCAGGTATCTTAACAAATCAATAAAGTGACATACTTCACCAATAATTCTTCCTCCGCCAATCTCTTCATCCTGTGTCCAATGATTCTCGGGAATATCACCTGCATTTACTGTCATGACAAATGACTTATAACCATGCACATTATTCAATAATGATTTAATTTTTTGAATTTGCGGTGAAAACCGTCTGTTAAAGCCAACCATAAGTAATTGTCTGGTTGTAATATTCCTATATGTCGACTCTATCTCTGCCAATTCATCAATCGTAAGACAAAGTGGTTTTTCCACAAAAACATGCTTCCCGGCTAATAAAGCTTTGGTCACCAATTTCGCATGGCTATTGTGTCGTGTTGTGATAACAATGGTATTCGTATCTTGATCTTCCAGAATTGGCTCTATGTCAGTCGTAGTTTTTTCAAAACCAAACTTTTTACCAGCATAACTACAACTAACACCTCCATTTGATGACACATAACGTAAACGACATTCTGATTTACTGAATGCAGGGATAAGTAAAGCAGTAGCATAATTACCTGCGCCAATAAAGCTGATACAGGCCTTGTCCAAGGCATTTTCTTTTGTCTTGTTTGTTTTGGCTGTATTGTCCAGTGTAATGGTTCGCAGATGTAGATTTCTTTCTGCTGTACCTGGATATTTTAATAATATACCAAGCACAGGCTCATTTTTGGCCATAATGGCATAGGCTTTTGCTGCATCATCAATTTCAAAGTAATGTGATATAAGCGCACTTACATCCAACTTGTTTTCGCTTAACATATCAAGTACAGCTTCAAAATTACGTTGTTCTGTCCAGCGAACAAACCCATAAGGGTAGTCATTACCTTTATCTTCATACTCAGTATCATAACGCCCAGGCCCATACGAGCACGAAACCTGAAACGATATTTCCTTTTCATAAAAATCAGCACGATTTAACTTCAAGCCTGTAACTCCAACCAGAATAATCCGACCACGTTTACGCAACATTTTTGCTGCCTGGCTGACTGGCTCATCCGAATTAGTCGCTGCAGTAATAATGACACCATCTACACCCTTACCTCGACTGATCTCAATTCCTCTTGCAACTGGATCCTCTCCTTTACCTGGATTGCAAGTATACGCGCCAATATCCTTTGCAAGCGCCAGCTTGTTATCATCGAAATCAATCGCCAAAACCCGGCATCCAAACGCGTGCAATAACTGAATAGTCAACAAACCTATCAATCCAGCGCCTGTAACAACGAAGGTTTCTCCCAGTTCGGGTCTAGCCAACCGTAATCCTTGCAAACCGATACTCGCCAAAATTGTAAATGCAGCCGAATCATCGTCAACGTTATCCGGTATTTTTACACAAAGATTTTTGGGGACTATCACTATTTCTGCATGCGGTCCATTCGATACAACCCTGTCACCAGGTTTTAATCCACCGACATCACTCCCAACCTCCAACACTACACCAACATTACTATACCCAAGCGGTATTGGCTTTGCCAATTTCGCGTGAACTGCATCTAGTGTGGTAAATAGACCATCAGTTTTAATTTTGTCTATGACCATTTTTACTTTCTCTGGCTGCTGACGTGCCTTGCCAAGCAGAGATGCCTTTCCAAAATCAAATAGCATCCGTTCTGTCCCAACGGAAATAAGGCTTCTCGTTGTACGTATCAAAACACAGCCCTTGCTAACTGCTGGAGCGGGAACATCAACCAGCAATGTATCACCGCGTTGTAAATCCTGTAAAATCTGTTTCATATTATCCAACTATCATTATTTATAATTTTAATATATGTCTTTCTTCAAACATCGCAAAATTTACGACACCACAATTCTATGCAAATCAGTGACAACAACGTATAGGTAGCATCAACCTTGCCTGTCTGATTCATTTTGATCAACTTACTTATTTCAACACTATTAAAAAGCCCTCTATTTTTCAAACTACTTTCGGACAATACATCATGCAATAATGGTTTTAGTTCATTACGAAGCCAACTCCTGATAGGCAATCCAAATCCACTTTTAGGTCGGTATATAATATCGTGTGGCAAGCAACTTTCCATCGCTTTCTTAAATATCCATTTTCCGGTGCTACCGTGCTGCTTCATATATGATGGTATTCTAGATGCAACCTCTATCATGCTGGTATCAATTAGCGGCACACGCACTTCCACACCTGCTGCCATCGACATTTTATCGGTATAATTAAGATTCAAATCTGCAAGAAAATATTTGCTTTCAATATATAACATTCTTTCCAGCGCTGAAATCTCCCCGCAATTGCTGAGCAGTGACGTAATTGGTTTGGTTATCAGGTCGACATTTAACTCATTACGTAAATCTGGATGTAATAGTTTGAGTACTTTTTCAGGTCGCTGCCAAAAAAAGTAACTGATGAGCCTGTCTTCCTGATCAAGCCCTGCATATTCAAAAGCCTTACGAATACGCCGACTAATATTACCATAAGCCGGTAATTTTCCTGTTAACATTGCTATAGCCTGTCGAATATATTTTGGTAACCCCGACCAGTAACGCTCTTGCTGCAAGGCAAAATGTCTCCTGTACCCGCTAAGAATATCATCCCCACCTGCGCCTGAAAGTAGAACTTTAATTCCTTGCGACCTGGCAAGTTTGCTAATAAAGTAAGTATTAAGTGGTGCTGGATCAGCAAGTGGTTCATCTAACTGATATACCATACTTTCAATGTTATCAGCAATTTCCGGACCTACAGTGACAATGTTCAAATCAACATCAAGAAACTTTGCAACTTTTTTTGCATAAGGTAAATCTTCGACAAAGCCTTCTCCGCGAGCGCTATTTCCACTGAATTCTATTGTGTAACACTGCAATCTATCAGGAGTATACTTTCTTGCAAAATAAGCAATTGAACTTGAATCCAATCCACCTGACAAAAAAGCACCTACAGGAACATCTGATATCATCTGTTTTTTAACGGCACTCTCAATGCTGTCATGCACCACTTTTTCTGCTTCATCAGCAGTCCTGAACATACACTTGTCCTGTGTTACTGTTGTCCTTCCCTGTGGCAACCTGTAATATTCAAATTCTTTTTTTATTTTTCCATTTTTAACTACAATCGCCGTACCAGGATTCAGTTTGTGTACATTTTTAAACATTGTTGTAGGAGATGGACTCCACAAATATGTAAGATGGTATGCCACAGCATATTCGTCAATACGACGATCCATTTGACTATCAAGAATTAATGCCTTTATTTCGCTGGCAAATAAAAACCCTCTTTCAGACATAACATAATAAAGAGGCTTCACACCCAGACTATCTCTTGCTATAAGAAGTATTTTTTTTTGTTTATCCCATATCGCAAATGAATATATACCATCGATCTTGTCAAACATGGACTCGCCATATAACAAGTACAGGTTAACTAACACCTCGCTATCTGTCTTGCTGTTGAATCTCACACCTGATCTACGAAGCGTCTCTCGTAGCTGCCTGAAATTGTATATTTCACCATTAAAACAAATTAGTGCACGACAAGCTGCATCCCACATAGGTTGTTTACCTGCTGCTGAGGTATCCTGGATTGACAATCTTCGGTGTGCAAGCCCGACCATATTTTCACCATCGAACCATACTCCCTCATCATCCGGCCCCCTGTGCATTTGAGCGTCATTCATTTTACCTAGTAAACTATACTCGTAGTTACCTGAAAAACCTGCTATACCGCACATAGTGTTAATCAATACCTACAATATTTGTATAAAGCGCTTCAATCTCGGGCATAATTTTAAAATAATCAGCACGCTCTTTTATAATTTTCCTGTTGTATTCCAACGCACTCAATCTCAACGCGGAATTTTCAATTGCTTTATTGACACACTCTGCAAGCTCATTTTTTGAATTTGGATCAAACAAATATCCATTAATATCATTGTTAACCCATTCCCTGATTGATTCTATATCACCAACAACAGGAAATAATTCATATGCCATGGATTCCAGAAGTGTATTTGGGGTCCCGTCATGAAGGCTTGGCGATATCATGATATCTGACAACCTGTATATTTCACGCAAATATTGTTCATCAAGTTTTGGTAATAACCTGACATTATCGGATATGTTTAATTTATTCACCCATTTCTCTGCTTCGTTATTCCCTTTCATTGCTAAGGCAATAAATATCGTATCAGGATTTTTCTTTAAAATTAACGGTATTGATTTGAAAAAAACATCATTACGTACATAGTGACGCATGCCACGAGGGTTTAGAACAATAATTGAATTTTTATTAATCGATAACTGTTCAAACAGTTTGTTTTTATCAATAATAATATCATCATTATGAATTTTTACACCACCAGCACCAGGTGACACGATATAATTATTACACTTTATAAATCCATATTTTTCAGCGAGATTGATGTCTCGCATACAGTCAGCATGCAAATAATTAATTCTTTTCAGTACTTTTCGAGTATACCAGGCAATTACAGGGTAATTGTTTGCAAACAATGTAAAATCATTCCCCCATACTGAAACAATATATTTTATATTTTTGTTTTTTTTAATAGCGTGCAGTGCAAATATACCTTCATATGGAATTCTCATTGCATGAACAATATCCGGGTTTATTTTGTTTATTAGTTTTTTACCTTTTTTTACATGCACTAATAACTCAACAGGTGCCAGTATATGCCTAATTTTATTAATAAATTTTGATAGTAAACTTGCGCGCAAGTTATCTAGATAAGTATTATTTTTAACATGAGTTCGCTCTTTATTTGTTAAAGGTGCAATATTACGTGTTAGCCACGAAAATGCTATCGGTATAGTGTGGAATGAAGCCACACCTTTATACTGGTTACAGGGGTACGTAGATATAATATGCACTTCATGGCCACTGTTTATGAAATAGTTAACCCACGGTTTTACGATTGGGCTCCTTGCATCTATGATAAAACATATTTTCATAAATTAGCGGTTATATCGTACAACACGTTTTAACGACATTTTCAAATACTTTAACCATTGCAGTAACACTATATTTAGAATTCAATTCTTCTATATCACTTTGAGTAACATTTAAATCAATATTACGGTCAAGCAATGCTAAAATCAGTTTTGCTAAATCTATATGGTCATTTTTCTTAAAAACTGCCATATTTTTATTTTCCTTTAGTATACTGATTTCTGGGCCATGCGATTTTATATCGGAAAGTAAAACCGGGACACCATAGGCTATGCTATGTATAGCAGCAAGTCCCAGCCCCCCAGGTGAAACATAAGCTAATGCATCTCTAAAATATTCGGATAATAAGTGTTCTTCAGTAATCATACCGGTTAAAATTACATTGCCTGCCAAATTATTGGCGTTTATAAACTTGCAAAGGGAATCTCGTTCAGGCCCGTCACCAATTATTACCAATTGTAACGCTTTGTACTGCGGACAATTCCTTACAATATATGCTATTGCTTCAAGTATTAGAATAACGTATTTTTCGCTAATTAGTCGCCCGCTATATATAAGATGTGATCTTTTTCTTACTTTGAACTTGTCCACATATACTTTAATTGCTTCCAGATCAATACTGTTATTTGCAACTGCTATTAGCGGATTTTTGATTTTATGACTTTTTTCCTCGATGTCAGTAAAATCATTTTTTTGTTTATTATCATAAAGTATAATCGCATCAGATTTCCTGACCAGATACCTACGAAAATTATTAATTATACTATTATTACTTTTACCAAGACCATGTCCCCACCATATGAATTTTGTTTTTTTTATTCGTGATATTATCAATAGTATAATATTTGAAATAATTCTGATATTAAACTCAACGATTACCGCATCATAATTATGATGCATATAATGTTTAATCAGTCCTGATTGGAAAACAATAGTTTCATGTCTACTAAGATAGTAGTTTTTCAACTCAAGAGTTTTTATATCAGACTGGAATACTTCATTTAGTGCACTATTAATATGCGCTTTTCCTTTTGCCAGAGTACAGTCGAGAATTTGTGATGCAGCTATTTTATTGAAAAGTATTTCACGGTAGTGCGGATAAACCCGCTGTACAATCAAAACCTTATATCTAGAAGAATCTTTTTTTATTTTCAACACGATGATGAATTATCAGTACGATGATGATTCAGGAAGTTATGAAACGTATCATTGTATTTATTAATCATTATTTCCAGATTAAAATATTTTTCAGCTGCAAATCTGGCATTATTTTTATATATCTCTAATTCAGAAATTATGACCTGAGTTGACTGAATCAATTCCCGGCAGTCTGGCACTTCAAGCCTCCATGGATTAGCCTTGTATTCAACTAAACAACCACTTGAACCTATAACCAACTCTTCAAGAGCACCAGTCCTGAAACCGATGACTGGTAATCCTGACGCAAGCGCCTCAACAACTGAATTTGGGCAGGGGGGGTTTATTTCAAGATTTAAAAATATATCAGAAGACCGTAGAACTTCCGGAATTCTGGACCGTTCAACTGAACCTTTAAAAATTAGACCATTTATATTCGAAAAACGCTTAATGATACTTGTATCTACTTCGCCACAAATAATGTAACTGCTAATTATTTTTGTTTTGAGTAAAGACTCAACTATGCTGTTGATTATTTCATTGGTAACGATATCATTTGATACAGTGCCTTCAACACTAATTATTCTAATTCCTGCATGATTATCTTGTAACGGGAAAAATTCATCTGTATCTACGCCATTATATATAATCTTCGAATCTACACCTATACTGCCAAATCTTTTAATCCACCATCTTTCAACGAATTTACTCTGATATACAACATAATTCGCCAGGTATTTTCTTATAACTTGCATAAGCATATTTCTTATATCAGCCATAATTCGTGCTCTAATACTGCAATTATTTATCTTATGTTTCCAGTTTATACCATCCAATCTGTGGATAATGACGCTTCCTTTTTTTTTACATAACCATAGCCATTTTAATTTTACAGTACCCCCAACAACAATAATAATATCAGGTACAGTCTTGTCTTCAGGATAAATAATTTTATAATTACAACTTTCAAGATACTTAATCATGCGTATTTGAAAACTGCCAGGGCCTCCATGCTTCTGCGGTCGGTGCGGGAAGCCAATCAGAATCTTTGACATTTAAATACCAGTTAATTATTTTTTATAAATATATACGCGGGTAAAAAATTTTCGCTTGTTTTGAAGTTTGCCTGAAAAACTGTTTGAAATAATGAATGATAGTGCAAGCTTGAAAATATCAAATAAACATCTGACCTGTTTCGCAATATATCTTTTCCCGGGATTAAAATTATATTTTTTTAACAGTACATCCAATGTTTTAATATTAAAATAGTTTATATGTTCAATAAAATGCGCATCTATATATTTACCAGTGCGCTTTTCTAAATCTATAGTTTTTGGCGTAAACCCATCCAATATTAATATTGTTCCAGGTTTACATATGTCTTCAATGTATGTGAACACCTCATTCAAGTTTACAATATGTTCTAATGTAGAAAGAAGGAATATTACATCTGCTTTTACATCTATATGTTTATATTTAAATTCATCTACAGAAGTCACTTTCAAACCATTTTTTTGACAATAATCAACTCTTATATCATCTAAATCAACACCGTATGTTTCCATACCCATTACATTTGCCAACGTTAATACATGCCCGAAACCACATCCGTAGTCAAATACAACGGGGCGTTCTCTTTTTACAAGCTCTGGAACTATCTGTAACACATCAAATGCTGCGGATACTCGTCTTCTCCTCATGTCCGGAGGTAAAATACCGTTTCGAATTGTAACCTTCTCAAGGTTTATTTTTTTATGTTTATTATATAAAAGATGTTGATATTCACTTTTAATTCGCGGATTAACAAATACAAATTTACAATTACTGCATATATTCACTGTAATTATAGTCTTGCCTGATATCCCAAGGCTTTCCAGCTCCATGCTGCCTTTTTGCTTTAATTCATTATATTTTACTTTATTTCTGACTTTTAACTTATCTGAATTACACACTGGACAATTAATTCGAGTAAAAAATCTGTTTTCAGTTAATGGGTCATTCATAACCGTATTATCATATAAAATATGTTTCATTGTTTCGTATTATCAGTTTTTAAAAACGATAACTTGTATTTATATAATGAAATAGAGATAAAGGCATACAGAACATAGATTGTTAAAACAATTGGTAAAATATTTATATTACCACGCCTTGCACTATATAATATTAATACTAATGTGTTAAATATAAAGAACCCGCCAATTATATTATTGAACCATTTAGTGTAATTAATATTATTACTTGATATAGCAATTGCTGCACTCATAGCTAAAAATGGTGCAAAAAAGCTTCTATATCGCGAAGTGTCCCAGGTTGCGTGAAATCCATAACTTATCACAAGCAAAAGTAAAACTGATAACACGACAAAATAAGTGGCAATTTTCCTGGACTCCTTATTGTACATTGAACCATCTTTTATAATTAAGACAAGCCCAAATACTACGTATGGCAACCATAATTGCCATCCTAACGACCTGAATCCATGATAAACCCTGAGTGATAAATTATCCCAGAATAAACCGTTTCCCAGCGTCGGCCGTACAGCAGCATATGATTTATCAAACATAAACTTTGCTGTATCATAAATAAACGGCAGGTCACTTATATTGGGCAATTTAATATCAAACTGCAAACTTAGTTCATTCCCTACTGCTTCCGCATTTTTATCCAAAACCTGATATAATTCTTCGTACTGGCCAGCAGATCTTTCCTTGCTTAACGCGAAATTAAATATCACTTCTTTACCTGTCATGTGAGATATAATGGTAGATACCGTTAATGGCGTATGGCTTCTACCCCATATTGTATAGTGATAAGTACTTATAATTAAAATAAACGCTAGCTGTATTATAATTAATAGCCCTACTCGCTTTTTCCACTGCATCGTCGAAAACACTACCAGACCACTAATAATAAAAGTTGCAACAGTTCCAAAACTTGCATTGAATGCGAGTGTAAGTGCAACACTTAATACAGTTATAAAAATTCCTGTTTTTATTTTCTCCCGCAGAACCAATGTTACCCCATAAATACCGCAACAAAGTCCTAATGTTCGAAATGCTTCTGTAGTAATTGAAGTGTGCCACATAAATGATTCCGGGTTAAAGGCAAGAATTACAGCAATTATTGCTGCGGTTTTTTCAGGAAGCCAGTTTCTGAACAATAGAAATGAAACAGGAACCACTAGAGCACCGGCAAATGAGATAAAGTAAAAGTGCTGGAGAGGCACTAAGCTCTCGGCGCCTACGAGATAATTAATAATTGACAGGAAAATAATTATTACAGGATAATTATATATATATGATGGTTCAACATGAAATATATCACCCGCATTGTAATTCGCCAATGCAATTGTACTTCTCAAATAATCCAGTTCAAACAGATAGCCGAAGTTGTTATATATACGATTTCCATGTTCTACTGCATTATAGTCAAAAAACGTCTGCGAACTTACTACAACAGATAATATTACCCTTATAACTATTGCATAAATGAATAGTGTAAAGATGTATTCTTTATAGAACACATCTTTTAATAACAGGTACCTGGAATAATATATAAGTGCAATTAAAATAATTAATGCTTTTGCGATAACTATAAAACTTACATCACTATTTAGTGGGTATATTATCCATAGAAAATACAAACAAACTAATAATATAGCAGGATGAATCAAATTATATTTTTGAATATTATCAGCTATAGTTGAAAACACTTTATTAAAATTATATATGTTAATTTGCAAGAATTTTATCAACTCTCACCTTCCAGTCATATTGCTGAACATCATAATATGCATTATTACCAAGTTTTATTCTTAAATCATTATTCTTTAGCATCTCCAATGCTTCGATCCATTCGCTAGTCTGGTCAGGCTTTACGAGTACAGAATTATTTTTGTTCATTACTTCACGTAAAACAGGTAAATCACTTGTAATAATTGCTTTTTTTGCTGCCATATATTCAAACATTTTTAGTGGACTCATCCACCTTACTGTATCAAGATTTCCACCTGCAACCATTACACTTTTCTGATAGGGCATCAATAATACGTCACAAATTTCCAGATATTGTGGTAAAAGGTCATTTTTGATAAATCCTGTGATAGTTATATTGGATAATTTCAGATTATTTATTTTATTTCTTAACTTGGTGCAATCAACATCATCTCCTCCGATGATCAGGAAATGCCAGTTTGTTAATATTTGTGCACAAGCTATAACTATGTCTATACCACGTCCATCATACAAATGGCCAGAATATCCGGCAATATTTACTTCATCTCCTATTCCCATATCTCCTCGTCTGACTCCATTATTTATTTTTTTATTGAATCTTTCTAAATCAACACCATCATGGGCTACCAGCACATTGAATTTTTCCAATTTCGGGAACTCTTCAAACATAATATGTTTTAACGCTTCTGAAATAACAACAAGGCGTTTGAATGAATTATTTTTACTTAATAGTCTGAATAATCTAATTTCCATACCTTTTGGTGGAGCATGACATTCCCAGATGACTGGTACTCGCATGATACTGCAGAATGCAGCTGCACCTACTGACCTTGTTACAACAAGGTCCACACGCTTAAAGCACGCGTAAACTGCCGCATATAAATTATATAAGTGTACACCCCATCTTCCTGAGACTGAAAATTTAACCATATGTGGTAGTGATTTCAAACCATAGAATTGTTCAAGTTTCGTTTCTTGAATTTCCCCGGATAAGCAAGTCATATAAAGTGTAATACCTCTGTCCATAAATGCTTGTGCCATTTTCATGACCTGGACAGAATTCGCTTTTCTACTAGGAATTTTACTATTAGTTATATATGCTATTTTCAACGGTGTACTTTATAAATCAACATATTTTCTATAAACTATAAGTTGCTGCATCAAAATGATTAATATTCTTTTCAATCCATTCAATTGTCTGCTTCAATCCATCTTCAAAATTATATTCACTCTTCCAACTGGTTAGCTTATACATCTTGCTGGTTTCTGCCAGTAAGCGGTTAACTTCACTGTCTTTTGGTCTTATTCTTTGTTCTTCACAATCGATTTGTATATGCTTACCCATATAATCCATTATCATCTCAGCAGTTTGCTGAATTGACCATTCCTGCCCAGTACCAATATTTACAGTTTCTCCTTCTGCTGCCGGACACAAGGCGAGATTTATCATGCCTTGAACTGTATCTTTTACAAAATTAAAGTCGCGTGTTGGAGTAAGTGCACCCAGCTTTAATGTGTCTACACCGCTACATAGTTGGCTAATTATGGTTGGAATTACAGCTCTCGCAGTCTGCCTTGGACCAAAAGTATTAAAAGGCCTGGCAGTAACGACAGGTAATTTGAATGATTTATGATAACTTTCAGCAAGTTTATCTGCTGCGATTTTCGAGGCAGAATAGGGTGACTGACCTACCAAGGGATGTAATTCATCTATCGGTACGTACTGTGCTGTTCCATATACCTCAGATGTAGAGACGTGTAACAACCTGGCCAAAACATCTGATTCGCGGCAACCCTGCAAAACATTTAATGCGCCAGTAACATTTGTATCAATATATGAACGCGGCGCATAATAACTATAAGGTATCGCAATCAAACTTGATAGATGAAAAACATATTCACAACCTGCTATGTATTTCCTTATAAATTCTGCATCTCGTACATCACCTCTTACTATCTCTAAATTCTCAATTATTTGTCCTGGAATATCAGCTAACCAGCCAAGATTATTCCATGAATTGTAATATACAAGTGCTCTGACATTTGCACCTTGCTTTACAAGTTTCTCTACCAAATGACTCCCTATAAAGCCATCTGCTCCTGTTACAAATACATTCTTACCCTTAATTTCTTCAAGCATTGATTATATCCATGTTAATTACATCTTTTCGTGCCCGCTCAAGATCGTCAGGCGTTCCGATATCTGTCCAATACTCATGAAGCGGAAATACTGCCACTCCCTTTTGATTGTTCGTATAAAGCTCTATCAGTTGTGTCATATTATAAAAACTGTTGACTGGAATCTGCTCAAGTACATTACACGACAACACATAAATTCCAGCATTACAAAGAAATCTTTGTGATGGTTTTTCTTCCAACGAAGTTGCCTTAATACCATTCGTCTTCAATACTCCGTAAGGAATTTCTATATGATATTCAACAGCACACACTGTCATATCAACATTGTGTTCATTATGAAATATTAGAAGATTTCGATAATCAGAACCTGTCAAGATATCTCCATTCATCACTAATATTGGTTTCTTGTCTAAATCAGGTAAAAGTGATAACGCTCCTGCTGTTCCAAGCTTCTTATCCTCTTTGAGATAATTTATACTCGCATCAAAGCAAGAGCCATCCTTAAAATATTCTTCTATTGTATGACCGAGATAATTGGTAGATATAAATATTTTTTTAATACCAGCTTTAACCAGTGACTTTACCAGCCTTTCCAATAATGGCATACCACCTACATCAAGCATCGGTTTCGGGGTATCTTCTGTAAATGGCCTTAACCGCGTACCTTCACCTCCTGCCATTATTACTGCTGCTCCATAACCTTCAGCACCACCAATGTGTTTATCATCTGTCGATAATTCACTAACATGTACAACTCTTTGATATTTTCCATTTTTATCTACTAAAGGGATTGCCTCAAGATTATTTTGTATAAGCAAACCTAATATATAACCATCTGACGTTCCAACATCACAGCTTTTTGGACTTGCATTCATGGCATTTACAACATTCGAATCTAATGTTGCACCATTTAATAAAGCACGTCTAATGTCACCATCTGTGACTGTGCCTACTAACATCCCGTATTTATCCACTACTACAGCTATACGTTTTTTAGATTCTTCGATTGCCTGAACAGCATCCTTTAAACTGGAACTAACATTCAGTAGATCAATCATTATCTACACCATCCATCCTTACATTCACCAGTAAGTGTCATTCTTTTTCGTATTAGATCATTATTTAGCTCAAGTGACGCCAATTCATCTGCAATCTTGATACCCGCATCACCTATACCATATGGATTTTCTGATTCGCGGCATTTTTGGCGGAATTCCTGATCATATATACATTTTTTGATTGCTTCCTTAATAGCGATGGTATCGTATTCTGAATCTATTACATTATCTGCTCGTAAACGTCCTTTCTGACGTGATCCTATATTCACAGCTGGACAATTGAATGCCGGTGTTTCCTTAATCCCAGAAGAGGAATTACCAACACATACTACCTTCACATCACCTGTGCTGGCCAAAGCCAGTATCCCATGATAATTATATCGTCCCAGCGACTGATGAATTTGCATATTTTTTTCAACATTCAATTTATTCAACTCATCAATGATTGCACGTCCACCTGCATCATTATTGGGATATGTCAATATAACCTGCATACCCTCTGCCGCAAGTTGTGTCATAGCATCCAAAGAAGGTTTGATTTGCAATGCTGCCCTGTCAAATTCGGTAGTAACTGAATGCTGGGTAAATAGTATAATCGGCTTATCCATTTCAATTTTATACTTGTTTTTAAGCTCTTCACGCGTAGCGTAGTTGCCTTCTTTAATAAGGTCAATCGCAGGAAATCCTACCGTATGAACTCGCCATGCCTCTTCACCCATTGCTATTACTCTGTTTGAGGCTTGTTGATTTGTTGTAAAATGAATATGTGATAGTTTACTCATAGCGTGCCTCACTGAATCATCAAGCGCACCACCCTCAGTTATATCTCCTCCTTCTATATGTGCCGTTGGTATGTTCATTTGGGTTCCTGCGATCACCGCAGCAAAACCCTCAAAGCGGTCCGCATACACTACCAACATATCAGGCTTGATTTTACTTAACGCCTGGCTCATCGAGATTATTCCACTTCCGATAGCGTTTGCAGTTGCAAATAATGTATCTGACTGCATATCTATTTTGACTTCTTCGTGCACAGTAAAACCATCGTTTCTAATCTCTTCCAGCGTTCTACCAAAATTATTATCCAGGTGGGCGCCTGAAACAATTAAACGATATTCCAATTTTGGATGTTCTTTTATTGCCTTAAGTATAGGGTATTGCAGCCCATACTCAGCTCTGTTACCTGTAAAAACGGCTATTACTCTTTTGTTCATCTAGTACTACTAATAATATTTTTTATGCTTAAATCAATTGTAAATTCTGGTTGCCAGCCAAACAACTTTTTGGTCTCTGTAATATCAAGTATAATGCACGAATTATCTTGTGCAGCTTCAGTTGATATAATCTCACGTGCTTTCTCACCTGATATTTCCATTACCTTACTGGCAAGGTCACCTACTGATATCCCTCGACCTGAACCAATATTATAGATACCAAGCCCAACACGATACGCAATACTTACAATTGCACTCACAACATCTCTGATATCTATAAAATCTCTTACAGCGCTAGTATTCATTACTTTAATTGGCCCTTTACCTGGTATCTGTGACAGAATATCAGACAGGACATTAAAATTTGCCATGCCTGGACCTATAACGTTGGCTAACCGCAATACTGTCCCGCCATTGTCAATAACACACTTTTCACAAGCTAATTTTCCTTTAATGTAAAGATTCGAGTCTCGAACGGGTGATGACACCGTCTTCGGTTCAGTTGAGTTGTTATCATATACAGCCGAAGATGAAATAAATATTTTTCTTTCAAATGGTTTTTGAAATATAGTATTTACAGAATTTTCTGCATCGGAAATTCTCTTTTCACCTAATAAATATGCCTCAGTTACGCTACGTACATCGGCAAGATGTATAAGTATTGAATCTTCAGGACAGGGAGTATCTATATAATCCTTAACAATTATATTATGTACACCTTCGATGGAATTTCCACCAGATCGTGATACTGCATATACCACACATCCCTTGCGCTTAAATTCTTTAATGAGATATTGGCCAATAAATCCTGAGGCTCCAGTAATTACAACTGGTGTATCTTTATTCATTCCGTCCCGTCGTTTTTTTGTAGCCGGATATATCACCGGGTTCTACGTGTACATCTATCTCAATATCGCGATTTGCAACTTTACCAAGAATTTCTTCAAAACGTTCTGCTTGTATTGGGCCTGTACCAGGCCTCTTAACCCAGATGTTTTTCTTGCTGAATATCTCTCCCTTTTTAACTGGTGATATTGTCACTACAGTTGCATAGGCAAAGTCGATTACTGGCTGCTCTTCCGGTAAAATCGTCTTCGATCCACCTCTAGCCTTCCATATTGCTGCACTTCCTTCTATTAGATTATGAAGTTCATCCGGTTCTATTGAGATACTCGTATCCGGTCCAGGCCAGTTCCGGCTGATAGTAAAATGCTTTTCAAGTATAGACGCACCGAGCGCAACGCCACCAAGACATGTCCAAATATTCATTGAGTGATCAGACAATCCGATCGGTATTTCAGGAAATTCATTTTTCAATTGTGTAATTGCACCCAGTCTCACATTTTCATATGGTGTTGGATACATACTCGTACAGTGCATTAATGCAAGTGGTGCTTTATATTTTCTTATCGCTTTAACAGAGCGTTTTATTGATTCCAGATCGTTCATGCCTGTTGAAAGAATTATTGGTTTCCCCATCTCCGCGATATGTTCTAACAAGGGTATATTGTTACATTCACCAGAGCCTATTTTAAAGCCAGGCACTCCCATGTCGTAAAGTCTGTCAGCAGCTTCTCGACTAAAAGGTGTAGACAAATACATAATGTTTTTGTCTTTACAATATTGTTGAACCAGAATTTCTTCGTCGTAAGTCAATTCACATCGTTTAATTATGTCCCATAGTTTTTCGCTGGATATTTCTCCGGGCGTCATGTCTGTGGGAACCATTTCTTTTTCGGTAATATGGCATTGAAATTTTACCACTTCTGCGCCTGCATCTACGGCTGCATCTACCAACTGAATTGCTTTTTTATAATTACCTTCATGGTTAATCCCAACCTCCGCTATTACAAATGGAGGTTGATTTTCACCTATAAGACGTCCACCAATCTCAATTTCCATCATTTAGCCTCCAATGCATATCAGTAATGTATTTACCATGCAGTAAAACCGCCATCAACAATATAATTTTGTCCTGTGCAATAACTTGAAGCGTCACTTAAGAGAAATACAGTCATACCAAC
This sequence comes from uncultured Gammaproteobacteria bacterium, assembly GCA_942490945.1. Classification (GTDB taxonomy): domain Bacteria; phylum Pseudomonadota; class Gammaproteobacteria; order UBA6429; family Thiohalophilaceae; genus CALNYZ01. The sequence goes on along the minus strand of CALNYZ010000018.1, from coordinate 109,514 downwards.
CAGCTCTTCCCTGTTTGCCATTCTTCCCATCGGCGTCTTGTTTGCGTAATCTGCAAGAAACTCTGCATTGTGGTTGTTGTATACTCCTCCAGGAGTAATACAGTTTACTCTTACATTGTCTTTTGCCCACCAGGTTGCCAACCATCGTGTAAATCCAATAACGCCCGCTTTACTTGCAGAATAACTGGCGAATGATTTAAAGGGCTGATTTTCATATAAACGGTGATCCGGGCCAACAATTCCGTATATACTTGATACATTTATAAGACTGCCACCACCATTATTTTTTAATGCTTCTCCTGTTTCTCTCGCAACAAGAAATGTTCCAGTCAAATTAATATCAATTACTTTTTGCCAAAGATTTAACGGATAAGATTCAAATGGTGCAAATGCGTCTCCAGACTCTAGCAAGCCCTCTCCCGTTGCAGCTGCATTATTTATTACCCCATCAAGCCCGCCTAATATATCGATAGCTTCTGCAATTACATCCTTTACCATAGCTTCATCACTTATATCCATTTCCATGCCATGTGTAAGTAATTCATCTGCAAGTTTAAGGACATCTGAGCCTGGCCGGTCTATCAAAACAGTTACAGCACCCATTTCACTAAATGCTCTGGCGTATCCTCTACCAAGTATTCCGGTTGCACCAACAAGAATAATTTTTTTATCCTTCAAATTAAAATTTGGTTTGGCCAATTACATAACTCCATATTTTTTTTTCATTAGACACTCAACCAACGTAAAATCAAGCTCAGAGTCTACATCAAGACTTTTTTCTTCTCCTATATCATATCCTTCGGTATACCCATCTAAAAGATGGCTGGCTTTTAACAAATAGTCTCCACTTAGAACATATATACTGGCTACATGCTCATAAACATCAGGTGCATTCTGTCTGCATAACACGGTATCATTCAGTGACTTACTCATTTTCATAGCACCACTTTGGTCTTTCTCTACCATATTAAAATAAGGATTTTTTCTGGCTTTACATACACTGAAGACTGCATCAATATTTCTGTCTTTACCGCTCCTGAACTTATTAATCGCTCCGGATATATCCGCCGAATCGCGCAGAGGGCTGGTACAGTCAAGATCCACCATACACTCATAGGATTCCTTGTAAATTTCCTCGCAAGTTCTATATGCATGCTGCCAAACCTGAAATTTTCCGACTTGCGGGCCAGACAAACTATCAGGTCTTATAAAAGGTACTTCGGCTCCAGCTTTCTTTGCTACTTCAGCTATTTGATCAGAATCCGTTGACACGACAACTCGCGAAATTTCCGGTGTTGCCAACGCCTGTTCAATAGACCATACAATCAATGGCTTGCCCAGAAGTAGTCTGATATTCTTGCCCGGTAATCCCTGACTCCCGCCTCTTGCACCAATTACACATAGGATTGTCATTGAAAAATCTATTTAATCCAGCAAAAAGCGAATTTACTATTATATGTAAAGTCAATTTCCGGGCTTTTTTCCATGCCAGTCCCATTATTCAGATTGCTTAAACTGTAGTTGAGTTCACATGAAAATTCATTTTGTGAAAATTTCATTGATTTAATTACCATTGTTGCCAGCATGTTCTTCCAATCCAGTGCGTTTTTAATGCTTAATTTAGGGTGAAATATTGGTTTCAGATTAATTCCCGGCCCAACAGACTTTACTTTAATAAAATCCTGTACACGTTGAGATAAACTCATACTTTTCTGGACATGTACATTTGCATGACTTACTTCACCCATTTTTAAATCATATTCATAAAATAATCGTAAATTATTGTTTTTTAACAAGCCTGAACTAATTACACTGTCTAATACGAAATCTCTTTTTACTTTTTTCACAAGCGATTCGGTAAATTCGATATCATTTAGTGCTGAATCTTCATGATATGTACATTTATCTGATTTTTTTCGCGCAACAACGCGAATCTGTTCATCAATATACTCAACCTCAAATCCATATTTATTCAGAAGTCTGGTTATTGATTTTGGTGTAAAGCTATGAATATGCGGTAAAAAATGTGACAAATAATAAATATGTTCTTGCTCAAAATGCGGTATACCTATAACAATAATACCACCAACCTTAATCATTCTTGCGATTGCAGAAAAGGCACTGTTAAGATTAAACACATGTTCAATAACATGCCAAGAAAAAACTATGTCATATTGTGCTACACTCGAAATGAGCTCATCATGCTCCATTTTTTCTGCTGTAGTCAGTGAAACATTCAACCCAAGCTGTTCTTTGCAATATTTTTGCCGTCTTTCAGATGCCTCGATTCCATAGACATTATTGTATCCTTTATTTTTAAGTTGATATAATGCACCACCATATCCAGACCCTATTTCCAATATATGGCAATTATAATCATCTATCTCATTCAATAAAATTTCAAACAACGGTTTATATGACATTTGTACTTTGCTTTTAATGTTTTCTACTGCTCTACTTTTGTCCCACTCCTCCTTGTAAAATCGCTCAAACCATGATTGACTAGGCATTCGTGTAAATGTTGTAAAGTGGCATTTCGAACAAATAGAACGCTCTAATACCGAACAATGATCTCTGTTTAAAACAGCAGATAATTTCTCCAATTTTTTTTCGCATATAGGACATACTTCATTCACAACTATTGTATCTTCAGGTGCAATAGCCTGTTTGGAAAATCTATTTTTGTTATAAAGTATATTAAAATCTAGATGCATTAAATGATTCTTTTTTTGAGTAAATATTACACATAACAATTAAGCAGCATACTATATTTTGGATTTGTGTTCTTATCAGATTCTATTCCGTTATTATATGGATAATAGGTTGCAAATGTTGTAAAAGTTGCAATTAATGCCACCCTGAAACTTCCATCAAGTATCCTGCTTCCACAGTGAAAACAATTACGAGTATCAATCAAAAATGAAGTGCCAGACTTACCAAGCACCTGTTTTTTATGATTTAAATCAACATACTTACTCATAAAGTTATCGGTTTTATGAACCGGGAACATACTTATGCGTATATTCCTGCTAATATTCATCGGCAGGAATGTGAATGGCCCCTGCTCCACAGTATCAACATCGGAAAGATAAGTGAAATATTTAACTATCTTGCTATCATTGTAATCACGATGCCACAATTGTGATACGCTCCATGCACTATCCTTATTAGGCTTTGAAACAACCAATTCCAGACGGCTAAGATAAGGAATTTGGCCAAGATATTTGGAAACAATTTCTATAACCTTATCATTCAGTACAAATTTAACTAAGTCACTATCTGCATTCATATCCTCATTTGCAAGTATAGGCAACCAAAACCCTTTTCTTTTACTTATTTGTTCTGTGAAAGCATCACTTATTCCGTTTATTCTTCCATTTATTAGTGACTGAATATTTTTTAATTCATTCTTTTCTGCCAACTCTGAAATTTCACAATATCCATAGTCATTTAATTCGTTATACTTCGAATTTTCAATTTCTGACAGATTTGATTTAGACGTAATTTTTCTATTTATAAAGGTACGTGGATGCGTAATATAAACAACAGGTTTCCTTAAAAATTGAACACGTTTCTTTGTGTGTTCATATTTTAAATTAATATAATAGACCAGCTTATAATAGATATTTTTCATGGCATTTAAAAATTAATAAAACTATCGTATTTTAGCAACTACACCATAACTCTGAGGACACCCAATGTCATCTGCTGCTCTTATGATCTTCCCAGTCAATATTTTTTTCATAAGCAACTCAATTCTGCTGTGAAATTTCAATAATATTTTCACAACCAATTGTGTCACGCCTTTTGTTTTATCCCTGATCAATGTCGATCGTAATTGGTTATCAATATCGTATACATCGAATATATTTCCAACACTGTCAACACGTACATTACCAAACCCCGCATCTTTACACATTCTTTCCAGGCAATACTGCGTGTATCTATGAAAATCAAAAGGTGCCTGATGTATTTTTATCATAAAGGGTACAACCAGTATCATAATTCCATCTTCTTTAAGAACACGCGATACTTCAGTGAGCATATCAACAGGTTTGTAAATATGTTCCAATACGTTTGACAATATTGCAATATCCACACTATTATCTTGTAGTGGAATATGTTGATTCAGGTCTGTAATAATATTAGCATCAGGGTATGGATAAAAATCTATTCCGCATACGTCAAGATTTTCATATAGATCTTTAAACTGACTCTGTCCACAGCCAACATCAATCATTCTTTTTCCATGTGGTATCAAAGTAACCTGTTGTTTTATCCACTCATAATGATGCCGCCGCATGTTTGACCATCTTTTTTTACTAACATTTTGCTGTTTATCAGGATTGATTGAATTATCAACTCTCGTAAAATAAATTTTCCCGTCTTCTTCCTTGACCGGATTTGACAATAGTACGCTACTCCACCAGCTACTACTTTTTATCTCATTTTGCATTCGCGTCACTTTAAAATTATTTATTGTTGAATCCCTGTTACTTTTTAGCCATGTGGAGCTTTAATTTCAAAACTGTTGGTGTAAAGAGCCTGAAACTGTCTATAAAGCATTTTTTCTGTATTTCCATGGTTAACAAATCCTGTTTACAGCAAGGTCCGATAAAACTTAACCTGTGTTTTGGGCTATATCTAACCTTGTCTACACCAAATACTTTCTGGTAAACATAACTGGATGATAATCGATCATCTACAATAGCATAAACAGGAGTGTTGCTTTTTTCGACAACGCGAATCAAATCAAAATCAAAAGTCAACATACCATCTTTCAGCGATTCAAAATCAGGACCATCAACAAATACAAATTCATATTGTCGCTCAGGAAGTTCTTTATACCTAATCCCTCTATAAATTGACCAACCGTCTTCAACAAGTGGGCTTAAAACAATTTCTATATACTTGCTATACTTCTCTGGTAATAAATCATTCGCTACCTTAAACCACTGTTCTTTATCCTCCATAGAGGTAATACGTCCCTTTACTCCAGTTTCTCGTTCGTTTTCCAGTAATGCCTGAGCCATTACGATTGTTGTCACGCCAGTTCCACATTCCAGAATTTCTTTTGGCTTATGCTCTTTTACAAAAGTATACAACTCGTAATAATCGCCAAATTCAGCACCTGTTGAAGTTGATTTTGTCAGGTACTCCTGCAACCCGGTCCAAAGCTCATTATTCGCTTTTATCTGCTTTTCCGCCCATCTTCGATAGGCATGTATACGTTTCGTAATTAACTTTCCACGAATAGTAGTTACTATTTGTCTAAATTTTGACATAAATTACTTCCTCAAAAGTGTTCCTCTATGGACGCTCCAGGCGTTCTCTATCAAATCTGACTTTCTTGAATCTGGCTCGTCTCAAATTTCCTATAGCTGGCCGCAGCATACCAGCCCAGTAAATAATTGCCTGCTTGAAAAACTTATAATACATTCCCGATTTTAGTTCACTATTTGTATGTATACCGTATTTATTAAGACCCTCAATTGCGATTCGCAGAACTTCTAGCGAATGTAGTTTGCACTGCACCTCACCTTCCTTTAAGTGAATATGATATTTTGCCAGCGTAATCGTATCAAACATATTGGCAAGCATGCTTCCCAATGTACTTGGTGCATACGCTGGAAATCCGGAAACTCTTCGTGTGTCAAGTTTCTCGCTGATTTTTGAATATATGAAAGTCGAACAATCTTTCGCAATTTTATTGTTATAAAAATATGCGGGACGCACATATGGTCCTGCCTGTTTTTTTAATTGAAATGTGTATGAATGAAAATCAATATATAATACTGGTTTTAGCTCTCTTGCGTAGTTCCACAAGAATTTTGCCTCTGGACACTTTTCGGGGATATCCGGATTAAAATACCAGTACATATTGATCCCTGCAGCATTAGAGCCCTGTGTACCAAATACGTATCCATCCGGGTTTACAATTGGAATAATTACAAAAGAATAATTCTCACAGGCGTTTTTTCCTTCTTCTGTTCCTAACCACTCCATAATTGATTGGGTAGCCAGTGTATCCGGTTCGGGAGGATGGAACCCAGATGTTACAATAATGGCAGGATTATTTTCAACGTTACCATAAACAAATGAAATCAAGTCTCTGTTCTGTAATGACACACCATACTTTAATCTCCTCGCGCCAGTTTCCAGTCCGATTTTATCTAAATTAGTATTTAATTTTTTATGGTCTCTTACTAAAGTATTCGCAAAATAAACCTTTTGTCTAGGTTGTAGTGTCGCTTTAATATAATATTTTTTACCTAGATCTGTTTTTGCGTCATATTTTGAACAGCTATAATCACAGTTATTTTCTGACACATATATTAGGGGTTTAATTTCAGGTAGATTATCCCATTCTGCATTATTTACAGATATTTCCAAATCCTGTGCATCGCCCGAATCATTAAACAAACCAAAACAAAAATGAACATTGTAATCATGACTGACCCAGTCTGCTCGGGTAATCATTTCTTTCTTTATTTGTACAGATATATTATTACCGTCAATATTTATTTCATCCGGTTGTATTCCAGTATGGTCACTCAATTGTTTAATCATTTAGCTAACCATTTGCATTCATTATATTGGACAATAATTTAGCAGTTTCAACTCCACCTCTGCCTCGCAATTCTGGAATAATAATCTTTTCAGCCAATTTAACCCGCTTGTTACTATTTTTACTTGGCATTTTTAATTCCTGAAACAAACTTTCTTTTAGTTGCTCCTCATTATAACAATATGAAACAGCCTCGCGGTCCATCACCTGCATGATATGGTCCCAGCCTTCATAGGTAGTTACGGGTAACCGGGTACCACGAAAATTATAAAGCCCGGCATTTATAATTGGTATGTCAAAAATTAGCCCTTCAAGTATTTGTGTAGAATATACTGTAATCAGTGCATCACTGTAGAGGAGTATCTCTTTTAGATCTATATCATTTTTCGATGATGGTACACTAAAATTGCAATATGTCTCGCTGTGTGGATATGAGAAGGCTACACGATTACCGTATTTTTCTTTAATAATATTAATTTCGTCCTTCACTTCATCCGTAAGCATACCATTAATGAGAACATATGCTGGGTGTAATCTTATCAACAACTGACATGGTAATGTATCTTCTTCCTCATCTATTAATTTAAGTATTAATTTAGATAGTTTTACATTGTGAAAATAATGTGATGGCGTCGTCATTGCAAAATAAACTGTCTTTCTTTCATTACTTAAACCGTATTTATTTAAGAATTCCTCCTTGCTACCTATTTCAATATCACTAAAATAACTGTCCCATTGCGAAATGCCACATATTTCTATTCGGCGTTCTTCTATGTCATGATATTTAACTACCTCATTTTTCATTATATCGTTCCATACAAAAACATGGTCAGGAATTACACCCCCGATTCCACGGGTTGTTGGTACATCCCAGTTTTTGACTAGTACAAGTGTTTTAACATTTTGTGCATGAGCCTCTCTCATATATAACGCATCATCACCAAATCCAAGTGATGTTACTATTGTCAATTTCGGTTGATACTTGTCATAATAATACTTGTGCGCACTATAAGGGAAAAGTTTTTTTTCTATCCAGTTAAGTCCGATACGTAATGGCTTATAGTGGCCAGACAAATCGGCTATAAATAATATTAAATAGTAGAATAGCCGGCCGAGCTTGCCGGAAGTTGCGATTTGTTCAGACTTAAGTGCTTCGATTAGGCTTACATTGCAACCATTTTCATCAATTTTACTGTTACCGTATGTAAATCGTCTTATTTGTATTAAAAAATCCGCAAAAAAACTGGCCATTCGTGATTTATATAAACGCCCGCCTCCAATCTTGTGTACTTTAAAGCATTGCGCAGCAAAAAGTGTTTTAATTACCGGATGCTCTGGTTCTGGCGAAAATAATACAAATTCCATTCCAGAATGCTCGAGCCTATAAATCAGTTCATCATTAGCAAAATTTCTGACGAGTATTCCGCCACGAAGAAATATAAAAACACGTTTCATAAATTCAAACTACTTACATCTTATAATTATATTTTTTGCCAAACATACCCGTCCAGATTACTAGCCAATCCTGCGTAGTTTCTCGCGTATAGGTATTTCGCTCTCATAAACACGCTTTACGCCGTCTCCTAGTGCAAGTTCAATCGTTCGAATGTCTCTAATCATTCTTTCAAAACCTTGTGGCTCAACTGAAGCGGCCTGATCACTACCCCACATAGAACGATCAAGTGTAATATGTCTTTCCGCAACACACGCATCGAGCGTTACTGCTGCGACAGTTGTTTGTAATCCAACCTCGTGTCCTGAATACCCAACAGGCACACCATATTTATCGCGCAACATATGAATCGCTCTAAGATTCAACTCATCAGGCTTGGATGGATAAGTACTTGTACAGTGTAATAATACAAGGTTTTCCTTGCCCAATATCTCAACTGCATGATTAATTTCATCTATTGAACTCATTCCTGTAGATAATATTATGGGTCTGCCAAATTTTCGGTGATATTGTAATAGACCGTCATCAGTAAGTGAAGCGGAAGCAATTTTATAACAAGGTGGATTATATTTTTCTATGAAGTCAACTGAGGCTTCGTCCCAACATGATGCAATCCACATTATATCCAGTTCCTTGCAGTACGCATCGATAGTATCGTACTCCTTCTCTCCGAACTCTAGCCCACGCTTCAACTCACCATTTGTATTACCAAAAGCACTTTCTCTTGGTGCTGCGAGCTCTTTTTCAGTATATACAACATCTATTGTACGTTTTTGAAATTTGACAACGTCTGCTCCAGCAGACTTTGATTCTTTAATCAGCTGTTTTGCGAGTGCTATGTCACCATTATGATTAATGCCAATTTCTGCAATTACCAGACAAGGATGCCCTTTGCCAACCGTTTTCTTGCCAATTTTTACTTGCTCTAACATTGTATACTCCTTGGTATTAAACCCTGTAAAAACATAAGATGTTTAAAATTAATGCTAGTCACTTATATAACTGTCCAACCCCCGTCAACAACCAAAGCATGGCCTGTCATATAACTCGATGCCTCTGAGGCGAGGAATAGCAATGGTCCTGCCAATTCTCCGGGAGTTCCTCTTCTTTGTAAGCAGGTTCTTTGATTTAATTTTTCAAGAAACGGATCATCATGATTTACTGCATTATCAGTTTTATCTTCTGTATTTGAAAAAGGACCCGGCAATATGGCATTAGCTCTAATATTATATTTTCCTAGAAAGGAAGCGGTGTAACGTGTTAGTGCCAGCACACCTGCCTTTGCAGCTGAATACCCTGGAGGATTCAGAAAATTTGTGCCTTCATACAACCTTGGATCAGGGGACACAACACCATACATGGACGAAATGTTAATAATATTTCCACTCTCAGCTTCTTTCATTTTCGTCGAAACTTTTTGCGTGGCAAGAGCTGGCCAGTAGACGCCACCGATAAGATTTCGCATCCACATATCATGAGATGCTGCTTCTAACGTCCCATGTTCGGAATTAAATCCAGTATTAGAGTTAAGTTCGTAAGCATTATTTATTAGTATATCAACAGAAAAACTTCTGTTTACATTGTCAAGCGCTGTACCAAATGCCGGAATATCGTACATATCAACACGTATTTCATGAGCAGCCCCTTCTCCATATTTTTTATTCCATGACGACACTAAATTCGAGAGACCTTCGGAACGTCCCATTGCCAAAACTGTTACACCATTTTCGAGAAGTGTTTGTGCCATGTTTCTGCCCAGAAAACCTGAAGCCCCTGTAATGAGTGCGGTTTTCCCCTCAACGGAAAATAGTTCACTTATTTTCACCAGCAACTTCTCCCGCCATCAATTACAAGATTTTGTCCTGTCATATAAGACGATGCATCAGAAGCCAGGAAAAGTATCGCACCCTGATATTCATCATAATTCGCCATTCTCGACATTGGAATTAGTTGATTTAATTTAACGACAAACTCATCAGGTTGGTTATTGTAAACACCCCCCGGGGAAATAGCATTAACACGCAGCATAGGCCAATAGGTTGCAAAGTATCTCGTTAATCCGAGAAGTGCAGTTTTTACTACTGAATATGTGACTGGTTTAACAGGCTGGTTTTCAGCATCTATTCCGTTTATCTGATATAGCCTTTGATCCGGCGCTATAATTGCCAGATCTGATGCAACATTAATAATCGAACCACTTCCACTATCAGCCATCAGCTTTCCAAATGTACGAGTACATATAAAAGCACCCGTAATCCCTACCTCCAGATCTTTATTCCAGATATCTAAGGGTAAATTTTCTGCCCTGGACCAATTTGTTACACTACCTTTTTCAACTTTTGGGTTATTGGCTGCATTATTAACAAGTATATTTATTACGCCATACTTTTTCATTACAAGCTCTGCCAAATTATTAACTTCATCCTGCTTGGTAATATCACAAGCGACGCCTAGTCCGTTAACATTAAATTTATTATTTATTCTTTCAGCTTCAGTAATTGCTTTTTTTTCATCAAGATCTGCAATTATCGGGTTCCCACCTGCAGCCGCTATTATTTCTGCATGCTGCAATCCTAAAAGCCCGGTACCACCTGTAATAATTGCTACCCGCCCCTGCAATCCGTATAATTCAACTATTCGACTATTCATCAATTAATATACACCACCTACTGTCTGTCCACCGTCGCAAACAATACAACTTCCTGTCAAAAATGCACAACGATCACTGCTGATAAACACTACCAGCTCGGCTATTTCCTCTGGTGTCGCTAGCCTGTTAAGGGGTACATTATTCCTGATATATTCCTTTACACCCTGCTCATCTTCTTGTGTTTTCCTGTCCCACGTTCCGCCGGGGAAAATTACATTTCCCGGAGCAACAGCATTCACCCGGATATTTTCTTTTCCAACCAGACGGGAAAGATTCTTCATATACGAATTAATCGCCGACTTGGCAACTGCATACGATATTGGTGCGTTAATTACCTCATTCCCGGCTATAGAACTAATAAAGGTAATCACTCCTTTATTATTTCCAACCATTTCCGGTAATAAATTTTCTATCATATTTATTGCTGATAAAAAATTTATATTCAGCATTCTAGCCCACTCTCCAGAACCAATATCCCATCCTGCTACAGAAGCACCCGTACCCAGATTTGGCACCAGAATATCAAGATTTCCCCAGTGCTTAACAACAGCATTTACAAAAGATTTTATTTCATCGGCTTTAGTTAAATCTACACGAGCACTATGTATATAATCATAGCCATATTTTTTACCAAAATAATCATAAGCCTCATTCAATGTTTTTTCATTTCTACCTGTAATCGTAACCTGGCATCCCTCCTTAAGGAAGCACTCGGCAATTGCATAGCCAATTCCTCTGGATGAACCGGTTACCAGTATTTTTTTATTTTCAAGATGTAAGTTCATATTTGATAATCATGCTCTTTACAAGTTCCATATTTTGTTTCGCCCAGACACTTTCTTCACCGTCTTTATCTCTAGCTACCTGGAGTATAAAATCACCCGTGTAATTAATATTCTTTAATTCTTTGAATAACGAACAAAAATCTGTATCACCTTTACCTAGTGGAACAGTCGTTCCATGCAATACACGGTCTTTAATATGGACACTTCCTATTTTATCGCCATATGCCGAAAATTCATTCGCCGGTTTGTATCCTAATGATGCGCTATTCCCACTATCATAATTTACCTTAATCAACGGGTCATTCAGACTCTCCAGTAAACTCCTGAAGTCCTCAGGTGACAAGTCAGTTTCCAGTTGTATTTCTATTCCCAAGTTTCTGGCCATACCTGATATTTCGTCCAGCGATACAATAACATCATTTTTCTTTTGCTCATTATTTATCGATGAACTGTCAACAAAGGGAATAACCACTCTATTAACATTAATTTTTTTTGCCTGCTCAAGTATGAAACGCATTTTATCTCTGGTTTTACCCAAAGCTTCACCTTTTTTGCTGAACAAGGGATGGACCATAAAATAATCTGCACAAAGTGACCGGGTCTTTACATTATATTTTTCTGACACTTCCTGAATCTGTTTAATTCCATCATCACTAATAAGTGGGTTGTTATGTTCACTCGCTTTGTCATATATCCACTCAATACAATCAATACCTACTTGCTGAGCAATCTCAAATTCTTTGTGCCAGTCTTCTCCTGGAAAAACCTGGATCTGACCGTTGATGGATGGCAATAATCTTCCCTGCATGATTCCTATTTTATTCATCTTTCACCTGATTATTTTTACAATACCTGGAAATTATTATATCGCATAACTCGCGTACTGCACCTTTTCCACCCATATTCTTCAAATAGAGCTTTGCATAAGGCATGACTCCGGGATGTGAATCGCCAACAACCACTGGAAGCCCAACCATCTGTAAGCATTGCAGATCATTCAAATCATTCCCAACATAGGCAACATTTTTTGGATCAATACCTCTTTCTTTGAGGAGGTTTGCAAGTGCTGCTGCTTTATCTTTTTGACCATGCAAACAAAATAATTTGAGCTTATCTGCCCTGGCTTTAACAACAGAATTAACCTCTGTAGAAAGTATCATTGCTTCAATACCACACTCTCTCAAATAGTCTATTCCTAATCCATCTGAACGGTTGCATGAGACAAACTCCTCACCATCTTTATTCACGTGAACAAGATTTGTTGTCATCACACCGTCAAAATCAAAAACGAGTAAATCAATTTTTTCAGGCCACGATACAATCGGTTTGAATTGCTGCTTGTTCAGAATCCACTCAATTAATTCTATATCTTCATACGAGTCAAGTTGAAATGATGTCAACATATCCATTTCATATACTCCAACTTTACCACTCATACGATTATTAAATTTTCTCAAGTGTTCTGGCTTAATTACATATAAAGATCCATTTTCATAATATTGTTTCTCCATATCCTGTTCTCTTTTTCTTTGCTTGTAATCATATGTAAGAGACCTCATTATATTTTTATGCTGACACCAAATCAGTCGCTTGTTATCACATGCAGAAAACAGACTATCAAGATTATTTTCAAGAAAAGTTGTTATGGCGTTATCTATATCATCACTTTTTCTCACAGGTGATGTACATTGCAAAAATACAATCAGGTCTGGATCTGATTTTCCCTCTGAAATGCGTTTATCCAGGACATGTAATAAAGCAGATTCACTTGTTGCAGTACATACAGATAGTTCTTCAGGCCTTAGAACAACACTCACACCCATACTTTTCGCAAGTTTTTCTATTTCCTCATCATCTGTCGACACTATAACTTCAGTTACTTGCCTGGCATTTAAGCCATGATAAATGCTGTACGATAAAAGTGGCATACCTGCAATTGATAATAGATTTTTACGTGGAATACGTTGTGAGCCACCACGTGCCGGAATAATACAAAGAATGTCCATATTATTAGATATATATTCCGGATTTATACAACATACATATGCGTGGGGCGTGTATGTTCAATACTGAGAGAATTTGTTTTTGAATTCCTTATCATATGCATCGAACCCATCGTTACACCTTTTTGTTCTGCCACCAGCGTTCCATATCCATCGTTTGATCTGAGAAAATCGCCAACTTCATTACCAAATATTTCTGTCATTGAATACTCTCGAGAACCAAATGGCGGGATATCACCAAATTTTGCAGTTAAAAATTCCCCATCATCCCGATACATTCTAACTTCCGGGTTAGCTGTAAACTCATAATCAGGATCGGATGAGAAATTGAAAAAATATGCACTCGATTCAATTCCATCCTTAACAACCATGTGAGGCGCTATACTCCTGAACCCATAAGAACGATGATGCTTGAACTCATTAATCGGTCTTGCAAAGGCTGCATTTCTGTAACATGTAAAACCAAATTTACTTTTATAAGTAGCGGTGACAGTACCTATACTATAGCCACCATCTAACTTTACTCCTCTATCAGCAATTAATAAAAACTGTCCATCCTGAAGATCAATATTATTTCTGGCGAGAATATCGTTTATTGATAGATCAAAACCATTTAAGTACTTAATTGAAAAAAGTCTCGGAAATTCTGCAATCAATTTCCCATCCCTGTTCAAAAAAGCACCACGAAAATTGATTTTTATTCCTCTTATGCTGTCCAACACTATCCTGAAAAGGAATTTTGCTGATGTATGATGATCCCTTTTCAATACTCTGCCAGCTGCATGTCGTATCGCGGCTTTAAACGATGGAACATATGTATCTCTCAACACATAACTCAGACGGTTGTCACAATCCTTGAATATCGGGTATACAGCTCTCGGTTCGTATACTTTAAATAATTGATTCATTCTCTATTACTCAAAAGTGATGAATATTAAAATCGCCACTACTATGTACGTGGAAACTCATCGGTTGTTCAATATTATTCCCCCGAACTACTACAGTTACACAGTCCAACTTGTCTAATTCCATATCCGGAAATACCTGGTCCAGCATAACCAATCGCGAACCTCCAGGATTTAGTTGAAAATTAACAATATTAGATAAAGTGTTACACTTCATATCATATAGCTGTACCGTAACTAGGGAGCCTGATTTACTAGAATTGTTATATAGTCGGTTATTCATAATGACAAAACCGGATTTGATAAGTTTATCTGTATAAAGAATCGTTGCCCATTCTACTATTTTGGCATCGGATGTTTTCTTTGCCATAAATAATTCATGACTAAAGTCTTTATAACCACCTTCTTTTTCGTAGAGCATGAAAAAACTGGTAGCAATTGGCTTGTGTAAAGGTTCACCTTTCCAGCTAAGTCTTGACATGTCTCCATGCGGATGCATTGTTGCAGTAACAATACCACTGAAATTTTTATGAATCTTACTGACTGGAATATGCAGTGTTCGTCCTGTTTCGAGAGTGGCACTATATTGTTGCAATTCAGTTCCATCTTCATTGAAAAAATTTAATATAACATCAGCATCTGTTTGCTCTTTATTACTATTATGGAAGGCATATCCATAATAATTAAAAAGAGTCACGATAGAATCAAATCCATCCTTCGTAGTCGCCCAGTGTATAGTTGGGATATATTTTTCACTTTCATCGTACACTTTATTTTGCCTTTGTATGCAATGCTTCGGATAATTCAATTATTCTCTCACCAATTTTGCGTCCTGCAACTCCATGGTTATTACCCGTTTCGTTCTCTACAATTAATTTTCTTTCCATGCTATGCAATTCCGGGTTTTCAAGATATAAGCGCACATGTTCCACTAACTCATCGCTGCTCCGGGCAACAAGTGTTCCACCACTGTTAACTATTCTGAGATTGTGATCCGAGTCATGATCTATATCTATATTAAATCTTGCATCAATATCTGGGTTGTACAAATATTCATCATCATGAAAGTATGCATTTACAAGTGGCACATCAAATATTGCACCTTCAATATTCATTGTAGAATAAATGTTTACCAATACATCAGTACATAGTAATAACTTCATTACAAAATCCATCTCATCATCTGACATATCATAATCCAATTTGTCAGATACAATTGTTGGTTCATTCAGGATTACTGCACTGTAATCATTTGCCACTTGTTTACATGCATCAAGTGCATCTTTGAATACGAATCTACCTTCTCGATAACGATAAAACAGAGGGTGAATTCTGAGCAATACCTGTACATCATGAGGTAACCTGCCATCCTGAATTGCTTTACCCAGTATTTTCCCCAGATTCGGATTAAAGGCATATGTATTAGGCGATTTGGTTGCTATAACAACAGTTCTTTTAAGTGGATCAAGCCCTAATTGGCTCATAAAACCCGCCCGGTCAAATTTTCCATATTGTCGGAAATATTTATCAAAATGTGCAACCCCACATACGGATATATTCTCTGCCTTTACATCATTATGGCGTATTAATTCTTGTTTCATGATTTCAGTCCAGGCAATAACATGATCGCTCTTTGCTCCTGGATATCCTCGGCAAGTTGTATTATCCCAGCTAAGCACTATTGGTATAACAGGAATATTAATCTTGTTGCATGCACGCATTACAAAATGGTCAAAATCGAAAGTTCCGAGACTTGTTGTTACTACAATATCAGGAGCAATACTTTCAAGTTTTGCGTAGTATTCAGATGGAAAATACCTGCTTTGCAGGAACTGAAGCAATGATCGTAATATCTTTATCCTTCTTGCAGCTAATATGATACCTCGAAGAGTTTTATGTCTGATAAAAGGAAAGAAGCCGGATGTATTCAGTTTGCCGTCTTTAATCGCGATCCAATAGTGGTGCTCACTGACTTTAACAAATCCAGAGTGTGTATAATGGCGTACAAAATCCAGCATTCGTAACAACCTACTACTTTGAAAATATCCCCGGCCTACTGACCATGGTATGCTGTCAAAACTGATATTGCTGCCACCAAACTTTGCTTTTAGATACTCCGGGTCATCCTGAGACAATACTATAATATGATTGCCACTTTCCTTCAGTGTGGTAAATATATCTGTCTGAAGAATATATCTAATACTGAACCCTTGATGTACCGCAATTAATATTTTTTTCTTTTTATCGACTTTTGGTCTCACGGACTTTGCTGACATAAGAGTGAATCTATGATTGCCCTTGCCATTTTAGTTTTTTTCTCTGCGGCTCTTCAACCGGTAGAATCTCTGCTGGTTTGTATTGTAATGACGCGAGCACTTCACCAATATTTCTGTTCAATTTACGCAGACCATCCGGCTCAAGTGATGCTGCATGATCGGTGCCCTTCCATGTTCTATCCAGCGTGAAATGACGTTCGATATATTTAGCGCCAAGTGTTACTGCAACCATATCAATGGCCAGACCTTTATGATGTCCTGAAAACCCTATCGCATGAACATCGCTTTCATATAAATCAATCAGACGTTTTACTTCCAGCAAACATGTATCCTCCGGTTCAACAGGATATCCTGATGTACAAGCATAAAGAATCAAGTCTTTAAGTCGTTGTGATTTGCTGAATATTTCAAGAATTTTTTCTTCTTCAGCTCTTGTAGTCATGCCCAAAGATATATGGATCTGACCTTTATATTCATTGCATGCAGTTTCTATTAATTTATAGTATGTATTTGTCGCGGACGGTATTTTTATATATTCTGGTTCCAACTGCATAACTTCCTTAAGCGATGACATATCCCATACCGATGTTGAATATACCATTCCTCTTGATTCGCAGTAATCTTTTAGCTCTCTATGCCCTTCAAGTGTAAATTCAAGATATTCACGATGCGCACCGTATGTCTCTCCAAATGAATTTTCCGGCACTGGATGTGGGCTATGATATTGCTCCTGAGGTAACAGCTCTTTATTATGCCTTTTTTGAAATTTTACATGTTTTACATTGCAAAACGAGTCTGCAACGTCAATAAACTTTTTGGCAATATCCATATCACCCATATGATTACACCCAATTTCTGCGATTAACGTACACTCTGACATCGATTACTCCATAGAATAGATTTAATTATAAATATGTTACGTAGCTGTCCAGCCACCATCAACAACAAGGTTACTACCTGTCATGTATGATGATGCATCGGAGCATAAAAACAAAATTGCTCCTTTATATTCATCCGGGTTTGCCATTCTCCCTAAAATAGTATTAAAAGAATACTGTTCGACAAATAATTTATCATGCTTATTCAAGGCACCGCCGGGAGAAAGAGTATTTACTCTGATATTTGTGCCACGATAATAACTTGCCAATGCTTTTGTAAAACCCAGCATCCCAGCTTTAGTTACGGAGTAATCTACCGGCTTATAAAAGTCTTGACTACCATCACTTTTCTTATAGATGCGCTGGTCGGGACCAATAATTCCATAATGTGAAGCAATATTAACTATAACGCCTTGATTATTTTTTTCAAATTCCTTGCATACTTGCTGGGTAACCAAAAAAGTACCCGTGAGATTGACTTTTAAACTTCGTTCCCAATTCGCTAAAGAATAAGTTGTAAAAGCACCCTTGTTTGAAACTTCATCCTTACTTTCCGACTCGAACTTTGGGTCTACAGCAGCACTATTAATGAGCACATCAATACCTGATATTTTTGCAATATTAGCAACTATATTCTCAATAGAATGACAATCCGTAATATCACAGGCATATGTAAAAAGATTTTTATACTTAGCTAATTTTACCTTGACTATTTTGAGTGCAGATTCATTTAAGTCCAATAAATGTACACTTGCACCAGCTTCTAATAATGCTTCTGCAAAAACAGAGCCCAGTAGTCCTGCACCACCTGTAACAATCGCAGTTTTGTTAGTCAGGTCAAAATGATCACTTGTTTTATGCATAATTAATATTTTCTGATATTCCAGACTTCATGGATTTTTTAATGGCATCTACTATAAACAAGGAATTAATTCCATCTGATAATGTAGATCGTGGTTGCTTTGTCGGATGATTAATACTTTCAATAAAATCGTTCATTGTTTCTATGAACATATCATTTCTATTATAATGTGATTGCTCTACTCTGACTTCATATTCATTGCTGGCTGAAACATACTCCAGTTTATGGTCAAACAAATCCCACCTGAGTGAACCTTTTTCGCCTATAACTTGCATGCCGACAAATTTTGGCCTTTGCAAATAATTCAAATTACCAACTACCGGAACATCACTTTTATTCCTTAATAAATAAGTAACACAATCTTCAACATCAATAGAGAGATTTGAACGTTTACCACCTACAGCATACACTGTTGTAAAACGACCGAATATCCAGTTCAGCCAATCTATCTGATGAATTTGCGTCAGTAATACGCCCCCACCTAAATCAGATCTGGCTGTGTAACTTTTGGTGAAATCTTCTCCTGGATGGTAATCCGCAATATGCTCACCTATCGTGGTTTCAACATTTAGTATTAGTCCTAGCTCACCAGTATCAATATATTTTTTAAGACTGACGAGCCTTTCATTAAATCTGTACATGGTACCTGTTGCTATTTTCAATTTTTTTTGTTGTGCTTTTCTGTCGATTTCGGATAATCCATCCGCTGAAACAGATACAGGTTTCTCCATGTATACATGCTTGTTACTGTCAACTGCCATCTTAAGATATTCTTTGTGATAGCTTGTTGGATTGCCAATTACTATCGCATCAATATTACTATCAAGAATATTACTATAATCATTTACAACCGGTATGCTTATTTCGTCAATATCAAGAGATGTTTTCCTGCTGTGTTCACTAACCGCTACAATATTCTTGACACCAATTTTAAGCAGATTAGACATATGCCTTTTTCCAATCGACCCTGTACCTACAACTGCTATTTTCATTTATTTTCCATTATGTATTTTTTATAAGCTTCTTCTGCGGACTTCAATGAAACCTTGTTATCGATATCAACCGCCAGTTCCTGATTGACTATATATGGTAGAATTCTTTCACCTGACATCGAATGTTTCTCAATAATAGTTGCTGGTTTAGTAATATCAAGCGTACCAATCTGCCAATATACCATTGGTAATTTCTGCCTTGGCTGGTTGTACTGCTCTTTAATTCCGGCATCAACCAATACCTCAAGATATTTGTCAGTAATTTTCCACATCTTGAATGGATTATTAAGTGGCTCACATACCACCCTCAGCGAATCCGCAGATTTGTCATTCAATATTTTTTCTATACAACTATCAATTAGTCCTGCAGGTCTTAAGGGTGATGTTGGCCTAAGATGGATTATTAGGTCGGGTTTATAATTTTCATTTTCGTCGAGCCATTTTAGTGCGTGAACAAAGACAGGTAGGTCAGTTGTATCATCTTGCGCCAAATCTACTGGTCGTTTAAACGGTACTTCAGAACCTACCGACCTGGCAACATTTGCAATTGCATCATCATCCGTAGACGTAATTATCCTTGTTATTTTTGCAGACTGTTTAGCGGCATCCACCGACCATGCTAAAAGCGGCCTACCAAGAAAATCTATTATATTTTTACCTGGGAGGCCCTTAGAGCCACCACGCGCAGTAATCAATGCCAATACTTCCAAGTCGTATAATCCGTTTATTTTTTTCTCTGTATTGTTTTACCAGCAAGTCTCACATAAATCATTTTAATAATAATTGATGAAAGACTATATAATGTTTTGACATATTCAATAATTCCTTTCTTTATACCGATTTTATTAAAATATTGATCGCATATTGCTGTTACCGGATGCATTTTCTGATACTTTTCTAATGGTAAATCGTACTCGAGCAATGGCAATATGTTTGAAATACACATCGATTTAATTACTCTGATTTCATGGTCATTTAAATGCTTAATACGATGTCCAGGATTATTGTAAACAACACTCGAACTGTCTGACGCAAGAGACTTAACATCTACATCCTTAAAAGAAGAATTACTTTTTCTTTCATAACTGCTTGCCCTTAACATATTATCCGTATCTCGATCAATACCAAGCCAGTCAGTGATTTGATTTACTATAGTTTCAGGATTCTCTGTTATATTCTCGTACCTTACCAGTTTGTAACAATCAGGATATTGTTGCTGCCTTGTCAAACCTAACAGTATTGATTTGCTCCAATTGTCACAAAAATCATATAAATAATGGCTACGCCACTCCTTTTGGTGTGGAATACCTTTTGTGCTGGCATAACAGTCATACGGATTTCTTACCATATGAATAAATTTAATCCCGCCGTATCCAAACCAATTTACATACTGTGAAAATTCAAATTCATTAAATGCAGATTTGTCGCCCAAGTATTCAGCGGTCGGCTTAATCGACCTACGATATGCATCCAGAATAGAGATATATAAATCTTTTTTACTAGTGCCCGTCTTGTCGATATAACTTGTATCCATGCCCCAACGTTTAGCCAGACCTGATTCCAGGAACAGAGAAAGCGCTTTGTTATATTCACCATTAGTATTAATTTCGAAATTCGAATACTTGTTAAAAAAACCGTACTCCACTTGTGGTATCGCAATATCTTTATGAGACCCAACAAGATTTCTCATTAAAGATGTACCAGATCGTTTAATTCCTCCGATGAGTATTATTTTATTGTTTGATACCATGATTAATTTTAGTAACTATAGGACGCCAGTCACTTGTTATTGAAAACCTTCGCGGGTATTTTGACAGTACATCTGAATTATTGCACCAGACAAACTTAGCAGTTCATCTGTCTTGGTTTTGGCCCTGTTTGATTCAAGATTTGAAAGAATTGATAATTTTTTTAGAATATAAATTAAAAAAAACAGTCCAACTATATCTTCTTTAATCCCCACTTTATTGCAATAGACTTCAAGAATTTTTCTGTGTTTTATACCTGCGGTACTCGAAAATATTTTAAATGAATCCACATAATTCTTTTTTTTCCTATAAATATCATACAAAAGAAAGTCAATTATATCTATCACAGGATAGCTGTCTATTTCACCATCTTCCCAATCAATCACACCAACTCTGTCTTCATTAAATAATATATTATTATAACTCAGATCACCGTGCAGAATTGAAACGGGATATGGTACTCCATCAAACTTTTTAATCTGCGTAATTATCAGATCGATACTTTTGCTACACTCATTTTGTAAACTGATTTTTTTTATATATTTGCTTAAATCCGAAAACGAGAAGTATTTAATATCTGAACTTACCAAACTAACAAGGAATTTTAAAACTATATCAATGAATTTCTGATTTTCGATAAATCTCCCTTTAATGTGTTCGCCTTTTACATACGACATTATTAAATACTTACCTTTATTAAGTTTTCCTTCTCCCTGTATTGAGGGAATATCTATAGAGTCAGGTAATATATTACTTTTTGATATGTGTTGTAACAGGAACTTTTCTATATCAAGGCCACCAGTACTATTGCTTCTGGTAATTTTTATAATATTTGTATTAATCCCATTATATATAAAATCAAGGATTATATTTCTCTTGGTAGATCTGAGATTACTGTTGACGCCTGAATCATCTGTTATTGAATTCAGCTTAAGAAGCTCATTGTAAATAGTCTGATACATAATATTATTTTTTCCTGGCAACAACCATAAAATCCTGAGCAACGTATTTAAAGCCGCCAAAGTAAGCGCCTAACTGATAAAATATCTTTTCTTTAAAGCCAAGATTTTGTGTACTGATTATTTCGCGTAATTTCTTTTTCAGGTTTTCAGTGTTGTCTAGCTGAAATATATAATTATATCGAACATGATTTTTGAAATAACTATAAAATTTAATATCTGTATATCCAGAATTTTCCAGTAATTTTTTGAGCTCAGAAAATGAATAAAGCCAGGCTCTATATGGACGTCGCAGCACAAGATACGAATAAATGTTTGCAATATACCTTGGCAGAAAAGTTACCCATTTCAAACCGCCACAATGATGATCTTTCTTTCCCAATAAATACATGTAGCCAAATCGATTTTCAATTGATATAAATAAATGTCCATCACTCTTTAACACTCTATGCATCTCAGCCAGTACAGTTCTATGTACTTGATCTGGTTTACCTTTAAGTGCCATTGGCGTCCATTCAAGAACACCGTTCATTAATGCAATATCTATCTCTTCATCGTCTAAAGGTAAGTATTTACTATTTCCGGAAATGACGGGGTATATATTATCTTTTCCCTTAAACTTGAAATGTTCAGCCGAAAATTTTAGCCTGTTTTTGTCTGCCTCCATTGCTATTACCCTTCTACAATGGTCTGCTATCGTATAACTCGTATTACCCCAACCAGAACCAAAATCGAGTACAGTCGAATCAGCTTTCAACGGCAAGAGAAATATAAAATCATTTCTTTTCTCATCAGCCAGAAACATCTCAATTTTCTGAGGCTTAATTACGTCTGGTCTTTTCTTAAGATTGTCAATTGCAGATTCCCAACCATTATTTTCAACATCAATATAAAATTCCTTGTAATGATTCGGCTGCAAATGGTCTTTATTATAACTGTATTCCTTTTTCATTATTTTGCGTCTTATCTCTTTATAATATATACACAATTATCTGTGCAAGATTCATAAACACCTTATTGTTTAAGGCCAAGCAATGATGTTCGTTTTCAAGTTTAATTTGAATATTCATTTAATACTCACGCATTTTTTAATGTTTTTTGTATTTCATGACAAATTATTTCTATAGATTGACGATCAAGATTAACACTAGAAGGTAGATTTATCCCTGTTGCATGTAAATTTCTTGCATTATCAAGTTTCACACATTGCATTTTTCGATACATTGGATGTCTATTATTTAATTCCCAAATTGGTCTTGCCATAACACTGATATTAATAAGATCCTGAATCAGTATATTCTTTAGTTCTTTTGGTACAAATATTGTGTTCAACCAATAATTAGATTTTGCCCATGGCTGTTCAACGAATACGTTACAATTTTCTGTATCATTCAACAATTGCTGGTATGATTCTGCAATTTTTCGCTTGCATTCGATATAACCAGAAATCTGCTCCATCTGCGCGACACCAATGGCTGCAAGTACGTTGCTTAGTCTGTAATTATACCCGATTTCATCATGCTCATATTTTAATGAATCACTTTTCGCCTGTGTAGTTAAATGATATGCGCGCCTTGCAATTGCTTCATCGTCTGTAACAAGCATTCCACCACCGCCGGTTGTAATTATCTTGTTGCCATTAAAACTGAAGACACCAATTCTTCCAATTGTACCTGTTTGACGACTCTTATATGTACTACCTAAACTCTCAGCTGCATCTTCAACAATAGAAATATTAAATTTTTCACATAACTCAGTAATTGGATCCATATCAACGGGGTGCCCGAAAGCATGTACTACAATTAAACATGCTATTTTTGCATTGGTTTTTTTATTATAGGAACACCCGTCTGTACGTAAATCTGCATTCTCATCTAAAAACTCCTCCAATGATTTAGCAGAAACACCGAGTGTTGCAGTATCGGAATCAATAAATACAGGTGAAGCCATACAATAGGAAATTGCATTTATTGGTGCAATAAAACTGAGTGCAGGAACAAGCACTTCGTCACCAGGATTAACTCTTAATGACAATAACGCTGTATGCAGTGCGCTGGTACCGCTATTCGTTGCAACTGCATATTTTGAACCTACATAGTCAGAAATTGAATGTTCAAAGGTTTCAACATATTGCCCTACAGAAGATACAAAGCTTGTATCCAGGCATTTTTTTACATAATTCCATTCATTTTTTCCAATATGTGGTGCTGCCAGCGGTATCGAGTCAATAAAGTCTGAAATTGTTATAAGGTCAACGACCGTATTGTTATCATCAACTACCGGTATTTGATATTTTGATGTGCGCTGCATAATTGAAAATACTTCATCCACATCAACACTTACATTAATTGTAAACGGGTTTTCGTTTATGAACTCTTTTATCGATTTTTCCAGATGACGGCCAGTTAACGTTGCTCTGCGTATATCATAATCATTCACAATACCTAATAGCTTATTATTACTATCAACTACCAAGCCAACACCAAACCCACCTTTATCAACTACAGCTATTGCATCAAATATAGTTGCATCTGCATTTAAAAATAATGCTGACAGATTTTTTCTTTGTTTATACCGCATAATTATTAAATAATTGCTCTCATCAACATAAATGCCTCGGCATATTCTGCTCCAATAACTGTTCCTCTATTCATTGCCAGCGCTCTGATAGATTCATCAGATCTTGGGCCAGGCGCAATTTGTTTTTCGGTTTCATACAACCCAAAAATTCTAATCTTTTCATCAATAAATTCATTAATACCTGAATACATATTAGGGATGAACTGGTTACCTACATATGGTGCTGCCATATTCGTAGACGACACAGTTTCAAAACAAATAATATCCGCCGGCTTTTTCTGTGCAAAAGACTTAAAAGCGGCCCATGTAGCATCAAATGTAACCCTATGATCACTGTGAACATCATGGCGATTTACTACATAAACTATGTCAGGGAAAATTTCGTTTCCAATTTTTCTAATCTTCGAGATTAATTCCGATTCATCTGCCTGCGCAAGTCTTGCAGTTGGAAAACCCAATTCGAAAACATCCGAAAAAGCGTAAGCTTCCTTTACTTTATTAATCTGATTTTTTCTTATCTCAAGAAATTCTTTTTTGAACATTGGAACCCACGGTGAAGTCACAATCAGCCAATAAATATCATCTCCAGCTGCTTTCTGCTTTAGTAACGTTCCTCCACAACCAAGCGTTTCATCGTCCGGGTGTGCTGATACTACCAATACACGCCTGCTCACAAATAACTTCCTTTTTCAAGACTTGTTTCGATTGAATGCTCTACAAGGTATAGCGCACCATCGTATGTTTTTACCAGAACTCTATTTCTATCGCATGATATTATCTTGCCTGGTTCGATATTTACGTCTATTACTTCCCTGCAAATTTCTGTCTTCCAAATTTTATATTCCCGACCATTTACTAAAACAGATGCACCAGGATATGGCCTGTAGAGAGCACGTACCAGATTATGTATCGCAGTGCTACTCATACGCCAGTCAATTTCACCATCTTTTTTTGACCTTTTTCGCCAGTAATTAGAAATCGTTTCGTCCTGTTTTTGTCTTCGTAGTCTGTTTTGTTGTAAGTCCTGAAGTATCCTGATCAACTGATTTCGTGCGGTGTAGTCTATTTTTTCGTACAGACTCTCTGCATTATCGCTTTCATAAATATCAATTAATGTCTGCGATATTATATCGCCGGAATCTGCACCTTCATCCATCATAAAAAATGTTGACCCGGTTTGTTTTAAACCCAGAACCAGCGCCCAAATAACAGGATGTCGACCTCTATTGTTTGGTAAACATGCCGGATGATATCCAATTGTCCCAAGCGGAGGTATTGAAAGGATCTTTGCTGACAATAATTGTGACCAACCAATACACAAAATAACATCAGGTTTTATGTTTAATATCCAGTTATAAATCACTTCTGCATTAACATCATCTGCATAGATATAAGGTATGCTATATTCTTCGCATATATCATTCATTGGCGCATAATCAGCATTAAAACTTGAAGCAGATTTAGTTACAACACCTGCCGGTAAGTAATTATTTTTTATCATGGTACTCAGACAGGATCTGGACAATTTTACTGTTCCAATTAATAAAATATTCATCTTATTGGCAATTCAGGTCAAAAAAAGATTTTTTTAGAACTTTATCACTAATACCAACCTTTTTTAATATTTCAATAATTTTGTCTGCCGTATTTCCATCACCATATGGATTTTTAATTGATCCAATCGATGCTTTAAATTCTCTATCCAATGCCTTATCAATTGCTGACTTTATAGACTTCTCATCTGATGAACAGTTAATGACAGATGCAGGCATTAACCTGCCCTTTTGTCTGTCACCGATATTGACCGTAGGAACATGAAAACTGGGTACTTCAATTATTCCACTAGATGAATTTCCAATTATCGCATCTGAAACTGAACACATACTTAAGTATTTGATTTGACCCAAGGTTTCAATATATCTGCAATATTTTGAATAGTCATAAACATATTTTCTAATTTCATCTGCAATAATATTACTATCCGTGTCTGCGTTTGGTTGTGTAAATATTATTGTTGCTTCATGATATTGATTTAATGCAGACAGGAGGCTGTGTATATGCGCTTTTGATGAACCGCTTTCAAGGGTAACTGGATGATATGTTACCAGAAAGACCTGTTTCCCAAATTTAATATCAAATGACTGCTCGAGCTCATCTCTGGTCATCAGTTTCATAGAACGTATATTATCAAGACCTATTGCACCAACATTATAAATATATTCCGGATTTTCACCCATCTGTATAATTCTTTTACGATATTTATCTGTAGATACAAAATGAAAGTGAGACATTTTTGTAATTGAATGACGAATAGCTTCATCAATCAGGCCTTCAGTGGACTCACCGCCGTGTAAATGTGCAATTGGAATTCTTTGAATCATCGCAGCAATTGCAGATGACAATAATTCATATCTATCACCCAGCATAACAAGGATATCAGGCTTGTTATTTCTAAAGGCATCTGCAAAACCTATCATTCCCAAACCTATAGATTTTGCAATCGCTTCTGGTTTGTCAGATGAAATTAACATTTCCACCTTTTCGTTAATGGTATATCCGTCATTTTCAATAATTTTATATGTATTACCATGTTGAGGTGATAGATGCATGGCTGTTACATAAAGTCGCAACTCCAGAGCTTGATCCGACTTTATTTTCTTAATAAGCGGTGCCAGTAAGCCATATTCAGCACGACCACCAGTAACTACACCTATGACTCTTTTATTCATTAACATTAATCTGCTTTGCTGGTACTCCTGCAACTATCGAATTTTCCCTTACATCAGAAATAACCACACTACCAGCACCTACAATTGCATTTTTTCCAACTTTTATTCCATTTTTAATAGTTGAGCCTATCCCAACGAAGACACCATCCGAAATATCTACTTCACCGCCTATTGTTACACCAGGCGCTATATGGCAGTGTGCGCCAATTTTAGTATCATGCTCAACTATCGTGCCTGTGTTTATAATTGTGTTTTCACTTATAAGAACATTTTCTTGAAGTATGGTTCCAGCCATAAGTTGTACACCTTCACGTAAAGTAACTTCGCCAGATAATATTGATGAACGGTGGCACAACACAGGTATAAATAAACCCTTCTCTTTTAGATTCCTGAAAATAATAATTCTGTGGTTATTGGACTTGACAGAACCGATACCAATTATTGCATGTGTTATACCCTTGTTAATCAGCCCATCCAGCTCTGAGTCATTTCCACAAATTATATGACCCTTGATTGAACAGCCAATTCTGCTTTCGTTGTTATCTAGCACCGCAGCAATGTATAAATCCTTGTTTTCTTCAATAGTGGCAATTACTGCTCGTGCATGCCCTCCCGAACCCAATACGATTACTTCTTTCATGTACAGTTATAGTTCAATATTTTCATCTTTAACAAACATTCGTTTTGCTTTTTGCCCAAGGATACTATTCCACAGTGCAGGCGACAAACCGGTTGCAGGGCGTTTTGTCGCCAGATTTTCTTCTGTAAACGTTTCTCCTGCTTTAATATTTCTCTTTGCGACAATACTTCGTCGTATGATGGTTATATTTTCTTCTTCACTTGGTGTAAGGTTTTTGATGCCGTTTCCAATTGCTTTTTCTACATTACGAATACCTTCAATCATTGCTCTTAACTCATCAGGCTCGAGTGAGGCTCTATGGTCAGGACCTTCAAGCGAATGTGAAACAGTAAAATGTTTTTCTATAACTGTGGCTCCCATCGCGACTGCAGCAATAGGAATTGCTATACCTTGGCTATGATCTGAAAGTCCTATCGGAACAGATAATTCATTCGCCAACACACTTAAACAGCTTAGATTAATATCTTCGTATGGTGCCGGGTATGCAGAAACACAATGTAATACTGTTAATGGAGGTAAAAATGAGTTATCGCTGGAATTATTGGACAACCAACCAACTGCTGCCTTTACTTCATCTGTATTTGCCATACCAGTAGACAAGATAACCGGTTTACCCTGTTTTGCAATGTTCCGTATAAGTGGAAAATTTGTAATCTCACCAGAGGGAATTTTATGAAATGGAACACCCAACTTGTCCAGAAATTCAATACTCTTAATATCAAATGGAGTCGAAGAAAAATAAATTCCCCTTTTTCTGCAATGTTCAATAAGCTCTGGATAAGCATCAGTAGCAAGTTGTAATTGCTGTAACATCTTAAGCTGTGATTCATTACGATTTGTAGTCTCGATTTGATAACTTGCCTTGGGTGCAGAGCTGGTTACCAGTTCTTCTGCATTAAATGTCTGGAATTTAACAGCATTAGCTCCGGCATCCGCTGCAATGTCTATCAGTTGATGTGCAAGATCGATATCACCATTGTGGTTAACACCAGCTTCAGCAATAATAAAACAATGATTCATGGATAAAATTATTTTGGAATGTAACCCAGATCCAATACAACGTCTGAGTTCTAGTTATATTTTCTAAAAACAGGTTTAATTACATCGCCTTCAAGATATTTATTCCATCCATCACTCAGTGCTGCTTTATACACTTTGAGTGCCTCTTTGACGGCTGACAACGTTTTTTCGACGTGCTCACTTTGATGAGCATATGATGGAACTATATACGCAAGTAATATTTTTTTACGTATCATTTCTTGCATGAATAATGTCCTCATAGGTAAGGATATCTTTTTCTCACTATCTCTGCATATGTATTCAGGACGACAACCATAACCAAATGCCTGAAAATACTCATTAATTTCAAACTGCATTGCAAGTTCATTCATACCATCAATTAATTGTTTACCAATATCCCATAAGTGCTCTATGACCGGTTCTTCCCTGTATATCCTGAGACATTCTCTGGCCGCTGCCAAGCTTGAGTTTTCTGCTCCATGCGTCGACGAGAGTAAAAATACACGTTCCTCAGCATGGTTTATTCCACCCAGATTCATAATTTCTTTCTTGCCTACCAGCGCACAGACTGAGTATCCATTTGAAATTCCTTTCCCAAAAGTCGACATGTCAGGTATTACGTTAAAGTAAGTTTGTGCACCACCCAGATGCCAACGAAAGCCCGTAATCATCTCATCAAAAATCAAAACCGTCCCGTTGATTTTTGCCATCTCCGCAACTCTCTCGAGAAAATTATCTTGCGGGCTATCAGATACACATGGCTCAAGAATGATTGCAGCTACATCTCCGGGGAATTTTTCAAAAATACCTGCAAGACTGTCTATATTATTATATTGAAATGGTAACGAGTAATCAGTAAATGAATCAGGTATACCTGACTTTACTTCTGTAGTTCCAATAAACCAGTCATCAAAAGAAAAAAACGGGTGATTTTTACAGAATGCAACATACTTTCTTCCGGTGTATGCCCTTGCCAGCTTTACGGCGGCTGTTGTAACCGCCGAGCCATTTTTTGCATACTTGACCATTTCTGCACTTGGAATAATATCAACCAGATCCTGTGCAAGCTCTGTTTCGATATAAGACGGTCTGCCAAAATTCAGACCTTTTTTTATTTGCTTGATTGCAGCATTGTCTACACTTTCACAATTGTAACCAAGCGTCATGGTACGTAAACCCATCGTCCAGTCTATATATCTGTTATCATTTTCATCCCATACATAGGCACCATTACCTTTTTCGAGGTATTTTGGTGCGTTAGATGGAAACTGATCATCACCTTTACTGTAAGTGTGTGCGCCACCTGGTATTAGAGCGTGTGTTAACTTTGAATCATATTTCATATTCAAGATTCTCGATTTTTTTCAGCATGTCAAGCACGTAGTCTTCATCTTCATAGCTATAGGGGTATCTTTCATTCTTTATACTGGCACTTATAAAATTGCTTATCTCATCTGCATATGGATTGTCCGGGTTAATATAACCTGACTCAATAGCTCCTTTATCCAGTGCTATATTTTTCCATGCAACATCGCTATGTTTTATATAACGAACAGATTCCATCTCCTGGTTCCATTCTATTGTCCCCTCAGAGCAATTGAGACGAAGATTTCTAACAGCAGGTCGCGAAATAACGTCTACCAATATATGTGCTGCGAGTCCGGAATCAAATTTAATCAGTATATGATAGTAATCATTTATATCTGCTTTAATCAAACCTGACTTCCCTTTCAGAGCCTTAATATCGTGTACTTTTCCAAACAATTCGACCAACCAACTCAATTCAAACGGAACAATCTCTTTCGCTGCCCCGGTTTCTGCTTTTGAAACATAATAATCTGAGATATCTTCCCATGGATGCCAGTCAGGCAAATATTGACCGGTCTGATATGTCATGATTAAAGGTTTTCCAACTCTATTTTCACTTAACAGTCTTCTAATAGTTGCTGGTCCAGAGAAATATCGCATCGTACAAGAAGGTACTGCTACCCGATTAGTTTTGTCTCTTAATTTTATTACTTCATAAATGCGTTTATCAGGCAGATCTGCTTCAGTAAAAATATGTGCTCCACTTTTTAGCCCTTCGATTGCATAGCCAAGGTGCTGGAGAGGGGGCGTTGAAATTATCCAATAATCGAATACTTGTTTAGTAACTTTTTCCCAAGTGTCAAATATACCGATATTGTATTTTGTCTTCGCCTCATCAGAACGACTGATATTTGTGTCAAAACCATAAATATTTTTTGCGCCCAATTCAATCAAGTTTCTTACACGTCGCTTACCCATTGATCCAAGACCAACAACCAGAATATTTTTACTCAATAAATTATTTGTCATGTATTTTTAACGCTTACACCTGTCACAAAATCCAGGTTTAATTCAATTATTTCACCTGGCTCATATCCGCCGTTTAGAATTTCTCGAACAAACTTATTGATTTTACTGGAATCTTTGGAGATCATATTTCTGGATATATCGTAAATTAAATCCAGAATATGTTCTATCGACTCCGCAAACCAGCATGCATCATAATTTTCATACATGGTTTTATGGGCAGAAATATATCTTAAAAAAATAAAATGCTTATTTTGAATAAATGATTCCATGAAGATAGAACTTGTAGTTCCAATTATAATATCTGCCCTCTCACAGAGCACAACTGCGGGCGTTGAGTAATCAACATTTACATTAGTATTTTCAAATTTGTAAAACAGATCGTTTTTTTGATCATCTATAATTCGAGGCTGTACAGTCAACGCAATATTATCTACAACTGACAATTTTCTTATAAGTTTAATTGATTCCACTATTTCAGACTTTTCTGCGGAATCTATATATAAAACCTTAATTTTTCCAGATGTCGCTTTTTTGGTTGTTTTGTCTGAATAATGTTGCCTCAATAAATAGCTCCACTTTTCCGTAAATCGAAGGCTGCCCAAGACTACGGTGCGCTTTTTTCCTTCATTGGTTGTAGCTATATATTTATTCCGAATGTTATTAGGAAGTACAATATAATCAAAATGGTTAAATGTATTATCATTTATTTTTGCAAAGTACGTATCACATTCGACGTGATCTATACCATGAGGATATGAAATAGATGGTATAGCAAGCGTTTTTGCTGCAGTCGTTACAGGTCCAGTTAACAGGGTTTGATACTTGGCCCAGTCTAATATTACACAGGACACTTGCAATTTTAATAATAGTTTCTCACACCATTCACGATTGTATATATTTACCAGATTTCTCTTAATGTAATTTCTAAAATAGTTCAAACAATACTTTGTAAAAATATTACCCGATTTCGTCAATAATATAAAAGTACATAATTTTTCAAATAGAGAATTTGCACCATAATTATATAGGCTACCTATAGTTACACCTGCTTTTCTGAGTATTGCTAACCTGAAATCATTCTCCAGAATTAATTGAGGATTCATACTTAAAAAAATAATTTCTTTCTTGCGTTCTACGGACAAAAAATATGCTAATGGCGCCAAATGATCTACATCCATATACCTTCTTACGATTATCAAAATCATTAACTATTTTGAAGCCGCAACAAAATACCAGGGCATCATAAGTGGTCCGGAAATTTGCAGTCTTCTGCCATCAGTCAGGTTTTCCGTAAACGAGCCCATTCCCATTGAATTAGTTCTGGGTAAATCAATGTCTATCTCAAAGCGCTTAAAATAGAAATTGGTATACCCGAGTTCTTTAAAGCATTTTTCAATTAAAGGCAAAGAATATATATTGTAATAACTTTCCCTAACTTTATTATTAATTATTACTGTATGATCAACAAGTTTGATTTCACATTCAACCTTGCCCTCAAAAAACAAAGATGTCATGGCTATCCATTCGGGATTTGCTTTTGCCATTAAAGAAAGAGGTAGTTTATATTCGGGCAACCACGATAAAACCTGGAAGCTTATCAATCCAGTTATATTTTTAAAATTACTGTACTCAAGGTTATAAAGATCACCACAATGCATTTTCGCATTTTGTAGACGTCGTTCTATAATTTTTTTATTCCCAATATCAACAAGTTCCTGATTTAGCTCTATACCATCAACATGTGATCTATTGAACCTGTTAGCTATATAGCTGACATTAGCTCCACTTCCAGCTCCAATATCAATTATCTTTTGTGGAACTGAATTATCAAGTAATTTAATATCTTCAAGCCAGTCGCACAACATCTCCGTACTGCGATAAATTCTCTCATACTGACGGTTGTGATATTTTTCAATAATATCCTTGGTAGGACTTAACCATTCATTTTTATCCTGCTCGAGCGACATGTATTCTCCTGAAATCTAAATATCAATCCGGCAAATGTTGACGAAGATTTTCCTCATACAATTTTTGTACAGAAGAATTTATCTTTATTACATCCGGGTTTTGTTCAAGATATTCAATAATATTTTGTAATGAACAGTCTTTATGCTGATTTAATAATGCAGTAGCAACAGTTTGGAAAAAAAGATAATCTTCCGGGTAATCAAGTGTCATTCGCACATCTGGTCTTGCCAATGAACTATTCTCTTCTATAAGGTAATGGCAATGAAATAATTTATTTTTAGTAAAATAATGCCCCCAAACTTCTGTGTCCTCCTCTGGACGGCTATTACATATATTATCGAGTGCGCTAACACGCACACCAAATCCTGTAGCTCCTAATGGAAGATTTTCATATATTAAATAGTCAACTGATTTATTCTCTGCATAACTAATAATTTTATCTATGTGTTCAACCGATATAAATGGATCGTCCCCATCAACTATTACAACAAAATCAAGATTGTGTTCCTTCGCAGTATCGCGATAACGAAGTAGTTTATCATCTTCACTCCCACGAAAACTTTCAACATTGCATTGCTGTGCTATTTCGCATAATACGTTATCACGCTTGTCTGTTGAGGTGCTGAGAATAACTTTGTCTGCGCTTACAGAATTTTTTAATCTATCCAGCAGGAATTCTGTAACTGTCTTACTGTTTCCCAACGGTTTTAGTACCTTGCCAGGAAATCGTTTAGCTTTTTCTCTGACTGATAATAAAATACCAGTTCTCATAGTTTATTTGCCTGTCACAAGGTCAAATGTTATGCCAGTATCTTTGCTGATATTATTCTGAGCAATTCTGCCAATTATCTCACTCTTGAATATTGGCGATAATCCTTCATCTGCGCGTTTACTGCATAACATCTCTGGCGAAATCAGATCACCTTTGCTAATATCCTGTGCCGCAACAAGCCTTTTTCTGATATTTTTCCTGTATTGTTCTGATGACTCGTCCAGTCCTAATAAATTACCTCGCCCAAGTGCGTCTGCTGACTTTTTCATACGCTCAACCAGTAGTTTGAATTCATTATGGTTCAATGCAGATTCAAAATCCTCACCTTTAATGCTGCGATCATGTGTTATGTGTTTTTCTATACAGCTAATACCCAACGGTATACCTAGCAATGGCGCTATCAACGAAAATTCGTCATCCGCGTCTATATGGTCTGCAATACCTACTGGTAAGCCAAAAGTCTTTTTTAGTATTCTGAGATAATTTAGATTTGTGTCAGTGATTTTCGTGGGATAGTTCTGGTGCCCGTATAATAATGTTATATTGTTATTTCCAGCTTTCGAAATAACGCTAATCACCTTCTCAATCTCACCAAGCGTTGAACCACCAACTCGTAAATAAATATGCTTATTTTCGAGAGCAACATCCCGAATAAAATCATATTCTTCAAAACAAGCAGCCGATAATACATATGCTGCTGGTGATAGTTTTTTTGTAAATTCAAGGCTCGCCCTGTCATTAGGCATAATGACCAGATCAAGTTCTTTGTCTTTTGCTACTTTAACAACATCGGCCCATTCATCAAATGATAAAGATATTCTGTCAATATACTTGTATATCTCTTCATTTTCTTTTCCTGCAGATACCCGTCCTGGTCCACTCCCATAATGCCGAACCATATAATCCGGCATATGCGTTATGTGAATACTTATTGCATCTGCACCTGCATCTGCTGCCTTGGTAATAATATCTTTGGCTAGCGACGTATCACCGTCATGTGAATATGCCATCTCGGCAATAATATAAATAGGATTGCTCATTATATATAACCTTTAAAAAATATTTTTTTAGACATTCAACCACAAAATATATTAGTGTGATGATTCTTCTTTTTGAAATCAGTTAAATAAAAATGTTCAGTGTATTACATTTCGTTTGTGATGATAGTAATAAAAATCAGATTAGCCATAAATAAGAAATATATATTTTAACTACAATGAGCAAGCGAATATAATTTCTCTGCCGTAGTAGCTTGTTATTAATTATATAGTTACCGATTAAATGAAACTTAATGTAATTAATTTTATGTTAAAACAATGCTACCGATCCATGGCATAGTTAATTTATTACCAACTTATTTATTCATAACGATACGGGTAAATAACACTTCCTGCACATCGCTATGTCATAGTAATTACCTGACGCATGTTTTTTTCGTATATCTTTATACTCATCACCATTCCATATATCGTATAATTTATCACGATGCCAATTTCCCACTACAACTTCATCTTTGTCATCGACACAGCATATTGTCACATTTCCATTATATTTAAGAAACATGCGTTGGAAAGGTTGCGCACAATAAAAGCCTTTTACTTCAGGATAATCACTTTGCTTATCTTCTGTCCGTTCCACATAATAACCATACCCTACCGCATCTACCAGACCTTTCCACATGACTTTTAAGCACTCAAATTGTTCCAGCCAATGCGGGTCTTTATACATAACCATTGATACTCTTACCTGGCAACCTGGATTAATTTTCTCACGTAATTTTAAGAATTCATAAACATTGTCAATTACCTTTCCTATTGATGTGCCCAAACGTTGCGTTTCAAAATCTTTGGGATTTATTGCATCAAACGAAATAAATAAATTGTCGAGGCCTGCATCAAGCAAATTTTCTGCCAGTTTCTTCTTAAGTAATGCGCCATTAGAATTCATCATTGTATCCACAATACCCATTTTTTTAGCATATTCAATCTGCCAAACTACATCAGGGTGCGATAATGGTTCACCTAAATAGTTAAGTTTTATTGACTTTACGTTATGAGTTACAGCCTCATCTATAATATTTTTATATTGCTCCTTACTCATATACCCCAAAGTAGAGAACTTATCCTCTGCCATAAGAATTGTCCTGGGACACATTGGGCATCTAAGATTACATATATTTGTAGTTTCAATATCTAAATGAATTGGAAATGGTGTTTCCAGCTTTTGTTTAGGAATAGACTCCCAGTCATTTCTATAATCAAAATATACTTTTTCACGATGTTTTTTCCAATTTTCACTGAAAATTACTTCATGGTAAGTCTCATTTGGATTGAGTTCGTATAGGGCATCTATTTCAGGTAACCCTACCGGCGCATCATAATGTCCACCAAGCTTTATAGCTTCCTGAGCTTTTTTCGCTAATTTATCTTTATTTGCCATATTGTCTCCAAAAACTGTTATGGCCTGCGTACATTAAACTTCGTCTTAAGACCTAATAAATTCGAAACTCTTAATGTTTCATATCTGTCGTAAGCTCACCATTATAAATAGTGAAATGTTTATTATATGCATAACCAATTGGTGGTTTATGTGAAATCATAACTACCAAAGATGTATCAGGTATAAAATTTTGTAATTTTTCAATTATTTTTGTCTCGAGTGCAGGATCAAGGTTTGCTGTTGCTTCGTCTAGTAATATTAATTGAGGTGCCCTCATATAAAGCCTTGCTAATATAACCCTTTGCCTTTGCCCCAACGATAAGTCTCCGCCGTTTAGTCCAATACTGGATTCAATTCCATTTGGAAGGCTCTCAACTAATTCGTCAAGTCCAGATAATCTAATTGCGTCATTTAACGATGCGTCACTTAAAACACAGTCACCCATAGTTATATTGTTTTTCAATGTATCATTGAATAAATACACATCCGGTGAAACATAGCAGATTCTGTCCCTAAGCTTATAAAATAAACTTTCATCAAAAACCATATCATTAATGAGTATTTCACCGCTATCTGGTGTGAGTAAGCCACACAATAACTCTATTAAAGTAGACTTTCCCTGACCTGACATACCAGTTATTAAAACTCTGTCTCCAGACTGCACCTTAAAATTGATATTTTTAAGCACTGCCTGGTTATCATAAGAGAAATTGACATTTTTACACTCAACTTTATTAATAATATTATCAGTAGTCGATAATGATGTATTTGTTTGCAATTTATCACCAAACATTTCAACTAACTCTATGTATCTCTGAATATGCGGGATTTGTGACTTCACATTCATAATTGACATTGTCAGGATTGATATTGATGATTTCATTCTGTTAAAAACAACGAATAACAACATTATAATTGCTATTTCTACTTTTAAGATGGCCACACCCACAAAAATAATAACAGTCACTCCAAACAAGGATAAACCATCCATTATTATTTTAAAGCGAGTTTCTGTAATTCTTTTTAACAATCGCCACTGCTGGCTACGCGACAAAACATCAGTAGATTTTACCGCTAATTCATTTTCAAGTGCATCAACTCTCGAGCGTTGAAAGCCACTTAAGATATCTGTAAAAAACCCAAGTACTTCTTCCTGTGCAGATATTTTTAATCTTGAAATTGACTGCATTTTTCCATATGTTTTTCTGCTAATATATAATGGTAATGCATATATCGCTGATGCAATTAATAACATTTTCCACGAAAGAAACAGTGTAGTAATAAGATATAAAAATAACGTTAACGTAGCAGCTATAATCTCCATAGATTGCTTTATGATATCCCCAAAAATACCGCAATCATTAGTAAGACTCATGGTAATGCGTTCCTTACCAAGTTTATTCAAAATCGCACTATCAGCATACAGGTACTTAGCCAACATCATTTGTCCATCTTCAATATACACCAGTATTCTTAACCGCGTCAGGTTTACCTCTGCCGCATAACGCAGCGCCATCTGAAATAAAAGAATAAAAATTGCCAGACAAAATATCAGAACTAGTGGTTTTATGTCGTAGTCGATATACATATTCTGAAATATAAATGCGTCACTCCTTAACCATTTATCGATTTTGTCGCGTTTACCTTCATCTAGCAGCAGATATATCAGAGATATTAACGTTACCTCAAATACAGGTATTACCTGAAGTGCAATAAAAGAAAACAGCCATCTCGATTTATGTTTTTTGAAGTTGCGTTTAAATTCATTAACTACAGATACTCTCATAATAATTATTTCAAATCTTGAATCAGACTAAATACTTTCAATTTAAATATGTATGAATTTATTCTGATCGGTCAAATACAAGATCACATGACACTTGCTCAATTTCAGATTCTTTATTTTTCTGTATGAATCCATTATTCTCCATTATATTGGTAATTATATTAATGTTTTTTCGGCCGGTTGCCTCAGTTACTACGCTTTTAACACTGCCTGATGCAAGAATTCTTTCCATTCCCTTGACGACTTTAGCATCAATTCCATCCACATCAATTTTAACTAGTGTTGGTGGTGGCATACCATGCTCGTAAACCAGAGAATCAAGTGTAAAAGAAAACGTACCAATTTCGAATGCCTGCTTAAACGGATTGGCTGCACTTGTGACAGCATCTCCAAACTGATGATTTGATAAAGCCGCATCGAAGGCTTTATCTATGTGAAATTTATTTAGCTCTATACTATCTGACAATGCAAATGAATGAGGAATTATATTCAGATTATTCAAACTAATAGTTCTACATAGTTGCAGAAAAGAATTTGGCTCCGGCTCGAAAGCAAAAACTCTAGCCTCAGGCTCTAATAAACATGCCAATGTACCTATGTTCCCTACATTTGCACCCACATCATATACAATACTGTCTTTTTGTATATTTTTAACCAGCCATGCTATTGGCGTATTCATGTCGTTTACATTTTTTTTCATTTCATCACTAA
The DNA here is from genome assembly GCA_942490945.1 of uncultured Gammaproteobacteria bacterium. GTDB lineage: Bacteria > Pseudomonadota > Gammaproteobacteria > UBA6429 > Thiohalophilaceae > CALNYZ01. The sequence continues at coordinate 70,453 of CALNYZ010000018.1, read as the reverse complement.
GTGAACGCCATCTTTTGTAATGCCGCATATTTTGTAACTCAACTTGTAAACTCTTACCTGCAATATTAAATTCGTATGGATATGACAATTTTACAGATTTAGTTTCATTCTTTGGATCGTGTAGCGTAATATCTGTGTGCTTGGCTCCCCATTCCTCGATTTTTCTCCAAATCATTTTCGCCAAGTTTAATTTAAATTTATTAATCATAAATATCCTTCATATCACTCACTGTTATTACCAGTAATTGCTTTAATTAATTCAGTTGGCTTTACAGACAACTCCGGATTAAACTTTATAAATTTTTTTATAGTTCGAATGTCATCACGACATCCTGTACAATAATTACCTGTATCTGTACCAAGTGAACCATCCAGTAAATTCCCTAGTGTTTTACCATTGCAGTAACATATAATTTGATCAGCGATGTCTCCATCAGCTTCCTTCAAATCATTCCATGGTTTTGCTTTGTCTAATTTGATGTTAGTTCGTGGTAAAGTGACAAGGTGCTCAAGAAAGCTGATACTTCCACTGTTGACATTTCTTCCAGAGAGATATGCAATCGATTTATTGCGTGATATCACTGCTATCGCATCAACACCTCTTCTTACACCAAGTGCGTTTGCTTCTTCTTTCAGCGATATCTGTAAACTATGTTTTGGGCCAAGATTATATGATTTGCTTTTATATTCGCCCTCACAATAATATCTAATCTGAATTTTCATCGCACTCCAGCGACTTGGATTGGCAATATACAGATAATTTTCCCAATTTTCCGGTGGTTTACCGATCGGCATAACAGCCCTGTTGTACCACGTATCTGTCTCTGGCCAACCGATTGCCGCATTTAATGGATAAGACGTCCCTTCACCTGTTCTTGTATTTGTTATAAATCCGTATATATTTGATGGTAACAGTTGAGTATATGTAATCTTTAATAATACCAGTACCCGTGAATCAACCGCTTTTAACTCACATACTGGTGATAAGCAATCCAGCATTTCTTCCAGTAAAAGCACGCCGTTTTCAGAATAATACAAAGCCTTTACATTCAGAATATTTGGCTCAGCTGCTCGTTTACCCCTGCCAATCGAATATGCATCAAAAGCCAACTCATGTCTCAGCCCAGGCTCACAAAATGTACCAAAATATAAATAACTACTCATAACTATTTGAGCTTAAAACTTGTCCTGAATATGCTGTATAGTTAATGCAGTCATGTTCTTTTTTGACATAATTATATAAAATGTAAATGGCCGTGATGCTTGAATTTTTATAGTTTCTGAATTCTTGTTATTACAATTCAGCATATAACTACCATTTGCAGGAATACAGAATGATCCGCTGTCCCCGTTACTGTAACGATAACTATATTTTGCATAAAGATTTGTTACATTAAGTACAAGAAAACTTACCTGTGTTGCAGATTCTGCTGTAAATGCGGTAGATGCACTGTATGGATATTTATCGAGCAAACCTATGATGATATCCAGTAAATTCTGATTATAATATCTGATTTGCCCCTTGGCCCTGCCATGCGTCATTGCATATGTGTGAGAAGCAAAGTATTGCAAATGAAATTGTAATGACACCGTTTTATAAGGATTTTCGTCCAGCTTCACATAACAATAACCATATGTCAGGTCATCAGTTTTATTTTCAGTCAACTCAACAATATTTATTTTCTCATTTCCAATATTAATTGACTTTCTTTCCTCTATCTCACCATTAGCACTATACTTTTCAATACTTGCACTGATACTGATTTCTTTTAAGCTTGGATCACGCATTGTGTTTAAAAATAATCGTGTTTTTACACCTTTACCTGAAATCCATGGGATAATTCCATCGCCCGTTTTCTTCGGATACAGTGGTCTGTCATACATGTGTCTCAAATAATTTACTACTCTTTTCCTCATGCCATTTAACATCTGAATTTGTTAAAGAGTACAATCAACGTATTTCAAAATACTATCAGTCAATCTTGTAACCTGGTGCTTATAATTATCACCACCATCTGGCCTGTATACACCTTCACGACCAAGTAGTACTGAGTAAAAATCTACAGGTATTGATGAGCATATTACAGCCCCTATATACGCGTTCAATGCATCTTCATCATGTAAATGAATTTTGATTAAGTCGGCAATTTCATCTGCCAATCTATTAATATTTGTTACCTGCTTAATCATAGTATCAGGAAGAAAACTAAATGGCGTGTTGCCAAAATTAATTACAGGAATTTTTCTGATAAGTGCCTCAAGACCAACCGAACCACTTATAATTGTTACAAGTTTCGAATTATGCAATAAATCTTCACTTTTAAATGTGTGAGGAACCATAACAACATTGGGAATACCCAGAATTTTTTCATAATAAGACAATGGCCTGTAGCCAATGGAAGCAGGGTGTTCCTTTACCACCAATGTCATATCAATTGGTAAACTTCTTGCAATATTTCGTATTACTTCAATTTGGTTACAAAAAGGACGGCTGTAAACAAGCAAAGTTACTTCGGGCTCTTTGTGTAAAGGAAAAAAAGCATAATTAATTTGTTTCAATTTCTTTTTGTCACTAATTAATCTTTTATTTAATAAAAATTTAAATTGCAACATTCTTGCCGGACGTTTGATACGACGAAACCAATGAACCTTCAGCCTGTTATTATGATGCGTGTCAGATCGAAATGCGCCGAAGTTATATTGCCACGTATCACTGGCCACTCGTTTTACTCTATCAAATATATTACGAATTATAGTTGCAGTGCTTCTTTTCTCTTGCTTTCTTTCGGTTTCGATATTTCCATTTGAATTTGCAGGTATTACACCTTCATACATGGCGTGAGAGTTCCGAATATTGATTACAATTTCTTTTATCTCATTAATCAAATTTTCAGGTATACCTTCTTTTTTAAACTGATCGTATTTCTGTATCACCTTATATGAGGGCTCATGAACTGACTCTGCAAGAAGAAAATAATTTTTAATTCTGGTTGGTCGAAGGTTTAAGAAAGGAATATTACGTTTCCTGGCAACCAGGTATGTAAGGTACTCCCCGAAGGTTACACAAATAAAGCTGACTACCAAATCCGGTTTAAGGCTATCAAATAAGCTTTCAATTTTTTCAATACTTTTCTGTAAAATTGCATTTAATTTTTCCACACTATAATTGGATGCATAATCTTGTTCCCGTACAGAATCCTTACCAAAATATAAACGCCTGTCTGCTACTAATGCGTTCCATAATGTGGGGTCACCATAAATAGCTTCATAGTCTTTTAGTTTATTTATATCGAACTTATAATCCCGCGACTCTTCCAGTATTTCCCATTCTTTTATAATAAAAGAATCATCTGTAACATTTAATCGATTTAATTTAGTGTAATTTTTATAATAGCTAGAATCCGTAACATAAAATCCGCAACGTGTTAATTTGACTGCTTTTGACACCTCCAGGCTAATGTCATTAAACAATTTCAGGCTTTTGGATTGTGTGAGAAAAAATATATTCATTCTTAATTTTATAAGGACTTTGTAAAATAGACGCGCACGCTACCGCCCTGCCGTGACCATATTCAAGCATAGAGATTTATTCAACTAACCAAGATTATTCGGTCAAATCAATGGTTTACATTTTGTTCAACCTATGAACAAAGATAGTTCAAGGCTTGAACATTGTAAAGCAATTACTTTAAAACCCCTTCTAAAAGTCGTAAATTCTTGTTTTTACTTTGTTATATATAACAAAATATTGGCTGCTATGATGTGGCCAAATAATAAGCATAAAAATGGCAGAAAAGTACGTTAAAATGTATAAACCAGCGAAATACCCGTTTCTGTATCGGTTTTCTTCTTGCCCACAGGTACTTTGGAATTATGTCTCACGGTATAGGTTATTTTCGATGCCAGGCTGCTGTTGATTTTGGTCTTTAAGGCAGTTACCGATTTGCTGACTGTGCTGTCCTCACCGGCTTCTATATCAATTTCTTCACGAAACTGCGCTGACTTGCTGATTTGCCATTGCAAATCGGTTCCCAAATAAATCAATCCTTCTGATGTAGCCACAGCACTTTCGGGCTTGTTTTCACGAATACCGGCACCCAGTTCGGCATCCCATTTCAAGGTCTCGGTCTTATATATATGGTAGCCATAACCGAGTACCGCGCTAGCCTGATAATCATAACCACTAAAGCGATCATCCACATATTGCAGTTTGCCAAATGCATAGGAATCCTGGTTAATATTGTAAGCAGTCTTGGCGCTGGCAAAATAGCGCTCGGCAGTGGTGCCGTTTGTGTCAGAATTGCGAACCGTCTCGAATTGAAAGCTGTGTTTCCAGTCGACACGTTCATTTTCGGCACGCATTTTTAAATTGGTTGATTCGGTATCGGTATTACCTGTCGTTTTAACATAACCGAGCTCGGCATCAGCCTTCCAGGTCGAATCAGCCTTACTGGCTGGTTCTTTTGTTGTGACTGTGGCAACCTTATTTTCAGCAGCATGAATCGGGTTTGCTGCAAATGCACATGCCAGCAGTGCAATGTATTTTATATTCATGATTTAACTTCCTGACTTTACTTGCTTAAGCGTTTATTTGATGCAAGTGCACATCACGCTGTGGATAGGGAATAGATATATTGTGTTGATCAAAGGTCTCTTTTATTGTTTCCAATAAATCAGAACGCACCTTGCCATAATCTGTGGATCTTACCCACGGCCGCACGGCAAGATTGATGCTGCTATCTGCCAGTTCCAGAACCATTATATCTGCGGCCGGTTCATTTAGTATTCGTTCATCGTTATGCAAAATGCTTTCTATAAGGGTTTTTGCTGCTTTTATATCGTCGTTATAACCAATACCGATAACCATGTCGATGCGACGCTGCTCGTGTGCACTAAAGTTTGTGATGATATCGCCATAAATTTTAGAATTCGGGACGGTGATTTCCCGGTTATCCGGTGTCCGTAACAAGGTACTGAAAACACGTACCCACTCAACTACACCAGTAACGCCACCTGCCTCGATGAAATCGCCTTTTTTGAAAGGCTGAAAGATTATCAGCATCACACCCGCTGCAAAATTCGATAAGGAATCTTTGAGTGCCAGCCCAACCGCCAGACCCGCGGCAGCCAGAACCGCAATAATTGAATTGGTATTAATACCGAGTTGCTCGAGTGCAGCCATAATGACAACGACGAGCAGGGTGGCGCTCAATATACTCGACAGGAATCCCACCAGAGCCTCATCGACCTTTGCCTTGTGCATCAAACGCACCACGCCATTCACCATGACTTTGGCAATGCTGCGTCCAATAAACAAGATGACCAGCGCAATGAGCAGGTTTATTCCCCAGGGAATAATGTAGTCATCAGATATTTTTGTGAAATCAATTGCTGTCAGATTCATTGGGTGCAGGCGGTGTTATGGCAAGAAAACTTGGCGCATTATACCAACGTCACACGCACTGTCGAATTTTTACACCGTGCATAAAAAAACCGGCTGACATTTCTGTCAACCGGCTTTTATTTGCAATTAATTGCCTGGTTTAATTACTTACGTAAAAAACGTCGCGCAACAATCGCCACCAGACCGATGCTGAATAGCGCCAATGTCGCCGGCTCATCCACAGGGATAGCAAACAGTGCCTGCGCCGAACCGAAAGTGGTAACAAAAGTAAATAAACCCGTGAGTGCAATGGCTAATTTGTTCATATGTCTTCCCCTGAAATTGCTTGCTTGGATATGCTCAGCGCTTGAAAACGATATTACCACACTGAGAGTGGGTAAATCAGCCCTTCAATGCAAATATATGTATAAACATTACCCATTCCAGTAATGCCTATACACCAATTTAGCTATTTTGGTATATAGCCAGCCTGTTACTTACCAGTTACTTTTTAAAGTGCTTTTTGATACTACTGACCAAATCCAGCCCTTCGCTAATTCCTTTGCTGACAAGCGACATCGGTGCGGGGTTTTTGCCCAACATTTTGGTTTCCTGGCCCGCATCTGAATTTGGGTTCCACTTGCCAACTTCGCGCAGCGTCATGTATGTCAAAATCACCGACACCACCCACGGCAGTGACTCTATATATAGTTGCCCCGCAAAAGTGGTTGGCCCGCCCGATTCTGAGAAAAACTTCATGAAGGCGGCCATGGCCCCGGCATCGTTGTCAGTGGGCAGTATCATTACACCAAAAAAGTGCTCAAACGTGTTGTAGGGTTTGATTTTGATAAACGGTAACCAGGTAACGACCAGATTCTGCAGAATATCGATAATAGCCAGGGCAAAAGGAAACAGGACATAGCGCACCATCCAGCGTACTGCCCAGGGACGGGTGGTCATGCGCATGATAATCGCTTCATCCGCTGCAGCCGTGGAGGCCTTACTGGTGATATTTGAATCAATCAAACCAATATCGGTCGCCAGGCGCTCATTCTGCGCCACGTACATATCCACTTCTTTGGCCATTTTCTCGGCCCACTTGTTTTGCGTGTCTTGCGGCAACTGACTGATTTCAGTTTGCAGTTCGTCTGGCGTGGACGCGATGGAAGGCTTGCCGGTAACTTCCTGCACCACCTCCTTACCCTTGTCAAACAGCGTGGTGACCTGTTTGACAGCACTGAATATGGTGGGCAGCGCGGCTAATAATGGGAACATTGGACTCTCCTTGTAATGCTTATAGTAATTTGTATTTGGTTAGCTGTTCGCGGATAAAATCCGGGTCATTGAGTTTAAGTGGATTACTGCCCTGGTTCAGCTGTGAGTGCGGGTATTCACGAAAACTGGTCCAGTCGCCGGCCCATTGCAGCCCGACTTGCCGCACCGCCTCACCATACGCATCCCAATGACTGCGCGCATCGAGGTAGTTCCACGCTGGCTTGCCACCAAGCAGTGGCACGGCATCAAACGCTTGTGCATAGTTATGCCAGGATTCTCCCGGCCCGGCATTGGTTACATGCTTGCCATAACACGGCCCAACGCCTTCGAGAATTTCGGCCAGAAAATCAAAGCCACGTGTACGGTATTTTAACAATTTCGTATCAATTTCAGCGCGATTACGCGACTGGCGGTAAAGTCTGGCCTGCTCTTCCAGGGTTCGCAATGTACAATAAATCAGCAAGTCAAAGCCGGCTGCCTGCTGACAGGCAAGCTGCACCTGCTCGGCACGTTCTTTGACTTCCGGGATGAGATCATTCAAGTCTCGTGATGCCATAACACTGTCCTTGTATATGATTTGATTATTTTTTGTTCTGGCAGTTTACTCAACAGCGATACAATTATTACTGTCTGGCTATTACTGCCGATCTTTTTATTAACTGGAGGCTGCTAGTTTACTCGCGTCGTATTCCAAGAGCGAATAAAAACAAATTATATGTCCGACTAGCGCGGGTGCAACCAGCCCGGTAACAGGCTGTAAGGATCGACCTTCACGGATGTGTCATAAGGTATCGCGTGTTTACTCATCAGCTCGGCAAACTTGCCATCGTTAATGCCATCAAATAAATCCGTGCACCCGCCGATGAATTCATCCCGGATATAAATCTGTGGCAGGGTTTTCCAGTTGTTTTGTTTTTCCAGCACGTGGCGCATTTTTTTACCGCGGTCGCCTTCCATATATTCCACTGAATCGAGATCGACTGATTTGTATTTAATACCGTACTTGTCGAAAATTTTTCGTACCGACCAGCAAAACTCACACCATTCCAGCGCAAACATGACCACCGGCTCCTGTTGATCATTAATTATCGACGTCACTTCTTTTATAGCCACTTCATCCAGTACAACATTTGTTTCTTCCTCTTCCGCTACTTCTTCTTCAACATCAAAGCGGAAACTTTTGGTGGATTTGGAAATGGCAATTTCATCCTCGTTCATGTCGTTGGAAATATTTTCAAACAACGGTGTTGATAAATAGCGTTCACCGGTATCCGGCAACATACATAATATATTGGTGCCTTCAGGTGCCGTCTCGGCAATCTGCATGGCTCCGGCAAGCGTTGCACCCGCCGAGATGCCGACGAAGATACCTTCTTTTTGTGCCAGATCGCGTGACATTTGCAAGGCAAGGTTGCCATTGATGGGCAAAAACCCGTCCAGGTGTTCGGCTAGCATGACTTCTTCGGCCAGCCTGGGAATAAAATCCGGTGTCCAGCCCTGCATCAGGTGCGGTTGAAAACCGGGATGCGTGTGACTGTGCGAGCCATCAGGATTACGACCCTGTGCGATGCCACTGTTGAGCATTTGTGAGTTGTCCGGCTCGCAAACCATGATTTTCGTGTGCGGCATTTTTTCTTTTAAAACACGCGACACACCGTTAATCGTACCGCCGGTGCCATAACCACTCACCCAGTAGTCCAGTTGCGTGTCGGCAAAGTCATCGAGAATTTCTACTGCAGTCGTTTTGGCATGAATGTCGGCATTGGCCGGATTTTGAAATTGCAGCGATTGCCACCAACCGTGTTTTTCTGCGAGTTCCCTGGCTTTTTTCACCATGCCGGAACCCATTTCAGATGCGGGCGTCAACACCACCCTGGCGCCTAAAAAGCGCATCAAGCGTCGACGTTCGACACTGAAATTTTCTGCCATGGTAATGACTAACGGGTAACCTTTTTGCGCGCATACCATCGCCAGACCAATACCGGTGTTGCCACTGGTAGCTTCGACAATGGTCTGACCGGGTTTGAGTTCGCCGGATTTTTCCGCCGCTTCAATCACGCCCAGCGCAAGGCGATCTTTCACCGAACCCATGGGGTTAAACGATTCGACCTTGGCATAAATGTTTACATGCGTCGGGCCGATGTTATTAATGCGCACCACCGGGGTATGACCAATGGTTTCCAGGATGCTGTTATAGATTGTTCCCATAATTCACGCCTCATTTATTCTTTTTATAATGATTGCGTAATATTCAGCACTTCCCGCAACCCGTAAGCACTATCGACATGAAAGCAGATGTTGTGGCCTTTTGCAATCCTTGTCAGCGTATCAAATGGCGCTATTTTTCCACTTGATTCGTTACTCATTCTGATGTTTTTTTAATGGCAGGAGGATACAACGTCGTACTAACTATGGAATGAAGGCTATCGATATAATTCTAGCGAAACTCTGAAAACAGGTCGGCTGGGGAAATGAGCACATCACAGGGCGGATACATTATTGCAGCATTGCCAACTCGATGTGACTAAATTATTTTATATATCTGGTTTATTTCGCTGTTTTGCTTTGCTTGGATTTTTCGGACATCTTATCACCTTTTATTTTCGGCGCCTTATCCAGAATGTGTTCACCCTTTTCGTATATATACGCAGCGGAACCGACGATAAGTTTATCCGGCGGGATAGCGACTTCCGGATCTTTATTTGGATAATCAAGCTGACTTAAAATAAAACGCATGGCATTGATGCGCGCGCGTTTTTTACAATCGGATTTGATTACCGTCCACGGTGCATCAGCGGTATCGGTATAAAAAAACATGGCTTCCTTGGCTTCGGTATAGGCTTCCCATTTATCCAGTGAGGCCAAATCAACCGGACTAAGTTTCCATTGCTTCAACGGGTCTTCACTGCGTTGTGTAAAGCGACGAAACTGTTCATTCCGACTGACGGAAAACCACAACTTGAAAAGTTTTATACCACTGCGTACCAGCATGCGTTCCAACTCCGGTGTCTGGCGCATGAATTCAAGATACTCACCAGCCTTGCAAAAATTCATCACGCGCTCCACACCGGCCCGGTTGTACCAGGAACGATCAAACAACACGATTTCTCCCTTGCTCGGCAAGTGTTGAATATAGCGTTGAAAATACCACTGACCTTTTTCTTCATCAGTCGGTTTTTCCAATGCGACGACACGCGCACTCCGTGGGTTCATGTGTTCCATCATACGCTTGATGGTGCCGCCCTTACCCGCAGCGTCGCGCCCTTCGAAAAGAATCACCACGCGCTGACCGGTCTCCTTGACCCAGTTTTGCATTTTTAAAAACTCAATCTGCAGTTTCGCTTTGAGTTTTTCATATTCCTTTTTATTCATTTTAGTTTCGTAGGGATAATTCGCATCAGCAAAGATTTTTTTACTGTCCAGCTGTTGCACGTCTTTGGCACTTGCCAATACCTGGTCCTTACGATCTTCGTCTACTTTTGGCAGGCTGAATTTTGCATCTTTGGTCACGTGTATATCTCCAGAGTAAACAGACTAATTCGATCAAAAATCCCTGCTTAATTCGTCGTATCGACGATAGCTGCAGCGACGAAGCAGTTAGCTCGCCCCATAATTGAAGCAGCTGAGCAACATGACATCACCTCACACTAAATCATGATTTAGCAGATTCACGCATTTGCAAGACTAATGAGTGAATTTTTGATCTTGTATTATTAAATTCTAGTTGAAATTTGGCTGACAATTGTTGATTTGAGTCAGCTAGCTGGTTATTGAACTGTGTCACAAAAATTGAAACGTTTGCTCGTGTAAACGCAAATTATGCGTAATTAGAAACAAATTGTTACAATTTCTTACAGACTCATCGCCTGACTGGATGCGTAAATACACACAGAGAAATAAGACGCTGTACGCCAGCCCATAAGCTGGCGACTCTTATATTAACAATAACGCGTTCAATAAAAACAACTCCGAGGTGCAGGAAAATGACAAATTCATACAGGATGTCTATCAATACAACATTATTATTATTCGTGGCTACATTCGGCCTCACGGCTTGCGGTGGTGGGGGCGGTGGTGATAATAGCGGCGGCGGTGGCACTGGTAATTCAGGCTCCAACTCGGTGCAATATTCGGGCAATACCCAGGCGGCGGATGTAACTGAAAATAACTCGAAAGCCATCACCGGTGGGACCTTTGATGGCAGCGATGCGGCCGATGCCGCGACGCAAAACTTTACCCAGCCATCTTTTAGCGGCGGCAAAAAACCGGGCGGCAATGCCCGTCAATTTATTGCCAACAAGCTGCGTACGCATACCGGTATTTTTTCTCAATCCTTACAATTAAATGCCGACAAGCTGAACAGCAAAACGGCCCTGCCCGGCGCCAGTCTGGTCGTGGATGAGACACGTGCCTGTCCAAATGGCGGTACGGCAAAACTGAGCGGTGAAGTGGATGATACGACTCGACTCGGCTCGGTGACGGTGACCTATAGCGGTTGCAGTGATGGTTATGTCATCGTCAATGGCAGCGCCACTCTCAGCGCTCTGGCTTACAATGCCAGCATCGACAAGTACACCGACGTGAAACTGTCACTCAATGATCTGAATTTTGTTGGTGTCAATCCTGCCGACAACATCGACTGGCACGTGGGTGCAGATTTTCGTGCCCAGCTCGATTATAGCGATGCAGCCAGCCCGGCGACCTACACATCAACCATTGATATGATCATCGAAGACAGTCTCACGGCTGCATCTTTCAAATATGAAAACTATGTCACCGAAGCGGTGGTAAACAATTACACCACGCCAACAGCGTTTACCTTGACTGTGAATGGCCGTATTTACCATTATCTGCACGGTTATGTTGATATCGTCACGAGTGCACCGCTAAATTATTCCAGCATGACACAGCGTTATCCGGATGCCGGTGGCCCACTCACATACATTGGCGCGCTGAATAAAAAAATCCGTTTAACGCCGGTTAATGCGGTACTGGTAAATGTTTCGGTTGATGCAGACGGCGATAACTTCTTTGAGTTTTCCTTAACATTGCCCTGGCAAGAGCTTAACAATGATCGTCCGAATAATAATGCTCCTGTCGCCAATGCAGGAAATGATGTCATCATTACACTCGGTAATACCGCGCAACTGGACGGTAGCCAGAGTGTTGATGCAGATTACAACTTGCTGACCTATGTATGGACGGTCATCAGTCAACCTGTTGGCAGCAACGCCGGTCTTGCTGGAAGTGGTGCGGTGAATCCAACACTGACGCCGGACATGGTTGGTACCTACGATCTACAAATGCGTGTCAGTGATGGTACTTATGTTGATACCGATCTTGTAACGGTTACCGTGAATTAAATCTGCATAGCAAACATCCGCCTGACCGATGCGTATCTCGATCAGGCGGATACTTGATATATTAGCCGTTTAAATCAAGTTTGTTTCGAATCGTTTCATAGCAGTTTGTGCTGCGATCAAAATGTACTGCATCCATTCCCAGATCCAAAGCAGTCCTGATATTTGGCAGGCTGTCATCAATAAACAATAAATCTTCGACACGTAAATCGTAACGTTGTAACAAGCGCTGAAATATTTCCGCCTCGGGTTTAATCGTTTTTTCATAACCTGATACGACAATACCAGTAAACAAACTGAAAAACGTTTTGTCTTTTATGTGTGTGTAGGTTTCTATGGACATATTCGACAAACAATATAGTGGAATATCACGCGCATGAATTTCATGTAACAACGCAATACTCTGTTCAATTTCCTGCAAGGAATGCCTGCCCGCAACAAGACAACGTTCAATTTCCTGTGCTGACAAATCCGTTTCGCGAATGATTCGTTGAATCATATCCTGTTCGGAGATAATACCTTGATCCAGTGCCAGCCAGTCCGGGTGACTGAAAACATGTTCATGCAATAACGCTTCGGTCGTATCACAAACCGCCAGACTGGCGATCACCGCTTGTGGCTCCCAGTTCAGCAACACATTACCCAAATCAAATACAACTTTCATGCTGGCTCCACGACACTTGTCGCCTCAACAATGTACTGTGCAGTATTAAACAAACGTAATGTAGTATAAACGTGTATGAAGATCAGGCTAACGCGGAGGTACGGAATTGAGAGGGGATAAACTGGCTGCCTGTGCCCGCTAAAGCGGAAACAGACAGCCTGTTGGGTGGCTTAGTAAACCAGCGTACGGGCCAGCAATACCATGGCGACGAAAAAGCCAAATAAAACAGAAAAAAGTACAGTCATATTGCGTTTTACTGCTGCATCTTGTGAGCTCATAAAATACCTCTGAAATAAGTTATTGATATCTAAGCCATTTAGGCCTGCCAAATTTTGCAGTAGTATACTCAGTTACTCGGGTATATGGCATTAGAGAATTCTGATATGCAGATAAACGAATTTTTGTGCTGAGTAGTTGCTCACTAATCCGGGCATAAGCAGGCGCTAAATCTGAGGGAATAGCGGCATCTTGGCTATGCTTTTCTACAGGTAGCCGGCAGGTATAAGGCAGGTATCAGTACGTAACTGGATTTACAACGGGGTACAACTAGAGAGTGAAATAAAAAGTCGCGCCGTTGCCTTCGCTGCTTTCTGCATGCAGTTCACCACCGTGGCGACGTACAATGCGATCTACTGTGGCCAGGCCAATACCGGAGCCCGGAAACAGGTTCTGCTTGTGCAGGCGCGAAAAGGGTCGAAACAGATCTTTTTCATTACTGCAATTAAAACCGATACCATTGTCCTGAATATAAAACACCGGTTTACCGTCGTAAACCGTGCGGCCCATTCTGATCTGTGTGACATCACTACAAATTGAAAATTTCCACGCATTACTGAGCAAATTATCTATCATGCTGCGTGCGAGATCCTTATCGGCGAAAACGTAAAGGTCCGCTTCAATGATGATTTCCGCTTTTCGATCAGGTTCGGCTTGTTGCAATAACGCAATCTGATCACGCGCCATCTGTGTCAGATCGATTTTCGTTACACTCAGTCCGGCGCTGACAACGCGCGATAACAACAGCATCTTGTCGACCGACGTTTCCAGTGTTTTACTGGCATTATGGGCACGGTATACCAGGTCGCAGGCCGTGTCCGATAACTCATCGGCATGGTCTTGCATGATGGCTTCGGTGAAACCACTTATACGGCGCATCGGTGCAACCAGATCATGCGACACAGCAGAGGTAAACAACTCCAGTTCACGATTTAATCCACGCAAGCGTATATTCTGTCGGCGTACTTCCATGAGTGTCTGGACATGCCGCGCCAGCATACGCAAGGATTTTTGTTGCGACGTGGTCAGCTCGCGCGGCTTACTATCTATGACACACAAGGTACCCAAACCCAAACCACCGGGTGTAATTAACGGTGCACCCGAATAAAAACGAATATTGGGCGCACCGGTAACCAGCGGGTTATCCTTGAATCTCTCATCCAGCAGGGTGTCCTTTACGGTGAACAGATTCGGTTGCAAAATAGCATGCGCGCAAAACGATACACTGCGTGCGGTTTCCTCTACGCCCAGACCCACCCTGGCCTTGAACCACTGGCGATTTTCGTCAACCAGGGAAATAAGCGCGACCGGAACATCACAAATTTCTGCCGCCAGATCAGCTAGCTCATCAAATGCCTCGTCGTGTGGCGTATCGAGTAGTTGATAGGTGTTGAGTTCGTGAAGCCGTTCTGACTCATTATTCGGAATTGCAGCAGGCTGCATTGAATATTTACCCCCTAGTAATGACTATTTTAGTCGACTATTGACCAAATTTATATTTCTGGGGGGAGAAATATGTATGATTAATCTATATTAGCAAGCAAATTCACTAAGACGTATATACCAAAGTAAATAGCTGCGTTATTACGACAAGTGCCTATGCCCGCGTCTTTACCAGCATCTATACCAGCATCTATACCAGTGCAGATGCCTGCGTCTATTCCAGTGCAGATCTAGGCCACGACGTTACTCGGCGAGTGTTTCCTTGCGCAGCCCGAACATGTTTCGATAAATAATGCCATAGGCAATCATCATCATCGGCAGTGTCCAGATCAACCCAATGCCCAGCGGCAGCATGGAAACAATCATGATTAACATCATGGCGATGCCAAAGAAAAACATTTTAAACCAGTGCTTGCTCACCACCTTACGTGACGTTTCCAGCGCCTGCCACGGCCCCATGCCTTTTTCAACTACCAACGGCATAGCCATGTAATAGGCAATTGATAGATATATTCCTGGAATGATGAACAACAAAAAACCGATGATTAGCATGATATACATCAGCAACATGGTGACAAACAGTCTGCCCATGCTGCCAAAATAATTTAGCACCGAGCTTGCACGCGAGGATACATTTGCCGAGCGTCGCATGCCGATAATAATAACGCCCACCAGAATCGGGGTAGTGACAAGGGTCACAGCAATCTGCTTAACAAACGCAATCAACACGATAATATTATTATCTTCAACGGCTGACCTGGCAAACACGGCGCTGATTTCAAACGGCAGAGACACCAAAAAAACAAAACCGATGTAGATTAAAAAAGCCAGAAAGAACGTACCCTTGAAACCCTTCACTTTTTCCCATGATTCACTGATGATCGCGCGAATACTGAATGCATATTCGCCGCGCAGGCCCTGTTCCACCGAACCGAACTGCTCTTCCAAATCGACACTGTTTTCCAGCGACGACGTCGGCGTTTGATAGATATCCGTCATGTATTTCCCCTCAGGATTTTTAAACTGATTATAAAATTTTTATTTGATTAACAATTATTTCACTAAAATTTACTTTACTAACTCTAGTACATATTTACTTATTTTGAACCCGATGCACCTGGTTACCTTCATACTAATAATGCATGTGACATTTTCAGTATTTAGCTATCATCAAATTTCAGCCCCACGCCTTCTTCGCTGACGCGCACCACCGTCGCGTCAATACTCTGCGGTTCTTCTCCCTGTAAACTGGCTTTCACTTTAATTTGTACCTGTGTATTAAGCGCGGGGAATTTACCTTCCGGGCTCACCAAAAACACACCACCATCACTGATATCACGTGTCGTAAGCATGACGGATTCAGCATCGGCATAACTGAGCTCGACCTGCATAGGCACGGTCAGACGCGGGTGTTTACGTTTGTTTTCGACCATCGCTTCCTCGTTAGTGTACGTTGCTTTCAAAATAGCCGGCAGCGAGCATTTTTTCAAATACATCAGTAAACACTCCGTCTTTATGTCCACCGGCCGCTGTAACAATATTTTTCACCGGTAATGCTGCCTGTAATAACGGAATACCCGGCATTTTATCTTCGCTACCATAACCCAGATAAACCGGCACCGCCGGTGATTGCGCAGACAGGAATTTTAAATGTGACCAGAGTTTGAATTGCCAGACTGTGCTGTCCATGTCCTCGTCATCCCATTTGCGTAACCCTCCCGCCTTGACGATAGTTTTTTGCGCTGTACCATCACCCAGATACGGCGCAATTAAAAACAGCCGTTTGACTATCGTCGGGTTTAGCTCACTGCTCATAATTGCACCCAGGCCACCCATGGATATTCCCAGTATCCAGATCGATTGATAACCTTGTTGCTGTGCCGGCAAGATGATGTCTTCAGTCATGCGTTGCATAAAACTGCCTTCACTGTAGTAGCCGTAATGTAAATCCGGAATAATGATGTCGTACTGTGGGTAGCGTTGTTGCAGTTTTTCAGTCCAGCCCAGGCTGTCAAAATAATTTATATCGTTACCAAAGCCTCGTAACAAAATGATTAATTGTGATTTTTTACTCGCGGCCGGTGAGCTGTATTGCAGCGTGTCGAGCGGGACTTTTGTTTGAAATACACAGGCACTGCAGAGTAGCAGTAACAAGGAACCGACCAGCAGATTTTTTTTACACATGTAGATATTGTAGGAACAAAACTCTACTATGGATATCAGTTGCTGCCTGTTATTGGAATTTTAGCTGTGATTTTATGGCCTGTTGGCTGCCTGAGGTGTTTCACGCCAGTTTTACGCTACACTTATAATCCGAGCTGACAACTTCCTGGCTGAACCGGTTTATGAATCTGCACAATAGTTACTTTGCCCTGCCCGATGCCTTCGCCGGCATAACACGATGGCTGCATCCATATGCCTGCAGTAAATCAATTCTTTACGACAAAGACGAACGGGCTTTACAGATCAGATGGACAACGCGTGCCGACAAACAACTGCGCATGCGTAACGCACCGCTCATTGTTGAAATGCAATTATATTTTTCCTGTGTTGTTAAAAAACGTGTGTTGTTTCATGACAACTTTCATGACAATCCGGAACTGCCAATGCACAAGGTTAACGACATGCTGAAAATTGCGTTTCGTGCCGTACAGTCAAATTCATGTGACCCGCACGAATTTGCTGCAAGCTTTCCTGTCAAACATACCTTCTCAACACCGGCCGCGTTAAATATGCGTCCGAAGTTGCTTGAGCTGGATTTTCTTCACGAACAATGGCAGGGTGAATTTTTTGTCTGACTGATTACCAACGTATAAAGTACGGCAGCGCAGCCAGTGCAACACCCACCAACACCATCAGGTAGACGTTGCTGACAAAATAGGGAAACACACACAACAAGACACCAGCAACAAAAGGCACCACGGCACGCTGTTTTTTACCCTAAATAAAATAGCCAATGCCGACCGAGCCGAACAATATTCCCCACACCAGTTGTGCGCTGCTATCCATTTATTTAATCTTCCTGCCAAATCAAGTTGAAATGTTGTATGTACAACAAGGCTATATCGAAATGAAACGGGCTTACTCAAATGCCTGGTTTTTATCCCACTTCACTTCCACACGTTTGCGCAGCAAGCCAAAGAAAAAGCCACCGGCACGCGCAAAACCCGCGCGAATCTTGCCGTCATAGCTGACCGCTTCAATCCGGAAAATGGACTGTCCACTACTGGTACCGAAATAGGAAAACGGCCCGATATTCGCCAGACGTATTTTACAGAATCGGAGACGGTACCCATTTTCACGTGCCCATTGCTTGATACGAAATTGCGCCAGTTTGACATGCGTGACAAGCAAAATCACCGCGATAAGAATAAACAGTAAAAAATCCAATGATTTCATATTATGCTACAGCCATTACTATTCTATTTTAGTAACCTTTTTTATCTGTATTCACTGATATATACGGTTAAGTATAGATAAGAAATGGCAGCAAATAGAAGAAACAGGTTCAACATACTCAGCTCTGAATACATTATCGCTCGGCAGACGGGATGTGCTTGACATCTGTGGCAAACAGTTTGTGTGCGGCTACATCAACCGGTCGGTACTTCACCGTGGTGGATGCCGGATCTTTGCCAAGATAATTATCATTGCGTAAATTATGTTTCGGCCGTACAGGTCGGGGATAAAAACCGCCGCCACAATTCGGACAAACATTTTCCAGAATTTTTTCCACGCAGTCGCGACAAAACGTACACTCATAACTACAGATTCGCGCCTCTGTCGAATCAGGCGCAAGTGCCTTGTTACAATTCTCACATGTCGGTCTTAGCTCGAGCATGATTCACTCCTTTAGCAAGCCATATATAAATCCGTGAATAGATAGTGTTTATGCTGCCCGCGTCACTGCAGATATTTACTCGTCGTACTATCAGCGCATTCTGTCTTGTCAACAACCAGCGGTGCTGCCGGACCCGGCATGACTCTGGCGACGTCTGCACGCCTGAATGTGACCGTACAGTTGTTACCATAATGAATCGCACGCAGTTGAAAATCAATTGAGCGTAATGTTTCTATTATCTTTGTATTACTTTTTATATAAGAAATCATAGCGTCCAGATCATTCGCATTATGGTATCTCGGTGGCAGAACAGCCAATACTGGCAGGCTGGTGAAGAATAGTACGGCAAGTAATAGCTTGTTGATTGACATGGTTACCTCCGCCAATGCGGTTTAGTGCGATTATATATTGGTGCTGAATAACTTGCACCGGCATAGCTGTTTGTTCAAACTTTGGGTGGGTGTTATTTGTCAGCAGGTTTCCTGAAAAAATAATGCAATCCGGCAACAAACAATAATGCACCAGGAATGACTGCGCCCGTTTTACCGTTTTGATAGGCGCCATTTGCCGCTGCGTTTTTTGATAAAAACCAGTTTACGATTATTGCCCCGCCCCATAAAACACCAATTATTCCGGATATTTTATTGCGCATCGTATTCTCTTATTACGATCTGTTGCTTATCAACACTAGCAGTTTGTGAATTATTTGCAGTACGCCTTCACACCTTTGCACCTCAACACTTTTGACCATGCAGCACACCACGCTGCAACGTTTTTATACTGCAGATTAAATGAATTCTTCTGTAATGTTGTTTTCGATTTATTCAACATACCCGTTAATTGCGAATTGATTATATAGCCGGTAAATAAATAGTGTTTATTGTAAACAGGTGCTGTGGTTTTAACAGACACGATATTATTATTTATATTCCCCTTCAACAGTGAACAGGGTGGGTCGCCGCACAGGCCGGCGTGTACATCCAGCATGCCTATAATTTCGCTATTATTTATTTGCCACAAAGACACACTGGTACCATAACAATGCCCGCTAGCAGATGAGCTGACGTTATCGTATGTACCTAAAAATTGTAAGGCGGCTTGTGCGGCGAATGCCGGTTTAAAAATGTAAAACAAAAAAACAATAGTTAGCGTATAACGATACATGTCATAAATTCCATTTAAACCACCTTGTCAGATTCTGGCAATGCTGTGTATGAATTGGCATGTTTGTCCTGCCGCTATTATATATATAAGTAGCTACCCTGTTTTGTACATAGTTTCATGTGTTGCCCACACCTCATTAACAACACCCGCAAGTCATGCAGTCTGCTTGTGCCTTGATGTCGCGCGCGCAGGCGTCTGGCGCCGCTAAAGTACGATCCCTTATTTATCAATAACATCCGATTTTGTCCCATAGCCTATAGGCAATAGATTCTATACGTAATATCGATAACTTCAATCCTGTCCAACATATAGACTAGGGGCTATTAATTATGTCCCGTCCCCGGCAGACCTGCCTATGCGGGGGCAGAGGTTGCGATCTGACAACCCTGTCCACGAAGCAATGTGGTCCGCCTGAAATATTGTTGGCGGGTAAACTCATCTTTAGCAGAAAAACATAAGATCAAGATGACCAACTACATTACATTGATCGTACTACTACCGCTGCTATCAGCGCTGCTTACGCATGTGTTGTCGGGACAACTGGGACGGCGTGTGGCGCGTATCAGTGTAACCGCTACCCTGCTGACGGTGATCGTGTCATGTGTACTGCTTTGGTACGCCATCGCAGGTGATGCCGGTCAGGTTCAGCATTTTACTTCCTGGGGTATTCTGATTTTTGATCCCTTAAGTATTCTGATGGCGCTGGTGATTGGCGTCATCAGTTTGATCGTGCATATCTATTCGCTACGCTACATGGCCGAAGAAGCAGGCTATGCACGCTTCTTTGTTTTGCTCGATTTGATGACGGCGGCCTTGTTACTCATGGTAACCGCCGGCGATCTCATCACCTTACTGGTTGCGTGGCATCTGGTCGGCGTATTGTTGTATTTCCTGTTGGGTCAGGACACAAGTAATCCGACTGCCTATCGTTATGCGTTCTGGACCCTGATTACCTATCGTATTGGTGACTTGCCGTTAGTGTTCGCTGCCGTGTTGTTATATCAGGCCTATGGTACCTGGTCGTTGTCACAGATATTTGAACAAATCAATCAGGCCCCGTTCGCGCATAGTTTTCTGGGATTACCGCTGACCGAAGTTGTGGGTGCACTACTGGCACTGGCTGCCTTTGCGCGTTCGGCGCAATTTTTGTTGCATACCTGGCTACCGTATACCATGGACGGCCCCACGCCGGTTTCGGCCCTGATGCATGCCGGCATCGTTAACGCCGGTGGATTTTTGATTAATCGTTTTGCACCGGTGTTTGTGCATACCAGCGATGTTTTGCACGCGGTGTTCATTGTCGGTCTGGTGACTGCCATCATCGGTTCCATTCTGATGTTGACACAAAACGACATTAAAAAATCGCTGGGGTATTCGACCATGGGACAAATGGGTTTCATGATCATGGAATGCGGCATTGGTGCCTTCTCGCTTGCCATTTATCATTTGATCGCACACGGCGTTTTCAAAGGTACCCTGTTTCTCAGTGCCGGCGGCGTTATTAACACGGCACGCAAGGACGACGGTGTACCAAAAGATGAACTGTATACCTTTGTTGTTGAGAAACGCCCGGCCCGAACACGTAAGCCCTGGCTGTTGATGGCAGCCATTACGCTGATTGTGCCGGTTACGGTGTTAATACTGGCGCACTGGTTAGTGTCACAGGATTATTTTCAGAAACAGGGCGCCATCGTATTACTGTTCTTCGGTTGGGTAACTGGCGCACAATTAATTTTTGCCACCTATCGCATGCGTTCACAAAACCTGTGGCGTCTGGTAGGCCTGAGTATTCTGTCTTTCACCATTGTCGTATTGGGTTATACCGTTATCAGTCACGCGTTTGATGTATTTCTTTACCCGGACCCGGCATTCCGTAAACAGATCTATGCTGCAGCAGGTATTGATCTGTTCCGTTTTGATGTACTGGTTGCCATTGTCACCGCAGTTATTATTCTGGGCTGGTTAGTCACCTATTATTCCGAACGCAACGGTCATCGCCAGGTAAGATATTCAGGTCGTTTGTGGCTGGCATTCTATGCGCTGGTTACACGTGAATTTTACTTGCCTGATCTTTATACCCGCCTGACACGTTTGATACTTGCATCTGCTGGCAGGTTGAACGTTTGGTTGAGGTGGAGCTGATATGTCTGAACTATCACTCATGCTTGCTGCACTGTTCTTGCCCGTCTTCCCCTTGAGCATGGTGTTTAATAAATTATTTAATGCCACACATAACATCCTGTTACGCAGTGTACTGCTGTTGGCATGGCCGCATCTTGGTCTGCTCCTGATCAAGACTAGCGGTGTTACCGTGCCAACATGGATGCTTGTCGTTGCAGTCGCGACCTCACTCTTATATAGCATAAGACTACTGGCATTGCGTGATGTCGGACAATGGATCAGCTTTCTTGCCACATCGGTTTGGGCTTTGTTATGGTTGACATTACACGCTACAGACAACCTGCAACATATCCATTTGCAAACGTTTGCCGCTACCGCCCCATTGTTATTACTGGCGCTGTTATGTGACGGTCTGGAAAAACGTTTTGGTGCTGCATATACCGGTATATACGGCGGACTGGCGCAATCCATTCCACGCTTTGCCGGTGTGTTTGTGGTGGTCGTACTCGCCGCGGTTGCCACACCCTTGTTTCCCGAATTTTTCGTCATGTTGAAAATGATTATACAAACGAGTGCGCTCCTGCCGGGCGTCGCCGCCACGTTACTCGGCATCTGGTTGTTATGGAGTTGGGCAGCAGCGCGTTTGCTGCAAGGGTTGATTGTCGGCCCGGCTGCAACGGGCGACGTAGCGGATCTGCATATGCTGACAACCTGGGCCTATGTGCTGGCCTTGATCATTATGATGCTGGGAAGCGTGTACTTGTCAGGAGATTTATTATGAGTCTGCCACTCGGTAAACAACTGCAAATTCGTGCCATGATTTATGTCGCGGGGGAGCCGATTCCTTTTTTCTGGCCCATGCGATCCTTTATTCATCACAATCCATTACACGGTCTCGAGCACTTACCGTTTCACGAAGCCGTCGAAGCAGGGCAAAAATTGTTTCATGGTTGCGGTTATTTGCCACGCAAAACCTATCAACGTTACTTTCAGCAAGGCAAGGTGGACAAGACGCAAATGGATGCAGACATCCAGGTCTTTTTGTCATCGCAACAACCCGTCGAGGGTATCGACAGTCAACACTGGTTACAGTGCTTGATGACGAAGACCGACAAACCCGTCATTCAGACATGTAGCCTGGCCGATGTTAACGATATTCATGCGGCACTGAATGGTGAAGTACCGGCAGCAGACAAACCGATCGATATGGCGGCACTGACCAACAAGCTGCGAGATACCTTGCTGGGTGATCGACCGCAATACGAAACCGTTGATGCACTTTATGGTACCGAGATCGCAGCGGAACTTGATGAACTGGTGATTAAAAGTTGTCTGGATTTCTTTGACGAAGGCCAATCGGTGTGGGGTATGCCGGAACGCAAACGTGGATTCTTCGCGGCATGGCGCGAGGTCGCAAGTCACAATGCCAAACTGTTTTTACGCGGGCTCAATGTTCGCGACATACTTGAGGTCAATGATCGCCCCGAGAGCATCATTGCGCACGTCATGAAAACCCTGCAGATACCGGAAGACCAATGGGTCGGCTACTTTACACGCGAACTCTCGCGCCTGCATGGCTGGGCCGGTTTTATTCGTTGGCGGGCGAGTGTCAAACGCTACTACTGGAGTGAGCGCTATCCGGCTGATCTGGTCGACCTTATTGCGGTACGCCTGACGCTGGCACTGGCCTTGTTGCAAGAGCGTGCGCGCAAGGGCATCGCGACAACCCGTGGTGAAATTGCCGGTGCAATTGATAACCGTACCATGGAGACGTTTTTGCGCCATGAATTGTATGCAGGGGAAATTCTGCCGGCTTATGCCACACGGGTGGAGCAGGCATTGGCGGTGGGAAGTCAGCAACGAATTCAAAAACTGTTTGATGAATATGTGCGACACAAGCGGGCGCACGACGCAAATAAACAGGCTTTACGACTTCGCGCATTGGCGCAAGCAGCCGATAACACGCCAGAAACTGTACGGCGTCTGCCGGTCGACAAACTGGCAAACCTGATCAATATCCTGTCCGGCTTTGAACGCAAGGAAGGACTGGTGTGGTTACGCGCCATGGAAGCCCATGCCATATCAGGTTTGCTGGCAGGTGTGAATGTAAAACCCGAACCAGCACGTGACAAACGGCCGTTCGTGCAGGCACTGTTTTGTATTGATACCCGCTCTGAACGTATACGTCGTCACCTCGAAAGCGTCGGTGACTACCAGACCTATGGTATCGCCGGATTTTTTGGCGTGCCGGTAAGTTTTATGGAGCTTGGCAAGGGCAGTGAAACCCACCTTTGTCCGGTATTACTGACACCGAAAAATCTGGTGCTGGAAATGGCCGTTAGCGAGCAGGAAGATATCGCCGCCGTAACGGCGCTGGAAAAAGCCCTGCATGAACTCAAGGAATCGATCTTCAGTCCGTTTGTCACGGTCGAAGCCATTGGTCTGTTGTTCGGTTTTGACATGCTGGGCAAAACACTCATCCCGCAAAGTTATAACCGCTGGCGCAAACATTTACACAAACCAAAACCGGCCACGCATCTGATACTGGACAAGCTCAGTCGTGAACAGGCGGACTCCAATGTACGTGCCGTACAACGTGCGTTGATTGTGCAAGCCATACATCAGGAATTCCAGCTCGAACCCGAACAAGTTAATGATGATATGGTGCGTGAATTGCGCGAAGCCGCGCTGGGCAAGCAGTTCGATACACCGGAATTTACCCGCACGTTACAACTCGATGAAACGCAGACGAAGTCGTTTATAACCCGCTTACGCGAGGTATACCGGATAGATCCGGCGTTTGCACAATTACAACTGGAACGCCTGGCGCGCATCGGTTTCAGTCTTGATGAACAGGTCAATTTCGTCAGTCAGGCATTACGCGCGATTGGTCTGACCAGGGATTTTTCACGTTTTATTTTACTGGTGGGGCATGGCAGCACCTCTGAAAACAATCCCTACGAGTCGGCACTCGACTGTGGTGCCTGTGGTGGTAACCATGGTCTGGTGAATGCGCGCGCACTGGCACAAATGGCGAACAAGCCTGAAGTGCGGCAGCGCCTGCGCAGCAAGGGGGTCGATATCGCAGACGATGCCTGGTTTATCCCGGCTCTGCACAATACCACTACAGATGAAATCAAGTTGTATGATCTGGATCGCATCCCGTCCTCGCATGTTGTGTATATTGATCGCTTACGCACCGGACTGCTCTCGGCTTCGCGACTCTGTGCGCAGGAACGCCTGCCGAGTTTACAAATGTCATCGACAACACCCGAACCGGGCGCTGCATTGCGCGGTGTGCAACGTAATGCCATGGACTGGTCTCAGGTACGTCCCGAGTGGGGCCTGTCACGTAATGCCTATTTTATTATCGGGCGACGTAGTTTGACACGCGATATAAATCTGCAAGGCCGCTCGTTTTTACATTCCTATGATTATCGTATTGATCCCAAACGACGCCTGCTGGAAAACATCCTCACGGGTCCACTCGTAGTGGGACAGTGGATCAACATGGAACATTATTTTTCCACCGTCGACAATCAACGTTTCGGCAGTGGCAGCAAGGTCTACCATAATGTGGCGGACCGCTTTGGGGTTATGACCGGAAATCTCAGTGACCTGCGTACCGGCTTGCCTTCGCAGACCGTACTGGAAAACGGCCTGCCGTATCATGAACCCTTGCGTTTGATCACCGTCATTGAGGCACCCCTGGAACACGCCAGACGTGCGGTCGAAGATGTCGTTACAGTAAAATATCTGGTACGTAACAGCTGGATTCGTTTATTGGTGATCGATCCGGAACAACAACTGGTGTGTACCTACGAGGATGGTGATTGGATCAAGCAACCCTTGTCATCCGTCAATCTACAGGAATTACCTGGTTTATCTGATCTAACTGAGGAGTCCAGTGCATCATGAAGAATCTAAATTTCAGCCCGCTCAAAAAACTTGAAATCATATTGAGTGGCGAACATCAGGCGTTCGCTACCGACATACTCGATCAGGCCGGCGTCAAGGGTTATACGATCATTAATAACCTGTCCGGTAAGGGTCGACATGGTTTTCATGAAGGCCATCTGATGTTTAACGAAGATGATGTGTTGATCATGATCATCGCCGCCGTACCTGAAGACCTGGTCAGGCCTATCCTCGAAGGTCTGGCACCATTTTATAACGAGCACTCCGGTGTCGTATTTATATCAGACATCCAGGTGACACGAATGGTGAAATTTAAAGGTTAGTCTTACGTCGTAATCAATTTATAAAACACCGCCACGAAAGTTTAATAGTTACCCCTCGTGGCGAAGCGTTACAGCAGATTTATTTTTTGGCGTTGCGCAAATCTATCATCGGAATATTATTGCCACCGGTATAAACAGGCAACACACCGTTCCACTGTTCCACTTTTTTCAGTTCGATATAGTTTGGCGAGCGTGCCAGGGTTTTGTTAATCACGTTTATCTTGTAGGCTTCGGCATCAGCAAGGGCGCGAATTTTTTCCGCTTCCAGCTTGGCTGCCCTGAGTTCTGATTCAGCCTGTTTGACTTTCTGATTCTGTTCCGTTGCAAAGCGTTGCAATTCGGCCTGCTGCTTTAACACTTCCTGCTCGCGACGCTTGGTTTCGGTGATCGCGGTGCGAATCACATTCGGCAGTTCGACATCCCGTATCAGTACGGTTTCAACCTGAATACCCTTGGGTGCCAGATATTCTGCCAGACCGACCTGTAGTGTTTGTTGCAACTGGCGTTGCACAGATTCCCTGAAAAAATCCTGCGACACGGCCACGCCCTTGCCCTGTTCACGCAGTATGGAACGCAACTTGGGAATCAGATGTACCTGGATCAAGGCCTGGGTCGTACCGGTATTACGTAAAATATCCGGTGTCATCTCGCCAATCGTTCGGTACTGCACCGAGACATCCATCTTGGTAATGAGCTTGTCTTCGGCAGGAATGCCGGCGGTTTCCTTGTGAGTCTTCTGGCGCAAATCAAACGTGGTAAAGGTTAACAACGGATTAACAACATGCAGGCCTTCAACATAGGTTTGATCCTGAACCTTACCAAACAGGGTGGCCACCTTGATATGACCGGCCGGTACAGTAATAAACAGGGAAAACAACAGTATCGCCAGGCTCAAGCCAATGGTAACTATGGCAATTGATTTCTGAATTTTTGCATTAATTGCTTTGCTGTTTAGCAACAGAAAAACACCGACGCTAAAAAGAATAATAAAAATGATGAGTTTGATCATGATATGTTCCTGATTATTTTTTGCTTATGGTTTATTTTATTTTAAATCACGAATAAAAACAGAACGGAATTCGTTATCATCAATCCCTGCCAAGTTATCTCCATGCAAGCGCACTACTGTTATCTTGTTTGCTGCTATTCGCAAGCACACTATTCGAAATTTTGGTTATGTCTGTCAAACAAGTTTATCTATGGAAAATGAATATTCAATAGATGAAAGCATATTAGTACGGTAATAAGCATGGCTTATCTATCTTTATCTATACAAAGCACGTTTGTTCACGCCACATATTGATAAGACGCAACGCCAATCTATGTCCATAATAACCAAGTAGTTTAATCATGTATTAAAGTGTATTAGGAAATACTAACACTTACCGGTAATTGTTGGCCTTGCCGCACAGATCGGTTGCAAACATCAGTTGGAGATAATCAGTGGGCACAATCAATTATTTGCAAGCGATCAAACCGGATACAGCATATATCAGGAAGATTATTGAAAACAGTTTATTGGCCGACTGGGCTATCCGAATTGAATATCATGGTATCGAATCAGACACCAACGGCTGGCAACTCTGGGACAAGACTTTTTTCGCGCTTCGTTCCGCTGATGAAGTAGTACAAGCCATCGCGGATTGCTATACAAAACAGCCTCAGTGCGCAATACGCATGAATGCAAGTAAATTCCGTCCACAATCAAGCATGCTTTACACGGTCTACAATCCCCGTTTTGTACCCGCTGAAGCCCACACCAAAACTCAAAGTGAAAAAGTACAAATGCCTCTCGAACCAGGCCAGGCGACTTTGCAGGTCAGCCTAACTCCCTGAATGCCATTACCGAGTTCAGTGCCGCGCGTATCGGGTGGCTATCGTTATTTACCGAAATAAATATTCACACCAACAAAAATTTCGTTGTTACGGCTTTTTAGTTGGTTGTTAGCAGAATCATCGACCGAGAAATTTGCATTACGATATTCAAGATTTAATCCGATTCTGCGTGTAAATTGCATGTCAAAACCAAGTATGCCCATATAGGTATAACCTTGCAGTGAGGCGTTTTCGGCCGCATGAATCCCCATTTTTGCATAGCCCAAGCCAAAACCTACGTACGGTTTGAAAAAATCACTCGATAAAAAATAATAATTAAGCAGGGCATTAATGCGGTATACATTTATATCGTTACTGTTTGAATATCGGCCATCGGTTAGATCCAAATCTTCGAATATAAATTCCCCACCGAGAAAAAGCGAATCGTGAAATATGTAGCCATAAGCGACACCTGCAGGCGGGTAACTGCCTCTTTTATAGTTAACATCGGTCCCCGCAACATTGACTGTATTTTTTTCCCAATCGATATAACCGATTTTTGGCGTCAGTTTTTGTTGGGCATGAATTGAAAATGGCAAGCACATACCAAAAATTAAAATAAGATAACTAAAAAACTTATATTTCATTCTGTTTCGTCACCCTATTTTTTGTCCACTACTCCACCAGCACTTTTTAACCCTTCAATGCCACCTTCAATAAATTGTGCATCAATACCTTCGGCATGCAAGCGGTCAACAACGCTGTTACTTACGCCGCCACCTCTGACACAATAAATGATGACCTGACCTTGTTTTGGAACGGATCCAATCCAGTCATCAATTTTGGCCGGGTCTTTCCAGGTTGCACCGGGAATAATGTCCTCTGCCATGTCATAGTCACTGTCTCGGCGTATATCCAGCACCGCGGCAGCGTCATTTTTTATAGACATAAACT
Source organism: uncultured Gammaproteobacteria bacterium (assembly GCA_942490945.1). GTDB lineage: Bacteria > Pseudomonadota > Gammaproteobacteria > UBA6429 > Thiohalophilaceae > CALNYZ01. Next base: position 41,916 of record CALNYZ010000018.1, on the reverse strand, counting down.
CTTCAGGTTTGATTGAACGTAACATTACTTGTCCTCAATTAATTGATATATTTGTTACTAAAATTGATACTGACCCTGTTACTGAATTTGTTACAGCTCTTGTTAGTGAATGCGTAATTGATGCTGTTTTTACTGAACTGGCATTTGCATCATCTCGGAAACCTCGAGTGAGCCACCAATTTCCAGAAAGGGGCAATCCTGTGCAATGGAGAGTGCAGCTTCTATAGTATCTGCTTTTATAATCGAGAAGCCGGACATGGCGCTGCTGCCGCCTTCTGCGACCTTTCCATCAGGGCTGACCGTAGTCGTGTCTTTTAGTGGAATGGTCGGAATAACCACCGCATCACCGAGCGATGTTAACCACTTCATATATTTATCAAAGTGCTTGCTGGCCTCTTGCGGATTGGACGGATGGTTACCACCCAGATAAACAAATACAAACTGCTTCATTCTTATTTCCTCTTTCGTTATAACTGCATAAAGGGTGTAAATTACTCAGGAAGGATTTTCCGGTAACTCTCGTCCCTTTAAAAATTATTAAATGTGCTGTGATAGCAGAACTTTTAAATACTGCGCATAATTTAATACCGCGCCCTGATTTATGCCCAATTCGTTGAAGGCATCCACCATCTTCAAAAAGGCTGCTTCATTGTCTGGTTCGGCCTGAAGTGTTTCAAGCGTATCCAGTAGCGGCTTGATATCATCCGCATTCATATACGTTTTCAGCATGGTAATACTGTTACCGATCCGTTCCGCATTCACCGGCTTAAAGTTAATCTTCTTATCGCTATCATCATGCTCTGCAAACTCGGGTGGTTCCTCGTAGACATTCCAGTCAAGCACTTCTGAACGTGTATATTCAGTCGAGTGTGTCTGTGCATTGGCTGTGGATGTTTCCTCGCCCTGTATTTTTTGCTTCAGCGCATCGACAAAGGCATTAAAATCCGTTGCGTTGGGTTTGTCGAGTATCAGCGATAGAAGCAGACGGCCATTATAGCGATCATGAAATTCAAGAGATGACTCGTTAACAACAGGTTCGGGATTTAATATGGTCAGTCCGACCGATATTTTTTCTTCCTTAAATAATCGCTTGATGCGCATATTGACAGCCTGGCCTGCCAGCTCAAATTCACGCGTGCCGTTAAACAAGGATTTTTGTATCAGCTTTGTAGTCATTGTGTGGTCATAATTTCCGATAGTCGTTTTTATTGTCTATTGAATACACGCTTGAGCGAAGCGACAAATTGTTCCATTCCACTTGCAGGCTTGGTACTTTTCACACAGCTTAATGCGAAACGTTCCCGGCGACATGTCATCCAGTCCTGCTTGTAGGCATCGTTGCCAGTGAGAAAATCGATCTCCTCCACCTTGTCGGTGTCGATCACATATTCCAGCAAAAAACTGGTCAGTATCGAGCCCGGTGAATACGGTTTCCAGATTTCATTATACGCCAACCTGAATATACTCGCTTTACTGTGCACCACAAACCAGAGCTGGGCAGCAATGGGTTGACCATTGACATAAAGCACCGCGAGTCTTGTCCAACCCTGGCTGGAAAAACGCCCAACAATACCATCCACAAAGTCGACATACTGCTCATTTGCCTTCCAGCTGGCCGTGTAAACCGCATAATAATCAGACATGGCCTGCGGCACCTCGTCACCTCTAAAAAGCCGAATCTCGTAACCATGTTCACGCGCAAGCTTTCGCTGCTTGCGGGATATTGTATTACGCAGCCTGGCGGGGCGGGCTGCCATGTATTCCTGAAATGATTGACCCTGTACGCGATAAATCCAGTTATACGAGCGAAATAGTCGTTCACAGCGATATCCGGCAGATTCCCCTAACATTTGCAGGGACTGTTGCAAGCCGCTGATGTGACTGTCATCCTCAGCAATCGGTTCCAGTAGCAAAGCTTTAAATGGCAACGCACTCAAACCCCGTGCCAGGCAGTCGAGCGTGTGCTGTTGATATTGATCATGCTCCGCGTCGGCAAGCAACAGACTATAGTGGGTGCTATAGCGATGCTTGAGGACGTACAAGGTATGACCACCGCTTTTTACTAGCGGCAGGATAGCCAGCATTTTATTGTCATCCACCACACAGGCGAGCAACAAATTTTGATCGTCATCAAGCACGCTCGCCACATTCTCAAGCCACGCACGTGAGTAAAACAGACTGTCTTGCTCTGCTTGCGCAAACAGTACATTGGCGGAATCGGGTAGTTGGTTCCAGTCGGTGTAACAGACAAACTTCATGTGTTAATTCAGCTACAGAATTAAAACACACGAATAATGTAGACGTGTCGATAATCCATTTTTAATCGGCGAATGGGTCATCAGAAACAAAAATGTTGAGATAGGGCGCATAGGTTAAAGCAGCCCCTTGCAAGAAACCCAGTTCTTCAAATGCATTGAATACCTGTTCTCGGTATGCTTCGTTGTGCGGTGCTGTTTTTAGATCCTCGAGCGCAGTGAGTAGTGGTTTTATTTGCTGGCTATTCATATGCCTGGTCAGCATCTGAAGTGCGATGTCTATATCCTCTGCATAAATAACTTGACCCTTGTTTTTAATTTTATTCGTCATTGTTATCTTCTCTTGATAGACCGTCATTTATTTATTAAAAGTGTCTACTTTTCATGGGTAACTTGGTGCCCTAACGAGGCTGTAGAAAAACCTGTTCACAGTATCGGTATTCTACAGTCTTGTTTTTAAAATTAAGATTCATCCACTGTGCCCTGATCAATATCGATTTTCAAGTCAATCGGCTCAATTTTTGCCCTTTCATGTGGCCCATTGTCCGACATTCTTAAGCTTCTCTATATTATGTATCAAACAATACAGTTGCCATTGCCCCTGGACTTTCTTTTTCCCGCGTAAACTAAATCGATTGAGCCGTTTATTGGTACCGATATTGCCAAACACCGGCTCGACGACCGACATGCGGTGACTATAGATAAGTTTTCCCTGATCGGAATCGACACGATGTTTCATCCAGTCGGTATAGTTAGCTTGGCGCTGGCCTCTTTGGATAATAAATGAGACTTGTCGACCATGACCTTTGCGATGATTGGCCGATTGTGGGTTATGCATGCAGCGGTGTTTTAATTCACAGGCTCGACACTTTGTTAATCGGCCTTCGAAAAATACTTTATCATGGCCGTGACGGTCGACTAACTCACTGCGTAACCACATCGTTTCTCCCGCCGGACAGACACAGGTTTTGTTGACGGGGTCAAAATGAAATTCACTGGCGGGGATCACGCTGGTCGTGGCTTTGGTTTTACCGGTAATCGGTTTTCGCTGACTGTGATTTTTTTGTTGATCGATGAATTTCGGATCGCGTTTGCGAAATTGGTTGTCCGGGATGTAAGCGTTAATGCCATTGACATGCAGGTATTGCATGTTGGCTTCATTGGCGTAACCGGTATCAGCGGTGATAATGGGATCGTTTAGCTTGATGCCAAGTCGTTTGAAACGGTCGTGTACACTCTTTAATACCGGTTGTAAAACATGATGTTCCTGACCTTCGCCAAACGCCTGCGCATCAATAATGATTTGGTGTTTTTTGTCGACCGTGGCCACGCCGTTGTAACCATGGATGGTGCCTTTGCTGGTGGTCATCTTGGCGCTTTCGTTATCGGTGATGTTACTTTTGACTTCCTTTTTTATTTTTCCCTGGCCCATCCGTGGGCTGGCTTGCTTTAAAAACGTATCAATCTTTTCATGTGCTTTCGTTAGGGTTTCGATCGCCTGCTCAGAGCGTATTCGTCGCTCATCGTCGCGCGATTCGTTCTTGTCGAGTTTTTTGTGTTCCGTAATGTGGTACTGGATCTGGCGTTGAATTTTATCGCGTTTTTGTTTTAACTCTTTGTGTGTGCCCGACCATTCCTTCGAAGCATTGGATGACATCTTGCACCCATCAAGCGCAAAGAGGGCTTTGCCTAATAGACCTTGTTCGTCACAAATCAACAGCACTTGTTCAAACAAGGTTTCGATTTCATCGCTATAACCACTGACAAAATTCGCTATCGTGGTGAAGTGCGGCACCGTGTCGCAGGAGAGGGCTTTGAAAATGATATTGTGCGCGCAGTTCCATTCAATTTCTCGACTTGAGGTGATGCCTTTGGAATACGCAAACAGGATGATCTTTAATAAAATCGCCGGATCATAGGCCGGGCGACCTGTGTCTTCATTCTTAAACGAGGGATGGAAGATCGATAAATCGAGTTTTTGTTCGATTAAAAAATGGATCGCGTGCTCAAATGTACCGGGCTGTAATTGATCGGCGTAGTTAACCACGACCATCTTGCTTTGACTGGGATCATACGGAATAAATTTTGGCATCGACACAACTCCTTGTGGTGTGTCGTTATTTTATCAAAGTATTCGGCGTTTTTTGATCTTTTTCTACAGCCTCAACGATGAATTAAACGGCGCGTTAAGCGTCCGTTTTTGAATGACTTGTTATGTGTCACTCTTTTGGTTCTGTCCATGAGTAAACTTTACCTCGCATAAAAGTGACATCGCCGCCATTTTTGTACTGCCAGCTTGCAATCTTGCCTCCATTTACCCGTTGAGGCGAGCCAAGTAATTTTTTAACATCATCATAGTCCATATCAGTGGATAGTTTTCTCCAGTTACTAATAGATTTCCAACCTTCATGCGAAAGGACAATCTCTTTGGATTCGCTTGAATCGCGAAGCAAGGACTCTAGTTTAGATATACGAAGCTTTAGTTCCTGTACATCTTTTTCCAACTGATCAATTCGATCACTGTCATCTGCATATGAATTGAAGGTTACACCCAACGATAGAATTGCAATTATGGTAATTGTTTTAATCATGGTTTCCCTCTTATTACACATAACGCTGAAATAGCCAAGCGCGCTGCTGCGCGTCTTGGCTGATTGACTTGTTATGTGAATTCATTAATTTTTTACGATTAAGTTAAGCTCACCTTCGTAGTTAAAAGGTATAGTATGACGCGATCTTGCGTTAGTAGGTATCATTACTGTGCTACCACCAATATATGCAGGAGAAAGCTCCCTGCTTCCCTCAGCAGTAAATGTCTTGCTAACGAGACTTGCTTGGGTAAAAATAACCAAGTATTTTGCTGTTTCGAATTCATGGTTTAGCCTTACATGTGCCTGTAATCCAGAACTAACCCACCCTCTATCCCAACGAAATGGTAAATTGTTCAAGAAAACCACGGGTTTGTAATTTTTATCAAGAAACAGTAATGCAGGATGAAAGATATGCATTTCGGGTATAAAAGAAGTACCCCCATCAAGATAACTTTCTACTGTTATTGCATATGGCTTTTTGTATGCCGGTAATGTAAATGCCGCAAAGAAGCTTTTACCTGAAGGGAACAAAAATGCTTTAGAGTTTTTATCTATCCGGAATGTATTATGGTCTGTTTTTAAAATATTAGAATAATCAAATTCAGCAAGACTTTTACAGCATACTACTGCGGCATCTATTGCTTTTTTTGAGGCGGCTAGATTTTCTGCTCGTGTTTTTGCCCAGGTAGAGGCGCAGCCCGAGATCTGAGCTACGGCTACAAGCAAAATACATAATTTTAGATATGTTGAAATCATATATCTTTTCATTGGTCTTTTCTCATAAGTACGTCTTATATAAATTGTAACAATAGTATTGAATCATTCTCTTTCAATAGATTTTTACACATAACGACGAGCTAGCCGGCAAAGTGAGCGATGCGAAGCAACGCTTACTTTGTCCGAGCTGAGCGGCTTGTTAGCCCTATATTTCATGTTTATGATTCCAACCATTACAAATGCGCTCTATCAATAAAGTATCATTTATTATTTCTCTTACAGGGTAGTTTTCTTGTTCTTTTTTGAGTTTACCCACTTCCCATTCTTTCTCACCATCCCATAGCCACCAATTTTCAACCTTACCTTTATTATTAGGGATCCCAGCCTTGAACAGAGGGAATTCATTTGATTTCTGTGATAAAGGTTGGTTACCAACAATTTTTACAATTTCACGGTTTGTAGCAGCCCCTAAAGGAAAAAATGTGATGAATTGATATTCGTCATTTAATAATTCAGCAAGATTATGAGGCATTTCATTGAATGTGCCTTTGATTATTTTTATAAGAGCACCAAACATAGGGTGCTTATGGGTATAGTAAGCATAGGCGAACCCATTTGGTGTTTCTATTTCTATAATATCGCCAATTTTTACTCGTTTTCTCATTTTTATTTTAGAGGGCTAACGTTAGAGCGCACCTGCGCAAAAAGCAACGCTTTTTGCGTCAGTGTGGCGCGACTTGTTATGCGAAATCACCCTAACGCCTCGATAATTGTATTTCTAATAACGAGTTTTTCGTTTTTTGTTTGGAATTCACTAACTTTTCGTACAAAGATAATTCCTAAAACTAAAAGGAATGAAGCAGAAATATTAAAGTAACTAGATAGTAAAAATATTGAGAGGAAAATAATATATACATTTTGAATAACACGTGAAACAGTAATAGCCCCAATTAATTTAATTTTACCGTCCTGCTCTTGAAATTTTCCATAAAATACCGGTTTAAAGGAATTCGTATGGAACATTTTATACTTTTTTTCAAGTATGACATTTTCGAAATTTACTTTACCAGAAATATTATTGCCCATTTTATTAGATAGCCTTTCTATTGACTCAGTTAATGAATATTGACTAACAAACTCATATTTATCTGGTTGGAAAATAAACTCTTTTAGTATAAGAATTTTCATGTTTTTTTACGCATAACAGTTATATAGGTAGTTTATACATTTTGTCAGTATAGGTAGTCGCTACCTAATATTTGAAAATGTATATTGAATTAGCGATAATGATATCAGCTTAGGACAAGCGATTTAATCAGAATATTTATTTTTTGCTAAAGGAGTAGCATAATGACTGACCCATCGATTTCCCGTTTCTGGGATAATTATATTGCTAAAACAGCAACTTATAACGTTAAATCTGAGGCGGCGAAGTGGTATGTACGCTCGGTTGAGCAGTATATAAAAGCATATCCTAATATTCGCCTTGCGATGCACAAGCCGCAGCATCTCAAAGATTTTTTAACACGCAAGAGTCGCAATCCCAATATTAAGGATTGGCAATATATACAACTTGTAGAGGCGCTGCAGATTCTGTTTGTTGAGATGGTAAAGCCAGACTGGGTTGAAACTTTTCCCTGGGATGAGTGGTTGGGGGTAGCGCGCACTCTGGCGTCTTCACCAGCAGTACAGGCCAAGGAGTATATAAAAGTTCATGCGGACCTGCTATCACACTATTTTGATTCAGAGGCAAAAGAAGGCACGCTATTAAAAAAAATAGTTTCACTTTACCCTGACCATCTCAATAACTTTCTTGCCCAGGTACGTGTACGTCACTATTCAATACGCACCGAACGCTCTTATCTGGGATGGATTCTACGTTATATCGCTTTTTATTCAATGCGCGATCCGGCTGAGCTCACTCAGGATCATATTTCACGCTACTTACAATATCTTGCCGTCAGACGGAGTGTTGCTGCCAGCACCCAGTCACAGGCGTTAAATGCACTCGTGTTCTTTTATAAAAATGTGCTCATGATTGATCTGGATGGCCAGCTTGATTTTGTGCATGCCAAAAAGCCTCGCCGTTTACCGGTTGTACTGACAAAAGAAGAGGTCAAACAACTACTTTTCGCCATTGAGCATCCAACATTTAAACTCATGGCACAATTACTTTATGGGTGTGGATTGCGCCTGATGGAATGTATTCGACTTCGCATTCTCGATGTTGATTTTGGTTACAAACAATTATTAATACGAAATGCAAAGGGTAAAAAAGATCGTGTCGTGCCTATTCCTGAAGTTTTGATAAAAGCCTTACAAAGCCAGATACATAATGTCACGCAACTACATACTGAAGATTTGCATGAAGGCTTTGGCCGTGTCTTTTTACCTGATGCTCTGGCAAGAAAATACCCGAATGCAGAAAATGAATTGCGTTGGCAGTATGTGTTTCCCTCAATAAAAGTATCAACTGACCCGCGTAGCAAAATTGTACGACGCCATCATATACACGAGAAGGGTTTGCAAAAACATATTCGTAGTACGGGCGAAAAAGTTGGCTTGACCAAGCGCGTTACCTGCCATACCTTGCGCCATTCCTTTGCGACGCACCTGCTTGAAGCAAATTATGACATTCGTACGGTGCAGGAGTTGCTCGGCCATACCAATGTGTCGACGACCATGATTTACACTCACGTGCTCAACAAGCCGGGTGTGACGGTGACCAGTCCACTGGATATGTTGGCCGCAGTGTAGTTGTTACCTTGCCGTGGTTCGTCGTTGTGGCCGACATTACGGCGCCACGGCGGGATAACGTAAAAAACTGCCAATCGGTGGCGTAACGCTCACAGGTGTCATGGTGCCGTTGCTGCTACTGGCGTTGTTTTGCATAAACAGTCCGCCACCAGCAGATTTTGATGTATACAACCTGTCGTTTGTCGTATCGACGGTAATATCCGGCGTGCCTATTAAAAACCCCATACTGCGACTCGGTGCAACAGCCCCGTTTGCCGTGCTAACATTATCAAAAACTCTTACGATCTGATCTGTAAAACTTGACGCATAGACACGATCATTGATTTCATCCAGAAATAACTTTCCAAACGAAACGGTTTGGCTGAATGCGATTGCCCGGTCTGCAGCAAAGGGGGTGCCAGTTAAGGTGCTGGCATCGTCATAGACTAATAGTCGTGGGCTGTAGGTGGGTGTACCACCAGAGCCCAGTACATACAAAATATCGCGACTCGAATCAACACTGATACCATTGATGATAAATGACCCGGAATTCAACGTCACCGTCACTGTGCGCGCTGGCGCCGGGGCGCCATCAGCCAGGCTGGCATTGCTAATGGCAAGCACACGATCCGGCGTCGCCACCGCCACATATAAAACATCATTCGTTTTATCCAGATAGATATCGGTTATAAATGTAATGCTCGCACTGGTTATCGTCCGGGTGGGGCTGATATTTCCTGTTGCGGTACTGGCATTGTTAAACACCAGGATCGATGACCCGTTTGCCACATATAAAAAATCATTCACATTATCGTAAATAATTTGGCGTATAGCTGTGCCATTCAGGCCTGTGTTTGCCCCACTGATTGTGCGATCAAATGCCAGCGTACCAGCTGTCAAATTCGCTTCAACAACTGACCCAATCGCAGAATTAATCGTATCGACGATAAATAACTTGCTCGCGCTGGCAGGAGTAGGTGGGGGTGTCGTTGTAGGGGGTGTTGTACCACCTCCACTCGTGTCGCCACCACCCCCGCCACCACCACAAGCAGCGAGCATTATCAGGGCTATAAACAGTACACCGGTTTTTATTTGCTGATACATCTCAGGTTTTCCTCCAACATAACCCGCTCACGCCGGTTATCGATTAAGACAATGTATTTTTTCTAATAGGGTATTATTGCGCTTGCTGTGGGTTACTACGGTTTGATGTGCAGGATGGGTTTAATATAATTTTTATTTTACAACTGCTTTTCAGCTTTGGCCGTTTTTTCACGAGGGCTTTATATCTTACGTAAACACCCATACAGTTTGCAGCACAAGTACATATCCACTACTGAAATTCAATGCCTGACCTTTCCAGTTCAGACCAGGCCAGCTCAACGCTAATCCAGTTTACACATCCAGATTCGCCACATTCAAGGCATTGCTTTCAATAAACTCACGACGCGGTTCTACCTGGTCACCCATGAGCGTGGTAAAGATTTCATCCGCGGCGATGGTGTCTTCGATTTGTACCTGTAACAGGCGGCGGTTATTGGCATCGAGTGTGGTTTCATATAACTGCTCGGGGTTCATTTCGCCGAGGCCTTTGTAGCGCTGAATGTGCAGCCCACGTTTGGCTTCTTCAATCAGCCAGGTCATGGCTTCAGAAAAACGTTCGACGGGTTGTTCGCGATCACCACGTCGCACATGCGCGCCATCGCCCAGTAAATCTTTCAGTGAGTCTCCCAGTAAGCGCATGGATTTGTATTCGCCGGAATCAAAAAAGTCGCGCTTGATAGAGCGGTCACTGGTCACACCATGACGTGTGCTGCTGATGATCACTTCCCAGGCGCCGTCTTCTTCTGCGGGAACGAAGTGCAGCTTGTAATCGGCCTGTTTGATATCGCTGATTTGCACCTGTAACGCATCAAACCAGGCTTGCATGGCATTGTTATCTTCTACCATGTCTGGCGTCACTGAATCACGCATGACCATGTTTTCCAGCACATCATAGGGATAACGCCGTGCAAGGCGACGCAGGGTTTGCATCACGGTCATGTATTGTTGCGCGAGTTTTTCCAGCGCCTCGCCACTGATGGGCGGCGCACCTTCGCTAACGATTAACTCGGTACCGTCGAGCGCTGTTTGTAACAGATAGGCAGTCAGTTCGGCATCGTCTTTGACGTAGCGTTCTTGCTTGCCCTTTTTCATCTTGTATAAAGGAGGTTGTGCAATATAAATATAACCGCGTTCTACCAACTCGGGCAGTTGCCGATAAAAGAACGTTAATAACAAGGTACGAATGTGCGAGCCGTCGACGTCCGCATCAGTCATGATAATAATGCGGTGATAACGCAATTTGTTAATATCAAATTCATCTTTACCGATACCACAACCTAATGCCGTAATTAATGTACCGACTTCTTGCGACGATAACATTTTATCGAAGCGCGCTTTTTCGACGTTAAGAATTTTACCTTTCAATGGCAGGATTGCCTGGTACTTGCGATCACGTCCCTGCTTCGCCGAACCGCCGGCCGAGTCCCCTTCCACCAGAAATAATTCTGACAGTGCCGGATCTTTTTCCTGACAGTCTGCAAGCTTGCCGGGTAACCCGGCAATATCGAGCGCGCCTTTACGTCGTGTCATTTCACGTGCCTTACGGGCCGCTTCGCGGGCGCGCGCGGCATCGACAATTTTTCCGGCGATGCCTTTGGCATCCGTCGGGCTTTCCATTAAGAAGTCATTGAGTTTGTCACCAACCACCGATTCAACAATGCCTTTTACTTCGGAAGACACCAGCTTGTCTTTGGTTTGCGAGGAGAATTTGGGGTCCGGTACTTTAACCGATAACACGGCGGTGAGTCCTTCACGTGCATCATCACCCGTGACTGTTACTTTGGCTTTTTTCGCCGCGCCGGAGCTCTCAATAAAATTGTTCAAGGTACGGGTTAACGCGCCACGAAACCCGGCCAGGTGCGTACCGCCATCACGTTGTGGAATGTTGTTGGTAAAACAGAATACGTTTTCCTGGTAGGAGTCGTTCCATTGCATGGCGACCTCTACCGTCACATCGTCTTTTTCGAGGATGGCGTAACAGACGTTTTCATGTAACGGCGTTTTTTTGCGATTGAGATGTTGAACGAAGGCTTTAATACCGCCGACGTATTCAAACTTGTCTTCCTTGTTGTCGCGCTCGTCTTTCAAGGTAATGCAGACACCGGAATTCAAAAACGACAATTCACGAATGCGCTTGGCAAGAATGTCATAATGAAACAGGGTGTCGGTAAAGATGGTTTTGCTGGGCATGAAGCGAATTTCGGTGCCGGTGCTTTCAGTGTCGCCGGTAATCTGTAGCGGCGACTGTGGCACACCCATTGCGTATTCCTGCTGGTGTACTTTACCGTCGCGTCGAATGGTGAGTTTGAGTTGTTCGGATAGCGCGTTGACCACCGATACACCCACGCCGTGCAATCCGCCGGAGACTTTGTAGGAATTATCATCAAACTTGCCGCCTGCATGCAGTACGGTCAGGATCACCTCGGCAGCAGAAATGCCTTCTTCTTCGTGAATATCGGTCGGAATGCCGCGGCCATCATCGCGTACCGATACTGCCCCATCCGAATGAATGGTGACGTCGATTTTCTTGCAATGCCCGGCGAGCGCCTCGTCGATGGAGTTATCCACCACTTCAAATACCATGTGATGCAGACCGCTGCCGTCATCGGTGTCACCAATGTACATGCCGGGACGTTTTCGTACTGCATCTAATCCCTTTAACACCTTGATATTGCTGGAATTATAGGTCTTTGTTTCACTCATCGGGTGGGCTTCCTGATTTTTTAGCTAGCCGTCAAATATACCATAAACGGCGAAAGTTATACTATATATATAGATTGCGAGGCTTGGTGCGATATCCTTGTGTACCCCTTCGCATAGCTGGTAATTCATTGTTCTTTACACGGTGTTGGCCTGGCAGGCCTCATAATGAAATATTCTCGTCCGCTTCTGTACTGCCAACGAACAAACTCAACCCGTCAGGTACAGGCCTTATACAGGCTTCGGCATTGAAAGTGCGCGCCAGTGTCTCGATGGCAGGTGAAAAATAGGCGATGACATTGCAGTGCACACCGCCCTCGTTCTCGTGCCGAATAAATATAGCAGCGTCTGCATGTTGTGCCACATGCGGAGACAAACGTGCAAAGGCTTCTTTTATCTTCTCCAGCTCAGCCTCTGCTGTGAGCGCATCGCCAAGGTTTACTTTGTACCAGCCGCTCACATTAATTTTTGGTCAACCAATTAGTCGTGCGCAAGCGACTTATCTGTAAACAGATAATCTTTTAATTCTTTATCAAATGTTGGGTCTTTGCGTCGAATCCATTCAAGCACCATGGAAGCGTGTTCTTTTTCCTCATCCCGGTTATGCACCAGTATGGCTTTAAGTTCCTTGTCTTTGCAGGCATCTACCCGTTGATTGTACCAGTCAACGGCTTCCAGCTCTTCCATCAATGAAACGATTGCCCGGTGCATGTCGCGTGTATCGTCTGAAAGTTCGTCGATTGGTTCGTGGTAACCTTCGTTAGCCATTTTTCCTCCTTAGCGTATGATGTAAATAAACATGTTTAGCAAACTGCCTGATGCAGCGCATCATTTTAAAGTGTCCTTGGCGGGGTTTTTAACCTGACATGTGCATCAGCTACTGGCCCATAATTTTTAATGCAAGATACGGCGCGACCATAAAAACCAGCGTCACTATTTTATAGGTACTCAAAAAGTCAAAATATTTTAATTTTAATTCTTTTTCATCCAGATCCAGCAGCTTGCTGTGAATTGAAGTGATTGTTCCGCGCATAAACATCAGTACTATGCTCGCCAGAACAAGATAGGCGATATTAATAAGCGATGCCCACCCTAATAATTCGGTCAGTTGTGAAATAGTAATCATAGTCGTCCTCTGTTGTATTTATATGCGCCTGACGTTTAATTCAAGCGCCGCTTTTTACAGTTCTGTGTGGTATTTCGCTACACCTGCACTTTTTTGCTCTCCTAATAAATATAAAACTCTGGTCGTACGTGTAAAAAGGCCGCGGCTGCTTTGCATGTTTAGACGTGCTGTTGTAGCGATTATATATTAACTGTCTCCTGCAAAACCTTGCTGTATGTTGCCTCTGACAGGTGGGGATAAAAATGTTTTTCTTATTAACGCGGCAGAAAACGGTTCGCCTCTGTTCCAGGGCAATAGTGCGACACAGCGGGCCATTGCGCAGTAACCAAAAATGACCTGCGCCCAGGTTCCAATAGCAGGAATCCAGAATACCCATTGCAGCACTGCTGGTAACGAAACTATGAGAAGCATTAGATACCAGAAACGTACCTGTACCGGGAAAGCCTTGATACTTTTTTCCCGTATCATGAAATGGAATAATTGCAACACCGTCAGACCGATGGCTAATATGAAACCGACTGTATTACCCGAAAGGCCATATGTCAGGAACCCGGCCGTGACCAGCCAGTACCACCAACCAATATCGTTATACTCAAATTTAAACATTGTTGTTCCCTGCGTTATAAGTCATCACATTAAAATAAAATAGTCTCTGTCGCGCATAAATTGCTTACCACGCGTTGCTTGTGATTTTTTACCTTGCCGTGCTTACAGAATACTCTCATCTTTGCCGCCACCCAAATTTTGCAATAAATGAAAATGTTCTGAAAAAATATGGCTACATTATCATCAGAACTTTCAAATACTGCTGGAATTTTACACAATATTTAGTGTTGATTAAATAATAGCCAATACAGGTGTGATAACTGCATTCTTTTGCGCCTGGCTCGATATCCTGTATGCTTTTCGTGATGTTTTTATATCGAAGGCATGGTGGCGTGTGCTAATTCGCTGCGATATGGGTAATGTCGTTGATGTTCTATAGGTCTATTTCGTTACATCGAAAAGTAATTCTGAATTTCCGCTTTGTTAATTCGGCCATGTAAATAATTTTAGCGTGTTATTACGGCTTTGGCGTGGCAGTCTTGCTGTAGCAAAAATCAAAATCCATACCAATAATTTGGATTGGTGAATTATAGTTCAACAAAAAAATACACCTTGTTTGGCGTTGTAAAGAAATTTTTGCAGATATTTCATCGCCTGGTGAAAAAAGCGGCTGCGTATGATCCGCTTTGAGGCGAAAAATACAGGAATGAATACCAAGCCTTGGCTTCCACTATCGGCTTTGTAGCAGGATCTCCTGAGATCCCAGATCTATTGCGCCCATGATCGGTTTCTGCTAGACCAAACTTGGCTTATTTTTGTCTTTTTGAACGACTTTTGGGTTTTTGTGGTGTTTTCGCTTGACTTTGGCCGGTGTGCTTTTTGACTTAGTCTTGTTTAACTGCGCCTTGTTTCACGTGAAACACTTTTTTACTCGAAATGTGACTGGCATCTAGCAGGTCTTTCTCGGTGAGGGTAATAAATATCTGTGCCTGACTAACCATGAGCAACTCCAGTAAGCGTTGACGATGCGTTATGTCCAGCTCGGCTGCCAGATCATCTACCAGCACCAGTGCAGAGCGACAGGTCTTATCGAAATAGTACTGTAGTTGTGCCAGTTTCAACGCACAGACGAGCATTTTTTGTTGGCCGCGGGAAAAGCCTTGTTGTACTGGTACGCTGTCGACCTTAAATATCAGGTCGGCGCGGTGTGGGCCGGATTGTGTGTGGTGTTTGAGACTATCGCTATCATACTGATTTTTAAGCACATCCTGGTAGTTTTCACCTGCTTTCCAGCCTGACTGGTAGTGCACGGTAATGGTTTCTCCGCACAACTTTTTTGTCATGTCGATAATACGTGGTCCGATATCCGCGATATACGCGGATCGCTTGTTATGCACTGCCTGTGCGGCATGCACCAGACCGGCATCGAAACTCCTTACCAACATGGGATTATTGTCTTTTCGTAGTGCGGCATTACGCTGCCGTAATGCGCGCATGAAGGCCTTGATATGGTCAAGGTATTGAGGTTTCACGTGAAACATGCCCCAATCGATGAGTTGGCGGCGATGTTTGGGCCCTTGATCGAGTATTTCATGTGATTCTGGGGTAATAATTTGCATTGGCAACTGTCTCACCAGTTCGGATGCCTGGCTGATATTCTTCTGATTAATACGAATACGGGTCTTGTCTTTGCACCGTTCTACGCCAATATTCACTTCCGGTTGTGTGGCCAACTTTCCCGATACTGTCAGGCAGGGCTCGGTACGTTGGATTGTGTGGTTGACGCGTGCGGTGCGAAAAGAACGGGCAGTACCGAGCAGGTGTATCCCTTCCAGTAGACTGGTTTTGCCACTAGCATTGGCGCCATAAATGATATTCAGGCGTGGATCGGGTTCCAGAATGGCATGTTCAATATTACGCACATGATCCAGTACCAGTTTCTTCAGTGCCATGATGTGTTTGTGCGGGATTACTTGCTGCTAGAGCCGCATTGGCATAATGACGTATTGGCTTTCACTCGCGGCGGTGTCGGTTTCTTCAATTCCGGTGATTAAACAACTGGAATTGGCATCCTTGAATTTAATCATCACATTGTCTGTTTTCAGTGTGTTGAGGACGTCTATGAAATATGCCACGTTGAAGCCGATTTCGAAATTATCCGCATTGTACTGAACATCAATTTCTTCCTCGGCCTCTTCCTGTTCCGGGTTATGGATGGTGGCTTTGAGCATATTTTCCTGCAAGCTCAGACGCATGCCGCGGTATTTTTCGTTCGATAACACCGAGGCGCGGCTAAAGGCCTGGCGAAGTGTTTCACGTGAAACAACCAATTCGCAGTTATTGCCCACCGGGAGCACCTGTTGGTAATCGGGAAACTTGCCTTCAATCAGTTTTGAGGTAAACACCATATCAGGCAGACTGACTTTGACGTGGTTTGACCCAATCTGCACATGTACTTGTGCTTCACTGTCTTCAAGCAGCTTAAGCATTTCTGCAACTCCCTTACGCGGGATAATAATCTGTACTGCTTCACTAACCGAAGTGCTTTCTGTGATGGACGATATAGCTAACCGATGACCATCTGTTGCCACGGTACGTATTGCTTGTGGTGAAATTTCGAGCAACAGACCATTCAGATAATAGCGCACATCCTGTTGTGCCATGGAGAACTGTGTTTGATCAATTAAATGCTTCAGTCTTGCCTGGCTGAGGGTGATATCACATTGGCTATTGACCTCATCGCTCTGCGGAAACTCGTTCGCTGGCAGGGTAGCGAGGGTAAAGCGGCTTTTGCCGGATCGAATCACAGCTTTGTTGGCGTCGACATTGACGGTTATATTGGCACCATCGGGTAACGTGCGACAGATATCGAAAAACTTACGTGCCGGAATGGTGAACTCACCTTCTGCATCTGCAGTCACACTGGTTTTGGCAATCATTTCCACTTCCAGGTCGGTGCCCATCAGGGTAAGTTCTTGTCCGGTGACTTTGACCAGCAGGTTGGAGAGTATTGGCGAACTTTGTCTTCTTTCCACTACGCTACAAACGTGTGTGAGTGGTTTGATTAAACTGTCCCGGTTAAATTCAAGTTTCATACTTATCCTTCTGCCTTCTTTTTTAATAATACATATATATATAAATTATTATTATTACTACTACTGCCCGTGTTTTCTGTGCGTAAGTCTAAAAGCTTTTTTTATTCAGTCAGTTACTCTATATCAAAGACTGTGGATAGTTTGGTTTCACGTTTTGTATCGGTGGGGGACAGAATGTGGATAAGTCCACCACCAACGCTTTGTACAAAGTTATCCTCGAAAATTGCTGATTTATCCACACACTATACACAGAGTATCCCGACTGGTTAGTGCAAAATAATGGTTTTAATATCTTCCGATTTCCACTCATTACCGCAGCTGTTCAAACCTTCCACGCTCACCTCATAGCCTTGCTGTTTGGCTTCCAGAATTGCGGTGTACGCAGCCGCACCACCAGGTTTGTGCAGTGCAATAGAAAAGCGTTGGCCTTCATTACAGCGCGGCGTATCGCTGATAGCAGAACTAAGTGTAAACAACACGGCAGTTGAGTTATCCGCAACACTTATACTGGCAATTTTACCTGTTGGATGGCCCGCCACAGCAACACTATGTAGCAAAAAAAAACCAAACCCAGATAATAAAATGGTTTTCATTGAGCAACCCAGTGTTGATATGGTTCTCATGGCCAATCCTTAGGAACTTAACACCCGTAACAAATTTTTATAATCTTCATCGATTCGAAATTCTGTGCCACGTAGTTCGGCAATTTTACGACAGGCATGCAGTACCGTCGTATGATCGCGTCCACCGAAGGCATCGCCAATCTCCGGTAAGCTATGATTCGTCAATTCCTTACACATGGCCATGGCCACCTGGCGAGGGCGTGCCACCGAACGCGTGCGACTCTTGGAATGTAAATCATGTACGCGAATTTTGTAATACTCCGCGACAGTTTTTTGAATATTTTCGATCGTGACCAGTTTGTCCTGCAAGGCCAACAGATCACGCAGCGCATCCTTGGCAAATTCCAGCGTGATGGCGCGGCCGGTAAAATGCGAATTGGCCATCACACGTCGCAACGCACCTTCGAGTTCACGGATATTGGAGCGAATGCGTTTGCCAATGAAAAATGCTACCTCGTCTGGCAGTTCTACGCCGGATTGTTGCGCCTTGGTCATGAGGATGGCGACGCGTGTTTCCAGTTCGGGTGGTTCGATTGCCACCGTCAGGCCCCAGCCGAAGCGCGACTTGAGACGTTCCTCCAGGCCTTCCACTTCCTTCGGGTAGCGATCACAGGTCATAATGATCTGGTGATTGCTTTCCATGAGCGAATTGAAGGTATGAAAAAATTCTTCCTGCGAGCGTTCTTTGCCAGCGAAAAACTGAATATCATCGATTAACAGAGCGTCAACGCCCCGGTAATAGCGCTTAAATTCGTTGATCGTGTTGTGTTGTAATGCCTTTACCATTTCCTGTACAAAGCGTTCTGAATGCAGGTACACCACATTGGCATTCGGGTTGGTGGCGCAAATGAGATTGCCCACGGCGTGCATTAAATGCGTTTTACCAAGGCCAACACCACCATAAATAAAAAGCGGGTTATAGGCGGTGCCGGGATTTTCCGCCACTTGCTGCGCGGCGGCGCGTCCCATCTGATTGGATTTGCCTTCAACAAAGGTTTCGAAGGTGAAATTTGGGTTCAAGCTGCTTGGTCGACGCGGCACCCGCTCATCATTGGCAGAAGACGGGCTGCGTCGTTCAATACCACTGGCGGCCTGTTCGGACAAAGAGGCTTCGGCATCACTGGCGTGACTGCCGATGCTTAAATTGATGTTGCTGGGCTGATTATTATTAAGTTGGGTAATGATCTCGTTGATACGTGTAAGGAAGCGCTCACTAACCCAGTCAAGCACGAATCGGTTAGGTGCCAGCAGACGTTGATGGCCCTGCTCCTCGATAAAATGTAATGGCCGGATCCAGGTATTAAACTGCTGCGGGCTAAGTTCCCCTTCCAGGCGGTTCAAACATTGATCCCAAAGTGACAAGGCCACACATCCTCCGCATACATGCGTAATTCAAACTTATTTTTTTAAAGAGCCTTCCCAACCACAATGTAAATATAATTGTGTAAAGCCCAGATTTTGTTGTTACTTATGTTATGCCTTGATGTTGCGCTGGCATGTTCAGACGGATTCAAACCGGACGGCTAGTCTAGCGCTGGCGAAAAAAGTTATCCACAATAAAATTGAAAATTTTCAGGTTTTTTTACCGTTGTGTGCCTAAACAAAAAACAGCATAAATACACTGTTTTTTAGGTTAAAAATGGCTAAATAGTTGAACAAACATCGATTTTTAGCTAAAAACGCATATGCCGACCTGTGTGAAAATAGCGCAGGTTAATTATTGTCCACAAGTATTTGGCCATAATTTTAAAGCATTGTTGCTTTCAGTTGTGCGCGTGCAATAAACCCCCTGCATCTTGCTGATTTGCGGTAAGTTTCTGGTTGACACTTGAGTGATTAAGCTTTACGCTTGCCGACCTTCAAAATTCCCTGTTTTGCGGGATTGCGTGTTTTGTTCGCAAGCAAGTAGAGTGTTACAAAGTGTTATTTTTCAACGACATAATCCATAGTCACGTAAAATAACACGGCAGCATGACCCACCCGGTCGGCGCCGATTACCGAATAGCATGGTCGCGGGATAATGTCCCGGTCCAATAATTGAGAAGAGTAGAGTACGATGAAAAGAACATTTCAACCCAGCACCCTGAAACGCGCCCGCACCCATGGTTTTCGCGAGCGTATGAAAACCCGAGGTGGTCGTGCCGTGATCAAGGCCCGTCGCGCAAAAGGTCGCAAACGCCTCGCGGTCTAGCCGGCGAATTCGAAACCTGATCTACAAGCTCAATCTGGCCAAATAGGTGCCCCGTTCGTTTTCAGAAACAACGCCGCCACCAAAACGGCCTCGAGTAACAACCATAGCAAGCAGCGGATTTAGCCGCGCACAACGTCTCATTAGCAAGCAAGACTACGCCTACGTGTTTGCCAAGCCTTATAAAATTCACCATGCCTTTTTCACCTTGCTGTATCGGCCAGGACAACGGCACGTCACGCGACTCGGTTTGGCGGTGTCACGCAAGGCCATGAAGCATGCGGTGAAACGCAACCGCTTCAAACGCATATTGCGCGAGAGCTTCCGTCATCACTACCTGCTCGCCGACAGCGCCAATAAAAATGACCAGAGTATTCTGACGTCGACGCCAGATCAGGATACAATAGCGACCCCGAAAGTTGGACAAGACAGATGGGATATCGTGGTCATTGCCAAGGCGGCAGCGGCCGGGGCAACTAACCAGACACTACGACAAGCATTTGATCAAACATGGCCGTCATTAACCGCGCGTTAGCATTAATACTTCTGTTTCTGATCCGGAGTTACCAGTTACTGCTAAGTCCGTTTGTCGGACAACATTGTCGTTATTTTCCGAGTTGCTCACATTATGCAAAAGATGCCGTGCAGACACACGGTCCCTGGCAAGGTAGCTGGCTGGCAGCGAAACGCGTCTGCCGTTGTCATCCGTGGCATGAAGGCGGCATTGATCCGGTGCCCGGTTCAGAACTGGAAGCAGATATAAAACGCGACGAGCGAGCGAACAAGAATAATGATCATCAACAACTGACACACTTAACCAAAATTTAACGCAAGTATTTACTGGAATTTATTGGGCAGGTTTAAAGCATGGAACAACAACGCATCTTATTATTATTTGGTTTGGCACTGGTGATGTTTTTAATTTGGGATGCATGGCAACGTGATCACGTCCTGCCGGTTACTGCCAGCGGTGAAGTCATTAATGTTAAACCCAGCACTGCGGCACTGGATGAAATTCCGGAAAGCACGGACGAAAAACCCACGCCGAGTTTACAGCCGGTCGGTCCGACAAATACCACCCCAACCTTTGCACAACGTCAACGCATCATGGTGAAAACTGATGTGTATGCAATTGAACTTGACAGTCTCGGTGGCGACCTGCGTCAGGTTGATTTGCTCAAGTATCCGGAAAAAAGTGATAACCCTGACAAGCCGTTTCGTCTCATGAGCCTGATTTACGTGCGGCAACACGTCGTGGTATCGCTGACACAGCTTGCTTAGCTGAAAGCTTTTCAGGTTCACCTAATATTTCTATTCCGTAATTTTCAACCAAACTGATTAGTTTCATGGCTGCACCATTTGGGCGTTTACGTGTCTGCCCACGAGCTTCCCATTTTCGGACTGTTTCAACCCCAGTGTTAAGATAAGCTGCAAAAACTGCCTGGCTGACTCCGTTTAATGTGCGTATGCGTTTAATTTGAGCCGGGGTATATTCCTCGACTTTAGGGAGGCACAATGCATCAAATTCACGCATTGTCTGCTTATCAAGCGCACCTGCATCATGCATATCCTGCATGGACTCATGTATGGTTTCTAATATTGATTTATCCATAGTGTGGCCTCTTTGTTTCTTTACTTACTTCTTTTTCTTCGGTTTTCGTTTAATTTCTACTAATCGGCCCGCTTTTATTTCGTCGCTTAGTTTCTCACCTTTAAGTGCAAATAAAACTTTAGCGGCTTTTTGCAATGCTCTCATTTCTTTATCGGAAATATTAGCCCGCTTACCTTTAGAGAAACCGTACATGAAAAATACATTGTCTCCTTCATGAAACGCTAAAATCGTGCGCATACTTCCACTTTTTCCTGTGTTACCTGCTGCTACGCGCTGTTTAAATATCTTCTGACCTAGCGAAGCATCATAATTACCGGCAATTATCTCATCGACTGCGGCTAACAGGCTGTCGTCAGTTAGTAGACCTTTCGCCCACTTATTGAATGCTTTAATTTTAAATATACGCATAACTTCCCTATTTACGTATGTCGGTACACTAAGTGATAAGTATAGTACCAGGTACTAGTATTTGCAACATGGAAATACTCTGTAATTAAAGGGGTCGGGTCATTCACGCAGTGGGCGATCGCACCATGCATCGTTCTGCATTTCGCTCGACGTACACAGCGCCTCGGTGGCTATACCCACGTTGGTGACGTAGTAAAGCGTCAGCATATGGATTACTTCTGGGTTAGTTGAACTGTTTTGTTGTATTTGGTGTGGATTTGAATTTAGGATGGATAACAAATTAAGAGTCGAAGCCTTTCTGGAACATTTGCTGGCGATCTTATAACTTCATGTATTTTATAAGGTAAGCATTTTATCTATATGTATTTATTACTATTATACTTCCTTGAAAACTGTTTTATATGCCGTTCTCGGCAATAGCATCACTCTTTGAGCCTGATGTGAAGCTTTCCTTCTTTCACTTCAATCTCTTCTACCCCTTCGTTAATGGCTTGCCAGAAACCACCCGCTTCACCGAAGGCTTGATTAAGATCGGTGTTCTTTAGATTACCCAGCCATGCATTGGGTACCGGTACGCCCCAGACACTGACACCTCTGAGTATTGCGCTGGGTTTGCCGTTGACCAGTTTAATTTCCATACCGGCAGTAACCTTCAGGGTTTTACCGCCGAGTACCGGGAAATCAGGGTCAAGATCCACCAGTAATTTGGCACTGGCCAGGTTATCTGAGAAATCAAAAGCCAGCTTGCTCGCGAGATCGGTATTCTTTGCCAGCAGCGCGTTAAACTCTTTTTCACTGAAATCAATGTCACGGCTGGCACCGACTTCGCTGTAGGCTTCTGGTTGTAATACTTCTTTAGAGCCCGTGCCTGTTATAGCGTTATTGCTTGAAGCGGTGTTGGTGTCGATGCCGAGACGTTGGAGTTTTTCATCGAGACGGTGCTGATCTGAGGCACTGAGTACCACCGGATCAAATTTGCTGGGGAACAGGTAGCTGGTCACCAGCCAGTAACCTGCGCCTGCGGTGATTAAAACCGTAATGATAACGATGCCGAAGGTGCGCCAGCCATTCTGTGCCGGCCCGTTCTGTGCTGGCCCGTTTTTTGCTGGTTCGGGTTTGGCTTCTATAGCGATGCCCTGCTCGTTACTCATAGTTTCACTCGTCGATGATAATCACTGTTTTGTGTGGCTTCGATGTTGCCAACGATGGCTTATTTACTGGCGTATTTTTCTTTATTGGCCTGGGCAAGTTTCGCTTCTTCGTCTGAGTACTGGCGGCCCGACCAGAGCATTTCGTAGGCGATCTCTTCATTGCCGTTCTCACATAGTTCGAGCACGGCTTTGAATAACGGCTGGAAGGTATCGCTCTTGTGTGATTCTTCATGTTCGACGAAGCTTTCCCAGAAAGTCACGATCAACGCTTCCTTGTCTTTCAGCTCACTGTCGACTGCCTGGCCGGTAGTGGAACCTTCATTTGAGATCTGGCCCATGTTCTTACACACAAAACCACCGACAAAACCGGTTTCTGAATGGTAGGTTTTAACGTTCTCGCATAACATGGCAACCCGTTCCTGTAAGTCATCCATGCTGAATTCCGGCTTAAGAATGACACGGTTGACAGTAACAACGCCACCGGGTGGATAGTCTGGTATTAATCCGCTCATAATTTTCTCTCCTGTAAGTTAGCCTTAAAACTGTCCGTAAATCGGTATGTTAATTTAGCCTGTATACGCTAACAGCTTACTGGCGACTACACAATTGAGATAAAGTTAACATTTGTTAAATGTGCCTTATATCGATCCCGTCATCAGATCAACCATCGTATCATCACTTACAGGTCCTTCAGTAAGCCGTTGCGCACATGGTCCTGTGCAAAGTAACAATGCCGTGCTTTGAAGATTCTACTGCTGAAAGCGTTATCTATCGATCAGATTAAACTGATTTGTTATTTATATCCTTATCTGTGAACTCTGTTTCACTTCACTGTAAAGCAACAGTTAACAATTGCTAACAGTTGAGTCATATATAAAAAGACCTTGATGAAACTTACCTCAATTAGAAAGCTTCATCTGATTCCACTTATTCAAATCCAGTTTAAGGGCATAAAAAAAGCCACAGAACTCTGCGGCTTTTTCTGAAACATCTTGATTTAGGGAAAATCAAATTCGTACGCTTAAATAGTCCCCATAACGCCGAAGCTTTTGATGAAAGGCCCAGCCATACGAGGATCTTTCACCATTGCCATATAATCACCAACGACAAATTTCATTTTGCCAGTAGTATAGGCCATGCCGAGTCCAGCCATGCCCACGCCCTTGTTCAGCCATTTTTCCCAGTTTGCTGGTTTAGCACGAATGTCCCAGCTCAGGGTTTCGCCATTATAAGCGCCTGCAGCCGTCACTTTGCCTTTTTCTACAGTAATGACACCTGTAGGTCCATCATCACCCTGAAAACCATAGCCGATGACCGAGTCAAAATCGATTTTAGCCAGTGCATCAGACAGCTCTGGCTCATTATTCCATGCATCCATAAAGCTTTTCATCCATTCATCAGAAAAAAGGTCAGCCATATCTATATCTCCCATTTATTGTGTTGTTAAAGTTATTGTGGTGCTGTAACAGTAAATTAGATTTTATATACCCTTATTGACCGAGATCAAAAATTAAGTGGGACAGATGAAACTTGCCACAAGTAGAAAGCTTCATCTGACGCCGCCTATTCAGTCATCTGGCCGGCAGCTGTCGGACATGAGCGGACTAAAGACCTATTTCTCGCAGAGGCGCAAAGAAAAACACTTTATATCGCGTCATTGTATTAGTTTTCTCTGCGTCTTTGCGCCCCTGCGAGAGCAATCTACCCTCTAATGCTTTTGAACTCAGCCAGGGATCGCTAGCCGTCTCAGAACGGCCAATAGCAGTCACCCAATGAGTGCGTTAAGCGAGCTAAAACTACTTGTTGTGTATTTTTTTTTGCTCTAATAACAACCAGGCCAAAGCATCATCTCGATTCATGAATATTTGTAAATTCCATTTCTTACTCCGCGGATACGATGCTAATGATTCCGTTGCAAGCTCGGTAATCCGACTGTAGGCAACGACAGCCATTGCATTTATTTCTCCAATCGTAGCTAATTGTATTTGAGCATCAAAATCATATGTGTATGCGTTAATTTTGTTTATTAGTAACGAGAATGGCGAAGTTAAAATTGAGCGTAAAAATTCATGGTACTGTTCCACCATTACTGCATTCATTACAACGGCATCATTTATGATTACTTCAGCAATATCATCTTGAAGAACTATAATTTTTGCATAAGATAACTCATATAAATTCATACGTTACTCCAAAGTGCAGTTATCACAGGTCACATTCCACCTGAATGTAGAAAGTGGATACATACTTGTACTACAGGGTCGGTGACATACAAGAACTGTTTAGTTTTGTAATTGATTTTCATTTGTTGCCGACCCCTTTTATTCAATAACGTCATTGCGATTAATAAACCATCGTCATTGCGAGCGATAGCGTGGCAATCTCTTTTAGACGACTGTGCTGCCTACATGAGATTACTCCGGGCATCCAAGCGTTACGAATTACTTCCTGTAATTCGCCATTCTGGCTGGCATTCGCCATTCAATTTTACTCCCGGTAAAATTAGTCACCTACTGTCTAAACAGAGATTGCCGCGCCAGAAAACGGCTCGCAATGACGGTATATTTAAGGTTGTAGGGATCGCAATGACAGTATATATGGGAAGCGATCTCAATGACGGTATATATGGGGCTCGCGATGGCGTGCGCGGGGTCGGGTCATTCGCGCAGCGAGCGATCGCACCATGCATCGTTCTGCATTTCGCTCGACGCGCACAGCGCCTTGGTGGCTATACCCACGTCGGTGACGTAGTAAAGCGTCTTCATGCCGAGATCACGGCGGCCCAGGTTGTGATAGATCATACCCACCTGAATATCCTGGGCGCTTAAATGCTCCGCATGTGCCGCAAAATACTGCGCCGCCTTGCCCAGTTCGTCATCCTGCAACAGTTCGATCATACGGCCGACGCCGATCTGGTAGGCCTGTGTCAGGAGCAAGCTATACAGCAACTGGCGCTTGTTCTCCGGCAGCTTTCCGAAGACCGCGTTGAAAGGTTGCTGAAGATTACGGTCGATCTGTTCAACTAATCGCAGTGCACAGTCCACCTGCGCCATGCGGTGCAGGTGGAAGTCTTTGGGAATCTCGCAATCGTCGAGCACACTGGGCCGCAACTGCATAATGCCACGTGCCGACACGGTTGATAGCGCGTGTTTTACGCCACCACTCTCGATAATCGTTTTGCCCATAAAGGTAGGCAACACACTCGCCGGAAAACTGATCCGGCCCTGGTCCTCGAGATGTTCGTACACCGTCCGGATCAGCGTGACGAGCGATACCGGGCTGGTGGCCGAGCCCACACGCATGCCGTCCCAGGTGCCCCACAGCCGATAATCTTTCTCGCTGCCCACCATCCGCGCGATGGACTCGTTTATATCCACATAACGCTGGTTGCATGCAAGGGCAAACGGATAACCCTGACTCGTGTCCGTACCGGGGCTCCAGTCGGCCACGCGGTGCTCGGCAGCGAGGCGCTGGCGCGTCTCGTTGATGCGCTGGCCGGTGGCCTCGGTATTGTCGGCATTATCGATAAAGCCCACAAACCGGCCACGGCGATCAAACAGGATGTGACGCTGGGGCTTGCTGCAGTAGCCTTCGCTGAGCAATACCCAGCGGCGAATGGTGGTGAGATTCCTGGCCATGCCCTGGCTTTCCCAGTAGGGTGTTTGTCGAACCACATCCAGCCAGTTGTCCACCCGCTCGGCAGACGCGGCTGAGGGAAAAACAGCCGCTAACACGCCCCATAACAGCAACTGCGACAGCTTCAGTATGCAGCAATTGCCAGGGCTGGCTGGACTATTTAATAAACGGATCCACATGGTGCTAATGATACCGCAAGTGACGGGTTCTTGTAGGGATCGCAATGACGTGCTG
The DNA here is from genome assembly GCA_942490945.1 of uncultured Gammaproteobacteria bacterium. Classification (GTDB taxonomy): domain Bacteria; phylum Pseudomonadota; class Gammaproteobacteria; order UBA6429; family Thiohalophilaceae; genus CALNYZ01. The sequence goes on along the minus strand of CALNYZ010000018.1, from coordinate 15,194 downwards.
TATGAATCAAAAGGGGTCCCTGGGTTTGATCAGGATGACATTGGTTGTGCGTTGGTTGGCTTTATGTGGACTTCTATATCAAGCCCTAGCTTATTGCGAAGGCTGCCAATTATTTTCGTCAGGTTATCCATGGTTGGGTTACCACGGGCGGAAAGCATCCTGTGCAGGCTTTTACTTGATTTTTCGACCTCTAGTGCAAGCGCTTCGAAACCCACGGTCGCATTGACTAAATCTCTCAGCACTAAACGGGCAACTTCTGGCTCACCATTTAAAAACAGGTTAATGGCTTCATCAAGCAGCGCGGCAGTGAATGCAGGCTCTTTTGCTGCCCGTTCATTGATGGTGTTTTTATAATCTCTGGTAATAGCCATGGTCATCTCTGTTTCTTGCGGTATTTGTATTCTTTACTCAGCTCTATTGCCTTTTTGATGTCTTTTTGTTGTTGCTTCTTTGTGCCGCCACCAAAAAGAACGATCAAATTTTTACCGTCCTGGAGTAGATACACCCTGTAACCGGGGCCCCAGTCAATTCGGTATTCACCTATCCCGGCAAACCATTTAATGCTGGATGTATTACCCAGCTCTAAGCGGGCTTTGGCAACAGCCACCTTTGCTGCGGCTTGCACATTCAGTGAATCAAACCATTCCTTATATGGGTTTGATCCATCTTCCTTGATGTATTCCAGTACTTCCATGAGCTTAATAGTAACTTATACGTTACTGTCATGCAATGATACTGGAGAGATTAATTAATTGGGGTCCGACCCCTTTTTCTTATAACTGATCGAAGCGCCTGGTTATGCGTTGACTATTGTCATAGGCAATTTTCCTTGCCACGTCATCGGGTAATGCGCCGAGTAACTCCCGCTGCCACCGCATGACGTTATTGATCTGTAACCAACGCTGCGGCTGATAAGTATCGATACCCAGCAGGAAACGATCCGCATGCTTCACCAGGAGTGGCTCCCAGTCAGGGAAAAAGCGGCCGTTCTGATAGATTTCAGTACGAAACGACAGATCTGCCATTAGATTAGGCTGCTCATCCATCAGCGTGCTTACAGTAGCCGCTTGCTCAAAACCGGCATGCGCCCAGAGGATATGCGCCTCTGGATATTGCTCAAAGATAAGACGGATGGCCTGGGCATCGCTATGTACATGCAATATCAGCTGATGCTGTTTGGCCAGTCGTATGATCTCACGCATTACCTGCGTCTTTGCCTGCTCACCATTGATATGTAATTCACCGATGGCTGCGTATCGAAAAGTCTCCAGGCGTTGCTTGAGATAAGGAATCAGCGTTTCATCATACATCCAGGTGTCGAGCGTGCCGCGCTTGCGATAAGGACGTAGAGACGGCACAACGAATGTGGGATCAGCCTGATAAAGCCTCTGTGTCCCCTCATCACTGGAACTCGACACCAGGGCCCGCTCAACCCCTGCCTCACGGAGTCGACGAATCGCATCCGCCGGCGCAATAGCTTCCCAGACATCATGGCTATAGTGAATATGCGCATCGAAAATCGGTAGATCGCTGACCTCCTTTTCATCCCCTGCAACAGCCGTCGCAACCGGAATAAAGCTGAAAAGAAAAACACAATGCCAGGTGAGTTTTTGCAATATTTTCATTGGAACATACCAACAAACATAAAAAGTTTAACAAGATAGCGAATGCTACGCTCAAACAGGTAAAGTTATAGGACTTAGCTTAACTGAAATAGTGCCTTTAATTACCTGAAAAATTATAGGTCGTCATTGCGATTGATGAACCCGTAGTCATTGCGCAGCTTGACCATCTCTATCAACGGTACAGTTACGTACATTGAGCCACTTATATTTATCGCCATCTGCGTGGAGTCGCAAGGACAATCTCGCAATGACTATGCCTTAAAAATCTGATATCGTCTATTGCGAGCGGCAATCTTGAATACGACCATGCTGCCCGGGCATCCAAGCGTTACGAATTACTTCCTGTAATTCGCCATTCTGGCTGGCATTCGCCATTCAATTTTACTCCCGGTAAAATTAGTCACCTACGGCCGTTCATAGAACGTTCAATTTTGCTCCCAGCAAAATTAGTGCCACGCCAAAAAATGGGATCGGTAACTGCTCCATGCATTACTCTAATAACCTACATCCATGTAGGGATCGCAATGACGGCTGTGTATATGGGATCGCAATAACATGTCTGTATATGGGGTCGCAATGACGGTGATATACAGGACAATTTATTTAATTTCATACATTTATATTATATGGCTAAATAGCCATATCAGTGTTACACTTTCTTTATGAACGAAATGGATTTCGAATGTGATGAGGTTAAAGACCTTGTTAACCAGCAAAAACATGGCGTCTCATTTTATGAGGCTCAATTTGCTTTTTTAGATAAAAATCGTGTAATTGCCAAGGACTTGAACCACAGTGGAAATGAGCAGCGCTTTTATTGCTTTGGTTTAAATGAAGACGGCGATGGTGTACTTACAGTCCGGTTCACTTACAGATCTAATTGTATCCGCATCATCGGAGCGGGCTACTGGCGAAAAGGTAAAAAGGTTTATGAACAAAACAATTCAATATAGTGATGAGCCAGTCGGCGACATTGAGTTAGTCGCTGATTTTCTTCCCTCACCTGATGAGCTTGCACTTAAAAATCAAAACACCAAAGTTACTATTTCTCTCAGTTCAGAAAGTGTGGCCTATTTTAAAGATGCAGCAAAAAAACATCATATGCAGTATCAAAAGATGATTCGGCAGTTACTTGATGAATATGTGCAACATCAGAAAAGCGCTGGTAAATAGGTTCTTAGTAACCTCATTGCAATTGATAAACCATCGTCATTGCGCTTAATAACCATCGTCATTGCGAGCCGTTTTTTGGCGTGGCAATCTTATTTAGGCAACTGTAGCGTCTGAGATGAGATTGCCACGCTTCGCTCGCAATGACGGGTGTGTATATGGGCTCGCAATGACGTGTGTGTATATGTGATCGCTATGACGTTCGATATACTGCTAATAACGACACTGTTGATCAGGGTGACAAACCGATAATACAAAAAGTGTATTTTTAAAAACAGACCGGCCGGGGTTAGAACCCGGCCGGTTTTTTTTGTTGCGCTATTCCTCGCCTGGGCGAGCGCTTTAGTCGGCTGTTTAGAAGGCCGGCTTAATAGGCGATGATGGTATGCGCATCGAAACAGCCTGTGCCGATGTTTTCGTCACCATAGGCATCGGCTGCCTGACCTGCGTTCAGGTCACTGACCTCGATCGGGCTTGAGCTGCCACCGACCACCAGGAAGGCTTTTGTATTGCTGTCTGTGGCGATACTGCGGTCACCGCCTGCGGTTGCCAGGGTAAATCCACAGCTGTTGTCCGGGTTGGCGCCGACGGTGCCGGTCAACTGGGTTGAGCTGTCGGTATCGACCATGATGAGCGAGGCAAACAGCGTACCGTTATTGATGTCGATCACACCACGGACATTCATCAGGTTGCCGATATCGATGTCTGTGCTGGCAACCGGACTGCCCTGAAGGTTGATCAGGATGGTGCCATCCTGGATCTGCACCTTGAGGTTCAATGGGGTGCTGAGCCCCTGACCAGGGTCAACGTCCATGGTGAACTGGTCATTGATGTCGACTGTTGATGTGGCTGTGCCGTTCAGTTTCTGGAATGCGGTCTCAGGGCCCAGTTCGATCAATGCTGCCTTCAGTACCAGGTCGTCCAGTTCGCGGTCGTCGTCATTGTCCTTTTCGTCGTAATCGTCGTTATCACCTTCATCGTCGTCCTTATCGTCATCATCCTTTTTGGTTTTAGCACCGGCAATGGTCTGCACGATGTCATCGTCACTGCTGTTATCGCGCTGCAGATAGCCGAATACGGTGGCTGGTTCGCCCTCGACCAGGTTGATAAACATTGCTGGCATACCGTCGATGCCGAATATAGAGGTTGTACCGTCAACGGTGACACCAACACAGCCACTGCTGTTATCGTCCGACTCGTCATCGCCTGTCTGTACCGGGATATTGGTGTTGCACAGTTTGAAAGACTGGTCGGTATCGTTGATATCTTTGATTGTTCCGAAGAGCTTAACGTAACGCTCCTGGTATGAATCGGTCACGATGGTAATAAACACTACCGGTCTGAACTGGTACTTGTCTTTGCCGTTACCGACGATATGGACAGATTTGTTGGCATCCATGTCGATCTGGATGGTCAGTGAGCCACCGGCGACAACGTCAAAACTGCCTCGCGGGTTGAGGTCCAGCTTTCCGTTGCCGGGCAGTTTCGGATAGAACACGTCATCATCCGAGGTGTCGTCTGTGCCTTTGTAATCGACCAGTTCTATATTGGTCAGCGTCAGGCGGATCTTGCTATAGGTGCCGGCAGCGACGCCCTCACGGATGGCGAAGATCCTGGCGTCGGTCAGGTCCAGCAGGTTGAAGGTACGCTCTCCCTGGAATATGGTGACTGCACCACCGTCTGACAGCAGCTCTGCCTTTACCACGGTGAGGTTGATCTCTTCGAATATATCAGAGGGTGCATCGGTCAGCAGCAAGGCCACCGTGCCGGTATTACCGTTGCTGGCCGATGTGGTCGAATCGCCACTGCTGCAACTGGTAACGACAGCAAAAACCAGGCCGAGGAATAATATTGAGAATAAACGTTTGACGGATGGAGAGCTGAACATACTGGATTCCTGAAGTTAATTTGCCGACCCGCGAGTTGATGAATACATTTGATGCGGATCAGCCATTTTTGCCATTAAATATAATGACTCACTAATGTAACCGTAATTTGCGGTTTAAACAAGATTAAAGGGAGGTATATCCGACCAGCGGTCATTGATGAATAAGTTAGCAGGCATTGCGTCGGAGAATAAAAACCCGTCATTGCGCCACTTATATTTATCGTCATTGCGAGGAACGAAGCAATCTCATATGTATGACATATTGAACGCACACGTGCTTGAAAAGTAAATAAGGAGTAATTATAATCTCATATTGGCAACTGTGTCGTCTAAGCAAGATTACTCCGGGCATCCAAGCGGCTTCGCCTATCGGCCGTTCACAGAATATAGGGCGTTCGGAATTTTGCTCCCATGCAAAATTAGTGCCGCGCCAGAAAACGGCTCGGTAACTGCTCCTGCGTTACTCTAATAACCTACATCCCTGTAGGGATCGCAATGACGGGTGTGTATATGGGACTGCAATAACGGTGGTATACGGGGCTATTTATTCAATATCATATATTTATATGATATGGCTAAATAGCCATATTAGTGCTACACTTTTTTTATGAACGAAATGGATTTCGAATGGGATGAGGTAAAAGACCTTGTTAACCACAGCAAAAACACGGTGTCTCATTTCTATGAGGCTCAATTTGCTTTTTTAGATATAAAATCGTGTAATTGCTAAGGACTTGAACCACAGTGAAAATGAGCAGCGCTTTTATTGCTGTTGGGTTTAAATGAAGATTGCGGTGCGATGGTGTTCTTACAGTCCGGTTCACATACAGGTCTCACTGTATTCGTATCATCGGTGCGGGCTATTGGCGAAAAGGTAAAAAGGTTTATGAACAAAACAATTCAATATAGTGATGAGCCAGTCGGCGACATTGAGTTAGTCGCTGATTTTCTCCCCTCACCTGATGAGCTTGCACTTAAAAATCAAAACACCAAAGTTACTATTTCTCTCAGTTCAGAAAGTGTGGCCTATTTTAAAGATGCGGCAAAAAAACATCATATGCAGTATCAAAAGATGATTCGGCAGTTACTTGATGAATATGTGCAGCATCAGAAAACAACCCACCCCCCACCGAGGATATCCAAACGGCCGCCCCCACCCACGCGCCGGCCCCACACCCCCACCCCCGGACATCCTGATGTATCCGTAATGCAGATTTTAGTAACTTACGTTACAAATGCATACCAACTTATTAAGGTAGTAGAGATTATTATGCTGTTTCGCTTAATAGCAACGCTCATTGCGATCCCAGATGTAGGGATCGAATACGGGGCGATTTATTTCTGTCATGCAGCCTGCCGGCAGTTATCTGCCAGCGGTACGAAGAAGGCTGCGGCGAATTCGACGGCGGATGGCAGGTCGAAGATCTCACGGGTGTCCGGTGATTCTGCCAGCCATTCATTGGCCACGGTTTCATTGGCCAGGAACATCATCTCCATACACAGCGACGCAGAACAGGCGGTATCCGATGCTGCTGCGCCCCAGTTAATACCAAACCAGGCATCCAGGGTGCCGCCGCTGAAGCTGGTGCCATTCTGTTCGATATGAACCGGTTCTTTAGTTACCCGGCACTCCGAGTCGATGACGGTCGGCGTATTAAACATGCAGCTGACGGACAGCGCATCAAGGGCACACATACAGTGTGCGGTAACGCCGTTGATATGTACCTTGTGTTCGCGTTCCTCCGAGGTGAAGGGATAAGCACCGGCGGGGTTGCCATCGGCATCGAGCACGATGAGTTTGCTGTCTACGATATTGGCCAGCGCCTGCTCGGCATCGCTGACGATGCTGGCGACTTCATCACGGCTCAGCGCACGGCCCTGCTCTACGTAGCTGTTGAGCAGTTTGCAATACAGTCCCGGCGTCTTCATCGCTGAGTGATTTCAGGCCATCGACCAGCGGCAGTATGCTGTCCAGTCGTTTCAGTGCGGTGCTTACCTGTGAGTTCATATCGGGTTCCTTGTATTATTTTAGAAATTTAATGAGGCAAAACTGATTGGCAGTTATTCTAGCGAATAATCTTGTGTATAGACATGCGGCTGGTCAAGTTTGATGTGTATTGGGATTGTCATTGCGAGCAAGTCGTAATGCTACTAATCCCTAAAATATAACACCGTCATTGCGAGCCGTTATATAACACGTCATTGCGAGCCGTTTTTTTTGGCGTGGCAATCTCATGCAGGCTACACAGTCGTCTAAAAGAGATTATAAATTACATCCATGTAATTTCGCTTCACTGCGTGCGCTCAATGACCCAGGTATATTAGTGCCGCACTTCGCTCGCAATGACGTGTATGTAGATGATCTCGCAATGACGTTTATTTTATTAGCAGGATCACTAAATATAGAAAGCCGCATTCAGGCCTGTCGCTTTCGATGGTAGACTGCCAGCAATAATTTTAGAGCTTCAAGTCTTGGATAAATTACTTCTTCGAATTTCACTGCTCGGTGCCCTCACCGGCCTGATGGCGGGTGTGCTGGTGACGCTGTTCCGCTTTTCTATCGAGTTGAGCCAGAACTGGCTGCTGCCTGACGGACAGGTGGGAAATTATGAGGCGCTGCCCGGCTGGCTGCGCTTTCTGCTGCCGGTGGCCGGGGCGCTGATCCTCGGGCTTATCTTCGAGCGCCTGCCTGCCGAGCGGCGTGCTGTCGGTATCGTGCATCTGCTGGATTACCTGCGCTTTCGCAAGCAGCGGCTGCCTTTTAGTAATGCCATCGTGCAGTTTTTTGGCGGCTTGATCGCGATCGTTTCCGGTAACTCGGTGGACCGTGAGGGCCCCGGCGTGCACCTGGGTGCGGCTACTGCATCCCTGCTTCGCTGGCGGATAAAACTCAGTGAAGATGACAGTTACCTGCTGGCGGCCGCCGGTGGTGCGGCGGCGATCGCGGCGGCATTCAATACCCCGCTTGCCGGCGTGATCTTCGTTATCGAGGTGCTGCGGGTGCGCTATGCCATCAATAATATCGTGCCGGTGATCGTCGCCTCGGTGGTGGGTGCCATCATCGGCCGACTGGTCTATGGCCAGAGCCCGGCGTTTGATGTGCCGGCGCTATCCATCGGTTCGCTGGCGGAACTGCCGGTGATGCTGTTGATGGGCGTTGTCATCGGCCTGCTGGCGGCAGCGTTTATCTACGCGGTGCAGACCACCGCACACAAGACTATCGAATGGCGTCCGCTCTATGGCTTTGTTACCGCCGGTGCGGTTACCGGTGTGCTGGCGCAATGGGCTCCGGAGATCATGGGCCTGAGTTACGATGCCCTGAGCCGGATCTTTCAGAACGAACTGGGGCTGCAGACACTGCTGTTATTAGTGTTTGCCAAACTGATAGCCACCGCGGTTTCTGTCGGTGTGCGCCTGCCCGGTGGTCTTATCGGCCCGTCACTGGTGATGGGCGGCGCGCTCGGCGGGTTTATCGAACTGCAGTTTTTCGAGTGGTTCCCCAGTTATGTCGGTTCTGCCGGCTTCTACGCGATGATCGGCATGGTCGCGATGATGGGCGCTATCCTGCGTGCACCGCTGGCGGCACTGGTGGCGTTGATCGAGCTCACCGGTAATATGAATATCATCCTGCCGGGGATGATCGCGGTGGTATCGGGCGAGATCGCCGCGCGGGCGCTGATCGGAGATGTATCAGCATTCACTGCGATGTTGAAGGTGCAACATGAGCGTGAGGCCATAGAGCTACATGCGGAGGAATTAGCAGCGGAAGCGGAAGATGATAACGTGCGTGAGGCTGGTAAGGACTAAGCTCAACTCCAGTCATTGCGATCCCTTATATATCCGTCATTGCGAGCGAAGCGCGGCAATCTCTTTTAGACGACTGTGGTGCCTGCATGAGATTGCCGCACCAGAAAACAGCTCGCAATGACGTGTATGTATAAGGGATCACGATGACGAGCACCCCTATAGTCATGCTTTATCATGCGGCCTTTGTCTTTCTCAGACGGAAGATGCAGCCAGCGATGGTCAGTACACCGATAGCAGCGATTAAACCGCCAACAATCACACCTTCCAGCAAGCTCTCTGTCCAGCGATGTGACATCTTGATCACCAAAAACATCATCACTATGTACCATATCCCCACGACGATGCCAGACCACAGCACCCAACGCGGTGAGTCCGGACCCCAGATACCCATCGACCAGCCGATCGGGTACGGCAGGTAGAATAATGCCCACCACATCGAGTACGCCGTATCACCGCCAATCCCTCCTAGCATGGTGGTCACCAATAATGCCGCTACCCCGATAATGATCAGGAAAAAGCTCCACAAGCGGTAGATGATAATCCCTCTATGCTGATTGCCGAGGAAGGTGCCCAGTGCGACCAGGGCGCTGCCGGGCAGGATTAGCAGCGAGCCTTCCATGGGATCGATGGCACCAATCAGCATCGCGATATACCCGGCGATGAGCAGGAAACGTGGCAGTCGATTGGTTGTATTCATGTGAGGTGTCCCAGTGGATTATTGAGCAGTAGCGTTACTTATTCTACAGCGGAAACGACTGAACATGACAGAGTATGAAACTAACCGTCATTGCGATCCCTACATCCATGTAGGGATCGCAATGACGTTTTTTCTTGAAGCAGATGATGGCATAATCCCTGCGATCATACTTTATGTAAATTATCACATATATATTATATCTTATTGTTTTTATTGTTTTATTTCATCTGTATTTTCTGTTTCCTGTTTTTGCTTATCCTGTCGCAGGCGTTCGCGGTATTTTCCCCTGGCCAGTTCCTGCATATCTTCGACGACATCACTCTCATCGACGATCTCACGGCCCAGCAAGGTCTCGATGGCATCTTCCAGCGTCACTACTCCGGAGGTCTGACCGAATTCGTCCTCGACCAGGAACAGGTGCATGTGGTGTTTGATGAACATGTCCAGCAGCTGTTGTACCGGTAGCTTCTCAGAGACCCGGACTATTTTCTTGATGTATTTGCTGATCGGGTCTGAACCATTTCCGCTACGTTCAGCTTCGAACAGGTCAAGCTTTAACACCTTGCCAGTGATGTTATTACTGTCTTCGGCATAGATCGGTATACGGGTGAACTGAGCGGTCTGCGGATGGTTCAGCGCTTCGCTCACCGTCATATTTTCATCCAGCATGTGCACCACGCTGCGTGGCGTCAGCACCTGCTCGGTTTGGATCTCGCGTAGTCCCAGCAGGTTGGAGAGGTACTGGTTCTCCTGGGTGAACAGGGTGCCGTCTTTATGCCCCAGTGATGCCAGTGCGATGATCTCTTCTCGCGTGATCTCGCTCTCCATGTTCCTGCTGAACAGCCTGGTTATACGTGTCGACAGCCAGACCAGCGGATATACCAGTTTCACTAACCAGGAGATGACGTATACCGCAGGCACGGCCAGTGTTCGCCAGAAAGTGGCGCCTAGCGTTTTCGGGATGATCTCGGAGAAATACAGGATGGCGAGGGTCAGCAGTACCGCGATCAGGGTTTCCCATTTTTCACCGAAAACCCGCACCGCCTGGGAACCGACACCGGCAGCGCCCATGGTGTGGGCAAAGGTATTGAGTATCAATATACTGGAGAGTGACTGGTCGAGCTTTTCTTTCGATCTCGCCAGTATTGCCCCTGAGCGCGGATTGGTCGTGCCGACCTGTTCGACATAAGATGGCGTGATGGATAACAGTACCGCTTCCAGCACGGAGCATAGAAAAGAGATACCGATAGCGATAGCGAGGTAAACGAATAACAGCGTCATGTATTCAAACCGGGGTCAAAAAAGAATCCGAACTTAACATGACAGGTAAAATGTGACCATAATCATCTGTAGATAAGTAGTTACATTTTGCAGTAATTAAACCCTTGAAATCTATTTTTTGATCCCTATCAAAAAATATTAACAGGTACCGTGGCGGATTGTTGCGTGCTACCTGTTGATCCTGTTTAAACCAAAAATATATTTTGAGGTGAGAATTATGTCATCAAATGAATCTATTACTTTAACCCCTGCCAAACACGACAAGCTGGGTACCTATCATTGCGATGTTGTCACTGAAGGCCGTATCGCCGTTGCCGGCGAACCCCGTGACATCGCGGACGGTGAGACGCTGTACTTCGAACGCAGCAACATTAGCGCGACTCGAAATGGCAGTGATTATACCTTCAGTCGGGGCCAGGAAGTTGAACTGGCTAAGGCTTCATAAGGCAGAAAAACCGGGTTATAACCCGGTTTTTTTATGTGCTGTAGCGAGCAAGATATTTCCGTCATTGCGAGGAACGAAGCAATCTCACAAAGACGACACGGTTGCCAATACGGGATTGCCACGCCAAAAAACGGCTCGCAATGACGAGCTGTATAAGGCTTCGCAATGACTCCTCAATTTAAAACCTAAAACCGTCATTGCGAGGAACGAAGCAATCTCCTTGGAATTCACCAGACGATACGGTTGCTGATACAGGATTGCCACGCCAAAAAACGGCTCGCAATGACTAGCTGTATAAGGCTTCGCAATGACTCCTCAATTTAAAACCTAACACCGTCATTGCGAGGAACGAAGCACTAATTATGTATGGAACATAATTGAACGCACAACGTGCGGCTTGAAAAGTAAATTACAGGACGTAATTTATAATCTCACAAAGACGACACGGTTGCCAATACGGGATTGCCACGCCAAAAAACGGCTCGCAATGACGTGCTGTATACGACTTCGCAACAACGTCGTTTATCTCGCATCGAAATGCGCGATGTTTTCTGCTTCGTAATAAAATTATCAGAATAATTTACTCAAGCCGATCTTTATGATCGACTTGTCGTAATTATATCGATCGACCGTTGATGCATTGTCTATGTACTGATATTTACTGGTAAATTTGAATGTCCGATCAAAATGATAGTCTGCCGAGAGCGTCAGCTTCAATTGTGTATCATCGCGGTCGATAGTCGACGATGCCGGAAAGTCACTCTGCTGGTAGGCCAGGTCGCCGGTCAGCCACCAGCGTTTTTTGAGTATATAGGTGTAGATACCGCGGAGGGTATGGCGTGTCGGTGAGTAATCATAACTATCTGTTGAAGTTACTAACTGCCCCCTGTCATTCAGCTCCAGCTCGTAATAGATGTGTTTGATATCGTTTGCTGAATAATGGCGATATTCTGCCCTGGCGCGCTGTCGCCAGCCTTGCAGGTAATCGTAGATAGCCTGCTCACTCTGTATATCTTCCGCCTGGTATCGCAGGTAGAGCTGATCTCTCCTGGTGAAGGTTTTGCGGCCGATGATATCCAGTTTGGTTATCCTCTGGAAATCTTCACCGCCATAGGTTCTCTTCGAATAGTTTAACTGCGCACTGGCATCCCAGTCAGCAAAGTTCATGGATCTTTTCAAACCGAGTGCAAGACTATCAAGGTCATTGGAATCGTAATCGCTGTACCTGATAGCATATAAAGAGGCCTCTGCAGTCCAGCCATCATCTCTCCTGCCCGATATCAACAGGTCTGTCAGTGCGAACAGTTCGTAAAAGCTATCGGCCCTGTCGAGTACTGAGTCGCCTGACACGGAGCTGATATTATCGTCGTAGCCCGCGTTAGCAAAGACATGGCTCTTCCAGCGGTCTTCCCTCGGTTTCAGGGCATCTAACTGCTTTTCAGACAGGTTTATCAGTTTTTTGTCTTTGCCTGTGTTTACCACGGTAGAGAAATGCCGGCGTGCCTGGCTGCCATCCTTTTCTTTGATGGCGATAAGCCCGAGGTGGTATTGTGCGATGTCACGCATTTCTTCTGTCTCGTCTAACAGCTTGAAAACCTTTTTAGCATCTTCGTAGCGGCCCACCCTGTAGTAACTGCTGGCGAGGTTATATTGCAGCGCTACCGAATCCATGCCCTGCTTCCGGGCCGATTCAAAATACATGACAGCCATGCCGTTATCACCAGCTTTATAGGCTTCTACGCCCTGCTCATAATCTGATTCAGCTGAGGCATATATATCTGATGTAACCAGCAGGAACAATACTGTCAGCATGATTAGGTTGATCAGATGTTTTTGAAAACTTTGCTCGCTCATTTCAGTTCAATAATTTTTAAAAGTTTTTCATACGGTTATCGAATTCTGAATAATCAATAAGCATTCGATTTACTGTTTTTTGTTAACAACACTCTTGACGTGGGAAATTATACCACGCATAATAATGACGTGTGGGATTATTTCCCACTTTATAAAACGAAGAGGATTATTCCATGAAAAATACATTTAAATTAGGTTCATTGATCTTACTGGCTGTCAGCGCAAATGCGTTTGCACATCACCCGGCTGCGGATATCGTGGACCCGGAAGTCTATGAGATGATCGAAGAGAACATCTCTGAAGTACATCTCGACATGACTTTTGATGACATGGGTGGTGATACCACCGATATCGGCAGTAATATGGAAGCGCAAGATAGTGATGCCGGCGCAGCGATGGGCGGCGATGTCGCAGATGTTGGCTCCGCGATGGAAGAGCGTGTAGAAATGAACTCTATGGCTGATATAGAAGCCGCTGGACCGATGAGTTCACAGAGGTAGTAATACCTTTTAGTTTATTGACTGCTTAACAGGCGGTAATACACAGAGGGCAGTATCATAATGATACTGCCCTCTTTTGTTACTGAAATAGTTAGCCAGGTACTCACAGGCTAGTATTATTTATCATCATATGTCATTGCGACATCGAGATCAGGATACGTCATTGCGAGCGGAGCGTGGTAATCTCATGCAGGTTTTACTGTCGTCTAAAAGAGATTGCCACGCCAAAAAACGACTCGCAATGACGTGCTGTATACGGCTGCGCAATGACGATATATAAATTGGCCTGAATACCTTCTGATTTCGAAATATCGGTTATCGCGGATGGTCATCCGCGATCAGGTTTAATATCTCAGCATTACCTGTTTGAATTTAAACCGCCAGCATGCCTGCCAGCTGCGCCCGGTACTGCTGCGCCATCTCCGGATTGTTTGGCGCGATGGTATTGACGATGGTGATGATCATCTCTCTTGCAGCGCCTTCTTTATAGTCAGCTTTGTTCTGCTGTATGTAGAACAGGTAGTCGAGTGCCTGCTGATAGTTATGCTCGGCGATCTCGCATATCGCGGCGTCGAAGCGGGCATCGTAATCATCCGGATCTTTTAATATAGCTTCTTTCAGGGCCTGCAGACCTGCGGTTTTTCCAGCTTCGTCGATGATCCATAATTGCCCGCTCAGGCTGAGCCCGGTCTCACTGCTTTTATCTTTTTCAGGTAAACGGTTGAACAGGCTGCGCGCCTGCTCTATTTCACCGATATCGATAAATATCTGCACCATGTCCATGGCGACCCTGGTATTTGATGGGTCTTGCTGTATCGCCAGGGTCAGCAGCATGATGGCATCCTGGGTTTCGCCCTGCATGTGCAACTCACGTGCCTGCAGACGTTTCTCTTCGGCCTTGTTGACGATACCGAAAGTCTTGAGCAAGGCGCGGGCTTCTTCCTCGGACAGTTTGCCTTCTTCTGTCGCCACCACCAGGCCATCGACGAAGACCTTAACTGTCGGTACATTTTCAACGTGGTACTGCTGTTTGAGCTGGCTGTTCTCTTCGACATCTACTTTCGCGAAAACAAACTCTTCGGCAAATTCTTTTGCCAGGTCGGCAAACATATCCGTCAGCAGGATACAGGGTTCTGACCAGGCACTGATGAAAGCGACAAAGACAGGTGCTTTATCTGAATTACCGATGACATATTTTTCGAAACTTCGATCACTGACTTCGAAGATAAAAGCTTGTTTACTCATGTGTTATACCGTTATGAGAATGTATCTTTGATTGATCTATAGAGTTACAGCTTGTGTACCTGGTACTGCACCCAGAGATGATGTGTCTTGCCGGATGGTATCTCGATGACATCATCCGCAGCGTTGCAGCTTTCGACGCAGAGCATCTTCTTATAACCGTCTTTACCGAGGTCGCCCATCTTTGCCGCCGTTTCCTGCCAGGGGTTCCAGACCACGGTAGAGTGGCTGCCGCATTTGTTGATGATGATGTTGCGTTTCATTGCTCTGTCTTCGATGACACATTCACTGACAGTGTCGAGGTATATGCGATCGATTTCCTGGTCGATGAATATCGGCCCATGCTGATGTTTCTGATTGAAGTCTTCGAGTTTGTCGAGGTACTTGGTATCGTCCAGCCCGTGCAGCAATACCTTGCTGACATCACCAATCTTGAAATAGGTGTGTAATGCCTGGCCGATAACGACCTCTTCAGGGCCGTTGTTATGGGTGACCAGCTCCATCTCCAGTTTTTTGCCGATGGTTACCTGGTAATGCACACTGGTTGCTAGCGGCCACATCGGCTCGGTTTCTGCCCGTGGTTCGGTGGTGAAAGTGACACGGGTTGCACCGTCTTCCAGTGATTCGATACAGAGGATTTCCCAGTTCGTGGTGCGGGCGAAACCATGGGCCGGGAAGTCTTTGT
>CALNYZ010000017.1:440000-552237 GCA_942490945.1 uncultured Gammaproteobacteria bacterium | reverse complement strand
GAACACCCTGGGCAACACACTGGTCAATGATATCATTGCTCACCTCGGCCAGGCGGTATACATTGGCTTCCCGTGAACGATAGTCGCCTCCCTTGATGGTGTCAAAAAAGAGCCGGTAGGTACTGTCACCGTCATTCTGATAGTTCTTTGCCGCATTGATGCCACCCTGGGCCGCAATACTATGCGCCCTCCGGGAGCTGTCCTGATAGCAGAAGGATTTAACTTTAAATCCCATTTCAGCCATGGAGGCTGCTGCAGCCGCACCGGCCAGGCCGGTCCCGATCACAATCACATCCAGTTTCCGCTTATTGGCCGGGTTGACCAGGTTCTGGTTGGATTTGTAGTTTGACCATTTTTCAGCCAGGGGTCCTTCGGGTATCCTGGATTGTAGCTTAACCATATTGGGTATCTGTTATTGTTATGAGAAGTAGATAATCACTGGAATTATGGAATAACCGGCCACAATAATGGTACAGTAGAGGATGGCCAGTACCTGGATTATAGGATTATATTTCTTGTTGTCCAGCCCAAGGGTTTTAAAGGCTGACTGAAAACCATGAACCAGGTGAAATCCCAGGAAAACAAAGGCAGCAATGTAAAAGATTACAAAGGGCAGCATTTTAAACTTATCTACGATTTCGCTTGCAAAATCGTGGAGCACAACCCCATCCACAATGATCTCGGCTCCATGACCAAATTTGGCTTTGATATAAAAGTCCATCATATGGATCACCAGGAAGATCAGGGTGATTACAGCCGTGTGAATCATGAATTTGGAGAAGAACGAAGTGTTCGAGTAGTTGGCCTTGTTGTACCTGCTTGGCCTGGCAATCCAGTTCTGAATCTGGAGAATCAGGGCATAGATGATGTGCAACAGGAAGCCTCCAAACAAGACAATTTCGAAGATCTTGATCAGGATGTTTGAAGACATGAAGTGGGCCGCTTTGTTGTAGACCATGGGGTCTTCGATGATGATGACAAGGAGATTGATTCCCATATGAACCAGCAGAAATACAATGAGGAAAATTCCGGCCAGTGACATCAATAGTTTCTTTCCAATGGAAGAGGTGAATATTCCGGACATATGATTACAATTAAAATAAGTTACTTAAATTGCATAGGGTAGCTAACAAATATAAGATTTTCTGATTCTCTTGAAAGGGTGTAAAACATTTCCTACAGCAGTTTAAACACCTTCTAAAGTAAGGCCTTGTTTATCGAATGAAATCAAATCCCGTTCCGGCAGCACTATTTATTCGTAACAGGTCCAGGCTCGCCTCCCTGATGTCGCCGGATTCCATGGCACTGATAAGATCAGACAAACGAAAGCTACGAAACGGGGATCAGTTTTACCCTTTCAGGCAGCATTCAGACTTCTTCTACCTTACCGGAATCAACCTGGAGGAAAGTATTTTTGCTTTCACTCCTGGTCACCCCGACCCCAATCTCCGGGAGGTCCTGTTTATTAAAAGGCCCACTCTTAAATCCGAGTTGTGGAACGGACAAATCCCGGATCAGGAGGAGGTTCAGGCACTCTCCGGGATCAAACAGGTCCGCTGGCTGGAAGAACAGAATGCCATCCTTCAGCTCCTGATTCCCGAGGCCACCATGATTTATACCGATCATGAAACCGGGGACATTCCCTATCAGCATAAAACATCCCTGGTTCCTTTGCTTCAAAGCCTCAGAATGATCAAACAGCCGGAGGAGATTGAGGAAATCAGAAAGGCCATTTCCATCACCCGTTCAGCTTTTCTCAGGGTGCTACAAAGGGTAGAGCCCGGGATTTATGAATACCAGGTAGAAGCAGAAATTATCGGGGAGTTCATTGGAAGAGGGGCAGAGGGACATGCCTTTGAACCCATTATGGCCTGCGGGAAAAATGCACTGGTCCTGCACTATGTAAAGAATAACTGTCTCTGCAGGGATGGGGAGCTTTTATTGATGGATTTTGGGGCTGAGATCAATCACTATGCAGCCGATTGTTCCCGGACCATACCGGTCAGCGGCCGTTTTTCCAGGCGACATAGATTGCTTTATGATGCGGTACTCAGGGTCTTCAGGAAGGCAAGGGATCTGATGGTTCCGGGCACGGTGATGGCCGATTTTCATCAGGCTGTAGGTGAATTCTGGCAGGAGGAGCATATTGGCCTGGGACTCTATTCCAGGGAGGAGGTAGAGGCTCATGCGGGACCGGAACCCCTCTGGAAAAACTTCTTTATGCATGGGACTTCTCATTCCATGGGATTGGATGTACATGATCCTTTCGACCGCCTGAAACCATTTAAACCGGGAATGGTGCTTACCTGTGAGCCTGCCATATACATCCCAAGGGAAAAGTTGGGAATCCGGCTTGAGAATGACATCCTGATTACGGATAAGGGACCGGTGGATCTGATGGAAGATATCCCCATTGAAGCAGATGAGATTGAAGAACTGATGAACAGAACTTCTTAAGCAGACATGAAAAAGAGTATTAAATACAGGGGAACCGATGTGATATATTCAGATCTTGGAAAGGGTCCCTGCATCGTTTTGTTGCACGGGTACCTGGAGAGCGGAGCCATCTGGGAAAGTTTTACTGAGAGTTTCCCGGGAGCATACCGATTTATCGTTCCCGACCTTCCCGGTCATGGCGGGTCCGGTACCTGGGGAAGGGTACACAGCATGGATGAGCTTGCAGATGCAGTGGCGGCTATTCTTGAAGCTGAAGAAATCCCTGAAGTATTCCTTGCCGGCCATTCCATGGGGGGGTATGTAACAATGGCTTTTGCTGCTCTATATCCTGAAAAACTTTCCGCCTATGCACTGGTACATTCCACTCCATTTGCAGATACCGAAGAAAAGCGGGCAAACCGAGACAGGGAGATCAGCCTGATACTATGTGGAAAGAAGAGGCAGATAGTCCTGGTTAATATCCCCAAGGCTTTTGCCATGGACAACCTGGAGACCATGAGCAGCCAGGTAGAATTAGCAAGAGATATTGCACTTGCCAGTCCGGATGATGGCACCATAGCACTGCTCAATGGAATGAAGGAACGGCCCGACAGGACCAGGGTCCTGCAGGACCCGAAGCTGCCTTTACTTATAATTGGTGGGATGAAGGATAATTATATCCCGGTGGTGGTATTTGAGAAGCTGGTATCTCTGGCACCCCATGCCCGGGTACTGCGACTGGAAGAGAGTGGTCACATGGGTTTTATGGAGGAGCCCCGGCATATTTACCAGGCATTTTTGGATCTAATGTCTCAGCATTAAGGGCAAAAAAACCTGCCGTTCATGATCCGTAAAGATCAATTCCGGCAGGTCGCACTTGATGGTATTCACCAACCCTAAATTCCTCTGTATCCTCTGCCCGTTCCGGCGCCTCCATGTCTTCCCTGACCCCCTGGCGGCCACTTTTGCCATGGGATCCATTCCCCTGGGCAAATTGTCTGCGCTGCTGCAGCTTCATTACCTGCTCATCACTAAGCAGTCCTTTGATAGCGACCTGCTGCTTCACCTGAAGTTTGCGAATGGAATTTGAAAGCTCGGTCTGCTCATCGATAGTCTTGTTTACCGCTTTCATATCGACGCTTTCTTCAGAAAGAAGCGTACGCTCATGAGCCCTCAGTTCGGCCATTTTGTTCTTTAGCGGTGTGACGGTTTTGTAGTGTTCGGCGCGAAGCGAGGTAATTTCCGCCTGTTGCTCTTCAGTCAGTTCAAGCGACGAAATGCGGTCCATGACGGGGAGATTGGGCATTGATAGCTGTTACCAGGAACATACTCATTAAGATTACTCCAAACGATTTTATATTTCTTGTTTTCATGATTGTAATTTTTAATAAGACAAATAGCAAATGCATTTGCCTATTTGATCATGCAAACAATAAAAGGTTTAAAAGGAATAAAAATCAGAGGGTGGCAATGGTATCAATGGCCACTTTCAGGGTATAGTCGATATCTGCAATGATGGGATAGAATCCATCATTGTCGATAATGTTTCTGGCCACATAGGCCTTGATGGTCTTATGAAGGATATTTTTGGAGACCCTGATATCATCATAGTCGGGTTTAACCCCTTTTTCCTTGGCAAATGTAATGAACTGTGCCAGCAGGTCCTGGTCATCCAGGTAGCCTTCAATATCCTGTGGAGTGGTAAATTGATCCAGCGAGGACCGGTGCAGGTCTGTATAGTAGAAAGCAAACCGGTACATAAGTCCCAGGCTCCTGACACTGTTATAATACGCTGAAGCACCGGAAGTGTCCAGGGGGACAAATACATCCGGCATGATCCCACCTCCGCCGTAAACGGTCTTTCCGCCCGGGGTAAGGAACTTCTGGGAGTCATCAAATTTAACGCTGTCCTCGTATTCAAATTCACCCCGTATCCAACGTTCTGAGAATTCGTGATAGTAGTCCTCTTTGCCGTTTTCATAGGAGCGTTGAATACTCCTGCCTGTGGGGGTGTAATAACGGGCCACGGTGAGCCGCATAGCCGAGCCATCTGTAAAACGCATCTCCTCCTGCACCAATCCCTTTCCAAAGGACCTGCGTCCGATTACCAGTCCGCGATCGTTATCCTGGATGGCGCCAGCAAGGATCTCGCTGGCCGACGCACTGGACTCATCCATCAGCACCACGACTTTGTCATTTTTGAGCATTCCCCTGGAAGAAGCATAATCGTTTTCCCGGGGCCTTGCGCGCCCTTCTGTATAGACAATCAACTGACCCTCCTCCAGAAACTGATCGGCGATCATGGTGGCAGCCTCCATGATTCCACCTCCATTTCTGCGAAGGTCTATAATCAGCTTATTAACACCCTGTGATTTAAGTTTTTCGATGGCTTGCATAAACTCATGGTAGGTGGTCTGTGCAAACTGGCTGATCTTTATATATCCGGTGTTTTCATTCACCTTATAGGCTACATCCACACTGTAGATGGGGATATCGTCGCGTGTGATCTCAAAATCGATGGGTGCTTTCTCGCCTCTTCTGTAGATGGTGACCTTCACCACGGAATTTTTGGGTCCCTTAAGCATTTTGACGATATCATCGCTGGGCATATTAACCCCGGCCACCACAGAATCATCCACCATAATGATCCTGTCACCGGCCATAACGCCAACCATTTCGGACGGACCGTTTGGTATGGTATTAATAATGGCCACTGTGTCGTCGGTCATATTGAAGGAAACTCCAATTCCGCTGAAGTTACCCATCAGGGGTTCTGAGAAGCGCTGAAAATCACTGGCCGGGATATAGATGGAATGCGGATCCAGGTTGTCGACCAATGCGGGTATGACAGACTCATTCAGTCCGTTTACATCTACGGTATCCACATATTCACTCAGGATATACTGAATGGCTGTAGAGATTTTATTGCTTTTTGGAGTCAGGGAAAAACCCGATCCCGAATTGTTTCCGGGCAGGATGGAAAATCTTTGATTGCTGAGCTCATCGGAAACCATACCCCTGATACGGATACCGGTGATCCAGTTCCCCAGCAGGATTCCGATTATCAGGGTCAAACTGATAATCAGTGGCATTAAAATAATCAGCCTGTTTCTTCTGTCCTTCATGCTCTCTTCCCTTTCTCTATCTTGTCCTTTAATCTTCAATTTCCGGTAAATGAATCAACTCTGTTCCCGCTCTTTCCAGCAGATCGAGGCCATCGGTAATCCTGTATTTTTCCTGGTACACCACCCTGATAATCCCCGACTGGATGATCAGCTTTGAGCACTCCATACATGGAGAGGTTGTGATATAAAGTGTAGATCCTTCACTGCTGTTGTTGGATTTGGCCACCTTAGTGATGGCGTTGGCCTCAGCATGCAGCACATAAGATTTGGTGGTGTCATTATCATCCTCACACTCATTTTCAAAGCCTGAAGGGGTTCCATTGTACCCGTCGGAAATGATCATTTTGTCTTTTACCAGCAGTGCTCCAACCTTTCTGCGAATGCAATAGGAGTTTGATGCCCAGATCCTGGCCATTTTTAAATAGCGCTTATCTATGGCCAGTTGCTTCTCTTCGTTACTTGTGATTTGCTCTGGCATCATTTGAGGATTGTGCCCAGGGCCGGGATCGAACCGGCACGATATTGCTATCACTGGTGTTTGAGACCAGCGCGTCTACCAATTCCGCCACCTGGGCAATGTGTGTTTAACTACTTTAAGAACTATGTCACATATCGTGACTTATCTTTATTAAGCTGGGTGGCGGAATTGGCCTGCTCTGCATGCTGGCCCCTCCCTAAAAATGTCCACCAGACATTTTCTTAACGGTCGGTCCTGCCACCTGGGCAATGTGTGTTTAACTACTTTAAGAACTATGTCACATATCGTGACCTAAAAAGCGGAGCGAAGTTAATGCTTTTCACGATAATTGCCAAGCCTGTCAGGAATCTGCCGGGATCATGTTCTTAAATATCTTTTATGAGACAATCCATTGTTAAATTTGTTGGTCTAAAATATCAAACACAAATAGCATGAAAAAGGAGTACAAAGAGCAGGCACAACAGGTATTAAATCGTTTGGGAATCAAAGATGTAAACCCTGGAGCAACTACTGGTCAGAAGTGGTTTGATACCAAAGGAGATATTACATCATCTCTTTCACCTATCGACGGGGAACTTATTGCAAAAGTCAGCAATGCCACTGCAGAAGATTATGAAGCTGTAATCAATAAAGCTGAAGAGGCTTTTTCTGTGTGGAAATCAGTTCCTGCGCCCCACAGGGGAGAAGTTGTCAGGCAGATTGGCCTGGCGCTGCGTGAATCTAAAGAAGACCTGGGGTTACTGGTGACCCTGGAAATGGGAAAGATTTACCAGGAAGGCCTGGGCGAAGTACAGGAGATGATTGATATTTGTGACTTTGCAGTGGGACAGTCACGCCAGTTGTATGGATATACCATGCAGAGTGAGCGCCCGCAGCACCGCATGTATGACCAGTACCATCCACTGGGAATCCTTGGCCTGGTGACAGCCTTTAATTTTCCGGTGGCAGTCTGGGCCTGGAATGCCATGATTGCAGCCATTGCCGGGGATGTGGTGGTCTGGAAACCAAGCTCGAAAACTCCGCTCACGGCTATTGCTATCCAGAATATCATTACAAAAGTATTGAAAGAGAACAATGTGCCTGAAGGCGTCTTTAACCTGGTGGTTGCAAAATCATCGGTTATGGGCGATAATTTTGCCGCCGACCGCAGAATCCCCCTCTTCTCAGTTACAGGTTCCACAAGGGTAGGAAAACATATTTCAGGGATCGTTGGAGAACGCCTTGGAAGTGCGATCATGGAGCTGGGCGGAAACAATGCCCTGATTGTTTCGGAGCATGCCGACCTGGATCTGGCCATTCCGGCCATAGTTTTTGGCGCCGTAGGAACAGCCGGACAGCGTTGCACCTCTACCCGTCGCGTCATCATTCACAAATCCGTATATGAAGAGGTGAAGGCCAGACTGGTCAGAGCTTACAAACAGGTAAGCACACGGATCGGGAATCCCCTGGATGAGCAGGTACTGGTGGGACCGGTTGTGGACACCATAGCTGTGGATCTTTTTCGCGATGCTATCAAGAAAGTAAAAAAGGAGGGCGGCACCATTGTTTATGGCGGTGATGTTCTGAAAGGTGGTGAATATAAATCTGGAACCTATGTGGTTCCTGCACTTGCCGAAGTAAAGAACAGCTATCAGATCGTACAGGATGAAACTTTTGCTCCCCTGCTGTATCTCATCAAATACGGTAGCATTGATGAGGCCATTGCATTGAATAACGATGTACCGCAGGGACTCTCCTCGGCCATCTTTACCCTGAACCTCAGAGAGGCTGAACAGTTTCTGTCGGGTATGGGTTCCGATTGCGGGATTGCCAATGTAAATATCGGTACCTCGGGAGCTGAGATTGGCGGAGCATTTGGTGGTGAGAAGGAGACCGGTGGTGGCCGTGAATCCGGATCGGATGCATGGAAAGCCTATATGCGTAGGCAAACCAACACCATCAACTACGGAACCGATCTGCCCCTGGCACAGGGAATCAAGTTTGACCTATAGGTTCACAGGGGCGTTGTTTTCATCGCTTAACCGTATGCTTCGCATCCGCTAAGGCTCCTCATCCAACACCCCTGGTGAACATAGTTTATAAAGGAAGCCTGTTGTAATTGGCAGGTTTCCTTTTTTTATGCCAGTTTTTCAAATAAGAGGATGGTACAATATTTGAAACTATGGCAGCGTTGAAACGTATATTACTGAGTGAAGAACTATAAAAAGAAGAAGTGATGAGAAAGCAATTGAGAGTGACAGCCCTGGTGACCCTGGCTGCAACAATTTTATTTACAACAACTTCTTGTGATAAGGAACCCCTTGAAGATCGTCCCGATCTACCGCCGGCGGAATCCATGATGATGGATTTTTCCGATTTTGCTACCGCCCCGGCAGGCATGAAAAGTAGTGAAGCGAGCTATGTGAATTTCGTTTTATCCTACACCACGGTTAGCTTCTGGCATGCTTCGGCAGCCCTGGTATCCGCGCTTCCCGTAGCTGCTTATAGCCATGCCCTTTCTCTGACACCCGAATATCTGGGCGACAATACCTGGGAGTGGTCCTTTGAGTATCCGCTGAACGGCCTTAATTACCTGGCTACACTCACCGGAACAAGACTCAACAATGAAGAGTTCTCCATGGAAATGATCATCTCCATGGCCTCTCTGCCCAACCAGGGAGTCAAGTGGTTTGATGGGGTGGTACGTTACGACCATACCAGAGCCGACTGGACTTTCTACAAGGAAGGTACCAATTCTGTACTTGAGGTTGCCTGGAATAAAGACTTTGAGACCGAAGCCGCGGATCTGACCTACACCTATATGGAAGCAGATCAGGAAGAGACCGGAAGTTACATTATGTGGGTATATAATCCCGATGCAGTATATGATGGCGCTTATACCATTTCAATGTCAGAAGGTATGACCAACATAGAATGGAACACCACTACCATCGAAGGGCGGGTGAAAGCCCCGGCCTACTTTGAGGATGAATTGTGGCACTGTTGGGATTCCTATGCCAATGGACTGGTCGATATGGAGTGCCATTAAGCCATAACCAATACCAAAATTCTAACTGAAAGCCTGAACTAACCTTCAGGCTTTCTTTTTCACCGCCTGTAAGGCCTTTTCGTATACTGAAGCAAGTGTTATTTAAGCAGCCTTAGCTAGTGCGCAGCACTAGGTTCAGCTGCGTTTTAACATTTGCGAAGAATGAGATTTGACTTTACGGCCTTACATGGCCCTCGTGAGGATCTTCGAACGCACCAGGTTACGTGCCGCAGCTTCAATGCCAGTAGCATCAAATCCGCACTCTGCGTAAAGCTCTTCCTGTGTCCCGTGCTCCACAAAGCGGTCGGGGATACCCAGGCGGAGAACCTTGGCTTTGTAGCTGTTGTCGTTCATGTATTCAATCACGGCACTTCCCAGTCCACCCACAATAGAGGCATCTTCCAGGGTAATGATCTTATCGAACCTTGAGAAGATATTTTTCAGTAATTTATTGTCCAGGGGTTTCAGGAAACGCATATCGAAATGAGCAACACTGATGTGTTCTTTTTCAAGGGATTCAATGGCCCTGGAGGCTTCTTTTCCAATGGGGCCAAGTGAAAGAATGGCCATATCAGATCCATCTTTCAATTGTTGTCCTTTTCCCACCTCGATCTCCTTGAAAGGCTGTTTCCAATCCACCGTCACACCCCGTCCCCTGGGATAACGTATCACCATAGGTCCCTCTGGTCCTAGTTGGGCCGTATACATCATATTCCGCATTTCCACCTCGTTGAGGGGTGAGGCAATGGTCATTCCCGGAATACACCTGAAAAATGCCAGGTCGTACGCACCATGATGCGTAGCTCCATCCGATCCTACCAGTCCGGCCCGATCCAGGAAAAAGACCACCGGTAAATTCTGAATGGCCACATCATGAATCACCTGGTCATAGGCGCGTTGCATAAAGGAGGAGTAGATGTTACAGAAAGGGATCATACCTGTTGCGGCAAGTCCAGCTGAAAAGGTAACCGCATGCTGCTCTGCTATCCCTACATCATAGGTACGGTCGGGCATCTCATCCATCATGGTCTTGAGGGATGACCCGGTGGGCATGGCAGGAGTGATTCCGATTATTTTCTTGTTGCTTTTTGCCAGTTCAAGAATGGTCTCGCCAAACACATCCTGGTAAAGCGGGGGCTGGGGCCCGTCCTGGACCTTATGAATAATCTCCCCGGTTTGAATATTAAACTTGCCAGGAGCATGGAATTCCGTCTGGTTCTCCTCGGCCATGGCAAATCCTTTGCCCTTCTGTGTAATCACATGCAGAAGCTTGGGGCCGGGGATATCTTTCATATCCTTCAGGATCTCGGTCAGGTGGAGCACATCATGCCCGTCGACCGGGCCAAAATACCGGAAGTTGAGGGACTCGAAAAGATTACTCTGTTTGAGAAGAATGGATTTGATGGCATTCTCAATCTTCTGGGCATAATTACGGGCATGCGGAGCTATCTTGTTCAGGTAACCCAGCAGGTTCCATACATCGTTTTTAACCTTGTTATAGGATTTGGAGGCGGTAATGTCAAGCAGATAATCCTTCATGGCACCGACGCTCGGGTCGATGGAAATATTGTTGTCATTCAGGATCACCAGCAGGTTTTTGCCGGCATGACCGGCATTGTTCAGCGCTTCATAAGCTATACCTCCGCTCAGGGCACCATCCCCAATAACTGCAACTACCTGGCGATCCGGCTCTTCACGGTAATCATTACCTGCAGCCATTCCAAGGGCAGCCGAAATAGAAGTAGAGGAGTGCCCCACCCCAAAAGCATCATATTTACTTTCAGAAGGCTTGGGAAATCCGCTGATTCCTCCATATTTTCTGTTGGTATGGAAAACCTCCCTTCGTCCGGTAAGAATTTTATGACCGTAGGCCTGGTGGCCCACATCCCATATAATCTGGTCGTAGGGTGTATTGAAAACATGATGAAGGGCTACAGTAAGTTCTACCACACCAAGACTTGCACCAAAGTGTCCCGGATTGGTCGAGACAACCTCAATGATAAATTGTCGAAGCTCTGAACTGAGCTGATGTAACTGTTCAGGGGTCAAGGACTTCATGTCGTCCGGACTCCCTATGCTTTCGAGTAATTTATATGATCCCCCAGTCTCTGACATCACCTATTTTCGCTGCTGCAAAGTTACAAATAATTATGGATGTTAATATCTTAAACAAGCGTGGGGATAAAATGGCAAACTTAGACCCCCATTTTTATGTAATTTTCCTCAATTGAACCGTTATGTAAATATGATGAAGAGGATTTTTTATATACTAATAGCACTGGCACTTCTTGCATCCTGTGTCCCTGCAGCTGAATTCACTCAGCTTTCCGAGAAAAGTAACTCCCTTCAGGGTGAACGTGATGATCTGATGGCCGAGAATGAACAGCTTACAGTCGAAAACCGGGAGATGAGGTCAAAGATTGACCAGGTTGCAGAAGCGCAGAGAAAACTAACTGAGGACAGCATCAGGATTCACACACAGGTTGTGGAGCTGGAAAAGGAGATTGCTGAGCTGGAGAGAAAATACACTGATCTTCAGGCTACCCATGATGCTCTGCTGCGAGGAAATGCAAGAGAGACCCGCAGACTGCTGAATGAGTTGCAGGCCACACAGGAGGATCTGAACAACAAAGAAAGGCTGCTAAAAGAGCTGGAGGCAAATGTAGCCGGTCAGCGTCAGGATGTAAACCGTCTCCAGGCAGAGCTTGAAGCCAGGAATGCAAGGCTGATGGAGATGGAGGAAATGCTTTATCAGAAAGACAGGATACTGGATGATCTGCGGGAAAAGGTAGCCGAGGCCCTGATGGGGTTTGAAGGACAGGGACTCTCTGTAACCCGGAAAAATGGGAAGGTGTATGTATCCATGGACGAGAAGTTACTGTTTCAATCAGGAAGTACAGTGGTGGATCCCAACGGTGTACAGGCATTAAGACAGCTCTCGCAGGTTCTGGCCAGGAATCCGGATATCGAAATTATGATTGAGGGTCACACGGATGATGTTCCATTCAGAAAGGGATCGTCCATTAAAGATAACTGGGACTTAAGTGTTTTGAGGGCCACTTCCATAGTCAGAATTTTGCTGGACGGCTCCGGCATAGACCCCACGCGCTTCACAGTAGCAGGAAGGGGTGAATTTTTGCCGGTGGATCCGGCCGATACTCCGGAGGCAAGAAGGAAGAACCGCCGTACCGAGATAATCCTTTCACCCGATCTTTCAGAGGTGTTCAGGATTCTTGAACTTTAGATGGTCATAATATCCTTATCCTTTGCTTCAACGATTTTCTCAATGTTTTCATTGAAGGAGTCGGTAAGCTTCTGAATGTTTTCTTCGGCAATTTTGACTGCATCTTCTGAGAGGCCATCCTTTTGCATGTTTTTATACTCGTCGTTAGCCTCGCGTCTTGCGTTTCTGACGCTTACACGTGCATTTTCACCTTCTGTTTTCACCTGCTTGACCAGATCACGGCGGCGATCCTCAGTAAGCTGGGGAACAATCAGGCGGATCACTTCGCCGTTGTTTGAAGGAGTAATCCCCACATTAGAGTTCATCAATGCTTTTTCAAGGGGATCGATCATGGATTTCTCCCAGGGCTGGATCATGATGGTTTTGGCATCGGGAGTACTGATATTGGACACCTGGTTCAGGGGTGTTGGAGTACCGTAATAATCCACCATAACTCCATCCAGAATATGCACATTGGCTTTGCCTGCCCTGATACGCATCAGCTCGTTATCGAGGTGCTCAATAGCTTTCTCCATGTGCTCTTTGGCCATGTCATAGACCATTTGGACTTCTTCATTCATGATCTCTGAATTTTCGTATCGCCTAAATTATCTAAATTTTGATTAAAGTTCCAACTTTTTTTCCCGAAAGAAGATTTTTCAAATTTCCTTTCTCGTTCATATTGAAGACGATAATGGGTAAATTATTTTCCTTGCACATGGTAAAGGCGGTTTGATCCAGGATCCTTAATTCCTTATCCAGTGCTTCGGCGAAGGTTAGTTCATCATAGCGTAAGGCATCCGGGTCCTTTTCGGGATCGCTTGTATAAACACCATCTACCCGGGTCCCTTTCAGTACCACATCGGCTTCCATTTCAACCGCCCGCAGAGTAGCTGCTGTATCTGTGGTGAAATATGGATTCCCGGTCCCCCCTGAGAAAATTACAATCTCATTTTGCTCCAGGGCCTCAATCACCTTCGGCTTGTAATAAAATTCTGCCACAGGCTCCATGCGAATAGCCGTAAAGAGTCTTGATTTGACTCCCTTCGACTGAAAAGCCGAGTTCAGGGCCAGCCCGTTTATAACTGTGGCCAGCATGCCCATATAGTCCCCTTTTACACGATCAAACCCGGCCTCAACCCCGGTCATGCCCCGGAAAATGTTTCCACCTCCAATAACAATTCCCACCTGTGTTCCCATGCGGTTTACCTCAATAATCTCTTCAATATAATCGTTCAGCCTTTCCGGGTCTATTCCATGAGACCGGTCCGCCATCAGAGCCTCTCCGCTCAGCTTAAGTAAAATCCTTTTGTAACTCATTAAGGGTACATTTTCCTTAAAAGTAGTAAAAAGCAAGTAAATGACCGGGGAGGAAAGTAGATAATGATTATGAAGATTTCTTGCCTTCTTTAAATAGCTTCTTGATCATATGGTGATAGATCCTCACTCCTTTAAGCTGTATGATTGGTGAGTTGTGGATAATGATGGCCCCGGTTTTCTTTTTAGGATCAAATACGACATAAGTTTCTATACCGGGGTCATATCCTGAATGTGCCGGAAGCTTTCTCATAAACAGGTACCTGGGAGCGACCACTTTATAGAGAAATGCATCAAATTCATTATAATTCCAGGCAATAGCCTGGTTTTTAGCTACTTCTGGATATTGGATCTCCAGGTATTCGTCGATTGTTTCTTCTTTCAGAAATGTTGTTTCATTTACCTTCCCCCTGTTGATCATTAATTTCAGAATCTGGGCATAGTCCGTGGCGGTGGTTCTGAGCTGACCATCCGGGAAGGAGGGAAATCCATAATGATTCAATACACTGGGTCCGGTCACCGGAATAACATCATGGGGATGGGCGATATTCTTATGCGGGATCTCTTTTAAAAACCAGTAGGAATTATTCATCTGCAGGGGCTGGAAAATCTCCTTGTGCATGTACTCACTGAACGACATGCCTGAAATCTGTTCCAGGAGAACTCCCAGCAGGGCATAGCCCATGTTGCAGTAGCTGAAGCTCATTCCGGGCTTTTCTACGGCAAAGTTTTCGGTCGAAGAGTAAAATTCCCCACCCTCTGTAAAGTAATCCCTGATATATTGCTGAAGTTCAAGCGGCGAGTCCCCTCCTGCGGGCAGGGTATAGAGTGAGTCATAAATTTCCCAGTTATCCCTTAGTGAGGAGGTGTGAGCAAGCAGCATTCGAAAAGTGATCTTCTCCTGAGGGTAATTGGGATTGGATATTCTAAAGGGCAAATAGCCATTGATATCATCATCCAGGTCCAGCTTACCCTGGTCATAGAGCTTCATGATCCCAAGGGAAGTCACCGGTTTCGTACAGGAGGCCATCATAAACAGGGTGCTGTCATTAATGGAATCAGCGGTGTTGTATTCCTTCACTCCATAGCTTCCAAGCCAGACAAGCTCGCCATTACCTATGCTGGCCACCTGCAGTGCCAATGATTTTGGCTTTCCCAATCTTCCTGGAGAAGTAGTCATCCAGTTTGATATTTTCCTTTTGGGCAGCAACATTACAGGATAACAGAAGGATCAGGAAAATGAAGGCGATATTCACGAGTCTAGTCACAATTAGGAGTTTAGTTGATTATATAAGCAAAGCCATATCAACTAACTGACGCAACTTGTTTAAGCAAGTTGGAATGAAATGACCTATTTCAGCAGTTTTTTCATCATTTCCTGGTAAAAAATCTTTTGTCCACTGAAAGTGATGGTGGGAGAATTGGAAAAGATGATGCCTCCGCTGCGAGTTTCCGGATCAAAGGAGACAACCGTGGCAACCCCGGGATCGGCCCCGGTATGGGAAGGAAGCCTGGGCATAAGGAGGTAGTATATGAAGTTGTCAAATTCGTTGTAATTCCATGCGATGGCCTGGTGTTTGGCTACTTCAGGGTACTGGATGCTCAGGAATTCTTTCACGGTAGAGGGATGAATAAATACCTCGCCATTTATCCTTCCTTCGTTGATCATTAATTTGATTACCTGGGCATAATCTGATACAATGGTTCTGAGCTGTCCATCCGGGAAGTCAGCATAACCATAATGATTCAGAACCTCAGGCTCCCGGGGATGTTTTTTGGTGGAGGGATGCTTTTCGTGGGGCCTGGCGATATTATCGTGAGGGATCTCCCGCAGGAACCAGTATGAGTTATGCATCTGAAGGGGGCTGAATATTTCCTTTTGCATATAATCTGAGAATGGCAGCCCTGAAATTTGCTCGATTATTAGTCCAAGTATCACAAAGCCCATATTACAATAGTCATATTTGGAAGCGGGAGGGAAGCTGTGGAAGTTGGCTTCATGATCGTAGTACTTTCCTCCCTTGGTGAAATATCCCTCCACGAAGTGATAAAGCTCCAGGGGGGAATCACCGCCCTCCGGAAGGGTGTACAGGGGGGTCAGGATATCCCAGTTGTCGTTTAAGGAGGAGGTGTGGGTCAATAGCATGCGGATCGTAATGGCACTATCGGGGTGATTTGGATTGCTTATCGTGAATGGCAGGTAGTTATTAACCGGATCATCCAGGTCCAGCTTCCCATGGTCAAAGAGCAGCATGATTCCAAGGGCTGTGACTGGTTTGGAACAGGATGCAATCATGAAAAGGGTGCTGTCGTTTACCTCCTTTGCGGTCTTATATTCTTTCAGGCCATAGCTACCCTGCCATACCAGTTCTCCGTCCTGAATGCTGGCTGCCTGCAGACCTATTATATGTGCTTTCTCCATCTTTTTTGTAAAGTACTTATCCAGCTTGGTATTGCCCGACTGGGCGGATAAGGGGGAATATGCATGAAGCAGGAGAATGCCCGCCAGCAGGAGTATGGAACGGTTTTTCATAAAGTGAACTAAGATATGACTATTTAACTTTCGATTTAAAGACGGTGAATTTCTCAATAAGTTGTGCGCATCCGAATTTCTGTTCCCACCCATCCATATCAATGGCCTTCGTTTACATGCATGATGCGACTAATTGCCGTTTTCATTGATGAGGTACCGTTTAATACCCTGAGGAGAACAAAAAAGGCTGTCCCGCATCGTGCAGAACAGCCTCAAACAAGTGTACAAATTTTATCTTACTTCACAGAAAACCTAACAAATCCAGTTACCTCAAGGTCTTTGTCAGCCTCTTTGATATACTGTTCAACGGTCTTCTTGTTATCTTTTGTGAACTCCTGGTTAAGCAGGGTGTTTTCCTTGAGGAATTTCTTCACCATACCTTCAGCAATGCGGTCAACAATGTTTTCAGGTTTGCCTTCTTCCAGTGCCTTTGCACGTCCAATTTCTTTCTCCTTGGCGATAATCTCAGCGGAAACACCGGCTTCATCAACAGCAACGGGAGCCATAGCAGCAATCTGCATCGCCACATCCTTGGCTACCTGCTCTTGCACATCGGCCTTGTTAAATCCGACCAGGGTGGCCAGGTTGTTTCCAATGTGGTTATAAGCCTGTACTTTCTCAGCTTCGATGGAATCGAAGTAAGCCAGTTCCAGCTTCTCTCCAATGGTTCCGCTTCTGTCGGTAATCACATCTGCCAAAGTACTTTGCCATCCATGGTGAGTGCTTTAAGGGCTTCCAGGTCGGCAGGCTTTTCAGCCATGGCCAGATCCAGAATGGATGTGGAAAATTTCACGAAGTCCTCGTTTTTAGCTACGAAATCAGTTTCGCAGTTCAGAGAGATCATGGCGCCGTACTTGCCATCAACTTTCGCCTGAACATTTCCTTCACTGGCTTCACGGTCGGCACGCTTGTTGGCGATGGCCTGACCTTTCTGACGAATCAGATCAACAGCTTTGTCAAAATCACCATCAGCTTCCTGCAAGGCTTTTTTGCAGTCCATCATACCGGCACCGGTGGATTTTCTCAGTTTTGCAACATCTGCAGCTTTAATATCAGCCATTATATATTGTCTTTAAATGCGGTTATTAATGTGTTAATACAATCGTACTATTCAGCTATTTCAGCAGCGGGCTTCTCTTTCAACCTTCTCTTCAGCGTTCTTCGCTTCGCTCAGATCCTTCGGTTGGGGCTCTTCAGCTTTCACCTCTTCAACTTTAGGCTCTTCTTTCACTTCAGCTTTTTAGGCTCTTCGACTTTCAACTTTCCTTTAGCTTTTGGTTCCTTGGCTTTCACCTCACCTTTTCACCTTTTGGCTTTGTCGCTTGGCTTTATACTCGAATTCAACCTTCTGGGCCTCTGCTTCTCAATCCTGGGCTTCTCCGTTTTCGAACTTTTCTTTGGTTCTTCTCGAGTCCTTGGCCTTCTGGCTTTTCGCTTTGGTTCGCTGAAGCTTCTTTTTCCTTCTCCATCTTTCTTTCGTTCAGGCCTTCAGCAATTGCTTCGGTAACGAAATCAATAATCAGGGTAATTGACTTGGATGCATCGTCGTTTGCGGGAATCGCGAAATCGATATCGCGGGGATCGGAGTTGGTATCGACCATGGCAAAGACCGGAATGTTCAGCCTGTTGGCTTCACGCACGGCAATGTATTCCTTGTGAACGTCCACAATAAACATGGCAGCGGGAAGGCGGGTCAGATCGGCAATGGATCCAAGGTTCTTCTCAAGCTTGGCGCGTTGACGTGCAACCTGAAGCCTTTCACGCTTGGAAAGAGTTTCAAAGGTTCCGTCTGTAGCCATCTTGTCAATGGCAGACATTTTCTTAACAGCTTTCCTGATAGTAGGGAAGTTGGTAAGCATTCCACCTGGCCAGCGCTCCGTTACGTAAGGCATATTGATGGCTTTTACCTTCTCAGCTACGATATCTTTCGCTTGCTTTTTGGTGGCAACGAAGAGGATTTTACGACCGCTTTTGGCAATCTGCTTCATGGCGTTCGCAGCCTCATTCAGTTTAACTTCGGTTTTGTTCAGATCAATGATGTGGATCCCGTTCTTCTCCATAAAGATATACGGAGCCATTGCAGGATTCCACTTTCTCTTCAGGTGACCGAAATGCACACCTGCATCCAATAATTCTTTAAAACTTGTTTTTGGCATTTTTTTAATTTTTGCTGGTCAACCCGCAGGTAGCCCCAAAAGGGAGTCCTGCCGATTTCGCAATGATTAAGAATAGAAAATGTCTAACGCTTGCTGAACTGGAATCTTCTTCCTGGCTTTGGGCTGACCTGGCTTTTTACGCTCAACAACGCGTGGATCGCGGGTTACAAAACCTTCGGCCCTGAGGGCAGGTTTGTACTCGGGATTGATCTTGATCAGGGCCCTGGAGATGCCGAGGCGAAGTGCTTCAGCCTGACCGGTCATTCCACCACCGTCAAGATTCACTTTAATATCGTAGCTATCCCTTAGTTCCAGGAGGTTCAGGGGCTGCTCAACTACATAATGAAGTTGTTTATCAGGAAAATAGTCTTTGAAATCTCTGCCGTTTACGATAATCTGCCCTTTACCTTCACTCACATATACCCTGGCAATGGCAGCTTTCCTTCTTCCTATCGTATTGATAACTTCCATGGTCTTATTTAATTTTATTTAAGTCAAGTTCTTTGGGTTGCTGGGCTTCATGCGGATGGTTTTCTCCAGCGAAAACAAACAGATTTCTAAAAATTGCACTTCCAAGTCTGCTTTTGGGAAGCATTCCTTTCACAGCCCTTTCGAGAACTGCTTCGGGCTTCTTGTTCAGAAGATCTTCAGGAGACTGAAAACGCTGTCCGCCTGGGTAACCGGAGTGACTAATATATTGCTTCTCGGCCATCTTGTTTCCGCTCAGCTTCACTTTTTCTGCATTGATCACAATCACATTATCGCCACAGTCAACGTGCGGAGTGAAACTTGGCTTATGCTTTCCCCTGAGGACCATTGCTACGACTGAAGCAAGACGCCCCAGTACTACGTCCTTAGCATCAACAATGTACCATTCCTTAACAACGGTCCCTTTATTTGCTGATACTGTCTTGTAACTTAATGTATTCACTTTTATCAGTTTTGTGCCTAAATTTGTGGATCGCAAAAATACAATTAATTTCTTTAAAACAAGAAGATATCAACAATAAATTTGTTGAAAACTCGAGGCGCTGATTATCAGGGAGATACCTTTGGCCCAACTTTGTAAAAAGAGGGGCCTCAGATTGAACTTAAGCCTGCTGTTTTTGCAAGAATTGGCAAATGTCAGAAAAACCTCTCTCAAATGCAATAGAAAAGATCTCTTTCAGTTATATTTATTGATACCGCTGTTCAACTATGCAACTAACCCGTAAACAGATTCATGAGCAGGTGTATTTCTATACACTTATTTTGATTGCCATCAGTCTGCCCCTGTCCACCTATACCACCTCCATGTTCCAGCTTCTTCTGATGCCTAACTACCTGGTGGAACTCAGGTATCGCGAGAAATGGAAAAAGGCGCGTTTCGAACCGGGCCCTGCAGATCTTTTTACTCTTCTTCACCCTGCACCTGGTGGGACTGCTCTGGTCCGAACGATCTGTCCTATGGCCTGAGGGATCTTCAAGATCAAGCCTTCCCCTGCTGGGATTTCCCCTGGTCATTCGCCACATCCACCCCCTCTGGACATGCCACCAGGATACGCCGGATCCTGCTACTCTTCTTCTCCCTGGCTGTATTTGTCGCTTCTATGGTTTCGGTACTTAAACTCGCCGGCTGGCTTCCGGGCGGGATCGAGGGCTACCGCGACATGAGCCTGTTCATTTCCCACATCCGTTTTTCACTGATGCTTGTGCTGGGCCTGCTGATTTCTTTTATTTCCTGTTTATTTACAAGGGTTCGGTATCCTGGGTAGAACGCATTTACTATACGGTGGTACTAATCTGGTTCTCCGTCTTCCTCCTGGTGCTCAAGTCCCTGTCCGGAATTGTAGTGGCCGGCTTGCTGGCCTTCTTTCTTCTCCTGCGGGCGCTCTTTGAGATCCGCGACCTGGTATTGCGCTTCATGGTCCTGGTACCCTTACTCATGATCCCCCTGTTCAGCATGCTTTATCTCAATCATGCCGTGGAAAAGTTCTATGCTTTTGATGAGCTGGTGGCGGAGGATCTGGAAGAGTTTACCATGGAGGGAAACCCCTATGAACACCGGGTGCAAAGCAAGGAAGTGGAGAACGGGCATTACGTATGGATCTATGTATGCGAAGAGGAGCTGGAACGCGAGTGGAACAGGATGAGCGAACTGGGATACCTACGAGCGTAACACCACCAACGGGCGATCGCTCCGAGGTGACACTGATCCGTTTTCTTACCTCCAAGGGGCTGAGAAAGGATGCAGCAGGAATAAAGCAGCTTTCGGAGGCAGAGATCGGGGCCATCGAAGGGGGGACGGCCAATTATATTTTCCTGGATCGTTTCAGACTTTATCCGCGCATCTACGAGGTGCTCTGGGAGTTTTACCGGTATAAGATTGGATATCCCCCGAATAATAAATCGGTGGTGCAACGTTATCTCTACCTTCAGGCTGGCTGGTCTATTGCCCGTGAAAACCTGTTGTTCGGGGTTGGCAACGGGGATGTGCTCCGGGAATTCAAGGACTATTATGAAGAAGTGAATTCCCCC
The DNA here is from genome assembly GCA_942490945.1 of uncultured Gammaproteobacteria bacterium. Lineage (GTDB taxonomy): Bacteria > Pseudomonadota > Gammaproteobacteria > UBA6429 > Thiohalophilaceae > CALNYZ01. The sequence continues at coordinate 531,424 of CALNYZ010000017.1, read as the reverse complement.
CTGGTGGATAAGCAGAGACGTGATGCCCACAACCAGTATCTGACCGAACTGATTGCCTTTGGGATCCCTGGATTTCTGATTTTCCTGGGATCCCTGGTAGCCCCCTTATTCCTGGCCCGAAGGCAGCGGTCTTTCCTGGCCACCGGATTTCTGATCCTGCTGATGGTTTCCATGCTGAGTGAAGCTACCTTGAATACAGCTACAGGGGCAGCTTTTGGGCCGTTGTTCTATTCCCTCTTTTCTTTGGGCCCAATTTCCCCTGGCTTCTAAGACAGAGCTGCAAAAACACCAGCCCACCGCCTCGCCCGGCAGATAAAACACCTCTGAGCGTTTCGATGCTTCTGATACCGTGAATTTTACAAAGGGAGTTTTACGAACAAGATGTGCTGGAGGTGGCCCCTCAGCTCTTGGGCCAGCACCTGGTCAGAAAGGGTGCCAACGGTATCTGCTCCACCTATGTGATTACCGAAACCGAAGCCTACCGGGGGGAGGAGGATCTGGCCTGTCATGCCAGCAAAGGGCACACTCCCCGGACCGAGGTGATGTTTGGAGAAGGAGGGCATATCTTATATGTATCTGATCTATGGAATGTACTGGATGATGAATGTGGTCACCGGCCCTGAGGATGTTCCCCAGGCAGTTCTGTTCAGGGGACTTCGCGAGGCCAGTGGTCCGGGCCGGCTTACCCGCCTGCTGGGAGTGGACAGGATTTTTACGGGGAGGACCTGGTAAGTTCAGGGCGCATCTGGATCGAGAAAGCGGAGTCAGACCCAGGCTTACAGCAGGTCCCAGGGTTGGCATTGATTATGCTGGGGAGCCCTGGAAGGGCAAAGCCCTGGCGATTTCTTATGAATCTTTAACAAGTGCACGGGATAGTTGGCAGGCTGGACTCAAAGGCATAATTGTTATATATTTGCATACTTTTTAATCCTCACACACACTGAATGCATGGAAAATTTCCGTCGATATAACCTGATCCTCGGATGGGGCGTATTTCTGGTCTCACTGATTGTCTACCTGCTTACCATGGAACCCACTGCCAGTTTCTGGGACTGTGGAGAATTTATTGCTACTGCCTATAAGATGGAGGTTGGACACCCTCCCGGAGCTCCTTTCTTTATGGTACTGGGACGCTTTTTTACCCTTTTTGCAGGTGGAGATGTGACCAAGGTGGCAGTGACCATGAACATCCTTTCGGCCACAGCCAGTGCCTTCACCATTTTGTTCCTGTTCTGGACCCTGACCCACCTGGTGAGGAAGTTTTTCTCGAAAGAAGAGAGCACAAGCCCAATGGCCATGATCACCATGTTTGGGGCAGCCCTGGTAGGTTCCCTGGCCTATACCTTTTCAGATTCCTTCTGGTTTTCGGCTGTTGAGGCCGAGGTCTACTCCACCTCTTCGCTCTTTACAGCCGTGGTCTTCTGGGCCATTCTGAAATGGGAAAACGTTGCCGATGAACCCGGTGCCAACCGTTGGTTGATCCTGATTGCCTACCTGATGGGACTTTCCATCGGGGTACACCTGCTGAACCTGCTGGCCATTCCGGCCATTATCATGGTCTACTATTTCAGGAAATATACTCCTACTGTAAAAGGGGTCGTCGCTGCCCTGGCGGTTTCGGTGGGCATCCTGGGGGTGGTTAACTACATGCTGATTCCCGGGCTCACAGCCATTGCCGGCAAGTTTGAACTGATATTTGTGAATGGGATGGGCCTGCCCTTTAACACAGGTGTGATCGTCTATGCCCTGCTGTTGTTCGGGGGCATGATTGCTGGTATTTATTGACCCACAAGAGGGGGAAGGTTCTCTGGAACACCATCCTGCTGACGTCTTTTTGTGATTGTGGTGGGCTATTCCTCCTATGCCATTATTGTGATCCGCTCGGCGGCCAATACGCCTCTTGATGAGAGCAACCCGGATACCGTATTTTCACTGCTCGAATATCTGAACCGTGAGCAGTACGGGGACAATCCACTGGTATATGGTGCATTCTTCAATCACAGACCCATCAGTATCAAGGAAGGGAAATCCTCTTATTACAAGGGGGAGGACAAGTATTACAAGGTGGCAAAGAACCGGGAATACGAATACGCCCCTGAAGCCAAGGGTGTCTTTCCCAGGATGTGGAGCACCCAGGACAGGCATGCCAATGAGTATCTTTACTGGGGAGGAATGAGTGAAGCGGAATTATACGATGTTCGTCGCGATGCAGAGGGAACCCGGTGATGCAACCAGATGGGAGGCTACAGCTACGACCGCAGCAGGGCCATTGGAACACCCACCTTTGGGCAGAACATGCGCTTTTTCTTCCGTTACCAGGTGGGGTATATGTACCTCCGCTATTTTATGTGGAATTTTGCCGGACGGCAGAATGATATACAGGGGCACGGCGAGCTGACCAAGGGGAACTGGATCAGTGGTATTAAGTTTATTGACAGTGCCCGTCTTGGGCCCCAGGAGAATATGCCCGCATCCATTGTGGATAACAAGGGACACAATAAATATTATTTGTTGCCGCTCCTGCTGGGGCTGGTGGGTGCCTTCTTCCATTATAAAAAACACATGCAGGATTTCTGGGTGGTGGGCCTGCTCTTTGTGCTCACCGGATTTGCCATTCTCGTTTACCTGAACCAGTATCCCATACAACCCAGGGAACGGGATTATGCCTACGCGGCCTCCTTCTATGCCTTTGCCATCTGGATCGGGATCGGTGTGGCCGGACTGATCGAATGGGCATCCAAAAAGAAGCGTTCTGTGGTAACAGCCGCAGCCCTGGTGCTGGCGTCTCTGATCCTGGTACCAGGAATTATGGCCAAAGAGAACTGGGACGATCACGATCGTTCGGACCGTTATACAGCTCCTGCCTTTGCCAGGAACTTCCTGAATTCCTGTCTGCCGGGCGGGATCATGTTTACCAACGGCGACAACGATACCTTCCCGCTCTGGTACATCCAGGAGGTGGAAGGGGTTCGTACCGATGTACGTATTGTGAACCTGAGCTACCTGACGGCCGACTGGTATATCGAGCAGATGAAGCAGACCTTCTATGATTCTGAAGCCCTGCCTATCAGCATGACCAAGGAACAGTACATTCAGGGGGAACGCGACTTTGCTTACCTGGTCGATAATGCCGGGGTCCTGATCAAGGAGAAGTACGAGGTCAACCGGGCCACCTATGAGGAAGAAGTGATGAGTATCTACAACGACCTGCTCCAGGTTCTGGAAGCGTCCCTTCTCCAGCAAAATCATGCCAACGACTACAAGGCCATACAGGCCCTGGCAAACAATATGGATCCGCTTCGCCTGTACAGCTACATGCGCACCTTCAATTCGGAAGAAATTGCCAACCGCATTCAACTGAATAAGGAAGAAATGACCCTGCTTACGGGTCGTATGGAGGTTATGATCAGGCGGATCGATGCGGATTATGCACCCCTGAAGGAAGCCTTTGCATTTATGCTGGGCGATGATCCCCGTTTCCAGCAGGGACAGTACTTTATCCCGGCCAGGAAATTTGTGATCCCGGCCGACTCTGCCTCACTGGCTTCCTGGGTGGTTCCGGAGAGATTCCGGGAGAACCAGGTGGACCAGGTACGCTTCAGCCTAACCGAACAGGTACTGTACAAGAATATGCTGACGGTAATGGACCTGATGGGTACCAACGAATGGGAGCGCCCCATCTATTTTTCCACCACCGTATCGTCCGAGAATTACCTGAACCTGGATCCCTACTTCCTCCGCGAAGGATTGGCCCTGAGGGTGGCTCCCGTGCAGTATACCAATTCCAACTACCTGGGCGTGGTTAATACCGATCAAATGTACCGAAAGCTGATGGAGGAGTTTGACTGGGGCGGACTGGATACCCCCGGGATCTATATGGATGAGAACAATCTTCGGATGACCATTCACTACCGTTATGCTTTCTCCGTGCTGGCCGGAGCCCTTACCGACGAAGGCAGAACAGATGAGGCAAAGGAAGTTCTGGACCGCTGCATGCAACGTATGCCGGAAGAAAATGTCCCTTACAATGCAGGGATCACTCCCATTATCCAGGGATACTTTGGAGTAGGGGATACGGCAACTGCCAATGCAATGGTAACGAAGTATGAAGAGAAGCTTGAATCGGAACTTAATTATTACCTCCTCTTATCGAGAGCAGATAAGTTCCGTTTTGCCAAGACCGGAAACGATTTCCTGGCTGCAATCAGGGATATCAATCAGCTTCGGAGCATGTGTCTTGGCTATGGTGAGATTGAAGCCTCACAACGACTGGAAGAAAAACTTTCCATGTACGGACAGGAGTATGAAAGGCTCTTCAGGTAACATTTTGCGGTCTGAACCGTTAAAAGCTTAGTATGCTGATTGTCAGACCACCTTCTTTGCTTACCCGTGCATTGCACAGAATGACATGGGACCTGCACGGCGATCACCGCGAGGTCTACCTTACCTTTGATGATGGACCCACCCCCGTGGTTACGCCCTGGGTGCTGGAGCGTCTGGCTGAAGTCGATGCAAAGGGGACCTTTTTCTGCCTGGGCCGGAACGTGGATAAACATCCCGAGATTTATAATATGATCCTATCCGGCGGGCATTCTGTGGGCAACCACTCTTACAGTCACCTGAAGGGATTCCGATCCAGTGTCAGGCGCTACATGGACGATATCGAACTGGCCTCGGACATGATTGATTCCAAACTGTTCCGTCCGCCCTACGGCCGGATTTTTCCCGGACAGGTGAAGGCAGTGCTGGAGCAATATGATATCATCATGTGGGATGTGTTGAGCATCGACTATAACCGGGGACTAAGCGGGGAACGCGTGCTGCAGAATGTGACCCGCCATGTTAAACCCGGTTCCATTATCGTATTTCACGATTCGGATAAGGCAGCGGAGAACCTCTACTATGCCCTGCCACGTACACTCGAGTTTCTGAAGGAAGAGGGCTACAGCATGATGCCCATACCCAGCAGCGGACTATCCAAAGCGGATCACACCATCAACTGAACATAGACCACCAGTCCCAGCAGGATCCAGAGCACCAGTTCGTGTATCCAGGGACTCTTTCTCCGGTGAAAATAGTTGGACAGGACAAAGCTGACCGGAATCGCAATAAACACCAGGCTGCCTGGATCGAAACGGGCGATAAATACAAAATAAAGAATTCCCGCCAGGAACATATAGAACATCACCTGGTAGATATTCTGGATGATGGTTTTCATGGTTTGAAAGCGATTGATCATATAGATGCTGGTAACACCCACCAGCAAGAGCATGAATCCATAGAGGATATAGACAGAGAAATGGAATACCTGCTTTTCCCCGCCGAAGCTCAGGTTTTCAGCGATCAGTGTTTTAAATGCGCTTCCATTGTCCTTCACTCCCCAGTACCATGCAAAGAGCAGCAGGGCCATGAAAATATAGGCCACCACCGGGTAGAAGAGTTCCCTCCAGGTAACCTGGCGCATAGTCCAGAGGCTTACCCATATTAAGGGTACAAACCAGATCAGTTTCAGGCAGAACATGCTTCCCAGGACCAGGATCAGTGATGCTGAGAAGATGGAAAGTGTATCCGGTTTCTTATCAGTCACCTCAAAGAGGATAATGAAGCAAAGGAGGTAGAAAAGAGATCCAATCAGTGCCGGGCTTACCTGCCTTGCCGCAGGCAGGGCTGCAGTAAACAATATAAAGAAGATAGCCGGCATAAATGACCTCTGTTGAAGCAACTGGTCCCTCAGCCCGATGCGGATCAATAAGTAGCTCATGAGCATTATTATGAGCATGGCAACAAGATGGTTCAAAACCGGAACGGTATGGATGGCTCCAAATATCAGCCTGTAGAAGGGCATGGCAACACAGGAGAACAGTTCCGTTGGTCCGGCCGGACCAAGATCCTTGATGAAAGGAGGGCAGAAAAATACCAATCAGGAGCAGGATGAATCCCGCTGTTCCCAGTGCCCGGTCATTTTTGAATATTCTAAGCAGGATCATAAATCGAATCCGATATCGCTGCGGAAATATTTCCCTTCAAACTGGATTTTTCCGGCATTTTTGTAGGAAGCTTCCAGGGCCTCTTTCATGGATGCTCCATAGGAGCTGACTGCAATTACCCTTCCACCGTTGGTAAGCACCTTTTTGCCATCGGGTTTGGTGCCGGCATGGAAAACCACGCTTCCTTCCACCTGGTCGATACCTGTAATTTCTTTGCCTTTCTCATAGCTGCCCGGATATCCTCCCGAAACCAGCATCACGGTGGCTACGGTGCGATCGTCAAGTTCAATCTCCGTGTCGCTTAACTCCCCCTGGGCAGTGGCTTTCAACAGCTCAACAAAGTCGGTCTTGATTCTGGGCAGCACCACCTCCGATTCCGGATCACCCAGGCGGACATTGTATTCTATCACATAGGGATCCCCTCCTTTATTCATCAAGCCGATAAAGATAAATCCCTTGTAATCGACAGCCCGGTCCCTGAGCCCCTGGATGGTTGGTTTGACAATTCGCTCCTCCACTTTTTTGAGGAATTCCCTACCTGCAAAGGGCACCGGTGAAATGGCTCCCATTCCGCCTGTATTGAGCCCGGTGTCGCCTTCCCCGATCCGTTTATAGTCCTTCGCCTCGGGCAGCATCACATAGCCAAGCCCATCGGTCAGCACAAATACCGAGAGCTCGATCCCCGACAGGTGCTCCTCCACCACCACCTTGCTGGAGGCCTCCCCGAATTTTCCCTTAAGCATACTTTCAAGCTCCTGCTGCGCCTCTTCCAGGGTATCGATGATCAGGACCCCTTTCCCGGCTGCCAGTCCGTCCGCCTTCAACACATAGGGCGGCTCCAGGGTAGCCAGGTAGTCCTTTCCTTCGGCCAGGGTATAATCGATAAATGTGCGGAACTTGCCTGTTGGGATCTTATTCTCCTCCATGAAGATCTTGGCCACATCCTTGCTGCCCTCCAGCCTGGCCCCCTGTTTGCTGGGTCCAACTACCCCTACTTCTTTGAGATCCGGATCTGTCTTGAAGAAATCGGTAATCCCTGCCACCAGGGGAGCCTCAGGGCCCACCACCACCAGCTCAATTCCTTTATCGAGAACCAGCTTCTTGATACCCTCAAAATCTTCCACCCCGACGGGCACATTGGTACCCAGCTCTGCAGTTCCTGCATTACCCGGTGCAATAAACAGGCTGTCCAGTTGAGGGCTCTGGGCTATTTTCCATGCCAGGGCGTGTTCCCTGCCGCCTCCTCCAATGATCAAGATGTTCATCCTACTTGTATTAGTTATTAAATAAATACTTACACGATTGTTATAACGCTACTGAAATTCGCTTCGCTAATTATAGGTAGCTAATATAACAATCGTTTCAGCTATAAATAACTACTTCAATTAGGGAACATAAAAATAGAAAAGGCCGTCTTCAATATCAAAAAAGACGGCCTTTTGTTATTAGTAAGTTATTGCTTTATTTTACCATGATGGTGGATTGGAGGGCTTGCCCGTTATTAATCAGGATCAAATATAGAGCCTTTGGCCTGATCAGACAGGTCAAGGGTTTCAGTTATCATACCCTCCATTGGAGTATACCTTGTGCTTCAATACTATTTGCCCAGTCATATTTATCACCTCCATGTCACACTCATTACCCTCAAATGGCATCTCAAGAGTGATAAGCCCTGAAGTGGGATTGGGATAGACTTTTGTCTCAATTCCAGATTGCGTTTCAAATCCGGTTTCGATTAAGAAGTCTATCGATACCGGTCCACATCCATTTGCATCGTCCATCGTAACCATATATTCCCCTGCATCTTCTGCTGAAATATAGAATGTTCCGTCATTAATTTGAGTTATATCACCAGGCTGCAACACGTAGGTATAGTCCCCTGTGCCTCCTGTGCTTCTACTTTAATATATCCATCATGCGCAATATTTATTTCCCAGGGATTTTTTACGGTCTGCAAAAGCAATCTTAATCTTTCTGGTTGCGAAATTGTCAGAGACGAATCCAACACTAGTGAACAGCCTGCTGAATCAAATACAACTATCTGATAGTTGCCGGCTGGCACATTGTAGAAGATGGAACTGTCAGAAGAAGGTGTTTCTGCATTATCGATGGAATATCTCCATGGAGCCCCAAATCCATCTGACGCTAAAATCTCAATAGTTTCTGTGGAGTCCCCGTAACACATGACTAGTGTGTCGGAGAGGGATACCTGGTCGATCGAGATTGGAAGGCAGCCTACAACACCAAATACAATGTAATCTGCACTATTGGAGGATACATATGTGCTATCTCCCAGAACCAGTGTATCCGAGTTAGATCTGATGATTGCGTATAGCAGATCATTGTTATAATGGATTGATCGCGCTGATTCAAAGCTGGATCCATTACCTGCGTAACTATTTGCAGATCTATAGTTTCCATCAGGATCAAGTTGCCCGATAAACATATCAACATCACCATGACCTGTAGATGTTATTGGAAGCGCTCCCCAGAATAAAGTATCAGAGAAGTAGCCAGCTACAGAAATTTCACCATTGTTTATAACAATATCATTTAACTTATCAGCGGATGTACCCCAGTTGTTCTATACCATAGGAGATCCCCGTCAGAATTGTATTTGGCGACCAGAAAATCAAAATTACCTTGAGAATTTCCTATTGACATCACAGTATTATCTTCTGATTCATCAATAAAGAGGGTATCAGTCTCCTCATAGTATCCGGCCATATAAACATTATCATCATCATCTGCGACCACCGCATAGGTGAGATCATCCCCCATTTCCACCAAGTTTCCGGATCCAGTTGATTTTACCATCAAGATCGGTACTAATGATATGAATATCATAAGAATGATTGATGGACACAAGAGTATCTGTTTCGAAGATAGTTGAGTCGGAAAAAAGTCCACCAAGATAGTAGTTATTATCAGTTGCCTCAATTGAAAAAATCCTTCCGGATAATGCATTTTCAATTGAACTTATTTGTTTAGCCCATAATAGAATCCCGTCCGAATCAAATTTACAATAGAAATAATCATCATAAGAATCCTGAGAGTATAAAGTAATCTGATCATCAATGTAAATGCTATCGGAAAAGAATCCTCCAATAAGGACATTTCCAGCATTATCCACTTCAGGGAAGTAGATCTCTGGTTTAAACTTCCAGCCCCAATATTAATACACCACTGAACATTTCCTTCAGAATCATATTTTGCAAGAAAAGAATCCCAAGCACCCGTACTTGAAATAAAGTCCTCAGTTGAATAATAGAAATCACTCCTGAATGCCCCTGTAGCATATATTTCGCCGTCATTGCTAACACCAATTCCTCCTAAAGCATATTCCAAGGCAACACTTCCACAGCTGTTGAGCCCATTCAATATTACCGGTTTCGGAAAACTTTGTAATAAAGTAGTCTCGTGCGCCATAGGAGATCAACTGTGCTGATGTACCAAGATTCAAAGTGCCCGTAAAATAACCGAGTGTAACAACTTTTCCATCAGGTCCAGAGGTTGATTGAATCGCACTTACGTCGCTAGTGCCATAGATTCGGTTCGAGGAGATCCATGATTGTGCTGAAAGGAGAGCTGCTCGAAATTAAAAATATCAGAGTTAAAATGTATAGTTTTTTCATATTTTGTTATTTAGGAATATGTTGCTGCTCCATATGACTCTGGATAACTGTTGTCTGTTCCCACAAATGTATCTTTGAAATTGAGTTTGAGAAGCACAGGTTTCACCCATTTTTCTTTCTTATTTTCTGTATTCTTAGCCGTCATCTGAAAATGTTTTTAAATTCACCTGCATTTGGTTGAAGAATCCAAGCATGAGCAGTCAAGCAATTAGTTTTCTTAATTCCCAATGAAATAGGGGCGACCACATTTAATGTATGTAGATATTCCTGAATTGCCATACTCTCTATCAAACACGTTATTTCAGTGGAATGAATCTGCTTATTCTTTTTATATAATGAATATCCTCTCGAAAGGGCAATAATGACTCCGATGATTTGCCAAAAATATAACTTTGGTAATAGTATTTAGCTGGCAGATAAGAAACAAAGAGATATGCCTTGATTATAAAGAAGAGAATTTTCAGTGGTCTAAGTTTCTCATAATGAGATGGAAAGGCGAGTTCATGAAGGCAAAAGTCGGTGACTGGCTGGTCATCAAAGGCACTACGGTGGACAAGTCCGATCAACGCGGTTTGATCACTGAGGTGCACTCATCCGACGGCGCGCCGCCCTATCCAGGTCGCTGGCTCGCCAACGACCACACCGCGGTGGTGTTTTCCGGTCCGGACGCGGTCGTCGTCACCGCCCAGGAGCAGCGTGCAGCCGATGAGCGGGCCCAGCATCGTTTCGGCGTAGTGCAGTCGACGATCGCGCGCGACAACAAAATAGCGGGCTCCGAGGAGGTTGGGGACATGCGTCAGAAAGCGGAGCCCGCATCGAGAGTCGACGTCGGGGTGACGACCGATGGTAAGCTTCCCATCGCCGCCGACTGCGCACGCCGCAAAATCGGCGAGCTCGGCCGCTTCAGCCACCGGCCGGTGCTGCACTTGCTCGCGCCAGGCTGACCAGACATGGTGACCCCGCGGTCGAGCGGACAGTCGTCGCGCAGGCGAATCTTGACGTCAATGGTCGTCCGGTGCGGGCTCAGGTGGAGGGTGTGAATGCCCGCGACGCGATCGACCGCCTGACGACGCGGCTCCGGAGCCAGCTGGAGCGCAACGCTCAGCACTGGGAGGCGCTCCGCGGCGTTACCGTCAAGACTCCGCAGCTACGGACAGTGCGTTGGGATCCATCATCTGCAGCAGGTTCTTGCCATGAATCCGTTCCCTGGCGTAATTGACCGCGTTCATGTATGTACTGGCTGGCGCAGCAGAATCCCTGCATCCCCACCCAGCAGACGCGCCTCGTTCATCATCAGGAACATGGCCCGCATGACCTTGTTCTCTTCGCCCAGCAGTTCGCCGACGCACTGGCCTTTGCCGCCTAAGGTCAAGGAGCAGGTGGCGTTTCCGTTGATGCCCATCTTGTGCTCGATGCCCGTACAGACGACGTCGTTAAAATCGCCCAGCCTGCCGTCGTCGTTGACCCGGTAGGAACCAGAAGAGAGATCCCGCTGGTGCCGGCAGGTGCACCTTCGATCCGGGCCAGCGCAGGATGGGCGATGTTCTCCACCATGTCGTGCTCACCGGCAGAGATGAAAATCTTGTTGCCGGTAATGGCGTATGTGCCGTCTTCATTTTTCACGGCGGTGGTGGACAGGTTGCCGACATCCGAACCGGCTTCGGGCTCGGTGAGCAGCATGGTGCCGGTCCATTTTCCGGTATACATGTTCTTTAGAAAGCGTTTCTTCTGCCGTTCCGTGCCGAATGCCTCCACCAGCAGGGCGGCGCCGTGAGTAAGACCGGGATACATCATGAACGCATAGTTGGCACCATTGAAATAGTCACCCGCAGCCAGGGCCACGGTCCGGGGCATCCCCTGTCCGCCATATTCCGGATCCTCGGGCATGGCCACCCATTCACCTTCGACCGAATAAGAGAAAGTTCAGCAAAAGCCTGGCCTCGAATAAATAATAACGCTTTGCGCCTGGCGGTGAATATTTCTGCAGTCCAGTTCAGAAATGGTGATCTGGTTAAACTGGTTTCAGATGTGTTGAAAGAAACCGGATTCCCGGCAGATTTACTGGAACTGGAAATTACTGAACGAATACTTGTTGAAGATAACCCGAACATGAGTCGAATTCTGCACGATCTGAAACGTTTAGGGGTGCATATGGTACTCGATGATTTTGGTACCGGCTATTCATCGTTGAGCTATCTGAAGCGATTTCCGTTTGATGTATTAAAAATCGATCGTACCTTTGTTGAAGATATGATTGTCGATGCGGGTAGTGCTTCATTGTGTGAGGCAATTGTGGCAATGGCAAGCAGTTTGAATTTGACAGTTATTGGCGAAGGTGTAGAAACCCTGGATCAGCTAACTGCGTTACGTAAGCTTGGAACGCATAGCGCGCAGGGTTATTATATTAGCAAAGCCATATCCAATAATGATTTTATCAAATTTATATCTGGCGGTTGGCAGTCAAGACTAAGTATAGTTGTTTCCAACTAGTTTGGAGTATTCAGTTACTGTAACCATGAACAGAAAAGTTATGTCAGATATAATGAGCAGGCGCCAAACGTAGTATTCATACTAATAACGAGTTGTAACCAGAATTTCCATATTCCATAATATTCATGTACATGCTTCCAGTACTCTATTCATTTCGACGTTGTCCGTATGCGATTCGTGCGCGTATGGCAATCAGGTATAGTAATGTTACAGTTGAGTTACGCGAAGTGGATCTGAAAAACAAACCGCAACAATTATTATCATGTTCAGCCAAGGCGACTGTACCGGTATTGCAACTGGATGATAATACGGTCATTGATGAAAGCCTTGATATCATGATGTGGGCGCTTGCGCAATCTGACCCGGATAACTGGCTAACCGATACTGGCAATTCAGATACCCGTTTGACAAACAAGCAGATTGACCTTGTTGATAAAAATGATGGCGAATTCAAAACAAGTCTGGATAAATATAAATATGCGGATCGACATGATATTCAGCAAACCGGATATTATCGCCAGCAATGTGAAACGTTTTTAATCGAGCTGGATGCATTGCTGGCGAAAAACACGTATTTGAATGGCTCGCATGTTACGCTGACGGATGTCGCCGTATTTCCCTTCATACGTCAGTTTGCAAATGTGGACAAGGAATGGTTCGCACAATGTCCGTATGCGCGTCTCAGGCAATGGTTAAATCAACTGCTTTTATCTCCTTTATTTACAAGCACAATGAAAAAATATCCGGTATGGCAGCCAGGGGATATAAAACAAACGTTTTAGTGTATAAACTGGTCATATTATGAAATCGTTGGGTTCAAAAAATTTGCATAAAGTCCTACTTCAATTCGACCGGATTGTCGCGCTGGTGTTGTTTGTCTTTCTCATCACGGGTTATCCCGTTCGTGCCGCCGAGTCTGACAAGACAGAAAAGGATTCAGCTATCGGGAAACAGACCACAGAAAAATTATCAGTACTTGATCGCCGCATAGCGAATGAGCTGGAAACACGGTTTATGCCATTTGTACTCACGCCGCATAAACCAAATTACGTCATGCCATATACGTATAATAGCAAGCCAAACAACGCACCGTTCAGCAATCAAGCAGGCGACACGATAGACAATGAAGAAATCAAGTTTCAAATAAGTATCAAATTTCCGGTGCTGGAAAAATTGTTCGGTGAGAATGGCACACTCTATTTTGCGTATACGAATCTGTCGTTTTGGCAGGCATACAGTTCTTCTGCGTCGAGTCCGTTCCGTGAGACAAATCATGAACCGGAACTGTTTGTTGTGGTACCCAATGATTGGGAGATATGGGGGTTTAAAAACAAGCTAAACGCTGTTGGCGTTGCGCATCAGTCCAATGGGCAGAGCGGTACTTTGTCGCGCAGCTGGAACCGGGTCTACGCACAATTTGTGTTCGAACATGATAATTATTACGTATCTTTCAAGCCGTGGTTGCGGTTGGGTGAAACCGGTCCGGATGATAACCCGGATATTGAAAAATATATGGGGCACGGCGAGTTTGCCGCAGTGTATGCGACCGGCAAACATACGGTGGGACTATTGTTACGCAATAATTTGCATGCTGAAAATTACGGTGCGGTAGAAATTAATTACAGCTATCCCATGAGTCGCCGGGCGAAATGGTTTATCCAGTATTTTGATGGCTATGGGGAAAGTTTGATTGACTATAACGCCAGAATCCAAAGAATCGGCCTCGGGATTGCGTTAACCGACTGGTTATGAGAGTACTTTTGGGGTTTAACCGAAATCTGAGTTATCTATGCCCCGTCATTTCATACGAGTTCTGGACAGCCTCCAGCCTGTATATTGTAATATTCACCCCATTTATCAGTTTTGATGTGCGCAATTCCCGTCACTTTAAGATATAATTCGCGCCGCAGATTTCCCGGATAGTATCCCTCCACACGACAGGCGGGCACCGGAGTGTCCCGATTTGTGTCTGGACATCAAATCATGGCTGCTAGTGGCCAGATTCGACCACGGTAGTGCTGGTTAAGCCAGTTTTACCCAGGATTGAGTCGGGCGTAGTCAAACCTGGTCGCATTCGAATGTCGATTAACTGTTTTATAGAGTAGGAACATGGCTGATTTAGATAAGTATAGAAATATAGGTATATTCGCGCACGTGGATGCTGGTAAAACCACCACCACAGAACGTATTCTGAAACTAACCGGTAAAATTCATAAAATCGGTGAAGTACACGATGGTGAAACTACCACCGACTTCATGGATCAGGAACGTGAACGCGGTATTACTATTCAGTCTGCGGCCACTTCCTGTATGTGGAAAGACCACCGTTTCAACATTATTGATACTCCCGGACACGTGGACTTCACGATTGAAGTGTATCGTTCCCTGAAAGTACTTGATGGCGGTATTGGCGTATTTTGCGGTTCAGGTGGGGTAGAACCTCAGTCTGAAACCAACTGGCGCTATGCAAACGACTCAGAAGTTGCTCGGGTGATTTTCGTCAACAAGCTGGATCGCATGGGAGCAGATTTTTACAAGGTTGTCGCGCAGGTGAAGAAAGTACTGGGTGCCAATCCACTGGTCATGGTGTTACCTATTGGTATCGAGGATGAATTCTCGGGTGTGGTGGACTTATTGACCCGCAAAGCCTGGATTTGGGATAACTCGGGCGATCCGATGAATTATGAGATTGTTGAGCCACCTGCCGATATGGCTGACAAAGTCGAGGAATACCGCCAGCAGTTGATTGAAACAGCAGTTGAGCAAGACGATGACCTGATGGAAAAATACCTCGATGGTGAAGAGCCGTCGATAGACGACATCAAGCGTTGTATCCGAAAGGGTACCATTGCGCTGGATTTCTTCCCGACTTATTGCGGATCTGCTTTCAAGAACAAGGGTGTACAGCTGGTACTGGATGCCGTGGTCGACTTTTTGCCCAGCCCGACCGAAGTGCCACCTCAGCCTGAAGTTGACCTCGAAGGTAATGAAACCGGCCAATTTGCGATTGTGGACCCGGCTAAACCTTTACGCGCGCTGGCATTCAAGATTATGGACGACCGTTTCGGTGCGTTAACCTTTATCCGTATCTACACCGGCACCATGAACAAGGGTGATACCGTACTGAATACCTTTACCGGCAAAACTGAACGTATCGGTCGTATTGTTGAAATGCACGCTGACGAACGTATTGAATTAACCGGGGCACAAGCCGGTGATATCGTAGCCGTCGTAGGCATGAAGAACGTCCAAACTGGTCATACTTTGTGCGATCCGAAACATCCGGCGACATTAGAGCCTATGGTTTTCCCGGATCCGGTTATTTCCATTGCCGTTGCCCCTAAAGACAAAGGTGCAGCTGAAAAAATGGGTATCGCTATCGGTAAAATGATTGCAGAAGATCCTTCGTTCCGTGTTGAGACGGATGAAGACAGCGGTGAAACCATCCTCAAAGGCATGGGTGAATTGCATCTGGATATCAAGATCGACATCCTCAAGCGTACACACGGCGTGGAAGTGGAAGTAGGCGCGCCTCAGGTGGCGTATCGCGAAACCATTACCCAGAAAACCGAAGACAGCTATACACACAAGAAGCAAACCGGTGGTTCGGGTCAATACGCGAAAATCGACTACATTGTTGAGCCAGGTGAACCGGGCAGCGGCTATATATTCGAATCGGTTGTAACGGGTGGTAACGTACCACGCGAATTCTGGCCAGCCGTACAAAAAGGCTTCGAGAAGAGCATGCAACGCGGTGTATTAGCCGGCTTCCCTTGTCTGGATTTCAAGGTGACATTGGTTGACGGTGGCTATCACCCGGTTGACTCCTCAGCTATCGCCTACGAACTGGCAGCGGGCGCGGCGTATCGTCAATCCATGCCAAAAGCGGGTCCGCAGTTAATGGAGCCAATCATGAAAGTGGACGTGTTCTCACCTGAAGACAACGTCGGTGACGTTATCGGTGACTTGAACCGTCGTCGTGGCATGATTCAGGGACAGGAGCCCAGCTCAACCGGTGTGCGCATCAAGGCGCAGTGTCCGCTGAGTGAAATGTTTGGCTACATTGGTGACCTGCGTACCATGACCTCAGGTCGTGGTCAGTTCTCGATGGAATTCGCACACTATGCACCGTGTCCGAAAAATGTTGCTGAAAACGTGATCAAAGAAACCAAAGAACGCGAAGAGAAGAAAAAGAAATAAATTTCTTTTTTCAGTCTGTCGCATAAAAAGCCGGCCTCTGTTTGTTATAGAGGCCGGTTTTTTTATGTGGCTGATTTTTTTGTAGTTAGCAATTTATTCAGACGCCTGGTGAGTTCGGTAAAATCCAGTTCTGCTTCGGTGTCGATATGTAGTGTCTGTCTGAGCTCGTCGTCACTGAGCGGGTCATTATGAGTAAGTTGATGATCCAGTATATCGACAGTGGCATCAGACGCATCCTGTTCGGAAATCAGACGCTTGTTGACACGCTGACGTAGTGTATCCGGTGTGGCCTGATAATCCAGAATGACAAAAGGCACAGCTAATTCGCTGGCAAGTTCATAAAATAATTTACGCTGCTGCTGTTTCAGATTGGCTGCATCAATAATGACGCTATTTCCGGAATCAAGAATAATGCGTGCCAGATTTACAAGACGTTGATACGTTGCATCTGTTGCTTGCTGTGAGTAAATACCACTATTTATATCACTAAGATTATGTTGTTGTGTGTTGTGTGCGAAAAGTCGTTTACGTTCTATGTCTGATCGCAAGGCAATGGCTGGCAGCAACTCAACAAATTTGCGTGTACCTACGGATTTACCTGAGCCCGACAAGCCATGATTAATGAATAACGTGGGACGTTGACTCTCAGTATATGTTTTAGCCAGCTTGAGATACTGCATAAAATCCTGAAATGTATTCATGTATTCTATCGTGTTGGCATTTTCTTGTGCGCAGCGCAGCGCATCAACCTTGGCTCGCACTATGGCACGATAGACTTTATAGAAATTCAATACCTGCAGGCCTTCGTAGTCACCGGTAAATTCCAGATACAGGTTCAGAAACCGGTTGGCATATTGATGCTGGTTGCGGTCCTCCAGATCCATAACGAGGAAGGCGACCTCACTCATAACGTCGATTAGATAGAAGTTGGTATTGAACTCAATACAGTCAAATATAACGATGTCGTTATTTACAAGTGCGATATTGCGTAAATGCATATCGCCATGACAGGGACGGACGAAGCCTTGCGATTTTCGTTTTATAAAATCATTGTTAAGCCTTTCCAGTTGCTGATTGCTCCAGTCTTCGAGCACTTCAATAATCTTTATCGCGGTCGGGTCGGTAATACAGCTTCGTATTTGCTGGAAGTTTTCCAGCACCGGTTCTGTGACATGCGCGACATCGCCAAAAGGACTGTCGGCCGGTATACTGTTAATGGATAAATGGAATTCTGCAACAGTATGCGCAAGTTTGTCGATATGTTGTGTGTGTAATTGATTTTTTTCCAGCACGCGATCCAGTTGCGCGGATTGTGGAAACTGTTGCATTTTTACTGCGTATTCAATTACGGGGCCTTCACTCCCCAGATTTGGATTGTCGAAAGTGCCATGGATGGTAACGACATCGAGATACAGTTGTGGTGCAAGGCGGCGGTTTAAACGTAATTCTTCTTCGCAAAAATGTTTACGTTTATCGAGAGTTGAAAAATCCAGAAAACCAAAGTTGACCGGCTTTTTAATTTTATAGACAAATTGCCCGGTAAGTAGCACTTGCGATATATGTGTTTCGATTACCTCAAATTTGTCAATGGGGTGATCATAGAGCGCCGGGTTTTGTAAAGCATCAATCAGTTTCACCCGACTATCTTAGATTACCTGGTGAATTAACGGTATAGTTTGTATGTTTTTGTTAGTCGATGCTTGATCTGGATCATGAGGTGATTCATCGGTTGGTTGTAGTGAATTTGCGACGATAAGGGAATATTCTCTGCTACAACGGTCAAGCCCTCATGAAATGTGTATAATACTGCACCAACTGAATATTTTGTAAACTCAGGATTATGATTAGTAAATTAAAAAAATTCTTTGACCAGAACTTGTCTGTTACCGAAACAGAGTTGCCAGAGCATAAACTGAAACTGGCTACAGCCGCGTTATTAATCGAAATTATGCACCAGGATCACACTGTGCAGCCAGAGGAACAACAAGCCGTTAAAAAAGCATTAATGGGTGAATTTCAGTTGACGGATCATGAAACGCTGGAATTATTTGAACTGGCGAAAAAACATGCCAAACAAGCCACAGATTTGTATCAATTTACGAGTTTGATAAATCAACAATATTCCCAAAAGCAAAAAATCCACTTGATAGAATTATTATGGCAAATTGCTTTTTCAGACAATCAGCTGGATTCATTTGAAGAGCATATGATTCGACGTGTGGCTGATTTAATCTATGTTTCACATAAAGATTTCATTCAGACCAAACATCGTGTGCAGGAACAACTGGATTAGTTGTCGCTATATCTAATATACAGCTTTAAACATTTAAAACATCTTCTTGCTGTTTCTCACCATAGATTACCACGCAGTTTCGCCCCGAATTTTTGGCCTGATATAATGCATGGTCAGCTTGTTTGATAAGCGCACGCGGATCTGAATCCTTGTCCGGCGTCATCACGGCGATGCCAATACTGACCGTTACCACGGAATCAATTGTGGATTTTGCGTGTAAAATGTTTAAATTACGTATTAATAATCTGAAATCCTCAGCATGTTGTTGGATTTTTGATAAGTCGCAATGGGTTTTAAAGATCAGAAATTCTTCACCTCCATAACGAATTGCAATTTCACCTGAACGGCGAAAAAATTCCTGGATGGTGTTTGCAATTTTTCTGAGACAGTCATCACCAGCAACATGACCATAAAGATCGTTAAAATCCTTAAAGTAATCTACATCCATCAATAAAATACAGACAGGAATATTATCACGACACATTTGTCCCCATACTTTATCCAGATGCTCGTTCAGACTGCGTCGATTACCCAGCGCAGTGAGTCCATCAATTAATGCCAAATCCCTGACCTTCGAATTTGACTCAAGTAACTGGTTTTCAGTAACACGAAGTCGCGTGTTGATTAGTGCCATTTTTATGTATAACGTTATCAGCAAGAACAGGATAATTGCGAAAATAAAAAACCAATGCCAGTATAATTTTATGACTTCCATGATCAGTGATTGTTTGTGTATGGCGAACGGGCCGATATGTAATTCTTTTAGCATGTTTTCAACCTCATCATATTGCAAGCCGGTATGCCAACCAGTGTATTTTCCAGAAACTGCGGCCGGATGGTTCTTGTTTATTAATAATAATGATGCAGTTACACGCTTTGCCAACATGTCATCTGTATGTTTGAGTTTGGCAAAGGGCCATTCCGGGTAAAGTGCGGTGCTGAGTAAAAAAGGAAAGTCTTCGGCCTGTTTTTGACCAATAACTTTTACATCGGACAATGTAATTTTGCCATCTTGTGCCATACGCTCCAGCATATCCGTGCGCACGCTACCCGCATCGACAGTTTTATTGAGCACCGCATGCACCACTCGTTGTTGAATTCCGCCAGCGAAACGGAGGGTTTTAAAGTCGTGGTAGGGATTAATCTTGTGTGCCAGCAGTTCACGCCAGGCCATTCGCCAGCCACCAAATCCCAGTTCATCAGCAGCGAGAAACTCTACACCTTTCAGATCCTGAAAGTCATTAATGTCAGCGTTATCTTTGTGTGTAAATATAACCGAACCAAATTTTGTATAACCTGTACCGTTTCTTTTGTTTGCCAGCGTCACCAGTTTTTCAACACCATAGCGATGTCGTAATTCAACATAAGCTGCGGGATTGGTCAGAATAAATTCAAATTCGTTGCGACTTGCGGCCTGATTCAAGGTGCTGTTGATTTCGTAGGGTGCTAATGTAAACCTGTATCCGGGTATTTTCTCTGACAGATAATCTGCCGTTGGCTGCCAGCGCTTGAGTGCTTTGTCCGCGCCGCGATTGGCTCGCACGCCGATGCGAATAATTTTGTCGTTATCTTTATCGGCAGAATAAGCACGTGGAGAGAAACCGGCGGGCAGCAACAAACTCACCAGATAGATTAGTATTGCGGTGAGTGTAGCGCGGGTATTGAAGAGAGAAGGGTAATTCGTCTTTACATACATTGCTTCTATTTTGGCAAGAAACCGGTATATGTGAAGACTTATTCAGGATAAATCCCGGATTTTACCGTTAAAAAAAGCCCACACTCTAAATGTGGGCATTTTGTGTGCGGAAAATGTCCGGACTATTTTTTGCCGAAACGTTTTTCCATCATGGCAACATGCTCGTCATAGGCTTTTTTCTCGGCTTCAAAATAAGCTTTGCGCCGATTTTCCACTTTTTTCATATAGTCAGCTTGAGCTTTCTGTTGAGCCTTGAATTGGTCCGCAATCGGCGCTTGAGGTGCAGATTGTTGGCCGTAATAAGGGTTGTACCCGTTACGGTTATAGTTGTGACCGTTGTTCCAGCCATTATTTGCGTAACCATTGCCGTTACCACGTGCTGAACCGTTCATGTTAAAACCGAAATTGCCGTCACCGTTAAAGTTACCATTGCCATTGCTGTTCCCATAACCATTGTTATAACCGTTTGGGTTTGAAGCATAGCCATTGTTGTAACCGTATGGGTTTGCAGCATAGCCATTGTTCCAGCCATTGTTCGTGTAACCATTGCCGTTACCGCGAGCTGAACCGTTCATGTTAAAACCGAAATTGCCGTCACCATTGTTCCAGCCATTCGCCTGGCCATTGTTATAGCCATGGTTATCGTAAGGTGTCCACGCCATGGCTGAAAAAGAAACCATGGTAAATAAAATGGCAGAGATTAAATATTTAGCTTTCATGTGATAGCTCCCAATGTTTTTAGATACTTTTTATTTATCACCTGGACTACATGAACCGAGTGGGCTTTGTAATATAAGATAATTAGAATATAGTAAATAAAATAATTGTCCAGTTATACTTAAGGTTTTATTAAAGTCAGAATAATCAATGGCTAACATGCAAGGGTGTGTAGATGAAGTTGGCTTATACTGCCCTTGCGTATGAAAATGGTCGATAAATAGTCAATTTGACCGTTTCGATACTACCAGACGCATTATTCCCAGCGGAAAGACAAGGCACCAATAATCATAAAAACGATACTCTGGATCACCAGCACGGTTAGATGGTAGGCATTATCGAGAAGACCAGCGCCGTCAATCATGATAGATCGCGCCGCTGTGGTGACATGTGTGAGTGGAAAAATTTCTGCGATATTTTGCATAATCGGGTTACTGCCTTCAAGCGAAAACCAGACACCTGACAGGAACATCATTGGCCAACTAATCAGATTGAGCAGTCCACCGGCAGTTTCTTCGCTGGTTGTACGGGCTGCGATAATCAGGCTGAGACTGATCATACTGATGGTACCAAGTGCAAATACAATAAATAAATTCAGATGTGAACCATGCATGGCATAACCAATGAAATAATTTGTACTGTAAAATACAAAAATAGTAACAATCATAATAAGCATCAGGCGCGAGACAATTTGTGCTGATAAATATTCGAAAGCAGTGACGGGTGTAGCCTTGAGTCGTTTTAGCATGCCATTTTTTCGGTAGCGTACGATGACATAACCGACGCCGAACAGTGCGCTGAACATCATATTCATACCAAGAATGCCGGGAATTACCCAGTCCACATAGCGGATAGGCTTGCCGTTAAGTATCTGTTTTTGCAGTTTGTTACTGTCTGCAGCAAGCAATAATTTTTCAACCAGGTAACCTTTTGGTGATTCACTGTTAATCCAGTATTGCCGGTCATCCAGGTTAAATAACATATCCAGTTGGTGACGATTAACCTTGGTTTTAGCCTGTTCCAGATTTGTAACCGGGATAAATTCAATATATCGCGTGGTCAAAAAGCCGGAGCTATCTGATGAGTCTGCGGATTGATAGATGCCAACTTTGTATTCATCTGAAAAATCCGCATTAAAAGTTACCGCAAATCCCGCCACAATCAATACTGGCATAAGAATGTTCCAGCTGAGCGATGCGCGGTCGCGCCAGAATTCCTTGTTGCGTGTACTTAATAATGTGCGGAACCGTTTAAAAAACATTTTTAAATCCTGTATCGAAGCGCTAGCTGCGAATCTCCTTGCCGGTTAACTCGAGAAATAAATCATCAAGATTATGCGAACGGATTTGCATTCTTTCCAATGATATATTCATGGCGATTAATTCTGCGATAGTGGCGTTTACATTGCCTGAACTGATTTCGATTATACCGTTACGAATGACTATCGGGTTTGTCAGCTTGTCGATGTTCGCTATATCTTCTCGTGGTAGTTGCAGGACAACATCATTAAAATGAGTCTCAAGTAATACCTTTGGATTATCCTGGGCGATGATTTTACCATGGTCCATAATCGCAATCTCATCACAGAGCACATACGCTTCATCCATGTAATGCGTAGTTAGCAGAATGGTCTTACCTTCACTTTTAATAGATTCGATCAGGTCCCAGAAATTTCTTCTGGCCTGCGGATCAAGTCCGGTGGTAGGTTCGTCAAGAAACAGAATATCGGGGTCATTCACCAGCGCGATAGCCAGCAATAGCCGTTGTCGTTGTCCGCCAGATAACTGCCGGTTATCCTGATGCAAGTAGTCACCGAGGTTACATCGTGCGATGATCTCATCTATATCCGCATTTTTGGGATACAGTTGTGCAAACATATCGAGTGTTTCTCGAACTGTAATAAAATCTTGTAATGCAGTGGACTGAAACATGATGCCAGCTTCATCACGAAACCGATTGCCAACAGTTTCACCTTTATAAAGGATGGTGCCGGAAGTCGGACTATGAATGCCTTCAAGAATTTCGATTGTGGTAGTTTTGCCGGCGCCATTCGGACCCAATAATCCCATACATGTTCCGGCATGAAGTGTGATATCGACACCGTTAACGGCCTTGACCCTGGGATAGTGCTTGGTGAGGTTGTTGACTTGTAATAAAGGGACAGACAATGTAATTCCTGAAAATGCAGCTTGTATGAGCAATGCAGGCATTATAATAGAATTTTGAGCAACACAGTAATTAAAATCAGGCAATCAGGTCTGCGTTCAGCGGTACCTTTAGGAAGCCGGTTGAATCGTTATTAAATTGTTACAAGACGGACCGGTTTGTACCAAAACGTAGCGCCATTTCCTGCAAGCCATTACGCATGAGTATGGCTTTGGTAACCTGCATATTTGGCATGTGTTTTTGTATCTCATAGCGGGTAAAAGGAATATGTTCAACCTGGCTGCCACGTGGTTCGAAAAAAACCGAATCGCCTGATTGTATATAGAAATTGCCAGGAGCTTCATTTATATACTGTGACGTTGCGATAAATGTATGCAGCAAGCTATGACTGTGGGTATGTTGTGATAAATAATTGACAAGAAATTTTCGCAGCGTGTTATCAATATAATTCAGAATGTCCCAACTCAGAATCAGATCAAATTCCTGATTCGCCGGGATAAACTTAGTAAACAGATTCTCCAGTCTAGTTGTCACATTTTCATCTGTTGCGGTGTTCAGTTCCTGCTTTGATTCCTTGAAATTGTATTTTTCCTGACCGACTATCAATTGCGTCGCATCCATAATATATAATTTACAATTATACTGATTAAAGAAACTTACAGTCTCAGGATGAGCCGGCCCGAGATCAAGGGCACGTAATTTACTGGAATATAACGATAACGCCGACAAGGCATCACGCAGTATCAGTGTATTGAGTGACTGTGCGAGATGCTCTTGTCGTTGGTATGCAGAAATAGCCATTGTATTATTCATACTCAGGCGCTTTTAAGACTGTCCTGGCCTGATTGTTTATCAGAATTATGAGATTTTGACTTGTCATTCATTTGATTATGTTGCTGTGACTCGCCGTTCATATCTATGCTGCCACGGAACTTCGCGCCATCTTCTATACTGACGCGCGGTGCGAAAATATTACCGGTGACCTTGCCAGTTTTACTGATATGAATACGTTCTTTACCATGCAGGTCGCCGTTTAATTCGCCATCAACCCGTATTATATTTGCATATACGTTGGCATGTATTTTCCCGTTTTCTCCAATAGTCAAATTGTTATCTTTTAAATCGATGGTACCATTTACCCTGCCTTCAATGATAAGGGCTTCTTCACCTGTTAATTGACCTTCAATATGAATGGATGGGCCAATTACGGCGGCAGTCTGTGGAGGTGCAAACGTTGTGTTTTTAGTTGCGACACGCGAGGGTGTACGTTCTGCTGTTTCTTCAGGTGCTTCATCCTTGGCAGAAGTCCATTTAACGACATTTTTTTTGACTTCCTGTATATCAAACATATTAATTCTCCTGAATCTGGCTAAATTGGCTTGCATGGTACCTGATCAAGGTGCAACAGGTGTGCGGTCTGGTTCTCAAGTTATGGATATTGCCTTGAATGGACGCCTGAAAAGGAAGAGATCCGTGCTTTTCTCGTGCTGATTTCCTAATTGTAATATAAGATGATATATAATCTGTAAAATGAAAATTCACTGTTTACTCGTATGACAACAAAAAATACCCAGCAAGTGCTTCAGGAAAGTATCGCGCAACAACGGGCATTGCTTGTGGGCATGTTATCTGACCCTTTGGGACGTGCTGCTAAAAGTTGCAGCAAAGTCTGGGGTGACAGAGAGGCTATGGATCTGGCGTTGGCTCAGATTCTAAAAACCATGCCGTACGCCAAATTCCTCTACGCAATGGATACAAAATCAATCCAGATTTCAGATAACATCAGCCACGATGAAGTAATCACCCACGATTTTGGCAGGGACAGATCAGATCGTCCTTATATGAACGAACTGGTGCCCAGCTCGGATTTTGTATTATCAACGGCATATATCAGTTTACGTGCCAAACGACCATCCTTGACAGCATTACAGCTTGTGCGGAACAAGGAAGGGCGCGTACTGGGTTTTATCGGGGCAGATTTTGATTTACGTGCATTACCACTGACACGTGATCTGTACGATGAACCGCGACAATGGCAGCAGATAAAAGGTGACCCTTCTATCCGCGGAAATGTATTTGCGCAAAGCCGAACCCAAAGTGAGATGGATAAAAATATTGATGTCGTACTGGGTGTTGTGGAAGAGCTTGTCGTTGATCACGGCGTGTTTCACGTCAAGTTACACTTTTCCAGTAATCGTGCGGTCATATGGCATGTTGACGATCCTTATCGCTATCGCCTGTTGGATATAGATTCGTTGACTGACCCGAATATATGTCTGGTTTATCCAACGACGCCTTATCCACAAAATGCCACGATACCTGTAGAAAGTATCAGACCGATATTAAAAGGTCTGCGACAATTACGCTATATGGATGACACATTGTATTTACGTGGCGGTGCATTAAATATATTTAACGGTATAATCAACCTGACTTTTTCCTGCGATGGATCACATTATTTACCGTTTGATGAGTTTCTTAACCGGCGACATGCCTTCTGGACAAGCAATACCACCCCGTCAGAAGATATTCCTGCCAGTGAAAATAATTTATAATCATGCAAAGTATGTTCTGTAGAGCAATTGCTCTATATTAATATGTTAATGTTTATTGGGTTTACAAAAAATATTATTATTCAAATGTAGCTTTTCTCCCTCGAGACAGGCGCCCAGGCAAAAAGAATAAATTATCTTCAACCACACAGATGTAATTAGTATGTCATTTAAAAATAAAACAGTTCTGGTCACAGGTGGTGCCGGGTTCATTGGCAGTAACTTTGTACACATGCTCTGCCAGCAAGATTGTCATGTTATTAATCTTGACGCATTAACCTATGCGGGGCACAGCGAAAGTTTGTTATCTCTCTCTGACAATACTTTACACAATTTTATTGCAGGTCGAATTGGTGATCAGCAACTGGTGCAAGACATTCTCAATTCTTCCCACCCGGATTATGTTGTCAATTTTGCTGCCGAAAGTCATGTAGACCGTTCCATCGATGGCCCGGCCAGTTTTGTTCAGACTAATGTTGTTGAAACACAGTTGTTCCTGGATAGCTGCCTTGGATACTGGAAAACACTCGAGCAACCTGCCAGGGAGAAATTCAGGTTTTTACATGTATCAACGGATGAAGTGTATGGATCATTAGGAGATGAGGGCAGCTTTATCGAGACGACACCCTATGCACCTAATTCTCCCTACGCTGCATCAAAAGCGGCATCAGATCATTTTGTGCGCGCCTATTTGCATACCTATGGCTTGCCAGTTGTTATTACCAACTGTTCAAATAATTACGGGCCTTACCAATATCCGGAAAAACTGATTCCATTGATCATTCTGAATGCTTTGGAAGGCAAACCATTACCCGTCTATGGCCAGGGAACCAATGTTCGAGACTGGTTGTATGTTGAAGACCATTGTCTTGGAATATTGGCCGCACTAAGCAGCGGTGTAGTTGGCGAGAAATATAATATTGGCGGAAACTGCGAAATGAAAAACATCGATGTCGTCACGACGGTTTGTGCCTTGCTGGATGAACTGGTACCTGATTCACCATACAAGCCGCATCATAAGTTGATTGAGTACGTGCAGGATCGACCCGGTCATGATCTGCGTTATGCAATTGATGCCAGTAAAATCAAAGAGGAACTTGGCTGGGAACCACGCGAGAATTTTACCAGCGGAATACGAAAAACTGTCCAGTGGTATCTGGATAATCGGGACTGGTGTCGTGCTGTAACAGAAAATGTATACAAGCGACAACGATTGGGGACAGTATAAGTTCATGTTTGAGTTAACCAGGGGCGAGCTGTAATGACACATACAGATATCAAAGGTATTATTCTTGCGGGTGGAGCGGGTACACGTTTGTATCCCCTGACACAGGCTATCAGCAAACAACTGTTACCTGTTTACGATAAACCGATGATTTACTATCCCTTAACCACCCTGATGCTGGCAGACATAAAAAATATTCTGATTATTACCACTTCGATTGAACAGGTATTCTTCAGGAGATTGCTGGGTGATGGTAGCCAATGGGGTATATCGCTCGAATATGCTACACAGGATGCGCCCAACGGCATTGCTGAGGCCTTTATCATCGGTAAAAATTTTATCGGTAATGATCGTTGTTGCCTGGTACTGGGCGACAATATTTTTTATGGCCATGGCTTCGAAGAAGCCATGCAAGCTGCATGCGATAGAAAACATGGCGCCTCTGTATTTGGCTATTGGGTAAAAGATCCTGAGAGATATGGCGTTGCAGAATTTGATGCATCGGGTAAAGTAATCGGTATTGAAGAAAAACCTTCTCAGCCCAAGTCGAATTATGCTGTGTCAGGCCTGTATTTTTATGATAACCAGGTTGTGCATTATGCAGAGGAACTCAAACCTTCCGCACGGGGTGAACTGGAAATTACCGATATTAATAAACGCTATTTGAAAGACAACAGCTTGTACATGCAGAAATTAGGGCGTGGTATGGCCTGGCTGGATACCGGCACACATGAGTCTTTAATGCAGGCAGGCAATTTTATTGAGACGATAGAAGGCCGTCAGGGCTTGAAGGTTGCCTGCCCGGAAGAAATTGCCTGGCGTCGTGACTGGATTAGCGACGAACAACTGGTTGCCCTGGCCGAACCGCTAAGCAAAAACAGTTATGGTGAGTATCTGTTATCGTTGTTAAAACAAGGGCACTATTAATGCAGGTAATTGAAACGGCACTTGCCGGCGTTAAAATCATCGAACCAGATGTATATGGCGATAGCCGTGGTTATTTTATGGAAACATGGAATGCAAAGCGTTATGGCGATGCCGGGATTGACTACCAATTTTTACAGGACAATATATCTACATCAGAACATGGCGTGCTACGCGGACTGCATTACCAGTACGAAAACATTCAGGGCAAACTGGTTTATGTGCTGCAGGGCAGTGTGTACGATGTGGCTGTTGATGTCAGGCGGGGGTCTGACAGTTTTGGACAATGGGTCGGTGTTGAATTAAGCGCTGATAATAAACGCCAACTGATTGTGCCACCGGGTTTTGCGCATGGATTCTGTGTCACCAGTGACAGCGCAATGTTCGCCTACAAGTGTACAGATATATACAATCATGCGGCTGAAGTCAGTGTGTTCTGGAACGACCCGGACATAAACATAAACTGGCCAATTAAAGCAC
Source organism: uncultured Gammaproteobacteria bacterium (assembly GCA_942490945.1). GTDB lineage: Bacteria > Pseudomonadota > Gammaproteobacteria > UBA6429 > Thiohalophilaceae > CALNYZ01. Next base: position 503,059 of record CALNYZ010000017.1, on the reverse strand, counting down.
CGTTACTCTCCAAAAAAGATCACACTGCCAGTTTGTTAAAAGATATTCCCCGTGAATATTTGCCGGAATTATAAATTTGTCACAACCGCACACATGTCCTGCTGTATCCTAAGTACTGGACAGTTCCAGATTTGAAAATGCGTTTAATGTGCAGTTACCTGACTGGCGTGAATCCTTGCAACAATGTTTGCAGTCGGATTAACTAATCAGGGTTGTGAGCAAGGTGTTGTTGAATACCTTTCACTGATACAAACTGTTTCTTTTTCTTGTTCTCATTCATTATGGCGATATTAATATTGTAATCTTGCCGGCGGCTATCGTGATAAAGATGATATACCGGGGCCAGAAATTTGATACTTTTTGTAACCATATCCAGACCGTTGAAGCGCCATTCCAGATCATCATCCTCGCCACCGATTCCCGGCAGCTCTTCGTTATAACCGTTGATCTTCAGAATATCTTCTTTACGACACGAAAAATTACAGCCCATGATGCCGAGGTATCGATTTCGCGCAAAATGGTGCATCAGCCTGCCGCCGATGCCGGTTTCAAAATTTCTTATTTTATCGACATGTAGTGGTATGGCGAGCAACAAGAAACTCAGCTTGTTGACCAGCAGGGAAACCAGTCCGGGGTAGCGGCGAACAAGTTTTGATACTCTTGGTCCGAGGTTAACTTTTCTGCCGGTGCAAATCTTGCCCGTTTCTGCGTGAGCCAGATGCATGGCGACAAAATCGGGGTGCACGAGACAGTCACCATCGATAAAAATAACATAAGGCGAACGTGCGGCCGCGACGCCGCGATTTACAGCTCGCGTCTTGCGAAAGCCAATATCGGGTTGTGTGAGATGAATTAGCGGTTTTTTCGTATCGGTTTGCCGGGCAAGAAATTCGGCGAGTTCAGGATATTCACCATCTTCCGTGACGATAATTTCAAAATCACTTCGGGACTGTTTTTCCAGGCTTAACAGAATGCCGTGCAAGGCCTCGATATCCTTGTATACAGAAATGATGACACTGGCATTAATTGTTGCAGGAGTGACCGCTGGCTGTGAACTGGACATTTGTGTATATCAATCAAGGTAATGTGCTGCCGAATTGGACAGCATTATAAAACAAAAAACCCGCCGGAATAAGCGGGTTTTTTGTGCAAGGTCTGGTGTTCTGGTTTAGGAAACCGTAACAGAAGTTGCTTGTGGTCCTTTCGGGCCGTCTTCAATTTCAAATTGCACTGATTGGCCTTCCTGCAATGTGCGGAAGCCATCGCTTTTAATTGCGCTGAAATGGACGAAAACATCTTTTCCACCGTCGGCAGGGGTGATAAAGCCAAAACCTTTTGATTCATTGAACCATTTAACAGTACCAGTAATCATGTAAAAAAACCTCATATAGCGTAGTAAACTTTAGTGTGTATGTATTGCCGAATTAGCGAGGATGTAACAGTGCGAACTTAACAGCAGGACTTCTGATATAACCTGAACACGAGCAATGCAAATAGTTTAGCCGAAATTACTTCAAAAATAATAATTTTTTTTAAAAAACTTCAATTTTCTTTAGCAATTTTTAGTGTGTGATGATGGTGCATGGAAGTTTGGTAAATTGCTATTTACTTATATAGAAGCAAGTTTGTGTGTCAGCTGTATATGCGGTCATTGCTAGCAGATAAGTTTGGCGTGCGCGAGAGCGATAGTACGTGACTGGATATTCAAAAGCCTGAAATTTACCGAATGCAGTGAACCTTATACAGGCATCAGGCGTTGGCATTATGCTGTTTGGTTATTATCTGATTTCACTATTCAAGACTACCCTGCTCACTTGCCGCATGGATGGCAACGGAGTCCCAGAGTAGAGTCAATAGATGAACGCTACCTGCGGGTAAGGGGTATTTATCAGATTATTGGTACACGTGGTGTCTTATAAATATTAGTTATTTCTGATATACTCTGTGGCCTTGATTTTACCGCTATATAGTAGTTTCCCTTGTATTTAGTCTAAATAGACCGTGTGTCGAATCTCGCTGCGACGATTCTCCTTGGCGTTTATTTACATTGGCAGGTTTTGGAGTTCAATATGTTTCAACTTGGATGCGCCAGTCGCGTTTGTTTTAAGAATGAAATTTTATCCGGTTTGACCGTGGCGTTGGCACTGGTACCCGAGGCCGTGGCATTTGCGTTTGTTGCCGGTGTCGATCCGCTGGTTGGATTATACGCCGCATTTATGGTGGGCTTGTTGGCTTCAATTTTTGGTGGTCGGCCGGGCATGATATCCGGTGCGACCGGTGCCATGGCCGTGGTCATGGTGGCGTTGGTCGCGCAACACGGCGTGGAGTATTTATTTGCAGCCGTGGTACTGGCCGGTTTGATTCAAATGGGTGCAGGTGTGCTCCGACTGGGTAAATTCATTCGTATCGTGCCGCATCCGGTCATGCTGGGGTTTGTGAATGGTCTGGCCATTGTTATTTTTCTGGCCCAGCTACAACATTTTCAGGTGAAGGTACCAGACGGTGAATTGGATTGGATGTCAGGGTCACCACTCGCATTGTTTGTCGGCTTGATTGTACTGACCATGGCTATTATTCATTATCTGCCAAAGCTAACAGGTGCGTTTCCTGCTTCATTAGCAGCGATCATTGTCGTGAGTCTGCTAGTCATCGGGTTGGATCTGGATACCGCGAAGGTTGGTGATTTGGCAAGCATCAAGGGCGGTTTGCCGAAATTTCATTTCCCGTCTGTACCCATGTCGTTTGACACCTTTTTTATCATCCTGCCTTACGCGTTTATATTGGCGGCTGTGGGCCTGATTGAATCGTTACTTACCTTGACCTTGATTGACGAAGTCACCAATACCCGTGGCCGGGGGAATCGTGAATGTATGGGGCAGGGAATTGCCAATACAGTAACCGGTATGTTTGGTGGGATGGGTGGTTGCGCGATGATCGGTCAAAGTATGATTAACGTGAACTCCGGTGGTCGACAACGCTTGTCCGGCGTTTCGGCGGCATTATTTTTACTGGTGTTTATATTATTTGCTTCTCCCTTGATTGAACAAATTCCTATGGCAGCACTGGTGGGCGTTATGTTTATCGTGGTGTTAGCAACCTTTGAATGGTCGAGCTTGCGCATTATAGGCAAGATCCCGCGAACCGATGCGTTTGTGCTGGTGCTGGTTTCTGCGGTAACCGTCTTTACCGATTTAGCGATGGCTGTGGTCGTGGGGGTAATTGTGTCGGCATTGGCGTTTGCCTGGGAGCATGCCAAACGTATCAATGTAAAAGGGTATGACGATGCAAATGGTTCACGCATCTATGAATTAAACGGGCCATTGTTTTTTGGCTCGGTGAAAAGTTTTCTGGAATTATTTAATCCGCAGGATGATCCGGATGATGTCATTATTGAATTTCAAAACTCCCGGGTTGCCGACCATTCGGCTATTGAAGCAATTGATACTCTGGCAGAGCGCTATATTAGCGCCGGTAAAACATTGCACCTGCGGCATCTCAGCGCGGAATGCCGTGAATTACTCACCAAGGCAGGCGATCTTGTCGAAGTAAACGTTATGGAAGATCCACGTTATGCAATTGCTGACGATAAACTCGCATAAGCTGCAGATGGCAGGTTTTTGACCACAGCCAACATACTCTCTGGACAGAACAGTTTTTATTACCCATAAAAATTAATATTTTCCTATACTGGTCTGCATGCTGACTGAACTTAAATCCCGTATTCCAATAATCGCACTGATAATTGCCAACTTATTACCCCTGGCAGGTGTGCTGTGGTGGCAGTGGGATGCCGGATACCTGTTACTGATGTACTGGGCCGAAAATCTCGTTATCGGTTTCTATACGATTGCCAAGATGCTCAGTGTGAGTTTCAGTAAACCACGTCTGATTTTTGGAGCGCTTTTCAATATTGTCTTTTTTTCAATCCATTATGGCGGCTTCGTGGGCATGCACGGTTTGTTTCTGCTTGAATTTATCCAGTTTGGCGAGGGCGGTATCAAGGCTTCCATGGGCCAACACAGTTGGCCTGGCCCACTGGTGTTTCTGGAGATACTGACAAATGTCGTGCAGTATATTTTTTCCTTTATGACAATCGGTATGTTGTTTGCGTTGCTGGCGTTATTTATCAGTCATGGCGTGTCATTCATTGCCAACTTTATACTGCGTGGCGAATATAAAAATGCCAGACCAAATAAACTCATGATGAGTCCATATGGACGTATTTTCATTTTGCATGTTGTTGTTATTGCGGGCGGAATACTGGTCGTCAAAAGTGGTTCTGCGACATCAATGTTGATACTGCTGATTGCAATTAAAGTTGCCGTAGACATAGTCCTGCATATTCGCTCGCATAGAAAAGACTTGCCCGATGAGTAAACAAGCCACCAGGCTTTAAACCAATAGAATTTAAAACTCACGTTCGCCACTATGCAAATAGCCATTTTTGCTATAATTTGGAAGTAATCTAAATTGAGTGGTTATTTTATAGACATGACAGACAGAAATACCTTCTAATTTAAAGGTTAAGCGGTAATTGGTCGATAACTTTCAATAACACACGGTTAACAAGATTTTTAGTGAGTATCCATGGCAAGATTTGCGCTTTCCGTTATTTTGTACTGTTGCCTGATGGGGGTGACAATTGCTGATGATGCCTGGTCTGACGTATTCCACTTTCAGACGAAAATGGCTGAAAGTGGTAATGTCAGCGCGCAGTTTATTCTGGGTGAAATGTACGAGCAAGGGCGTGGCGTAAAGCAGGATTATAACAAGGCGCTCGAATGGTACGACAAGGCGCAGAAAAATGGTCATGCCGATGCAGCTGATCGTATTGCGAAAGTAAAAGACCTGATTGCCAATCCGCCGGCTAAAGAGGTAAAGAAGAAACCACCAGTTGCGGCAAGACCCAAGCCTGAAGCAGCCCCTGCACCCCGGGTTGTAAAGGTTGCAAAACCTGCTCCGGCAGCCAAACCTAAAGTCACTGCACGCAAACGCGCGAAGCCTAAAACAGAAGACAAGCCTGAGGCAGAAATTGCCAAGAAACCTGCCATACCTGTACCGCCGCCACTTCCGCATCATGGACCACCGCCGGACAACAAAAACAGAATTAAAGGCACGCATTTTGAGGAAGTCGGTGATGCGTTCGAATAGGTCACGAGTGGCAGCAGATATCGCAACGATATTATTTACCGAGTAATCTGTAATAATTCTCCTGCTTCATAGTAATCGTTTAATTAATGAGCGATGGACACATACGAGCTATTTCTGCATCCTCATCTTTTTTATATGCGCTGGCTGGAATGTTGGGACCAATCATCAGGTATGCTCCGGACATGAAGGTACTTGTCAGTTTTCCTGCCTTGTCAGTTTACGACCACGGTTGTTATTCTCGTCACTGATGTGATGGTGGTGTTCATCGGCTGGCATAAGTCTGGTTACTGCGAAACTTGTGCTGGTTGCCGTATTGCGAGATGAGTAATATATCAGTATTAATAAAATGTTAATCTTTGATATTGAATCGGAAATTATGATAATTCCCGGTTTAATAACAACTCATATGAGCAGTCGGTGTGGATAAAACCAAATCATACAAAAAAGAAATCCCGCTAAAATTTCGAATTTACAAATCTTTTATGTCGCTGTTGAGCAAGGTATTTCCTTATTATGCTGCAGAACGGGCCTATTTTTTATGGTTTAAGTCACCGCGATATGCCGTACCAGCTCGGGAAAAGAAATGGCGAGCCAGGGCAAAGGTATATTACGTACATACCAATACGCACAAGGTTGCGGTGTATCAATGGCTACCTGAAGACACCGTAGATGCAAGACAGGCGAGTAGTGCGCCTGTGGTTGTCCTGTTACATGGCTGGAGTGGCCGCGCAACACAAATGGGTGCATTTGTGCAACCGTTACTGGATTCCGGATTTCAGGTTGTTGCGCTGGATGCACCGGGACATGGTCTATCCAGTGGCAGTGAAAGCAATTTTTTTGAAATTGAGGAAGCACTGCAAAAAGTATGTGATAGCCTGGGATCAGTAACCGGATTCATTGCACATTCTTTTGGTACGTTGGTGTTGGCCTATGCACTCCGACATTCACTGCGTTGTGACAGTGTCGTGCTGTTAAGTTCGCCCAACGACATGCTTTTTTTGGTGCAACGTTTCTGTAAAGCAATCAGCCTGAGTGACAAGGCGCAAGCGATTTTTCTGCGCAAACTGGAACAGCGCTTTAACGATAATATATGGAACATGTTGACGGCGGAAATTAATGCCAGCTATCTTGATGTGCCTGCCTTGATTATACATGACAAGAATGACGAGGGTGTTCCTGTGAATATGAGTCGTCGCCTGGCGTCGGCGTGGCGAAATTCCGAATTACTGATCACTGATGGTCTGGGACATACGCGAATCCTGCGTAACAAGGCTGTTATTGAGAAGGCAGTCAGATTTATACGCAATAATACGATTAATAGATAGTAATCATGCCTGTTTTTGCAGTGACAGTGTATCCATTACTGCAGACAATGCCCGGTCAAGAATCGGTACGTCATCAAGTATCATGGCACTGCCACGGCGTAGTTCAGTTGCGAACCCGTTCAGTGACTTGTCAGCAACCACATTAAAGCGCCAGTCCGTAAAAGTAAATTCACCTAACAAGTCACTTTTCCAGGCAAGTTTTGCGCGAACCTGTTTGCCTTCATCATTTGTGAATTCTACCCATTTACCCTGCTCAAGATGTCGTGCAAGTTCAAGGTATTCGTCTTCTACCTGTTCAGCATCAGGCTCTTGTGTTCCATAGTCGCTGAGCACAATATTTTCCATTAGCACTTTGTCCTGCGTTTCCATGTCATGGTCGAGTTTATCCGCATAATTATTCTGGAATGTTTCCATTGATTCTTCCAGATCATCCAGCGAGTCAAGCTCCTGTTCAAGTTGCCTGATGGTTTCATTAATGGTATCAAGATCAAATTCGCCAGTGTCTTCACAAAGTTTGTCAAATTCAACATTTTTTACTTCACTGACTTCAATATTGTATTCGTCCAGATTGCTTTCATCAGAAGTGGCGTGTTCAGGTTTTTCAGTATGGGTATGATAAAGCTCACCTTTAACGCTGGCAACATGATAAGGTTCAAGGGTGTTTAATACCGATTGAATATCAGCTTCAGTGGCGCCGATCGTCGTGAGACCATTGCGTAATGTTGTCAACAATTGATGGATTATGTTTCCCAACATACTGCGGTCAACTTTGACGTTTTTTGGTTGCACAGACCAGATGAGTATATCAATAAAACGCGTCTGATTTTTCCAGGTATTACTGTCCTGACCACTGTTGAGGAAGGTATGTAACATGACTTTTTTCCAGGGTCCTTTTAGTAATGCGACCACAGGCTCAGGTAATACTTTTTCCTGCAAGATAGATGTCAGTGTGCTTTCAACCCATTGTGTGGCGAGAGCATAATCCTCCTTGAACTTGCCTTTTTGTGTTATCCCTTCATGGGCAACATGTACTTCCTGTTCATGCTCTTCCATGTAGTTTTCAAATTCTGTCAACAGTAACTGGAAGATTGAAATGTCATCCTGAAAATCACTGATAATTGTTTCAACAATCTGCTGTATTTTGTTTAACAGGGATTGTGTTTCATCGCTCTCATTGTCACCAATAATGAGCGCTGCTTTAGCCAGGCTGTTTAGTAAAGCCCGTGCCGGGTGACCATTTGTGGCGAAAAACTCCTTGTCAATTATTGCAGCCTTGATCATGGGTATTTGCAATTTGGCAATCAATGCCTTGGCGCTGGCAATGATATTCTTGTCATCCAGAATGTATTCAAACAGCATAGAGACAACATCAATTACATCTTTATCAAGCGGGTTAAGTTGTGAGGCATCAAATCCCTGATGCTGTTTCTGAATTTGCTGTATGACATGTTGTGTTATGTCGCTTGGGCTCAACGGGGCGAGGTTATCCGGGTTATAAGTGGGACCGTTTGTCTGAATTGAAGATAACGCCGAGATAAAATGAGTTGCATTGAACTCGCCTGAACCAGGTTGTTGAACTTGTGAATCCCCGCTATCAATACCGTTTGTAGAGCCTGTGCCACCAGCCGTGCCCGGTTGAGCAGCCGATGCGAACATTCCGTTTGTCGGGTGTACGCTATTCGGTGACTGTGTGGCGTATCCAGAGATGCCTGTTTGGGATGGTATGTTCTGATTTGGGTGCAATAATGCATGCAGATGATTTATTGATGTGTCCTGCTGTGAATAATTACTGCCAGAAGGACGTCCTTGCTGAAGGTGTGAGGTATTGGCATGACTATGACCATTATAATCAGCAAGCGCGTCAGGTTCCGCTGCTGAGTCGGAACGTGCGGTCTGTTCTTTCTTGCTGATTGCCAGTTTTAGTTTGGGTAATACGTTCTCTGTGATAAAGAACTCGTTCAATTCTTTGTATAATGAAGCGACGCCAACCAGTAATTCCTTCTCGAACAGTTTCAGAATTATCAGGCTGATCTTCAGATCGATATCCAGATCCTTGACTGCATGTACAAACGCCTCGCAAATCTTGACTGGCCCGGCCGGGTTGTCATCATCTGTCAGCACTTCATAAGATAGTATGTGTGCCATACGTTTGTTTATGGCGCCCAGTTCCTGTGTGTATTTATTCTTGATTTTCGTGACGATATTTTTAATGGCAATCGTTTCTTCAAGATCGGCTTCTTCCACCAAAGAAAGATCAGAAAAATTCATAGTCTCAAGACTTGATTCTTCTACAGGAGAAATATGTTTGGACCGGGTTGTGAACTGCTGTTGAATCAGATGCTTGAATTTTGATTCGATAGATTCGCGATGTAACCTGACAACACGCATGGAATCAAAAAAATAGGTTTGATCAGTAGTGTGATCTGCCTTTTCTGCCATGCTGAACAAGGTATCATCCGCATTGTCAAACATGTTTAGCAGTGAAGCCTGCAAATGTTTTGTGGTGATAGTCTGACATTTTTCAAATAATTTTGTGTAGCGTACTCGCGTTGCTACACTGTTGGTTGCATTTAATAGCACTACATTGTCGCTGTCACTATTCGTCATTGCCAGTCATCCCGAATCAAGAGTTATGATCAGGCAGAACTGTTCGTCAGAAATGGATTCAATATTATTGTGGAAGATTTGCTGTGCTGCGTTCTAAATTGAGTCAGGTCATAACTCAGGCGGTGGATTCAGAACAGCGGTTCCACATTCCATACTTACGAACACTTGTGCCGATTACGCTATATAACAACGGCAGGTTTTGAAGTGGTCTTGAAAGCTAAATATGGAATATGCAAACCAGTTCTCAAATATATTTTTAGACGCAGTCAAGCAAAGACTATTCAGGAGTTATTTTCGACAATAGGCTCAATGACAATATCTACTCTACGGTTTAACTGCCTGCCGCTTGCGGTGTTGTTGCTTGCTCTTGGTACGTCTTCGCCGCGGCCCAGGTACGTAAGACGTTCTCTTATGACTTCTTTGCTCTGCAAGTGATTAGCGACTGCACGCGCACGGTCTTCTGATAATTTCTGGTTATAGGCTCTGGAACCGGTATTATCAGTATGACCAACTATATAGAGCGAAGTTTTGCCATATTTTTTGACAACTTTGGCAATCTTGTCCATCGGACTGATAAATGCAGATTTGATTTGTGTTGAGTCGGTTTCGAAAGCACTGGTACCCGTCATCGTTACCATGAGCCGGTTGTCAGGCATTTTTTGTAACTCAATGGCTCCTGCGTCGAGTTCAGGCTTAAGCACTTTTTCAAAGTCCTGGCGCTGCTGATCCATGTAATTTCCAACCAGAGCCCCACTGACGCCGCCAACTATCCCGAATAACAGAGCCTTCTTTTTGTCTTTTTTGACTATTCCACCCAACAAGGCGCCCACGGTGGCCCCGATGATGGCGCCTTTTTCAGTACGATTCATCTCCCGATTTTCACTGGTGCTGCTGCAGCTGACCAGGGTAAACATAAGTGCCAGAACGACGGTATTGGAACGGAGAGACATGGGCGAATTCCTTTGAGTTAATTGACGTGGAAATGAATGATTTTGTTCAAAAATATGCACCTGACGGTGACTTTTACCTTATATATACCTCAAATATTAAAGCTTAACAGAAAATTTCCGTTATACGTAGTATAGCCATACTATCGGCATTTTAGACAGTGTCAAAACTAATAGTTGTAACTTAATTATGAGTAAAAACATTAAAGCAGACTTTTTACAGATTTTCAGGAACATCAAAATCCGCACAAAAATCATGTCCGGGTTTGCCCTGTTACTGTTGTTATTAATGCTTGTTTCTGTCATGGCAATTTCCAGCCTTAGCAGTACCAAGGCTGATGTTGCGGAAGTTGTAGAAATTCGGCAACCCATGGCGTTCAAATCAATGGAATTGCTTGATACCCTGGAGCGTTCAGCTCGCTCGCTCGGGTTTTATTTGCTGAGTAAAGATGAAGATGACAAGCAGGCCTACATCGAAAATAAAAACAAAGTATCGCAATTGCTCGAAGAACTGAAGTCACTACCCATAGTTTCCCGGGACGACGAAGTTAAACAACAAGTCGCCAGTATTGAACAGTCTGTATTGAAGTATAACGGCTATCAAAAAACCATGATTGAACTGGCTGAAGACCAGTCCAAGAATATACCAGGCATGATGTTTGCGGCACAAAATCTTAACCCGGTCAGTCAGCAAATGCTGCAGTTGGTTACGCAGGCGATATTATCCGAGGAAGAAGAGGAAGCATCGGCCAAGCGCAAAAAAATTCTTAATGAATTTAACAACCTTCGCTATGCGTGGGCAAATGCCATGAGCGGGGTGCGTGCCTATCTTGCCTTTCGCATGCAAATTGCCGCCGATGAATATTATCTGTACGCAAACAGTTGCAAGGAGATTGCTAATAAATTACTGAAACATGGAGATGATCTGAATCTTGATCAAAGTGATTCCATTACACAATTTATAAGTTTACTTGATAAATTTACAACCAATTTTGAATTGTTAAAGAAATCACATAGTAGTGAAAAGTGGCGTACAGATGGTTATTTAATAAAGACTGAACTTGGGCCACTGCTGGGTGAACTAAGCGAGCAATTAAACAAGCTGGTATTGAGTCAGCGCGATAAAACCGTAAATGTAGGACAGGATGTTTTAAAACAGGTTTCTACTACTGTCAACATAGTGCTTGCATTACTGGTGTTTGGATTGGCTGCAGGTGTAGGCAGTACTGTTATTGTCAATTTTGTTGTATCAGTACCGCTTAACAAAATAGTCATAGCAATGCAGGACATTGCCAGTGGTGATGGTGATCTGACGCAACGATTGTATGCTAATGGTAAAAACGAACTGGCAGACCTGGCGAAAGCATTTAATTTGTTCGTTGAAAAAATACAGATGACAATGGGTAAGGTGACTGATGCGACTGCGCATCTGGCATCTGCATCAGAAGAAATGGCGGTAATCACCTCGGATACAACTGAAGGTGTAGTTCGTCAACAACGTGAAACCGAACTTGTTGCAACTGCTCTGAATGAAATGACCGCGACGGCACACGAAATGGCACAGAATGCTGCGTCTGCATCAAGTCTGGCAAATAATGCCAACGAACAGGCGCAACACGGCAAGGTCGTTATTGGCGATACTATACAGTCAATTGATAAGCTGGCGGGTGAAGTTGAAAATACGGCCGGTGCGATTCACCGATTAGTCGAGAATACCGATGAAATCGGATCCATTCTGGAGGTGATCCAGGCCATCGCGGAACAGACAAATCTGCTGGCACTGAACGCAGCAATTGAAGCGGCCCGTGCGGGCGAACAAGGACGTGGTTTTGCTGTTGTCGCAGATGAAGTCAGAACGCTGGCGAGTCGAACGCGTGAATCAACTGATGAAATACGTATCATGATAGAAAAGTTGCAGGATGGAGCAAAGGCAGCCGAACACGTCATGGTACAAAGCCAGAATGAGGCAAAGCTGAGCGTGTCGAAAGCCGATCAGGCAGGTGCTGCATTGGTACAAATTACCAACGCTGTTGTCGAGATAAACAGTGTCAATTATGAAATTGCTGCCGCAGCCGAACAACAGGGCACAGTAGCAGAGGACGTGAATCAGAACGTTGTAAATATAACGACTATCGCCAATGATTCAGCGACGGCAGCAGATGGCTTGTCGACTTCCAGCCAGGATTTGGCACGCTTGAGTGCCGAACTTCAGGTGCTGGTCAGTAGCTTCAAGATTTAACGCTGCACTATATGTATATGGATCTGTTGTTGAAGACAAAATTGCAGTTAAATGCTGACTATTCTGGCGGTATCCTGCTCATGGAACAGCTCTTCAGGCAATAATTATTATGTTCTGAATGGTAAAGAAGAGTCGAAAAACTCTGATAAATAAACAAGAAATTATAAAAAGTCATGCAAATGCGAAATATGCAACCTGTCAGTCTGGTACGTAATTTCACTATTACCGGTTTAGTTGTCGTTACACTGGTGGCAGTGGCGTTGATATTGTTCATGCGCTGGATTTCAACTGAACATCTAAACCAGACGGGTGAAATAAACAATGTTACGCAAGCAAGATGGTTATCTCAGGAGTTATGGGCGCAACATGGCAGCACATTCAAGACAGCATTAAATAACAAAAAAAATCCACACTTGCCAACCGTTACAATTGAGCATATTAATGAATATCTGAACAACAAATTAAACGCAACCAGGATATTAAAAGTAAAAATAATTGCCTTGAATGGCACGGTTTTATATTCAACTGATCCAACAGAGACAGGTAACGACAGCTTGTCTGGTGCCGGATTCCTGCAATCAAAAAATGGAAAAGTTGTCAGTAATTTCAATTTCGCGGACAAGGTTTATGCGCGGGAAGAAATGCTGTTTAACCGCAATATAATATCCAGTTATATACCGGTATTTAATGAGACCGGTAAAGATGTCATGGCAATAATGGAAATGTATACCGACGTCACTGAACTGGTTATGGCAGCCAATAAAGTCCGAAACTATTTTATAGTCGCCGTATTTATGGCGGCACTAATTGTATTGCTGGTTATGACAGGATTTGTCATGCGCGCAAAACGTACTATTCAGTCGCAACATGATGAAATTGCCAAGCTGGCAAGATTTGACAATTTAACCGGGTTACCAAACAGAATCCTGTTTTACAATAAACTGGTAGAGATTCTGGAGAAAGCAAAAAAAGAAAAGGACCATGTGGCCTTGATGTTGATCGACATAGATCACTTTAAAGGTATTAACGACAAATTTGGACACAGTTATGGTGACGAATTATTAAAAGTCGTCATGACACGTATAAAAAAATGTCTTGATGGGACATATTTACTGGCCAGGTTGGGTGATGATGAGTTTGCGGTATTGTGTGAACGTAGTGTTAACAAAAAGGAAATTTCAAAGCTGGCAACGGAAATTCTGGACAAGGTGCAGTTGCCAGTAACGGTTGATGCGGAGTATGTAACACCGAATATTTGTATAGGGGTCAGTATACTGCATGATGATAGCCAGACCCTTGCAGAATTAATCCAGCATGCGGATGCTGCGCTTTATCAGGCCAAGCAAATGGGCGGAGGGCAATATAAATCTTATGCAAGTTGTTATGGTATGCGAAACCTGCAGGTATACGAGCTGGAGTATGAATTAACCCGTGCAATTGAAGAAAGCGAATTTGTCCTGTATTACCAGCCAAAGATTGATGTAACCAATGGACAAATAGTGGGAGCTGAAGCCTTGATGCGTTGGAACAGTTACACAAGAGGGATGGTTTCGCCACTGGATTTCATTCCGGTACTTGAAGCAAGTGGTATGATTCATCAGGTTGGCGAATGGGTTATTCGGCAGGCCTGTGAATTGATTAAAAAATGGCAGGATTCGGAAATAGATGCAATACCTGTTTCTGTAAATGTATCAGCAGAGCAATTTAAAAACCCCGATTTTGTGTCACTGGTAGAAAATATTCTACATCAAACCGGAGTAAATCCCGAATTGTTGGAGCTGGAATTAACAGAAAGCTGTCTGATGGAAGATGCAGAAGCAACACTTGCTGTTTTAAACAAGTTAAAAAAACACGGAATCTCAATTTCAATTGATGACTTTGGTACAGGTTATTCATCGCTGAGTTATTTAAAACGATTCCCTATTGATACCCTGAAAATTGACCGTTCATTTATACATGAAATAAACAATCGGGCTGGTAATGACAATGCGGCTATTGTCACGGCGATCATGTCCTTGTCGCATAGCTTGCGTCTTAGTGTGATTGCAGAAGGTGTAGAAACAGCGAAAGAGCTTGCCTATCTGAATGCATTGGGTTGCAAGGTAATACAGGGATTTTTGTTCAGCAAGCCTTTGCCGGAAGCTGCATTCGAAGCCATGCTGGTTGATAATGCACAGGTACAATCCACCTTAAACGAAATCCGTCAGCAGTTGGCATAGTCATATTATTTCGTTCATATACCCAGTTTTTCATTTGCCTCGTACTGCAGTCTGGATAACCGGCTTTGCATGGTTATTTGTAATTCTTCCAGTTCTTCAGAAGTAAGTTTTTTTTCGACAAATATGGCTTCACTTACATTCATTGCGATACGGCTGAATGGTTTGGGAATAATGAATTCGTCCCATGAGCTTAATTTCCAGTATCTTGATGCCGCATAAGAAAATAAAATAATTGGCGAGCCAGTGAGTTGCGCAAGCATGATGGCGCCAGGTTTGAATATATGCAAGGGACCGGTGGGGCCATCTGATGTGTTAACTGGCGAGATATGATCCTTTGTAATGCTGTTGTATAAATCACGCATCGCCTTGGCGCCGGTGCGATTTGATGAGCCGCGGATGACACTAAAGCCCCAGTTTCTGGCAAGTTTCGCTGACATATCACCATCAGCAGAAGGGCTGATTAAAAATCCGATATTCATACCTTGATTGGCCAGCTGTCGCATGTACCAGGCACCATAGATGTGGTGTTGATGCCAGTAGCACCAGATACACACCTGATTTTTATCCTGTAGAGCACGAACGTGTGATTGCCCCGACACATTGACTACCCTGCAGGTTGACCATATTAACCTAATAATAAAGTTAATCAGGGTTGGAGCGATGAACCGTAGCAGTGAATCTTTCATTAATTGAGTCTAACTTTTTGAGTGTGGACATATCGCGCTTTTGTTTGACTGGCAATTGCGCAATTATAACCGTTTATTAATTTAACGTATTTAATATAGCATGAAAGCCTGTCAAGGTGTGCCGAGGTGCTGGTCAAACTGATGTGTGGCATATCCTTCATGCTTGTATTATCGAATAACTTGATGAACGCTTCCTTTGCTATCCATGCCTGTAGTTCTGAAGTCGTTGCAGATTTGTTTTTTAGATACCGGTTAACAAGTTGCGATGACAGCAAGCGATTTTTTTCAACGTCAATTGCTACAGCCTGTCGTTTTGATAGTACACAGACAACCAGATTTTCAGAGTGGGAAATATTAAAATGTACGGGGTAAGTCGTTATTGGTTTACCATCAGGCTGATAATCAATATTTGAAATCGCAAAGTTCTTGAATCCCAACATATGCAAGCCGTGTTTAACCAGCATTAAGCCACATAAACTTTGCAATCTGTCCTGGTGCTTATATTTGTTTTGAATAAGTTGACGTTGCTGTCTTGATAGCATGCCATACATCCGCTGTAGTTGTGTGGGCTGTATTCTGTTTTGTGATATTATATTATATAGTATAAGCATGCGTTCAATTGGTATAATATCCTGTAACGTGTATCTCATTTCCTCTGGTCAAGATTAGCATTACAGTAAATACAGTAACCCAAGCGAAAATAAAAAATTGTGAAAACTCAAGTCATTCCTGTTGCTGCACGTCCATTTGATATCAATACGACTGCCGAAACTTTTACATATCTTAATGACGTGTTACTGGTTGATGCGCCGTTAAATCGTGACATCCTGTGTGTGAATCCCGTGAAGCGTGAGCAACCCGGCATTATTGTCAACCACCCTGACTATGTTAAACAAATTCTGGTTAAAAACAATCAGAATTATTTAAAAGGTCCGGGTTTTGAACGAGTAAAAATGTTGCTGGGTAACGGTATTATTGTTAGTGATGGCGCATTCTGGCGTAAACAACGCAGAATGATTCAGCCTGCTTTTAGTAAAACAATGATCAGTGATCTGGTTGGTATAATTCAGGCGGCCAACGAAAAGCAGTTTGCTGTCTGGCATGATAAGGCAAGCAGACAGGAAGTTATTGATATAACACAGGACGCCAGTGAGCTGGCAATCGACATTATTATTCGGGTGTTGTTCAGTGATGATCTGGACTGGATGATAGAACAAACCGGCACAAACCCGTTTGCATTCCTGACAGAAGATCTGACGCGCGATGTGCAGACGGTACTGAAATTTCGCGCCCTGAATAAACTCATACTGGATACGATTTATCGCCGGCGCAAAACGGGCAAGCGCTATTGTGATTTTGTGGACGCCTTCATGTATGCAGTTGATAAGGAATCGTCTGCCGGTATGAGCGATACTGAAATGCTGGATGAAATCATGACCATGATTATTGCCGGTCATGAAACTTCTGCTGCGACATTACAGTGGATCTGGTATTTTCTGGCCTTGCACCCTGAAGTTGCCGAAAAGATGATTGTTAACATTTCACAGGCCGGATTGATTCCGTCAGCTGGCAACACAATATCTGCGCCAGAGTTCGGGCAGCTGGAACAGCTGGGTTATATTCGTCAGGTCATGGAAGAAGCATTACGAATATATCCGCCGGTATGGCTGTTTTCGCGTAAATCAATTGCGGATGATATGCTGGGAGATTACAAGCTACCGGCAAAAAGTAATGTCTTCATTTCGCCATATTACCTGCATCGTCATCCGGATTTCTGGTCAGATTGTGAAGCATTTAACCCGGAGCGCTTCAGTGAGGCTGAGCAGCAGAAACAGCACAAATTTGCCTATATTCCATTTTCCGCCGGTCCACGTCGTTGTATAGGTGATTATTTTGCCACAGTTGAAATGCAAATCCATTTTGCCATGATGTTACCTAAATTTAAGCTGGAATATAGTGACGAATCCCCGATACAATTAGACCCGAGTATTAACTTGCGAACCGTGAATCCAATTCACATGAAAATCACCCAACGTTAAAATTACATATCCATGACAAGTAGTAAAACCCTGATCGAAGCGATCGACCATATCAGTGCCGGTGATCGCAGTGTTACATTTATAGAGGCAAAAGATTCGCAGCTTACCTTGCCATATTCTGCTTTACGTGAGCGCGCACTCAATTTACTGGCCTATTTCCAGAGCAAGAACATAACTGTCGGTGACGAGATGATTATTCTGAGCAAGGATAATCAGACATTTGTGACAGTTTTTTGGGCTTGTATACTGGGTGGCATCGTACCGGTGCCGGTTGCGGTGGGCATCAGTGACGAACACCGTGGCAAGTTGTTCCGAATATTTAACAAGTTGCAGCGCGGACACTTGTATACCAGTCAGGAGACCATGGAACGGCTGGAAAAATTTGCGCTCGGTAATAATCTGCAGGCTGATTATGCAAGACTTCAAGCGCACACCGTTATTCACGAAACGCTTCCAGAATCAAACCAGGCCGGGAAAATTTATCAGGCAAAACCGGATGATCTGGGTTTTATCCAGTTTTCATCAGGCTCGACCAGTGACCCGAAAGGTGTGCTGTTAACACACCATAATATCATTACCAATACCAATGCCATTGCCAGAGGTGGAGCCTACTCTGAAAACGATACAACGCTGAGCTGGATGCCGTTAACCCATGATATGGGGCTGATTGGTTTTCATATAAATATGCTCACCTGGAACATGAATCAAAATCTGATGCCGACAGATTTATTCAGTCGTCGCCCCTTGTTGTGGTTACAAAAGGCCAGTGAGCGCAAGGCGACAGTCTTGTGTTCACCAAATTTTGGCTACAAACATTTTCTCAAGGCACTCGGCGATAAAACACTTGAGAATGTCGACTTATCCAATGTGCGCTTGATCTATAACGGCGCCGAACCCATATCTGTCGAACTTTGTGATGAGTTCCTGTCCCGTATGGCAGCCTATGGCCTGAAAAGAGAAACCATGTTTACCGTTTACGGTCTGGCTGAAGCGACGCTTGCTGTTGCCTTTCCCAGGGTCAATGAACCGTATCGAGCCGTTGAGTTGAACCGGCATAGTCTGGTACAGGGTGATAAAGTTGAGTTTGTTGATATCACCGATCCGGATGCAGTCAGCTTTGCAATCGAAGGGCCAGCTATTCAGGATATCGAAATAAAAATTACCAACCCTGAGAATGTCACGCTGGATGAAGATGTGATTGGTGATGTGCAAATAAAAGGCCCGAGTGTGACACAAGGCTATTATTTGAATGAACAGGCCACCTCAACCGCACTGACAGGCGAGGGCTGGTTAAATACCGGCGACCTGGGGTTTATACATCAGGGTGAACTGATCATTACCGGTCGTTCCAAGGACATTATTTTTGCAAATGGCCTGAATTATTATCCGCATGATATTGAGGAAGTCATTCTGAATAATACCGAACTCGAGCTGGGTAAAGTTGTTGCCTATGGTGTGCGACCGGAGCGAAGTCAGGAAGATGAACTGTTGATTTTTGTGCTCTATCGTAAAGAAATATCAGATTTTATTCCGCTGGTAAAATCCATCAGCAAGATAGTAAACGAACAAACCGGTTTATCTGTTGCGCATGTATTACCGGTTAATCGCATTCCGAAAACGACCAGTGGTAAATTACAACGTCGTATACTCGCCGAAGACTATCTGAGCGGGGAGTTTGCAGACATAATAAACGAGATTGAGCCGGGCAAGCCATTACAACCAGATTCCAGCACGGCAACAGGAAAATCGACAACAACAACCCAGGACAATACAGCAGACCAACTCCTGGTGCTATGTGCCGATATACTGGTTGAACACCCGTTGACCGTGACTGATAACTTTTTTGAAGCTGGTATCAGTTCTTTGACACTGGCAGAAATGCACGAGAAGATTGATGTCAAATATCCCGGCGTCATTGATATTGTCGATTTATTTGAGTACCAGACATTTAATGCAGTCGCCGAACTGATAGATCAAAAACTTGCAGGTAATAAATAATTTATTGCTGGCTAGTCAGATTGCAGACTGGGGAAACTTGCGGGTGCAACCGAACCGGCTGATAAAACAAAGGTCATTGCTTCGTCCATTGTCCAGTCTGTCATAATCAACTTGCTTACTGCAACCAGCTCCATGTAGCCGGAAGTTGGATTGGGCGTCGTTGGAACGTAGACGGCGGCTATTTCTTCTTTTGTTTTTGCATCCTGAAAAACATGCGTGACAAATCCGACTGTTTTCATCTCCGGTGAAGGAAAGTTTATTAATACAACCCGTTGCAAGTTTTCCGGTTTATTGGACAAGGCCACGATTAATTTTTTTACCGCACCATAAATTGTCTGTACCACCGGAATACGGTTGATGGTGTTATCAAATAAAGCCAGCAATCGTTTGCCAATAACTCGTGATGTTAACCAGCCTAGTGCATAGAGAACGAATATGGTTAATATTAAAGCGACAATGGTTTGTAACCAGGCAGTGGTGAGCATTTGTGCCAGTAGCGGGTAATTTACTCTGGTGGCCCCGGACATGGCTTCTACCCAGGGTTTCCAGAAATTTGTTATATGGGTAAAGATAAAATCGAATACCAGCCAGGTAAACCAGATGGGTATAATTGTTAAAACACCTGTAATTACATAGCGTTGGACGTTTTTCATATGAAGTTACCTTTAATAATTCACAAATACTGTTAATTTTTTTGAATATTTCCTTAATGAAACTTTCACGTGTTTCCACATATCGAACGCATCTTACTACGAAAAAAATATTTCCATTGCTTATGATTTGTTCGCTATCGATAACATGTTGAATCCTAACATGATTGACTGATTTTCATAATTGGACGCTATTACTGATGCTTGCAGGCCAAACACAAATTGGTTATGTTGAAACTATGAGCTTGGCAGTTGGGTTGCTGACTTGCGCAAAGGGAACCTGGCAATTTTTTGTAGCAGTTAACCCTTAACAATAATAAGTAAGATAAATAAGCACCGGGGGCAGTAGAAAATGGCGATTGACGATAAAAATATCGGAAATCGGTCGTTAGATGTAAATTCTGAAACGCTCTTGGCATCTCCCGACAACCCGCTTTTTGGTAAAGCATTGTCGATGTTAGAGTCACTTAATACACATCCTGGCGGCAGTGTTCTGTATAAACAAATCGAGCGTGTATTGTGCGATGCAGAGCAGGCAACGCATGCACGTGAATTGTTGTTCTGTCAGATTATTCAGAATTTTCTTACCTCGTATATCAAACATCTTGAGCCTGGTTCGACCCTGCATTTGCAGGCAAAGTTAATAAAGCAACAACTAAAGCCACCTTTTACTGAAGTTGAACTGAAATCTCTGCAAAAATTCCTGGATCTTTACAGCCTGCATTTCTCGCGCATGGAATTTCTGGATGATTCCATCCTGCGTAATGCACTGGCTCCCTTGCTGGAATTTTATACCGGTGAGCCGCAGACGAGAATTGATCGCGATCCAGCGCAGAGTCATCGGAATGAGCATGCGGGTAATGACAGCGATATTTCTGAACCTGTTGAAGCAGGCGCATTTAAAACCTCAGCAAAAAAAGTAATTGAAGACCTCATTGATGAGCTGTTGCCCGCATCTCAGAAATCACCTGATCAGAAAATGCAATCGTCCTATAACAATTATCTGGGACAGCAAAAGGCACGGGCAAACAAGATTCAACAAGAGTTATCACAACGCATAAATGAAACAATCAGCAAACACCAGAATTTTAATACCATGCTGGAGATTATATCGACCGGCTTACGTGAGGCAGAATCCATAACAGACATAGATATATTACGTGAATCGCTCATAGAAGATGTCACCGGCCTTATGGAAACGCAAAAAGTACTGGTACATAATCTTGAAGATGCCAAAAACTATTTGCGCATGATAGAAACCGACAGTCGACATTTAAGTAATGAGCTTGCACGTGTACGTCAGCTCAGCATGACAGATGAACTGACCGGTTTGCCAAACCGACGTGCGTTTATGTCAAGACTGGAAGACGAGATTGGTCGCGCCAAACGCTATGGATTCAAATTATCACTGGCTATGATTGACCTTGACAGATTCAAGGCAGTAAACGACAAATATGGTCATCCGGCAGGCGATGAAGTATTGCGTATTTATTCCAACAAGGTATTGGATGATTTCAGACAGCATGACCTGGTCTGCCGATTCGGTGGTGAAGAATTTGCAGTTGTATTCCCCAACACCAGTGAGAAAGGTGCCATAGCTGCACTGCGTAAAATCAAGGAAAAAATTGCCAATTTATATTTCATGCATGCCGGGATTAAATTACCCTTGCCAACATTTTCTGCTGGTCTGGCGATTTTGTATCTGAATGACGATAGTGGTGATTTAATCAAGCGTGCTGACCAGGCATTATATGAGGCAAAGCGCCTTGGACGAAACAGAATCGAGATGGCAGGGCTTGACGGTGCGAACAAGAACAATGGTTCCACTACGACAACAAGCGTCAGCTAGTTTGCAGTTGTAACGGTGCAACGCAAGCAAGCTACGCAGGTAATTTACTACGCAGTACGTCGCGATCAAACCACCAGTTTTCTTCGACAATAGAACCAATCACAAGCGCAAGGCGTGGTAAAAACTTTGCAGGATCCTTGAGTTCCAGCCTTTGCATCCAGTTTTCCAGTTCGGACTGATCCTTTACACCACTATGGCGTTGCGCAACCTTGACAATAACATTGCGAGTCAGAAAAGACAGACTTTCATGTTGTTCATCATTGGCACGCATGTCAACAATATACTGACCGGCAACGGCAGTTACTGCGGCGCCATCTGCAGAATCTGGTGTGTCATCGATAATATGCATGAGCATGGCAAGGCTGGTTTCAATTTCAACCGGGAATGTGACGGCGAGCCAGGTGCCATTACCCAGCGCAACCAGCGAAGCAGGCTGGTCAGATTGGAACATGACGTTGCAACATTCGACGGCTTCTTGCCAGTTTTCATTTTCAATAAAAGTATCAAATGCTGAGCGTGCAGGGTTCCAGGCTTCTTCCTTGCGATCAAGCGCCAGTAACAGTGCGGCTATTTCCAGTTGTAATTTGGCACGATCTACTGCACTTGCATTTGCTGGCAGTAGTGCCAGTTGTTTCTGGTATGTACTTAACTGTTTGCCATATTCGGCAGTGTCACTTACAGGTAATTGTGTTGCAGAGGTGGTCTCGCCAACTATCTCACCGCGCTTGCCAAAAATACCCGGATCAATATCATCATCGTCAATCATGTTAGAACCATTTTAATTATAAAGCAGGTATTATACGACTAATCACGACGTTGAGGCATATATAATAAGTTATACCAGAAATTTTGAGGCTATTTCTCGTCTGAGACGTTTGTTTTAACATTCAGCCAGATGCCATTGCTTTTTTAATCTGGCGATCTCCGTCAGATGTATTATCAGCTATGTTCGTGAATGCTGAATTACTATTCGCTTTTAACGTGCAGTACCACAGGCGAAATCAAGTATTTTGGAACCTTTACTGAGTTGCAGGAGACTAATAATCTGATCGCACATCATCAGAAAATAACGTTGCGATGGATTATCATAACTGGGAGCGGCCAGATAAAAGCTTTAAATAAAATCTGGCTCCATGAGGATTAATCTTTTTCATTTGTATTTTTATCTTGGTAACACTGTAAAAGTTTGTTATCAACATGCACAACTAATAATAAAAAGGAACTAATTATGACGTTGCAAGAATTACCCAGCCTGGTACTGACCGGGCTCGAAATAATGTCTGTCCTGTTTATATTTTTTATTGGTTTTATTGTTCTGGCTGTCATTGTCACATTTATTGTTGACATGACCCAAACAAGTCATGCAATCAGACGAAATTATCCCGTAATTGGTCATTTCCGTTATTTTTTCGAAAAGTTGGGTGAATTTTTTCGTCAGTATTTCTTTGCTATGGACAGGGAAGAGCTGCCATTTAATCGTGCCCAACGTAGCTGGGTTTATCGGGCAGCAAAGAATCTGAGTAATACCCGCGCGTTCGGTTCAACCCGTGATTTAACCCCACCAGGCACGGTGTTATTTGTGAATACGCCTTTCCCGACCCTGGATAAGGACGCGGTACCGGCGAGAGAAATAACTATCGGTCCGGACTGTGCGCACCCGTATATAACTGATTCTTTATTTAATATTTCAGCGATGAGCTTTGGCGCTATATCCAAACCCGCTGTGTTGGCTTTGTCTGCCGGCGCATATAAAGCGGGTTGCTGGTTGAATACCGGCGAAGGCGGCTTGTCGCCGTATCATCTGGAAGGTGGCGCTGATCTGGTATTTCAAATCGGTACAGCCAAATACGGCGTGCGAACACTGGACGGTGAACTGGATGATGACAAACTCCGGGCAATTGCAGCACATCCACAAGTCAAGATGTTCGAATTAAAACTAAGTCAGGGTGCCAAACCCGGTAAAGGCGGTATTTTACCGGCGGAAAAAGTAACAAAAGAAATTGCAGAAACACGTGGTATTCGGGAAGGCGAAGCGTCGATAAGTCCGAACCGGCATCCGGATATCAACACGGTGGGTGATTTACTGGACATGATTGTAAGAATTCGCAAAGTAACGGGTAAACCTACCGGCTTCAAGGCAGTCGTTGGTTCCAGTCAGTGGATAGAAGTTCTCTGTGATGTCATTCAGCAGCGTGGACTGGAATGTGCGCCGGATTTTATTACTATTGACAGTGCTGATGGTGGAACCGGTGCTGCGCCCATGTCACTAATGGATGATGTGGGCTTGCCACTTAAAGAATCCTTGCCCATGGTGGTTGATGAACTGATTCGCTGTAATTTACGTGAACGTATCAAGGTAATAGCATCAGGCAAATTAGTCACACCAACCAACGTGGCATGGGCCTTGTGTGTCGGGGCAGATTTTGTGACTTCTGCACGCGGTTTCATGTTTTCACTTGGTTGCATTCAGGCCATGCAGTGTAATAAAAACACCTGCCCAACTGGCATCACTACTCATAACAGACGGTTGCAAAAAGGTCTGGATCCGACACTCAAGTCGGAACGCGTCGCGCACTATGCAAAAAATATGGTGTACGAAGTAGGGATGATTGCGCATTCCTGTGGTGTGGCAGAGCCGCGCCAGTTCAGACGACATCATGCGCGAATTGTACAAGCAAATGGTTTCTCCCTTTCGCTGGAGCAGTTATATCCTGAAGGAAAGGAAAGGGATAAGAGCTGATTCAGGATTGTTGTGAAAACTTGATGGCAATAATCGCTTCCTGGGCGAAATGTTTGAAGCTTTCAAATCCTTCCTGATCCAGCCTTCGTCCGCTGGGTAATCTGTCGGCATAAAAAAAACCGATGGTTTTATCATTAATAGATATAGGGCAAATATAAAAAGATTTGGCTTCAAATGCGTGACGCATTTCATCGGTGATGATATTTGAGTATTCACCATCATCAACATCGTTCACCCAGTAACTGCGCTGGTACAGCATCAATTGATGCAGCAGGTCATTCTGTTTTCCATCAAGTGACAGTACAAACTTGCGTAGATATTCTTTTGTGTCTGCACCGAGAATAAACTTGGCTCGCACCTTTTTTTTATCGGGCGTTATTAATGCAAGCACAGTGCGGTCCAGTCCGATTCCACGATACATACCCTCGAGTACCATTTCAAGGATCTGGTTTAGAGCAGGTTTTTTAGACAGGATACTGGAGAGTTCCCGTAAAATACTTAACTGTAACATCGGATCAGCTATGGGATATGGACTGTTTTTACCCGTATTAAGATCAGCACTTGCTGTATCCAGATCAACTTGTACCGTCGGGATCAATATGGCCGCGGCATCCGCACCGAAATCTCTGGCGAGTGAAATTGCCATCTCTGCATTGTTATGTGCAAACTCAATGGTTTCTTTCAAAGGAATACCAAGATGGTTGGTAATCGCTACCAGTTGTTTTTCTACGGAGGCAGAATTCCAGCCATTACTGGCGGAAAATGCCAGCTCATTTCCCAGTGTTATATGTTTGGTTCTTTTACTACGAGATGTATTCAATATGGCATCATGCAGTATGTCACTCAGGTGCCAGTCCTGGGTTAATTGAACTGTTAAATCGTCAAAAGTAAAACCAAGTTCTTCAAGTTGTATCTTTTTGGCTTCACCGGGCTTCTCACTTAGTAAATCAATAATATGTTCTGCCTCTTCATTGGCTGTGCAAAAAAAAGTCATCTCACCCAGATGGTATAGCAGTGTTGCGATAAAAATTTCTTCCGCAGACTGATCTTTATAAACTTTTGCGATTGCACGCGCCTGAACAGCGGCATGGAATGACTGTGCCATGAGCTTGAGTATATATTCACGAGCAGGACCTTTTATCAATGCGTCAATAATGGCGAGTGACAGGCATATATCACGGACGATATTGAAGCCGAGTAACATGACGGCATTGGTGATGGTGCTGATTCGTACATTGGAAGGATTGTAATAAAAACTGTTCGCGAGCCTTAATACACGTGCAGTCAGGTTTGTATCGCGCAATACGGCATTCGCAAGTTCATTTATCGACGTATCATCATCGGCAGTAAGTTGATTGACTTGTTCCAGGGAGTGCTTGAAAATTGGCAAATCTTTCTGATTGATTCGATTTAACCATTTTTTGAGTTTAGCGTTTGACATGGAATATCCCTGTAAGACTTGTCTATGTTATCGGCAAAGTCAATCCAGAGTTAAGCGTGTATTAACCCTGAAGATAATATTGTGCGAGTATTTGACGGGTAAATTCCGTGCGCAAATAGAATCCCCTTGGTATGGTTGCTGTTAATTCGCCATCTGCATTGACCATATTCGTCAACGATTTGGCATTTGCAGCCTTGGGGCGAACCTGGAGAAATTTTCCCTGGTGCGAAGTCAGACTGGTTTCTTCACCCAGACTCAATGCCGTCATTAGTTCCTCCCAATCCTCTGCAAGGGCCCGATATTCCGTGTCGCTCGGTGACCAGAGCAGGGCAGTACCAATTTTTCGTCGTTCTGGAGGAATGCGAGAGTCAGCCTGATACGGCAACCATAATACGCGTGACAGTTTTTGGCATAACCATGATGACTCCCAGACTTCACCTGTCAAATTGCGAGGCACTGTGCAAATATAGGTCGATTCTTTGGGACTGTTATCATTTTTCAGTGGTAATGTTTTCAATTCAATACCAAGCTCGATAAAATCCGGTTGCGGAGAAGGCCCCGCCATGGCACCAAGGTATTGTTCAACACATTGTCCAAACCAGCCTTTGCCTGACAAACTGTCTGCTGGCAGTGGTTCGTCGAGAATACAGGATAATTCCGCAAAATTCATTCCGGCCAGTTGCCAGGCGCGTTTGAGGAGCTCTTCTTCAGATTGGGGGGATTCTATAGCAAACATAGCGACAATAGTGTACCTGTAATATTTTGGTATTTACACGCTGATAATTTAATATCAACAGATTATACAAGCCAATTTAAATGCAAGGCGAAATATTCATCTTTAATACAGGAAATGAATGTGATGTATGAAATGTGGAGATGGATTCAAGGTCTACCGTGGCTGGTTGTGCCATCTGTATTGTTGCTGTTACTTGTGATTACAGTATTTATTTTGTTACATGACAGGACTCTGCGCAGGCGTAATATGCGCGACAGGCGACAGTCTTCCTCTGGACAGCATCAATATCCTGCGCAAGAGCGCAGGTCAAACAAGGATCGGCGACGATCACCACGTTAATTTTTTATTAATCAGGTTTGTAAATTAAAAATGTGAAATTAAGGCATTAGCGAGCCAAAGATTATATTCCAAATCAGTGAACCGCTATGTTTGATAACAAAAAATCAAAAAGACAGACTACACGGGATTTACAAGTCAGTTTATATAGCTGAGTGTTTCGGAATTTAGCCTGATACAGGAAATTAATTAGCTTTCCAGTGTCCGGATTTACCACCTTGCTTTTCAATTAAATGCACGTTCGATATGGACATACCACGATCAACCGACTTGCACATATCGTATATCGTGAGCAGCGCAATTTGTGTCGCGGTGAGGGCTTCCATTTCCACACCAGTTTGTCCCTGGCATGCGACGCTGGCTTCACAACGGACCAGATGTTTCTCAATGTCGGGTGTGAATTCAACACCAACCTTGTTCAGTAATAAAGGGTGGCATAAGGGTATTAAATCAGCGGTCTTTTTTGCGGCCATGATCCCTGCTATACGGGCAATGCCAAGTACATCCCCTTTTTTATGATCTCCGGACAGAATCATTTGCAGAGTCGACGACTGCATATGTATTTCACCACTGGCTATGGCAATGCGTTGTGTTTGAGGCTTGTCGCCCACGTCAACCATATGTGCCTCGCCAGCATCGTTAAAGTGAGAAAGTTTGTCTGATGTTGTCATGGTCTGTTGCTGTCCTGGAAATATATCCAATTGGTTGTGTTTTGCATCTTTGTTATTCATGCTAGGCTTTTAATATATCAAAGTCTACGGGATGTTTCGATGCAAGTAGTCGTTAAATTATTTGCCGGTTTACGCGAGCAGTATGGTTTTGCAGAACAGCAGCTGAGCTTTCCTGAAACAGCGGCTGAGCCTCTGGTAAAACCTGTAACAGTTGAGCATGTCTGGCAACATGTCACGCAACAGCAGACTGTACCCGCGAATTTACTGGCGGCGATAAATTATGAGTACGTAAATTTGAGCGCGCCGGTTAATGATGCAGACGAAATCGCTTTTTTCCCGCCCGTGACGGGAGGCTGATTCAATGCAAGTCGAAATTGTAAATTCTATATTTGATCCACATGAGAAAGTAAAGGCACACGAAAAGAACTTGCGCAAAACAGGCCGCTTTGGTGCGTTGGCCATGTTTGTCGGTTCGATGCGTGATTTTAATGATGGTGACTCGGTTAGCGAAATGTTTCTCGAATACTATACGGGCATGACCGAAAAGAAGCTGCAGGATATATTGCAACAGGTGCATATAGATTTCCCGATACTTGAAAGTCTCGTTGTACATAGAGTGGGAAAAATACTGCCTGGTGATTATATTGTCCTGGTCGCCGTCTGGTCGGCACATCGCGCAGCCGCATTTGATGCTTGTCGTCTGGTGATGGAAAAACTCAAATCCGAGGCACCGTTCTGGAAACAGGAGGTACTCTCCGGGACTACGTCTAAACGCTGGGTCGAAAATAACACTCCCGGATAAATCAACTTTCATTCCTGAAAATTTGGCATACACTTAGTCATATGGGTCAGATCAGACTGGGTGTAGATGTCTGACGTATTTCAATAATCACTAATATTCTGTAAGCAATTTCTGATGAGCCTCACGGCCCAGCAGAATGTGTTGTACGCAGTCAAGGAATTAAATGCTCGTAATCGCTGTGTTAACCTTGTCAGTTGCGATTCAGATATATGCCGCATTTCTGGCACTTCGTATGATAAAAAGCAGTGGTGGAACCCTGGCATGGGTAACACTGGCCTGTGCGATTTTACTGATGGCAGTCCGTCGCAGTATCAGTCTTGCGGAATCATTTGTCGATTACCCGGTTGTCACCCAAAGCCTGGAAACTGAGCTGGTTGCACTGTTGATTTCTGCATTAATGCTTGTGGCAATTATCAATATACATCCACTGTTTGAAAAATTACGGCAAACTGGTGAGACACTAAAGGATCTGACCTGGCGAAATAAAACCATTCTTGAATCATCTCCGGACGGCTTTTGTATTGTTGATCAGGATGGCCGTATTCTTGAAATGAATGATGCCTGTTCAAGTATGTTGGGCTTAACATTCAATGATGATAGTGAAATAATATTTTATCGTCAGATTGTCCAACCGAATCAGACCAAATTCAAGCAGGCCTGGCGCAGAATAATAAGCGCCGGTGAAGGACGAATCACTGTCAGGTATCAGCGAACTGAATATGATATTCATGATCTTGAATTGACAGCGAAATATGTACAGCAGGACAAGCCAGCCTTTATTTTTTTATTTATACGTGACATAACCGAACAAAAAGAAGCCGAGAACCTGCTGTATCAACAAAAAGAGCAGGCACAGGTAACACTGGAAGCGATAGGCGATGGCGTTATTACGACTGATCCGAATGGCCATGTTCAATTTATGAATCACATAGCAGAAGGACTGACAAACTACGTGGAAGATGAAGCCAAGGGTAAACATCTGTCGACTGTATTACGTTTAAAAGACGAACTTACCAGGCAGCCACTGGCAGATCCAACTGCAATGTGTTGTCAGGATCAATGTGCTATTACACTAAAAAATATCTGTATTAAAAATTCACTCGGCAATTATTATTCGCTTGAAATAACCGTTTCACCGGTGCATAACCTGAAAGGGGAAATCACCGGTACCGTACTGGTTATGCACGATGTGACAGATCTTAAGTTGATGACAGACGAATTGTCTTATCAGGCAACACATGATCCCCTGACCGGGCTGGTGAACCGGCGCGAATTTGAAAATAAACTCAACTCGGCTCTGGAGCAGGCCAAGCTGAAGAATCAGCATCACGTTCTGTGTTATATCGATCTGGATCAGTTCAAGGTCGTCAATGATACCTGTGGACATGTTGCGGGTGATGAACTGTTAAAGCAGATAAGCCATTTACTGGAATCGCAAGTTCGTGATACGGATACACTTGCCAGACTGGGTGGTGATGAATTTGGGGTGTTACTGAATAATTGTCATATGCAGATTGCCGAGACAGTCGCGAAAAAATTTCTGCGTGCAATCAGCGACGTGAAGTTTGTCTGGGAAGAAAATATTTTTGAAGTAGGTGCCAGTATTGGTCTGGTGGAAATCACATCGCAAACCGGAAGTATGACTGATGTTCTGAGTTCGGTTGATTCGGCCTGTTATGTCGTCAAGGAACAGGGGCGAAATGGCATACACGTTTATGCTGCTGGCGATCAATCTATTGCCAATCAACAGGGTCAGATGTTGTGGTTAAATCGATTACGTCGCGCAATCGACAAGGAACAATTTCAGTTATACGCCCAGGAAATTTTCCCTCTTTATGAAAATAATACCAACGGGCAGTCACATACTGAAATTTTGCTGCGCATGACTGATGATGATAACCAGATCATTTTACCGAATGAATTTTTACCCACCGCTGAGCGCTATAACCTGATGCCAATTCTGGATCGCTGGGTAGTACGAGAGTCACTGATTGCCATTCATACCGGCAAATCGAAACAGTTGGCGCATAATCAGTGCAGTATCAACCTGTCCGGACAGTCATTGGGCGATGAATCCTTCCTCGACGAAGTGCTGGTTCTGTTCAAGGAAACGGGCGTGCACTATGAACAGATTTGTTTCGAAATCACCGAAACCGCCATGATTAGCAATATTAACTCGGCACGTAACTTTATTACCGCGCTACGCAAACGCGGTTGTAAATTCAGTTTGGATGATTTCGGTAGTGGTTTCAGTTCGTTTAAATATTTGAAAAGTTTGCCCGTGGATTACCTGAAAATTGATGGCTGCTTTGTGCATGGTGTGGCCACCAATGACCAGGACTACAATATGGTTAAATCAATTCATCAAATTGGGCAATACATGGGGATTCATACGATTGCCGAGTATGTTGAAAATGAAGAAATATTAAGGGCGGTCACCGATATCGGTATCGAATATGGTCAGGGCTTTGCCCTGAGCATGCCCATGCCGCTCATTGAGCAGGATGTCACTGCCAAATCAGCTTAAGAGTGCTGTGTCACCGGAGGGCGATTGTAGGCCAGCTCAGGGTTGATTGGCACTTCGATGATTTGGAAATCAAGGCTGTTCAAATTGCCTAAAATGTACGTAGGTACTGCGCCTACGCCACCCACTGTCCCCGGATTAATCAGGGTAGTCTGGCTACCCTTTATGGTGGTGACAATTTCAATCCTGGTACGGTGGTCATGCCCACAGCAGATTAAATCATAATCACCCGTTAATGCCATTGCCTGGGCATAGTGTGGGTAATGCACCAGAAAAATGCGTTTACCCGCCAGTGAAATGTCCGCATCTTGTCCATAGTATTGAATCTTGTTGTCAGGACTACAGGCGAGCATGCCCATGCTGTGTAAATCCCCCGTATTATTGCCATGTATGGCATGTACGGGAATATCCAGGCTGACAAGACTGCGCAGGGTGGTAGGTGCCACAATATCGCCACAGTGCATCACACATTCCGCACCACGCTGGATAGCATCCTCTACCGCGGCTTTCAGCAGATAACGGTTATCATGACTGTCTGAAACGATACAAATTTGCATGCGCTAAAATAACGGTTTTTCGGGTGCTGCCTGATAACGATTAATCGAGCTAACGATTTCTTTTTTAGCGGAGGCGGCATCAGCCCAGCCTGCTATTTTTACCCATTTATTTTTTTCGAGGTCTTTATAGTGTTCAAAAAAGTGCGAAATCTGCTCGAGAACCATGCCGGGCAAGTCGGTCGCTTCACTGACATTGACATATAATTTACATAATTTATCGATGGGCACGGCCAACACCTTGGCATCCGGGCCGGATTCATCGGTCATATTGAGTACGCCAATCGGGCGACAACGTATTACCGAGCCACTGATGAGCGGCATGGGGGCCAGCACCAGTACATCCACTGGATCGCCGTCTTCAGAGAGTGTGTGCGGCACATAGCCGTAGTTACAAGGATAAAACATGGCAGTATTCATGAATCGGTCAACAAACATGGCGCCGGTGTCTTTATCGACTTCATATTTCACCGGGTCACTGTGTTGCGGGATTTCGATAATAACGTTGATTTCATCAGGGACATTGGCGCCAGGACCAACACGATCAAGATTCATGCGTACACCTCGTTGATTTTTGCCCAAAATAGTCTCGGGCTGGAAGCAGTTTGCTGTTGTTTAAAAAACGCGCATTCTATCAGTGTTGTCAGCAAACTGAAATTACTATATTAGAAAAAATTTAAATTGCGTGTGAATAATTCGGCATTTGTTACCATTGCGCATTGACTTGAACATAGCCAGGGTCTAATTTAAGTCAGCATAAGAAGTCAGGTTGAAATGCAGATCTGATTCAATCAATTTAAAATAAATCAAAATATCCTACGGAGTACAAAAAAATGCGTATCGTACTAATTGGTGCCCCGGGTGGCGGAAAAGGTACCCAGGCAAAACTCCTCGTCGAAAAATATGGCATTCCTCAAATTTCTACCGGCGACCTGCTGCGTGAAGCGGTAGCACAAGGTTCAGAGCTGGGCAAACAGGCCAAGCAGGCGATGGAAGCGGGTCAACTTGTATCAGATGATCTGGTGTTGGCGATGATAAAAGAGCGTTTGTCAAAAGCCGACGCACAGAGTGGGTTTATATTGGACGGATTTCCACGCAATACCGCGCAAGCAGAAGCGCTCGATAGCATGTTGACAGCCATGGGTCAGCCGCTACAGACCAGTTTATATATTGATGTCGATTTGGGAATTCTGATGCAACGTCTCACAGGACGTCGTACCTGCAGCGCCTGTGGACAAATGTTTAATATTTATTTCTCTGCACCACGAATTGAAGGTCAATGTGACAAGTGTGGCGGTGAACTGAAACATCGTGCTGATGATAATGAAGATACTATTCGCAATCGCCTGCAGGTATACGAAGCGCAAACATCACCGTTGATCGATTTTTATCGTCGGCAGGGTAAATTGCGTACAGTGAATGGTGTTGGCGATATACAGACTATATTCGATGCCATTCAAGCCGTGGTAGAAAGTCTTCCTGATGAACAGCCTGTGGTCGTCACCAGCAGCAACGAAGCAGTAACAGAAGAGCAAAGCAAGCCAGAAAAGAAAAAAACAACCAAGAAAAAAGCCAACAAGAAAACGACCAGGAAAAAACCTGCGGCCAAAAAATCAGCTACGGGCAAGAAGAAAGCTGCCAAGAAAAAGGCCAGTAAGAAAAAAGCCAGCAAGAAGAAAGTCGCCAAGAAGAAAGTCGCTAAGAAGCAAGCTAGCAAGAAAAAAACTGCCAAGAAGAAGGTAACAAAGAAAAAGGCCGGCAAGAAAAAAGCCGCCAAGAAAAAGGTCGCGAAGAAAAAAGCCAAGAAAAAGGTCGGTAAGAAAAAGGTGAAGAAAAAAGCCAAGAAAAAGGCCAAGAAAAAGGCCGGTAAGAAAAAGGTGAAGAAAAAAGCCAAGAAAAAAACCGCCAGAAAGAAAGCACGGCGGCGTTAACATCAAGTTAGCAAAATTAAAAGGGAGCATTCGCTCCCTTTTTTAATTAGCCGTTTATTAATGAAAGCAAGGCAGAGTAATCAGGCAAAAAATTGATAATACTCAGGGCACATTTTGCGTCAGGCGTTCAATCCATAATGCCATTTTGCTCCAGAACCAGACCGTTATCTTTTCTTTTAGTGGTCGTTGTTGCCACTGCACATAATCAATCAGGTTCGACTCAGTTATCAGTTCCTCAACATAGTTATTACATTCACGAATAATATCTTCTCCCCGTATCTCGATGTTGGCATCTTTATTGAAACGCATATTCCATCTGTCGAGATTACATGAACCGGTATTGACCCAGTCGTCACAAATGATCAGTTTGGTGTGTATAAAGTTCGGTTGATATTCATATATCTGAATGTTGTTTTTTAGCAGGCGGGTGTAGTAATGACGTGAAATATGATTTATCCAGGGATGATCAGAATGTCTGCCGGGTACGATAAGTTTTACATCTATCCCTCGATGACTGGCTTTGCGCATTTGGCGACGAATTTTCCAGGTGGTGACAAAGTAGGGCGTGACAATATAGATTTTCTTTTGTGCGCGCTGCATATGACGGGTAATGGCACGGACAACTTCCTGTGTCCCTCTGTAGGCTACATTTACCCGGCCTGATCCAGTGTACTCTGGTACGTGGCTTTCCAGGAAGGGAGGTAATGTAATTGCTGTGATTCGGTTCCAGCTGTCTGCAAATAGCCGGTAACAGTCAGCGACAAGTTCACCCTGTAATTTAATCATGATGTCCTGCCAGCCATGCTCAGGGTCTTGTCCGGTATCAAACTCATCTGTAAAGCCTGCTCCGCCAGTGTATGCCAGTTTGTCATCAATAATGATTAACTTGCGGTGATCACGGTAGAGAAACTTGATGATTCTTTGCAGATTGAACGGATTGAAACTGACCAGTGAGATATGTGCCTGAAGCAATTTGTTACGGTCTGTTATGTCCAATTCACTCGAGCCGTAGGCATCGAGAATGATATAGATGGATACGCCGCGCCTGGCGGCAGTTACAAGTGCGTCGATTATTTTTCCGGTAATATTGCCCGAGTTAACGAGATATTGAATGATATAAATGCTTTTGTTGGCTTTGTCAATTTCAGCAAGTATGTCGGGATAAAAATTTTCGCCGTTTGCCAGCAGGATGAATTTATTATTTGTTCGCCAGGGGTAACTATATTTTTGTGCAGGCATGTCTCTTTTATCAGGTTTGCTCAAAGAGCAGTTTGTTTCCAGACATTTCAATTTTTATTTTACCGGCCAGGAAGGCTTCCAGATTTTTACCCACAATCTGATAGCGCCAGCCTTTCATTAGTTGCGAATCGGAACCGGCTTGAACTGCAATTGCTTCAAGTTCTTTTCGTGTGGTAATACTTGCCAATGCGATATTATTGTCATTGCAATAACTTCGTGCAACACACATCAGCGCATCCACAATGCAGGTCTGTTCATTGGTTAACTTCTGGAATTTTGGAATTTTTATCCAGTTCTCTTTTGGTATCGCCATTGCCGAGTTGATTATTTCAACAATGTGCTGCTTTTGTTTGTCGGATACGCCATTCCTCGAAAAACGGATAGTTTCCAATTGTTCTATTGATTGTGGTACATGAATGGCCAGCATGACAAGTGTGTCATCACTGAGAATCCATTTGCGTGGTTTATCATACTTTTGCGCAGTGAGCTCACGCCATTTGGCAAGTTCACTTAACACAGTTAGCTGTTGTGGTTTTAACTTTTGTTGACCCGCTACCTTTTTCCACAGGTTTTCCATGTCTGGTTTGTATGTTTCAATGTTGGTCAAAAACTCAAAGTCGGCTTGCAGCCAGCTGTCGCGCCCGGCCTGTTTGAGCTGCTGCAACAGCATCGGGTATATTTTATATAAATAACGTACATCATCAGCCGCATATTGTATCTGTTCACTGGATAAGGGTCGTTTACTCCAGTCGGTACGAGTGTGTTTTTTGTCAAGCTGCACATCGAGCATTTTTTCAACCAGATTGGCGTAACCAATTTGATCAGGGTAACCAAGCAGACCAGCCGCTACCTGGGTATCAAACACGGGGCGCGGACAATCTTCAAATAAATTGTAGAAGGTTTCTATGTCCTGCCGTGCTGCGTGAAAAACTTTTACAATATCGGGAGCAATTAAAATTTTAAACAACGGCGTCATATCTTCGATCACCAGCGGGTCAATACAGGCAATGACAGAGTCAGTCGCAATCTGTATCAGACACAACTTCGGATAGTAGGTTTGTTCACGGACAAACTCGGTGTCGATTGTGAAAAATGATTGCTGTTGCAAATGTTGACATAATTCCAGTAATTTTTCTGGGCTGTCGATATAGCTTTGATTATGATCTGATGTCGTATTCATATAATATACTTGAGATGATTTGGTCCATTGTAGCAAATTAACAGGCAGGATTACTGATATGCATATCCATATTTTGGGTATATGTGGCACCTTTATGGGAGGACTCGCCTTGCTGGCGCGTAATCTTGGGCATGAAGTAACAGGTACGGATGCTAATGTGTATCCACCAATGAGTACCATGTTGCAGGATGCGGGTGTCAGGCTTGGTGAAGGATATGACAAGCCCTTACCCAAAAATATCGATATTTTTATTATTGGTAATGCCTTGTCCCGCGGCAATCCGATGGTTGAGCAGATCCTGAATCAGGGTTCAGCCTATACATCAGGTGCGGAGTGGCTGGCACGACATGTTTTACATGATCGCTGGGTATTGGCAGTTGCGGGTACGCACGGTAAAACCACCACCAGTAGTATGCTCGCCTGGGTGTTAGCGGATAATGACATGCGGCCAGGATTTTTAATAGGCGGCGTCCCTGCCAATTTTGGTGTCAGTGCCGAGTTAGGCGAAGAACCATTCTTTGTTATCGAAGCGGATGAATATGATACCGCTTTTTTTGACAAGCGTTCCAAGTTTGTTCATTACCACCCGCGCACATTGATAATAAATAATCTGGAATTTGACCACGCAGATATTTTTTCGAATCTGGCAGCCATTCAGACACAATTCCACCACCTTGTGAGAACCGTACCTTCCACTGGAAAGTTAATATATCCGGCACATGACGCGGCCATACAAGAAACATTGGCCAGGGGTTGTTGGAGCGAAACTGAATCATTGTCGCTCAGCGATGATATGTCATCAATGGGCTGGCGAGTGTGTGATGTCAATAATGACTACTCTGAATTCAGCGTGCTTCATAATAATGAAGTACAGGGAACAGTAAAATGGGAGCTGATTGGCGAGCATAATGTGTGGAATGCGCTGGCGGCGATTGTCGCAGCACATCATGCCGGCTTGCCGGCAAAATATGCCATTCCAAGCTTATGTACTTTTACAGGCATCAAACGCCGGATGGAAGTAAAGGGTAAGGTAAATAACATTACGGTATATGATGATTTCGCCCATCACCCAACTGCGATAGCCACGACACTGGACGGACTACGACGCCGGGTGGGTAACAGTCGTATACATGCCGTGCTGGAACCGCGCTCAAACACAATGCGTATGGGTGTGCATGCAAAAACCCTGCAAGCCGCATTGCAGCAAGCCGATAACGTTTATATTCTTGAGCCCACCGACCTGAGCTGGAATCTTTCGGATAACGTGTCAAAATTGAAAAATGTATCTATTGCAGATACAACACAAAAAATACTCGACGCGGTGACAAACAATGTAAAACCTGGCGAGCATGTTATTATTATGAGTAATGGTGGATTTGAGAATTTACATAACAGGTTACTCGAAGCGCTAACTAATACGGCCGAATCGATTGTATAACCAGACTGGATAGAATCACTATTTAAATGAACAAGGTTCAGGAAAATAATAATTCGACTACGCCTGTCATCGTGGCTATGACTGGTGCATCGGGTGCGCAGTATGCGTTGCGATTGCTCGAATGTTTATTACAAGCCGAACGCAATGTTTATCTGATCGTCTCAAAAGCGGCACAAATCGTGTTGGGTATGGAAACAGATCTTGATATTCCGGCTCGTAGTGCGGAGATGCAGGAATTCTTTACCAAACTATACAAGTCGAAGCCGGGACAACTAACCGTTTTTGGTCGTGAACAATGGACAGCACCGATTGCAAGTGGCTCGCATACTGCACAGCACATGGTGATTTGCCCGTGCACTACCGGGACACTGTCAGCAGTGGCACAGGGCAGTAGTAATGATTTACTTGAGCGTGCTGCCGATGTCATGATTAAGGAACAGCGCAAACTAATTCTGGTAGTTCGTGAAACACCCTTGTCACCCATACATCTGGAAAACATGTTGAAGCTGGCACAGATTGGTGTAACGATAATGCCTGCAAATCCGGGCTTTTATTATCAGCCACAATCAATCAACGATGTGGTTGATTTTATGGTTGCAAGAATCCTTGATCACCTGGGAGTAGAACACACACTGACGCCACGCTGGGGTCTTGAAGAAAACTGATCTGCTGAATGTGTCATATAATTCAATTATGAGTAATACGATTCCTTTATTTCCACTCAATACCGTACTGTTTCCTGGCGGCGCACTACCCTTGCGTGTGTTTGAACCGCGCTATCTCGATATGGTGAGTAACTGCCTGAAAAATGAAACCGGTATCGGTGTTGTACTGATCAAGAAAGGTATGGAGGTTGGACCTGCACCGGATATCCATGATATTGGAACGCTCACTTATATCAGTTACTGGCATAAACGCGATGATGGCATGCTCGGCGTAACCCTGCGTGGTGAAAGACGATTTAAAATATTGCGTAGCGCCATACAATCTAACCAGTTAATGCAGGGCGATATTGAGCTAATTGATAATTTCCCCAGTATCGTGCTTGAACCGGAATATGAACCAATGGCCGAGTTATTAAAACAAATACTGAGTCAACTGGATCCACCATACACATCGATGGCGACGCATTATAATGACGGGGAATGGGTGAGCGCACGCTTGATTGAGTTATTACCGTTGCAATTAACTGAAAAACTTGAGCTGCTTGCAATTGATGATGTCATTGCACGGCTGGAAAAACTGAGTGAATACCTGCATACACGTCATTCCTGGTGAACCGCATCAACCAGCAATAAAAATGGTTGAACTGTCGGCGTCTTTATTATTTCCAGACTAATTGAATCATTTGCAGCGAGACTTTTTTGCAGTTTAATTACAGGCGTAATAAAGTCATTGTCTGAGACAAGATAGTTAAGATGCATTGTTCTTTTTACATCAGAAAATGTTGCTGTACCAAACCATAATATTGCAGATGATGGTTTGTTTGTGCGGGTGTTATGTAATTTAAAATCTGACTGCCATAGACGCACAATCATCAGTTTGTTATTGACGACACGCGAGAAATGCAGCTCGCTATATAATCCGGCGTGCACGTGTGGCAATACCGGCAGTTGCATAAGTTGAGATTTATTATTCATCCAGGTCAGAAAATCTGACGCTGTGTTATCAACTTTACGCCAACCCGCTTTCTGCATGCCATCTATAATCCCGGATTTTGTTGCGTGCCATTGAATGGTAAAGGGATGAATGTTTTCTGCATTCAAATCCTGACGCGAAGCAGGCAGCATTTTCCACCCTGACTCGTGCCAGCCAGTATCGCTCATGACATATTTTACCGGATTTATTTTCACGGGCTTGATTCTGGAGACATGCCCGGTATTGGCGACGAAAAAAGGTACCGCCACTAACATAATCAACAGTACTACAGAAAAAGTCGTATGTTTGCTGGATGGTTGATGCTGTGCATGACAGCGATAGGCAATACTTAAAATGCTAATCCAGATCAGACCCAGCAAGAATCCGGATACAATTTCTGATAACCATTGTATCCCGAAGTATAGTTGTGCAAGTGCGACCAGCAGTAAAATCATTGTAATGCTTAAATAAAGGAAGCCGCGCATAAAAGGGTGCGCACTTCTTCCCAGTAATACTGACAGAAATGCGAGCGCACATACGTCAATAAAAAACAGACTGTTTGCGTGCCATTGATTGGTGATCGATTCCGGGTGTTCGATAAAAGATTTGTAATAGGAAATATCGAGAAGATCAGCAGTCAGCCAGGGCAGAATGAGCGCCGCAAGAGAGTACATCACTGTACTCACTCGTTGGGTCAGGGAAAAATAGATAATGACAATGACATAAATAATTATGATGCTGATACGCTCGCCGAGCAATGCGAATCCATAAAAAAGGCTGTCGAGTAATGGCAGGTGAACGGACTGGAACAGTTTGAAAACAAGCAAGTCGACATTGGAAAACAGTCGTGCATCAAAGTACCAGTGTGTTACCAGAAAATATGCGGCAACTGTACCGAGTAATAACAAGCCCAGCACAGACAAGGCGCGTATTTCAGATTGCTGCGGGTTGATTAATGCTTCGGAAACGCGGCCGCTGGTTGGATGGCGGCGGCTCCAAATCAGTAATCTGTACATTAACACGTCAGTTTGAGGTGTTAGCCAGGTGTAGATGCTTTTTATAACTACAAACGTCAGGATAAAAGCGACAAAAATAATGGCGATCAGGAAGGCAATCTGGCCTGCGAATTCCCTGGCAAGCTCAATTGACATGCCAAACATAATGCCTGGTAATAAATAAAGTGGTGCCCATGCCAGTGCTGAAAGGCCATTGGCAAAATAGAATGTTGGACGTGGCATATTTGCCATGCCGGCAACAGCAGGGATAATGGCACGTAATGGGCCGAAGAATCTGCCGAGCACCACGCTAAAGGCACCATAGCGCGCAAAAAAAGTTTCACCTTTATTTATAAGATGGGGGTAACGGCTTAGTGGCCAGACAGATTCGAGCCGGTGCTGGTAACGCTTGCCTATCCAGTAGCTGAGGCTGTCGCCTAAAAATGCACCCGCCGTTGCGTACAATGATGTAGACCAGAAGTCCAGATAGCCGGTGGCAATGAGTGCGCCAAACCCGACCATCATTAAAAAACCCGGTACCAGCAAACCGACGATAACAAGTGATTCAGACATCGCGGTTGCGAAGACAATTAACCCCACCCAGTGCGGATGTGCGTTTAACCAGCTAAAAAATTCAGTGAAATGGTCAAAAGACATGGAACCGATTATATATTATGATTATCCAAATAAGGTGTTCAATTTCTATTTATTTAAAATTACCCGATATTAGCGGTTAGCGATTTAAAACGAATATATTCAGTTGGCAGATCATCACAAGGTGCGTTGGCATTATTAAGAATGTGAAAGCACGATTTTTATACTGCGGGTATCGACCGGGAAATTCTCATTCAGTGACCGGGTATGGTCCAGAAGAAACCACCAGAAGGAAGCATTAGTGATTAAGAAAAATAAAATTCCATTGCTATTAATGCTGGTCATTATTGCCTCCGCATGTGCAACGAAATCACCTGTTGCTACGGCACAGGTCACGCCTCAACCCGGTGCGCAGAAATTGAAAGCAATTGGTCTGAAAGAAACCTGCATCAGTGAACCGGTATTTAATGGCACGGCATGTGTATTTGAAACCAACAAGAGCGCCAGTGAAACGGTTGTACTGGTGCATGGCATAGCGGGTGAAGCCGCAAACTGGATACACCAAATCAACGCCTTAAAAGATCACTATCATGTGCTGACGTTTGATTTGCCCGGCTTTGGCGTCTCGAGCAAGGCCAACGAACTCTATTCACCAAAAAATTATGCCAGGTTTGTTCATTTTGTAACGCAAAAATTTTCCGGAAGGAGTTTCCATCTGCTGGGTCATTCTATGGGTGGCGCAATTTCGTTACGTTATGCAAGTATGTATCCCGAGGATATCAAACGGCTCATCATTACCGATTCGGCGGGAGTTTTACACAGACATGCTTTTAGCAAAACGCTGGCATTCAAATGGATTAATGTCTTACAGCGTATAACTTACTGGACCGGCCCCGAGATAACCAGTTATGCCGGTCTGGTACTGGAAGCAATTGAAGAGTGGATGCCGGTTGATCTGAAAAAAGCCATTGAATCACCCGAAGTACGCGAAATTATTTTACGCAGTAATTCCTTACCCATCGCCGGTGTGGCAATGATTACTGAAGATTTTACTGAGGCAATCAGCAAGATAAAGGTCCCAACGATGATTGTATGGGGTGAATATGATCTTATTACACCTTTACGTACCGGGAAAATATTACAGGGTAATCTTGACAAGTCTTATCTGCGTGTCCTGGCGCAAGCCGGCCATTCATCCATGGCGGACAGGGCAATTGAATATAACCAGTTAATGTTGGCGCATTTGCAAAAAAGCGATGCTGAACTGAATCGTGATTTCTGGCAACGGCAGCCGTTTACTGAATCGAGCCGGATAGGCAAATGCAACCGTGGTGAATCGAAATTGTTTGAAGGCGCATATGCAAAAATAGATCTGGACGGTTGCAAGCTGGCAAAAATACAAAATGCACAAATAGGTGAATTAATCGCTTACAAGAGCACCGTCGAAATGGAATTTAGTGAAGTCCGCAGCAAAGACGTCGCTGTTGAAGCAACGGATTCAGATATTACGATTACAAGTTCAATCATACACGGAAAATTTGCGATCCAGAGCGCATCGAGTCAACTGGATATTGCGGGTACAACATTAACAGGTGAACAGGCCGCAATTCACAATCTGTCAGATTCGTCGGTCGTTTTTTCTGTAAGTCGGCTAAGCAGCCCGGAATACAAGGGTGTGATACATGAATATCGCCGTTTGTCCCGGAATCAACAATTATAATTCGCTAAAAACCTTGTTTGCCGCTGCAATGGTTGCGTCCAGATCCGCCTGACTGTGTACGCTTGACACAAAACCTGCTTCATAAGCAGAAGGTGCCAGATAAATCCCCTGTTCCAACATGCCATGATAAAATTTCTGGAACCGTTCGATATTGCAGGTACTGACTTCGGCGAAGGAGGTCACCTTGTCCAGCTCAGTGAAGAACAAGCCGAACATACCGCCCACCTGGTTGGTGGTAAACGGAATGTTATTTTCAGCCGCAACGCGACTCAGGCCAGCACATAAATAGCTCACTTTCTCTGCCAGGCTTTCATAAAATCCGCTCGCAGATATAAGTTCCAGTGTTTTTAGACCTGCTGCCATGGCGACCGGATTGCCTGACAAGGTGCCGGCCTGATAAACCGGACCAAGTGGGGCAATTTTTTCCATGATGTCTCGTCGACCACCAAATGCACCGACCGGCATACCACCACCGATCACCTTGCCGAGCGTGGTCAGATCCGGTTTAACATTGTAGTGCTGTTGTGCGCCACCCAAAGCGACACGAAAGCCGGTCATCACTTCATCAAAAATCAGCACGCTTTTATACTGGTCGCAAATCTTGCGCAAGCCTTGCAGGAATCCATCTTGTGGTGGAATGCAGTTCATGTTGCCTGCGACAGGTTCAACAATAATGGCGGCAATTTGATTGCCTATGTCGTTAAACACACGTTCAACTTCATTCAGATCATTATACGTTAACGTTAAGGTATGCTCGGCCAGTGCTGCGGGCACACCTGGTGAGGTGGGAACACCCAGCGTTAATGCGCCAGAGCCTGCCTTGACCAGTAGTGAATCGGCATGACCGTGATAACAACCCTCGAACTTGACAATTTTATCCCGGCCAGTAAAGCCGCGTGCAAGTCGTAATGCCGACATGGTTGCTTCGGTGCCGGAGTTGACCATGCGAACCAGATCCATCGACGGCACAAGTTCACAAACCTTGTCTGCCATTTGTACTTCCAGTTCGGTTGGTGCACCAAAACTCAGGCCACTTTGCATGGTTTCAGTTACTGCCTGTAATACATCAGGTTGACAGTGACCGATAATCATTGGCCCCCATGAGGCAACATAATCTATGTATTTGTTATTATCGACATCAAACAAATAGGCACCTTCAGCACGTTTAAAAAATATCGGATCCCCGCCCACGCCTTTGAACGCACGCACCGGCGAATTCACGCCACCGGGTATATGTTTTTGCGCCTGCTGAAACAAATTGCTCGATAGATTTGTATTGTGGGTCATGCTGAATCCTTGTGAAACGATAAAGTCAGGTTAGAAATATGTGGCGGCTATGATACCGAAAAAACAATCCGGATCGTAGCCGTTAAT
The DNA here is from genome assembly GCA_942490945.1 of uncultured Gammaproteobacteria bacterium. Taxonomy (GTDB): domain Bacteria; phylum Pseudomonadota; class Gammaproteobacteria; order UBA6429; family Thiohalophilaceae; genus CALNYZ01. The sequence continues at coordinate 459,436 of CALNYZ010000017.1, read as the reverse complement.
CCTGTTTGTTGGCGTTAAATAGTTCGCTGAAAGATTTCGCGGCTGCATGAATATCTCGCTGCGCCATGACCGCATGAATCACAGCAAGCATATCGGCACCCGCTACCAGTAAATCAGCTGCATTATCGAGAGTGATACCGCCGATTGCGGCAACCGGCACAGACAATTTTTTTCTGGCAGCCGGTAACCAGTCGATGTCGGCAGCGGGAGCGTCCGGTTTGGTTTGTGATGGAAAAAATCGACCAAACGCCACATAGTCTGCGCCCTGTTGTTGCGCGTCGATAGCCAATGCCAGATCCTGATGACAGGTAATGCCGATAATTTTATTGGCCCCCAGTTGTTTGCGTGCAAATCTAATATCATCATCGGATTGTCCAAGGTGGACACCATCAGCATCTACCTTTATTGCAAGTTCGACATCATCATTAATCAGGAAAGTTCTTTGCTGTTGTTTGCATAATTTTGCCAGCAGTCCAGCTTCACGATACTGTGTAGCGATGTCTGCAGTTTTGTTGCGGTATTGAATTATGTTTGCTCCGCCCGAAATTGCGGCGGTTACTTTATTAACCAAATCTTCTCCGCAATATACCGGATCAGTGATGACATACAGGCCGTGTAAATTATTTTGCACCGTCATTAACTGTCATGCGACCAGTAAAAACGATTTGGTATTGCCTGGCCATCAGTCAGTCGCAGTGCATTGGCAAGGGTGTCCCATGTGTACTGTTGTGCTTCTGCAATTGCCGTTTTTGCATCAAGTCCGTTGGCAATCAACGCAGCAATGGCGGCTGCCAGTGTGCAACCCGAACCATGATAGGAGCCAAGCAATTTTGGCCAGTTATAGGTTTCATGTTCACCGGCATGATTAAAATACTGGTGAACCACGGTTTCGCTTTTTTCGTGCGCAGAATCTGTACCGGTCAGTAAGATATGTTCCACTCCAGTGTTTAATAGCACGGCAATGGCATCTTCAATTGAGTCAGTATTGGCAAGTAACAAGGCTTCATAATGATTGGGCGTGACAAGATCAACATGCGCCAGTAAGTTGCGACAATCAGCAACGAGTGAAGTATCAAGCAGTGTCTTGCCACCACCGGCACGAATAATTGGATCAAGTATCACCGGTATATCCGGATGTGTCTGCAGAAAATTGCTCACCAACTTGATCGTCTCGCTTGCGCACAGTAAACCGATCTTGATTGTGGTGATGGGCATATCAGCAACCAGAACATCGAGCTGTTGTTGCAATATATCGCTATCTACCGGAAAGACTTTATGCACGTCGTGTGTATCCTGAACCGTCAGACAGGTTGCCACCGGTAGCATGTGCGCACCCATACTGCTGATAGCGCCGAAATCTGCGGCCAGACCTGCACCGCCACTGGGATCAAGACCGGCCAAAACCAGCACAGTAGGATAGGCGGCGTGATTGTTTGAAATGTTCATGGGCAGATTGTAACATCGACTTGGCTTTTCAAGTGCGTAATGGCGTGCGAGAATAATGCCGGATTCAACTACAGATAAAGTAAAAGGGAAAAGCATGAGTTTTAAAAAATATGAGTGTCAGGTTTGCGGGTTTATATATGATGAAGAACTGGGTTTGCCCGATGAAGGTATTGCTGCTGGCACTCGCTGGAATGATATTCCGGAAGATTGGCAATGTCCGGAATGTGGGGTGAGCAAGTCTGACTTCGAAATGGTTGAATTGGGCTAGGTTTTACCTGTTATTTTTCCGAATATAATGTCCTGTTGATATATCCACCATATCATCAGGGCAATTCCCCTAAATTGGCAGTTTTTGTGGCCATTTTCACAATCAAAAGCCATTCAGCTATTCAAGATTCCGTCCAATCACGCCGATAAATACTGAAATAGTCTCAGTTACAGGTGCACATATCAGCCTTTCCAATACAGCGGCATTGCCACAACTCGACGTCAAAGCGCTGGTAGCCGATATCAGCGGTCTTGTCTCGTTGCCTGAAATTGCCATCAAGGTGAATTCCATGGTGGAAGACCCGAATTCGACTGTGGAGAAGATTGGTCAGCTTATTAGTCAGGATCCCGCCTTAACCGTACGCGTACTCAGCATTGCTAACAGTCCATTTTACGGTTTTAGCTCGGAAGTGAGCACCATTTCCCGTGCAGTTACGGTGCTCGGAACACGGCAAATACGTGATATTGTCATGTCAATGGCGGCGACCAAGGCGTTTGACGGTATTCCCAATGACCTTATTTCCATGGATGATTTTTGGTACCACAGTATCTACTGTGGGTTGCTGGCGCATGAACTGGGCGGTTGCCTGGGTCGTGTTGAACGTGAAGCAATTTTTGTTGCCGGCCTGTTACATGATATTGGTCATTTGATCATGTTCAGTAAATTACCTGATCTGACTCACGAAGCCATATTGCGTACCTTGCAGGTGGAAAATCCTCTGTCATTACACGAGGCAGAGCGGGAAGTCATTGGCGTGGATCATACGGAAATAGGTGGAGAGCTGGCGCGAGTCTGGAAGTTACCGGAGCACATCTACGCGTGCATTGCTTATCATCACAATCCGGCTGCAGCACCGTACCATCAGCAAGAAGTGGCTGTCATCCATATCGCGAATCATATTGCGTCGTTGCCTTATTCAACCGGTATCACCGAAGAAGACATGAAAGGTATTGTGCCTGCTTGCTGGGAAATTACCGGCCTGTCACACGCGGACATCGCCCCGGCGGCGGATGCTGCGCAGGCGAAAATTGCAGAAGTAAAAAATCTTTATTTGTCCTGATACCCTTCATAACTGTCATCCAGGTCTGACAATTTCTATATACAGAACTGACGTCAGAATGGTTTGACGATTACCAACACAATCATGACAAACAAAAACAATACCGGAATTTCATTGTACCAACGATAGTAAACATGCCCATGTTTATTTCGATCGTGTTTGAAGTCGAATAATAATTTTCCGCAGTGAATATGGTATCCCAACAGAATGATGGCGAGGACAATTTTAACTGTCAGCCAATGCATGCCTGCATAGGTTTGCAGTGCATAATCGAACAGCATCCAGCCACCGAATACAAATGTCAAGATCATGCCGGGTGTCATGATGCCAAAATATAATTTTCTTTCCATGATCTTGAAACGATCAATACTGGCCTGATCAGTTGACATGCTGTGGTAGACAAACAGGCGTGGCAAATAAAACAATCCGGCGAACCAGGTTACCATAAAAATAACATGCAGTGCTTTAATCCATAACATAATTTTTTTACTGTTAAGTTACTGTGTGTTGAGAAAAGCGATTATTTGTCTTTCAACCAGCGCCATGTTCATTTCGCCGATTTTTTGCATGGCGATATCACCGCTTGGTGAAATTAAAAACGAGGTTGGTGTTAACTGCACATTACCAAAAGCCTTTACTGCAGTTCCGGATATATCCAGTGCAATTTTATAAGGCAGTTGTTTTTGTTTTACCATGCTGATGACGTGATCAGGCCGGTCATATGGCATGGCGATGCCAATCATTTCCAGTCCCTTGTCATGCAGTTTGTTATACAGCTCAACCAGATGTGGCATTTCCTTCACACAACCGGTACAGGACGTTGCCCAAAAGACAATTAACACGGGTTTGCCATGCAGGCTGGTCAGTTTGATTTTTTCATTATCCAGACTGGTCAGGGTGATATCGGGTACTTTGCGAAAATTGTCCGGGCTTATCCATAAATACAATGCGAGTCCAATCACAATTACGGCGATGCTGATGATGAGTTTGTCTTTCAGTTTCATATGTCGTTTACAGCCAGGTGTGTAAAAAATATTAGTGCATCAGCCTAGCGAATAGTTGCAATTTTGTCATCTTAATCGGGGCAGTATTTCAGTCGGGTTTGGCGGTTTTATGCAGATACGCCTGTGCCAGCGCCTGATAAATGGGTGTTGGACACACCAGGTGTGATACAGCGTTGGCGACCAATGCGGTGGCCATCAGCGGTAACAGAATCCCCGAGTTATCTGTCATTTCCATGACAATAACAAAGGCGGTAATGGGTGTTTGTACCACGCCGGTAAAATACGCCACCATACCTAAAATAACAATCGCGCCGAATGGTGCGTAGGGTATAAAGTTTGCCAAATCAGCGCCAAGTCCGGCACCAATTGATAGAGATGGCGCAAAAATTCCGCCGGGGATACCACTAAGATAGGAGGCGGTCGTCGCGAGAAATTTTAACAATGGATAACTCAAATCAAGCTGTTCGCCGCTGACCAGTCTTTTTGCTTCTTCATATCCGGTGCCAAACGTTGCGCCATCAGAAAGAAAGCCGAACAGGCTCAGTAACAAGCCACAAACTAATGCGAGCATAATCGGTTGACGTAACATAGTGCTCGCAAGACGACGTGAACCATAGATCAGTGTGGTGCTGAACAGTCCACCGCACAGACCACCAATGACACCACAGATCAATACTGCAATCCATGCATGTGTCCAGTTTAGTGAGGCATCGGTTTTACCAAAATAAGTGTATTGCCCCAAAAATGCCATCGCCGTTAGTCCGGCCAGAATGACACTAATCAACAAAACACTACTGGTGCGCTTGTGATAATTACGCGCCATTTCTTCGATAGCAAATAATATTCCGGCCAGGGGTGTATTAAATGCAGCCGAAATACCGGCGGCACCACCGGCAATGATCAACATTTGTGACATGTTTTTGCGATGAAACAGGCGATGGCGGTGCAGGGTATACATCAATGAGGCGCCGACATGGACGGTTGGCCCTTCGCGGCCAATAGATGCACCGGAAAATAATCCAAGTAATGTGAGTAATATTTTTCCCAGCGCAATCTTTAATGATAAAACACGTTGCCGTAGTGCGTGACCACCTAGCTGGAGCGCGGCAATGGTTTGAGGGATGCCACTGCCTTCCGCACCGGGAAAATATTTGCGTGTCAGCCAACTTATCAATACCAGTCCCAATGGCGGCACACACAAGGCAAGGTAAGGATAATGTTCATAAAAGTCTTTAAATCGACTGTCGGCAAATTGTGCCGCAATAGCAAAAATTGCTGCGGTTGCGCCGACAATCATGGCACTGCCCCAGAACATCAAACGAAAACGCATTTTGCGTAGCGAGAAGACTTTGCGGCGAGTGTGTGAGATATGACGACGATACATCAGAAGATTTTATCACGATTCGGATTGATATTTCTTTTCAATCAGTGCTTTAGTGTTGCCGCAGAAACGCTTATTATATTAAGTCTGCAAGCAAGGGTAATAGGTTCATGATTAAAGTAGGTATCGTCGGTGGAACAGGATATACCGGCGTTGAATTATTAAGGCTTTTGGCCAAACATCCCGATGTGTCACTGCAATGCATTACTTCGCGTGGTGAGGCGGGGACGGCTGTGGCGAGCATGTTTCCGAATCTGCGCGGTTTTGTCGATCTGGATTTTAGCGAGCCGGATTTAACAGCGCTCACTACTTGCGACATGGTATTTTTTGCAACGCCAAATGGCATTGCCATGGGCATGGCGCAATCACTGCTGGATGCGGGTGTAAAAATTATCGACCTGGCGGCAGATTTTCGTTTGAAGGACGCGAAGGAGTGGCAGCAGTGGTATGGCGTTGAACACGCATGTCCTCATTTATTGACTGAAGCGGTCTATGGTTTGCCGGAAGTGAATCGTGAAGCAATCAAACAGGCGCGTCTGGTGGCCAATCCGGGTTGTTACCCGACTGCGGTACAGCTGGGCTTTCTGCCCTTGATCGAAAATAACCTGGTGGACACTGCAAATCTGATTGCCGACGCAAAATCCGGTGTCAGTGGGGCAGGCAGAAAAGCCAGTGTGGCGGCATTACATGCCGAAGCCAGTGAAAGTTTCAAGGCTTATGCGGTACCAGGACATCGCCACCTCCCCGAGATTCGTCAGGGATTGTCGCAACTGAGCAAGCAAAAAATTAATCTCACCTTTGTGCCACACTTAACCCCGATGAACCGTGGTATACATGCGACTTTATATGCGACCCTGCGCGATACCACAGCTGATCTGCAGTCGATATTTAGCGCACGCTATGCAGATGAGCCGTTTGTCGATGTGATGGAAGCCGGTTCTCACCCCGAGACGCGGAGTGTACGGGGTGTGAATACGTGTCGTATTGCCGTGCATCGTCCACAAGACGGCGAAGTCGTGGTGATATTGTCGGTAATTGATAACCTGGTCAAAGGCGCAGCCGGACAGGCAGTGCATAATATGAATCTGATGTTTGGGCTTGCCGAAAATACCGGATTGAACGATGTTGCACTACTTCCTTAGTATGTTCGCCTGATATGAATGCAGATGTTTGCCCAAATTATGAATAAAACAACTATATGAATCTCGTCGTCAAAGCACACCGTCCCTGGAAAGTCCGGGTTTTCTGGTCATTGGGCATTTTATTGTTGGTCGCGGCAATTTACGCGGCATTTGATTACGGAAGATTCGTCGCCAAATTCGACAGCTCGGATGCACAGCGGCGTGAAGAGGCATATATCCAGAGCGCTGAGGAACTGGTCGAGCAAATTGAAACCTTGCGTGAAGAAAAGGCCGTATTGGAACGCGCGCAGCAAATCGAACGCAAGGCCTATAATGAACTGGATACCACATTAAAAACCTTGCAAACAGAAATTCTGGATTTGAAGGAAGAGCTGGCATTTTATCTCGGCATAGTCTCCCCGCGTGACGCGTCACGGGGCTTGCGATTAGAGAACATGAAAATTGATAAATTGGGCGATGGCGGACATTATCGCTATAAAGTTGTGCTCACGCAGGTACTGAAAAATGACAAACTGGCACGCGGTAAGGTGATACTACGATTTGAAGGTCTGAAAAATGGCCAATCTGTTACCTTGTCATTAGGTCAAATCGACAAGCAACATAAGGGCGATTTAAACTATAAATTCAAGTATTATCAGAACCTTAATGGTGAAGTGATTATTCCGGCAGATTTTATACCAAAACGTGTCCATGCCAAGGTCTATCCGGTAGGAAGAAACGACGATGTCATTGAAAAGACGTTTGCATGGCCACTAAAATAGCAACACAGTAGGAGAAACAACATGTTAGGGAGTCCGAAAAAACCTAAACAGTCAGCTCAGATTGATTCACTCATTGGACAGAATACCGAAATTCATGGCGATGTCATTTTCAAGGGTGGTCTGCATGTCGATGGCAAGGTCAAGGGTAACGTCATCGCCGAAGATGGTACCGAGTCAGTTCTGACCTTGAGCGAACGCGGCACCATCGAGGGCGAGGTAAAAGTACCAAATGTTGTGGTCAATGGCACCGTGATTGGTGACGTTCATGCATTAACGCATATTGAGCTTGCCGCCCATGCACGTGTACACGGCAATGTTTACTACAGCCTCATCGAAATGGCCATGGGCGCAGAAGTGAACGGTAATCTGGTACATCGGGCCAATGAATCGGTTGTCCCTTTGAAACGCGGGGCGAATGCGGAAGATAATTAACCAGAATACTTGATATTCATGGTCGGGAATCACATAATTTAGTATATACTTATTTAGATACGTGAATTAAGTGAGTCTAACAGGAGTGGTAAGTATGAGTGACGTAAGTATTCAGTTTTCAGACTCTGCAGCGAACAAGGTCAAACAGTTGATAACTGATGAAGGTAATGACGCGCTAAAGTTACGGGTATTCGTAACAGGTGGCGGATGTTCAGGCTTTCAATACGGTTTCAGCTTTGATGAAAATGTCCAGGACGGCGATATGGCCGTTGATAATGACGGGGTGACCCTGGTCATTGATCCAATGAGCTACCAATATCTGATTGGTGCAACCATTGATTATAAGGAAGGTCTGGAAGGCTCGCAGTTTGTTATAAATAACCCCAATGCCACCACCACCTGTGGCTGTGGCTCGTCATTTTCAATCTAATCCCGCATTAAACGCTGCGCGATTGTGGCAGCAAAATCAGACAAGTAATACCGAAGATAAGTCAGTGAATCGTTAGTACGTCACTGGCTTATATTCGCTGGTTTATTAACCACATGAAGTAATTATGTTGCTGAAAATCCTCAACTATTTTTCATAATTGTCGCCAAATAGCCAGCCTGATTTGCTATGCTTTCATATTCAGTAACACAATCATTTTTCCCCTTCCCGGCTCAATATGCAGCTTAAAAGGTGACTGTGCAAAGGGAGTTATGCCATGAGTGAGTACTTACCCGGATTAGCAGGGGTCCCTGCAACCAAATCCAATATTTCGGATATTGATGGTGAAAAAGGTATCCTGGCATACCGCGGTTACCCGATAGAAGAATTAGCCGAGCACAGCAGTTTTGAAGAAACGACCTTATTGCTGCTGGATGGGCGTCTGCCGAGCAAGTCTGAACTGGATGATTTTAGCCAGCAGATTACTGACAATCGCCAGTTAAAGTTTTACACACGGGGACTGATGAAGAATTTGCCCCCCGACGGTCACCCGATGGAAGTTTTGCAAACCGTGGTTGCCAGTCTCGGCATGTATTATCCCGCTAATGAATGCCTCACAGGTGGTGATGCCTGCGGTGATATGAATTACATCCACAATATGTCAGTAAAAATTATCGCGCGTATTGCAACCATCGTCGCCATGTGGGAGCACATTCGAAATGGTTACGATTCGATAAAACCGCGTCGTGATTTGACCTATGCAGAAAATTTTCTCTATATGTTTAACGGCAAAACACCCGACCCGATGCTGGCACGCATCATGGATGTTTGTCTGATATTGCACGCAGAACATACCATTAATGCTTCAACCTTCTCAGTGCTAGTGAACGCCTCAACACTCGCCAGCCCCTTCAGTGTGATAGCCGCAGCAATTGGCGCGTTATCCGGTCCATTGCACGGTGGTGCCAACCAGAAAGTGGTTGAAATGCTAGGTGAAATTGGTTCACCCGAGAAAGCCGAGGCCTATATCGATAACAAGCTCAAGAACAAGGAAGTGATCTGGGGCATGGGGCACCGCGAGTACAAGACCAAAGATCCGCGCGCCAAGATTCTTGAGAAGCTGGTTGATGGATTAATCGAAGCGCGTGGCGGCGACATCAATCCCATGTTTGAAACTGCTCGGGCAGTCGAAAAAGTCTGCGAGGACCGGCTGGCGAAAAAAGGTGTGTATGCGAACGTAGATTTTTATTCGGGTATTCTCTACCAGGAAATGGGGATTCCTGCCGATCAGTTTACGGCCATTTTTGCCATATCACGCGTTGCTGGCTGGATGGCCCATTGGCGTGAGCAGCTGGGTGACAACCGAATCTTTCGTCCAACACAAGTCTATACCGGTGAACCAATACGACACTATGTGGGTATCGACAAACGCTAGTCAGCAAACGCTGATTTTCGTCTTACCTTATCAGTCTCCTGCCATGGCGATAACTGAAATTTGTGAGCAACCGGTTGTGTTAACCAGAAACGCCGGTTAGGCGATGCCTGGTTTCTCAGCTGGTACCATCAGATAAATAAATCCCACCCAGAATAACATTTCTTCGCGCGCCAGTTACGCTAGCTAAATTCCCTTTTTTATGTGCCAGCGTCAGATAGGCCATATACGCGAAGGCGCTTGCCTCTATCCAGTCGGGATGAATACCTAACCCTGTAGTTGATTCAACCAGTACGCCTTTTAAATGATGTTGGATGCGACTTAATAGAAATGAATTTTGTGCGCCACCACCACATACATATAACTTCGTGACGGAAAATTCGCTTACTGCCCGGGCGATTGTCATTGCCGTCAGCTCTGCCAGTGTCGCCAGTACATCGTTCGATGTAACAGAAGGGCGCAAAAACTTTTCAAACCATGCCAGATTAAAATATTCGCTACCGGTACTTTTGGGGACGGGTAAGCTAAAGTAAGCGTCTTGCAATAATTGCTCAAGCAAGTCTGGATTGACCGTACCGGTTTTTGCCAGTTCGCCATTGTTGTCCATATCTTTTTTCAGGTAGGCGCGGCAGTATGCATCCATCAAACCGTTTCCCGGCCCGGTATCATAACCAATCGTCTCAGCAGACTGACTTTGACAGGTAATGTTGGCAATACCGCCAATATTAACGACAGCAGTTTTACTATCGTTGCCTGTCAGGACATTGTGAAAAATGGGTACGAGTGGGGCACCCTGGCCACCCGCGGCGATATCACGGCGACGAAAATCTGCCACCACGGTGATACCCGTCTGCTCCGCGATTACATTCGGATCGCCCAACTGCAAGGTGCTGGGGTATTGACTGTCTGGATGATGAAAGATGGTTTGTCCATGACTACCGATAGCCGCGATCTCGCTATGTGCAAGACCGCATTGTTGTAACAATTGTTGACTGGCATGCGCAAATAATTGGCCAAGTTGTACATCCAATTCAAGCAGTTGATTCAGATCACAGTGCTTGTCGCGGATTATGTCACGACATTCTTTTTGTAACGCTTCAGGAATTGCAACTGCAATGGCATTAACAAATTGTGGCTTTTCATTTGCTATTTTTAAACACGCAACATCAACAGCATCCAGGCTGGTACCCGAGATTATGCCGAGGTAATGTTCACACATGAGTAGGGTTTATTGCGACCGGGCAGCAACCCGGGTTGTAGCGGTGGCTGGCAAATAACTGTCAAGTTGTGCCAGCACACGCGTCGCGTGCTCCGAGAAATCCTTACGGTATTTTGCAGCAATGGGTGCGGCATTGGGTAACTTGATTGTCAGCGGATTACGATGCACACCGTTGACGCGAAATTCATAATGCAGGTGTGGACCGGTAGCGCGACCCGTGCTGCCAACATAGCCAATGATCTGACCCTGTTTGACTTTCTTACCTATTGTTATGCCACGTTTGTAGCCGCTTAAGTGGGCATACAAGGTGCTATAACGACCGCCGTGCTGGATAATGATTGCTTTACCATAACCGCCACGTCGATTCCGGTAAATGATTTTTCCATCGCCCGAAGCCCTTATCGGTGTGCCAGTTGGTGCGGCATAATCGACACCCTTGTGCAGTCTGAGCCGGTTTAAAGTCGGGTGGCGACGTTTACCAAAACGCGAACTGATGCGACGAAAATCCACCGGTGTACGCAGGAAGGCTTTGCGCATGGACAAACCATCCGGTGAATAATAACTCGCAAATCCGTTTTCATTGGTAAACCGTACGGCTTTATAGGTGTGCCCCTGATTGGTAAATTGTGCGGCAAGGACAGGGCCATCCTGAACTTTTACACCATCGAGAAAGTGTTCTTCAAACAAGAGTGAAAATTGATCGCCTTTACGCAAATCCAGCGCGAAGTCGATGTCCCAGCCAAATATGTTTGCCATTTCCATAATCAGCGTTGTCGACAAGCCGGACTGTTGACCATCTTCAAATAATGAGTTTTCGATGACACCGCTGGCGAAGTGGATACGCTTTTCAGTCTGGCGCGTGATTTGTTTGGCTGTAAACGGTATCTTGTCAGCCGGATTAAGCTGACGTTGTATGGACAAATAATTAAACTGACGTTGTATGGACAAATAATTAAACTGATCCATTTCGTAGACCAGTTGTTGTAATTCATTATTCGCGTCCCGTTGTACCTTCAGAATTTTGCCAGGTTGAATATTACGTAAAATTTGTTTGGGTTCGGCCAGTTTCATAATCTGGTGCAGCGTTCTGGCGCTGAGATTATGTTTCTTGAAAATACTCGCCAACGAGTCACCAGATTTAATTTTTATGTTTAAGGTAGGTAGCGGTGCCATGTCTTTTACAACATCAGTCGCGGCTATTGGCTGTTGCGGTTCTATTGCTGTATCAAGACGGGCAGTGCTTATCCTGGCTTGTTGTTCCTGCCCTGAATTGTTATTTGTACCTGGAATATCGAGTGGAATGCGGATCAGTTGACGGGAGTCGTTCTTGACGTCAACTTGTTGTACAGATTCTGTTGCGGTGGGACGAACCACGCCCGTTGCCTCTTTCGACGTTAGCGCAAAAATACTCACCATCGCCATAATAAATGCGCACAGCACGACCCAATGCAAGGAACCCCACTGCCAGCGTGACTTTGATGGTTCGGGGTCTAACAAAGTCTTAAAATCTCGGTTTAAAAAAGGCTTGTAATCCACGGAATTTACTACAATTTTTTAGTTAGTTATAAGATAGCTTGAAATGAAATAATGGTCAATCTTTATTCTTGAAATGGTTAAAAATACAACAATTATGGCGTTTCAATATAATCTGGCATTGTCTGAGCTTATATATAGTATTCGGCTTATGGTAGAGTACGCGACTTTACCGGGCTGAGGCATCAAGACAGGATCATATTGTGCAAGAACAATTAGAACAAATCAAACGCGGCTGTGATGAGATTCTGGTTGAAGCGGAATTGGTTGAGCGACTTCAACAGGGCAAGCCATTACGCGTAAAGGCCGGATTTGATCCTACTGCACCGGATCTTCATCTTGGGCACACGGTGTTAATTAACAAGCTGCGTCAGTTTCAGGATTTGGGACACGAAGTACTTTTTTTAATTGGCGATTTTACCGGCATGATTGGTGACCCGACCGGTAAAAGTGCTACCCGGCCACCATTAACGCCCGAAGAGGTCAGGGCGAATGCACAGACCTACCAACAACAAATCTTCAAAATTCTGGATGCCGACAAAACCCGGGTTGTATTTAATTCCAGCTGGATGGGCAAGCTGAGTTCAGCAGACATGATCCAGCTTGCCGCGCGCCACACCGTGGCCAGAATGCTGGAACGGGATGATTTTCATAAGCGCTACAGTAGTGGCCAGCCCATCTCGATTCACGAATTTTTATATCCACTCATACAAGGTTATGACTCGGTAGAATTAAAATCCGATATCGAGCTCGGTGGTACCGATCAAAAATTCAATCTTTTGATGGGACGCGAACTGCAAAAACAATATGGTATGTCGCCACAAGTTGTCATGACCATGCCGTTGCTCGAAGGTCTGGATGGCGTGAATAAAATGTCCAAATCACTGGGCAATTATATTGGCATTGATGAACCCGCAGATGACATGTTTGGCAAAATCATGTCAATCTCTGATGATTTAATGTGGCGTTATTTTGAATTACTGAGCTTCAAGCGGTTGTCTGAGATAAAGCAATACAAAAAAGACATGGCCGATGGTAAAAATCCACGTGACATCAAGTTTCTGCTGGGTGAAGAAATTGTTGCCCGTTTCCATACTCAGGCAGCAGCCACACAGGCGCGAGAAAACTTCATCGCACGCTTTCAAAAAGGTCAGTTACCGGATGATATTCCGGAGCTTGTTTTACAGGCAGGCACAGACGGGCTGGCGATTGCCAATATATTGAAAATGGCTAACCTGGTTTCCAGTACATCTGATGCATTACGTATGATCAAACAGGGTGCAGTGAAAATAGATGGTGAAAAAGTATCGGATACCAAAATAGTATTAGACGCGGGTTGTGAACACATCTATCAGGTTGGCAAGCGTAAAATCGCACGCATTAAACTCGAACCCTGAACCCGTCCACCACGGCGATCTTTTATCAAGATCTGCTTGCACGAATAAAAAAAATTTAATTGTAATAAAATTAACAGCTTGCTTTAAATCCTGCCTTGACTGTCTATACTCTTTCTTAATAATTAGAATTACACAGCGCTGACGACATTGCGCGCAATACAATTAATTTAAAAATAATATTTTGTATACAGAATATTCAGAACATTCGGTGGTGGAATTTAAATGAAACAAGTCTGTTGGTTATTCGGAATGATTTGTATCAGCTTGCCCTTGCAAATACAGGCGCAAGACAAGGTATTAGTTTTCAACAATCCAACTGATGCGCCTTTTACCACGTCCGAGAGTAATGGGTACATGGATATTATATGTAGTGAAGTGCTGGCGCGTAATGGTTATAAGTTATCATTAGTTCGTCTGCCTGCCGAACGCGGCTTACGCAATGTGAATGAAGGTCTTGAAGATGGAGATATTTCACGTATTGCTGGCCTGGAAAAATTATACCCTAATCTGATTCGTATCCCGGAACGAATCATCGAAATGCGATTTGTTGGATTCACAAAAGAACCACAAGCCCAACCCTTAACCTGGTCGAGATTAAAGCAGTATGAAGTTGGCTACATAAACGGTTGGAAAATCTTCGAGGCGAATGTTCCAAAAGGGACAATGCTGGTTTCACTGCGTGATCACACACAATTGTTTGAAATGTTTACGCGCAACCGATTGCAGGTCATTCTATACTCGCAATACATGGGCATGGCCTATGCGCGAGCTAATAATATTAAGAATATTTACCCATCGAATCCGCCGTTAGCCAAAAAAGATATGTTTATGTATGTACACAAGAAACATGCCAGTCTGGTACCGCGGTTTGCAGCCACATTAAAACAACTCAAGCAGGAAGGCTTTGTCGAACGTGTGTATAACGAAACAATCAGGGTACTGGATAACTAGCGGTGCCGGGTAAATCACAAAGCCCTTTGGTAAAAAGACTGATTATTTATGTCGTGCTAGTCAGCTCGTTTATCACCGTATTCACTACAGCCATACAGCTATACATCGACTACCGTAATGATATCAAGCTAATCAAATCTAATATTAGTCAGATTGAATCGCTGTATTTATCCTCTATTGCAAATGCAGTATGGAAAGTTGATAAAAAAGATGCGCAATTGTTATTGAATGGTCTGTTGCAATTGCGAGATATGCAGCATTTTGAACTGTATGACGACAATGGTAAGTGGATAGAACTGGGTGACAAAAAATCATCTGATACCATTGAACGCATAGTTGATTTAACACATACATACCGCAATGAAAAAAGAAAAATTGGCAAATTGCTTATCGTTGCTTCACTAGATGGTGTATATACACGATTATTTACCAAATTGTGGACAGTATTGATATCCAATTCCATTAAAACATTCCTTGTTGCGATTATCCTGGTATTGATATTTCGCCAACTTATCACCCGTCATTTACATGCGCTCGCAGAACATGTTGAAAAAATTGAGTTGGGATCCATTTCTGAACCCTTAACAATTGACAAAAAAGTACCCGTAGATGGTAAAGAAGATGAAATTGATATAGTAGTGCGGGCCATACAACGTATGCAAATTAATCTTGCATTGTCATTTAATGAACTAAGCGAACGCGATACTCGATTGTCTATTTACGAAAAAATTATGTCGTCCACATCCGACCAGATGGCGTTTGTCGACAGAAATTATACATATCTTGCGGTAAACCAGTCATATGGCACGATGTTCGACAAACCTATCGATCAGATTATTAATCATCATGTGAAAGACATACTGGGTAAAGACTATTTTGAAAAATATTCAAAACCAAACCTGGACAAGGTGTTTGAGGGCAGGCATATATTCTTCGAATCCAATCTGTATATAAAGGATAAAAATATTCCTGTCGATATCAGTTATTCACCGTATTATGATCACGAAGGAAAAATACAAGGCGCGGTTATAAATGCAAGAAATGTAAGTGATCGATTACGACATCATAACCTGTACAAGGTTCTTGCACGTAGTCCGGCGCTGGATTTTGGACGATTTACACAGGATATCCTGACATTACTGGTAGACGTATTTGATGCCAAACTCGCGATGATTGGTCGAATCGATACAGGCCGACAACTGATTCATACCGATGCTTTGTTCATAGAAACCAAGCTGGTTGATAATGTCACTTATCAATTGAAAGGGACGCCTTGCGAAGATGTTGTGAATCTGAATCAGCAAATAATCACTGAAAATGTCATTGACCTCTATCCGGAAGATGAAATGCTGGTCGAACTGAATGCTCAAAGTTATTTTGGTTCGCCATTGATTAATACAGAAGGCATGGTGATGGGTATAGTTGTTGTGCTTGACGACAAGCGGCATGAAAAATTGTCCTGGTATGAAGATGTATTAAGTGTCGTTGCAGCACGAGTTTCCATAGAGATGGAACGTGATGATGCATTGAGAAAATTGCATGAACATAGAATCAATCTTGAATCAGAAGTTGAGGCGCGAACCAAGGATTTACAGCAAGTTAACAGCGAGCTGGAAAGTTTCGCCTATTCAGTTTCCCATGATTTACGTACCCCGCTGCGTGCGATAAATGGCTATTGTGCAGCACTACAGGAAGATTGTGGTGATGAGTTTTCCGAGACCGCAATGGAATATCTTAATCGCGTGCGAAACGCAAGCATTCGCATGTCTGGCCTCATTGACAGTTTGTTGCAGTTATCCAGAATAACGCGTCAACCACTTAAATTTGAAAATCTGGATTTGACCGCGATGGCCAGAGAGGTGATTGAGGAGATTTCTGCCGGATCCGACATGACAAAATATAAATTTACTATTGCAGAAAATTTACAGGCGAGAGGTGATAAACGGTTGGTATCAATTGTGTTGGTGAATTTGTTTGGCAATGCCATCAAGTATTCAGCAAATAAGGAACACCCGGTTATTCGTTTTGATTATAGAACAGAAAAGAAACAGGGCGAATTTGTTATTCAGGATAATGGCATGGGACTGGATATGCGTTTTAAAGACAAATTATTTATTCCATTTCAGCGCTTGCACGAAGACAAACAAGTACAGGGAATCGGTATTGGCCTGGCGACAGTTTACCGCATTATTATGCGACATCAGGGTTACATAGAAGTTGACTCACAAGTTGATGGTGGAACGTCAGTTTATTTCAAATTCCGATGAGTGATTCTATGATGGCACATTCGGAGGCATAACATTCGTATCCAGCCAGTAGCTGCGCAGTTTGGTCAGGGTCTCTTCGAAGGCATCGTAGTCGACTGATTTCAGAATGTAGCTGTTACTGCCCAGCTCATAACCTTTGGTAATATCACTTTGCTCATCTGATGTGGTCAGGATAACAACCGGCGTGTTGGCAAAATCTGGATGACGCCTGATTTCTTCCAGTACCTCATGGCCGCTCACACGCGGTAAGTTCAAATCGAGTAATATGAGATCAGGTAAGGCACGATCGGCTGTATAATCGCCTTTTGCGAATAAATAATTCAGCGCTTCTTCGCCATTTTTCGCGACAATGATGTTGTAGGCATTATTATATTTCTGAAAGGCTCGCAGGGTCAGCTCGATGTCATCATCGTTATCCTCTATTAGAAGGACGGTGGCATGAAAGGTTTCTGCTGTGTCGCTGGTTTTGCCGTCGAGTTTTACAGTGATTTTATGAAAGCCAATTTCGCGACACCAGCTTAGTGCCGTATCGGATGTTTTAAACAGCCGCGTGGTACCACGTTTTGAACTTAACAGTTGTTGTTCGTCGCTATTGGCTGCATTGAGCTCAACAAACCAGCCTGCATGAGTGTCGTCATAATGGACGACCGCATCAGACCAGTGTCCTGCAGCAAATAGTAAACGTATATCCCGTTCATTCATTGATTTTTAACAAAAGTCACCCCACCAAGTGTTGACTTTATACCAAAATGAACAAAATGGGAAATAATGCGTGCTGTTTTTTAATGAAAATCGCTGTAAACGTGATCTGCCTCAGTGCTCAGGCAGTGTCGAAGACCACTTCAACATGTTCAAAACCGATGCGATGGCAACATCGTAGCGCCGCATCAGATGTTTTAAACACCCTGGGATCGGGGTTACGCTTTGATTCTAATGAGAAAACCTGCTGTTTGCTTTTTGACAGAAAGCGCACACACCAGCCATTACTTGCTGGGTCGGGATATACAGTCACGCTATTCAGGTCGTTTGACTTACGAAGTAATTTAGCTTCCCGTTCCTGCAATGTTAAGCTCCCATTTCGGTTATACTGGGGGGATGAAATTACTATAACGTAAAATATTTAATAGTTCTAGAAATTTTTCAATGTTATTTTACATCTGAACATAACTACAGCATTTGCATACACTATAGTGCAGATCTTAACCATTTATGCTCAGGTCAGCAGATTTTCGGACAGTAAAACCATGTAACTAAACTTGTCTTGTCAGCTACTTTAATTCAACCATAATTTGATAAAGTAAAACTTAATATACTATGGTTGAGGTTGACGCCCTAACAAATTGATATTATCTGGCTTAAATTATTCATGGCATGTTCATAAATTGGTGTTGAGTGTATGCTGATGGTGATGTCACAAACTTATGAAAATAATTAGCTAAGGGGATACCAGGTTCGGCCGTCTGGCACAGGAATTGTCAGAGTCTTCAGGCAGCAAGAATCATTACCATGAACCAAACACTTCACATGCTCGTCGTCGAAGATTCGGAAGACGATACCTGGTTAATGCAGAGGCAATTAGTCACGGCAGGCTATCGCTTGAAACTGACGCGAGTCGAAACGGACGCGGAATTAAAACAGGCCCTGGCCGATGAACAATGGGACATAGTCATTACCGATCACAATATTCCTGGCTACAGTTCAGAACAGGCTATTCAAACCATTAAAGCACACAATGTCGATCTGCCAATTATAATCGTGTCAGGTAGTATTGGTGAAGAAATAGCAGTAACGGCCATGAAAGCCGGTGCCAATGACTACATTATGAAAAATAATCTTGCACGACTGGCGCCAGCGATTGAACGTGAGTTACGTGAAGCAGAATCCCGACAGGCGCGTCGCCGCGCAGAAGAAACCATTCGTCACATGGCTTATCATGATTCATTAACCGGACTGATAAACCGTGCTGAGTTTGAACAACGTCTGAAACACGCCCTGCATTCCTTACAAGTACAACAACATTCGCATGCCTTATTGTATATCGATCTGGATCAGTTCAAGTTGATAAACGATACATGTGGTCATGTTGCGGGCGATCAACTGCTCAAACAGCTGACACTTGTATTACATAAACCTATTCGCGAAAGTGATACGCTTGCGCGTCTGGGCGGTGATGAATTTGGTTTGCTGCTGGAACAATGCCCGATGGAGCATGCAATGAAAATTGCCGAGCATATTCTCGAATTAATACGCGATTTCCATTTTGTCTGGGAGCAACAAAGTTTTAGTATCGGCGCAAGTATTGGATTGGTGATGATCAATGATGCGCATCTGACCATGACCGATGTTTTAAGTGCCGCAGACATGGCTTGCTACGCAGCGAAAGAATCAGGTCGTAACCGCATTCATTTATATCGAGATGATGACAGTCTGTTAATGCGACGTCATGGTGAAATGCAGTGGGTTGCACGGATAAACGACGCCTTGCGTCAGAATGCCTTTTGTTTATTCATACAGAAAATTGAATCATTAAAAAACAAAGGCGAGACAAGTTATGAATTTCTGGTGCGGTTGAATGAAAATGGCCAGCATACGATGCCGGGTGCGTTTATTCCGGCTGCCGAGCGCTATAATTTAATGCCAGCGATCGATCGGTGGGTAGTAAAAGAAGCGTTGGCATGTGTCGAGATAATGAATGCATCAAATACAGATTCTGATA
>CALNYZ010000017.1:0-435000 GCA_942490945.1 uncultured Gammaproteobacteria bacterium | reverse complement strand
ACTCGGGTGAAGGAACTAGGCAAAATAGCACCGTAACTTCGGGAGAAGGTGTGCCCCTGTTGGTGATGAGACTTGCTCTCTAAGCTGATGGGGGTTGCAGTGACCAGGTGGCTGCGACTGTTTATTAAAAACACAGCACTCTGCTAACACGAAAGTGGACGTATAGGGTGTGACGCCTGCCCGGTGCCGGAAGGTTAATTGATGGGGTTAGCTTCGGCGAAGCTCTTGATCGAAGCCCCGGTAAACGGCGGCCGTAACTATAACGGTCCTAAGGTAGCGAAATTCCTTGTCGGGTAAGTTCCGACCTGCACGAATGGCGTAACGATGGCCACACTGTCTCCACCCGAGACTCAGTGAAATTGAAATCGCTGTTAAGATGCAGTGTACCCGCGGCTAGACGGAAAGACCCCGTGCACCTTTACTATAGCTTCACATTGAACTTTGAGCCTATCTGTGTAGGATAGCTGGGAGGCTTTGAAGCGGTAACGCCAGTTATCGTGGAGCCGCCCTTGAAATACCAGCCTGGTATGTTTGAGGTTCTAACCTAGGCCCGTCATCCGGGTCAGGGACAATGTGTGGTGGGTAGTTTGACTGGGGCGGTCTCCTCCCAAAGAGTAACGGAGGAGCGCGAAGGTACCCTCAGCACGGTCGGACATCGTGCAATGAGCGCAAGAGTATAAGGGTGCTTGACTGCGAGACAGACACGTCGAGCAGGTGCGAAAGCAGGTTCTAGTGATCCGGTGGCTCTGTATGGAAGGGCCATCGCTCAACGGATAAAAGGTACGCCGGGGATAACAGGCTGATTCTTCCCAAGAGTTCACATCGACGGGAGAGTTTGGCACCTCGATGTCGGCTCATCACATCCTGGGGCTGTAGCCGGTCCCAAGGGTATGGCTGTTCGCCATTTAAAGTGGTACGCGAGCTGGGTTTAGAACGTCGTGAGACAGTTCGGTCCCTATCTGCCGTGGGCGTTCGAGACTTGAAGGGAGCTGCTCCTAGTACGAGAGGACCGGAGTGGACGAACCTCTGGTGTTCCGGTTGTTATGCCAATAGCATTGCCGGGTAGCTATGTTCGGAAGGGATAACCGCTGAAAGCATCTAAGCGGGAAGCCCCCCCTAAGATAAGGTCTCGCTTGTGACTTGATCACACTGTAGGGTCCTGGTAGACCACCAGGTTGATAGGCAAGGTGTGGAAGTGCAGTAATGCATGAAGCTAACTTGTACTAATTGCCCGTGCGGCTTGACCATATAACACCCAAGTAATTTGTAGAATTAGACTTGTGGTTCAATTTGGTTGCCCAACAGAAATAACTTGAATGTAACGATTCAACATTCTCTTTCAGATTTAGAAAGAACGATGTCAAAGAAAATAACTTTGATGTCGTTTTAAAAAGAAAACAGGGTTAAGAATTGTAATTCGACCCGGTTTTCTTCTTACCAGTTTGCCTGGCGGCAATGGAGAGTTGGAACCACCTGATCCCATCCCGAACTCAGAAGTGAAACGACTCATCGCCGATGATAGTGTGGGGTTTCCCCATGTGAAAGTAGGTCACTGCCAGGCTTTAAATACGAAACCCTCGATACACAAGTGTCGGGGGTTTTTTTTGAACAGAATTATACTCTTGGCAGTGACCACTAATTTAATTGTAGGTCTCCCCTTCGGGGATAAGTCCATGCAAGGCATGGACTAAACTGCCAGGCTTTCACTTCAGAACCCTTCGGGTTCATCAAGTATTCCCTGAACTCGCAAGCTCGTTCTGGTCAAATACGAAACCCTCGATACACAAGTGTCGGGGGTTTTTTTTGAACAGAATTATACTCTTGGCAGTGACCACTAATTTAATTGTAGGTCTCCCCTTCGGGGATAAGTCCATGCAAGGCATGGACTAAACTGCCAGGCTTTCACTTCAGAACCCTTCGGGTTCATCAAGTATTCCCTGAACTCGCAAGCTCGTTCTGGTCAAATACGAAACCCTCGATACACAAGTGTCGGGGGTTTTTTTTTGAACAGAATTATACTCTTGGCAGTGACCACTAATTTAATTGTAGGTCTCCCCTTCGGGGATAAGTCCATGCAAGGCATGGACTAAACTGCCAGGCTTTCACTTCAGAACCCTTCGGGTTCATCAAGTATTCCCTGAACTCGCAAGCTCGTTCTGGTCAAATACGAAACCCTCGATACACAAGTGTCGGGGGTTTTTTTTGAACAGAATTATACTCTTGGCAGTGACCACTAATTTAATTGTAGGTCTCCCCTTCGGGGATAAGTCCATGCAAGGCATGGACTAAACTGCCAGGCTTTCACTTCAGAACCCTTCGGGTTCATCAAGTATTCCCTGAACTCGCAAGCTCGTTCTGGTCAAATACGAAACCCTCGATACACAAGTGTCGGGGGTTTTTTTTGTCTTACGGA
Source organism: uncultured Gammaproteobacteria bacterium (assembly GCA_942490945.1). GTDB lineage: Bacteria > Pseudomonadota > Gammaproteobacteria > UBA6429 > Thiohalophilaceae > CALNYZ01. The sequence continues at coordinate 432,587 of CALNYZ010000017.1, read as the reverse complement.
TGTCGGGTCGGCAGTGACGACTGATTTTAATGTAGGTCTCCCCTTCGGGGATAAGTCCATGCAAGGCATGGACTAAACTGCCAGGCTTTAATACCAAAGCCCCGTATTCGAAAGTGTACGGGGCTTTTCTTATTTCAGTCTCGATACTTCGCCGCTCTCGGCCGTGGCACAACTTGAGGTATTTACTACTAAATTAATGTGATAAAGTTCATACATAATATTCGTAGAAGTATGGGGAGTGGGGGAAATGAAATCGAAATTATTACTTTCGTTAATATTTGTAATGTACAGTCTGCCAAGTTTGGCGATTCCTGTTTTTAATAATCCGGTTAATTTAGGTTCAAACGTAAATTACGCTGGCGCGATTAGTTCTGGAGCAGAGCTCTCTGCGGATGGATTGACATTAATCTGGCACTCAAATCGCCCCGGTAACCAGGGCAACATGGATTTATGGATGTCAACACGTTCCACGACAAGTGGTACTTGGGGGATGGCAACGAATCTGGGCGCTACTATAAATAGCGCATTTGACGACCGGGCACCAACTTTATCATCCGATGGACTGACACTTATTTTCAATTCCAACCGGAATGGTAACTCTGATTTGTTCATGTCTACCCGGAACTCAATTACTGATGCATGGAGTAGTCCTGCTACAATTTTGGGTTTGAATTCCCCTTTTGATGAAGGTGGTGCACATTTATCGAATGATGGATTACGCATATATTTTCAGTCAGACAGAGGCGGTTCTGGCGCAGCTGATATCTTCATGGCACAACGTGCCAGCACGTCCGACGCATGGGGAAGTGTCTCAAATCTGGGTTCGGTAGTTAACTCATCCGGTTTTGACATGCAGCCCAGTATCTCTGCAGATGAATTATCTCTGTATTTTCATCACTCTCCATCCGGAGATATATTCGTTTCACAACGAAACTCGATATTTGATGCATGGGGAACGCCTCAAGCTTTGGGTGCAAATATTAATACCGGCGTATTCGAGGCATCACCCTTTATCACGGCAGATGGCAGCGCGTTATATTTTTCACGTGATGTTGCAGGTGGTGGGCGTGATATTTTTATAGCGAGCAGCGTTTCTGTATCTGAGCCATCAACCTTGCTATTGCTAAGTATTGGTTTGGTTGGATTGTTTGTCTCCCGGATAAAAATTAGAAAAGCCTGATAAAATTCTTGTCTTATCAGGCATTCATCGTCCAACAGTGTAGGATGTAACCTGGTATAACTTCGGGTATTATAAGGTCTCATGAAACAGGCATTACTTGTTCTGGTCAAATACAGAATCCTCGATACGAAATGTCGGGGATTTTTTTTATCCGTAAAAAGTTTCTGTTCAGTAGTTGCTTCTCTACCCTGCATGGACTACGGACATTAGTGCCTCTCTCGAAGCCCTTTTTATGGACTAGAACGATTAATTTTTAAATTTACCAGACATTTATATCACCGGATTCCTGGCAATGATAAAACTGATCTGGATCATCTTTCCTTATGCTATTTATCAATACTTTAAAGGTAATTCAGTTTAAGTAACCAAACGTACAGATCGACACGGGGTATCGTGATTTAATTCGTTCATAATTAATGCACAAAATTAAGCGGGAGTGAGAATGGAAAAGAAACTTGCCATTATTGCCACAAAGGGCACTTTGGACTGGGCGTATCCGCCTTTTATATTAGCATCCACTGCGGCGGCATTGGGTTATGAGGTACAAATCTTTTTTACCTTTTATGGCCTGCAATTGCTGAAAAAAGATCTCAGCTTAAAAGTCTCGCCACTGGGAAATCCCGGCATGCCGATGCCGATGGGAATGGATAAATGGTTCCCGGTTATTGGTACAGCCATCCCCGGTATGGAAGCCATCATGACCATGATGATGAAAGCCAAGATGAAGAAAAAAGGCGTCGCGAGTGTCGAAGAACTGCGGTCGCTTTGCCATGAAGCTGAAGTGAAAATGATTGCCTGTCAAATGACAGTGGACCTGTTCGATATGGATACCAAAGATTTTCTAAGTGGCATTGACTATGGTGGTGCCGCGACTTTCTTTGAATTTGCCGGCGAATCTGACGTTTGCTTATATATTTAATTTAACAACAAAAAAAGTTTTATCTGGAGGAAAGTTTATGAAGCTTACACAATTTACCAAAAAATGCGCGTATACCACGATCCCTGCGATTACGCTGGCACTGATGGTTCCGTTTACCGCGCAAGCGACCAATGGGTATTTTGCACATGGTTATGGTGTAAAACACAAAGGTATGGCTGGTGTTGGCGTTGCGTCACCACAAGGCACGCTTTCAACTGCAACAAATCCCGCAGTTATGCAATCATTGGGAGACCGCCTCGATTTTGGTGCGGATTATTTCCAACCAATGCGAGATGCTACCACTCGTTATGATAATGTAAACCATGATGGCGATGGAGACAGCGCGTTTCTAATCCCTGAGTTTGGATACAGTAATACAATTAACAACGATATGTCGTGGGGTGTAGCTGTATACGGTAATGGCGGGATGAATACACGTTATGCGAGCGCACCATACGCCAGTACTACTGGTACAAATACAGGAGTTGATCTTGCGCAACTCTTCATTGCGCCCACTTTCGCGATGAAAGTAAATGAGAATCATACATTTGGCGTGTCATTGAATCTTATTTATCAGACATTTGAAGCTTATGGCTTAGAGAATTTCGCACCCTTTACACCGGATAGTAATACAGCCAATCTGACTGATGAAGGCAAAGACACATCAACTGGTTACAGCGTCAAAGTTGGGTGGCTGGGTAAAATATCTGATGCCTTTACTTTAGGAGTTGCTTATCAAACAAGATCAGAAATGTCGGAGTTCACTAAATATCACGATTTATTTGCTGAACAAGGCGATTTTGACATTCCTTCTAACTGGACTATCGGGTTAAAGTTCGCCGCTACACCGAAAATGAACGTTATGTTTGATGTTCAACAAATTAATTATTCCGAAGTGGCATCAATTGCAAATCCAAACGGGACAGGTAACGGAACAGGTGCGCTTGGTGAAAGTAATGGTCGTGGTTTTGGTTGGGATGATATGACAGTATACAAATTGGGAATGGATTATCAAATTGCCCCCTCTTTCCAGTTACGTGTTGGATATAGCATTACTGATCAACCAATAGGCGCAGATGACACATCATTTAACCTGGTTGCTCCAGCTGTAATTGAAGAGCACATCACCTTGGGTGGAACTTATGTATTAGAAAATAAATCTGAGTTGTCATTCTTCTTTATGCACGCATTGGAAAATACAGTTAACGGTAATACGAACGTCAATGGCCAAAGTGGTAGTGCGAATTTAACCATGTCTCAAAATTCGATGGGATTGGCATATGGTTGGAAATTCTAGTATCAGTCGAAGTTGATGCTGGTACCCGGATCAGTCAGCCTGATCCGGGTATTTTTGCTTCTATACCTCTGCTTAGGTTAGCCTTAAACGCTAAACTCTTGTTATTACTTAAGATTATCACGATTCAGCCATTTGTCCTTATGTACCTTTTATCACAGAGGACATCAGGTAACCCTGCCAAAATACTGTACATATTCCCGCACGGGGATTAGGATTAATCACTTCCAGATAATGACTATTATCCTGCTCATCAGCTAACAAGAGGGAGAGCAACATGACCGCACCGGCTTTAAAAGCTGCCAGTATTGCCGACACGCAAGATTGCGTGACACTGAAGAAGTTACTGGCAGGCTATCCTGACCTCATCGACAATGCCGATGATGATTGTTGGGCGATGCTGGCCAAGGCGCGTATTCACAGTTTTGATGCAGGCACCATCATGTTTCATGAGTCCATGGAATGTGAGCATTTGATGTTTATTATCGAAGGGCGGGTGCGTGTATATAAAGATTCTGACGAAGGCCGCGAAGTTACCTTATATCGCGTGGAGCCCGGACAGTTATGCGTGCATAACCTGAACAATCTGGTGAATGGTATTTCTTATCCCATTATGGCGCAAACTGAAACCGCAATGCGCGGGCTGATCATCTCGAAACACGATTTTCATAATACCCTGTCTACCTCGAGCAGTTTTCGAAACTACGTGCTACGTACTTTGACTGAAAGATTGTCAAACATGATTAATCTGGTTGCGGGTCTGGCGTTCGACAGACTGGACTTACGAGTAGCGGTTTGGCTCAATGATCAATTCGAGCGATCCTGCGGTCGGCCGATTGCCATTACACATTGCGATCTGGCACATGAGTTGGGCACCACGCGTGAAATGGTCAGTCGTATCCTCAAGGAATTTGAGCACAAACGATGTATTCAGTTAGGCCGCGGCAGCATTCACTTGAAATGCAAACACACCTTATATCTGGTATCGCAGGGGAAGGGCAAGACGCACACGAAATAAAAAGGTTCCTTAAGCGTGATTCAAGCTTATAGGTAGTGAAAAATGGTGCCGGCACGAGGAGTCGAACCCCGGACCTACTGATTCAGTTAACCAACAATTTCTTGCAGGACTGGACTATATCATCACCCTCATCATAATCTGTTAGGGTGTCGGGCGCTCTAGAGGGGCTTATCGCTAGGTTACTCACCCCTTAGTCTCTGCACCTTCCAGGCTACTATTTATCAAATTAATAATTATCAATTTAATAGATACCCTTGGCCTGGCTTGGCTCAGGATTGCCTCCGGCTTGATCCGCTGAGGTTTCCCTGAATTCACCCGATTTTCGACAATCGTTTCCGATTGAAGTTGCCTTTTGACAAGTCAGTTGCTCTACCAGCTGAGCTATACCGGCGTATAAAAATGTATACCCAAATTATGCTAAATCAGCACTATTTGAGCAGGTGCGAATTCTAGCCACATTGATTTGCCTATGCAAACCTAATTTAGCCAATTTCCACGGCTATTTCTTGATCCACGCTGACCCGGATCCGGGTTGAAAGGAATATATCAAGGCGTGTCTTTTGACTGACACTGACGCTCGACCTGACCTATATCCTTAAACGTATTTTGCAGCTCGGCAAGATTTTCGGCACTTAATGTCGCCGAGGCTTTTGGCCAATCCAGCCAGTATTGTCGACGTGGCAGATCGACTGTTTCTATTTCCGGATTTAAGCTGAGCTTCTTCATTGCATCAAGACGTCGCCTGGCTGAGATCGATTTGGAATACACACCCAGTGATATAGCGTATTTTTTGGAACCTGTCGTTACCAGGAAATAATCCTTAATATTTAACTCTTTTAATTTGGTGATATTTTTATTTGCAGCGGCACGGTTTTTAGCAGGCGGCAGCATGACCCAGTATCCCTTGATAGCAAGCTTTTGTACCCGACTGGTGGCGGTAATTTTCCATGCGGCAAGTCGGTCAATGGCGCTGCTGACTTCTTTTTTCAGTGTGAACGGGCCGAGGCTATAACAGGCATAACTGGTCATCGCATTTGCATCAGGTGTTACTTTTTCATTGAGCAGAATTAATTTGACTGCCGCTTCATGTTCGCTGGATACGGCAGTACTATGTGGACGATCGACGTTATTGTAGTGCCAGACAAAAAAGCTCAGGTTTGCAAGTATTAGTGCGTATAACAACCAGCGCATCGTTAAACTGTTTCCATATTACTGGGTGAATGTTGCCTTGTCAGATACTGCATTCCTTCAAATACCAGATTCGGCAGGTGTAGCGTGGGCATGGAGAGGATGTTAGCAAATTGTTCAGCATCACCACCAGTAATATATATAGTGTATGGTTCGGCAAAGGTCTGCCGTGATTTCAAAATAGCCTGTTCAAGAAATCCCACAACGGTTGCATGACACCCGGATTCAACGCAGCGGATAGTCGAGTTGCCAAAGGGTGAAGATAACGCTTCTGAAGCTGACTGGTTAGTGCCTGCGACAATATTGTCGATGTCGAGCAGGCTGGCTTTCAGGGTTGCGAGCCCGGGAGTTAACCAGCCACCTATGTGCTGTTTGTTCATTAACAAATCAGCAGTGATGACGGTACCCATATCGAATATCAAGGCAGGTGTCTGGTATTTTGTTTGTACGCCAATCATTGCCAGCAATCTGTCGATACCCAATTTCTCGGGCTCCGCATAACAATGCTGAATTAAATCGCCTTGTGAATTATTTGAAATAATCTTTACGGCAACGTCGGGCCAGAGTTGCGTCAGGTTGGAATGTAACGTTGCTGTTTTTTGTGGCCCAAGTGTGCTGGCCAGCCAGATCGCGTCCAGATTTTCCGTTTCTAATGTAGCAGCCTGTTCTTTTAAAGCCTGACCACTTGCCGTTTTGAAGTCACAGTGAAACACAGTAACAAGCTTCTCACCTGCTGCAAGCGTAAATTTTATTCGCGTATTACCCGCATCAATCAATAAGTGCATTGGTATATTAACCTGGCAAGTTGCTGTTCATATATTGGGTAGCTTAACCTAACTTCAGACTGACGTCGCCTGCATGCAGATGTCTGATTTTACCATCGACCTCGATAGTCAGACTGCCGTCAGTATCGATGCCTCTTGCGATGGCGTGATATCGAGCGTTATTGTCATCAATAACAATCTGTTGATTAAGTAAAATATCATATTGTTGCCACAACTGCTGTTGTTCCAGCCGACTGGTTTGTGCAAATGCTTCGAGATGCCGGGCCAGACTATTCAGGCAGGCAGCTAATATTTCATTTCTGGAAAGTTCTTGTAGACCTTGCCGATGGAGATCGGTCCATGCCTGATCAATCTTGTTGCTGCCATGTTCTGGCATATCGATATTAATGCCGATACCGATAATTGCCGTGGCAGGCCCATTTGATTCACCGCGGACCTCAATCAGTATTCCTGCCAGTTTTTTATTATTCACATAAATATCATTCGGCCATTTTAATCCGACATTTTTTAATCCAAGCTGTTGCAGTGCGCTGGCAATAGCAACACCGATTGTCAAGCTCAGCCCCGCCAGTGCGGCAAGTTGAGAATCAAATCGCCAGCCGATTGAAAAGTACAGATTACAGCCCAGCGGCGAGTACCATTCGCGTTGTCGCCGACCTCGTCCTGCCGATTGAAATTCCGCATGACAAACCACGCCGTGAATATCATCGTGTCGAAGTTGCTCCAGTAACCACTGGTTTGTAGACTCGAGTTCGATGAATGAATGAATATTATTAATGAGAGATTTATTCTTGTTATTAACAAGTTGATTTAGTAACTGCGGATCAACAAGCTCAATTGGAGTCGACAATCGATATCCTTTTCCTCTAACTGCGTGCAGCTGAAGCTGATATTTGTCCTGTATGTTATGCAATTGTTTCCAAATCGCCGTGCGTGAAATTGTCAGCGTTTGTCCAAGTTCTTCACCCGAGTGAAACTGGCCATCGGCCAGCAACACCAATAGCTGTTGCGATAAGGGTAGCGTGGCGGGTTGCTGAACTCTGTATGTGGATTCGGGCATGTTGCCAGTTTAACAACGACCACTGTTAAACTAAATCAGTATTTAAGGGTTTTGGTGTGTACAAGTAAACAGGGAGGCCGTCAGATTTATTGCGTTAATACTGCCTGAACTTCTGTAAACAATGCGTCAAGCCGGGTAATATGATCTTCTGCATGTGACAAATCTGTATTTTTCGCTTCCAGTTCAAGTTGTTTGGCAATATCAGACAAACTATTTGCCCCCAGGTTGGCGCTGCTTGATTTCAGGCTGTGAGCCAGCCGGTGAATTTCCTGAACATTATTCGCGGCCAGTTCGCTACGAAGTGTGGTCAGCGTAGTGGATGTGTCGGTGATAAACGTATCGATGAGCATGGCAAATGAGTCTCCCATCAAATCTCGCAGAGCTTGCAGCTTGGTTTGATCAATAACATCATGCATGATTTTATCCTTTCATGAATGCCGATGAATTATTCATGGCGGAATTCGTCCAGTAGTTTATTTTTTCTTCGAGTTCAGATTTATTAATCGGTTTGCTAATAAAATCATCCATCCCCGCATGGCGGCATTTTTCCCTGTCAGATTGTAATGCGTTTGCGGTTAACGCAATAATTGGTGTATGTGAAACTTTAGCGGCTGCTTCAATATTTCTGATGGCTGTGCAGGCTTCGATTCCATCCATTTCCGGCATTTGCATGTCCATCAGCACAAGATGATATGTATCCTGTTTAAACAGTTCGATAGCCTGCATTCCGTTAGCAGCAGTAACGACCTTGCAATTCATTCTTTCCAACATGGTCCTGGCAACCAATTGATTGACCGGGTTATCTTCGGCCAGCAATATCTGCAAACTTCTGGCTGCGATGTCTGATTTATTGTCGGCAGTTGCCAACGGCTTTTTGTCATGTACGTGGTCGGCAAGCGAGAGATTCAGTTTGAACCAGAATGTGGCGCCGATATCCGGGTTATTATAAACATCAATTTCACCCTGCATTAATGCAACCAGTTTTTTACAAATCGCCAGCCCCAGACCGGTACCACCAAACTGTCTCGTGGTAGATGTGTCAGCTTGTGTGAAAGCATCAAAAAGAGCGCCTTTTAAATTATCATCAACGCCCATGCCCGAGTCCTGAATTTTTATATGGATAGCTGCCGCTGTGTCGTTTGCCATCTTTTTACCATGAATACTGAGTAGCACATTACCCTGTAGGGTAAATTTAATCGCATTACTAATCAGATTCAGGATAATCTGTCGGATTCGACCACGGTCGCCAATCACAATGCGTGGACAGTCCTGAGATATATGTATATTTAACGAAATATTTTTCGCGTCGGCATTCGCCTTGTACAGGCTGATAACATCTTCTGCCAGTTGGTACAGATCAAAGGCATGCAGGTCGAGGTCCAGCTTGCCGGCCTCTATTTTCGAGAAATCCAGAATGTCATTTATTACCATCATCAAGGCATCACCTGACTCGAGCATGACTTTTACATAGTGGAGTTGTTCCTTGCTGAGACTGGAGTCCTGTAATAATTGCGCCATACCCAGCATACCATTCATCGGCGTCCGTATTTCATGACTCATCATGGCGAGAAAATCGCTTTTGGCTTGTGATGCAGATTCGGCCCTGTTTTTTGCAAGTTGTAACTCGCGGGTACGTTTCGCAATAGTTTGTTCCAGTGATTCATTTTGCAGACGTACACGGGTATTTAATGCCGATGCTTCCAGTGTGTTGGCGCAATTGAGTAGTACGACAGATAATAAATTTAATGCGGCTTGATCAATTTCGTTATTATCCACCGGATAAAGCGCAACAAACATTCCGATTACCTTGCCACGAATCGCGATCGCATGGAGCAACCGCGATGGTACATGTTTATCTCCATGCAAGATCACCGCGCGGTTCTGATTTATTGCCCACGAAAAGGTGCCGTCATCAATACAATGTTCTGTATGTTGTTTAAGTTCGATGTCGGCATGTTCAGGATGAAAGTAGGTCAGGTCAAAGTCCAGTGTTTCATCATTAACAATGAAAAATCCACTTTGGTCTGTGGTAATAAATTTTTTAATTCGCGTCAGCGTTACGGAAAGTATTGAATGTATATCAGGTTCGCCATCATCCTGTAACAACAGGTTGTCGGGAGCGGCAATAAATTGTAATGCATCAACTATTTCGCTATATGCATTCGCCGGATCTTTACTTCGAGCTGGATATTGATCATGGCAAGGATCAACAGTATTTGCCTTGTTATGTTGTTCGCCAGATGTGAGATTATCTGATTTCATGCAGCAACGTTTTCGTCCGCTGTGCTGCCCAGAACAAAATCTACTGCGACGTGATACTGGATATCGATTTCTTTCAGGATGGTTTTAACGGTATTTACCGGCAGGCCGATCTTGTCCCAACTATTTGGTTCCAGCGCCGGTACCAGCAATTCGCCGCTGGAGCCAAGTTGCAGGGAGTTTGCGATCAGATCTGCGATGTGTATTACGGCAACTTCTTCAGGGAAATCTGCTGCCCGCTTCGGTGCATGATGATAGGCGGTCACTTCAACCAGCTGGGTAGGCAGTTTCCATTCCTTTAATAACAAACCACCGAGTCGTGCGTGATCAAATCCCAGCATTTTTTGTTCTATTTGGTGTAGTAAGGAGTGTGTTTCCCTTGCAGACAGCATTGCTGCGCGAATTTCATTCGGCAGTTCCTTGAATAATACCAGCCGGCCAATATCATGTAATAATCCGGCGAGAAAGAAAAATTCGATATTGGCATTGCGTTGTAAAGAAGCAATGACGCGTGCTGCAACACCACAGGCAATGCTGTGCCGCCAGAACGATTCCATGTTTATCAGGTCTGCCGGGATGTCTTTAAACAGATGCACAACGGAACTTGCCAATACCAGGGCACGTAATTGTTGCGTGCCGATAATTGTGATTGCCTGGGAAATTGTGTCAATTTTGCGCGGAAAGTTAAACATCGCGCTGTTACCAAGCCGTAGCAATCGGGCGGATAGTGCCGTATCTTCACTGACAATATCAACCAGGTAATGATTGGAAGCATTTCTATTCAACGCTTCATCAACCTTGGTATAGATCACCGGCAAACTCGCGACCTGCACTGTGCCCTGAATGATTCTTTGCGGGTCCGCCATGATCAACTTTCCTTTTGTTTAAGGTAGCGAAGTTTCCAGCAATCTATCAAGGCGCTGACAAAGGGGTGATCCAGCGGACAATGACGAAAATGTTCAACAGCGTGTTCGTTAGCTTCAGTTAACCAGCTTTCAGGATAATGATTGTCTGCTTGTGTCGGGATGTCGTCGCCTTCAATATTAACCTCGAGTACGCCCCAGGTGCGTAAAGTACGAATATGTTTCTCATTCAGGCAGACACCAGCTTTTAACAAAACACGGCCATTGCGGTCTGCAACGTCAGCTGCCAGAATAGCGCCGGTCTCGACGTCGTCTAATAGTATTGTGCTCATGTGATTAGACAGCTCACCTTAATCTGGTATTTACACCTGTTTATATCGGTAATTTTGCAGTGATCTTTATGTGCAGACAGGTTATTACCGCTTTTATAGGATTACGCAATATCGGGCCAAGTCACTTAAGCTACCTGAATTATTGATATTTTCTCCGATTAAGACGGGAAACATGTTGACACTCACAGGGCGACACACCAAAATATGCGGCTTCGTTTTAGGAGGGGTTCCCGAGCGGCCAAAGGGGGCAGACTGTAAATCTGCTGGCTCCGCCTTCGGAGGTTCGAATCCTCCCCCCTCCACCAAATATTGGAAATGGACTGCATTTGCCCATGACCAGATACAGTAGGCATGCTGGTAAAAGGATGAGAACCGACATGTCAATACAAGCCGGTTCGACAAAATCCGCGCAGCGGGTTTTGAACGTTTTGCATAGCAAAACGGCCCGGAGGGCGTAAGCGCGTAGCGCTGGAGTAATCCTCCCCCCTCCACCAAATTACGTCGGGTTGATGGTTTTTCAGAAAATGAAGAGCGACGAATTTATGAAATACTGGTCTGAAAAAGCGGTAATTTTGCTGAGTGGCGACAGCATAAGCAGGTAGATGTCATTAGAATAATGACAAGCAGGGCAGGAACTTCGATAGTGTTCTTGAGAAAGTAAAGATCTATTAAAGAATGCGGGTGTAGTTCAAAGGCTAGAACCTCAGCCTTCCAAGCTGATGATGAGGGTTCGATTCCCTTCACCCGCTCCAGGTTTACGTGTTTTTGCTCATATAGCTCAGTCGGTAGAGCACTTCCTTGGTAAGGAAGAGGTCTCCGGTTCAAATCCGGATATGAGCTCCAGTTTGGCGCCGCCACTATATAAATATAGTTGCGGCAAACCAGTCAGAAAGTTTGTAAATTGTTGAACAGTTGAAGAGGGCAAGACGGTGTCTAAGGAAAAATTTGAGCGTAAGAAGCCACACGTAAACGTTGGCACAATTGGCCATGTTGACCATGGCAAGACGACCCTAACCGCGGCGATTACGACGCATATGGCGAGTTTGCATGGTGGCGAAACCAAAGGTTACGACCAGATTGACTCGGCCCCGGAAGAAAAAGCCCGTGGTATCACCATTGCCACCGCGCACGTTGAATACGAATCTGACAAGCGCCATTACGCGCACGTGGATTGCCCCGGACACGCGGATTATGTGAAGAACATGATTACCGGTGCGGCGCAAATGGACGGCGCCATTCTGGTCTGTTCCGCAGCCGATGGCCCGATGCCACAAACCCGTGAGCACATTCTGTTAAGCCGTCAGGTGGGTGTCCCGTATATCGTGGTTTACCTGAACAAGGCCGACATGGTCGACGATGCCGAGCTGCTAGAGCTGGTAGAAATGGAAGTGCGCGAATTATTAGACAAATACGAATTCCCGGGCGACGACACCCCGGTCATTATCGGTTCGGCCTTAAAAGCCCTCGAAGGCGACACCTCGGAGATTGGCACCCAGTCGATTGAGAAGCTGGTGGCGGCGATGGACAGCTACATTCCTGAGCCAGAGCGCGCAATTGACGGCGCATTCCTGTTACCTATCGAAGACGTGTTCTCCATCTCCGGTCGCGGTACAGTTGTGACCGGCCGAGTCGAACGCGGCATCGTGAAAGTAGGCGAAGAAGTGGAAATCGTGGGCATCAAGGCCACGACCAAGACCACCGTGACTGGCGTGGAAATGTTCCGTAAGCTGCTGGACCAGGGTCAAGCCGGCGACAACGTGGGTGTGCTGTTACGTGGCACCAAGCGTGAAGAAGTGGAACGTGGTCAGGTACTGTGCAAGCCCGGTTCGATCAAGCCACACACCAAATTCGAAGCGGAAGTCTATATATTGAGCAAAGACGAAGGTGGCCGTCATACGCCGTTCTTCAATGGTTACCGCCCGCAATTTTACTTCCGTACCACGGACGTGACCGGTGCGTGTGATTTGCCCGAAGGCGTGGAAATGGTGATGCCGGGCGACAACGTGAACATGGTGGTGTCATTGATTAACCCGATTGCGATGGAAGAAGGCTTACGCTTTGCGATTCGTGAAGGCGGCCGTACCGTCGGTGCTGGCGTCGTCGCGAAAATCATTGAATAAGAATCCGGCTATATAGCCGAATTTTAAGAAATATTTGAATAAATAAGCCATACATTTGCCATTTCCTGTGGCATAATGCGCGGCTAACAACACGGTGTTGACGAAAATCGTGAAATAACAAGATGAACAGTAAGTACCAGGCAGCTTGTTTTGCAAGGGTGTCGAGTGCTTGCTGCATCTTGCTATTTGTATTTTGGACTGTTTTTAAACGGTTTAGGCCAGTAGCTCAATTGGCAGAGCGGCGGTCTCCAAAACCGCAGGTTGGGGGTTCGATTCCCTCCTGGCCTGCCAAATTCAGGTTTGCACAGTGCAATCTGAAATATTGAGTGTGGTGATTGACCTGATACATAGATTGGGCGCATGAGTTAATGCTCCAGCAGGATTGAGATAGACAACATGTTTGACAAGATAAAGCTATTTATAGCAGTAATTTTAGTCGTCGCTGGAATAGTCGGCTTCTATCAGTACGAAAAAGACGTTGCGTTTTTGTACCGGGTGCTGGGATTGCTTGGCCTGATTGGTGTGGCGTTTGCTGTTGCAGCCATGACAGAGATTGGCAGTCAAACAATCAGTTTCGGCAGAGCCTCGGTGCTTGAAGCACGTAAAGCTGTTTGGCCAAGCCGCAAAGAAACCCTGCAAACCACAGGTATTGTGTTGGTAATGGTTATCGTGATGGGGCTGATCTTATGGCTTTTTGATTCGCTTTTATTGATGGCGGTGAAATGGCTCACCGGTCAGGGAGGTTAAGGTGGCGTTACGTTGGTACGTTGTTCATGCCTACTCGGGCTACGAGTCACATGTAAAACGCTCATTGCTGGAGCGTATAAAGCTGGCTGGCGCTGAAGAGTTTTTTGGCGATATTCTGGTGCCAACGGAAGAAGTAGTTGAAATGCGCGATGGTCAGAAGCGAAAAAGTGACCGCAAGTTTTTCCCGGGATATGTCCTGGTACATATGGAAATGAACGACGAAACATGGCATTTGGTAAAAGACGTGCCACGTGTGATGGGCTTTATTGGTGGTACGGCAGACAAGCCTGCGCCGATCAGTGATAAAGAAGCCGATGCGATATTGAATCGTGTGCAGGAAGGAGCGGAAAAACCGCGTCCGAAAGTGTTGTTCGAAGCTGGCGAAGTGGTACGAATTACCGAAGGGCCATTTAATGATTTTAATGGCGTAGTCGAGGAAGTGGACTACGACAAAAACCGTTTGCGTGTAGAAGTGTCGATTTTTGGTCGTTCTACACCGGTTGATCTGGAATTTGCCCAGGTCGAAAAAGGTTAGGCAAGATTTTGTAAACAACAGGGGAGTTTTGCAAGCCGGCTATCTGGCTAAACAAAACGTTTGTACCCACCAGGAGTAAAATATGGCAAAGAAAGTTGATGCTTACATCAAGCTGCAAGTAAAGGCTCAAGAAGCCAATCCTTCTCCACCTGTTGGTCCTGCATTGGGTCAGCGCGGTGTGAATATTATGGAATTCTGTAAGGCGTTTAATGCGCAAACCCAAGGCACAGAAAAGGGCTTGCCAATACCTGTCGTGATCACTGTGTACAGTGACCGCAGTTTTACCTTTATTATGAAAACGCCACCTGCTTCTATTTTGTTGAAGAAAGCAGCGGGCATTCAAAAAGGCTCGGGTGTACCGAACCGCGATAAAGTTGGCAAGGTTAACCGCGCACAACTCGAAGAAATTGCTACCACCAAACAACCTGATTTAACCGCTGCTGATATGGATGCTGCTGTAAGAACGATTGCAGGCAGTGCACGCAGTATGGGTATAGACGTTGAGGGGGTGGCGTAACATGGCCAAGTTAAGCAAAAAACAAAAAGCAATTGCGGAAAAACTCGAACACGGAAAATATTACGCGATTGAAGAAGCGTTGGATATGTTGAAATCATTCCCGCGCGCCAAGTTTGTTGAATCAATTGATGTGGCAGTTAACCTCGGCGTTGACCCACGTAAATCTGATCAGGTTGTACGCGGTTCAACCGTGTTGCCAAATGGTACAGGTAAAACTGTTCGCGTTGCTGTATTTGCACAGGGCGAAATGGCCGAGAAAGCCAAGGCAGCAGGTGCGGATATCGTTGGTTTTGAAGATCTGGCGGAAAGCATTAAAAAAGGCAATATGGATTTTGATGTTGTGATTGCAACACCTGATGCGATGCGTGTTGTCGGTCAGCTTGGACAGATCCTCGGTCCGCGTGGTTTGATGCCAAACCCGAAAGTCGGCACCGTTACGCCCGATGCGGCCACGGCAGTGACCAACGCGAAAGGCGGCCAGGTTCGTTATCGTACTGACAAGGTCGGTATTATCCACGCGCGAATCGGCAATATCGATTTTGAAACCAATGCTTTGAAAGAGAACCTTGAAATGTTGCTGGCAGCGCTGAAAAAAGCCAAGCCATCATCAGCAAAAGGGCAGTACATGAAGAAAATATCAGTCTCCACCACAATGGGACCTGGTATTGCAATTGATCAAACTTCGTTGAGCGCATAAGCGAGACGAAAGTAAGAGACTTTGGGTCTCGTCGTTTTTCGAAATGACGAGTCCGTCAAAGACCACAAGTGCCAGTTTTTATTAGCAGCATCATAAAGACTGGCTTAATGGCCTGGTGGATATAAAGGGTCGGCTTGTGTAGATGGTGTGCCTGAGCAGAATGTTAGTTCTGGTAGGCAAGCACCGTAGGGCCATAGATAGGTGGTTTTTATATACGTCTGTTTATGGGTGTTCGTTCCAGCAGTTTGTCATCTAAATTCCGGATGAAAACTGTTAATTGCGAAGGAGAAAGTACGTGGCACTTAGCTTAAGTGAAAAGCAAGCTATCGTCGCTGACGTTGCTGAAGTTGCAGCCAGAGCGCACTCCGCTGTCGTCGCTGAATATCATGGCCTGACAGCAGAGCAGATGACCAATTTGCGTAAGAAAGCACGCGAAGGTGGTGTCTATTTGCGCGTGGTGAAAAACTCGCTGGCAATTCGCGCCTTTGAAGGAACGGACTATGCGTGCATGAAAGATGCGTTAGTTGGACCAATGGTTTTTGCGTTCTCGCAAGAAGACCCGGGTTCGGCGGCACGTGTCGTGAAAGCCTTTGCCAAGGAAAATGACAAGCTGGTTGTCAAAGCCCTTGCGATAAGCGGACAGTTGTTAGCAGCTAGCGATCTCGATCGTCTGGCAAGTCTACCAACCAAAGATCAAGCAATCAGTATGCTGATGTCTGTTATGCAAGCGCCGATTACCAAACTTGCGCAAACCCTCAACGAGGTTCCCGGCAAACTGGTCCGTACCGTGGCAGCGATTGGCAAGCAGAAAGAGTCTGCAGCATAAGCGCCTTAGTGTATTTAGGTATTTTTGAAACATTCGCTCAGGTTAGTTGACCAAACAATTTTAAGGCCAGCACTGAGTATTAAATCAGGAGAATTGCAAAATGGCAGTTTCTAAAGAAGACATTCTCGACAGCATTGCTAATATGTCTGTAATGCAAGTTGTTGAATTAGTTGAAGCAATGGAAGAAAAATTCGGTGTAACCGCAGCGGTTGCCATGGCGGCAGCGCCAGCAGCAGCAGCCGATGGCGGCGCAGCAGCAGCTGAGAAAGACGAATTTGACGTTGTTCTGGCCAGCTTCGGCGACAACAAGGTTGCAGTCATCAAGGCTGTTCGTGGCATCACCGGTCTGGGCTTGAAAGAAGCAAAAGACCTGGTTGAAGGCGCGCCTTCACCTATTAAAGAAGGTGCAAACAAAGCAGAAGCCGAAGATCTTAAGAAGCAATTGGAAGAAGCCGGCGCAACTGTCGAGTTGAAATAAGTATTTTTTACTTATTTTTTGATAATAGTTGTATTCGTTCTGGGCAAACGTTCGGAAAAATATTGAAAAATCGACTATTTACAGAAAAACTTTTGTCATGCGCAAGTGTGACAAAAGTCTTTTCTAAACAGAACATAATAAAAGCAGCGATGTTCGCTACGATCTGACGGGTTTCCATCAGATTAAAAGTGAATCGTTGTTTTTGTTCGTCCTGATTATTTGACTGCAAAGTCATGCTGATTTGATCGGGGCAAGCTAAGCAGTCAGGCCGGTAAGACATACTATAGCCCACGAATATTACGAAACATGGGTTGCAAGGCAGACTAGGTTAAATTTAACAGCATAGCAGGTGAAACATGGGTTACGCGTTTACTGAAAAGAAACGGATTCGAAAAAACTTTGGTCAGAAAGTCGACGTACTTAACGTCCCTTATCTGTTGGCCATGCAAATCGACTCATATAATGAGTTTCTGCAAAAATTCACCAATGAAGATGCGTTAAAAGACCAGGGTCTGCATACCGCGTTCAAGTCGGTATTCCCGATTGTCAGTTATTCCGGCAACGCAGCACTCGAATATGTGAGCTATCGTTTGGGCACCCCCGGATTTGATGAGAAAGAATGTATTATGCGCGGCGTGACATTTGCTGCACCGCTACGCGTTAAAGTTCGTCTGGTAATTTATGATAAAGAAGCAAAAACCCAGACGGTAAAAGATATCCGTGAACAAGAAGTATACATGGGCGAAATCCCGCTCATGACCGATAACGGTACCTTTATTATTAATGGTACCGAGCGCGTGATTGTTTCCCAGTTACACCGTTCACCAGGTGTATTTTTTGATCACGATAAAGGCAAGACCCACTCTTCAGGCAAACTGTTATTTAACGCGCGCGTTATTCCTTATCGCGGTTCATGGCTGGATTTCGAATTTGATCCGAAAGACTGCGTCTATTGCCGTATCGATCGTCGCCGCAAATTGCCGGCTTCAATTCTGTTACGTGCGCTGGGTTATGAAACCGAACAAATTCTTGAAATGTTTTTTGAGAATACCGAATTTACAATCGCCAAAGCTGGCGCAGTCAGCATGAAGCTGGTTCCGGAACGTTTGCGTGGTGAAACAGCGAAGTTCGATTATGTCATCAAAGGCAAGGTGCTGGTCGAAGAAGGCCGCAAAGTAACGCCGCGTCATATCAAAGAAATTGAAAAATCAGGCGCCAAAGTCATGGAAGTGCCTGATGAATATCTGATAGACCGTTGTCTGGCAAGAAATATCATCGACGCATCGACAGGTGAGTTGATTGCCGAAGCAAACGCGCGTATCACCGAAGAAATGCTGAGCCGCTTCCGTGAAGTAGGTTTGAAATCATTTGAAGCAATTTATACCAATGATCTCGATCATGGTCCGTTTATTTCCAATACCCTGGAAATTGATTCAACGACCAGTCAGCTGGAAGCACAAGTCGAGATTTATCGCATGATGCGTCCGGGTGAGCCACCGACAAAAGAAGCAGCAGACGCGCTGTTTAATAACCTGTTCTTCAGCCTTGATCGTTATGACCTTTCGCCTGTTGGTCGTATGAAGTTCAATCGTCGTGTGGGCCGTAAGGAAATTGAAGGTGCGGGTACACTCAACAATGAAGACATTATCGCCGTTATTCAAACACTGGTAGACATTCGTAACGGCAAAGGTCAGGTTGATGATATCGATCACCTGGGTAACCGACGTGTACGATCAGTCGGTGAAATGGCAGAAAACCAGTTCCGTGTTGGTCTGGTACGTGTTGAGCGTGCAGTGAAAGAACGTTTAAGTCTGGCGGAATCTGACAACCTGATGCCGCAAGAAATGATTAATGCCAAACCGGTTTCGGCTGCCATCAAGGAATTCTTTGGTTCCAGCCAGTTGTCACAGTTTATGGATCAAAACAATCCATTATCCGAAGTGACACATAAACGCCGAATTTCAGCATTGGGACCAGGCGGTTTGACACGTGAACGTGCGGGCTTCGAAGTACGTGACGTGCATCCAACCCATTATGGTCGGGTTTGTCCGATTGAAACGCCGGAAGGACCAAACATTGGTTTGATCAACTCTCTGGCGGTTTATGCGCGCAGTAACCATTACGGTTTTCTGGAAACACCTTATCGCAAGGTTAGCAATGGCAAGGTGACGGATGATATTGAGTATCTGAGTGCGATTGATGAGCATGAGTATGTCATTGCTCAGGCAAATGCCGGTGTTGATAACCGCGGTCGCCTGACCGATGAGTTGGTTCCGTGTCGTCATCAGAATGAATTTACTATTACTACTGCAGATCGCGTTGATTTTATGGACGTATCGCCGAAACAAATCGTTTCTGTCGCGGCATCCCTGATTCCATTCCTTGAACACGACGATGCTAACCGTGCCTTGATGGGTTCGAACATGCAACGTCAGGCCGTACCGACCTTATGTACTGAAAAGCCACTGGTTGGTACCGGTATGGAACGCATTGTCGCAATTGACTCCGGTGTAACCGTAGTTGCCAAACGTGGCGGTTCTGTCGATTCCGTCGACGCGGCACGTATCGTTGTGCGTGTGAATGATGATGAAACCATTGCCGGTGAACCCGGTGTCGATATTTACAACCTGACCAAATACACGCGTTCGAATCAGAATACCTGTATTAATCAGCGTCCTCTCGTCCGGGTTGGCGACCAGATTGCGCGCGGCGACGTGCTGGCAGATGGTCCTTCAACTGATATGGGTGAACTGGCGTTGGGTCAAAATATGCTGGTGGCGTTTATGCCATGGAACGGTTACAACTTCGAGGATTCCATTCTGGTATCTGAGCGTGTTGTGAAAGAAGACCGTTACACAACCATTCATATCGAAGAACTGACCTGCGTTGCACGTGATACCAAACTGGGTTCCGAAGAAATAACCGGTGATATTCCAAACGTCGGTGAAGCCGCACTTGCCAAGCTGGATGAAGCGGGCATTGTTTATATCGGTGCCGAAGTAAAACCGGGCGATATTCTGGCTGGTAAAGTAACACCAAAAGGTGAAACACAACTAACACCGGAAGAAAAACTGCTGCGTGCAATCTTTGGTGAAAAAGCATCGGACGTTAAAGATACATCGTTGCGTGTGCCCTCAGGTATGGCAGGTACCGTTATTGATGTACAGGTATTTACCCGTGATGGTCTGGAAAAAGATACGCGTGCCAAAGCAATTGAAGAAACAGAACTGGCTCGTATCAAGAAAGATCTGCGCGATCAAATGCGTATTATGGAAGATGACGCCTACCAGCGTGTTGAAACCATGTTGATTGGCAAGATGGCAGATGGCGGACCCAACAAACTGGCCAGTGGTAGCAAGATTACCAAGGCATATCTTGATGAATTATCGCGCGACCAGTGGTTTGAGATTCGTTTACGCAATGAAGAAGCCAACAGCCAGCTCGAAGCCATTGCCGAGCAATTGAAACAATTGCACGTTCGTTTCGATGAAAAATACGAAGAGAAAAAATTAAAACTTACCACCGGTGATGATCTGGCACCAGGTGTACTCAAGATGGTGAAAGTATATATGGCGGTGAAACGTCGTATTCAGCCCGGCGATAAAATGGCGGGTCGTCATGGTAACAAGGGTGTTATCTCCATGATAGTGCCGATTGAAGACATGCCTTATACCGCTGATGGTGAGCCAGTTGATATCGTGCTGAATCCACTTGGCGTACCTTCGCGTATGAACGTGGGTCAGGTACTGGAGACCCACCTTGGCTGGGCCGGTAAAGGACTCGGCAAGAAAATCAATGAAATGATCACCAGTCACCAAAAGGTTGGCGAGATTCGCAAATTCCTGGATGCGATTTATAACAAGACTGAAGGGCAAAGCGAAGATCTGAAATCATTCAGTGATGATGAAATCATGGAGCTGGCAAGGAACCTGACAAAAGGTGTGCCGTTCGCGACACCGGTATTTGATGGTGTAACTGAAGAAGAAATCAAAAATCTGTTGGAACTTGCAGGCTTGCCACGATCTGGCCAGACACAGTTGTTTGATGGCCGAACGGGTGATGCCTTTGAGCGCGATGTTACCGTCGGTTATATGTACATGTTAAAACTGAACCACCTGGTTGATGACAAGATGCATGCCCGTTCAACCGGACCATACTCGCTTGTTACACAGCAACCATTGGGTGGTAAGGCGCAATTCGGTGGTCAACGCTTCGGTGAGATGGAAGTCTGGGCACTGGAAGCATACGGTGCAGCATATACCCTGCAGGAAATGCTCACGGTGAAATCGGATGACGTTAATGGTCGAACCAAAATGTATAAAAACATTGTCGATGGCGATCATCATATGGAAGCCGGTATGCCGGAATCCTTCAATGTGTTACTCAAGGAAATTCGTTCACTGGGTATCGATATTGAATTAGAGCAGTTGGATTAATTTCCATCGGGTATAACGAAAGAGAATTTATCTGGTTAAAGCAGCAATAGTTGATTAACGATTTAAAAAGCTTACGAGCAGGAGCAGCATAGTGAAAGATCTACTCAAGATCCTCAAGCAACAAGGTCAGAACGAAGATTTCGATGCGATTCGCATTGGTCTGGCATCACCACAAAAAATTCGTTCATGGTCATTTGGTGAAGTAAAAAAACCAGAAACGATCAATTACCGGACATTCAAGCCGGAACGTGATGGTTTGTTCTGTGCAAAAATCTTTGGGCCTATCAAGGATTATGAATGCTTATGCGGCAAGTACAAACGTTTAAAACACCGTGGTGTGATATGTGAAAAATGTGGTATCGAAGTCACGTTGGCAAAAGTACGTCGTGAGCGCATGGGCCATATCGAACTGGCATCGCCTGTTGCACACATCTGGTTCCTGAAATCACTGCCGTCACGCATGGGTTTGCTGCTCGACCTGACATTACGTGATATCGAACGCGTTCTTTATTTCGAAGCATTTGTTGTGATTGATGCTGGCATGACTGACCTTGAGCCAGGCCAATTAATGTCTGATGAACAGTATCTTGATGCGCTAGAACAATATGGTGACGATTTTGATGCCCGCATGGGTGCAGAAGCCATTCATCACCTGTTAAGCAAGTTGAATCTGCAAAATGAAATTGACAAAGTGCGTGAAGACATGGGTGCAACCAAGTCTGAAACCAAACTGAAAAAATTAAGCAAGCGCCTGAAATTGATCGAAGCGTTTGTCGAATCAGGAAACAAGCCGGAATGGATGGTATTAACCGTACTACCGGTATTACCACCAGAATTACGCCCGCTGGTACCACTTGAAGGCGGACGATTTGCAACGTCTGATCTGAATGATCTGTATCGTCGCGTTATTAACCGTAACAACCGCCTGAAACGTCTATTGGACCTGAATGCGCCGGATATCATTGTACGTAATGAAAAACGAATGTTGCAGGAATCCGTTGACGCGTTGCTGGATAACGGTCGTCGAGGTCGCGCCATTACCGGTTCGAACAAACGTCCACTCAAATCGCTTGCAGACATGATCAAAGGCAAGCAGGGTCGTTTCCGTCAGAACCTGCTCGGTAAACGTGTCGATTATTCAGGCCGTTCAGTTATCGTGGTTGGGCCAACATTGAAATTACATCAGTGCGGTTTGCCGAAAAAAATGGCGTTAGAACTGTTCAAGCCGTTTATTTTTTCCAAATTAGAACGTCGTGGTCTGGCAACAACCATCAAGCACGCCAAGAAAATGGTCGAGCGTGAAGGGCCGGAAGTATGGGATATTCTCGAAGAAGTCATTCGCGAACATCCCGTGATGTTAAACCGCGCACCAACACTGCACCGTTTGGGTATTCAGGCATTTGAGCCAACCTTGATCGAAGGTAAGGCGATTAACCTGCACCCGCTGGTTTGTACCGCGTTTAACGCCGACTTTGACGGTGACCAGATGGCTGTTCACGTCCCGTTATCACTGGAAGCACAGCTCGAAGCGCGTGCGCTGATGATGTCGAGTAATAATATTCTCTCACCTGCTAACGGTGAACCGATTATCGTACCTTCACAGGACGTGGTATTGGGTTTGTACTGGATGACACGCGAACGCATCAATGGCAAGGGCGAAGGTATGATGTTTGCCGACATTGATGAATTGCACCGTGCTTATGCAACCGGTGCAGTTGGTTTGCAAGCGAAAGTCAAAGTACGTATTCACGAAACACAGATTGATAAAGAAGGCAACGAAACCACTGAAACCAAACTGGTTGATACAACCGTTGGTCGTGGCTTGCTTTGGGGTATCATGCCAAAAGGCATGGCATTTAGCCTGTTAAACAAGGATTTAACCAAGAAGGCAGTTTCTGCCTTGATCAATGCTTCGTATCGTCAGCTGGGTCTGAAAGCGACGGTTATTTTTGCCGATAAACTCATGTACA
The DNA here is from genome assembly GCA_942490945.1 of uncultured Gammaproteobacteria bacterium. Taxonomy (GTDB): domain Bacteria; phylum Pseudomonadota; class Gammaproteobacteria; order UBA6429; family Thiohalophilaceae; genus CALNYZ01. The sequence goes on along the minus strand of CALNYZ010000017.1, from coordinate 409,363 downwards.
CCGGTTTTGAATATTCAACCCGCGCCGGTGTATCGTTCGGTGTGAACGATATGGTTATCCCGGAAGAAAAATATACCATCCTGGGTAAAGCTGAAAACGAAGTTAAAGAAATTGAAGAGCAATATACATCCGGTCTGGTTACCTGGGGTGAGCGCTATAACAAAGTTGTCGATATCTGGTCACACACCAATGATCAGATTGCCAAAGCGATGATGGACAAGCTGGGTACGGAAGATGTTGTTGATCGCGAAGGCAACACCGTCAAGCAAAAATCATTCAATTCTATTTTTATGATGGCTGACTCAGGTGCGCGGGGTTCTGCTGCACAGATTCGTCAGCTCGCTGGTATGCGTGGATTGATGGCGAAACCGGATGGTTCTATTATCGAACAACCGATTACGGCTAACTTCCGTGAAGGCCTGTCAGTATTGCAATACTTTATTTCGACTCACGGTGCGCGTAAAGGTTTGGCCGATACCGCATTGAAAACAGCCAACTCGGGTTATCTGACTCGACGTCTTGTTGACGTGTCACAAGATCTGGTTGTCACCGGTATCGATTGCGGCACAACCGGTGGTTTAACCATGCACGCTCTCATCGAAGGTGGTGATGTTGTTGAACCACTTGGTGAACGTGTGCTTGGACGTGTTGTGGCAGATGATGTTATCGATAATGAAGGCAAGACGGTTATTGATCGTGGCACCTTGATCGATGAAGGCTGGGTTAAACGAATTGAAGGCCTTGGCGTTGATCACATAAAAGTCCGTTCACCGATTACCTGTGACAATCTGCACGGTGTTTGCGCATCATGTTACGGCCGTGATCTGGCACGTGGACATCAGGTAAACCAGGGTGAAGCAGTGGGTGTTATTGCTGCGCAGTCTATTGGTGAGCCAGGTACTCAGTTGACCATGCGTACGTTCCATATTGGTGGCGCAGCATCGCGAGCAGCGGCAGTCAGTAACATCGAAATCAAGAATAACGGTACTGTTAAACTGCATAACATCAAAACTGTACTGCATGCTTCCGGAAACATCGTGGCGGTATCGCGTTCAGGTGAAATCACAGTACTGGATGAACAAGGTCGTGAGCGTGAACGTTATCGTGTACCTTATGGTGCGGTTATTACTGTACAGGATGGTGCAGAAGTGAAAGGTGGTCGGGTTGTCGCAACATGGGATCCACATACTCACCCGGTTATCACTGAGGAAGCGGGTAGTATCAAGTATGTTGATATTATTGATGGCGTGACCGCTACAGCCGAAATTGACGAAATGACTGGCTTGTCCAGCCTGGTGATTCTGGATCCGAAACAACGCAGTTCATCCGCGAAAGATTTGCGCCCGATGGTGAAATTGGTCGGTGTGGATGGTGAAGATCTGAATATTGCCGGTACCGATATTCCTGCGCATTATTATTTACCTGCCGGTGCGCTGGTTACCATGAAAGATGGTGCCAAGTGTGGCGTGGGTGATGCGATTGCGCGTATACCACAGGAATCATCAAAAACACGTGATATCACCGGTGGTTTGCCACGGGTTGCTGATTTGTTCGAAGCACGTAAACCGAAAGAATCGTCTATCATGGCGGAAATTTCCGGTACGGTCAGCTTCGGCAAGGAAACCAAAGGTAAACAACGACTGGTTATTACGCCAACAGATGACAGTGCGGTATATGAAGAACTGATTCCGAAGTGGCGTCACATCACCGTGTTCGAAGGTGAGCATGTTGAAAAAGGTGAAGTCATAGCTGAAGGTGAACCAAATCCACACGATATTTTACGTCTGCTGGGTGTTGAAGAGCTTGCTCGCTATATCACCAATGAAGTACAGGAAGTATATCGTTTACAAGGTGTAAAAATTAACGATAAACATATTGAAGTTATCGTGCGCCAGATGTTACGTAAAGTTGAAATCAAAGATCCGGGTATCAGCAGTTTGTTACGCGGTGAGCAGGTTGAGCGTTCGCGCGTGATTGAGTTGAATGAACAACTCAAAGAGCAGGATAAAGATCTGGTTAAATGGGAACCAATGTTGCTGGGTATCACCAAGGCATCACTGGCAACCGAATCCTTTATTTCTGCAGCGTCATTCCAGGAAACGACACGGGTGCTTACCGAAGCAGCTGTAACCGGTAAAATTGATGATCTGCGCGGACTGAAAGAAAATGTTATCGTGGGTCGATTGATTCCTGCCGGTACCGGTCTCGCTTTCCATGCGGATCGTCGTCGCAAGCGCAAGAAAGATGATATCCCGGCGATATTGATGACGGAATCGCCCGCTGAAAGCGAAGAAACAGATAATGAAGCTGCCGAGGCAAAATCATTATAAATATTGTGGATATTTTCGAGTAATGGAAATACCCATACTATATATATAGGACTGGTAACGCGTGAAGCCGGTTCTGGCGCTTGAAGTGTTCCAATTACGTTATTGTTGGACAAATATTGAGCAAGTATAACAAGAGCAACTTCTTTCGAATCCGTAAAGGAGCTGGTATTGTTACATTTTTATGGTAGATCCGGTTGACATAACCTCATCGGATTCACTACAATCGCGCACCACTTAACGACAGGTCTGAGGATTGTCTCGGCCTGTCGTTTATTTTCTGGACAGGCAAGAATTTAGCGAAAAAAATATGGCAACTATCAATCAGTTAGTAAGAAAACCGCGTCAGCGAAAGATTACCAAGACGAATGTGCCTGCACTGGCAGCATGTCCGCAACGACGAGGTGTATGCACACGTGTTTACACTACGACACCGAAAAAACCGAACTCGGCAATGCGTAAAGTTGCACGGGTGCGGTTGACGAATGGTTTTGAAGTAACCTCTTATATAGGTGGTGAAGGCCATAATTTACAGGAACACTCGGTAGTGCTGATTCGTGGTGGCCGGGTTAAGGATTTGCCGGGTGTGCGGTATCACATTGTACGTGGTTCCCTGGATACATCAGGTGTCAGTGATCGTAAGCAAGCGCGTTCGAAATACGGCGCGAAACGACCAAAAGGTTAATATAGGAAAGCATCATGGCAAGACGTCGCGTCGCACAAAAACGAGAAGTGTTACCGGATCCGAAATTCAAGTCGGAAATCGTAGCGAAATTTATCAATACCGTCATGTTAAGCGGTAAAAAGTCTGTTGCAGAAAGTATTGTCTACGGTGCGCTGGATACAGTGTCCGGGAAGAAAAGTATTCAGGCGTCAGATGCGCTTGAGCAGGCGCTGGATAACGTGCGTCCGATGGTCGAGGTTAAATCACGTCGAGTGGGTGGTGCAACCTATCAGGTTCCCGTTGAAGTGCGTCCGACACGTCGTAACGCGCTGGCTATGCGCTGGATTGTTGATGCGGCACGTAAGCGTGGCGAAAAAGGTATGGGCGCAAGACTGGCTGGTGAGCTGGCAGATGCCATTGAAAATCGTGGATCTGCTGTGAAAAAACGTGAAGATGTGCATCGCATGGCAGAAGCCAATAAAGCATTTGCACATTACCGCTGGTAACTGCCTGACCGGTAAAGATTAGGCGTATAGATAATGGCACGTAAAACACCATTAGAACGCTATCGTAATATTGGCATCATGGCTCACATTGATGCAGGTAAAACGACGACAACAGAGCGTGTACTATTTTATACGGGTATTTCGCACAAGATTGGCGAAGTGCACGACGGCGCTGCCACCATGGATTGGATGGAGCAGGAACAAGAACGTGGAATCACCATCACTTCAGCAGCAACAACTTGCTTCTGGGAAGGGATGGAAAAGCAGTACCCGCAGCATCGTATCAATATAATAGATACGCCGGGACACGTGGATTTTACGATAGAAGTTGAACGTTCATTGCGTGTACTCGATGGAGCCTGCGCAGTGTTTTGTGCGGTTGGAGGTGTTGAGCCTCAGTCAGAAACGGTCTGGCGTCAGGCGAACAAGTATGCCGTGCCGCGATTGGCGTTTGTGAACAAAATGGATCGCGCGGGAGCAGACTTTCTGCGTGTGGTGGGCCAGTTAAAAAGCCGTTTAGGTGCCAACCCGATACCAATACAAATGAGTATTGGTGCAGAAGAGAAGTTTAAAGGTGTTGTTGACCTGATCAAGATGAAGGCCATCATGTGGAATGAGGCCGACATGGGTGTGACTTTCGCCGAAGAAGATATACCGGCCGATATCGCAGCAAAATGTAAAGAGTTGCGCGAAAACATGGTCGAAGCCGCGGCTGAAGCCAGCGAAGAATTGATGGATAAATACCTGGAAGAGGGTGATCTGTCAAACGAAGAGATTAAAGCCGGTCTGCGTAAACGCACGCTGGCGAATGAAATTGTACCTTGCCTGTGTGGATCGGCCTTCAAGAACAAAGGCGTACAGGCAATGTTGGATGCGGTTGTTGATTACATGCCTGCGCCAGTAGATGTGCCTGCGATTAAGGGCATTCTTGATGACAAGAACGAAACAGAAGCAGAGCGTCACGCGGATGATAGCGAGCCTTTTTCTGCCCTGGCGTTCAAGATTGCAACGGATCCGTTTGTTGGGACCTTGACTTTCTTCCGGGTTTATTCCGGTGTGATGAAGTCGGGCGATACGCTGTACAACCCGATTAAGGGTAAAAAAGAACGAATTGGGCGAATCGTGCAAATGCACGCCAATTCACGCGAAGAGATTAAAGAAGTACACGCAGGCGATATTGCGGCTGCGGTTGGCTTGAAGGACGTAACAACTGGCGAGACACTGTGTGACATGAACCATGTCATCACGTTGGAGCGAATGGAATTCCCGGAACCGGTTATTTCAGTTGCTATCGAACCGAGAACCAAGCCTGACCAGGAAAAGATGGGTATCGCGCTGAGCAAGCTGGCGCAAGAAGACCCATCATTTCGGGTGCATACAGATGAAGAGTCCGGCCAGACAATCATCTCGGGTATGGGCGAATTGCATCTCGACATTATTGTCGATCGCATGAAGCGCGAATTTAAGGTTGAAGCCAATGTTGGTGCGCCGCAAGTGGCTTACCGTGAAACGCTTCGCAAGGTAGTTGAAAAGGTTGAAGGCAAATTTGTGCGTCAATCGGGTGGTCGCGGTCAGTTTGGCCATGTGGTGTTAAAGATTGAGCCACAAGAAACCGGTGCAGGCTACGAGTTTGTAAATGAAGTTGTAGGTGGTGCGATTCCAAAAGAATACATCCCTGCAGTGGATAAAGGTATTCAGGAAGCAATGGAAAACGGTGTTATCGCCGGTTATCCAATGGTAGATGTGAAGGTAACCTTGTTTGATGGTTCCTTTCATGAAGTTGATTCATCGGAAATGGCATTCAAGATTGCCGGCTCCATGGGGTTCAAGGAAGGCGCGCGTATGGCGAAGCCGGTACTGCTTGAACCCGTAATGAAGGTAGAAGTGGTATCACCTGAAGAATATATGGGTGATGTGGTAGGCGACATAAATCGTCGTCGCGGCCTGATTAAGGAAATGGATGAGAGTCCTTCCGGAAAAGTCGTTCGCGCCGAAGTGCCACTGAAAGAAATGTTTGGTTATGCAACTGATCTGCGATCGCAATCGCAAGGACGTGCAACATACAGTATGGAGTTTGAGAAGTACGCGGAAGCGCCAAACAACATTACTGAAGAAGTCGTAAAGAAAGCATCCTGATACAGGTTGGATTTTTTTAAAATTTAATTAAGAGGGCAAGACGGTGTCTAAGGAAAAATTTGAGCGTAAGAAGCCACACGTAAACGTTGGCACAATTGGCCATGTTGACCATGGCAAGACGACCCTAACCGCGGCGATTACGACGCATATGGCGAGTTTGCATGGTGGCGAAACCAAAGGTTACGACCAGATTGACTCGGCCCCGGAAGAAAAAGCCCGTGGTATCACCATTGCCACCGCGCACGTTGAATACGAATCTGACAAGCGCCATTACGCGCACGTGGATTGCCCCGGACACGCGGATTATGTGAAGAACATGATTACCGGTGCGGCGCAAATGGACGGCGCCATTCTGGTCTGTTCCGCAGCCGATGGCCCGATGCCACAAACCCGTGAGCACATTCTGTTAAGCCGTCAGGTGGGTGTCCCGTATATCGTGGTTTACCTGAACAAGGCCGACATGGTCGACGATGCCGAGCTGCTAGAGCTGGTAGAAATGGAAGTACGCGAATTATTAGACAAATACGAATTCCCGGGCGACGACACGCCGGTGATTATTGGTTCGGCCTTAAAAGCCCTCGAAGGCGACACCTCGGAGATTGGCACCCAGTCGATTGAGAAGCTGGTGGCGGCGATGGACAGCTACATTCCTGAGCCAGAGCGCGCAATTGACGGCGCATTCCTGTTACCTATCGAAGACGTGTTCTCCATCTCCGGTCGCGGTACAGTTGTGACCGGCCGAGTCGAACGCGGCATCGTGAAAGTAGGCGAAGAAGTGGAAATCGTGGGCATCAAGGCCACGACCAAGACCACCGTGACTGGCGTGGAAATGTTCCGTAAGCTGCTGGACCAGGGTCAAGCCGGCGACAACGTGGGTGTGCTGTTACGTGGCACCAAACGAGAAGAAGTGGAACGTGGTCAGGTACTGTGCAAGCCCGGTTCGATCAAGCCACACACCAAATTCGAAGCGGAAGTCTATATATTGAGCAAAGACGAAGGTGGCCGTCATACGCCGTTCTTCAATGGTTACCGCCCGCAGTTTTACTTCCGTACCACGGACGTGACCGGTGCGTGTGATTTGCCCGAAGGCGTGGAAATGGTGATGCCGGGCGACAACGTGAACATGGTGGTGTCGCTGATTAACCCGATTGCGATGGAAGAAGGCTTACGCTTTGCGATTCGTGAAGGCGGCCGTACCGTCGGTGCCGGCGTCGTCGCGAAAATCCTTGAATAGTGATTGAGCCCGGTTTTAAGAAATTTAATTAACAGTGCATTAGAGAAACATATATGGCAACGAACCAGAATATACGCATCCGATTAAAAGCTTTTGATCATCGACTGATTGATCAATCAGCGAAAGAGATCGTTGAAACAGCAAAACGTACCGGTGCGCAGGTGAAGGGTCCGATTCCTTTACCTACCAAAAAGGAACGTTACACCATTTTGGTTTCTCCACATGTGAATAAAGATGCGCGTGATCAATATGAGCTGCGTACACATAAGCGATTGATGGATATCGTGGATCCGACAGACAAAACTGTTGATGCACTGATGAAATTGGATCTTGCTGCAGGCGTGGATGTACAAATCCAGTTGCAATAACAAGTCAGGCAAAACGTAGGCAGTAAGGTAGAACGGGAGTATTAACATGACAATTGGTTTGGTCGGTCGAAAAGTTGGAATGACACGCATCTTTACAGATGAAGGCGCGTCATTGCCTGTGACTGTGATCCAGGTCGAGCCTAACCACATTACACAAGTGAAGACGCTTGAGAGTGATGGATATCGTGCAGTGCAGATTACCACCGGCATGAAAAAGGCTAATCGAGTAAACAAGGCTATGGCAGGACATTTCGCCAAGTCGGGCGTGGAAGCAGGCCGCGGCTTGTGGGAATTTCGTCTGGATGATGGTGAAGGTGAAGATCTGGCTGTGGCGGCAGAAATCAAGGTAGATATTTTTGCAGATGGTCAAAAAGTTGATGTAAGTGGCACCTCGATTGGTAAAGGTTTTCAGGGTGCAATCAAACGTCATAACTTCAGAGGTCAGGACAATACGCACGGTAACTCACTATCACATCGTGCGCCAGGTTCTATTGGTCAATGTCAAACTCCGGGTCGTGTATGGAAGGGCAAGAAAATGTCTGGCCACATGGGTGCGGAAAAGACAACCACTCAAAATCTGGAAATCGTCCGCGTTGATAGTGAACGTAATTTGCTACTGGTTAAAGGTGCGGTGCCGGGTTCGAAAGGCGGTGATATCGTAATTAAACCTTCTGTTAAGACGCGCTAGGAACCAGGGTAAGAGGAAAGGATCGATGGAATTAAGTTTAACAACAGCGACAGGCAAGGCATCAACCAAGAAGGTTGAAGTATCCGATGCTACTTTTGGTCGTGAATTCAATGAGTCATTGGTTCATCAGGCCGTGGTTGCCTATATGGCGACAGGTCGTCAGGGTAGCAAGGCACAAAAATCGCGTTCAGAAGTAAGCGGTGGTGGTAAAAAACCATTCCGTCAAAAAGGTACCGGCCGTGCACGTGCGGGCACCATACGTTCGCCAATCTGGCGTACAGGTGGTGTAACGTTTGCTGCCAAGCCGCGCGATTATTCGCAGAAATTGAATAAAAAAATGTACGCAGGTGCAATGAAATCGATTCTGTCCGAGCTGGTTCGTCAAGACCGTCTGATACTTGTTGACGATTTCGACATGAAGACACCAAAAACCAAGGAGCTGTTTTCCAAGTTGCAGGGTCTGGGTGTGATTTCAAATGTGTTACTTGTTGTAAATGATTTAAGTGAAGCATTGTTTATGTCAGCGCGCAATTTACCGCATCTTGGAATTTGTGATGTTTCGGTGATTGACCCGGTCAACCTGCTGCGTTTTGAGAAAGTCGTTATGACTGTTTCCGCGGTTAAACAAATTGAGGAGAAACTGTCGTGAAAGATCATGAGCTGATGACAGTGCTGCTTGAGCCGCACATTTCGGAAAAGAGCACCAATGTTGCCGATGCAAATAACCAGGTCGTATTTAAAGTTTCGCCACGCGCGAACAAATCTGATATCAAGCAGGCAGTAGAAATGCTGTTTGAAGTGAAAGTGGACAAGGTAACCGTATCAAACAATCAGGGTAAACGTAAACGTAACAAGTTTGGCCCCGGTAAGCGCAAAGACTGGAAAAAAGCCTATGTCAGTCTGGCGGCGGGACAAGATATCAATTTCCTTGGTGCGGAATAAGGAATAGGGGACAGTAATCATGGCAGTAGTAAAAACAAAACCCACATCAGCCGGACGACGCGGTATGGTGAAGGTGGTCAACCCGGACCTCCATAAAGGTTCACCTTATGCACCATTGCTTGAGAGAAAGTCTAAATCAGGTGGTCGAAATAACTATGGTCGTATTACTACCCGGCATATAGGTGGCGGACACAAGCAGCATTACCGCGTTATCGATTTCAAACGCGATAAGGACGGGATCGCTGCAAAAGTAGAACGACTTGAATATGATCCAAATCGCAGTGCAAATATTGCTTTATTGCTATATGCAGATGGCGAGCGACGCTATATTATTGCGCCCCACGGCATAAAGAGCGGTGACGAATTGATGTCAGGTAGCGATGCTCCGATCAAAAACGGTAATTGCCTGCCTTTACGCAACATTCCCGTTGGTAGTGTTGTGCATTGTATCGAAATGAAAAATGGAAAAGGTGCTCAGTTGGCACGTAGTGCAGGCACCTCTACACAGTTAATTGCACGTGAAGGCGAGTATGCAACTATTCGACTACGTTCAGGCGAAATGCGTAAAGTACGTTCTGAATGTCGTGCCACGATTGGTGTTGTCAGTAATGGCGAGCACAATCTGCGCAAGATAGGTAAGGCCGGTGCTACTCGCTGGCGTGGTGTGCGTCCGACAGTTCGTGGTGTCGCGATGAACCCGGTAGATCACCCGCATGGTGGTGGTGAAGGTCGTACATCAGGTGGTCGTCATCCTGTTTCGCCATGGGGTACACCAACCAAAGGTTACAAGACACGTAAAAACAAGCGTACTGATAAATTAATCGTACGTCGTCGCGGTAAGAAATAAGGTTAGGGGATAGAAACTGTGTCACGTTCAGTAAGAAAAGGTCCGTTTATCGATTTGCACCTTGTTAAAAAAGTGCAAACCGCATTGGAAACAAACAACAAGAAGCCGATCAAAACCTGGTCGCGCCGTTCAATGGTCTTGCCAGATATGATTGGTTTAACCATTGCTGTTTATAATGGCCGTCAACATGTGCCGGTTTTTGTGTCCGATAACATGGTTGGTCACAAGTTAGGTGAATTTGCGCCGACGCGTACCTTTAAAGGTCACGCAGCGGATAAGAAAGCGAAGAAATAATTAACTAAGGGTTTATCAAGATGGAAGTGGCAGCAAAATTACGATATGCACGCATTTCAGCACAAAAAGCGCGATTGGTTGCAGATCAGGTGCGTGGGTTGCCGGTAGAAGGCGCATTACAGGTGCTGTCATTCAGCCCCAAGAAAGCAGCCAAGCTGGTAAAGAAAGTTCTGGAATCTGCAATTGCCAATGCCGAACACAATGAAGGTGCGGACATTGATGAACTGAAAGTAAACCGGATTTTTGTAGATGAAGGTCCGACAATGAAACGTTGGGAAGCGCGTGCAAAAGGTGCGGCAAACCATATTTTTAAACGCTCCAGTCACATTACTGTGATGGTGTCTGATAAGTAACGGCAAGTAAATTTAACGTTTAGGATATTTAGGTATGGGTCAGAAAGTACATCCAATTGGCATGCGACTCGGTATTGTTACCGACTACTCCTCTAAATGGTATGCGGGCAATAAAGACTACGCAAACTATTTAAATCAGGATATCAAGGCGCGCGAGTTTCTGAAAAAGAGACTGTCGCAAGCGTCAGTCAGCCGCATCCAGATTGAGCGTACTGCCGGTAGCGCGAATATAACAATCCATACCGCCCGTCCGGGTCTAGTTATCGGGAAGAAGGGTGAAGATATCGAGCGCTTACGCGAAGAAGTGACAAAGATGATGAACCTGCCAAAGGTGCACATCAATATTGAAGAAATCCGCAAACCGGAACTGGATGCACAGCTGGTTGCAGAAGGTATTGCCCAGCAGCTCGAACGTCGAATCATGTTTCGTCGCGCAATGAAACGTGCTGTGCAAAACACCATGCGTCTGGGTGCCCAGGGTGTAAAAATTAACGTGGCGGGTCGTTTGAACGGTGCGGAAATCGCACGTTCGGAATGGTATCGCGAAGGTCGTGTGCCATTACACACTCTGCGAGCAGATATTGATTATGGGTTTGCCGAAGCGCTCACCACATACGGTATCCTGGGTGTGAAAGTATGGATATTCAAAGGTGAAGTGATTGGTGCGGATGCCGCTGAAGCTGAAGCAGCAACTAACTAACCGGTAAGCGAAGAAGAGAGAATCAGGAGAATTTAGGGATGTTGCAGCCGAAGCGCACAAAATTCCGTAAACAACACAAAGGTCGCAATCGTGGTATCGCGGTACGCGGCAGTAAGGTTAGTTTCGGTGAATTTGGATTGAAGTCAACAGGCCGCGGGCGTATTACTGCACGCCAGATTGAAGCCGCGCGTCGTGCAATGTCACGTTATATCAAACGTGGCGGCAAGATCTGGATTCGAGTTTTTCCTGACAAGCCAATTACCCAGAAGCCACTGGAAGTACGTCAGGGCAAGGGTAAAGGTAACGTAGAATATTGGGTGGCCCAGATTCAACCGGGTCGCATGTTATATGAAATGGAAGGTGTGGCAGAAGATATTGCGCGTGAAGCATTCCGCTTGGCAGCAGCAAAATTACCTGTTTCAACAGCCTTTGTAACGCGGACGATACTGTAATGAATGCTACTGAATTACGTGATAAAAGTGTTGCCGACTTGAATAAAGAGTTGACAGGCCTTTTACGTGAACAATTTAATCTGCGTATGCAGCAAGGTTCCGGTCAATTGGCCAAGCCTCATTTGATGAAAGAAGTCAGACAAAATATTGCGCGTGTGAAAACAGTGATTAACGAAAAAAAGCGAGCGAGTAACTCATGAGTGAGCAAGCGGAAAAAGCAAAACGTACCGTTCAAGGTACGGTAATTTCCAATAAAATGGATAAAAGCATAACAGTGATGGTAGAGCGTCGCGTACCACACCCTGTGTATGGAAAATTCATCAAACGCTCAAGCAAGATTCATGCGCATGACGCGAATAACGAATGTAACGAAGGCGACACCGTCACTATTATGGAATGTCGTCCGATTTCAAAAACCAAATCTTGGACGCTGGACAAGATTTTAGAAAGAGCTATTACTGCATAGCGCAGTACTGGTTAACTGGAGTTTAGCGCCATGATTCAAATGCAAACAGAACTGGAAGTAGCCGATAACAGCGGCGCGCGTCGTGTTATGTGTATAAAGGTCCTGGGTGGCTCGAAGCGCCGCTATGCAGGTATTGGTGATGTGATCAAGGTCAGCATCAAGGAAGCGATTCCGCGCGGACGCCTGAAAAAAGGTGATGTTGCAAATGCGGTTGTTGTTCGGACTCGCAAAGGTGTGCGTCGTCCTGATGGTTCTATCATCCGTTTTGATAAAAACGCAGCGGTGATGTTGAATCAGCAGTTACAGCCAATTGGTACACGTATTTTCGGGCCGGTTACGCGTGAATTGAGAAATGAAAAGTTCATGAAAATAATTTCATTGGCTCCGGAAGTTTTGTAAGAATTTTAATAGTAAATGACCAACGAGATACAAGGCATTTAAGGTAGATATAAGATGGGCATGGCAAAAATTAAAAAAGGCGACGAAATCATCGTTATCGCCGGTAAAGATAAAGGCAAACGCGGTACCGTGTTGCGTGTAATACCGGAAGATGCGCGTATTGTCGTTGAGAATATAAATGTTGCAAAGAAACATACCAAGCCAAACCCCAATGCGGGTGTGCCAGGCGGTATCGTTGAAAAGGAAATGCCTTTGCACATTTCAAATGTAGCAATTTTTAATTCAGCGACCGGCAAAGCAGACCGTGTTGGTGTCAAGTCGTTGGAAGACGGAAACAAGGTTCGATTCTTCAAGTCGAACGGCGAAGTGATTGACGTATAAGGTTAATGTAATGGCCAGATTAAAAGAATTTTATAAGAGTGATGTTGTACCGAAATTGAAAGAACAGTTCGGTTACACCAGCGTTATGCAAGTGCCGAAAATTACCAAGATAACCCTGAATATGGGTGTCGGTGAAGCTATTGGTGATAAAAAGGTAATTGAACATGCCGTTACTGATATGACAAAAATAGCAGGTCAACGACCAGTTGTAACCAAGGCGCGCAAATCTGTTGCGGGATTCAAGGTTCGTGAAGGTTGGCCGGTTGGATGCAAGGTGACATTACGCAAGGAACGCATGTATGAATTCCTGGATCGTCTGGTAAGTATTGCGATACCACGAATTAGAGATTTTCGCGGACTAAACACCAAATCGTTTGATGGTCGCGGCAATTACAGTATGGGGATTCAGGAACAGATTATTTTCCCTGAAATTGATTACGACAAGATTGATGCGTTACGTGGTATGGATATAACCATTACTACAACAGCAAAATCAAATGATGAAGCGCGTGCACTACTCGCGGCATTTAATTTCCCTTTGAAGGGTTAATGCAGTAAAGCTTAAGAGCTCAAGGTTTAGAGGAAAGAAATAATGGCAAAAACGTCCATGATCGAACGCGAAAAGAAACGCGCAAAAACTGTTGCCAAGTATGCAGCAAAGCGTGCCGCGTTAAAGTCACTCGTTAAAAGTCCAACAGCTTCGATGGAAGAGCGAATGGATGCACAGCAGAAACTTCAGGCCTTGCCTCGTGATGCGAGTCCTTCTCGACAGCAGCGTCGTTGCCGTATTACCGGTCGCCCGCATGCTGTTTATCGCAAGTTTGGACTGTGTCGTAACAAATTACGTGAATACACCATGCGTGGTGATGTACCCGGTCTGCATAAAGGCAGCTGGTAAAAATTTAGGGGTATTACATTATGATGACTGATCCTATTGCTGACATGTTAACCCGCATTCGTAATGCGTTGGCAGCAAACAAGCCGACTACCAGCATGCCTGCATCGAAGCAGAAGTCAGCTATCGCCCAGGTGCTTAAGGACGAAGGCTATATTTCAGATTTTCACGTTGATGAAAATGACGGTATTAAAAAATTACTGGTGATTGATCTTAAATATTTCGATGGAAAACCGGTAATAGAGAAAGTGAAACGTGTTTCGCGCCCGGGCTTGCGTATATATAAAGCAAACAACGAAATTCCTACAGTAATGGGCGGGCTGGGTGTTGCAATTATTTCAACTTCAGTCGGGTTGATGACCGATCGCGCTGCTCGTAAAGCCGGTCATGGTGGTGAAGTTCTTTGCACCGTTCAATAACGAGAGCAGGGAATTAAGTAAAGGTAATTAAGCGATGGCAAGATATACAGCATTAGATATACCAAAAGGCGTTGAAGTCAAAATTACTGATCAGCACGTAAGTGTGAAAGGATCAAAAGGCGCAATGGAACATACAGTCCATGAAGCTGTCGTCATTAGCCAGGATGAAGCTGCCTTAACATTTACACCACGTGAAGGTCATCCGCTGGGATCTGCGCAAAGCGGAACAGCACGTGCTGTGGTAAATAATTTAATGGTTGGTGTGAGTACAGGTTTTGAGAAAAAGCTTGAGCTGGTGGGTGTTGGTTATCGTGCACAGGCGCAAGGCGATAAGTTAAATCTGACACTTGGATTTTCTCATCCTATTAATTATGCATTGCCACAAGGCGTGAGTGCAGAAACGCCAAGCCAGACTGAAATTGTCATTAAAGGCATGGACAAACAAAAAGTCGGCCAGGTAGCAGCAGAGATTCGTGCCTTCAGACCACCTGAGCCATATAAAGGCAAGGGCGTAAAATATGCCGGTGAGTATATTGCACGTAAAGAAGCGAAGAAAAAATAGTAACCGGATAAAGTAGATTATTTCGCAATACAGATTAAGCAGGTTATAGCGATGGACAACAAAAGATTAACTCGACAACGGCGTGCTCGTAAAGCACGAGCAAAGATCCGTGAACTGGCTGTGCCGCGTTTAACTGTGCACCGTACGCCACGTCATATCTATGCGCAAGTTATTGATGCTTCAGGCGTCAAGGTGCTCGCCAGTGCATCAACGGTACAGGCTGACATCAAGGCAAATGCCAAGAATACCGGAAATACTGCTGCGGCAGCACATGTAGGTAAAACGATCGCAGAAAAAGCAAAGGCCGCAGGCATTGAATCTGTTGCCTTCGATCGTTCAGGGTTTAAATATCATGGTCGCGTGAAAGCGTTGGCCGATGCAGCGCGCGAAGCCGGTCTGCAATTTTAATAAGCTAAACAAGGGTACAACTTATGGCAGGTTTTGAATCAACACCTTCAGCAGATGGATTACAGGAACGCCTGATTAATATTCGTCGTGTTGCAAAAGTGGTTAAAGGTGGTCGCATCTTTGGTTTCTCGGCAATTACTGTTGTTGGTGATGGTCAGGGTCGTGTAGGTTTTGGTACTGGTAAGGCTCGTGAAGTGCCGGTTGCTATTCAAAAAGCAATGGAAAGTGCACGCAAGAACATGAAACGTGTTGCCTTGTCAGATGGTACCTTGCAGTATCCGATTGTTGCAGAACACGGTGCGGCAAAAGTATTTATGCAACCCGCATCAGAAGGTACCGGTGTAATTGCTGGTGGCCCAATGCGCGCAGTATTTGATGTTGTTGGTGTACACAACGTGTTGGCGAAATGTATTGGATCACGCAATCCAATCAACGTAGTACGTGCAACAATCAAGGGTTTGGCAGACATGGCGTCTCCAAAATCAATTGCAGCAAAGCGTGGTCTGAAGGTTGAAGACATTATTGAATAATCCTGCCGGATTATTTTTGTGAGACAACGATTAGAATCAGTTTGGAAGTAAAGCTATGACGGACAAAATAAAAGTAACATTAGTGAAAAGTCCAACCAAAAGGTTGAAGGCGCATAAAGCCTGTGTTGCAGGTTTGGGTTTACGTCGTATGCACCAGACAGTAGAAGTTGAAGATACGCCATGCACACGCGGCATGATTAACAAAGTATCTTATATGCTGAAAATTGAAGGATAAGAGTCATGTTTTTAAATACTATCAAACCAGCTGAAGGTTCGAGAAAAGCCGCAAAAAGAGTAGGCCGGGGTATTGGTTCGGGACTCGGCAAAACATGCGGACGTGGCCATAAAGGTCAAAAATCACGTTCAGGTGGATTTACCAAAGTCGGATTCGAGGGTGGCCAGATGCCACTGCAACGCCGTTTACCAAAACGTGGATTCAGTTCACGTAAGGGCTTTGTCTCGGCTGAAATTCGACTGCATGAATTAAATAGTGTTTCGGCAGATGTGATTGATTTGGAAGCATTAAAAGCTGCCAATCTGATCACCAAAAATATTCTTCATGTAAAAGTGATGTTATCCGGAAAAATAGATAAAGCTGTCAGTTTGAAAGGCATTAAAGTCACAAAAGGTGCGCGTGAAGCGATATCTGCTGCTGGCGGCAAAGTCGAAGACTGAATAGCATAGGAATAGAGTAGTTTAACGTGGCAGTCAAAAAACCAGGTGCTTCACTTGCAGGCGGTAATCTCACCGAGCTGAAGCAGCGGATATTTTTTGTGTTAGGCGCCATGCTGGTATTCAGGATTGGGTCATATATAACAGTTCCAGGTGTTGATCCTGCAGAACTGGCAAAAATGGTACAGCAGCAAAGCGGAACCATCCTCGACATGTTTAACATGTTCTCAGGTGGTGCATTATCGCGTTTGTCATTGTTCGCATTGGGTATCATGCCGTACATTTCGGCGTCAATTATCATGCAACTGCTGACCAAGGTGCATCCGAAACTGGAGACCTTGAGTAAAGAAGGCGCACAAGGTCGACGCAAAATTACGCAGTACACCCGTTACGGTACTCTGGCTTTAGGTACCTTCCAGGCAATCGGTATTTCAATTGCACTGGACAGACAAGGGATTGATATCGGACATATTGCGGGTGTGACGAATATGGCATTTATCATGCCGGCAGTTATTACGCTTGTAACCGGCACCATGTTTTTAATGTGGCTGGGAGAACAGATTACAGAACGCGGTATTGGTAATGGTATATCGCTAATTATATTCGCCGGCATTGTGGCCGGGTTGCCGGCTGCTGTTGGTGGCACGCTCAATCTGGCACGTACGGGTGAGTTGAGCCACGGTATTATTTTATTGTTATTTATACTGGTGTTTGCGGTCATCGCGTTTGTCATTTTGATGGAGCGGGCGCAACGCCGTATCACAGTTAATTATGCGCAGCGACAACAAGGTCGTCGCATGATGGGCGGGCAATCGACACATTTGCCGCTCAAAATAAATATGGCAGGTGTGATTCCACCTATTTTTGCCTCGGCAATTATTTTGTTTCCAGCAACGATTGCAGGCTGGTTTGGAAGTAGCAGTAATCTGGGATGGTTGAGTGATATTAAAACCTGGTTATCTCCAGGTCAGCCGATTTATGTTATTACCTATGCAATTGGAATTATATTTTTCTGTTTCTTTTATACGGCATTAATGTACAACCCGAAAGAAGTCGCAGACAACCTGAAAAAGTCAGGGGCATTTGTTCCTGGTATTCGTCCAGGTGAGCAGACGGCGAAACATATCGACAAGATACTGGGTCGTTTGACGTTTATAGGTGCACTTTACATTACAGCAGTATGTTTATTGCCGGAATTTTTGATTTTACAGTGGAACGTACCATTTTATTTTGGTGGCACGTCTATTTTAATTATCGTGGTGGTAGTCATTGATTTTATGGCGCAGGTACAGGCGCATATGATGTCACATCAGTATGAAGGACTGATGAAAAAGGCTAACTTTAAAACTCAGGGTCGCGCGGGAAATCCCAAGTAAGCGCAAACTGGGACCAAGTAAGGTAAACGGGAGACTGACATGAAAGTCAGAGCATCAGTAAAGAAGATTTGTCGCAATTGTAAGGTGATTCGTCGCCATGGCACGGTACGTGTGATCTGCAAGGATCCGCGACACAAGCAGCGCCAGGGCTAGATTTGGAATCATTATAGAGGCTAAGTCGCTGTTTTTTAAAACGAGCTCTTGCGGAAGCAGGTGGAAATCTCGTAAAATTGGCGGTTTCGTGTAGGTACTGGTTAAATTTTCAGCGTAATAGCAGGAAATGATTTACCAGGGTAATAGATAGGCTAGTTGGATTGGCGCCAGAAATGCCAATAATAATTGAGGATATAACATGGCCCGTATAGCAGGCATAAACGTACCAGATAACAAGCATGCAGAAGTTGCGTTGACGCATATCTATGGTGTTGGCCGCCAGCGCGCAAAAGTAATCTGTGATGCACTGGGTATTGCGCGTGACGCAAAATTGTCGGAAATGGATGAAGATACCCTGGAAAGAATTCGTACTGAACTCGGCAAGTACACTGTTGAAGGTGATCTGCGTCGTGAAGTTTCAATGAATATTAAACGTTTGATGGATATGGGCTGCTATCGCGGTATTCGTCATCGACGCGGTCTGCCGGTACGCGGACAGCAAACACAAACCAATGCACGCACCCGTAAAGGTCCACGTAAACCTATCAAACGTTAAGCCCAGATAGATAATTTAAGGATTTAAGGTTAATTAAAAATGGCAACCAAATCGAAAACTCGTACACGGAAAAAAGTTAAACGCGACGTCTCTGACGGTATTGCACACATACATGCATCGTTTAACAACACTATTATCACGATCACTGATCGTCAGGGTAATGCATTATGCTGGGCAACCTCAGGTGGCTCGGGTTTCCGTGGGTCACGTAAAAGTACACCATTTGCTGCGCAGGTTGCAGCGGAGCGTTGTGGTTCGGTTGCACAAGAATATGGCATGAAAAACCTTGAAGTGAATGTAAAGGGGCCAGGTCCAGGCCGCGAATCAGCAGTCCGTGCCCTGTACGCAAAAGGATTCAAGATTACAAATATTGCAGATGTAACACCCATTCCACATAACGGTTGTCGCCCACCGAAACGTCGTCGAGTTTAGCAGGAGAATCACGTGGCAAGATATATAGGTCCAAAATGCCGCTTATGCCGGCGCGAAGGTGAGAAACTATTTCTTAAAGGTGAAAAATGTTTTTCCAGCAAGTGTGCAATGGAGAATCGTCCATTCCCTCCTGGACAACATGGCCAGAAACGCGGTCGTTTGTCTGACTATGCTACGCAGTTACGTGAAAAACAAAAGCTTCGTCGTATCTATGGTTTGCTGGAAGATCAATTCCGTGGTTATTATAAGGAAGCAGATCGTATCAAGGGATCAACCGGTGAAAACCTGCTGACCTTGCTTGAATCACGTCTGGACAATGTTGTGTATCGCATGGGCTTTGGTGCCTCGCGCAGTGAAGCACGTCAGTTAGTTCGTCATAAGGCCATTTCTTTAAATGGTGTACGAGTGAATATTCCGTCAATACAGCTCAAGCCTGGTGATGTCGTAGCAATAAACGAAAGTGTAAAAGCACAACTTCGAATTAAAGGTGCAATCGATGCAGCACAACAACGTGGTGTTGCAGAGTGGCTGGATGTCGATAGCGGTAAAATGCAAGGGACATTCAAGGCGGTACCGGATAGAAGCGAATTACCATCTGATATCAATGAACATCTGGTCGTGGAATTGTACTCAAAATAATATTTGGGTCATTCTGTTACCAACTTGATATTAATTTATAGATATATAGGACAACTAAAGAGGGCAATACATGCAAGGTTCAGCAACTGAATTTCTGTCCCCGCGAATCGTTGATGTAAACCAACAAAACGATACCAAAGCGAAAGTTACCCTGGAACCACTGGAACGCGGTTTTGGGCACACGCTGGGTAATGCGCTGCGACGTATTTTGCTTTCATCCATGCCAGGTTATGCCATCATCGAAGCTGAAATCGACGGTGTTTTACATGAATACACCAGTATTGAAGGTGTACAGGAAGATGTTGCCGACATCCTGTTAAATTTAAAAGGTGTTTCCATCAAGGTTGAAGGAAATGCGGAAGTTGTCAAACTGAGCCTGAACAAAAAAGGCCCGGGCGTGGTGACTGCAGGTGATATCAGCGTTGATCAGAATACGGAAATCGTGAATCCGGAGCATGTTATTGCACACTTAACTGCTGCTGGTGAATTGAACATGATACTGAAAGCCACACGTGGTCGCGGTTATGAAGCTTCTACCATGCGAATGGTCGACGAAAATGAAGATCGTCCCATTGGCCGTTTGCAACTGGATGCTACCTATAGTCCGATCAAGCGGGTTGCATATAAAGTTGAAAGCGCGCGTGTCGAACAGCGTACTGACCTGGACAAGCTGATTATTGACCTTGAAACCAATGGTACCATTGATCCTGAAGAAGCGATTCGTAAGGCTGCAACCATATTGCAAGAGCAGTTGTTTGCGTTTGTAGATTTGAAGAGCAAGGAAGAAGTACAACAGTCAGAAGCGGAACCCGATGTTGACCCGATATTGCTACGTCCGGTTGATGATCTGGAGCTGACTGTACGTTCTGCAAACTGTTTGAAAGCAGAGCAAATCTACTATATTGGTGATCTTATTCAGCGTACTGAAGTTGAATTATTGAAGACACCAAATCTGGGTAAAAAATCATTAACAGAAATCAAGGATGTTCTGGCATCACGCGGTCTGTCACTTGGTGTTCGTCTTGAAAACTGGCCACCAGCCAGCCTGAAAGATAACAAGAAAGAAGAAAAATCTGGCTTGTTAGGTTAAAAGTACAATCAATATTAGCTAAAGACCGGGTAAGCAGTCATCTGGCACGTGGTTAAAGTAGAAGGGTAAAGAAAATGCGTCATTTAAATAGCGGTCGAAGACTCAATCGCAATAGCAGCCATCGTAAAGCGATGTTTCGTAATATGTCTGCATCATTATTTGATCACGAATTGATCAAAACCACGCTGCCAAAAGCGAAAGAATTGCGTCGTGTTGCAGAGCCATTAATAACGCTGGCAAAGAAAGATTCAGTTGCCAATCGTCGTCTGGCCTTTGCGCGTCTTCGTGACCGTGAAATGGTCACCAAACTGTTCAGTGAGCTTGGCCCACGTTATGAAAGTCGCCCGGGTGGATACTTGCGTATTCTCAAGTGCGGTTTCCGTGCCGGTGATAACGCACCAATGGCTTTCGTTGAACTGGTTGATCGACCAATAGTCGAAGCTGACGAACCAGTCGTTACAGAAGAATAGAACACTGAACAAAATGTAATCTTAAGAACCGGGCACTGCCCGGTTTTTTTCGTTACAGGTTTCGAAAACAACACGATTACGACTTATACTTTATAGCATGATTGCGCTATTCACAGATTACGGTTTGGCAGGCCCTTATGTCGGGCAACTGCATGCTGTGATTTCTCAGCATTCGCCAGGATCTAAAATTATTGATCTAATGCATGATGTACCATCATTCGATACTAAAGCGGCCGCGTATTTGTTACCTTCATTAATTTCACCATTTCCGGTAGGAACAGTGTTTTGTTGCGTGATTGATCCGGGTGTAGGTAGCTTGCGTCTCCCTTGTCTGGTAGAAGCAGACGGGAATTACTTCGTGGGGCCTGATAATGGACTCTTCACCCTGATTGCTCAGCGCGCGTCACATGTACGCTGGCATAGCATAACGTGGAAGCCGCAACACCTGAGTGATACATTTCATGGTCGTGATCTCTTTGCGCCGGTTGCAGCGATGCTGGAAGCTGAACGATTTCCAGACATGAAACTGGAAGATGCAGATGCCAAAATCGCGGAATATGAATGGCAGGCTGACTATCCGGCGCTAATTTATATGGACAGCTTTGGTAATATGATGACAGGAATTCAGGCCGACAGTTTGGAGAATTCAGATGAACTGGAAGTGTCAGGAATTCGCTATCAATATGCCGGTCACTTTGCTGCAGTTGCGGTGGGGCAGGCCTTCTGGTATCGAAATTCGCTGGGTTTGGTTGAGGTTGCAGTCAATACTGGTCGTGCGGAATTATTGCCAGGTATGTCGCCTGGTGCTTCAGTAAACATTATAAAAAATTAAATATCGCTTTACTGATTTGTAGAGCGGGATAGTGCTGTTACATCTTTCCTCGAAAATGTAATATCGCCATAGTAAGCCATGGCGGATTCCTGGGTGTTATCCGTATCTGTCATGATGGCGATACCAGTGATATTACCCGGTGGTTCACCGAAGGCACGTTTGTAGTCAGCGTATATATTCCGACGTTGCTTGACCCACTGTTGCAAATTTTCACTGCCAGTCTGTACGACAATCATTTTCACACGGTCTGTATAGGCATTGTCATGTAATGAATTAACAGGCTGTTTGTTATCCCAGACATAATTCAGTACGGCTAAAGGTGGATATTCACCATAGATTGATTTATATAATTCGGCCTTGAATTTCTGAATTCCGGACAGTTTATTAATGTCATATTGAAAAGTGATATAAAGCCGTGCAGGATAATCATCACCTTGCTTGGTCAGAATGTCTGCTTTTTCAATCAGATTGGATATTTTCCAGCGCCAGGAGATGACAGGAAATTTTCCCGGGTCGATATTTACCTTTTGAATTATTCCCGATGCGGAGGCATGGCTGACTGCTTTTAGAACAGCGGTATTATTATCGGTAGTTATGTAATAGGCAGTCTTTTTCTCTATATTATCAAATACCAGCGGTTTCCACAGGCCCGGCAGGAGTGAATTTAGTGGTAGCGCAGAGAAATGTCCGGCAATAATATTATTTTCAGATACTTCATTGGCAAGCAAACCGGGTGAAGCTATATATCCTCCAAGAAAGCAGAGCAATCCAGCCAGGTATTTTCTTTTCATCCATGATTCCCCATTATTAACAAGTATGAAGAATGGACATGCAAGTAAACGCAGAGTTCCGTGATAGTTTTGTGATAATTTGGAGCTGCGTAATAAAAAGAAATGAATATTGACAGCGCTATTCGTTAGCAGACCCGCCTTGAATCATTGCGTCAAGCAGCAGCACCAAATCATGCTTCTGCGTGCGCTTTACTTCAGTCCAGTGTACATCTTCCACTGCTCCGATCAGCGCATAAAGTAAATTGAGTGATGAACTACTGCCAGTTTGTTTTACTTTTAAATATGCGCTAATCGGGCCGGTTTCCATAAGATCACCGAGCGTATAAATGCCAACGGCATTTAACCAGGATGCAGACCTGGGGCCAAGATTTTTAAGTTGAGAGACTGGTGATATCAGATTGTCTTGCGCTGATTTCATTTTCAGTAAGCAGGCAAATTAACCGGTTTTCTTGTTCGAGACAGTCTTGAATAAAACAGGTTTAAGATAATGTCCGGTATGCGAGCCCTTTGCTTTTGCCACCTGCTCGGGTGTGCCGGTAGCGACAACCGTGCCGCCCTTGCCACCACCTTCCGGTCCCATATCGATGATCCAGTCTGCTGTTTTAATGACATCCAGATTGTGTTCAATGATAACGATGGTATTACCGTGATCACGCAAGCGGTGTAAAACCACGAGTAACTGTTCAATATCATGAAAGTGCAGACCAGTGGTTGGTTCATCCAGTATATACAGGGTTTTTCCGGTATCACGCTTGGATAGTTCGCGGGATAGCTTGATACGCTGTGCTTCACCACCTGACAAGGTTGTGGCATTTTGCCCGAGTGTAATATAAGACAGACCAACATCGATCAAGGTTTGTAATTTGCGTTTAATAACGGGTACTGCACTGAAAAATACCACCGCGTCTTCCACGGTCATTTCCAGAACTTCGTAAATACTTTTCGCCTTGTAACGTATTTCCAGCGTTTCACGGTTGTAACGTTTACCTTTACATACATCACAAGGCACATAAATATCAGGCAGGAAATGCATCTCGACCTTGATAACACCATCACCCTGGCAGGCTTCACAGCGGCCACCTTTTACATTGAAGCTGAAACGACCTGGCGAATAGCCACGGGCACGTGCTTCGGGTGTTTGCGCGAACAGTTCACGTATTGGCGTGAATAGTTGTGTGTAAGTTGCCGGGTTGGATCGCGGCGTGCGACCGATTGGGCTCTGATCAATGTCGACAATTTTATCGAACTGGTCGAGACCGGTGATTTCTTCAAAAGGTGCGGGTTCGTCGCTGGCACCATTAATTTCCATGGCGGCGTGCTTGTAGAGCGTATCATTAATTAACGTGGACTTGCCCGAGCCGGAAACCCCGGTGATCGCGGTCATCAGGCCAACCGGAATGCTGATATCAACATTTTGCAAATTATTTCCCGACGCGCCTTTAAGAATCAATTGATGGGTTGCATCATTTTTCGTGCGCTTTTCCGGAATGGCGATAGCACGTTTCCCTGATAAATACTGACCGGTAAGTGAGGCAGTATTTTTCAGGATTTGCTGTGGTGTACCTTGCGCAACAATTTTTCCACCGTGAACACCTGCGCCCGGACCGATGTCGATTACGTGATCAGCAGCCATAATGGCTTCTTCATCATGTTCAACCACGATGACGGTGTTACCCAGATCGCGCAGATAATTTAATGTATTGAGCAAACGGGTATTGTCACGCTGGTGCAAGCCAATTGAGGGTTCATCGAGAATATACATAACGCCTACCAGACCGGCACCAATTTGACTGGCAAGTCGAATTCGTTGTGCTTCACCGCCTGATAAGGTATCGGCGCCGCGATCAAGTGTCAGGTATTCCAGTCCGACGTTGACGAGAAAGTCCAGTCGTTGGCAAATTTCTTTCACAATCTTGCCCGCAATCTCTCCGCGCGCGCCGGGCAGTTTTAATTTTTTAAAGAAATCCTGCGCCGCATCAATCGGCAATGCGGTAACTTCAGGCAAGGTAATTTCCTTGATAAAGACATGTCGTGCCGCGGTGTTTAATCGAGTGCCACCACAATCCGGACAATGTTGCTGGCTGACATATTTTGATAACTCTTCGCGTACCATCGTAGATTCAGTATCGCGATAACGTCGCTCCATATTGGGAATGACACCTTCGAATGGCTGTACTTTGGAATACTTGCGGCCATTATCACCAAAGAAATGAAATTCAATATTTTCCTTGCCACTGCCGTACAAAATGCTCTGTTGAATTTTTTTCGGTAAATCAGAAAAAGGTGTATCAATGTCAAAGTCGTAATGTGCCGCAAGTGATTCGATTAACTGAAAGTAATACATGTTGCGTCGATCCCAGCCGCGAATTGCGCCGCTGCTCAGATTCAGGCTGGAATCCGTGACGACACGTGCCGGATCGAAAAACTGTTTTACACCCAGTCCGTCACAAGCCGGACAGGCACCAGCCGGGTTATTAAAAGAAAATAAACGTGGTTCAAGTTCACTGATTGAATAGCCGCATTCAGGGCAGGCATAACGTGAGGAAAAGACCAGTTCCTTTTTCTTTTCATCCATCCAGGCTATTTTGGCCAGGCCGTTAGAAATCGTCACGGTTGTTTCGAATGAGTCGGCGAGACGGGTTTTGAGGTCGTCACGCACTTTAAATCGATCAACTATCACCTCAATCGTATGTTTACGTTTTTTATCCAGCTTGGGAAGTTCATCAAGTTCATAGACATAGCCATCAACACGCGCGCGTACAAACCCATCGGCACGCAGCGAATTGAACACGTGTTCATGTTCACCCTTGCGGTCTTCCACCAGGGGAGCAAGCAGCATGAGTTTACTGCCTTCCGGCAGAGCCAGCACCTGATCAACCATCTGGCTGACGGTTTGGGCGTCGAGTATCTGGTTGTGGTCAGGGCAGCGAGGTTCACCAGCGCGGGCAAACAATAATCTTAGATAATCGTAAATCTCGGTGATGGTACCAACGGTCGAGCGTGGATTGTGTGAAGTAGACTTTTGCTCGATGGATATAGCCGGCGATAAGCCTTCAATATGGTCAACATCGGGTTTTTCCATCATGGACAGGAATTGACGCGCATAGGCCGACAGCGACTCGACATAGCGTCGCTGTCCTTCGGCGTAAATAGTATCGAATGCGAGTGATGATTTCCCGGAGCCCGACAAGCCTGTCACCACGATCAATTTGTCGCGCGGTAGTTCCAGGTCAATATTTTGTAAGTTGTGGGTGCGAGCACCGCGAATGATAATTTTGTCCATCTGGAATTCTTATGCTTCTGCAAACCTGTTAATATACGCTGCTAGTTGGTTATAACGCAAAACTAAATAAAATCGCACTGAATATACCGAAATTGGAAATCACCCTGTCCCTACAATCTAAGAGAGCCATTAGCCTGCCATGAGCCGTATGTTTGCTGGATTAAGCTCTTCTGAGCAAGGCGTGGCGGTATCACTCGCAGGCGTATATTCCACAAGAATGTTTGGGTTATTCATGATTGTGCCCATTTTTGCAAAAATTGCGGAGGGCTATCCTGATTACACCCCATTTCTGGCCGGTTTGGCGATTGGTTTATATGGCCTGACCCAGGCAATACTACAAATCCCCTTTGGACGACTATCCGACAAAATCGGCCGTAAACCCGTGATTATTGGTGGCTTGGTTATTTTTGCAGCAGGTAGTGTCTTAGCGGCTGTGGCAGACAGTCTGTTGTGGGTCGCGGTCGGACGGGCCTTGCAGGGCACGGGAGCTATCGCTTCCTCGCTGATGGCTCTTGCAGCTGATCTGACCCGCGAGGAACATCGTATCAAGGTGATGGCCTTCATCGGCATGAGCATCGGCCTGTCATTTATGCTGGCCATCATTCTCGGGCCCATCGTACACGGTCTGTTCGGCATTTCAGGCATATTCTGGCTGACAGCTTTACTGGCCCTGGCTGGTATCGCGATTATATTATTTCGTGTGCCAACCCCGGTTTCCGCGCGATTTCACCGTGATACAGAAGTGGAAATCAGCTGGTTACGACATGTTTTGGCTGATTCCCAGCTGCTCAGGGTTGATCTGGGCGTGATGATTTTGCACTGCATACTCATGTCGTCTTTTATCGCTTTACCCTTTATGTTTCAGTCGGCTTTGCACCTTGATGTCAGCCAGCACTGGCGTATCTATTTGCCGGTATTGTTTCTTTCGATGGGGGGTGTCTTGCCATTGATTATCGTTGCCGAGAAAAAACGTATGATAAAACAGATGCTTATTATCGCTATCTTATGTCTTATCTTAGCTGAACAGGGTTTAAGATTCTTTGGTAATACTTTGGCCGGTCTGACTTTCATGGTATTGTTATTTTTTGTGGCATTCAATTTTCTTGAAGCGAGTTTGCCATCATTAATCGCCAAATTGGCCCCGGCGACGCACAAAGGGACGGCAATGGGTGTGTTTTCCAGCTCGCAGTTCTTTGGTGTATTTGTAGGTGGTACAGCAGGTGGTTGGTTGTTACAACAGTATGGTATTAGCAGTATATTGTGGTTTAACACGGCACTGCTTTCACTTTGGCTATTGCTGGCAATCAGTATGCAAGCACCAAAATATCATGGCAGCTATTTGTTGAATGTAGGCAAGCAAAGCAAGGAACAGGCAAGGAAACTGGCCGAGCAATTGGCGCAGATAGTTGGTGTGGTTGAAGCTACGGTCATTGCCGAGGATGGCGTGGCCTACCTGAAAATTGAACGTGAAAAGTTAAATGAACAAGAGTTAATGGTTTTTTCAATACAAGCTTAAATAAATATTATACGGTGAACAGGAGACGACGATGGCGCGGGGAATCAATAAAGTAATTTTAATAGGCAATTTGGGAAAAGATCCCGAAGTGCGTTACACACCAAATGGTGGTGCAGTTGCCACTATCAGTCTGGCGACTTCAGAAAGTTGGAAAGATAAAAACACAGGCGAGACAGTCGATCGTACTGAATGGCACCGCGTGGTATTTTTCCGTCGTTTGGCAGAGATCGCAGGCGAATACCTGAAAAAAGGTTCCAAGGTTTATATTGACGGTAAATTGCAGACGCGCAAATGGCAGGACAAGGACGGCCAGGATCGCTATACAACCGAAATCGTTGCCAATGAAATGCAAATGCTGGATTCACGCGGTGGATCGGGTGGTGGATATGATGCGCCAGCTATGTCGGGTGGAGCGCAATCACCTGAACCAGCCATATCCGGTGCTGATTTTGATGATGATATTCCGTTTTAAAAAACACCACATACTTTAATGTAAAGTATTATAACCAAGCCCCTTTAACCAGGGGCTTTTTTATTTACCTCACACATAAAATAATATGAAGAATAACTATTTTTGTTAAGTAACGTAAATAATTTATAAAGAAATGTAAATACCTTCAGGTCTGAAGAAATACGACGAGAACGTAGTTGCCATAAAGAAAATCGATCTATACGTATACAAAGTTTGCAATTCGGCAGCATGGAACACAGCCTGCCTGAAGGATTTTTAACGAAGTTCCTGGGATCAAGCAATACTGACATCCTGATTTGCCGCATAAGCTCAGTTAATTTGCTTGTTCGCTAATAAGCGAGGATACTTTGCTAAGCAATATGTCTGCCAGCGCACAAACAGCTTCGCAGCAATATCTTAACCTGAATTTTTTAATATTCGCCATCGTGTTTTCTCGCGATCTCCAGATCTGTCAGCAGGTATGCAACCGACAGATTGCCAACAGATTTTCTCAATCAGGACTATCCGTGAACCGGTTTACTGATCATAGCAGCGTCAAGGAAAGGCCCAGAAAGCATGTTCAAACGCATGATGCCGAATTTAATGTTGGTCATGCAGATGAAGGTCAATCGGTCAGGTATAGGGAAAACATTAATAATTCAAAATCCAGCCAGGAAAAATTTGACCGCCTTGCAATAGAGCGAGGTGAAGATGAAGGCATGAGAATTTTTCAAAACACGTTTACACGCATTTATAACAGCAAGGAATCTTAATGGCCCCACAAAACGGTAGTAATGGACGAAACCCATGGGGTGCGGGCGGCAACGCCAATCCTCCCGATCTTGACGCAGTGCTACGACAAGCGCGGGATCGCGTCAGGCAAATCATACCGAAAGGAGGAGCAGGCGGGATTATATTCGTGATTGTCGCACTTCTGGTTGCACTGGGCGTATGGACGGCTTATTACACTGTCCCAAGTGATTCGGTCGCCGTCGTACAACGTTTTGGTAAATACCTCAAGAATGTGCCGCCGGGTTTACATTTCAAATTGCCATTGGGTGTGGATACCGCAACCATTGTGCCGGTCAAACGGCAGTTAAAGCAGGAATTCGGTTTCTCGACACCGGGAGCCACCGATCCCTACCAGAGTCCTCGACCCCGCGATGGCGTAAAAGAAACGCAAATGGTGACCGGTGACCTGAACGCGGCATTAGTAGAATGGGTGGTGCAATATCGAATTTCAGATCCGGTTAAATTTTTGTTCGAGGTACGTGAACCAAGTGAAACGCTTCGTTATGTATCTGAATCGGTCATGCGCGAAGTGGTCGGTGACCGTACTGTGGATGAAGTTATTACCATTGGTCGTCAGGAGATCGAATCCGAAGCACTTATCAAGATGCAGGCGTTTTCAACCAAATATGCCATGGGCATCAGTATCGACCAGGTACAATTAAAAAATATTAATCCACCCCGTCCGGTGCAGGAATCGTTCAATGAGGTCAACCAGGCACAGCAGGAAAAAGAAAAACTCATTAACGAAGCCCGGCGCGATTACAACAAGGTGATCCCGCTGGCCGAAGGCGAGAAGGATCAACGCATTCGCGAAGCAGACGGTTACCGTCTAAAACGCATCAATGAAGCGGAAGGTGATGTGGCTCGCTTCAGTGCGTTACTGAAGGAATACACCAAGGCACCGGAAGTCACTCGCCGGCGTATTTATATTGAAACCATGCAGAGTGTGTTGCCGGGTATTCAATCCAAAATTATTGTTGATGAATCAACGCGCAGTATTCTGCCTTTGCTCAATCTCAATTCTAAAAAAGACAACGAGCAAGGAGCTAAGCAGTGAGAAATTTCAAGCAGATTGCAATCTTGTTACTTTTGATCATCGCTGTATATGTCACGATGAGTTCGGTTTATACGGTCAGCGAAGTCGAGCAAGTGATCATTACCCAGTTTGGGAAACCGGTTGGTGAACCAGTCACCGAAGCCGGCTTGAAACTCAAGGTGCCATTTATTCAGGATGTTAACCCGATCGACAAGCGCGTACTCGAATGGGATGGCACACCATCGGATATGCCCACCAAAGACAAGCTTTATATTTCGGTTGATCTGTTTGCCCGCTGGCGCATTGTTGAACCATTGCAATATTTTTTACGCTTGCGCGACGAGCGCAGTGCGCAATCAAGGCTGGACGATATACTCGGTAGCGAGACACGTAACGCAGTAGCGAAGCATGAGCTAATCGAAATCATTCGTACCTCGAAAGATCGTATCCCGTTGCGTGATGATCTGTTGACGGAAGCAGAACGCGAACTGAAGATGGGAACGCTGGTGCCCATCCAGAAGGGGCGTAAACTGGTCGAGCAGGAAATATTTACTGCCGCAGCCGAAAAGGTAAGAGTATTCGGTATCGAGCTGCTTGATATTCGCTTTAAACGCATCAACTACAACGCAAGTGTGCGGCCAAAGATTTATGACCGCATGATCAGTGAGCGACGCCAGATTGCCGAGCGATTTTTATCTGAAGGTAATGGTGAGGCGGCCAGAATTCGTGGCAACCGTGTGCGAGATCTGAACAAGATTCAGTCTGAGGCATATCGTCAGGTAGAAGAGATTCGTGGCGCAGCTGATGCGAAGGCTACCGAGATCTACGCAAGCGCCTATAACAAGAGTCCGCAAGCGGTGACGTTCTATGAATTTACCCGCACCATGCAGTCATACAAGGATATTATTACGAATAACACGACGCTTGTTTTGTCAACGGAGAGTGATCTGTTTAAATTCCTGAAAGGAATGAGTCCGGATGCTGGGTCGTCCAGCAAAAAGAGACCCTGACCATGAGGCTAAATTTTCCTAATCCATGTCGCAGTTTCGATGCAAGCAAGAGCCGGGTCTGTTTCTGGGGTTATGACAAATCAATTGAGGTTGCTTTCTATATGGAAACCGCTGCGCTAAAACAGCTCTGCCCAAAGTTGATTGATGTCGAAGCCGGCTTTCTGGAAGCATTTGATTCTGTGCGTGGCCGTATTCATGAGACTGCAGACAAGGTTTATATGCGCGATGGCAAGAGTTCCTATTCATATATCTTGGCGGCCAAGGATTTTTAATGACAGGAATGATAATTCACTATCAACATGAAATTATTCTTATCCTCCGCTATTAACGCTCATTCTGGAATATTGCACTAATATCAAATTTGAGAGAAACGTCCACATCTGGTGGGCGTTTTTTGTCTGAATTTGGTGCATATGATAATTGAAATGCATAAACAAGCATTATTTTTGTGCATAAATAAATAAAAATCCTTAATTTAGCGTATAAATCCTGCATCACACACCTTGGCATCATATTTGCTCATAGCTAATTACGATTTAATTCTGGTTGTAACAAAATAGTGAACAACAGGGCAAAGCTCAGGATTTTGCAAATTGACGAAGGCTCGAATCGTTCGGATATTCTTGCGCAATCTGTTTTTGAAACTGGCAATGATGTGATTGTCAGGATCAGAGTAAATGATGATCCAAAGCCATACATTGAAAAATATAACCCGGATGTATTATTCGTTGATATGACATATCCGAGTGAAGACATTGTGGCAAAAATTGCTTTTATTAATGAGTATATGCCACGGCCTATTGTGTTCTTTGCTGAACGATCAGAGTCAAATGTTATCGACACGGTTGTAAAGGCGGGAGTGAGTGCATTTGTAGTAGACGGGTTTAATTCATCCCGTATTTTACCGGTCATTGACGTGGCGATATCGAGATTCAGGCAAACACAATTTCTCAAGACTGAGTTGTTAAAGACAAAAGAATCTCTGGCAGAAAGAAAATTGATTGACAAGGCGAAAGGAATATTGATGAAGCAACGTAGCATGGATGAGGATATGGCATATAAGACCTTGCGCAGCCTGGCGATGAACCAGAATAAAAAAATTGGCCTTATCGCAAAAGAAGTGATTGATGTTGCGGGTTTACTATTGAATTAACCACACAGACTTCAATGTCGAAGTTTGTGCATTACGGCTAATCAGTCAATGTTGACTGGCTAGTCAACCAGATCGAAGGCAATGGCGCCTGTAGATACCGTTTTAAGGCCGGTAGCTATGGGCGTTTTTTATGGGTGAAAGAATGGTAATGCAGTTGAAAAATAACACGTTAACTCAGGGAGCTGGCGACTATTCACCGTTGAATTTTCAGAGTGGTTCATTTGATGATTCAGCGTTACCAATAGTAATTGTCGGCACAGGTCCTGTTGGGATGCGTTTCATACAGGCGCTGCGCAAACGTAATGCGTCAGTGCCGGTTATTTTATATGGTAAAGAACCATGGGAACCCTATAATCGAGTCAAGTTATCATCACTACTGTCCGGTGATATTAAAATTCATGACATCAACACACCGCTGATTGACCTGCAACAAAAAAATCTCATCACGCGATTTAACTGTGAAGTAAAAATGATCGATTCAGTCGGAAAATTCATAGTTGACGACCATGGTGGTTATCAACCCTATTCAAAACTGGTGCTGGCAACCGGGTCCAGACCGCATATTCCAAATATCAGTGGTATAGACAGCAAGGGAGTATTCACTTTTCGCGATCTTAATGATGCTCAGCAACTGGTGGCACGACAGGTAAGGGCAAGAAAAGTGGTAGTGATCGGTGGCGGAGTGCTGGGTCTTGAGGCGGCGAAAGCAATGCAACGCAATAATACTGAAGTCACAGTTATAGAACACACACCTAGATTACTCAGTACACAGCTGGACAATGAAGCATCGGAATTGCTACGTGAATACATTCTGTCAATTGGTATTAAAGTCAGATTGGGAGAATCAGTAAAAGAAGTGGTAAGTGATAAATACGGACTACATTCAGTAGTTATGTCGGACAATTCAATAATTGAATGCGACACGATTATTGTGTCTGCGGGAATCAAGCCAAATATAGAACTGGCAAGAAATGCACATATAGCAGTAAACAGGGGGATTCGTGTAAATGATTCGATGCGCAGTTCGGATCCGGATATATATGCTATTGGTGAATGTTGCGAGCATCGTCAGAAAATATATGGACTGGTTGCGCCTGGATTTGAACAGGCAGAAGTGGCGGCTCATTCAATACTGCATGGTAAATCAAGATACGAAGGGTCGATATCCGCAACAAATATCAAAGTTATAGACAAGACAGTTTTTAGTATGGGTGAGGTAGCATTTGAAGGCTACCATCCAGATTTGACTGAATACAAATACGAAGATCATAACAAGGGTATTTACAGGAAACTTGTTGTATCAAAACGAAAAATAGTGGGCGCGATTGCTGTCGGCAACTGGCAGGAGCAGGGAAGAGTCCAGTCGCTTATCGATAACAAGAAATATATATTTCCCTGGCAGTTGTTACGATTCAAAAAAACAGGCAATTTGCTGCCCGATAAAAATGAAGCAGACGTAAGCCGGTGGCCAAGTGCAGCGGTAGTATGTAATTGTACAGGACAAACCAGAGGTGAGATTAGCAGGGCAATTCTGTCCGGTTGTAATTCGACGGATAAAATTACACATAAAACCGGCGCCGGATCGGTATGTGGCAGTTGCAAGCCGCTTCTTAACTTGATGATTGGCGCAAATGAACCGGTAAGCCCCGTTAAATTTTACAAGACTATTGGTGTGATATCTGTTCTGGTATTGATGTTATACGCATTTTTCATATTGTACGGGTCGATAGGGTATAACTATTCGGCTGCTGAGACATTTAAGTGGGATACGCTGTGGCGTAGTTCACTTGCCAAACAAGTCAGCGGCTTTTCCATTGTTGGCCTGAGTGTGATTGCAGTGATGCTGTCACTGCGGAAGCGCATCAAAAAGATTACATTCTGGAATTTTGATGTGTGGCGCGGCATCCATATATTTGTCAGCGTGTTTGTGATTGGAAGTTTGCTGGCACATACCGGTTTCAGATTCGGAAATAATATTGACTATTACTTGATGTTGGCATTTTCTGCAATGTTACTGGCAGGAAGTTTATCCGCGATAATGATTTCTATTTCACCAAGGTTTGATGCAGTAACCATTGGCAAGATTCGAAAGAATCTTGTCTGGGGACATATCCTGTTTTTCTGGCCAATTCCAGTTTTGCTGACATTCCATGTACTTAAAAGTTATTACTTTTAAGTGCAGCTGGAGTCGCAAAGATGAAAAACAGAATGGTGTGGATGGTATGGCTTGCAGGTACAGTTTTAGTCGCAGGCTATTTTACTTATAAACTTTTACTGGATGAGGATAAGACGGTGTTTCTGCCAGGCAAGACAAGTCATGGACATTACCAGATTGAACTGGCCTGTAAGGCTTGTCACACGACCAGTTTTACTGATGCAGATGAAATGCAGAAATCCTGTATGAATTGCCATGGAACCGAACTTAAACTTGCTGATGACAAACATCCAAAATCAAAATTCACCAATCCCAGAAATGCTGACCGGGTCGCAAAACTGGATGCACGTTACTGTGTTACCTGTCATGGCGAACATAAACCGGAAGTCACCGGGCCAATGGGGCTAACCATGCAAGCAGATATATGTATTGTATGTCATAAAGATATCGCCGAAGACAGGCCAAGTCATGCAGGCATGGAATTTACCACCTGTGCTTCGGCCGGGTGTCATAATTTTCACGATAATCGTGCTCTTTATGAAGACTTTTTATTGAAACATACTGACGAGAACAAAACATTAGAATCACCCAGGAATAAACTCAAGAATTACCTTGCGCGCATTGACTTAATATCAACATATCCAGTCAAGTCATATCCTGTTAAAGCATTAAGCAGCGAAGACAAGGATATGCCGGTCAATATTAATCCGGATCAAAAAATTATTGAACAATGGAGTAATACAGCGCATGCCAGATCGGGTGTGAATTGTACCGCTTGTCATAATGTAAAAGACAAACAGGGCAAGGTTGCATGGGTTAACAAGCCTACAGAAAAGACATGTCAATCCTGTCATGGTATTGAAACGGATGGTTTTCTTGCTGGCAAGCATGGCATGCGTCTGGCGCAAGATTTATCTCCCATGAAGCCAGAAATGGCCAGAAGCAGCATGAAGTCATTAGCGCATGGTAAACAGTTGTCATGTGTCAGTTGTCACTCTTCACATGAATTTGATACACGCCACGCGGCAACAGAAGCGTGTATGCAGTGTCATGACGACAGACATACACAGGCATATAAAGATTCATCACATTTTAAATTATGGATGGCCGAATCAGGTTCTGATAGTAAGGAAAATAATGGTGTTTCCTGTGCAAGCTGTCACATGCCAAGAGTTGAAACACAATTTCCTGATAGCAGCAAGCATGTCGTGGTGCAACACAACCAGAACGATAATCTGCGACCGAATGAAAAAATGATACGGTCAGTTTGTATGAATTGCCATGGCCTGGCATTTTCAATTGATGCATTGGCCGACCGGGATTTGATCAATAAAAACTTCACAGGTTCGCCTGCCGTGCATATCAACAGCATTGATATGGCAAAACAGCGTGTTAAAAACAAACAGAAGTCAACACACTAAACAGTTTTTTTTACTAAATGAAACAGGAGATAGCAATGAAACTTAATAAACTGGCAACAATATCCATTCTGGGCGCGGCGGGCTTAATGTCCGCATGCGGTGGTGGTACAGAAACCAAAGGTGCAATTTCACCCCAGGTGATGGCTGACTCATTGCACATGGTCATGGCATCAGATCGTACTGTCTATACAAAACTGATCGTTAATAGATTAGTGAAAGAAGACAAGGTCATTAAAGCCAGCGAACACTGGAAAGATGAGAAGGCACTGGTCTTGCCAGCGCAAATGTTCCGTTATGGTGCTGAAATGGTAGCGGAGAAAGGCGCAAACTTCAGCTACTCTTTGTTATCACTCTGGCCAGTAAATAAACAGAATAGCCCGAAAACAGATGTTGAAAAAACCGGTCTGAAATTTATTGCGGATAATCCGGGTAAAAACTTCTATGCAGAAGAAAAATTGGGTGGAAAAACCTATTTTACAGGCATCTATGCTGATACCGGTGTGGCACCTGCCTGTATATCTTGTCACAATGAGCATAAAGACAGCCCGCGCACAGATTTTAAACTGGGTGATGTGATGGGCGGTGTGGTGATTCGTATTCCCATAACTGGTTAATTAGGAAGGAGCTAAAAAATGACACCTGAAAAAATCTCACTCGTTAAATCGAGCTGGGCAAAAGTTACACCGATTACCGATACAGCTGCTGAATTGTTTTATGGCAAGTTGTTCGAACTCGATCCGAGCCTGAAAAGTATGTTCACCTCTGATATGAAAGAGCAAGGCAGAAAATTGATGGCAATGATTAATACGGCTGTTAACAGTCTTGACAGACTGGATGCCATTGTTCCTGCCGTTCAGGCGCTTGGTGAGCGCCACGGTGGTTATGGGGTAAAAGACAAGGATTATGATACGGTTGCTGCCGCATTAATCTGGACGCTTGGACAGGGCCTGGGTGAAAACTTTACCGATGATGTCAAGGATGCCTGGGTTGAAACCTATACGATTCTTGCCACAACCATGAAAGATGCAGCCAAAGCGGCCGCATAAAGCGTACTGCCAAGTGCTGTCTTGTTAATGTGCAAGGCAGCACAAAGCAATTCTTATAAATTTTAACTTATGCTTTATCTTTGCACATCGATATCATGCAAAGCACTAAAAAAGTGCGCTGCTATATTTCTTCACACTTCCAATCTTGATAATTTGTTAATAATTCCAAAATTAAACCATTTAAAACAATAGCCTGCGAATATTAGCAAATGCTGGCATAGCATTTGCTCTATAGCTATACATGTAACTGCCTGGTACAGGTGCTTTCATTCAAAACCCAAAGATGGGCATGAGAGACAAAATGTATTTCAGAGCCGCGGTGATTAGTAAATTTCAGTTATTGAAATGTATGACGCCGTTTATTGTGGATTTTTTACTATTAAAGTTGGAGATAAGCATGTTCAAGAATGTAACAAAACTGACTAGCCGAGTATTGGCCTTGCTTGCCATTGCTATGCTCACTAGCAATGCAGTGTATGCAGCAGGTAAACCTGAGAAGGAAGAGCTCAAGTTTGGATTTATCAAATTGACCGATATGGCGCCGCTTGCGATTGCTTATGAAAAAGGTTACTTCGAAGACGAAGGCTTGTATGTCACGTTAGAACCGCAGGCAAACTGGAAAGTATTACTCGACCGGGTTATTGATGGTGAACTCGATGGTGCGCATATGTTGGCAGGGCAGCCATTGGGCGCGACAATCGGTTTTGGTACCAAGGCGCATATTATCACCGCTTTCAGTATGGACCTGAATGGCAATGGCATTACCGTTTCCAACAATGTCTGGAAAGACATGAAAAAACATGTACCACATGATAAAAATGGCAAACCGGTACATCCTATCAAGGCAGACTATTTGAAACCTGTCGTTGATAAATACAAATCAGAAGGCAAGCCATTCAAAATGGGCATGGTTTTCCCTGTATCAACACACAATTATGAGCTGCGGTACTGGTTAGCCGCAGGTGGTATTCACCCAGGATATTATGCGCCGCACAAAGGCGACACCAGTGGACAGATAAAGGCAGATGCCTTGTTGTCCGTAACACCGCCACCGCAAATGCCATCTACCATGGAGGCCGGAACGATATATGGATACTGTGTAGGCGAGCCGTGGAATCAACAGGCGGTTTTCAAAGGTATTGGTGTACCGGTTATTACAGACTATGAAATATGGAAAGATAATCCGGAAAAAGTGTTCGGTGTATCAAAAGCCTGGGCAGACAAAAATCCCAATACACATATTCGCGTAGTGAAAGCCATGATTCGTGCTGCGCAATGGCTCGATGCAAATAATAATGCCAACCGTCCGGAAGCGGTAAAAATATTGGCGAAGAGTCAATATGTGGGCGCGGACTATAAAGTTATTGCAAACAGTATGACCGGAACATTTGAATACGAAAAAGGCGACAAGCGTGATGTGCCTGACTTCAACGTGTTCTTCCGCTATAACGCAACTTATCCCTATTACAGCGATGCAGTCTGGTACCTGACGCAAATGCGCCGTTGGGGACAGATATCAGAGTATAAACCTGACAGCTGGTACAAGGACATTGCGAAAAAAGTATACAAGCCGGAAATATACGCTGTAGCTGCCAAGGAACTGATTAAAGAAGGTAAAGTAAAAGCAGCTGATTTCCCTGAGTTTTCCACTGAATCAGGTTATAAGAAACCGCAAAAGGAATTCATTGACAACATCGTGTATGACGGTAGCAAGCCAAATGCATATCTGGAGAAATTTAAAATTGGTCTGAAAAATAAAGACAAATTATAAGTACTATTGCTCTCGCACTTTTATGTCAAACGTAAAAGTGTGAGAGCAACACTTAATGAAGAGTGTTGCAGAGGCATGTTATGAATACGAGAGTAGAATCGATGGTTGAAAATCTCAGGCTGGACAGGATTTTCTTGTCCTTTAACAGATTAAAGAATATAAACTGGAAAACAAAATCACAGGAAATTATCCGGTCACTTTTAATACCGGCAATAGCAATAGGACTGTTTCTGGTGTTGTGGAATGTAGTTGCCAGCCAGATTCACACCTCGCTTGGCCAGGTCCCCGGCCCGCTAATGGTCTGGAAGCAAACAATGGTCCTGCTTGACGAACATAAATCCGAGCGAGTTAAGCAAGCGGCATTTTATGAACGGCAGGAAAAGCGTAATGCAAAAAAACTGGCAGACGATCCAACAGCAGAAGTCAAAATACGTTCCTATACAGGTAAGCCGACGTTTATAGACCAGATTGGGACCAGTGTTATCACGGTCATAACAGGTTTTGTTATTGCCTCGCTATTAGCTATACCAATTGGAATATTCTGTGGCTTGAGCAAGACAATCTACCAGGCATTAAATCCCTTGATTCAAACATTCAAGCCGGTATCGCCACTGGCCTGGCTACCTATTGTTACCATGGTTGTGAGTGCTGTATATATCAGTGATGATCCGATGTTTTCAAAATCATTTTTGAACTCGGCAATTACCGTCACCTTGTGCTGTATGTGGCCGACAATAATTAATACCACAGTCGGAGTTTCATCAATTGATAATGATTTGATAAACGTCAGCCGCGTATTACGACTCAACTGGTATACCAAGATTTTTAAAATTGTATTGCCATCCTCCATACCGATGATGTTTGCTGGACTGCGCGTTTCATTCGGTATCGGCTGGATGGTCTTGATTGCAGCAGAAATGCTCGCACAAAACCCTGGGCTGGGTAAATTTGTCTGGGATGAATTCCAAAACGGTAGCTCAAATTCACTTGCGCGAATAATGGTGGCTGTGTTTGCAATCGGATTGATAGGATTTTTGCTGGACCGAATCATGTTAATGCTGCAACGTAGTGTTAGCTGGGATAAAACAGCAGTTATCCGTTAGATACCTGAACGGAAATAGAGGCAACAAGAGGAATTATTATGACAAACGCTCATTTAGAAATATCGCATGTCTCCATGGAATTTCCAACGTCTGATGGCAGTTTTAAGGCACTCGAAGATGTGAATATGAATATCGCCGCAGGTGAATTTGTTTCGCTAATCGGTCATTCCGGTTGTGGCAAGTCAACCGTATTGAACATTGTGGCGGGCCTGTATGAAGCGAC
This sequence comes from uncultured Gammaproteobacteria bacterium, assembly GCA_942490945.1. GTDB lineage: Bacteria > Pseudomonadota > Gammaproteobacteria > UBA6429 > Thiohalophilaceae > CALNYZ01. The sequence goes on along the minus strand of CALNYZ010000017.1, from coordinate 369,821 downwards.
GCAAGGCGGTGTGATTCTAGAAGGTAAGGAAGTCAATGAACCCGGTCCCGACAGGGCAGTGGTATTCCAGAATCATTCTTTATTACCCTGGCTTACGGCCTATCAAAATGTTGAACTGGCAGTTAAGCAGATATTTATAGGTAAAAAGACCAAGGCTGAGATGCATGACTGGATAGAACATAATTTACGTCTGGTTCATATGGACCATGCGATGCATAAAAAGCCATCTGAAATATCTGGCGGTATGAAACAACGTGTCGGTATCGCGCGTGCGCTGGCCATGGAACCAAAAGTCATGTTAATGGATGAACCGTTTGGTGCTCTGGATGCATTAACACGAGCACATATGCAGGATACGTTAATCGAAATTCAGGCCAGATTGAATAATACGGTAATCATGATCACACATGATGTTGATGAGGCAGTCTTGTTGTCAGACAGAATAGTGATGATGACCAACGGGCCTGCTGCAACAATTGGTCAGATACTGGATGTGGATTTGCCCAGACCACGTGAACGTGTATCGTTGGCAGATGATGCGCATTACAATCATATTCGCGCCGAGGTACTCAAGTTCCTGTATGAACGCCAACGTCGTCCTGAAGAGCGGGTGGCCTGATTTACTGTTTAGTCCTCTTCATAACGAATACTCTCTCGTTTATGAATTCGCCATCTTTATATGATGGCATTTTTTTGTCAGAAGCTAAAACGGGGCGGGACAATAACAATGCCTTTCTCCGTTATTTGAAAACGTTCACGGTCGCGTTTCAGGTCATGGCCGATAACTTCTTCTTTCGGAATACAGTTATGTTTATCAATAATGCAATTTTTAATTTTTGCACCGGCTTCGATCTTTACCTGTTCAAATATAATGGAATTTTCAACAAAGGCCTCATCACCAACATAAACATTGGGAAATAAAATAGACTGCTGTACACTGCCGCCTTCTATAACCGTGCCACCAGCGAGTATGGAATTGATAAATATCCCTTCATTGCCATATGTACCAGGAATTGTTCTTGCGGGCGGTGTTTGTTGTTGATAGGTACGTATGTGCCAGTCAGGTTGATAGATATCAATTGACGGCGTCGGCGTAAGTAAATCCATATTTGCCTGATAATAGGTATCCAGAGAATCCAGCGCAGCCCAGTAATGATCCTGCGTGACCCTGCCAGTTGTGCCACCGAAATTATATGCCTGAATATTCAGTTTGCTGACAGATTCGCTGATAATTGCGTTTGCCAGACTTGTTGTATTTGCCAGTTTTTTTCCCAAGTCTTTAATTTTTTCGATCAATAGATCACGTTTGCATATCATGATACCCATCGAAATGAAATCCTGTTCACACGAGCTTGGATTGATGCTGGTTATATGATTTTTTTTATCAACTGTTACGGCGTGTGTATTATTTGTTGTCAGATGGGTATTCGTGCACGCCAGCGTCAAATCAGCAGCTGACTGGATATGTGCAGCCAACATCGCGGAATAATCCATTCGATAGATGTGCGAGCCATTCAGTAAAATAACATATTCGGTATTGCTGCGTTCCAGTAAATACAATTGCTGTTCAACAAGATTGTAATCACTGATAGCCTGTTGTGGTGTGATGGCAAGTTGCGGTGGCACAACCGTGACATATTCGCCGAGCTCCGGATTAAACACAGACCAGCCATCACGCAGATGTTTTTGTAAGGAATAAAACTTCTGGTGAGTAAATACCAGAATGTTTCGAATTCGTGAATGCAGACAATTAGACAATGCAAAATCAATAATTCTGTATTTACCAGCAAAGGGAATAGCTGCGGTTACGCGCTCACTGGTTAGCGGATATAGCGCAGAGTTCTCTTCATGCGCAAAAAGTAATGCCAGGCAATTATTCATTTTAATTCCAGTATGATATTGAGTTCTTATTATAATAGAATCTCGTATAGGAAGCAGTATTTCATTTTACGCAACACCGGTATATGGAATCCAGATCACTATTGAGAGTCTGCTTTATCTGTTCATTTAGATTAATACTGTGCACTACTCAGTGCGGGTAATGCTGCTGTAACGCGATGTTAATTGATCAAGCCTCATCCTTCACTATCGAACTTTGCAAAACTACTCACCGTAACCGAACATTCGTCGCTATCAGATCGGAAAACTCGCCGCTCATCGCAATCATAAAAGTACGTCCTGATTTATTGCCAACTGTTTATATGTAGATGCTGGTATTTGCACTCTCACAACGGACAAATTTTAGTAATTTTGATTCATCACATCTCTGAATACGTCGAATGCACCAGTTTAGTGGCTTGTAAGTCGTAACCATCAGGTGGATACAGCTAAGTGATTGATATTTAATTCACTGAATTCAAGTTCAGGCCAACGAATCCTGGTCCTGGCGAGCTGATGCTTTATAAAGATGCACGCTACCTGACGATGCATCTTAAGAGTGCAGCCAAGTATTGTGAAGCGGCTATCGCTCCCCACCTCTGGTTATTAACGCCATATAAAACAATGGTTTATAGCATAATTAAGATTATGCTAATACATGGCATGGTGCTTGCTCTATGGTTTCTATGAAACGGCTTTCCATGTTCTCGAGCGCATAGAAGCCCAGTATAAAACCAGACTCAACGCGGAGTTGGCTGAATGAAAGAAAAACTCGTTGTTATTGGAAACGGCATGGCAGGCATGCGTACTGTCGAAGAATTGTTGAAGGTCGCACCCGATGCGTATGACATCACCGTGTTTGGTGATGAGCCTTACGGCAACTATAACCGCATTATGTTATCGCCAGTACTCGCTGGTGAAAAAACCATTAATGAAATCATGCTGAATGACGAGCAATGGTATCGCGATAACAACATCACCCTGCATAAAGGCAACAAGGCCTGCAAAATCGATCGTGCTAAACGAACGGTTATTGCTGACGATGGGACAACAGAATCTTACGACCGTGTTCTGATTGCAACTGGCTCCCAACCGTTTGTATTACCACTGCCGGGTAAAGACCTGGATGGTGTCATCGCCTTCCGCGATATTAAAGACGTCGACAGTATGATTAGTGCAGCCAAATCGAATGCCAAACATGCTGTGGTTATCGGCGGTGGCTTGTTGGGTTTGGAAGCGGCCAACGGATTAATGCAACAAGGCATGAACGTAACTGTGGTACACATCATGGGCACCTTGATGGAACGCCAGCTCGATGAACCTGCTGCGAAAATGTTACGCAAGTCCCTGGAAGAACGTGGCATGAATTTCCTCATGACGGCGCAAACTGAAGCAATAATTGGCAAGGATAAAGTCGAGAAAATCAGATTTAAAGACGGTACAGAAATTTATACTGATCTGGTTGTGATGGCTGTTGGTATCAAGCCAAACATTGCGCTGGCGCAACAAAGTGGCATCCATTGTGAGCGCGGAATTGTGGTTAACGATACCATGCAAACATTTGACCCACGAATTTATTCTGTAGGTGAATGTGTGCAACATCGTGGTCAGACCTATGGGCTGGTCGCGCCATTATTTGAAATGGCAAAAGTGTGCGCCAATCATCTTGCACAACACGGTATTGGACGCTATGAAGGCTCGGTTACATCAACAAAATTAAAAGTCACCGGTATTGATTTGTTTTCTGCCGGGGATTTTCATGGCAATGAAAATACCGAAGAACTGGTGTTTCAGGATGCGGCACGTGGTGTTTATCGCAAGATCGTCGTCGACAATAATCGCATCAAAGGTGCGGTGATGTACGGCGATACCATTGATGGTAGCTGGTATTTCGATTTGATGCGCGATGAAACGGATATCTCGGATTTTCGCAGTACGATATTGTTTGGTCAGGCACACCTGGGTGATTCCGGGCATGGCGATGATAATAGAGTCGTTGCCATGGCAGACAGTGCCGAAATATGCGGTTGTAATGGTGTTTGTAAAGGCGACATCATGAAAGCCATCAGCGAAAAGAAATTATTTACTCTTGATGATGTGCGTGCACATACCAAGGCATCCAGTTCATGCGGTTCCTGTACCGGACTGGTAGAAGCCTTGTTAGCGCATACTGTTGGCGGGGATTATTCGGTTGCACCGCATCTGAAACCTATGTGCCAGTGTACCGACCATTCGCACGATGATGCTCGTAAAGTTATTCGCGAGCAACAACTCAAATCCATAAGCGATGTACAAAAATTTCTGGAATGGAAAACACCGGACGGTTGTCCCAAGTGTCGTACTGCCTTGAATTATTATCTGGTTTGTCAATGGCCAGACCTTGGTGTGGACGATGCACAATCGCGTTTCATTAATGAACGTGCCCATGCCAATATTCAAAAAGACGGTACCTTCTCGGTAATACCCAGAATGTGGGGCGGTGGCACCACACCACAGGAATTACGTGCGATTGCGGATGCCGCTGAAAAGTTTAATGTTAAGACTGTACATGTTACCGGTGGACAACGTATTGCCTTGTATGGTTTGAAGAAAGAAGAGCTGCCAGTGATCTGGAAAGACCTGAATAATTCCGGTCTGGTGTCAGGTCATGCCTATGGCAAGGCACTGCGTACAGTAAAAACATGCGTCGGCAAAGAATGGTGTCGTTTTGGCACGCAAGATTCAACCCATCTGGGTATTGAACTTGAAAAACTGACCTGGGGCTCATGGATGCCACACAAATTTAAAATGGCCGCATCGGGTTGTCCACGAAACTGTGCAGAAGCGACGATTAAAGATTTTGGTGTGGTGTGTGTGGATTCAGGCTATGAATTGCATGTCGGCGGTAACGGCGGTATCAAGGTGCGTGCAACAGACTTGCTTTGTTCGGTGAGCACCGAAGCCGAGGTGATGGAATACAGCGCCGCCTATATTCAACTCTATCGCGAAGAAGCACATTATCTTGAGCGAACCGCACCGTGGATTGAACGCGTTGGCTTGACTCATATTAAAGAAAATATTGTTGAAAACGCAGAAAACCGCAAAGCCCTGGCAGAGCGGTTTATTTATTCGCAAAAATTCATGCAAGACGACCCATGGAAAGAGCGTGCTGAAGGTGGCGAAAAACATGAATTTGAACCGATCAAACAGGTCGGCTAACAATTAATATGCGGAGCAATAAAAATGCAGGCAGTGAATAGCATGGAAAAAATAACCTGGATAGAAGTAGGAAATATTAACGACATCCCCAAGTTGGGCGCACGCGTCGTTCGTACCAAAGAGGGCGACATCGCTGTATTTCGTACCGCAGAAGATAATATTTTTGCACTACGTGATAAATGCCCGCATAAAGGTGGTCCCTTATCGCAAGGCATAGTGCACGGCAATAAAGTCGCCTGTCCTTTGCATGACTGGAAAATTCAGCTCGATAGTGGCACAGCGGTTGCTCCTGATGAAGGTTGCGCAGCCAGTTATCCGACCAGGGTCGAAAATGGTGTCGTGTTGCTGTCGCTTACCCCCAATGAAGGGTGTCCGAATTAAGACTTATTCAGATAAGGGTATAGATTTTACGGGTTGCCATTAAGATAATCTTGGCGATTAATAAAATCACAAATATCCGTATATTTTTGATGTTATTTGTGATGTGACTAGTGATGTATTGGCGGGGTTAGTAAATGCTGTTTGGCCGGGGTAAGAAAAATCCGATAAAGATTGTCGACAAGGGCGTTGTTGACTGGAAATACACGACTTGCGGATATTGTTCTACCGGCTGTTCTATCGAAGTCGGTCTGGATAAAGATGGCGAAGCCGTTGCAACGCGTGGTGTGGCCAGTGCCGATGTCAATCGTGGCAAGTTATGTCTGAAAGGAATATACGAGCACGAGTTGTTCAAGCTCGAAGGTCGCGGCAATACACCGTTAATGCGGGACAAGTATTACCAGCCTTTTCAGAAAACAGGCTGGGATACTGCGCTGGACAAAGTCTCCGGTGAAATAAAACGTATTCAGGAAAAATACGGTCGCGATTCGTTTGCCATTGTTTCCACCGGCCAAATCATGACAGAAGAGTTTTATACGCTGGGTAAACTGGCGCGTGGTGTTATTGGAACCAATAATTACGATGGCAATACAACCTTGTGTATGTCGTCTGCGGTATCGGGATACAAGCGATCATTCGGATCAGACGGTCCACCCGGTTGTTATGATGATTTTGAACACACCGATTGTTTACTGGCGTTTGGTTCCAACCTGCCGGAACAACATCCTATTATTTACTGGCGCTTACAACAGGCGTTGGAGAAAAGAAAATTTCCGGTGATTGTCGTCGACCCGCGTGTGACCATGTTTGCACAAATGGCAGATATTCATTTGCCAGTGACGCCGGGTACCGATCTGGCATTATTAAATTCGCTCGCGCATGTGATCATGGATGAAGGTCTGGATGATCGCGCATACATCGATGCCAATACCACCGGACATGATGAATTTATTAAAACCATCGAGCATTATGATCCCGTTTCAGCTTCCAAAATTTGCGGTATAGATGAAGATACAATACGAAATGTCGCACGTACATATGCCAATGCTGGCGCGGCCATGTCTATCTGGACCATGGGCATAAATCAAAGCACGCATGGTTCAGACGGTGTCTGTGCCATTAATAATTTAAATTTAATAACAGGTAATATTGGCAAGCCCGGCGGCACCAGTTTATCGATTACCGGCCAATGTAATGCCATGGGTACACGTGAATGGTCATCCTGTTCCGGCTTGCCGGGTTATCGTACCCTGGAAAAAGAACAAGACCGTGAAGACATTGCCAGATTCTGGGGAATTGATCCGGAGTTCTTCCCCAAAAAACGTGGCTTGTTCCAAACCGATATTTTTCCTGCGATTGAAACCGGACAAATTAAAGGCCTGTGGATTATTGCGACCAATCCGATGACCTCCATGACCAACACCGCACGTATTCGTAAAACACTCGAAAAACTGGAATTCATGGTGGTGCAGGATGCGTATGAGGATTGTGAATCCAACCAGTATGCAAACGTTTATTTACCGGCAGGTGTCTGGGCAGAAAAAGAAGGTTGCTTTACCAACACCGAACGACGCGTGAATTTAATTCGCAATGTGATTAAACCACATGGTGACTCGAAACCGGATCTGTGGATCTTCAATGAGATTGCCAAACGCTTTGAGCAGGGCAATAAAATTACATTCCCGGAAACAGCTGAAGGCGTATTTGATGAATTACGCCAGTTATCCAAAGGTCGCATGCTGGACTATTCCGGTATGAGTTATGACAAACTGGAACAACAACGTGGATTACAATGGCCCTGCAGCGAAGGCGACGAAACCGGCAGTGCACGCCTGTACACCGATGGAAAATTTCAGTACCCGGATGGCAAGGCAAAATTACTCGCCTTACCATTTATAAACAACAATGAAGTACCGGACGATGAATATCCGTTCTGGTTAAACAGCGGACGCGTGGTGGAACACTTTCACACGCGTACCCGCACAGGCAAGGTCGGTAACATCAACAAGTTTAGTCCGACACCGTATATGGAAATGAACCCCGATTCGGCTAAAGAGCTCGGAGTAGTGCATGGCGGTTATGCGCGACTCACTTCACGTCGTGGCGACGGTGTGGTGATGGTGCAATTAACCCAGCGCGTACCACCGAATATGGTGTTTATTCCGTTTCATTTCCATGAATGTGTAAACAGGCTGACTTTGGGATTGCTTGATCCACATTCCCGGCAACCCGCATTTAAGCAGTGCTCCGTGAAGATTGAACCGGTAGCCGATCAACAGGCGGCAGCGATGCGCAATAAAGAAGCCCGTGCTTTCTAGTTTTCAAACAGGTTATCAACAAGATGTTTAAAGTACGCGAAGACGAACCGAATTACGTATTCTTACCGAAAGCGCAAGCACCGGACACCAATCAGTATGGTCAAAAAATCGATCTGTCGGTAGAGTTTGGCAATCTTGCCGGTAAAAGTTTGAATATTAATGGTGACAGCAGTGTTAGCGACAATCCCGATCGTTATAAACAGCACGGCTTTTATTTTAACGCGGATAATTGTATCTCTTGTCATGCCTGTGAATCAGCCTGCAGCGAGAAGAACGACTTGCCACCTTATCTGGCGTATCGCGCCGTGGGTTATGTCGAAGGCGGCACCTATCCGAGTTATACCCGTTTAAATATCTCTATGGCGTGTAACCATTGTGATGACCCGGTATGTCTGAAAGGTTGTCCGACACGTGCCTACACAAAATATGCCGAGTACGGTGCAGTATTGCAAGACCCGGATATTTGTTTTGGCTGCGGTTATTGCACCTGGGTATGCCCCTACAACGCGCCGCAACTGGATACCGAAAAAGGTCATGTGCATAAATGCAATATGTGTGTCGACAGACTCGAAGCCGGACTAAAACCGGCCTGTGCATCTGCCTGTCTGGCAGGGGCGCTGGATTTTGGTGTGATTGAAACCACACCTGAGAATCGTGATCAGGTCAAAACCTCAATACCCGGTTTTCCATCACCCGAGATAACCCGTCCGAATATACGTTTTCAACAAACCAAAACCTTGCCGAAGGATATGTCACGTACGGATGCCACCGTCATGAAGTATCATCGTAACGATGCAACCGGTGAGTACGAGCCGATGCTGGATGAGCAACGTAAGTCGACAAAAAAATACTGGAACCTGAAAAAATTACTTACCTCACATGAGAATGCACACATTGCCTTTACGCTTAGTGCGCAGGCAGTGATAGGTGCCTTTTTTATAATCCTGATGTTAAGTTCATTCGGCAAGGCGATGGGATTGTCAGAGGCAGCGACGGTTGTATCCGCGAGTTTCACACCATTAATGATCGTCATGCTGGTGTTATTAAGTTTTGGCCTGGCGAAATTAAACTTACATCTTGGCAAGCCACAGCGTTTCTATCGAGGCTTTTATAACTGGCGTTTGTCGCCAGTAAGTCGTGAGATAGCCGGGGTGTCGTTATTCTTTACCGGTCTGGCGGGGTATGCCTTGTTCGGCTTGGTAAATAATCATTATGACCTGGGCATTGCGGCAATCTTGCAAGGTCTGGCTGCCATCGCTGCGATTATTGGCGGTATTGGTGGTTTTTACTATATGTATAAGCTGTATCGTATACCGGCGCGGCCTTACTGGAATCACTGGCAGACCGGTTCGAGTTTTCTTGCCAGCGCATTAGTGATTGGCGGCTTACTGGTCGTGATAACCAGCAGCATCATGCAGGGACTTGCTGTCGCCAGCGAGTTGCTGAGTGTCAGTATGAAAATCGTTTTTGTTGGTTTATTTCTGGAAGCGGTGGGTTTACTCTTTCATGCACGTGATTTGAAGCATAGTCATAGCGAAGGCGCGGTATCGCATTATGAGCAGACTACAACCTTTGGTAAGTCGTACCTGTTTCGAAATACTCTCCTAACAGTGAATCTGTTCGCCGTCGCGCTGGTGAGTATTTATGGTTTGAGTGGCGTGTGGGGCGCCATTATGGGTGTGGTGCTGAGTCTATCAATACTGACCAGCGCAATTTTTGGTCGCGCCTTGTTTTATGTTTTGGTAATACCGACCACCATGCCGGGCGCATTTTTCTGGCGCAATAAGGGTTTTGAAGCGCATGCCCGCGAAACGGGTCTGGCGAACATGCCACAAACGGGTGTGTTGCCACATTAATACAGAGTCATAAGTCGGTAGTAAATGACAAAGCTATCCAGCTGGACAATGATGTGTCGGCTAGACTGGCAGATATTTGTGAAATTGACAGACAAGCGCAGTTGGTGACCTCAAAAACTGTTATGTGCGACGACTACAAATATAACTATTCTGAAACAAAAGCCTTCATGCACTGACAGTCCTGTTTCAAGTCGGATAAAGACCTGGCTACCCGAAATTTCCTCTATGAGTTGTTCCCGTATGGCTATAGATAACAAGCCTGTACGGCCACAGATACGCGTAAACCACTGAAATTTATACAGGATGTCTGATTATTGTAGGGCTCTGCCTACAGCAACTTCATACTTTGCTGACAGACTGACGATGTCATTCTCAATACACTGAAGCTCTCAATCACTCTACTTTTACACTTTAATATACAGGGAGGGAGATGAAAATGAGAACAATGCAACGGGTAGTTACAAATCGACTTATTATCATTGCCCTGATGTGGCTTGTGATAATTATCATCGCGAATAATTTACCAGAGCAAAAGGCAAAGTCTTCAAATTCTTCTACAAACACCACGGTTATCAAGCAGGCGCAACTGTCAAAACAGACTCAATAAGCGCAACAAAAATATAATATAACTTATTGATTATTATAAATATATTATAAAATAACAGTCACCGGTTTTCACCTTATTACTATATATAAGGTTAAAGTTAACGTGCTGATTGCCGTTATTACAGTCAAATAAGGCTAAGCGGTAATCAGGAGTACACAAACTTGGGGAATTTTTTGCGTTCGGTTCCGGTGTCAGGCTGGCTCTCCATTGCAGGTATAGCTGGTTTGATCTTGGCGGAATATTTTGCTTTCAACCATTATATTCGATGGGGAATACAGGTATTTTCTCTGGCCATGTTTATTTTGTGGCTTCGTCATAACAACATCCCGACGAATAAAACCACACTATCAGACAATCATTCCAGGGATACAGCTCATAACCTGAGTGTGATTCTGAATAAACTCGACCAGGAATACTGTACTGAAATAACCAAATTTGAAGAAGATGTCCGGCAGGTACAGAGCCTTCTCGGTGAAGCGGTCAATGGGTTGGCTGCTGGTTTTGGTAAAATGAACCAGATTTCAGGTAGCCAGTCAGAACTGGTAACCAGCATTATCAACAAGACGTCCAACAGTAGCAATCAAGAACGTATTGACCTTAATGATTTCACCAAACAAACCGCAACATTTGTCGATGACATGTTTTCTACACTGACAAACGTCAGCTCACAAAGTATTGATGTCGCGCACAAGATCAATGATATGGTCGAGTTGCTGGACGGTATTTTCAGTTTGCTTGAAGACTCAAAGTCAATTGCTGATCAAACAAACCTGTTGGCATTGAATGCAGCGATCGAAGCAGCACGTGCCGGAGAGGCAGGTAGAGGCTTTGCTGTCGTCGCAGACGAAGTACGAAATCTTTCGGCGCGTTCCGCCAGTTTTAATGATCAAATACGCGAACAAATATGCAAGGCGAAAGACTCCATTGCCGTTGTCAACCTGACAGTCAATGACATGGCATCTACGGATATTAGTCAAACCATACTTGCCAAGGAACGCGTAAACGATGCATTGAAAGCAGTTGAAAGTATGAATAAGTATTATTCTGAAAAAATTCAGCAAATATCCGGTATAGGTGAAGAGATGAACAACACAGTTGGTAATACCGTCAGGGTTTTGCAATTTGAAGATATCGCCAGACAAAAACTGGATGACCTTTTTTCTCATGTAAAAGTATTGCGCAATGTAAACCAGGAATTATATTCCTACTCAGTAGATATAAACAGAATAATGGAAAATGTTGATAGCCAGTTAGGCACGCTGGCATTTGTAGAAAGTTTGCGTATGGGGCTTGATGATATAACCGAAAAATGGGCCAACACAAACAAACGCGTGGCCGGGCAGAAAAATCTTGACACCGGTGCTGTGGATTTATTTTAGTAAGTAACAAGCAAAAGAAAGGAGAATACAATGGGAATAGCAATTAATTCATCTGGTGATGGTAAAACAGTAACTTTTAAAATAGACGGTCGATTTGACTTTTCCTTGCACAAGGCATTTCGTGAAGCCTACAAGGATCAACCAAACGACATTGAATATCGGGTTAACCTGAGCGGCACAGAATATCTCGATAGCTCCGCGCTTGGAATGTTACTGTTGTTAAAAAAGCATGCCGAGAATGGCAAGGTTATAATTGAAAAACCGAATCAGGAAGTGGAGCGTGTATTGACGATTGCAAATTTTGACAAGGTGTTCAAATTTGACAAGTAGCATTGCCGAGAAATATCCGGCAAACACCCCGATCACATCAAAAGGCATTGCCCTTGTCGTAGATGATGAGACTGTAAACCGCATGATACTTCAGGCACTTTTGCAAAAAAGTGGCTACGATGTGGTGCAGGCCAAAAACGGCAAGGAAGCGATAGAAATATTTACAGCATCTTCACCCGATATTATTTTCATGGACGTTATGATGCCTGAAATAGACGGCTATCAGGCTGCGCGTGAGATTAAAAAACTGAGTGGAGCTAATTTTGTTCCAATAATATTCCTTACAGCAATAACCAGTGAAGAAGAGTTGGCAAAATGTATTGAAGCAGGTGGTGATGACTTCCTTACCAAGCCATTTAGTCACACCTTGTTGAAGGCACGCATTGAAGCGATTGAGCGAGTACGTGATTTACACCGTACAGTAAAAAAACAACATGAAATTTTGCTGCACGATGAAGAAATAGCCGAGGCAGTCTTTAGTGAAGTCGTGATGGCTGCGAATGTAGAAATGGACAAATTGCAAACCATTTTGTGGCCTGCGGTGACGTTCAGCGGTGATATCATGATGTCAGAGCGAAGCCCGTCTGGCGAGTTGTTCGTCCTGCTTGGTGATTTTACCGGTCATGGGTTGGTTGCATCAATAGGTGCATTACCGGCGTCGTCTATATTTCGTACCATGGCAAGGAAGGGCTTTACCCTGCCGAGTATACTTACAGAAATGAACAGCAAGCTGTATCAACTCTTACCGGCAGACAAGTTTCTTGCCTTATGTGCGGTGTCCTTATCTGCCGATATGAAAACAGCTTATATCTGGAACGGTGGATTACCGGATCTCATGGTAGTCAGGCATGGTGAAGTTCGGGCGACTTTCCCTGCAAACCATCTGGCGCTGGGTATACTGGATAATATCGATGACTCGACCATGGCGCACGTGGACCTTGCTTCTGACGATAATATATTCGTGTTAACAGATGGTGTAATCGAAGCAAATAATAAACAGGGTGAAATGTATGGCCTTGACCGTTTAATAACATGCATAAAACAGAATAATAACAAAAATGTAATACATCACATCGAGGAAGAAATTAATGTGTTTATTGGTGGTCAGGAGCAACTTGATGATATCAGTCTTGTTGTCATTCCCTGTTCGGCACAACTGGCAAATGAACAGGTATCCAGGCAAAAGGAAAAAAAGACCAAAGCAGAAGAATCTTCCTCCGGCACTGAAATCACAACCACCATTGAATGGGAATGGCAATACAGAATGAATGCTGCGGCATTAAAGTCTGTGGATCCTGTGCCGATTGTGCTTTCGCAATTGCAGGATCTTTTTGACGTTACAGCACACAGACAAAATCTGTTTCTTATATTAACGGAGTTGTATGTTAATGCACTCGACCATGGTGTATTGAAACTTGATTCACAGCTGAAATCAAATCCCGATGGATTCATGGAGTATATGGATAACCGGGAAAATCGACTCGACACGCTGACTGATGGAACAATTGAATTTCATATTTCCAAATTAGTGTCATTAAAAGGCAAAAATATTCTGAAAATTGAACTAACCGATAGTGGAAATGGTTTTGATTTTAGTCGTGACCACAATGAATTTGAAAGTAATGTTCAGATGTCTGGCCGTGGGGTCAAACTGATAATGGAAATATGTGAATCAGTCCAGTATCATGGTTGCGGCAACAAAGTTGAAGTAATTTATAAATTATAATCACGTACTCATCAGGTTGTGTTCAAGCATAAGAAACCTGTGCTTTAAATTTTATGCGGATTCAAACAACACTAACTCAACATATTACACACTACACTGCCTGTTTTTTATGGCTGTCTGCAATATATCATATAAATCTACTGACCAATAAATACTAACTTGATAATATAGGCTCCCATGGAATGGCTGCCACTCACACTTGTCTGCGCGCTGTCGTTTGCAACCGCAGACGCGCTGTCAAAATATTATTTGTCAGATGTAAGCGAAACCAAAATGATGCTGGCTCGTTTTGCTATGCCAGGATTATTGCTGCTTCCTGTTGTATATATATTCCCGTTACCACCTGTTCCAACAGTGTTTTGGGGATATATGATAATCCTGGTTGTGTTAGAGCTTTGTGCCATGTGGCTCTATGTAAAGGCAATTCGACAGAGCCCTTTATATCTTACCTTGCCGTATCTTGCGTTTACACCGGTATTCAGTGCAATCCTGGGGTTCGTGGTATTGAACGAACATATTAGCGCCAAAGGTTTAGTGGGAATTATGCTTGTTATGTCGGGTACCTATGTGCTTAATTTTAACAAGGCAAAACTCACGGCAAGTCGGCTTTGGCTGCGACCATTTACTGCGCTTGCCTATGAGCCTGGCTCGCGCTATATGCTGATTGTTGCAACAATCTATGGCATTACCAGTGTGCTGGGTAAAAAAGCCATGTCGTTTGCGACACCGCTGAGTTTTGGTGCATTTTATTATGTAATTATAGGCATTACATTGTTACTTGTTGTTTTGCTGGCCAGACCAGTCGAATTATCTGTACCGCGAACATTGCGCGTGCCCTATTTATTAATTGGCGGATGTATGGCATTGATGATAATGACACATTTTATTGCTTTATCGCGTGTTGAAGTGGCATATATGCTTGCCGTTAAACGAACCAGTCTGATTTTTGGCATTTTATATGGTATCTGGCTATTCAATGAGCAAAGTAAACTACGAAACATATTTGCGGGCAGTGTCGTGGTTGCGGGCGTTGCCTTGATTCTTGTGGCCTGATAATCCGGCAAAAAAAATTGTATACTATTTATTAAAATAATCCCGACTGCTATTGTTCAGGGGAAGAAACGTATGCGGACTGTTGTTGTTATTCTCAGTGCATATTAAATCCGTTTTTAAGTTTGTAGCAGATCATCTCATATGAAAGCTAATCAAAATTAGACAGGGAGAATGTTATGGCAATTTCAACAAAAATAAATGAAATATATGAAAAAACCGCTTTTAATGTCGGGGTGTTAACGCGGGTATTGAGTATTTGTCGGGTGGGACTGTTTTTTAATTTATTAGTTGCCGTATATTTAATTTTCGCACCGCAAGGGCTGGATTCAATTATTAACCTGATTAACAGGGAAGAACATGCTTTCCCCTTGTTAGTGATGACGATCTTTTTCACCGCCGCTTTTGCCTGGGCAACCATGACATGGTACTGGTCACGTGTCTTGCTCGAGATTACCCTGATTGATGTAAACAGATTGAGTGAATCGGAAATTGTGCGTTTTGAGCACTGTCGGCTCGCACATTTCCTGCATCGACAAGTACCCCGCATATTGGGCAGCTTGCCTCTATTACTCATCGGGCTGGCAATGTTAAAAGTGCGAGCTACAAATACAAGCAATATAAATGCCGAACAACTTAACAGTTTGCTTACCCGGTATGGAATTGTCTTTTGTCTGCTGTCGGTAATTTTGTACCTGTTTTATGTGTACCGTCGGCCTGTTGCCAACTGGTTATATCGTCATATGCAGAATTCTTTTCTGCAAAATATTGCCGTGGTAAATTCCATTATCGGTGCGTTACGTGTTGCTGAACAGCCGGTTCACTACAAGCAAGACATTACAAGACTCATCGTCATGATTAAACCCGCCTTGTTTCTGATTGGTCTAAGTCTTGTCGTTTCAACAATTGTATTCATAATTTTCGCAATCAAACCTGCATTCGCACAAAATCTGTCGCCTGTAAATGTTGTTTTGATGTCGGCACCAGTGTGGCTGCCAGTTGCTCATATGCTGCTGGTGCTTGGTTACGCATTCCGGTTTCCTGTTTTTGTTATTTTATTTGTTTGCGCGGTTATTTTCAGTTCATGGAATGATAACCATGTAATTCGTACTCTGACAAACAATGATACAGTCAAGGTGAAAAATCCTGATACCCGTTTGACTCCGGCAGCACAAATGGAAAAATGGCTGGCAGCAAGGGGAGCATTAAATAGTGAAGAACCTTACCCCGTATTTCTCGTTGCAGCCGAAGGAGGCGGTATACGCGCCGCATACTGGTCTGCCATGTTACTGGCAAAGTTACAGGAACTGAATAATAAATTTTCACAGCATGTATTTGCGCTCAGCGGGATATCTGGTGGCAGTGTGGGCACGGGCGTCTATGTTAATTTGTTGGCGCAAAACAAGTTGCCTGCATGTACCTTGGCGGGTTTTGACGCTATGGGTTGTCACACGCATACAATTTTGAAACAGGATTATCTGTCACCGGTATTGTCATCACTATTATACGGTGACCTTGCGCAGCGATTCTTGCCGGTAGCAGTCAATACGTTTGACCGGGCGCGCGCACTGGAATCCGGGTTTGAAACCTCATGGGAAAGGGTAGTTGAAAATAATCAGCTCGCCAATAACTTTCTCGATACCTGGAATGAGAATGGTCTGCCACAGCGAATTGACTTACCTTCATTAATTTTAACCAGCACCTGGGTTGAAACAGGAAAACGTATAGCTATTTCCAATATCAGGTTTCCGCAAGCAGATTTTCCGGAAATGGTCGATTACTTTACAAATTCGCCGCAGCCCATAAGAAACAGCACGGCAATGCATAATAGCGCCAGATTCACCTTTGTCAGCCCTGCCGGCACAATGAAAAATGACAAGGGCAGGGTATGGGGTCACCTTGTCGATGGTGGGTATCATGATAATACTGGTGCCATGGCGTTACTCGACCTGGTACAGAACCTGGAGAATAAACTGGGCAACAAGATATTTAAACGATTACGATTTCATGTTCTCTATATCATCAACAATCCGCAACTCCAGGTGACTGGTGGTGAAATCGTGAATAGTACGGGCAAGCCACTCGAATTTTTGACAGAAATTGGCGCACCTGTTGCTACGCTGGGCAGCATACGAAACTCGCAACAAAATTTTGTCCGCAATCAACTGACACAATATTTGCGCAAGCATGGTGGCGAAACATATGTTCTTCAGGCCAGACAAAATGCACCACTTGGCTGGACATTGTCGACCGAAGCAACAGACAAATTACGCAAAGACATACTTGCATTGCAGCCGAAGTTGAACATGATAACCGCCGCCGCATTGAAATAGGTAAATTTACATGTAATATGCTGATGTCTGTTTTTACAGGCAGCTGTGAATTTTTATCACTGTGAGAATTTTATAAGAGTAGGAATTCATGGTCACCTCGTATAATATATCTCTCTGATACAAAGGTGTGTTAAACGAAATGTATATTCTGATATTATTTCCTGCGAAGTTTCGATACTAATATGGGACTGTTGAGATCAACCTTCATAGTAAGCAGCAATACGCTGCTGTCCCGGATCAGTGGCCTGGTGCGCGATATTGTCATGGCGCATTATTTCGGTACATCAAAGGCGACAGATGCCTTTTTTATCGCTTTCAAATTACCCAATTTTTTACGCAGACTTTTTGGTGAAGGTGCCTTCTCGCAGGCCTTTATCCCTGTATTAACCGAATACAAAGTACAGCGTTCCAAAGACGACGTGGCAAGTCTCGTGCAACATACCAGCGGCACACTGGGCGGCGTGTTATTAATTATGTGTGTCGTGGCCTATTTTTTTGCACCGCTGATTGTTATGGCCATCGCATGGGGATATATCGATCAGCCGGAAAAAATTGCCTTAACCACAGATATGTTCAGGATTACATTTCCCTATATATTATTTATTTCGTTGACAGCATTGTCAGGTGGTGTGTTAAACAGCCACGGAAAGTATGGTGTACCAGCCTTTACCCCGGTGCTTCTAAACTTGAGTTTAATCTGCGGCGCAATATTTTTTCGTGATTATTTTTCCGAACCCATCAAGGCAATGGCATGGGCGGTACTTGTCGCGGGTATACTACAGTTCCTGATTCAGCTTCCATTTATATATAAATTAAAACTGCTACGGTTTCCAAAATGGGGATGGCGCGACAGTGGCGTGCGCAGGATACTCAGGTTAATGGGGCCGGGTATTCTTGGATCGTCTGTCATGCAAATCAACCTGTTGTTTGATATTTTGATTGCTTCGTTCCTTGTCACTGGTTCCATCTCCTGGCTTTATTATGCGGACAGGTTACTGGAATTTCCTCTTGGTGTATTCGGCATTGCGCTGGCCACTGTAATACTGCCAGGATTGTCGGCACGGCATGCAGCCAGTGATCCTGCCGGTTTCTCACATATGCTGGACTGGGCCATGCGCTGGGTGTTGATAGTGAGCGTGCCGGCATCAATTGCGATGTTTTATCTTGCCGCACCGATTTTAAGCGTCATGTTTTTACACGGCGAATTTACTGTCTATCAGATTGAAATGTCAGCATTGGCCTTGCAGGCTTATGCATTTGGTCTCGCTGCACACATGTTTGTAAAAGTACTCGCGCCCGGCTATTACGCCAGACAGGACACAAAAACCCCTGTCAAGTATGCAATTATTTCGCTGGTAGCCAACATGGTGCTGAATATTATTTTTGTGGTAGCTATGCTCAAGTTAAATATTAATGGTGCGCATGCAGGTCTGGCACTTGCAACAGCCTGTTCTGGTGTGCTGAATGCCTTGTTATTATGGTGGGGGTTACGAAAAAATGGTGTACTAGTGGTTAATCACGGCTGGTTAAGGTTATTTGTACAGGTGTTTTTTGCAACAGCAATGATGTCAGTTGTTATGTATTTTCTGACTGGTGATATGACCCACTGGTATGGGGAGACAATTACCGGACGAATCACGCAAATGGTAATTATCGTTCCTGCTTGTGTGGCGACCTATTTTTTAATTTTACGAATGACGGGCTGGAAATTTTCAGAATTAAAACGGCCAGGCTGGACAAATGCAAATCATTAGGGGCATTAACGGCCTGTCAAAAGTCAGCAAAGGCTGTGTGGCTACAATCGGAAATTTTGATGGTGTGCATTGTGGACATCAAGCGGTTATCAAACAGCTCAATGTTGAAGCTGCCAGATTAAATGTTCCGAGTGTGGTTGTAATTTTTGAACCACAACCGATGGAATTCTTTGCGGCGGCAAAAGCGCCCGCACGATTGACAAGACTACGCGAGAAAATCCAGGCATTACAGCAATGTAATGTTGATATGGTATTGTGTATTCACTTCACGAAACAGTTTGCAGAGCAGGGTTATCAGGATTTTATTGACAGAATATTAATCAATGGTCTGGGAGTTAAATATCTCGTTGTAGGTGATGATTTTCGTTTTGGTAAAAATCGTGAAGGTACATTTCAAAGTCTTGAAAAAGCCGGTGCACAAGCCGGATTCAAGGTAGTCAGTATGGAGACGTTCTCCCTTGGCGGAGAGCGTGTGAGTAGTACACGGGTAAGACAGGCACTGGAACTGGCGGAATTAGATACGGTAAAGCAGCTGTTAAATCGACAGTACAGTATGAGTGGACGCGTTGCGCATGGTGAAAAATTGGGACGTGTATTAGGTTATCCCACAGCAAATATACACATACGTCGCCGTGTGTCTCCGTTGAACGGGATTTATATTGTAGAAGTTGCGGGTATAGAAGCGAGGCCTCTGCCGGCTGTTGCCAGTATCGGTACCCGGCCAACCGTGGATGGAAATCAGGTAATTCTTGAAGTGTATATATTTAATTTTAACCGGGATATCTATGGCAAGTGTGTGGATGTCAGGTTTATTAAAAAAATTCGTGATGAACTGAAATTCGACAGTCTTGAGCAACTTAAAGAAAAAATTGCTGACGATGTAAAAATTGCCAGCAAATATTTTGGCATCGAATAAATCTAGTGTTGAAACACGCTCACTTTTTCGTCTGATTCAGCAAAAACATAGGCAATACCAAAACCAATGGTTAATGTGTCTTTTTGCCTGACTAATGGACTGTCTTCGAAGACAGCGCCGCTAATATTATCGTAACGGGCAAACAGTCCATACCAGATTTTTTTATGCCTATAGCTGGTTGATAAAGTAATACGTGCGCCACTATAACCGCCGCGTGCATTATAGGCAGGACGACTTGCAGTGACGTATTGTGAGTCAACCTGGTAAAAATAATCATGATAGTCTTCTGTTGCCCATATTGGGCCAATTGAAATCGCAGATTCTGCACCATTGTAGTAACGCACCTGAAAATAGGGGGAGAAGACCAGGCCTATACCTTCCGAGTTGCTTAAATCTGTTGCGATTGCTGCGCGAACCGGAGCGGCGAAGCGCATACGAAGATTTTTATCCGTTGTTTCATAGAGGGTGTACTGAAATCGGGGTCCAATCTCAATAACCGGATCGAGATCCGGCATTCCACTGCGTGCCTGATTGTCTTCACTGTCGACCGGTGGAGCAAAGGCCATGCTTAAATCGAGTTTTGTCGTTTCGGTTTCATAAAAAAAGAACCGGCCACCTTCACGGTCAACCTTCAGTTTATCGCCGTTATACCTTATATAAGGCAGAGGAATCAGGTAATCTTCATGTTGATCAGAACCTCTGTAGTGAGGGATGCGAGCACCACCAACACCTATACCGAACTCCCATTTAGGTATTTCCTGTGCCATGGCAGGGTAAGTCGTAATAAAAAAGGTCAATAAACCCAGATACACTCTTATATTCAATTAAAGTTCTCCCTCGCTGTGTTCGATTAGTATATTACGGATTAGAATATAATTGCAGAGTGAAAACAGAATAATAAATGACCCAGATGTTAAACACACCGCTCAAGTTATATTTGAAGGATCTGGATCGAGATGATTTCATCGAGGATCCGGCTCAACGTAGCGCCGTTGAATTAACACAACAATTATATGAGCGGTTACAATCGGCAAGCGTAGCCAAACAGGGCTTGCTGGGCCGGATATTTACAGGCAGGCCTGAATATATTCCCGGACTGTATTTCTGGGGCAGTACCGGTCGTGGCAAAACATATCTGATCGATCAGTTTTATCAATGCCTGGATTTTGAAGAAAAACACCGCGTCCATTTTCACAGTTTTATGCGTGAGATACACGAGCAACTGCGTCTGTTGCCAAAATCACCGAGTCCACTCAAGATAGTGGCGAACAGATTTGCACAACAGAATCGCATTCTTTGTCTTGATGAATTTCATGTGCACGATATCGGTGATGCCATGATCATGGCCAGACTGCTGGAAGCATTGATTACACAAGGTGTAACCATTGTTGCCACATCCAATATTCCCATTGATGACCTTTACAAAAATGGATTGCAGCGGGAAAGATTTCTACCGGCAATAGAGTTACTCAAGAAACATACCCGTGAATTTAATATAGGCACTGGTACTGATTATCGATTTTCAAAAATTGAAGATAATGACGTTTATATTGTGACGCGAAACATAGAGCAAAGTGAGAAGTGGTTAAGTGAACGCATGCATTCAATCGCACCGTGTACTCCAAAGCATAATCGGCAACTGGAGCTAAACCACCGGGTGATCGAGTATCGCGCACTGGCCGATGATACCATCTGGTTCGATTTTGATGCGATTTGTAATACACCACGATCTGCGCACGACTATATCGATATTGCCAAAACATACCACACAGTCATTCTGGGGAATATTCCGGTATTTACGCCGGCCAGTGACAGTGCGGCCAAGCGTTTTATTCATCTGGTCGATGCCCTGTATGATCATCATGTACAGTTGCTGGCGACGGCCGCAGCTTCTCCTGAAAAACTTTATAATGGTGAGCGGATGGCGTTTGCCTTTGAACGTACGGTGAGTCGTTTAATAGAAATGGGCACTATGGCGTACCTGACGTCGCCACATGTCATTGAGCGGCAACGTCAGGTCTATGCTGTAAAGTAAACCGTGTTATTTGACATCAAAGCCGTAGACAAGCATTTTTGATAACAAACGCGGTGCATCAAGATAGGGTACCGTGCCGTTATTTCGAATAATGGCTCGACCCTCTTTGGAGCTGGCAAAGGCAATAAAATCTTTCACTTGTTGCGAAGGCTGAGGGTTAGTCACCAGATACAGTGGTCGATATAAGGTGTACTTGCCGTCACGTACATTGGCAAATGTGGGTGTTTTACCGTCAAAGCCGATTATTTTTACTGATCGCTTGCGCGCACTACTGACACCGGTAATGGCTATGGCATTTGGATCCTTGACCACCGCTTTTTCCAGTGGTCCTGAAGATTTTGTTATAAATTCGCTTTTGGTAACAAACTTGATACCACTGTTGGCGAACAGGTATTGTCGAATTGCATAACCAACACCGGAAATATTGCCGCGTCGTACATACAGGTTTATTGGTGCATCCTTACCATTAATCGACTTCCAGTTAGTTAATTTGCCGAGATAAATATCTTTTACCTGTTCGGTAGTGATGTTTTTTACGCTGTTCTGTTTATTGACAATAATGGCAAGCGCATCCCATGCCACTGGATGTAGCGATGCATGCAGTTCGACACGGTCAATTTCAGGCAGACTCATACGGCAGGAGCCGCCCATATCAATGCGCATATTCGCTGTGTCTCGAATTCCACGGGTTGCGCCACCGCCCTGTAAATTGACCTTGATACCCGTTTTCGCCTCATAGCCTTTTGCAAGTTCTTTCATGAAGGCTTTTTTGGTAATACCACAGCCAGCCCATTGGATAACATTCGCTTCTGTATTGGTATTTGCTGGTGCGGCAGCGGCCGATGTTTGACCAACAAAGGCAGTCAGCATGGCCACGCTCAGAAAGTAGCGCCAAAACGCAGATGATGGGGATTTTTTAATAATAATCTGGTGCAACATATACTCTCTCCTACAACCCGGACGCCCATTCTACTTGAAAAAACAAGGTTGAGACAAAAAACATGCAAAGTGATATGCATATAATGGTTAACTAATGTACAAATTTAGTCTGCCAGTTGTAATATGCCTGAATATGAGTTGATCAGTTGTTTATATATTAAACACAGTGAAAACAAGTACCTGGATAAATTTCATATATTTTACATGAGGTAAAATCTGTCAACGGTTGCTAAATGCCGCGAAATAGTGACAAAAATACCACGTTTTTGTCACATTTCTTGCAAAATTAAGCAAAACGACTATGTTTAGTGCAAGTAAAAACGCGGGATGCGTAATTAATGACACAGGCTGGATACTCTCGACAACAAGTAGTCAATGTAACTGGACTCACGCCAAGACAGCTGACGTACTGGCGTCAAACCGGCCTCATCATCCCCACAAAACAGACAAATGGTGGCCATGCGCGCTACACCTTCACAGATTTAATTGCCCTGAAAACCGTCAAACGGTTACTTGAGCAGGGCGTCTCGACTCAAAAAATACGCAAAAGTATCCAGGCGCTCACGAGTTATTTGCCGCAACAGTCTCAGCCATTATCTACTCTCAAATTGGTCGCCACGGGTGATGTGGTGCTGGTATTCCATCAAGGTATGGTAATTGACGCAATCAGCGGTCAGGAGTGGATATTAGAAGTTGCCGAGCTGGAAAAAGAATTGGCGCGCCAGGTGATGCGGTCGAATCCACAGGCAGATTTACTGGTCGAACAGCAGGATTTATTTCAAAAAACGCCGGAAGCCAATGTTGCCAGTTAAGGCTGGTGCGCTGGCAGGAGCTTGAATTTACAAAATTGTAGCAAACGTCGAATAAATCGATACGTTGCGTGAATGAGTTAACCAGACGGTAAGTAAGGGGATGACAATGAAAACAATTGCAGTTGCTAACCAAAAGGGAGGCTGTGGAAAAACCACTACAGCCATCAATCTTGCCGCCAGTCTCGGTCAACAGGGCCAACGCGTACTACTGATTGACATGGATGCCCAGGCGCATGCCACGCTGGGGCTGGGTAAGTGTGGACAGGAGCTGGCAACGCTGTATGACGTTTTTGCCGGTCGTAAATCGATACGTGATGTCATACTTCATGAGGTGCAGAAGAATCTGGATTTGTTGCCCGCTTCGATGGCACTGGTCGCGGCGGAACATCAACTATCAATCACCAAGGAAGATGATCTGGATAATTATCTGGATCCACTGGATATGACCTACGATTTTCTCATCATTGACTGTCCTCCCGCGCTTGGCAGGTTGTCCATCAACGCCTTGCTTGCAGCGGATGAAGTGCTGGTGCCAATAGAAATGAGTTTGTTTTCACTCGATGGAATAGAAAGACTGTGTGAAACGCTGGAACAATTAGAGACGCGGCGTCGCATGCGGATTCCCTTTAAGGTCTTGCCAACCATGGTTGATAACCGCACCAAAATATGTCGCATGTTTTTACGCAAAATATGGGAACGCTTCCCGGATAATGTATTACCCATCATGATTCATAATACCGTACGCCTTAAAGAGTCGGTCTGTTACAGCTTGCCTATCGGCCGGTATGATGCCACATCGTCGGCTGCAGTTGATTACGACAAACTGGCTGCACATTATGTCGAATGTAATGTGACGAGGTTTGTGAAGAAAGAAGCAGATTACATAAGTGAAGACACCACGCTGCGTTATGCAACAATTTAGTAGATGACTATGCACGACCTGACCTGAACTATAATAATAATTTCCCTCCACACCTTTAAGCCCTATCCTCCAGGGCTTTTTTATTTCAGCTGCGAAATTGTTTGAGCCTGACAGTTAAACGCAGCACATCGACAGTGACAGATGCAGGGATATCCGCGATAATGATGGATTATTGAAACAGAGACCTTACTTTGACCGCAATATTTGAATCACGCCTGAAGAAACTGGTCGATACAGCTTCTACTTCTGCCATTCGTTCACGAAAGATAGGCCTGGAAAAAGAATGTCTGCGTGTAAATCAATCCGGTTCAATTGCACAAACAGCACACCCACGTGTTTTCGGTTCCGCACTGACACATCCCTATATTACAACCGATTATTCAGAAGCATTAATGGAGTTCATCACACCACCGTGTTCGACACTTGATGAAGCTCTCAAGTTTTTATGTAATACGCACAAGTATGTGTATGAGAATCTGGAAGATGAGATTCTCTGGGCTACCAGCATGCCGTGCGTGGTGGCAGGTGAAACCGGTATTCCGATCGCACAGTACGGCACATCGAATAAGGGCAAGATGAAAACTGTCTATCGTGAAGGGCTGGGACACCGGTATGGCAAGGTAATGCAGGTGATTGCGGGCGTACATTTTAACTATTCATTCTCCGATGAATTCTGGGAAATATATAAACAGTTAACAGGAAACAAACAACCAGGCCGGGATTTTATTTCCCAATCATATTTCGATTTATTACGTAACCTGCAAAAAGTAGGTTGGCTCATTCCCTATTTGTTCGGCGCCTCACCCGCTGTATGTAAATCGTTTCTGAATGGAAAGGATACAGATCTTACCAGTTTTAATGAAAATACATTTTACCAGCCATTTGCGACATCCTTACGTATGGGAAATATTGGTTATCAAAATAACAAGGAGAATAAAACAGGTGTTAAGGCAAACTACAATAGTCTGGATAACTATATTCAAAGTTTAAAACACGCCATTGAAACACCGTGCCTTGAATATGAAAAAATTGGTATCAAGGTTAACGGCGAATATCGACAATTGAATGCCAATATTTTACAAATTGAAAATGAATATTATTCAACGGTGCGTCCAAAACAAATCCTGGAAGGCATGGAAAAACCGATTGAAGCGCTGCAAAAACGTGGCGTTCGCTATGTAGAATTACGATCTCTGGATGTGAATGCCTATGCGCCTTTGGGTGTAACGGAAGATCAATGCCGCTTTATAGAAGCACTAATGCTTTATTGTTTGCTGGAACCGAGCCAGGAATTCACAAAAGTACAACAAAAAGAAATTGATCAGAATGAACTGCTTGTAGCGCATGGTGGTCGTGACCCGACATTACGCTTACACAGAGAGTCAAAACCCGTTTCCATGTCAGGGTGGGGACTGGAAGTGTGTGACAAAATGCAGGGGATTTGTGAAATTCTTGATACTGATCGTGTTGGTCAGCCCTATATGCGATCCTTGCAACAACAAGCTGAAGCATTACGCCATTCTGATTCGACTCCCTCCGCGGTGATGTTGCAGGAAATGAGTGACAATAAAGAAGGTTTTTACCATTTTGCAAAACGCATGTCTGATCAGCATGCCGAGTATTTTGCATCAGTAGAAATGGAACAAGAGGTGCTTGCAGAATTCAAAAAATGGGCGAGCGATTCTCTGGATGCGCAAAAAGAAATTGAATCGGCCGATAGCATATCATTTGACGCGTTTTTGGAGTCGTATTTTCAGCAAAATTCATAGTATCGTACTGAACTATATTGCCGCTTTTCAGGTCTCAACCATTATTACAGATTATAAAAATTGAACAAGTTTTGAGGAGTGTTGTGTGAAAAATTTGCTTATAAATAAAATAAAGCCGTTTTTACTGGTTCTAATTCTGTTTAACATGGCTTCGATGGCGTATGCCGGAGGTCTGAAAGACTTTTCCGGCACGGCAGCAAAAGTCACTGACTATACAGGCAAGGGCAAATGGACCCTGGTCATGTTCTGGGCGTCGGACTGCCATATTTGCAATAAAGAAGCACATCAATATGTTGATTTTCACCTGGTGCATTCAGACACGGATGCGACTGTTCTGGGCATAACCCTTGATGGCAAGGCAAGATTTGCGGAAGCCAAAGGTTTTATCAAACGTCACAATGTGGATTTTCCAAACCTGATAGGTGAACCGGAAGATGTGGCGCATATCTACATGGAATATGCAAATCGACCCTGGATCGGCACACCCAGTTTTTTGCTGTTTGATCCAAAAGGTACATTACGTGCGCAGGAAGTGGGTGCGGTTCCCACCAGTTTGATCGAAGAGTTTATTCAGCAGAACTCGGTAGCGGCAAAAAAATAGTGCGCGACGACAAGAAGAGATAGTCAAGTTTAAAATAACGGGCACATAAAAAATGTTGCCCCGTTTTTCTTGAACCGCTGGGTTCAAGGTGGGTGCTATCAAGGATACATCAGGATTTCCAATCGAAGTTGGACATTCACAACAGTATCTTTTATCAAGCTCCCAATAGTGTTCAATAGGTTCAAGGAGTAAACTAGGGCAACACTGTAATTTTGAGTCTAGTGTAAACATTTTTTTTATCCAGATTGATTTTTGAACATCTTACGTTCTCTCAATATATACATACACTTTTCCTTTCTAATTAAACAAGTTAGTCCAAATAATATTTAATTGGCATGAATATCCTTTAATAAGTTAATGATTTTATGGATTTAATATATTTTCAGGTGAGTCATTATCGTTAATCGGGTAAACTGTGTGCGGTTGTGGGAGTCAGCATGGAATGAATGATCGGTTATTCGTCAGTCTTAACGGTGAAGTGAAGCTCGAGTATGACAGGAGCAAGCCACTTGCGCCGGATCAATTTCAGTATCTGGAAAATATGGATCTGAAAATGGAGCAGGGTTTCAAATATAATGGTGAGTTTTATACATTGCCCGATCAAACCCGGCGTGCACAGTTTGTCACAGTGAACCTTGTGCAGGCATTACTGGCTGAAAATGAGCAAACCATGGCGGCGATGTGTTCCTACCTTGCTGTTCGGTTGCCAGATTTAAAGCAGGTACAGGCGACCACGCATGGTGACTCGTTTACAGTCGATCTGATTTTCGACCAGGTCCTCGAGCCTGACAATAATGCGGCGGCGAATGACCAGGCTGGATCAAAGTCCCAATCCGGATCGCAAACGAAAATTAACGTTACCTTTAATCCCAACATACATTAAGCATATGATAAAAAAACTGTTTGCAATATTTAAACCCATGCGCGTGGTCCTTATTACGCTGGCACTGTTAACACTGGTGTTTAAGGCACCTTTTGATGTGGAAATAACCTACGAAGGCTGGCAAATGGTACGGACGCTGTTAATGCCGGTAATGGCACCACTATTTTTTATGGTGTTGTTACTGGATTCCCTGATTGCAAGTATCTGGTTTACGCAAACACAGGATGCGGAACGGGCACGATATAAAATAATACTCATCGTCAATTTGCTTACTGCCGGTTTGTTAGCCGTGGTTTGGATACCGTATTTTTTGGCAGTACTCAGTTAAGGTATGGCCAAGCTGCTGCAAATTCAGGATGGTAGTGTCGGAATTAAAATTCCCCTGGCGCAGGTGCAGACTCGTATTGGACGGGACGAAGATAATGACATAAGTCTGGAAGATGTGCTGGTTAGCAAGCAGCATGCGGTTATCGAAATTGTATTCAATGAGGCAACAGAAGGCGAGTACGATTATATAGTACAGGATTTGGACAGTACCAATCACACATATGTAAACGATGAGGTTATCAGCCTGCATCGATTACAACACGGTGATATCATTCGTATTGGCACAACCAATTTCAAGTTTGATAATGCCGAACCACTAAAGCCGGAAGAAACAGCGCAACTGCATAAAACCTGGATACCGGGTGTGTTTGTAACAAAAAAGAAAGACTCATCCAAAAAAGCCGGGAAAAAAACCAGGAAATAGTTATAAAAATTCACCGACGTGTGTTTGTATAAACTCCTTAATATACTGCGGTGATTGTGCGCTGCTAAATCGGGCCAGTTCTGTTTCTTTGTAGAACAGGATAACTGTCGGGAATCCTCGCACCTTGTATTGGCCGGCGAGCTTCATATTTTCATTTTCATCGACTTCCAGTTTGGCCAGTTTGATTCTGCTGGCGTACTCTGTAACAACCTTTTCCAGTACGGGAGCAAGGATAATGCAGGGACTACACCAATCGGCCCAGAAATCTACCAGTACCGGTTGCTGGTTTGACTCTGCAAGAACTAGACTTGCAAATGTTTCCAATGAAACATCATAGATAAGATCAGACAGCATCAGGGTTTAACCGCGAGTAAATACCCATTTATCGTCACTCGACAGTTTGGCATTGAATTTGTAACCATCTTCGCTGAATTTTTTTATGTCGGCCGGGTCAGATAGGCGGTTTTTTATAATATAGCTGCTCATTGCGCCACGGGCTTTTTTTGCGAACAAGCCGATCATTTTGTAGGTACCCGCTTTTTTTTCCTTGAATTCTGGTGTAATAATGTTTGCCTTCAATATTGCAGGTTTAATGACTTTAAAATACTCATTCGAAGCCAGATTGATGAGTACGTCAGATTTCATCCCGGCCAGTTCCTTATTAATGGCCTGGGTAACGCGATCATCCCAGAATTGATACAGGTTGTTGGCTTTTTGAATATCCACCCGGGTGCCCATTTCCAGTCTGTATGGTTGCATCAGATCAAGTGGTCGTAATACACCATACAAGCCGGAAAGAATGCGTAAATGCTTTTGCGCAAAGGTCAGGTCACGCTTGGTATACGATTCAATATTCAGACCGGTATAGACATCGCCTTTAAAGGCCAGCGCCGCCTGTTTGGCATTTTTTGGTGTAAAGGGCGTTTTAAATTTTTTAAAGCGCGTCACGTTCAATTCGGCAATCTTGTCGCTGACACTCATCAGACTTTTGAGACCAGCTGCATCAAACTTGCGCATGCGGGTAACCAATTTTTTTGAATCGTCGAGGAATTCCGGTGTCGAATAGGTTGAAGTCATGGGTGGTGTGTCAAGATCGAGCGTTTTGGCTGGAGAAATTACAATTATCATGTCAGACCTTACTATTGTTTTAATACGTCATGTCAGGGTGTAGCTGCGTAATACGCCAGTATATATAGCTATCGACCTGTGCTGCGTGTTATTTTAACCTGAACGGCTGACAGGTAAAATCCTGAAAGCAGATTTTGGAGTGAAATTGATTTATGCGCTATAAAAACCACCACATTAGCTTACCGTTAGTATGGCTATTGATTCTTTTTGTTTTGAGCGGCCCGGTTCATGCTAAATCTCTGCTTGGCCAGACGGCGGGAGATTTTACTCTCGCTGATCAAAATGGCAAGAAACATAGCCTTGCCGAGATGCGCAAAAAAGGCCATGTACTGCTAATCTTCTGGGCAGTTGAATGTGTATATTGTTATGCCCATATCAAGGAATTCAAGCAACTGTATACGCGCTATTACAATCGCGGACTCACGCTGGCGGGAATTAATATAGGGGGTGAATATCCGGAAGACGTGGCTGAGTACGTCAAGGACAATGAAATCCCTTATATTACCCTGGCAGAACGGTTGAATAATCTGGATGTCGCCGATGCCTACCAGGCACAGGTTACCCCTACCATGGTATTGGTGAGCCCGGAAGGCAAGATTGTCTACTATGGTTATAAAACACCGGATATTGCGAAATTTGTGAAATGACATCAAGTAAATTATTAAAGGATAAGGAATGACCCCTACGCTGCAAGCAACGACGAAGCAGGAACAATCTGACAAGAGCATGGCACCACAACAAGTGCATGCTGCCTTTGAATGGCAGCGCAGTGAATATATCGCATCACTCAAGCTGACAGTGGAAGTGTATTGTCACCGCTCGACAGGCGCCATGCATTATCACCTCGCGAGTGATAACAGTGAGAACGTATTTTTGGTGGCCTTACGTACCGTACCGATGGATTCAACCGGCGTGGCACATATTCTGGAACACACCTCTTTATGCGGGTCAAAAAAATACCCGGTCCGCGACCCTTTTTTTATGATGATCAGGCGTTCGCTGAATACCTTCATGAACGCCTTTACCAGTAGCGACTGGACGGCGTATCCGTTCGCCAGTAAAAATAAAAAAGATTTTAATAATCTGCTGGATGTCTATCTCGATGCAGTTTTTTTTGCACGTCTGGACGAGCTCGATTTTGCACAGGAAGGACACCGTCTTGAATTTGAAGAAGCAGATAATCCTGGATCAAAATTATTATTCAAGGGCGTCGTGTTTAATGAAATGAAGGGCGCGTTAAGTTCGCCTGTCAGTGTTGTCTGGGAAGCACTGTACAAGTACCTCTATCCGACGACAACCTATCATTATAATAGTGGTGGTGATCCGGAACACATCCCGGATCTGAGTTATGAGCAATTGCAGCATTTTTATAAAACTCATTATCACCCTTCCAATGCGGTATTCATGACTTATGGTGATATACCGGCACATGAACATCAGCAACGTTTTGAAGATAATGCCTTGTCACATTTTGGCAGGCTTGATGAGGTTATTGAAGTTACCGATGAAAAGCATTATTTGGCGCCGGTTGTGGTAGAAGAATTTTACGGTATCGATAGTAATGAAGACCCCGATAATAAAACACATGTTGTTATGGCCTGGTTGTGGGGGAAAAATATCGATCTGGAAAGTTTAATGCAGGCACATTTGCTTTCCAGTGTTTTGCTTGATAATAGTGCTTCACCATTGCGCCATGCCCTTGAAACAACCGGGTTAGGAAATTCACCTTCATCCTTATGTGGTCTGGACGATTCCAATCGTGAATTAAGTTTTATGTGCGGACTGGAGGGGTCGGAAGCAGACAAGTCAGTTGCTGTTGAAAATATGATTCTGGATACATTACGCAATGTAGCCGAAAATGGAATACCGCAACAGGATGTTGAAGCAGCACTGCATCAACTCGAGTTGAGTCAGCGTGAAATCAGTGGCGACAGTTATCCATATGGATTGCAGCTGATTCTGGAAGCATTACCGAGTGCCATTCATCGCGGTGATCCCGTTGCCTTGTTGAATCTTGACCCGGTGCTGGAGAAATTACGCGAGCAAGTCAAGGATCCTGAATTCATAAAAAATCTGGTAAAAAAATTGTTACTGGAAAACATGCATCGGGTCCGGCTGACCATGAAACCGGATAGTAACCTGAACAAGAATAAGGAGCTGGCTGAAGCAGAAAGACTGAAACAAATCAGGTCCGCCTTATCGCAGCAACAAATAGAACATATCGTGGAAAATGCCAAAGCATTGAACGAGCGACAAATGCAGGAGGATGATGCATCCATTCTGCCGAAAGTTGATCGCAGTGATATTCCTGCCGATTTAGAAATCGCAAAAGGTGAATATTCAGCACGTGGGTGGATAAAAATAGCGAAATTCGCCCAGCCTACCAATGGTCTGGTCTACCAGCAGGTTATAACCACATTACCAGCCATCGCAAAAGAACAACTGGTTTATTTGTCTTATTACAGCCAGCTTATGACAAAGCTTGGTTGCAAGGATGCAGACTACCTGGCAACTCAGAGTCGGCAGTACCAGGTAAGTGGTGGCATACGCGCCTATTCATCTATTCGTAGCGACATAAATGATGTCAATCAGGTAACCGGTCACCTTGTGTTGTCAGGTAAAGCCTTGCTGGAAAAGTATGATGACTTTAACCAGCTCATGCTGGATACCTACACCAGCGCACGTTATGACGAGTACGCACGTATCAAGGATCAAATAGCGCAGCAGCGTTCGCGTGCCGAGCAAAGTATAACCAGTAATGGTCATGCGCTGGCCATGATGGCTGCATCGGCGAACTTTTCTCCGCTTGCCAGCTATTCACATAACATGCGTGGCCTGGCAGGAATTAAGCAACTCAAACAATTTGATACCTCATTTGCTGATACCGATGCAGTTAAACATTTTGCAAATTCACTCGCTGAACTGCATGCATTGGTACAACAAAACAACAAGGAGTTTTTGTTAATCAGTGAAGCTGAACGCTTGCAGCAACTGGAAGGGCAATTTGTTTCAGCCTGGGAGCCAGTGTTATCAGAGAGTCAGGCGAATAGCGTATTCAGCCTGGACGGCGTTGCAGAACAGCAAAACCAGGCCTGGTTCGTGAACAGCCAGGTAAACTTTTGTGCGCGTGCCTATCCAGCTGTGTCCATGACACATGATGATGCTGCTGCGTTATCATTATTAAGCCATGTGTTGCGCAATGGATTTTTACATACTGCTATAAGAGAACAGGGTGGTGCCTATGGTGGTGGCGCGAGTTTTGATGTGGATAACGCCGTGTTTCGATTTTACTCCTATCGTGATCCACGCTTGCAGGAAACACTGACTGACTTTGATCGTTCACTGGACTGGATTATGAAAGCCAAAGATCTGGACAGCCGTCTTGAAGAAGCCATTCTTGGCGTGATAAGTGGTATGGATAAACCCGGTTCACCTGCAGGTGAAGCAAAAGATGCGTACCACAATGAACTGTATGGGCGGACCGCTGCCGTGCGACAACAGTATCGACAGCAGGTACTGGATGTAACGGTGGCGGATATAAAGCGTGTTGCCGAACACTATTTACAGCCCGACAAGGCAAGTACGGCTGTTGTTACTCACAAAGGTATGCAACAGCAAGTTGATAAACTGCAATTAATACCCTATGAGCTTATCTAGATTATGCCGGAACAATTTAATGATAAAGAACTCGAAGAGCTGGTTCTAAAAGAAAGTATTGTCAGTGCTTCCGGACTGAATTCCACCAATCTATTGGTAGGAATACGAGGTGATCCTTCCATTCGTGAATCGATTCCGGCACGAAAGCGTTATAATAGCGAAGTGGATAACCTGTTTCCACAGATAGCAGAAAATCTCGAAGAGATTTTGCTTAATCGCAGTACCTACCGGATTTATCTGGGGTTCAACAATGGCGAAATTCGTACGCATTCCGTGTTTGATCCCTTGCGACAGGAAATCCACAGCGCTGAAAAGATAGCGCAAAAAACCTATATCGACCGGCAATTTCCACCCATAGCTTATCAGGACAAGATTAACTTTGTCAGCGATACCTATGCGGCAATCAAATCACATACTACATATAAGCAACTGCCAGGGTACTGGCAAAATATATTGAATCACCGTAATGATACGTGGGAAGCAATGCAAGAGACTGAAATCCGGTCTATCATTTCAACGCTGAAAGTTTTACGCAATTTACCGGAATATTATTTGCGAAACGTGACCATCTGTATGGTTCAGAGTATTGTACGATTACAGTTTAACTGTGATGGAACACAGATTATTGATGCAGAGAACTATCAAAAGTTTCTGGAGGAAAATCTGACTTCAGGTGAGCTTGAATCAGCTGTCCAGTGAGGCAAAGTAGTTATCTATAACAGAAGTTGCTAATATTTATCTTTTTATACTAAAAATAATGCTTAATTTACAAGGCGATTTTGTCTAGTATTACTGCATATATATAAAGCATAGGTATATCGGAGTATCCATGTCAGTTATTGAAGCGTTACGTAAACAAGCTCAGGTAGTATTATCACGTCAGGACGAGGTCTCGCATGGCAAGGAAGATCTGAATCAATTGCGTCGCAGTGCGATTATTGATCAGATGCGTACGATTTACGATTTTTTTCATCAAATTCTCGATCAACTGAATATACTTAATCCTGAAATCAAAGTTGACTTCAGGATTGCAACGAATATGGCTATTACCACATTCCAGCAACAGAATTATGAAGTTCATGCACGTAGCAGTCATGAAGATGAAGTCGTCGGGTTTATTTACAAACTGGTGACGGAGGATCATATTTCCATTGCCAAAAAAGATATCGCTGATGTTGATAGTTATCTGAAAAATATCAAGAATTGTGATATTAACGTGATCAAACAGACAAACGATGTGATCGAATTGTCATCAACAATCCCGGTACGTGTTTTCTTTAAATCAGATTTTGCCAGTAACAAGATATTTATCATTATCGATAATTTCGAAAATATTGGAACACAGCATTTTTCCATAGCGCCTGACCGTGTGGAAAATGCACTGTTGGAAGAATTGGGCAAGTTTATCTTGCGCCAACCCAACCAGTTTCTGGAAATGCTTACTATCAGCACAGGCGCACTTCCTGAATTAAATCGCCAGACTGACAGCATACTGGAGGAAGGTGACACCACACTAACCGAGAGTATGAATGAATCACGCATACATGCCTTGTTCTCACGTGGTCAGCAATTATATCTTACCTATCACGAAAAAATCACCGAAGTGTCATCGCGTTCAAGCGAGATTGCACTGGGTAGAGGCAAATCTTCCAGTATTATTGTGAAGGCAGATTGTGCATCACGACATCATGCCGAGATCGTTTATCGAAATGGCAAATTCGTAGTCATAGACAAGAGTACCAATGGTACCTTTGTAAAAACCCAGGGTGGTAAGGAAGTGTTTATACATGGCGAGGAGTTTCCTCTGTCGGGTTCAGGATTTATCAGTCTGGGTGCGTCAGCATCGGTTGATAATGAGCATATGATTTATTTCTCTTGCCAATAGTAACAAGGGTATATGATGTCTACTGAATTACAAATAATCGATCATGTTGTGGGCGATGGCGATGAAGCCGTAGCAGGAAAATCAATTACAGTACATTACACCGGTTGGCTCTTTGAAGCAGAAGCGGATGATAATAAAGGCGAAAAATTTGACAGCTCCAAGGATCGTAATGACCCGTTCAGTTTTAAACTCGGCATCGGTCATGTTATCAAGGGCTGGGATAATGGTTTTGCCGGGATGAAAGTTGGTGGTCAACGTACCCTGATTATTCCATCCAGTATGGGCTATGGTGCAGCGGGCGCCGGCGGTGTGATCCCACCTAACGCCACGCTGGTATTTGATGTTGAATTACTTTCTGTCGGGTAATATCGCGGATATTAATTCTGGTCAGTTTATCAGGCGTCGTGTTTTTTATTTTCAGCAATATTAACCTTAAGTTCGCGCCCCATAAACTGGGAGCCGTTTAATGCATTAATTGCAGCCACGGCATCTACGCGACCCATTTCGACAAAACCATAACCGCGTGGTTTGCGTGTGGCCTTATCCATCATAATTCGTACATTGTGTACCGAACCATATTGCGAGAATGCATTTTGAATCTGGCGATTACTTGCTTTGAAGGGAAGGTTGCCAACAAATATACTGACCGGCTGATTGACACGTGCGGCGTACACGGAAAGTAAGTAGGCGATCAGATAGCCGAAGACAGCACCGATCATCAGCACATAAGTTGTAAAGGGTTGATTCGCGAAAGGAGCTATATAAGGTGACACAAAATAGCCAATCGCGCCAAGGAGGAGAATGGCTATGCCAGCGATAACGAGATTTTTAGTTGATAACATGAAAAGACCTGCTGAATATTATAGTTGAGACAAATACGTAGTTTACCAGAAATTCACCTTGGGCATGAAGGCTGAAATCAGGTTAATTGGGAATCCAGTGAGCGACAACAAGATACAGTTCAGACTTGCGATTAGCCGGGAACAATATGAACGATATTATCGTGGTACAGCGAATGAAGTCATCGCCATGGCAGTAGATGGGCGGAAAGTGCGGTTTCCGATTACAGCCCTACAGCCATTTGTTTCGCATGGGGGAGTACATGGGTTGTTTCAGCTCAACTACAATGAAGAAAACAGGCTTGTTTCTGTAGAGCGCCTAAAATAAATATAAATCACGTAATACCAAATAAGCTGCGCACAGACGTGATAAGTGATGATAAAAATGCATTGGTTTGTTGACTGTAGATTTGGGTGAGTAACAGCAGGATGCCAACCAGTATAAATAATCCGTATCGTTCCAGTTGTGCCAGCGGTGCTGCAAATTGCATCGGCAATAATCCAACTGCAATACGACCACCATCCAGTGGTGGTAAGGGGATTAGATTAAGTAACATCAACACCAGATTGACGCCAATACCGAAGCTTGACATCAAAAACAGAATCGAAGCAGGTAAACCATTTCCCAACATTAAAGACAATTTTGCGATTAGGCCCCAAAACACCAGCATAAGCAGATTTGCTGCGGGTCCGGCTGCAGCCACATAGACCATATCGTGTTTGGGTCGATACAGATTACGAAAATTAACCGGTACGGGTTTGGCCCAGCCAAATGCAAAGCCAAGCAGGATGACCATCATGACAGGGACAAGGATGGTGCCTATTGGGTCAATATGTTTTAGCGGGTTAAGAGTCAAGCGTCCCATTTGTCTCGCGGTATTGTCGCCAAACTTTGATGCGACCCAACCGTGGGCAACCTCGTGCAAAACAATCGCGAAGATAACAGGTATGGCAGCAACAGCAATAATAAATAAAGTATCCATGTGTTCAGTATATCAAGCTGGCAGAGAGTATGTCAGTCTGGTGAGGTGTTTAAGCGAAATAGAGTGTAATTATCTATACTTGTCTGGTTTATTCTGGTCTGGTTTATTTTGGTCAGGTTTATTAAGGGAATGGAGACATGCAACAAACAACACAAACTGATTTGTCTCACCGACTGGTGGCGCATCGCGGCTTTACCACACGTTACCCGGAAAATACCCTGCTGGCACTGACCGAGGCGATCAAGGCTGGTGCAAAATATATTGAAGTGGATATTCAACTCACCGCTGATCATATACCGGTATTATTTCATGACCGTAACCTGGCGCGTTTGTGCAGAGGCACAGGGGCAATCCATGATTATAACTACGCTGACCTCTATCGTTTTCATCCACTGGATTTTGATCGTTTCGGTAATCAGTTCGCCGATATAAGTATTCCGCGTCTGATTGAGCTGGTTGACCTGTTAAAGCAACACCCTCATGTCACCGCGTTCATTGAATTGAAGCGAATCAGTCTGAACCAGCATGGCGAGCAATTGATGGTTGACAGGGTGTTGTCCGAGTTGGAGCCGGTCAGGTCGCAGTGTGTCATTATTTCCTATTCTATTAGTAGCCTGTTCTGCACACGCAATTCAGGCTGGCAACAGGTTGGCGCTGTAGTCGATCGCTGGAAAGATCGCAATGCGAAAGAAATAATTGATCTTGTACCCGAATATTTGTTTTTTGATCATGAGTCAATACCCGTGTATTCACTCTGGCTGGGTAAGTTGCAATTTCAGCAGGCAAAACTGGCGGTGTTTGAATGTGTTGATCCGGTACGTGCCAAACATTTATTAAAGCGCGGCATCAGTCTGGTCGAAACATTTAATATTGGCATGATGATTCATGCCTTGTCCAATCAAACACAATAAAAAAATAAATGAAAACAGAAGTATTGATCATTGGTGGCGGTATTCAGGGCGTTGGTGTGGCACAAGCCGCATGTGCAGCCGGTTATCAGGTTACTCTGGTTGAGAAAACTGATCTGGCTGCAGGCACATCAAGTCGATCCAGTAAGTTAATCCACGGTGGTTTGCGCTATCTGGAAAGTGCGCAATTTTCACTGGTGCGAAAATCGATACAGGAACGTGAACTGCTGATTCAGCTTGCACCCGATATTATTAAACCGGTACCTTTTTATATTCCGATCTACAGGAACACCTCACGCAAGGCCTGGCAAATACGCATCGGCTTGATGTTGTACAGTCTGTTGGGTGGCTTCAAGCCCTATGCGCGCTTTAAAACGGTCAGACGATCGAAGATCACAGGCCTGAGTAATAAACATTTACTCACCATGTTTCAATATTATGATGCGCAGACTGATGATGCCATATTAACAAGGGCGGTTATGCACTCGGCCCAATCACTTGGCGCAAATCTGATTTGCCCGGCAGAATTGGTTGATGTAAAAAAAATCAACGACAAGTATATCGCCACCATTGTAGCAGCCGATTCATCTCAGAAAATTGCGTGTAATGTCATCGTCAATGCAACCGGGCCGTGGGCGAATAACCTCATCAATGCAAATAAAAGTTTAAGCCTGTCGAGCATTGCATACGACTGCGTACAGGGAACACATATCGAACTGGATACCCAGGCACCGGAAGGTGTGATATATGTTGAAGCACCGCAGGACAAACGCGCTGTGTTTATCATGCCATGGCACGGGCATACATTGGTGGGAACGACGGAAAAAATTTATCGAGGTGCGGCAGAAGCAGTACAAGCAACCGCAGATGAAGTCAGCTACCTTGAAGCCGTGTACCAACATTATTTTCCTGACAGGAATTATAAAATAACAAACCAGTTTGCCGGATTGCGTGTTTTACCTAAAGGAACCGGCAGTGTTTTTAATCGACCACGTGATACGGTTATACATGAAGCGGCACCAGGATTTGTCACGCTTTATGGCGGCAAATTAACAAGTTATCGTGCAACAGCACAACAGGTGATGAAGGTGCTAAAGAAATCACTGCCTGCACGTGAACAACGTGCGGATACGCGCAATTTACCACTAAAATAATAAATTATCCGGCAATGCCACGTGTGTTATTTGCTGAATGAATTATACTTGATTAACTACGTGCTGAATTTGATAACTTCAGTCCATTTAAAAAATGTAAAATTCACAGGGATTTATTTTGGCGACAAATGAAGAAATGGCAAATATGATTTCGGCACTTGCAGGTGCGGCGCAGTCAGGTGCAACAGGAACTCTGGCAAGAGCGGCACTGAATATTATGATGGCTTCGGAAGCAATAACCCGTTTACGTAATATGGAAGCAGATGATCCGAAATTAAAAAAATCATTACTGGAAGGTGCTGAACAGGCTCTAAAGTTGTCTCACCAGACGTTTCACAAGGCAGCGCAATTACCACAGGTTATTGAAGAAGCGAAACAGGATATTGTGAATGCAAAAGGAATCCAGTACCAACCGGAAGAACTGAAACACTAGATTTTATTCACGCATGGCTGTCAGCATTAAATCATGCCATGTGCTGAAACGTTTTTTTACCGAATGGTGTTTATCAGGTTTGAACCAGTCACCTGGCCGAACCTCCGGCCAGATTGCAGGCTTGTTCGCCAGTAGATAAGCCAGACCACGGGCTGTCGCCTCACACTGAGCCGGACGATAAACCGGCAAGCCGGACAGGTTTGCCAGCCGCTGACACAAGCCATCGAGTTGCGCCAGTCCACCGGTGATCTGAATCTGTTCCGGTTGTGATGAGAGTTTTAACATTTCGAGTAAACTTTCGTGTAATAAAAATATAATACTCTCAACCACCGCTACCATTTTTTCTTCATTATTTGATTGTTCCGTAAATCGGATTGGAAAATCCGGAATCCAGAATGGTGCGCCCAAGCCTGAGACACCGTTTAAAAAATATTGCTGCAGCGAGTCTTCATATGTTTTCAACCAATCAGACATATGCGTGAATACATTATCCAGCTCAAGTTGCTCGCTTATATAATCAATTGCTGATCCGGCACCATTGACGGTACCTTCGAGCACATATTCTGTACGGGTGTTTTGTTGATAGATCACACTCGTTAAAAGGCGACGACTGTATAACATGGCGTAGCCTGATGGGCGTGAAATAAAAGCACCTGTTCCCGTATTAATGTAAGCGGTTTCCGCCTGTGTTTTGCCATAGGCGTACATGGCTGCGGATTGATCACCAATTAAAATCGTAAAGGGTATGCGCAAATCGCCAACACATATGTGGCCAAAGTCATGCTGACAGGGAACGCAAGCCGGCAGGGTAGCAGCCGGAATGTCAAACAAGGACAGCAGTGTTGGATCCCAGTCATTCGTTTTGATATTCCATAACTGGGTACGGGATGCATTGGTGGGATCCGTGACAAAGGGTTTTTCTTCCAGCAGGTTATAGATGATAAAACTGGCCATCGGACCCATACACAAACGATCTTCTGTTTGCGCACGTTTGACCTGCTCGTTGTTAGTCAAACACCAGTCAAGTTTGCTGGCCCCATAATGCGCCGAAAGAAACAAACCAGTCGTTTTATGAATACTATCCGCTTGCGGACGGAAACCTTGCAACTTTTCATGGGCACGCACATCTTGCCAGCTGATTACCGGGCACAGCGCCATGCCTGTGTGTTTATCCCAACAAACAACGTTCGAGCGTTGCGTTGCAAGTCCCGCAGCGACAATGTGGCTGGCACCATCCTTGCCCAGCTTTTCTATGACATCCGTTATGGACTGCCGAATTGAATCGAGTAACTCGTTGGCATCGTGTTCAACAAAATTGGCTTGTGGCCGTGAAATAGTAATGTTGTGGTAGGCTTCGCAAATAATTTCGCCGTGCTGGTTAAAAATAATGGCACGGCTGGCATGACCACCCTGATCAATTGCGAGATAAAGATCGTTAATGAAAGCCGGATTCGGGCTCACGCTGGCAGGTTGCGTGCAATCAGGCCCTGTGAAAAGTCAGACATGGACATATTATGCGGTATGGGAATTCTAACCTGATGACCACTGCCGGGTGCTTCCTGCATTGCTTCGCCTTTTGAGTTTTCCATATACTCAAGAATAATAGTCTGATTACCAGATGGTGCAATGATTTCCAGGCTGTCACCAACGGAAAATTTATTTTTGACTTCAATCTCGGCGGTATTTTTACTGGCATCGTATGCGGTGATTTCACCCACGAATCGTTGTGACATATTTGCCGAGTTACCCTGCAGGTAATTCTGATAGGCCTGATTCGGGTGGCGTTGGTAAAAACCATCGGTATAACCACGATTCGCCAGACCATCGAGCTTGCCATACAGACTTACATCAAATTCCTTGCCAGCCAGCGCATCGTCAATCGCCTGTCGGTACAACTGTGCGGTGCGTGCCACGTAATAGTGAGATTTGGTGCGACCTTCGATCTTGAATGAATTCACCCCCATTTTCACTAACCGGTCAATATAGTGTATGGCGCGCAAATCACGTGAGTTCATGATGTAAGTACCGTGTTCATCTTCGAGAATCGGCATGTATTCGCCGGGTCGATTCTTTTCTTCAATCAGATAGACCTCATCGGCGAGTGGGTGTCGAGGTTCAGGTTCAGAAAACACTTCAGGACTTTCGATGGCCGACATGGCATCAAATTCAATCTTCTCTACCGTTTTTTGAATGTCGCCTGTTTCGTTTTCTGCCGCGTCGTGCATGTCGTAACTCCAGCGACAGGCATTGGTACAACTGCCCTGATTCGGGTCACGATGGTTAAAGTAACCGGATAGCAGGCAGCGGCCGGAATAGGCGATACACAGCGCGCCATGGACAAAGACTTCCAGTTCCATGTCGGGACATTGCTGACGGATTTCATCTATTTCATCAAACGATAATTCGCGCGACAAAATAACCCGACTGACGCCGATCTGTTGCCAGAATTTGACCGAGGCATAATTGACAGTATTCGCCTGCACAGACAAGTGGACAGGCATGTGAGGCCATTTCTCGCGTACCATCATGATTAGACCCGGATCAGCCATGATCAGCGCATCGGGCTGCATGGCAATGACAGGTGCCATATCTGCCATATAGGTCTTGATTTTGCTGTTGTGCGGTGAAATATTGCTGGCGACGAAAAACTTCTTTCCCAAATTGTGTGCTTCGGCGATACCAATCCCCAGATTTTCTAGTTGAAAATCATTATTGCGTACGCGCAAGCTGTAGCGTGGCTGGCCTGCATAGACAGCGTCTGCACCATAGGCATAGGCATAGCGCATATTTTTTATGGTGCCGGCGGGGAGTAATAACTCTGGAGTTATGGAATCAGTCATGTGGTTAATCAGGTCATCTCTATATTCGGCACTCATTATAAACTATCTGTGCACACAACAGCGACTTATTCCGGTTAGTTTTCGACAGGCGGTCAGTGTTTAATAAAATATGACGAAGTCGACATTTCTTATTAGCGACTGCGATTACCATACGCTACATGAGGTAGAACATTAAGTACGACAACAAGGATAACTACAATAAATATTGGGAGAAATAATGGATCAGGGCACAGTGAAGTGGTTCAACAATGCAAAAGGGTTTGGTTTTATCGTTCCAGCAGGTAGTGATGAAGAAGTTTTTGTGCATTTTTCGACTATCCAGGGAGAAGGTTATAAAACCCTCAATGAAGGACAACCCGTAAAATTCGAGGCTGCGCGTGGACCGAAAGGGATGCACGCAACGGAAGTTATACCAGAATAATATTCTGAGAACGAGTCTAAAATTCGTTACAAAACTGTAATTTAACCTTGAAATCATACAGGTTAACAGGGCATATTAGCGACTGGGTTGTTACGAATTAAGGGGAACTACGTGGGAACTGAACAGACTGCAGTGCATGAGCGTCGTAATGACTCGCATGATCGTCTACACACTTTATTAGATACACGTAAAGAAACGCTTTCGTTATATAACCAGTTAGCTGGTTTACGCCCTTTCAAGCCTGATCGCGAGAGTCAACTTATGTTGCAGGAATTTTGTGAGGCACTGGTTGACTACACGGCTACCGCGCACTTTCAGCTTTATCGGTTTATAGAAGAAGGTACCGAGCGTCGTGAGACAGTTCGGGAACATGCGGCCAGGGTTTATCCCCGTATTGAGAAGACTACCCAGTTTATTCTTGATTTCAATGACAAATACGATTGTGATGATCACTGTGACAATTTGTCAGGACTTGCTGACGACTTGTCGGCGTTGGGTGAAGTACTGGCGGATCGGATTACCATGGAAGATCAGTTGTTAGCATTATTAACGGTCAAGCGCAGCTAATAAAACAACCTGTCTAGCTGCTACTTTCTAAAAATCTCAATGTAGCTGTTCAGTACTGAGCGTGGCTTCCTGGCCACTGCTGGACGTATTATCACTCGCTAAAATGATGACTGCATCTTCCAGGCTGATTTCTTCAACTTCATATATTGGTAGTTCATCGTACATATCTGCTCCCCACTTGTTCTAGTTTGGCTGTGGAATTCATTACTATTTAAGCAGATAATTACATATTATCAAGTAAAATATTAGATAAACACTATAAGTCATTGAAATATAAAATATTAGTGTCAAAAAAAAGCGCTACTGAACTCATGACAAGTTCTATAGCGCTTTATATGTGTTATTTCAGCAGGTTAAGAGGGGGGATGACGTGAGACCTGAACGCTGCTTTAATTTAACCGCTGTGAACTCAGGGTTTGACGCTGATTTCGTGTACTTGCCAGGTGTGCGCGAATCGGCGCGGTTTGACCAATTTGATTTCCGACATAAAAACCTAAAATAAATAAGCTGAGAGCGACTGCAAAACTTCCGACTATCAACATCTTATACTCCTCATTCAGACTTGGTTAAAAAATAACCGTTTCATATCCTAAAGTATCGGCCATGAAAGTGGGAAGTTGAATGATTTTGTGAATTATATTTTTAATCTGTGATTGCTTGCGCAAGGTGACTGCTTACAGTGTCACGATGAGGTGAGAGGTGGAGCATCGTGAGCCACTGTTAGATCGATTCCAACGGGTGGCATCCGTTCGAGTAGAGTCATGCCAGGCTGGCCGAGGCGACGCTCATAAATGATCATGTAAGTGAGTACTCGCTTTAAATAATCTCTTGTTTCGTTAAAGGGCACCATTTCTACCCAGATATCTGATGCAATTTGATCGCCTGTTTCAGGTAGCCATTGTGACACCCGGCTAGCACCTGCGTTATAGGCCG
Source organism: uncultured Gammaproteobacteria bacterium (assembly GCA_942490945.1). Taxonomy (GTDB): domain Bacteria; phylum Pseudomonadota; class Gammaproteobacteria; order UBA6429; family Thiohalophilaceae; genus CALNYZ01. The sequence goes on along the minus strand of CALNYZ010000017.1, from coordinate 325,638 downwards.
CGGTAGCTAATACTGAGTGACCCTTGTAGCGCTCTAATACCCGTTTTAAATAACTGACACCGAGGCTGACGTTAGTGTTGATATTGAGAAGCCCATGACGTCCTGGGAAGCGTAGTTTCATCCTTCGGGCGACTTGTCGAGCTGTGCGCGGCATGATTTGCATCAGGCCAAGTGCTCCAGCACCTGAGCGCGCGTCAGCTGTGAAGGCGCTTTCCTGTCGTATCACGGCATAAGCCCAGGCAGGGTTGATATTATTCTTTTGCGCCTGTTCCTGGATGAGTTGTAAATGCGCTAGCGGGAAGCGCAGCTCCAAATCATCCCAGTAACCCGCAACGGCCAACGTGCTAATCGCACGATCATGCCAGTCAATACTTGAAGCAAATTTTGCGGCAATTAAAAGCTGCTCGTTTGTCATCCGACCGGTGGCATAACGCCATTCACGTCGTGCGTCAGATACGCGACGCAGGGCGAGTAATTCAACGGCGCGCTCGATGGCGGGTATTCGTTCGACTGTGGCCAGTTGGGCATGTGAATAGTCTAACGGCCGATGGACAAATTGATAGGGCTGGCCGAGCCTGTCAGAGGCCAGAAAGCCATAATAACTGCGTTCGTTTGTATTGAGAGAATAATAGCCTCGGGCATCCTCAAGTTGTCCCATTGCCTCCAATGCGCGTCCACGCCAGTATGCCCACTTGGGATCCTTTTGTTCGCTGGGGGTAAGTTTGTTCATCCACTCAAGCGCCGATTCCCAGTCTTCGTCGCGCAATGCAGTAACGGAATGCAAGGTACTTAATCGATCATCGACACCTTCGAGTTTCAGTTTTCCCAGCCAGTCTTTTGCTTCTTCGGTTGTGTCTTTCATGAGCGAGATGGCAAGTCGCCGTTGAACACGTTCCCTGTCTACATCACTAAACTGGTACTCTTTTTCCAGTTGTTGCCAATACTGAGCCGCTGTTATGGGCTCCTTGCGCGATAACTTGATCAACCCATCACTGATCATCCAACGCATCATGACAGGACGGCCTTCCATCGGGAAATGCTCGTGGGCCTTGATTAAAAAGTCCGGTGTGCGACGAATTTTGGACCACATGGCGACCCAAAAGCGTTCATTTTTCGGCAAGTATTTGGCTAGACTGCGTGCCAGATGACTGCGGTTGTGACGCATGGCCAGGTGTATGCGTTGCCAGACCAGTTCCGAGGTAAGTTTGCCTTTACGATGCCAGGTTTGGATTGGTCGATCACAGTTACTTGGCAGGGAGCGGCTTGTCGGCCACAAATTTTCCATAATGATATAGGCACGGTCATCGTGTTGTGTTTTGAATAGCGCTTCGGCGTAGTAGCACTGCAAGCGAATATCGTTATTTGGGTAATAATTATCGACGACGGTTTGCCAATGCCCACGGCGGGCACGGTTTAGTAACCAGCGATGTTGCAGGCGAATGGCGACCGGCTCACCGGCATGTTGCAAAAGAAATTTCTTGATTGTTGAGTCAGGGGTCTGCCCGAGTGCACGGGAGTGAGCCTTGAAAAGGAGATAACTGTGAAGCGGGTAATCTTCTAATTGTTTGGCCAGGGTCGTAAATTTACCCATGCGTCCTTTTTTGAGCGCAATCACAGCTTCTTCGTATGTCGCGCGTTGGTGTGCACGCTGATTGCTTACATCAGTGGCGAATGCCGACAGTACTGGAAGCAGCAGTAATAGCGCACTGAAAAGCGCTACTCTGCCAAAAACATGGCGGTTATGGGTCGATTTTATATCCATATGTGTGGTCATTCAGATTCTATGCCAACCTGCGTATTACGCGATTCGTCTGAGTGTGCCAATTAGTTTAAGTAAATAATAATATAATTACTGTAACTAATTGTGTTATATAACTTTATGCGATCAAGCTAATTCCATTCCACTCAATCCTAACATATCGGCACAGACCACTGGCAAGGTAAATTTATTTGATTTTATGCGGGCAAAATCGAGTCAAAAAGTCCTGCTTTTTGCAGAATTTTCATAACTATACCGGCCTCAGATGGGCACAAGCCTTTTTAACATGATGGTATACTGGAGCCTTTTACGATAAAGGCTATTACGGGAGCACATCAGTGTCGAAGAAGGATTCCGAATCAAACGCGACGAACTTGAATAAAGTCAGCGCACGCATAACCCAACCCAAGTCGCAAGGCGCCTCGCAAGCCATGTTATATGGCACAGGCATGACTGCTGCAGACATGAATAAAGCAGAAGTCGGTATTTCGAGTGTCTGGTGGGAAGGCAATACCTGCAACATGCACCTGAATGATCTGGCTGCCAAGGTGAAAGAAGGCGTTACTGCCGCCGGTCTGGTTGGCCTGCGTTTTAACACCATTGGCGTGAGTGATGGTATTTCCATGGGCACCGACGGTATGAGTTATTCACTGCAATCCCGTGACATTATTGCCGACTCGGTTGAAACCGTGATGAGCGCGCAATGGTATGACGCCAATATTTCGTTACCGGGTTGTGACAAAAATATGCCTGGAGTGTTGATCGCGATGGGCAGACTGAATCGGCCATCCTTGATGATTTATGGTGGCACCATTAAACCGGGTCATCTAAACAATCAACCACTGGATATTGTGTCCGCGTTTCAAAGTTATGGTGAATTCATTGCCGGTAAAATTAGCGAAGATGATCGGCAGCACATTGTTGAAAATTCCTGTCCCGGTGCCGGTGCCTGTGGTGGCATGTATACGGCCAATACCATGGCATCTGCTATCGAAGCGATGGGTATGAGCTTGCCGTACTCCTCGTCAACTCCTGCAGTTGACCCCGGAAAAATAGAAGAATGTTTACGTGCGGGTGCGGCCATCAGGCATCTGCTGGAAAAAGATATTCGCCCCAAAGATATCATGACGCGTGCAGCGTTTGAAAATGCCATGGTCATCATCATGGCGCTGGGTGGTTCGACCAATGCGGTGTTACATTTATTGGCCATGGCACGTGCGGTAGATGTGCCGTTAACCATTGACGATTTTCAGGCGGTGAGTAGCCGGATTCCATTCCTTGCCGATTTAAAACCGAGTGGCCGTTACGTCATGGAAGATTTACATAATGTTGGTGGTATTCCTGCGGTCATGAAGTACCTGTTAAATGAAGATCTAATCGACGGTAGCTGCATGACAGTAACAGGAAAAACCGTTGCAGAGAATCTTGCCAATGTGAAACCGATTAATGAGCATGATCAGGATGTATTCATGCCACTGGACAAGCCGATTAAATCATCTGGCCATATTCAAATTTTAAAAGGCAATCTTGCACCGGGTGGTTCGGTGGCAAAAATCACCGGTAAGGAAGGATTAAAATTCGTTGGACCGGCCCGTGTGTATGATTGTGAAGAAGATATGCTCGCAGGTCTGGAACAAAATGAAATCCAGAAGGGCGATGTTGTTGTGATTCGTTACGAAGGTCCGAAGGGTGGACCGGGTATGCCAGAAATGCTCACACCAACGTCTGCGATCATGGGCGCGGGTCTGGGTAAGGACGTGGCACTGATTACCGACGGGCGTTTTTCAGGCGGTTCGCATGGATTTATTATTGGTCATGTTGTGCCCGAGGCACAGGAAGGTGGCCCGTTAGGATTAATCCAGAATGGTGATGTTATTACCATCGATGCAGAAAATCTTAACCTTTCCGTGGACTTGTCTGACGATGAGTTAAATAACAGAAGGCAAAACTGGCAAATGCCTGCCTATAAGGCAACGCGAGGCACCTTGTACAAATATATCAAAAATGTGAAAAACGCCTCGGAAGGTTGTGTCACTGACGAATAGGATATTGTCACAGCCAGCCAAATCACGCGGCAACTGTCAATAGCAAAAAAAATTAATTGTTAGCAAAGAGTTTGGTAAACTAGAACGCAGATATGTTATATATTAGACACAATTTAAATAACTATATATAAAATTACACAGCGAGCTGTGCAGGGGAAGGAATATGTTTACACGTTATGTACCCGTAGTAGGCGAATGGTACGTTAAAAATACCGGTAAACTCATCAAGGTGAAAATGCTGGCTTACCATAGCCAACACATTTCAAATGTTGTAATTGAATACCTTGACGGTTCACAACAGGTGTTGGCATTCAATGACTGGCTATGCCTGGATTTGAATAAACGTATTAGTGACGTCAGTCGTAATATGGTTCTGCGTTAATAATAAAAAAATTACTGCACGTTAAAGTTGAAAGCCCGTGCGAACGGGCTTTTTTGTCTCTTGAATAAAAGAATAAAACCATTTTTATCACACAAAACCTGGAGCTACCATATGGCCACAAACGCTATCGATATTCCTGATTTGATCCAGCGCCTTAAGAACTTCGCGGTAGAGCGTGATTGGGAACAATTTCACGCGCCAAAAAATCTCGTTATGGCGTTAGGCGTTGAGGTGGCTGAATTACAGGAACACTTCCAGTGGATGAGCAGTGAAGCGAGTGAAAATCTCAGCAGCGAACAGAAGCAGGAGGTTGCCTATGAGATGGCCGATGTTTTCATTTACCTGTTACGGCTCGTTGAACGTCTCGATGTAAATCTGGCAACGGTTGTGGAAGAAAAAATTAAAATAAATGCCAGCAAATATCCGGCTGAAAAGGTAAAAGGCAAATCGGATAAATATACTACCTATGACACCGAGTAGTGTCGAAACGGTATAACGCTAACTATTTTTTGCCAATTAACTCTATCTGGTAACCATCCGGGTCTTCTACAAATGCGATAATCGTTGTGCCTGCATTCATTGGTCCGGCGTCGCGAATAATTTTTCCGCCTTGTTGTTTAATGGAATCCGTCGCCTTGTATACATCATCAACCTCAATCGCAAGATGGCCGAATCCGTTGCCTATGTCGTAGCTTGCAGTGTCCCAGTTGAATGTGAGTTCAATGACACTGTTATTTCTTTCATCACCATAACCAACGAACGCGAGTGTGAATTTTCCTTGCGGATATTCTTTCTGTCGAAGCAATGTCATGCCGAGTATCTCGGTGTAAAAACTGATGGAACGCTCGAGATTGCCAACACGCAGCATGGTATGGAGTAATCGCATGGTTATTCCTCTGTAATTATTACGGGTTTCAAAAAACTGATTATAGTGACCGCACACAAGCCTGTGAACACCATAAACCAGATTGTCGACAAGCGACTGATTAACGCAATGGCGATGGCAGTGCTCCAATCTACACCCATCAATTTGAGTAGCAGAGCCAGGACAGCTTCACTGCTACCGATACCACCGGGTATGAAGGATACCGCACCTGCCAGCACGCCGAGAGAATAGGCCGCAACAGAATATTGGAACGAAATATCCAGACTATATGATTGGGTTATAAAGTAAAACGAATAGGCCTGTGTCATCCAGGCGAAGCAACCAACAATCAGTCCCTGAAAAATCAGCTTGAATGATAACAACTCACGTGCGTTTTCAATCAGGTGTGCGAGTTGCTGCAACAACCAGCTTAATTTTTCACGCTTTATCCGCTTGGCCAACCAGCTGATAAGTTGCACGAGGTAGGGTGAATGGATGAGATAAATTGCAGTCATGACTATGCAAATTAAAATGAATATCAGCGTGCCAAAATCATTGACTATTGCAAGCGCGAGCGTAGCAAGCGCGATGGCAATCACAAGGTCCAAAAGCCGTTCGCTGAAAAACATGGCAAAAGTATGTTTTATGGGAACCCGGTATTCTGTGAGAAACAGGGCGCGAATGGACTCGCCTGTTTTTCCTGGCGTTGTGGTCAGCGAAAATCCGGCCAGATAATAAATAAAGTGTCGAATAATTGGCAGATTATGGCCCAAAGTTCTGGCATAAATTAACCACCTGGCAAAGCGAATAATATAGCTGACAAAGGAGAGTGTGAGGATAAACAGCCAGCCCTCTAGAGGAAAGGCTGTAATAGTGCCGAGAATGGTGTTTTGCTCGCCAGCTAAAATGACCAATAAGTATATTACAGCAATACAAATTAACAATATTGTCAATTTGCGCTGATGTGCCTTAAAGAATTTAAGTCCGGGAGTTTCCATGCAAACTTGTATTTGAGTGAGTCAGTGAATTTTAACACAGATAATATGTCGAATTACGTAACCAGCAATCTGGCGTAGATTTTGCAAAAGACTCAACAGGAGACAGTCATGCGCACCTACATAAGACATCCGGCAGATATACCCATCGAGATTCAGCCAACGCGGGTCGAGGATGTTGATTCTGTTCGATTACAAAATATCAGTTATGGCGGGCTGGCGTTTCATTCCGATCACAGTTACACATCCGGCAGTCAGATTGTCATACGCATTACGAGTGTAAAGCCTGCCTTTGAAGCGCAGGCGAAAGTGACCTGGTGCAAGCGTGAAACTGATGGTTATGCAATCGGTCTTGAATTTGTTAATCAGGAAGATGTATACAAGGCGAGAATGGTTGAACAGGTTTGCCATATACAACACTATCGAAATGTTGTCTTGAAAGAACAAGGTCGAGAGTTGGCCCATAATGAAGCAGCGAAAGAATGGGTCAAGCGTTACGCGGCAAATTTCCCCAATCCGGACGAAGACTAGCGGGATCACATACTGAAATCACTTGCATTTCAGTCCCGTCGAGGTAATATCTTTTAATCGACGTTTTTTAATTAAAAGGTAATAGTAATGGCCGCGACGGTAGACGAATTAACAATCAATTATGAAGAAAATGGCATACTGGTTCAGAAAGAACTGGATAAAGTGATCCTGACTAAAGGGGCGTGGGCTACGGTGATTTATCGTTTTCAGGATTGGAATCGTCAAAAGGAAGTGTACGGACCGGAAAAATTTACAATACGTCGCTATCAGAAAAGAGATGGTGAATATCGCCCAAAATCAAAATTTAATATTTCAAGCCGTGATCAGGCTACCAAAATTATTGATGCCCTGAATGGCTGGTTGGCTATGCCACCTGCAGAAAACGGTTAGCGTTAACCTCATCATGGTTCTTGTCAGGTTATTATTTCGTTCATGATTTGCTGTTCAATTACGCCTTGTGAGAGCAGGAAATCGGTTGCAGTGGCAATCAATTCGGCTGAACCCGCAATATAAAAATCAAGATTCATCAGATCCGGATGATCTTTTATCAGGCAAAACAGGTAGTTTTTATATTCATCATGCGTCGGCAGTTGAGTGGTCTTGATCGGTGTATATTGGAAATTATCAAGCGCATCATTCCATGCACGACAGTGATTTGATAAGTAGTGAGTAACAGATTCGTTTGCCAACCAGTATAAGTGAATAAATTCTGCGGTTTCCAATGTCAGGGCGTGTTCAATCAGGCTCTTAATCGGCGCGAAGCCGGTATTTTCCGCAATAAATACAATTGGATTAATGGATTCTTCCTGCAGTACAAAATGTCCCTGCGGGCCTTCTACCGAGATTGTTTCATTTACTTTTAACTGTGTGTGAATGAAATCATGCAGGGGTGATTTGTTTTTCTGTACATGAACCTGGATATAACGATCATCGCAAGGACAGCTTGCTATTGGCATGACTTGCGGCCCCAGGTCGGCATGACCAAGTTTTATATTCTGACCTGCAAAAAAACGTAGTCGTTCGTTACGCGGTGCTTTGAGCGTCAGGGTGCAGATATTATCGGCTGCCATTTCGATTCGTTTGACTCGGGTAGAAATATTTTGTAACGGGATATCGTTTTCACTACCCGCTTCTTCTGCTTCAAGCTCGACATCCGTAAGAGCAGTGTGAGAACACATTAAAAAATAGCCCTGAGATTTGTCGGTTTCAGTCAGCACATAATCAGAATGTTTGATTTTTTCTATTCTGCCAGAAACCAGTTTTGCCTTGCATTTGCCACAGTTACCACTACTGCACCCGTAGTTAAGCGCATACCCTGCGCTTAAACCTGATTCCAGAATGGAGTTGTTGCCTTCCACAAAAAACTCGTGGTCACTGGGTTTGATATGAACTTGCGCAGCCATAATACGTAAAAAATTATCCTTGTTTACCATTGCTTCAATATCAATATCGCTGGTTGGTAAATTCAATATAGTTTGTTCCAGCCATTCCAACAAACTTGCTGAGGTTGAGCCTTTTTCACCTGCTTGTTGTGAAAGTTCCTGTAGTTTGTTTCTTATCAGCGTCAAAAGTGATTCATAACGGTGAATTTCAATCTTGCTTTCAGTGAGTTCTTTGCTCAGTACGGAGACGCGTGTTGCCAGAGTTGCGGTATCCGGTGTTATCAGATCTGTAAATTTTGCATACCGCGCACGGCGTAAAGCTTTGGCAATGATCTCCTCCATCTTTTCCGGCATTTCGTCATTATGAAAACGTGTTTCGGGATACAGGGAGGTAAGTTCAATCAGGTTGACCTTGCCTTCAAAACTGGTAAGTTCGCCATCACGTATCTGTTTTTGGATGACTGCGCGAGGAACGCCTACAATGGATGCTGCGCGTGAAACGGATAATAACCGCGCCATGGTGACTCCTTATTGGCTGTCCGGATTGATACAAGATAAAACAAGTATAATATAGTGCGAATCAGTCCGAAAGGTTATCTATCATTCCCGGTTTCACCAAACCACTGCAGGCCGGTTGACAGCCGCCTGTATTGTCGTACCATTATCACAGATTTCAGAATATCCGCATGTGTAATCACATCTAATGGTAATCCTATGCGAATGAGATATTCATTATTTTTAATTGTAATATCGATAAATTGCAGTGGTTGATCGTATTTATCAGGATAGGTTGTTTGAGCATATTGAGTGGTGCAAATTTCAGCATGCCATTTTACTTCCATATTGTTGAATATTCCGTCAAAAATTACCGATACTACGGGTTTGTTTAGTGGTGACAATGCTGTGTAATGAATATTATTCATGGTAATTGAGGTTTATTTTTTGTGATATTCGTTATACTTAAGCCGATTAAAAAATAACAGATCGTTTGCATGATTCGATTGAAATACATTTCACTTCTTATAGCCACCATTATTACCGGTGCGACCGGTCAATTCGCCCTGGCCACATCAGGTCCGGCGGTTGAATTTGCATTCTATCAAAATACCAATCATAAAACTGATCCGACGCTGTTGGTTATTGGTGGAATTCAGGGAGATGAACCGGGCGGGTTCAATGCTGCATCCATTCTGGCAACCAATTATCGATTTCACCGTGGCAATGTGTGGATAGTTCCAAATCTGAACTTTTACAGTATCTTGAAGCGTTCGCGTGGTGTGCATGGCGATATGAATCGCAAATTTTCAATGATAAACGTAAACGATCCGGAATTTTCTACCGTAACAAAAATCAAGAATATTATCCTGCAAGAACAGGTGGATGTTGTGTTAAATTTACACGATGGCAGTGGCTATTATCGTCCTTTTTACAAGGACAAATTACATAACCCGAATCGATGGGGGCAGAGTGTTATTATTGATCAGGAAAAGATTAATGCCATTCAGTATTTCGAACTTGCGAATATTGCAAACAAGGTGATTCGTAAGGTTAACGAAAAGGTCGAAGACAAGGAGCATATTTATCATCTGAAAAATACCAATACGGCAAAAGGTGACAAGGAAATGGAAAAGACCCTCACTTATTTTGCTATTAAACATGGCAAGCCTGCCTTCGGTCTTGAGGTGAGCAAGCAATTTGGTACGGTCAAACGTAGTTATTATCATTTATTAATGCTCGAAGAATTCATGAAGCATCTGGGTATTGAATTTACACGTGATTTTCCACTTTCTTATCAGGGCGTGAAATGGGCATTGAATGATAATTTACAACTCGCACTGTTTGGCAAGAAAGTCCTGCTGGATTTGTCAGATGCACGCAGAAAATTACGGTTTGTGCCAATTAAAAAAAACAGGCCAATGGTAGCGACTGCGACAAATCCGTTAATTGCCATACTTCCAAACAAGCATGAATTCAGTGTGCGCTTTGGTAACCGGAGCATGACTTCGATTTCACCGCAATTTTTTGAGTTTGATAACTCATTACAAAAGGTCGATTTGATTGTGGATGATCAGGAGCAGTCCTTTAATATTGGTGAAATCGTCCCGGTGTCAAAATATTTCCTGATCAAGCCCATTGATGGCTACAGGGTGAATGTGATTGGTTTTAAAGCCAAAAATATTGTCAATGAAAGTGGTATACCGGTGTATCGGCGAAGTATTATATCAAGGTATTCTACCGATAATGCGGCACGCATATTTCGTGTCGAGTTTTATCAGGGCTCGCGTTATTGTGGCATGATACTTGTTAATTACAATAAAAATACCTGAGATATGCCAAAAGATGTTATCACTCCCGGTTATGTGAAATCATTTATCTGTATTGCAGACAAGTGTGAAGACACCTGTTGCCAGACATGGGATGTCAGATTCGACAAAACCTCCTACGAAAACTTGCGAGATTCCTTAAACATGAATCATCAGGAAGTGATTTTTAACAAAAATGTCAGTCGCTATAATGAATCCGATAATTCATCTTACTATGCATATATCAGGATGCGTGATGATGGTTATTGTCCATTTCTGACAGTCAAAAGCTCGTGTGAGCTGCATGAACAATTTGGTATTGATGTATTAAGTGATGTATGTGCATTTTATCCGCGCGTCATTAACCAGATAAATGATAACTATGAATTAAACGGTGCACTGTCTTGCCCGGAAATGGTGAGAAAATGCATAAATCAACAACTACCAGCTGTGTATTATGCCCCGGATACAGATGAAATCTTCCCGCGTCAAACCCGGTTTACCGTGCAAAGAAAATATGCTGCGAACAGCACGGACACCTATCAGGAATATTTTACGCTTGTACGTGATGCAATGTATAACATAATTAAAACCTGTCAACATGATATAACAGCACAGTTATACAGTCTTGCCAGCTACACCTCACGATTGTCCGTTTTTTATCATGCTGGTTGTGGGACAGCCAGGAGGAATGAGTTTACCCGGGCACAAAACCAGACATTAAAAGATCAGGCTCGCGGATATGAGTTTTTAAATAAAATAGAGAGTGATAATGTATTTACCGAGGGGTTTATAACTTCATTAATCAATACAAATATCAGTCAATCAAAAAACAGAAAATACACCGCACTGGCAGAGCTTGTGTCAACCTTCAGGGAAAGCTTGTACGTCGAGCATGAAGTTGAATCTGTATTTGAATTGAAAGATGAAGTTCAGGTTTTCATTAATCAAAAAGTTGATAATACTTTGATTGCTTACCTGGCAAACTGTCTGTATCGAGAGTGGTTTATAACCATGCCATCTCCCTTCGCGTATATTTTTATGATAATCGTCAGAATGGCAATGATACGCTATATCGCAAGACTGTATATTCGCTACCATATCGATAAAAATAAAATCACGGATTACAATAACATGGATGTTTCGCCATTAATGGTAGAAGTAATTTATCTGCATGCGAGATCAATTGACCACAATATTCCCTATCTACAAGTGGTATACCAGGCACTACAGGAGCAGGATATGTTTAATATGGATTTTCTGTTACCGTTAATAAAGTGTAATTAGTTATCTGTTCGGTAACAAATCCATATAGATAATATCTCCAGATACATTGCAAGAGTAGGTTTTTACTGGCTCGGTAGCTGGCGCTTGTTGCGGTAACCCTGTAATAAAACTGAAGTGACTGCTATGCAATGGACATTCAACGCAATCCCCTTTCAGGGCGCCATTATATAATGATGCATCTTCATGTGTGCACAAGTCATCGATAGCATAAATGGTATTATTTATATTTGCTAACAAATAAGCGTGCCCGTTGTGCTTGAAGCGAAACATCGTATCAGGTTTGATATTGGACACTTCGGTTACGGCAATTTTATTGCTACTCATTTTTCTGCTCTTTTTATCAAAATTTAGTTGCGACAATTTAATGCTTTGCATTATATCAATATTCTTGTCTGTAAAATAAATAAACCGCGTTTAGACTGATTTAATATGCCAGATCAAGGTGCAATCTGCGGCAATTCTGCTGTTCTCTATGATAAAATATCACCACTTTGAAAAACGACCTGATATTGACGGAGATTTGACTTGGCCACCGCAGCAGAAGAAGCGATAGTTTTAACCCGAATGATCATGGGGATACTCGATAGTTGGGGCTTAACTGCGGCGCAGCAACATAGCATGCTGGGATTGTCATCAAAAATACCGACGCGTGCCTTGCGCCGTTATCGCGAAGATACGGCTTTCCCGGATGATGACACGGTAAAAGAAAGACTGGAGCATATTGTTGGCATTTATGAAGCCTTACGCACAAGCTATCCACACAATCCTGCCATGGGAGCGATGTGGATGACCATGGCAAATAATCGATTTGAAGACAAGACGCCCGCCAGAATAATGGTGGAAAATGGACTGGCCGGCATACTTCGTGTCAGGGAATTTCTGGATTGTTCGTATGACTGGCATACAGATTCCTGAGCCAGAGCATTATTTTTTATACCGTTTACTACGTCCCTGATACTGATTAACAGCCCGCATTAATTCATCAAATGGCAATGCTTCGATACCATTAAATTTCTGTACTGCATTTTCAAGTAATAAATTGATGTCAGGTTTTACCGGTCTGCTTTGTTCAGTCATTAACTCCTGTAAACCCAGTATTCCACCAGTCTGTACACGCATTTCCTTGGCATGTGGTAACGGGCCAAGTACGCGTGTGAGTTTCAGGCTGAACAGGGCTTTATTACGCAAATGATCGAGAAACTGCTGACACATACTCTGGCAATTATTATCGGTACAGGAGATACCTTCCCGATCTGCCAGACAAAATCGATGCGAGCGGCGACAACCGGTTTGTCGTGAATTGATTGATTTTTCGAATACGCAGCGAATCGGGTTTACGCTGTGGTAGGTACTTCGGTATTCCTGTTCATCCATGAGACTGCCGGATTATTTTTCCCACTCACGCAAGATGGGCTGTTCACGCTTTTCTGCCAGCAATTCCTCGGCTTCGAGAACATTCGAGGCATGAATAATTTTATAAATGGTTTCATCGCCTTCAGCCAGTTCGTTGCGAAGATTGTAGGCATGTTTTTTGGCTTCCTTGAAAATCTCATATTCAGCAATGCGCTCCATGTTCTTCACAATGTTACTGACAGAAGGTAAGATCTTGTATACATAGTAGGGCATAGTGGCTCCAGTTAGATCAGGTATAAAATTACAGTCACAACCTGAAATTATTCAAAAAATATAATAAATTCTTACAAGCTTGTTATTTTAACGCCGGATTGATTAATATAAAAGCTTACTTTAAACGTGGCTTTGCGAAATACTGATTTTCCTCAATTAACCATACATATTATAGACTTATGAAATTATTGGCACTGATTGAATTGGGTGGTTACCCGGATTTTACCGGCTTGTACAAAGCGTGCGGCTTTGATGTGACGGTGATTACCTCGATGCGAAAGGCTCTTCAGCATATAAAAAAGAACACGCCTGATGTGGTGGTGGCCGAATTCAATTTTCAGTCTGATTTTCGCGACAGAACCAGTAACCTGGAATCACTTATTGCCGTTTTACAACCGTACCCTGATGTAAAGACGATAGTCTTTTATGAAAAAGAATATGCACATCAGTATGACAAAATAAGGAACAGGTTTGATATAACACACGAATTTGCCTATCCCATCAACGAAGCAGATTTAAAGTCAGCAATCATGCAGTGCGCACAAAAGGTTAATTCCTGAGACGGGTTAACGCGTCTTCTGCCAGCTCCCGTATTTCATCGTTTTCATCGCTGCGCAAGGATTGAAAATAGTCAGATAATTCGGCTGAATGTATCAGGGACAAGTAATAAATCGCATCTGTTTTTATATTATGCTCGTTTTGCTGCGCAAGTTTTATTAAATCAGGTACCAGGGGCAGTAAATGCGGGTTTCCTTCCAGTTCTTCAAATAGCGCAGTAATACCAATCCTTACCTGCATGGGTGTCTCAGTATCAGCCAGCAAGGGCATGAGATATTGTAAAAATTCCGGTCTTTTTGGGTGGTTACCCGGATTTTACCGGCTTGTACAAAGCGTGCGGCTTTGATGTGACGGTGATTACCTCGATGCGAAAGGCTCTTCAGCATATAAAAAAGAACACGCCTGATGTGGTGGTGGCCGAATTCAATTTTCAGTCTGATTTTCGCGACAGAACCAGTAACCTGGAATCACTTATTGCCGTTTTACAACCGTACCCTGATGTAAAGACGATAGTCTTTTATGAAAAAGAATATGCACATCAGTATGACAAAATAAGGAACAGGTTTGATATAACACACGAATTTGCCTATCCCATCAACGAAGCAGATTTAAAGTCAGCAATCATGCAGTGCGCACAAAAGGTTAATTCCTGAGACGGGTTAACGCGTCTTCTGCCAGCTCCCGTATTTCATCGTTTTCATCGCTGCGCAAGGATTGAAAATAGTCAGATAATTCGGCTGAATGTATCAGGGACAAGTAATAAATCGCATCTGTTTTTATATTATGCTCGTTTTGCTGCGCAAGTTTTATTAAATCAGGTACCAGGGGCAGTAAATGCGGGTTTCCTTCCAGTTCTTCAAATAGCGCAGTAATACCAATCCTTACCTGCATGGGTGTCTCAGTATCAGCCAGCAAGGGCATGAGATATTGTAAAAATTCCGGTCTTTGTTGTACTAACGAAGAGATCAGGCTTAACTGGCCAGTATTCAGATTTTCGGCGAGATAATCACTGTAAAATTTATTATCATCTTTCCTGTTTAGCCAGGGTGAAATCTCTTGTGACGAATATTTTCCCGTGAACGGCATACCATGAATAACTGTGACGGGTACTGAGCGAATAAATTGCAAATATTCGGGCAGAGGATTCGTTTCCACATCAAGAATCTGTAAATTTTCAATGCGGCCCTGTTCAGCAAGTTTGTTTAATTCATTTTTCATTTGTGCGCAATGTTGACAATGACGCGCAGTATAAAGTTTTACGGATGTGTTGTTCATGGGTAATTGATGTTGATTTGTTGCGTGGTAGGGACAATATTACATAATATATCAGGCTTCAAGATCCGGAATGAGTTTACTTTCCAGTTGCGTGATCTGATCCTTGAGTTTGAGTTTGCGTTTTTTCAGGCGTGAAAGTAAAAGTTGATCAGCTGAACCTGTAGTGTAGAGGTTGTCAATTACTTCATCGAGGTCACGGTGCTCAGATATCAGTTCAGCTATTTGGTGTTTAATCGAACTTTTTTTACTTGCATCCATATAATTATCTCGAGACGACCTTTGTATTGTTTTTGGTAGTTACCCAGTTTATAAGTTTGTCGACGGGTAGTGGTGTGCAAATATAAAAACCTTGTGCCGTGTCACAGCCCAGCATCGCCAGTATATCCCATGCATCAACAGATTCAACACCTTCGGCAACAACTTTAAGACCAAGATTATGTGCAAGGTCAATTGTTGATCGGACGATAATGGCATCATCATCATTCTCGGTTAAGGAGCGCACAAATGATTTGTCGATTTTTAACTCTTCGGCGGGGACCTGTCGCAGATAACTCAGGGAAGAATATCCGGTACCATAATCGTCAATCGATAATTTAATTCCCATATCATGTATGCTGCGTAATACGCGAATAGCATGACTGGGTTCGCTCATCATGGCAGTTTCGGTGATCTCGAATGCGATGCAGTCAGGTGTTACTTTATACTTGTCCAGTGCGTTTGAGATACTCTGTATGAGTTCTTTATCTTGCAAGTTATGTACAGAAAGGTTGATAGTCACTGGCAAAATGGTGCCCGTAGTTGACCAGTCGGCGTAGTCAGCAATGGCCCTGTCAATAATCCAGCCGGTTAGTGGATTAATCAGGTTGTTCTCTTCTGCCAGCTTGACGATATCCAATGGTGGCAGCCAGCCGAATCCGGGATGGTTCCAACGTAACAGTGCTTCCACCGCGCGAACTGCACCCGAAGTCATATCGACTTGTGGTTGATAGTAAAGAGTCAGTTGATCAAGTTGTATAGCCTGGTTCAGTTCCGATACCAGCGCCAAGCGACCAATACTGTGTTTATCTTCATGCGGGTTATAAATGGCATAACCGCGCTTGTTGTGTTTGGCATGATACATGGCAATATCTGCGCGCTGTATGAGTGATTTTGCATCTGTGCCGTGCTGCGGATAAATAGAAATACCGATGCTGGCGCCAACATAGAGCAAATGTCCTTCGATAACAAATTCATTGCTGAGTGTTTCAAGTAACTTGTTGGCAACAAAGATGGCTTCTTCTTCACCATCGCCGGGTAGCAATATCGCAAATTCATCACCGCCCATGCGCGCAACTGTATCGATATCTCTTAGTGTGTTGATAAAGCGACGTCCCACTTCCTCGAGCAGCACATCACCAATATAATGGCCTAGCGTGTCATTTACTTCCTTGAATCTGTCGAGATCTATTATACAAAGTGCGATTGGTGTATGACCACGGTGTGCCTGATTAATGGCATGCACCAGCCGGTCGAGTAACAGCGTTCGATTGGCCAGGCCTGTCAGACTGTCATGCAAAGCCTGATGTTCCAGCGCCAGTTGTCGAGAGTGAACCTGTTTTTGCATTTCATTGAAGGCATCAACCAGATTTTGAGTCTCAACTGAATTCGGAACAGGTAACTCATTATGTTTTCTGCCCTGCGCTTCAGATTTAAGCGCCTCAGTCATTAACGAAATGGGCTGAATGATGACACGGTTCAAAATCAGGTATCCCAGACTTACCAGTACCATGCCAAAAAAGGTCAGCATCCAGAGCAGACGAATAAAACTTTGTGCATCTGCATTCAGACTATTCAGGTCGCGATTTGCTGATTGCTCGAGCGTCAAATCGATATCAATAATATTTTGCCAGATTTTACTAAACAAAGGCGCGACATTGTTTTTAATAAAGACAGTATCCTGGCGCCAGTCATTTGTTGTATGCACTTCGGTGACTTTTACGAATTGTTCTTTCCATTTTAGCGCACTATTTTTTAATGTTTCCAGACTCAGGCTGACCTGAAAGTCGAGCTTGTCTTTGGATTGCAGGCTGTCGAGTTTTTTTATGAGCTGTGTAACTTCAGAATGCCATTGATTGATATCTGCAACCTGGTTGTTAAACGATGCCGTATCAAAAGAACCCAGGCGATTGGATATGTGCATGCGAAATTCAGATATCATTTGTGCCCATGAGTATTTTAGTTGTAACAATAACCGGTAAGCTTGCGCCTGTTTTTTGTCACCTGAAATTTCATCAAGCGCCAGTGTGGCAGCAGTCTGGAATTCCAGATGATAGGGCAGCATTTTTTGTCGTGCGTATGCCAGCGCAGGGTATTGTATGGTCGGCGATGTGCGTATTGTAATTAAAGTATCAATTTGGGACTTTAATGTATTGAGGTTTTCCCGTAATGCCGTGATATGTTGATGTAGATTTTGATTTTTAAATTCGTCTGATTTAAGAAAAACATCCGTCAGCATAATAGCACTGTTGATCGCTTCAAGTAGCTCGTTGCGGTGGTTAGCATGAAATGGATCGAGCAGGAAATTACTCAGTGATTCACGAATATTCCAGACACTGGTGCGAATGTCTCGACTTTCACCGATATATGAATTGCGTAAACTGATATTTGCAGTAGTCGTAGTTCGATTTTCATTAACATGAAAGTGAGTAATGATTGCCCCTGCCAATACGGCGAGTAACAGGATGAGCGTCGTTAAAAAGTAACGGTTACGAAGGCTGTGCAGATAGGCTGGTTTTAACATCAAGACATTGAAGATCCGTGATTCATCCTGTTAAGTATAATACATCCATCCAGTTCACCCCATTTGCCATGATTTTGTTCAGATCGCGGCTACAATGAATATAAAAATATTACCCTTATAATTCAAAAGGTTATGTTTTTACAATAAAATGCGCTACAGGTTTGAATGAGACAGACAAATAAAATTCGTCGTATCTACACAATTTCAGGCTATTTCGTCTGCTGTTGTAGCGATCTAGTATAAATGTCGCAAGCACCGGATTTACAGGATTAAGCCTGTTTTCCCTCATACCTAAAAAAGATTGGCTAACAAATTTCTGGAGGTGTATTCAAATCTCGAGAAAGACTATATGCGGTACTGTAAAACTCGCACGCTTATTTATTGTCGGGTTTTTGCTGTGAGCTTGTGTTAGTCATTTTCGCATCCAGTTTCACAACAACCGATGCTTGTTTGGATGTCGGTTCATCAACGTAACGTGGGCGCATATCCATTGATTCACCACAGGCTTTGACTATTTCCATTTCTCGTGCGGAAATGAGTCCAAGGCATTGGCGCATGTTTTCAATAGTGCTATCAGACAAAGGATGTCGAAACCCGGGCTTGGTAAATGTTTCCTTGGCAATATCTGTCAGCACTTTTTTCATGACCATCAAAATTTCGCGTTCGTGTGCATAATCATCTGCAGACATAAAGACCTCGGTGTGTTGCGTTAAGTGATGCTGATAACAGACTGATTAAAAGGGTGAATGCCATATTATTCAGTCAAATCGGGCAAATCTGTATTCAGGTTGAATTGTAGCGGATTGTGACACCGGTTTTCCATGTTAATATCCTGTTTATACTATAAAATCCGGAAATTTCATGTCATTTGAATACGACTATATATGAATAATCTTGTCACAAAAGATGTTAACCGCCTGGTATTGGTAACGATAACAGAGACGGATCTGGCGGAAGTGCTGGAAAAACTTCGCACCAGACTGCGTGATATGGAAATTATTCAACAGCCAGTCAACAATCAGCAGCATTGTTATGCGGTTGGTGACGGATTTATGCAACAGATAATCTTTATGGGATGTTCGCCGGCCATCGAACTGCAAATTCCGGATGTCATGGAAGCGGGCAAGGTAAATTTTACGTTTGTCCGTTTGTCGCAACATGCTGGTGAAGATGGACAATATGCCGTTCCTTATTACGGGAAACGCTACGATCATATTCAGCAAGTGCCACGCTGCCCGGCATGTCGACGACCGGTTAAAGCAGATATTTCACAACTGCATTCGTCACTACGATCAGATCCCGACAGGATTACATGTCATGCATGTCAGCATAGCAGTGATGTAGCTGATCTTGATTGGCGTAAACAGACTGGTTGGGGTAATGTATTTATCGAAATACTCAATGTGTATCCGCATGAAGCCGTGCCGACCGATGGCTTGTTACAGGCACTTTCAGAGACAACAACATCCAACTGGAAATATTTTTATACAGCGCATGATTTTCAATCTTGAAACCGGTTTGTGATAATTTAATTTCAGTCTGGCAAAAATACTTGACAGTCTGTTTGATGCAGGTCACACTAAAACCATGATGAATATTTCCTGTCAACAACACATTATGCAAGTCAAGGTGCTCGTACTGCCAAAATGGCGCCGCGTGTATTGTGTGCCTGAGAGGAAATTCATGAACTAATTTTGTTATTCAGTTTTAAAGATTCTCAGGCCACAGCCCCAAAAGCTGTGGCTTTTTTGTTTGTGTAATTGTGAAGAGGATATAACAATGTCCATACCGTTAGCCTATATCGGTGTCATCTTGATTTGGACTACCACGCCGCTGGCAATTAAATGGAGCGGCGAAACACCCGGGTTCCTGTTCGGTGTGGTGGCACGTATGGTAATCGGAACGACGATTTGTTATGTCATGTTAGTCATGTCACGTCAACGCCTGGTGTTGAACAAGCACGCGATCAAAATTTATCTTGCTGCTGCGCTCGGTATTTACGGCGCCATGTCGTCAGTCTACTGGGGTGCGCAATTTATTGCCTCAGGTATTGTGTCCGTAATATTTGGCTTAACACCGATTGTTACCGGTATTTTAGCGATAGTTATGCTGCATGAAAAAGCCTTCACGCCACGCAAAGTGTTGGGTATTGCACTCGGACTGCTGGGACTGGTGATGATATTCAATGCGCCATTCGATGCATCAACGGCAGCACGCGTGGGCATGTTGGCGGTATTTGTCGCCATGTTTTTACATTCATTGAGCACGGTGGTGGTGAAACGGTTGTCGCATGAGTTGACCACCTTGCAAATTACCACAGGTGGCTTGCTGTTCAGTTTGCCGTTGTATCTGCTTACCTGGATTTTATCGGGATCGACGTGGCCGGCTGAAATTGGTTTGCGTTCAGGCTTGTCAATAGTGTATCTGGGTGTGGTTGGTTCTGTTGTCGGCTTTATGTTGTTTTTTTATATATTGAAGCACAACCATGCAAGCAGAGTAGGGTTGATTCCATTAATGACTCCGGTACTGGCGTTAATGTTGGGCACCATTTTGAATAACGAACATATCCCGTATATTATCTGGGCAGGTTCTGCTTGTATTCTAACCGGGATGGCATTCTATCAATGGGGGCACAAGCTTGATCGATTTTTGATGCGTGCCGGTAATAAAACAGTCTCTTGAATAACGCGGTACTGAATCTGGCATCAAATGCTTACGAGCTGAGAAATGCCTGGCGTCATTACGTCAGGTATTCTTTGCGTAAGTACGACTGACATATTCTGCGACGAGTTGCTGAAATTCGCGCGCGATATTATCGCCTTTCAGTGTCACTGTTTTATTGCCATCAACATAAACTGGTGCCACTGGTTTTTCACCCGTACCGGGCAAGCTGATGCCAATGTTGGCATGTTTGCTTTCACCCGGTCCGTTAACAACACAGCCCATCACCGCAACCGACATGTTCTCGACACCTTGATACTGTGTGTGCCAGGTTGGCATTTGTTGTTGTAACCAGGACTGTATTTCCTGGGCTAACTGTTGAAATACCGTACTGGTGGTTCGTCCACATCCGGGACAGGCGATAACCATCGGGGTGAAGGCACGTAGTCCCAATGTTTGTAAGATTTCCTGCGCTACGCGAACTTCTTGTGTTCGGTCACCGCCGGGTTCAGGGGTAAGTGAGATACGAATTGTATCGCCGATACCTTGTTGCAACAAAATGGCCAGTGCGGCGGTCGATGCAACAATGCCTTTTGATCCCATGCCCGCTTCGGTCAGGCCGAGATGCAGTGGATAATCACATTGGCTTGCCAGTTGTTGGTAGACCTGCAGCAGGTCCTGCACACCACTCATCTTGCAGGAAAGAATAATTTTGTCTTTACCCATACCGATTTTTTCAGCTTGTGCGGCACTTTCCAGTGCTGAGGTGACAACGGCACGGTGCATGATGGTTTGTGGGGTATCAGGTACAGCACGTTTGGCATTTTCATCCATAAGTCGGGCCAGCACAGCCTGATCAAGACTGCCCCAGTTCACGCCAATGCGAACCGGCTTGTTATGCGTCATGGCCATTTCGATCATTTGCGTGTACTGCTCGTCATGTTTCTTGCCTTTACCAACATTACCCGGGTTGATGCGGTATTTGGCCAGGGTTTTTGCGCAGTCCGGAACACTGCTTAGCAGTTTATGGCCGTTAAAATGAAAATCACCAATCAGCGGTGTGTGATAACCGAATTTATCCAGATTCTCGACAATCCTGGGCACTGCTTCTGCCGCTTCCAGACTGTTTACCGTAATACGCACAAGTTCTGAGCCGGCATCACTCAGTTGTTGAATCTGTCTGACTGTCGCGGCGACATTCGCCGTGTCAGTATTTGTCATGGATTGCACAACAATAGGCGCATCACCACCCACAGCGATATTGCCGACCATCACTTGCCGGGTTTTGTGACGGGTATGGACTGTTGTTAGAGGTGAATCAGGCATAATAATCGTTCAGGTTTGGTCATTGTTTATGAATAGACTATTTTATCATCGATTCAGGGGGTTTGTACTGTCAGGTTACAAAAGATATTTATAAATCGTTAACTTGGCATTGTGTTTTAAACTGACAGGTTAATATTACGCTTGAGCGTATTGCTATAAGTTGGTGTGATCCTTCATATTATCCTTTGCGATGATAATAATTACCCCGGATTGTAGAATCCGTTTATAATAGCGCGAAATAAAATACAGCCATGATAGTTGTATATAAATCCATTCATAAGAAATCGTGTAAAGAGGAGCAGTATGTCTGACTCAAGCAATGCCACCAAATTAACCATGGCCGACCAGGCTGACCGCCATGCACTTTATCAAAAGTCTGTACAGGCTCCGGAAGCTGAAGTTGAGTTTTTTGAAAAAACCTATCGCGCCATACGGAATAAAGACCCGCTGAGCCTGAAAGAAGATTTTTGTGGTACAGCTTACCTGAGTGCCGAATGGTGCAAGAGCGCACCAAATCGCACGGCAATTGGCGTCGATCTGGACAAGGAAACACTGGATTGGGGACAAAAGAATAATATTGATGTGGAAGGCGAAGAATTTGCCAGTCGTATCGAACTGATTCAGGATGATGTGCGCAACGTCACCGAGCCACAGGTTGATATCGTCTGTGCGTTTAACTTCAGCTATTGCCTGTTTGAGAAACGCGACGAATTACGACACTACTTTGAGCAGGCGCGCAAGAGTCTGAAAGATGACGGCATTATGGTCGTTGATCTCTTTGGTGGTACCGAGTGCTACGAAGAAATTGAAGAAGAAAGTGAAATCGAAGATGAACCTGCAACCTATATCTGGGATCAGCATTCATTTAATCCCATCGATAATCACATGCAGTGTTATATCCATTATGAATTTGACGATGGCTCGCGACTGGAAAAAGCTTTTTCTTATGCGTGGCGTTTGTATGGTATACCGGAAATCAAGGAAATATTTGAAGAGGCCGGTTATAGCAAGGTACGCGTCTATTGGGAGCGCTTTGAAGAGTCGGATGATGATGACGATGAGCTGGAAGGTACCGGTGAGTACTATGAAACCACCGAAGTCGAAAATCAGGAATCCTGGAATACCTACATCGTTGCAGAAAAATAAAGGTTTGCCAGCCCCCGGGCGAACAATCAGGTTTTAAATTGCGCAACCAGTTCCTGTAATTTCATCGCCAGACTACGCAGCTCATCACTGGACTGCGTGGTCTGTTCCGCGCCCTGGGTTGAACGCTCCGAAATCACCCGAATCGATTCTATATTTTTATTAATCTCATCCGTTACAGCACTTTGTTCTTCAGCTGCACTGGCAATCATGGTGTTCATTTCGTTAATGGTCGAAATGGACTGGGTAATAACATTCAGTGCTTCTCCTGCCGATGCAGCCGATTCAACGCTGGCCTGAGTCTGTTGCTTGCTGCTTTGCATCGCAGTGACCGTGTGTTTCATATCGGCCTGTAATTCAAGAATCATGGTTTCAATTTCACCGGCTGAATCCTGGGTACGGCCAGCCAGAGTACGGACTTCATCCGCTACCACGGCAAACCCGCGACCCTGCTCTCCTGCGCGTGCCGCCTCAATGGCTGCATTCAACGCTAGCAGATTGGTTTGTTCGGCGATGCCTTTAATTACATCCATGACCGTTCCAATGTGTTCACTTTTAACATTTAACTTGTCGACAACTTCAGCTACGTTTCCGATTTCGGTGGCGAGTTGATCAATTGAGTTAATGGTTTGCTCAACGGTACGGCGCCCCATATTGGACTGCTCGTCTGCCAGGTCGGCCGCCTTGGCCGCTTCTGTTGCATTACGTGCGACTTCCTGTACGGTGGCCGTCATTTCGTTTATCGCGGTGGCTACCTGATCGATTTCAGAAAACTGTTTCTGAATATCGTGACTGGATTCCTGTGTGATGCCAGACATCACATCGGCAGAATTAGTCAGCATGACAGTTGAGCTGGCTACCTGTTCGATACTGCTACGAAAGTGTTCCAGCATTTGATTGAGACTGTTGGCTGCCTGTCCAATTTCATCTTTTGATTGCGCCGACATGCGGTGGGTAAGATCGGCGTTTTCATTAACATAATGAATATCTTTATTGAGTTTAATGATCGGTCCGGTGAGTTTGCTCGCGAAGGTGATACCGATTGCAATGGCGATCCCTGCCATCACGAGTGTAATGATAACGGCGATGATTTTAACCCGGTTATCCAGACTTTCCTGTGCTGCGAACGCTTCAGCCGTGGCAATTTCACTGATGATTGCCCACTTCAGGCCATATTTTGTAATCGGCGCGTAGGCGGTCAGTGTGTCTATGCCGATAATATTCGGACTGATTTTTATTCCTGACTTGCCTTGCAATGCTTCGGTGCTGGCCGGGGTGTCTATGTTTAAATTGCCAACAGTAGAATTCTTGATTTGCATCTGTTTTAAAATAATATCGCTCACACCGACAGCTTTAAGTTGCTGCAAATATTTTTCCTGGTTCTCGACCAGTTGACGGCGCTGGGTACGGGTAGATTTATCTGCACCAACAAGATACGTGTCGCCAGTTTTACCCAAACCAATCGTTTCCCATTGTTGGTTGTTACTGATGATATTGTTCAATCGTTTCGGATTGATTTTAATAATCATGGTGCCCAATATTTCGAACGCGTCTTCTTCCTCCAAATCCTGTATAGGTGAGATAACAAACATGACCGGGTTATTAAAATCGCCAATATAGGGTGACATGTCAGTAAAAACGACCACGCTGGAATCTTTCGCAGCCATGGCAGCCTGATGTGCCCGGGCCAGTGAAGAATCTTTTAATGGACCATTGGTAAGCGAGGTAGCGAATTCAATGTTTTTCTGGATACTGTATACGACATCGCCCTTGGCATTAACAAGCAGAATATCATCTACATCCAGTTGTTTTTTGAAACTTAACATTTGCGCATGTTTACCCAGGTGACGTGATGAATAACTCAAGCCATTATCCGGGTCACGCAGATTATATTTTTCGCCAAAGGGGCTCTGGTTCAGGGCAAGAAAGAAAAATTGCTGCAGAACGGCGCTGTCGCTTAATTGTTTAACAAAGTTATCAGCGTCGGTATAAGGTGTTGCATTGCGTTTGTTATAGGTCTCGGTAAAGCTGGTTTTATAAAATTTAACCAGTTCCGCACGCTTTTCCGAAATATCCTGTAGTGCGTTGCGTTTGTCCGTGCTGTAGCCCAGCGATAAAGATTGAATCGCCGAAACTGTAACCGGGTCGACGGAGTACGTTTTGACTTTGCTGCGCAGGTCGGACAGGTATTCCTCTATCTGGGATTTCTTGATTTCACGTAACGTGAGCAAGCGATTTTGTACCTGTTCGCTCAGCGCTTCGAGTGTGGCACTGTTGACTTGTACATTCATGACAATGCCGCTAATCACAAGCGGTATTGCTGCCAGTAACACAAAGGCAACGGTGAGTTTGGTTTTAATTTTAGTGGGGACAAAATTTATTCGCACAGCATAAATCCCTGTTTCCGGTGAGTTTTTAAGATTTTGGTTACAGACTATGTCGGACTCTTAGATAGAATCTTGAGCGAATCGGGGGGCTAAATTTGAAATATTTAGACAGCATCCGGGCTAACGGGTTGGTAAGGAGTGTGACGTATACGGTCATGTTCATGCATGCGATAGTGGACAAATTTATCCATCTTGTTGAAATGCAGGAACGGATTGCCGGCGATTTGTTCGCCCATATTGGAAGTCAGGGCATCAGCATAGCGATGGCCAGGGCGGATGACCGTGTCCTGGGGCAGATTAGTCGCCATATCCTTGAGGGTCTGGTACATCTGTTCCGGATTGCCGCCGGTTAAATCACAACGGCCACAACCAAAGACAAACAGCGTATCACCGGTTATCAGGTCGGTATCAATTTTGTAACAGGCCGAACCGGGGGTATGCCCGGGAGTGTGTAGTATCTCGATGCTCGTCTCACCCAGTTGTATTGCGTCACCGCCGTGATGTAGGGTGGGAATATCCAGGTAGTGTCCCCAGAATTTTGCCTCGGGTTTTAATAAATGTACCTGGGCGTCGACACTATCAAGTAATTCTGCGACACCATTTATATGGTCATGATGCGAGTGGGTCAGCAGAATATCGGTAATGTTCACCTGACGCTGCCTGGCCAGGGTCAGAATTTCGCCTACGTCCCACGCCGGGTCGACCACCGCGGCACGTTGGCTTTTTTGATCAGAAATCAGATAGACGAGGTTGTCCATCGGACCAAGTTCCAGAGTATCCAGTTGGTAAGGACGCGAGTCTGCCATAAAATGTGATTATCATTTCGGGTTGCTATACGCGTAAATTGTAACGCATAGTAGCCACATAAGTTAGCCGGCAAGCGGGTAAGTTGAGTGCCAGGTCAGCACCAGGTTGGCACCAGGTCAGCCAGTAGTCCTGAATATATGTGAGGTAATGTGGAAATTCGATTTTGGCAACAACGCTGGGCAGAAGAAAAGATAGGTTTTCATCTGGAATCGGTCAATCCCGCATTGGTGCAGTTTTGGTCAAATATTGCGCCACCGGTACCTGCCCGAGTCTTTATTCCGTTGGCGGGTAAGAGCCTGGACATGATTTGGTTGGCCAAGTTGGGATATGAGGTGGTGGCAGTGGAAGTCAGCCGTCTGGCGGTCGAATCCTTCTTCAAGGAGCATGATTTATCGCCTGAAGTGACACCTGTAGGGGACTTCAGCGTATGGCAATCAGGACGCATTACAGTGATTTGTGGCGACTTTTTCAGTCTGTACCGTAATCGCCATCAATTCCCTGACTTGTCGCAATTCGATATCGTTTATGACCGGGCAGCTTATATCGCGTTAACCTCGCAACAACGGGAAGTATATAGTCGTCACCTCGAGAATCTGTGCCCGGCTGTGCCGAGATTGCTGGTTACGCTGGAATACATCGATGAACAAATGCAGGGACCGCCATTTTCTGTGACAGAAGCTGAAGTGCAGCATATTTATGCACAAGGGGACTATTCTATCGAGACGCTATCACGTGAAGATGTGTTGCTCGATCACGAGCATTTTATGGCCAAAGGCATGACGGAGCTCTATGAGCACGTTTATTATTTGCGTCCGCTAAGACAGGAGCGGTAAACTTCCAAAAAATAAGACTAAATCCAGATCTAATCGCTTGATCGACTCTCCTGGGGAAAATCAGACGAGTGGTGACATCAGCCGCTAAAATTCAATCTGAATCGGCCGATAAAAATGGTGAACCGATAGAGATTGCTATGAACTTGTCGAGATCATTACTTTTAAAACTACTATACAGCCTGTTACTGGGTGCAGGAGTCTCCCAGCCGGTATGGGCAGCGTATTATGTTTACCAGTTACCTGACGGTTCCCGCCTTATCACGGACAGAAAATATACCAGCAAAAGTCACAAATTGGTCAGTAAAACCCGTGACGTGAAAGATGTCGGTAAAAAAATTGCTGGTCAGACAGACCCATATCTGGGTAGTCGCCGAAAACGCTTTGATCCGCTGATCACGGAGGTGGCACATCGCCATGATATGGATCCGGCCCTGATTAAGGCCGTGGTACACACCGAATCCTATTTTAATCCGAATGCGACTTCGCATGCAGGTGCCTCAGGCCTGATGCAATTAATGCCGAAAACGGCCGAGATTTATGGCATTAGTGATTTATATAGTCCGCACCAGAATCTGGATGCGGGCGTTCGACATTTGCGCTACTTGTTAAAAAAATACAAAAACAGGTTAGGAACCGCACTGGCGGCTTATAATGCCGGTGAGTCAGCCGTGTTCTACTATAATGGTGTACCGCCATATCGTGAAACCCGTCGTTATATTCAAAAAGTTTTACAATATCAGCGTTATTATCAACAACAACCCTAAGTCAGCTTTGTTACTATAAACTCCTCGATGATTGATGCCGGAGTCAACATGATCATTCATGTCGATATGGATGCCTTTTATGCCGCTGTAGAAATACGCGAACAGCCTGAGCTGGCCGAGCAACCGGTTATTGTCGGTGGTGTATCAGGGCGGGGTGTGGTCTCAACAGCAAATTATATTGCGCGCCAATTTGGTATACATAGCGCCATGCCGGTAGCGGAGGCAAGGCGTCGTTGTCGAAGCCTGGTTTGTTTACCGGTGCGGATGAGTTTGTATGCTGAGGTATCACAACAAATTCGTGAAATTTTTACACGCTATACACCGGATATGGAACCCCTGTCACTCGATGAAGCGTTTCTGGACGTCACCGCCAGTGAACAATTATTTGGTGGTGTACAGACAATTGGCCGCGCAATCAAACAGGCAGTAAAGCAGGAAACCGGCCTGGTCTGCTCGGTAGGTATGGCGAAAAACAAGTACATTGCCAAAGTCGCTTCCGATATTGAAAAGCCGGACGGGCTGGTTTATGTCGCACCGCAACAAAGTATCAATTTTCTGGATCCCTTACCCGTCAGTCGCTTATGGGGTGCAGGCAAGGTCACCCAGGCCAAACTCGAACGCTATGGCATTGTTACCATCGGGGATGTGAGACGCCAGTCAGCCGAGTTTATGCAGTCAATCCTTGGTAAAGTGGGTATTCACTTCTGGCAGCTTGCGCATGCAGAGGATGACAGGCCGGTGGTGAGTGCAGGTCGAGCCAAATCCATATCACATGAGACAACCTTTGACATCGATGTTCAGAACAAGGAAATATTACTCAGTTGGTTATTGCAGTTGACCGAACAGGTTGGCTATCGATTGCGACAACAACAATTGAAGGCGAAGACAGTGAAGCTAAAAATACGCTATGCTGATTTTAAAACGGTAAGCCATTCTGCTTCGTTACCCGGAGTGACAAATCAAACTGATGCGTTCTGGCAACTGATACAAAAATTGTTTACCCAGACTTACAGTAAACGCAGTGATGCGGTGCGGCTGATAGGCATGGGTGTCAGTGGTATTCAGACCGAAGCAGGGGAGATTGCCCGTGATAGCACTGAACAGGTCGACATGTTTACGCAACAGGGCGACATTCATCAGGAACGAACGCAATTGGATTCATTAACAGATGCCATCAATTCAAAGTTCGGCAAGCAAACTGTCAAACGTGGACGTGGCATCAGAAACAGTAAAATCTAGATAACAAAACAGAAATGACAGGATACTAAACGTGGATATTGCACAAGATCAATCAGCTTCACCTAAAACGACTTTTTTAAAAGACTATACGCCACCCGAATTTCAGATCCCGAAAACGGAATTGATTATTGAACTGGCTGCGCAGGATACGCATGTGTATTCCAGATTAATATGCCAGCGTAATGACAATGTCAGTGCAGACATACCTCTCGTCCTGCATGGTGTTGACCTTGAGTTAATTGAAATAAAAATCGACGGTGATGTTCTGGATAAAAATCACTATGAGGTGATTGAAGAAGAACTGCTTATCAAACAAGTGCCCGATAATTTTGTGCTGGAAATCCATAATGTCATTCATCCAAAAGCCAACACAGCACTGGAAGGCTTGTACGCATCAAGCAAAATGCTCTGTACACAATGCGAAGCAGAAGGTTTTCGGCGTATAACCTACTTTAGCGACCGACCTGATGTTATGTCCGAATACACAGTAACGTTGCAAGCAGACAAGACGCTGTATCCAGTGTTATTAAGTAATGGTAATCCGATAGACAGTGGTGATGACACAGGCGGCACTATTGACAGCAACCGACACTGGGTGAAATGGCACGATCCGAGTTTGAAGCCAAGCTATTTATTTGCCGTGGTCGCCGGTCAGCTCGAATGCATGACCGACAGTTTTACGACCATGTCCGGGAGAAAAATTGAGTTACGCGTTTATGTGGAAGCCGAGAATCGTCACAAGTGTGACCATGCCATGAAATCATTGCAACAAGCGATGAAGTGGGATGAGGAAACCTATGGTCGTGAATATGATCTGGATATTTTCATGATAGTCGCGGTAAATGATTTCAACATGGGTGCCATGGAAAACAAGGGTCTGAACATCTTTAACTCATCCTGTGTTCTGGCCAGTCCGGAAGCGGCAACGGATGATGACTTTTATAATATTCAAAGCATCATCGGTCATGAATACTTCCATAACTGGTCGGGTAACCGGGTCACCTGTCGTGACTGGTTTCAGTTGAGTTTAAAGGAAGGCTTTACTGTATTTCGGGATCAGGAGTTTTCTGCTGATTTAAACTCGCGCCCGGTGAAACGTGTTGACGATGTGAATATTCTTCGTATCAGCCAGTTTGCCCAGGATGCGGGTCCGTTGGCGCATCCGGTACGTCCTGATCACTATATCGAGATCAGCAACTTCTATACGGTCACAGTTTATAACAAGGGCGCAGAAGTGGTGCGCATGATAAAGAATTTACTTGGTTGGGAAGGTTTTCGCAAAGGGACAGATTTATACTTTTCACGCCATGATGGACAGGCAGTAACAACCGATGATTTTGTAAAAGCCATGGAAGATGCTAACGGTATTGATCTGAGACAATTCAAACGCTGGTATAGTCAGGCTGGCACACCTGTATTGAATATTATCGGCGACTATAATGAAAAACAGAAAACTTACACCCTGTCTGTTGTCCAGTCTTGCCCGGCAACACCCGGTCAGGAGGAGAAATTACCTTTTCATATTCCCTTGTCAATGGGCTTACTGGATAAACATGGCGCAGAATTGGTTCTGGAATCGGATTTTGTAAAAGAAAATGACAGCACGCACGCAGTGCTGGAAATTAAACAGGCTGAACAGAAATTTACTTTTTCCAACATTGAATCCGAACCGACACCTTCACTGTTAAGAGAATTTTCAGCCCCCGTTCAGATCGTGTTTGATTACTCAGACCAACAGCTTGCCATGCTGTTAGCACATGATTCAGATGCGTTTAATCGCTGGGATGCGGGTCAGAAATTGTCTTTAAATACGCTGCGCAAATTAATCGATTCAAAGAATTCAGAAATCGTTCCTGAATATATATACAGCGCATATGAGAAAATACTGGCAGATGAAAAACTGGACATGGCACTAACTGCGCAGGCGTTAACATTGCCATCCGAAAGTTACATTGCCGACCAGTGTGCAGTTGTTGATGTGGATGCGATTCATAGTGCGCGTGAATATCTGAAAAATAAACTGGCAAGCAAACTGGAGCCAATGTTATTGCAACGCTACAAGTCACTGCAATCAACAGCGGTTTATGAATTTACCGCACAAGCCATGGCGCAGCGCAGTCTGAAGAATCTGGCATTGAATTATCTGGTGAGTACTGGCAAGCCGGAATATATCGAACTGTGTTATCAACAATTCTCTACCGCAACGAATATGACCGATCAACTGGCTGCATTTCAGGCGCTGGTTTATTATGAAAATGTCAGGCGTGCGCAAGTTATCGAAGAATTTTACCAGCAATGGCAGCCTGATAACCAGGTAGTTGAAAAATGGTTTGCCATCCAGGCCAGTGCGCCGGTAGCGGATGTATTGCAACAGGTTATAGGCCTGTTATCTCATGAAGCATTCAGCATGCAGAATCCCAATAAGGTACGATCCGTCATCGGGCGTTTTTGTATGGGCAATCCGACAGCCTTTCACAAGGCCGATGGTTCAGGTTATAACTTCCTCAAGGAACAGGTTATTCTGCTGAATAAACTAAACCCGCAAATTGCTGCACGCCTGCTGCAGGCCATGATTCGCTGGAAACGTTATGATGACAATCGTCAACAACTAATGCGTCAGGCATTCAGGGATATATTAAACGTTAGTGATTTATCCAAAGATGTGTTTGAAATTGCAGAGCGTGGTCTGGCAGGTTAACAGAAAATACTCGGCTTTTATTAACGGCGTTTTGCTTTAACCACGCAATTGCGTCCTTTACGTTTGGCTGCATACAAGGCTTTGTCTGCCTGCTTAAGGGTATCAAAGGCTGATTTGTGCCGTTCGCTAAATTCTGCGAGGCCAATGCTGATACTGAAGTTTATATTTCCGGAATTCTCATTGCGCGTGGCCGATGTTTTAATTTTTCCTGTTGGCGAGTTTGCATGATTCTTTAATGTGCGTGGTCTGGATGCGTGTCGTAATACAAACGGATCATCCGCGACAATTTTACGTAACTCTTCTGCGTAATCCGCCGCATTTTCGATATCCTTGTTGGCATACACAATAGTAAATTCTTCACCACCATAGCGAAAGGCTTTTGCGTTACCGGGCGCATTACGTAAAGCCTTGGCCAGCTTGCGTAACACCTGATCGCCTACATCGTGTCCATAGGTGTCATTGAGCTTTTTAAAGTTATCGACGTCAACCATTGCCAGTGTATAACGTTGTCCCAGACCTAGCAGATATTGTTTGAGCGCACGTCTGGCAGGCAGGCCTGTTAATTCGTCAGAATAAGCCAGATTGTAGGAATGCAATAAAACCGCAAATACCAGCACGAAACCGGACACGGTAAAATTGAGTTGCATCAAGGATGGGTTATTTACATTATGCAGTGCCAGATAAAAAAATAATAACGCTGCAAGTTGACCACTCTGTAATACTGTTGGCTGCAAGATCATATGGAAAACAATACCAATGACAGCGATACCAAACAGAAACAGGGATAATTGTGGTAATGGCGTGAAGTAGGGTAAAACCAGCGGTTTAATAAATAGTAGTGATGTAAATGCTTTGTTTCCGTGAAACAGAATTACATATATTAATACTGCCTGTATTACGATAAAAAGTATGCGCCGTAATCCATAGCGGTTTAGCAGGCCACGCTCTTTTATATGATTAAAAATCAGAAAATTGATCGGCACAAATATGGAAGTTAATGCGTATGACAAATCTTTATGTGCCTGCATATTCGGCAGCGCAGAGGTGTGTATGAGACTTGTGAGCAACCAGTAGGATAACGTGATAATTGCCAGCAGTATCCATTCTTTATTGGAACTGAAGACCCAGGTTAATACCAGACCGATCATGAATACGGTATAGGGAATAAATGGAAGTTGTGTAGTCAGGGTTTCACTGACAGGTTCCAGTTGCGAAGCAAATAACAACGCCATGATAACCAGCGAAGTTGGTATCGCAACCAGATAAAATGTTCTTTTCAGATCTATCATGTTTACCTGCCAGTAACTACACCATCACATGATGGCCCTTGCGCAGGTAGCCAGTGCAACACACAAATATTTTTATTATGGGTATATCTATTTATTCGCAAATTCGATCATACGATTTACGGATTTAAACGCCTGTTTCCGAATCGACTCATCCACGTGAATCTCGTTATTGCCTTGTTCCAATGTTTCACTGAGATTGTGCAGTGAATTCATGGCCATCCAGGCGCAATGCGCACAACTGTTACAAGTTGCGCTAATGCCGCCTGTCGGCGCTTCGATTAAAGTCTTGCCTGGTGCGGCAAGTTTCATTTTGTAAAAAATGCCGTTATCGGTGGCAACAATAAACTTGTCATTCGGCAATGTCTTGACAGCATTTATAAGTGCGCTGGTTGAGCCAACCACATCAGCCAGCGCAACCACATCTTCTGGTGACTCGGGATGCACAAGCACCGCAGCATCCGGATGTTGCTGTTGTAGTTTTGCCAGCTCATTTGCCTTGAATTCATCGTGTACTATGCAGGCACCTTGCCAAAGCAGCATGTCAGCACCCGTTGTTTTTTTAATGTAGTTGCCAAGATACTTGTCAGGTGCCCAGAGAATTTTTTTGCCTTGTTCATTAAGGTAATTGACCACTTTGGTGGCAATACTGGAAGTAACAACCCAGTTTGCGCGCGCTTTAACAGCGGCACTGGTATTGGCGTATACAACCACTGTTCTGTCAGGGTGGGCATCACAAAATGGAATGAATTGTTCCGCCGGACAGGAAAGATCCAGCGAACACTCGGCCAACAGGGTCGGCATCAAGACACGTTTTTCCGGATTCAAGATTTTGGCCGTTTCACCCATAAAGCGAACACCTGCGACAATCAGGGTAGTGGCAGGATGACGGCTGCCAAAACGGGCCATCTCCAGTGAATCAGAGACAAAACCACCGGTTTCCTCTGCCAGGGCTTGTAGATCTTCATGTGTATAGTAGTGCGCAACTAATACGGCATTTTCGCGTTTTAGCTGAAATTTGATACGCTCGATTAATGCTTCTCGCTCATTCGCATCAGGCGTAGGCGGAATGTTCACCTGGGCGGCAAGCCGTCGGCTTTCTGTGATATCAATTGTGGGTGCAGTATCTAGCATTAATGATTTTGTCCGGATTTGAGTCTGTTTTAACCTGTCTAAAAGAGTGCCACATCTCATATGGCATTTCTATACTATATATGGAATATATTTCGGCCAAAACAAGTCCGGCATTAAGTTAAATTATTGATTCTGTGGGGAAGTTCATGTTCTTATTGTGCGCAGAATCACTTGTATTATGTGATCAGCATGGCACAATAGCAGCAGTTTGTGCGGGAGACCCCCGGTGGTTGATGACAAAATAATAACGAAAATCTGTAAATGTCTGCGTTTATCCGAGTCAGCCAATCCAAATGAAGCTGCCGCTGCCTTGCGGCAGGCCATAGCCATGATGCGTAAATATGGCATAAGTCAGGATCAGGTGCTGAAACCGGACATTCAGGAATCCTGTGCAACAACGAAAAAGAAACATATTCCTTACTGGCTAATTGCACTGGCAAATCTGGTTGCTGAAGGTTTTTTATGCAAGGTATTTATTGCCCGCCAGCAGGCAATTCCGGAATTTGTCTTTATTGGCCACGCCGTTTCACCTCAAATCGCCAGTTATACATTTACCGTATTATCCAGAGTTTTGATTCGAGCCCGATTTCGCTATATGTCTGCGTTAAGTGCAGATGAGGACAGCCCGATAAGCAACAAGGAGCTGCGCCGACGCGGTAATGTATTTGCCCAGGCATGGCTATATCGCGTCGCACAAACCGTCAAATCATTTAGTTCAAATGAAAAAAGCCAGGATGCAATCGATGCCTATTTGCAGGAAAATTATGGTGTAGTCAGCGATTTTGACGAACCGCCAGCTGATACCGAGATGAAGGATTATGATTCCATACTCAATGGAATGCGTGCGGCACAAAATGTCAGTCTATATAAACCGGTAAACCGAACCAGTGAACCCGAGCTGCTGGAAGAATCAGTCTAAATTGTAAGCAATATCAATTATATAGCTTCAAACTATCGCTGTTCTGTTCAGCTCTTGCTATAGTATTGACAGGGTTGATAATAATAATTTTGGGTCACATTCACACTACGGAGCCAGGCCTCATGGCTGCGACGTTGACGTTTCAAATAAATGGCAAGCCTCAGGATCTTGAGTGCAAATCCATACTCACTATTGGTCGCGATCGTAACAGCGACATCGTGCTGGATGATCTGATGGTGTCCAGAAATCATGCAATGATTCGACGTATTGGACGTGATGACTACTACCTTATCGATTCAGGCAGTGCCAATGGCAGCTTGATCAATACCAGGCGCGTCAGTATGCCCGTGTTGCTGAAAAATGCGGATGTCATCCAGGTTGGGGAATCACAATTTATATTTCATCAGGAACATCATGCTGAGGGCGGAGTCGATACCCTGTCAATGCAGGAAACAGTAATCTCTGATACACCTGATATTAAACAGATAACAATTATGGTCGCTGATATTCGCGGTTTTACTTCCCTGTCCGAACAGGTGCATATTCGTACGCTGACGAAAATGATGAATAGCTGGTTTAACCAGGTGAGTGACGTTATTTTCAGAAATGGTGGAACCGTTGACAAGTTTATTGGTGACTGTGTCTTTGCTCGTTGGGAAGCGGGTGAGCAACAGGACAATATAATCTATAAAGTCATTCAGGCGGCTTCAGATATAAATGATATAACCTGTAATTTAAATAAAAGCTTCCCCGAGGTGACGGACAGAATCCGCATTGGAGTCGGGATTAATACAGGTGCTGCATCAGTAGGGATAGGGCAGGATAATACGGCTTTGGGTGATGCGGTTAATCTGGCATTCAGACTGGAAAGTGCGACCAAAATCATCGGTAAAGATATTGTAATGAGTGAATCATCCTACAAAGTGCTGGACAAAAATCACTGGAAAGATGCAGAACAGCATATAAGAGTAAAAGGTAAACGCGATCCGGTTCGCATTATTGGTCTGGATTTTTCTGAAACAAAATTATTACTCAACTCAGCCTGATATGTTCGCCTAACAGCAATTGCAGTTCTTCGCTATACATTTCCATATCTGCCTTTATGCGACTGGTGATAAAACTTGCCTGTTCCATCGCATGATAGTCAGCTTCTGAAGGCTTTTCTGAATTGATCGCAGCCAGACCATGTTCAAGCGTCGCCAATTCATCATTTGTGACAAACTGTGCAAGCGACATGTAACTCTGGATAAGACTTTGCAGCAGCTCAGTATCATTACTATCTATGTTTGTTATGAGCAGTTGAATTGCATCTTTTATTTGGATTTTGCTGTAAGGCAGTAAGGATACGGGTAAGCCAAAGAATATCGGGGTGACATCGGCAAGAATACGACCGTAAACCTTCACGATAGAATCAGCTTTTTGATATTTTTCCGTACTATTCGACATATTGGAATGCTCAAATTTTATAGGATGTATGTCGTAGTATATATGATATGATATTCATTTATTTTAATGAAATAAAGTATAAGATTAATAATATACCAGTATATGGAGCGTTTAACTAAGCCCTGAAAGAAAAATAATGAATAATTCCATTTACGACATTGCAGATTTAAGTATTACCACAGCCAATTTAATTACATGGGGAGTAGGCCTGGTTTTCATCATTGCGATAATATTAACATCAATGCCGACAATAAAATATTTGTTACATGAACGTCGACTGAAAGTCATGATAAGAAGATTGGGTGCAAGTTATATCAAAAATGTAATTGTCCCTGATGGTATTGGAGGCAGTTCATTCATAGACTATTTAATATTACAGCCAGAAAAAATATTGATTGTCATGCTGAAAAGATACAGAGGCACAATATTTTGTGGGGATAACATTGATCAATGGACGCAACTAGTCGGCAAACGTAGTTTCAAATTTCCAAATCCTATAAGACTTTGCGATCTTGATGTTCAGTCAATAAGCAATATAGTTGCGCCTGTTTCTGTATCAGGAATGGTGGTTTTTCATGGAGACTGTGATTTTCCCAAAGGAAAACCAGAGCAGGTTAAACTGGTATCAGAACTTTTCAAACAGGAGAAAGAGCAAGCCAAGCCAAATGCTCTGGTATCCCAGGCATGGACTCGACTGCAGCAGGTAATACAGGAACACAAACCTGAGCATGACTATGCAAAATCCTATTTCCGAAATCAGTATGAACCAATAAAATTGTTAGTCCCTTCTCTGCTTACATTTATGCTGCTTGGATGGTTGTATTTAAGAGTATTTTTGCTAGTGTAATCAATAAGTATGAAAATATTGCATAAAAATTCAGTTTACCTATACACCATTTGTTTGGTAACGATAGTGATTATAAATGCTTTTCCATTGACCGAATTATACGCAGCGAATAAGGTAAATTCAGGTAGTGTTAAAAGAGGGATATTTACTACTGCAATAAAAGAGCGCGAGCCGGTTGATCAGGTTTTGTCTTTAAGTAACCGTCATGACATTGTGTATTTTTTTTGCGAATTACAAAATTTTCAGGGGAAAGTAATACTGCACAAATGGTATTACGAAAACGAACTTGTTTTAAGTGAACGTTTTGATGTGAAAGGACCACGATGGCGGGTATTTTCCAAAGTTAAAATTGAACCACAACAGATTGGCAAGTGGAAAGTGGTTATATATGGCCCAAATAACTGGCCTGTTAAAGCCAGTGTATTTAATGTGGTGGATGGTAACGCAGAGCAGATAATTCTTCCGTACAAGCAATAAACTTTAGTTATTTACTTTTTTCACTCTTTTCATTATCTACGTTCTTTTGCCACTTCTTCATCAATTTTGAAAACTCGGCTTCTGCATCATTAATTAAATCTTTTTCGAGCTGAACTTTGTCCACCCCAATGCCTGACATACGTGTTGCATTGAGGGCTTGTTTATTGTCTTCAGAATTTGCGGCTAAATTATTATTGTCCTTATTGAGATAGAAAAAGGATCCAGTGCCACCTAATGCAATCATGAGTGTTGCTGCAAGGGCAATGACTCTTGATTTTTGATTTCTCTTTCTGGACTTCTCTACAAACGGATTCGTATAATTTTGTGAATTGTGTAACTCAAAATCTGAAAATTCTGAAATAGGACCGTTCGAGTTTACTCTTGCTTCTTCTGCAACTATAAGAAATTCTGCTTCATCGCGTGTTGCATCAACATATTTAATTTCGTCAAACTTATCCGCGTCATCTAGTATAAAATCTGGCAGCCCAGGAGAGGACTGTTTACGCTTCGATCGAGCAGGAGTCGGTTCTACGATTTCATCGTCATCTTCATCAAAGTGAGGATCGAATGCGGGTTCTTTAAATATGAAAATATCTTCGTCGCCTTCCAGAATTGTTTTATCATTCATTTTACGCAGGCGCGCAGTGGATAATTGCATTCCATGACTATTTTGTTGGCTATCTTTATCTTTTTTACGTTCTAAATCTGCGCGTTCGAGCCGCACGATAATTTGTTCAGCAAGTTTTTTGGCTTCAATCTCAGTGTCAGTTTCCTGACAGGAATCGGTAATTTGTGAAGCAAATCCTGGCAGTTCGATGTTACGTAAATCGTTTTGTAATTTTGTGTTGGCAGTGGCCTGACTACGTTTTTGATTCTCTGCTTCCTGTATCGCTTGTAAACGAATACGTTCAGCTTCGGCTTCGGCCTGGCGTCTAATCTCGTCAGCCTGCTGTTTTGAAAGTTGCAGCGTATGCATCATTCTTTCATTTTCTTTGGTTGCGTGAAGATCAATTAAACGTCGTTTTTCTTCCAACTCTTCGTGTAAGCGACGTGCTTCAACCAGTGTTTCCTGACGAATCGCATCTGCTTCTTCCATCGCTTTACGCTGAATATCTGCAGACGTTTGACTTATAAATTCTTCTGCATGTTTTTTGGCTTCGTTAAGTGCTGACTGACGCTGTCTTTCAGCCTCTGTGCGGATACTTTCAATTTCCTTGGTTACTTCCAGTCGCTTGGCTTCCAGTTCAGCTTGCAGGCTTTGAGCTTCCTCTAGTGCCTGACGGCGAATAGCATCTGCTTCTTGTGCTGCTTTTTTACGTGCTTTTTCAATCGAATCACGAATTGCCTGGTTAGCCTGTGATTGTTTTATGTGTATTGCCTGTTCTGCTTTTTTCGTTTCTTCAGTGCGTTTCAGAATCTCCTGCTCGATTTTTTTGGCTTCTTCGGAACGTTGCTGCGCTTCCTGTTCGGTTTTTCTGGTTTCTTCTGCGCGTAATGCTTCTATGCGCTGTGCAACTTCCCGTTTGGTTTTTTCCAATTCTTCGCGCAGCTTGTTGGTTTCAGATTCCGCCTGCTGTTTGATGACAGCAGCTTCCTGTTCTGCACGTTGCCTGGCAGCCGCTATAGCTTCTTGTGCACGTAACTCAAATTCCTGTTTTGAACGCTCAAGGTTGGACTGGTGATCCTGTTGTTGCTGCAATATGTTGCGATATTTCTTGATCTCTTCTTCAGCCTGCTTTTTGGCTTCTGTTATCTCGGCTTGTAATTTTTGTCTTTCAATTTCTGCATTACGTTTGACTTGCTCGGCAGTTTGTCTTTGTTGTTCAGCAAGTTTTTTGAGAGATTCATTGCGTTTTTCTTCTTCTGCCTTTAGACGTTTGAGTTCTGCCTCGGCACGCTGACGGGCAGCTTCCTGTTGCGCTTTTTCCTGATTTAAATTTTCAAGTTGCTCTTTTGCTTTGCGTGCTTCTATTTGAAAAAGTTTCGCTCTGTTATCTGATTTGTTCTGGTCTGATTTGACTTTATCTTCAGACGCGGATCTGCTTGCTTGTGGCTGTTTTACTGCCGGAGTTGGCGTGTTTTCTGCTTTTGTTTTCTCTGTGGTGGATTTGGTCTGTGCGGTTTTCATCCGACTGCCAACGGATTCCAGATTGGCAATGATATCTGCCATACTGGTACCACTTTTCATT
Source organism: uncultured Gammaproteobacteria bacterium (assembly GCA_942490945.1). GTDB lineage: Bacteria > Pseudomonadota > Gammaproteobacteria > UBA6429 > Thiohalophilaceae > CALNYZ01. The sequence continues at coordinate 285,695 of CALNYZ010000017.1, read as the reverse complement.
GGGCGATCGTCAGATTTTGTCGTTACTTTATTGTCAGTCTGATAGCCACCTTTCAATACGCGGCATACCAGGCCGTGCTGAATAATCAGGAATGCTGCTGCACTACTACGATTTGAATTTTCACAATATATCAGGTATTCACGATTTTCATTCAAGCCGCTTAATTTCAGACGTAGCATAGAGAGCGGTATATTCACTGCACCATCAAGATGACCTTCCATAAAATCCTTGTGTTGACGAACGTCAATTAACATATCACCGGATTTTGCGCGACTTTTTAATTCATCTTCATCAATGTATTGAATGAGTGGTTCTACCAATAATTCAATAAAATCATTCTTAGTCAGACGCATCAAAGCGCCATCTTCCTGCATTTTTACTGTAGCATTGCGCTTGCCATCAGTAATTAACGCTTCCTCACCGAAGCCATCACCCACACTCAGAACAGCGACCTGAACACTTTCTGCAGAGGGAGTAGGGCGGCGCGTGACACTGCATTTACCGTGCTTTACGATGTAGTAATAGTCATTACTTTCGCCCTGTTTTAATATGACTTCACCACGCTTGGCGGTGATTTCCTGCATCTTCATGAGCAGTTTTTGTATGTTATCAGTGGGTAAGCTGAGAAAAGCGCGTGATTGTAAAAATTTCAGCATCCAGCCATTCGCGTCATCTTCGGCATTAATTTCTGTGACTTCGTAGTTTCCGGACGGAATATCGTCGCCTTCAAGCAGGATCTCCAGCAGATCGGTATCAATGTACATTAATTCGCAATTTGTTTTTGTTCGTCCTGTACTGGGGCGTGGCAGAGACTGTGCGACGGGATATTTGGCTTCTAGGGTTTTGGCTTTGAGGGTTTCAGGCTTGCTTCCTGCCACGGTGAGTTCAATTTGGCCAGACAGGATATATATACTGCGCGCATCACGTTCACCTTGGCGGAACAGGATGCGTGCCGGAGGAAGTGTTTCAATTGTTGACTTGCTGGCGAGCTCATTGAGCTTGTCCATACTGAGCTTGCTCAGCGGTTCCAGCGTTTTGAGAAACTTTGCGTTTAAGTATTTTGCTTTCAAGCTCATCGACTACTAATCCTGCCAAAATCGATACATTTATGACAATTATTCGTTTTTGTGACGTTGTTTATATCGTCCGAAATAACACAGACCTGACCCCAAGCTAACTGTAATCTATAAAATATTTCCATGTTGTGAAGCTATTCACAGTTGGACAATATTTGTCACGTTCAGAGGCCTGTTTGTCAGTCAAATGTGATCTAATCGAATTAATATTATTTGAGAGCGGTATATAAGGCGAACCGTATCAAGCGCTAATTTGCGCCTTTAACCACAGTCTGTCAAATTTTTTGCAATTTATACTGTGTCTAAAATATATTATAAACCAGTAACTTATAAGAAAACTCTAATGTAATACCGAGAAATGTATCTGCAGCCGGAAGGATTCCCGTTCCAGCACAAAAGTAATGTCTGTTGCCTCATCAAGCTTGCTGACCAGTTGGCTAAATGCAGTAGCTTGCCTGACGTCGACCCCGTTGATACTTCGAATAATGTCACCTTTTTGGAGATTTAAGTGTTGTACCAATTCTGGGTCTCTGATGGCTTTTAAGCGGTAACCGGAAAGCCATCCTTCCTCAATAACCGGCACGAGATCGACCGCTGATAGCCATTTTTGCGGGTTCTGAGCAATATTGTGTAGCATTGACTGACGAATGGTGACAGGAATGGGTGTTTGCTGTGCAAGCGGAATGTCCTGACCCTGGCGCTGTTCAATGGGTAACCATTTTGTGCCAGAACTATTAATGAGCTCGATACCACGTTTGTGAATACGCTGAATTTGATAGTTCCCAAGCGTATCACCGACACGCAGAAGCTGCTTGTCTTGATCTGATTCGACCAGCGCAAAGCTAACCGTTCCGGTAACCGTACCAAGCAATCTGAAGTGCTGCTGAGAATAAATATTCTCTGCGCCCAGCATCAGGCAAATCGCACAGGCGAGAGTGGCTATCCGGTTCATTTATGAAGGCAAGAAGTCTATCGGGTAGGTGACGGTAACCGTGGCCACGTCTTTTTTACTAAACCGGAACAATAAAACGCGTTGAACCAGCCTACGCTCCAAAGCTTTGTTATTTAATTCGCTGGATAAGATGCGGCATTTAGTGACTTTACCTGCGGGTGTAATGGTTAATTCAAGGACCACTTTTCCCTGTAAGGCAGGATCTTTACGCAAAGCACGATTATAAATGGTGTTTATTGAGCCTTTATTTTTCTGGAAGACGCGTTCGATCTCTTCCTGGCTTCGACCGGCTTTACCGCCAACTATGCGACGACCCACACCACCGGTACCACCAATGCCGCTTGCGACTCCTGCCGCTTCGCGCCCGGATAAATTCCCGCCGCCAGTCGATCGATCCAGCGAGCGGGTATCGATGCCACCACTGCCCTGGGTGGCGCCTGCTGTAATGGTAGAGCTGCTGGCTGGCCGATTTGACTTGGTTGCATTACTACGTTTGGCGGTTTTCACCTTGCTAACATCGAAACTTTCACGCAAATCGGCGAGTTCATCACGCATTGCCATTAATGCTGTATTCTCCAGTTTTTGACTGGGCTTCTTCTGCGGTGTTTTTTTGACTTTTTTCTTGTCAGATTTTTTCTTTTGCGCAGCTTGTGGCTTGGCTTTATCTTTTTTTACTTTCGGTGCAGCTGCGGCTTTCTTTTCCTTTTGTATGACAAGTTTGGCAAACCGCTGTGGCAGTTCCTTTTTTTCTTCCGTTTTGGTTTTTATTACAGGTAACAGCACGAAAATTAAAATCAGGATAAGGAAAATTATCAGGCTTTTTTTAACCAGACGTTTGAATTTGATGTCTTCTTCAGACTGCGCCCAAGGCAGGGCAGAATCAAATACGGTGCTGCTGTAATTCATTTGGTTGATTCCTCTGGACGCTGTTTTTGTACAACGGCGAGCGATACGTTTGAGAAATCCTGTTCAGCACAGGTCAGCATAATTTTTTTCAGTAAATGATAGGGAATTTCCTTGTCGCCCATGATGGTAATGGGGTGACGTTTTTTCGGATCAGCATTTTTCTGGGTCAGTTTATAGTCGGCTAGATGTTTACGTAACTGCGGTACAATGCTGCTACCGTTACGGTTAACTTCACTGACATCTGCAACAAGTTTCCCATTCACTAGTATGGTCTTATCGTTAACCATAATGATAAGCGTACGCTTGGGAAACCTCTCGGTATGCGATTCTGGCAGCTTGATTGCCTTGGGCGAAGGCAACACTTCGGATTCGGCAGAAGTAACCAGAAGGAAGAACACCAGAATAGTAAAAATGTCCATCAACGACACCATGTTCAGCGATGCCTTGCTGGTGTCATGTTTGCTGTGTTGGCGCTTCATACGCTTTGAACGTCGCGATTCTTTCATATAATTCAGAACACTTTTAGGTTGTTTGATACATTATTTTGGTGCATCACCAATTGAGATATCGGGAAATAATTCAGCATCAATCCACTCGCCATTATCTTTTGCCCGATAACTGCGCGTTGCATCCATTATTTGTACGATTGTGTCGTATGTCGTATCTGGTTCAGACAGGATGCTCGCATTCGTTTTATCGGGAACACGTGACTTGACCTGTTTAAGCGTTTCAGTTAATGCAGCGAAGTTATAGCCTTGTGGAGTTTTCGCCAGCGACTTGATGATACCGCCGCGATTATCGGATAAGACAATTGCGTTTTTGCGTACTATGATTTGCAGTTCAAATTGCGGCTTGTCTTTATTCGCGGATGAAGCTGAACCGGGCAGGTTAAGTTCCAGCACCGTAATGTGGGTAAAGACGGCGGTGATTAACAGGAATGGTACCAAAACCACCATCAGGTTCATGAAGGCAGTGATGTTGATTTCCGCCATCACGGGTTGCCGGCTTCTTCTTCTGCGTCTTGCCATCAGTTATTGCTTCTTTCGGTGAGCCATCAAGTTCACAAACTTGACTGTTGCCATTTCAAGACTGTCGACAATTTGTGTCGTTTTGGTTTGCAAAACGGTATAGGCGAATAGCAGAGGTATGGCGACCATCAATCCGAATGCGGTGGTGTTCATGGCTTTTGAAATACTGCCTGAAAGCACTGCCGCTTTGGTAGCCGGGTCGACTGCTTGTACTGCGGTAAATGCGTCTATCAAGCCGATAATCGTACCCAGCAAGCCAAGCAGGGTGGCGATGTTGGCGAACATGGCGAGATAATGCGTACGTTTTTCGAGTCGTGGAATAACTTCCAGCATGCTTTCCTCCATGGCCGCTTCAATGTCATCACGATTCTCGGCTGCTTTGAATTTGGCCAGGCCCTGGGTAAGAATTTTGGCAATAGCATGTTCAGAACGGCTGGTTAGTGTGTAGACCTGCTGGTAGTCACCACTTTGCATTAGCGGTAGCGCCTTGGAAAGTATTTTGCGATTTTTAAGTTTGGCATTATTCAGATATAGCCAACGTTCAATCGCGATGGCAAAACCAATCGCAAGAACAAGCGCGATGGGTATCATAAAGAATCCACCACCTTTAAAAAAGTTCACTACACCATTGTAGCTTTCTATTGTTGCATCAAACATACTCGGCTCCTTGGCTCAATACTTGTATTCTTATAATCATTTTGTATCGTGAAGTGTATGATAATAGTTCACTTCGCGTTGAAATTCCTCACGGTCGAGGGGTTGTAATATTTCATCAATTAAACTTCCCAAAGGTGGTGCATTCATATCCGGCAATTCTGAATTTTTCCATGGTACGACATAAAGCATTTTTGGCAATTCCTGATTACCAATTACTGACGTACCTTGCATATCGAGTCTGTCTTCGGCATGTGCAGAGCAAATCACCATAATGTAAAAGAGTGTCGCCGAGAATAGTTTTCTCATCCTTTTGAACCTCCAGTTGAACCTTTGGGTGCTGGTACTGCGCTTCTTCGCTGGACGTCAATGATCCATTTCTCAACCATCTTGTCCTTGTTGGCTGCATGCTTCATATATTCCTGGTAATGCGTCAAAGCCTTGTCAGGCGAATCAAAATAAATATCTTGCAGTATGCCAATATTTAAATGTGCATTTGCATACTTGGCATTAATTGAAAGGGCAGTAAGGTATGCCGTTTCAGCTTCTTTAAATTTGCCTTGTTTACGCAAAACCACGCCCAGGCCATTGTACGCTACGGCGTTTTTTGAATTAATTCCAATTGCATTATTGAAGGCAGTTTCTGCTTCCTTCAGTTTATTCGACTTCAGGTAGGCAAGTCCAATATTCACATGTGCACCAGAAGAATCGGGATATTTTTTTGTAATGTCTGAAAATAATTTGAATGCCAGCTGTTCATTGCCGGATTGTAAAATACTGACAGCGCGATTAAATTCTGCGGTTAATCTTGGATCATTACTGGCTTGCAGGCTGCTCTCTTCACTCCTGGTCGGGCCCGACCCGGTGCAAGCAGCCAGAACCAGACAAGCCAGCCCCATGATAAATGGTTTCAGCAAATTATTAATTTGGCGCACTGACATAGGATTCTATTTTCTCTCGTTTTGCATATCGTGCTGGTTCAAGTTTTTCAAGTTTCTGCAAACTCTGTTTTACCCATTTATCATATAGCCCTGCTGTGACTTGTTTAACATTTGCAGCATGAATATCGATGGCTTTTTCCTCAAATGGATAGGCCTGTTCTTCGAGGAGTATCATATATTGCTCCTGTTCATCTGCGGACAATCCCTTAGGACGAGGCGAGCGCATTAGTGCGCGAGCGAAATCGCTGTAGATTTCTGCAATCTGGTAGGTTGCTGAAGTCGTTACTTCGCCGACATTATAGTTGATCGCCTGTTCATAGGCTTTAATCGCTTTTTGCATGAGGTTTTTCTTTTTCTTGAGACTTTTTTTCAGTGGAATGGTCAGTCTGGCATTCGTGAAAGCGGTTTGACTTGGTTTGGCGAGCGTCAGCATGGCATCTGCAGCAAGATAACGCGAGCGATCAGTTCGTGCAGCTTTTGCTGCATGATCTGCATTAATAATGCCACGTAATTCTTTTCCCCATGCTTTTAATTGATTACTGTTTTTATAATACTCGGCAAGTTTATGCCGTGCCTCCATGGCATCATCAAGCGGCAATGGATAGTGTTTGATATATTGTTGGTACATACGAACGGCATTATCGTAATTCTTGCCCTTATAGTACAAGTCAGCCACCTGCCATGTCATGGTGCGTTTTTGTTCCGGTGTGCCGACATAATTTAACATTCGTTCGATTTCACGTGCCGCTTTTGCATTCTGGCCTGTTTCGGTATAGATAAACGCGAGTTTCTCGGTAATGCCGGATTGGAGTTTGTGTTCAGCCGGTAACTGCTTACGAAATCCCTCCAGAGTGCGCTGAGCCTTGGCATAACGTTTGAGAGAAATCAGCATGGTTGCAGCATCATATTCCGCATTGATAACCAGCGATGAGCCAGGGGCGACGGTTTTAACGCGTAGAAAATGTCCTATCGCAAGATCCGGCTGGTTGTTTTCCTTGGCCTGTTCACCCTGTTTGTAGATACTTGCAGCCAGTCTGTCCTTAATGGTCAGAATTGATTTGTTATTTGCTTTTGTCTTCGCTGTATAGTCGAGCACGCGCCGGTAGGCAGATTCTGCATTTGCATATTGTTTTAATTCAAACTCCGAATGGCCAATGACAGTCCAGGTAGTTTTAAATATCGAGTTTGGTACTGTATTTCCGGCGCGACTCAACAAGGTTTGTGCGGTATCGCGCGCACGTTGATATTCTTTAAGCTGGAATAATTGTTCGGATGTTTTTGATAGCACCTGAATCGCCCGCGCGTCATCACGGAATCGATCTGCAAAAATTAATGAGCTGGCAATGGATTTTTGTTGCCAGGCTGCCTGCTTATCTTTGCTAATTGAGGGTGTAACTTTGTTATATATAAGTATAGCGGCATAGGCGGCTTCAGCGCTCTTGCTATGTCGAGGGTATGTGTAGGCAGTCTTTTCAAATTCAATAATGGCTTGCTGATAATTTTGTGATTCATTAAGCGCTTCAGCATAAAGAAAATTCATTTTAGCGGTTTCAGGATTGGTCGGGAATGCCTGGATGTATTCACTGTACCAGTTTGCAGCTTGTTGATACTCACTTCGTTTTCGTGATTTTCTGGCATTGGCATGGAAATGTGTCGCCAAATCAGAGATGTGTTTTTTCAGCAAGGGTAAAAGGAATTCACGTTTTTGATTTGTTTGTGTGCGCCAATAGTAACTTCTCTGTCCATACTGGGTGGCGAAATCAATCTTGGCTTGCAGGAGCAGTTCTTTAAAGTTTCCTTTTTCGTATGCGATGATTGCATCCTGATGGAAAATTGGTGCGTCAGTATCATTAGGAAAACGTTTGACATAGGCCATATAGGTATCTGCTGCATCGATGACACGTTCCTTATCCTTGTATAAATCACCGAGACTTCTATACAGCAGCGGTTCGTATGATTTGCTGCCATGTTTTGCCATAAATTTTTGCAAGGTCTGCGCACCATCCTGATAAGACAAAGTAAGGCTCGTTACTCTTAAGGTATCGGTTAAGAGTTCTTTGTCTGCGCGGCTGATAGAATTTGCAAGACCAATACGACCGAGTTTACCTTCTGCGTTATTTTCATCCAGCAAGCGAATAAACTGTACCAGCGCCTTGTCAAACCGGCTTAATTTAAAATATGACCAGCCATATTTATACAAGGCTTTCTTGTAAAATAAGGACTCTTTATGGGTGTTGACGATAGCGCCATAGGCTTGTGCGGAGGCACTATAGTCCTTGAGCAGAAACAAGGTTTCGCCACGTCGAAATTGTACTTCATCAAGATAACGTGTGTCCGGGAACTGTTGTATTATTTTATCAAGTGTTTCCTGTTCTTTCTTTGGTTCACTCAATAATGAGTAGGCTTTTGCCAGTTGGTATAATACCAGTTCGTTATCACGGCTACCTGGATGGGTTCGCAAATAGACTTTATATTGCTCGACTGCAGAGCGCAGTTGTGTCGATCCAACTTCAGGATTATCACCACTGATACTTTTTTCTTCCCCAATGCTTAATTCAAGGTCTGCCACGCGTCGTTTTGCATCACTGTACATGTTTTCAACTGGCGCATTTTTCAGAAAGTCACGATATTGCTGAATGACATTTTCCGGTTTTATTTCCTGACTCGATGTTTTGTCGATTCTGATTTTCTTGTCAGCAAGAGACGCGATCGTGGGTGGCTCATTGCTTGAGCAAGCAGACAGTGTTACAACAAGAAAAATAAGAATGATTTTATTTTTCATCAGCTTGCCCGGATTTTTTTCTGGTCGCGATCTTGTCGGAAAGTCGGGCAAGTGAATAGCGCGCACGAGAATGATAGGTTCGTAACAATCGTTGCCTGGTATTCAGTTCACGCAAGGAGAGCGTGACGATAAATTGTTCCTGTTCGTTTGTTAATGTTTTCAATGTAGATTTTAGCCGCAAAATCTTTTGTCTGTTCTGATTTATACGATCGCTAAAACCAACAAATCTTGTCGGTGAATGCGTCAGGGATTTCTTTAAGTTGATTTGTGCCCGCTCGGCATCGAGTATGGCTTTGTCTAGCGTGTAGAGCGTATTCTTGACTTGCCAGAGACGTGGTATGTAATTGCGTGACATCTCCCAGAACAACAGCCCATTGAGTATATGGGTTTTATGTCGCTGCACAGAGAGGTCTTCGCCAGAAGATTGCCGGGATTGTATGATTACACGTTGCAAGCGATTTAATAATTCAATTTCCTTGTCGGTAGCAAGGCCACGAGGGTCATCGCTTTTTTCAATTTCATTGATTTTCAGGCTGAATTTGTCACGCTGTAATTTGAATTGTTCAATCAGGTTTAATCTGTCATCGCTTGCGATAGTTGGATACTTGTCGTCGTAGCGTTTTTTTCGCTCGGCAAGCATCAGTTCGTATGCAGGGAATTGAATCAGCCAGTTTTCAAGGACTTTTTGCAGGTGTAGCAGGTCACGATAATTCAGGTACGCTTGCTGGAATTCATTTTTTGAAATAATTGATTCAATATAAGGGGTAATGTGTGAGTCCGGCGGGGTATCTATGGCGCGTTTACGACCATCATGTCTGTTATATGCCTGGTGTAGCGCGCGTATCAGTTCGCCTGTATCAACATCTGTCATGATCGTTTGCAGGCTGTTGATCTCTTTTTCGTATTCATTAACCGCATATTGGTAAAATTCCAGCGCATTATCATCCGCATTTAACTTTTCGAATGTAAACGGTATGGCGAGTAATGATTCCTGTACAGCGATGTCATGGGGATTACGGGATTTAAGTTCGAGCCAGGGCACGAGTGCGCGTGTGTGTTCATTTTTTGCGGCATGTGCCCAACCAATACCGAGAAGTGCTTTATTCGACAGCGGTCCTTCAAGGCGTACATTTTCAAGATATTTGGCTGCATTTTGTGCCTTATTATCTCTTAAATAAGCATATCCAACCGCAAGATTGGATTTGTCACGCAAGGCACGTGTTTCAGGATCCACCGGGTCAAGTGACGTTACTTCGTCCATCTGTTTTATGCCGGCTTCAACCTGCTGTGCCTTGATAAGGGCAACACCGAGATTATATCGGGCATAGAACTCCCAAATCGAGTCACTACTGAAATTGGCAAGCAGGGCAATTGCATCATTGTAACGTTTGTTTTTGATATATATGTTTGCAAGAATATTCAGACGTTCGTCTTTGCGATGCTCAGGAAGTGTATTCCTGATTTTTAAAAGTGCCTGTTCGGCATTATCATAATAGCCTTTAAGGTAATAAAGTTTGCCAAGATAAAACCACGCACGATCCTGCACTGGCAAAGGAAGATCTTTATTTATCAAATTTGTAAAAATTTCAAAAGCTCGATTGTACAAGCCATACGACAGGTACAGTCCGCCAGTTAAAATCAATGGATCATAGCCCTGTTTGGATGTCGGATTTTTAATCTGGGAAACAAGCAGTGTGGTCAGTGAGTCAAAGTAATCTTCCTGATAAAAATAGAAAAGCGATTCACCATAATCGAGGTCTTTAACAACCTGTTTTGGTACGTCATCATTTGCCGAACAGATTGATACTGAAATTGTCAGGGTGAGTGTCAGACAAAATGAAAGGCCAGCCTTATAAAAGTTCAACGACAATTTTATTCCCAGATTTTAGTTTTAAAAGCAGGTTGTTGATTTGTCGTATTATCTGAAATTGTCAGTTCGATATATTGAGGGGCACTCGTTTTCTCGAGTTTTACCGTAGTACCGGTCTTGTATTCGCGATTATTTGGTCCGATACCAGTAAAAAATGCGGTAATATCATGTGAGCCAGAAGACAGATTACCAAGGTACAGGCGTTGTACACCACCACGTTTTAATGCCTTAACTTCGCGATCTGTATACAAATGGTTGGTTACAATTTTATTATCGATTCGCAGCTGCACTGAATCAAGGCTGAACAATTTACCGATATCTATAGAGAGGAATACAGATACCTGTGTGTTTGAAGGAAAGAGTAATTCTTCTTCCAGCAAGAACAGGTCGCGATTTAAATCAAGCACATTTTGTTTCAAACCCTGAATACGTTTGTCAAGCGAACTTAATTCCTCATGCGGCTGAATGTTATTCTGCTCAGCCAGTTGGGGCTCTTCAGCAAATACATTCATGCCGATCAGAAATAATAGTATTGTTAGCAGTCTGTTCATATACGAGTTCCTGTAGTCAGAACCAAAGGGAAAGTAGTAATTGTGTGACAGTTGCGTCATAACTATAGGCATCGCCTGTTTGGTAATGAGTGAAGTCAGCATAGTTATATGTAATAAAAGCAATCGATGTAGAGAAGACTCCTTTTGAGAAGAAACCATTGCCTTTCTCGAAGAGTTCAAACGTGTATTTGAATTTGTATGTATCACTATCGAAGGTGCTTAATTCCTTGTCACGCGCCATGTAGTCAAATTCTTCCGAGAAATTATCACTATAGAATGATGCAGCAGTTTGCGAGTATGTTCGGTAGTTCATTTCGAATAAATGTCGGGAACCAAATTTTTTGCTGTAACCGAAATCAAATGTTGTGGCTGATATGCTCCATGTATCCGTGAAATAACGAGTGTAAAATTTAAAAGCACCGCGGTGGTCAAAGTAGTTTATAGAGGTAAGGGAATATGCTTCGCTGGTTCGGGTGCCCGGATATACCTCAGGCACGTATGCCCCCAGTACACGTGCAGCGCGATAGGGGTTATTTAAATAACCTTTGTCTGTAATGGCTTCATAGTTGAAACTGGTAATCCATTTGGGTAGCAAGATTTGTGTCCAGCCGATTCGGTAATGATAACGATCTACGTCTTGTTCAAAATCAGTGTCGACGCGTTTAACAGTATCGTTGGCATTTGTGTAGCCTATGCCAAGTTTCGACATGCCGCCGAAAAATTCCTGTGACATATCCAGATTAACACTGTTGGAAATATAATCGGGCTCGTCACTGTTTGTCACGCCGACGGACACCAGTGTGTCATATACCAGGTAATCAATACTCAACCCGGTTTCAGTACGAATTTCGGAATATTTGCTTGCCTGCGCTTCAACATCAATGGATGCTGAGCTGACATTATCGACATAATAACTGCCCGCCACAGAGAATGATGTGTCGTTACCTTTTCGCACGAGCACCGCAGGGCCCTGTGCCGTTACGCCACCACCTTGATAAGAGTGCGCCATGATATCTGCGCGATCATCAGGAATTAACACAGCCTGAGACAGGGCAGGCATAGTGGCCAAAATAATATACAGCCATAAATTCAGTATTTGTGTGGCGTGATTATTAGCAAAGTGGTGTCGAGACATATTCATGGCATCAGTTGCAACCGCAACCTCCCCCAGAGACTGCTGTTGCACCACGGCTACCTTCACGAACTTCATAGACATGCGCTGAGTGTTTGTCCATTAAAGGATCACGACTAAAACTCATGATTGGATCGGCCAGTATTTCGCGTTCGTAGGGTTTAACCCAGGGAGTTGAACAACCGATTAACGAGATTAGTGATATCGATATCAGAGTATTGAATAAAATTTTCATATTATTCCCGTAACAGTTTACGTATGTCAGCATCGTATTTATCTTCATAACCTGATACATAGCCGTAATAGATGTTCTTGATTACGCCATTACGATCTATTAATAAAGTATAAGGCATCGCACTTAAATCGTAGCTCTTGCTGACAGCCTGGTCGCTATCATGAAGTACCGGATAGATTATATGCAGCTGGTTAGCCATACTTTTTGCCTGAGTCAGATTTTTATCGATATTGATACCCCAAACACTGGCACCCAGACGACTGTACTTTTTGTGCAAGTTATTTAATTTAGGAATTTCTTGTCGACACGGTGTACACCATGTGGCCCAGAAATTTACCAGCAATATTTTACCGCGTTGTTCTGCCAGCCGAATGTTTTCGCCGGAAAAACTCTTGAGTGTGAAATCAGGTGCTTTTTTGTTTGCAGGCAACGCATATGTTTGATTCGCAATAAGTAGCGCGGTGAGCAGTAAAGCAATTTTACAATGTAAATATTTCATCATTCTTTCCTTTCGAATCTAGAAATAAACAGTAAACCCGATATGATATTCTGTGTTGTGTACGGTTTTCTTCACGCCGGTTGCGTCGGATTCGAACGAGTGTTCACGCGCATCAAAATGCAATCCGAGCCAGTCATAGGGTAAAATACGCAGTCCGCCACCAATCACAATGGTGCTATGGTCCTTGTTATTAAAATTCGTATTCCCTGCACCGGCCAACAAGTAAAACGCACTGGTCCACGCAACGCCATCAATGGGAAATACTTCACCCGGGAACAGGTTATAACCAATTGCAATATAGTCGTACTCAAGTGGTATGGTTTCTTGCGTAAACAATCCGCCGGCGAGAAAGTTTCGAAAGGACGTGTCAGAGATGGTTGTTTCGCCATGGGTTCCTTCAAAAAACACACTTTCTGTCAGGTGGTAGGCAACACGAAAACCATTAACAGATGCAGAACCAAAGTCTTCCATGCTGTAGCGGCCGGTGATCAAACCTATTTCAAAATTTTCGGTGTCAATTTTCGGGATTTTTACATTTCGCCTTGCAACTTCCGGTTTGATAATTGGATCAGTCTGTGCTTCCACGTTTGGTTGTTCCGCGGCATTAGCAGTCAAATTGACTGAACTCAGAAGAATGGCTATAAAATAAAATTTTCGCATTGTGCTTATCATCATATTTAAAAGAAAAATGAAAACCCACCGTGAATATGAGTGTACTCATCAGCGCGATCATCGCCAACCAATACTACATAGGTCGTGGCATCGAAACGGAAATAAAAACGGTCAGACAAATAATACTTGACGCCAATACCTGCATTTCCCATATCGAGCGTTCTGCTGGAAGCGCTAACCAGAGTGCTGGCCGGTACGTTTTCAAATTTACCATAACCAATAAGAAAAATCGGCGTAACAGGTTTGTCGGTATATAATTGCATGTAAATATTTGCCTGGTACAAGGTCGAGCTTGAAAACACGCCGGATATTTTTGTATAGGCAAGTTCAAAAAATATGTTGTCAGTCATACGATAGCCGGTACGCAGGGTAATGCTTCTGTCGTTCTCGAAAAGTCCGCCACTGATCCCGAACTCGAGTCTGCTTTTCAGGTAATCATCAAGCAGAATATCCTGGAAGGATTTTTTTACGCCGGCTTGAGTCAGGGTCTTTTCCAGTTGTGAGCGGGCAACCCAGCCGGTGATATCTGTTGGCGTTCTGACTTTAAACCAGTCAGTTTTTCGAGTCAGTACCTGTATAGATTTGCCTTTTTCCGCAACATGGAATATTGGATAGCCCGCACCTGGTCCGGTTCGTAGTTCGATATAAGGTTCAACAATGAACAGTATTTGTGATTCTGTGTCTTTAGCAAATTCAGAATCGGGACGAATATCCTCTCCAGAAACGTCAAGGGTGACTGCGTTGGAATTTTCGGTGTTAATTTCCTGATTAGATTCCGTGTTATTTACTTCAGTACTGTTTTCTGCATTAACAGAAACTGGTTGACTAACTGAAGGTGAAATTTGTTTTTCATCAGCAGGAACCACATCCGCAGCCATAGCAATTACCGATACCATATATAACATGGCTAATGTGGTTACAAATTTTTTCATATGCTGTCAGTTTGAAATAGGATTGTTAATCCAGTTATATATTATTGTGTAATTTGCATCATTTAACGTAAATATATCACCACCCGCATGTGAGCCCACACTGGAAAATGTTCCTGTGAGTGGTTCCAGCAGTATTTTGCTTTGGCTGGCATTAGTGAGGTTGGCAAAGGCTTTTGCCGAAATAAAATTTGCGGTTAGCTCGGATGTCGTCGTTGCATTGGGATAAACTTTGAAAGCTCCGCCTGATCCACCGTTTACACTATGGCAGCCACTTGTCGCACAGGTTTTGCCACCGATGTTGGCATCAAAAACAGCGTTAACACTGGCAGTAAAGGTTGCATAACTTAATGTGAGGTCATCAGAGTTAGGTTCATTTTCGACATTCTTGCAGCTCACTAACAAGGTTAGTGAGCAGGCAAGAACAAATACTGAAGATACAGCGCGTATTTGCATGAGGATACATCGTAATCTTTAGTTATGGCCCAGCGGCAGTTATCCAGTTAAGTATCACAGTATAATCCGAATCAGTTATGGATAATACTGATGCGCTGTTAACTTGCGGGTGCACAAGCGGATCTATTGATGTAGGTCGGGTTAACAAATTGCTGCTCGCCGGATTGGCCAGGTCTGTCACCATGGTGGTGGTGATATTAAAATCACCATCCATTTGACCCGTCAACACAAAGCGATTGGCACTGCCTGTAAATACCGGGTTAGTCGGGTTCGAATTCGCCGCATTGCCACTGGCTGGTTGATGACAACTTGCACAGCGATTCATCAATATGGGGTGAATCGTTGAGTCGAAGGTGCTCTGGCTTAAACCTGATACCGGGTTACGTAATTCAGATTGCATTTTTGTGGTTCCACCAGCACTAGCAAGATCACCCGCATCGGATTCAAATGGATCGTTATAATATTGCCCGCCTAAATCAATCCATTCATATATGACGCGTTTTTCGGATGCATTTAGCATCGTGGAATGATCGACGACATTGCCGGATACGGTCTGTGTTTTGGTATATGTCACGCCGTTAAATGTGCTACTGAAATCGGCCGCATTGAGCTCGGAATTTGTCAGTACTTCGGTGATATAGCTCGACCGCGCTCGCGAAACATTGACAAGTGCTGGGTAGCGCTCAATTTCAAACTCATCTACATTAAGCGTAATAACCGGCAAACCGGTTGCTTGATCAATTATCACATCGCCGATGAGCAGCTCGTTATAGGAAAGCAGGCGTCCGGTACCTGATTTAGTATCTCGTAAATCCAGTCCCGCGGAACGCGCAAATGCAGGATCAGTTGAGACCGCATTGGCGTTATGACAGCTGGTGCAGGTATACGTATCAGTTGGATTCAGTGTGAAATCTCCTGCGGTCACCGCTGTGCTTCCACCGTAGGTTCGGCTCGCCGTCCAAAGCGGGGCGATATGGTCCGGATAATTAATTATCCCGCCTACTGGTGCGGTGACGCTGGATGGAAGGCCTAAATAATCAATCGTTAAATTAGGAGTATAATTATTAGCAGCGACTTGTACTGCGTCAGCCCAGATGTCTGTGTGCACCATATTAGTTTGCAATTGTGAAGCAATTATAAGTGCATTATTTACACGTGTTTCTGCCATGGTTTCACCAGTACCAGCGGCGGAACCACTCGGCCAGTTGGTATTTGGGTGCGCGCCAGCGATAGGTTGTGCGTTAATGGCGCTGCCACGGCGGGGTGAATGGCAACCATTACAGGTGCGTGTTTCACCCGGACGGACCTGAATCCAGTTGGTGTGTGGATGAAAGGCACGACCTTCTGAATCAATCACAGAAATCGCGAGTGGGGTATCGGCCGGGACTTCAATTTTGAACGAGCCATCGGGTTCGATTTCTGTGTAACCGACAATTTGTTGCATTTCGAACATGGTTTCGCCGATGTCTTCTGTGGACATGTTCGACGGTGTTGGTACAGCTTTAACGATGCGCACAAATCGTGCGGGTCGGGTTTTATATTCAGCATTGGCAGGATTTTTTAATGTGGCGATATCGGCAACCTGTGACTGGTTTGATCCGGGTGGCGCTGCAGTTTTGGGTATAATCCCGGCGGCTTGTTCTGCCGCGGTTAATACTGCATCACTCATACGACCAAGATTGTCGGTGTCATAAACGCTCTTCACGTTCAAAATACCTGTGGTACCGGTTTGTGTCTTATCAGGGATGACGTTCGGGCGTGGACGTGCCAGCAGTGCTACGGGATCAGTATACGATATCCCTGCAGGGGCGAGTATTAATGGGTTTAATTGCTGAGTATCAATATTTAACATATAAATACCGTATTGAGGCGTGCCTTCAACTGTAGAGACTTGTCCGGTAATGGGATTGGTTTGGGTAGGGCAAGTGTTGAATTTGACGCAGGAAACGGTGTAACTCACCAGCACACGGTTTGTGTTATCCCATAACGGGTAAGGTGTAGTGAAGCGACCATTGGCAGACAAGCCCTGGCCAAAATTAACAGGAGTGGTTGTGGCCTGTGACTGACCGTTGCCACTATCATTGCAGTCATTATCTTCAGAGCATTGTGTCACGCGAATTTGCATTAATGCTCCACCCTCAAAAGTACGGGACAAAGGCATCAACGTGCTAATTAAATCACCGTTTTGTATCTCGCGTGGGTGCAGAAAACTGTTACCGGGGCTATGGGCACCATACAAAACGAACATGTTTGTTCCATCCGGGTTGGCAGTAAATATCGAAAATTCATTTCTGCCACCAACGTGATCCCAATGGGCGAACATCACCTCACCAGTACTGAGCACTGTGGGGTTGCGGTCGTGGCTTTGGTTGAAAGTAATCTGGTGTATGTTACTTCCATCTGCATCCATTACGTGCAACGTGATAACATGCTCACGCTCGTATTCATCGCGGTATGTATAGGGTTCGATGCCATTACTTGTCATAATGGCTTTCGAGCCAACCTGACGGTTTGAACTGAAAATGATGCGGTCGTCTGCTAAATAGTTAGGATCGACATCATCACCCGCAGCGGCCTCTGAATCGCTGCTGATAATACGCTTGGGATTGCTCGAAGAAGTAGGTTGCGCGGTATCGAATTCGTAAATGTTCCAGGTATCGGAACTGTTTTTCTTCATGGAGAACAGGATACGTTTCCCGTCATAGGAGACTTCAGGGTCAGATACGTCACCTTGTCCGTTGGTGAGATGACCGGTGAGGTTTTTTTCTGTGCTACTTGCAGAGGCGAGCTGGCGCATATACAAGTCGCCACCTTGGTTAAACCTGAATGCATCAGTAGGGTTTCCGACAGAGTTAACACTGCGTTTCACGTAGGCGATGGGTGTGGTGCCATCAATGACGATACTACTGTCATTATTTTCTTCTTCACTACTGCCACCACCACAGGCACTTAAACCAAGCGTAAAAATGCCTAATGCGAATATACGAATAAAACTCTGCTTGTTCCCGCCCATGCCAGTCTCCTGTTATGCAACACAATGATGCCGGGCATTACCGGCTGGGTATCATCAGTACCAAATCGAACGTGTGACCCAATGACCCATTTTTTTAATTAGATAAATTCTAATTTATTGTTATTTATAGAATTTGCTTAAACCGAACTCTAGTTCAGGGAGAAATAATACGCTGTTAGGCACGTCACAAAAAGAACAATACATATAATAAGTACAAATGTGCTGCTATTTTGATCGCATGAGGCCATCTGAGTAGTGAAGTTTGCCTGTAGAGTCGATAATTATCGCATCATAATCAGGGAACATTTTTATAATATTCAATGCTTTATCGTAAGGAAGGACAAACAGTGTGGTTGATAATGCATCAGTTAGCGTGGCGCTGTGACCCATGATACTCACACTATGGTTGAATTTTGCCGATTTACCCGTTTTGGGTGAAATGATGTGATGGATTCGTTCCTGGCCGTCCATGAAATATCGCTCATAATCACCCGAAGTTGATAATGCCAGGTTCGATAATGGCAATACCACGGCGTTCTTGCTGGCATCCCGCGGATCCTGAATCCCGATTATCCATGGTTTGCCTCGTTTATCGCCCAACATCATGCTGTCACCACCGGCGGTGACAGCGGCATGTTGGATGCCCAAATCACGCAAAATACTGATACAAGACTCCACTGCGTAGCCTTTAGCGATTCCGCCAAGGTCGATAACAGTGCGCTGATCACGCAGGTAAACAGTATATTTTGACTTGTCTAACACAATGTTTTTGTAGTTAATCGCGGGCAGTAAGCTATTGATTGTTTGGGAAGTGGGCTGAATTTTCTTCCGGTAATTATAGCGGTGCCCGATACTGGCAAAGGTAATGTCGAATATGCCATCCGATGCAATGGATATCTCGTTGGCACGTTCAATCAGGTTAAACATTTCCTTGCTTACACTGACTGGCAGTTTTGCCGCGAGGCGGTTTATTTTTGCGAGTTCGCTGGTCTTGATATACGGGCTCATGAGCAGATCTACCCGTTTCATCTCTGTGCGCACGGCTGTTATCGCATTTTTAGCCCTTTGCTCGGTGTCAGCCCAAAGTTTCAGGTTAATGTTGGTGCCCATTTGCGACCACGATTCGTTATACCATTTGGCATAGCTTGCCTGGGCTACAGCGCAACTGAGGAGTGTTATCAGGGCACGTATAATAATTTTGTGATATAGCATGTTTGCATTATGCTTGACACGAAGTGGGTCGGAAAGTACAAATGTAGGTATCCGGGGCACAGTAAGTGCTGTTTGTAATGTAATTATCAAGGTAACAATCAATGACTGTAAAAATGCCAGAAGCTAAACAAGCGCGGAGCAAAACTTCAGACTCATCGCGTGAGCAATTGTTACAGACTGATAGTGTAACTGATACGAAACCTTATACTAAACATGCAATTGTACCCGATGGCAATCTGATATTTAAAAGCCTGAGTAAAGGACAGCGCGTTACAATTGTCGATCGCAGCATTCTGAAAAAAATGATGACGTTCATCGGTGAGCCCGATATCAGAGTGACATTGTGGAATGGTGAGCAATTCGACTTTGGCAAAAAGCCAACTATTGCGTATTTGCGTTTTCATGACCGTGCGGCACTCTATAAACTGATTTCAGATCCTGAAATGCATTTCGGCGATTTGTACAGTTCTGGCAGGATAGATGTTGACGGCGACATGGTTGAATTTATGGAGCAGGTTTACATCGGTATTCAAAAAAATGGTGCGGGTAGCAAGCTTCATGACTTGTATATCCGCTTCGGTCATCGACCGATTATGAATTCGATTGATAAAGCAAAAAACAATATCCACCATCATTATGACCTTGGTAACAAGTTTTACAAGTTGTGGCTGGATAAGGAAGCGATGCAATATACATGTGCCTATTTCCCCGATCCGGATTATTCAATAGAACAGGCACAGGTAGCCAAGTTACACCATATATGTCGTAAACTGCAGCTCATGCCGGGTGACCGGGTGGTAGAAGCGGGCTGCGGATGGGGTGGTTTGGCACGCTTTATGGCCAAACATTATGACGTTCAGGTTACCGCATATAATATTTCACACCAGCAAGTGATTTTTGCACGTGAACAAGCTGAGCGTGAAGGCCTCAGTGATAAAGTAAAATATGTGGAAGATGATTACCGTAATATTAACGGCACATTCGATGTGTTCGTTTCAGTTGGTATGCTGGAACATGTTGGCTCACGTGATTATGCCACAATGGGTGAAGTCATCGCGCGCTGCTTGACACCGGATGGTCGAGGTCTGGTACATTCAATAGGTCGGATCAAACCCGGCCCGATGAATGCGTGGATTGAGCGACGTATTTTCCCCGGTGCGTATCCTCCTTCACTTACTGAAATGATGCAGATCTTTGAACCGAATAAACTCGCGGTTCAGGACGTAGAAAATTTACGTTTACATTATGCCAGGACACTTGAACATTGGCTGGTAAGGTTTGAACAACATGTTGATACCATAAAGACCATGATGGACGAGTCATTTGTACGGGCATGGCGCCTGTATCTTGCGGGTTCGATAGCAGCCTTTACCATGAGTGAATTACAGTTATATCAAATTGTTTTCAATCGCGAACATTCCAATGCCTTGCCCTGGTCGCGGGCGCATTTATATCATGACCATAATACAGGCGAATAAGTAATGGAAACATGTGATGTACTGGTAGTAGGTGGAGGTCCCGCCGGTTCTTCCTTTGCATGGGCATTGCGCGATACCGATCTGGATATTCTCATTATTGATAAACAGACGTTTCCTCGCGACAAAGTCTGTGCTGGCTGGGTAACACCCGCGGTCATGCAGGAACTGGAAATTGATTTGTCTGATTATGAAAAACATAACACCTTGCAACCCATTTCCGGATTTAAAGTCAGCAAGCATCACAGCAATCAAATCAATACCAGCTATGGTGGTGATGTTGTGAGTTATGGCATTCGCCGACGCGAGTTTGATAATTACCTGCTGGCACGCTCTGGCGCGCGTGTGCACTATGACACAGCATTTAAGAGTATGGAACGTGATGGCGAAAGCTGGATAGTTAACGGCAATATTAAAACCCGTCTGCTAATTGGTGCGGGTGGGCATTTTTGTCCGGTGGCACGCGCAATTGGCGCAAAGGTCGGGAGCACGGAAAGAATCGTCGCCGCGCAGGAAGTTGAGTTTGAAATGACGCCTGAGCAAGCCAGGGAATGTGTTATTGATGCAGAGGTACCCGAACTCTTTTTCTGTGATGATCTGGAAGGTTATGGCTGGGTGTTTCGGAAAGGAAATTTCCTTAATATCGGTTTGGGTAGAGAAGATAACCACCAACTTTCAGAACATGTGCGTGAGTTTGCTGATTATTTGAAAAGTATTGGAAAAATACCCGCGTCATTACCGGATAAATTTCACGGTCATGCTTACATTTTATATCCCCATGCAATACGTAAACTCGTCACTCATGGCGTAATAATTATTGGCGATGCAGCAGGTCTTGCCTATCCGCAAAGTGGCGAAGGTATTCGACCCGCAGTGGAATCGGCTATATTGGCTGCGAAACAGGTTAAACAACTTGATGGCAGCTATAGCGAGGCACAACTGGAAGCTTATGCCAGGCAACTTATACAGCGCTTTGGTAAGCGTGACAGTAAAAGTTTTATAGAAACCCTGCCCGCATGGGCGACGCAATTTCTGGCAACGCGTTTATTGAAAACGGAATGGTTTGTCAAGAATGTTGTTGTGAGCAAGTGGTTCTTACAATCACACGCGGATACACTCACTGTGAATTAGTTCATGAACTCTGTCTGTCCTGATGGAGTGTAATATCGCCATTGCAAACATAGTCGATAAGTAAATCAAGCTTCACACTACACTGGAATTAATTATTTAGGGACAATTATCGGCCTGAGTTTTTAATTTGCTGTCTGAATCCTGGTGTGTATCAGGAATTCATGGGTGGCGCTAAACTCAGGCCGTCACTTCTTGTGCCGGTTTTAATGTCTTGGCTTGTCTGGCTTTGAAACGATCTATCAGTTCATGCGCGGTACGTTTCATGGAGGCATCAAGTTCGACTGCCTGTTCCAGTACATAAACGCCACGATTATCATTGTATGAAAGTAATATCCTGCCAACAGCGAACATTGCTTTTGCGTGTTGCGGATTTTTTTCCAGAATTTTTTTATAGACAGGTATTGCAGCCTGGTAGCCCTGTAATTTTTCAGTCAGCGAGGCATATTCCCATGCTTCAGATGATGACAGTGAGGTTTGTTTGATTTTTTCGGCAAGACTGGCCAAACGTTGCTGTTGTGCGTTATCTGTTGACAGGTTTTGCTTGTGCATCTGGTTTTTTGTTTGCCAAACTTTATCAAACAGGTTGGTTACTGGCGTAAGGGTATCGCCGAGATAATACCTTGCAGCAGTTTCAGCTATTGTTTCAGGCAAGACGAATTCTTCATGCGAAATATTGTGTAAACGGGCGCGTAACGGTGGATTGAAATATTGATAATCTGCTATACGATTGAAGTGTTCGGTAAGTACCTGTTTGCAATACGCCGGTGTCAAATGAGCAATGATTGCTTCTGACATATTGGCATGAGGTTTCAGTGTTGCACGCGGTGTTTGTCGTGCGAGTTTATAAATATGCGGCCAGTATTTCGTTTTAAGAAAGTGATTCGCAACGATTGTTTGGCTAATGGTGACAGCCAGTTCTTCGTCATTTGCAATTTCAAGCGCATAACGATCTGCAAGCAACTCATCCTGATGAAATGCGTAAAAAGCGACGGCATAATAAAAATCAGACAAAAATTTGTAAGCCCAGGCATGCGGTTTCAGGTAAATCTTGTTCGACTTTGAGAACGCCAGATTATAGGCAAGGATAAATTGATAAAAACGCAAGACTATACCGGTTGCTTTGTTGTGTGTAAGGGATAATTGCCCCAGTCTTCGTGCCAGCATTATCTGCAACTGTTTTGGCGATGTGGATTGCATTACTGGCAATCCAATCTGAATGGTGTTTGTGGTGAAAAAAGGAATGCCGAATTTAGGTGTGCAATTTAGCGTAACTTCAAAATTGTCGGAGGCAACAAGATAATCCAGTCTGGCAACATGGTAGTGATTTCTAAGTTCTTCAATTAATGCCAACAGCTTTGGTGCTTTTGCCTTATCCAGCAGTGCGCCTTTGGGGCGTTCAACTCTGGTAATAAAAAACTGGTAACTCAGGAAAATACAGCCCCCTGTGACAATTAATTTAATCAGTGTATTTAAAATGCCAGCAAGTGAAAAACTTTCCTGAAAATTTATCGCAATGGAAGCGAGCAGCGTAAAGGCAATGATGATCGGTGCATAAAGAAAAAACATCACAAGGAAACTGATGGCAATGATGCATGTAATATAAAATCGCGGAGTATTATCCGCGATACTGTGTAAAGATTCAGTCAAGCCTTGGTAGCGCATTGGAATTGCCCTCCATGCGAGCATAATCCGTATTCAAATGTAGTTTCAATATACTATCGGTAAATATGGACGAAAGTGGAGCGGGAATTGTATTAAAGCCATACCAGAGTGTAAATACGTGAATTGCTGCACACTTCACTATATTGACTTAAACTAGGTTTAGTTTTCTACGTTAGCAGTTCCTTATATTTTGAAAATTTGAATGTGATATTTATGATAAACACATGCAAGACATTATTTTTCTGTGGACTTATGTTGGTGCTTGTTTCCTGTCAGGAGAAGGATGATAAAAAAATTATCGCCGAAAAAATTGATGCCATGATAGAGGTTATCGAGGCTGAAAAGAGACGTGCGTTACTGGAATTCTTTAGTGACAATGTCATCGTACAAAAGCAGCTGGGTAAACGTGATGTTGGTGCCATGGCGTTCCGCTATTTTTATGCTCATGACAACATCCGTCTTTTTGTCAGATTCATAAATATAAATATTGATGAAGATAAACTTAATGCCGAGGTGAGTGCAAAAGTCTTGCTTACTTCCGGGGAAAAACGCCTGCCAAATCGCGCCCGATTATATGCAGTCGAAGGTAATTGGCAAAAGTTGCAGGGGGACTGGGTTATTGCCAGACTGGATTGGCAACGATTACCTGAAGAGTTTAAAGACTAATCAATCGGGATTCTGAAAACGGTTATTCGTTAATGTGCCGGTATGTATGCTGAAATGATTGTTCTGTCGATCCGCAAAAAAATGTTGAATTGTTTTTTCAATTGTACGAAAGGCCAGATTATCCCATGGGATGTCTTGTTCTTTATATAAGGCAACCTCCAGGCTTTCATCACCTGCTGAAAAATCAAGATCGAGTAATGTCGCGCGGTATAACATGTAAACCTGGTTCACGTGAGGCAGGCTGTAGATACTGAAAACGTCCTCGATTTTTACGCGCGCATTGGCTTCTTCCAGGCATTCACGTGCAGCGGCCTGTTCCAGTGTTTCTTCATTTTCCATAAAGCCGGCGGGAAGTGTCCAGAAACCGTGACGGGGCTCAATCGCGCGCTTGCAGAGCAGGATTTTATCTTCCCAAACGGGAATGCAGCCTGCGACAATTTTTGGGTTTTGATAATGAATGGTTTCACAATGATCGCAGACGGAGCGGATTCGGTTGTCACCATCAGGCATGCGTTGTACGACTTTTTGTCCGCACTGACTACAATATTTCAACCACTTACGCCTGTGAGCTTGGCGGATCCGTTTAACCAGGTTGCCCACTGCGCATGCAGAGAGACATCAACACCATCAAGGCTGGCCTGGTGTTGTAAATAACGTTGCAGTTGCTCCAGTAATTCACTGTCCATCAACGCAGGGTGCTGCGTAATCTGGCTATGCAAAATCTGGTAAATGGTTTTGAGTTCATCCAGGGGATACTCGGCGAGATTCTTGGTCTTCATGGCGTTATTTTTTTGCGCCTGGTTGCACAAAACCATCCGGTAAATCACCGTAATCACCTTCCTTGAACAAAAAGCCGAGCATGTGTTTTTCAATTATTTCGAGTGCACCAGGATCAGCGGTACTCAGACGATTCTCATTAATAATTGTCGTGAGTCTTTCCAGCCACTGTCGCCATGCTTCGGAAGAAATGTTATCAAAAATACGCTGGCCTAATTCTCCGGGAGCAGGGGGACTGTCCAGTCCTTCCGCTTCTTTATTCAAAAACTGACAAAAAACCTTACGATTCATAATGGAACCTATTGTATGTTGTATTTAAAATCCGGGGACATATGCTAAATAGAATATATGGTAGAATTGTATTTAATTCAGACGCCCTTGAACAGGCACAATTTGCCCGTATATGAAAATAGGCAGATTGCAGTAAATTAAAGCGAATAGTCAACATTGGAAATATCAGGAGAATTTTATGGCCGTACCAGCAGAAGCATTTACCCCCAATATTGAGGAACATGAAATCAAGGTCTCCCCCACTGCAGGTGAACAAATGGCGAATCTGGTCAAGCAGGCAGAGGGTGGCGTAGAAGGTATCCGTGTGTTTGTTTCCGGCGGTGGTTGTGGCGGCATGACCTATGGTATGACTTATGCCGAGAATGTTCGTGAACACGACAAAGTGCTTGAAGGCGAAGGCTTTAAACTAATGGTGGATTCAGTTGCGTTGTCTTACCTGAAAGGTTGTGATATTGATTTTACCAACGATGGTTTAAATCAGTCCTTCGTATTTAATAATGTATTCAAGGCTGTCGGTGGTTCAGGCGGTTGCAGTGGCTGTGGTGCACCGAGTGGTGGTGGTTGCGCATAAAATTCCTGCCATTTAGTACCACATATAAACTGGTATCGTGATGGTTCAGGCGAGTTTGTCCAGTAAACGAACGTGCCTTAACAAAACGACCGATGAATTATCCAGATCACGGATACTTATCATTGCCCCGCATGGTAGCTATCGCACCATGCCGTATTTCTCCATGGCTAAACAGCTCGGTCTGGATGTGGTTATCGCCTCGCAAGGTGAGCATTCCATTGTTTCTGCTTATGCCGAAGGCATAGTTATCGATTTTCATGATCCTGAAGCGGCGCTGAACAAGCTGCTCGCGGAAAGTAAACGCTTACCTTTTGCCGTGATTATCGCGACCGATGACGCATCGCTGGAATTGGCAGCGAAACTCGCCATGGAGCTGGGTTTGCCACATAATGCGGCCCACGCCACACTGCTTGCAAGGCGCAAGGACCTGGCGAGATTGGCGCTGCAGGGCAACAAAAACATTCTAACACCTGAATTTGAAACCATATCGATTGATGCCATTCTCGATGGCACAGTGACAAAGATTGATTTTCCCGTTGTCGTCAAGCCGTTGGCATTATCTGCCAGTCGAGGTGTGATTCGCGCAAATAACGGTGATGAATTTAATGCCGCGACGAAAATTATTCAGACAATCCTCGCTGATGAAAATGGTCTTGATGCTGTAGAGCAGCAATCAGTACTGGTCGAGCAATTTATTCCGGGCATAGAAATTGCGGTTGAAGGCGTTTTGACGCACGGTAAATTAACCCTGCTGGCGATATTTGATAAACCGGAACCGCTCAATGGGCCATATTTTGAAGAAACATACTATATAACACCGACTCGTCTGGACGAGTCACAAGTCAGAGCAGTGACGCAAACCGTTCAACAAACCTGTCATGCGTACGGCTTGCAGCATGGACCAATACACGCTGAATGCCGTATTAATGCAGATGGTGTATGGATAGTGGAAGCTACCGCGCGAACTATTGGCGGCATGTGCAGTCGGTTATTTGAATTTGCAACCGGTGTTACACTGGAAGAGACGGTTATCCGGAATTATCTGGGTGAACCTGTCAGGGCACAAACGATGAATCAGTCTGCGGGTGTGTTAATGATCCCGATAACCAAAGCCGGTATATTAAACCGGGTGGAGGGCATTCTGGCCGCGCAAAAAGTTGTGGGTATTGATGAAGTGAGCATTCAAATCCGTTCCGGGAACGAGGTGACGCCATTACCTTTTGGGGCGAGTTACCTCGGATTTATTTTTGCATCTGCATCATCACCCGATGCGGTTGAACAGGCACTGCGGCAAGCGCATGCCTGTCTGACGATAGTCATCGATCCCGTTTGGAAATTGACCAACACGGGCTAAATTAATGAAATACAGGCAATCAGGAAAAATATTGTGAATATTGCACCCAAACAATACCAGCTCGTTGAAACCAGATTACAGGAAAAACTGGGGGATGGAACTACGCGATGCAATCTGTGTTTATGGCGTTGTCGGCTGCGTCATGGGCAGCGTGGATTTTGTCAGGCCCATGTGAATCGTCATGGCACGCTTTACAATTTGTCGTACGGAATTATTTCTGCCATGGCCGTGGATACAATTGAAGATAAACCGGTAAAACATTACCAGCCAGGCACAAAAATACTGTCGGTTGGCAGTTATGGATGCAGTTTTCGTTGTGGCGGTTGTCATAATCTGGACATTTCATGGGGCGTGACAGCACTCGATGACCTGGCGCGTGGTGAATCAACCGAAGCATATGTAACACCAGAAGAACTGGTGCAAACCGCACTACGAATGAATTTACAAGGCATTGCCTTTACCTATTCCGAGCCCGCAGTCTGGCTTGAATACATACTGGATGTGGCTGAAATTGCCAAAAGTGCAGGGCTTTATACTGTCTATGTTTCCAATAGTTTTGTCACGGATGAGGCGCTGCAGCTTATTGCCCCGGTAATTGATGTGTTGTGTTCCGATATAAAAAGCCTCGATGACGATTTCTATAAGGATATTTGTCGAAAATCCAATGTTACAGAAGTGTTGCATGCGATAAAACAATCTCAGCTATTGGGCATGCATGTTGAAACCCGCACCAATATTATCCCGACAAAAAATGATAATCTGGATATGCTGGAAAACATCGCCAAATGGATTCATACGAACCTGGGAGCAGAAAGTCCCTGGCATATTACCCGGTTCTTTCCGGCATTCCAGTTAAGTCACCTTCCTGCCACGGAGAGTGAAATCATGTTGGCCGCAGCAGATCGTGCACGCAAAGTCGGTCTGAAAAATGTCTATGTTTATGATGACAAGGGATGTGACTGCGCGACGGAAAATATACCGGTCAATGAGTTTTTAAACGCACCTGCCGATGCGGTTCATCAAGTCAAAAAATGTGCGGCGACGTGTTGTGGTGACGAAGGCGTATTACTAAAGAAATATGAAAAATAATTTGCTAGTCTGGTCTGTTTAAAAAATCTGTTTTGCTTTATTCTTGATACAGTCAATTAGCGGAAGTTTTTCTCCCAGCCATGAACACAATTCATCCCTCAGCAATTATTCATGCGCAGGCAACACTTGGTGACGATAATATAATCGGACCCAATGTCGTTATCGAAGAGAATGTAGAGCTGGGTAATGGAAATAAAATTATGTCCGGTGCGGTGTTAAAATCCGGCGCATGCATTGGCAATCAGAATCGGATTCATGAATACGTGGTAATTGCAGGCTTGCCACAAGATATCAGTTTTAATCTGGATGAAAAAACCCGTGTTGAGATAGGCGATAACAATACCCTTCATGAATACGTGACGATTAATCGCGCAACGATCAAGCAAAATCGGGTGACGCGAATCGGGTCAGGTAACTATTTCATGACCGGGACACATGTTGCACATGATTGCGTGATTGGTAACAAGGTAGTTATTGCTCCATTCTCCGGATTTGCCGGGCACGTGACGATTGATAATAATGCTTTTATATCGGGTGGGGTGATGGTGCATCAATTTGTAAGAATTGGACGCCTGGCGATGATAGGCGGTAATGCCAAAATCACGCAGGATGTATTGCCTTTTTTTATTACTGATGGTGTTCCTGCCAGCGTGAAAGGGATCAACCTGGTTGGTCTGAAACGGGCTGGTTATAGCATAGCCGATATCAAAATATTGAAAAAAGCCTACCGTGAATTGTTTGGCGCAGTGCGACAACTGGATGAAATTATTACTGCAATTTCGGCATTAGGTAGCGAACCGTCGGATTATCTGGCGGCATTTATTTCAGAGAGCAAACGCAGCTTCCATCGTGCTGATCGCAGACCTTAAATACGAAAAACATCTGAAAATCAACTGAAACTCTATTTGATTTGGGCTTTATTATAGCCAATAGGACGTTTAGAATACCGGTTTACATTCAATTAGATAAATTACCCATGACAGAAACAGTATCTGAACTACGTCCTGCATTTAAGGATAAGGCCAGCTTTTCACGTGACGAATTGATCGCATGTGGAAAGGGGCAGTTATTTGGTCCTGGTAATGCACAATTACCGCTTCCCCCCATGTTGATGTTTGACCGTATTGTCAGCATTTCGGAAAAAGGTGGGAAATTTGGCAAGGGCGAAGTCATCGCTGAGCTGGATATTACGCCAGAATTGTGGTTTTTTAAGTGCCACTTTGAAGGGGATCCGGTTATGCCGGGCTGTCTGGGCCTGGATGCTTTGTGGCAACTGGTCGGGTTTTATCTGGCCTGGTTGGGTGGTGTCGGCGCAGGTCGTGCACTGGGTGCTGGTGAGGTTAAATTCACCGGTCAGGTATTGCCAACCAACAAGCTGATTACTTATCGTATTGAATTGAAACGGGTCATTATGCGCAAGTTGATTATGGGCATAGCAGATGCGCATATGAGTGTTGATGGACGCGAAATTTATACGGCAAACGATATTCGCGTCGGATTGTTTACTTCAACTGAAGGGTTCTAGTATGTCGCAGGGTCTGTTACCGCGCCGTGTCGTAATCACCGGAATTGGCATCGTATCGAGTATCGGAAACAATGCCGACGAAGTATTAACCTCGTTAAAAACCAGCCGGTCTGGCATCAGCTTTGCTGACGTGTACGCAGAGATGGGGTTTCGTTCGCATGTCCACGGTGATTTAAAAATCGATCTCGCCGAACAAATCGATCGCAAGTTAAAACGCTTCATGGGCGACGGTGCCGCCTATAATTTTCTTGCCATGCAACAGGCAATCGAAGACTCGGGGCTTGAAGAGAAGGATGTTTCAAACTATCGAACCGGGCTCGTGATGGGATCCGGCGGACCATCCACTCAAAATATCGTTGATGCGGCCGATATCCTGCGCAGCAAGGGCGTGAAACGTGTCGGGCCATATATGGTTACCCGTGGTATGTCCAGCACCAACTCCGCCTGTCTTGCCACACCTTTTAAAATCAAAGGCGTTAATTACTCGATGACATCTGCCTGTTCAACCAGTGCCCACTGTATTGGCCATGGCGGTGAACTTATCCAGATGGGCAAGCAAGATATCGTTTTTGCCGGTGGCGGTGAAGAATTACACTGGACCCTGTCGGTGTTGTTTGACGCTATGGGCGCAATGTCATCAAAATACAATGACGCACCGGAAACCGCTTCACGAGCATTTGATGTTAACCGTGACGGTTTTGTTATCTCCGGTGGTGGTGGCGTGGTTGTGCTTGAAGAATACGAGCATGCCAGGGCACGTGGCGCAAAAATCTATGGTGAGCTGGCAGGATACGGTGCCACATCAGATGGTCACGACATGGTACAACCTTCTGGTGAAGGTGCGGTACGCTGCATGCAACAGGCTATGGCAACAGTTGACACCAGGATTGATTACATTAATGCGCATGGCACCAGTACACCGGTTGGTGACATCAAGGAACTGGAAGCAATCAAACAGGTATTTGGTGATGACATTCCTGCCATAACCTCAACCAAGTCACTCACGGGACATGCGCTCGGGGCGGCCGGCGTGAATGAAGCGATTTATTCCATTTTGATGTTACAAAATGATTTCATTAATGAATCTGTGAACATAGTCGATCTGGATCCTGCCGCAGAAGGCTTTCCCATTTCGCGCACAGTGAAAGAAAACGCCAACTTAAATTGCGTGATGTCCAACAGCTTTGGTTTTGGTGGTACCAATGCCTGCCTGGTGATGAAAAAAGTTTGATTCGATTGTATTGCCCTGCTTATTAATCAATAAGCAGGGCTTATGAAAAATTCACTTTTCACCTTCACTTTTTTCTTTTAGCCTCGACTTTTCTTCTTCGCTAGGGATATACACCCGTTTAAATTGAATCAGTTTATCCATTATCTCGACGGGTGGGGACGGGATTTTTGTTAACACATCGACAAATTCCAGTGTGTTTTTATCAAATACGGCAATAGTAAACGCATATCTTGAATGCAAGGAAAGAAATAAAAATTCATCTGCCGTTTTACCCTGTTGTTGTAAAAAAGTACGGTATATCTTTTGTCTTTTCTCATTACCTTCCAGATATTTATCCATGTTGATGGAAAATAATTCGAGTTTTTTAATAACACTTTCATCAATTTTTTTATATAATTGAGTTTGTAAAAATAGCGGTTTATTTTCACGGAATGATTTGACCAGTATTTTTTGCATTTCTGTAAAGTCATCAGGCAGATCAGTATAGATAGTCAGTGTATCTGCGGAGCGGAATTTTTCCAGATTGCGCAATTCCAGATTATTGTCAATCAAATCATATGCTGTAACGGGTGAGATGATGCCTTCGGCAATCACTTTGGCAACCGGACGCTCATGATGAACTACCCAGGCGCCTGATAGCAGTGCAGCAAACTGAATTATTCCGATAACCGTCAAATCAAATCGGGTTTTACTTCGCTCTTTTTTTGGATTAAAAACTACCAATGTTAGTACTGGCCCAAGTACGATATCGACTATAGCGATAATCCGCAGACCTTGCCAGCCACCATCTGTGCTAAAGAAAGGCGCGGGATACCAGTGATAAACGATGATATAAAGAAGAGCAGTGAAAATGAGCAGGCTGATACCAAGGTGAATTAAAAAAGCTTTCAGACGAGTCATGTCGGCCTCCTGTTTGTCATAACTCATCAACCATAAAGGGTTATTAATTCAAGTATATTTATAATATATCGGAGTGCTGCGTGTAAAGTTGAGTCCTGGAATTAAATTTTTTCCTGTTTGATCAGTTTCTCAAATAACTTCAGTAACGGGCGGGCACGTTCAAATATTGCCAGAGCATGCGGCTTGAGCTGATCTTCACCCCCGGCGTTAATTATATCCAGTGCTTCTTCCAGATTGGGTACATCGCGTGGAATCTCCGGATCATAGCCATCGATAGTGATCTGCTGTGGTCCTTTGTTCATGGCATACTGTAAACAGGCTTCAGCATGGTGTAACACTTCATCGATGTCAGGCGCTTCTGCCATATCGATTCCCCATACTCCAATGCTTACCGTGATTTTTATTTTTTTCGGTAATTTTAGCTGTGCGGTCGTTTTTGCTATACGTTGCGAAATTATTTTCGCTTCTGACAAGGGTATGTTATTCAGGAATACGGCAAATTTTGCCAGTCCGACCCTTGCAGCCATATCTTCCTTGCGCACATAGTCCTGAAAATGGTGGCCGACAATTTGTAACACTTCATCCGCTATCTGTTTGCCGTGAGTGATAAACAGCTTGTTAAAACCATCTACATCCATGCGTAACAAACAACCTTCACCGTGATGACGTATCAGGTAGGCAAGAATTTCATCGGCAGCCTTGTTGAAGTAACGTTGGCTACCCAGGCCGGTTAGCTCATCAATGGTTGCCTGGTGTTCCAGCTTGGTTTCGGTTTCGGAAAGTTTTCTTGACGCCTGTTCAAGTTTTACATAGGTCTTGGCGCGGGCTGTTAACTGTGCAGCATCGAATGGTTTGGATATAAAATCATCTGCGCCTTTTTCCAGCGCTTCCTGTTTGGCTTTATCATCATCTTCCTTGCCGGTGAGTACAATAACGGGAATTTTTGCAATGTTTTCGTCATCACTGTTTCGAATGCGTTCCAGCAACCCATAACCATCCAGATAGGGCATGGATAAATCAGTAAACACGACCTGGATATCCTGATGATGCACAATCAAGGTCCATGCGTCTTCACCGTGTTCTGCTTCCAGAACGTCATATTCCTTGCCCAGCAATTTAACCATGGCGCGACGTATGACACGAGAATCATCGACAGCGAGTAGTTTGGGTCTTGTAGTTGCTTCAGTCATGAAAGTATTTATAGTTTTTAACTAGCATAGCGGTTTTTGCTGTGTATGCGAACCAGCTGCTGTATAATTTGTCATATCTATGTGCTGCGCATACTTGTTTGTGACAAATTGGGAGAAATGCATGCAATTTAATCGTTTATTCGCTCTTATTTTAATGGGTGTTTTAACCCAATCTTGTATGTTAGATGAACAGGCGGTTGAACCAGTCAAGTCCACGGCTCACGAATATATGAAAGTATATCAGGTGGAAGGTGAATACAAAGATGTGCGTCAGTACCTGGAAAGTGCTATTACCGGCAAGGGAATAGTTATCAGTGGAATATCACATATCAGTGATATGCTGCAGCGTACCGGTAAAGATCTGGATCTGGGCGGTAAAATCTTTGAACATGCAGAAGCATTAAATTTTTGCAGTGCGAAACTTTCGCGCAACATGATGAAAGTTGATCCGACTAATATCGTATTTTGCCCCTATATAATCGCTATTTACAGCCTGCCGGACAAACCCGGTACGGTATTCATCGCTTATCGTCGACCACCCGTACTGCCTACGAAAGAATCAACCGAAGCGTTGGCGGCCGTTGAAAACCTGCTCAGGAGTATTATTGAAGATGTGGCAATGTAAATTTAATAGTGGATTACTCTGTATTATTTTGTTGTGCTTTGTCTCGTCAGCTCAAGCAAGTGATTCCTTGCAACGAAAGAAATTGGCAGGACACCCAAAACTGACGGACAGTCAGGCTCAACAATTTGTGAACGACAAGGAGTGGCGAGTTCGTGAAGCGCTGGCCAGTAATCGACAGACCAGCCCCAGTATTCTTGCCTTACTGGCGAAAGACAGTAACAGCCTTGTGCGTATTGCCGTTGCGACAAATCTGCAAACGCCCGAACACATCCATATGATGTTAGCAACGGATATAAATGAAGATGTGCGCAGTGTTGTGGCGCGATTTGAGTATATTCCTGCTGCAGTACTGGCAAAACTTGCGCAGGATGAGTCAACGGAAATTCGAATTGAAGTGGCGCGTAATCTGAATACCAGTACGGAGACACTGGAAAAACTGAAAAACGATTCCCATCCTGACGTGGCTATGGCCGCAGAGCAAAGTATTCAACGACAAGCACTGGAAAACAATAACTTATAGAAAAAATTTATTGACTAAAGCTGGGCTGCAGATTTGTCGCTATATACAGAAGATTTGGATAACGTGTGTGTAGTGATATATGAATGCTCAAGATCTTGTTTCCGGTGTCGTCAGACTCGTTTCTTTGCCCGAGGTGTGTATTCGTGTCAACGAGATGATGGATGACCCGGATACCAATGCAGCTGAAATTGGAAAAGTCATCAGTCAGGATACCAGCCTGACGGCCCGACTGTTAAAAATCGTTAATAGCTCTTTTTATGGATTTACTTCCCGCATCGAAACCGTGTCCCGTGCGGTAACAGTTATCGGATTGCGAGAATTACGTGGTCTGGTGCTTGCGGCTTCTGCCATTGAGACTTTTTCTAAAATACCCAACGATGTGTTGAATATGGTGCAGTTTTGGCGGCACAGTGTTTACTGCGGTGTTGTGTCACAGTTACTTGCCGAGCGTTGTCACGTCCTGCATAGCGAACGCTTATTTGTAGCGGGTCTGTTACACGATATCGGAAAACTGATTATTTGCCACCGGCTGCCGGCAGAAGCACGTGAAATAATGAATCGCATTGCGACTGAGCATGTGATGGACTACGAAGCCGAACAATCGGTGCTGGGTTTTACCCATGCCGATGTGGGCGGGGAGCTGATTAAAACCTGGCTTATGCCAGCAGCACTGGAATATGCATTACGCTACCACCACCAGCCTGAAAATACCGAGGAATTCGTGATGGAGACATGTCTGGTGCATATGGGCAATGCCATCACGGGCATGGCAGAACAGGAACTGGATGTCGATGTAGAGTTGATTACCCAGCCGGTAAGCGATTTTGCCTGGAAAATTACCGGGCTGGATGACAGCATCATCGAGCCGACGCTGAAGGAGACAGGCCCCCTGTTTTTGGACGCGCTCGAGTCCATATTGCCTCGCACATACCGGTCTCGATAAGTTACCCACGCGACTTACCAACAAACACTCAAATCTGCTTGTCTATTTCGCACTATTTCAGTGCGGTATGCTCTTTATTGGCGAAAAGCTGAGTTCATAATGACCAGATTTTTCTCTAGACATCTCCCTGCGTAATAAATTTGCTCCACTAGTGTCAGCAATACATAATGTGCACCGGTAAGGCGCAATGCCTGATATTGGTGCCTGGCAATATCCCAATAAGAACAATAGGGGAACAATATGAAATCTTTATCAAAAACTTTACTGATTAATGGCAAACGTGGTTGCGCCATGTTGCTCATGTCAATTTTACCCGTTACGGTGTTTGCAGCTGACAAACTCGATACTGGTGATACATCCTGGCTGCTGACCGCAACGGCCTTGGTGTTGTTCATGACTATTCCGGGATTGTCGCTTTTTTATGCCGGTTTGGTTCGTGCTAAAAACGTGTTATCTGTATTGATGCAATGTTTTGCGATTACCTGTCTGGTTTCCATTTTATGGATAGTCGCAGGTTATAGCCTGGCCTTGACGCAAGGGGGTGATTATCTGGGTGGCACGAGCCGATTTTTCCTCAATGGACTTACTCGAGGCGGCTTGCATGGCACGATTCCGGAGACAGTGTGGATAATGTTTCAAATGACCTTCGCCATCATTACCCCGGCATTGATAGTGGGCGGATTCGCAGAAAGAATGAAATTTTCAGCCATGATGTGGTTTAGTGCCGCCTGGCTGTTCCTGGTTTATGTTCCAACATGTTATTGGGTCTGGGGCGGCGGTTGGTTGGCGCAAAAAGGCCTGATAGATTTTGCCGGTGGTACGGTAGTACATATTAATGCCGGTGTAGCCGCGCTGGTAGCGGCTATGTATATCGGTAATCGTAAGGGTTTCCCCACAACTGCGATGTTGCCTCACAACCTCACCATGACGGTAGCTGGGGCTGGCATGCTTTGGGTAGGCTGGTTCGGGTTCAACGCGGGCAGTGCGGTTGCGGCAGGCACTGATGCTGGCATGGCGATGTTGGTGACGCATATCAGTGCAGCAGCTGGTTCACTCGCCTGGATGACCATGGAATGGGTACGATACAGAAAGCCTAGCGTGTTAGGTATTGTGACAGGTATGGTCGCAGGCCTGGGTACGATTACCCCGGCTTCAGGTCATGTCGGTCCGCTTGGTGCCCTGGTGATTGGTTTAAGCGCAGGTATAGTTTGTTATTTCTCTACACAATATATTAAGCGCGTATTGAAGATCGACGATTCACTCGATGTCTTTCCGGTCCACGGGGTCGGCGGCATATTGGGAACCTTGTTCGTCGGCGTTTTGGCTTTCAATCTTGGCGGTAATCCGCCAGCGGATCAAACCATGACGGGGCAACTCGGTGTGCAGGCGCTTGGTGTGATTGTAACCATCATCTGGAGTGGGGCATTTACCTGGATAATCCTGAAATTGATTGATGTCACCATTGGTGTACGAGTTCTGCCTGAAGAAGAAACAGAAGGTCTGGATCATGTTCTGCATGATGAGACCGGCTACAATCTTTAGTACAAAATGATTAGGGCTGTACCGAATCAGACGGTACCTGATTATGCAGGTACCGTTTTTTTTTGTAGAATAATCCGGCAACACGTTGTTTTATTTAATTCTATCGGGGAATCATGGCAATGCGGAATATTGTAAAACACTTATATACAACACTCGTTTCAATTGCACTCTTTATCACCGGATGTAATGGTGATCTGCCCGAAAACTTTGCACAAATGACCGTTCAGGAGCAATCGCTCTATCAGCCAAACCGATTCAGAGATGATCGTAAACAGGACAGCTATCGTAATCCCCTTGAAGTACTGAAATTTTCCGGAATCAAACCGGGCTTGAAAGTTATCGATCTGTTAGGTGGAGGCGGCTATTACACGGAATTGTTTGATTATATCGTTGGAGAACAGGGCAAGGTTTATATTCAAAATAATTCGTTATTTTTGCGCTTTTCAAAAGATCAACTCGACAAGCGTTTACAGGCGAACCGGTTGAAAAACACCGTGCGCATTGATAGTGAGTTCGCGGATATGAAGTTACCCGCGCAAGTTGACATGATTTTCATTGGTTTGAGCTACCATGATATTTATGTGCCACGTGAAGACCCGGTTATTACGGCCAAACGCGAGGAGTTTCTTGCACAAATGCTCAAAGCATTAAAACCTGGCGGGAAACTGGTAATTATTGATCATGCTGCAAAGCCCGGTTCAGGTATATCAACCACAGCCAAACTGCATCGTATTGACGAAGAATGGACCAAAAAAGATCTGGAATCAGGCGGATTTAAATTTATCTCTTCCCTTGATGTACTGCGAAATCCGAAAGACGATTACGACAAAGATATCTGGGCCAAAGGCATCATGCATAACACGGATCGATTTATTCATATGTATGAAAAGTAATAAACATCACGCCAGTTATTATTGATCCTGATGAAAAAAATTAAAAACGTACTCGTGGTCGGTATGCCGCGATCCGGCACGAGCATGACAACCGCGATATTTGTGCGGCAAGGTTTTTTTGTAGCTGAGGATGAAGGAAAAGAATTACGTAAAGGTGATGAGTATAACCCGTCGGGTTATTTCGAGGCGGAACCCTTGACTAAAAGCAATGCGGCTATTTTTAAAGCTGCAGGGTTTGAGTTTGATAATACCTGGTTGTACAAACCTATTACTGATACACAGGCGAACACGATTTTTAATTTGCCGCATTTGCAGTCTGATCGACAATTAGTAGCAAGATATAACGAACACTCTCCGTGGGTATGGAAAGATCCAAGACTTTGTTACACGCTGGCTTATTGGTGGCCATTAATGGATCACTCCAATACGGTTGTCCTGTTATTGAAACGTGATGCTGATGAAATTCTGCAAAGTTTCAGACGATTAAAGTGGCGACGTCACACAACAGAAGACAAACAGGATGTTTATATGCGAATAACCGGGCATATGAACTTTGTCGAACAAACTATCAAGTATTTCAAGATTCCCCATATTGTTATTGATTATGCCAGCTATGCAAATGAACCGGAAATTACTGCGCAGCGCATGAAAGAT
Source organism: uncultured Gammaproteobacteria bacterium (assembly GCA_942490945.1). Classification (GTDB taxonomy): domain Bacteria; phylum Pseudomonadota; class Gammaproteobacteria; order UBA6429; family Thiohalophilaceae; genus CALNYZ01. The sequence continues at coordinate 247,748 of CALNYZ010000017.1, read as the reverse complement.
TTTTTCGGCTTGCCGATTTCTGCTGAAGAACTGGGTTACCAACCGAAATTGAATAATAGTGGCATTCGTGGTCGTGTATCTGCCTTGTTGAATAATATAGCCGATCATATCCCTGATGGACTACGAAAGTTTTTCAAGCGTCTGATGCCAACGGCGTTATTAAAAATACTGTTTCCCGGTCGTTATAGTAACTGAGTATTTAGACTGGTTATAATTAAAGTAATTATCATAGTAATTAGATACCATTGATTTATAATACTGCCCAATCAATGTTGGCATTATCAGATGTATTTCAAAAGGAGAAGTTGTAAAAATGAGTGTAGATAAAGTCAGGGAGATTCTTGCACAACATGGCCGATTAGCAACTTCAGTGGACAATCTTCAGAATGATAGCGATTTATATAATGCTGGCCTGACATCCCTGGCTACAGTTGGCCTGATGTTGGCACTGGAAGATGAATTTGATATTGAATTTCCTGATAGCATGCTAAGTCGAAAAACATTTGGCAGTATAGAATCGATTGTCGATGCCGTTGCGGAATTGCAAGATTAATCTGGCGTAAACCTTTTACTAATATGATGAGCAAGCATATATGCAAGCAGAACAATTTAAAGAATTAATCAAAAAACTCCACCAGGTTAGTCAGGAAATTATTGCTCCCAATGCGCGTGATGTTGATGAAAAGGCGCGCTTTCCCAGGGAAAGTATCGATGCATTGAAACAATTAAAATTATTGGGTGCCTATGTACCAGAAAACCTGGGTGGTATGGGGCTTGGTGTAAAGCAAATCGCAACAATATGCGAAGTGCTCGGTCATTACTGTGGTTCTACAGCAATGATTTACGCCATGCACAAAATACAGGTCGCCTGTATTGTTCATCATTATGGCGAGTCTGAATACTTCAAGAATTATTTACAAAGTCTTGTGACAGAACAACGCTTGCTTGCTTCGGCGACTACCGAGGTTGGTGTTGGTGGTGATTTGCGTTCGAGTATTTGTAGTGTGCAATCAGCTGGCGATAAATTTGATCTGACCAAGCAGGCACCGGTAATTTCTTATGCTGAGGCGGCTGATGATTTGGTCGTCACTGCGCGGCGAAATCCCGATGCGGCAAAAAGCGACCAGGTACAAGTTTTAATCAGTAAAGATCAATATTCACTGGATCCAATTTCCGGTTGGGATACCCTGGGCTTCCGTGGTACATGCAGTTCGGGATTTATCATGACAGGTTCAGGCCAGACAGATCAGATTTTACCTGTGCCCTTTGCGGATATATTGAGTCAGACCATGCATCCCTTCGCACATATTGTGTGGTCAAGTTTATGGAGTGGTATTGCCGCTGATGCCGTGAACAAGGCGCGTAAGTTTGTGAAGAATCAGGTTAAAAAGAATCTCGACTCACCGCCCATTGCCGCCATTCGTTTGGGCGAGGTGGACAGTAGTTTGCAGATGATGAGAAACAATATTACTGCAGCAATTGATGAGTACCAGCGATTACTGCTTAACGGTAATGCCAATGCGTTTACCAATTTTGGTTTTTCCATACGCATTAACAACCTTAAGATGACAAGCTCTCAGATGATAGTGGATATTGTCGGACGTGCGATGTTGATATGTGGAATATCCAGTTACCGAAACGATTCCAGCATGAGTCTGAGTCGACATATACGTGATGCTTATGGTGCAGCTTTGATGGTCAATAATGATCGGATTTTGTGGCATAACTCAACGCTGTTACTCATGCACAAAGAGGAACCCTAGATTATGTGCGTCTCACCTGAAATTCTGGATGAAGCATACAAAAAGTATCAGCAGGAATTGCTGGATGCCGGGTTGCTGGTTGCGTCGGGTGTGCAAGGTGTTTACGGATTAAGTGGTGTCTTTGAAGGCATAATTGAAGCGTTCGAAGATTATGTTACGACCATGGGTGAACACCTTAAACCGGAAGTCATGCGCTTTCCGCCAATAATCAATCGTGATACCTATCTTCATACCGACCATATCGAAACGTTTCCGGACTTGATGGGTTCGGTTCATTCATTTACCGGAAAGGAAAAAGATCATATTAATCTGGTTCATAAACAACAGGCAGGTGAGGACTGGACACGTGATCTTTTACCGACCGATGTCATGATGGTACCTGCGGCCTGTTATCCGTTGTATCCAACTGCATCCGGTACAACCCTGCCTGAACAGGGAAGACTGGTAGATTTACGTGCCTTTGTATTTCGGCATGAGCCATCAAATGATCCGGCGCGCATGCAAATATTTCGACAACGCGAATATGTACGCCTCGGTACGCCTGAACAGGCATTGTCTCATCGCAATTACTGGCTGCAACGCGGAGAAGAAATGTTGCATTCAGTCGGGCTGGATGTGCAAGCGGTGGTTGCCAATGATCCATTTTTCGGTCGCGGAGGTCGTGTCATGGCGGCAACCCAGAAAGAACAGGAATTAAAATATGAACTGGTTGTGCCTGTCGCAACGGCAGATAAATTGACTGCAGTCACATCCTGTAATTATCACGTGGATCATTTCGGTCATAATTTTGATATTAAATCTTTTGACGGTGCGGTAGCACATACTGCCTGTGTCGGGTTTGGTCTGGAACGAATCACCCTGGCTTTACTTAAAAAGCATGGTTTTGATCCGAACAAATGGCCCGCCGAAGTAAAAAACATACTTGCAATATGATGCACCAAATCATCCAGCTCAATCCGGCCACCTACCAAGCACACATTATTCATACCCGGGAACGCGATTGGGCGGAAACAAATTGCTACGTTGATATATGGATTGAGTTGTTGCATGCCCTGGGCTATGAACCACTAGCCGCCTTGCCTTTTACCCTGGCGATAGACTTTGAAGGTGATCAATGGACCTTCTTCAAGTTTCCACTGGCTGATTTATATGATCTGTATGGTCTGGATGTTCAGGAACTGGCGATATGGAAACCGCTTGTCACTCACATCGACGAGCAGGTCAAATCAGGACGACCCGTGCTGGTCGAGCTGGATTCCTATTTCCTGCCGGATACCGCCGGTTCCGCCTATAAAATCGCGCATGTTAAATCGACCGTGGCGATTACCGAATTTGATGCAGCAAACAATCACATGGGTTATTTCCATGGGCAGGGATATTACCACCTGGATGGCGACGATTTTAAAGACGTATTTCGCTTGCGTGATGAATCAAACCCTGCGATGTTATCGCCGTATGTTGAGTTTGTTAAAATACGCCGGCAAGAGAAACTGGGCTCATCTAATTTACTGGCCAAATCTGTTGAGCTGTTGCGCCACCAATTAACCCTGTTGCCTGAGCACAATCCTTTTGTAAAATTCAGACCACAGTTTGAAACTGATCTGGCGTGGCTCACCCAACAAAGTCTCGAAGCGTTTCACCAGTATTCTTTTGCAACACTAAGGCAATTTGGTGCGTGTTATGAACTTGCTGCCAATTATCTTGGCTGGTTAAATCAACAAGGTGAATCCGGGTTGCAGGAAATCACTCAACACATAAAAGCAATTTCAGAAACGGCCAAGGTATATCAATTCCAGTTAGCACGCACAGTCAGTAGAAAAAAACCACTGGATCTGTCGCCTCTGGATGGTATGGCTGAGCACTGGGAACTGGCCATGTCAGAATTAAAACAACGTTACTTATAAAGTACTGTCCATATCAATTATGTTTTTTTAAGGCGATTAGCATTCGCAATTTTTCTAAATTAATTATAAAGTTAGCTGATGATATTATCACTGTGTGACAATTGGGAATTTGCTGCTACTGAAGCGAACGCCATTGCAGACGACGCAATGTTGGCGAAGGCAGATCTTGACTGGTTAGCCGCCCAAGTGCCGGGTACCGTCGCACAGTCCTATACCGCCTCAGGCAAACATAACCTGCTGTCTCAACGTTATGATGATTATGACTACTGGTATCGATGCCAGTTTAGTGTTGCGGCTGATTGCAAAGCGGGTGCGCTTGTATTTAATGGCCTGGCAACGCTTGCTGATGTGTGGCTAAATGGTAAAAAGATTCTCAGCAGTGACAATATGTTCCTTCGCCATAAAGTGGATGTTGCAAATGTACTTGTTGAGAAAAATTCACTGCTGATATGCTTCCGTTCAATTTCTCTTACACTAAAGCAAAAACGTCCCAGACCGCGCTGGAAAACGCGCCTGATTGCCAATCAGCAACTTCGCTGGATTCGCACTACCTTACTGGGCCGTATACCAGGTTGGGCAGCTGCGCCTGCTGCTGTTGGGCCCTGGAAAGAGATTATACTACTCACGCCTGATGAAATATCTTCAGATGATATTAGCCTGACAGCTTCTATCCGGGATAAAGCAGGAATCGTTGATATAAGTATCAATGTAAACGCCGAGGCATATAAGGAAAAAAATTATATTTTCAGTATTGGCGATACTGAAACCGTACTGAAAAACACGCCATCAGAATCCGGCGCTGTGTTAACTGGACAGTTGGCGATTGAAGATGTCAATTTATGGTGGCCCCATACACATGGTGAACCATATCTGTATTATCCTGTACTTAAAATTGAAGGTGATGGTGAAGCAAGGGAAATTACCTTAAACCCGATTGGATTTAAACAAATTGAACTTGAAAGCCCTGCAGGCGACTTTACCGTAAAAGTAAATAACAAAAAAATATTCTGTCGCGGTGCATGCTGGACGATTAATGATATTGAGTCCCTGGTCGGGTCGACGGAAAGTCTGCAACATACACTGACGCTGATGCGTGATGCTGGTGCGAATATGATTCGGATTGGCGGCACCATGATTTATGAACAGGAAGCATTTTACAAGTTGTGTGATGAACTGGGGATAATGGTGTGGCAGGACTTTATGTTTGCCAATATGGATTACCCGATCGATAACGATGTATTTCAACAATCTGTCATCAGTGAAATTACCCAAACGGTAAAACGCCTTGGCAAACATGTTTGTATCAGCATGTATTGTGGCAATAGTGAAATTGAACAGCAAGCTGCCATGCTGGGTATTGATAGAGAAAAGTGGCGCAGCGCGTTATTTGAAAATATCATCCCTGATTTATGCAGACTATATCACAAGGACATACCTTATATACCATCCTCTCCATCAGAAGGCACTTTACCCTTTCATGTCAACCGGGGTGTTGCACATTATTATGGAGTCGGTGCCTATCTTCGCCCTATAAGTGAAGTTAGAAAGCATGATGTAAAGTTTACATCTGAATGCCTCGGTTTTGCCAATGTTCCTGTGACAAGAACACGCAACCAGGTACTCGATGGCGATTTACCTGTTACCCATGATCCGCGCTGGAAAGCACGTACACCACGTGATAGTGGCACAGGCTGGGACTTTGAAGATGTGCGTGATCACTACCTGAAATTACTTTACTCGGTAGACCCGGTCGCACTACGCAGTTTTAACTCACAGCGATATATGGAGTTGAGTGAAATAACAACGGGTGAAGTCATGCGGCAGGTGTTTGCCGAATGGCGAAGTGCTTATAGTAATTGTAATGGTGGATTGATCTGGTTTCTGAAAGACTTCTGGCCAGGAGCAGGGTGGGGAATTATTGACAGTACGAACACCCCTAAAGCCTGTTATTATTTTTTAAAACGTATCTGGCAACCTGTTACTGTTTGCATGTCCAATGAGTCAATAAATGGAATTGCAATTCATATTGTTAATGATTCCAGGAATATAACAAGTGGTATTCTTGAACTTACCCTGATACAGGATGATAGAATTGTCATCGCAAAAGTATGCAGGGAAATTACCATTCAACCCGAAGCAATACAAACATACCAGTCTGATGAACTGCTAGCGGCATTCTATGATGTGAGTTACAGTTATCGATTTGGCCCTTCCAGGCATAATATTGTTGCAGTACGACTTGTTGACGCTGATGGCAAGTTGCTTAGTGATGATTACCATTTTCCATTATCCGTCGAACCAAAAGTTGATTCAAATATTAATATGACAGTAACGGCTGAAAAAACAGATATCAATACCTATACGCTTGAATTAATAAGTGATACATTCTTGTATGGGGTCTGTATAGATGTGCCGGGATATCTTCCTGAAATGAATTTCTTTTATCTGATGCCAGAAGAGCGCATGCGTATTAATATAATAAGTTCGGGTCAACAATATGGCAGTCTGAAAGGTTATGTAAGTGCCTTGAATTTAACAGAAGCGAAAAAAATTACCGTCATTGCTAACCAGTGAAGTCTTGAGCTACTAATTACTCATAAAGTGTAATCACGAAAATATTCAATATGGATCAGGCAGTACTAACTTCAGTTAAACGTATTCCTTTTTATTTCGGTTCCGGTGATGATGGGCTGATTGCCTGGTTGCACTTGCCTGTATCCAAACCATTATTAAATACCGGCCTTGTTATTTGTCCGCCGCTCGCGGTTGAGTATATGAGTAGCTATCGTTCACTGCGCTACGTGGCAGACTACTATGCAGAAGCCGGAATTCCCTCGTTACGATTTGATTACCATGGTACGGGCGATGCGGCAGGATATATTGAAGATCCTGATCGTGTTCAAACTTGGGTAAGGAATATTATCCAGGCAACGGAACACCTGAAAAGTCTCACTGCTTGTGAGCACGTCGGATTATTTGGCTTTCGTATGGGTGCTAATCTGGCTGCTCTTGCGTCTGAAAAAATTTCTGTAGACTTTCTTGTTTTATGGGCTGCATTTCTGCGTGGGCGCAATTTTGTGCGTGAAAATCGGGCACTGCAAATGACAGCCGTAATTAAAACAAATATAGCTGATACCCCATATCTTGAAGCTGGCGGTATGGTTTACTGGCAGCAAACTGTAGACTATATTAACGCAATCGATCTGACGTCAATTAAACCGAAAGCCAAACGTATACTGATTGTTCCGCGTGATGATTTTGCTGCCGATACCAAGCTTCAGGATGCATGGGAATCAAAAAGCTATCAAGTTGAACAGTTGGAATTGCCTGGCTCTGCGAACATGATATTAAATGCCTACTATGCAATTGTGCCACACGAGAGTATAAAAAAAATTCTTGACTGGACAAGGCCGGAACATTTTTCTCAGATCCCAGCGGGAAATATGTTTTCAGCAGATCAATTAAAAACAAGTACTACTCTGGATCATTATAATGGATGCTTGTCAGATTCCTCACAGTCAACTGTTTCTATACGCGAGTCTGTTTACTGGTATGGTGCCGATGCAGATGGCTTTGCGCTGCTAACAGAACCGGTTGGCAAGGTTGATGATTCCTTGCCAGTCATAGTGATATCCAATTCCGGATCCACCCACAGGGTAGGACCGAGTCGGTTATATGTTTTGTTGGCACGAGAATTTGCCAGGATGGGTCTCCGCACGCTTCGTATTGATGTGCCGGGGCTTGGTGATACCTTTGTTTCAGATATTAATCTGGAAAACATTACTTATATCAATAACTCAAATGAGACGCTGAATGAAGTGATGCAGTCATTTGATAAAAGTCACGGGCCACAAAAATATGTACTCACAGGGCTGTGTTCAGGTGCATATTTTTCCTTTCTTGCAGCAGTAAAGTTAAAAGATTGTAATATTATAGAAAGCATGCTGATAAACCCGTTAACATTTTATTGGGAAGATGGTATGACAGTCGACGACTCACCAACTCATTCCTATAGCCATTGGAACTGGTACATGCAGGCAATCAGGGATCCTCGTAGCTGGTCAAAACTTATTTCAGGTAAGGCAGATTTTAAATTCTTGTTTAATACAATTGTGCAGCGTGTGATTATAAAACTGGGTAGCAAGACAAAAAATATACGTGCTAAGACAAAGACCGAAAATAGTGTGCCCAAGCAGAGTATTTCGAAAGACCTTGACTCCAATTTGCTGGAAATACATAAAAGTGGCAGGCATCTTTCCTTTATACTGGCCAGACGCGATCCGGGTTATGATATATTGATGACAAGCGCGGGAAAGACTGCAAAAAAATTACGCAAACAGGGTGCTATTAGTATTCATTTTGTTGAGGATGCTGATCACACGTTTTCTAAATATAAACCACGTTGTAGTGCTATCAGTACCATCGTTGAGCATATCAGAACCAGGTATTTATAATTCCAGTGAGAAATGATGGCTTGTTATAGACATCTTGTTATGTAAATAAAACCGATGTGCACTATAACGTTGCACCCCTGAATCGAGATCCAGATGAGTACATGAGTTCGCTATGGCTTCCTGAACCAGCCAGTCAAACAATTTTTTACCGTAGCCTTGTGAACGATTATTTTTATTTGTAACCAGGTCATCCACATACATAAACTTGCCGTGAAAAAGATTTTCCAGATAACGATAACCGGCCACAGCGATTGATGTCTGTCCTGAACAAATATAAGCGAGCAAATATCCTTGCTGTTGTTGACGTAGAACCTGTTCAACAAATGTGGATTCTGTAAAATGGGGTCTGAGCTGCACCATGACCGTAAAACAATTTTTAATTTCCTGCGAAGTATTAGCAGTAGATATTGTTATATTATCCATATTGAATTCCGTGTTAATTACAAAATTTTCCAGAATTATTCAGATGATACTAACTTATTAGGTTTATATTAAACAGCCGAATTATATTATTTATATGTATAAAATCAAGAAATGGTCTGTCGACACATTTGCCGACTCGCGTGAAGCATGGAACAAATTGTTACAGCAAACAGAGGCTGATCAATTATTTATGAGCTGGGAATGGCAGTACAGCTGGTGGGACAAATATGGAATTTTAAATGATTTGTCGTTATTACTGCTGGCTGTTCATGACATGAAAGGTGAACTTGTAGGAATTGCGCCATTATTTCAGTCAACTGTTATTTCGAAAAAGATTCTCAAATCAAACAGAATTCAAATGATTGGCAATTGCTGGCGCGGGCCAGTCACAATGCGAACAGAGAAGGTTGATTTTATCATCAGAAAGGATATACACAATGATGTTCTCGCAACAATAATTGATTTTTTATACAAGGAATGCGACTGGGATGAACTTGTGATACCTGATTTATTGGCAGATTCTTCGACATCACGATATATCACAACTTCTGACATTAATTACAGAACAGCCGAATTGTATAACTCATATTATCTTGATCTTCCTGAAAAGTTTGAAGATTATCTTGCTGCATTGGGCAAGAATACCCGATTACAGGTATTTAACCGCAGAAAAAAACTTGCAGCGCAAGGTAATATTGAGTTAAAGCATTATAACTCTGATCAGATAGAGGAATGTTTTGATATTCTAAACAGCCTGCATATCAAAAGATGGGGAGCCCCGGCATTCCAGAATAATCGTCTGGAATTCAATTTAACCGTAGCCCGATTATTCGCGGATAAAAAACAGATACATTTTATTGTTTTAAATGTAAATGAAAAGCCAATATCAATTCAATACAATTATCGTGTTAACAATACTGAATACAATATCCAGACCGGATTTGATGAGGATTTTAACAGACAGCTTAGACCGGGTTATTTGTTATTTGGGTATGCCATCGAAGATGCGATCAAGGATGGCATCAAGACCTACGACTTTCTGGCCGGAATGGGTAAAAATGCACAATATAAATCCCGCTTGACGAAACAGGCTCAGCAAGTAACCGATATACAGATATTCAAGAGTTACCGGTTTTCGCTTCTGTATAAAGTGTACGATTTTATTACCAAATAAGAATTAAAGTTTTTTTGCTACGAAATATATCCAGCAACTGCTTTTTGCCTTTGAAGAAGGTTCGATACGATTTCCTCGCAGGTCAAACAAATCGATTACTTCAAAGCCGAGATTACTCAATTGAGAAATTTGTTTTTCAATTGTTATGTAATATGTCAACAGTCTGAAACTGTCGCTTGGGTCAATGATAATCTGATGGTCATCATTAAAAGATTGTAAGGATTTGTTGTTGCGATAATTTTTGCGTTCAGTTAGATAAGAATTAATATTTATCAGAAACCTGATCGGGTTCAGGCTGAACTGCAAGGTTGGTCGCGGTAATTTATCCAGAAAATCGCGATTATGGGTTGAAAAAATAAACAGTCCATTTTTTTTCAATATACGGTGTATCTCACTCATGCCTTTCAGGCGGCTTTTTTGATCCAGGTAATCGATGCCATTGTAGGAAAACAGCGCATTATCAAAGCTGGAATCGGCAAAGTTAGTCAAATCACAAACGTCATTCTGGGTGACAGGTACATCCGGATAAGACTGCTTGCATGCAGCAACCATTCTGCTGGAATAGTCTATTGCACAATATTGATTGGTGAACTGGCTGAGATAATGCGTGGTGCGACCTGTACCGCAGCCAATATCAAGAATACTTTTATCCTGAAGCTTGACCTTATATTGATAGAAAATCATTACTTCCGGGGGTTGTAAGTCAATGCTTCGGTAGCCTTCAACGACGTCATCAGATTCGTATGTATTTTTGTTGTTATTATTTATTGTCATGAGGGCCTGCTACTGCATTGTAAATTTACCAGCGGACTATTGTAGACGGGAAGTCGGTGTATTGAAATGGCGATGTAATGATCGCTATCCACTAAATCTAACAAGACTTTATCCAGGTATTGCAGCGGGTCGAAATCGGTGCTGATAGGCCATAACGACTGGAAATCAGCTACTTGTTACGGTATTCTGCTCGGCCCTGTATCGCCAGTGAGCACAAACAGATCAATGAAACGTTTATACATCAAGACATTCGGTTGTCAGATGAATGAGTATGATACGGCTAAAATGGCCGATGTACTTAAGGTTTCGCATGGTCTGACCTTGGCAGACAAGCCGGAAGATGCGGATGTCCTGCTGCTCAATACCTGTTCGATACGGGAGAAGGCACAGGAAAAAGTCTTTTCACAATTGGGGAGCTGGAAACCACTTAAAGATAACAACCCCAGGCTGGTTATTGGTGTGGGTGGTTGCGTCGCCAGCCAGGAAGGGCAGGCCATTCTTGAGCGTGCGTCTTATGTGGACATGATATTCGGGCCACAGACACTACACCGCCTGCCAGAAATGTTAAATGATGTTATCGCCAGGCATAAACCCTCGATTGACATCAGTTTCCCCGAAATTGAGAAATTTGACCATTTGCCAACGCCTCAGGCAGATGGCCCGAGTGCCTTTGTCTCGATTATGGAAGGTTGCTCAAAATACTGCACATTTTGTGTCGTACCCTATACGCGGGGTGAAGAAGTGAGCCGCCCATTTGACGATGTGATTGCCGAAGTGGCCGAACTCGCCAGTCAAGGCGTAAAAGAAGTGAATTTATTGGGCCAGAATGTCAATGCCTACCGCGGTGTGATGGATGAGGGTAATCTTGCTGATTTGGCACTGTTAATTCAGTATGTTGCGGCGATTGATGGTATCGAGCGTATCCGCTACACCACCTCACACCCTATCGAAATGAGTGACAGCCTGATTCAGGTTTATGCCGACGTCCCTGAATTGGTCAGTTTCCTGCATCTGCCCGTACAAACGGGCTCAGATCGCATCCTGGCGCAAATGAAGCGTAAACATACTGCCCTGGAGTACAAAGAAATTATCAGCAAATTACGTGCGATACGCCCTGATTTACCGATTTCTTCAGATTTCATCGTGGGGTTTCCAGGTGAAACCGATGATGATTTTGCTGCGACCATGGAGTTGATTGCCGAGGTGGGATTTGACCAATCCTTCAGCTTCATATATAGCGCACGTCCCGGCACGCCGGCAGCCAGTTTGCCGGATGATGTTCCCATGGCGGTAAAAAAGCAGCGCCTGCATATATTACAAGCGCGCATCGCCCAGCAGGCCCGCGCCATCAGCGAACAGATGGTAGGCAGCACACAGCGTGTGCTGGTCACCCGGCCATCCAAACGCGATATCAATGAGTTAGCAGGGCGCACAGAGAACAATCGTGTGGTAAACTTTAAGGGTGGAAATCACCTGATAGGTCAATTTGTGGACGTCACCATCACCGCAGCATTACCCAATTCTCTCAAAGGCGAACTAACTACGCCTAAAGTTCATTGTGCATAATAACCACCATATCCCTATTCGAATTTGAGCTACCCAACCTTGACCACTGGCACGTTTGCGACAGACATAATGCTTGAGCCCGCTGATAACCAGCGACTGGCCAATTTGTGTGGGGAATTTGATCAGCATCTTCGCCAGATTGAGCGTCGTCTGGGTGTTGAGATCAATAACCGCGGTAACAGTTTCCGTATAGTCGGCGAGAATGATTCTGTGCATGCCACGGAGGAAATCCTGCGCGCCCTGTATACCGAAGCCCAGACGCGGCCGTTAAATCCGGCCAGAATTAATTTGTCATTACAACAATCCGGTGTAGAAGATTTGCTGTCCGAGAAAGATGAACCAATAAAGCATGTCCAGATTCCCACCAAACAGGGTGAAGTCAGAGGACGAGGCGTCAATCAGAAGAATTATCTTGCTCGAATTCAGGAACATGACCTGAGTTTTGGAATCGGCCCGGCGGGCACCGGTAAAACCTATCTGGCTGTGGCCAGTGCTATCGCCGCCTTGCAATCGGAACAGGTACAACGGCTTATTGTGACACGACCCGCTGTAGAAACAGGTGAGCGCCTGGGCTTTTTACCCGGCGATCTGATTCAGAAAATCGACCCGTATTTGCGACCATTATATGATGCGCTGTATGAAATGCTGGGCTATGAACAGGTAGCCAAGCTGATGGAACGTAACATTATCGAAGTCGCACCGCTAGCCTACATGCGCGGCCGTTCGCTAAATGATTCCTTCATTATTCTGGATGAAGCGCAAAACACCACGGTTGAGCAAATGAAAATGTTTTTAACCCGTATCGGCTTTGGCTCCAAAGTGGTCGTCACCGGTGATATTACACAAACTGACTTGCCACGCGGTCAGTCGTCCGGCTTGCGTGAAGTGATTGATGTGCTCAGTGAGGTTGAAGGTATCAGCTTCACCTTCTTTAAATCAAAAGATGTCGTTCGTCATCCTTTGGTGCAACGCATTGTCAATGCATACGAAGCCAGAGATGGTGATGGCTATGCATAACAAATCTGCTGTAAACCGGACAACTGAACCAGAATCAACTGTCATGAATGCGAATATTGAAATTCAACATGCCATACAATCCGGTTTTGTACCGGAAGATTCACAAATAAAACACTGGGTGATTTCGGCACTTAATGCCAGCGATGTGAACAAGTTTGTGGATAATGAAACTGAAGTAACTATTCGCATTACCAGCGAACAGGAAATTACTGAATTGAATAAACAGTATCGCCAGCAGGATAAAGCAACCAATGTCTTGTCTTTTCCCTATGAGCCAATGCCAGGGGTTAATATCCCGTTATTGGGCGATATTGTGATTTGTGCCGAGGTGGTAAATAAAGAAGCGCTTGAGCAAAATAAATCCTGTGCGGATCACTGGGCGCATATGGTAATACATGGCGTATTACACTTGCTTGGTCTGGATCACATTGCGGATGATGATGCAGAATATATGGAAGCATGTGAAATTAAAATATTACAAAATATAGGAATAGCTAATCCCTATCAGGTTAATGACGATGAACGATGAGACGACAGGACAGGTAGTATCGGCTTCCACAAACGGTACTACTGGTGCGCAATCTGCAGCAGAAAAAAACAAGCCGATCAGAAACTGGCTGGAGCGAATTGCCAATATTCTGCAGGGTGAAGTAAAGGACAGAGATGAACTGCTGGTTTTATTACGCGATGCAGAAAATAATAACCTGATTGATACCTACGCGTTACTGATGATTGAAGGTGTCATGCAGGTATCTGAAATGCAGGTTCGTGACATCATGATACCGCGTTCACAAATGGCCATTCTGGAACGCAATCAGACATTGGAAGAAGTATTGCCCGTTGTTATTGAGTCAGCACACTCACGTTTCCCTGTTGTCGGCGACAATAAAGATGAAGTAATCGGGATACTGCTGGCAAAAGATCTGCTTCCTTATGCACTGGAATCCAATGCGAATTTTAATTTACGTGAGTTGTTACGTCCGGCAGTATTTATACCTGAAAGTAAACGCTTGAATGTTTTATTGCGAGAGTTTCGTACAAGTCGTAATCACATGGCCATCGTTGTGGATGAGTACGGCGGTATAGCAGGGCTGGTTACTATCGAAGATGTACTTGAACAAATTGTTGGTGAAATTGAAGATGAACATGATATTGAAGAAGATATTTTCATCATTGATCACGATAATGGCAAAAGTATTGTCAAAGCGATCACCCCGCTGGATGAATTTAACGAACATTTTCATGCCGAACTCAAGAGTGAAGAGTTTGAAACCATCGGTGGTTTACTGCTGGACAGTTTTGCCTACGTGCCCAAGCGCGGTGAGGAAATCATAATTGATGATTTTAATTTTCGCGTATTGCGTTCAAGTAACCGTCGTGTGCATTTGCTCGAAGTGAAAAAAGCCAAGCTTGAACATGCCAACGTTGAAAAAGAAGCAGAACGGACTACCGGTTAGTGCGTTGGCAATCATTCTTATCTAAACCAGCCATTATTTATGTCATCAGTCTCGCGGCGGGACTGATATATCCTCTGGCATTTGCTCCGCTTGCCTGGTTTCCACTTGCTTATCTTTCTGTAGCTACCGTTTATCTCGTTTGGCCGAAACTGTCTGTCAAACAGGCTTTTTTTGCCGGTTGGCTATACGGCATGGGCTTATTTGGTCTGGGCGTGTCATGGATCTATGTTGCGATACATGAATTTGGAAATACCTCTGCTGCCATCGCTGCCGTGCTGGTATTGATATTTATTGCCTTTGTCAGTCTGGTCATTGCGATTCAGGCGGCGGTGTTTGCCAAATATTGTCGACAGCTGAAAACGCATTTCGCGATGATTCTTGTTTTCAGTTCGACATGGCTGGTTTTTGAATGGCTGCGTGGCTGGATATTAAATGGCTTCCCCTGGTTGAATCTGGGTACCAGCCAGGTAGATACCGTATTTGTAAATTGGGCGCCAGTTTTTGGCGTTTATGGTGTGACCTGGATTAGCGTATTTTTTGCCAGCTGTCTGTCGGTGTTTTTTTTGATCAGAACGCAGCAACAAAAACTTTCGTATATTGCCGTTGCTGGCCTGATACTGATAACCAGTTACGGTCTCGGTTTTATTCAGTGGACGCAACCAATTGGTAAACCGATCACCGTAAGCCTGGTTCAGGGTAATGCACCACAGCTGACCAAGTGGGATGCAGACAAGATTCAAATACGGCTCGACACTTACGCACGCCTGACGCGTGAGAACTATGCAAGTGATCTCATCATCTGGCCGGAAAATTCCCTGACCATGCTGTATCATGAAATTGCCGACAGTTACCTTGACCCCATTGGTAAAGAAGCGCGGCAACATAACACAGACCTGGTGGTGGGTTTACCCTATATGGATTTGTCGACGCGACGTTATTATTCAAGTCTGTTGAGTTATTCTGACAAACCGGGCGTATTCCATAAACAACATCTTGTCCCGTTTGGCGAGTTCATGCCTCTGGAGTCATTGCTGCGTGGGCTGGTAGGTTTTTTTGATTTACCCATGTCGTCATTCAGTCATGGTCCGCAAAACCAGCCCTTGTTACATGCAGCGGGACAACCCCTGGCTACCAGTATTTGTTACGAAGATGCCTTTGGTGCGGAATTGATTCGTCAATTGCCTGAAGCAAGCTTGCTCGTGAATGGTAGCAATAACGCCTGGTATGGAAATTCGTTCGCACCGCATCAACATTTACAAATTTCGCGTATGCGCAGTGTCGAAACCGGTCGCATGATGATGCGCGCGACGACCAATGGCATTTCCGCTTTTATTGATCACAAGGGCAAAATAGTAAGTCGCTCCCGACAATTTGTTACCACCGTGCTGACAGACAAGGTCCAGCCTCGTCAGGGCACAACCTTCTATGTTGTGGCGGGAAATTACCCGATCGTGTTATTCAGTTTACTCATAATGGCGTGGGTCATGTTTCGATATTATAAAGAGCAGCATTTTCAGCAGTGAAGTGACACGCAGCCTGACGGAATTAAGGTAGAATATTCAGATTATTGCAGCATAAATGAAGTATAAATATGAGCCAAATTAAACAACCAAAAATCGGCCCAGATTATGAGCCAGCCAGCATTGAACACATCTCGCAGCAATACTGGCAGGACAGTCGCGCCTTCGAAGTGACAGAAGATCCAGATAAAGAAAAAATTCTATTGTTTGTCGATGTTTCCCTATCCCAGTGGCAAATTACACATGGGTCATGTTCGCAATTACACGATTGGTGATGTTATCAGCCGTTATCAACGTATGCAGGGCAAAAATGTTTTGCAACCCATGGGTTGGGACGCCTTCGGCCTGCCAGCGGAAAATGCGGCAATCAAGAATAATGTGGCACCTGGAAAGTGGACCCGTGAGAACATTGCCTATATGCGCGGGCAACTTAAACGACTCGGTCTGGGTTACGCATGGGAACGTGAACTGGCGACTTGCGACAAGGAATATTACCGCTGGGAACAATGGTTATTTACCAAGCTGTTTAAAAAAGGCCTGGTATACAAAAAAACGGCAGCCGTAAACTGGTGTCCGAATGATCTGACAGTACTCGCCAATGAGCAGGTAGTTGACGGTAAATGTTGGCGCTGTGATACCAGCGTCGAACGCAAGGAAATTCCGCAGTGGTTTATGAAAATTACCCAGTATGCGGATGAATTGCTGACAGAAGTGGATAACCTGGAAGGTTGGCCAGAACAGGTTCGTACCATGCAACGTAACTGGATTGGACGTTCACAAGGTGTGGAAGTTGTTTTCCCTTTGCTGGGCAAGACCCAGGTTCTGAAAGTATTTACCACGCGCCCCGATACCCTGATGGGCGTTACATATGTGGCAGTCGCTGCAGAACATCCTTTGGCAAAACAGGCCGCATTGCATTCCGGTAATGTGGCGCAGTTTATTCAGGACTGTGTAAAAGTGGGTACCGCCGAAGCGGAAGTGGAAACACAGGAGAAAAAAGGTATCGACACCGGCTTTAAAGCCATTCACCCGATAACCGGTGAACATGTTCCGGTCTTTATTGCCAACTTTGTCTTGATGGGTTACGGCGAAGGCGCAGTGATGGCCGTGCCAGCGCATGACCAGCGTGACTGGGAGTTTGCCCGAAAGTACGGCTTACCAGTAAGACAAGTTATTACCTCATTAAACGATGCGTCCGTCGATCTGACGCAATCGGCTTTTACGGAGAAAGGACGTCTGGTTCATTCAGGTGAGTTCAGTAATTTAACCTCCGTAGATGCGTTTGATGCTATTGCCGACTATTTAACAAAACACGATCGCGGACAAAAACGTACCACGTATCGCTTGCGCGACTGGGGTGTGTCACGGCAACGTTACTGGGGTGCACCAATACCTATTATTAATTGTGCAGCATGCGGCGCAGTGCCGGTTCCGGATGATCAATTACCCGTTGTCTTACCAGAAGACATATCGTTTGAAGGCGTCGGTTCACCCATCAAAAAAATGCCGGCTTTTTACGCGGTTGATTGCCCGGTATGTGGCAAGCCCGGTGAACGCGAAACGGATACCTTTGATACGTTTATGGAATCATCGTGGTATTACGCACGTTATACCAGTCAGGATAACAGTAACGCCATGCTTGATGAGCGGGCAAACTACTGGTTGCCAGTCGATCAGTATGTCGGTGGTATTGAGCATGCGATTCTGCATTTATTGTATTCCCGTTTTTACAATAAACTAATGCGCGACGTGGGTCTGGTTAAATGTGATGAACCGTTCAGCAATCTGCTTACACAGGGTATGGTGTTAAAAGATGGCGCCAAGATGTCCAAGTCAAAAGGTAATACGGTTGATCCGCAAGCACTCATTGATCAGTATGGTGCGGATACCGCGCGACTCTTTACCATGTTCGCGGCGCCGCCAGAGCAGTCGCTGGAATGGTCAGACGCAGGCGTGGAAGGTGCGGCACGTTTCCTGAAACGATTATGGCATCTGGCCTATCAGCACCTTGCTGTGCAACAACGTGCAAAACTGGATACAGCTTCATTGACGACTGCACAACAGGCGATTCGGCGTCATGTACATCAAACCATTGCCAAGGTATCGGATGACATAGGCCGACGTTACACGTTTAATACAGCCATTGCCGCAGTAATGGAGTTAATCAATGCCCTCTACAAGTACGAAGATAAAAGCGAACAGGGTTTGGCGGTTATGCACGAAGCACTGGAGTCAATCGTACTATTGCTTTCGCCCATCATTCCGCATATTACCCATGTCCTGTGGCTCGCATTGGGACATAATAGTGCAGTCATCGATGCACCCTGGCCTACTGTGGATGAATCGGCATTGGTGCAAAATGAAATCGAAATGATTGTGCAGGTTAACGGTAAATTACGCGCACGTATTCAGGTGCCTGCTGATGCTGTAAATGCAGATATTCAGCAACAAGCACTGGCCGATGATAATGTGATGAAGCATACTGAGGGCATGACAATTATCAAAGTGATTGTCGTGCCAAAGAAACTGATCAACATCGTGGTGAAATAAACAATGCGCCATAAACAAATTAGAACGATAGTATTGTTTTTGTTGGCGGTCGCTTATGTGGCCGGTCTGACCGCCTGCGGGTTCAAGTTCCGCGGTGCGCAGACGTTCCCTGCCGAATATAAATATGCCCTCATACAAGGTACGGCAGAATTCAGTCCACTGGGTAAATTGTTAAGACAATATATAGGGTCGTCCGGGTTAAACTTGACAACGTCTATGTCGGTGGCTGATATGGTATTGTTTGTAAAACAGGATGAGTTCAAGCGTCGCGTCTTGTCGGTTAATGCCAGCGGCGGTGCCAATGAGTATGAACTGACATATGATCTGGTTATGCAAGCCAACGACAGGCAGGGCAAGGTGCTGGCTGAAAAAATGGCTGTTTCAATGGTAAGAAATTATAATTTTGATCCAAACAATGTGCTGGCCAAATCTGACGAGGAAACAACAGTTAAAACTCAGATGCAACAATTGGCCGTACGGCAAGTATTACGCCAGTTAAGTATCCAGTTAACGCGCAATAAACCCGCTGTAAAATCAGAGAACGAAACAGCACCATCCATGCAGCCCGATGCTTCCGGCGAGCAACAATCTCAGGGACAGTAAAAAATGAAGCTTACTGTGCAACAACTACCTGAACAGTTAAGCAAAAGCTTGTTGCCGATTTATTTTATTAGTGGTGACGAGCCGTATCAAAAAGATGTGGCACTGCAACAAATTCGTGCTGCTGCCTTGCAGCAAGGATACAGTGAACGACAGGTATACCATGTAGACAGAAAATTTGACTGGCAGTTATTGCAACAACAGGCCAGCAGTATGTCCCTGTTCGCTGAAAAAAAAATCATTGAACTGCGTCTGTATTCAAACAAACCTGGAGACGGTACCCGATACCTGACCGAGTATGCGACCGCGATTCCAGATGACACAATATTAATTATCGTCAGTCCGAAACTTGAAGCTGCGCAACAAAATGCAAAATGGTTCAAGTCACTTGAAAAGGCTGGTGCGGTACTTGCAGTATGGCCTGTTGAACGTAATCAGTTGCCGAACTGGGTAAAACAACAAATGCAACAGCGTGGCTTGCAACCGGATAATGAGGCGTTAACCTTATTTTGTGATCGTATTGAAGGTAACTTGCTTGCTGCCGTACAGGAAATCGAAAAGTTGTTATTGCTCAGTGGTACCGGCCCGGTCAGCGTGTCAGATATTACTGAACTGGTATCCGATAGCGCGCGCTATGATGTTTTCCAGTTGGTTGATACTGCGTTGTCAGGTGACGTGGATCACGCAGTAAAAATACTCTACGGTCTCAAGGGTGAAGGTGTGGAACCGGTATTAATTGCCTGGGCACTGGCCCGTGAAATTCGTCAACTGGTTGCAATGTCGGCGCAGATTGGTAATGGCACAGCGGTACACGCTGTTTGCGAACAATACCGTGTTTGGCCAAAGCGTCAGGCGGCGGTGAAGTCAGCGCTTAAACGCGGTGCCGCCGGCTTTTGGGCGACACGCTTGCAGCAATGCACTCGACTTGATTTAATAATAAAAGGCCAAAAAATGGGCAATCGCTGGCACGAATTGTTACAATTAGTCATAGACATGACGGGAAAGAAAATACCCGGGATAAAAACCGCCAGACCCCAATCTTTGACAGCCTGATAACGGCATGTCGGTGTGTTTTAACTGGATCTGACCAGGCTTTATGACAGGATTTATGATGGACGCGGAAGTGGATATTCAGACTTATATGACACAAGTCGGCGAACGAGCCCGCTTGGCCAGTCGTGCGCTGGCCTGTGTCAGTAGTGGTGTAAAAAATCAGGCTCTGCTGGCGATGGCGGCGGCGATTGAAGCCGAGCAGCCAATGTTATTGGCGGCAAATGCGAAGGATCTGGATGCAGGGAAGGCAAACGGGCTGGATGCAGCCTTGCTTGATCGACTGGCATTGACAGCCGATCGAATTGCCGCGATGGCAGATGGAGTACGCCAGGTTGCCGCCCTGCCTGATCCGATTGGCGAAATTACCGGTTTACATTATCGGCCATCGGGAATACAGGTAGGCAGGATGCGCGTACCACTTGGTGTGATCGGTATCATTTATGAATCACGTCCCAATGTTACCGCTGATGCGGCGGCACTGTGTATGAAGGCCGGTAATGCGGCAATTTTGCGTGGTGGCTCGGAAGCGCAGCATTCGAATCAGGCCATTGCAAAATGTATACGTCAAGGACTGCAAAGCGCGGGTCTGAATCTTGATGTTGTGCAGGTAATTGAAACCACCGATCGTGCAGCGGTCGGCGCGCTTATTACCATGCCGAAATATGTCGATGTGATTGTACCGCGCGGCGGCAAAGGCCTGATAGAACGAGTCAGTGCTGAGGCTACCGTGCCAGTTATTAAACATTTGCATGGCGTTTGTCATGTTTATATAGATGACGAGGCGAATGTGGACAAGGCGATTGCCGTAGCGTTTAATTCCAAGACCCAACGCTATGGCACCTGTAATACCATGGAAACCCTGCTAATTGCCGAGACACGTGCCCGGGAAATTTTACCAGTGCTGGCGCAACAATATGTTAATGCTGGCGTTGAACTGCGTGGTTGCGACAAATCACGGGCAATATTTGATATGCATGCCGCCAATGCGGAAGATTGGGACACGGAATACCTTGCGCCAATTTTATCTGTCAAAATTGTAACGGGTCTCAGTGAGGCGATTGAGCACATACATGTTCATGGTTCCGGGCATACCGAATCCATTATTACCGAAAATCTGTCGAATACCCGACGTTTTTTTGCAGAAGTGGATTCAAGCTCGGTCATGGTGAATGCGTCGACACGTTTTGCTGACGGATTTGAATATGGCCTGGGTGCTGAAATTGGTATTAGCACCGATAAAATTCATGCGCGAGGGCCGGTTGGTCTGGAAGGTCTGACCTCGCAAAAATATATTGTGATTGGTGACGGCCATATTCGCCAATAAACAGAATAGTATGGTTGATGCGATTTATATAAAAGATGGATTGTTGAATACACCATGATAGGGATTTTAGGTGGTACGTTTGATCCGGTTCACTATGGTCATTTACGCCCTGCACTGGATGTACAAACAGCGCTTGAAATGTTCGAAGTCAGATTTATCCCCTGTAATGAGCCTGCACATCGCGATGCTCCGTTAGCGGATGTGCAACAACGTCTGTCGATGTTGCGCGCGGCGTTACGTGGCAATAACAAATTTGTCGTTGATGATCGTGAAATCAAACGTGGGGGTGTGTCATATATGGTTGATACACTCATGTCGCTGCGGCAGCAATTTCCTGCCATGCCATTGGGACTGATACTCGGTATGGATGCGTTTGCCGGGTTAGCCAGCTGGCGTGATTGGCAAAAGATCATTGAATTGGCACATCTGGTTGTGACGCATCGGCCGGGGTGGGGCATAGAACAGTTGCAGGCTGATGAAGTACTGATGAACTTTATCAGCACTCATCAGGTATTTTCAGCCGATGATTTGCAGAATGATATATCCGGCAATCTTTATTTTCAGCCAATAACGCAACTGGATATTTCTGCTACCCATATACGTAAACTCTGTCGGCAGGGGAAGAGTATTCAGTATTTATTACCCGAAGCAGTACGGGAACTCATACAACAACAAGGTATATATAGTTAAATGGACAATCAGAGTCTTTATAAAACCACCATCGATGCGCTGGAAGAAATCAAAGGCATCGATATTCGGACGCTTGATGTCACCGATAAAACCAGCGTGACAGACAGAATGGTTATTGTTACCGGCAACACCTCACGTCAGGTCAAGGCATTGGCGCAAAACCTGATTGAAAAAGCCAAACTGGCGGGTTACCCGCCTGTTGGTACGGAAGGCGAAGAACATGGTGAGTGGGTGCTGGTCGACCTGGGTGATGTGGTTGTGCATGTCATGCAACCTGATGTACGTGCTTTTTATAATCTGGAAAAATTATGGGGTGACGACAGCCCGGTTGCTATTTCTGAATCGCCGTAATTATCAGCAAATATTTGGTTTCTCACTATGCGTCTTAATCTCATTGCCATTGGCACCAAACCGCCGCAGTGGGTTATTGACGGGTATCAGGATTACAGCCGACGATTACCGCGCAACTACCAGCTGCATCTGATTGAATTACCGCTGGCTCAGCGTAGCAAAAATGATGCAAGCGATCGTGCCATGCAGCAGGAGTCGGAACGTCTTATCGCGGCCATTCCCAAAAATAATCTGGTTGTCGTGCTGGATTTGCGTGGCGAGCCATGGACGACGGAACAATTGGCCGCAAAGCTGTCAGACTGGTCACATCAAGGTCAGGATGTATCGATACTCGTTGGTGGACCGGATGGCTTAATGCAAACCGTCTTGCAACAAGCGGATGAGGTCTGGAGTCTGTCCAGATTAACCCTGCCGCATGCCCTGGTGCGTATTTTTGTTGCAGAACAATTATACCGTGCCGTGTCAATAAACCAGAATCACCCTTACCATAAGTAAGACAGACGTATCGTGGAACCACAGAAACACACTCAACAACGGAAATTTATCCTGGCTTCCGCTTCGCCACGACGCCGTGAATTGCTCATGCAACTTGGCAAGGCAGAAGGTACAGATTTTGATATATACATTGCCAATATTGACGAAATTCCGCAATCTTCCGAATCAGCAGAACAATATGTGCAGCGCATTGCTAACGAAAAAGCAATGGCGGTGTCTGAACAGCTGGCAAATCAGGAAAATGAACATAAAGGATACGATAAGGATACGGTAATCCTGGCGGCTGATACCGCTGTGACAATTAATGGACATATATTAGGCAAGCCAGTCGATACAGAAGATGCACTCAAGATGTATAAGACACTGTCAGGCCAGATACATCAGGTCTATACAGCGCTTTGCGTGCTTGGTGGTCAGGAAAGCTGGTCTGCCATGTCCAGAAGTGAAGTAAGCTTCGTTGAAATAAGCACTGCTCAGGCGCTGGCCTATTGGAAAACAGGCGAAGGCAAAGATAAGGCGGGCGGCTATGCCATCCAGGGGCTCGCCGCCATGTTCATTGAACACATGACCGGTAGTTATTCAGGGGTAATGGGATTACCTCTGTATGAAACTGCTAAGCTATTGAATCAGGCCGGGATTACAGTATTATCAACAGACCATGAGTGAAGAAATTTTAATTAATGTAACACCGCAGGAAACACGTATTGCGTATGTTGAAAACGGTGTATTGCAGGAAGTCCATATAGAACGTGCTCGACGACGCGGTCTGGTAGGGAATATATATAAAGGCAAGGTGTCGAGAGTCTTACCCGGTATGCAGGCTGTTTTTGTCGAGATGGGACTGGATCGTACCGCTTTTTTACATGAATCAGATATTACCGCGGTAGTCGATGAAAACGATACCAACACCAACACATCCGATGCGCGCCCCAAGTCTGTTGATGCGTTGTTACGATTAAAAGAGGGGCAGGATGTTGTGGTGCAGGTCATCAAGGATCCCATCGGCAGTAAAGGCGCACGGCTCACCACACAATTATCCATACCTTCACGTTATCTGGTTTATATACCGGCATCGGATCATATTGGCGTATCGCAACGAATAGAAGACGAACAGGAGCGTACGCGTTTAAAGAATTGTGTGATATCTCACGCCGAAGGGAAGTATCCCGGTGGTTATATTATTCGTACTGTTGCAGAAGGTGCGAGTGAAGCTGCACTGCAAAGCGACATTGAATTTTTGCACAAGCTATGGCGATCTGTCGATGAAAATATTGAGCAGGCAAAAAGTGAAAGTCTGATTTATTCAGATTTACCGCTTGTTATTCGAACCATGCGCGATATCAGCGGCACAACTATCGAAAAAATCCGTATTGATAGTCGTGAAACTTTCAATAAAGCCGTGCAGTTTGCCGAGGAATTCATTCCCGAGCTTGTAGACAGAATTGAATACTACCCGGGTGAACGGCCGATATTTGATATTTATGGTGTAGAAGATGAAATTCGCAATTCGCTGCAGTCAAAAGTGCAACTCAAGTCCGGTGGTTATTTGATAATTGATCAGACAGAGGCGATGACAACTGTTGATGTAAATACGGGTGCATATGTCGGGCATCGAAATCTCGAAGAAACTATCTTTAAAACCAATCTTGAAGCAACGCAGACAATTGCAAGACAACTCAGACTGCGTAATCTGGGTGGAATTATCATTATCGATTTTATTGATATGGTTGATCCGGAGCATAAACGTCAGGTGTTGCGTGCACTGGAAAAAAATCTCGATCGCGATCAGGCCAAGACAAACATCAGTGAAGTTTCAACTCTGGGACTGGTGCAGATGACGCGCAAACGTACTCGCGAAAGTCTGGAACATATCCTGTGTGAATCTTGTCCAACATGTCATGGTCGGGGACACATTATGACTGCGGAAACCATGTGCTATGAAATTTTTCGCGAAATACTCCGTGAGGCGCGTCAGTATGATGCGGAGCGATACCTTGTGCTTGCCTCGCAAACGGTGGTAGACAGATTGCTGGATGAAGAATCCACCAGTGTTGCCCAGCTTGAAACATTTATTGGCAAACCAATTGGTTTGCAGGTAGAAGCGGAATATACGCAGGAGCAGTTTGATGTTGTACCAATGTAGTACATTCTGGTTAGGCAGGTAACCATAGTTTGCAGAAAACAAAAACATTTTTCACGCGTTGTAAAATACTGACACTTTATTCTGTTGTGACTGTACTGGTATTGGTGGCGGTTTCATTAACCGTGATACGCGTGTTCATACCAGATCTTGGCGATCGTCGGGAATATATTGAATCACAACTGGGTACTTTGCTGGAAAGGCCGGTTTATATTGAAGAAATGGATGCCCGTTTGGTGGGCCTCTCGCCCACGCTTATTTTTAAAAACGTGCGCATGCTTAAATCAAAGAGTAAAAATGAGCTGATAAAGTTTTCCGAAATACGTGTCAGTGTTTCAGTCTTCGATTCAATTGCCTACCAGAAATTTATCCCGAAAAATCTGACCGTTTCAGGTCTTGAGTTAAGAATAACACGATTGAAAAACGGCAA
The DNA here is from genome assembly GCA_942490945.1 of uncultured Gammaproteobacteria bacterium. Lineage (GTDB taxonomy): Bacteria > Pseudomonadota > Gammaproteobacteria > UBA6429 > Thiohalophilaceae > CALNYZ01. Next base: position 222,063 of record CALNYZ010000017.1, on the reverse strand, counting down.
GTTTCAGGTGCAGGGATTGGGCGTCGATGAATTGGGTTCCGAGTTCGTCTTAAATGCAGAAGACCAATCATCGGAACTTTCCGACTGGCTATTCCACCGTAGCAGTCTGATTATTCAGGATAGTACTGTAATCTGGCATGACATAAAAGCCGGTCAAAAACCCAGAAAACTTCACAGTCACAAACTCAGCTTGCGTAACCAGGACGACCGCCATCAATTTACCGGGGGGTTCACGTTACCGGAAAAAGTAGGCAAGAATGTGGTACTTGCGTTTGACGTCTACGGTGATATTCTTGATCCGGTGAAATGGAAGGGAAATTTTTACATTCATGGTGATGCAGTCGCTGTCAATGAATGGGGATTAAAACCCGACATTAAAGATGTTGCAATAAATGAAGGTTTGTTTGATGTCAAAATGTGGGGGATATGGGATAGTGGTAAACTGAAAGAATTAAAGGCGTTAATCGAAGCGAATAATCTGTTGTTAACAAGGCAAACGACCAATAAAACATTAAAAGTCAATGCAGTGAGCGGTCAGTTGGCGTGGAAGTCTGGCGAGAAAGACTGGTACTTACGGGTAAATAACTTTAATTTCATTGGGCAAGGTGGCAAGTGGCCAGAAACAGATTTCCGTTTTGCCAGTTTTATTGACGAATCAAATAATAAAACCTTCCGCGCCGAGCTTGATTTTATTCGAATTCAGGATGTGCAATCAGTACTTGATAAAACTGACTATTTTTCCAGACAGCAATCTGATTTGTTAAACAGATTAAAGCCACAGGGTGATATAAAAAATTTACATTTCCAGTTACAGACAGAGGGCGACAAGTCAAATTATGCAGTAACTACCGAATTCGATGGTGTTTCTGTTGAACCTTACAAGAAAATTCCCGGGATAACCGGCGCAAAAGGATATATTTCTGCCGGAAATAATTCAGGGGGGTTAACTCTGGACTCTGAAAACGTGGTAGCTAAATTTCCGCGAATTTTTGAACGCAATATCGGTTTGTCAAAGTTAAAAGGCAGGATTAACTGGAAAAGAAATACCGGACACTGGGTTGTTACCACAAAAAATCTGGAAATCATTAATAACGATTTCAAAACAATCAGCACAGTTTCAGCTCATATTTCTGAGAAACATCCGGAATCAATTTATCTGGATCTGCAAACAAGCGCCAATGATGTTGATGGCAAGCAGGTGCGAAATTATATGCCTGTGAGTGTTATGAAACCCAAACTCATTTCATGGTTAAGAACCGCTATAAATTCAGGTACTGCCTCCGACGGATTCGTTGTATTTAACGGCCGCGTGAAGAATTTCCCGTTTCGTGACAAGCCAGGTACATTCAAGGCGTCATTTAATGCAACGAATGTTGAAATTGATTACCAGAAGAACTGGCCAAAAATTTATGATGCAAAGTTATCAGCCATGTTCACTTCCAGGGATATGCATCTGGATGTTCACCATGCAAAAATGTTACAGAGTAAGACTGATCATATGGTGGCGACTATAAAGGACTTTAAATCCCCGGAAGTCAGCATCGATGGATTGGTCAAGGCAAAATTGACTGATATTGCAACTTATCTCACTACAACACCTATGTTACCGCAAGCAAAAGACTTTGTTGATGCGGCGAGATTTGTTGGTGCTGGAGATTTGAAAGTACATTTACATGTTCCGCTTGATGACGAAGTAAAAAAACACAGTCCACTGGGATTCAGAGGGCATCTTGATGTCGAAAATGTACATGCATTCCTGGTGGATGGAAAACTGGATGTCGAAAATATTACCGGACGCTGGAATTTTTCTGATAAAAAACAATATGCCCGCAATATCACTGCCAACATACAGCGAGGTAAAACCATTATAGATGGTTATACACGCATGAAGAACGGTGCAAGACAACTTGAACTGATTATGCGCGGCAATATTGAAATAGCACGTATGATGAAAAAGTTCAACATGCCGGGATACGATCATATACACGGCAATACTGATTGGAAAGGTGCATTTACGTTCCGCTATAAAGATAAAAACAATGTTATCCATCCGGCGAAATTCAAGGCTGTATCTGATTTGAAGCAAATAGAAAGTACCTTGCCATCACCAATGTCAAAACCGGCTGACAGCACTCTTCCGACCTTCATGGAACTGACACTGGTTGAAAAAGGCAGGATTGAATCCAGAGTAAAATTTGGTGAAAAATTATCAGCCGCCATGGACGTATCCTTGCCAAAAAATGGCGCAAAGTTATTGCGTGGAGAATTCGCGCTAAAAGATGCCGATACCAGCTTGCCTGAAAAAAATATAATGCGCGTCTCGGGGACGTTACTGGATTTTTCACTACGTGACTGGCTGGAGGCGCTTGATACAACGCGTAATGCCAAAAATCAGCCATTTTTAGGTATTCCTATATACACAGATATGGACAGGGTGCAATTCAAAAAAGACAATTACAAAAAACCTCGACCGCCATCGCCACCAAGAACGCTGCCATTAATGGACGCAAAAATAGGTCAACTCGAGTTTGATAACATCAGATTTGGTAAAACGACATTTTATACTACAAAAATTGAAAACGGTTTACGTATAAATGATTTTAACGTGAACGATGAGAATCTTGTGGTGCAAGGAATTGCAGACTGGACTTATGTACACGGCCAACATTTAACGGTAGCCAAAGGTATATTAAAAAGTGACAACTTTGGGCAATTACTCGGCAGAATGGGTTTTGCATCTGCAATTGAAAATGGCGCTGGTGAGGTACAAGGTGTTTTGAAGTGGCCCGGATCACCCGGATCGTTTGCCTTGAAAAGATTGAATGGAGAAATCAAATCTAATATCACTGATGGACGATTTCTGAAAGTGGAAGCTGGCGCCGGTCGTTTGCTGGGATTGCTGAGCATAACTGCGTTACCGAGACGGTTATTGCTGGATTTTCGAGATACATTTAAGTCAGGATTCAGTTTTGATTTTATTAAAGGTGATGTTCACGTGCTGGAAGGTAACGCCTATACTGAAGACATGAAAATTATCAGTCCGGTTGCGACGGTCAATATTACTGGCCGGACCGGACTGAGTGAAAAGGATTTTGATCAGTACGTTACTGTAATACCACAAGTAAGTGATTCACTGGCCTTGCCGAGTGGTTTGCTATTTGGTGCACAAATCGGTGCAATTGTATTGTTTTTTCGCCAGTTATTTGGCGATGATGTCGATGAATCTATACAACGCATTTATCATATAAGTGGTAATTGGGATAAACCCGTTATTAAACAGTTAAATGCGGATAAGCCGGATACGCCTCAAACTCAGGACCCTATTATTGAATTTAGTGAAGAAGGAACAGGATAAACTATGCGCATATTAGTATCGATATTATTAGCTGGTTTGATGACAACAAACGTACTGGCAGCACAAGAATTCAAATTATCATCTGCACAATGGGCACAACCCAAGCGTGCAGAAACTGTTATGCAAATGTCGGCGATTCGCAACGCGGTAAATTTACTTGATGCACAAGATGCTAACCAAATAACCATCCGTTACCCCGGCGGGGAATCCGGTGTCCTGTGGGCATCAGAATTAAAAGGTTGGTTAACATCGCTCGGTGTTGATTCCAGTATGATCCGTATGCAACCAGGAAGCACCGATGTGAATATGCTCGATTTGTTAGTCACCAAAAAATCGCAGTAGAACACCGAATAACACCAAAAATAACTTGAGATAACATATGACAGGTATAAAAAGAATCGCTGCCATCCAAATGGCATCGGGACCCAACGTATCAGCGAATCTGAATGAAGCAGGGCGTTGGGTAAGTTATGCAGCAGATGCAGGTGCAGAACTGGTTGTGTTGCCTGAAAACTTTGCAGCAATGACCATGCAGCAGAACGATTTGTTAAAAATCAGCGAGCATAGTGGTAGCGGGCAAATCCAGGATTTCGTTTCACAACTGTCAGAAAAACACCGCGTCTGGATTGTCGGTGGCACAATACCGATTGCCACGGATCATTCAGATCATGTGCGTGCGGCCAGCATGATTTATAACAGTCAGGGTGAATGTGTTGCCCGTTATGACAAGATTCATCTGTTTGATGTAACAGTAAATGAAACCGAGACTTACAATGAATCTGACGTCATTGATGCTGGTGATCAGGTGCTTGTTGTCGAAACACCATTTGGTCGTATGGGCGTTGCAGTTTGTTATGATTTACGTTTTCCGGAATTATTTCGCCGTATGTTGGATGAAGGTATGGAGTTTATCGCTTTGCCTTCAGCATTTACGGCAAATACCGGGCGCGCGCACTGGGAAACATTGATACGTGCACGTGCAATTGAAAATCTGAGTTATGTTATTGCCGCAGCACAGGGTGGTTATCATGTTAATGGCCGTGAAACGTACGGTGACAGTATGATTGTTGATCCATGGGGAAATGTGCTGGACAGACTGCCCAGTGGCGCCGGTTTTGTTATTGCAGATCTGGATCTGGATACGTTACGAAAAACCCGTCAACATTTCCCTGCCCTGACGCATCGACGTATTCCCTGTAATATCAACTGAGTTCAGGACCCGACAGGAATGGACTGTTCAATGAGTTGGAACAGCTTACGTTTGGCGCGTAGTGATTGTGCCGCATCTTTCGCCTGCGAATTACGAACCAGTTGTCTCAATAATTGACGATCCATTACTTCATAATTGTCAAAAAAGACATTCAAGGCACTATCGCCCTCCGCAACAAGCCGATCGCGCCATTTCTCAATCTGGTGCAGTCGTTTCACGTCATCCTTGTGTGGTTGTATGAGTTTTTCAAGCGCAAGGCTGATTTCATTGCTGTCAACTTCTCGCATCAGTTTGCCAAGATATTGTAACTGGCGTTTTAGTGCGCCGTGTTTACCTTGCAAGGACTGCGCATGAATGATCGCCTGATATATATTGTCACTCAGAGACAGCTTTTTAAGTTGTGATGGTTTCAGGTCTACCAGTCGTTCACCCAATTCCTGGGCGGCGTGCGCTTCACGTTTTAGTTGTGACTTGCTAACCGGTAATTCTTCGTTGAAATCATTCATAATAAATTGCTAAACCAGAAAGATGGTGGCAAGTCCGAGAAAAGCCATAAAACCAATAACATCCGTTACGGTTGTCAGAACAACAGTTCCTGCCAGGGCAGGGTCTGCACCAAAACGTTTTAACATTAATGGAATTGTCAGGCCGGAGAAAGCAGCAACGAGCAAATTAATCAGTATTGCGGTCGCAATAATCATACTCAGACGCATACTGTCAAACCAGGCACCGGCAATGGTTGCAATGACGACCGCCCAGATTAAACCGTTCAGTGCGCCAACCCATAATTCTTTTATTAACAAACGTTTCGCATTAGACGAAACAATTTGCCCCAGTGCCATGCCGCGGATGACAAGGGTTAAAGTCTGACTCCCGGCAATGCCACCCATGCTGGCGACGATGGGCATCAAGATGGCCAACGCAACCTGCTTTTCAATGGTGGCGCCGAAACGGCTGATTACCCAGGAAGCAAGCAAGGCTGTCAGTAAATTTACGCCAAGCCATAATGCACGTCGCCGTGTACTGGTGACAACAGGTGCGAACATGTCATCTTCCTCGTTCATACCCGCCATACTCATTAAGGAGTGTTCGGCTTCATCACGTATGACGTCTACCACGTCATCAATGGTAATACGTCCGAGCAGCTTGTTATCTGCATCGACAACCGGTGCTGTGATTAAATCGCGCCGTTCAAACAGGTTCACAACATCACGTACATGTGTTTCGGCGTTAATGCCTTCAACATCTGTATGCATAACATCCGCAACCATCAAATTCGGGTCGCTGGTGAGAAGTGTTGATAAAGGTAATAGTCCAAGGTAGATGCTGTCACGATTAACGACGTAGAGATTATCTGTTCCTTCTGCCAAGGAGCCAATACGACGCAGGTAGCGAAATACCACGTCTAATGTAATGTCAGCACGAATCATGGTAGTGCTAAGATCCATCAGGCCACCGGCTGTATCATCTGCATAGGACAATACAGACTTCAGTCGTTCCCGATCCTGCTGTTCCATGGTCAACAGCAGTTCCTGTATAACAGCCTGCGGCATTTCAGGCAGAATGTCAGCGAGGTCATCCGTATCGAGGGTTTCAGTTGCGGCAACCAGCTGCTCGGGCGCCATGGTGCGCATTAACGCTGCCCGCGCATCCTCATTCAGATGAACAAGAATTTCACCTTCATGTTCGCTGGGTACACGTTTCCATATCTGTTCACGTTGACTGACAGGTAACGCCTCAAGAACATGTGCGATATCCGCCGGATACATATCATGAAGCATGTGATCAATCTGATCACAGTCTTCCCTTTCAATGCAGTCGGTAAATAAATGCAGAATGTCGGGTGTTTGTTCTTGTTCCATACTGAACCACTTATGATGGATGAGAAAACAGACTTGCCATTAACTGGCAAGATCTGGCTAGCCAGTAGTCTAGCAGGGTGTAATTAAAAGGTGAATTAATGGTAATTAATCTTGTCGAGTGTGTCGAGATAGTGTTCGATATCGGTACTTTGTAGCAAAGTTTGACACTGATTCTTAAGGTCTGGCAGATTGGATTGCAGAATTTGCTGCTTTACTTCAAGAATAGAATTTGGATGCATACTGAATTCTGTCAGTCCAAGGCCAAGCAACACGCGTGTATAACGCGATTCGGCAGCCATTTCACCACACATCGAAACCGGAATATTTGCAAGTTGACCGGCACGAATAGTGGTAGCAATTAGCTGGATGACAGCAGGATGAACCGGATCGTACAGATAATTTACCTCATCATCCACGCGGTCAATAGCCAGCGTATATTGAATCAGATCGTTTGTACCAATGGACAGAAAATCCAGATATTTTGTAAACATCATGGCACTAACAGCCGCAGCCGGGACTTCAATCATGGCACCTATTTTTATTTTGTCGTCAAACTTGATCTTTTCAGCTTTAAGTTGTGCTTTTGTGTGCTCAATCAAATTGATGGTTTGCAACGCTTCATGTGTTGTGGAGAGCATGGGTATCATTAACCGAACAGGTCCATACGCGGATGCACGTAACACTGCGCGTAATTGTGGAATAAACAGACCGGGTTCATTCAGACACAAACGAATAGCGCGCAAACTTAATGCCGGGTTGGTAGCCTTGGAGTGTGCGAATTCGGGAATTTGTAATGTCTTGTCGGCTCCAATATCAAGTGTTCTGAGTGTCAACGGGCGACCATCAAGGTAGTCGATAACTTCCCGATAAGCTTTTAATTGCTCCTCTTCATCAGGAATTTGTGAGCGATTCATATAGAGAAACTCGGTACGGTACAAACCTATGCCATCCACGTTTAGCTCGTCGAGTAAGGCAAGTTCTTCGGGCAGTTCGGTATTGGCAAAAAGTTTGATTGCTGTACCGTCAAGTGTAACGGCAAGCTGACCGCTGAGCTTGGTTAATTCCAGTGCGGTTGCATTTTGTTGCTGTTTTAACTGGTGATAATGCAGTAAGGATGCATCATCTAAGGCGGTTAATACCAGGCCAAATCGCCCATCAATAGCAACGGTTTCACCTTCTTCTATGTAGTCCTGTATATTGTGCAGGCCAACGATAGCGGGGATGTTGAGACTTTTTGCCAGGATGGCAGTATGTGAGGTTGGTCCACCGGCTTCGGTAACGATAGCACTGATTCCCTGATGATAATAAAGTACTATTTCTGATGGTGAAATATCCGCCGCGATCAGCACATGTCCGGCCAGCGGCTGTTCCTGCAAGGGAGTCGCGCCGTGATAAACCGCACTGCTTAACAAGGCGCTCATAATGGCATTGACTACGTGATTGACGTCGTCTCTTCTGGTACGTAAATACGCATCATCCATCTGGGTGAACACATTGACTATATTTTGATGTTGCTGTTTGAGCGCCCATTCAGCATTGCAATTGGCGACGGTTATCAGTTCAATCGGTATATCCGAAAACATCGGATCATTCATCATTAACAAGTGTGTATCAATAAAAGAGGTGATCTCTACCGGTGTAGAAGTCGGGATACTGTCACGTAAACTTGTCAGTTCATCGGTCGCCTGTTTGAGAGCTGCCTGGTAACGTTGTACTTCTGCCTGGATATATTCGGGTGGAATAACGTATTCGGAGATTTCCGGTAAATCGCGATACAACACATGTGCCGGACCGATTGCTATACGCGGGGTGATGCCGATTCCATGAAAGCATACGGTCATTTCAACATTCTTCGTCAAACTTGTTGTTAACGAGTTCGACGAGCTCGGCTAATGCAGCATCCTCGTCCGGACCATTTACCTTGATAACAAGATGTGTACCTTTGTTGGCGGCCAGCATCATTACACCCATGATACTTTTACCATTGACAAATTTTTCGTTAGAACCCAGTAGTACTTCGGATTCATATTTTGACGCCGTTGTAACAAATTTTGCAGCAGCTCGTGCATGCAAACCAAGTTTGTTTGTTATTTCGATTGGCTGTTGTTTCATGGGTTATCCATTAGCAGGGTAGGCAAGCACGCCATCATGACCGCCAGTTACGGCTTTTTGACTGAGGTCATCCAGAGGCAAGTTATAATAATTTAAAACACGAATCAGCATGGGTAAATTCACACCAGTCACAACCACACTATTGTTTACAGTAATAGCGCTTGCAATGTTGCTCGGGGTTGCGCCATACAGATCGGTCAGAATCAAAATGCCATCCTTACTGTCAAGTTGCAGAGCTTCCTTGTTCGCAAGTTGAATAAATGACTCCTTGTCTGAGCGGGTTGTAATTGAAATGGCTTTTACATTTGCCGGGCAGGTACCGATAATTTCTACAGCACTATCGAGTAGCGCCTGACCGATATTATTATGGGTAATTATCAGTATGCCTACACTCATGGTAATTCACGGTGGCGTATCAGGATATCCCTGCCGCTCGCGTTGAGTTCCTTAACCAGTTTTTCAACGAGATAAACTGAACGGTGGTGCCCCCCGGTGCAGCCTATTGCAAAGGTAATATAACTTCGGTTGTCTTCTTCAAACTTGGGGATCCACTTTTGTATAAAATTGTATATATCACTGAACATTTCATTTACATCGTCATGACAGGACAGGAATTTTTGTACAGCTTTGTCCTTGCCGGTAAGAGCACGTAATTTTTGTTCCCAGTGAGGGTTTGGCAGACAACGAACGTCAAAAATAAAATCAGCGTTATGTGGAATACCATGTTTAAAGCCGAACGATTCTATCGTGATTGAAAGTGTTTCCTTGTTGGTATTATGGACGCGTTCTTTTATCAGGTCGCGCAATTGATGTATATTTGTATGTGTAGTATCGATAACCAGCTCGGCATTGGCGGTAACGTTGTATAAAAGGTCACGTTCCTTGACAATTGCCTCGCTTAGTGAAGTTTTTGAATTGCTGAGCGGGTGTTTACGGCGTGTTTCGCTGAAGCGTTTTATCAAGGTCGCATCATCAGCTTGCAAGAAGATGACTTCTGTTTCAACCTTGCGATTTTTCAGATTTTCCAGAACCTTGTCAAAATGTTTCAATCCATCCGGATGATTGCGGGAGTCTATGCCAACGGCAACAGAGCCTGTCATTGTTTCCGGGTTAGATAATAATTGATCAGACAAAACAGTTATTAACCCGATAGGCAGATTGTCAATACAGTAATAATCGAGGTCTTCGAGTACGTTAAGCGCGATACTCTTGCCTGAGCCTGAAAGCCCGCTGATTATAATTAGTTTCATGACTTGCGTGTTATCTGTTCTTGTTGTTTTTGAATAAAATCCTGCATGGCATCGTAGCCGCGTAATTTTAAAACGTGATTCCGAACAGCTGCTTCAACAATCACCGCCAGGCTTCGCCCTACCGCAACGGGCAGTATAACCTCTGGTATGTAATTTGTAAGTATCTTGCGGTTACGTTGTGCACCATCCAGACGAAAATCAGGGTTGCTGGCAACGTCAGAATAACTCTGTAATTGAATAATCAAGCCAAGTCTGGATTCCGGTGCGATGGCACTGTCGCCAAAGATCTGGCGAATATTGATAATGCCAAGACCGCGGACCTCGGTAAAGTCTTTTAATAGTTCCGGGCATTTACCCATGACTGTATCAGGATTGGGTGCAAAAAATTCGACAGCGTCATCAGCGACGAGGCGGTGTCCACGGGTAACCAGCTCAAGTGCCAATTCACTTTTACCAATACCGCTTGGTCCGGATAAGAGTGTGCCAATACCAAATACTTCAATAAATACGCCATGAACAAGCGTATTTTGGGCATAGACTTCGGCAAAATAGTATTGCAATCTTTCAATTGTATCTGCACTGCTGAGACTGGTGAGAAAGATATTGGTGTTATGTTTTTTTGCAGCACGCATAATATTGTCAGAAGGTTTGCTATTGCGTGTGTAAATAATCAGGACAGGCTTGTAATTGAATAATTGTTTGATAGTATCATTTAAGGTATTTTTTCCAAGACCATCAAGATATTCTGCTTCGGACTCGCCAATTATTTGTATAGGGTGGGGTCGAATAAGGTTTAAGTGATTTGCAATCAGTGAAGCTGGACTTATGTGAGGAATAGTCCGGTTGGCAAATATATCGTTCTTTTTACCAATATACCAATTTAACTTTAAAGCATCGGATTGAGCAGAGAATACTTGGGATACGGTTAAATCCATTTAGCATCTTTTAATGTTGAGTCATTTCCCAGTTTGCCAGTTGTTTGATTATGTCATCAGCAGAAGTTGCCTTGCGTAGTGAATCGCGAATGTTTTCGTCGTTAAACATTTTCGCCAACATTGCCAGCGTTTGTAAATGTTCGTCTGCCGCATCTTCCGGAACCAGTAATGCGAAAATCAGATCGACCGGTTTTTTATCGATCGAATCATAATCAATCGCGTCTTTTAATTTTATAAATGCAGCTACAATGGTATCAATATTTTTCAATCTTCCATGTGGAATTGCAACACCGTAACCCAGCCCTGTGGCACCAAGTTTTTCACGTGCTATCAAACTGTCAAATATTTCATTGGCATTGATAGAACCATTGTGACTGGAAATCAGGCTGCTGACAGCCTCCAGTGCACGTTTTTTACTTTGTGCGTCGACGTCGCACGCGATGTTTTCCTGTTTGATTAATTCATGTAGCTGCATTGCCGTGTGGTTTCCAATTTATAATTGTGGTTGTTTCATGTCGCGACCATCCTGACGGTGATGATCAGTTAATTTTTCTTTATGTTTCTTGATTTGTCGATCCAGTTTATCAACCAGCGCATCAATTGCAGCATACATATCTTCATTTTCAGCATCAGCAAATATGCTCGCGCCACTTATATGGATCGTCGCTTCTGCTTTTTGTCGCAACTTTTCAACCATAAGGATAACGTGAATATTGGTAACATGATCGAAGTGACGTTCAAGACGCTCAAATTTGTTTTCGACATAGGCTTGCATGGATTCGGTGATATCTACGTGATGGCCTGTTACATTTAATTGCATGAGTTACTCCTTTTGTAGAAGGGCTTTAGGTTAATCGTTTGCGTTCATTTGACGGTGGAATGGACATGGACTCCCGGTATTTGGCTACCGTTCGACGTGCAACATTAATACCTTGATCTGATAATATTTGTGCCAGCTTGCTGTCGCTGAGTGGTTTCTTGGTATTTTCGGCAGTTATCATTTTTTTAAGAATGGCACGAATTGCCGTTGCCGAGCATTCTCCACCACTGTCGGTACTGACATGGCTGGAGAAAAAGTATTTCAGCTCAAAGATTCCGCGTGGCGTGTGCATGTATTTTTTGGTTGTGACCCGTGACACGGTTGATTCGTGCATTTCGACTTCTTCGGCGATATTATGCAGCACCAGCGCTTTCATCGCTTCTTCACCATGCTCGAGAAAGCCGATTTGGTGATTGACTATGCTGGTCGCGACTTTTAACAAGGTTTCATTTCGACTCTGCAGGCTTTTGATAAACCACTTTGCTTCCTGCAAGTGATTTTTCATGTAGGTATTATCGGCGCTATTGTGCACATCCTTTATCATATTAGCATATGTGGGATTGACACGAATTCGTGGTGCTGCATCTGAGTTCAGTTTCACAACCCATTTATTTTTTTGTTTGGCAACGATGACATCCGGAATGATGTACTCTGAGTTGGTGTTCGTTATATGTCCACCTGGTCGTGGATTAAGCGACTGTATGACCTGTAATATCAATTTTAGCTCGTCTTCGGTCAACTTCAATCGCCGCGCGAGCTGGTTATAATCCCGATTTGCAAGCAGCTCGAAATGCGATTCGACAAGCTCCAGTGTCTTGGTGACTTCAGGAGAACCGGGTAACTGTTTAAGTTGCAGGATTAGACTTTCTCTCAAGTCCCTTGCCGCGATGCCGGGTGGATCAAATGATTGAATGAGGCGCAGCACAGCCTGTACCTCGTCCAGCTCGAGTTCACTATCTTCACCACAGGATTGCAATATGTCTTCGATATCAGTCGTGAGAAAGCCATCCTCATTTATCGAATCAATAATGGCTTCGCCTATCAGTTTGTCTATTTGACTTAGCGGCGTCATTTGTAATTGCCATGACAGGTGTTCCTGTAAACTTTCCCCTGTGGCTTGCGGCGATTCGTAGTCTCGTGAATCTGATGACGCTGAGGCACCGTGTTGGGTAACCGGCATACCGTCATAGATATCTTCCCATGCAGTATCAACGGGTAGTTCATCAGGTATATTTTCCAGTTCATTTTTCGCCGTGTCGCGTTGTTCGCCATCGCCGTTGTTGAGACGCTCGGAATCGGTCGTTTCCTGGCTGTTTTCCTGTGCGCGGTCGGATTCCTCCACCGTTTCCAGCATCGGGTTGCTCTCAAGAGCTTCCTGTACTTCTTGCTGCAATTCAAGTGTTGAAAGTTGCAACAAGCGAATGGCTTGCTGCAATTGCGGCGTCATCGTGAGATGTTGACCGAGACGTAACTGGAGTGTTTGTTTCATAATTTATGGCGTGTACTACTATTGTGCCTTGTTTGTGTCCTGGCAGTTATGATTCTAGCGTATTTCAATATCAGATGCAGTCTTGTTATAGCTTGAAATTTTCACCTAAATAGACTCTTCTTACCTGGCTGTCATTCAGTAGTACCTCAGGTTTGCCTTCGGCAATGACCTTGCCTTCATTCAAAATATAGGCACGATGGCAAATACCGAGTGTTTCCCGAACATTATGATCGGTAATCAATACACCGATATCCCTCTCTTTGAGATGGGTGATGATGTTCTGGATATCAAGTACTGATATCGGATCAACACCCGCGAAGGGTTCATCAAGCAGAATAAAGCGTGGTTCTGTTGCCAATGCACGCGCTATTTCGACCCGGCGCCGTTCACCGCCGGACAGGCTCATGCCCATATTTTTCCGGATATGTCCAATATGGAGCTCATCAAGAAGTTCTTCCAGCTTGTGATCTTGCTGGTAGGAATCAAGGTCATGTCGGGTTTGTAATATCGCACGAATATTGTCAGCTACTGACAATTTACGGAAAATCGACGCTTCCTGCGGCAAATATCCAATACCAGCGCGGGCACGCAGATGCATGGGCAGGGTAGTGATATCTCGCTCGTCCAACCTGATCTGCCCAGAATCGGCCTTGATGATACCGACTATCATGTAAAATGAGGTCGTTTTGCCTGCACCATTCGGGCCGAGCAGTCCCACCACGTCACCGCTATCCAGCTGGATAGTAACGTCTTTTACGGTTTCACGGCCCTTATATTTCTTGCAAATTTTTTCGGCTATCAATCGCGACATAATGCCCGTTACTTCTTGGTGGGTTCAATGATGGCGCGGACACGCTTGTCGCTATCATCTTCTTTGCTGGCAGTTACTGTACTCTTGGTCGTATCGTACTCGATGTAATCACCACTGAGGCGATTTTTACCTTGCCAGACTGATGCATTGGTTGTTAATAGCACTTTTTGTTGTTTGGCAATGTATTCCATCTTTTCGGCGAGCGCATTGACTTTTTCAGGCTGGACATCCGATCGTTGTTCAAAACTGGCAGGTCTGCCATAAACGATGACACTTTCCAGACTGCCATTTGGCTGGTAAATGATCACTTTGTCACCTTTTAATACGATACTGCCCTGTGTGAAGTGCACATTCCCTGTATATTCACTGGTGCCTTTTTTTTCATCGAGCATGACATGGTCAGCCTGAATCGTAATCGGTTGATCGCGATCCGTTTTTAACGCAAATCCCTGATTAAGCGGCAACAGCAGTACCAGCAAGGTAGTAAAGTATGTGAGGTTATTTAATCCCATAAGTACCCGTTACCTTGTTACGTAATTCGAGCTTGCCTGCCGCGAGATTGACACGCATGCCCGTTGCTTGCAACTGACGATTATCGGATTGCACATTCACTTTAGCGTCTGTTTCGGCATATTCTGTATCCGTATGTATACGTAAATCACGTGTGACCAGTTTTACGTAGGGTTCGGTGTTACTCTTTTGACGCTCCATTATTACCTTGCCATTAAGATGGACAAGTTTGCCCTTGTTAAAAATTTGACCCGCGTCAGCGACAACAATCCAGGGCGAAAGATGGGGACGAAAATATTCAAAATAAGGTTGGGTGACATCAATGCTGCCATCATCCGGGAAATGCTCCAGTCTGGTTGCGCTCATTTTATATTTAGGTGTACCACCGGCATTCATTACCGTGGCATTGAAATTTGTCATAAAGTAATCGGGATCATGCCGCTCCGGTTGCAATATGCTCAACGGTTTTTCGTCAACCTTGCTTAGTAACCAGCTGCTGGTGGCTGCAATGGCAGTCACGGTAAGCAGTAATAGTAAATACCCGAGGCGATTCATTTAATTTCTTTTTTCAAATGTGACACATACTTCGATTCAGTCGATGAAACTCATGTATTGCGCATCCAGGGTATTTTGCGCACGCATGATCAGTTCACATACATCACGTGCGGCGCCTCGACCACCACGATTATGGGTCTGCCAGTGTGAATGCTCGATGACGAAAGGGTGTGCATCGGCAACGGCAATGGCCAGGCCGACACGTTTCATTACCGGTAAATCAATGACATCATCACCAACGTAGGCGGTTTGTTCCATATTAATATTGAGTTTGTTTGTCATGTCTTCCAAGGCGGGCAATTTTTCCAGCTTGCCCTGATATACATGCTCAATACCGAGATTCGCCATGCGGTGAACCACAACCTTTGAACTTCGTGCCGTGATAACACCAATTTCGACGCCACTGCGTTGCAATAGTTTCATGCCCAGGCCGTCACGCGAATAAAACATTTTGTATTCCAGCCCATCATCACCAAAAAACAGGCCACCATCTGTCAACACCCCGTCGACATCAAAAACAACCAGTTTAATTTGTGCTGCGCGATCAAGAATTTCTTTCATCATACATCCAATAATTTTTGCAAAGATCGGTAATCGGCGATCAGATACTTGTCAGTATCAAACGACACCCGCGCGGAGCAGGGTATGCATATTCAGGCAACCAATTACCTGGCCATTTTCGTTAGTTACCGGCAGAGCGTTAATACGCTTGTCATCCATGATTTGCACGGCTGCCACTGCCAGCTGGTTGGCTGTCACACTCCTACAGGGCGAAGTCATGACGCTTGTGATAGCGATATCTTGCAGCGAGGTTTGCGATTGTTTGGATTCCGTTTCAAACAAGCGCCGTAAATCACCATCAGTAAACACGCCCGCAAGCTTGTTCTGGTCATCAATAATGCATGTCATACCCAGGCCTTTGCCGGTCATTTCCATGAGAGCTTGAGGTAATTTCGCCTCAGTACTGACCATGGGTATGGTATCACCAGTGTGCATGATGTCGCCGACATGCAGCAGCAAACGCTTGCCGAGCCGGCCACCGGGATGCGAGAACGCAAAATCATCGGCGGTGAAATTTCTGGAGTCGAGTAATGCCACCGCCAGGGCATCACCCATGGCCAGCGTGGCAGTGGTGCTGGATGTCGGTGCCAGTCCTAACGGGCAGGCTTCTTTGGCAACACTGACATCGATATTGACACTGGCTTCTGTCGCCAGACTGGACGTCTTTTGTCCGGTGAGGGTAATCAGCGGTATACCAAGTCGTTTGATTAGCGGTAGTATGGTCAGTAATTCATCTGTTTCGCCTGAATTTGACAAAGCGAGCACCACATCTGCCTGTGTGATCATACCCAGATCACCATGGCTGGCTTCACCCGGATGAACATAAAACGCCGGTGTCCCGGTACTGGCGAGCGTTGCGGCGATTTTGCCGGCGATGTGGCCGGATTTACCCATACCGGTCACCACCACACGCCCTTTGCAGGCCAGCATGAAATCACAGGCGGCGACGAAATTTTCATCAATACGCGATGCAAGCGCCTGAATTGCGAGCGCTTCGGTTTGAATGACGGCTTTACCCAGTTCGATAACGGTATTTTTGTTAATACTTACTTTATGTTTGTTCATGCGTCTTCGCAGTGACTAGCCGGCGCTGATTACGCTGGCTTCGGTTAGATACAGTATCGCAAGATAAGCTAAATAGCATAGTAATAATATCATGCCTTCAGGTCGGTTTATTCGGCCTGGACGTTTAAATCCATAGGCCATAATAAACAGGGCAATCGTTAAGCCTAACATGGTGCCAAAATCACGCGTAATCACGATGTGGGTTATGGGCGTATTGGTGATACTGGATGAAATCCCCAGCACCGCGAGGATATTAAACATATTCGAGCCAATAATATTTCCGATGGCCAGATCCGGCTCTTTTTTAATCGCGCTCATGATTGACGCTGCCAGTTCTGGCAAACTGGTACCGATAGCAATCACCGTCAGGCCGATAACCAGATCGCTCATGCCCATCCATTTGGCCGCGATAATGGCACCCCAGACCAGAATTTTTGAACTGACCAGTAGCAATATCAAACCCACGATCAGCCAGAGCAGGGCAGGTTTCATGGCTAATTTTGGAATTTCATTGCTCATTTCGTTAAGCAGCGGGTCGGCCTTGCCTTTGCTCTTGTTTTGGCTGATCCAGACCATCCAGGCCATCAGTCCAACCAGACCGGCAATCAAAATTACCCCATCGAGCCGCGATAAGGTCAGGTCAGACATCAGAAACAGCGCGACCAGCATGACGATAAACATGATGGGATATTCGCGACGTAAGGTTTCCGATTTCACTTCCAGTGGCATGATCACGGCAGTGGCGCCCAATACCAGCGCAATATTGGCGATATTGGAACCGAGCGCATTACCTACGGCAAGTTGTGGATTACCTTGCAGGGCGGCTGTTGCCGAGACCAGCATCTCGGGTGCAGAGGTGCCAAATCCGATCACGACCAGACCGATGACCATCGTAGAGACGCCCAGATTATAGGCGGTGGCGGCCGCACCCTGGACAAATTTGTCCGCCGACCAGACCAGTAAAACCAGGCCGCCAAGAATAGCGGCAAAGGCGAGAAGCACAGTCATGTCAGAAATAGCCTGGGGCGTGGTGGCTGAAGTGGTTAATTACCTTCAAGTGCTTTTTCCAGTTCAAGATCGAGTTCTTTTTCAAGTTGCAGGTCTTCTTTTGATTGCTTCATTTGCGGCTGGGCTTTGCGCGGTGGATTGCCGTCATATATAAGGCTTTCACGTCGCTGCAAATAGGCATCGCGTAAAAATGCGTAGCGATCTATGGCAGCCTGATCCATCACCTTGCTGGCGCTGAGCAGTTGAGCTCGCGTATCCACGGCTTTCAAGCCAACCGCCACCAGGCGAGCCTCATCATCTTCTATGGTATATAAGGGGTCAAAATAAAGGGTATCGATGGCCAGTCCCGCTGTATCACGAATGGTACTTGGGCCGAGTACTGGCAACATAAAATAAGGTCCGGATTCAATTCCCCAGACGGCCAAAGTTTGACCAAAATCTTCATTATGTTTGGGTAATTCCATATACGTCGCCACATCAAATATTCCCAATACACCGAAGACGCTATTCACAAAAAAACGTAGCGCATCATTACCGGCCTGTGCAAATTTGCCTTGCAGCAGGTCATTAATCACGACGACAACGTCATTCAGATTGCTGAATACGTTTGACACACCGGTTTGGATGGGCGACGGGACTGTGTTCTTATAGGCTTTTGCGACGGGCTGTAATAACTCACGATCCAGTTCATCATTAAATGAAAACATCCAACGGTTGTAGGCTTCCCATGGATCACGCTCATCTGTCGGGCCATTGGTGCTGGCACAGCCCGATAATGCAAGGCCAGTCAACAGCAGCATCAGGCTGAGTAGGCGGTGGATTTGGCTCGTCATGGTTCGCTCCTGACACGATAATATGGTCTGACCTGCTCAGTTTAGTTGAGCCGTAAACGATTAAATACTTAAGTAAAAGCTAATCTAATGCATTCAATTATTTATATAAGTAATTGTAAAAGCAAGCTGGATATGATTATTAATCATTTATTTGGATTCATTTTTTACTGCACCACAACGGCTGCACCGGTAACTGGTCACCATTTTGCCCAGTTTTACATCAAATGGACGGGACTGCATCACTTCCCATTTATGAAAGCCACTCTTACATAAGGTTTTGCCTTTATGCTTGTCTTTCGGTTTGGGTATTTTAAATGGAAGTATATCTGCCATGGTCAGGTCATTTTACCGTGGTTAATTTTCACATCATGAAATTTTACTATTACACCACAAGCGTCGCCACAAATGACATAATGCGACACTGCTTCCGGAAGTATAACGTGAAACAGGCTGGTTGGTGGGGAAGTTAAGTTAGGATAGTAAAGGCAAATCATGGCAACTGATCAACATCGTTTATATATCGGCACCCAAGGTTGGGATCACCCGAATTGGCAAAACAATTTTTATCCGGATGATTTACCCGGAGAGTGGCAACTTACTTATTATTCCAATGAAATCCCGGTAGTGTATGTTCCGACCGAGTCTGACTGGCAAGCGAACGTCAGCGCGATGCTCGAGGATACGCATGACAAGTTTCGATTTATAGTTGGCTTACAGGCGTCTGCAGCAGGTATCGGAGTCGAACAGCACGCTGCCTTGACGGCGCTGTCAGAAAAATTACTCGGGGTCATTTTGCAAGTCGACGCCGTATCGCTTACGCCGACTGAGCTGGCTGCTTCACTGGATAAACTCGCATCGTTCCATATAGCTGTGGATTTTGGGCCAGCAATAGCGCTGGATGCAGCCTGGCTCGCGTGTCTTGAACGCTATCAAATCAACCCCGTTTGTTACGCTGAAAATGAAATTCCAAGGCTGAGTGCAGGCGATCTGTTCGTGTGCTTTCTGGCCGGTGACTACGATCCCAAAGGTTTACGCAATATTATCGAGCCTTGCTTAAAACTTGAGCAACCTGATCGTGAGTTGGCGTTAATTATCACTTCGGCGAGCCCGTCTTTGGATGTTTTGCGTAATGCTAATGTGATAACGAATTTGTTGTAATGGCTTCTTCTATACTACCCTCTATACAATGTCATATGGGCGATCATCTTATGCATTGCATGCAACCCTTGTCTGAGTAACAATGCGGTCTCATTAAAAATTCACTGAATGATGGAAAATAATAATAACCTAGTCGAAATACGCAACCTGAGTTTTGCGCGAAATAGCCGGATGATCTTTGATGGTGTGGATATGGATATTCGCCGTGGCAAAATTACCGTTGTTATGGGCCCCAGTGGCACGGGTAAGACGACCTTGCTGCGTCTTATAGGTGGACAGCTTAAGCCGAATACCGGCACTATCCTCGTTGATAATGAAGAAGTCACCTCGTTGAATCGTGCCAATCTTTATAAATTGCGTAAACGCATGGGCATGTTATTTCAGAATGGTGCCTTGCTGACAGATTTAAGTGTTTTCGACAATATTGCATACCCGCTGCGAGAGCACACCAAGTTACCTGAGTCAGTAATCCGCACCCTGGTGATAATGAAGTTGCAGGCGGTCGGTTTGCGCGGTGCGCGGCATTTAATGCCCAGTGAACTTTCCGGTGGTATGTCCAGACGTGTCGCGCTGGCACGTGCCATCGCACTTGATCCAATGATGATCATGTACGACGAACCTTTTACCGGTCAGGACCCCATATCGATGGGTGTGCTTGTCAGATTGATCCGTAATTTAAATGATGCATTGGGTATGACGAGCGTGGTGGTATCACATGATATCGAAGAAGCGCTCGCCATAGCTGACTATGTGTATTTATTATCCGGCGGGAAGGTTGTTGCACATGGCACGTCTGATGAATTACATAACTCCGGTTCAGAGTGGGCGCAACAATTTTTAAAAGGTCAGCCGGATGGACCGGTACCGTTTCATTTTCAGGCGCGTGATTTTGCTGAAGATCTTTACCATGGCCATAAGGATTAATTGACGTGCTAGATGTGATTCAGTCCCTTGGTCATAACGCACTGGACTTTTTCCAACGTCTGGGTCGTGGCCATATTCTGCTTGGTCACGTGCTGGCGGGCGTGCCCGAACTTGCGCTGCGAATACGACTTGTCTTGCAACAGATCTACTCTGTTGGTGTGCTATCGCTGATCATTATTCTTGTATCAGGCCTGTTTGTCGGCATGGTATTAGGCTTGCAAGGGTATAACACCCTGGTCGATTTCGGCGCAGAAGAATCATTAGGTGTGGTGGTTTCACTGTCGCTGGTACGCGAATTGGGTCCGGTCGTAACTGCACTGTTATTCGCCGGACGCGCAGGTTCTGCATTGACCGCTGAAATTGGTCTGATGAAAGCAACCGAGCAATTATCCGCAATGGAAATGATGGCGGTTGATCCGATTCGCCGCGTTCTTTCGCCACGGTTTATTTCCGGATTTATTTCCATGCCATTACTGGCGGCAATCTTCAGCGCCGTCGGCGTGATAGGCGGATATTTTGTCGGTGTCGGTTTGCTCGGTGTTGACGATGGTGCGTACTGGTCGCAAATGCAGGCCAAGGTCGATTTTTATGACGACATCATGAACGGTGTAACGAAAAGTCTGGTATTTGGTTTTGTTGTTACCTGGATAGCGATTTTTGAAGGCTATGACGCAACGCCAACATCGGAAGGCGTGAGCCGTGCGACTACTCGCACGGTAGTTCATTCATCATTGGCCGTGCTCGGTCTCGATTTTATTTTAACTGCATTAATGTTCGGGAGTTAATTATGTCTACTCGCATAGCAGAAATCTGGGTTGGTATTTTTGTTGCTGGCGGTATGGCCGCATTATTTATGCTGGCTATGAAAGTCAGTAATTTGAGTACCTATAACAGTGACGCCGGTTATGAAATCAAGGCGCGCTTTGAAGAGACCAGTGGCCTGAAAGTTCGCTCGCCGGTAACCATGGCAGGAGTGAAAATCGGCCGGGTTAAAGATATCAGTTTTGATACCCAAACATTCGAAGCCATTGTTACCATGCGTATAGAAAGTCAGTTTAATACCTTACCCAAAGATACTTCGGCCAGCATATATACAGCAGGCTTGCTGGGTGAGAAATATATCGGTCTTGAGGCGGGAGGCGATGAGGTCTCTCTGAAAAACGGTGATGAACTGAAGCTAACGCAAGGTTCACTGGTGTTGGAAAAATTAATTGGCCAGTTTGTCTCGAAGTTTCTGGAAGAAAAAGATACCAAGAGTAAATAATTATGCAGCGCAATAAATCCGTTTCTTTCCTGTCGATCCTTGCCCTGATCAGCGTAATGGTAATGCCAGCCCTTGCGAATGATGATCCGCAACAGCTCGTAGTCGATACAACAGATAAAATGCTGGCCAAGTTAAAAGAGCAAAAGCCGGCGCTGGATAAAAATCCCGAGCTGGTTTACGGCATGGTCAGCGATATTGTCTTGCCGCATTTTGATTTTATTCGTATGTCACAATGGGTGCTGGGCAAGAACTGGCGCAAGGCCGATAAAGAACAAAAAATCCGTTTCATCAAGGCGTTTCGCGAATTAATGGTGCGAACCTATGCGGTCGCATTGCTGGAATATACCAACCAGAAAATTACTTATATTCCATTGCGTGATGATGTAAGCAAGGGTGACGTGACAGTCAGAACGGCGGTTATCCAACCAGACGGTAAAAAAATTGCTATTCATTACAGTCTGCATAAACGCCCAAAGGGCTGGAAAGTTTATGACATCAGTGTAGAAGGCGTCAGCCTGATCGCAAACTATCGTACCTCGTTTGCAACGGATGTAAAAAAGATTGGTTTAGATGCGCTGATTACACGGCTCGAAAAGCATAATGACGATAAAGGCGGTAGCGGTTAGTGTCTGACTTTATAGAACAGATATCTGATGATGAAATTCAGCTGATTGGCGAGATTACCAAGTCCACCGTGCCCGCTGTTTTAGAGGCGACCGTGGGTAAAGTACAGCAAACTGCAGATTTGACCATCGATTTATCCCGGGTGACGCGAACTGACAGTGCCGGACTGGCGTTATTATTTGAATGGATGAGCTTTGCCCATGCACATAAAAATCAGCTCAGATTCACAAATTTACCCGAACAATTGTTGGCGATTGCCCGTGCCAGCGAAATGGATGGCCTGATTCCACTTAAATAACCTATTCTCCTTAAACGTTGTTTGTTCCGCAGGTACGAATGCGGTTAAAATGCCCATTCCAATGTGAATGCGAGCAAAAAAATATTATGAACCCCGAACAAGTCAAACAACTCATCCAGGCCGGTTTGCCTGATTGTGAAGTTACCGTCACTGGTGATGGTAGCCATTTCGATGCAACCGTCATTGGCGAAATTTTCGCAGGCTTGTCTCCCGTCAAGAAACAGCAACTGGTTTATAAGACCGTGAATGACAAGATAACCAGCGGTGAATTGCATGCATTAGGCATCAAAACCTTTACCCCCGAAGAGTGGAAAAAAGCCAGACTGCTTCAGGGTGGTTCTCTATAACATTAAATTATTGGTACCTAAATGGATCGATTACTGATTACAGGTGGTAAACGCCTGCAAGGCGAAATACGCATTTCCGGTGCAAAAAATGCTGCCTTACCCATTATTGCATCGACTCTGTTATGCGATGAGCCGGTACTGATAGGCAACATCCCCCATCTGAATGATATTACGACTACCATGGAGTTGCTCGGACGCATGGGCGTTTCCATCACCATGGACGAGAACATGACGGTTGAAGTGGACGCTTCGACCATCAAGCACTTTGTCGCACCGTATGAACTGGTAAAGACCATGCGCGCATCGATACTCGTGCTTGGGCCAATGTTAGCAAGATATGGACAGGCCGAAGTATCGTTACCTGGTGGTTGTGCAATTGGCTCACGACCGGTGAATTTGCACATCGAAGGCTTGCAAGCCATGGGCGCAGAAATCAGCGTTGAAAATGGTTATATCAAGGCCCGATGTGATCGTTTGCGCGGCGCCAATATCGTTCTGGATCTGGTGACGGTTACCGGTACCGAAAATTTAATGATGGCGGCAACGCTGGCGAAGGGTGAATCCATTATCGAGAATGCCGCGCGCGAGCCTGAAGTCATCGATCTGGCCAATTGTCTGAACCAGATGGGCGCAAAAATTACCGGAGCCGGCACGGATACTATCCGCATCATGGGTGTTGAGCGTTTGCACGGCACGACGTATAACGTGCTACCGGATCGAATCGAAGCTGGCACGTTTCTGGTAGCCGCTGCGGCAACTGGTGGCAAGATTAAAATAAAGAATACTGTGCCACAGCATATTGACGCTGTGCTGGCAAAATTACGCGAGGCTGGTGCACATCTGGAAATAGGCGACGACTGGATTTCGCTGGATATGCAAGGCAGACGTCCAAAGGGCGTTAATATACGCACTGCGCCATATCCGGCATTTCCGACAGATATGCAGGCACAATTTTCGGTGTTAAATACCATTGCCAGCGGCGCATCGACGACCACGGAAACGGTTTTTGAAAATCGATTTATGCATGTGCAGGAGTTGCAACGTATGGGCGCAAATATCAGCCTGAAAGGTAACACTGCATTTTGTAGCGGTGTTGAGGGTTTAACAGGCGCGCCAGTAATGGCAACGGACTTGCGCGCATCCGCTTCACTTGTTATTGCCGGACTGGTCGCGACTGGTAAAACGGTTGTAGAACGTATTTATCATATAGATCGTGGCTACGAGTGTATCGAGGAAAAACTCCAGCAACTTGGCGCAGAAATACGACGTGTACCGTCTTGAGACAGGTTTATTAATATGTCACACACATTAACCATCGCCTTATCCAAGGGACGAATTTTTAAAGAAACAGTGCCGCTGTTGAAACAGGCTGGCATTGAACCACTCGACGATCCTGAAACCAGCAGGAAGTTGATACTTGATACCAATGATGAAAATGTAAAGCTGGTTATTATTCGTGCCACGGATGTTCCTACCTATGTGCAATATGGCGCGGCGGACGTCGGTGTGGCGGGTAAAGATGTCCTGATAGAACATGGCGGCGCGGGACTCTATGAACCTCTTGATCTGAAAATTGCCTCGTGTCGATTGATGGTCGCAGAGCCTGTTATCAAGCAACCACTTAAAGGTCGCTTGCGGGTGGCGACCAAGTTTGTCAAAAGTGCACGTGAATACTTCGCGGCTAAAGGGCAGCAGGTCGAAATTATCAAGTTATATGGATCGATGGAACTGGCGCCCATTGTCGGCCTGGCTGATTGCATCGTTGATCTGGTTGATACCGGTAACACATTAAAAGCCAATGGCCTCGAACCGACAGAGCACATTGCGGATGTGAGTTCACGATTAATAGTAAACAAGGCTGCGATGAAAATGAAGCATGATTATGTGCAGGCATTTATTGATCGCATGGCAGCTGCTGTAAAATAACCCGGTAAACAGAAATAACAGACAATTTAATTTATGACAGACCTGACGTTAAAGAAATTAAGTTATTCGGCGCCTGATTTTCAGGACGCACTTGCTGCGTTACTGGCATGGGATAGCGTGTCTGACATGGAAGTGCAAAATACCGTGCGTGATATTTTGCAGGCGGTGAAAAGCAGGGGCGATAAGGCGATACTAGAATATACCAACAAGTTTGATCATTTGGCAGCAAGCAACATGAGCGAGCTTGAAATCAGTAAAGAACAATTATCAACAGCACTGAAAAAAATTGATCCTGCCCAACGGGATGCGCTGGTCAAAGCAGCTGAACGCATTCGTTTGTATCACGATAAGCAAAAGCAATCGTCATGGCAGTATGAAGAAGCCGATGGCACGGTGCTGGGTCAGCAAATAACACCGCTCGACAGGGTAGGATTATATGTGCCTGGCGGCAAGGCTACCTATCCCTCTTCAGTTTTAATGAATGCTATTCCGGCCAAGGTGGCAGGTGTGGCTGAAGTGATCATGGTTGTACCAACACCGAACGGTGAAATCAATGATATGGTACTGGCAGCGGCTGCGATAGCAGAAGTGGATCGCGTCTTTACCATTGGTGGTGCCCAGGCAGTCGCTGCTCTTGCGTATGGAACCGAAACTATTCCGCAAGTCGATAAAATTGTCGGGCCGGGAAATATCTATGTTGCCACTGCCAAATCAATGGTGTTTGGTCAGGTAGGTATCGACATGATCGCCGGGCCGTCGGAAATATTAATCGTCTGCGATGGCAAGACCGATTCGGACTGGATCGCCATGGATTTATTTTCACAGGCCGAACATGATGAAGATGCGCAGTCTATTCTGATATCAACTGATGCTGATTATCTTGCTAAAGTTGAAAACAGCATAATTAATTTATTACCCACCATGGAACGTCGTGACGTCATTCGTAGTTCATTAAATTCGCGCGGTGCATTGATAGCAGTGGACAATCTGGAACAGGCAATTGAAGTAGTAAATTATATTGCACCGGAACATCTTGAATTATCCATTGAAGATGCGGATGTCTGGGCGAAAAAGGTCAGGCACGCGGGCGCCATCTTTATGGGACGCTATACCGCAGAAGCACTCGGCGATTATTGTGCCGGACCGAATCATGTTTTACCAACCTCGCGAACGGCACGATTCAGTTCACCACTGGGCGTGTATGATTTTCAAAAGCGCTCAAGTTTGATCATGTGCTCTGCAGACGGCGCTTCTGAAATGGGCAAGACAGCATCAGTACTTGCGCGCGGTGAAAGTCTGACTGCTCATGCTCGCTCTGCCGAATACCGTATAAAAGAAAACTGATCATGTCTTCCAGTCGCATTGAAACATGGATTAGAAAGGCAATTCGTGATCTGCATGCCTATCATGTGCCCGATGCCTCGGGCATGATTAAACTCGATGCAATGGAAAATCCCTATCAATGGCCAGACGAGTTGATAGCAAAATGGCTTGAGGTGATGAAGACAGCCGAACTGAATCGTTACCCGAATCCATCTGCTGATAATTTGAAGGATGCGTTGCGACACTCCATGGCCATTCCGCAAAATGCGGGAATAATGCTGGGTAATGGTTCGGATGAAATTATTCAGATTCTCTTGATGGCATTGAACGGCGATGCACGTAAAGTCTTGTCCGTTGAGCCCGGTTTTGTTATGTACGACATGATCGCCACCTTTAACAAGATGCAGTATGTTGGTGTGCCACTCAGGGATGATTTTTCGCTCGACAAGTCTGCTGTGTTAGCCGCGATGAATGAACATAACCCTGCGATTATTTTTCTTGCCTATCCGAACAACCCGACTGGTAATCTGTTTGATCGTGATGCTGTTCTGGAAATTATTCAGGCAGCACCGGGTATTGTTGTGATTGATGAAGCCTATCATGCCTTTGCTGCGGACAGTTTCATGTCCGAGGTAGGCAAGTACGAACAGTTATTCGTCATGCGTACCGTGTCGAAAATGGGTCTGGCAGGTTTGCGTCTGGGCATACTGGCGGGTGATGTTCGCTGGGTGAATGAGTTTGACAAGATTCGTTTACCTTACAACATAAATATTTTGACACAGTTAAGTGCAGAATTTGCACTAAATCATGCTGACGTGCTTAATCAGCAGACTGAACAGATTTGTCACGACCGTGAATTATTAACTGCAGCACTGCAAAAAATTCCGGCACTGACAGTGTTTCCATCGCAAGCAAATTTTATTTTGTTTAAAGTACCTGAAGGTCAGGCAGAGTCAATATTTTTATCGTTGAAACAACAAGGCATATTAATAAAGAATATGTCAAAGCACAGTGCTGCCCTGCAGGATTGTTTGCGGGTAACAGTCGGGAGTCCAGCGGAAAATTCTGCCTTCATTGCTGCGCTGCAAGCCAGCATATAGTGAAAATGTTTCGTTTGCTGTTTTATCTATACAGCACAAATTAAGCTGATAAATTTCTTTGGTTTTTTCTACAGACGATATGACATAGCGCTGTCATTTTTGTACAGATTCTCATCACATTTTGTATATGTGACCGTCCCAAGATCTTTTTAAGTTCAATATGCTATATTTGTGAGGATATTGTTGTTTACACACCGAGGTGAAGAATGAAGCATATTGTTGGACTCGTATTATTGGCTATGCTGGTACTCCCGCTAAATTTATATGCAGCAGATAAAGCCAGTGTTCCCAAGGAATATCGCACCCCTCAAGGTTTGTATTTAACACCGAAAGAAACCTATAAATTAGTAAAAGACCGCAAGCAAGGCAAGAATCTGCTTTTCCTCGACATTCGAACCCAGGCGGAACTGGAATTTGTTGGCTGGACGAATCTGGTCGACGCTAATTTGCCCTATTTATTTAATGACTTTGATGAGTGGAATAGCAAGAAGCACTGGTTTGCAAAAGGTAACAATACTGAATTTGTCAGGCGTGTTAAGGCACACCTGGCGCGAAAAAAACTCACCGAAGACAGTGTCGTTATCCTTCTCTGTCGTTCCGGTGACCGCAGTGCCAATGCGGCTGCATTACTGGATAAAGCCGGCTTCAAGAATGTATATACAGTTGTCGGCGGTTTTGAAGGCTACCCGGCAAAGTCAGGCAAGGATAAAGGCAAGTACACTGTGAATGGTTGGAAGAATGAAGGTATTCCCTGGACGTACAGACTGATTCGTTCAAAAATGTATTTTGCTCTGGAGTAACCTCTCTGGTCGCAAAATCAGCTGCGGCAATAAAAAAATACCTCGTTCAACAAGCGAGTGACAAACATCCGCGTCTCGCTAACGCAATACTTTCAACTGCTCCCTTGTCATTACCGCGACATAACGCACCGGACCTGTTTCACTTTCTGGTCCATAGCGTGATTAACCAGCAATTATCCGTCAGCGCAGGGCGCAGTATCTGGCAACGCGTCAATGCTTTGGCTGTGCAACAACAAATTACCCTGCAGCAATTATGTGTGACAGACAATACGGAGTCGTTACGTGACTGTGGTATATCGGGTAATAAAGTCAAAACGATGCTGGCGTTGAACCAGTCACTATTAACGAACCCGGTAAAAAATTCTGAAATACAAAGCTGGGATTATCCAACGCTGCACGCCTGGCTCACACAGCATTACGGGATTGGAAGCTGGACAGCAGATATGACCGCGATTTTTTATCTGGGTATACCGGATATCTGGCCACAGACTGATGTCGCGCTGATGCGTGGCGGCAAAAAGTTGATTCATCCGCGTTTCGGACTGAAATCCTTGCAACGCTATCAACCATTCCGCTCGTATCTGGCTTGCTACATCTGGCATTACCTGGACTCTGTCTGATCCTCAGTATTAAAAACTTCGGTTAAAAACGCACTTTACGACCCGGTGAATCTATATTATCATTCTCTAATATAGTATTTTGATATTCACCGAGGTCGAGCATGAGCAAAGAAAGCAGTATGTCATTTCAACAACGAAGCCTATTTCAGCAGGGTTATCAGCGCTATACGTCGGCTGAATTAAAGCAACTCGAATGGGGCTTACGCTTTACACCAGCGGCATGTTCCTTGATTGCTGCGTACGGATTGTTTACTCAACAACCCCTTATCCTGTTCATTGTTGCTGCCCTGGGTATGTTGGCATTTTTGTTCCCCGCGGCACACCCCATGGATTTGATATACAACCATGCGGTAAGGCACCTGTTTAAGGCGGTAAAGTTACCTGAAAATCCATTTCAACGCCGTCTGGCCTGTTTGTCTGCGGGCTTGATGAATATTGCTGCGGCAGTATTATTCATACTTGGTTTCCCGACGGCAGCGATCGTGGTCGGAGTGAGCTTGCTGTTTTTACAAGCTATCGTTATTTTCACACATTTTTGTACCTTGTCCTGGATGTATGAAGGCGTGATGCGTGTACTCGGAAAATGGCAAGTCCCGCTGGAAGAAACAACGGCTAAATCCATGCTTAGGCAGGGTGCCAAACTGATCGATGTGCGAAGTCAGAATGAATTTGCAAAAGACAGCATTGGTGGCGCGATTAATCTGCCGCTTGAAGATTTGCATCACCACGTTGACGAGTACAAAAATCAAACCTGTTTGTTATTTTGTAACAGCGGCACGCGTAGCCATATCGCCACTGAAAAGTTGAAATCACTGGGTATAAACGATATTCATAATCTGGGAGATTTAACTCGAGCACGTACAATCACAGCATAGGTTCTACACAATTGAAAATAAGCGAAAGGCATGGCGCATGAGCGTTATGCCTTTTTATTTTTAACATTCATGTATCGCAAGATGCGGACATCATGGCCAGCTTGAATTCATCCGCCTGCGGCGCTTTACCGTGTTTCACCAGCCACTTGTCCTGTACCCGGTAGGCTTCCACTTCAAGTAAGCCAAGACAGCTTGAGTTGTGTTTGTTATTTTGCCACTGAATATAATGTACCAGTTCATGGACGAGTCGGCCGCGATCAGAATCCCGTCTGATATCAAAAGCCGCATGCAAATAAATGGTCAGATCCTTGTCATAAAACCCCATCAGTTTGGCAGCATCGCATTGTCCAAATTGCTTAATACCATACAGGCGACACATATGATAACTTTCGGTTATCACAATATTTGGTGCAGACACGTCGATGTTGTAACCGGTATGACTTCCGATCCAGAGTAACATAGCAGCGATAGTGTCAGTCATGGTGTATCTGATTTCATGTTGGTGTCAAAATATGCACGTTTAGTTATCAATTACTCATAAACAAGCAATATTTCTGCCACATAACCCATAATCTGAGCCATAATTCAATTTATGATTTACAAGCAAGCCACGAGGTTGCAATGAAGAAAACGACTGTAGAAAAGTTTGATTTTCACCCGGGCCGGGTGCTGGCAAGAAAGTATGAAGTCATCAGTCGGCTGGGCGCAGGCTGGGAAGGTGAAGTCTACCTTGTTAATGAATTAGCCACCGATATTGAACGTGCAGCCAAATTCTTCTATCCGCAGCGAAACCCAAAGAATCGTAATCTGTTGTTCTACGCGAAGAAGCTTCACAAGCTTCGCCAGTGCAATATATTAATCCAGTATCACACGCAGGAAATAATTACATTCAAAAATGAATCAGTCTCATTTCTGGTTTCAGATTTTGTTGAAGGTGAACTGTTAAGTGCATTTTTAAAACGTCAACCGGGCAAGCGGCTGGATGTGTATCAGGCACTGCATTTGCTACATGCACTGGCATCAGGCATGGAAAGCATTCATCATCTGGGTGAATATCATGGCGATTTGCATACCGATAATATCATTGTCACACGTCGTGGTATCGGCTTTGATTGTAAATTACTGGATCTTTACCACTGGGGTGTTGCACGTAAAGTAAATATACACGATGACGTGGTTGATCTGATTCGTGTATTTCACGAAACGTTAGGTGGAAACAAGCATTACGCAAAACTGCCGAAAGAAGTGAAAGCAATTTGCGGTGGATTGCGCCGTTCGCTCATTCTGAAAAAATTTCGCAGTGCCGGTCAAATGCGCGACTATCTCGAAAATTTTGAATGGTCATAACCATGAAACTCGAGAAACCCTATTTTATTTTTGAACAAGATGCGCCATTAATCTATTCAACCTCAATTGCTACCGGCCATGTTACCGCCTGCAGTAATCGCGCGCCTAACAAGGATACGGTAAACGAAGACGCCGTAGCATTTATTCCGCTTGATGATAAACATTGTGTGCTGGTATTGGCGGATGGCGCGGGTGGAAGTCGTGGTGGTGTACAAGCTGCAGCAATTGCCGTGAAGACACTTGCCAAAACAGTATCGGTGGCATTTAACAATGGTGAAGATACATTAAATGCTATTATGTCGGCCATTGAACTGGCAAATAACAAAATACTCGAGCTTGGCATTGGTGCCTATACAACACTGGTCGTCGTAGAGTTATTTGATAACATGATACGCAGCTACCACATCGGTGATTCGGAAGTGTTGGTATGTGGCTCACACGGGAAAGTGAAACATCAAACAATTTCACATTCACCCGTTGGTTATGCTCTTGAAGCAGGATTTATCGACGAAGCCGAAGCGCTTAATCATGAAGAGCGTCATCTGGTATCAAACGTACTGGGTACAGATAATACCCATATCACGGTAAGCACACCGGTGAAGTTGGCGAAGTATGATACCGTATTACTCGCCAGTGATGGCTTGTTTGATAATCTGCATAGTGAAGAGATTATAAAGGTCATGCGCAAAGGCCCAATACATGAGGCAGCAGAAAAATTATTCACTCTGGCGAGCGAACGCATGACTACCGACATAGCTGACACGCCATCCAAGCCGGATGATTTAACCTTGATCGTATTTCGTAATTATTAGTGGTAATTAGAATATAAATCCAGATTTGAATTGCTTGAACCCGAACAGCAATACAGATACCTGAAAATGAAAGGGCCTTACAGTTTTTTGCAACCAGCGGCCAGTTGCATATAATATTTCATGCTTTAAATCGTAACCTCATATTATTACCATGTCTTTTACAGAAGACTGTACGACATTAGTCTATTTGCCCAATTCACTTTGTTTTGGTCTTTCCATAACAGTCGCGGTAAATTTAATGGCTTTACCTTTACGATAGCCTTCAACCTGTGCAAATTGACCAGGTTTGATCCGACTGATGGCATTAAGTGTTTCGCGAACATTGGTTACCTGAGTGTTGTTGATTAGACTTACGACATCACCACGGGTCATGCCGGCCTTGTCTGCCGGGCCATTGACGATTATGTTGGATATCACCACACCTGACTTGTCTTTGATGCCGAATGATTCAGCAAGCTCCGGTGTCAAATCCTGAATAGCCACACCAAGCCAGCCACGAATAACCTTGCCATGTTCAATAATTTGTTGCATGACATCTTTCGCCAGGCTGACAGGAATCGCAAAACCAATGCCTTGTGACCCACCGGTGCGCGAAAAAATTGCCGTGTTAATTCCGATTAGTTCACCGTGTGCATTAATCAGGGCGCCACCGGAATTTCCCGGGTTGATGGCGGCATCCGTCTGAATGAAATTTTCAAATGTATTAATACCCAGCATGTCGCGTCCGGTTGCGCTGATGATGCCTGAGGTAACAGTTTGTCCCACGCCAAAAGGATTTCCGATTGCCAGTACTACGTCACCGACTTCTGAATTTTTATCGAGACCGAAGGTAATGGGAGCAAGATGATCAGCATTTACTTTCAGCACAGCAAGATCTGATTCGGGATCGGTACCGATAATATTGGCTTTCAAAATTTTGCCACTTTTTAATGCGACCAGAATTTCATCAGCATCTTCAATAACATGATTGTTTGTGAGTATATAACCAGACTGACTGACAACAACACCCGAGCCCAGATTGGATTCCATTTCCTTACGCGGTTGGCCTTGTTGATTGTTAAAAAATCGTCGGAACATCGGGTCGTCGAGTAACGGATGGCTGCGACGTGTGACGATTTTACTGGTATGAATATTCACTACGGCGGGTGCTGCGGCCTTTACCGCTTCGGCATAACTGAATACCATACCCTTAGGTATTGACTGTTTGGTGTCTTGTCTTGTGCTTTCATTTATTTCGACAGTCGGCCGTACACTACCTGTATCTGAGACCAGAGCGGGATACAGGTATACGATAATAAAGGCTGCTGCCAGGCCGATAACGCTGAACTGAATGATGAACTTGAGCGATTTTTTAAATGCCATAACCTTGTTTTGCCTGTAGTTTGGGATGCCCTGATTTTGTTATGCTGTGTGTAGTGACATGATTATAAGACTCATATCATACCGAAAAAAGTCACCCAGAAAAGGTAAAAAATACACATGGTTTCAATTACAGAACTGACTAGCTACTTGAACGGGTTGCTGGATTCGTCTGTCTTCATGGATTACTGCCCAAATGGTTTACAAGTACAGGGTAAACCACAGGTGAGCAAAATAGTGACGGGTGTCACCGCCTGTCAGGCGCTAATTGATGCTGCCATCGCTGAACAAGCCGACGCGATATTGGTTCATCACGGCTATTTCTGGAAAGGCGAAGATCCCTGTGTCACGGGCATCAAATACAACCGACTAAAAAGCTTGCTGGATCATAATATCAATTTGCTTGCCTACCATTTACCGCTTGATGCTCATCCGGTATTGGGAAATAACGCGCAACTGGGCGAAAAGTTACAGTTAGCCGCAACGGGTCGATTTGGCGATGGCAAGCAAGCCATTGCCATGCATGGCCACTTACAGGCAAGTAAAACAGTCTCTGAATTTGTTGAGATACTGACATCCAGCTTGCAACGTACGCCACTATATATTGGCGAGTCGGATCGAGTAATAAACAGCATTGCCTGGTGTAGCGGCGCCGCGCAAAGTTACATTGAGTCCGCAGTCGAGCTTGGTGTCGATGCCTTTATAACCGGTGAAGCGTCGGAGCAGACTGTGCATATAGCGCGAGAAGCGGGCATAGTATTTATCGCCGCAGGGCACCATGCGACGGAAAGATATGGTGTACAGGCTGTTGGGCAGCATTTGGCAGAGAATTTTGCGATTTCACACCAATATATTGATATAGATAATCCGGTATAAATACCTGATAAATATAGTAAAAAAGTTAAAACACTTGACCTTTATAGGCTTTTAGGCGAGACTACGCACCCCAAAATGTATGGCAATAAAGCATATTCTGAATTTTTAATGTTTTTTATGTTGAAATCACTAATAAACCATTGCCAGCGAACGATAAACTTGTACTACTTTTCAGCCACAGCGGGAGATACTCAATGAGTGAGCAAGACGTGGATAAGAGCCGGCGTCGATTTTTGACGGCAGCAACATCCGTGGTAGGAGCGGTTGGTGTAGCCGGCGTCGCCGTACCATTTGTGTTATCAATGAATCCAAGTGCCAGGGCACAGGCAGCAGGTGCGCCAGTTGAGGCTGATATCAGCAAACTTGAGCCGGGTCAAATGGCTATTTTTGAATGGCGTAAAAAACCGGTCATGATTGTACGTCGTACCAAGCAGAATTTGAAAGATTTGGCTGGCCTGGAAAAGAATCTGGCAGATCCAAAATCAGAACAATCCAGTCAGCCGGCCTATGCGAAAAATGACTATCGTTCACAAAAGCCCGAATATCTGGTGATGGTTGGAATTTGTACACACCTGGGTTGTTCACCAAAATTCAAGACAGAAATGGAAGCTGCAGAGGTTGGTGACAAAAATTGGCATGGTGGTTTCTTCTGTCCTTGCCATGGTTCGCGCTTTGACCTCGCTGGACGGGTTTATTCAGGCGTGCCTGCGCCAATTAACATGGAGATCCCGCCTTATAAATTCCTGAGTGATTCAGTGATCCTGATTGGGGACGATGAAGGAGTCGTAGCATGACAACAAAAATGGAAGCCTTGATGGGCTGGGTGGACGCACGCTTCCCGATGACAAAAATGTGGGAAGAACATTTATCCAAATACTATGCACCAAAGAACTTTAACTTCTGGTATTTCTTTGGCTCGCTGGCACTGCTGGTACTGGTATTACAAATTGTTACCGGAATTTTCCTTACCATGCATTATAAACCCGATGCGGATTTAGCCTTCGCCTCAGTTGAATATATCATGCGCGATGTGGATTGGGGTTGGTTAATCCGTTATTTGCATTCAACTGGCGCATCGGCGTTTTTCATCGTCATCTACTTGCATATGTTTCGCGGCCTGATCTACGGCTCGTTTAAAGCGCCACGCGAGTTAATCTGGATCTTTGGCTGTATTATTTACCTGGCGCTGATGGCAGAAGCGTTTATGGGTTATTTGTTACCCTGGGGGCAAATGTCCTACTGGGGCGCGCAGGTAATTATTAATCTGTTCAGCGCGATCCCGTTTGTTGGGGAAGACATTTCAATCTGGATTCGTGGAGACTTCGTCGTTGGCGATGCAACGCTGAATCGTTTCTTCGCCTTCCATGTTATTGCCGTACCGATTGTATTACTGGCACTGGTTGTATTGCACATTATTGCACTGCATGAAGTGGGTTCTAATAATCCTGATGGTGTTGAAATCAAGAAAAACAAGAATGCAGATGGTATTCCAGTTGATGGTATTCCATTTCATCCGTACTACTCAGTGAAAGATATTGTCGGCGTGGTTGTGTTTCTGATTCTTTTCTCATCGGTTGTGTTTTTTGCCCCTGAATTGGGTGGCTGGTTCCTGGAAAAAGATAACTTTATTCCGGCCGATGCCCTGAAAACTCCGGAGCACATTGTCCCATTATGGTATTTCACTCCTTTCTATGCGATCTTGCGTGCGATACCACCGGTTTTTGCTTCGCAATTCCTGGGTGTATTGGCGATGTTTGCTGCGATTGCGGTTTTGTTTGTCCTGCCGTGGATAGATCGACACCCGGTCAAATCCATTCGCTACCGTGAATTGATGTATAAAATAAATATGTTTGTATTTATTGGTACATTTTTATTCCTCGGCTGGCTGGGAACGCAACCTGCAACCGGCTTGTACTCAGAACTGGCCTATCGCTTTAGTGAAATTTACTTCGGCTTTTTTATTATCCTGGCAATTTATAGCAAGGTCCGGAGCAAGAAAGTTTACTTGACCTGGATGGTTGGTTTGACTGCTTTCGTAACAGTTCTGGATGTGCTGCGAGGCTTTGGTGCAGATAGTGAGAAAGTAAGCCTGTATTTCAATTCCTGGTTTATTGTGGCGGCCTATCTGGTTATAACATTGTGGTTACCAACAGTAACGAAGTGGACACAAGCAAAACAGGTTCCAGACAGGGTGACAAAATAATGAAAAGCATAATGAAAAATCATATGAAAAATATAATTGCATTGTTGACATTATTGGCTCTTCCCGTAACAGGTATGAGCAGCAGCGGTGGTACCTTGTATCAGGCAGATGTCAATCTGGATAACACGGCATCATTACAGCGCGGTGCGAAAATTTTTGTTAATTATTGTATGGGCTGTCACTCGGCAGCGTTTATGCGCTATAACCGCATGGGTAAAGATTTAGGTTTAACAGACGACATGTTGACTGAAAATCTTATTTTTACAGCGGACTTTAGCAAGAATCCTCAAGGTGACAAGGACAAGGTTGGCTCATTAATGAAAATCGCAATGAAGCCCGCGGATGCAAAAAAATGGTTCGGCACCGCTGTGCCTGACCTGTCCGTTATTGCGCGATCGCGCGGTGCAGACTGGCTTACCAGTTATTTCAAGACATTCTACATTGATGATAAAGGCAAGATGAACAATGCACAGTTTCCCAATGTTGGGATGCCACATATTTTTTGGGAACTTGAAGGTCTCAAAACTGGCAAGCAAGTTGAAGTCGAAGAGCATGGCCACAAGTTAACAAAATGGGAATTTACCAAATTGACTGATGGTAAGTTATCCGCAGCAGAATACGACAAGACCGTTGCCGATCTGGTTAATTTCCTGGTCTATATGGGTGAGCCGGCGCAACAGAAACGCAAGTTTACCGGCATATTGGTAATTTTATTCCTGTTATTACTGTTTGTTGCAGCATATGCAATGAAGAAGGATTACTGGAAAGATGTACATTAAAACTATTTCGAGATAGAGAACCTTTCGAAGGGGGAAATTGTTTCCCCCTTCATTATTTGTATTTGATTAATTAGGGAAGCATATGGCACAAGTAGCAAACAGACGTCTGGCAATGACCTTGTTCAGTGATGATAACTGTCCATATTGTCATATGGTTCGTATTGTTTTGGCAGAAAAGGGTATCAACTTCGAGAATCAACCGATTGATTTGAATGATACACCCGACGAGCTAAAAGAATTGAATCCATATAATGAAGTTCCTACCCTGATTGATCGTGATCTCGTCCTGTATGATCATACGGTTATTATGGAATATCTGGATGAACGTTTTCCTCATCCACCTTTAATGCCGGTTGATCCGGTATCGCGCTCACGCATCCGGTTGTTACTACAACGAATCGAGCGCGACTGGTATTCACTGGTACATAAAATCAAGCAGGGTACTGATGCAGAATCGGCAGCAAAGACTTTGCGTGACAGTCTGGTCGGTGCATCACCCATATTTGAACAAAAGCCTTTCTTTATGAATGATGAATATTCTTTACTGGATTGTTCATTATCGCCGCTGCTGTGGCGTTTGCCGGTTTATGGTATCGAGCTGCCATCGCAAGCAAAACATCTTATAAAGTATGCTGAAACAGTATTTGCACGTGATGCCTTTCAGGCAAGTCTGACTGAAGCCGAAAAGGATATGCGTAGCCCAATGCAGGGTTAACAAGCAACATAACCTGACAGGACTTTTGATCATGTTATCCAGTCGTCCATATCTCGTTCGAGCACTCTATGATTGGATTGTAGATAGTGGCTACACTCCCTATGTGTTGGTGGATGCAGCGAATGACGAAGCCGAAGTGCCACGACAATATATAGAGGATGGTAAAATTGTGCTGAATTTGAGTCCTCAGGCAACCGAGGCGCTCGAAATAAAAAATGACTTCGTACTGTTCAATGCCCGTTTTTCCGGACAACCCATGAACGTAACTTTCCCCATGCAGGCTGTGTTGGCGATCTATGCCAAGGAAAATGGTCAAGGTATGGTCTTCCAGGAACAGGATCCTGATCCCAATTCACCTGATGACCCAAATAAACCGAACAAACCCAATCTCAAGTTGGTTAAATAATACAAATTGATTCTGCATGATTGAAGTCATTCAGACAGATATCACCACCCTGAATGTCGATGTCATCGTCAATGCCGCCAATAATTCCTTGTTGGGTGGCGGAGGTGTTGATGGTGCCATTCACCGTGCTGCCGGGCCGGAATTACTTGCCGCGTGTCGGCTGCTGAACGGATGTGCGACAGGCGCAGCCAAAATTACCAGCGGATATAATCTTCCTGCTCGATACATCATACATACTGTGGGGCCGGTGTGGCACGGCGGCGATCAGCACGAACCAGAATTACTGGAAAGTTGTTACCAAAACAGTTTTGAATTGGCGCGCGATTACAAGCTTGCCAGTATCGCCTTTCCGGCAATCAGTACGGGGGTGTATGGATTTCCGAAACAGCAGGCGGCAAAAATTGCGCTGGCAGTGATGCGACGGAATTTGAACGAGTTCGATCGCATAATCGCAGCCTGTTTTAATATGGCTGATGCAGAAATTTATAACAAGGAATTGACCGGTTTCTGACTGCTTAAGTCTGGCCAAACATCACATCATCTATTTGTTCACAAATGCAGTGCAGACACAGAATATGTATTTCCTGAATGCGCGCGGTTGTCGAGGAAGGTACACGTATTTCAATGTCCGATTCGCGCAGTACATCGGCAATCTTGCCACCGTTATTGCCGGATAACATGATGATTGAAAGCCCCTTTTTCTGTGCAACCTGGATCGCGCGCAGTACATTTTCTGAATTGCCGCTGGTTGAAATGCCCAGTAACAAATCACCCTTGTTACCCAGACCGCTGACCTGTCGTGAAAAAATATCTTCATAGCAGTAATCATTGGCGATGGCGGTGATGGTGGAGGTATCGGTTGTGAGTGCCATCGCAGCAAGGCTGCCGCGTTCCATCTTGTACCTGGCCAGCAGCTCGGCCGCAAAATGTTGTGCATCAGCAGCAGAACCACCGTTGCCACACGCCAGTATTTTATTGCCATTCTTTAAAACGGAAACTGCCAGTTCGGTCGCTCTGGTTAATGGCTCAGGAAGCACGCTAATGGCACTTTGTTTTGCGGCAATGCTGTCTGCAAACATATCCTTGATTTTATCTGTGATCATATTGTGTACAATTCCCGGCTGGTAATGTTGATATTCGTTGTAACAAGTTTAGCAAAATGCATTTTTAATCCAATCGATTGAAAGATTATTTTCCTGGTTGCTGATTGATATTACATCAAAGCGCGCAGGGTTTGAGGCGTAGCAACTGTTTTGTTGCAAATAAAATTGTGCTGTTTTTATTATTCTGGTCTGCTTGAACCGGGTAACGGATTCTGCCCCCGAACCATGTTGAATATTTTTACGAAAGCGCACTTCAACAAAAACAATACATAGTTGCTCATCCAGCATAATCAAATCGATTTCACCCGACCTGCATGAATAATTCCTGGCAAGTGTTTTCAGTTTGTGCTTGTGTAAGTATTTTTCTGCTATGCGTTCAGCCTGTTTACCCGTTTCACGACGTGTTATTAACTTGCCGAGCATGCGGTTTATTGGGTTGGTTCCTGCAACAACACAGGTCGGCCACTGCGAAATATCACCCAGGTTAATTGTCGCCTGATACGGCGGTTATCATCCAGACTGAGACTGCCAGTTTCACCGTCATATCGTTCATAAGCATAGTTTTTCAGCGGCGACAGAGCAGGGATAATATTGAACGCATCGATTCCCAGTGCATAGAGTCGCTGCAGGCTGTTGCCTGATTGACTGATTAGTTGTTCGATATCGGCACGTAAACCGCGATAGGAAGTACTCTCGGTCAACACCCACGGCATATCGCCAAACTTGATACCGTCCATATCACGATCACGTTCCTGATTCAGGTTACCGGTATAAACGTGGGAAGTAGCATATATCGGCACATCTGATGCGTGATAAAACTTTAACTGCGGGCGAATTTGTCTGGCTTGTCGCGGATAGGCTGCAAGAAAAATAAAGTCGATATCCTGCCGGCGCCTGGCGGTATATTTCACGCGTTGTTTAATAATGGTAGCAACGCTTCGATAGCGATTGCGACTATTATCAATAGACAAAAGTTTCCTGATGGGTATTGAAAAGTCTTGCTGTCCGGAATTATAAGTTTCATGAGCCACGACTTTTCCACCAATAGCCTGCCAGCGATCAGCGAATGCCTGGTAGACACGATCTCCCCATGGTCCGGCCGGAGTGAGTACCGCGACACGAATGTGACCATCCAGCCAGGTGTGTTCGGACACCTGACGAGCTTCTTCTTCAGGTGACAAGCCAAATTGATATAAATTATCTGGCAACGATTCAATTATGTGTGTGTAGTTAAGCGCAACAGTCGGAACGGGAAGCGATGATTGTGTTGCCAGCATGTCTACCTGTTGTTTTTCTATTGGTCCGACCACAAGTTGCGCCCCTTCGGCGATTGCGCGCTGATACAAACCTAAAAACTGGTTATCTGGCACTGCACTATCATAGACCTTGATATTCTGGTCGCGCTGCGATTTTT
This sequence comes from uncultured Gammaproteobacteria bacterium, assembly GCA_942490945.1. Classification (GTDB taxonomy): domain Bacteria; phylum Pseudomonadota; class Gammaproteobacteria; order UBA6429; family Thiohalophilaceae; genus CALNYZ01. Next base: position 181,414 of record CALNYZ010000017.1, on the reverse strand, counting down.
GGCTGAAGTATGCGGCGATGAACCCGTCTCTTACGGCTTCGCCGGCAGTCTTGAATTTGTTGGTAAGTGGCACAAGCAAGGCGATATTTTTTGGTACAACAACGTCTTCGGGTTGACGCTGTAATAAATTGTCGATTATTGAATCCTGTACAGGGTGACCAGAATAGGCCTGTTTCCATTTGGTAATTTCAATTTTCAAGTCCGTCGGGTTTAACTGAAAAGCCTTGGCAATTTTAATTAATGCCATCCAGCCACTCAATGTGTCAGGCGTACTGGAAATAAATTGTTGCAGCGTTCGTACTGATAATTGCGTCAAGGCATCCCAGATCATGTGCTGGTTTGCGAGGATTAACTCCTGAGTTGCCAGGAACGGTTCACGATCAATTAACGCCTGGGCAGTTTCGATCCGTTTGTTTAGCATTGTAAAGGCTTGTGCACGCAAGCCATAAAACTCGGCCAGATAGACGGGATCCGTATTTGGAACAAATCGTTTTGCTAGCAGGTTAATAACATCGGCGGCATGTCTTTCGACAATCGCAATATGGGCCCTGGCAAGCAGGAACAATTGTTGTATTTCAACGCTTGTGGGCGGTAAAGTATTCTCGGGAGCAATCGCTGCAAGAATTTCACGTGCTTTGTGAACTTTATCGAGATGCGCATAGGCAGCAGCCAGACGTAATTTATAACGGTTACGTTGTTCATCGTCTGTTTCCGAACGTATTTTTTCCTGATAAAAAGTAGCGGCGGCCTGGTAATTTTTTATTAAAAAGAAATTACTTTCATCGGCAGCGGTTTTTGCGCTATCAACATCTGAAGGTTGATCGGTAGTGGTACAGGCGTGGATAAGGAGCGCAATAAAAATAATAAAGGCAAAACGAAACAGGCGTGCTAGCATGTATTTACACCAATGGCAGTCAATTCAACAGTGATGGAGATTATAGCGTGAATTCCGCTTCAGGGATCTTATATATTGTTGCGACACCAATCGGGAATTTGCAGGACATCACATATCGGGCAATTGATGTACTGAAGTCGGTGGATTTTATCGCTGCCGAAGATACGCGCCACAGTCACAAGTTAATGTCGGCCTACCAGGTGCATACGCGTCTGATTGCTTACCACGCACATAACGAACAAAAATCCGCCGAAAATATTCTTGGTTTGTTGAGCTCCGGCAAGAATATCGCATTGATAAGCGATGCAGGCACACCACTGATAAGTGATCCCGGTTATATCCTTGTCCGCGATGCGCATAAAACGGGGATTAAAGTCATTCCCATTCCCGGTCCCAGTGCCCTGATTGCAGGATTAAGTGCCGCGGGCATGCCGACGCAACCGGTCAGTTTCTATGGCTTTCTACCGGCAAAATCAGGCGCCAGAGGCGAATTACTTACCAGGCTCGCCTCAAGCCCCCAAACCATGGTGTTTTATGAAACACCACATCGCATCCTCGCGGCGTTGGCCGATATACAAACCTATTTGGGGGCGGACAGACAGATTGTATTTATACGTGAATTGACAAAAACATTCGAAACCATACTGAGTGATACCTGTGCAGGCCTATTGGAACGTGTGAATTCAGACGCTGACCAGCAAAAAGGCGAGATGATGCTGGTTGTCGCCGGCGCTGAAACTGACAATAGCGGGCAAAATGAACAGGCGGCCAAATTGCTCAGATTATTGCTACCGGAACTGCCACTCAAAACAGCCAGTAAAATCACCAGCGAGGTGACCGGAATGGCGAAAAATCAGACATACGAGTTGGCTTTGACGCTTCGCGAGCAATTGTAATATAGCTCCGAGGAGGGATGGTTAGCTTCCGGGTTTTTCTGTCATACTATATATAAGGAGTTGGCCAGGCAGTCGCTGTTTTTGCATGCAAAAGCGGAGGAAAGTCCGGGCTCCATAGGGCAAGGTGCCAGGTAACACCTGGGCAGCGCAAGCTGACGGCAAGTGCAACAGAAAGCAAACCGCCTACGTTATTTGCTTCGGCAATTAACCGGTAAGGGTGAAAGGGTGCGGTAAGAGCGCACCGCGTTATTGGCAACAGTAATGGCATGGTAAACCCCACCTGGAGCAAGACCAAATAGGGAAACATGGGTGCGGCCCGCATCGTTTCCGGGTAGGTTGCTTGAGGTGTATGGCGACATACATCCCAGATGAATGACTGTCCACGACAGAACCCGGCTTATCGGCCGACTCCTTATTTACCTCAAAATCCTCAAGATCTACTTCAACTAGCAATCATAACATACTGAAATATAAGCAAATTATTTTGCTATTTTTTGAGCATGTTCGATCACTTTTTAGCCAGAGTGTGAGCTAAGTCACTGTCAGATAAGCACTTTTTTTATGCTTTGTGGGCATATTTGCTTGACAGACTGCCTATATAATACCTATAGTGTATGAAAGTGGATCTAAGTGGGGAATTATGGATCTACTTAACGCGTTAAGGAGTTAACATGTTTCGTGGTGTGAGTACGCTCAACTTGGATGCCAAAGGCCGCATGGCTGTGCCGAGTAAGTACCGCGATCGCCTGGGTGACCAGAGCGACGGACAAATTGTTATCACCGTCGATCGTAGCGATCCCTGCCTGCTGATGTATCCACTGCCCGAATGGGAAGATATCGAACGAAAACTGGTCAGACTCGGCAACCTCAATCCAACTGCTCGCGCATTACAACGACTTTTGATCGGTCACGCGACGGAAGTTGATATAGACAATTCAGGCCGGATATTAATCCCCACACCGCTGCGCGAGTTCGCCCAACTGGACAAGCGTATTATCCTCGCGGGTCAGGGTAACAAATTTGAAATATGGGATGAGAATAGCTGGAACACCCAACGTACCAGCTGGATGCAAAATGGGGCGGATGATTTATCCGGTGAACTTGAGTCCTTATCGCTATGAACACGCAGCAAAGCCATGTCACTGTACTGCTCAACGAAGCGGTATCTGCATTGAATATCAGATCAAATGGTAAATATGTCGATGCGACATATGGTCGTGGCGGACACAGTCAAAGAATTCTTGCACAACTGGATGCAGAAGGTCAGTTGCTGGCTATCGATAAAGATCCCCAGGCCATTGAACATGGGCAACAGGTTGCACAGCAGGATGCGCGTTTCACTATCGAGCATGGTTCATTTGCCAGCCTGGAAAAAATTATACTGCAACATGGCTGGCATGGAGAAGTCGATGGCATTCTGATTGATCTGGGCGTGTCATCACCGCAACTTGATGATGCAAAGCGTGGTTTCAGTTTTCAGACCGATGGGCCGCTCGATATGCGCATGGATACCAGCTCCGGTATTTCTGCAGCACAGTGGATAGCGACAGCGAAAGAAGAAGATATTGCCAATGTGCTTTATGAATATGGCGAAGAACGTTTTTCGCGTCGCATTGCCAGAGCCATTATTACTGCACGTCAGCAACAGCCGATTCATACGACCAAACAACTGTCAGCCATAGTGGCTGCGGCCAATCCAAAATGGGAAAAGCATAAGGATCCGGCAACACGAAGTTTTCAGGCGATACGTATCTATATAAATAATGAGCTGGATGATCTGAAGGAATGTCTAAAGCAGGCAGTTTCAGTTTTAAAGTCTGGCGGACGTCTCGTGGTTATCAGTTTTCATTCGCTTGAAGACAGAATTGTAAAATCATTTATCCGGGAAATGGAGAAGGGTAATGATCTGCCGCTCGATTTACCCGTTGCACATGTTGATGTCATTTCAATTTTAAGACATATAGGCAAAGCGGTTAAACCGGCGAATATGGAGATCGAGAATAATCCACGGGCGCGCAGTGCGATCATGCGCATTGCCGAAAAAGTATAATTATGAATTTACCTGTTCAAATTAACAAGATGGTTTTATTAAACAGTATTTTACTGCTTATGCTTGTTGTTACTGCTATTGCCGTTGTTTATGTCAAATACAGCAGTCGTATTCATTTCATTGAATATGAACAACAGCAGAAAGTACGTGATCAGTTAAATATTGAATGGGGTCAGTTACAACTTGAACAAAGCACCTGGGCGACGCATTCACGGATAGAAGAACTGGCGAAAACCAGACTGGGTATGCGCAATGTTGAATATGAAAAAATAGTGTTTATCAGGCCATGAGTATTACAGTTCATAAACCTGTTGCTTCCTATCGAATGGTGATACTCATCATTCTTTTTATGCTGTTTATCAGCTTGCTCATCTGGCGAGCATTTGATTTGAACATTAACAAGCGTGGCTTCCTGCAGATTCAGGGTGATTCCCGCTACATGCGTGTTTTACCCATGCCGACCCACCGCGGCATGATTACCGATAGAAATGGAGAGACACTGGCCATTAGTACACCTGTCGATTCAGTCTGGGTATATCCGAAAGATTTTCTGACAGCGAAATCAAGATGGTCCGAACTGGCAAAAGTGCTGGATATTAATCTTGCGCATTTAACTGAAATGGTAACAGAGCGTCAAAATAAAGAATTTGTTTATTTGAAGCGCCGCGTCTCACCTGAAATTATTCAGCAAGCACTGGCGCTGGGTATCCCGGGTCTGGCAACGCAGCGTGAATATCGTCGTTATTATCCGGCAGCGGAAGTCACTTCGCATTTGATTGGATTCACCAATATCGATGACGAGGGGCAGGAAGGGCTGGAGCTGGCTTACAATAGTTGGTTACAGGGTCAGCCAGGTAAAAAGCGTGTATTAAAGGATCGTCTCGGCAGGGTTATTCAACATCTTGACCTGGTCAAGCCACCCAAGCCAGGCAAGGATCTGGTATTAAGTATCGATCGTCGCTTGCAATATCTTGCCTACCGCGAGCTGAAGAAATCAGTCATGCAACATAAAGCCAAAGCTGGTTCAGCTGTCGTGCTTGATGCCAAAACAGGTGAGGTATTGGCGATGGTAAACCAGCCGTCATTTAACCCCAACCGTCGTAGTGGTCTGCAATCAAAAGCGACACGTAACCGTGTCATTACCGATGTGTTCGAGCCGGGATCAACTATCAAGCCCTTTACCATAGCGGCGGCACTGGAATCCGGCTATTTTACGACGACATCTCGAATTGATACGCGACCAGGTATTTTCAAGATTGGCCATAACACCATTCGTGATATTCGAAACTATGGTGTTATTAATCTTGGCAAAATCATTCAAAAATCCAGTAACGTGGGTGCGAGTAAAATTGCGTTAAAAATACCATCCAAATCATTGTGGTCGACACATAATGCAGTTGGTTTTGGGCACTCTACGCAAAGCGGTTATCCTGGTGAAGCCACCGGTATGGTTAGCGCTTATAAGCAATGGCGTGATATTGAGCGTGCAACGCTTTCCTACGGATATGGCATATCTGTAACACCGCTGCAGCTTGCGCGAGCCTATGCTGTGCTGGCGAACAAGGGTCAACTGGAAAAAATAAATCTGTTACGCGTTGATGAGCCGGAATCTGCAAGCCAGGTCATGAGTGAAAAGACGGCAAAGGTCGTTACGCACATGATGGAAATGGTCATTGATGACGAAGGAACCGGCCATCAAGCACATATACCTGGCTATCGAGTCGCAGGTAAAACTGGCACAGTAAAAAAACTGTCACTAACCGGATACAGTGAAGATAAATATTTGTCACTGTTTGCGGGTTTTGTTCCTGCGTCAAATCCAAAATTCGTTATGGTTGTGTTAATCGATCAACCAACAGATGGTAAATATTATGGTGGTGCCGTTGCAGCTCCGGTGTTTGCAAAGGTAATGGCTGGTGCGCTACGTATGATGGATATCATGCCTGATGATTTAAATCAGGATATTCACATAGCAAAAGCTGGGGATAAATTATGATGCCAGCAAAAAATCTAGCGCACGGAATTGGTTTGAATGAATTGCTGGAAGGTGTTCCGCATACCGCGTTAAAAAATAATCCGCTTGTAACGGGTCTGTGTATGGATAGTCGGCATGCAAAAGCAGGCGATTTGTTTATTGCCCTGCAAGGCGAGTCTACGCATGGATTCAGGTATATTAGTGAAGTAATCAAGCTGGGCGTCTCGGCAGTGCTAATAGAACCTTCGAAAGGAATAAATCCTGACTCAATATCCAGTCACATTCCATTATTGGTAATACAGGATCTTCCTGCCTATGTTGGTCAAATTGCAAAGCGTTTTTATGCTGACCCGTCTGCCAGCATGGATGTTATAGCCATAACAGGCACCAATGGCAAGACATCGTGTGCACATTATCTGGCACAGATATTGTCATTAAAATCACCTTGCGGAGTTATTGGCACAGTAGGCAATGGAATTTATCCATCATTACAGCAAGCAACCCATACAACTCCTGATGTAATTTCCTTAAACGAACAGTTAGCCGAGTTTCTGAATCAGAATGCCGCGAGCACTGTAATGGAAGTGTCATCGCATGGATTGTTGCAGCACAGAATTGATGGGGTTGAAGTGGGTGTGGGTGTGTTTACAAACATCAGCCGTGATCACATTGATTATCATGGCAATATGAATAATTATTTTGCCGCGAAACAACGTTTGTTCACGGTGTATCAACCTGAAAATTCGGTTATTAATACGGATTGCCGCTATGGCAGGATGCTCGCAGACAGCTTGAGGGAAAAGGGTGTATTAAATCTGTATACCTTTGGTAAAACAGAATATGACTCGAGCCTGCATTTATTGGTAAGCGATGTGTCCGCGTTAGCTTCCGGTATTGAATACAATATTAATTATAAAGGCCTTGTGCATCAGGTTCAGACGTCTTTGCTGGGCAGGTTTAACGTAGAAAATGTCACTGCTGTTATCGGTGTTTTGCTGGCCTTGAAATGGGATATGCAAGAGATTTTATCAGCCGTGTCAACGTTACAACCTGCACCTGGCAGAATGCAGATGTTTAACGCAACTTCAGGGGCAAGAATCGTTGTTGATTATGCACACACACCCGATGCACTGGAAAAAACACTTAAAAGTTTGCGTGAGCTGACTGACAACAAACTTGTCTGTGTGTTCGGTTGCGGTGGTAATCGTGATATTGGCAAAAGACCGCAAATGGGTGTGATAGCAGAAACAATCGCAGATGAAATAATACTTACAAATGATAATCCCAGAAAAGAACAACCGTTAAAAATTATCGGCGACATCCTGATGGGTATTGTCGAAAAAAGAAAGGTTTCTGTGATACCTGATAGATATGCCGCTATTCACCATGCAATCTCGAAAGCAACGAATAATGATATTGTTTTGGTGGCAGGTAAAGGTCATGAAACAAGTCAAATTGATGGAAATGTAACTAAAGAGTTTAGTGATATAAACGTAGTGCGCACTTTAATCAGGGAATCCTGATGTACGCAACATATACCAGAGGAGCGAATGCATTTATTGTGTTTACCATGTCCTTAACAGATATAGCAAATGCAGTGGGCGGCGAGTTGATCGGCGAAAACAAGCTTGTGCATGGCATCAGCACAGATACGCGAACACTAATGCGTGACGATATATTTATTGCATTAAAAGGTGATAACTATGACGGGCATGATTATATCGAGTCGGCACTTGGTCGCGGCGCAGCCGCCTTTATAGTCGACAGGGTCATTCCGGGTGTTGAACCGGTTATATTTGTCAAGGATACCAAGATCGCACTGGGTGATTTGGCCAGTTATTGGCGACTGCAATTCAATATACCGGTCATTGCAGTTACAGGCAGTAATGGCAAGACAACAGTAAAGGAAATGATCGCCACGATTTTCAGGCAGCGTGGCGAAGTTCTGTATACGCATGGCAACTTTAATAATGATATTGGCTTGCCGTTGACGTTGTTAAGTATAAATTCACATCATGATTTTGCTGTAATCGAGATGGGCGCAAATCATATGCACGAAATTGAGATGCTGACAAAAATTACCCAACCCGATATTGCTGTTATCACAAACGCAGGCCCGGCACACCTGGAAGGATTCGGTAGCATAGATAATGTTGCCAGGGGAAAGGGCGAATTGTTTGCGGGAATTGATCCGAAGTCAGTAAGCGTAATAAATAATGATGACAAATATGCCGGCTTCTGGCGTGAGTTAACAAAAAGTGACCGAGTGATAACGTTTGGTAGTGATGACAGCGCCGATGTTTATTACAAGAATCTGCGTGTTAGTAACACTACACAATTCGATCTGTACTTTCCGGGTGGCGTTGAAACTGATGTGGAAATTAACCTGCTTGGCGAACACAACGTTAAAAATGCTATTGCAGCAGCAGCAGTTGCCTTTGCGTATGGCATTACATCAGTTGAAATCAAGGCCGGATTACGGGAAATGCAGCCTGTTACCGGACGCCTGATGAAAATATCAGGAATGAATGATTCGGTAGTCATTGATGATACCTACAACGCAAATCCTGCATCAGTTAAAGCGGCACTTAATGTACTGAAACATTGCAACGGTAAAAAAGTATTTGTATTGGGTGATTTGGGTGAGCTGGGTAGTGACAGTATCAAATTGCATGAAGAAATTGCCATAGCAGCCAATCAGTCCGGTGTTGATATCCTGTATACGATTGGCGAATTGTCAGCACATACAGCGAGATTGTTTGCAGGTCAAAGTAATACCTATGCACACATAGAAGAGATGGTTACTGATTTGCAAAAAATAATTGACAGTGACACGTTCTTGCTTGTCAAGGGTTCGCGTTATATGAAAATGGAACGCGTTGTTAATGCACTGACCGGAAATACCAGAGGCTGATTGAATGTTGTATGCGCTAACCCAATATTTGCAAGGATATTACAGTGAATTCAATTTTTTTGGTTATCTGACTGTTCGGGCCATATTTGGTGTATTAACTGCGCTGATAATTTCGCTGGTTATTGGTCCGCGAATGATTGCAAAACTAAGCAGTTATAATATAGGTCAGACTGTTCGTGACGATGGTCCTGAATCACATTTTAAAAAAGCCGGTACACCAACGATGGGTGGCGCATTAATTCTTGTGGCAATAAGTATCGCCACATTGTTATGGGCGGATTTACATAATCGTTATGTATGGGTTGTCATTCTTGTCACGTTGGCCTTTGGTGTCATTGGATGGGTAGATGATTACAAAAAACTGGTAAGGCGAGATCCCAAGGGGCTCAAATCGCGATACAAATATCTTTGGCAGTCGGTAGTCGCATTGGTTGCTGCTATTTACCTGTTTAATACCGCTTCATTGGTAGAAACGAAGATGATTGTCCCGGTCTTCAAGGATGTCAGTATTCAACTCAATATGTTCTTTTATATTTTAATTGCCTACCTGGTAATTGTTGGTTCGAGTAATGCCGTCAACCTTACTGATGGTCTAGACGGACTGGCAATTCTGCCAACCGTACTTGTTGGTGGTGCATTGGGCGTATACGCCTATGCAAGTGGTCATACGCAATTCGCGAATTATCTGTCGATACCCTACATCGCTGGCGTTGGAGAGCTCGTTGTTTTTTGTGGTGCACTGGTTGGGGCGGGACTCGGCTTCCTGTGGTTTAACACCTATCCGGCGCAGGTTTTTATGGGTGACGTCGGCGCGCTTGCGCTGGGTGCGGCACTTGGAATTATAGCCGTGCTTATCAGGCAAGAATTAATATTGTTTGTTATGGGCGGTGTTTTTGTAATGGAGACGGTATCCGTTATTTTACAGGTGGTTTCATTCAAGTTGACCGGTAAACGTATATTTCGGATGGCACCATTACATCATCATTTCGAATTAAAAGGCTGGCCTGAGCCGCGCGTTATTGTACGTTTCTGGATTATCACCGTTATTCTGGTGTTGGTCGGATTTGTCATGTTAAAGGTACGCTGATAATGCTTGCGGTACATGATGAGACTAAAGTATTTATGAAACATAATCTGATAAATGAATGGAAGAACAAACGCATCTTGCTCGTTGGTCTGGGTGTGACTGGATTGTCATGCGCCAAATTTCTCTACAAGCATTCACTTGATTTTTCAATTGTCGATTCAAGAAAAGAGCCGACAGGTATAAAAGAATTGAACAGCACTATGCCGGATGTATCAATTGTTACTGGTGCATTTAAAACAGAGTATTTTCTTGCAGCTGATATTCTTGTCGTCAGTCCGGGTGTGTCTGTCAAGGATCCAGCCATAGAAGCGGCAAGAAAGGCAGGCAAGCTTGTAACAGGTGACATCGATATATTTTGTCAGCTAATTACCAAACCGGTTATCGCCATTACAGGATCAAATGGCAAGAGCACGGTTACACAGCTTATTGGCGATTCAATCAACGCAGCAAATAAAACAGCTCTGGTAGGTGGCAATATCGGTGTTCCGGCACTTGATTTGTTGGAAGGCCCGGAACCCGATTATTATGTGCTGGAACTTTCAAGTTTTCAGCTGGAAACAACTGCGCACATGCAGAATCATATTGCTTGTCTGTTGAATGTTTCCGAGGATCACCTGGACAGATATTCCAGTTATGCTGACTACATATCAGCAAAAGAAATCATTCTGAATAATGCCGGATATGTGGTCGCATTGATGGATGACAAGGTGGTTCGCAATTTATTACAAAAACAGAATATTCCAACGAACAAGATTCGAATGATAAGTTATGAAAATGAATCGGCAGACTATTATTTGACGAGCAAGGCGGGAGAGATATTTTTACATATAAGTGATGAATATGAAATAAATGCACAAGAATTCAGCCTTTCTGGCAAGCATAATTATGCGAATATATTATTTGTTATTGCGGTGTTACAGCTGATCAATATAGATATAGAAAAATCCCTGACATGCATTAAAAACTTTTCCGGTTTGCAACATCGTTGCCAGGTTGTTTATCAGAAAAACAACATCGAATGGATAAATGATTCCAAAGCAACCAACGTAGGTGCAACGCTAGCCGCTCTGAATGGATTGTCAGACAAGCCAATCATTTTATTATTAGGTGGTCAATCAAAAGGCCAGGATTTTGCGCCGCTGATAGAGTCAATCCGCTCATATGTCGTTTTATTGCTTATATTTGGGCAAGATGCAGAAAAGATTGCCCGTGATATCAATATGCCTGAAATAACAAGTGTTCTGACCAATCTTGAGCAAGCTGTGATTAAAGCCAAAGAAAGCGCAGCAGCGGATAGTCGTGTTTTATTATCACCCGCTTGTGCCAGTTTTGATCAGTTCATGAATTATGAACACCGTGGTGAAGTGTTTGCAGAACTTGTTCATAAATATGGAGAAGCCGCATGACACAAGCTGTGTTAAGTAACAGTCATGGTTTTCCAAAAACACGCTCCGGGAATGTTTGGGTGATTGATTTCTACATTGTAGTGACAACAATTATATTGCTTGTAATTGGTATGGTAATGGTCGCTTCCTCTTCTATCTCGGTTGCCGATAACAGTTTCCATGCGCCGTTCCACTATTTTTGGAAACAGTTATTTTTTCTGGTGATAGGTCTGATCTTGGCTACCTGTGTATTTTTCATACCGCTGCGTGTCTGGCAGCAAACCGGTCCGGCATTAATTATTTTCAGTATTTTTTTACTTGTTGCCGTATTCATTCCGGGGTTGGGGAAAGAGGTAAATGGCAGTACACGTTGGATAAATCTTGTTGCATTTAATTTACAGGTTTCTGAATTTGTAAAATTGTTTACCATCATTTATTTGTCCGGATATCTGGTACGCCACACACAGGCATTACGCACCAGTGCCAGTGGATTCTACCGGCCGTTATTCTTGATGTTAATTATTGTCTTTTTATTGTTAATGCAACCGGATTATGGTGCAGCTGTGGTCATTCTGGTCACAGCACTTGGTATGTTCTGGTTAGGTGGTGCAAGGTTTATACAGTTTATGTTAATTGGGCTGTCTGTAGCCGGTGCCCTGGCGTTGCTTGCGGTTACCTCACCTTATCGTCTGGAACGAATATCAACATTTATTAATCCATGGGCGAAACAATTCGACAGCGGATTTCAGCTTACACAGGCATTGATCGCATTTGGTCGCGGTGAATGGTTTGGTGTGGGACTGGGTAACAGCGTGCAAAAAATGTTTTACCTGCCTGAAGCACACACTGATTTTATATTTGCAGTCATCGGGGAAGAATTTGGTTTGTTCGGAATATTGACAGTTTTGTCACTGTTTATATTGTTGGTCGCACGCGCAATATATATTGGCTACCGTGCCGAGCAACGTGAATTTCCTTTTGGTGGATATATGGCATACGGCATCGGAATATGGTTAGCCTTTCAGGCATTTATTAATATTGGTGTAAACATGGGTGTATTGCCTACAAAAGGATTAACGTTGCCATTGATTAGTTACGGCGGTAGCAGTCTGGTGGTGATTTGTATTGCCATCGCGTTATTACTTCGAATTAAACATGAATTACATAAATTCGACCGCCATCACAATGGTCGAAAAATACAAATCAGTGAAAGCTAAAAAGTAAACATGAACAGGATGAATTATAAAATATTAATTATGGCGGCAGGGACGGGTGGTCACGTATTTCCGGCGCTGGCTGTCGCAGAACTGATGCGAAAAAATGGTATCACGGTCATCTGGTTGGGTACGCAAACCGGAATAGAACAAACACTGGTTCCCGCAGCAGGGTTTGCGTTAAAGCAGGTTACGATAAAAGGTCTGCGCGGCAAGGGAATCATGGGCTGGTTGTCTGCACCAGTCAGAATCGCCATGGCGTTTATTCAGTCCATGCAAGTTATTCATAGTGAAAAACCTAATCTTGTACTTGGTATGGGTGGATATGTTACCGGTCCTGCCGGACTTGCAGCCTGGGTCTCCGGCATACCTCTGGTCATACATGAGCAGAACCGTGTGCCAGGACTGACAAATCGCCTGCTGGCGAAAATTGCACGCAGAGTTCTCATGGCTTTCCCTGATACCTTTACGGAATCACACAAGACACGTGTAGTAGGTAACCCGGTTCGTGAATCGATTATGGCGATTGAGCCGGTTAACACACGCTTTGCAAATCATGCAGGTAACTTCCGCGTGCTGGTTATAGGTGGTAGTCAGGGTGCCGTTGCCCTGAATGAAGCAGTACCAAAAGTGCTGCAAAAACTTACCGAATTTAATTTTAGTGTGCATCATCAAACAGGAAAAAGCTCGTTTGAGCAAACTCAAAAAACGTACATCGATGCTGGCATCGATGCTGTTGTGTCACCATTTATTGATGATATGGCGGCAGAATATGCATGGGCAGATCTTGTTATTTGTCGATCCGGTGCATTAACCATATCAGAACTTGTTACAGCCGGTCTGGGCGCAATACTGGTGCCATTTCCTTATGCCGTTGATGACCACCAATATGTTAACGCCTGTTACATGGAAAAAAACAATGCTGCCATCGTGATAAGGCAAACAGAGCAGCTGCTGGAAAAATTGCACGCGTGTCTGCTGGAATTATTCAGGTCAGGACGCGATGCTTTGTTGAATATGGCAGTTTGCGCAAAAGAACTTGCTGTTGTTGATTCAACAAGACTTGTATTCGATGAATGTAACAGGGTTCAACATGGTTAAGCGTGAAACAATGCAGGAAACTGTGACGACAAAAGTACAGATGTCACAACTGGCGATGGGCAGAATCCGACGAATACATTTTGTGGGTATCGGCGGTGTTGGTATGAGTGGTATTGCAGAAGTGTTACTTAATCTGGGTTATGAAGTGTCTGGCTCAGACCTGAATAAAAATGTTGCCACAGAACGGTTGTCAAAATCCGGTGCCAAAATATTCATGGGCCATGCAAGTGAAAACGTTAAGTCTGTAGATGTCGTGGTGACGTCAAGCGCAGTTAAAGAAGACAATCCAGAGGTACAGGAAGCGCATAGCCTTCGTATCCCCGTGGTTCCAAGAGCTGAAATGCTGGCCGAGTTAATGCGCTTCCGATATGGCATTGCCGTTGCGGGTACACACGGTAAAACAACCACAACCAGTCTGATTGCGAGTGTACTGGCTGAAGGAGGCATTGACCCAACTTTTGTCATTGGCGGTCGGCTGAACAGTACCGGAACACATGCGAAACTGGGTGAGAGTCATTACCTTGTCGCAGAGGCAGATGAAAGCGATGCATCATTTATGCACTTGCAGCCGATGATGGCGATAGTGACAAATATCGATGCGGATCATATGGAGACGTATGATGGTGATTTTGAAGTTCTCAAAAATACATTTATTGAATTCCTGCATCACCTGCCATTTTATGGTCTTGCAATTTTGTGTATTGATGATGATGTAGTTAAGGAATTATTACCCAAAATCATTCGCCCGACACTGACATACGGATTTTCATCTGATGCTGATATTTATGCAGAAAATGTTACGCAGCACCAAAACAAATCCGGGTTTGATACAGTTTTTAAAAGTACTGGTAAAAAGTTGCATATAAATTTGAATATGCCCGGACGTCATAATGTATTGAACGCACTTGCGGCAATCGCTGTTGCCACTGAAATAGGCGTAAGTGAATCTGCCATTGTCAATGCGTTCGATAAATTTGCCGGCATAGGCAGACGATTCCAGACCAATGAAGCGCTTGCATGCAAGGCTGGTACCGTGATGCATGTTGATGATTACGGGCATCATCCGCGAGAAATACAGGCAACCATTGCAGCTATTCGTGCTGGCTGGCCTGATAAACGACTCGTTATGGTTTTTCAGCCTCACCGTTATACGCGTACGCGGGATTTGTTTGAAGACTTCAGTCAGGTCCTGTCTGAAGTTGATGTGTTGATACTGTTGGAAGTTTACAGCGCAGGCGAAACACCAATTACAGGTGCTGATAGCAGAACCCTTGCACGTGCGATTCGAAACCGTGGCAAAGTTGACCCGATTTTTGTACAGGAAATTAATGAGCTGACAGGCACATTGAATGACCAGTTGGTTAACGACGACATACTGGTAACACAAGGCGCAGGTAATATTGGAATGCTGGCAGCAAGTCTGGAAGTTGATTTATACAAAATTAACCAACGGGATGATGTTTAAGGTGACTGTGCAGGCAATGACAAAAAGTAAATTCACAGAGCGGCAAGGTACATTGAAACAAAATGAACCAATGTCAAAGCATACGTCCTGGCGTGTGGGTGGTCCTGCTGAATATTATTACCAGCCCGCCAGTCTTGTTGATTTGCAAAACTACCTGCGTTCGCTTGAAAAGAATATGGCTATCACATGGATTGGTCTGGGCAGCAATCTGCTTGTACGTGATGGTGGAATTGACGGCGTGGTGATAAATGTTTCCGGAATCCTCAATTCAATTGAATTTACTTCTGCTAATGAAATTTACTGCGAGACAGGTGTAGCCAGTCCCAAGCTTGCCCGTCAGTCGGTAAAAAATAATCTCGCCGGACTGGAATTCTTGTGCGGCATACCAGGCAGCATCGGTGGTGCCCTGGCGATGAACGCCGGCGCGATGGGAAATGAAACATGGGATTACGTAACAGAAGTGACAACAATTGATCATGCAGGGGAGCTGCATGTGCGAAATAAAAATGAATTCCACGTTGCATACCGAACAGTTAAATCAGATTTTAATGAATATTTCATCGCTGCACGTTTTGTTCTGGATGATGGCGAGCGAAAAGTCAGCGAGCAAAAGATGAAGGATTACCTGGCGCGGCGCGCAAGTACACAACCGACACAGATGCCGAATGCAGGTTCCGTATTTCGTAATCCAGAAAATGATTATGCGGCGCGATTGATTGAGCAGTGCGGATTGAAAGGGTACTGCATCGGTGGTGCGAGTGTTTCTGAAAAGCATGCCAATTTTATCGTCAATACAGGAACGGCTACGGCAAATGATATCGAAAGCCTTATTAACTTTGTTAAGAATGAAGTTAAACAACAGATGAATATTGAGTTGCAAACAGAAGTCAAGATTATTGGTAATGAAAAATAATATTACACAGACAATGATTAACAAGCTGGGCAAGGTAGCTGTCTTGATGGGTGGCTGGTCTGCCGAGCGCGAAATTTCCCTGCAAAGTGGTCAGGCGGTTTATGCCGGATTAATCGAAGCTGGTGTTGATGCAATGCTTGTTGATATTACAAAAGAAAATATATTGAATGTTGTATCCAACCCGGAATTTGATCGTGCATTTATTGCCCTGCATGGTCGGGGTGGCGAAGACGGTGTGATTCAGTCAGTTCTGGAGCTTGCCGGTATTCCTTATACCGGAAGTGGCGTGCTGGGTTCTGCTCTGGCAATGGACAAGTTACGAACCAAAAAAGTCCTGCAGGCCTCCGGGTTGCCAACACCGCAATACCTCGTTTTGACGGAAGATTTCGATCCAGACTATGTCACCGCAACACTGGGATTGCCAATAATGGTCAAACCGGCACTGGAAGGCTCCAGTATTGGTATGACAAAAGTAATTGAAACGGATCAATTATCAAGCGCGTTTAATGACGCAGCCAAATACGACGGTGACGTACTGGCTGAACAATGGATTCAGGGACAAGAATACACAGTTTCAATTCTGGGAAATGAAATTTTGCCCGTCATTCGTCTTGAGTCGCCAAATGTATTTTATGATTTTGATGCGAAGTACAAGGCTACGACAACAAAATATCATTGTCCTGCTGGTTTGACGGTTGAGCAAGAAAGCCAATTACAAAGACTGGCCTTGGCGGCATTTAATGCTCTCGGTGCAGCAGGTTGGGGACGCGTTGATATCTTGACTGACGAGAAAAATCATCCCTGGATAATCGAGTTGAATACCGTTCCTGGCATGACAGATCACAGCCTTGTGCCTATGGCAGCCAGGGTGGCTGGTTACAGTTTTAGCGAGCTGGTCCTGAGCATACTGGTTTTATCAGCTGAATTCACTTCTGTTGTGAAAACGGAGGCGGCGAATGTTTAAAAAGAACAAACAAGCCGTCGTACGCGATAATGCCAACTTCCATGTATCAAAGGCACGAGTAGTTACAATTCTGGCGGTTACTGTTTTTGTAACTGTCGCGCTGCTGACAAGTTATACATTAAAGAACAAGGAATTTTTCCCGATTGATACTGTTCGTGCACAAGGCAGCTTTGTTTATGTTACGGAAGATATGTTGAATACGGCGATTGAGAAAGTGGATAAAAAAGGATTTTTCACAATCGATGTCGCAAAAGTAAAAAAACAGATCGAATCATTAGCCTGGGTAAAACATGCGTCAATTAAACGTGTCTGGCCCGGTACTTTAAATATATCCGTCATAGAGCGTAAACCGATCGCTATTCTGCAATCCGGTGGCGTCGTTGACAGTACAGGCGAGGTATTTCATCCAGATCAAACAGATAGTTTGCCGAAGAACATGGTGATTTTTGATGTGTCAGTAGCACAGATTAAATCCTGCCTGAATTATTATTTTGATTCGGTCGCGATGTTGAAGAATATGGGATTGGAGGTCACGCGTGTAACGTATTCTAACCGTCAGGCATTACGTTACAGACTAAATAACCAGTTTAATCTGGTGCTTGGTAATGAGAACAAGTTATATCGCCTGAATCGATTTGCAAAAATATATGAAAACAATCTGAAAATTAATAACGAGTCTATTTCTTCAATCGATATGAGATATACAAATGGATTTAGTGTTGAATGGAAAGCTGGGCATAAACCTGCAGACGTAAGTCGAAAAAACATTGCGCAAGTTAACAGAGAGTCGGGTCATGTCTAAAAAATCAGAAAAAAGTTTAATTGTTGGTCTGGATATTGGCACTTCAAAAGTTGTCGCCATCGTTGGTGAAGTTACCCCGGAAAACGAAATCGAAGTGATTGGCATTGGATCACATCCATCAAGAGGACTAAAAAAAGGTGTGGTCGTCAACATCGAGTCAACTGTGCAATCAATTCAGCGTGCAGTCGAAGAAGCAGAACTGATGGCTGGATGTCAGATTCATTCGGTATATGCGGGTATAGCAGGAAGTCATATTCGCAGCCTGAATTCGCATGGCATTGTTGCGATTCGTGACAAGGAAGTTTCAAACGCAGATGTCGAACGTGTCATTGATGCAGCACGTGCGGTTGCAATTCCGGCTGATCAAAAAATACTGCATATACTGCCGCAAGAATTCATTATTGATAATCAGGAAAGTATTCGTGAACCAATTGGCATGTCAGGTGTTCGTCTTGAAGCCAAGGTGCATATGGTTACAGGTGCAGTCAGTGCAGCGCAAAACATTATCAAATGTGTCCGACGCTGCGGTCTGGAAGTTGATGATATTATTCTCGAACAACTTGCCTCAAGTACTGCCGTGCTGACGGATGATGAAAAAGAACTGGGTGTGTGTCTGGTCGATATCGGTGGCGGTACAACCGATATCGCGGTCTTTACCGAAGGTGCCATTCGCCATACCGCGGTGATTCCGATCGCCGGCGATCAGGTGACAAATGATATCGCTGTGGCACTTCGTACACCCACGCAATACGCAGAAGAAATCAAACTCAAATATGCGTGTGCACTGACGCAACTTGCCAGCCCGGAAGAAACTATCGAAGTACCCAGTGTTGGTGATCGTCCCGACAGGCGGTTGGCGAGACAAACGCTGGCTGAAGTAGTCGAGCCGCGCTATGAAGAACTGTTTACCCTGGTTCAGGCTGAATTGCGTCGTAGTGGTTTTGAAGATCTCTGTGCCGCTGGCATCGTGCTGACGGGTGGCAGTTCAAAAATGGAAGGTGCAATTGATTTGGCGGAAGAAATTTTTCATATGCCTGTCCGATTGGGTGTACCGCAATACATTGGCGGACTGGTTGATGTGGTACGTAACCCGATTTATGCCACAGGCGTAGGTTTATTGTTATTTGGTTATCAAAATCGCGCTTTACGCGATGTTGAAGCACGTATGGGTTCAGGACTCAATGCAGTCCTGAATCGAATGAAAAGCTGGTTTCAAGGAAATTTTTAGAAGTGGTTAAATTATTTATATTTCACAACAACACTGTTCGCAGTGAGGAGGTTTATGATGTTTGAACTGATGGACACTTATAGTCAAAATGCGGTAATCAAAGTAATCGGTGTTGGCGGCGGCGGTGGTAATGCAGTCGAACACATGGTATCCAAGAATATCGAAGGCGTTGACTTTGTTTGTGCCAACACGGATGCACAGGCATTAAAAAATGCTTCAACAAAAACAGTTCTGCAACTGGGTGGTAGTATCACCAAGGGACTGGGTGCTGGTGCCAATCCTGAAATTGGCAGGCAGTCTGCACTGGAAGATCGTGATCGTATACAGGAAGTGCTGGAAGGTGCGGACATGGTATTTATCACTGCCGGCATGGGTGGTGGTACTGGCACAGGTGGTGCACCGATTGTTGCGCAAATTGCAAAAGAAATGGGCATTTTGACCGTTGCCGTTGTGACCCGGCCATTTCCGTTTGAAGGCGCAAAGCGAAACAAGGTTGCAACAGACGGTATTGATGAACTGAAGAAATACGTAGATTCATTAATAACAATTCCGAATGAAAAGTTGTTAAGCGTGCTTGGAAAAAATATCAGTTTACTCGATGCATTCAAGGCGGCGAATGATGTTCTGTTAGGTGCAGTGCAAGGAATTGCCGAACTGATTACGCGACCAGGTTTGATCAACGTCGACTTTGCTGATGTTCGCACGGTAATGTCCGAGATGGGTATGGCAATGATGGGTTCTGGTCGTGCAGTGGGTGAGAATCGTGCCAGAGAAGCAGCCGAAGCAGCCATCGCAAGTCCGCTACTGGAAGATGTGAATCTTGCCGGTGCGCGCGGCATCCTGGTGAATGTAACAGCCGGGCTGGACATGTCGATCGGTGAGTTTGAAGAAGTCGGCAATACAGTCAAGGAGTTTGCATCCGAGAATGCGACTGTTGTTGTTGGTACGGTTATCGATCCTGATCTGAGCGGTGAAATGCGCGTGACGGTTGTTGCAACAGGTCTGGGTAATGTTGCCGATTTGGCAGATAAACCAAAACTTGTTGTTGATCGCACCAATACCGGCGAGGTGAATTATGATCAGTTGGATCGCCCTACCGTGATACGTAACAAAGCGGCAACTTCGGCAGGACGGGCCGGGAATGCGGCAGAAGCAAATCTGGAATATCTGGATATTCCGGCTTTTTTACGCCGTCAGGCCGACTAAATCAGGATGGACTATATTAATGGATACTTATTTGTAACAAATTGTAACTAAATGAACTAATTAGGGGCATGAGTTGAACTTATACTCTATTATTGACCTGATTTATTTAAGTTTTTCACGTACTCGACGCTAAGTAAACGTGAAAATGTAAGTTGCTGAATTTAGCCTATTTGTACTATGATTCGGCGGTTAGGCAGTAAGCGGGTAAAATTGCAATAACTTTGTTAATTCAAAGTCTATAGTTATGGCTCGATTTTTGCTTTGTGTTTAAGAGAAGTAATTCAGTTTCATCCTAGAAAAATCAGGGGATAATGCATTGATAAAACAACGCACTCTAAAAAATATAATTCGTGCTACAGGTGTAGGTTTACATACAGGTCAAAAAGTATATCTAACATTACGGCCCGCCGCGCCGGATACCGGGATTATATTTCGACGAGTAGATTTTGATGAACCCATTGAAATCCCTGCAAAACCGCAAAATGTAGGTGACACAACACTTTCAACGACCCTTATTCATGACAATGTTCGGATCTCTACGGTCGAACATTTGCTATCTGCCATGGCCGGGCTAGGTATTGATAATGCCTATATTGATCTCAATGCATCAGAAGTGCCTATCATGGACGGCAGTGCTGGACCTTTTGTCTTTTTGATTCAATCGGCCGGAATTGAAGAACAAAATGCACCAAAACGGTTCATACGCATCAAGCGAGAAGTGCGTCTGGATGATGGTGAAAAATGGGTAAAATTCACGCCATTTAATGGATTCAAGGTAGGTTTCACCATTGACTTTGATCATCCTGCATTTAAGGAATCTCACCAGACTGCAGAAATCGACTTTTCAACCACCTCTTTTGTGAAAGAAGTGAGTCGTGCGCGCACTTTTGGATTTATGAATCAAATTGAGCAACTTAGGGCAAACAATTTGGCTCTGGGCGGTAGCCTCGATAACGCTATAGTCATGGATGATTACCGGGTTCTGAATGAAGATGGTCTACGTTATGTCGACGAATTCGTTAAGCACAAGATTCTTGATTCGATTGGCGACTTGTATTTGTTAGGGCATAGCCTTATCGGTGCTTTCACCGGTCACAAATCAGGTCATGCACTGAACAATCGTCTGCTGTGCACCTTGTTGGAACAAGAAGATGCCTGGGAACAAGTCACATTTGACGACCCCGAAAAGGCGCCGATCTCGTTTGTACAGCCAGTGCATGCCACCTAATTAAAATTTTATTTAATACCCTCAATCGATCTATTGCATTTAGCTATAGACTAAGGCTAATATCACCATTAAATGTACGAATTATATTAATAAACAATAATTTACTTAATTTTCTGGGTGTGTGTGGCCAATCTGAGTAAGGCTTGTTTTAAGCTATCATCACTAACCTGATTCGCAAGCGAGAGTAAGCTTGTCGAGTCAATTGTGCGTAACGGCATACGTGCGAGGGAAGGAGATAGCCTGGTAGGCGTAATCTTAACCACTATCTCGGTAACTTTTCCTGGAAACATTGAGTTTATTTTGAGTTTATGGCGCAACTCGGGAATGGCGTAACGCATTCTGGCTGCCCAAACCGGACTATCGGCTGAAATTGTCAGAACATTTTGTTGATAATTGACAACTTGTACGTGTGATGAGAGTGGATCAGACAATAACGACTGTATTGATTCGGTAAGTTTAGTTAGATATTTTACATGTGTGACTAAGCCCGCAACTTGGGAGTTTTTATTACGCATTATCTTGTGTAAATGTTGTGGTAATTTCATACTAATATCTGATGTTTAGGTTATAATTGAGAATCTGTCTAAAATGTAGTATTTTCAATAAGATGCTAATATATTTAAAGGTAATATGACAATAACCGTTATAGAGTAGTAGCAGTTGAAGAAGCGCATATGAATATAGTATTGCTAAGACGTAAAAAAGGCTGTTCAGATCTTGTGGTGTTAAATCCACAAAAGCTGATTGTTATCGCTTTGGCTTTTCTGTTCATACTACCTGCCAGTCTGGTTTATCTAGGTTATCAATGGGGCACGGATAACACCATCGCTCATCCGGACGATTTAACACTCGCCTATCAGACAGAACTTGACGCCCACCGTTTAAAAATTGCCGAAGCTACCCGTAATGCACAGGATAACATGGATGCATTGGCGTTACGTTTGGGTAAATTACAAGCGCATGTGATTCGTCTGGACGCACTGGGTGAACGTCTCACAAGTATGGCAAAACTTGATCGTGGCGAATTTGATTTTAGCCAACCTCCCGCTCAAGGTGGTCCGGTATTACCTACGCTTTCCCTTGATAGTAAAGGGAATCCAATGGAAGTGAATGATTTCATGGCGGACCTCAAGGGTTTGGCAGCACAGCTTGAAGATCGTGATCAACAGTTGAGCGTACTTGAAACCATGATGATGACACGCAATCTGCAAGCGGAAGTGGTGCCAGCAGGCCGTCCGGTCACACGTGGCTGGTTGTCATCCTACTTCGGGATGCGAACCGATCCATTTAATGGTCGACGCGTACACCATTCAGGTGTCGATTTTGCCGGCAAACTGGGTTCCGATGTGGTTAGCGTTGCTGCCGGTGTCGTTACTTACTCGGGTAAACGTACTGGCTACGGAAATCTTGTAGAAATCGATCACGGCAAGGGATACTCAACACGTTATGGCCATAATCTGGTGAACCTGGTGAAAGTTGGTGAAGTCGTCAAGAAAGGTCAGGTAGTTACTAAAATGGGTACTACCGGTCGTTCAACCGGGCCGCATGTTCACTTTGAAGTTTTATATAATGATCGTGCCGTCGACCCTCGTCGTTATATCCTGTCCGCCGTAAAATAGACAACGCCATAATTCAAACCGCTTTTCATTATCATCAGTGTATGGTCACGTACAGGCGTTACATTCCACATTCCACAATTCTCATGAACTGGTTAATAGTCCTGTTGGCAGTTGTCTTGTCCGCCTGTAGCTCTACCGCTTCTAAACCTGCTGAACAATCAGATACCACGCAAAATACTGAACTGCACCAACCGCGTCAGGTGGATAAAAAGCCACCCGTCATCATCACAATCAAAGCTGTCGGCGATATTATGCTGGGTACTGATTTTCCGGATGACAGGCTTGCCATCAATGACGGTAAAGACCTGTTAAAGGGCGTTACAGGGGTTTTACGCGAAGCTGATATCACCTTTGGAAATCTTGAAGGAACGCTTCTGACAGGTGGAGAGGCCGCGAAAACATGTCGTAATCCTGCTTCCTGTTACGTCTTCAGGTCACCACCGCGCTATACCCAATATTTACTCGACGCCGGTTTTGATGTGCTCAGTTTGGCGAATAATCATGCCCGTGATTTTGGCGACGAGGGCCGCTTGGCCACCATGCAACATCTTGATATGGCAGGGATTTTGCACTCAGGCGTCATGCCGACCATTGCCAGCTGGCAGGTCAAAGGCCGCAAGGTAGCATTGATAGCTTTTGCTCCCTTCAGAGGGGCACACGATATGCTCGATCTGGACTATGCCAGCAATGTTGTCACGCAATATGCCGCCAGTCATGACATCGTCATCGTGTCCATGCACGGCGGAGCAGAAGGCGAAGATAAAACGCATGTGCCGTTTACCACCGAAATGTTCTATGGCGAAGACAGAGGCGATGTGGTGGCATTTTCGCATGCAGTGATAGATGCCGGTGCCGATCTGGTATTGGGCCATGGACCACATGTACCACGTGCTCTGGAGCTTTATCAGGGTCGCCTGGTGGCTTACAGCCTGGGAAATTTCTGTACCGCGCTGGGTATCAATGTACGCGGTGCAAATGGTCTCGCGCCGATATTACACGTGGAGCTGGACGGCGAGGGTATATTTCGCGCCGGCAAAATCATTTCCGCGAGCCAGGTCCGTCCACAGGGCCCTCAAGTAGATGAGTCTCACCGTGCGGCAAAATTAATGCGCCGCTTAACGCTTGAAGATTTCCCGACAACCCCCATAGTGATTACAGAAACCGGTGATATCAGTATACTCACGCCGCAAACGGGAGCACAAAACTCGCTTCCTGCTGTAGTTACTCCGGTTTCAGAACGCCTTACAAACTGACTCACCACCGCCGTACAGCGGACAAAACAGTGCGATACGGGTAGAATACGCCGCTAATATTAATATAAAAAGTTAGCAAGCACTTACATTTTAATCGAATTTTCACGTCAAGATACTGAAGGACAATGCATGTTTGGTAAGGTCACAAAGAAGATATTTGGTAGCCGTAATGATCGAATCGTCAAACAATACGGCAAGGTCGTTACCGAGATTAATGCCCTGGAAGAACAGATTAGTGCATTGTCTGATGATGAATTAAAGGCGCAAACCGAAAAATTAAAGGCGCGCCTGGAACAGGGCGAGACACTCAAGGCGATATTACCTGAAGCCTTTGCCACTGTACGTGAGACCGGTAAACGTGTACTCAATATGCGGCATTTTGATGTGCAAATGATCGGTGGCATGGTATTGAATGATGGCAAGATTGCAGAAATGCGCACCGGTGAAGGTAAAACGCTGGTTGCTACCTTGCCAGCCTATCTGAATGCGCTCACCGGAAAAGGTGTACATGTCATTACGGTAAATGATTACCTCGCGCGTCGTGATGCGGAATGGATGGGACAAATTTATGGCTTCCTGGGCCTGACGGTGGGCGTCGTTGTTTCCGAACAGGATGCAGATGAAAAACGCGAAGCTTATGCAGCTGATATTACATATGGAACCAACAACGAATACGGTTTTGATTATCTACGCGATAACATGGCGTTTGAAATGGGCGACAAGTTTCAGCGCGGTCATGCCTTTGCCATTATCGATGAAGTCGACTCAATTCTGATCGACGAGGCACGTACCCCGCTGATTATTTCCGGACCGGCCGACGACTCATCTGATTTGTACCAGAAAATGAACAGCATGGTACCGCGACTTAAACGAGCCGAAAAAATTGGTGAAGAAGATGGTCCGGGTGACTATACCGTTGAAGAGAAACACAAACAGGTTTATCTGACAGAGGAAGGGCATCAGCATGTAGAAGACATGCTGACAGAAGCCGGCTTGCTTGGTGAAGGTGAGAGTCTTTACGATGTGACCAATATCGGTTTAATGCACCACATTAATGCCGCGATACGCGCGCATGTTCTGTTTCAGAATAATGTTGATTACATTGTACAAAATGATGAAGTTGTCATCGTCGACGAATTCACCGGTCGCACCATGCCTGGTCGACGCTGGTCGGATGGATTACACCAGGCAATTGAAGCCAAAGAAGGCGTTTCCATTCAAAATGAGAACCAGACAGTCGCGTCGATTACGTTTCAGAATTATTTCCGCATGTACGACAAATTGTCAGGCATGACCGGTACTGCCGATACCGAAGCATACGAATTTCAAACTATCTATGGTCTGGAAGTCGTGGTTATCCCGACGCACAGAAATATGGTTCGCGATGATCAGGTCGATCAGATTTTTCTTTCACAAAAAGAAAAATTCAATGCCATCGCCGAAGACATTCGTGACTGCCAACAGAAAGGACAACCCGTGCTTGTGGGTACCACGTCTATTGAAGTTTCTGAATATTTGTCCGGCTTACTCAAGCAACAAAATGTCAAACACGAAGTTCTGAACGCAAAACAACATGCCCGTGAGGCAGACATTGTGGCGCAGGCCGGACGACCTGGCATGGTCACAATTGCGACCAACATGGCAGGACGCGGTACAGACATTGTGCTGGGCGGAAGCCTGGCAGCAGAGTTGGCAGCACTTAAGGATGCCAAACCCGAGCAGATTGAAAAAATTAAAGCAGACTGGCAAATAAGACATGATCAGGTATTAAAGTCTGGTGGCTTGCGTATTATTGGTACCGAACGGCACGAATCACGTCGTGTGGATAACCAGCTGCGTGGACGCGCCGGTCGACAGGGTGATGCAGGTTCTTCACGCTTTTACCTGTCGCTGGAAGACAGTTTGATGCGCATATTTGCATCCGAACGTGTTTCCGGTCTCATGCAGAAGCTGGGCATGAAAGAAGATGAAGCCATAGAGCATCCCTGGGTGAGCAAGGCAATCGAAAATGCGCAACGCAAGGTGGAAGGATTTAACTTTGATATGCGTAAAAGTCTGCTTGAATATGATGACGTCGCCAATGATCAACGCAAGGTTATTTATTCGCAACGTGATGACATCATGGCATCAGAAGATCTGTCTGAACTTATTAAAGATTTGCGCGTAGATGTCGTGAATTCGCTCATTAGTGATTATATTGCACCACAAAGTGTGGAAGAACAGTGGGATGTCTCCGGGCTGGAAAATGCAATTGAAGGTGATTTTAATCTGCAGCTTGATATCGAGGGCTGGCTAAAACAGGATGAGACGCTTGAAGAAGAATCACTGCGTGAAAAAATCCTCGCCGAGATTGAAGCAGCCTATGCGCGCAAG
This sequence comes from uncultured Gammaproteobacteria bacterium, assembly GCA_942490945.1. Taxonomy (GTDB): domain Bacteria; phylum Pseudomonadota; class Gammaproteobacteria; order UBA6429; family Thiohalophilaceae; genus CALNYZ01. Next base: position 154,846 of record CALNYZ010000017.1, on the reverse strand, counting down.
GAACAGGACGTTGGTAGCGAAGTTATACGTCACGTTGAAAAAGCGGTGTTGCTACAGGTGCTTGATAATCAGTGGCGCGATCATCTCGCCTTGATGGATCAATTGCGTCGCGGCATTGGCTTGCGTGCACACGCCCAGAAAAATCCCAAACAGGAATACAAGCGTGAGGCTTTCCAGCTATTTACCGAATTGCTTGAGCGTATTAAACATGATGCCATTACATTGCTGGGTCGGGTACAAATTCAAAGCGAGGCCGATGTGGAAGCGTTGGAAGCGCAACGTCGTCGTGCAGCAGAAACCGGCATTGAATACCAGCATGAAGCAGTCAGTGCTATGGGTGGAGACGGTAGCGACGAAGACGAATCTCAGGATCAGGGAGAACACACACCGTTCGTACGCGAAGGACGAAAAGTTGGACGCAATGAACCTTGTCCCTGTGGCTCGGGCAAGAAGTATAAACAGTGCCACGGTAAACTTGCATAACAACAGACATCAATTACATTTTTGTATTGATGTTTAATTAAATATAAATTTTATTCAGTATTAATTGGCTGCAAACGAAATCTCGCATGACAAATACACTTATTACCGATTTTGATTCGGCATTACCGGTAGCCGGTTTTGCGCTGGCCACCATTGCGGCAAATATACGTTACAAGGATCGGGACGATCTGCTGCTAGTGCAATTGTCTGAGCAGGCAACGACTGCGGCGGTTTTCACGCAGAATGCTTTTTGTGCTGCACCTGTGACAATTGCCAAACAACACATCAAAACTATCCAGCCACGTTATTTATTAATCAATGCCGGTAATGCCAATGCTGGCACGGGTGAAAAGGGCATGCAAACCGCGCAGCAATGTTGCGAGCTGGTGGCGAAGCTGGGTAATTGTACTGCTGATGAAGTGTTACCTTTTTCGACGGGTGTCATTGGCATGGACTTACCGGTTGAAAAATTTGCTGCGGCGTTACCGAAAGTCATCACACAACTTGCAGAAGATAACTGGCAACAAGCCGCAAAAGCCATCATGACGACTGATACCGTTCCCAAACTTGTTAGTGTAACAACCATGATTGATGGGGAGAAGATTACGCTTACCGGTATTGCCAAGGGCGCCGGTATGATTCACCCGAACATGGCAACCATGCTGGCTTATCTCGCGACAGATGCAAATATCAATAAAGATCTTTTACAGGACTGCCTGCAATCAGCGGTCGCAAAGTCTTTTAACCGCATTACTATCGACGGTGACACATCAACAAATGATGCCTGTGTACTGGTTGCCACCGCGGCGGCTGACCTCGTCGTGACAGATGTTAATCGCCCGCAATTTCAATCTGCCTTGGATGAGCTATGTGAAACCCTTGCCAAAGCCTTGATTATTGATGGTGAAGGCGCCACCAAATTGATCAATATTGAAGTGAACAGTGGTGCGAATATCAGTGAGTGTGAACAGGTTGCCTTTACCATTGCGCATTCGCCTTTGGTAAAAACAGCATTTTTTGCCAGCGATCCAAACTGGGGAAGAATATTGGCTGCCATTGGACGATCGGGTGTTACAGATCTTGAGATTAACCGTTTGCAAGTATATCTCGATGAGGTGTGTATTGTTTCCGACGGCGGGCGTGATGCCAACTACACCGAAGCACAAGGCCAACAAGTGATGTCACAAAACGAAATCACCATCCGGGTAGAATTACACCGTGGCAACAGCAGTGCAACGGTATGGACGTGTGATTTTTCTTATGACTACGTCAAAATAAATGCGGAATATCGCAGCTGATACAACATGTCCGCAGTTACTCCTAACGCAGAACCGCTTCACGTTGTGGTGGGTGTTATCATAAAAGATAATCAGGTCTGTATCGCGAGACGCCATGTCGGGCAACATCAGGGTGGATTGTGGGAATTTCCGGGGGGTAAAGTTGAGCCAGGTGAATCACCCCTTGACGCACTGAAACGTGAATTACAGGAAGAGATCGACATAGATGTATTGCATGCCTGCCCACTATTAAAAATTAACTTTTCTTATCCAGACCGGCATGTATTGCTTGATGTGTGGCGCGTACAGAACTTTACAGGTACTGCGAAAGGCAAGGAGGGGCAAGATATCAAGTGGACGCATATCAATGATCTTGATTATGCTGATTTCCCGGCAGCAAACAGCGCCATCATCCGTGCATTAAATTTACCACAGCAATATGTCATTACCGGTAACTTTTCTGATCAAAATGCTTACACTCGCCAGTTACGCAATTGTTTGCAGCATGGCCAGCGCCTTTTCCAGCTAAGAGCGAAATCGGTTGCAGCTGCAGAATACCGCAAGCTCGCTACTGCCTTTGTTTCGTTGTGTCATCAACATGAGGCAAAAGTTCTGTTAAATTCATCGATTGATAATGTTACGGAAACACATGCCGACGGCGTGCATCTTAACAGTCAGGCACTGATGAATTGTCAGACTCGACCATTGTCGCGGGACAAACTGGTCGCTGCTTCGGTACATAATCTCGATGAATTACAACATGCGATTTCACTCGATATGGATTTTGTCGTGGTAGCACCGGTGCTGGAAACAACTTCGCATCCTGGCGTAATACCGTTAGGCTGGAATGGCTTAAGCAAGTTAGCGAGTCACTCCTCAACGGTTATCTACGCTCTGGGTGGAATGTCGCCCGAATTATTGCCTGCTGCAAATGAAAACGGTGCTTACGGTGTCGCCGGGATTAGCCGTTTTTGGACCAGTTGCTAGATGGAAAGCTTATGCAGCCAGCGTTAAAACAGTTACTGATTACAACCATTGTGTGTCTGGTCTTTATTGTCGGTGTGAAAGTCTATTTGCAGAAATACCAGGATCAACACTTGCCTGCAGCAGAAAAAATCGCACTGACAGCAGAACCAGACTGTGTATTGGTTACTGGCTGTGAGTTTACCGCCTCCGGTTTCGTTGTTGCGTTGCAGGCAAAAAATCCAGTTCGAGTCTTGGAACCGTTTCAGTTGATTGTTAAACCATCCGGCGCGATAAATATTGAAACTATGAATGTAAATTTCACCATGCAAGGCATGAATATGGGCATAAATTCATTTCACTTCACGCGAAGTGTCGGGAATGTCTGGCAAACTGAAGTGATATTACCTTTGTGCACACAAAGAAGAACGGACTGGATAATGGATGTCACGATAAATACAGACAAGAACAAACAATACTTTTTATCACAATCTGTTGTGGTGAATGCACGCTGAACTCGTGATAAAAAAGGTCAGGTCGCCCGGGATACATGTGACCTCAAGCGACCTGCTTTTCTCATGTGTAATTTAAGTTGACGTCCATGTCATCCCCCCACTTCCATGTTGTAAGTACAATATATAAATTACAGATAATTAGCTGTAGGGATATCATGTGAGATTGCGTAGGATATGTCTTACACGCGAATGTGAATCAAGAGTGGTTCAATATCGGGGATATTCTTTAGTTAAGACGGGATTTGTCATCAATTGAATCGATATTTTCTTCATTGATATGGACCGGTTCACCGGGAATACGATGAGATTCAGCGGCCCATTCGCCCAGGTCGATCAGTTTGCAACGCTCCGAACAAAACGGACGCCATTGTTCTTTTTCGTGCCAGACAATTTTTTTGCCACAAGTTGGGCATTTCACTTCTTTGTTCATAGATAACAACAACCCAATTCAAATTGCACATCGTCCTGTGTTTGCATGGGCCGTCCTGTCTCGCGTGGCTCCAGAAAACGGATTGTAAAGCGATGCTTGCCGCCACTTATCTCGGCGTAATAAGGAATATTACTGGTCACCGTTACACGAATCAATTTTACCTGTTGATTATCCAGACTTTGCTGATAAAAACCGCTTTCTGCCACAGAGGGAACCGGTGCAGTACTTTCACGCAGCATATTGAGAATCAGTGTAACGGGCAGGTTAACGATTTGCAGCTCATTAAACCAGCCTTCCAGTGTTGCAATGCGCCGTTCGGCGGATTGTTTTAACCAGAAATGATACAGAGGCAGGTCAAAGCGACAGTCACCGCCAATAATACTGGCACGTTGGCGTATCGCTGCCAGCAACTCATTGTCACGTAAATTCTGGCCCAAAATACCTTCGTGCTGATGCAAATTTTGCAAGCTGACGCCTACCTGCGTGAGTATATCATTGAGTTGAGTCTCATCAACTCCGGGCCGGCCCATCAAAGCAGTGAGTGTTTTCTCGAGATATTCCAGCTCTTTTATCAGTTCGGACTTTAATTCACCACGGGACAAAATTTCCAGAATATTCAGTAGCGAGGTGATGGTGGCACGACTGTCCCAGACTGAATAGCCTCTTAGCGTATAGGCTGCCTGACTGAATAAATGCTCCAGACGCATGAACGCGCGAATTCGCTCGGTTACAGGTTGTTCATAAATGACGGTTTCATCCATACGGGCATTATATCGTAACTTTACCGGGATAAGTGAAGTTGCTGCAGGCTTTGTGAGCTGTATCGAAAAGTTGGTTCAGGGCGGGGGTTATTTCGAAAGCGCCAGGTATTGCCGGTGCAGCGCGTCAACCCTGCTCCTGAGCAGCTCCATGTCACCGTCATTTGTCAATATATCATCCGCAAGTTGACATTTTTGTTGGCGTGGGAGTTGTGTTGCGAGTATGCGAGTGGCCAGTTCATGATCAATTCCATCACGCTGAAGCAATCGCCCGAGCTGAATCGCTTCGCTTGTGTCGATAACCAGCACGCGATCCAGCGGGTAGGGGTAATCTGTCTCAAATAATAATGGAATGACAATAATGACGTATGGCGCATTAATTTGTTTTAACAATGCAAATACTTCGATACGGATACGCGGATGTAAAATGGACTCGAGTTGCTTGCGTTGGTCGGTATTTTTAAATATCAGGTCACGTAACTTTGCGCGATCCAGGCTACCGTTTGCCTGTAGAATATTTTCGCCAAATTTGTTAATAATTTCGTTGTATGCTTCCTCGCCGGGCATTACCAGTTCTCTGGCGATAATATCTGTGTCAATAATCGGGACATCGTATGAGCGGAACATATCCGCAACAGTTGATTTACCACTGGCAATGCCGCCTGTCAGACCTACGATTATCATGCGGCATAGCGTACATAACAGCGGGTCTGAAAGGCAAGATAATTTATAGTATTAACTTGAATACTGGCTGCAGTCCGGCTTGATGTCGGCATTCTTTGCGCTTAAACGCACGCGACCTGTTTTAAATAACACCAGTGCCTTGGCGAACTGGCCTTGCTTGTCGCCACAAATGTGAAAGGTACCATTGGTTTTTGTAAATCCACTGGGGCGATAAGTAACATAGTGCTTTGAACCAAAGGCATGGTATTTGATTTCAACACTGTTATTAAAGGCTGGCTGGTAAATTGCGATACGTTCATTTTGTTCGCGATTTCTGCTGTGGTTGCTGTCTTTAAAAATGATCCAGCCTTGCTCCCACCCTTTGTTATTACGGACGCATTCCTGACCATTGTTGCTTTTGCAAATCACATATTGCTCGTTTGCGCGAACGGCTTCGATGCGTGTCAGGGCAAGGTCATGCGTAAGGCGATTGAGGGTAATTGCAACATTGTTTGTGCGGGACATCGCATATAGCATTGACGGTACCAGTGAAGCGAGGGTGGCGACGATACCGATGACCACGAGAAGCTCTTCCAGAGTAAAGCCCGATTGCGCGTGAATTTTTTTTGTATTTTGAATATAGTTGTTATTCATAGACATCTGCTCCCGATTTTATTTTATGTTTATAAAAAAGGTGGGCCAGCAGAAGATGATATGACATCCATGTCATCCCCCCACATCCGTATTGAGGGAAAGTATACCCAAATTGCCTGTCCCTGAATGTAAGGGTTTATAGTAACTTTTTGTAGGATAAATCCTACATGAGTAAATTGATGTATTGTTATGCTGTGCTCTATCTTTATCAGAAACTAATCAGATTGCTGGAAAAATAGATTCTGTTACGATGAATGTGACAGAGATGAAATTAAAGTTCATACTTACCATCGATAAAAAAAGTAGAATGGTTTATTGCGTTGGCTTATTTAATTGATTGGCAAATTCCAATAGCTTAGTAATTTTAGGATTATTATTATCTAATTCATGGGCTATTTTCAGTTTTTCAATGGCCTGTTTAAATTTCTTTTGTTGTATTAATATTTGCGCGCTTGCGATGTAAGCCGTAACATAATTTTTATCGTATGATATTAAATCGTTCAAGACACGAAGTGCAAGAACATAGTGTTTTGTCTGAATAAGATTATATGAGACTACGTCATACATATTGAGGTAGTATGGAGCAATTTTTCGGGCCTGTTCGTATCGTTGCATCGCAATTTCAATTTCACCGGTTCGTATATGAAGTACAGCAAGGTTTGTATTCGCTAGATAGCTATCGTTATCCGTAGCCCGCATTTTTTCGAACAATGAAAAACTGTTACGCCAGTAGTCAGTCTGCATCCATGCTGTGGTAAATAACACGAATAAAATTAATAGTGCAGATAAGTTACGAAGTTTTTGACGGACATTTAAAAAAGAGAACACATCGCGTAACAGGTAAACAAGCGCTATATAAATTCCAATTGCAGGAAGATATACGTAACGATCAGCGTGCGCATGATAACCGCTCTGAATTATACCTAGCACCGGAAAAATCAGCACAGCATACCATATAAGTCCAAACAGATAATGAGGATGGCTTTTCCTATATTTTATAGAAAGCAGCGTGATTGTTAATAGTGAAATCAAATTTATAATTGTAACTATTGTATTTATAGGAACCACTCTGTAATGGGCAGATAAATTAACGGGATTGATTACCTGTATAACATAGGTAACAATTGAATTTATTGCATTGACGGTGCGAAGTCCAAGAGGGTTGGCGTTTTCTCTTATAATGGCGCCGGTTTTATTATGAACATAAATTGTTATCAATCCAAAGATTATTGAAATCAATATGAATGGTAAAAATTTAAAAAAAATTGATAGAGGTATTCGTCTTAATGAAAAATTATTACTTTTTCCAAACCATTCAGCAAAAAACATCAGGAATGGCAAGGTTACAAATACAGCTTTCGACATTAACGCGAAAACAAAAAAAATCAAGGAAAGGCTGTAGTTCAGGGTTGCGCGCGAACTTATCTCATTATCTTGTTTCAGATAGAATAAAAAAGACAAAAGTGAAAAGAAAGCAGCCAGCACACCTTTTCGTTCGCTTATCCAGCATACGGTTTCAACATTTAATGGATGAATCAGGAAAATTAATGCAATAAAGTAAGGAATCGCCTTGTTTTTTAATATGGATGCAAGCAAAAAATAAAGCAGAATGCTATTTATGCCATGTAAAATAATGTTTGTAGCATGAAATACTGATGGATTGAAGTCTGAGATCTTTACATCAAATACATATGAAAGCAGGGTTAATGGCGCCCAGTTATTATTTACAGGAGTTGTAAACGCCCAGCTTATTATTTCAAACAGATCGTCAGGCATGTCTTGCAATGCAGACATATAAATATTATCGTCATACATTATAAAGCCATACGTTAGGGCTTTCATATACAGAATTACGCAAACAATTAATAGCAAGGAAGATGGAATAAGGTTTTTTCGAAAAAAAGAAGCGGTGAAAACAATTTTTTCCGAATTATTAATTTTCTCTCTAATCATATTTAATTTTCAATATTTGATGTTTTACGTCTATTACAGTACTTGTATATAGATTTAGTCTTGTTGATATTTTAAGTTATTGATTATACTTCGAGTTGAATGTGGATAAGCATTGGGCGAGGCGAAATTAATTTCCTTCGGAAATAATTTTAATGCCTGTTTCCTGATTTCCTCACTTTTATTGTATTGTTTTGTTTCATGCAAATGTTTTACTAATAATAAATAGGCCTCTTTTTGCATGGGATTAATGTTAATGATTTCACGTAATACATTTACATAACCTGTATAGTCGTGTCGATCGTATTTATAGATTGCGTCAACAAATCTAATTTTTGTATTTTCCGGTTCCTTTTTTTTGATTATGTCAATAAGAACACCAATTTTGTCAGATTTTAGATATTTATAGAACAGATATATCAAATAGTCTCTTTTTTCCGCATCATTATTGTTCGTAAAATATTCCTTGTCTTTGATCGAAGTTATCGCATTTAATGCATCTTTCAATACAATCAATGTCTGTTCCATATAACCATAGTCTACTAGTGCTTTAGCTACATTATAATAAGCGGTCATTGAAACTTCTGACTTATTTCTTGTTGTTTGGTAGTGGTGCATTGCTTTTTTCAGATCACCAACCTGGACATAGATTGCTGCTAATAGCACATTGGCTGGCAGGTTGTTTTTGTCATACTTCAGTGTGTTATAGAATAATGTGAAAGTGTTCCGCCAGTAGCTGAACTGAATGTGAGACGTAAACATAAAGAGCAGAAGTAGCAAAGAATACGATGTTAATTTTATACTGTTTTTAATAGCATATTTTTCCATGAAATTCATGATTGTCACAACCAATATATAATAAATTCCTATGGCCGGAATATACATATATCTGTCAGCATGCATATTAAAACCACTTTGTACCAGTCCCAGAATGGGTAAGGAAAGTATCAAAAATGAAAACCAACCAAAGAATAGACAGGGTATTTTTTTTGCGTAGTATATTGCAGCGATAGATACAGAGAGCGTCAATGTGACAGCCAGATAAAATTCATATTTTTCTGGGGTATACATCATATAGGGTGCATACAAGTCGACAGGATAGAATATTTGTCTGATATAAATAGGTATGACAATAAATGTTTTTACTATTTTTTCGTTGATTGTATACACGTCATTTGAATAAAGTGCGCCTGAAACCGAGTGTGCATACAGAGTGGCGATGCCGACTAGTAATGATGCAAGAAAAAACGGAGTCTGATTGATAAGTATTTTTTTAATGCCATGGCTGTCAACATCGGTTATTTTTTTCAGAAACGAATATTCGATAAAAATCAATATAAATGGAAGCGTAACAAATACTGCTTTTGACATAAGGGAAAGAAGGAACAAACCAATCGCCAGAATGTAATACTTTACTGATTTACTCGCCAGGTAGTTTAAATAGAGACGGGTAGCGGCAAGCATAAAAAAAGCGGCAAGAACCCCTTTGCGTTCACTGATCCATGCAAAAGCTTCAACATTGAGTGGGTGAAGTAAAAATATAGTTGCAATAAGAAAACCTTTTGCTTTTGATGTGGTAATGGAATTAAATATTGAAAAAACCAGAAAAGTATTGAGAACGTGAATTATCAGGTTAGTTATATGGTAACCACCGGCAAAGTCCCCATATAGTTTGTAGTCCACAATTAACGAAATCAAGGTAACAGGAGACCAGTTTGCGTTAACAATGCTGCCGAGTCCCCACTTGAGCAGATGCATGATACCTTTGTCATTATTAATTAATTCGTTTACATAATTCTGATCGTCATAAAGTAAGAAGTCGAAATTAATCGCATCATAAAAAGTGATGACAGCAATCACTACAAAAAAACTATAGATGACTCGCGGTTGTTTAACGAACGAATGTAATTCAAATGAACTTGTCACTGGTGCTAACACTCTTTATGCTAAAAATAAAGTTTCGGCACAATAGACTACTGCCAATTAAATAACCGCAAATACTGATGCCAAATTTGTTCTTGCCAAAGCATGGTTGTCCAGCCTCCTATGGCAAGGAATGGGCCAAAAGGTATAGGCACGGATTTGTCGTGGCTTTTTAGCGCGATTAGTCCAAGCCCAATGATCGCACCGCTTAATGACGAGATGATTATTATCATTGGTAAGGATTGCCAGCCAAACCATGCTCCAAAAACAGCCAATAATTTAAAATCACCAAAGCCCATGCCCTCCTTTTTGGTTAATAACTTGAATAATTGGTATGTGCACCACAAGAACAGATAACCACTGACGGCGCCAATTACTGCAGATTGCAGGTCTGTAAAAATCCCTTGTGTATTAACAAGCAAGCCAAGCCATATGAACGGTAACGTCATTACGTCAGGGAGTAATTTGTGATCGTAGTCAATGAAACTCGCGGCGATAAGATTCCAGGTAAGGAATACACTCACGACAGTCTGCCATGAATAACCAAACTTTAAGGCGACTATGACTGATAACACGGCACAGAGTATTTCTACCATAGGATAGCGAATGGATATTTTTGTTTTACACTCGGCACATTTACCACCAAGAAAAATATAGCTAATGACAGGGATGTTCTCAATAGCGGAAATTTTATGTCCGCATTTTGGGCAGGAAGAACCGGGGGAGATTAAATTATAAGTTGTTTTTGCTTCGTCTGGTTTTGAGAATGATATACCGTGTTCTGCTAGATACATCATGCAGTCATGTTTCCATTCACTGTTTAACATGATGGGTAAACGGTGAATGATGACGTTTAGAAAACTGCCAATGATTAATGAAAAAATAAAAACAACAGAAATAAATGCAAACTTGTCCTGTTGCAACAAATAAAAAAATTCCATCGGGATTTAGCTATTGGCCAACAATTTTGCCCATTTGGAAGATTGGCAAATACATCGCAATAACCAATCCGCCGATGACAACGCCAAGGAAAGACATGATGATAGGTTCAAGCAAACTGCTCAGGCTGTCCACTGCATTATCAACTTCTTCTTCGTAGAAGTCGGCAACTTTACTTAACATGGTGTCAACCGAGCCCGCTTCTTCACCAATAGCTGTCATTTGTACCACCATATTGGGGAAGAGGCCGGATTGTCGCATAGTTACGTTTAGCTGTGTACCTGTCGCGACGTCGTCCTTCATTTTCAATACCGCATCGCCATACACAACATTACCTACGGCACCTGCGACTGAACTCATCGCTTCGACAAGTGGCACACCGGCGGCAAACATGGTGGCGAGTGTGCGTGCATAGCGTGCAATCGAAGCTTTTACCAGGATTGGACCGATAATGGGCATTTTGAGCATGACCCGGTCCATCGTATGGTTAAATTTGCGTGAACGTTTTTTTAACTGAATAATGCCATAGATCACACCACCAATTACGCCAAAGATGGCCCACCAGTACGATTGAAAAATCTTCGACAGGTTGATAACAAATTTGGTAATGGCAGGTAAATCAGCGCCAAATCCGGAAAATAAATTTTCAAACTCTGGTATAACGAAAATCATCAAAATTGATGTGATGACAAAGGCAACCACAATAACGGCAGTCGGGTAAAACAGTGCTTTTTTAATTTTACCTTTAATGGATTCGGTTTTTTCCTTGTAGGTCGCGATGCGGTCAAGTATGGTATCGAGAATACCGGCATGTTCACCTGCCTGTACGAGATTACAAAATAAATCATCAAAATAGAGCGGGTGTTTGCGTAAGGCGTCTGACATATTACTACCGCCTTCAATGTCAGTTTTTACGCTAAGCAATAGATCCTGTACGCCTTTGTTTTCATGACCGCGACCGATAATTTCAAATGCCTGAACTAATGGTACGCCAGAACTCATCATGGTTGAGAGTTGACGGCTAAAAATGGCAATATCTTTTGCTTTGACTTTATTTTTACCGCCAGTGAACAGCGGTTTACTTTTTTTCCTGACCTTGGTCGGATTAATTCCCTGACGGCGCAGAGATGCTTTAATCAGGGAAATGTTTGACCCGGATGTTTCGCCTTTGACTTTGTGGCCTTTGTTATCTTTACCTTCCCAGGTAAATATGTCCTGTTTTAATGCTTTTGTGGCCATAATCTATACCTTCCTGATTCTTTATTTATTGTTATATTTTAATCTTTGGTTATTCGGTTAATTTCGTCCAGGCTTGTTACACCGTCTTTCACTTTACGTAAACCTGATTTTCGCAGGTCAGCAACACCTTCCTTGTCTGCCTGGGTTGCAAGCTCAATCGCATTGCCCCCTTCCATGATAATTTTACTCATTTCGTCGGAAACGGGCATAACCTGATAAATACCAACTCGTCCTTTATAACCATCAGTGCATTGATCACATCCAACTGGTCCGTATATTTTTAAACCGGTTTTAACTTCGGCATCTGTAAAGCCTTCTTCCTTGAGCGCTTCCTTGGGAACATCCAGGGCTTTTTTGCAATGTGGGCATAAACGCCTTCCCAGCCGTTGTGCAACAATTAAATGTACAGCTGATGCAATATTATAGGGGGGTACACCCATATTCGCCAAACGACTCAGGGTTTGTGGCGCGTCGTTTGTATGTAAAGTGGACAAAACCAGGTGGCCTGTTTGGGCTGCCTTGATAGCTATCTCAGCTGTCTCAAGATCACGAATCTCACCAACCAGAATAATATCAGGATCCTGACGTAAAAAAGCGCGTAATGCGCTTGCAAAGTCGAGCCCGACTTTTGGATTCACATTGACCTGGTTTATCCCTGGAACATTGATTTCCACCGGATCTTCCGCAGTGGATATGTTTACACCCGGTTGATTGAGGATATTAATGCCGGTGTACAAGCTGACGGTTTTACCCGAACCGGTTGGGCCGGTCACCAGAATCATACCGTAAGGTTTGGCCAGAGCTTCTAAAAATAACTCTTTTTGATCTTCTTCAAATCCCAATGCATCGACGCCCAATTTGGCGCTATTCGGATCAAGAATACGCATGACGATTTTTTCGCCGTAAAGAGTCGGGCAGGTATTTACACGAAAATCGATTGATCGATTTTTGGATAGATTCATTTTAATACGTCCGTCCTGCGGGATACGGCGTTCTGATATATCCAGTCTGGCCATGACTTTTATACGGGCTGATAGTCTTGGTCCCATGGCTGCGGGAGGTGATGCGACTTCTTTTAACAAACCGTCCTGACGGAAGCGTACCCGAAAGTTCTTTTCGTAAGGTTCAAAGTGAATATCTGAAGCGCCTTTATTGATCGCATCCAGCAATACTTTATTGACGAAGCGCACGACCGGCGCGTCATCAATATCCGATTCGGTAACGTCATTTCGTAATGAGTCAGCATCTTCATCGACAAAATCGACGTCATCATAATCAGAGTCTGCCAGATCGGAAAGACTGGTTTCGCCTTCTTCCATTGCTTTATCAATGGCTTTTTGCAGCTTATCCTCTTCGACAAGAATAGGCTCAGTGGTCATGCCAACATGAAATTTTACTTCATCTAATCCAAGTAAATTGGTTGGATCGGACACCGCGACATACAGCCGGTTGCCACGCTTGTATAACGGGAGAGTATTGTGTTTGCGAACCAGTTTTTCCTTAACCAGTTTTATAACGTCAGGTTCAATATCAATGGCATTAATATCCAGAACTGGTACGCCAAATTCATCTGCTGCAGCGATGGCAATATTGAGGCTGCTAACAATGTTATTTTTTACGAGATAGGAAACGAACGGTGTATTGGATTTGACTGCGCTATCATGCGCATTTTGAGCCTTGCTCTGATCCAGTACGCCATCTTGCATAAGGCGCCTGGCGAGCCCGCTGAGCTGAATTTGTGTATTTGGTGTCGCCATCAGTTATCTGTTTGTTTTAAGTCTGAATAGGCACAGAAACTGTGCTATCTGTAATGTTAAAAATAATAGTCTATCAGGGACCGCTTTTCGTTATAAAATTAGACCCTAAACTAGTTAGTTTATTTACGCCGGTTGCTTGCACCGTAAAACTGCTGGCAAGGCTGCCAGTCGGGCCGGCTACCACGGTATAGGTGCAGTTGCGATTAGTTGTATCATTTGCCGCAGTGGAAGATCTATAAAAACCTGCCGATTGCTCATCTAACGAGCCCGTTGCATTAACATTACTAACACCAGTAGTACTACCAAAATAGCTATTATTCTCCAGAAAGAACTGCGACTCGGCGAGCATAATAGCCGCAATTTCATTATTGCATTCTGCGATTCGACCCTGTTGGATATACCCATTGTAAGCAGGTAGTGCGATAGCGGACAGAACGGCCAGCACGGCGAGCGTTATCATTAGTTCGAGCAATGTGAAACCGCCAGCTTCGCGGCGTAGTTTGATCGAGGAATAATGTTTCATTATTTTATTGCTCCTTGAATACTTTCATTCCGGCGTGAATTGCACGGTTAGCGGAAGTGACTGTGCTACGAAGTCTGCAGATGATGTCCCGGTTGCTGGCGTGGCGATTATAATGACCGTTGACCCGGACCTCGGTAAGCCACCGGAATCCAGACCATCTATCGCTGTTTGACCAGCTGCGGCAGTTGTTCCTGCAGCAAATGCAGCTACGGCTGGATTGCCTACCGCACGTCGTCCACCCGAATTTAGTTCAGTAACAACATTTTTTCCTTGTGATCCGGCAGCGATTTTAGCCGATTCTGCCTTGGCTACGCGTAGTGCACTGGCCAGATGTTCCGCAACGGCTGTAATTTTCGTTTGTTTGATATAACCATTGTAGGCGGGTAAGGCAATGGCTGCCAGTATGCCAATGATGGCAACAACAATCATCAATTCTATAAGAGTAAAGCCATTATGGGTAGCTCGGGTTGGCATGGTAGAATGACCCCGTTCACTTCAATTTCCACAATATATACCATCGATTGAGATAAGTATAAGGGGAAAGCCCTAGGCTTTCCCCTTTTTGCAGTTATTGGTTATTCCGGTGTGAAAATTTTGGTATCAACTGAAGGTTGTGTACCGGTCGGGAAGTCACCTGTCACCAGACCGCTTGGCAGGGCTGCACCGATTGTAACGGCAGAGCCAGCTACTGGGCAGTTCGTGCTTAAGCCGTTGATGTAAACTTGGCCGGCAACAGCTGTAGTGCCTGCAACAAATGCGGATGCTGTCCCACCAATGGCTTTTTTGTTGCCATCATTAAGCTGGGTGATCGGATCGTCAGTACCGCTTACGCAAGCACCTGCACCACCAGCAGACATTTTTGCTGCGATACCCTTGGTTACACGGAAAGCGTTTTCCCAGTTTTCAATCACGCCGCTGACTTTTGCCTGCTTGATGTAGCCGTTATATGCGGGGAGCGCAATCGCGGCCAAAATACCGATAATCGCCACGACGATCATCAATTCGATAAGGGTAAAACCCTGGGTTCTTTTTACATTCATTTTCACACTCCTAGATTATTAACGTTACTCGTTTAGCCCGTGTGCCGGGTAGTGGGGGAAAACCTACACACACGGCGACCGAAACTGTTGTTGTTTTGTTTGCGAAAGGCGTGCCAATATGGTTAAGACTCAGTCAAAATTGCCAACCTGTACACAAAAATAATTACTTTTTCCATAATTATCAGGGAGTTGATTATCATGATATTTATAAAAATTCTTGTGATGCACGTCACACTTCGAATAAATGATTACTTAAAGCTGTTTTTGTCAGCTGATCATACTGTCACTTTATGACAAATCTTGTCACTTTTCGTCACTGATTACGGTGATTCTGGTGCTCATACACGTTAATTATCGTAAACTCATGTATAAAACGCTCAGGCAATTCCAGAAAAACCTGTAAATTTTTAAATATCGCACCTGGATAGCGATTTCTTCAGTGTAATATAACATCTAGAATTATTTTTAACTATACTTCATAACTGATTGATATTCAGATACATTTGAATTAGGCTTTAATGACCGGGTCAAATGTCCTGCTGGATTATTGCGCGCAAGGTTTCTGAACACGATGCGTTCATATTGAGCAGGTATAATGCCGTGGGCTCGCGTTTCGGTGAGGCGTATATGGAAACGCTGCTGATTCGGTTCACGCAGGCAGGTATACAACAAAACGGGTAGTTACGACATATGTCGAGTTCAGTAACAGATACACAAGCTTGGCGCGACAAGCTTTTATCCACCATTGACAGCTTTGATTTCAATGCCGTACTGCAGTCACGTTGGGTACAGCAAACACCACTATGGTTGAATATATTCATGGTGATACTGTTAGCCTATGCGCTGGCAGAATTTACCTGGCGTGTACTAACACCCGCCTCAACGTATTCAATTAGCACGCAACAAATTGCGTCACAAACGCAACAACGTCAGTCGGCCAGATTGAATACCGTTGGTGATATGCATTTATTTGGCATTGCGCAATCCAATAAAGTACAACAACTCGATATTAAAAAAACCCAATTACGTCTGGCATTGCACGGAGTATTTGCTTCAACGGATCCTGCACAGGCTGTGGCGATTATCGCCGAAGGCAAAACAGATGCGGGTCGCGCATACAAAATAGGCGATAATGTTCCCGGTGGTGCAGTTGTTCATGAAGTTAAAGCGAACGAAGTGATACTCAGGCGAAACGGTAATCTCGAATCCTTACCACTACCACGCGATCGTTTGCCGGATTCTGCTTTTAAACAACCCGCCAAAACAGTAGCGACTGTGCGGAATGTACAAGCGAATCAAAAGCTCAGAAAATTACGTGATACCTTTGTCAAGAGTCCTGAAAAGTTCTGGCAAAACATTCGAATTGAACCGGCTTTTGATGCCGCCAGCGGCAAGGTAAAAGGTTATACCATTCGTCATAATGACCCTGCGATTATGCAAGCGATGGGTATACAACCTGGTGATGTGGTTACGGGTGTAAATGGTGCGCCGTTAACAGATCCGACTGTGGCGTACGGTCTGATAGAACAAATGAAAAGTGGTAATGAATTTTCTCTCACGGTCGATCGAAATGGTCTGACGCAAACTATTAATGTGAACATGCAATGAAGTTTATCGAAATCAATCAGACCGCGTTATTACTGCATGCTCGCAAGCTTGGCGTGATTAGCGTGATCCTTTTATGTCTGACTGTCGCGGTAATGTTAATATCGCGTGTCGCGTTGTCTGCTCCTTCCGCAAATGCCGCAGCGAAGACAAATGCGGAATCTACCACGACGTTAAACTTCAACGATGCGGATATCACCGCGGTCATCAGTGCGGTGTCGCAAATTACGGGCATGAATTTTATTATCGATCCGCGCGTGAAGGGTAAGGTCAGCATCATTTCTAATCGCGAAATGTCCAGCGATGAGGTGTATCAGGTATTTTTGTCAGTTTTAAAAGTGCATGGCTTTGCGGCGATCCCGGGCAAGAACATTACCAAGATCGTTCCCGAGGTCAATGCCAAGCAGGATTCCAACCCGATGCTAAGCCGTAGAAATGAATACTCGGGTGACGAGTTTGTTACGCGGGTTATTACCGTAAAAAACGTCGATGCGTCACAACTGGTACCTATCCTGAGACCGCTTGTGCCGCAGCGTGGACATCTGGCGGCTTATCCATCATCCAATGTGCTGATTATTTCTGACAGTGCCGGCAATATTCAGCGTATTGAAAATATTATTCGGCGAATAGACACGACTACCAGCGATGAAATTGAAGTGATCCCGCTGCAGTATGCCTCAGCAGCGGAAGTCGTACGCATTATTCAGCAACTAAGCCGAAATGATCCGAAAACAAAAACATCACAAGACACATCCCTTGTTTCTGATGATCGGACAAACAGTATTTTGATTGGTGGGCCACAAGCCGATCGCCTGCGTTTGCGTGCCCTGATATCACATCTTGATACGCCAATGGAAATTGAAGGTTCGACACATGTCGTTTATTTGCGTAATGCCGAGGCAAAAAATCTGGTGCCTGTGCTGACTGGAATAAGCAAAAGTGTTGCCCAGCAATCAAAAGGTAAACAGACAGCTGGCGCGGCTGGCGGTGGATTAGATAATAATATCGTCATTCAGGCAGATGAGAGCACCAATGCGCTTGTCATTACTGCGCCACCCAGTGTTTTTCGGTCGTTAAAATCAGTGATTCAAAAACTCGACGTACGACGTGCACAGGTGCTTGTTGAAGCTGTTATCGCAGAAGTTTCCGAGAGTGCGGCACGTGAACTCGGCGTGCAATGGGCAGCCGGTAGTTCTGCCAACGATAACCCGGCAGGTATTATCAATTTTAGTAACGGCTTTAGTGCATCATCCCTGGTCGGTATTAATTCCGGATCGCCGCCACCTGCGCCTGACGGTTTGACTTTTGCCTTAGGCAAGGCAAATGGAACTGATTTACTGGCTGCATTGATACGCGCATTGGCTGCGGATGTCTCGACAAATATTTTATCTACGCCGAGTCTGGTGACACTGGATAACGAGAAAGCCGAAATAGTTGTAGGTCAGAACGTGCCGTTTATTACCGGCTCGTTCTCGGGAACGGGTACGGGAGGTTCTAATCCATCCAACCCTTTCACCACCATTCAGCGTCAGGACGTCGGCTTGACACTGAAAGTTAAACCGCAAATTAATGAAGGTAACTCGATTAAACTGGATGTTGAACAGGAAGTCTCGAGCATCGCGGCGAGCACCGTTGGCGCGGATCTGATTACCAACAAGCGTGCCATCAAAACCAGTGTCATGATCGAAGATGGCAGCATACTGGTGTTGGGTGGTCTGATAGAGGAAACCTTGAGTGAAAACGAACAGCGAGTGCCTATACTCGGTGATATACCCATACTGGGCTGGCTGTTCCGCTATCAGAAAACATCGAAGGTAAAAACCAATTTGATGGTCTTTATCCACCCTACCATCATGAAAGATGAAGCCATGAAACTGGGATTAACGTCGGAAAAATATAATTTCATACGGGCCAAGCAATTAGCCATTCGCGACCGCGGTGTGATGTTAATGGCTGATGAAGTATCACCATTGCTCCCTGAAATTAAAGAGCTGTTAAAACTGCCCCCCACATACGAAGAGTATTCCAGAAAGCAGGGTAGCAGTGATATTGTGATGCCGGCAATGGAATCTGAAGTGCATGGCAACGACATACGCATGCCGCCCCCTGATGCAGCTACAGAAGCTGACAAGAAGCAGACCTCGCTGGCGTCACCGCCCGTCCAGATCGAAACTGGTAAAGAGTCTGGTGGTGAATGATTTAACCACATCTGAACGCAGGCAAGGCAGCCAGGCACTGCTGTCGTTCGCTTACGCCAAACGTCACGGCGTGTTAATTACCGGATTATATGACGATTATGTCGAAGTGATGCATCGAGAGAATGTGCATACACCTATTTTACTCGAGCTGCGCCGTCACTTCGGTGTGCCCATCAAAGTAAAGTCCATTGCGGACAGTGAATTCGAAAAGCGTTTGCAGGAAAACTACGAATCCCGTTCCGGTGCTGCAGTCGATATGATGGAAGGACTGGGTGATGAACTGGATTTATCCAGTATTGCCGAAGCACTGGCCGAGCCGGAAGATTTGCTCGAAACCGAAGACGATGCGCCGATCATTCGTTTAATCAATGCATTGTTGACCCAGGCAGTGAAACAAAATGCTTCGGATATCCATATCGAGCCTTTTGAAAATCGTGTGCTGGTTCGCATGCGTGTGGATGGTGTCATGCGTGAAGTATTGCAACCGCAACGCGCCCTGGCACCCTTGATCATTTCCCGAATTAAAGTCATGGCAAAACTGGATATTGCTGAAAAACGCTTACCCCAGGACGGCCGCATTTCGTTGCGAATCGCAGGCCGTGCCGTGGATGTCCGTGTCTCTACCTTGCCATCGGGGCATGGCGAGCGAGTAGTATTACGTTTACTGGATAAACAGGCTGGCAGACTGGATCTGTTTCAACTCGGCATGTCGGTTGAAACAACTGTTGTTGTCGATCGCCTCATACGAAAAGCGCACGGCATTATTCTTGTCACCGGACCGACAGGTTCGGGTAAAACAACCACCCTTTACGCCGGACTTGAACGTCTGAATGACACAAGTCGTAATATCATGACGGTGGAAGATCCAATCGAATATTATATTGATGGCATTGGGCAAACGCAGGTAAATACAAAAGTTGATTTGACGTTCGCTCGTGGCTTACGCGCCATCCTGCGACAGGATCCGGATATCGTGATGGTGGGTGAAATACGAGATCTGGAAACCGTACAAATAGCGGTGCAGGCAAGTTTAACCGGACATCTGGTGTTCTCAACCTTACATACCAATACCGCGGTCGGCGCCATTACCCGACTGCGCGATATGGGTGTGGAACCATTCTTGTTGTCCTCAAGTTTACTGGGTGTGTTGGCACAGCGTCTGGTCAGACATTTATGTCCGGATTGTAAAAAGCCAAAAACAGCCGATGTTGCCGAGTGCCTGGCACTGGGCGTTTCTCCGGAACATCCACCAACAATATACGAGCCGGTAGGTTGTGACAGTTGTACCAATCAAGGTTACAAGGGGCGTAGTGGTATATATGAGTTAATTGAAATTGATGACACATTCCGTAAATTGATTCATGACGGTGCCGGTGAACATGAGCTTGATGCGCATGCCAGAGTTTCATCGCCAAGCATTCGCCGTGATGGAATCCGCCGCGTGCTGTCCGGGGATACATCTTTGGAAGAAGTGCTACGCGTAACGCATGACGAGGCATAAGGAATGGCTGCATTCGAATATATTGCCTTGGACAAGACCGGCCGGGAGAAAAAAGGTGTACTGGAAGGCGATTCCCCGCGCCAGATACGCCAACAATTACGCGAATTAAAGCTGGTACCCCTTGCTGTTGATGAGGTGGCGGATCGTAATCGGCAAGGCAAGTCAGGTCTTATCGGTCGAGGTGCCAGTATCAGTTCGGCAGATTTGGCGCTTATCACCCGTCAGTTAGCAACCTTGAGTCGATCCGGTTTACCGCTGGATGAAGCCACCGCCACGGTTGCGAAACAATCCGAAAAACAAAAACTTAAACGACTAATACTCGGTGTGCGAGCAAAAGTCGTGGAAGGTCATTCCCTTGCTGATGGTATGGCACAATTCCCCGGTGTGTTTAATGACCTCTATCGCTCGACGGTGAAAGCCGGTGAGCAGTCCGGACACCTGGATTTGGTGCTGGAAAGGCTGGCAGATTACACCGAAGCACGGCAACAACTGCAAAACCGCATACGTATCGCCTTGTTGTACCCGACTATTCTGACAATCATGGCCCTTGCCATCGTATCGTTCTTGTTGGCCTATGTGGTACCGAAGATAGTGGGTGTTTTTGAAACCTCTGGCCAGGCTTTACCGTGGTTAACGACCGCCTTGATCGGGGTGAGTGATTTTGTGGTTGACTACTATATACTTATTATCTTGGCAATTGCCGCGGTGGCGGGTATTTACTCGGCATTTTATCGGCAGCCCGTGGCACGGGAACGAATTCACCTTTCCTGGCTCAAACTACCTGTGCTGGGTCGGTTTGTGCGCGGCGCGAATACCGCCAGATTTACCCGCACCTTAAGTATTTTGGTGGGAGCTGGCGTGCCACTGCTGGAAGCTTTACGCATCGCGGGTGAGGTTGTATCGAATTTACCGATGCGCCATGCCATTCTGGAAGCGGCCGCCAAGGTGCGTGAAGGTGCCAGTCTGGCGCGGGCGCTTGACCAGAGCCGGTTGTTTCCGCCGATAGTGATCAATTTAATCGCCAGCGGCGAAGTCAGTGGTAATCTTGAAGATATGCTGGAACGTTCCTCAGTTAACCAGGAGCGCGAGCTTGAAACCAATATTTCAACCGTTATGGGTTTATTCGAGCCACTGATTATTTTGGTGATGGGCGTCGTAGTATTAATTATTGTACTGGCTATCCTGCTACCAATTTTCAATATGAATGATTTAATTAAATAGTAGTGAAACACTGATATGTTCAGTGTTTTGTAAAATGTGAAGGGAAGTAAAAAATGAAGCAATATAAAGTATTTAACAAACGCACAAATCGCTCAATGCAATCCGGTTTTACCCTGATCGAAGTGATGGTCGTGGTGGTGATTCTGGGATTACTTGCAGCGATTGTCGTACCGAAAATTATGGGTCGTCAGGATCAGGCCATGCTGGAAAAAGCCAAGGTGGATATCGCTCAAATCGGTAATGCGCTAAATATGTACAAGCTGGATAACTTTGTTTATCCATCGACCGATCAGGGCTTGCAAGCGTTAGTGACAAAACCGACCAATACGCCGACACCCAAAAATTACAGTCCGGACGCGTACCTGCCCAAGTCACCCGTCGATCCATGGGGTAACCCCTATCAATATTTAAGTCCCGGTGTGCGTGGCAAGATTGATATTTATTCGCTTGGCCCGGATGGACAACAGAGCGATGACGATATCGGAAACTGGAATCTGGATAACTAAGAAATCGTGACACCAGACGTGATGCGAGAGGTGTAACGTAATGCGTCCAGCTCTCCAGTATGTAACTGGTAACCCGGTACGAAGTGCAGGGGGCTTTACCTTAATCGAAGTCCTCATGGTGGTCGCCATTATTGGCATATTTGTTTCGGTGACGGTTTTAAACCTGGGAGATGGAGGTCTGTCTCGCAAGGTGGAAGATGAAACCTTGCGTATGAATGCACTGATTCATCTGGCACAGGAAGAATCAATTCTGAATGCAAAAGAAATAAGACTTGAGCTTACACAGGATGGTTATCAGTTCAAGGAATTTTTTGAAAATAAATGGCAAGACATGGAAGATGATGTGTTTCGTCCAAGAAAATTATCTGCGGGCATCGAGCTGGCTCTGTCAGTTGAAAGTATGAATATTGTATTCAAAACCAGGGAAGAGGATGAAGATAATGAAAGTGTTGATGATACAGAAAGTAAAAAAGTAAGTATTCTGTTTTTATCCAGCGGTGAGATGACACCATTCGTTATGACATTTAAATCAGAGTATCTGCCATTGCCATATGAACTGATTGGACAGGCAAATGGTGAAACAGAATTAAAATTACCCGACTCATAATGAAAAAAACAACTTTTAAGTTAAACAAAGGATTTACCCTGTTTGAGGTGATGATAGCTCTTGCCATAGTTGCCATCGCGCTGGCGGCATTGGTTCAGGCGGCAAGAGCAAACGCAAATAATGCTGCATATCTCCGTGATAAAACGTTTGCACAATGGGTTGCGGTAAACAAAATGACAGAATGGCGCGTAAACAAGGACTGGTTGAATACCGGCGAGCAAAAAGGTCATGATTTAATGGGAGGTAATGACTGGTACTGGTCTGCAAAGATCAGCAGTGAGACACTTGATAAAAATATTCGTAAGGTTGATTTTACTGTTTACCGAACAGAGGATGATCGTATTCAGGGTAAGGCGCATGTCTTTCGCATGTACAATTTTATTGTTAATCCAAAATGAATAAAAACATAAAATATATAAGTAAAGGATTCACGCTGGTTGAATTAATGGTGGCAATGGCCATTTTTGCCCTGATGGCAGCAATGATGTATGGCGGCTTTCAAAGTATCGTCACTGCAAAAAGCTCGACAGATCGCAATGCTGGTCGTTTAAAATCATTACAAATGACGTATCTTCAAATGGGCAGAGATTTACGCCAGTTGACAAATCGAAGTATACGCGATGAATTTGGTGTTGATCGTGAACCCATCATATCAGCGCAAACCGGAACATATCTGCTTGAACTAAGCCGGGGAGGATATCCTAATCCAGGCGGTTTTTTTAAACGTTCTAATATACAGCGTGTGGCATACGGAATTGAGGATAACATATTATATAAGTATAGCTGGTCTGTGCTTGACAGGGCGCAAGACGCCAAACCAACACGTATAAAGTTGCTAGACAATATCGATCAATTACAATTCCGTTTTCTCACACAACAAAAAGAATGGGTCGATGCCTGGCCGCCACCACTTGCAGACAATACACAGACAGTATTCCCGGTTATTGCAGAGGTGACATTGGAATTAAAAGACTGGGGAAGATTCACACGAATATACGAATTACCCGGGTTGATATAAATATATGCGCGCTATTCAATTACATTACAAAAATCAGACTGGCATCGCGCTTATTATGGTGTTATTGGTTGTGGCTATGGCAAGCATACTGACAGTCAGCATGGCGTCACGGCAACGTATAGACATACGACGAACAGTGAATGTCCTGGATCATGAACAGGCATATCTGTATTTACTGGCAGCAGAAAGTTATGCCGTCCGCACATTGAATCTGGATTATGAGGATGATAAAAAAAATAATAGTATTAAAGACAGTCTCGATGAAGCATGGGCAATCGAATTGAGCCCCGCACCAGTCGAGGGTGGAAATTTTGTTGGTAAGATCGTGGATTTACAGGGTCGTTTTAATATAAATAATTTATACCAGGGTGCCAGCATTGCTGCAAATGATTATGCGCAATTTAAACGCTTGCTTGGTGATGTGATAGCGTCGAATGCAAGTCTCTCGAAGTTGAATATCAATACAGATATTGCTGACGCAATTGTAGACTGGATTGATAATAACCTGGATATGCAATCAGATACCGGCGGTGAGGATAATCTTTATCTGAACAGAGTACCATCTTACAGGACCGCCAATCATTATATCTCTTCTCCAAGTGAATTGATGGTATTAAACGGTTTTAACAAAGAGATATACGCATCAATCAAGGATTATATAACTGCATTACCATTTGCAACCAAAATAAATGTTAATACGGCATCAGAACTTTTGCTGAAATCCTTGTCACCAAACCTGTCGGATACAGATGTGAAAGAAATAATAAGCAAACGGGGGGATAAAGGTTTTGACAGTATCGATGAATTTCTTGGTCTGGATGTAACGAAAGGCAAACAAATAAATAAAGATATATTATCCGTCTCAAGTGATTATTTTATGGTGCAAAGCATTGCAAACGTTGGTATAGCACATGCTTACATGTATAGTATTGTTCATCGCGATACAGGTGGAAAGACCAGGGTTTTATTAAGGACGCAACGGGAAATCTGATGGCACGCGAACTTTTTATTTATCTCGACCATGTCGACCCAAACAGTGACGAGCCTGGTACGGGCCGCTGGGTTGTGTGCAAGGACGGCAAGCCACTTGGTAAAATGATCGAAGGATCATTATTAAGCGCGGCTACAGCTGCTGGTTCGGCTCGTGTGATTGTTATTGTGCCTGGTGAAGATATTGTTTTAACCGAGGTAAGTTTGCCTGGTCAGAACAAACAAAAATTATTAAAAGCATTGCCGTATGCACTTGAAGACCAGCTAATTGATGATGTCGATGACCTGCATTTTGTGCTGGGTCCCAAGCAGGGAGTTAACCAGTATATTGTTGCGATTGCGAATCGCGACAAAATGTCTGGCTGGCTGGAAACATGTGAAAGCGTTGGCTTACGTCCAAATATTCTGGTTCCTGATACGCTGGCATTATCTACTGCTGTTGGTACGTGGTCTATTTTACTGGATAACCAACGCGCTGTCGTGCGCACTGGCGTACATTCCGGTTTTGCTGTTGATCAGGAAAATCTTAATCTGTTGTTATCCTCAACAATTGTCGATGCAGAAGGAGTATTACCTGAACGAATTGACATTATTGATTGCCGCACCACGCCTGCAAAAACAGAAGACTGGAATCTCGATTCAGGAATTGAATTGCATATAAATGATTATGGCCATGATCACCTGCTTTGGCTGGCGACACATTTTGATTATGAAACACCGATTAATTTGCTGGCAGGTGATTTCAGTCGCAAGGAACAAATTAACCGAAATTTACGCAAATGGTACCCGGCTGCAGCCATGTTTGCCGTCTGGTTTGTGTGGCAAGTTGTCATCGGAATAATAGACACGGTATCGTATAAAAATGAAAGTGTTAAATTGACCAGAGCAATGGAAAATATTTATCGCACGACATTTCCCGGTGCAAAAAATATCCCACAAGGCCAGGCGCATACATTGATGAGACAGAAATATAATGCATTAAAACAAAAAAGCGGTGTCGATGATGGCAGCTTATCTGAAATGCTGGTAAAAATATCTCCGGCATTACGTGCTGCGGCAAATATGCAACTTAAAAATATTCGGTATCAAAATGGTAAAATCGATCTGGAACTGGAAGTACGTGATTCGAATGTATTTACCCAGATGCAACAAAAAATATCCAGTCAGGCAGGTTACAAGGTTGAAATTATATCTGCCGGTCAAAAAGGCAAGGCATACGCTGGCCGATTGCAGATAAAGAAATCATAATGTTAAATTCCATAAAAGAGCATTACTACAACCTTAATGTGCGCGAGCGTTACATGGTGCTTGCCATGGTGATTGCCATAGGAATTTTCATACCTTATCAATTTCTATGGACGCCATTTATCGATGGAAAAGCAGATGCGAAAGCCCGTGTAATGAAACAACGCCTGCAATTTCAGGAAATGCAGCAAATGGCTGGTGAGATTAAGCAGCTTAAGGGTGGCGCCAGTATTGCAACGCGTTCAGGCAAACAGTTTATATTTGGTGCAATTAATAATGCCGCAAAAAAATTTGGTATTGCCAGTGCTATAAACGTAAAGGGCGACAGTGAGGATCGTGTGCGTGTCAATATGGAAAATGTTTCATTTGACAATGTTATGAAATGGCTCGATGAATTGCAATACAGACAGGGATTGGCAATTATTACGTTTAATGTCGAACGTAGTGATGCACAGGGTCTGGTTAAGGCAAATGTAGTGCTGGAATCACCATGAGAATAAAAATAGCGCGACCACGTGTTGGTCGCTTAAAATTATCCAAATCTTTTTTCAAATTTCTTACATTCGGCATTGTTATGTATGTTGTATTTCTGATCACAACATTGCCCGCTGGCGTTATCTATAAAACAGTTATTGAAACTCCTGCCAAACAGAACAGTATCAGGCTAAATAATGTATCAGGCACGGTGTGGTCAGGTGTGGCTGGTGACGCGTCAGTCAACGGTATACGGCTCGGTAAGCTTGAATGGAAAATGCATTTTATTCCAATGTTGATTGGCAGGTTGAATTTTGACATTAAATTCAAGTCACTCACTACACAGGGCCACGGCAGCGTCGCGGTGAGTTTTGGTGAAACAATTTATGCACATAATCTGGAGATACGTGCACCGCTTGGACTGTTTGCACCATTGATGTATGGATTTCCAGTCAGCCTTGACGGGCAATTAACGGCGCGTATCGAAGACCTGGAAATGAATAAAGGCTCAAGACTGAATGCCAAGGGTCGCATAGTTGTAACGAATGCCGCATCTACCGCACCACAACGCATAGAAGTTGGTGACTTGTTGCTGAAGTTTGACCCCGAACAAGAGGGTAGTCGTGTCACGCTTTCTGATCAGGGTGGACCATTATTATTGAATGGGAACATCAATTTCATGGCGACAGGTCAGTACAGTGTAAACATGACGTTGGCGCCACGTGAAAATGCTTCCGCTGCACTTGAGCAGTCGCTAAAATTTCTCGGCCGTCCGGATGCGGCCGGAAAATATTATTTTAATAAAAAAGGCAAACTGCAGGGCTGGTAACAGTAGTTAGTCTTATTCAATTTCCAGTTTTTTAATTCGATAACGTAATTGCCGGAACGTAATGCCGAGTAATTTAGCCGCTGCTGTTTTATTGTAACGGGTCTTTTCCAACGCTTCGATAATGGTTTCTTTTTCCTTGGCTTCCAGGACAGGATCAAGGCCATTCGACATCACATCACTCGTTGTTATGTTTGTGTTATTTGGCAGGTGTAAATCTTCTTCAGTTACCGTATCACCTTCATAAAGTGTCATTGCACGTTCAAGTATATTTTCCAGTTCGCGTACATTGCCTGGAAATTTGTATGATTTGAGTGCTGTTACGGCTTTGCTTGAAAGCTTCGGAATTTCTGTTTCCCATTCCTTGGCGATTTTGCGTAAACAATGTTGTGCCAGTAATGGAATGTCTTCACTGCGTTCACGTAATGGCGGAACCTTCAGTTCGATGACATTAATTCGGTAGAATAAATCCTGGCGAAAATCACCTTGTTCTACCAGTTTTGCAAGATCTTTATGTGTTGCACTCAGAATGCGGACATTAATGGCCGTTTCTTTTTGTGAGCCAATCGGGCGTACAGACTTTTCCTGAATTGCGCGCAACAGTTTGACTTGCATATCAATTGGCAAGTCGGCAACTTCGTCCAGGAATAATGTGCCATTGTCTGCGGCACTGAATAGTCCCTGTTTGTCTGCGTGGGCACCCGTAAAACTGCCCTTTTTATGTCCGAAAAATTCGCTTTCCATCAATTCGGATGGTATGGCACCACAGTTTACCGGTACAAATGGCGCATCTGCGCGTGCACCGTTGGCGTGAATTAACCTGGCGACCAGTTCTTTACCTGAGCCTGATTCGCCAGATATATAAACGGGTGCCTGACTGCGAGCGACTTTCAGGATGGTTTTGCGAGTCTGTTCAATGGCCACCGATTTACCGAGCAGAGCCTGTTCCGATTTTATTGGACGGTCGTCACTTGGTGGGTTGAGTTTTAATGCTGCATTAATGAGATTGCGGAGAATATTCAGATCGACAGGCTTCGAAACAAAATCAAACGCACCCGCCTTCAATGCTTCGATGGCTGATTCCATATTGCCATGTGCAGTAATCATCGCGACAGGCAGATCCGGATAGGCTTGATTAATATACTTCACCAGCTCTATGCCGTTACCATCGGGTAACTTCATGTCGGTCAGACAAAGGTCATAGGATTGTTGTTTGAGCAGTTGTTTGGCCTCGCCAAGATCTGCCGCAAGTTTGGTTGCCACATCCATGCGTGACAGGGTGATATCCAGCAGTTCGCGAATATCAGGTTCATCATCAACTATGAGTGCTTGAAATGTCATAATGCTATATTAACTGATTTGCCGTCTTGGATCCTGGAACGTTATACGAAAACAACTTCCACCGGAAGCAATCGGCAGATAGTTCATGTGTGCCTGGTTACATTCGGCAAGCTCTCTTGAAATATATAATCCAAGACCTGTGCCGGTTGCCTCGGTAGTAAAAAATGGTTCAAATATATGTTGTGCCGTTTCTGTGTCGATACCCGAGCCATGATCGATAACATCCAGAAAGGGTCGATTAAATTCCATTGTCACGCCACCGCGTATTTCAACCTTTGGCGAAGCATTATGCGATTTAGTGTGGCGTAAACCGTTCTGAACCAGATTTGTCAGGATTTGTTCCAGGTGGCTCTTGTCGAATCGTATCATTGTATCTTCCGGTTGTATGTCGACCTTGATGTCGTCCGGATTATTATTCTGCATACTTCCAAAATCACGTAAAAATTTATCCAGCATGGGCTTTAATGCA
Source organism: uncultured Gammaproteobacteria bacterium (assembly GCA_942490945.1). Classification (GTDB taxonomy): domain Bacteria; phylum Pseudomonadota; class Gammaproteobacteria; order UBA6429; family Thiohalophilaceae; genus CALNYZ01. The sequence goes on along the minus strand of CALNYZ010000017.1, from coordinate 125,731 downwards.
AATATCTCCGGTTTTGAGTGATCGCGACGCCCCAGTTGCATGATATTTTCAACAATCGTGTTCATTCGCGCAGATTGATCATGAATGATTTGTGTCAGGCGCTTATCTTTTTCATTAATGCCCGGTGACTCTGCCAGCAGTTGACCCGCATGACTGATTGCCCCCAGGGGGTTACGAATCTCATGCGCAATACTTGCAGTCAGGCGTCCGAGAGCGGCCAGTTGCAATTGTTGCGCACGTTGTGCCATTGCCGACTGGTCTTCCAGGAAGATCAATGTGCCGCCGTCATTGTTATCCTGACCGATACGCGCAAAACGTGGCATGACGTTGGCATGCATGGGTGATGGCTTGACTATGCGACTGGGCGTGTCGGCGTGTTCTCGCCAGTATTTGATCTGTGACGTTAGTTCGTCGGAAATATCATTCAGATTCGGGTTTTTTAGTGTAGAGGGCATGCCCAGCATGTGCCATGCAGATTCGTTGATAAGTCTTACGGTATAGTTGTCGTCAACAACCAGTATGCCGGTTTGCATACGTTGAATAATATGTTCAGTAAGTTTGGCCATATTCGCCAGATCAACACTGCGTTTTTTAGCCAGAGCTTCACTTGCATGCATGCGGATGGAAAGCTTGTTTGCCAGTAATGCCGTGGTGAAGAATGTAATACCCAAAATACCTGCATAAATATAACCGGATGCAAGAATTCCAGTTGAGTAGTGTGTGTAGACCTGATATCCCAAAATCGACAAGGTCGCGATTGAGGCGAATAGTAATGCCGAGCGGGTGGGTAACAACATACTGCTACCAGCCAGACTGATAATGAGCAGTGTACCGAGGCCGCTTTCGACGCCACCGCTTGTATGGATATAAAGCGTGCTGACAACAATGTCTGTTAATGTCGCGAAGTATATCTGTATATGGATGGCAGGCGATCGATTATGAATCGTCAGCCAGATGACGCTGGAAATGATCAGATATATAAGATTGGTTTGTGTGAATAGTGCCTGATTCGCAGTAGCAAGTGGTGCATACAAGTTATCGGAAATTGCCAGAAAAAGAAAAGTCGCCGAGATAATAGTGCGATACAGATTCAGATAGGCAAGTGGTTTCCATTGGTCTTCAGGATGTAAAAAGTCCGGGCCATGTATCGCAGCGCTGAAGATGACAGAATTTTTAACGGCCATATAATATCATTTATGTTTTGATATATATTCATCTTTATGAGCTGTTGAACAGAATGTATGGCTGTCGTGGATGACTGCTTCATTCTCCGGAATGTGTACACCACACTGACTACACTTGACAATGGTTTCAATCTTGTCAGCTGGATTTTTTTTAATACTGTGTGTTTGAGCTCGCCATTGTTTGATCATCCGATATACAAGCCACACGATTGCGACCAGAACAATAACTCTTATAAGATTCGGCATAAGTCTGATAGAATATTCCAATATTTTTCATAATAATAGCGGTATGTGGCAGCTCTGACCAGCGTTAGCGTGATTAATTCGAATGTTTAGACAAAACAAAATTTGGCAGATTTACTAATTTATGAATTTACATGAATATCAAGCGAAACAGTTATTTGCCGGGTATGGTATCCCTGTGCCAGCTTCTGTGGTTATCGACAGTGTGGACGATGCTGTATCTGCCAGTGAGTCATTATCAGGCAATGCGTGGGTGGTCAAAGCACAGGTCCATGCCGGTGGGCGCGGCAAGTCCGGCGGTGTCAAACTGGTTGATAATACAGATGAGTTGATGAAAACCGTAACGACTTTACTTGGCTCACATCTGATTACACACCAAACAACGGCAAAAGGCCAGCCAGTTAACCAGGTCTTGATCGAACGTCCTTGTAAAATTAAGCACGAATATTATCTGGGTGCACTGGTCGACAGGGGCAGTGAACGGATAGTCTTCATGGCATCAAGTGAAGGTGGCATGGATATCGAAGACGTCGCCGCCAATACACCGGAAAAAATTCACACCATTAAGATTCAGCCCGCCGCAGGTTTGCAGGCCTATCAGATACGCCAACTTGCTTTTGCCCTGGGTCTGGGTGATCAGTTAAAGGCTTTCAGTCAGATCATGCGCGGCCTGTATCGATTATTCTGCGACAAGGATCTCAGCCTGATTGAAATCAACCCGCTGGTTGTTACAACCGACGGTGAATTGTTGGCGATTGACGGCAAGATCAATGTCGATGAAAACGCGCTGTTTCGCCAGCAGGCGATAGCTGAGTGGCGCGATGCTTCGCAGGAAGATGAAAAGGAACACCGCGCCCATCAATTTGGTTTGAACTACATCAGTCTTGAAGGCAATATCGCCTGCATGGTGAATGGCGCGGGTCTGGCAATGGCGACAATGGACCTGATTAAATTACACGGCGGCGAACCTGCAAATTTTCTGGATGTGGGTGGCGGAACTACCGCGGCGAAAGTTGCCGAAGCGTTTAAAATTATTACCAGTGATTCACAGGTCAAGGCGATCCTGGTAAACATCTTTGGCGGGATCGTACGTTGCGATCTGATTGCTGAAGGTATAATCCAGGCAGCGAAAGAAGTCGGGCTAGCTATTCCTGTCATTGTTCGGCTCGAAGGAACCAATGTCGAGGCAGGCAAGGCGCTGCTACAAAAAAGTGGTCTTGATATTATTACCGCAACTGGCTTAACCAACGCAGCCGAGATGGCAGTGCAAGCTGTACAACCAGTCTAGATCATTTCAACTTGATATAACCAGACGACAGTTTCATGAGCATTTTAATTAACAAACATACGCGCGTAATTTGCCAGGGATTCACTGGCAAGCAGGGATCATTCCATTCCGAACAGGCAATCGCCTACGGTACCAATATGGTGGGCGGCGTGACGCCGGGGAAAGGTGGACAGACTCACCTCGAGTTGCCGGTATTCAATACGGTGCATGATGCGGTGAATGATACCGGTGCCAATGCCAGCATGATATACGTGCCTGCCGCCTTTGCAGCCGATGCGATTCTGGAAGCGGCAGATGCAGGCATTGAAGTGATTGTCTGCATTACTGAAGGGATTCCGGTTCAGGATATGTTATTCGTGAAAGAAGCCTTGCAGGAAACGCGTAGTGTATTGATTGGTCCAAATTGTCCGGGTGTTATTACTCCGGGTGAATGCAAAATTGGCATTATGCCAGGCGCGATTCACCTGCCGGGTAAAATTGGTATTGTGTCGCGTTCGGGTACACTCACCTATGAGGCGGTTCATCAAACCACCGCCGCCGGACTGGGGCAGAGCACCTGTGTCGGTATTGGTGGCGATCCGGTACACGGCATGGATTTTATAGACTGTCTGACATTATTCGAAAATGACCCGCAAACAGAAGGCATTATCATGGTTGGCGAAATAGGCGGCACGGCGGAAGAGCGTGCAGCTGACTATATTAAAGAATATGTCAGCAAACCGGTCGTGGCATATATTGCCGGTGTCACAGCCCCGTCTGGAAAGCGCATGGGGCATGCGGGCGCGATCATTGCGGGCGGCAAAGGCACGGCAGAAGGTAAAATAGCGGTTCTTGAAGCGGTAGGCGTGACAGTGAGCCGATCACCTGCTGACATGGGGCAGCACATGCAGGCCATTTTTACCAAATAGCTTATACACAAATACTCATGTCAACATCGTTACTTCGTATTGTCATAGCCCAGGTAAATGTTCTGGTCGGCGATATCGAAGGTAACAGCCAGCTTGTACTCGATACGTATACACAATCTGTAGCAGAACACCAACCCGACATTGTCGTGTTTCCCGAGTTATGTTTAACCGGTTATCCACCGGAAGATCTTCTGTTACGTGAAGATTTGTATATTCGTCTCGATGCGGCGGTAACCACTTTATTGGCACAGGTTGGATCGGCGGCAATGGTCATTGGACTGGCCGAGAAAAGTCCGCAGGGCGTTTTTAACGCAGCTTACGTACTACAGAATCACACCATTCTGGCCAAATCGTATAAACAATTTTTACCAAATTACAGTGTGTTTGATGAGAAACGGTATTTTGTTGCTGGCCAATCAAGTTGTGTTTTTTCACTAAATGATATCAAGCTTGGTCTGACGATTTGTGAAGATATCTGGTTTGCAGCGCCTGTCGCAGACGCCAAAGCACAAGGTGCGGAATGTCTGATTAATATCAATGCATCGCCCTATCATGTGGGCCGGATACAGCAACGTTATGACATTACCCGTACACGCATTACTGAAGCCGGTTTGCCGATAGTCTATGCAAATCTGGTTGGCGGTCAGGATGAGCTGGTATTTGATGGCGAATCATTCGTAATGGACGAACAGGGAAAGTTGATAGCGGCGTTGCCGGCATTTAGATCAGCTGTTGAATGCATCACACTTGAAAAATCCGCACAACACTGGTCGGCGTCTCAGACCACTGCAATGCCAAAAGAAAAATCACAAATTGAATTGATTTATCAGGCACTGGTATTAGGCGTACGTGATTACATTCAGAAAAATGGCTTCAAAGGCGCAATTGTTGGGTTATCTGGTGGCATTGATTCTGCGTTAACGCTTGTGATTGCCGTTGATGCCATCGGTGCAGATAACGTTGAAGCTGTGCTGATGCCGTCACGTTATACCGCACAGATGAGCATTGACGATGCTATAGAAGAAGCAGAATTACTCGGTGTGAAACATCATACTATTTCCATTGAGCCATCTGTTGCCGCATTTGAGCAAAGTCTTGCCGAGCGTTTTGCTGGCTTGCCAAAAGATTCAACCGAAGAAAATATCCAGGCACGATGTCGCGGCATTCTGTTAATGGCCTTGTCGAATAAATCGGGCAAGATGGTGCTGACGACCGGGAACAAAAGTGAGATGGCCGTGGGTTATGCCACCCTGTACGGTGATATGGCTGGTGGTTACGCAGTATTGAAAGACGTGATCAAAACGCGCGTCTATGAACTGGCAACGTATCGAAACAGTCTTGAAAGCGGTGGGCGCCATGTTATCCCGCAGCGCGTGATAACACGTGCACCGAGCGCGGAATTACGCGATGATCAAAAAGACAGCGATAGCCTGCCGGATTACGACACCCTGGATGCGATTCTGGTGCGTTATGCTGAACAGGACCAGAGTAAGCAGGAAATTATCGCGGCTGGGTATGAACAAGAAGTAGTCAATAAAATAGTCAACATGATCGACCAAAACGAGTATAAAAGACGCCAGGCTGCGCCGGGTGTACGCATAACAGCACGTGCATTTAGCCGCGACCGACGCTATCCGGTTACCTCTGGCTATGGTAAATCACGCTAAATCACGGTAATCTGAACCAATATTTGGGCATCTCGAAAAACAAGGAAACCTATAATGAAAAAAATCGAGGCTGTTATAAAACCATTCAAACTGGATGATGTGCGGCAGGCACTCTCTGAAATCGGTATCACGGGCATGACTGCCATAGAAGTGAAAGGTTTCGGACGTCAAAAAGGGCATACTGAACTTTATCGCGGTGCAGAATATGTCATCGATTTTCTGCCTAAAGTTAAAGTGGATATTGTCGTAGCTGATGATCTGGTCGATCGCTGTGTAGAGGCCATTACCAATGCGGCACGCACCGGTAAAATTGGTGACGGCAAGATATTCGTTACGGATGTTTCGCGTGTAATTCGAATTCGTACAGGCGAAGAAGGCGATGAGGCTATTTAAAGTATAGTTATTCAGGCAGTGCCGGGTGTCTCATTGACATCATTCATTTTAAGAGCCTGACATCCTGCATAAATTAATCTTCAGAACAAACTTCTTATTGCATAATCCTAGTTGGCCTGCGTGGCCTCAAGTGTTGCAGCATGACTGGGGTAATTCAATTTCAATACGCGCATCGCATCCTTGGCAAGATCATCCAGGCCAAGCTTGCGATACGCGGATATCATGATTCCCAGAGCATCGGGTACGGCTTTTGTGCGCGGAAAATTTTCAATCACATATTTGGAGCGATTGGCCGCTGCCAGATAGGCTTTACGATTCATATAATAGGTGGAAACCTGCACTTCATATTTCGCCAGATTTTCACGTAAGGTCTTCATCCGTTTGATGGCATCGGGTGTGTAACGGCTTTTTGGAAAACGTTTCACCATATCCGCAAAATGTTGAAATGCCTGACGCGCGGCTTTCGGATCGCGTTCAGATGCATCCTGGTTAAACAGTTGTTCAATAAAACCGTTGCCCGCATCGAAACTTGCCAAACCGCGAATATAATACGCGTAGTCGACATTGGGGTGATTGGGGTGCAATTTGATAAAGCGCTCGGCTGCCAGAATTGCGGTTTCCGGCTCGTTATCTTTGTAATAGGCGTAGGCAATTTCAAGTTGTGCACGCTGAGCATATTTGCCATAGGGAAATTTGGCTTCAAGCTTTTCATACATAACGATGGCGTCGCCATAATTACCATCATCGAGATATTTTTTAGCTGCCTGATAAACGTCAGCTACAGTCATATCTTCTGGCAGATCTGAATCTGATGTAATTGCACAACCGTGCAAGCCAAGCAGCGTGAAACTAACAAGTACAATAAATGCAAATTTTCGTAACATATAACAACACTATATATATTCAATTTTGAGTATGTCAGTATACTCTTAACCGGCTGGCGAATAAATCATTGTGAGAGATTTTGCCCCATTTATTAAAGCCGATATGATCTGCAATAATTAATGTTACCAAGACAAGACAGCATACTGTATGACTCATCACACCTTAACCGCAATTATCCCGGATGAAGCTACCGGTTTGAGGGTCGACCAGGCGCTGAGTCAACTTTTTAGCCAATTCTCACGCTCACAACTGCAAAACCTGATCAAAGCAGGGCAGGTGAAGGTCGATGGGGAGAATCCTCGTACGCGCGATAAAGTGTTGGGCGGGGAAAGTGTGGTTTTACAGTTTGAAGACGTACCGCAAATTGATTGGCAGGCTGAAGAATTGCCGCTTGAAATCGTTTATGAAGATGATGATTTGCTGGTAGTCAACAAGCCCGTTGGTGTGGTGGTCCACCCGGCTGCTGGTCATGCATCCGGAACCTTATGTAATGCGTTACTACATCACCATCCTGATGCGGAGTTATTGCCACGCGCCGGTGTGATTCATCGGCTGGATAAGGACACTTCGGGATTACTGGTGGTTGCGAAAACACCCACAACCTACCAACAGCTCGTTTCGATGATGCAGGAAAGAGAAATCAAACGTGAATATTTGGCGGTTGTTTATGGTGCCATGACCGCTGGCGGTACGATCGACGAACCGATAGGACGCCACCCGGTTGACCGTAAACGCATGGCAGTGAAGCCGCTAGGTAAAGATGCCGTCACGCACTATCGTATTAAACAACGCTTTGACAACCATACCGTCATTGATGTGCAACTGGAAACCGGACGCACACATCAGATACGGGTCCATATGGCATATATACATTACCCCATCGTGGGAGATCAAACTTACGGTGGTCGGCTGCGCATACCAAAAGGTTGTGCTGATGAATTAAAAACGTATTTACAATCCTTCAAGCGCCAGGCATTACATGCACGCAAGCTCAGCTTTATTCACCCCGTAACACAACAGCCACTGGAATTTAGCAGTCCGTTACCAGAAGATATTGTTAACCTGATTGCGCTACTCGAATCACATCAGCGAGAAAGTGATTAAGATGATGCGCGATACCCAAATAATCGAAAAAAACGGACTCACTATTTTACAGCCAGCCTGGCCCGCGCCTGCGCATGTCAATGCAATCTGTACGACTCGAAAAGGGGGCGTGAGTAGCGGAACATATGAACATTTCAACCTGGCCACTCACGTTAACGATAATCCCGATGATGTTGCTCAAAACCGGCAGTTGTTAATCGAAGCGCAGAAACTTCCACAACCACCGACCTGGCTTGAGCAAGTTCACAGTAACATCGCGATTGAAATACCCGCATCTGCAACCATTCAGGCAGATGCCAGTTATACAACTGTGAAAGAGGAAATTTGTAGCGTCATGACGGCGGATTGTTTACCGCTCCTGGTAACAGACAGGCAAGGTCAATGGGTAGCCGCGATACATGCGGGCTGGCGTGGACTCGCTACGCAGATAATTACTTCAACATTAGCTTGTTATCCGTTTGCTAAAAAAGATCTGCTTATCTGGCTTGGGCCCGCCATTGGCGCTGCAAAGTACGAAGTGAACGACAAGGTTTATGAGTCTTTTGAAAAACATTCGAGCAACTATTCAACTGCCTTTGCCCCTTCACGGTCAGGGCATTATTTTTTTGATGTGTATGAAGCTGCGCACATTGAATGCGCGCAATCAGGTATCAGTCGGGAGCAAATTTACGGCGGTAATGCCTGTACCTACACACAGTCCGACTGGTTTTATTCCTATCGACGTGATGGAGCCAGAACCGGTCGTATGGCCAGTCTGATATGGCTGGCAACATCATGACCTTGCCCGGGCATGATTCAGACTGCTTTTTAGAGGGTAATTGCGTTATGATGCGCGACGCTTTTGGTATTGTGGTGTTATGGATTTATTAGTCTGGATAATTGTATTTAGTTTGATCGGTGGTGTGCTGAGCGTGCTGGCGGCAGCGCTGTTTTTGATTTTGCCGCAACCGTTGCGTGATCGACTGTTGCCCCATTCTGTCAGCTTTGCTATCGGTGCCTTGTTAGGCGCTGCCTTTCTCGCCCTGATTCCTCATGCCATCAGTGGGGCGAATCCCATCGAAGTGCACGACCTTGGCTTAACCATCCTGCTTGGTGTATTGGCTTTTTTCATGTTGGAAAAGATGGTGATTTGGCGTCATTGTCATCATGAACATTGTGATGTGCACGCACCAGATACACATGCTGCGCAACAGAACGAACATAATCACAACCACGACCACGACCACGACCAAAATCAGGCCGCAGGCAATCTCATTTTACTGGGTGATGGCCTGCATAATTTTGTTGACGGCATCCTGATCGCTGCGGCATTCATGACAGATATCCACGTCGGTATTGTGACAAGCCTGGCGGTTGCTGCGCATGAAATCCCACAGGAAGTGGGCGATTTCGCTATTATGCTAAACAGTGGCTTCAGCCGTATGAAGGCGTTTGTATTTAATGTTATTGCAAGTTTAACGACCGTAATTGGTGCCTTACTGGCGTATTTCTTTTTGTCTGATTTATTACAATTGTTGCCTTACGTATTGGGTGTGGCGGCATCGAGTTTTATTTATATCGCCGTTGCTGATTTAATCCCCGGACTTCACAAACGCACCCAACTACACGTCACATTTCAGCAAATCAGCCTGATTGCACTCGGTGTTCTTGTCATCTATTGGGCGCATTCAACGCTGCATTAAACTATCCACTGTTTCATCGCGCGTTAACTGAAAATCCGAGAGATTTTCAGCGCTTAGCGCAGTTACAGCGCGAAATAGTCCTAAATAAATTCATGCCTTGGTCGACATAACTGGAGCCAGTCTTAAATATTTTGGCCGAGGGAATGCGGTATGGATTTTTCTGAAGATTTGCTAACAAGCGTGTTGGATAACTGGGGCATGTTGTTAACTGCAGGCTTGTTTAGCGCGTTGTTTATCTGGCTGGCATGGATGTATGTTGTTGATAAAACACAAAAAACACATGCGATCCGACGCAATTACCCGGTCATTGGCCGACTCCGTTATGTTTTTGAATCGCTGGGTGAGTACTTCCGCCAGTATTTTATCGCGCATGATCGCGAAGAATTGCCCTTTAATCGCGCAACCCGAGCCTGGGTCTATCGTACCGCCAAAGGCATTGGCGGCCTGGTCGGCTTCGGTTCGACCAATGATCTTAAACATCCCGGTTCACTCATATTTGCGACAGCAGCCTTTCCGCTAATTGACGAGGAGTTTGTCGAGACGCCTTCCATGCTGATCGGTCCACGTTGTTTACATCCCTTTGAAGCGAAGTCTGTATTCAATATTTCCGGTATGAGCTTTGGTGCTATTTCAAAACCCGCCGTCCAGGCACTGTCACGCGGTGCAGGCAAGGCCGGTATCTGGATGAATACCGGTGAAGGGGGTTTATCGCCTTATCACCTGGAAGGAAATTGCGATCTGGTGTTCCAGATTGGCACGGCAAAATACGGTGTTCGTGATGAGCACGGTAATTTAAGCGAACAACGTTTAAAAGAAGTGGCCAAACACGTAAAGGCATTCGAGTTGAAGCTGGCACAAGGCGCCAAGCCCGGTCGCGGCGGTGTCTTACCCGGTAACAAAGTTACCCCGGAGATTTCATTAATTCGTGGCATACCGGTTGGTAAGGTATCCAGCAGTCCGAACCGTCATCGAGACGTTAACTCCGTGAGCGAGTTACTGGGCATGATGAATTATATACGTGAGGTCACCGGTCGCCCGGTCGGATTCAAAACCGTCATGGGTTCAGAAAATTTCCCGCATGAACTTTGTGAAGAAATTCATCGTCGTGGTCTGGATTATGCGCCGGATTTTATCACGGTGGATGGCGGTGAAGGTGGTACCGGTGCGGCACCACAATTACTGGCCGATCATGCCGGCATGACCATTTCCGAAGGATTGCCGTTGATTATTAATAGCCTGGTTGAATATGACCTGCGTGATCACATAAAAGTCATTGCTTCGGGTAAATTGGTGCACTCGGCAAAAGTTGCCTGGGCATTGGGCATGGGTGCTGATTTTGTCACCAGTGCGCGTGGCTTCATGTTCGCCCTGGGATGTATACAGTCATTACAATGCCACAAAGACACCTGCCCAACGGGTATTACAACGCATAACAAGCAACGCCAAAAAGGTCTGGTTGTCTCTGACAAAGCTGAGCGCGTCGCACAGTACGCGCACTGGGTGAATTATGAAGTCAATGTCCTGGCGCACAGCTGTGGCTTGCCCAATGCACGACATTTCCACCGCGATCATATTCGCATTGTCCTAAATCCGGGCCACAGTAAAACCTTGTCTGATTTATACCCGTATCCCGCAATAAAATATCCCTTGATTCGCAAGACCGCTTGATCTTGTTAATTTAGCCCCTATTTATAGGGTTATGTGAAGGCGTTAAGCTAAACTTAAACCTATAAGCAAGCAGGGGATACAGCCATGCGAATGGACAAATTAACCAGTAAATTTCAGATTGCGATTGCCGATGCGCAGAGTCTGGCCGTGGGTCGTGATCACGCTTACATCGAACCGATACATTTAATGACTGCCATGCTGGATCAGCAGGGCGGTACAGTACGCCATATTTTAATGCAGGCAGGCGTGAACGTTAACTTGTTACGTTCCCAGGTAGCCGAAGCCATGGATCACTTGCCAACCATTGGGCAGGCCACCGGCGATGTCCATTTATCGCAAAATCTCTCTAGATTACTCAACTTAACTGACAAGCTGGCGCAACAACGCAAGGATCAATACATATCCAGCGAATTGTTTGTACTTGCTGCCATGGATGACAGCGATCCCTTAAAAGATATTCTGGTGAAAGCCGGTGCCAACAAGGCCGCGATTGAGCAGACTATTGATACGGTACGTGGTGGCCAAAATGTGAATGACCCGAATGCTGAAGAACAACGTCAGGCATTGGAAAAATACACCATCGATTTAACCGAGCGTGCTGAACAGGGCAAACTCGACCCGGTCATTGGACGTGACGATGAAATTCGTCGTGCCATTCAAGTATTGCAACGCCGCACCAAAAATAATCCCGTATTAATCGGTGAGCCCGGTGTCGGCAAGACTGCCATCGTCGAAGGTCTGGCTCAGCGCATTGTGAATGGTGAAGTCCCCGAAGGATTAAAAAACAAACGCGTCTTGTCGCTGGATATGGGTACCTTGCTTGCTGGCGCTAAGTTCCGTGGTGAATTTGAAGAGCGACTCAAAGCAGTCATTAACGATCTCGCCAAGCAGGAAGGTCAGATCATCCTGTTCATTGATGAAATTCATACCATGGTCGGCGCAGGCAAGGCCGAAGGTGCGATGGATGCCGGTAACATGTTAAAGCCTGCGCTGGCGCGCGGCGAACTGCATTGTGTTGGCGCGACCACGCTGGATGAATACCGCCAATATATTGAAAAAGACGCGGCGCTGGAGCGCCGCTTCCAGAAAGTGCTGGTGATGGAGCCATCCGTCGAAGATACCATCGCGATTCTGCGTGGTTTGAAGGAAAAATACGAAGTACACCATGGTGTGGAAATAACGGATCCGGCGATTGTCGCGGCGGCCACCATGTCGCATCGCTATATTACTGACCGGCAGTTACCAGACAAAGCCATTGACTTGATTGATGAGTCAGCTAGCCGCATTCGTATGGAAATTGATTCCAAGCCGGAAGAAATGGACAGAATGGATCGGCGTTTGATTCAGTTAAAAATTGAAAAGGAAGCCCTGGCGAAAGAATCTGATGAGGCATCCTTGAAGCGTTTGAACAAGTTGGATGAAGAGATAAGTAAACTCGAAGCTGAGTACGCTGATCTGGAAGAAATCTGGACAGCTGAAAAGGCGGCGCTGCAAGGTACCCAACATATCAAGGAAGAGTTGGAACGCGCCCGTATCGAGCTGGAAACCGCGCGTCGCGCAGGTGACTTAACGCGCATGTCCGAATTGCAATATGGTCGGATCCCCGAGTTACAAAAAGATCTGGATATGGCCAGCCAGGTTGAAATGCAGGAAACCAGGCTATTACGTAACCGCGTATCGGAAGAAGAAATTGCCGAGGTTGTGTCTAAATGGACTGGCATACCGGTGAGTAAGATGCTCGAAGGTGAGCGGGACAAGCTGTTACGTATGGAAGAGGGGCTGCATGAGCGTGTAATCGGCCAGAGCGAAGCCGTTAAAGCCGTGTCCGATGCGATTCGACGTTCTCGTGCGGGCTTGTCTGATCCAAATCGCCCCATTGGTTCATTTTTGTTCCTTGGCCCGACCGGGGTAGGCAAGACAGAGCTGACCAAAGCGCTGGCGTCATTCATGTTTGATACCGAATCAGCCATGGTGCGAATCGACATGTCTGAATTTATGGAGAAACACTCTGTCGCCCGTCTGGTGGGTGCACCTCCAGGCTATGTGGGCTACGAGGAAGGGGGTTATCTGACCGAAGCAGTGCGCCGTAAACCCTACTCTGTCATCCTGTTAGATGAAGTCGAGAAGGCACACCCGGACGTGTTCAACATTTTGCTACAGGTCCTGGATGATGGCCGCCTGACAGATGGACAGGGCCGTACCGTGGATTTCCGTAATACCGTCATTGTCATGACCTCTAACATGGGCTCGCAGCAAATACAGGAAAAAGCCGGTAAAGACTATGAAGGCATGAAAGCTGAAGTCATGGGCATCATTGGCGATTATTTCCGCCCGGAATTCATTAACCGGGTAGATGAAGTGGTGGTATTTCATCCGCTGGAGCAAGCGCAAATTCGAGCCATTGCCAATATTCAGATGGGCTTCTTAAAGCAACGGATTCGCGATCGCCATATGGATCTGACCATCAGCGATGCTGCGTTGGATAAACTCGGTGAAGCAGGATTTGACCCGGTATATGGTGCACGCCCCTTAAAGCGGGCGATACAGCAACATATAGAAAATCCGCTCGCTCAGGCGATACTTTCAGGAGAATTTGCGACAAATGACGTGATCGTCGTCGATACTGCTGGAGATAGCTTCCAATTTCGTAAAGATACGTCTAAAGCCAGTGCTGCGTAAGCAGCACTGAGCACTTCTTTATCCGTCCACTTCTGATTTACATGAGGTCAAGAATCCCTTCCGCCTGTCGATAACTATTCTCATAAGCGTGTAATTAAATGCACTAATATCAATGCACTAGAACAATGTACTAAGGACAGTTTGTGAAAGTTGAGATTATTAATCCATTTCTGGAAGCGGTTAGTAATGTGCTCGGTACCATGGCGATGCTGCAATCACAGCCGGGAAAACCCAGCCTGAAAAAAGATGCCACCGCACAGGGTGACGTGAGCGGGATTATCGGCATGTCAGGTAAAAATGTGGCCGGCTCCATGGCAATCAGTTTTCCCAAGCAAGTGGTATTTGCGATGGTTAAACGCATGTTAGGGGATGATATCACCGAGATTGATGAGACCGTGACCGACTTGGTTGGTGAGGTAACCAACATGGTGGCCGGTGGTGCAAAAAACAAACTGATGGAAAATGGTTATGACATCGGTATGGCGACACCGGTTATCGTTACTGGTGAAGGCCACCAGATAAAACATAAGGCCAACGGCAATAAAATTATCTTGCCGTTTAAAACAGAAGTGGGTGATTTTTACGTTGAAATTTGTTTTGAAGAATAATGTACATCAACCGCTTTAACGGATCTGTAAGTCAGGCAAAGTTTAATTGCGCAAAGCGCATCTGAGCCTGTTTGATATCTGACAGGGTAAGAATTCCCTCATTTCCCAACCGTTTTAATTCCTGCATTTCAATCAGCAACATACGGCGTTTGTCCATGTTCATATTCTGACTTGTCGCCAGAATGCGATTTTTCAAATACTCAACAAAGTGCTCAAATTGTTTTGCATCGGGTTTGTTATAGAACAAACTGACCAGAACGCAGCCACCATAGCGACTACGAAATTGCATAACATTGGGTGACTTGTAATAAAACATCACCAGCGCGGCGAGTGTCAACAGGATGAAGATAACTACCAGTGGAAGCAATTGACCAAGTAACTTGTCACTGATTAATTCGGCGGAAATATGTGTCGAGAGATAGACAATATAAGAGACGGTGGCAATGGCAAAATACAGGCTGGCAAACATCCAGAAATAAGAAATTTGTCGATGCCGGGACGGCCATGGTTCAAGCAAGCCAACATTAAACTGAAAAGTGGATTCTTGTAATAATCGTTGTGTGGTAATTCTTAAATACTTTTCGTTGAAAATTTCAAAGGTGCGTGTTTCCCCGGTGGCCTGGTTCTTTTGATAAAACGTATTGTTAGCCTGCTGCGCCATATGTCATTGTTATCTTTTTTATTGCTTATTATGTGACCAGAAATTATGAACTAAATATATCATATCCCGGTCATATAGCTAACTTTCTCTCAATGTTAGCCCAGACAGGTCGTTAATTGTGATACATACGTTATAAATATCATCTAAAGTAAATATTATGCTTATTAAAAAATCTACCGATCTAAAATCGTCTGACATCACACCAAAATCACTCTATATGCGACGTCGGGAGTTTATCAAATCTACCGGTCTGGCCATATTAGGGAGTCATGCATTGTTTTCAGCCGCTCTGGCGGGTTATGGAAACAAAGCAATTGAACACACCAAGAGTACAAAATTTAATACCGATGAGAGTCTCACCAAGTACTCAGCGGTAACGTCCTACAATAATTTTTATGAGTTCGGTACCGACAAAACAGACCCGGCAAAAAATGCACATACACTGACAACGTCGCCCTGGAATGTGGCTATTACCGGTGAAATCGAAAAACCCGGTACCTATTCGCTGGAAGATATACTCAAGCCGCATACCTTGGAAGAACGAATATATCGTTTTCGTTGTGTGGAGCGTTGGTCCATGGTGGTGCCCTGGATTGGATTTCCGCTCGCTGACTTGATCAAACGTTTTAACCCGACATCAAAAGCAAAATATGTTGAATTTAAAACTTTGCTGCGTCCAGGTGAAATGCCTGGTCAACGTCGGGCGATCCTGAATTGGCCATATGTAGAAGGCTTACGAATTGACGAAGCCATGCACCCGCTTACCATGCTGGTGGTTGGTTTATACGGTGAGGTATTGCCCAATCAAAACGGTGCACCATTACGTTTGATGGTGCCGTGGAAATATGGATTCAAGAGTATCAAGTCTATTGCCAGTATTCACTTTACCGAACAGCAACCCGTCAGTAGCTGGACACAGGCTGCCGCTGATGAATATGGTTTTTATTCAAATGTGAATCCAGATGTCGACCATCCACGCTGGAGCCAGCGTCGTGAACGCCGAATTGGTGAATTTTTTAAACGCGATACAAAAATGTTTAATGGTTATGCAAACCAGGTCGCGCATTTATATGATGGTATGGATTTGCGTAAATTTTTCTGATGCTGTTAAAGCCCACTGTTTTTATCGCCGCACTTTTACCGGCCGGTTATTTAATTTTCCAGTTTTTCACCGACCGGCTTGGACCTGAACCTTTTACTGCGCTTACTCAGCAAAGCGGGGAATGGACGCTGCGGTTTTTATTGTTAACGCTTGGCATGACACCGCTACGTTATCTGTTAAAGCAGTCCTGGCCAATCAAGATTCGCCGTATGCTGGGTTTATTTGTATTTTTTTATGCGTGTTTACATCTTCTTACCTATCTCTGGTTCGATCAGTTTTTCGACTGGAACGAAATCTGGATTGATATAAAAAAACGTCCGTTCATCACCCTGGGTATGCTGGCATGGTTGCTGCTTTTGCCGCTGGTTATCACGTCCACTCGTGGCATGCAAAAAAGACTAAGGCAATACTGGATCAAATTACATAAACTGGTTTATTTGATAGCCGGGTTAGGGATTGCGCATTTTTATTTACTCGTGAAAGCCGATTACTGGTGGCCGAGTGTCTACTTGCTGGTCTTTATTGTTGTCATGGCAGTGAGAATACTAAAATATTCCTCGAAACGCGCAAGTCAAACAGCTTAATTAGAAGTGACTTATATGATTATTGCGTATTGCAGCTCGTAACTGCAATTTGCCGCAATAAATTTATTAAAAAATTGGAGTATTCCACTCTGATTGACTATAACCTATTGGCAATTAAGAAAAATTTTTAAAAAGTAAGCCTTGGTACAGCTCTTGCTCGGCAAGCATCTTAAATTGGGATTTTAAACAATAGTTTTTTCAGCAGGTTAGCTGTGGCATACTTGCGCAATACGGAGAGTAATTAACACACAATCACCGGATTTTGTCTTGATTACAACTTAATTAGTACGAGGAGAATTAGATGTCGCTTAATCGTCGCGAATTTATGCAAGTCATGGGTATGGCTGCAGCTGCTGGCATGTTGCCAGGTTGTGATCGTAAAACCAATGGTGGCAAGAAAGAAGTTGCCAAGGCAAGTGATGCGGATGTGTATAACATTCCGAAATACGGCAATTGTACAATCATGCATATTACTGACTGCCATGCGCAGTTGTTACCAATCTATTTTCGTGAACCCAATGTTAATTTAGGTGTTGGTCCTGCGTACGGCCAGGCGCCACATATTGTGGGTGAAAAATTATTGCAACACTATGGTGTCAAGCCAAATACATTGGCTTCACATGCATACTCCTTCCTCGATTTTGATGCAGCAGCAAAAAAATATGGAAAAGTAGGCGGGTTTGCACATTTACAAACCCTCGTTAAAAAAATTCGTGCCGAGCATGGACCGAAGAAAACCTTATTATTAGACGGCGGTGATACCTGGCAAGGCTCCGGCACAGCCTACTGGACACGCGGTAAAGACATGGTTGGCGCGTGTAACCTGTTAGGCGTGGATGTTATGACCGGTCACTGGGAATTCACCTATCTGGACGAAGAAGTACTGTCCAATATCAAGGATTTTAAAGGTGATTTCGTCGCGAATAATATTTATGTTAAAGAAGAAGCTGCATTTGATTATGAGTTTGCTGATTTTGAAGGCTTCAATGCAGACACGAGCAATGCCTTTCATCCCTATACCATCAAGGAAATGGATGGCGGTGTACGCGTTGCTGTAATCGGTCAGGCATTCCCATACACGCCTATTGCTAATCCACAGCGTTTTATTCCACATTGGACTTTTGGTATTCGCCCAGGTGAAATGCAGGCAACGGTTGATAAAGTCCGTGCCAAAGAAAAACCGGATGTTGTTGTCGTTATTTCTCACAACGGCATGGATGTGGATTTAAAGATGGCATCGGAAGTAACGGGCATCGATGCTATTTTCGGTGGTCATACACATGATGGTATGCCTGCACCTACTGTGGTTACCAATCCAGGTGGCAAGACACTGGTAACTAATGCGGGTTCTAATGGTAAGTTCCTCGGTGTTATGCAGTTTGATGTACAAAATGGCAAGGTGAATGGTTTTGAATATCGCTTGTTACCGGTATTTTCAAACCTGCTTGAACCTGATGCTGAAATGACCGCATATATTAACAAGGTACGTGAACCACATTTAAAGACACTGCGTGAAGAGCTCGCCATCGCAGAAGGAACCATGTATCGACGTGGTAACTTTAATGGCACCTTCGATCAATTGATATGTGATGCACTGATCAAGGTCAATGACGCGCAGATATCCCTGTCACCTGGTTTCCGCTGGGGAACTACCGTGCTTGATGGTGATGTGATCACCATGGAAAATGTGATGGATCAAACCTGTTTAACCTATCCGGAAACGTATGCCAGACCCATTAGCGGAGCCTTTATCAAGGAAATTCTGGAAGACGTTGCCGATAATATTTTCCACGAAGATCCCTACTATCAACAAGGTGGTGATATGGTTCGGGTTGCCGGTCTGGATTACACAATTGATCCTGTGAAAAAGAAAGGCCAGCGTATTATTGATATGCGACTTGATGACGGTACCGTGGTTGAAGCGGATAAAGAATACAAGGTTGCAGGTTGGGCGCAGGTGGGATCGAAAGCTGAAGGTCCACCAATCTGGGATCAGGTTGCAGAATACCTGCGTGCAGAAAAAGTTGCGCGCATTAAAAAGTTCAACACGCCAAAGATTGTTGGTGTACAAGGCAATCCAGGTATTGCTGATTATGCGGGTGAAATCATTTAATACGTTTGTATTAATCTGAATAAAAAGGCCACTTTTTAAAGTGGCCTTTTTTTATGGAAACGATAATTTACTAAAAGGGAGTTTATAAATTATTTGCTGATTCTGCAGCGCGTTTTTCACGACCTTGCAATAATTCATCTGAGAGTACAGGCAAGCCTGTCCAGTCAGAACAGGTCTGAACAACAATGTCAGCGAGTGCGTGGATATGCTGTTCGTCTGCGTTTAAGGCAGGTATATAGTCATATTTGTTACCGCCAGCATGCAAAAATGTTTCCTTGTTTTGCATGGCAATTTCTTCCAGCGTCTCCAGGCAATCGGCCGCAAAGCCTGGGCACACGACCTGCACATACTTAACGCCTTGTTCACCCCAGCTCTGTAGTGTTTTATCCGTATACGGACCCAGCCACTTTTCCGGTCCAAAGCGGGACTGGAAGGCGATTTGCCACTGTTCAGGTGAGAGCGACAGTTTTTCTGCGACAAGACGAGCCGATTTCTGACATTCGCAATAATAAGGATCGCCATCGTAAAGATATCGCTCTGGCAAACTGTGAAATGAGAATAGTAATTTATCGGGTATCCCGTGCTCGGTCTGATATTGAGTAATGCTGTCAGCAATGGCCTGTATATATTCAGGGTTATCGTGATAGTGCTGAATAAAACGCGTCTCGGGCAGATAACGCCATTGCTTGAATGTCTGTGCGATGGCATCGAATGTTGATGCCGTTGTGGTGGCAGAAAATTGCGGATAAAGCGGCAAGACGATTAGCCGTTGTACATTCAGTTTTCGCAGATTCTTCAAAGCCTGTTCAACAGTTGGTGTGCCATAGCGCATGGCAAGCTCTACATGAACGGGGTGATTAAACTTGTAGGTTAGCGATTTTTGTAATTGAGCTTGCTGTAATTTTGAAATACATAACAAGGGCGAACCCTCTTTCGTCCAGACTTTGGCATAATTTTTTGCCACTTTGGCCGGTCGAATCCTGAGGATAATGCCGTGCAAAATCAGCCACCATAACCAACGCGGTTTGTCGATGACACGAGGATCCCATAAAAATTCCGCCAGATATTTCCGCACGGCCTTTGCAGTAGCTGCGTCGGGTGTCCCCAGGTTGGTAATCAGTATTCCGGTGACAGGCTGCGTGTCGTGTTGGAAGGGAATGTTCATACTTTATTTATGTGAATCGGCCAGTTAGCTAATTTAATTGACAGATTGTACTATATCATTATCGAGGTGCATTATCAGTAGGTTTAATAATAATCATGGAGAGTCGAATTATAATGCAAGCCGTTATATTGGACAGAGGGAGTCTTGACAATGACGATCTGGATTTCACTCAACTGGAAGCAATACCTGTTAAATGGATTTTTCATCACAATACGCTTCCAGATGAAGTGTCTTTCAGGATACAGCAGGCCGATATTATTGTTACCAATAAGGTGATCGTTTCAGAGCAGGATATTGTGAAATCATCATGCAAACTGATTTGTGCGGCAGCAACAGGCGTAAATAATATCGCGATCGATACTGCAACCAGGTACAAGATACCGGTTTGTAATATCCGTGGCTATGCCACTCCTGCAGTTGTGCAGCATACGTTTGCACTCATACTGGCATTGACAAATAATTTACTGGCATATCGCCAGTCACTTGAAAACGGAAGATGGCAGAAAAACGAGTTTTTCTCTTTTTTCGCCCATCAACTGACCGAACTTTCAGGCAAGACACTTGGTATTATTGGCTATGGTGAACTGGGCAAAGCCGTAGTGCAGATGGCAAAAGCATTTGGAATGCAGGTGTTGATTGCCGAAAGCTTTGTTAATAAAAATGACCCTTCGCGCACCAGGCTAGAAAGAGTTTTTGCCGAATCTGATGTGTTGAGTTTGCATTGTCCATTGACTGATGAGACACGAAACATAATCAATGCTCGACATCTGGCATTAATGAAGCGTTCTGCATTTCTCATCAATACGGCACGGGGTGAATTGGTTGATGAGACAGCGCTTGAACACGCATTGCTGTCCGGGGAAATTGCGGGTGCGGGTCTGGATGTCTTGCAAAAAGAACCGCCTGATGAAGACAACGCGCTACTGAAACTGGATTTACCTAACCTGATTATTACGCCGCATATTGCATGGGCAACACAAGCATCGAGACAACGTTTGGTTGATGAATTAACACTAAATATCAGCTCGTTTTTAGCCGGAAAAATTCGGAATCAGGTTAACAATCTGAAAAGTCTGTGAAATTTATCACAGCAATGAGCTTTATCTTCTATTTACTGTTGTAATCATATTGATACCGGCTATAGTCCTAATGCTTAAAAATCTTATTCGTTTCCAGGAGGATGTCCATGTCGTGTAAAACTATTTCACTGCGTTTCATTTTAGTACTGCTCACAGTAAGTTTGCCTGAAGTTTTGCTTGCGATTGAACCAGCAGATTCAACCGGTAAACCTGTGCAAACTTCACCGGCGACTGCCGCAGAACCGGCAATCACTGCAGAAACACCCGCCCAATCATCACAAACAGCACCCGCAGCAGATAATGCCGCCATCGAAGAACAAAGCGGCTTTTCACGTGGCAGCGTTGTACGGTCGGTATTTACCAGTGCTATTGATCAACGCGAACCAGTTGATAAATTGAAAACGGTAGAACAGGATCAACCTAAAGTATTTTATTTTACCGAACTGCGCGATATGACAGGTCAAACTGCGAAACACCGATGGCAACATGATGGCAAAGTGATTGCAGAGGTCGATTTTAATGTACAGGGCCCACGCTGGCGTGTCTGGTCAGCAAAATCGCTAAATCCAAATGCAACAGGAGAATGGAAAGTGTCGGTTGTGAACGGTGCAGGGGAGATAATCGCGGAAGAACTCTTGTCTGTGGCAGATACATCAACTACAACAGAAAAATCTTCAATGCCAGCGGCAGAAACTCAAGCACCAGCAGACAGCATGCCTGCGCAGCAATAAGTCCTTATAGAAAAATTCGATTAAAGCAGTATCTATAAAAGCCCTTTATATAAGGGCTTTTATATTGCCCGTCTGTTCAATAAGTTAAGTAATATTATTCAAGTAGTGATAAAAGTGTCATGAATTTGGCTGCAAAAAGATTTCATGCAATTGTATTCAAGCCATGCTACGGTTAATAAACAAAGGGAGGAGTAACCTAAGTAAAACAAGCGAGGTCAGGATTATGTCAACACCTTTTGAACCCGTTATAGGGCAATGGTATATTGATGATGAGCTAAAGTTGTTTGAAGTCGTGGCAGCAGACGATGAGTCTGTTGAAATACAATATTACGATGGCGATGTGGATGAATATGATATCGACATCTGGTATATGCAAAATATCCGTCCTGTTGCAGAGCCAAACGATGGCGGCGGCCCATTTGATGATGAGCATGACCCTGAAGATTTAAGTCACATCATCAACGATTATCAACCCGTGACCTGGCAGCACTAGCCCGTACAAACACCTTCATGCTAGTTGGTCTGTCAGGTCAGGGTTGTGTTATTACCCTGAGATTTTCTATTTGATGACTGCTTGCAGTTATGTTTTTAAACGCTTGTACTTTATGCGGTGAGGTTGATTAGAGTCATCGCCAATTCGGTGTTTTCTGTCTTTCTCGTAATCCGCGTAATTACCCTCAAACCAGACAACTTCACTATTCCCTTCATAGGCAAGTATATGCGTGGCAATACGATCCAAAAACCAGCGATCATGTGAGATAACGATGGCACAGCCCGGAAAAGCCAGTAAGGCTTCTTCCAGTGCGCGTAACGTTTCAACATCTAAATCATTGGTTGGTTCATCAAGCAGCAATACATTACCTCCACTGCGTAAGAGTTTGGCCAGATGCACGCGATTGCGTTCACCGCCTGACAAATTACCTACTAATTTTTGTTGATCGTTGCCTTTAAAATTAAAACGGCCAACATATTGTCGTGATTGCATTTCATAATTTCCGATACGGATAATATCCTGGCCATCGGCAATTTCTTCCCAGACTGATTTCTTGTCATCGAGTGAATCACGAGATTGATCGACATAGGCAAGTTCTACTGAATCACCTATTCGTAACTCGCCGCTATCGGGTTGTTCTTGTCCTACTATCATGCGAAACAATGTGGATTTGCCCGCGCCGTTGGGACCTATCACACCCACGATGCCGCCACGTGGCAGATTAAATGTCAGGTTTTCAAATAACAGTTTGTCACCATAGGCCTTACTTAAACCATTGGCTTCAATGACCAGATCACCCAGGCGTGGTCCGGGTGGAATGTACAAATCCTGTGTTTCATTTCGTGACTGAAATTCTTTTGAAGAAAGTTCTTCAAAACGTGCAAGACGAGACTTGCTTTTTGCATGTCGGCCTTTCGGATTGGTACGTACCCATTCCAGTTCGGATTTCATTGCACGAACACGGGCTTTTTCCTGCTTGGCTTCTGTTTCAAGGCGTTGTTCTTTCTGTTCCAACCAGGATGAATAATTACCTTCCCAGGGAATGCCATGACCACGATCAAGCTCCAGAATCCAGCCCGCAACATTATCAAGAAAGTAACGATCATGGGTAACGGCGACAACCGTGCTTGGATATTCATGCAGGAATTTCTCCAGCCATGCGACGGATTCGGCATCGAGATGGTTGGTAGGCTCATCAAGTAACAGCATATCGGGGTTGGAAAGCAATAATCGGCACAATGCAACACGTCGTCGTTCACCGCCAGACAGTTTACTGACATCGGCATCCCAGGGTGGCAGGCGCAGGGCATCGGCAGCAATTTCCAGTTTACGATCAACGTCCCATGCACCGGCTGCATCAATCTTGTCCTGCAGTTCGGCCTGTTTTGCCAACAAGTCATTCATTTCATCATCGCTCATGGGTTCGGCAAATTTCATACTAATGGCATTAAAACGATTGAGCATTTCAATTTGTTCGCCCAGTCCTTGTTCGACGTTTCCACGCACATCCTTGCTTTCATCAAGCTCAGGTTCCTGAGATAAATAACCGACTTTAATACCGGGTTGGGGGCGTGCCTCACCATTTATTTCGGTATCAATACCGGCCATGATACGTAGCAGGGAAGACTTACCCGAACCGTTCAAACCTAACACACCAATTTTTGCACCGGGGAAAAACGACAGGGAAATATCTTCGAGGATGGTTCGTTTTGGCGGCACAACTTTGCCGACCCGATTCATTGTGTAAATATATTGCGCCATATTCTGAGATTCTGCTTCTATTTGTATAACAGACACAAGGATACCATAGGTCACTAATCAAGAAATAGCTTACTAAATCACTAGGGAATCATATTTTTATTAAACTTTATCGTGAATTAGTCGAAATATAAACACAGTTAATGCATAAGAATAAGGCCTGGAGAACATGAAAAAGAATCTGCCCATTACCGACAATGAAGTCAATTATTCAGATAAATTAGTCATTACTTCAGGGACGGATCTGAAAGGGGCGATTCGATACGTTAATCAGGATTTTATCGAGGTCAGTGGGTTTGATGAAAGCGAGTTAATCGGAAAGAATCATAATGTAGTCAGACATCCTGATATGCCACCAGCCGCCTTTGAAAATTTGTGGGAAACCCTCAAATCGGGTAAATCATGGATGGGTGCTGTAAAAAATCGTTGTAAAAACGGTGACTATTATTGGGTTGATGCGTTTGTCACGCCCATGCTGGATAGCGGTAAAATCACAGGTTACGAATCCACACGCGTAAAACTCGATCAACATTCAAAAGTACGTGCTGAAACACTCTACAAAAAAATTTCACAAGGTAAGGCCAGGCTAAATTCAAGGTTTTACTTTTGGCATAAATTGGCGGCAGGATTAGTTGCTACACAATGTCTTATTATAATGTCAGGTTCATTGTTAACGGATTTTAATATCTACTATGCAGTGTTATTTTCACTTATTCTTGCTGGCCTTACCACGTCATTATGCTGGTGGCTGACCTTACCTCTGCAAGCATTGGTAAAAAAATCAAAACGCGTATTTGATAATCCGGTAGCCCAATATATTTATACGTCTCGGAGAGATGAGTTTGGCCAAATTGATTTGGCATTACAAATGTTACGTGCAACCAACCGAACGGTGTTAAATCGACTTGAACAAAGTAGTTCGCAATTAGAATATTATTCGCAGCATACCTATCAACTCAGTCAGGAAACGTCTGCAAGTGTACGACAACAACAGCTTGATATTGATCAGGTGGCGACCGCAATTACTGAAATGAGTGCAACCGTACAGGAGGTGGCGCGTAATACACAAAGCGCGGCTAACTCTGCCAGTCATGCAAGTGAAGAGTCCAACACCGGTACATCTATGGTTAAACAGACACTGACAATTATTAATTCATTGACAAAAGAAGTAAAAGACACAGAACATGCTATTGAAAAACTCGCGGTAAGTAGCGAAGAAATTGGAACGGTGCTGGAAGTTATTAAAGGCATAGCTGAGCAAACAAACTTACTTGCACTTAATGCGGCAATTGAAGCGGCACGTGCGGGTGAGCAAGGTCGTGGATTTGCCGTTGTGGCAGACGAGGTGAGAACATTAGCAGGCAGAACCCAGCAATCAACCGAAGAAATTCAGACCATGATTGAAAAAATCCAGCAGGATACACATAGTGCAGTTGACCGTATGGGGCATGTGAGGAAGCATGCCCAAAATGGTCTGACCCAGGTAGAAAATTCTGCCAATGCTATTGCGGCGACAACGCGTGCGGTTGAAGAGATGAATGGGCTGAATACGCAAATTGCGAGTGCAGCAGAAGAGCAAAGTACAGTGAGTGAAGATATTAGTCGTAATATTTCAAAAATAAGTGAAGTGGCAATTTCTACCGGTAGTAATGCCAGTCAAATGACACAGACAAGTGAAGAAATGAATCTGTTGGCTAGTCAATTACGGGCAATGATATCGCAATTTAACGAAGCGCTGAGTGAGCATTAATTTTACCCCTGGGCGGTTTAAAAGCGCTGGGGGTTTTTATAACGCAAATACGGTAAATTCCATTTAATTTGTTACCGAAACCACCAAATACCATTCACCTTACCCATAAAGCCTGTTAATATGCCCGCCTAAGTTTTATCAATACCAATATAGATTCTAATTATCCATTTAGAGATAGATGGTGTTTTCAGGTTAAACATATGGCAGATAGACGCTTACAAGTATTTCACACTGTTGCACGCTTACTCAGTTTTACCAAAGCGGCAGAAGAGTTACATATGACCCAACCTGCGGTAACATTTCAGGTTCGTCAACTCGAAGAACAATTCAACACTCGTTTGTTTGATCGTACCCATAATCGAATCAGCCTCACTGATGCGGGCAAACGGGTCTATGTTTGCGCTGAGCGGATATTCGAGTTGTATTCCGAAATGGACAATGCGGTCAGAGAACTGACCGGTGATATCAGTGGGGTGTTAATCCTGGGCGCCAGCACCACGATTGCAGAATATATGTTGCCAGTCTTGCTGGGCGATTTTAAGGAACAGTATCCGGATGTGGTTGTGCGTCTGAAAGTCGCCAATACCGATGGTATTGTCTCGCAAGTCGAAAACAATACTATCGACCTTGGCGTTGTTGAAGCGCACGTAAATAACAAGAATCTGGTTGTCGAAGAATGTCGCATGGATGACATGGTATTAATCGTCCCACCAAACCATGTTTTGGCAACGCGTGAAGTTGTACCCCTCTCAGAAATAATTGATCATCCCTTCATTTGCCGTGAAGAAGGATCGGGTACGCGTGAAGTGATGATTGAGCACATGAACCAGGTAGGTGTGAGCTCAAATGATTTGAATGTTGTTATGGAGCTGGGCAGCCTTGAAGCTATCAAGGGAGCAGTTGAAGCCGGTATGGGCGTATCCATTTTATCCAGCGCAACCATTCAGAAAGAACTTAAACTTGGCTCGTTAGTCGCGATAAAACTGGATCCACCGATTACCAGACCGTTTTCTTTTGTGCATCAAAAGCAGAAGTTCCGACTCCGTGCCATGGATGAGTTACTTAATTTTGCACGCAACTACTGCAAGCAACATCAAACAATACTGTAAGTTAAGGATTTGCGTTGAAATCTCTTGATACGCTCGTCAAGTTATTTACCCAACTCAATCCTGATGCACAGGCTTCGTTAATCCAGTTTGCAGAATTCCTTAGTTCCAGATCTGAAAATCTTTTGGCTATATCACCGCAGGAAATTCCAACCGAACCATTGGCAATTCCACGACCTGCAGAGGAAACTGTTATTTCTGCAATCAAGCGTTTATCAAATACCTATCCTATGCTAGATTCAGACAAGCTGTTACATGAAACGGCACAGTACATGACACAACATATCATGCAAGGCAGACTCGCAGCTGATGTAATTGATGATCTGGAAGAGCTTTTCCGGAATTCCTATAATTCTTACAAGCAAGAATAAAGTCAGACCCTATGTGGAAAGTATTAAACGCGTGGTACAAGAAATATTTATCTGATCCACAGGCTGTGGTTCTCACAATATTGCTCATTGGTGGATTTACCGTCGTCATCACAATGGGGAATATGCTGATGCCAGCGCTGGCTGCACTGGTTATTGCCTATCTGCTCGAAGGGATAGTCAAGTTTCTGGAAAAACATGGCGCAGTTCGATTTCGTGCTGTACTGATTGTATTTTTTGCCTTTATGGCATTCCTGTTCTTTATCTCGTTTGGTGTTGCACCACTGATATCTGATCAGTTGACTCAGTTCATAAAAAATATTCCTGAATACATTGGCAGGGCACAGTCTTCACTAATGCAAATTCCACAACATGTATCATTTATCAGTGAACAACAGATCCAGGATTTTGCTATAGCACTTGACAAGGAAATTGCTACATTTGGTCAAAAAGGTCTTAAAGGCGTGGTCGCGTCTTTACCGGGTGTTATTACCATTGCAGTCTATCTGGTTCTGGTTCCCGTGATGGTATTTTTCTTTTTGAAAGATAAATATCTGATATTAAACTGGTTTACATCTTTCCTGCCGCAAGAAAGACAATTAGCAGGCAATGTCTGGAAAGAAGTTGATCACCAGATTGGCGAATATATTCGCGGCAAATTCTGGGAAATCATTATCGTTGGTGCGGCGACATTTATCGCCTTTGCCGTTATGAAATTGCAATATTCAATTTTGCTTGGTGTGCTGGTCGGCTTGTCAGTTTTAATCCCCTATATCGGCGCGGCTGTGGTGACCATTCCTGTTGCCATGGTCGCGTACTTTCAATGGGGATGGACGCCAGCGTTTGGCTATTTAATGCTGGTGTATGGCATTATTCAGGCGATCGACGGAAATGTACTGGTACCGTTATTATTTTCAGAAGTCGTCAACCTGCATCCGATTGCCATTATTCTGAGTATTCTTGTGTTCGGTGGAATATGGGGATTTTGGGGCGTGTTCTTTGCCATTCCACTGGCAACATTGGTCAGTGCGTTATTAAAGGCGTGGCCACGAACCCAGCCAGAGCCGGTAACCTGATCAGCTCACCTGATCAGCTCACAGGCAATTTACAACATTTCTGAAGCATAATCTGCCAGACGTGAACGTTCGCCACGGCGTAAGGTGATATGTCCGCTGTGCTGCCAATTTTTAAATCGATCCACGATATAGGTTAATCCGGACGTAGTTTCTGTCAGGTAGGGTGTATCAATCTGTGCAATATTTCCCAGACAGATTACCTTGGTGCCAGGTCCGGCGCGTGTAATCAGTGACTTTAACTGCTTTGAAGACAGATTTTGTGCTTCATCAATAATGATGTAGCGATTCAGGAATGTCCTCCCTCGCATAAAGTTAACCGACCGTATTTTAATACGGGTTGAAAGCAGATCATTCGTGGCGGCACGCGCCCAGTCACTGCTGTGATTACCTTGCGTGAGTACTTCAAGGTTATCCATTAATGCGCCCATCCAGGGTGTCATTTTCTCTTCTTCCGTGCCGGGTAAAAAACCGATGTCATCGCCGAGTGGTACTGTAACGCGCGTCATGATAATTTCGTTATAAATACCCATATCAAGTGTTTGTGCCAGGCCCGCGGCGAGCGTCAGTAATGTCTTGCCGGTACCAGCAGTGCCTAGCAAGGTAATAAAATCTATCTCCGGATCCATTAACAGATTTAACGCCATGTTCTGTTCGCGATTACGGGCATTGATTCCCCACACGGCATTGGTCGGTTTCGCGTAGTCGCGTAACATTTCAATGAGTGCCGAGTCGTCATCGTTAATTTCACGCACCATAGCTTCAAAATTATTATGTTCGGCTATGGTTGACTGATTAACGAGGAAGCTGTTTGGGCTCCACTCCTGCACGTCCGGACCATGAATACGATAGTAAGTACGACCTTTTTCAATCCATGAATCCATTTCTTTTGCATGCTTGTCCCAGAAAGTTTCATCAAGCTCAATGACACCGGTATGCAAAAGATCAACATCTTCCAGTACCTTGTCATTGTGGTAATCTTCGGAATGCAGACCAAGCACCGCAGCCTTGATACGCAAATTGATATCTTTAGATACGAGCGTAATGCGCTGATCAGGGAATGCTTCACATAATCCCAGTACCGTGTTTAGAATATTATTATCAGGCGACTGGCCGGGCAGGTAAGTTGGCAGGTTGTTCTCATACTGTTCGGTTTGTAAATACAGTTTTCCGCTGATATCTTTTGTCTGATTATTATTTCCGTTACGAAACGCGTGAGGTAATTCAAGGCCTTGTGCGATTTTTTCAGCGCTGGCATCAGCAATAATTTCATCCAGAAAGCGACTGACTTGCCGGGCGTTTCTTGCAACTTCAGAATGTCCTTTTTTGTTGTTATCCAGCTCCTCAAGTACCATCATGGGTATAAAGATGCTGTGTTCCTTGAATCGATAAATTGCTGTTGGGTCGTGCATTAATACATTGGAGTCAAGTACAAAAAGACGCGTTGTGATGTTCAATCTTATTCCCCGCTTTTATTGAGACGTTTGGCTGCCTGAAGGACTTCTTCTACATGGCCGTCAACTTTTACCTTGCGCCATTCCTGACGCAATTTCCCTTTACCGTCTATCAGAAAGGTACTACGTTCAATACCCAACACTTTTTTACCATACATATTTTTCTCTTTGATCACATCAAACTGTTTACACAACGTTTCGTCAGTGTCAGCGAGCAAATCGAATGGAAATTGTTGTTTATCTTTGAACCTGCCATGAGAATTTATGCTGTCGCGAGAGACGCCAAGAATGTAAGTCTTTGCACGACGGAATTTCGCATGGCTGTCACGAAAATCCTGACCTTCACGTGTACAACCCGGAGTGGAATCTTTTGGATAAAAATATAATACAAGATTACTGCCTTTGAAATCGGTCAGCGAAATCGTCTTGTCGCCTGTTGCGGCAACTGAAAAATTGGTTACTTTTTTATTTAATTCAACTTTTGCCATATGTGAATTACTTTCATTAAAGCTTTATCGGTTCAATAATCGCATCAAGATTATATTCATCACTGAATTCCATGAAATCTTCACGCAGGGTGGCGATATGCGTTCCTGAAGGAACTTCAATGGTCATATTGAGCGTGAACATTGGGGTGCCAGTATGCGGGGCATTGAAACATGATGTTTCAACATCGTGAATATTTATTTTGCGGGTAGCAAAAAAATTTGTCACACGATTCACTATGCCAAGGTTGTCCATGGCGAGCACTTCAACGGTATAGGGTATGGCCTTAATGTTTGGCGGGCGTGCATCAGTGCGTTTACAGTTGAGTTTGATGCCAAGCTCGGTTTCCATTGTTGGTAACAGCGTTTCAAGTTTGGCGATATTATTCCATTGTCCATCAATCAGCATAATGATGGCGAATTCACCACCTAATAGTGACATGCGTGATTCAGTAATATTGCAGTCGTAGTTTGCAATTTTACTTGAAAGGTCTGCAATTATTCCGGGACGATCTTCACCAAGTGCGGTGAGTACGAGTAAGCTGGTCATAGGGTTCAGTTTGACGGTTCCTGTCATAAAATTGCAAGTTTATCATTGATTGGATTCGGACGGTAACAAACGCTTGCATCTGCCTCGCTGTTCTCATTCTGTGTTACCAGATGCGGGCTAATGGATAATTACTCTTTAATTATCAAACAGATACGTTTTCTTGCCTGGAGCTTGTAAGGCAACGGACAGTTCACTTTACTTGTGTTTAAAATGCGTCAGCAGTAGTATGTGCGCTTTATTTTCAGCTGTAAATACGGGGATAGTGAATGATTCAAGGCAGTTTGGTTGCCCTTGTAACACCAATGCATGCAGATGGTTCGATAGATCTCGATGCGCTGGCGCGCCTGGTGAACTTTCATATTGAAAATGGTACCGATGCCATTGTTTCTGTTGGTACGACGGGTGAATCTGCCACGCTCGATGAAGAAGAACATTGTTTTGTTATCAAGCGAACAGTTGAATATGCCCGCGGTAAAATACCTGTTATTGCCGGAACAGGCTCAAATTCCACAACAGAAGCGATTAGTCTGACAAGATGTGCAAAAGAAGCCGGCGTCGACGCCTGTTTACTTGTCACACCTTATTACAACAAACCGACACAGGAAGGTTTATATCAGCATTTTAAAGCCGTGGCGGAAGCTGTTGCCGTACCACAAATATTATATAACGTACCAGGCCGCACTGCTGTCGATATGCACAACGATACAGTCGTACGTCTGGCCGAAATTGATAATATTATTGGCATCAAAGATGCCACGGGCGATCTTGAACGTGGCAAGGCATTAATGGCGGCTTGTAAAAGACACGCAGCAGGGGAGTTTGCTGTTTATAGCGGTGACGATGCCACAGCAATGGATTTAATTCTGGCTGGCGCCAATGGTGATATATCAGTGACAGCAAATGTTGCACCAAAAAAGATGCATGACATGTGTCAGGCAGCATTGAAGGGCGATCGGTCAGTTGCCGGGAAAATAAATGAAACTTTAATGGGTCTGCATCACTCTTTATTTCTGGAAGCCAATCCTATCCCGGTAAAATGGGCTCTGGTTGAGATGGGGTTAATCGAGCAAGGAATGCGATTGCCAATGACAATTCTTTCTGCACAGCACCATGCTGCCATAAGGGCCGCGATACAACAGGCTGCTGTAAACTAAAAATCGCAGATATTTAATAACAGGTTTATTCATGATGTATAAGAAATTGGTTGTACTGGGCTTATTGGGTTTTTTACTGGTAAACATAACAGCGTGCTCTTCAGATCCCAAATACAAGGGTGTCTATGAGAAAAAGAACAAAGATGAATCGAGTCTTGAAGTCCCGCCTGAAATGACCTTTCCGCAAACTACAAATTCATTTGAAGTCCCGAAAATTGCTTCTGATAGTGATACCTATTCTGCGTATACATCAACCGGTGATACTGGCCACATTCTACCCCTGGGTATGAAGAAAGTGCGTTATGTACGTGAAGGCAATCAGGCGTGGCTTGAAATTGATGCCAGGCCAGATGCCATTTGGGGTGACGTGATTGCTTTTTTCAAAGACATTGGATTCAGCTTTACCAGGGAAGAGCCATTGTTGGGGCTACTCGAAACAAATTGGCTGGAAAACCGGGTTGATGTTCCTACCGGCTGGGTCGCGAGTTTACTCGGGTCGTTGTATTCGGCGGGCAAAATGGACCGATATCGCATCCGTCTGGAGAGAAAGACTGATGATCCCAATGTGACATTAATGTTTATAAGCCATCAAGGACTCAAGGAAAGTTCATACGGTGATTTCTCGTCAACTGATGTTGCCATTAAATGGGAACCGCGCGATTCTGATCCGGAACTCGAATCTGAAATGATGATGCGATTTTTGGTCTTTAAGGGCATGGATGAAAAATATGCGCAAAACACCGTTGAGAAGGGCAAGACCATCAATCGCGCCACGCTCAGTTCTAAGAAAGACAATATCAACCTTGTCGTAAAAGAAAATTTTGCGCGTACCTGGCGTCGCATTAGTGTCGCCATGGATCGTCTTGGTATTCAGATAGAAGATCAAAACAGAAGTGCAGGATTATATTATATAAAATTGACTGAAGAATTTGTAAACAAGGAAGACAAGAGCTGGTTGAGCAAGCTTTTTTCATCAAATTCCGAGATTGCTGCGGGTCAATACCGGATAAGTGTTGAAGACCTCGGTGAAAGTTGCCTTGTAACGGTACTGGATAATTCTGGCAAACGACTCAATGAACAGACAGCACTTTATATACTAAAACAACTTGAACAGCATTTAAAATAAAGACGACTAAAGGAACTACTTTGCAATTTGCGTCTTTAGGTAGTGGCAGTAAGGGCAATGCGACGCTGGTTGCGTATCAGCAAACCTGTCTCATGATTGATTGTGGGTTTGGTATCAGGGATGTTGAAAGTCGACTGCAGTCAAAATCAATATCACCGGGTCAAATAACAGCCATTCTGGTTACACACGAACATGGTGACCATATACGTGGTGTCGCAAAGTTTGCAGCCAGGCATTCTATTGCCGTATGGCTGACACGTGGTACTGCGCAACATGATTCGGTCAGGGAGCTGGAAAACAGGCATTATATTGATGTACACGAAAAAATTCAGATCAATGATTTGGAGATAATTCCGTTTCCTGTACCCCATGATGCGAAAGAGCCATGTCAGTTTGTCGTGACAAATGGTGATAAACGTTTTGGCATATTAACGGATACTGGTTCAATTACACCCCATATCATTGAATCGCTTGCTGGGTGTCACGGGCTGGTACTGGAATGTAACCATGATGTTGAAATGCTGGCGGATGGTCCTTATCCGCTTTCATTACAGCAGCGCGTGGGAAGTGATTATGGCCACTTGAGTAATGACCAGGCGGCCTGGTTGCTGAACATGGCAGATACGGCGAATCTGAAACACGTTGTTGCAGCACATATTAGCGAAAAAAATAACAATCCTGCCCTGGCACAAACTGCCCTGGCAAATGCATTAAACTGTGAATTCAGTGATATATTACTGGCCGATCAGGAAAATGGTTTTGATTGGTTACATTTATAAATTACATAAAGATCGAAAAACAAGGTAAAAGCATGGAAAAGAAAACCGAATTATATGCAGGTAAGGCCAAGACAGTTTTCTCTACCTCAGACCCGGATAAACTGGTTATGGTCTTTCGTAATGATACCTCTGCGTTTGATGGCGAAAAAGTTGAACAGCTTGATCGTAAGGGAATGGTCAATAATTATTTCAATGCTTTTATCATGCAGCATCTGCAAGCTGCCGGTGTTAAAACACATTTTGAGTCACGTTTGTCGGACACGGAAGCGGTGGTCAAAAAGCTCGACATGATTCCTGTTGAATGTGTGGTACGAAACATCAGCGCAGGTAGCCTGGTGCGCCGTCTGGGTGTGACTGAAGGAGTGGATCTGGAACCACCGACTTTTGAATTTTTCCTCAAGAATGATGCCTTACACGACCCCATGATTAACGATTCACATATCATTACCTTTGGCTGGGCAAGTCAGGCGGAAATTGATGAAATGCGCCAACAAACCTTAACGATAAACAGTGTTTTGAAAAAATTATTCCTGGATGCAGGCATGCTACTGGTAGATTACAAGCTGGAGTATGGTCGTCACGCCAGCGGGTTGTGTCTGGGTGATGAATTTAGCCCGGATGGTTGTCGTCTTTGGGATAAAGAGACGCGTAAAAAGCTGGATAAGGACCGTTTTCGCCAGGGACTGGGCGGCGTGATCGAAGCCTATGAAGAAGTGGCGCAGCGACTCGGTGTGGCATTACCCGGATAACCTGGGTGGCATTTAACAAATAATTATTAAAGAGCAGTTTGTATGTATTGCTTATCTACCTCTACATATCCACCTTATCTAATATCCACTATTTAACCGCCACTTACAGCGGTTTTGGCTATCGCCAAGTTAAAGTTCGTCCAAATCAACGCCGATATATAGTACCGAATGCACCCATTTTTTGGTGTAAGTTGCGGAAACGGACAGAAAATATGAAAAACTTCAACATTTTCAATTATATATTGAGCATATTTGGCTATCTTAAAGTCAGCCAAAAAGTCTGGTTGAGCTCAGGTGTTATGGTTGCCCTGCTGGTAGTAGTTTCGCTGACCGCGCTGACCAATTTAATCAGCACCAAAAATCAGGTGCAGGAAATGGTGGAGCGCAGCCAACCTCTGATGTTGAAGGTCATGGAGCTGTCAGAATCGATTGACCGCGCCAGCGCCGCACTGGGCTTTTATCTGCTTAGCGGTGAAGATCGTGATTTGTCTGAATATGATAATGCGCTGAAAAAAACCAACTCTATCATTATGAGTCTCGAAAGCATGCCGCAAGTGACGAAAAATGAAACAGTAATCGGCGTGATAAAACGTATCCGTTTGCGCACTGAAAAATTTGCCTCATACCGTGACCAAATGGCTGTGTTGGCGAAAGATTTTTTAAAAAATCAGCCAGCAATTGAAATTTCTGCCGCCAAAATGAACCCGCTGGCGATGGAGATTCAAGGTGCCTTATCAACCATTATTCGTGCTGAACAGGAACAGGAATTATCTGTGGAACGTCGTAAACTGCTGATTCAATCGGCTGAATTACGCCAAACCTGGATGAATGTACTCATTGCCAATCGCGCTTATATGGCATTCCGTGGCAAAACAGACTTGGCGAATCTGAATCTTTATCGTCAAGGTTTTCTGGACGGACTGGAGAAATTCAAAAAGCTGGTTAATAAACTCAGCTTCGATCAGGAGGCTTCATTAGAGTCCATAAACGAAAATATCAAACCCTTTTTTGAAGCGATGGACAATTTAATCGAGGTACATGGCAGCGAAAAGTGGCGTACCGATTCCTATCTGATACGCAGTGAAATCGGCCCCCTGGTGAACGAAATTAAAACCGATATCAATAAACTCGTCGTCAATCAGCGTAAACAGACAGAATCCGTGAGCCAGGATATTCTGGATAAGGTCGTGTCAACCACGAGTATTGTTGTCATATTGATGATCATCGGAGCAGTTGTCGGTCTGGCTGGTGCGTGGTTTATGAGCCTGATTATTACCCGTCCGATAAATGAAGCTGCTGATGCGATGGATGACATTGCAGATGGCGAAGGTGACTTGACCCGACGTCTGCAGGTAAAAGGACGTGATGAAATCGCGCATCTTGCGGAAAGTTTTAACAAGATTATCACCCTTATCCATAGCACTATTACCCAGGTATCAGGATCGACCGCGCAATTGGCGGCAGCGGCCGAAGAAATGTCGTTAACGACCCAGGAAACCAGCAGTAATGTTACCCGGCAAAAATCCGAAATCCAGAATGTTGCCACCGCGATGACCGAAATGGCGAGTACCGCACAGGAAGTGGCGCGCAATGCAGAATCTGCTGCCAATAGCACCCGGGAAGCGGACGAACAGGCAAACCAGGGACGTGTTGTTGTTTCCAATACCATGAATGCGATTAACAGTCTGGCAACTGAAGTGGAAGAGGCAGCAGTTGCTATTAAACAACTCGAAACCGACAGCGAAGCGATAGGTACGGTGATCGAAGTCATCAGAGGCATTGCTGAACAAACCAATTTATTAGCCTTAAATGCGGCAATAGAAGCTGCCCGTGCGGGTGAGCAGGGGCGAGGATTTGCGGTCGTGGCGGATGAAGTACGCAATCTCGCCAGCCGCACGCAGGAATCGACCCAGGAGATACAGACGATGATTGAGCGTCTGCAGTCTGGTGCCGTGAATGCCGTCGAAACCATGGTGAAAAGCCAGAAACGTGCACAATCAACGGTTGAGCATTCTTCCGAAGCAGATGTGGCGCTAAACCAGATTACTTTATCCGTGGCGTCAGCGGCGACCGTCAATACGCAAATTGCCGAAGCGGCCCGTCAGCAAGGTAATGTGGCAGAAGAAATCAGTTCAAATATTGTCACCATTTCACAAGTCTCGGAAGATACCAGCATTGGCACCCAACAGCTTGCTACTGCCAGTTCAGAATTGGCTAACTTGGCGGCAGAATTACAGAATCTGGTGAATAAATTCAAAGTATAGCTCTGTCAATTGGCTCTAATTTTGTGCTTCATTCCGCACGAAATTGGTTAATTCTACAGCATCGCTGCGCCTGTAATTAGGCTACAATCTCACGCTATCCAGCACCCGGGCGCGACGCATCGGGTGGCAAATAACATGATCAGGTTGTATGGCAGCGAATTCCTATAACGCAGAAGACATCGAAGTATTAACCGGCTTGGAACCGGTCCGTAAACGGCCCGGAATGTATACCCAGACCGAACGTCCTAACCACCTTGCCCAGGAAGTCATCGATAATAGTGTCGACGAGGCCATCGCTGGCCACGCCAAGTCACTGCGTGTGACGTTGTTTAAGGATGGTTCAGTCGAAGTCGAAGATGATGGTCGGGGAATGCCGGTTGATAAACACCCGGAAGAAAAAGTCCCCGGTGTCGAGGTAATCCTGACGCGACTGCACGCAGGCGGTAAATTTTCCAATAAAAACTACCAGTTTTCCGGCGGCCTGCATGGCGTCGGTGTATCCGTGGTTAACGCCTTATCCAAAAAACTCGATATCTGGATTAAACGCTCCGGTAAAGAATTTCACATGAGTTTTGCCAATGGCGAACGTAAAACCAAACTCACCACTACAGGTACTGTCGGGCAACGCAATACCGGTACCCGAATTCGCTTTTGGCCCGACGAAAAATTCTTCGACACCATAAAATTTTCCATTCCGCGGTTAAAACATGCTTTACGCGCCAAAGCGGTTTTGTGTCCGGGCTTAACCGTCAGTTTTTTAGATGAAAAGACCAGGGAAGAAGACAGCTGGTATTACGAAGACGGATTGAAAGATTACCTGTTGGATGAAATCGGCGATGCCGAGCGATTACCTGAAGAACCTTTCATGGGCAACATGGAAGGGAATGATGAAGCGGTTACCTGGGCGCTGGTATGGATTCCCGAGAGTGTCAATAACATTGCCGAGAGTTATGTCAATCTGGTACCCACTGCGCAGGGTGGTACACACGTCAACGGTTTGCGTACCGGATTGAGCGATGCCATACGCGATTTTTGCGAAATACGAAACCTGATACCGCGTGGCGTAAAGTTAAGTCCTGAAGATATCTGGGATAAAGTTAATTACATTCTGTCAGTTAAAATGTCGGATCCACAATTCAGTGGACAAACCAAGGAACGCTTGTCATCACGCGAGTGTGCTGCATTTGTATCGGGCGTGGTAAAGGATGCGTTCAGTCTCTGGTTGAACCAGCACGTGCAAATGGGCGAACAAATCGCTGAGCTGGCAATATCGAACGCCCAGTCACGGCTGAAAGCAGGTAAAAAAGTTGTTCGTAAAAAAGTTACCCAGGGTCCTGCGCTGCCGGGTAAATTGGCAGATTGCACTTCAGAAGATAATTCACGTAGCGAATTATTTTTGGTGGAAGGTGACTCTGCAGGTGGCTCGGCCAAACAGGGACGTGACAAGGAATTTCAGGCCATTATGCCATTGCGTGGCAAGATTCTGAATACCTGGGAAGTTGATTCTTCGGAAGTTCTGTCCTCACAAGAGGTGCATGATATAACCGTTGCCATTGGCGTCGATCCAGGTTCGGATAATCTGAAAAATTTACGTTATGGCAAAGTTATTATTCTGGCGGATGCGGATTCTGATGGCTTACACATCGCGACCTTGTTATGCGCGCTGTTTATGCGGCACTTTGCGCCACTGGTTATGGCAGGTCATGTTTACGTGGCCATGCCACCGCTGTATCGCGTCGATATCGGCAAGGAAATGTATTACGCACTGGATGATGCGGAACGCCAGGGCATACTGGATCGTATTGCGGCAGAGAAAAAACGTGGCAAAATTTCTGTCACCCGATTCAAGGGTCTGGGTGAAATGAATCCGATTCAATTACGCGAAACCACCATGTCGCCTGATACGCGCCGACTCGTTCAGCTGGTCGTTGAGCATGGTGATGGCACTCAAAAAATGCTGGATATGTTGTTGGCGAAAAAACGTGCCGGTGACAGAAAAAGCTGGCTGGAAGAAAAGGGCGATCTTGCGGAAATTTAGCAGACAGTAAGCAATAGATACTTATGGCAAAGTCAAAAAAACCGGATAAGACAGTAGCAGTCGTCGATTACAACATCGAGCAGATGCCATTACGTACGTTTGCAGAAAAAGCTTATCTGGATTATTCCATGTACGTTATTCTGGACCGTGCCTTGCCGCATATTGGCGATGGTTTAAAACCGGTACAACGACGCATTATTTATGCCATGTCCGAGCTGGGCTTGAAGGCCAGCGCCAAATTTAAAAAGTCAGCGCGCACAGTGGGTGATGTGCTTGGCAAGTTTCACCCGCATGGTGACAGCGCCTGCTATGAGGCCATGGTGCTCATGGCGCAACCCTTTTCATATCGCTACCCGTTATTACATGGTCAGGGTAACTGGGGTTCGCCGGATGATCCCAAGTCCTTCGCCGCCATGCGTTACACCGAATCAAAATTGTCTGCGATTGCAGATTTATTACTGAGTGAACTGGGTCAGGGCACCGTTGACTGGCATCCAAATTTTGATGGCAGTCTTGAAGAACCGGCTATTCTGCCGGCACAGGTACCACATGTACTGTTAAATGGTACAACCGGAATCGCAGTCGGCATGGCGACCGACATTCCGCCACATAATCTCACCGAGATTATTAACGCCACGATTCACCTCATTGACAATCCAAAAGCGACAGTCAAGCAACTCTGCAAAATGGTGAAGGGGCCGGACTATCCGACCGATGCGGAAATCATCACGCCTAAACAAGATATTGTGGCGATGTATGAAAAAGGTCATGGCAGCATCCGCATGCGCGCAACCTACGAAGTTGAGCGTGGAGATATTGTCGTCACGGCGTTACCACACCAGGCCTCACCGGCAAAAGTGCTCGAACAAATTGCCAGCCAGATGAACGCCAAAAAATTACCCATGGTGGTGGATTTGCGTGATGAGTCGGATCATGAAAACCCGACCCGTCTGGTCATCGTGCCGAAATCAAATCGCGTCGAAGTGGATGAGCTGATGGCGCATCTGTTTGCCACCACTGATCTGGAACGAACCTATCGCATTAACATGAATGTTATTGGTCTGAACGGTCGACCCAGTGTGCGAAACCTGCAATCCATGTTGACTGAATGGCTGAAATTCCGCACCGAGACTGTCAAGCGACGACTGACGCATCGCCTCGATAAAATTAATGCCCGGTTACATATACTCGACGGTCTCTTGATTGCCTATTTGAATATCGATGAAGTGATCAAAATCATTCGCGAGAACGACAAGCCCAAGCCCATTCTCATGAAACGCTTCAAGTTGTCTGATATACAGGCAGAAGCCATTCTGGAATTGAAGTTACGGCATTTGGCCAAGCTCGAAGAAATGAGTATCAAGACCGAGAAGCGTGAACTCGCGGCTGAAAAAGCCATGCTGGAAAAAATATTAAATTCCGCTGCACGTTTGAAAACACTGATTAAAAATGAACTTAAAGCGATATTGGATGATTTTGGCGATAAGCGCCGCTCGAAAATTATTGCACGTGAATCGGCGCAGGCAATGGATGAATCTGCCCTGATTTCCTCTGATCCGGTCACGATCGTTATTTCTGAAAAAGGCTGGGTGCGTGCCGCGAAGGGACATGAAGTCGACCCCTATACACTGGCATATAAAGCCGGTGATGAATGTCTCGACAGCGCCATGGGCAAGTCCAATCAACCTGCTGTATTCATTGACTCAACAGGCCGTACCTACACGCTTACCGCGCACACCTTGCCGTCAGCACGTGGACAGGGTGAGCCATTAACCGGGAGATTTAACCCGCCTGCAGGTGCCAGCTTCCGTGGTGTAATGACAGGTAACCCTGAACAACTCTTCCTGCTGGCAACCGATGCCGGCTTCGGCTTTATTGTGAAGCTGGAAGAACTCATTACAAAAAATCGCAAGGGTAAGGCCATATTAAAGGTCACAGAAGGAGCGAAAGTGTTGCCGCCTGTGCCGGTATCCGATATGGAAACATCCTGGGTGGCCGCGGTGACCAATGACGGCAATTTATTAATTCACCATATAGAAGAGCTGCCCATTTTACCGAAAGGCAAGGGCGTCAAGATATTAAACATTCCTACTGCCAAGGCAAAAACTCGCGCTGAATATTTATCTGCCATCACGGTTATAAATGAAGTGGATAGCCTGGTTATCCATTCCGGGAAACGTCATAAGGTCCTGAAGCCTGAAGACATGGAAGTTTATGAAGGTGAACGTGCGCAACGTGGTCGAAAGTTACCACAAGGATATCGCAATGTTACGCGTATGCATCCTCTCCCTGAAGTCGATGAAGTCTGACCATGAAGAACTAGCCGTCCTGCTTGTCAGTAGTTACCGGTTTCTTTTGCTTGTTTAGCGATTCAATTTTACTGATAACGCGTTGCGCGCGCTGAATGTACTCATCGAGTTTTTTATTATCCGGATCAAGCGGTTTTACGTCTTGCCAGACGCGTAAGGCCTGACGAATTTTTCCTTTCGAATAATATTCCCTGCCGCTTTGTATGCTGTTTGTTACTGCGGTATTGATTTTTTTATTCAGCTCCAGTCTTAATTTTCTGAATTTCGGGTCATTTTTATTATCCTTGTGTATGGTATGCACCTGATGTTGTATACCGAGCAGATCCTTGTTTGTTTTTGCTTTTGCCAATGCCTTGTTCAGTTTGTTAATTGAAGGCGCGTTTTTCCTGGCATTGACGCGGATAGCTTTAAGATAGGCGGCTTCCAGTTTTTTGATGCGCTTTTTCAGACTGGTATTTGGATTCAGCCGTTTGGCCAACGTCAGACATTCATTCGTTAACACCAGCTCATTGGCTTTCATCGCGTCTTCACCACAATCGACCAGGCCTTCTGCAGTTAATTCCACTTCCGCGTAATGTTTTTTTAGCTGGCTCTTTGCCTGTGAACTTTCAGGGAAAACGCGCGCTATTTCCTTGCGTGCTGCTGTGGTTTGACTCAGGGATTTACCTTTACTGACAAGCAGTTTTAATTCCAGTTGTTTTAAATGCTGGCTGCGCTTGTGCAGAAATTCCTGATAGGAGAACTGCAGTTTTTTGCTGTTTGGCAATTTTTCGATACCGTATTCGTATACGCGGTCGGCTTCATACCAGAGTTCCTGTCTGGTGAGTCGTCCACCCTGTTCAATAACATTTTCTTCAAATGCTTTTGTGGCGGCAAGAATGACTTCTCTTTTTTTCTGAACTTGTTTGTATTGGGGGTGGTCTTTTTTGATGTAGCGAATGGTATCTAATGCCAGCTCGTATTCGTCCTGTTTGAGTAATTGTTCCAGTTTGTCGGGAACATTATCACTTTTCGAATAGACGTAGGCACAGCCGCTGAGCAGGGTATTGGCGATAAGTACCAGTAGTAATAAATATCTAGATTGCTTCATTAACTTCGAATGCAGATAAAATATTGTCAATATGGTGATTAATCACATCCCCGTATGGCGGTTTAATGTCAGTCAATATATAGGTTGTTACGGGTTCTGCAATACCCCGAAGTTCTATCGATTCATAGCGATGCGCTTGTATATGCCACTGTACATCCGGATCCTTGACCATGAAGTCGCTGATGATGATCTGGCCCTGTTTGCCTACAGTATGCAGTCTCGATGCCAGATTCACGGCTTCACCTACCACTGTATATTGCATTCTATCATTGGAGCCCATATTGCCAGCCAGCATACCACCGCTGTTCACACCAATTCTGAAATGAATGGCCTGTTTGCCGGACTTGATACGCTGTACATTTAGTCGTTCAACCAGACGTTGTATTAATACAGCACAACATAAAGCATTAATCTTGTGATTTGGGTCTTCAACGGGTACACCGAATACTACCATGGCACAATCACCCATATATTTGTCGATATTGCCATTGTATAGCTCGCATGCCATTGCAATATAGGTGAAGTATTCGTTCAGCAAAGTGGCAACTTCTTCAGGCGGAAGTTTTTCAGACATACTGGTGAAGCCGACTATATCGGCAAACATCGCCGTTGCCTGCACATGTTCTCCACCCAGCTGAATACCATCCAGGTTGCCCATGATTTGTTTTGCAACATTCGTTGAAACAAAGCGAGAAAATGCATTTTCAACCTGTGATTTTTCCAGTAATCCATTTGCCATATTATTAAAGGCATCAATCAGGTAACCGATTTCATCGTTACGTTCTTCACTGATACGAAAGGCATAATCACCTTTATCAATAGCCTTGCTTGCGTCCATTAAATTGTGTATTGGTCGCGACAGACGTTTACCCAGTTCATAGGCGGTAAATATGCCCAGCAGAATCATAAATATTGTCGCTGCCACGATGGCATGAACTGTTTCGGTAATGGACTGGGAAAGGGATGCCTTGCTGAAAGTTACGATAGTATGACCGGCAGTGACATCCTGAAATTTTATAGGGGTAATAAAGGAGATTAAGTCGAGTTGCTGCTGTTCAACGGATTTTTGCCATTCGAGTGTATAGTCATTTTTATCGATTTTATCAGACTGACTGTATAATTTTGTAATATCACTGTCCGGGATGATTCCCGTACTGGCTAGAATATTACCGGATTCTGAATAGATGACCGCACCCAGTATATTCCCGTTGGCACCCAGGTTTTTTACCAGTACCATTAAACTCAGGATATCATCTGATAATATCAGTTCTTTTGACGAACCGGCTAATTGACTGGAGACGGTACTGCCGTAGTCATGCATTTGCGCTTTTAATAACTGGGTCTGATTGGTGACGATGACCAGACCGAGCAAAATCATGCCAGTACTAATTAATAGGGTAATGATAATCGCGAGTTTATAAGCAATGGGTATATGTGTAGGCAAAAATATACGAATTTTTTCTGACAAATCAGCGATATACGCTTTTGTCTGCTGTGAGAAACGGCTTGAAAGCTTGTTTGTCATTTTTTGTATATTGTTTTCAAGATTTAAGGGTGTCGTTGTATAATATTT
This sequence comes from uncultured Gammaproteobacteria bacterium, assembly GCA_942490945.1. GTDB lineage: Bacteria > Pseudomonadota > Gammaproteobacteria > UBA6429 > Thiohalophilaceae > CALNYZ01. The sequence continues at coordinate 81,868 of CALNYZ010000017.1, read as the reverse complement.
GTCCAGCCTGTACTTCTTATAATACCACGGATAGCTGGGTTCACAGTAATGATGCTTCCCTGAGAAATTATGTGAACTGCATCACATATGCTTTCTAAAAGGCTTAAGTTGGTCAATACTGATTGTATCGGCAAATTGTGACACAGGTTTAGTATGCAAAAAATAATTTTTGGACGATTCGCAATTTTTGCCGTTTGTAGTGGCATGGTATTCGTGCCGGTATTTTTCTGGATAACAGTTTTACATAACACGGGATTTTTAACGTCTATATCTGGGTATGTAATCCCTACCCTGTTACTGGTGCTGGTTATTGTTGTATTGTTTGAATTGTTGCAGCGCGTTGCCAATTTTTACCATGTAAAGCACAACAGACTCGAAAAAATTCAGAATACAGGCCAACATACGTTGCTGGTGATGGCCATCAGTCTTGCAACAAAAATGAATATTCCAATACCAAATATGGTGGTAAAAGATGAATACGGTTGCAATGCGATGCTGGTACCCTTGTTTGGAAATTCTGCCTTGTTTATTAATGATGAGCTGATAAATGCATTAACGCCGGATGAATTAAAAGCAGTTATCGCGCATGAATACGCTCATATCTTCCTTGGGCATGTAGCAACAATGTCCTGGCTGAACAGTTTATTACAGATTTCTCTTGTCATACCGGCCAAATTATTGAGCGCTATATTCAATCCGTTATTTATGTTGTTCAGAGCCGGGAAGTATACCTATACTGTTTTTAGTATTGTCATGCTGATAACACATTGCGGGTTTTTGTTTGTTTACATAAATTACCTGAATCGTGAATTTGAGCGTCAGGCAGACAGGCAGGCAATCAGACATGTGTCGCCCGAGTTGCTGATAAAAGCGTTAAAAGCGTTGCAACACCCGGGCAGTTTACATCATAACATCAAGACATGGCATGTTGATGAGTTGTCACGTATCACACCGTTTTATCGGTTATTACGCTATTTTCATTCACACCCGTCTGTCAGTGCGCGAATACACCTGTTAGAACCAAAAGAATAATTTTTCGTAGGAAATCATCAGATATCCGGTACAATATACCACTTTATTAAAATGTGGTTGGAGAGTTTTTGATGTCACTTATTTTACCGTTTGCAGGTCTGCGTCCGAAACCTGAATTTGCAGATGCTGTTATCGCACCGCCTTACGATGTTTTAAATACCAGGGAAGCCCGGCAACAGGCAAAAGGGCGCCCGCACAGTTTTTTGCATATATCAAAACCGGAAATTGATTTGCCGGAAGGTACCGATCCATTTGCTGCAAGCGTATACGAAAAGGGCGCAGAGAATCTCAACAAGCTGATTCAGGAAGGCATACTTTTTCAGGACGACCAGCCATATTATTATGTTTACCGTCTGGTTATGGGCGAACACACACAAACAGGTCTGGTCGCGGTTGCATCCGTTGCCGATTACGACACTAACAGAATTCGTAAACATGAGTTTACCCGACCCGATAAAGAAGATGACCGGGTGCGACAAATAGATACTCTAAATGCGCAGACCGGGCCGGTATTTTTAACCTATAAAAACCAGTCTGCTGTCGATACAATTGTTAATCGGGTCAGCCAGGGCAAGCCTGAATATGATTTGACGGCAACAGGTGGCGTACAACACACAATCTGGTGCATGAAAGACAAATCTGATATTGATGAAATAACGCGTTTATTTGATGCAATGGATTGCCTGTATATTGCCGATGGTCACCATCGATCGGCAGCCGCTTCACGTGTCGCCGCCATGCGACATAAGGCGGGGAAGGGAAACGGTGCACATGATTACTTCCTCAGTGTGATTTTCCCCGATAATCAAATGCAAATTCTGGATTACAATCGAGTGATAGTGGATTTGAATAATCTTTCTGCCGCAGAATACCTTGAAAAAATACAGCAACGATTTACCGTGACTGAAAGTTCTGATGCAGTTAAACCCTCCAGAGCAGCGACATTTGGGATGTATCTTGATAAAAAATGGTATGAACTGGTGATTAAGGCAGATTATATTCCCACTGATCCGGTTGGCAGGCTGGATGTCAGCTTATTGCACGATAATTTGATTGAACCGGTGCTGGGCATATCCGATCCGCGTCGTGACAAGCGGGTGGATTTTGTAGGCGGTATTCGTGGTCTCGGTGAACTCGAGAAACGTGTCGATTCAGGTGAAATGCAGGTTGCCTTTTCCTTGTTTGCTACCGGTATGGCGGATTTAATGGCGGTTGCAGATGCAAATGAAGTCATGCCGCCCAAGTCAACCTGGTTTGAACCAAAATTGGCAGACGGACTGGTATCACATGTACTTGATTAAGGATTTTTAAAAAGATTCTTCAAAGTTATATTCCATTTTTACTATCGGTTCCTGAAGAAAATAACCCTGAATGTAGTTAACACTGCATTGCCAAAGTACCGCGAGTGAGTTGGCGTCTTCAACAAACGCAGCAATTGTTTGAATGTTCTTCATTGACACTTCTTCGGCGATATTTTTTACACGTTCCTGATGTTCAATATTTGCAGCCAGTTTGGTTATAAGGTCATGATGGATCTTGATATAGTTAATATCGAAATGTTTTAATGACTGAAAGAGGTTTTCTTCGATACCGAAACCACTCAGTGCGGTTCGACAATGTAATTGTTGTAACCCGGCAAAAATCGCCTTGGTTGGTTTGAGGAAATTAAGCGCAGTTTCCTCGTTAACCTGAAAGACAATATGATCAGCATTCAAGCGGAGGGTCTTGATTTTCTCGGTTACCCACTTCAGAAAATCTTCATCAACCAGACTGGCGCTTGATAACTTGAGAAATATTCTGACATCTTCCTTGTTGCGCAAGCGATCGGCAAGAATCACAAATGAGTTGGTAATGACCCACCGATCAATATATTGCATCAAACCGACCTTTTCAGCGGCAGGAATAAATTCATCGGGGGTGATCTCTTCACCTGCATCATTCAGCAAACGTACGAACACTTCGTAATGTGCGCCGGGTTCACCATGTAAACTGACAATAGGCTGGAATAACAGACGGAGTTGATTATTTTTAAGCGAATATTTGAGTTGTTTTTCCCAGTGGGATTTTTTCTCCCGTTCTTCAAGTTCTTCTATACCCGGGTTAAACATTACAGCCTTGCTGCCGTTATCTTCCTGGGCGATGGTGGCACCTTTTTCTGCGCGCGTTAACACGTCGTGCAAATTGCTGGTCGTCTCATTGATTAATGCAATGCCGACGCTGGCTGTAGAACGTATCGTCTTGCCATTAATATCGGAAATATGATCCGCAATGAGCAGACAAATCCCTTCACCGATTTTTTCTGCCTGTGCCAGATCTGCGTTGTGAATTAACAGACAGAATACCGGGCCATCGAAGCGTGCAAACATACCAACGCGTTCCAGCTTGTCTCGCAGCGTGTTGGCTATATCGACAATCAGCATGTCGAGACCGGCAATGCCATGGCTTTCTTTTAAGTCATCATAGTGGTCAAGCGATATGTATAACAAAGCGCCTTTGCCTTTCCCATCCAGTGCTACAGCGATTAATTTATCAAGTTGTTGCATCAGGTGACTACGGTTATACAGGCCGGTAAGCAGGTCCTGTTTACTGAGCACATCAATTTTTTCTGCAAGTTCCTTGCTGTCGGCGGTGTCACGAATTATTATTTGTGTACATGATTCACCTTCCATACTGGCGGGTGAAAATTCCATTACCATGTCAAATTTATTTTCCAGTGCGTGTTGGCCTTTTACTTCCAGCTTGTCATCTTCTGCCTGACCTTTGGCGTATGAGCGCAGAAAATCTTTCAGTTTTGAATGATCTTCCTTACTAACCATATCCAGAATGGGCATACCTTCAATGTCATCCAGCTCTTCGTAGCCGAACATCATCAGGTAAGCATTATTGGCATAGATGTGCATACCGTCATGAACATAGGTAATCGCATCGCGCGATGTATCAATCAATGCACGGGCGCGCTTTTCTGTTTCGTGTAACATATTTTCGCAACGTCGTTGTGTGCGGCGTTCCTGCAAGTCAGCCATTTCGCGTTGCATGATAAATTTCAATTGTTCGACCTGATCAAATGGCAGGATGTCTCTGGCGCCAAATTTGAAACATTCAAGCACAGCCTTGGGATCATATTTTGGAATGACAACGATCAGTGGAAGGTCACGACCGGATTTGAGCAAGATATCGTGCACCTGTTTTGCATTAATAAGCGGGAGAGAAAATTTGCTTATGACAATATCTACCGGATTTTCTTCGATAGCAGATGTCAGATCTTCATCATCTTCTACCCGTACGTCACGCACGATAAAACCGGCATTGCGCAGTGTATTGATTAATGCTTCAGCTTCTTCAGAAACGTCAAATACCGTTATCAGTCTTAGGAGATTTTCGCTACTCACAGATTTGCCTGTTCGTATCCAGATTATTTGGAATATTTATATTATTAGATTTCAGACCAGACATTACCAAAATCCTTGTCATCTGGCCATTTATTAATATCGTCTTTGGGTAGTTTGGGTTTTTCAATAATTTCGTATTCAAATTGCGCAAACAACCCGGTGTTCTGTATAAGATTACTAAATTTGATGCTCATTTCTTTGCCAAGGACTTTCAGGGTCACATGATGTCCAATCCGAAATGGTACGGGTGCAGTGATCAGTGTACTCGGCTGATTAATCGCTGGCAATTCGGGTAACATTAACGTGCGCTGATAGGTATTATTATCGAGCCCTTCTGCTGAAGCCCGAACGCCTACTGCGGCTGCATCTGGTGTGAGCATTTCAACGCCGAGCGTCAGTCCGCTCTCATCATCATATTTCATCCAGCGTATTACACCAATACCCCATTTCCAGCTATGGCCATCACCGACCCGACGTACGCTGATAATCTCACCTACCTGAACCGTTGCGCCGGTACCCTCCTTGTTTTGAATACAATATCCATTGGCGCTTTCATTGAGGATTGCCCAGCTTTCTGCATGGTAAGTTACATCCTCGCGATTACCTTTGGCAACCGTGGCAACCTTTTCTTCATCCAGAGTTTTGAATGAAGATATTTTTGTTGGATAGACCAGGTTCCATACATCGGGTTGCCTGGTGTTAAGATCAGCAACCTCGGCGCTATCGTATATGGCTTTTTTACTATATGTGCCGGAGACTGAAGACTGGTCTGTGTTTCGCGAGCGTGCGTTCGGGTTTCGACGCCGGCCACTGTCGGTAATGATTTGATGTGATGCATTCAAGCCAATGGAAACAAGTACTCGCTCATATTTTTCGGTACGAGGGAATCCGCGTTTGGCAATTATTCCCCAGGCTGTTAACAATCGGCGCATCAGGTCATGAGAAATTTGTGGGCGTGACATCTCAATGCCAGTAATGGTTGTCTCAGCAATGTCTTTGTTATTTACAATTTCATCACGAATGGTATCGGCGAGTAACTCGCAATCAAGTGTACGACAAGCATCAACGGTACAGTTCGCATTGACCAGGGCAATATTGCGCGGAGGCTCATCAGATTGAATATTCACGGCGAAGTAGCCATGCACTGCCTGATCCTGTTTTATTCGATATAAATGACATTGAGGTGTCCAGCGCTCAAGCGTATCGAAAACTTTTGCGGCTTCACCCTGGCGTAATCGATATGGTGATGCCAGATATAACAGCAGAATGCGGCTGTACTCGGCAGCAATACTCGATTTTTTGATAAACACATGGTGCCTGTCGCTAATTTCTGTCTTTAGCAATTTGTGAGTTTCAGCGTAAGTGTAGAGTTTATGTATTTCAGACCAGATATTCCTGGGATAGGGTGCATAGACCTGATATGAAGTGAGCAGTACACGGCTAAGACAGGTCATGGCACGATGAATTAATTTCGCCAGCAACTTTTTGTCGGTAAATAAAAACCTGGAAGCCAGATAATCTTCCAGTGCTATCTTGTATCCTATTGCCATTTCACTATTTATCTCGCGCGCTGCGGCGGCGACTTTACGGCTTTTTACGGGTAATGGAAAAGCAACACCGATAAAGTGTTTACGCATCGCTTCGGTAACAAATTGGGTCGTTGGACGGAGTTCTTCCAGAAAACGGGTACGATCAGCAGCCGAGAACTTCAGCTTGTTGGTTTCAACAAGGGTATGAAAAACCTGGCGAGCAGTTTCACCAAGATTGGCTTTGGGAAGATTTTGAACCCAGTCCTCGACTTTTCGTGGGCGTATATCAAACGCACCCTTACTTGGTCTGGATCGGTCTGGTATCGCCAGGCCGATTGATTTTGCCACATTTAACCCCTTAATTTTGCGCTACAGCTATCGCTCGGATTTGTTCGAGTTATTTTTGCCAAGCTATTGAATTATGACATATTTGCATAGCCAACAATAAGTAAACTATAGCAAGTTGGGTGCCAAAATTTGTAAATTTCCCGACTAAATTATGAGGCTTTTGGAAGGCATGCCGGCGATTTCAGTGACGAATCTGGGCAGGAGGTAACCGGGCAATTTTGCCTGTAATTCCGCCATAATTTTTCGTGCGGTAGATTCAGGAACGGCAAAATGACGGGCTCCTTGCACTTTGTCGAGCTGATGTAGGTAGTAAGGCAACACATTACAGTCAAACAGGGTTAGCTGTAATGCACACAGGGTCTCACTGTTGGCATTCACGCCATTCAGTAAAACGGCCTGGTTAAGTAGTGTAACATTATGATTATTAAGCATATTTAAAGACGCAGCTACTTCCGCATTGATTTCATTCGGGTGATTGGCATGGATGACCATGATGCGTTTGCCCTGAAACATAGCCATTGCCTGCATCAGATCAGTGTCGATGCGTTGTGGCAGGACTATCGGATAGCGAGTGTGGAAACGTACGCGTAATACATGCTCTATCGAGTCCAGCTTCGCCAATAACTCGGCAATTTTGTGGTTACTCAGGCTTAGCGGGTCGCCGCCACTTAAAATGACTTCGTGTATTTCCCTGTGTTGCTTAATATATTCGAGTGCATGGCGCCAATTTTCCGTCGCACGTTGCTGCTGATAGGGGTAATGGCGACGGAAACAGTAACGGCAGTGAATGGCACAGGCTTGTGTGGTCATTAACAAGACCCGCCCGGCATATTTGTGCAATAACCCCGGTGCCACGAGTGCTGCCTGATCGCCAACGGGGTCACTAGTGAAGCCTGGCTGCGCATCGCATTCCGCGCCGAGGGGTAATACCTGACGAAGTAACGGATCATTCGGGTTGCCCGACTCAATTCGCGCAAGATAGCTTTCGGTAACTTTTAAGGGAAACAAGATAGCGGCTTTTTGAGCGGCGGGCAGCAACTGCATGGGTAAACCCAGCCGTTGCAATAATTCTTGTGGATCGGAAATCGCATTCGCCAGCTCAGCTTGCCAGTCTTTCCTCTGCCATGTCGATTCAATTCGCGGTATCATACGCACCCCATTGTACAGAAGTTAAGGTAACACAGGATAAATTATGGCGAGTTATAGTACGAACGAATTTCGTGGTGGCTTGAAGATCATGCTGGATGGTGACCCGTGTAATATCATTGAGAATGAATTTGTTAAACCCGGCAAGGGACAGGCATTTAACCGGGTGAAGATACGTAACCTGATGACAGGCCGTGTTATCGAACGAACATTTAAATCAGGTGAAAGTGTCGAAGCAGCAGATGTCATGGATGGCGAAATGCAATACCTCTATAACGACGGTGTTGCCTGGTATTTTATGCATCCGGAAACCTATGAACAAATAGGTGCGGATGAAAAAGCCGTAGCTGAAGCCTTGAAATGGCTGAAAGAGCAGGATATGTGTACGGTGACAACCTGGAACGGTGTGCCAATTAATGTGACGCCACCCAATCATGTAGTACTTGCCGTCACACAGACCGATCCGGGTGTGCGAGGTGATACCTCGGGTGGCGGCGGTAAACCCGCAACACTGGAAACCGGTGCAGTCGTTCGCGTTCCGTTGTTCATTGAAGAAGGTGAATTATTGAAAGTCGATACGCGTACCGGTGAATACATCAGTCGCGCCAAAGAATAATCAATTCTACACAACCAGCAACGCGTCTGCCTTTATTTAATTATTATGATTCGTTACCAGAATATTCCGGGTTCAGGTGCCACGGAATGGCAAGCTTCTGCTACAAATGACATTCTTCGTAGTCGGGCGCACATGTTTACTGCGACGCGAAATTTTTTTCATGAACGTGGTTACCTTGAAGTCGATACACCGTGTTTACTACACGCCGTTGCACCTGAACAACACATCGAACCTTTTCAACTTGATTACGCAGGGCGTACATTTTATTTACAGACATCACCTGAACTGGCAATGAAACGACTCATTGCCGGTGGCAGCGGTCCGATTTTTCAGATTGCGCATGTATTTCGACAAGAAGAATGGGGCAAGTTACATAATCCGGAATTTCGTTTGCTTGAGTGGTACCATCCGCAATGGACTTATCGCGAACTGATGCACGAGGTTGACAGCTATGTACGCGAAATATTGCAGAATAAAGTAACATTAAAGGCAACGCTTTTCCGTACATATCAGTCAGTATTCAGTGAATTTGCTGAGGTGGATCCCTTTGCGGCATCAAGCGAAGAACTGGCCGCTACGGTAAAAAACGCTGCGATTGATGTTTCTGCAAATAAAACAACATCGCGTGATGAATGGCTGGATTTAATTTTCAGTATGATAATCCAGCCGCGTCTGCCGAAAGATACGCCGGTATTTATCCATGACTTTCCTGCTTCACAGGCTGCACTTGCTGAAATTAAACCTGATGATCCTGCTGTTGCACAGCGTTTTGAATTATTGATCAATGGTATTGAGCTGGCTAACGGATTTCAGGAATTAACCAATGCAGAGGAGCAATTGCAACGATTCCTTGCTGTGAATGCTGCGCGCGAGAGTAACCAGCAAGCGCCGCTGGAGATAGATTTAAAGTTTATTGCTGCATTACAACAGGGGTTCCCGAGCTGTGCAGGTGTGGCTGTCGGATTGGATCGCTTGTTAATGATTAGCTTGGGATTGAATAATATCCAGTCTGGAATACCATTTCCCTGGCAGCCTGAATAACGGTCGGACAACGCTCGTGATTATTCAGGCGTAGTTTGAATAAAGCGTCCGAGACTTTGTCCCATTTTTATTTCACTACCTGAACACAGCGATGGATCCCATTCTGCCTTGTTCTCGCCAAACAACAGAATAACAGTTGACCCCATGTTGAAACGGCCCATCTCCATACCACGATCAATGGTGATATGGGTGCTCGCCTCATAACTCCACTGTCGCATATGCCTGCCTGCCGGTGGGGTAATAACACCTGCCCACGTTGTTTCAATGCTGCCAACAAAAATGGCACCAACCATTACCATACTCATTGGGCCGTGTGATGTACGAAAATTGGCAATGACACGTTCGTTACGCGCAAACAGGTTGGGGATCGCCCGCGTCGTGGAAGGACTGACACTGAATAGTCGTCCCGGGATGTGAATCATTTCGATCAGTTTACCTTTCGCTGGCATATGAATGCGGTGATAGTCTTTAGGTGACAGGTAAAGTGTGGCATATGCCCCGTTCCTGAAATAATTGGCGCGTTCAAGTGAACCACCAAGCAAGTCCTCGAGCGTGTAGGTTCGCCCTTTGGCCTGAAATATTTGGTCATCATTTATTAGTCCGATTTCACTGATTATCCCATCTACGGGACAGGTGATGTTCGGTGAGGTCGTGAGGGGACGTGCTTCCGGTTTGAGTGCGCGGGTAAAAAATTTATTAACAGATGCATACTGTTTGTAATCGGTGATTTCCGCTTCGGACAGGTCAACCTTGAGCAAACGGATATAGTGCTTGATAATAAAATTTTTAAACCAGCGAACACGAATACGCGTAATGAACAACATTATTCGGGAAAGAAAATGATGTGGCAGCATATATTGCAGCCAGCCGAATAAAGTATCACCCAGGCTGGTATGTTGTTTGTTGTCAGACATAAAAATTATTGTGTAATGGTTTTAGTGATGATGGTGGTGCTCATGTGACCCTACCGCAGCGTCTTTTACAGTGGCGGTTGTTGAAACTTTACCGACCGATGTAACTAAGGTAATGACTACCTTGTCCCCGGTTGTCAGATTTCCATCACGTTGAAACAGCATCAGATGTTTGCCGCCTGGTTTGAAGTCTACTTTAGTCTTTGCCAGGATGACAAGTTTTGGAATCTGATTCATTGTCATCATGCCGTCTTTTTCAATGGTTTCATGCAGTTCTATCAGACCAAATTTATTGCTGCTGAATGAGTTAATGATGACTGTTTTGTCAGATTTATTCTCCAGCGTCATGTAGGCGGCCATCACTTTTACAACGGGCGGTGCAGCTGGAATGTAGCTGTTAGTAATAACAATTTGTTCGGCAAAGGCCGAAGTCATTGCTAACGAGGCGAATAATACAATCAGAAATTTATTCAACATAAGTTTTTATCCTTTGAAAATCCCGGGCGATTTGTTTGGGGTCAAGTGGTGGCGAAAAAACTGCACGCATGTTGCCTTGCGGGTCGATTAAAATAATCTGGCCGCTGTGGTTTACATGATAGTTACCCTGTTTATCCGGTTCTTCATAGCCATATAATATTCCCAACTGTCGAGTGAGATTATCAACTTCATCAAGTTTACCCGTGATGCCAATAAAAGACGGATCATAGTACTGCGCATATTGCTTGAGCAGGGCAGGTGTATCACGTTCCGGGTCAACCGATACAAACAACATTTGTAAATTACTATCCGGATGCTTTGATACATCGAGCTGTTGCCATACCTGTTTCATTACCTGCATGGCCAGTGGACAAACATCCGGACAATGTGTGTAGCCAAAAAACATAAAACTCCATTTTGATTTGAGTTCATTGAGTCCAAATGTTTTTTGATTGTGATCCTGCATGGTAAATGGATGCAAGGTTTTGGCTTTTTCCAGTAAGGTTGCCGTCAGATCGGCTGGAACAGCGCGGTTGTAAAACAGGCGCATGAACTTGTCACCGGCAAAAATACCTACCAACAGTGCGATGCTTATAATTAATAAATAGAGTGACGATTTTGTTTTCATGTTGCGTATCATATCAGGTTCTGATGTTACGAAGCTTAAAGGAGGAATGATTTCAAGCAAATCAACGTGCGGTTTCACACCCTGATTGCATTTTCCTGCCAAATCCACTATGGTTATTTAAAACCTGAGGATTTACTTAAATGAGCTCCGTTAACTTATTGATTCCAAAGAACAAATACCAGACTTTTCAAAAGCAGAGTCGGCCAGTTTATATTCCTGCATTAGAGCCTGTAGAAATCACAGAAGTTCACATGGTTGAAGTCCCCTTGCTCGGTTGGGTAAGTGCGGGTCAGCCAATCGACATGCTGGAATCGAATGAAAATGTTGCCGTACCCGCAAATATGGTACGACGTAATACCTACGCACTGCGTGTGCGCGGTGATTCAATGATTGATGATAATATTCAGGATGGCGATGTTATTGTTATTGAAAAACGTGAATCCGCCAGTAACGGTGAAACTGTGGTTGCCATGATAAATTACGAGCAAGTCACGCTCAAAAAACTGTATATCGAATTAGATGGCATCCGTTTACAACCTGCCAATCCAGAGATGGAACCGATTTATTTGCATAATGCAGATGTGCAAATATTAGGCATAGTCACTGGTGTTATTCGTACACCAGAGTAACGTCAATCCACTTTCATTCTTAATTTTCGATCGGCATCGACGGATCATTCCCCCAATCCGACCAGGAACCCGGATAGCCTTTTACATTTTTAAAGCCGAGCTTCTTTAACACCATGAAAGTATGTGCCGAGCGATGATGTGATTGACAGTGTGTGACAATCGTTTTATCCGCAGTGATGCCCAGCCGGTCTAACGTCTCTTTGATTTCGCTATCTGGCCTTAAACGCAACTGACGCGATTTATCCATCGCCTCGGTCCATTCATAATTAATGGCGCCCGGGATATGTCCGCCGCGCTGCGCGAATACTTTGCTACCGTTATATTCGAGTGGACTTCGCGTATCCAGAATCACGACATCATCATCAGCAAGGTGAGCATGAATAAACGCTTTGGATGCCACCACAGATTCATTGACCCTGCCAGTATAGTTACCGGGACCGGGTGTTGGCCAACGAATATCATTGCTGACGGGTAATTTTTCTGCCAGCCATGCCTGTAATCCACCGTTTACCAATGAATACTTTTCATGACCACATGCTGCCAGTGTCCAGAGTAACCTGGACGCACGACCACCACCTTCATCATCGTAAGCAATAACGCGTGTACTCGCACTCATGCCAAAGGCGGAAAATATACGATTAAGTGTCTCGATGTCGGGTAACAGTCCCATACGTGGTTGATCGGTCTTAACAATCCAGTTGTAGTCCAGAAATATCGCACCTGGCAGATGCTGTTGCAGGTACGTGGCAGGCTGTGACACATCAAGTAAAATCGTGTTGGGTTGAGTCGTTAATTCCTGAACATTTTCTGGCTCGATAAGGAGGTCAATTGAGGAGGTCATGATGTTGTTGTCCGTTTTGTCTGGTAACTAAACTGGTCTGAACAGGCCAGTTTTTGATATACTAGCATGTCTTTCTAACGATAAATAACAGGTTATAATGTATGGCTATTTCATCTTTTCTCCCACCAAAACGAATTTTAATGGGTCCCGGTCCATCCGATGTAAGCCAGCGCGTTCTGGACGCGATGTCGCGACCGACAATCGGCCATCTGGATCCCCTGTTTGTGGGCATGATGGATGAGATGAAGCAGCTGTTACAATATGCTTTTCAAACCAAGAATGAATTGACCTTTCCTGTTTCAGCTCCCGGTTCTGCAGGTATGGAAACCTGTTTTGTAAATCTGCTCGAGCCCGGCGACAAGGCGATAGTCTGTCAGAATGGCGTGTTTGGCGGTCGCATGAAAGAGAATGTGGAACGCTGTGGTGCCACTGCCGTGATGGTAGAAGATGTCTGGGGCGAAGCGGTTGACCCGAATAAGGTAGAAGCTGCACTCAAAGCCAATCCGGATGCAAAGATTGTTGCCTTTGTGCACGCAGAAACTTCCACAGGCGCGCAATCGGATGCCGCCACGTTGACAAAGTTGGCCCGTGATCATGATTGTCTCGTGATTGTTGACGCCGTCACTTCACTTGGTGGAACACCCTTGAAGGTGGATGAATGGGGCATTGATGCAATCTATTCCGGAACGCAAAAATGCTTGTCTGCACCACCAGGATTGTCACCGGTAAGCTTTAGCGAAAACGCTGCAGCAGTCATAAAGAATCGTAAAACCAAAGTACAAAGCTGGTTTCTGGATCTGAGTCTGGTGATGGGATATTGGGGTGGCGGCACAAAGCGCGCCTATCACCACACCGCACCAATAAATAATTTGTATGCGCTGCATGAAGCATTGGTAATATTGCAGGAAGAAGGGCTGGAAAATGCCTGGGCGCGTCATGCGTGCTATCATCATGCGCTTCGTGCAGGTCTGGAAGCGATGGGCATTAACTTCATTGTTGATGAAGCGCATCGTTTACCACAACTTAATGCGGTCACTATTCCTGATGGTGTCGATGAAGCAGCGGTACGTCAGCAATTACTGCAAGATTACAACCTCGAAATTGGTGCAGGTCTGGGTGCTCTTGCGGGTAAAGTCTGGCGTATAGGCCTGATGGGACATGCCTGCAATGCATCGAATGTCGAAACGGTGTTAAGTGCACTTGATGAGGTGTTGACGAAAATGGGTGCACCGATTAATTCTGGCGTTGCCCTGCAGGCAGCAAAAGGCAAGCTTGCAGCCTGATTAGATCCTAGTTAAACAGGGCAAATAACCCAATCATGGCGATGCAGATGATAATGCTCATGCCAGCAAAATTAATGATCATGTTTATTCCCGCTGTACGACGTAAGCACTCATTTATTGCTTCGTTGTGCAGATGATCGCCAGCGGAAGTTTCACGAAGTAATGAGCGAAGCTCTGCCAACGTTAATGTTGGCAGATCCGCTTCTGTGAGTCTTATATATTCCATTATTGACAACCTGTGATATTTACTGGCACGGCCATAGCAGATTGATGAGTATTTCGTTCATATATATATCGGATAATTATAGATCAAACTTAGCCGCACCATGACGTCCGTAAATTGGTTAAGTTACCGGTGATGAAGCGATTTTGTTGCAAATATACTGATATGAGACTTGAAAAATATCCCTTCGACTATTACATATACTCCATTCGCTCTGCAGCCCGGACGCGAGAAGTGGGATTGTCAGACAGTAAAACCTGGCGCCTAGTATAGTAAGCAAATTTATCAATCAATTAGACACAGAGGTAGTGACAGAAAATGAGCGTGGATACCCATAAGGAAACCCTGAGTTTTCAGGCGGAAGTGAACCAACTTCTGAAATTAATGATTCATTCATTATATTCAAATAAAGAAATATTCCTTCGAGAACTCATTTCAAATGCTTCAGATGCCTGTGACAAGTTACGTTTTGAGGCCATCGCCAATCAGGCGCTGCTTGAGGAAGACGGTGAGCTTGATATTAAAGTCACGATTGACAAGGACAAACGAACTATCACGATTAGTGATAACGGTATAGGTATGAACCGACAGGAAGTGATGGACAACATCGGTACGATTGCAAACTCAGGCACACGTAAATTTATCGAGTCGATGACGGGTGAGCAGGCAAAAGATTCACATATGATCGGTCAGTTCGGGGTAGGTTTTTATTCTGCATTTATCATCGCCGATAAAGTTACGCTGACCACGCGGCGCGCGGGTGAAACTGCAGATATGGGTGTGACCTGGGAATCAAGTGGTGAAGGCGATTACACCATTGAAAATATTCACCAGGAAAAACGTGGTACCAGTGTCACCCTGCATTTGCGTGAAGGTGAAGATGAGTTTCTCGAGAGCTACCGCGTCCGAAATATCATCAGTAAATATTCGGATCACATTTCCTTGCCGATTAAAATGCTGAAAAATGACGACAAGGGCGAGCCAACTGATGAATTCGAGGCGATCAACAAGGCCTCTGCTTTATGGAAGCGACCAAAGAGTGACATTACTGAAGATGAGTACAAGGAATTCTACAAGCACGTCGCGCATGACTTTGATGAGCCATTGCACTGGATGCATAATCAGGTAGAAGGCACACAATCCTATACAACACTGCTTTATATCCCCAAGCGTGCTCCATTTGACCTGTTTGATCGTGATCATCGACATGGCATCAAGCTTTACGTGAAACGCGTGTTTATCATGGATGATGCCGAGCAACTCATGCCCAATTTCTTGCGTTTTATACGTGGTGTTGTTGATTCGGATGATTTGCCATTAAATGTTTCAAGAGAAATTCTGCAGCACAACAAACAGATCGATACCATTCGCAACGGTTCGGTGAAAAAAATTCTTTCGGCATTGGAAAAACTCAGCAAGGATGATACCGAGGCCTATGCAAACTTCTGGGGACAATTTGGTAACGTGATGAAGGAAGGCCCGGCCGAAGACTTTGCCAACAAGGAAAAAATAACCAAACTATTACGTTTCGCGTCAACCCACAATGACTCGAACACACAGGATGTATCGATTGATGATTACATTGGTCGCATGCAGAAAGGGCAGGACAAGATTTACTATATTACGGCGGAAAGTTATGCCGCAGCGAAGAACAGTCCGCACCTTGAGTTATTCAGGAAAAAGAACATCGAAGTACTGCTGATGTTTGATCGGGTAGATGAATGGATGATGTCGTATCTGACTGAATATGATGGTAAACAATTTGTCTCCGTTGCCAAGGGTGAACTTGATCTGGGCGATCTTGAAGACAAGGAAGACAAGGAAAAGTCAAAGAAAGCACAGGAAGAGTTTAAAAATCTTGTTGATAAACTGAAAAAAGTCCTGGAAGGCAAGGTCAAGGATGTGCGCGTTTCACATCGCCTGACCGATTCGCCCGTATGTCTGGTTGTTGAACAACAGGATATGGCGATGAGCATGCAAAAGTTGCTGCAACAGGCCGGACATAAAGTGCCGGACATTGAACCCATTATGGAATTCAATCCGGATCACCCGCTTATCAAATTGCTTGATTCGCAAACCGCTGACGAATCATTCGATGATCTTGCCATGACCTTGTTTGAACAGGCAATGCTCAGTGAAGGTGGCCAACTGGAGAACCCGGCCGGTTTCGTTAAGCGTATGAATCAGATTCTGTTAAATTTCATGAGCAAATAACCGCCCCTGTTGCCTGGTTGACATGGATGACAACCAGGCTGGCAGTCATACCACGTCTAGTGTCCAATCGGATAGATTGAATATACATTTTATCTATATGAAGCCTGTGTTGAGTTACTTACTTAACAGGTAACTAACCGTTGATTAATAATTACTCTATAATACGAAAGTCTTATATAACTATTGGAAAAATAGGGAAATTTGCTAAACTCGCTGCAGCATTTACCGATATATTCATACACTACAAATAATTCTGTACTGCAAAACGCCGTGATTAAGCTAGTCAGAGTTAATTAGTTAAAAGGAATATACCATTCATATCCCATTCAACACGTTTTGCCGACATACACGAAACAATCTGTGTGAATGGCAAATGTTGCTTTTATTATTCATTCTAGCATTCACTGTTGAACCTGTTCTGGCAGCGAATGACGATCCATTGGTGATGGGAATCTTTCCTCGTCGTAATGCAGCCATTACTGTGCAAATGTTTACTCCCATGGCGAATCACCTGTCGAAGGTGTTGGGACGAAAAGTTCAATTGCAAACTACCAAGGATTTCAACAGCTTTTGGTCAGGTGTTAAATCAAAACGTTTTGATATTGTTCACTTTAATCAATATCACTACATGTTTTCAAAAAAGCGCTTTGGATATGAAGTGATATTGAAAAATGAAGAGTTTGGTAAGGATACACTGGCCGGTGCACTGATAGTACGTAAAGATAGCGGTATCAACTCCATTGCGGATTTGAAAGGTCAAACCGTAATTTTTGGCGGCGGGCCCAAAGCCATGATTAGCTATATCGTTCCAATGTTTATGCTTCAAAAAGGTGGCGTAGACAAGAAGGACATAAAGATAAGTTTTGCGAAAAATCCTCCCAATGCGGTGTTTGGGGTGTTTTATAAGCAGGCGAATGTTGCCGGTGCCGGTGATGTGGCATTGAATCTGGGTATTGTTAAAAAACAAATCAAGGTCGATGAATTAAAAATATTGGCAAAGAGCAAACCGTTTACACACATTCCATGGGCAGTTAATTCGAAGCTCGACAAGGCATTGAAATCAAAGATTCAAACCAGTCTCGCTAATTTAAAGCAAACTGAAGCTGGCCGATTAATCTTGCAGAAGGCTAATCTGAGCGGGTTAAACATTGCAGTAGATAGTGAGTTTGATGAACTTCGTGCCATCGTCGAGCAGGTTCTGCACGAAAAGTATTAAATCAAGTCTAATTCCAAATATTATAATCGATATATCAATCACTTATATCAGCTGAACTTAGCATTTCTTTCAGCTGGTCAAATACCACCCTGATCAAGCATAATATGCGCAACTCAACAGAGGTATGGGCACATGAGTTTAGCAATCAAGGGTAACGAAAAACGTCGGCATCGCCGCATTCCGTTTGCGCGGCCGGTCAGTGTGACAAAATTTACGGGTGAAAAATTGGCATCGCAAGCTATCAACTTTTCGCTTGAAGGATTGAGTTTCACCAGCACACGCCCATCCGATGTTGGTGACATACTTACGGTGACATTGAACATCGCTCCTCCCGGTAAGGTCAAAGTGATTAAAGCACTTGGTGAGGTGGTATACCGTTATTATGAAAATGATCTCTATCAAATCGGCATGCGATTTTACAAGAATATCTGATGGCTCCTGCTTCTCTATGATCGTGGTAAAAAACCTACTCAATTTGAAATCGATAGAGTAAAAAGCAACGAATGTATCTTGAAAGCGCCCGAGTAGATCCCTATATATCAGGTAACTCTAGCTTATTATCGGAACACTTTCGGGGAACACCATGCAAGTACAACAACAGATCGAAGCCAAATTAGCGAATAATCTCAAGCCTGCACATTTGCAGGTCATCAATGAAAGTAGCAACCATAATGTGCCCCCCGGTTCTGAGTCACATTTTAAAGTCGTATTGGTCTCGGAAGAATTTAATGACAAGTCCCTGATTCAACGGCATCGTATAATAAACAAAATTCTGGCAGACGAGCTTGACGGCGTGATACATGCATTAGCACTACATACCTATACGGAGTCAGAGTGGCAAAGTAATCATGGTAATGCGCCGATGTCACCACCATGTCTTGGTGGTGGGAAATCAAGCTAAAAATTACATAGTTATTGCCACAACATTATTATTCATCAGTATTTAACATGGCGGTTTTAATATAATCAAGATTTTGCCATGCCTGCGGCAAGTCATAGCCCTGACTTTGTAACTCGATAAGCCGTTGTTCTGCATCCTTATGCATAAAAACCAGTTGCTCGGCAGAAAAAACAGGCAACACCTTTTCCAAATCCGTTAAAGTTTCACTTAACAGAATCGCAACAAGGTCATCTTCGGTAACAGGTGAGTCCGGGTGTGTTATGTCGGCGACAACTGTTATATCTTGCAAATCATAATGAATAAGTCGCGTAGCATTTTCATCTTCAAGTTTTTGCAGCGCCATCGGATCATCCTGGCTGTTTGACATAACGACAGAGGTGATAACAGCAATCAATTTCCGAATCGCCTGTTTGAAAGTTTGCACGTCGCCAGGAAGACAACCACACTGGGTATAAAGTTTGTCGAGGGACACTTTGAAATCGTCCAGTTTTTCATTTTCTATTTGTCCTGACAGTAGCGCGATTTGCTGTACAAGACTGTTAAATTCAGGCATAAAATCCTGCAGGTTTTTGCTGTCAAGTATTTGAGCGGCGACCAGATCCGAATGTGTAATTCCTGGTGATTTAAATAAAGGGTTATTAATCCTGCGTTGCAACATTCTTTCGTACATACCAGGCAATTTACTATATTCAAGACTCATATTTTATATCCGGTTTGTAGTTTCTTTTGCTATAGTTTATCGTATATTTAGAGTATATATAAATTATTTACTATCATTTTAATAAGCGATGAAGCTACAACAAATTCACACCCAAGTATGCCCGAAGTGCCAATATAAACGGCAGGACTCTGATGTCGCGCCACAATGGCAGTGCCCGAAATGTGGCGTCGCTTATATGAAAGCACAAGGTTCGAAGAATAGTGAAACCATGGATGTGGTAACAAAAAAGACAAAAGTGATAAATCAATACGGAGGAAGTAGGGTTTACCACCGAATTTTCACTTCACTAGTTATATTCAGTTTGATTATATTGCTGATTGCATGGTGGCAGAAAAGTGAACTGCCAGATGCAGCAGAAATATTACCAGCGATGTTAAATGAGCCTGTTCAAAAAAAATCTCGACAGGAAAATTTTGTTTTTGCATATCGTGGTGAAAAATACAATGTCGTACCGGTTGCGGAATATGAATTATGGGGTCTGGTAGTGACGCATAATGATATTACCGGCTGGACGGATATTATGCACGATGAAAATTCTGTTGATATCAAGGATATCTGTGTGATATGGGGCACTAACACAGCAAATGATGATTATAAAAAGGTTAGTTTCAGTAGTGGCGACTTT
This sequence comes from uncultured Gammaproteobacteria bacterium, assembly GCA_942490945.1. GTDB lineage: Bacteria > Pseudomonadota > Gammaproteobacteria > UBA6429 > Thiohalophilaceae > CALNYZ01. Next base: position 62,098 of record CALNYZ010000017.1, on the reverse strand, counting down.
GTATGTTATTTTCAGTATCCATACGGCGTGGCTTTCGCACACGACAAATTATCGAATAACCACCTTCTGTCTGATGACCCGTTTGTTCGTACGGCAATCAGGAAAGCGCGGATTGGAGACCAGATCCATTTAAAAGGTTATCTTGTTAATTATTCCAGAACCAGTCAGCCAGGATGGTGGCGAAACAGCAGTACAACTCGGGGTGACACAGGGAATGGTGCGTGCGAAGTAATTTTCGTGAAAGATTTTTCAATTCTCAAATCGACAAATTCAAGCTGGTATAGCCTGTTGACATTAAGTAAATGGCTGCTGTTTATTACCATATTGATGAAAATCATTTCGTATTACTATTTACCCGCAGCTCATCGGCTTGACTGAATTTATTTACAGCTTCAATAATGAATAAACTTCACTGATCCAGTGTTTGACAGGCAGGCTGGATTTGCCTTGCAAATGGTTCATGCAACCAATATTGGCAGTAAGAATAACATCAGCATTGGTGGACTCAATATTGCTAAGTTTTCGATGCAGGATTTTATTGGACAATTCAGGTTGTGTTATCGAATATGTACCAGCAGAGCCACAACACAGGTGCTTTTCTGCAAACGGTTCTAGTGATATTCCAAACTGGTTAAGCATGCTTGTGACTTTTTCTTCAAGCTTTAATCCATGTTGAAGTGTGCAAGGTGGATGAAATGCATATTTTAATTTCGGGTCGCCACAGTGTTTAACAACTTCTGCAGCATTGAGCAATTCAACCGGATCCCTGAAGTTATCCGCGACATATCTGGCTTTTTCATACATCCCGGTTCCAGGTTCAAATAAATTTGGATATTCCCTGATGGCGAGACCACAACCCGATGCGGTCATGCAGATCGCTTCGTAATCTGTTTGTAACATGTCATACCATTTATTAACATTGGCGCTGATTGTTTTAACTGCCGCATCATGTTGGTTCAGGTGATGCGTGACGCTGCCACAACATCCCGCAATTGGATAGGTTTCAATATCACAGTGGGCAAGTAAATGTGAAAAGTGCCTGTCTATCTCGGGACCCAGTGAGGGTTGGACACATCCGGTTAATAAAATTATTTTTCTTTTGGAACGATGGCTGGACCAATGCGATGAATCTTTGGCGACGTGCAATTTTTTCCTGAAGTTGTATGGCAGAAAAACACGCACGGCTTTTCCCAGGCCAAATAGAATCGCAAACAACTCCGGTTTTGAAAAAAAGAAATTCAGGCATTTATTGGTTATTCGACTGAATAACCCGCGTCTGATTTTTTGCTCTGCTATATGGCGGCCAATATCGATCAGACGCCCGTATTCAACACCGGATGGGCAGGTTGTTTCACAGTTTCTGCACGTTAAACACTTGTCCAGATGCGACAAGGTTTTTCCTGTGACAGCCGACCCTTCAAGCATTTCTTTAATCAGGTATATTCGACCACGAGGACTATCCAGTTCATCGCCCAGTGTCTGATAAGTAGGGCAGGTTGCCGTGCAAAACCCGCAGTGCACACATTTACGCAGGATAGCTTCGGCTTGCTTGCCTTCATGTGTGTTAAGTAAAGATTCGATGATGTTTGTTTGCATGCGGTCAGATTTCGGGATAGAGTTTTTTCGGGTTTAATATTTTACGTGGATCAAATGCATGTTTCAGATTCTTATGCAAACGCAACACCGGTTTTGAAAGTGGGCTGAAACGAAAATCTGCCGATTCGTTAGCGGTTTTGTATAATGTTGCATGGCCACCCAAAGCATTAGTAATCCTATGAATCTCATTGGACTCGGCATTGGTACGCAACCAGCGTAATCCTCCGTACCACTCAATGAGTTCATCTCCTTCAAGATCTATGCTGGAAGTGGTTGGCGGTACCGAAATTCGCCACAAGTCTTCACTGTGATTAAAAAAATCATGACCTTGTTCCTGAATGCCAAGCCAAAAGTCATCAGCGTTTTCTATTACGTCACCGCCGAGGCTTTGTACTGTCTTGTCAACGGCAATCCTGGAACCGGAAAATCGAATAGAAAGAACACCATCATAAATACAACTGGCAGATAACGGTGCACCTTGTGTTGCGAGGTGGTTTACAAATTCTATGGATTTATGTTTGTCGAGTTCAAATGATGTTGTCACTTCACATTCTGCAACAGGCACGACTTTAAGAGATACTTCAATCAGCAGTCCCAGCGTACCAAAGGCTCCACACATCAGGCGCGAAACATCATAACCGGCGACATTTTTAATAACTTCACCGCCAAAGCGTAATACTTCGCCCTTGCCATTTATTATTCGGCAACCAAGCATATAATCCCGCGCAGCGCCTGCAAACGCACGTCGCGGTCCGGAAAAACCACTGGCAACTGCACCACCCAGAGTCGCCTTGCCTCGGCATGTTGGTGGTTCAAACGCAAGCATCTGGTTGTTAGCATTAAGCGCGGCATTAATTTCGTGCAATGGTGTACCGGCATAGGCAGTAATGACCAGTTCACTGGGATGATAATTGATTATACCGCTCAGTTCTGTCGAGAAAATATCTTCCCCCTGTACTTGATGGCCATAAAAATATTTACTGCCATTGCCACTAATTGCCAGGGCCTGATGATTCTTATGTGCCAGTCTTATTTTTTCAGACAGCTGCTGAATTTTGTTTTCGATATGTGAGTCGGTCATTAAAAGCGTTCCAGTTCCGGATGCGGTAATTGGCCGTTGTGAACATGCATATGGCCGAGTTCGGCACAGCGATGTAATGTCGGAACGGCCTTGCCTGGATTTAGCAGGCTGTTTGCATCAAACGCGGTTTTAATCGCATGGAATTGTGTTAACTCCAGTGAATTGAATTGCACACACATTTGATTGAGTTTTTCGACGCCGACACCATGTTCACCCGTGATCGTGCCGCCAACCTCAATGCAGAGTTCAAGAATTTTTCCGCCAAATTCTTCTGTCCGTTCGAGTTCACCGGGCTTGTTTGCATCGTAAAGAATGAGAGGATGCAAATTTCCATCTCCGGCATGAAATACGTTTGCAACAGGTAATTTGTATTCACTGGATAGTTCAGCAATGCGTGTTAGCACCATCGATAACTGATGTTTTGGGATTGTCCCGTCCATACAATAATAATCTGGCGAGAGTCGTCCAACCGCAGGAAAGGCAGCCTTGCGTCCTTTCCAGAAAAGCTGTCGTTCGGTTTCATCTTTTGCAATCTTTATCAATGTTGCGTGATTGTTATGTAATAAAGTTTCAGTCTTGCTGATTTGATCATCGACTTCATGTTCCAGGCCATCCAGCTCGCATAACAGGATAGCTGCTGCGTCAACCGGATAGTTGGCATGAACAAAATCTTCCGCAGCGTTGATCGCAAGATTGTCCATCATCTCCAGACCGGCGGGGATGATGCCTGCAGCAATGATTTCTGCAACTGCATTTGCCGCGTGTTCAATATTGTCAAATGCGGCAAGTAGTACACGCGCAGATTCAGGTATCGGCAGTAATTTAACGGTAATTTCAACAATAATACCCAGTAAACCTTCCGAACCTGTCATTAATGCAAGCAAATCATATCCCGCACTGTCGTATGCAGATGAACCAAGTGTGATCAATTCACCATCAATGGTGATAACTTTTAATTGTTGAATATTGTGCACAGTTAAACCGTACTTCAAACAATGTACACCACCGGAATTTTCTGCCACATTGCCGCCAATTGTGCAGGCAATTTGTGATGACGGATCGGGTGCATAATATAAACCGTGTGGTTGTGCCGCTTCCGAGATAGCCAGATTGCGTACACCAGGCTCAACAACGGCAATTCGTGCAAGTGGGTCGATGTTTTTAATGCGATTGAATTTGGCAAGCGACAACACAACCGCTTTGTCTGAAGGTAATGCACCACCAGATAATCCGGTACCGGCGCCACGGCATATGACCGGTATTTTATTTACCCGACATACATTGACCAGTGCGTGCACCTGTTCAACAGTATCCGGTAGTACAACTATCCAGGGTACGGAACGGTAAGCAGATAAACCATCGCATTCATAGGGGCGTGTATCTTCGATGTCTGACAAAATCGCATTTTCCGGTAAGATTGATTCCAGCTGATTGATAAAATGCGCTTTTGTTACCATGGTTTCACAACTAATTCCGGATAAATTTGTGGCATAATCATACCTGAAGCAAATTGAATTCTATAGTGTCTGTATAATCCAGTAAGTATACATGAAGCGCGTACCCGTAATGTTTGAAAGGTTAAATTGAGAAAAATTATTTTGTGGACAAGGTTCGAATTGATAAATGGCTTTGGGCTGCGCGATTCTACAAAACTCGCAAGTTATCCAGTGTGGCAGTCAGTGCCGGGCATGTGCAGGTGGCAGGTCAACGCGTCAAGCCTGCTTTTCTGATTAGCAAGGGGAGTACTGTCCGTATCAAGAAAGATATTTATGAATTCGACATTATCATTAACGAATTAACCGACAAACGCGGTCCGGCAAGTGTGGCGCGTACACTCTATACCGAAACAGCAGAAAGTATGCAGCGAAGAGAAGTGATACTGGCTGAACGTAAACTTAATATTACTGTTCCCGCACCGGACAAACGTCCCGATAAACGTGCCCGTGGCAAGATTATCCGCTTTCAACGCCAAACCTGATTTAATTAAAACAAGCAAAAAAATCAAATGTCTCGTCCAGTCACTCCCGCCATTACAGTCGATGTTATTATTGAAATGACCGAACAACCTGGCAGCCCGATTGTATTAATCGAACGTAAATACGTGCCTTTTGGCTGGGCGATTCCAGGTGGTTTTGTTGACGTGGGTGAACGTCTGGAACAGGCCGCTATCCGTGAAATGAAGGAAGAAACCTGTCTGGACGTAAAACTGCTAACGCTACTGGGTTTGTATTCAGATCCCGCGCGTGATGCACGTGGACATACGGTTACAGCGGTATATATCGGCCAGGCCAGTGGTCAGCCGGTTGCAGCGGATGATGCGGCGAATATTGGTGTGTTTTTGCCGGATGTCTTACCTGCGAAGCTGGCATTTGATCATGACAAGATCCTGCAAGATTATGTTCGATATCGTAAAACAGGGGCTGTTGCTGCACTTCATCAGGACAATTAAACCGTTGATGAATTATTAATGTTGATAATTCATCCTTGAAATCCCGATTTTTATCCATACATAGTTTTTTCATACAATATTTGACTTATTTTCGGAGCAATCATGGCAACCATTGAACTGACCAAAGAAAATTTTATTGATAGCGTGAATAATAATCCCTTCGTGATAATTGATTTCTGGGCGCCGTGGTGTGGACCTTGTAAAAATTTCGGTCCGGTCTACGAGGAAATTTCTGAAAAATATCCCGATATCTTGTTTGCCAAGGTCAATACCGAAGTAGAGCAGGAAATCGCAGGACAAATGCAAATACGTTCTATCCCCACATTAATGATGTTTCGTGACCAGGTGATGTTATTTAACGAAGCCGGTGCGTTACCCAAAGCGGCTCTCGAAGATATCATCCAGAAGGCCAGTGAACTGGATATGGATGATGTTAGAAAACAGATAGAGGAAGAAGAAGCCAGGCAAACTTCCTAGCTGGTAATCAGTCGGCTACTTTGATTTAATAAGTCGATAAGGGAAATTAGAAATATAAATTCCATGCAACCGTAATTCGTGGTGCATCACCTGTATACGGGTGTACAAAATGGCCTATATCTGCGGGAAACTGCAGCATTGAACCGGGAACCATGTTTGGTGCAATCTCATGTGTTGCACACTGATCCTGCACAGGACAGCAGGCTGGCACACGGGGATCAACTATCGCAAAACGACCACTGTTTGGATTAGTCGCATCATCATCACCGGGAGTCAGCATATAGACGACCGCGCCGAGACAATTATAATGGCCGTGAATTGTCAGATATTCATATTTGCGTGTAATACTGGCCCAGCATACATCGACTTTCACCTCAGAAACTTTTTTATTTACCGCCCTGGCGAAATATTCCAGTGCCCGTGCATGTAGCAAATCTGCTTCTGGAATACCCCAACGATGTACGTCCCGGACTTTACTGCCACCAATACCCATTTTAAAACGGTGGGTAAAGTTATCGTCCTTTTCCAGTTCAAGTAAGCGTTCGATCAGGCGTGGGTGATACTGTTCATAGTCTTGAAAATGCGTGTAAAACATCGGTGGAAAATCATTAATTTGTTCCACATCAATTTTATCAGGCCACACATTTACTTTTTTACCATTAATATTATATGAGCTGGGCATGTGGCTGATAATAAAAGATTAGTTTTTGTGTGTCTATTACTTATCGATATACGAAGCAAGTATTACCTCGTATGTCATTTGCTAATAACCTGTTCTTTTACTTTTTCAATCAATGCATATGCTGAGTGGTTATGAATGGATTCAAAGTTCTCGGACTCAACGGTGTAGGCAGCGATCCGTTCATGCTTGTTAAGGCGTGCGGCCACATCGCGTACCATGTCTTCAACAAACTTGGGATTGTCATAAGCGCGCTCGGTGACATTTTTTTCGTCCGGTCGCTTAAGCAGACCATAGAGCTCGCACGAGGCTTCCTTTTCTACCAGGTCGATAAGTTCTTCTATCCAGACGAATTCTCTCAGCTTGGCGGTAATGGTGACATGTGATCGCTGGTTATGTGCACCATAATCAGAAATCTTTTTTGAACATGGGCACAGGCTGGTAACGGGCACGACGACCTTGACTGTCATTTCATGCTTGCCTTTCATAATGTCGCCAATAAACGTGACATCATAATCCATTAAACTTTGTACGCCAGAAATGGGCGCGGCTTTATTAACGAAGTAGGGGAAGGACATTTCGATATGACCGGCTTCTGCTTCGAGCTTGTCGACCATTTCGCGCATCATATGCTTGAATGATTTGACCGAGATTTCGCGTTCGTGGTTATGTAATATTTCCACAAAGCGTGACATGTGTGTGCCTTTAAAATTATGCGGCAGATTCACGTACATATTGAAACTGGCGACCGTGTGTTGTTCACCTTCAGTACGATCGGCGACACGCACCGGATGACGTATATCCTTGATACCGACCTTGTTGATGGGTATTTGACGTGTATCGACACTGTTTTGTACGTCTTCAATTACGGCGCTCATTAAACTATCCTCAGTTCTTTGCTTCAAGCCGGCATTCAGGCTTGTCGCTTGAATTTTTCAGTCTTCGCTGTAGGTAACACAACAGCGTTCGGTTTCCCAGATGGTGATTGCGCTAACCTTCACTCTGTCAGTATTGATGTGCTGGCTTAACTCCTGATAAAAATACGCTGCCAGATTTTCAGCAGTCGGATTCACGGTATCAAATGGCGGAATGTCATTCAGATTCCGGTGATCCAGTTTGCCAATCAATTCATTCGCCGCGGCTTTTACATCCTTGAAGTCCATGCCCATGCCGACATTGTCGAGCGAGGTGGTCTTTACTTCGACTTCAATTTTCCAGTTATGGCCATGTAAACGATTACATACGCCATCATAATCACGAATTAAATGTGCAGCGGAAAAATCCGTGATGATTTTAATACTATAACACTTCGCCATATTATATCCGACTAATTTACTTGGGTATACGTCATTCGGGATAGTTTGCTCAGGGGTGTGTCCATGTCGTGGGGTAACCAATACGAATAAACAGGGTCGTCTTTTGCAAACATGTCTTCAAACAACCATTACGCCAGGTTTAAATGTTGTTCCTGGGGCTGTATATCGAGGAAATGCTCAATGTGACGGATTATATCACTGCTGGTGAGGTTTGCGTCAGCTAATAACTCTTCACGACTGCCGTGCGCCTGAAAGCGATCCGGCAAGCCAAGGTTTAAAATTGGTAGTGGGCTACCAATACTCGCCATGTATTCGTTCACCGCGCTGCCCGCACCACCCATAACGACATTATCTTCCAGAGTCACCAGCAATTTATAAGTTTTACCCATGCGGTTGAGCATGGCTTCATCCAGAGGTTTGACAAAACGCATGTTAACTACCGTGGCATTCAGCACATCTGCTGCGTCGGTGGCGATGGGTAGTAAGGTGCCGAAGTTTAACAACGCAATAGTTTCGCCTTCTCGAATTGTCTCAGACTTGCCGATTTCCAGGCTGTTAAGATTTAAATCAATGGGTTTCCCCGTGCCCGTGCCGCGTGGATAGCGGACTGCGGCCGGGCCGGAATGACGATAACCGGTTGTCAGCATTTGCCGGCACTCGTTTTCATCGGCGGGTGCCATCACAACCATGTTAGGGACACAGCGTAAATAGCTCAGGTCAAAACTGCCGGCGTGCGTCGCGCCATCCGGACCAACAATGCCGGCGCGATCAATCGCAAATAATACCGGCAGATTTTGTAAGGCGACATCATGAATAAGCTGATCATAGGCACGTTGTAAAAACGTGGAATAAATCGCTACCACCGGATGAATGCCTTCACATGCCAACCCGGCTGCCAGGGTGACGGCATGTTGCTCGGCAATACCAACATCGTAGTAGCGCTGTGGAAACTGTTCTGAGTAACTGACGAGGCCGGAACCTTCACGCATGGCGGGTGTGATGGCTGCCAGTTGTTGCGATTCATTTGCCATGTCGCAAATCCAGTCAGAAAATACCTGCGTGTAGGTTGGGCCGATTGCCGTGGATTTTTTTAATTTACCGGATTCAGGATTGAATTGTCCGACCCCATGATAAACGCAAGGGTCATCTTCCGCGGGCGCGAAGCCTTTACCTTTTTTGGTGACCACATGCAGCAAACGCGGACCCTTAAGTTTTTTCAGGTTATTGAGTGTTTTGACCAGAATTTCGGTATCGTGGCCATCAATCGGGCCAAAATAATTAAATCCAAGCTCTTCAAATAATGTGCCCGGAATGATCATGCCTTTGACGTGTTCTTCGGTGCGTCGTGCCATTTCCCACATTGGCGGGATTTTACTGAGAACCTTTTTACTGCCGGCGCGCATACTGGAATACATGCTGCCCGAGAGAAGTTTGGCCAGATAGTTTGACATGGCTCCGACGTTTGGTGAAATAGACATATCGTTATCATTCAGAATCACCAGTATATCGGCGTCCAGATCGCCGGCATGGTTCATGGCTTCAAATGCCATCCCGGCCGTGAGCGCGCCATCTCCGATGATGGCGGTAACATGCCGTTGTTCCTGTTTTTGTTTTGCAGCCAGCGCCATGCCCAGCGCAGCGCTTATCGAGGTGCTGGAGTGGCCAACACCGAAGGCGTCATACTCACTTTCATCCCGCTTGGGGAAGCCACTGATGCCGCCTTGTTTGCGCAAACCAGCCATTGCTTGGCGACGGCCGGTCAGTATTTTATGTGGATAGGTCTGGTGGCCAACGTCCCAAACCAGTCTGTCTTCGGGTGTGTTAAATACATAATGCAGGGCAATGGTCAGCTCTATCGTGCCCAATCCTGCTGCCAGATGACCACCCGTTTCACTTACGGACTGCAATAAAAATTGACGTAATTCCTCCGCGACTTCAGGCAAGCTGTCGAGCTGAAAAGTGCGCAAATCTTCGGGCAAATTGATGAGATCGAGCAGAGGGTAGCGAGTTGTATTGGAAGCCATGGGCGAATTATAACGGCTTTTTACGCATCTCGTCCGATAATATATGCGGATAGTGCTTCTAATTGGTGGCGCCCATCCGCGAGGATGGGTAGTCGGGATATAGCCTCCTCATGCAAGGATTGGGCGAGTTCCTTGGCGCCTTGCAGGCCCAATACTGACGGGTAGGTGGGTTTATTCAATGCGATATCTGAGCCCTGGGTTTTCCCCATCACTTCGGTATCGCCTTCGACGTCTAATATATCGTCCTGAACCTGAAAGGCCAGACCGACATATTTGCCATAATGATCCAGTGCGTCCAGGGTGTCTGCATCGATAGTGGGTTGGCATAATGCGCCCATTTTTACGCTGGCACGAATCAGGGCACCGGTTTTGTGTATGTGCATATTTTCCAGCTCCGGCAGTGACAAGGTCTTGCCCACAGAATCAAGATCTATCGCCTGTCCACCGGCCATTCCGCGGGAGCCACTGGCCAGTGCAAGTAACTCGATCATGTCGATAACAACCCGTTCAGGTAAGGTTTCTTTCATTTTGGCGAGAATTTGAAATGCCAACGGTTGCAGGGCATCACCCGCTAATATGGCAACCGCTTCACCATAAAGTTTGTGACAAGTGGGTTGTCCGCGGCGTAAATCATCATCGTCCATTGCGGGTAAGTCATCGTGAATGAGGGAATAGGCATGAATCAACTCGACAGCGCAGGCAGGGCTATCCAGCAGGTGCAAATCAACACCCAGAGCCTCGCCAGTCGCATAGGTCAACACGGGGCGTATGCGTTTGCCACCTGTGAGCACCGAAGATCGCATGGCCTTGTGTAGTTTACCGGGCTGGGTCGTGTCTGGTGGTAACCAGTTCTCCAATGCACGATTAACACGTGCTTGCCACATGAGCATGGCGGACTGTAGTGGTGAGGTCGTGCTGGTATTTTTATTAGTCATCAGCGAAATCAACCAGCTCGGCTTTGCCGTTTTTCTCAATGAGCATTTTTACGGTTTGTTCGGCTTTTTGTAGGGCGGTCTGGCACTCACGTGTAAGCGCAATGCCTCGTTCAAAAAATTTTAGCGAGTCTTCCAGTGATAAATCTTCGGATTCCATGGTGGTGACCAGGGCTTCGAGTTCTGACATCGCCGATTCAAAAGAAGGCTTGTTTTCTTCGTTTGCCTTAGTGCCTGTTTTTTTTGATGTTTTTTTGCCTGCCACGGATATTTCCTTCGTGAAAAGAGACGGAAAGTAAGTCCGCTACCGTAGCGAAAGTGACGAGCAGGGTCAATCTTGCGGATTGAATAGAATCACCTGACGGCAAATAAATTGTGCAGAAATTAGGCAATTTTTTCAATCTGATTTAGACTTAGTCTTGACAGTGTTATGCTAGTCATCTATCTTTACCACACATTTAGAACCAGTCTAAACAAATGAACAATCGAACCGGAGGGTAATATGGCTAATCTGAAAGGTAGCAAAACAGAAGATAATTTGAAGGCTGCATTCGCAGGTGAATCTCAGGCAAATCGTCGCTATTTGTATTTCGCATCAAAAGCCGATGTTGAAGGCTATAACGATGTGGCAGCGGTCTTTCGTTCCACTGCAGAAGGCGAAACTGGCCATGCGCATGGTCATCTTGAATATCTGGAGCAGACGGGTGACCCGGCAACCGGATTACCTATCGGCGGCACATCAGATAATTTAAAAGCTTCAATCGCTGGTGAAACCCATGAGTACACCGATATGTATCCGGGCATGGCAAAATCTGCTCGCGACGAAGGCTTTGATGAAATTGCTGACTGGTTTGAAACACTGGCCAAGGCAGAGCGCTCACACGCAAATCGATTCCAGAAAGCACTGGACTCGCTCGACGCCTGAGCCGACTTATCGAACGCAAAAGCTAAACCTACCACCCTCACTCTGCAGGGGGGGGCGGGGATAGCTTAATCCACAACGCTACCTGAGCTGGTTCAGGTAGCGTTTGTACAGACTGACAAATTTATTTGGAGTCGCCACCATGTCAAACACACCAACCGGTAACAGGGAAGGTAATCTGCAAGCACCGACCCGTCATCCTTTGAATTGGCAAGATGCCAAGTTTTACGATCAGGATGCACTTTATCAGGAACTGGAGCGTGTCTATGACATTTGTCATGGTTGCCGACGTTGTGTCAGTCTGTGCAATTCATTCCCGACGTTATTTGATTTGGTAGATGAGTCATCCACCATGGAAGTGGATGGTGTGGACAAGAAAGACTACTGGCAAGTTGTCGATCACTGTTACTTGTGTGACTTGTGCTATATGACGAAATGTCCGTATGTACCGCCACATGAATGGAATGTTGATTTTCCACATCTGATGTTGCGTGCCAAGGCAATCAAGTTCAAACAACAAGGCGCATCATTCCGCGATAAACTGTTAAGTTCGACCGACAGTGTTGGCAAGTTTGCCGGTATTCCCATCGTTGTGAATGCGGTGAATGCAGTAAACAAAAACAAGCCCATGCGTGGATTACTTGAATCCACATTAGGTATTGATGCAGAAGCAACGGTACCAACTTATCACAGCAAAACCCTGCAAAAGCGTATTGGTAAACATCAGTCGTCTGTGCAGGCAGAAGCAGGTGAAGTGACACAAGGTAAAGTAGCACTCTTCACTACCTGTTACGGAAATTACAACATGCCCGAACTGGGCGAAGATTTGCTTGCGGTATTCGAGCACAATAATATTGCAGTGACTGTCGTCGACAAGACCCAATGTTGCGGCATGCCCAAGCTGGAGCTGGGTGATCTGGACGCGGTCGCTCGAGCCAGGGACAATAACATTCCCAAACTATTACAGCTGGTTGAACAGGGGTATGACATCGTTGCGCCGATTCCTTCCTGTGTGCTGATGTTTAAACAGGAACTACCCCTGATGTTTCCGGATGACAAGGACGTACAAAAAATAAAATCGTCTATCTTTGATCCGTTTGAGTATCTGATGCTGCGGAACAAGGAAGGCAAGTTAAAAACTGAATTTAAAAAATCACTCGGCAAAGTGGCCTATCATGTGGCCTGTCACTTACGCGTGCAGAATATCGGTCTGAAAACCCGCGATGTATTGCAACTGGTTCAGGACACCGAGGTGATACCCATTGAGCGATGCTCGGGACATGATGGTACCTACGCCGTCAAAAAAGAATTTCATGCCGTTTCCATGAAAATTGTCAGACCGGTTGCGAGCCGTGTCACCCAGGCAGAAGCAGATTATTATGCAAGCGATTGCCCCATGGCGGGCGAGCAAATTGCACTGGGATTAAATCAGGCAGGGAATTCCGATACTTCACCTGTACATCCGCTGAAGTTACTGCGCATGGCATACGGGATTTAACAAAGGTAAATGAATATGCAAAAAATATCACGCACGGATTTATGGTCATTGGAAGATTATTCGAAAAAGCGCGCTGACTTCCGCGCGAAAGTTCTTGCCCATAAAAAACCGCGTCATATAGCGATTAATGAGCATGCCAATCTGTATTTTGAAGATCGCCTGACGATGCAATATCAGGTGCAGGAAATGTTGCGTATCGAGAAAATCTTTGAAGAAGACGGCATCAATGAAGAATTGAGTGCCTACAATCCGCTTATACCGGATGGTACGAACCTGAAAGCAACCTTCATGCTCGAATATGATGATGAGAACGATCGCAAACAGGCACTCGCAAAACTGGTTGGCATCGAAGACAAGGTATGGATGCAGGTGGATGGTCACGATAAGGTCTATGCCATCGCGGATGAGGATCTGGAACGCAATACCGAAGAAAAAACCTCGTCAGTACATTTTATGCGCTTTGAATTTACCGCAGACATGATTGCTGCGGCAAAAGGTGGCAGCGCGTTGAATATGGGTGTCGATCATGAAAATATGCAGGCGGCATTAACACCTGTTCCGCCAGAATCACAAACGGCATTAATCGCAGATTTCGACTGAGTAATCGATTTCACCGTCTCCGGTTGTACAGTCAAAGGGTGCCTCTTTATATAATGAGGTATATAATGGCGCATGCAAAATCATAACAAAATAATCCATTATTAATGCCACACAAGCCTGTCATCATTCCCCGTCCCGAGCACAAGATTTCACGTGAACTGATATCAGAAAACGCGTTGAAAGTGCTGTATCGATTACACAAGGCAGGTTATGCCAGTTATCTGGTTGGTGGTTGTGTGCGCGATTTACTGCTGGGCAAGAAGCCGAAAGATTTCGATGTTGCAACCGATGCACACCCCGATGACATCCGGCAATTATTCAGAAACTGCCGGCTGATTGGCCGACGATTTCGACTGGCGCATATACGTTTTGGGCGGGACATTATTGAAGTGGCCACATTTCGCGGTCATCACGACCCGGAAGGTGAGGGTGATAACGTTAATGATTCCGGTATCATCACGCACGACAATATCTATGGCAGCATGGAAGAAGATGCCTATCGTCGCGACTTCCGATTAAATGCGCTGTATTACAATATCGCCGATTTCAGTGTTGTTGATTATGTCGGCGGAATCGAAGACCTCAATCAGGGCGTGTTGAGAGTGATTGGTGATACCAACCAACGTTTACAGGAAGACCCTGTTCGTATCTTGCGCGCAATCCGCTTTGCAGCAAAACTCGATTTCAAATTTGATACCGAACTCGAACAAGGAATTGAAAAAATTGCGCCCTTGCTGGCAAAAATTTCCAACGCGCGTTTGTTCGATGAAGTTATTAAAATTTTAATGTCCGGGTATGGCGTGGCAAGTTATGAGCTGCTGATTAAATATAACCTGCTTCGATATTTGTTTGTGGAAACAAACAGGCTGATCGGTCAGCAGAACCGCTATGACCAGTTTATACGTCATGCACTGCACAATACGGATGTCAGAGTAAAAGCGGATAAGCCCGTCAATCCGGCGTTTCTTTACTCGGCACTATTATGGCCGGTTGTGGAAACACACCGGAATCTTTTTGTTAGCGCGGATATTACACCACTACAAGCCCTGCAAACTGCGGGTATCGAAGCCATTGCATCCTGCGTTGATCAAATCATGATTCCAAAGCGGTTTCGCTATGCGATGCGTGAAATATGGAATATGCAATCCCGTTTTGAAAAAAGAAACGGCCGGCAAATTCTCAAGATGTTGTCACTGCCACGTTTTCGTGCTGCTTATGATTTCTTTGTTTTGCGCGCACAAAGTGATAAGGAGCTGGAAGAAACCGCCACATGGTGGACAAATCTGACCGAAGCCAATGTTGAAACGCAAAATATGATGGTTAATGCACTCAATAAACAAAACGCACCAAAACACAAGACTAAAAAACGTCGTCGCAAAAAAAAATCACCTGACAATGAATAGCGAATCCTGTAACGCTGTGCTTGGTCTGGGCAGCAATATGTTTCACCCGGCAATTCAAATAAAGCAGGCCATTCAACAAATTAACAAACTGCGATCTTGTCAGGTATTAAAAGTTTCCAGTTTTTATTTAAACCCGCCAGTTGGGCCGCAATTCCAGCCTGATTTTGTAAATGCGGTTGTGATCTTAAAAACCCGACTGTCGCCATTATTATTGTTGCGAAAATTGCAGGGAATTGAACATCGACACCACCGTAAACGACGCAAATATTGGGGTCCACGTACTCTGGACATTGATATCCTGCTGTATAAGAATAAACGCCTGGCGCATAAAAAACTTGTTATTCCGCATCCGCTAATGCTGCAAAGAGCCTTTGTTATGTGGCCTTTGTACGAAATCGCACCTGAAATAACCATGCCGAATCGTGATAAAATTGCCAACTTAATCAAAAATATTTCCAGCAACAGCCTGGTTTTATTGCCGGGCATTACAAAAGTGAAATAAATGGAAACAAGTGCGCAAGCTCCAGTTCAGGCCACAACGGATCACCGCTATATAGTGGTGGAAGGCCCCATTGGTGTGGGCAAAACGACCCTGGCAAAGCGCCTCGCGCAAAGTTTTAGTTCAGAACTGATTCTGGAAGATGCCGACGACAACCCGTTTCTGGAACGCTTTTATCAGGATTCACGAACCGGCGCATTACAGACACAATTGTTTTTTTTATTCCAACGCGCCAAACAACTGCAAGCCATTAAACAGTCCGATATGTTTCAGCCTGTACATGTGGCAGATTATTTAATGGAGAAGGATAAGCTGTTTGCAGCGTTAACACTGGATGATGAGGAATTTAAATTGTACGAGCAGGTTTATAAACATGTCACGACCGATGTGCCCAGGCCTGATCTGGTGATTTACTTGCAGGCGCCGGTCTCAACATTACAAAAGCGAATTTCATTGCGCGGCAGAAATTATGAAAAATCCATAAGTAACCGCTACCTTGAACGCCTGGGCGAAAGTTACGCCCGTTTTTTTTATGATTATCATGATTCGCCACTATTGATAATTAATTCAAGTGAAATAAATTTTGCTGAAAATGATAACGATTATCATATGTTGCTGGAACAGATCCGCAAGGTAACAAAAGGGCGACATTTTTTTAATCCAACCTATTCCGGTATGTAACCAGCATCATGACCATTTTGTCCAAACAAGCATTGAAACAAATGAAACAGCAACAACAAAAAGTTGCTGTGTTAACGGCCTATGACGCCAGTTTTGCCAGAATGTTTGAAACTGCAGGCGTGGATGTGTTGCTTGTTGGTGATTCGCTGGGGATGGTAGTGCAGGGTCATGATTCCACCTTGCCCGTAACAGTTGAACAAATGGTTTATCACACAGAAATGGTGGTGCGTGGACGTAAAGATACGCTTGTTGTCAGCGATATGCCATACCACAGCTATAGTGATAAAAACCTGGCAATGGAAAATGCACGCAAATTACTTGCTGCCGGGGCCGACATGGTAAAGCTGGAAGGCGCTGATGTGGTGGCAGATGCGATTCAACATCTGTGTAAAAATTCTATCCGGGTGTGTGGTCACCTCGGCTTGTTACCACAATCGATTGAAGAACTGGGTGGCTATAAAGTGCAGGGACGCGAAGCGACGGCGGCGGAACAAATGATTACCGACGCACAACTCCTTGAGTCGGTCGGTGTTGATATGATTGTGCTGGAATGTATACCTTCACAATTGGCAAAACGTATTTCAGAGTCAATTTCAATTCCGACGATTGGTATTGGTGCCGGAGTGCATTGCGATGGTCAGGTGCTGGTGTGCTATGACTTGCTGGGTATTACGCAGAGTAAGCGTCCCAAGTTCAGCGAAGACTTTGTTGTAAAGCAAGCTGCTGGCGCCAGTTTGTCGGATGCGGCAGTGGCGTTTGTTAAGGCAGTTAAATCGGGTAACTTTCCGACTGCGGCGCAAAGTTACGAATAATTATGCAGGTCATTCAATTAGCCGCTGAAATGCAAGCTACTGCGCGTACCTGGCGAGAAGAGAATTTACGCATAGGATTTGTGCCGACCATGGGCAATTTGCATGCAGGGCACCTCTCGCTGATTGATTCTATCAAGCCACATTGTGACAAAATTGTGGTGAGTATATTTGTCAATCCAATGCAATTTAACGCACAAGCGGATTTTGCCACCTATCCACGTACGCTCGGTGAGGATCTGGCCTTGCTTGAAACACTTCCGGTTGATGCGGTATTTACTCCCGATGATGCGCAAATATATCCGCATGGATTAACCAATACCACCAGCATCGATGTGCCCGAATTGAGCCAGATACTCGAAGGCGCACATCGCGCCGACCATTTTCGTGGTGTGGCAACGGTTGTAAATATTTTATTTCATATTGTCAAACCAAATACGGCTATATTTGGCGAAAAGGATTACCAACAACTGCTTGTCATTCAAACTATGGTGCGTGACCTGTATTTGCCGATAAAGATTTTGAGTACGAGTACCTGTCGTGAACAGGATGGTTTGGCCATGAGTTCACGCAACCAGCGACTGACCGCAAGCGAGCGTGCCCTGGCGCCCCTGCTCTATAAAACATTACAACAACTAAAAGCCGATTTGTTGGCGGATAAATTGTCTCCACAGGCACTCGAACAAAAAGGCATGCAAATATTAAGGGAAAAGGGCTTTGTACCCGATTATGTGGCGATTCGCGATGCGAAAACGCTTGCACAAGCAGGGCCTGATACCCGGCAGCGTATCATTTTGGTCGCGGCACATCTGGGTGTGACCCGTTTAATCGATAATTTAGCGGTTGATTCTGACTAATTCACGTTGTTCAGGCGCAGCGAAACGTAATCTATCATGCTAAAATAGTGACTGAGTTGGTCGAGGAATAAGCAAAATGCTGACAATGATGTTAAAAGCCAAGCTGCATAGAGCACACGTTACCCATGCTGAACTGGAGTATGAGGGGTCCTGTGCGATTGATGGCAAGTTACTGCAGGCTGCCGGTATTCATGAGTACGAACAAATCGAAATTTACAATATTACCAATGGTGAGCGATTTACCACATATGCTATTCGTGCAGAAGAGGACAGCGGCATCATATCAATAAACGGTGCAGCAGCACATAAAGCCAATGTCGGCGATATAGTTATCATTGCAACATATATTGGTTTAAACCAGCAAGAACTGGCAAACCACAAGCCGAAACTTGTTTATCTCAACGAATCCAACGAGATTACCCACACCCGCAATACGATTCCCGTTCAGGTAGCCTGAAAAATTAACCGGTATTTCGCATACCCGCTGCAATTGCATTGATTGTGCGCAGTAGGGGATTGAGCCACTGGTTACGCACTTCTTCATCAACTTTTTCATTACGATAACGACGTAATAACATTAATTGAATCTGATTAAGCGGATCGAGGTACGGGTTGCGCCGTTGCAGCGACAGGGCCAAATGTGGTGTCTCTGCCATTAAGGTTTCCAGCTGCGCAACTTCAAGAATGGCGTCGCAGGTACGCCGATACTCTGAATTAATGTCTTCGTAGATACCACTGGCCTGTTCACGATTTTCACAAAGCTGCTTGTAACTTGCCGCTATGGTCATATCACCTTTAAACAGGGACATTTGTGTATTACTGAGTAGCGTACGGAAGAAAGGCCAGTCCTGATACATACTACGTAAGGTAGTCATTTTCTGGTTATCGTTCTGTGCCCAGTGGGTCAGTGCGGTACCGATACCATACCAGGCCGGCAGGGTATGGCGGGATTGCGCCCAGGCAAACACCCAGCCAATTGCGCGCACGGACGTTTTGGATCGGTCTTTCTTTTTTCGATGTGATGGACGCGATCCAATATTTAGCTGGCCGATTTCGCTAATTGGTGTTGCTTCATAAAAGTAATCCAGGAACCCCGGTGTATCATCTGTCAGCGAACGGTAATGATTTTCGCCCTGTTGCGCCAATTCCGTCATGATTTCAGAGTAAAAAGATTTGTCTGCAGCCGGTGTCTGGATTAATCCACGGCTGGCTTTCATCAGACCGGACACACCCATGGTGAGTTCATACACAGCGGTTTCGTGATGGCTATATTTATAAGACAGTACTTCGCCTTGTTCGGTAAATTTGATTTCACCATGAACCGTCCCCGCGGGTTGCGAGAGAATGGAATCATGCGTTGGCCCGCCGCCGCGACCAATCGTACCGCCGCGACCATGAAACAGGCGCAAACGAAAATTACGCTTTTGTGTCATGGCAGAAATTTTTTGCTGTGCCTGATATAGATTCCACGCCGAGGCAAGAATGCCGCCATCCTTGCATGAATCTGAATAGCCGAGCATGACTTCCTGTGTATTACCGGATGCCTGCAATAAACTGGCGTAACAGTCGTTATCCAGTAACTGGTTCATGACAGGTTCAATGTGCCTGAGGTCTTCAATCGTTTCAAACAAGGGAGCAACGCGAATATGACAGTGCCAGTTATTGTTCTCGATACCACATAAACCGTTTAGCCAGCCCAGAAACAGGACCTCCATGATATGACTGGCTTCGTGTGTCATGGAAATTACATAATCACCAAATGCATTAGGGCTGACTTCCTGGCGCATTTGATGAATAACATTAAATACTTCGATTGTTTCTGCGCTCATCTCGGTTAACTGAGAATGATCGATTTGCGGAGGCGTGGACTGGATAAATTTCGCCAGTGTAACCAGTCGCTGGTTCTCATCGAGAGCATTGTAGTCGACATCACTTATTTGTTGTATGACTTCACTGACGGCCTGGGAGTGAATGGTCGACTCCTGACGTATATCAAGGCGAGTCAGGCTGAAGCCGAATGATTCCACCAGATAAATCAGGTCACGCAATTTGCCATTGGCAATCACATCATCATGATGGCTGAGTAATGAGGCATGAATAACTTTCAATTCTTCGAGGAATTCGGTTTCATCACGGTAGCCATAAAAGTTATCCGGTTTGACAACCGTATTTCCCAATAAATAATCGACATCATGCAAGTTTATCTTCAGACGTACGGCCATATATGACAGTTTGCGACGATAGGGTTCCTGTTTAAACAGTTCCGGCTTGTCAGGGAATGCATTTGGCAAGGCCGATTCATCTCTTGCCAGCAATTCATTAAAAGCGTCTGTCGGGCGGCAAAAATGTATAGAGTGCGTCAGAATGTGGGTAAGTTCCGTTACGCGCCGGATATATTCTTTTAGTACTTCGCGTTTTTGAAGTCGTATAGCGTGAACAGTCGTTTCAGGTTTTACAAATGGATTACCATCTCGATCACCACCTATCCATGAGCCAAAGCGTATCAATCCGGCAATATTGAATTCCATGTCCGGGTTATCTACCAGTTCCAGTGCATACACACGCTTGAGCGAAGCTTCCAGTTCGCGATAGGTAGCAGGTACGGCGGCAAACAGACACTCACGAAAATAGAACAAGCCGTTTTTAACTTCATCGATAACTTCAGGTTTGTTTACCCGTACTTCGTTGGTTTTATACAGTATTAAGATCTGTTGCTTGAGCTCGGTTTTGATTTCTTCACGTTCCAGTTTGGATAAACCACGCACATTCAGTTTTTCACTGACTTTAAATACGCGTTGTAGTGATTCCTGTACCGTGCGTCGTTTGGATTCAGTGGGGTGCGCGGTGAACACGGGAATATAGGCAAGTTGTGACAACAGTTCCTGTGCCTGATCCAGTGTCATACCACTGCTTTTCAGCTCTTTCAAGATGACATCAAACGAACCGGGCCAGTTATAGCCTTCTTTTGTAACAAGCTTGTCACGGGATTTGTGCAGATAATCCTCTTCAGCGATGTTTACCAGGCTGAAATAGATACTAAATGCGCGTACAACATGGATCAGGGTTTCGCGATCCAGATTTTCAATCAGTTGTTCGAGTCGCTTACGCTTGGCCGGATTAGCCTGATCACGCAGACTGATGTGACCTTTGCGCAGGGCTTCAACTGTTGCAAAAACACGATGACCACTGTGGGTTTTGATAATTTTACCGAGAATATTACCAAACAATTTTACCCGCGAGCGCAATTGCGCATCATGTGCAACGGGTTTCTCAGCATTGGTTTTTACTTCTGCAATTTTTTGTACGTTTGCGCTCATGTTCAGGCCAAATTGATATGTCTGCTTGTTATTATACCTTTTCTCAAAGTATCGAGGTTGCTGAATTCATTAAATTTGAATATTTCTTTGTTAAGATACTGTTTTATATACTAACAGCATCATGCTAAGATTCATCTATATATAAAGGTATACACCCACACATGTCAGATTCTACGTCAAATAAATATCCTGCATTGAAATCAACTGTTGCCTGGCAAGCATTGGAGAAACATTGGGAAGCTACGCATGATTTGCACATGCGTGACCTGTTTGACTCTGATGCCGACAGGTTCCAGCGATTTAGCGTGAAGTTGGACGATCTGCTACTGGATTACTCAAAAAACCGCATAACTGAAGAAACCATGCGTCTGTTATTCGATCTGGCTGAAACTGCCGATATTGCTGGTTGGGTAAAGAAAATGTTCAGCGGTGAAAAAATAAATCACACCGAGGATCGCGCCGTTTTACACATAGCATTGCGCAATCGCTCAAACAAACCGGTTCTTTTGGACGGCAAGGATGTCATGCCCGAAGTTAATGCCATGCTTGCCAAAATGCGTGATTTTTCACAGCGTGTCCGTTCACGTGAATGGCGTGGTTATACTAACCAGCCAATAACAGACATTGTCAATATTGGTGTGGGTGGATCAGACCTGGGTCCGATGATGGCTGTCGAGGCATTGCGACCATATTCGATCCATGATTTACGTATGCACTTTGTTTCAAATGTTGATGAAAATCATATTAGCGATACTCTGGAGAATCTGAAACCAGAAACAACCTTGTTTATCCTTGTGTCAAAAAGTTTTACAACACAGGACACGCTGGTTAACGCGAATACTGCCCGTGACTGGTTTTTAAAAATTACCCATAACGCCCATGCCATCAGCAAGCACTTTGTTGCGGTATCAGACAATACCACCGCTGCTGTCGAATTTGGTATTGATAAAGAAAATGTATTCAAAATGTGGGACTGGGTTGGCGGGCGATATTCCATGTGGTCGGCGGTAGGTTTGTCAATTGCCATCGCCATTGGTATGGATAATTTCGAGGACATGTTGCAAGGTGCGCATGAAATGGACGAGCATTTTCGCACCGCACCCTATGATAAAAATATACCCGTCATTCTGGCCTTGCTTGGTATCTGGTATAACAATTTTTATCGTGCACAAAGTTATGCATTGCTTCCGTATGATCAGCATTTACGTTTTCTGCCGGATTATTTGCGTCAGGCGGATATGGAGAGCAATGGTAAACGCATTGATAGAGATGGCAAGGTAGTTGACTACAACACCGGGCCAATTGTATTTGGCCAGTTGGGTATCACCGGCCAGCATGCGTTTTATCAGCTTATGCATCAGGGAACAAAAATGATTCCTGCCGACATCATCGCACCGGTAACAAATTTAAATTGTATCCGCTTACATCATCGCGTTTTGATGGCGAATGTATTTGCACAGGCAGAAGCCTTCATGCGCGGCAAGTCAGAACAAGAAGTGAGTGCGGAACTGAAATCACAGGGGCTTGATGAAAATACTGTTAAAATATTATTACCCAACAAAATATTTCCAGGCAATAAACCGACCAACACTATCTTATTCAAGACACTAAATCCGCGCTCACTCGGCCGATTGATTGCGTTGTACGAACATAAAATATTTGTGCAAGGAATTATCTGGAATATTAACAGTTATGATCAATGGGGCGTTGAGCTTGGCAAACAGTTGGCTAAAAAAGTACTGGCCGAGCTTGATGGCGATGACGCGGTAACGAGTCATGATAATTCAACTAATGGATTGATCAATTACTACAAATCACTAAGACCGAAGGACGATAGAAACTGATTTCGTAAACAGCTTGTTTTGTTACAACTGTTTTTTTTGTATATTACAACCTCATAAATTAGTAACAATTAATATATCATCAAAGTCAATATCCTGCGCTACTTGTTGTAGGCGCTTCATCACTGTATGATTTTTTTATAATTTAGCGAGAGGAGAGCATAATGAATAATAAGCAATTAGGAATCGTATTACTCGTTATCGGAGCAGGGTTGATCTTTTGGGGATTCAATATTTCAGGTTCATTGGAAGGTAAGCTAACTAACGCATTATCCGGATCGCCTGGTAATAAAGCGATGATTCTTTACATTGTTGGTGCGGTGTGTGCGGCATTGGGAATATTCAAGATCGTAAAATAATAACTGTGTAGGGAGTAAGTTCTTGTGGATATTCAAAGTATATTAATAATGTGTCTGGTGGGCGCGGTAGCAGGCTGGCTCGCCGGAATAGTTATGAAAGGAAAAGGTCAGGGTCTGGTTGTTAATTTGATTGTTGGCATAATTGGCGCCATCCTGGGTAGTTGGCTATTGGGTTCAGTTTTACATGTCAGTCTGGGTGGTGGAATAGTAGGGGCCATTTTGACAGCCTTTATTGGTGCGGTCATCCTGCTGTTTATCATACGGCTAATAAAAAAATAACAAACATAGCAAGATGAATTCTTCTCAAGCCGTGCCAGTCACGGCTTTTTTTATCCGTGTGTTATTCATTTTACTGATGAATCTGTTTAAACTGGGCAAGCAAAATAAAACCAGATATTCATAGAAGGGAGACAAGCGTGCTCGATATTTTACAGCAAACCTATTATGGCAACACTATTCAGCAATGGCTCATATCCTTGTCCATTATTGTTATGTGTGTACTGTTAGGCAAAATATTATATTGGGTATTTGCAAAAGTTGTGCGTGCATTCACATCGCGTAGTAAAAGTCAGCTCGATGATGTGATTGTCGATTTGGTGGAAGAACCTGCCGTATTTATGTTTATCGCAACCGGTATCTGGTTTGCCCTCAAGTTACTCACTTTATCTGACGGTTTCGAAACGGCGGTCAATAATTCGTATCATATTATTCTGGCGCTGCTGATTGGCTGGTTGCTGAGTCGGCTGTTTGATGCGGTTTACGAAGGCGTTCTATTACCCTGGGCAAAGAAAACAGAAAACGAACTTGATGATCAGCTCATGCCTATTTTGCGTAAAGGTGTGCGGCTCATCATCTGGGTGATGGCCATTGTCATTGGCCTGAATAATGCCGGATACAATGTCGGTGCCTTGCTCGCCGGTTTGGGTATTGGTGGCCTGGCGCTTGCCATGGCTGCAAAAGATACGGTTTCAAATATATTTGGTGGTTTCACCATATTTGCCGATCAACCATTTCGCATGGGCGACCGCGTCGTAGCGGCAGGTTATGATGGTGTGGTAACGGATATCGGTGTACGTAGTACGCGACTTCGCACCCTGGAAGGACGTGAGGTGACGATACCCAATTCCAAATTTACCGATGCACCGGTTGAGAATATAAGCCGTGAGCCGTCGCGTAAAATCATTCTCAATCTTGGGTTAACCTATGATACTTCTGCGGAAAACATGCAGCTGGCGATGGATTTGTTAAAACAGATTAACGAATCCAATTCCAATACCGATGAAAAAACAATTATTGCATTCAATAATTTTGGCGATTTCGCGCTGGGCATCATGTTTATATACTATATTCTCAAGGAATCAGATATTGCGACTACACAGACTGAAATTAATCTGGAAATTTTGCGCCAGTTTAATGCAAACGGACTGGAGTTTGCTTTCCCCACACAAACACATTACAACATTGATGTGAAAGCGAATTAATTATGACAAACACACTGTGCCTGGGCGGGATAAATGGTAATCTGATTTATTTGAATGCTGCCATGGCCAATCGTCATGGTCTCATTGCAGGCGCAACCGGAACCGGAAAAACCGTCACCTTGCAGGTAATGGCAGAAAGCTTTTCACGCATCGGCGTACCAGTGTTTATGGCTGATGTGAAAGGAGACCTGTCTGGCCTGGCCGAAGCTGCTATACCCAATACAAAAATCACACAGCGTCTTGAGCACATTGGCCTCGATTCCTATGCGCCACAACCCAATCCGATATTGTTCTGGGATTTGTTTGCCAAACATGGACACCCGGTTCGTACCACCATGTCAGATGTTGGTCCACTCATGCTGGCCAATCTGCTTGAATTAAATGAAACGCAAACAGGCGTATTGTACAGCGCGTTTGATATTGCTGATGATAACGGCATGTTATTGCTGGATTTGAAAGATCTGCGCGCCATGTTGAATTGGCTGGAAGAAAATAGAAAAGAAATAGGCAGTGACTACGGTAATATATCTTCATCCAGTATCGGTACTATACAACGCAAGTTATTGGTGCTGGAAGAACAGGGCGCAGAACATTTCTTTGGCGAACCTGTCGTTAATCTAAATGATCTGATGATTACCGATTTCTCTGGACGTGGTGTTATCAGTGTGCTGGATGTGACTGAGCTGATGTCGACATCACCACGACTGTACGCAACGTTTTTACTCTGGCTGTTGGCCGAACTGTTTGAACAATTACCAGAAGTCGGTGATGCGGATAAACCCAAACTGGTGTTATTTTTTGATGAAGCGCATTTGTTGTTTGATGATGCGCCCAAAGCCTTGCTGGATAAAATTGAACAAGTTGTGCGTTTAATTCGCTCCAAAGGTGTCGGCGTGTACTTCATCAGCCAGAATCCGCTGGATATTCCCGATGCGATTCTGGGTCAACTCGGAACACGCATACAACATGCCTTGCGTGCGTTTACGCCACGCGATCAAAAAGCCGTAAAAGCGGCAGCACAAACTTTTCGCGCCAATCCAGATCTGGATACAGAAGCGGCCATAACCGAGCTTGGTACCGGCGAAGCGCTGGTGTCGGTTTTAAATGAAGATGGCAGCCCAACCAGAGTAGAACGGATTTTAATACGCCCACCCGAATCACGAATCGGACCACTAAGCCAAACCGAGCGCGACGCCGTAATCGCACGATCACCGTTAAAAGGTCGATATGATAGTGTAATAGATCGTGAATCAGCTTATGAAATTCTGAAAAAACGTGCAGCTGACGCATCGCGTCGTGAAGTTGCAGAACAGGCGGAGAAAGCACAACCAAAAACAGCAGCAACACGCAGATCAAGCAGGCAAGGTATCGGTGAGGCATTGATAAAAAGTGCAGCCCGCTCTATCGGTAGTCAAATCGGACGCAGGATTGTTCGGGGTATCCTGGGTTCTTTGTTGGGCGGAAAATAATTTATCAAATCTTAATTGGCAAACTTGAATAATATACCCCGCCTTCACTCGTACACAACCAACATATATTTGTGATCTGTATCACGAAAAGAAGTTTGTTTCGATATACCAACTTCTGTAACGTATGCTTGTTAAGCATATGTGGAGGTCGTGAATATCATGCGCAGTGTTTAACATAATGGACCAGGCAACGGAATCGTCGCCGTATAATAAATGTAAAGGGAACTTATGGATAAAAATAAAAGATCGATTAGCGATTTACCGTCCGAAAATTTCTATGTATTTTCTGAAGATCATCCAGCTAACGAGAAGAATACAGGTTCGAATATAGATGAGTCACGAATAAAGGCTCAACTCGAAACTGCGCGCAATGAAAGAAAGCTGGGATTTACGAGGGAGCTCATCAAGGGATTAATTCGCCTGGTGGAGCAACAGCAATCTTTTGCAACAGAGTTGGGATTGTCTATGATTGATGTGTTCCCGCATAGCTATCAATCGTTGCAAGGTAAACAAATCGACAGATTCATCATGTCCTTATTCCGCTCTGACTGGCAATCGCTTCCTGAATTGACCGCGCTGCTAAGTGATATTTACTTGTATCAATCCGCATTACTACAAACATTTGATGGGATAGCCGTTGAGACACTTTATCATATGGATGAGGAAGATCTTGTCAAACGCTACGGCAGACTGGATGAGTCCTGTAAATGGCGCATGCACAAACAGCGCGTGCAATCATTACTTTCCGATAGCAAACAGCGATTTGAAAGTATTGTCACATGCGGATTGCGTGAACATTACACACGCAACATACATGAAGAAGTTCGTCGCAAGCAGCGCGAGGGCAATAAACATGAGGCAGTTACGGATTACATTGGATGATAAGACTTTAAAAAATAATTACTACATATACCATGAGGAGATAATGATGTTAGGGAACCTGAAGAACAAGCTGGGTGATGGTGCGGTACAAAAAGCAATCGATAAATTTGCGCCTGAAATAGAAGCACAGCTGAAGAAAATTACCGGCATGAACGTAGATGACGTAAAGCTTGATGATAATTTTAAATCGAAAATTGTCTCCCCAGCACTGCTCGCTGTTTCTGCTGCCAGTAGCGGTGCAACAAAACTCATTCCAAAATTTGATATCAAATTTACCAACGCATTATTCAATGTGAGAAATGAACTGGTAAAAGTCGATACTGATAAAATAAGTCTGGTAGATGGATTCGAATCCCGCTTGCCTGATGTCCTGATGAAAGGCTTTAAGGAATGATTTATAATTGTCATGTACTACGCTGACTTACTGTGTTTCACCTGGGTATTCCGTAGCAAGTTTGCGGGTCAACTCGGTAGATTTGACTCGCAAATTTCATGAATTTACCTCAAATGTCATTCATCAAGTTTTACTGCACACAAAATTGAGCACTCAGTACCTCTTTTGCAACTAACCACTCTCTGGATATCATCGTCTGTTATTTTGTAACCATTTTGTTAATTTTGGTAATTTAGAATTGATTTAAACAGGTTGAAAATATTAACATATTGATATTTATAACAAATATCCTGCAGACTATGTCTGTGTTAATTTGCAGAAAAGTAGCAGCTAGATAGGTTATTTTGTGCAGATATATTGTTTTTTACCAGAATCGTATAAAATAACTCCAACTGGGTCAGTCAGAGGTGTGGGGTTTTTGGTATGAAAAGAAATATTATTTTATTGTTTGGGTTGTTGTTTTCGACAACAACACTCGCGACCCCGACGTTACAGCTCGACATCGCGGGCGGCACCTATATCGGCGGAACAGAACAGTCTGTCATCACCTCCCAAACCAATTTTGATGTCTATGCCTACGGTAATGCCGGTAGTTCAAAGTTTGATCTGAATACAACCTATTATATTTCCATGGCGTTAAGTCCACAGGTTAACAGCATAACCGGTTTCGAAAGCACAACGTTTGATTTTGCGGGTACGAGATATACTCTTGGTAACATGACATATGGCACACCACCCTTGGATGCCCAATATAAAAATATTGCCGGCCATAGTGTTTATGACACCTATTATTTTGAATTTGGATTTATGTTTGATGCAATAAATACGGCATCACTGATAAATGTACAGGATCCGGGTGTTGCTGGCGTTGGTCCGAATACAAACGGTACGGGTATGTATTATGAAAGCTTTAACGTGAACATGGCAAATCTGGCGGCACTTGGCTTTGATGTACACTTTGATTTATATACCTTGGGAACATCAGGAAAAACTCTGGTATTTGCACCTTATTCGCATGACGCGGGAACCGCAGTTCCTGAAGCTGATACCATCGCGTTATTTGCCATCGGTTTATTCGGGCTTGGATTTTTACGGTTCCGAAAAGTCTGAATAAAAAATAACAACGATATAAAAAAAGCGAAACTCAATGTTTCGCTTTTGTGTGTGTGTCATTATCTTTGACAACAACTGATTTGGTAGCCGAGGACGGAGTCGAACCGTCACTCCCGAAGGAACAGCATTTTGAGTGCTGCGTGTCTACCAGTTCCACCACTCGGCCATACTTTATCTATATAAAGGAGGGGCGTATTATACGGCCCCTGACTGATAAATGTCGATAAAGGATTTGGCTCATCTTCGTTACGCATATTCCTGTATAAACTGACTAGTGTAGCTGTTGTGCTGTTCGCCTGATGCAAACAAAAGATTTCGATTATGTTTTACCCCCCGAGTTAATTGCGCAACAGCCGACGCCGTTACGGGGTGCCAGCCGACTGCTGGTACTCGACCCTTGCGAGAACTCTGATATTCAAGACCGCAAATTTTCAGCAATACTGGACTTTATCCAACCGGACGATTGTGTGGTGATGAACAATACACGCGTGATACCTGCGCGGTTGTTTGGTCACAAAGACACGGGTGGTAAGGTTGAGTTACTGATTGAACGTCTGCTAGGCGATACTTCTGCGCTTTGTCATGTCCGTTCAAATAAATCACCCAAACTTGGTACTCGAGTCGAATTTGCTGACGCCATCTATGCCATCGTAAAGGCGCGCTATGAATCCTTGTTTGAACTTGAATTTTATAATGAAAATCAACAACTAACAGTGTTGGGCATACTAAATCAGCATGGTCATATCCCTTTGCCGCCATACATTCACCGGGAAGATACGGATGTAGACCATGAGCGTTACCAGACTGTCTATGCCGAAGAACAGGGCGCCATTGCTGCTCCGACAGCGGGATTGCACTTCACCCAGGAATTGCTTGGCCAGATTCAGCAAAAGGCCAATATTCTTTATGTCACCTTGCACGTGGGGGCAGGCACCTTTCAGCCGGTACGGGTAGCCGACGTGGCACAGCATCATATGCACAAGGAGTGGCTGACGGTCAGCGACGAAGTCGTGCAGCAAATCGAAGCGACACGCAATAAAGGTGGTAAAGTGATTGCGATTGGCACCACCGTGGTTCGTGCGCTGGAAACGGCAGCAAGAGATGGCAAGTTACAAGCTTATCGTGGAGATACCGATATTTTTATCACGCCCGGATATCATTTTAATGTGGTGGATGCATTGCTGACGAATTTTCATTTACCGGAATCGACGCTACTCATGCTGGTAAGTGCTTTAGCCGGTTATGAAAATATTCGTCAGACCTATCAACATGCAATAACACAGCGCTATCGGTTTTTCAGTTATGGTGATGCGATGTTCATTGCGCGGCGAGCTGATCAGTGTGCCGACAAGTGATAATCCAGTAAATAAAGGTATGGAATGGAATTTGAAGTATTAAATCTCGATGGCAAGGCACGACGCGGGCAACTCCGGTTTGCGCGCGGCGTCGTCAATACGCCAATATTTATGCCGGTCGGCACCTACGGCACGGTAAAAGCCATGACACCTGAAGAACTCCAATCACTTGGCGCAGAAATTATTTTAGGCAATACCTTTCATTTGATGCTTCGTCCCGGTACAGAAATTATTCAGGCGCATGGTGATTTGCATAATTTTATGCACTGGCAGGGGCCCATCCTCACGGACTCTGGTGGCTTTCAAGTCTGGAGCCTGGGCGCGGGCAGTGCCACTTCCGACCGATTTACTGACGACAAGAAACCCAGGGTAAAATCCAAAATCACCGAACAAGGCGTACATTTTCAATCGCCAGTTGATGGGCACAAGATATTCATGGGGCCGGAAGAATCCATGCAGGTGCAGCGTGAGCTCGGTTCTGACATTGTGATGATTTTTGATGAGTGTACGCCGTATCCGGCGACATTCGAACAGGCCGAGCAATCCATGCAATTGTCGCTACGCTGGGCCAGTCGCAGCAAGCAGGCACATGGTGATAATCCGGCGGCGCTGTTTGGTATTGTGCAAGGTGGCATGTATGCCGATTTACGGCAGACTTCAATACAAGGGCTGGCTGAAATCGGTTTCGATGGCTATGCAATTGGTGGATTATCCGTAGGCGAGCCAAAAGAGGAAATGCTCGGTACCCTGGATCACCTTATGCCACACATGCCAACAGATGCACCACGCTATCTAATGGGCGTGGGTACACCGGAAGATTTGCTTGAGTCAGTACGGCGTGGTGTGGATATGTTTGACTGTGTTATGCCCACGCGTAATGCACGTAACGGATTTTTGTTTACCAGCAGCGGCATGCTGCGCATTCGCAACAGTCAGTACCAGAAGGATACCCGACCAATCGAAGAAGGATGTGACTGTTATACTTGCCAGCACTATAGTCGAGCCTATTTACGGCATCTGGACAAAACCAGAGAGATCCTTGGCGCCAGACTGAATACGATACATAACCTGCATTATTATCTGAAGCTGATGCGCGATATACGCGAAGCTATAGCTGAACAAAAATTCACCACTTTTATTGCGGATTTTTACGCCAAACGCGACCAGAAGGTACCGCCTGTGGCATAATGCGCCCCAGAATTCATGCTTGAATTGCTTTGCATGCAGTCATACATACTTAACTAGATAACATAAGCCCGTGCAAAAAATGCAGTTAAAGAACAAGCGGGTATAAAAGTGAATTCCCCATTTTGAAATTTAATATATAAGGTTAATACGTCCATGATTAAATATTTCGTTGTAACACTCGGCTCATTAATGAGTTTATTCACTTCCCCGGTCTTTGCAGAAGGCGCAGCCGCGGGTGCGCAAGCCGGCAATCCGTTTGGCGGCATGTTCCTGATGATTGGTATGGTGGTGTTGTTTTATTTTTTATTAATTCGTCCGCAGCAAAAACGTGCCAAAGAACATCGCAAAATGGTAGCTGAACTGGCCAAAGGTGATGAAGTCGTCACGAATGGTGGTGTGCTGGGTAAAATTACGGATGTGAATGAACAGTATCTGACAGTTGAAATTGCCAATAATGTTGAAATCAAGTTGCAAGCGGGTGCGGTTGCCACCGTGCTGCCAAAAGGTTCACTAAAAGCTGCTAATAAAGAGTAGGCCGAACTGAAACCAGACACCAACCAATAATTAATAGGTTTTGTAGTATGTTAAATCATTATGCTCTCTGGAAGTATCTGCTTATTCTTGTCGTAATTGTTGGTGGAACGCTCTACGCATTACCCAATATCTATGGTTCGGATCCCGCAGTACAAATTACCGCAAAAAAACACAGCATATTAGACCAGGCAACACTGGATAAAGTTACCAAAGCGCTGACAGATGCCAATCTGACATTTAAAACCAGCGAGCTGTCCGAAGAACATGCCGTTATCCGCTTCAAGGATGTTGATACACAATTACTGGCAACCGAAAAAACGCGCGAAATTATTGGTGAGAATTATAACGTTGCACAAAATATCGTGTCTGCGTCACCTGCATGGCTGGAGTCGATCCATGCTGCACCGATGTACCTTGGTCTGGATTTGCGTGGTGGTTTGCACTTCTTGTTACAAGTGGACATGGAAGAAGTGATTAACAAGGCGCTCGAAGGCTACGCCAGTGATATACGTACAGCATTACGTAAAAAAGATATTCGCACCAAGGGTCTGAAGCAAACCAAAAAAGACATTGAGATTCGTTTTGATTCTGCAGAGGTGCGCGAGAAGGCCCGCGGTGTGATCCTCGGCGAAGTACAGGATTTACAAGCAGTTGAATTTGAGCGTGATAATTTTCTTTTTCTTAAAGTCACCATGTCAGAAAAGTCTTTACGTGAGCGCCAGACGGGTGCAATCAAACAAAATATCACAACGCTACGTAAACGCATGAATGAAACCGGGGTAGCGGAACCTGTTATACAACAACAAGGTCTGGATCGCATTGTTTTACAATTACCGGGTGTACAATGCAGTCCTTGTATGAAAGAAATGATTTTACGTTCAACGGCAACACTCGAGTTTCGCCTTGTTGACGATCAAAGCAGCTTGCAGGATGCCCTTAAAGGGAAAATACCGACAGGTTCAAGATTATATAAATTTAAGGATGGTACGCCCATTCTGCTCAAGAAAAACGTCATCATCAAAGGTGATCACATCACCAGCGCCGTGTCTGGCGTTGATAGCAGTTCTGCCAGCCCGGCGGTGTTTGTTAACCTGAATGGCGCCGGCGCGAAGCGACTGGCAAATGTGACCAAGCGCAATATCAAAAAACGTATGTCAGTGGTGTATCTTGAAGATCGCATAGAAACAAAAACAATCGGCGGCAAACAGGTGGATGAAAAAATCCACGAAGAATACGTCGTTAACGCCGCAACGATTCAGGACGTGCTAAGTAACCGCTTTCAGATTACCGGGCTGGAAAGTGCCCAAGAAGCACAGGAACTGGCGTTGTTTATTCGATCCGGCGCACTGGCAGCACCGGTAAGCATTGTCGAAGAACGAACAATTGGTCCAAGCCTGGGACAGGACAGTATTGATAAAGGTTTTAAATCCGTTGTTATCGGTCTGATCGTGGTGGTTGCCTTTATGTTGTTCTGGTACAGGGCGTTTGGTGTAGTTGCGAATATCGCCCTTGCCGTTAACCTGGTCCTGATTGTAGCCGCATTGTCATTATTACAAGCAACCTTAACGCTGCCGGGTATTGCGGGTATCGTCTTGACCGTGGGTATGGCGGTGGATGCAAACGTGCTGATTTTCGAGCGTATTCGTGAAGAAGTGCAAATAGGGAATACACCGCAGGCAAGTATACATGCGGGCTATGAAAAAGCCTTGTCGACCATCGCGGATGCGAACATTACAACCTTGATAGCCGCGGTAATATTATTTGTTTACGGAACAGGCCCGATTAAAGGCTTTGCGATTACGCTGTCAATCGGCATATTAACGTCCATGTTCACGGCAATCATGGTGACACGCGCCATTGTTAATATGTATGTGAAAGGCAAACGCATCAACAAATTGTGGGTATAGAATCAGCCATGCAAATTTTTACAAATACAAATTATAACTTCATGAGCAAGCGCAAGCTTGCAGTTGTTTTTTCATCACTACTGATAGTCGCATCAATTGTATCAATCGCCACACGTGGACTTAATATGGGTCTGGATTTTACCGGCGGTACCTTGATTGAGGTTGCCTACAAAAACAGTACCGAACTCAATTCCGTTCGTGACGTGCTGGGCAAGGCGGGATTCAGTGATGCAACCATCCAACACTTTGGTTCTTCCAGAGATGTGTTAATTCGTATCGCACCACGTGAAGGCGTTGATAGTGCAAGAACCAGCGATCAAATTGTCCTGGCACTTAAGTCTGCTGATGACAGTGTGGTGTTGCGCCGTCAGGAATTCGTTGGACCACAAGTAGGTGGTGAATTACGTGATGACGGTGGCACTGCCATGATTTTCGCATTATTTTTGATCCTGGTTTATGTCATGTTCCGTTTTCAGTGGCGCTTTGCAATTGGTGCTGTTGCCGCATTGATTCATGACGTAATGATCACGATTGGTATGTTTGCTGCTTTTCAGATTGAATTTGACCTGACCGTACTGGCAGCAGTATTGGCCGTGATTGGCTACTCCCTGAATGATACGATCGTTGTGTTTGACCGGATTCGGGAAAATTTTCGACGTATGCGTAAAATATCTTCATCCGATGTCATTAACAAATCACTTAACCAGACCTTGTCACGAACACTTATCACGTCAGGTACAACCATATTCGTGGTACTAGCAATGTTTTTGTTTGGTGGAGAGTTAATTCATGGTTTTGCGATTGCATTACTGTTTGGTATCTTTATCGGTACCTATTCTTCGATTTATGTTGCAAGTACTCTGGCATTAATATTGAAGGTCTCACATGCTGATTTGCAGCAGATCGAAAAAGAAGGTATCGATCAAGAGCAGCAAGTTTTATAAAAATGATGTCAGATTTTGTTGTAAGTACGAAGTAGTCAGCTTTATCTAAGTTTATTTATTTCATCGAGCGGATCAACTTCATCGCCATTGGTCGTGGCAACACGACAGAAGCTGCTGGTTTTACTCTGGCATTTGGGATCATTCATATCTGACTCAACACCTCTAACGACATTTTCAGCCCAGACACTGGCAATTAACCACAGTGTTGCACCTAATCCAAACGTTCCCCAGCTAAAATCTGTTCCGGCTAACGGGCCACCAAAAAATGCATAAGTGATGCTGACAATACTGGCCAGCCAGAACACGCTGATTGGTGCGACACAGCAACTTGCGCAACCATATCGACATACAGCTACAGGTGGCGCTACAGCCGCTAAAAAGGTTCGATGCATAGTGACTCCATGTTTTTTCTAATTATAGTCTTGTTGGTAAAGGCTATTCGTATCATGGATAGACGGTAAAGGTCAATGAAAAGGCTTGATTTGCCAGTCAAAATGACCTGATTCTCAGGTAAGTAATTGAAATTAATAGAGGATAAAGAACAGCGTTTGTGTGGGTGGCTTGCTATGCCCGTCGTTGTGATTTTTCACGCTGTATCAGGTAATCGCTTACTGTTATGCGGTCTGATTTAGTACTGAGCCGGGTTACGGTGGCACGAGGGGGGGTATGGTGCGGCACCGAAGGGGATTCAATCGAAATAATTTCCATAACGCCAGGCTTGCCTTCAAAGCCGACGTACAGGGCAGCTTCTTCCATGCCGTCCAGTACGTCACGCATAGCGATTTCGAGTGCTTTATTCCCTTGCACTACGGGCTTATTTGAGTCGATCATGACTGCGCAAAACTACCTTCTATGTGACTGTTCAGTGTCGTTCTGAAAGGATTAGCGTTCCGCAGCGCAAAATTTAAAGGGTAAAAAATGAAATTAGATAAAAATAATCTGAGCAAATAGTAATCAGTATTAATATCACAATAAAGACTTGCTAACGGATATCTGCCGGTATGAAAGGCTGAATTTTTTGCAAAATAGCCTTAAATATCCGTGGGTTAGCTGCAACGATATGCCCGGTCTCGAGGTGATTGGGTTCACCACGCAAGCCACTCACCAGGCCGCCAGCCTCTTCAATGAGTAATACACCGGCGGCCATGTCCCAGGGATTGAGGTCAAATTCCCAGAATCCATCTAATCGACCTGCTGCCACGTAGGCGAGGTCCAGCGCAGCCGAACCAGCACGACGGATACCTGCACTGCCCGGAATCAGTACTTTCAACATTTCAAAATAGGCATCCATAAAGGCCATATGTGACTCTCGAAAGGGAATACCGGTACCCAGTAATGCGCCATCAAGTCCCTGACGCTTGGTAACCCGAATTCTTTTACCGTTTAACTGTGCGCCTTCACCTCGACTGGCAGTGAACAGTTCCTGTCGCAGGGGATCGTAAACGACAGCCTGATCAATGCGACCTTTATGTTTTAGCGCAATGGACACAGCAAATTGTGGAAAGCCGTAAAGAAAATTGGTTGTGCCATCAAGCGGATCAATTATCCACTGGTATTCATGATTATCGCCATCGTCCTGACCGCTTTCTTCGGCGAGAAAGCTGTGCGAAGGGTAGGATTTTTTGAGGGTTTGTATGATCGCCTGTTCTGCCTGACGATCAATTTCTGAAACATAATCATTGGGGCTTTTCACCTGAATATCGAGGGTGTCAATTCGATCGACTGCACGGCTAATAATTTCACCCGCCTGACGGGCGGCACGTACAGCAATATTTAGCATTGGATGCATGGTTGCTCCGGGATAGATTAAGTTTCAGATGTTAAAGAACTAAATGCGCAATCTCATGATACGGCATTATGATGTGGGCACAATTGTAGCAGGATGCCCTTGCTGGTGACCAGTGTTAAGACGCAGAGACTTACCATGTCCTTAGTGGTACTAGTCTGGGATGCCGTATTGAGCAGGGCAGCTAGCGCACAAAACCGGGTATAATGCAGTATTTATCCTTAACTAAAGTTTTTACCATGTTGGAACAAGTCCGAATCGTTTTAATTGAAACCAGTCATCCAGGCAATATTGGCGCTGCTGCGCGTGCTATGAAAAACATGTGCGTGCCAGATTTGGTGCTGGTTAACCCGAAGGACTACCCCAATGACCACGCTGTAGCACGCGCTGCAGGTGCCGATGATTTATTGCATGCGGCGCGCGTCGTGACATCAGTTGATGAGGCCATTGCAGATTGTACGTTGGTTGTTGGCGCAAGCGCACGTCGTCGTTCCATACCCTGGCCGGAAATGACTCCCAAAGCGTTCGCCCAAAAGGCCGTAACCTTATCTACGTCAGATAAGATAGCCGTGATATTTGGTAACGAAACTTCCGGTCTCGATAATGAGGCGCTGGACCGCTGTCAGTATCTGCTACATATACCGGCAAATGAAGCTTATAGCTCGTTGAATCTGGCCGCGGCCGTTCAGGTTGTCTGTTATGAACTCTACCAACAATTTACGCAGGCAGACCAGCCGGTGGTTTTTAACAGTGATTTACCGCTTGCCAGGCGGGAGGAGGTAGAACGCATGTATGAGCACATGCGAGAAACTCTGATCGAGATCGGTTTTCTGAATCCCAAAGCAGAAAGGCAATTGCTGCGCCGTTTACGACGTTTGTTTAATCGCGCTGAACCGGATGAAATGGAAGTCAATATACTGCGTGGCGTATTCACCATGATGCAACAGGTGAATAACAAACAAAACCCGTCCGAAAAGGCTTGAAACTGGTAAGCTACAACACCAATTAGTATTATATTTTCTTACATATTATAAAGTGAGTAACTATGTTCGCCAGAATAAGAGAAGACATTCAATGTGTATTTGCACGCGATCCTGCTGCGCGAAATGCTTTCGAAGTCCTCACTGCTTATCCAGGTTTGCACGCAGTACTCATGCACAGATTAAATCACAGATTATGGCGCTGGGGATTTAAATGGTTGGCGCGGATTCTGGCACATGTCGCACGCTGGTTTACCGGTATCGAGATTCATCCGGGCGCAGAAATTGGTCGACGATTTTTTATTGATCATGGTATGGGAGTTGTGATCGGCGAGACTGCGCAGATTGGAGATGACTGTACCTTGTACCATGGCGTAACGCTTGGCGGGACTTCCTGGAACAAGGGTAAGCGGCACCCTACGCTGGGTAATGACGTGGTAGTGGGGGCAGGAGCGAAAGTGCTGGGCCCGATAAAGCTGGGCAATGGCTCTAGAGTTGGATCCAATGCCGTTGTCGTCAAGAATGTGCCAGAGAATATGACGGTCGTGGGTATTCCAGGCCGACTGGTAGCGCCTGCAGCGGAGCGCAAACCGGATCACGATGCTAAACAACATCAACGCAAAGAATTTGCCAAAAAAATTGGCTTTGATGCCTACGGAATGCATGAAGACATGCCTGATCCGGTGGTGAACGCCATTAATGCAATGTTGGATCACATCAACGCGATGGACACCAACATGCAAAACATGTGTAAGTCCTTGAAAGCACTGGGAGCAGAACTGGATATTGAAAAATTACCGGATCTGGGGCCTTGTGATATTGAACATGTAGAAAAAGCAGAAAAAGAAAAAACTAAGTAAAAACAAATGTTTATAGAATGATATACGGTGAGGAGGGGAAGAAATACTTGACTAAAATACTAGGTTTTGCTATCGTATGTGCATCGGTAATTCAGTATTTGCTAATAGTAAGCAATATATAGGGTTAAAGCAAGAACGCGAAAGCAAGGTAGGGTAGTTAAATGAGACTAACAACGAAAGGCCGTTACGCCGTCACCGCGATGCTGGATCTCGCCATCCACTACGATAAAGGCCCCATTACACTGGCCGATATATCGCAGCGTCAGGGCATATCTTTATCATATCTTGAACAATTGTTCTCCAAATTACGTAAGAACGAGCTGGTCGACAGTACCCGTGGTCCGGGTGGCGGTTATCGACTCAGTCGTGACGCACACCAGATTCCGGTTGCGCAGGTGATCACAGCAGTAGACGAAAAGGTCGAGACCACGCGTTGTGGTGGCTTGGCCAATTGCCAGGATGACCAGCAGTGTTTGACACACGAGTTATGGTCAGAATTGAGTGCACAAATCCATGATTTCCTGATGGGAATCAGTTTGGGACAACTTGTTGAACGTCAGGGTGTGCAGGAAGTTGCTGCTCGTCAGGAACGTTTGCAAAAAGAAGGTTACCGCACAAAAGTGGAACCGTCATTAGCGGCAAATAATTAAGCGAAGCGTAGTCAGGGATTCAAGTTTAGATATGAAAACACCAATATATTTTGATTATTCAGCCACCACGCCGGTCGATCCACGTGTAGCTGAAAAAATGTGTCATTGTTTAACCACGGAAGGGAATTTCGGCAATCCGGCTTCACGTTCACATTCATTTGGTTGGAACGCGGAAGAAGCGGTGGAAAATGCACGCAAAGATGTTGCAGATTTAATTAATGCCGATCCAAAAGAAATTGTATGGACTTCAGGTGCAACTGAGTCAGATAATCTGGCGATTAAAGGTGTTGCACATTTTTACCATAAAAAAGGCAAGCACATTATTACGTCAAAAACCGAGCATAAGGCTGTGCTTGATACCTGTCGGCAACTTGAGCGGGAAGGTTTTGAAGTTACCTATCTGGATCCCGAAACTAATGGTTTGATTGATCTGGAAAAACTCAAAGCAGCGATTCGAGAAGACACAATTCTGGTTTCAATCATGCATGTTAATAATGAAATTGGCGTTATCCAGGATATTAAAGCGATTGGTGAGATTACGCGTGAACGCGGTATTATATTCCATGTTGATGCGGCACAAAGTGCGGGCAAAACGCTTATTGATCTTGAAGATATGAAAGTTGACCTTATGTCATTTTCAGCACATAAAATATACGGCCCAAAAGGGATTGGTGCCTTGTATGTACGCCGCAAACCGCGGGTACGGCTGGAAGCACAAATGCATGGTGGCGGTCACGAACGTGGTATGCGTTCAGGTACTCTCGCGACCCATCAGATAGTCGGTATGGGTGAAGCGTTTGCCATTGCCAAAACAGAAATGGCAGCAGAAAATGAACGCTTACTGAAGCTCAGAAAAAAACTCTATGATGGTGTTAAAGACATGGAAGAAGTTTATATTAATGGTGATATGGAACATCGTGTTCCACATAATTTAAACATCAGTTTTAATTTTGTTGAAGGTGAATCGTTGATTATGGCGCTGAAAGATTTGGCGGTTTCATCAGGTTCAGCCTGTACATCAGCAAGTCTTGAGCCTTCTTATGTATTACGTGCATTAGGCGCAATGATGAATTGGCACATAGTTCAATTCGTTTTACCATTGGTCGTTTTACGACAGAAGAAGAAATTGATTTTGCGATTGAAAAAATTAACGACAATATTGGCAAGTTACGTGAGCTTTCACCTTTATGGGAAATGTTCAAAGATGGTATTGACCTTTCTACCATTGAATGGGCAGCACATTAAACAGAAGATAGTTAATATTTTATCGGAGGTAAATAAGATGGCATATAGCGAAAAAGTTATCGATCATTATGAAAATCCACGTAACGTGGGTGTCATGGACAAAGACAGCGGATTTGTTGGTACCGGTATGGTAGGCGCTCCTGCGTGTGGCGATGTTATGCGACTGCAAATCAAGGTGGGCGAAAATGGTGTGATTGAAGATGCCAAATTCAAAACCTACGGCTGTGGTTCTGCGATTGCATCCAGTTCATTGTTAACAGAATGGGTAAAAGGTAAAACACTTGAAGAAGCAGCTGCGATTAAAAATACAGATATCGCTGCAGAACTTGAATTACCGCCTGTGAAGATTCATTGTTCCGTACTGGCAGAAGATGCAATTAAAGCGGCTATTACCGATTATAAATCGAAACAAGGTGCTACTGATTCAGCCAAGTCTGCCTGATTATTTGGATGCTTGTATAGAGGTAAAGTATGGCAATTACATTAACTGAAGCTGCAGCACAGCACGTCAAGAAATTCCTGGATAACCGCGGTAGTGGAGTCGGCTTGCGCCTGGCTGTTCGTACCACGGGTTGTTCCGGTATGGCGTACGTACTTGAGTTCGTTGATAGTACGGATGAAGCGGATAATGTATTTGAATCAAACGGTGTTAAAGTAGTAATCGATACAAAAAGTCTTGTCTATCTTGATGGGACAGAACTGGATTACACCCGCGAGGGACTGAACGAAGGATTCAAGTTCAATAATCCCAATGTGAAAGACACCTGTGGTTGTGGCGAAAGCTTCAATGTTTAGCCAGAATTGTCATGCAAAAATATCTTACGCAGAATTATTTCGAACTGTTCGATTTACCCTCATCATTTAAAATCGATACCCAACTTCTGGCCCAGAACTATCGGGAATTGCAAAAGAACGTGCATCCCGACAAGTTTGCCAGTGGTAGTGATCAGGAAAAACGCTTGTCAGTTCAACTTGCTGCGCATATCAATGAAGCAAACCAGACATTAAAATCTCCGCAACGCCGTGCCCGATATATTCTCGAACAAAATGGCGTTGTGTTTGATGACGAAAAAGACACCAGTCTTGATCCTGAATTCCTGATGGAGCAAATCGAGTTACGTGAAGCACTTGAATCTGCCGAAGATCAGCAGGAATTGGATGAGGTGATGAAGGCACTGGTCTCCAAACGTGATGAAATTATGGAGAAATTAACATCTATGTTGAGCAAAACTGATCAGGCGCAATTACAAGCGGCAAAAAAAGAAGTACAAAAACTGCAATTTCTGGCAAAACTTCAGTCTGAAGCGGAAGTGCTGGAAGAAAAAATACTGGATTCTGTTTAAATGGCGTTATTACAAATTAGTGAGCCCGGTCAAGCTACCAAGCCGCATGAACATCGTCTGGCTGCCGGTATCGACCTGGGTACAACAAATTCACTGGTGGCAGCTGTGCGCAGTGGATCAGCCGATACGCTTGCGGATGAAGAGGGACAACATTTATTGCCTTCCGTGGTGCGGTACTACAAAGATAAACCGCCGCAAGTAGGATTTTCTGCCAGGGCAGAAAGTATTAACGATCCGCTGAATACCATCAGCTCGGTCAAACGTTACATGGGACGAAGTCTCAACGCGATAAAACAATACGAGCCAGAGTTACGTTATCAGTTTACGGATACGGAATCATCGGTACCACGTATACAAACGGATGCCGGACCGGTAAGTCCTATTGAAGTCTCGGCAGAGATTCTGAAAGCATTAAAGTTACGGAGTGAACAGGCGCTGGGTGGTGAATTAA
The DNA here is from genome assembly GCA_942490945.1 of uncultured Gammaproteobacteria bacterium. Classification (GTDB taxonomy): domain Bacteria; phylum Pseudomonadota; class Gammaproteobacteria; order UBA6429; family Thiohalophilaceae; genus CALNYZ01. The sequence continues at coordinate 20,176 of CALNYZ010000017.1, read as the reverse complement.
AAGGTGTTGTGATTACCGTGCCTGCCTATTTTGATGATGCACAACGACAAGCAACCAAAGATGCAGCGAAACTCGCAAATCTGAATGTTTTACGGTTATTAAATGAACCGACCGCAGCGGCGGTTGCGTATGGTCTGGACAAACAGACAGAAGGCGTTATTGCAGTATATGATCTGGGTGGTGGAACGTTTGATATTTCGATTTTACGCTTAAATAAAGGCGTTTTCGAAGTATTGGCAACCGGCGGCGATACATCTCTGGGCGGCGACGACTTTGATCAGGCCATTGCCAAATGGGTGATGAGTCAGATTGATGATGAATCCATATCACATACTTTACAACGACAAATTATTCAGCAGGCATGTCAGGCAAAGGAAGCATTAACTGACGAAACTGTCACGACATTAAATATTGAATCAGCAGGTAAAAAATACACGATTGAATTGTCACGTGAAAAGCTGCATGAGCTGATCGATCCATTGATTAATAAAACAATCCTCACCTGCCGTCGAACAGTGCGTGATGCTGCGCTCGATGCTGATGTTGTATCGGCTGTTGTGATGGTTGGCGGATCGACACGTGTCAGGCGGGTACGCGAAAAAGTGGCTGAATTTTTTGCACAGGAACCATTGGTAGATATCAACCCGGATACCGTCGTTGCAATCGGTGCCGCTATACAGGCCGATGTGCTGGTTGGTAACAAGCCGGAAAACGAATTGTTATTGCTGGATGTCGTGCCGTTATCGTTGGGTCTGGAAACCATGGGCGGCCTGGTTGAAAAAATCATACCACGGAACACAACAATACCGGTTGCGCGTGCACAGGACTTTACGACGTTTAAAAATGGCCAGACGGCAATGACTGTACATGTATTACAAGGAGAACGTGAACTTGTGCAGGACTGCCGATCATTGGGCAAGTTTACCTTGCACGGTATACCTGCGATGGTGGCTGGCGCCGCACGAATACGTGTCATGTTTCAGGTTGATGCCGATGGACTATTGTCTGTTTCGGCACAGGAAGAAACCACCGGCGTGGAAAGCGGTATTGAAGTCAAACCATCTTACGGGCTGACTGACAATGAAATCGAAACCATGTTGCGTGATTCAATGACCTATGCTGAAGCAGATGTGGCAGCTCGAATGTTGCATGAGCAACAGGTTGAAGCCGACCGCGTTATTGAAGCCTTGAGCGGGGCATTAGAGGATGACGGCCATTTGCTTTCGCAAGCAGAACGTGAACAAATCGAGTCGGCGAGTCAGGCACTGGTACAAGCGCGGCAATCCTCCGATCCGGAAATGATTAAGCAAGCAATAAAAGATATGGATAAAGCCGCGGCAGAATTTGTCGCCCGCAGAATGGATACCAATATTCGTAAAGCGATGGCCGGACATAATGTTGACGAATTTTAAGCAATTAACAGGCTAGACAAGTATGACAAAAATTATTTTTTTACCGCACGAGGACATCTGTCCGGAAGGTGCTGTGATCGAGGCGGAGCCTGGTACCACTATCTGTGATGCTGCGCTCAAAAACGATATTGATATTGAGCATGCCTGTGAAAAATCCTGTGCCTGCACAACCTGTCATGTCTATATTCGCGAGGGATTGTATAGCCTCAATGAATCGACAGAGGAAGAGGATGATTTGTTGGATAAAGCCTGGGGTCTGGAACCGGATTCCCGGTTGAGCTGTCAGACAGTGCTTGGCGAGACGGACCTGGTGGTCGAAATTCCCAAATACACCATAAATATGGTTAAAGAACATCACTAATTGAGTGGGGAGCACACTATGAGTCTGAAATGGATTGATACCTTGGAAATTGCCATTGCCCTGGATGAGGCGCACCCTGACGTTGACCCGCGCTTTATTCGCTTTACCGATTTACACAGCTGGGTCTGTGCTTTGGCCGAATTCGATGATGACCCGGAACATTCTGGCGAAAAAATCCTCGAAGCTATCCAAATGGCCTGGATTGATGAGAAAGACTAGGGGAAATCCCCGGGTTTCAGTAATAGCCATTGCTTGCTTTGTCGCCACAAGCTAAAATTTACACTATATATTTGCACCCGGAATGTATGATAAACCCGCGTTAAACTGCGGGTTTATGTTATGTTGGCGTTGCTGATTAGATATCACCACCACAGGCACAGGCATTGACAAATAAAGTCATCAATTTACTCGATTTGGATAAAGCAGGACTCGAAGCATTTTTTGCCGAACTGGGAGAAAAGCCGTTTCGTGCTGCACAGGTTCTGAAGTGGATTTATCAGTTTGGTGTTTCCGACTTCGATGCAATGACAAATCTGAGTAATGCCTTGCGCGACAAACTGAAGCAAACAGCCGAGGTGCGTGCGCCACAAATCATTCACGAGCATATTTCAACAGATGGCACCATAAAATGGTTGCTTGATGTAGGTGCAACGAATGCGATTGAAACGGTTTTTATCCCTGAATCTGATCGTGGCACACTGTGTGTGTCATCACAGATCGGTTGTGCACTGGAGTGTACATTTTGCTCTACAGCGCAACAGGGATTTAACAGAAATTTATCGACCGCAGAAATTATTGGCCAGGTTTGGCGGGCCAATCAGGCATTAAAATGTATCCCACGTCAGGATCGAAAAATCAGCAATATCGTTATGATGGGAATGGGTGAACCGCTACTCAATTTTAATAATGTCGTCACGGCATTAAATCTTATGCTGGATGACAATGCCTATGGACTATCCAAGCGGCGCGTTACTGTCAGTACGTCGGGCGTAGTACCGGCACTGGATCGATTAAAGGAAGTCAGTGATGTGGCATTGGCCTTGTCACTGCATGCACCGAATGATGAGTTACGCAACGAAATTGTACCTATTAACAAAAAATATCCACTGGTTGAATTGTTGGCGGCCTGTAAACGATATATTGCAGGTGAAACCAAGCGTAAGGTTACTGTCGAATACGTTATGTTAAACGAAGTGAACGACAGCAAGGCACAGGCAAAACAACTCGTCAAACTGCTTAGTACTTTGCCCTGCAAGGTTAATTTGATTCCTTTTAATCCGTTTCCAAACACCGACTACATTGGATCGACAACTGAACGCATTGAAATATTCAGAGAAGTTCTTGTTAAGGCAGGAATAATTACCACGATACGTAAAACACGTGGTGATGACATCGCAGCGGCTTGCGGTCAACTTGCCGGACAAGTGGCTGACAAGACAAAACGTACCGCGAAGCGTCTTGAAAACCGGAATGTTACTGTTTCCCTCGATAGTGTGCAGAGGAAGCTGGCATGATCAAGCTGTATAAGCTTATGGCATTGGTGATGTTTACGTTGTTAATGAGTGGCTGTCAAACCACGACAAAAAACAGCGATATGGAACATGCCGCGCAGTTAAATGCCAGTCTTGGCTTGAAGTATATGCAAAGTGGCGACAATGTAACGGCAATGCAAAAGCTGGAAAAGGCACTGGAGCAGGATGAAGACAATGCCAATGCACATCATTATCTCGCCGAATTATATCGCCGATTAGACGTCCCGGAGAAGGCTCGCGACAATTACTTGCGTGCCATCGATCTGGCGCCGAAGGATTCCTCGATTAAAAACAATTACGCTGCTTTTTTATGCCAGCAAGGAGCAGTCAGTTCGGCATTTGAAGTTTTTGAAGAGGTATTGAATGATCCTTTGTATTCAGACAAAGGTAATGTTTATGAAAACAAGGCGCTATGTGCGCAATTGACCGGTAATATTAAGTTAGCGGAAGAAAATTATTTACTGGCTGTGAAATACAATCCAATCATGCCGCGATCACTACTGGCGTTATCGCAAATTGAGTTTGACAAGCAAAACCGCGATAAAGCCTATATGTACTTTAACCAGTTTACGCAAACATCCCGACATACCCCGCAAAGTTTATGGTTGGGTATATTGCTTGAACGCGGCAGAGGCAATAAAGACAGAATTGCAAGTTTTGAGAACCAGCTAAAAGGGATGTTTCCTGATTCAAAAGAAACGGAATTACTCAAGAAACTTAAAAAGCAGGGAAAATTATAGTGTCTGAACTGGAGCAGGTTGTAACAGAAGATAAGGATGCTCTGGTCGATATTGCACATCAACTTCGCTCGGCACGCGAATCCATGGCGCTGAGCACATCAGAAGTTGCAAATAATTTACGACTCGACGAAAATATTATAAAAGCACTTGAGTCAGGCGACATTTCAAAACTTACCGGTTTAACCTATGTTGCGGGTTATATTCGCAGCTACGCAAAACTGCTGAAATTGCCGGCTGATAAGATTATGGAACAGCTCTATGCGGGTAATAATGAAAATCCGGCAATTGTCCCGACTTATTTGCAAGGCAAGGCAATAAAGTTCAAAACCGGCAGCAATAGCAAGAATATTTTTCTGATAATACTGGTGGTGCTGGCAATCCTGGCAGCTACGTGGTGGGTTGTAATAAATCTCGATTTAATCGAAGTATTAAAGTCAACGCTTGCCGGTTACTATCAGAACGTCGCAAACAGCCAGCACAAGTTGGCATAATTAAAAACGAATCATTGTGTCCAGTTCTATGTCCAGCACTAAAGTCATGCCCAAATCAAACCCCGTTCAGGCAATTCGTGGAATGAATGATCTGCTTCCTGCAAATGCAGCAAACTGGGAATTCATTGAGTCAGGTTTCAGAAAATTGATGTATCAGTATGGTTACACTGAAATGCGCATGCCGATTGTCGAAAAAACTGAATTGTTTAAACGGTCGATTGGTGAAGTAACAGATATCGTTGAGAAGGAGATGTATACATTCTCTGATCGTAATGGTGACAGTTTGACATTGCGACCGGAAGGTACAGCCGGATGTGTTCGTGCCTGTATCGAGCATGGTTTGTTACACAATCAACAACAACGTGTCTGGTACATGGGACCAATGTTTCGGCATGAACGACCACAAAAAGGGCGTTATCGTCAGTTCTATCAAATGGGTGTTGAGACATTTGGTTTGCCTGGTCCGGACATAGATGCAGAGATAATTGCCATGACGGCGCGATTCTGGAAATTAACAGGTCTCGCCGACAAGGTTTCATTGCAAATCAATTCGCTGGGTAGTCAGGAAGCCCGTCTGGAATACCGAGAATTGTTGGTGCAGTATTTTACTGAACATAAAGACAAACTGGATGAGGACAGCCTGAGAAGACTGGAGTCAAACCCGTTGAGAATTCTCGACAGCAAAAATCCTGATCTTCGTGCGATTATAGAAGCCGCGCCAAAAATAAATGAACATCTGGATAGTGCATCGAATGTTCACCTCGAAAAACTGTGTGGCATACTCGACAGTATGAATATCGCTTACAGTATCAATCCATATCTTGTGCGTGGACTGGACTATTACACCCAGACAGTATTTGAATGGGTAACAACAGAATTAGGTGCGCAAGGTACGGTATGCGCAGGTGGCAGATACGACGGGCTGGTTGAACAGCTGGGTGGCAAGGCGACCCCCGCTGTCGGGTTTGCGATGGGTGTGGAACGTCTGGTTGCATTGGTTGAGCAAGGTAATACAGAAATTATATATTGTCCCGATGTTTATATAATACCGCTTGGCGAAGCGGCGAAAGAATTTTCTGTGACAGTCGCAGAAACCCTCAGGGATAAACTGCCTGACAAGGGAATTATGATGCATTGCGGTGATGGCAGTATGAAAAGCCATATGAAAAAAGCTGATAAAAGCAATGCCAAATTGGCGCTGATTATAGGAGAAGATGAGGCAGTGAAAAAAATGATATCTGTAAAAGCACTGCGTGATAACTCCGAACAACAAACTGTCGAACTGGAACAGTTGATTAAATTGATTGAAAATATCTAGAGGAAGATACCGTGGACGAATTAAAAACCGATGATGAACAAGTTGAAGCGATAAAAAAATGGTGGCAAGAAAACGGCAGAGCTATCGTACTGGGTCTGGTTATAGGCGTTGGTGGTCTTGCCGGTTATCAATACTGGAAATCGACACGAATTTCAGATGCAAAGGCAGCATCAAATATTTACGCAGAAGTGTTGGCATTACAAAATCAGGCGGATAAAAAGGAATTTATAACCAAGGCAAATACACTGCTCGACAAATATGAAAGTACAAGCTATGCAACCTTGACCCGATTTGCTTTGGCCAAACAGTATTCTGAAATGGCGCAATGGGACGATGCAGCCAGGGTGCTTGAGAAGATTATAAGTAATGATCGCCACGACGGCTTTACCCATCTGGCACGAATTCGCTTAATAATAGTATTACTGCAATCCGGGAAACCCGATCAGGCATTGAGTCAGATAAAGCGTGATGATACATCCATTTTTAAATCATTATATGCAGAACTCGAAGGTGACATCTATATGGCCATGAATGAATTATCGCTGGCGCGTGCAGCGTACAAGAAAGCACTTGGCAGCATATCCAACAATGAGCAGCGATATGAAGTTGTGTCCATGAAACTAAACAGTATTCCAGACGATGTTAAAAAAGGTAGCTAGCATGCGCAAAGCCATAATTATATTGCTGTTTGGGTTGTTGAGTGGCTGTTCCTCTTCACCATCGCCCATTGAGCCACCAGTCAAACTTGAACCACTGGACAATGAACTACGGATATCTTCTTCCTGGCATCGAGATGTTGGCAAAGGCGTTCGACATCAATACCTGAGATTTGAACCGATCTGGAACAAGGAAATATTTTATACGGTTGAATACACCGGAAATATTTACGCTATTAATTCCGAATCTGGGCAGACATTATGGCAAAAGAATTACACGCACAACATTACCGCGGGACTCGCTCAGTCTGATAACGCAATGTATTTTGCGACAGAAAATGGCAAGCTGTTTTCTGTCAATAAAACAAACGGTGATGTGAACTGGCAGGCAAAATTAACGAGTGAAGCTCTGGCAGTTCCGCTTGTAGTAAATAATGCCCTGTTTGTACGTACCGTTGATGGCAATATTGCCAAACTGGATATGTCTTCAGGCAAGGTATTGTGGGTACATACAGATACCGCTCCACCGCTGAGCTTGCGGGGTACAAGTCACCCGGTTGCATATGGAAAATTGATATTATCCGGATCTGATCAGGGAAAAATATATGCGCTTGATCAGGCTACAGGGAACAAGATATGGGAAAAAAGTATCGCGTCTCCAAAAGGCAGAACGGAAATCGAGCGGCTTGTTGATATAGATGCCAATATGATTGTTGTAAATGATTTACTGTTCACGGTTACCTATCAGGGACGCATTGCCTGTATGCATACTGAAACAGGACGTATCATCTGGACGCGAGATTTTAGTTCGTATACCGGTATGACGCTGGAAACGGCAAGGCTGTATATCACGGATAGTGTTGGCTATGTCTGGGCACTGGATCCTCGTACCGGTGCTACGGTATGGAAACAGGACAAGTTACTACGCCGCTCATTAACAAAGCCAGTGTTACAAAACGAATATGTTGTGGTTGCAGACTTCAATGGTTTTATACACTGGCTGGCCAAATCTGATGGTCATCTGGTTGCGCGTACGCGTCTGGCAGATGAACCGGAGCAGGAGGCAGATGTGCCGGATGATTTGGTATTTGATAGAAAATATAACATCATCAGTTCACCTGTAGTACAAGGTAATAAATTGATTGCCACTACACGATTTGGCTTCACGTCACTTTTTTCTATTAACTGATTTCAACCGCCAAAATCCGATGAAACCCACAATAGCACTGGTTGGACGCCCCAATGTTGGCAAGTCAACTTTATTTAATTGTCTGACCAGAACACGTGACGCACTGGTTGCAGACCAGCCTGGTCTGACACGCGACAGAAAGTATGGTTCGGGTATGATTGACACCATACCTTACATTGTTATTGATACAGGCGGATTAACCGGCGATGAAACTGGCGTCGAGTCGCTTATGGCCCAGCAGTCATGGATAGCAGTGGAAGAAGCAAGTATTGTATTCTTTCTTGTAGATGCGCGTCATGGCTTGTCACCACTCGATGAAGACATTGCAAAAATATTACGCAGTAAGAATAAAAATATTTGTCTGGTGATAAACAAAACGGATGGATTGAACATTGATACGGCAGAAGCTGATTTTAGCAAGCTTGGATTTCAAAACAGTTTTTCAATTTCAGCGAGTCATCGTCATGGCGTAAAAAGTATGATGGAAATGGTTTTTCGGGACTTCGTCTATGAACCGGATGAAGACACGGAAAATCAGGGAATCAAGATTGCCATTGTCGGCCGACCCAACGTCGGTAAATCAACCCTGGTAAATCGAATTATCGGTGAACAAAGGGTGGTCAGCTTTGATGAACCGGGCACAACCCGTGACAGCATTTATCTGCATTTCGTGCGCAATGAAAAAGATTATACATTGATCGATACTGCCGGTGTCCGGCGTAAGAGTAAGGTTAGTGAAGCAGTCGAGAAATTCAGTGTTATTAAAACGCTGCAGGCGATTGATGATGCAAACGTTGTCATTATGTTACTTGACGGCCATGAAGGCATTACCGAGCAGGATGCAACCTTGCTGGGTTATGTGCTGGATTCCGGTCGTGCACTGGTGATAGCCATTAATAAGTGGGACGGAATTGATACCGATCAAAAAGCCAAATTAATGCGTGAACTGGATATAAAACTTAATTTTATCCAGAATGTAAAAATTCACAAAATATCTGCACTGCACGGAACAGGCGTAGGTGAGCTGTTTCCGTCAATCCACAAGGCATATACGTCTGCGACAAAACGGTTTACCCCGTCAAAACTGACCGACATCATGAACAATATTGTTACTGCTCATCAGCCACCACTGGTTAAAGGGCGGCGAATAAAATTACGCTATGTGCATCAGGGAGGTCTTAATCCCCCACTTTTCGTTATACATGGAAACCAGACCGACAAGATTCCGGAAGTGTATAAACGCTATTTAAGTAATGCGTTTCAGAAACAACTTAAACTGGAAGGCACACCGGTACGTTTTGAGTTTAAAACCGGCGACAACCCGTTTAAAGACAAGAAAAACAAACTAACACAACGTCAGCTGGCAAAACGCAAACGTTTGATGGAACATGTAAAAAAGTGAGATTATTTAGCAAGTTTTAAACTGTTTTGCCAATCGATATTCGCATCGGTTTTATCCAGTCTGATATATTTACCAACTTCATTTTCGTACCAGCCACTATCATTTAAATGTGGCTCGGCACTGTATCCCCACCAGGTACCATCAGCGTCCTGCGCAACATACATAATCCAGTCTGGCAGCGTTTCGCTATTGTTCACTTGTTTTGCAAGAATAAGGTCGGTTCAACGCGGGTATTATTTAAACTTACTGACCAGTGCAGGTGTGCACCTGTTACCCGACCTGTTTTGCCAACTTTTGCAAACAGTTCGCCCTGTTTTAGCACGCTACCTTTCGTTTTGGTCACTTCGCTTAAATGGCAATACATAGAGATAAGATTCTGTCCATGATCAATAAAAACAGTTTTACCATTAAAAAAATAATCTCCAATTTCGATAATTTTTCCTGCTGCCGGGGCAATGACGGGTGTGCCCGCTGCTGCGGCAATATCAAGCCCGCTGTGTGGACGCCGTGCCTGGCCATTAAAGAATCGTCTCAGTCCAAACGGGCTTGAATATATACCTTGCGCAGGCTGGATGAAGTTGGTTGGCGGGTCTGGTTGCTCACTCCAGTTAGTAAGCGCAGCAGCAATAAATTTTTTTTCCCTGCCAATTCTTGCCATATCATTTTTGTTTGGGTTAACATGACGTTTATTTTTTACTGTTATATGTTGTGTCTGGTACTTTTTATCAGCTACGGCAAACTTTTGCCGATATGTTTTGTTACCATTTTTTATGGTAAACGAATAGGTGTCTGGTTTCAGGCTCAATGGCAATCCAATGATTGCGTAGTTTTCTCCCTCATGTGATTTAATCATTATGCGACGTTTTTTGAAAAATCCACGTACATCTGATCGAGTAATTTTTGGGTTTATTTTTATAACAGCTATCCCGCCCGGCACCGGGTCATGCTTGGGTATATCCGCAAAACATATCTGGCTTGTAAAAAACAGTATCAGTAAGGACAGCAATTTCATAAGATGTAAATTAGTCTTTGGCAATGTCGGTAACCTTGCTGATAAATGAACCATTGGATAATCTTGTCTGTACTTCATCATTTAATTTTAATTCATGACTATTATGTACGATTTTCTTGTTGCTAACCCGGGTTACAATAGCATATCCACGGTCCAGCGTGGCAATCGGACTCAGTGCATTGAGTATCGCAACCTGTTCCTTTAAACGTCCGTTTGCATTATGAATTTTAAAATCGACAGCACGAACCAAACGCAGATTATATTGGGCGAGTTGCTGTCGGGAATGTAATATGCGCTGTTGTGGCACGCAAGTGCCAAGCCTTTTTATCGTGCCGGTCAAATATTGCTGATATTTTTTCAGTGTATTAACGATGATTCTGTTCAGGCGCATTTGATGTTCATCCAGTTTCTGGCTGGTGTCCTGCAGTCTTCTTTCCGGGTGAACCAGTCTGGCCTGTGTGGTTTTGAGTGCATGTGTCAGGTTAAATATTTTTCCACGAGTGAGTTGGATGAATGTGCGCAGAAAATTATCCAGATGTTTTAGTATCTCGCGCTTGTCGGGTGTGATGAATTCTGCGGCGCCGGTGGGTGTTGGAGAGCGGTGATCGGCAACAAAGTCGGCAATAGTGAAATCAACATCGTGCCCGATGCCGGTTACCACAGGAATAGGGCAGTTGAAGATTGCATGTGCAAGTTGTTCGTTATTGAAAGACCATAGATCCTCCAACGAACCGCCACCGCGCGCAAGAATTAAAATATCGCAATCCGCCTGTTGTTCTGCAAGCTTGATTGCCCGGATAATCTCACCCGCTGCACTGGCTCCCTGAACACTGGTTGGATAGATAGTAATGTTCAAAATGGGGTAGCGGCGATTTAGCGTGGTAAGAATGTCGTGAATAGCTGCACCAGTCGGTGATGTAATGATGCCTATGCTTTCAGGATAGGGAGGAAGTGGTTTTTTGTGAAGACTCTCAAACAGTCCTTCACGTTGGAGTTTTTGTTTCAGCAGTTCAAATTGTTGCCGCAGTGCACCTTCACCGGCAGCCTCCATGTGTTCAATGATTAGCTGAAATTCACCTCGTGGTTCGTACAAACTGATTTTTGCCCTGACTAATACCAATTGTCCGTCTGCAGGGGTGAATTGACTATGCATATTTCGATTACGAAACATGGCACATCGAACCTGGGCATGTTCATCTTTTAACGAAAAGTACCAGTGTCCAGAACCGGGTCTGGCCAGATTCGATATTTCTGCCTGTATCCAAACCATTGGAAAGCCGCTCTCAAGAACAGACCGAACCTCATGGTTAAGGCGGCTTATGCTGTATATGTCACGTTCCTGAATGGTGATATCCATATAGTAATTATAAATGTGATGCTGATAATTTGGGTATGCAGATTGTTCTGATAAACAGAAAAAAAAAGCCGGGAAGGCCCGGCTTTTTATTTTCGTGGCGTCCAGCTTGTTACTTCATGTGTGGACCGGCTTTATTTGCAGCCATGGCTTGTTCAAGTGCCAATGTGCTTTGTTGTTTCGCTTTATTTGCCAGTTTAACGGCTTCATCAAAGTCTTCTTTCTTCAGGGCTTCTTTTGCCTTTTTGATGAGTTTGCCGGTATCACGCCACGCGAAGTTTTGACTTTCGGCACGTGATAATTGGTGTTCGGCTGCCGTGATTGCGCCAACAGCGTCACCTTTGTTGTACATAGGTGAACTACCACATGCTGCAATCGTTAATACCGTTGCGGCGGCCATAATAATCAGTTTCTTCATTTGCTCCTCCAGTTTTTATTGTGACCAGCTGTTTAATCGATACCCGATATAACTGTCTTGAACCCCTTCGTGACAGCCAGCTGGTTAAAATGTCTGGTTAAATAGTTTTTTAGACCAAGTTTATCCGAAAGTGAGGTAAACTTAACAATCTAGCCATCTATTTGACTCCAACCATTATGCGATGCCGGGCTGCAGATGGCAACACCTTATCAGATCGTATTTTTGTGATTTACCGTTACTTAAAAAATCTTTATAATTCGCGGTTTTACCGCATCTGGTCAGCTTCGTTTACCTAAATGGGCTGTTTCAAACCACCGAATGCCAGATTCACAGATTAGGAGCTCTACATGCTGCGTATCGCTGAGGAAGCGCTCACTTTTGATGATGTATTACTCGTTCCTGCCCATTCATCGGTCTTGCCACGTGATGTAAGCCTGCAGACGCGCCTCTGCCGGGGTATTGACCTTAATATACCGCTTGTCTCCGCTGCCATGGACACTGTTACTGAAGCGCGGTTGGCGATTGCTATTGCCCAGGAGGGTGGCTTGGGGATTGTTCACAAAAACATGACCGCCGAGCAGCAGGCAGAGCAAGTCAGACGTGTCAAAAAGTTTGAAAGCGGCGTGATAAAAGACCCGATCACCGTGACGCCAAGCACGAGTATTAGAGAAGTCTTATCTTTGACCCGCGCAAAAAATATCTCCGGTGTGCCGGTTGTCGATGGCGAAGATTTGGTCGGTATCGTGACGAGCCGGGATTTACGCTTTGAAACCCGATTTGATGAGCCGGTAAACAAGATCATGACACCCAAAGCGCGTCTGATTACCGTTAAAGAAGGCGCCAATAAAGACGAAGTACAGCATTTGTTACACGAGCATCGAATTGAAAAGGTGTTGGTCGTTGATGATAACTTCCGACTTCGTGGTCTGATGACCGTCAAAGATATTCAAAAAGCAACAGAATTCCCCAATGCCTGTAAAGATGATCAGGGGCAATTACGTGTAGGCGCTGCGGTTGGCGTTGGGCCGGGAACAGATGAACGCGTCGCCGGGCTGGTTGCCGCGGGTGTGGATGTTATCGTGGTTGATACCGCGCATGGACATTCACAAGGTGTGATCGAACGCGTCAAGTGGGTCAAGTCTAATTATGATGTTCAGGTCATTGGCGGCAATATCGCAACGGCAGAGGCGGCGCTTGCTCTTGCCAAGGTCGGCGCCGACGCCGTCAAGGTGGGAATTGGTCCGGGTTCCATTTGCACTACGCGTATTGTTTCGGGAGTTGGTGTGCCACAAATATCTGCGGTGGCGAATGTCGCGGCAGCACTCAAAAAATCGGATATACCATTAATCGCCGATGGTGGAATTCGTTACTCAGGTGATATTTGTAAAGCCTTGGCAGCCGGCGCGCACTCCATCATGCTCGGCAGTATGTTTGCAGGCACAGAAGAAGCTCCGGGTGAGGTTGAGTTGTACCAGGGTCGAACCTACAAGTCTTATCGCGGTATGGGTTCGATGGGCGCCATGACATCCAAAGAAGGATCCAGTGATCGTTATTTTCAGGAAGGTAATGAGGCTGAAAAACTGGTTCCGGAAGGCATCGAAGGGCGCGTGCCATTTAAGGGGCCATTAGGGCCAGTCATTTTCCAGATGCTGGGCGGGATTCGCGCGAGCATGGGCTATACAGGTTGTGCCACCATAACTGACATGCGAACCAAACCGAATTTTGTTCGTGTTACCAATGCCGGTATGCGTGAAAGTCATGTGCACGATGTTTCAATCACCAAAGAAGCACCAAATTACCGCGCCTGATCTGTAAACGTTTACCGGGAACGTATCTACCAGTGACAAAATCTACTATTCACGCTGATCGAATTTTAATTCTCGATTTTGGTTCGCAATATACCCAGTTGATCGCCCGACGTGTGCGAGAAGCCGGCGTGTACTGTGAAATCTATGCCTACGATGTCAGCGAGTCGGATATCAAAACATTTAAACCCTCCGGTCTGATCCTCTCGGGTGGACCGGAAAGCACCACTGCAGCCGAAGCACCACAAGTCACAGCCGCTGTGTTTGATATGGGCATTCCTGTTTTGGGAATATGTTATGGCATGCAAACCATGGCGGCACAACTGGGTGGCAAGGTTGAAAATGCGGATCACCATGAATACGGTTATGCCCAGGTTCGGGCGCGTGGTCACAGCTTGTTGTTAACAGACATCGAAGATCACACCACAGAAGAGGGTTACGGCTTACTGGATGTGTGGATGAGCCATGGTGACCGCGTCATGGATTTGCCGCCGGGTTTTAAATTAATGGCATCTACCGAGAGTGCGCCAATAGCAGGCATGGCCGATGACGCGCGTAAATTCTATGGCGTGCAATTTCATCCGGAAGTCACGCATACCTTGCAGGGTCAACGCATTATCGAGCGTTTTGTTCACAGCCTGTGTGGCTGTGGAAATTTATGGACCGCAGATAACATCATAGACAATCGTATCGAGACGATTCGAAACCTGGTAGGGGAAGATGAAGTCGTGCTGGGTCTGTCCGGCGGTGTCGATTCATCCGTCGTTGCCGCGCTGTTACATAAAGCTATTGGAAAGCAGTTAACCTGTGTGTTTGTCGATAACGGTTTACTACGACATAAAGAAGGCGAACAGGTGATGGCCACCTTTGCCGAGCATATGGGTGTAAAGGTAATACGTGTTGATGCAGAAGATCGTTTTCTGTTTGCCTTGAAAGGCGTTGCTGACCCCGAACACAAACGTAAAATAATCGGTAATATGTTTATCGACGTATTTGAAGAGCAAGCAAACATATTAAAAAACGCCAAGTGGCTGGCACAGGGTACAATTTATCCTGATGTTATTGAATCGGCAGGTGCGAAAACGGGTAAAGCACACCTTATAAAATCGCATCATAATGTCGGTGGATTGCCAGAGCACATGAAACTCAAATTATGTGAACCCTTACGCGAATTATTCAAGGATGAAGTACGCAAGATAGGTTTGGAGCTGGGCTTGCCCTTCGACATGGTTTATCGTCATCCGTTTCCCGGACCTGGACTGGGTGTACGGATACTGGGTGAGGTTAAAAAAGAATACGCGGATTACCTGCGACTGGCTGATCATATTTTTATTGAAGAATTGCATAAGGCCGATCTTTACCACAAGGTGAGTCAGGCCTTCGCGGTATTCCTGCCAGTAAAATCGGTCGGTGTTACTGGTGATGGCAGACGCTATGAATACGTCATTGCATTACGTGCAGTCGAGACGATAGATTTCATGACCGCCCGTTGGGCCAGATTGCCGTATGATTTTCTTGAAATTGTCTCACGCCGCATTATTAATGAAATTGACGGCATATCACGCGTTACCTACGACATTTCAAGCAAGCCGCCCGCCACCATTGAGTGGGAATAACATCATTGCTATCTGATGAACACTGGATGCAACGCGCATTAGACCTGGCCGGTCAGGCAGCATCGGATAATGAAGTGCCAGTCGGTGCGGTGATTGTCAAAGATGACATACTGATTGCTGAAGCGTTTAACCAACCCATTCTTCAACACGACCCCACTGCCCATGCCGAGATTCTTGCCTTGCGAAAGGCAGGAGAGGCGTTAGGTAATTATCGTCTGATCGATTGCACGTTATACGTCACATTGGAACCTTGCCCAATGTGTGCATCTGCTATGGTGCATGCAAGAATAAAACGACTTGTTTATGGCGCGGCTGACCCACGCACCGGCTCGGCGGGGAGTGTTTTTAATCTTGTGCAATCAGATCAACTGAATCACCAGCTGCAAGTAACAAAGGGTGTGTTGGCACAACCCTGTGGCCATATATTGAGTCGTTTTTTTCAGAGTCGCCGATAAAGCCTTAACCAATCAACAAGTTATCACCCTGCCTGCCAGATTTCCCGCTATAGTTTGGTGGTGATTAATTAAAGAACTCCCCATTATTTGACGCTATAGAATGAGGATAAATCACCTTATTGCCAAGAAGCCTCAATGGATGCAGCGCTTGATATAGAACTGATTAACGACTTCTTCGGTGAGTATGATGATGCGTGCCTGTCGATACGCGAAATTCTTACCGAACTGAATCAACAGCCAGACGATCAGGAAGCACCGCATGCATTATTTCGCCGCATGCATTCCGTAAAAAGTAATCTACGTATGATGGGACTGAACGAATTGTCTGAATTCATTCATCATCTCGAAAATATCCTGGATCAAATCCGCAATAATCAACGTGATTACATTCAGTTAATGAGTGATTTGTTTCTGTTGAGCCTGGAGTCGTGTCGCAGTCTGGCTTATGCGCAGTTGTATGAGCAGGCCAATGCGCTGGAAAGATTGCCGGAATTTAATAGTACGATCGTAACCGTACATCAACGAGATAATGACGAAGCGGTCATTCTGAATGCAATTCGTGTGTTTGATCCCGGTTTTGAGTATGAAACTACCGACGACAGTAGTGATACTGCTTCGACCGAGTTTGATGATATGGAATTGTTCATGAATCTTTCCTTGCTTATGGAGCAAAGAATTATCGGTAAGCGTGGCAGTACAGTTCGTATGATGGAAATGGCAACCGGGATGAATGAGATTGCCGGTCTACCAGTTGATAGCAAGCAATTAAAAGCCGCAGTTTATATGCATGATGTCGGTATGACATTCGTGCCCGGTTCTGCCCTTAATAACCATGGCGACTTTATAAATCCAGATATTGAAAATATGTCAGAACATCCTTTGCTTGCATCACAATTGCTGCAAGGATTGGGCGAGTGGGATGAAGCTGTTAAAATTGTATTACAGCATCATGAACGTGTGGATGGCGAGGGATACCCGAATAAACTTAAAAGTGATGATATTACGGCCGGGGCAAAATTGCTTAACATTGTTGATGCATATGATCTGATGACGTATTCAGCAGATGGTAGCGAGGATAAACGCACAATTATACGAGTAGTTGCCGATATAAATGGTCGTAAAGGAACACAGTTTGATTCGCACTGGGTGGATATATTTAACCAGTATATTCGCCAACGATTTAGTAAATAAGAATTTTTATAAAACAGGTGAAGCAAACGCCAGTATCGATGGTGATACATTGCTTGGGCGAATTTGCTCTATTTGCCAACGTAAAATATCATGATAACTGCGAATGTTCTCGACATAACGAACCGGTTCATTACCGCGGGCATAGCCGTAACGTGTCTGTTTATACCATTCCTTGCGTCGCAGTAAGGGCAGATTTTCTTTTATATCAGACCACTTGTCCGGATCACCGCCACGCATTTCAGTAATTATTTGTGCATCACGTACATGGCCATAGCCAACATTGTAGGCTGCCAATGCAAGCCAGGTGCGATCAGGTTGTTTTATATGTGATGGAAAACGATCTATCAGTTCGCGTAAATATTGTGCGCCACCAAAAATACTTTCTTCCACATCGGTTCGGGATGTGACCCCCAATTGATTTGCTGTAACTTGCGTCAGCATCATGATGCCTCTGACACCGGTAGGTGAGACAGCATCAGGACGCCAGTGAGATTCCTGATAGGCCATGGCAGCCAGTAGCGGCCATTTCAACTTGTATTTTTTCGCGGCTGCTGTAAACAAATCTTTATAAAGCGGTAAGCGGGAATTTACATGGTTCATGTATATGTAGGTACCGGCATAGTCGTAATTTTGTACATAAGTAGTATGACGTTTAATGAGTCGGTCCAGTTCACCACTGGCTTTGAGGTTACTAAAGAATAACTCTGCTTTTTTAAACAAGGATTCGTCTTCGCCACGTTTGAACGCCCAGGCTAGAGCTTGTGGCTGTGAAATATCAAATGCCACGCGAAGTTCAGGGTGATAGCGACGATGGTGAGCCAGTTCGTTCGAATCCACAATCGTGTAATCAATGGTGTTTTCCGCGACGCGGCTCATCAGTTCTGTAGTACCACTTATAGAATTTTCATTCCAGTCGAGGTTTAGCCAGGTAGACTTGAGCTCTTTCAACCGTTCTGCATGACTGCTGTTGGCGACAATTTCCAGTTTGGTATTGGTCAGATCGGTTAATGTTTTCGGTTTGGTACCTGATTGGTTGTAAACAATTTGTTGCGTGATGTACTGGTAGGGCGAACTGAAACGAACTTTCTCTTTTCGATCGGGTGTAACTGTTAATCCTGCGGCGGCCACATTTACATCACCATTGCTTACTTTATTCAGCATGGTTTTCAAATCATCTGTCGTGACCAGGGTGAGTTTTACGTTAAGGAAGTTGGCAAATCGCTCGAGTAAATCATATTCAAGGCCAGTCGGACCATTGGGGCCCTGATAATAGGTTGTACCTGCGTTGCGTGTCAGGGCAACCAGCTCTCCAGACGCAATAACCTGATCAAGCAGGCTTTTTTGTGGCGCGCAAGCATTCAGCAGTACCAATAACAAGGTGGCCCCAGCCATCATAAATGCTGCAATTCGTCTACGCATGCCCATCAACCCCATACCCATTTTAACGGTCGTTTCGTCATTTTCTTAAACATTCGACATCTATTCATCTGTATAATTCACGCCCGTGGGTGGTGGCATCCTCTATAATATTTCAATATTATAACACACTAATATATCATTCAGAACATGTACTTAGTTATACTGCGTCTAAACTTTAGCCTAAAAATAGCGAAAAAGCATGAAAAATCAATGTTTTAGCTATAATTACTACAAATTTTACCGGGAAATCAGCCTTTTTTATGATAAATACTATTAAAATCAATAAGATAAAGTTGTATAGCGCGATGTCTCTCCCCGAAATCGTAAGTGACGCGATATGGTAAAAAAATCGCCAAGTATTGGAATGGTGAGTCTGGGTTGTCCCAAGGCGACCGTTGATTCGGAAATTATCCTCACCCAGTTACGCACACAAGGCTATGACCTGGTGGACAATTATGCGTCAGCAGACCTGGTGATTATTAATACTTGCGGCTTCATCGACAGCGCAATCGACGAGTCACTGGAAGCGATTAGTGAGGCTCTCGATGAAAACGGTAAAGTCATCGTTACCGGGTGTCTGGGTGCAAAAGGTGACATTGTGCAACAGCAGTTCCCAAACGTATTGGCGGTCACTGGCCCGCATGCATATGAAGAGGTTCTTCTGGCGGTACAGCAACATTTGCCCCTGCATAGTAAGCAACATGACCCGTTTCAGGATTTGATCCCCAGGCAAGGTATCAAGCTGACCCCGTCACACTATGCGTATCTGAAAATTTCGGAAGGGTGTAATCACCGTTGCCGGTTTTGCATTATTCCCGCATTGCGGGGCGATCTGGTGTCGCGGCCGATACAAGATGTCATGCAGGAAGCGGACAATCTGGTGCAGGCGGGCGTGAAAGAGTTACTGGTCATCTCGCAGGATACCAGCGCCTATGGAATTGATGTCAAATACCAACCCGGGTTTTGGCAAGGCCAACCTTTAAAAACAAATATGTATGATCTGGCCAAAGGGCTATCGCAATTTGGTGTATGGGTAAGAATGCATTATGTGTATCCTTATCCGCATGTCGATGACATTATTCCCTTGATGGCAGATGGTAAAGTTTTGCCTTATCTGGATATTCCCCTACAACATGCGAGTCCAGCCGTACTAAAATCCATGCGCCGTCCGGCCAATGCTGAAAATACCTTAAAGCGTATTCAGAAGTGGCGTGAGATATGTCCGGATATCACTATCCGTAGCGCGTTTATCACCGGTTTCCCCGGTGAAACTGAAGCCGATTTTGAAATATTGCTGGAGTTTCTGGAAGCAGCGCAACTGGATCGTGTGGGTTGCTTTACCTATTCAGCTGTTGACGGTGCAACGGCCAATGAACTGGCCAATCCGGTTCCTGAAGGCATTAAATATTCACGACAGGCAGAACTCATGCAATTGCAAGCCGGTACCGCCAGGCAAAATTAACGGCTAATGTAGGGCGTCAGCCGGGTGACGATCGATGAAATCGTCGACATCTGGTGCCGTTGCGCGATCGTGATGACAGCGCAGATGGCACCGGATATCGACGGGCAGGTGATTATTGAAAACGCTACGGGTTTGCAGAGGGCGAGTTTGTTGATGTGACGATTACCGATTCAACTGAACACGATCTTGTCGCGAAAATAGCCTAGTCAGACAGGCCGGGTGAGCGTGCAGAAATAATGGCACGAACAGGCGCCGGGTAGCCTTGAATCGATCTGGACATGTCTTCTGGATCCAGAAAATCCTGCAACGATTGAAACCGTGTCCATTCTGTTTGACGCTGCTC
>CALNYZ010000016.1:0-8997 GCA_942490945.1 uncultured Gammaproteobacteria bacterium | reverse complement strand
GAGCGACGCTCATCCACGCCGGAACCACGGCGTGTCTCTTTCAGTAACTCACGCCCAAATACACCGCCACCTAGCGAATCGACAAGGCCATATTACAATCCGAACCGAGGCAGATCCGGATTTCGAGGACGAAGAGGGTACGTCCAACAGGGTATGTACCGTAGAAGACAAGAAAACTTCGAACCCAGGCCCACGGCGCAAGGAACGGACAGGGCATGTGATCGTTGCGGGTATTCACATTGGGAAGGGCGTTGCCCTGCTATGCGTCAGGGACGCACATGTGCATACTGCAAAAAGGCCGGACATTTTGTGTCCCAATGTCGATCAGCCCAGCGGAACAAAATTCCGCAGAGCCAATGACGGGTACGCTCTGTCAGAGCCGGACAGACAGAGCGCGCCGGTCGCCGGTTCGAACGACGTTATACTGATAGACACAGCACACAACGAATTACTCAATCTTTAACCGAAGGGAATTTTTTGATTGTGAAAGTCCGAAGAAAAATTCTAAGACCATTGCTAGACTCAGGAAGTGGATTTTCTGTAATATCGGAAAAATTAGCAACTCAGTTGCAATTGCAAATTCAACCTCTAGAGGTCGGAACGGCAAGAAATTTACGAACTGCCAATGGTACATCGCTTGATGTGCTAGGGTCTGTTGATCTACCGATGTTTATCAAAGGATTTCAGTTTCCACAGAATGCATTAGTAGTGACAAATTTACGACCAAATGATTTTATATTGGGAGATGATTTCATGCGATCTTATAATGTCATCTTGGACTATCAAAATTGTCAAGTGAGCATCGAGGACGTGCTGTGTGTACCTATGTATAACGAGAAAAAGAAGGATTGTTTTGTGCGTGTAATTAAGCCTATATGTATATCGCCTTACTCTGTAGCCAATGTACCTATTAGTGTGTCTCATAAGTTTTTGAATCAAGACTGTTTAGTAGAGGCCATACCAGGCCGACAATTTGAGCGCTTTGCCGTGCAGCGAATCGCTATTCATCCGAAATCAATATCGACCGTCTGTCGTATTATGAACTTTAAACCAGAACCGGTTGTTTTGTGCAAAGGAGATTTAGTAGCCTCTATAACCACTATCGAGGCAGCCGGTGGAATAATACCAGAGAGTAAACCAGCAGTTCACACTGACATAAACAGGCGAGAGCCGTCAAAGGCCGAGATCGAACAGTTTATTAAGGATTCTGGACTAGATATATCAGATGAGCTGCAGACAGCTGATCGTGAACGGATCATGCAGCTATGTTATGAGTATCGCGACATTTTTGTTAATGATGTGTCAAAACTGAAACGGCTAAATTTGCCGCCATACAAAATCGCATTGAAAGACGATAGGCCGAGCAACCGAAAGCAATACAAGCTAAGTGCAGAGCATGCACGTGAAGCAGATAGGCAAATTTCCGAGTTGCTCGTAAACAAATTAGTGGAACCAGCCACCTTAGAGGGGGCCGTGTCATACAATACTCCGCTAATTTTGGTACCTAAGCGCAACGGCGAAGCCCGCCTTGTGTGCGATTTTCGAGCTGTCAACGCTCTAATTACACCGTTTCAGGTTGCACTACCGAGAATCGATGATATTGTCGAGCAAATTGCATCCGCAGAACCGCTGTACTTAACATCACTTGACCTAAAATCAGGATATTGGCAAGTGCCGATCGACGAGAGTAGTCGAGATATTTTAACGTTCACTAACCCGTTGACCGGAAATAAGTACAGGTGGACAGTGGCCGCTTTCGGGATGGTCAATAGCGGATCGTATTTCTGTCACAGCCTGAATACCGTGTTGTCAACATTAGGGGCTGGTGACGTAGCAACCTATGTCGATGATTGTCTAGTATTTCACAAGGATCTAGATCAGCATATCATTAGACTACGTGAAGTATTTGATTTGTTTCGCAAATACAATGTCAGCGTGAACGCAAGCAAGGGAAGCATTGCACATTCTAGCATAGAATTTTGTGGCCACAGGGTTAGCAAAAACTCTGTAGAGATGGTGACTAAAAACCGAGCCAAGATTCTTGAAAACTACCCGAGCCCAACCACGCGTAAGAGTCTAGTGAGATTCTTAGCTATGAGCTCATGGTTTAGGAAGGTGATTAAGAATTATGCAATGCGAGTTACTAAGATGCGCGAAATTGCGCGCAAGCCTGACAAAGAATTTGCTTGGACCGAGGAGGCAGAAGCTGAGTTAAGAGACATTATTTCTGTTTTGTTGTCACCGCCAATTTTAGTACCAGTTAATCCATCTAAGGATTTCGTACTATTTGTTGACGCTAGTGATTTTGCGGTCGGATATGCAATTGGACAACTAGATGACAACAAGGAGTTTCGAGTAAATTACTACGGTGGGCACCAGTTGCCACGCCCAAGTTTGTCATGGCCCATTCATCACAAGGAGATTTTCAGTGCTGTGAGCGCCATTAGATCTCATGAGCCCATGTTTGTTGGTAAACATATTACGGTGGTAACCGATAATTGCTCTTTGCAAAACTTGAAAACCATGCAAAACACCTCAGGACGTCTTCAAAGATGGACGTCCTATCTGGGCAATTTTGACATTACTTACAAGCATGTACCAGGCCATCAGAACGCACTACCCGATGCCATCTCTAGAACCTTTGAGGATGGGTCGGATGAAATGAGATCCGTGTTTACTCCGTCTGCTGTGACTGACTGTTCTGATTATATCTTATCTCTAGATGACAATTCTGATCGTATATCTAGGATATACAATTTTGTTGTTGTTGATGAACCTAGCATTGCATGTACTGACTATTCATGTTCTGTTATTGATGATGTATCTTCCTTACTTACTTGTCCTACGATTGTTGCAAACGATGACCATTTGATTGTATCTAACACAAACGAGTTAGCAAGTAACACAACAGGACACACACACTCTGAAAACGCAACAACAAGCAGGTTGAGTGAATCAAGGGAACGTTCAATGGCTAGTACGAATAAAACCGTGTCTAACCTAAATCCGAACGCTGAGATTTTTGAACCGGTCGAACGAAATTTTCAACAAAACGAGAATCGATATCTCAGTAACGAGACAGAAGATGAATTTTACGATTGTGTCGATCAAAATCTCAATTTTGAGGATGGAAATGGCATAAACGCGCTAACTAGAAATCAAACTAGATTAGCAGTAGAACACGAAATTTTGCAGGACGACACAGCCAACGATGGCAGACTGGAGACGCAATAATCCCTAATTACCCAACCGCTCAATTACACAACATTAAACATCAACCACTACCACCTTTTAATGGCACATAGATCATTTGAATCTATGTCGACCAACACCTTCAGGTCATAAATACCTGTTAGTATGTGTTGACGCCTATAGTGGATGGCCAGAAGTCTATCCAGTGTACACCACATCCAGTCTAGAAACAGCAAAATGCCTAGTAGACTTGATTGCTCGTTTCGGGATAATGCGTAGGATTGTATCCGATCGTGGGACTGCATTTACAGCTAAGACATTCAGGGAAGTGGCCCGTATCTTAGGGGTACACCATAAGCTTATCAGCTCCCTGAATCCTCAGGCGAATGGTCGCGCAGAAAAGCAAGTTGGTCTGATCAAGGCACAATTGAAACTAATATGTGAAACTGATGACCAAATCGTGGAGAAACTTCCATTAGTTTTACTTGGAATGAGGGGCATTGTGTCCTCAACTACTAAGGTCAGCCCTTTTCATGCGATCATGGGAAGACCCATGGCATTACCAATTATAGGATGCGACCCGGATACTCCGAGTCAGCCAGCAGAGCAGCTAAGAATTGCCGAGAAAGCATACTTAGACAAACTAAGAGCACAGCTCGATGACCTGGAAAACAGGGTCAAACAGAATATAGCTGAGGAGAAAGCTGAGGTCAAACGTGCGTATGACCGCCGTTTTAGGACACAACCAACGAGTTTTAAGTTAGGCGATCTCGTATGGTTAAAGCATCGAGGAGTGAAAGCTCACTCACCATCGGTGATAACAGCCAAGGGTTGGATCGGCCCATTTTTCATAACCAGCATTCCGCCGAGTAGAGAGGGAGAGGGAGTAGCATACTTCTTGACCCACTCTGTGACTGGAAAACGGTTCAAACACCCAGTTCCAGGCCATAGGTTGAAGCCATGTACGACTGATCGGACAGAACTGATGCAAAAATATCCGAACTTAGACCTGCAGAAATCGAACACCGAAACGTTAGCAACACATACAAAAAACGACAGACAAACTGCAGGCCCGACCGTAAAGGACACTCAGACGACGTTGCATGAGACTGAAACCTTAGACAAGGCTAAGCAGACTGGCAGCGACAAGCCGAGCAGCGCCTACTGCCAGGCTAAGGCCATAACCCGGCAGCGTTTCGCGCCAGATGGAGTAGAATTTTTGGTGAAATTTAATGACAACATGCTAGAGTGGGTTCATCACTCTCAGGTATCACCTGCATTGAAAGCAGACTATATGATCAAAAAACACGACAGGAGAAATTATAGAAAGTTCGTGTAAGAAAACGACAAAGCAGCTAGGAAAAATGAAGAAATAAATCGCAGCATAGAGGCATTCGAATTAACAAACCTGTACGGTTTTAGCAACTCAGTGGACGTCGGGCGAAACGCAGCTACTTCTACGCTCAGTGGAAGTCTTAGACTGTTGAAAAGCGCTACGACAAGCAGGTACCTGCACTGACAGAGAAAGTCAGTTCATTCAGTTTGAGTTAAATAGAAATAAATAAAGTGCGCTAGATAATTTCAAAATTCAGGAAACTAGCTGAGTTGCATAACCATCTAACCAGTACGAATTAACAATCGTATCGTGATCACAGGTTCAGGAATAAAAACAGGCTAGCTATATAGTAGTATCGGTTAAACTGCTATAAGGAACAAAAATAGGAATAAGAAGCAGCCTAAGGAGATGTGTTGTCCAGTAGAATTGAAGAACAGAACAGAGCGAAATTTGAACAAACATGCCTCATAGGAGTTAAAAAAAACATAGAAGAGACAAGAAGACTGACTGCGTTTTTGTAGACGCATTTTATATGCGAATCTCAGTAAACAGGGTCGACAGACATATTGTCTGAATTGCGGACCAAGTTTACCTACATTTAGTCGTTGAAATAATTTGTAAAAGAAGCTGCATCCGAAGTATCACAAACAGACCAGACGAGGATAGAGAAAGACACAAAATAAAATGTATTACGTAGCCAATTTGAAGCCAGAGGAATCTAACGAGTCGATTATCATCATTTGCATGTACCACTGACCTCTGTGCCGCGCCCGTTAAGATTGTATGAAGTGCTTAGGACACCGCTCGAGATTCCAGGTGACGACAAGTACTCGCAGCTGGATGATCTTCCATTCGCTGTGGCGTACGATTCTGAGTCTCAACACTACGTGTCGTTCGACAACGAAGCTCAAATTCCGATCGGAGATCATCTCGACACGCGGACAACATCTGCTCATCTCCGACCGCACAGGATTCCATCCTGTTTGACAGCACTCCTGGAAAACAACATAAACATGATAAATGCATTGTGTAAATATCATGTTATAGAAGGCAGGCTACCTACTCAAATTATCCGTCTGTCAGCTACACGCATATTTCTCTCCAGCGTTTCTCAAGTTACAATAACCTGCGATGACACTCAAAACACTACTGAAATTGCAATCAACCATTCACAAATTGTTTTTGAAATCGGATGCCAATGCGACCTTACGGCCTTAGATGTCTATTTGCCGCCGATTGCCGACATCTGTCGTACTGAAAACGAAACCATTATTGAGTTGCATCCAATTAACTTGCGAGTGTTGCATGAATATTTCTCAACAGCAGAATTGCTTGGATTGCAAGCAGAGACTTTATTACGGAACAAAATCAACATTAGCATTCCAAAATTGCTTTTGGCAGCCAAACCGAACGAAAACGATCTCCAGCAGCAATTAGCATTCGAAGACAAAGCTAAATTTGATTTACAGAAAATAATAAATTCAACCAAATCAGACAAAAGCTCATTCAAATCGTTGAGCGATTATTTACTGAACGACATATTGCAGAGTCAAATGGAGGATTCGAACTTTGACATTTTCAATTTATGGCATTGGTTCTACCTCTTGTGTTCAATTGCAGGAGTTGCGGCACTGATATTTACAGGTATTCTGTCATGGAAACTCCGAACCTTGACAGCTGTTGTGTTTGCAGCTAGGATTCCGGGAATGGTGCGAGCCGCTGTAGTGACAAGCACTCCGAGTATTCCTGATGTATTGTATTACAGGCCGTCCACTGTCGCCACTCTGTTGGCGAATAACACACTGATAGATAGGTCAATACTTGAGTACCTGAAATTGTATTTACCACTCGAAGTTTCAATTTGGATTTGCATCGGACTAGCATGCGTGGGTGCCACTGGAATTTTAGCTCACCGCTTCAGGCCCACGGGAAGAGAAGAAACGATTATCGGACTCGAAATCGGAAATACCACTGACTATATTGTCTTGAAATGGCTCAGATTACCACACTTACCTTCATGTTATGACGTTAGTGTCCTAAACACACGGACGACCGTGTCAATCAAGGAACTATGTATTATAAGTGGGAGAATTGAATTAGCGATCAACAATGTGATACTGCATCACAACGTTTTAGAATGGCCAATTGAGATACCGAAATCCAAATTAGTTTTATTCTGGACTGCGAAACGAGTGAAGGCATTTCTGCAGCAGCCACATTATTTGATGATTGCTGTTATGGATGATAAACGTAAACGATACGATTCAGTGTTAATTAAATCGATGAGTCCGGCTGACATCGAGAAACCTGAACCGCACTGGAATCGAGCTTTCGAACACCGACCAGAAGGCGAGTGGGGCGTGGTTGCGGCGCCGCAGCAGCCATCTGCGCCGCAGCAGCTATACCCAACTTTGCCTGAAACAAAACACGAGGCATGTACGAATTCTACATGCATGCACGGAGATACTAACAAAGAGTGAATACGCATGAAAGTTTCACAATATAATTAGAAACGCATGTAACATTATATGCTTACTTGTTAATCAAACTCTATTATTCTAACTATTGGTAATTATCGTACTATTATTATAACGGTTAATCTTGTATCGGATATTGGATAGTCGCAGTCATACAACTAGCGACAAACATTCATATTGTACTTATGCTTATTAACATTAACCAGGCTATTGGTCGGTAATCTTATTATCAGTCATATAAACTGTATGCAGGTTACTAATACGGGATAGTACAGTAACCACGCATGTAAAAAAAAAAAAAAAATCACGCATGTTTCATTTTACACGATAGACTGACGTAATGGTAATCGCCCAGTACACACCGTAAGAATTTATTCGAACGATTAAGCATGATTAATGCTAGGCAGTTGTTCATGCTATTGTGTTTCATTAATCTTTTGAAGTTATGTAATTGCTACGGCTGGGGCGAGTTGACTAAAAAAAAAAAAAAAACACTGGTGTCCTTAACTATAAAAAATAACGATTTATGTACGGATATGTCTGATGATTTATATAATTTTTTTTATCGCTGGTGCCTTGGAGAGATGCCGTATTCATGAGCCTACCATACCCAATATTCGACCAAATACCCACTATTTCGGTTACGCAATAAAAAAAACTATAGTACATCACTTACATAATCAGTAGATCTTACATTCCATGCAGTAACGTTGTCGTGTGTGGTTGATAGGTCGTTCTGTACTGGCTATATGGCTGAGAGTTGCTCAATGCAGCTTGCATGCATATACAAGGGCACGTTGTGTCGTGCTACAAAAAGAATATTGCTCTGACATCCAACAGCAGCAGCAGCGCCTATGCTACAGAACCACGCAAGCGCTGGCGCAGAAACAGCATGTGTACAAAAAAATGATGATCAAACGACGTGGAAACACGTGTTGCAAAGTACACGATTGTCAGCAGCAGGCTGAGCATCGCATGCCACGCGGGAGTCTCCCGCAGCAGCAATACAGCAATACGCAATCTGAATGCATGTTGAAGTTGCTCTTTGTACGATAGTCAGTATACGGCCGACCACCTATACCGACAGTGTCTGCATGAAATATAACCCAATCACTAACTAATTTGGTCTATACGTAAACCGTGCATATTGCACAGAAGCTTCTTAGTTAGGTCAGGTTACCCAACCACTTAGGCATATCGTACCACCAGCAGAAGCATCTCTCCACTTTATTTTTTTATCATTCATATGATTATGAATATGTAACAAACATTGTGTGTTATGTAGTAATCGCGCACATCGGTTCAGTAGCGTGCTGGTCAGTAATGTCGAAGTCGTACATCGTGACGTCATACGTGGCGAGGTCGCACATATGCGGACTGGCTCAAACTCAAAGGCGAATAACCAGCTCAGCGGGCAGGCGCAGGGCATGGCAAACAATCTGCACGCCGACAGGCACACTGACACGGCGCCCACGACTCGATACACGGTCCGAGTCAACGACGCCGTACGGCACAGGCGCGTACATCAAGGTGACCAGTCACCGGCGCCTATCCGCGGTCCACGCTGGGCCTCGGACGTATACAGAATGTTCAGCGATCAGCAGTGACAATAGTCTCGGTGCACTGGCATTGCACCGAGCTCACCATCAAACAACTATACGTACATTTGGTCACCAAAACGCATTGAATGCTGAAACCGTGACATTCGTACAGACACTAACAGCCGTCGCCCGTCGCACCGCGCACATTGATCGTCTTCAAGACAGCGCCATCTAGGAACATTGATTACTGTCAACGCCTGTCCTGCCACGAGCCTGTGTAGTCGTATTTTGAATCAAACTGTAGACGTCACACTCGTGTACTCGCTCGATTCGTTACGCTGATTCTGAGTCTGACCGAGACCAAGAAGCATGCATTAAGTAAACCGGACTGACTGATAGTCTCGGAAGCAGGTGTAATGCGATGTAACAACTTATAGAACTTAACAAGTGA
>CALNYZ010000015.1:0-1210 GCA_942490945.1 uncultured Gammaproteobacteria bacterium | reverse complement strand
TCGTCACAATGCCAAGCGTGACGACAGACGGACGGACGACAGACAGCAGCGTAGCAATGTCCGACCTACGGTCGGCAAAAAACGTCACTCGCGTGAACCTATTATTATTACATAGCTTGGTAGTAAGTACATGTATGTATAACATACCATACTCTAGACAACGTCAGCTATAAAGTCTACACGGATCTTCAAACCTCACCTTAAAAGGAGATACGGCAAGGTCAACGAGTTTGAAGCGCAATATCTCCACAACGGTGACAGATAGACACATAGTTACTATGGGGCACCTATAGGAAACCACCCCTGCGAGTCCAACGCGACCTTGACCTTTGACCTTGGATGACCTTGAAACGGGTTACCGCGTTTATTTTAAAATTGGTAAATTATTTTATAAAACTAACAACATGATGCAATGCGCAATGTTATTCTACGTCCAACGATATAAAAATAAGAACACTGAACCGAAAAAGTCCGGAGATAATCAGTTTTTTGCTTCTCCTGAAAAATTTTGTCCTCGCAGTTGCGATGGCACCGGAATATGTCATTGAAGCAGTGTTTTTTCATTGCAATTGGAACAAATGTGCCCCATTTCGTGCATTAGCATTTTTTTGTGCTGTAATCAAAGTGTGACGATTGTTGTTTTGCGACCAATTTTTATACAGTAAATAACTTCGAGACACAGTCATGAATTCGTGTATTTAGCTGGCCTACAAGACGTTCACAAAACCTGATTGCTTCAAAACAGTATCACTGTGGCATATAAAAGTTCGGTCCTCATTAGGTTGCAGTACAATGCGCACTCTACACCTTCTGTCAAACGCATTGTGGTGCAAACTTGAGCCACCGTATCTTCGTTCTGTACAGCCCGATGAGGGAGTCAATCAAGTCCACGCCACTCGTGTGTTGGCTATAGACGTGCACGACTTTCGGACATGCAATTTGCTGGTACTTTGTTCCATCGCCTTGACTCAGACACTGGTGTTGCACCAACAAACAAAGACAAAATGTGACCGATCGGTTGTCAAACCACCGGTCGGCATTACTTCTGGGGGTGTTTCTACAGTAGGTGGTTCAGTACTGGGTATTTCAGGTGGTCCTTCATTGGACCCTCAGACAGAATTTTGTTGCCGACCATAGGTCGGACATTGCTACACTGCAGTATCTCATCTGTCGTCTGTCATCACGCTTGGTATTGTGACGAAACGGTGAC
>CALNYZ010000014.1:0-2124 GCA_942490945.1 uncultured Gammaproteobacteria bacterium | reverse complement strand
TTAGAACCCGACTGCGTTTACGTCATACCACCCGATCGGCATCTGGAAATCACTGACACCCATGTAAGCGCCCGAGCTTTTGAGAAACCACGTGGTCAGCGTGCGCCAATTGATATTTTTTTTCGCTCGTTGGCCAAATGGCATGGTGACGGCTACGCAATTATCCTGTCGGGTGGCGGATCAGACGGCGCTATTGGCATCAAACCAATCAAAGAGCAAGGGGGCTTGATATTGGTGCAAGATCCGAACGAGGCAGTATTCGACAACATGCCGCGATCGGCCATTGCCACCGGCATGGCCGACATAGTGCTGCCGGTTCGGGAACTGGCTATCAAGCTTGGCGAATTAACGCGCACAAAACAGCGTTTGCGAATACTCACGGATTCGTCACGGATGTCAAAACTGGACGATGACAATGAGACCGCGTTGAACCGTACATTTGCACACTTACAAGTCAGACGATAGATGTCAAGGTAGTTGTCGTCTAAAGTTAAATTTATGCTGCCTCGTTTTCTACAATCTCTGTTTTTTGTTTTTCCGGGTTAAGATGAACAATTCTTATCGGTTCCCAGTTTCTTATTTCGCCACTCCAACGGTTAGGTTTTTTTTGCTTCGCCTGTTTGTACACCTGTTGGCGTTTAGCCAATATTCGCATGTCTTCACCCATATGCCGTTGTCCAGGTGTGACGAAGTTGATTGAGCTATGCAAATGCTCATGGTTGTACCAATCAACAAACCCCTGTACCCAGTAACGCGCTGCATGTAAGTCGGCAAATGGTTGTTCAGGATACTCCGGTCTGTATTTCAGCGTTCGAAATAAAGATTCTGAATAGGGGTTATCATTACTCACCGAGGGGCGGCTAAATGATGGAATAACCCCCAGTTGTTGTAACGTCGCTAACATTGTCGCGCCTTTCATTGGGCTTCCATTGTCGGAATGCAATGTCACTTGATTGCGCGTGATACCTTCCCGTCCACAGATGTCCGTCATCAAATCAGCAGCGAGTGTGCTTGATTCTTCCTCATATACCTGCCAACCAACGATCTTTCGGCTGTAAATATCCATGACCAGATATAAGTACAAGAATATACCTTTAACCAATGTGGGCAGGTAGGTGATGTCCCAGCTATAGATCTGATTGGGTGCTGTTGCAGCTAAAGTGTTGGGCTTTTTGGTCTGCCTTGTCGGCTTCGATTTCTGGCGATGATTCAGTTGGTTTTCAGCTTTCAGCACCCGATAAAAACTGGATTCCGACGCGATGTATATTCCTTTATCTGCAAGCTTTGGCACAATTTTGTTTGGCGGAAGGTCTGCATACGCTGGCTCATTAGCAACCTTTATAATACGTTGGCGCTCCAACGCTGTCAGTTTGTTTGACGGTTCATGGTTGG
This sequence comes from uncultured Gammaproteobacteria bacterium, assembly GCA_942490945.1. GTDB lineage: Bacteria > Pseudomonadota > Gammaproteobacteria > UBA6429 > Thiohalophilaceae > CALNYZ01. The sequence continues at coordinate 732 of CALNYZ010000014.1, read as the reverse complement.
CATCCAGCCGACTATCCCGCACGTTGTCTGGCTGGCTCCATCGCTGGATTGTTTTTGCGCTAATACCAATGACTTCACACGCTTTTGACTGCCTGGCGCCAGATACTTGAGCGTCGCCGATCAGATTGATGATGTTCTTTCGTTCCACAGTCATCGTAAGTTGTCCTCGTCGTTTCCCCAGATCGCGGAGACTTTTTTTTGGAGTACTAATAATGCAGCAGCTTCAGCTAGTGCTTTTTCTTTGCGGTTCAATTCTTTTTTTAACGTCTGGTTTTCATTCCTAAGGGTCTTTACTTCTGACTGCGCTTTCGCCTTGTTATTCAGCGTATTTTTATTAACAAAATCAAGCTTCCATTGTTCGACATGATGCGGATAAATCCCTTGTTTCCGGCAAAGTTCACTGACTGCTTTTTCATCCAATGAGCCACAAGCAATGATCATATTGAGTCGTTCTTCCAAGTTCCAATCCTGCGGTCTTTTCTCTTTTATCATGTTTGTTAAACTCGATAATTCATTTCTCGGGACAGATTCAAATTCTTGTTTTCTTGATTGGGCAATCCACTTTTGCAGGGTTGAATAACCAACTCCCAAGGATTCTGCCATTTCCGCCAAATTTGTCGTTTCGCTGCGAGTAAGCGCTTTTTCTACTGCTTGTATTTTATAGGCTTGCGTGAATCTTGTTCTCATTTTTGTCTACCTCTAGTTGAAAATTAGAGGCGACAACTATGCTGA
>CALNYZ010000013.1:0-6619 GCA_942490945.1 uncultured Gammaproteobacteria bacterium | reverse complement strand
CGACCATCTAAAAATTTCCAATAAACACGATTATCCTCAATCGTTTTTTCACAGGGATAACCTATGTCATTACCCACACAGCAGCAAAACCATGTTGAAGCCTGGCAGGTAAGTGGCTTATCACAGGTAGCATATTGTCGTCAGCATAAACTGAATTCCAAAACATTTTCGAACTGGCTGCGGGTATATCGTTCTCAACAGGACACCTCAGCAGTGCCGACTTTGATCCCGATTGAGATCAAATCAGAATCTTCGTCATCTGCCACATTGTGGCTACGCTGGCCGGGTGGTCATGCACTTGAATTGCCAGCAGATGTATCACCGCAATGGCTGGGGCAGTTGTTGAAGTGTCTGAACTGATTGCCAATCCGGGAAAGATTTGGCTGGCAGTTGAACCAGCTGATATGCGCCGCGGCATTGATGGTCTGTCGATGATAGTGCAGCAGGCTTTGGAACACACCCCCTGCGCAGGGTCAGCGTTTGTGTTTTGCAATCGTGCCAATAATCGTATCAAGGTGTTGTTGTGGGATGGTACAGGCGTATGGTTGTGCCAGCGCCGCTTGCATAAGGGTAAATTTGTTTGGCCGAGGTTAGATGAACGCTGTTTTGTATTGACGCAAGCCCAGTGGGAATGGCTGATAGCAGGTGTTGATTGGCAGCGATTGTCGGCGCTGGCACCGGCGCATCTAAAGGTTTAGAGAAGCAGCATACATCCTTCATTCATCAGTGTTTCAGCGCTATTCCTGGTATAATTAGTACCATGGAAACATTCGCCAAACTGGATCATCTGAACCTTGATTCGGACACCAAAACTCAGGTGACTGACTTGGTTCAGACGCTACTTAATGAAGCGAAACAGGCGCAAGAAGAAGTCAAAACACAAGCACTCAAAATCCAAGCGCTGACCATGGAATTGGCTTATTTGCGCCGTATTCGATTTGGCAAAAAGAGCGAATCGCTGGCATCAAAGCAACTCAGCCTGTTTGAAGAAACGCTGCAATCCGATTTGGCGGCTGTAAACGCAGAAATCGAACAGCTTGATCCATCAGCAAAAGCACAGGCCAAACCACCACGTTCTCGCGCTGGCCGCCAATCATTACCCGATCACCTGCCGCGCATTGAACACCGTCATGAGCTGGAATCCTGCCAATGCGATCAATGTGGCCATCAACTGGTTAGAATCGGTGAGGATGTCAGTGAGCAGTTGGATATAGAGCCCGCAAAATTCTTCGTCCATCGTCATATTCGTCCACAATATGCCTGCAAGATTTGCGAAGTGGTTACCGCTGCACCGATCCCACCCGCTATCATTGATGGCGGCATGGCCGCACCCGGTCTGCTGAGCTGGGTGCTGACAAGCAAATACCTGAGTCATCTGCCTCTCTATCGTCTTGAACAAATTGCTGCACGTGAACAGGTCACACTATCACGCTCAACCCTGTCGGAATGGGTGGGTCGTGCCGGCGTTGCCTTGCAACCCTTGGTTGACCGACTCACCTGGCACCTTTTGCAAGGCAACACACTGCATGCCGATGAAACGCCGGTAGCACAGCTCGATCCCGGAAAAGGAAAAACTAAAAAATCCTACCTATGGGCTTATCGCAGCAATGATATGGCACCTGGGCCACGCATCATCGTTTTCGACTACCAAGCCGGCCGCAGTGGCCGGCATGTACAAAACTTTCTGCAAGACTGGCAAGGCCACTTGCTGGTTGATGACTATGGTGGCTACAAAGCATTGTTCTCCGAGAAGTATCCACGCCCCTGTATTGAACTGGCTTGTTGGGCGCACGCACGGCGTAAATTCTTTGACCTGCATAAGGCAAACGATAGCCCTATGGCGTATGAAGCGTTGCGACGAATCGGCAATCTATATACGATTGAAGCAGAAGGTAAACATTTGGCCATCGTAGAACGCCAGCAACTACGCATAGAAAAAAGTCGGCCTGAATTAAATGCCCTGCATAACTGGCTAATGCAAACCCGTGTCCAAACTGCAAATGGTGGCGGCTCTGCCAAAGCCCTCGACTACACATTAAAACGTTGGCCCACCCTGATTCGCTATGCACAAACTGGTCATCTGCCGATCGACAACAATCCTGTAGAAAACGTCATTCGTCCTATCGCAATTGGAAAAAAGAACTGGCTGTTTGCCGGATCAGAACGGGCCGGTCAACGGGCTGCAGCTATTCAAACCCTATTCGGCACTGCACAGCTCAACGGACTAAACCCATCCGCTTGGCTCAAAGATATCCTCAATAAACTGCCCACATGGCCTAATAGTCGAATTGATGAGTTACTACCGTTGCCGCCTGAATTTATTGATGCACTGAAACGAAAAGTCTAGGCGGTGGCGTTGGACGCTTACAACGGATTTGACCAAAAGTCTGGTTGTGGCGTAATTTTAAGGCTATAAGGCGAAAAGTATCCTCCGCAGGTCATTTTTTGCGTTTTAAATCAACTGGAATGTTTGAGCCGTCTTTACCCAGGTGTTAATTTGGCCGCAACGTGAAAGAAAAGTTTTGGTATGGACAGTTGCTTGCAAGTAACAGACGAATGCGTCGGGTATTGCGTAAAATAACAGCACCGATTTTGATTAACTTCAAACGCAATGTATTCACATAGACATGTGCAAGCGTTGTGCCTTTCAGAGCGATCCGACGTATTGTTTCCAGTAAAATGTAAGCGAGCGAAGATAATAGCAAGCGGAATTGATTTGCCCACCAATAGTGACAACTGGTCCGGTCGGCAAATAATGCCAGCTGCTGTTCTTTGATGCGGTTTTCCATATCGCCGCGTGCACAGTAAAGCTTGCAGTAGAGATGTTGTGGTTCGCCTGTTAGGTTTGTTACGATGTAGCGCGGATTGCCGCCTTTGTCAGTGTGCTCAATTTTAGCAATGACTCGCCTTAGTTGATACCAGCTTTTGGCAGCATAGTTCAATTCGTAAAACTGGCGTACTTTTTCGTTCGACTGCTCAAAGTACGACTTTGCTTCCTGTTGCCATTGTGCCGTTATGGCGTTGAGCCGCTGATTCTGGGCGATGCCAACAATGTAACCCACATCATGGCGCTCACACCATGTCAGGATTTTATGGCGGCAAAAACCACTGTCGCCACGAAAAATAATACGAACTTCCGGCCAGGCTTTCCTTAACCGTCTCACCAGCAGTGAAAGAATGGCCCAGGCATGTTTGGCTCCGTCAATCTTACTTGGCCGAAGATAACTGACCAGCAACTGATCCCGACAAAAAACGTACAGTGGCAGAAAACAGTAATGATCGTAGTAGCCATGAAAGAAGCGTCTTTCCTGCTTGCCGTGAACAATGTCTGTAGTGGTCAAGTCGAACCGGACACTTTTATTTGAGACATTTCATATTTTACCGGAGACATACCATTATTAGCTGTATGTAGCCGGTCACTGTTGTAGTAACGAATATAATCCGTCACATCTTGTTTCATATGTTCTCGTGTAGGTTGGGCCACTTTGAAAATCCAGTCATGCTTCAAACTACCGAAGAACCGTTCAACAACAGCGTTGACGCTCCTATGTCAAGTAATTGTAGCCGCATCTGACAAATCCGCGAGAATAATCGGGTATAGTTCACGAACAATGTAACGTTTCAGGCAACGTTGAATTTCCTTATTTGACATTCCTTGAGCAGCACGTCGTGTGACATAGGTTTGGGTTCTAGGTTCGCTACGCATGCGCACCATCGCAATAGTCCATAGCGCGTTGTTTGCAGATCGATTGCCCCCTCGATTTAATCGATGACGAATAGTCTTTCCCGAAGACGCCTGCAGTGGGCTTGCACCACATAATGCAGCTAATGCGGCTTCATTCCTCAAACGTTCTGGATTATCCCCTGCTACAGCAATAAGTGTCGCTGCCGTTTGTGGTCCGACTCCAAACTGGTTTCGGAGACGTTTCGCAGACTGATTCGTTAAATGATCAAGCGTTGTATCGAGTTCTTTTAGTTCTGCCGAAAGCATTAGCCAGCGCTTGGCCAATAAACGAAGCGTTGCGGTTAATGCTTTTAGCATTACACTGCCTTCTGCCTTGCGAAGCCGTGCACAGCCAGCTACACATTGTTCCGGCTTGGATTTCCAGAGACGTTCGCGCAGGTCGTCTGGCGCACTGACTAATAACGATCTGAGTTGGTTGATTGTTTGTGTTCTTGCCTTGACTGCGCTTCGTCTGGCAATGGATAACACACGTAGCGCTTCGGCGACACCTGACTGCGATTTTGGGGTAGCCGTTGCGTTACCTGAAAGAACTGATCGTGCCGCACTTTCAGCGTCAGTCGGATCTGATTTTCCTTGAAGTCGGCGCTTAGCACGATCAGGACGATTTATTTCCCATACTTCGATATTCTGCTCACGTAATAGCCGGGTAAGACCCGCTCCATATGTTCCCGTTCCCTCAACACCAGCACGCCGTATATTTCCGAGAGAACGTGCCCATGCTAGCAATTTCAGGTAGCCTGCTTTATTTGTTGGTATGGAAGTAAGTGTACCAATCACTTTACCCTGGTGGTTAATGACCACGCCAACATGTGTATCTAAATGCGTATCAACGCCAAGAATAACTTCATTTTGAACCGATGTGTCATCCATGTTTTATACTCCTCAGTCAAGATTGGCGCATTACCAATCCCACTTACCGGACAGGACACTCGTGGTGCAATTCAAAGCTCCTATTAGGTCACAAGTATTGGGCCCGGCAACGCTCGGGGAATACCTGGACCAGATCGACAGGTCAACGCAAAGGCATTACTTCACCAATCCCTGCACCGGGTCAGATCAAGTCAGGCATTCAATGCCATATTAAACTGAGTATCCCAACAAGCACCTACGCTGCCCATTGAAGCCCGGATACCATAGGCTGACAGTAACTTTCTATAAAAAGTACTGGTGTATTGCGAGCCGCGATCACTATGAAAAACCAAGCCTGGTTTGGGTTGACGCAGATTAACGGCTTTCATCAATGCCTTGCCGACTAACCTGAATATTGCATAAAGGAAGGAGGCAATTCCTACCAAATCTTTTATAATTCAGTTACCTATTCTGTATAAAAGTGAGGAATTGCCAGTGACAGATTGTACCCAGAGATCGTTTAATTTTCCAGGAGTAAGAAAGCGCGCTGTTGAAGTAAATTTTGAAGGTGGAGACATCACCTCGGATGGTGGTGTAATGTTGCTGCGTCAAGCTGATCGGTTGATTGGGCTGAGTAGAGCTGTAGCAAGCGTATTGGAAGACAACCGCAGACAAACAAGCTGCAAGCATGACGGATTGAGCCTGTTACGGCAGCGGGTTTATGGACTGGCATCGGGCTATGAAGATTTAAATGATCATCAAAAGCTGCGACATGATTGTGCGATTCAAACAGCGGTTGAGCAAACGGAAACACTGGCGAGCAATTCCACGTTGTGCCGTTGGGAGAATCGCTCGGACAGCCAATCGGCATGGCGTATTCATGAAGTGATGGTTGAACAATTCATTACGTCGTTCGACAATACACCCAAAGAATTGATTCTGGACTTTGATGCGACTGATGACATTGTTCACGGCAAGCAGGAAAGACGCTTCTTTCATGGCTACTACGATCATTACTGTTTTCTGCCACTGTACGTTTTTTGTCGGGATCAGTTGCTGGTCAGTTATCTTCGGCCAAGTAAGATTGACGGAGCCAAACATGCCTGGGCCATTCTTTCACTGCTGGTGAGACGGTTAAGGAAAGCCTGGCCGGAAGTTCGTATTAATTTTCGTGGCGACAGTGGTTTTTGCCGCCATAAAATCCTGACATGGTGTGAGCGCCATGATGTGGGTTACATTGTTGGCATCGCCCAGAATCAGCGGCTCAACGCCATAACGGCACAATGGCAACAGGAAGCAAAGTCGTACTTTGAGCAGTCGAACGAAAAAGTACGCCAGTTTTACGAATTGAACTATGCTGCCAAAAGCTGGTATCAACTAAGGCGAGTCATTGCTAAAATTGAGCACACTGACAAAGGCGGCAATCCGCGCTACATCGTAACAAACCTAACAGGCGAACCACAACATCTCTACTGCAAGCTTTACTGTGCACGCGGCGATATGGAAAACCGCATCAAAGAACAGCAGCTGGCATTATTTGCCGACCGGACCAGTTGTCACTATTGGTGGGCAAATCAATTCCGCTTGCTATTATCTTCGCTCGCTTACATTTTACTGGAAACAATACGTCGGATCGCTCTGAAAGGCACAACGCTTGCACATGTCTATGTGAATACATTGCGTTTGAAGTTAATCAAAATCGGTGCTGTTATTTTACGCAATACCCGACGCATTCGTCTGTTACTTGCAAGCAACTGTCCATACCAAAAACTTTTCTTTCACGTTGCGGCCAAATTAACACCAGGGTAAAGACGGCTCAAACATTCCAGTTGATTTAAAACGCAAAAAATGACCTGCGGAGGATACTTTTCGCCTTATAGCCTTAAAATTACGCCACAACCAGACTTTTGGTCAAATCCGTTGAAATATTTGCCGGATCCAGAGAAAATTCAGACAAATAAAATCTAATGCCATCTTCCAGCATCAAATTTTGGGAAATTCCACTAGTCGCCATAGACTCATGCA
>CALNYZ010000012.1:0-1785 GCA_942490945.1 uncultured Gammaproteobacteria bacterium | reverse complement strand
CCATTTAATGTTTGCGTTAACACCAGATATTTGGATGTTATCTGTGTTGCCAAACTGGAATGAAGTAATAGATTCACTGCCAGACTTAAGCGTAATTGCCCGGAGTCAGCATCGGAACCATTACTGTAAAGATCGCCTTCACTGAGCAAGGACATAGCACCAGTTGTCAACGCTGTTGGCGATGTCGGTGTGTTTGTGCCTGGAGCATTGAGGTCAACATGAATAGAACCGTTTGCGCTGTCGCCATCGCTATCTGTTACCGTCACATTGAAATCAAGATCGACATCCGTCGTCTCAGTAACGATGTTTTGTGCTGAGGTGCCAGTAAATTGGAAATTCGCATGGTTGCCTTGCGCACTCGTGGACACCTCTATGTAACTAATTTCACCCAAGTTACTGATCACTTGACCACTAGTGATATCACCTTCACCCAGCAGGTTTCCGTTTGCATCATAGGCTTTAAAGTGAGCGTAAGTCGCTCCCTCAAACTGAATCGATGCGGAGGCGACATTATCGGCATAGTCTACGATTAGCGCTTCGCCTTGGTCTACCCAAGCGTTCTGTACACCAAACCCATTGGTATTACCGTTGACTGTGCTAGAGACTAAACCAGAAGTTGATGTAAGCGTGAAGATCATCTCATGGGTTGGATCTACATCACTGATATCGTTGTTTATAATGTAATTAGTTCCATCGAATGTGACATAAGCTGCTGGAGTGTTACCTCCTTTACCACCACTCATATCTGCAACGGTAATCGTTTCGACCTGGTCGATTGTGCGTACGACATCAAGCTGATAGCTGTCGCTATTTGGATCTATCGATAAGGTAAATATTATGGATTGATCACTATTATCAGGATCATAAGCCGAAGGTGTAGCACTGGTATCAGAATACGCGATTAAGATACTTGGGTTACTTGGATCGACATAATAGAAGACGGTTAACCCTCCCGCAGTAATTCCTGAATTTGAGAATGTGCCACCACCGGAAATATTGCTCGACAGATCTGCGCTATAGTTTTGATCAGCGCCATCAACATTGATTACACCGTTATATATACCAACAGCATTATCACCTGAAAGATCGAGCGGATTAATATCGACGCCATCGTCGACCACTTTAACCGAGACAGTGCCTGTTGCTGTAGCGCCAGATGCATCAGTTGCAATTACAGTGATGCCATCAATCGTAAGTTCATCAACAGATACATTGTGAGACAGGTTATCAAGCAAGGTTACTGAAACAGTTACCGAACCGGTGGCGCCCGCGCTGATGTTACTACCCGATAGACTTAGCTGTAAAACCGGTGCGCCGTCTATGCTGCCGATCAGGTTACCCGAGGCATCAAGATCCCAGCTAATGTTGGCGTCAAGGCCGCTAACATTGATATCGCCAATATTAGTAAAGGCAAAACTGGTGACATCGTATACGCCAGCGGTGAAGCTCAGCCCTGAACTGTCAGTGTCGGTTGCTGAGCCAAGTGTGTTGGCGTCATCGACTGTAAGGTCGACATTGTTGCTGCCGTTGACTGTTGCTTTCACGGTGATCGTGACGGTAGCCGGTGTTGCATCAGCCAAGCCATCATCATCGACAGCGTGGTAGGTAAAGCTGGTATCGCCATTCCAATCGGCATTCGGGGTGAAGGTCAGCTTACTGGCATCGGCCAATGAGATGGTTGCGCCTGCGACCACCGCAACACCATTGAGGTACAAGGTACCGTTCAGTGGCAAGGTATCAATCACAAAGCTGGCGACGTTGCCATCACTATCAGAACCCGAAAGG
>CALNYZ010000011.1:0-1720 GCA_942490945.1 uncultured Gammaproteobacteria bacterium | reverse complement strand
GCCAGTGCTCTATCGGTCTACGCTACGCCAGTGCTCTATCGGTCTACGCTACGCCAGTACAAACTGTAGGTCAGGCTGACCGTAGGGTATGATCATAAAGCTGGGAGCAACCACCGAAATATGGGAATTTCAATATGTCTCTATTTGTCACCGACGCTTAACAAAAGAAGCAGTTCGACAGCTCAGTCGTTCACTGACTGTTGAGAACCCACAACATGATAAACACTCCTGTACAATATCTAAGTTTCCAGTGTTTAACAACTTAAATTCATCCCACCAAAATTTGTGGAAAGATTTGCTGCGCTGGGGCACGTACAATTTGGCAGTAGCTACAAGTACATTCACAGTGTCATTATATAGTTTGTCAATGCATGAGACATAGTCAATGCTGTCACTGTTAGCATTCCATAGAGCAATGGCATTGTTTAGTTCACATAAGACTGCTTGCAGCCCGAGGCCAGTGAAATGGTAATACGATATTTGATCTGCATGATCCCAACGCAGATACTTCACATTTTCAGCACGACTGGCCTGCTTACCACAACATGCTTTGGAGCTAATATTACAACAATACGTGGCAATAATAGGTAAATGATCAGAAAAATTAATATCAGGATCAAATACCTCAAAATCAACAAAGTGGCAGGTAGAAGATATTAGCATGTAGTCAATGGTAGTAGCATGACTATTATTTTTACCTACAAACGTAGCAGCTTTAGCTTTGTTCAATATTTTATCACAGCGATGTAACTGATACTTAGACATAAAATTACTATAACATACAGAAACATTACTACTATCGTCCAGGTCAATATTAAAATCGCCGGCGATGAAGAAATCATACGTAGCATAATCATCAAAATATGAACTAATTTGTGCTATCATATCGTCAATAATCAACAGACGATCATGAGTGCCAACACACGGAAAATATACATTAACAAAAATGCAATCGGCCACTTTGACAATACAAAACCGCTCGGCACAGAAAATTGTCTGTGTACATTTACGTAGTTTATTACTAATCATCATCATTATACCTCCTGCCGGTCGCCCTCGGAGCATACCAGATTCTACAGCAGAATGCATCGCCGAGCTACCGAAGGTAAAATATTTCTTATTATAAATATCAAAATTGCTCAGATTCGCCGGTGTAAGCCAGTGTTCTTGTAACATGAAAATATCAGGGGACAGGTCCTCAATCATATCAGTAACGGTGATGCTACCCTGATTGAAACCAAACATATTGTACGATATTATTTTCAAACGATAATCAGTAGATGAAGTAGATGAAATTGCATTAGACGACGCCATGTTGACAGTTAGTGGAAGCATTGTCACCGTTGTCCTGCTGCATGATAACAGTCCGCTCAGCATCGTCGCCATCATCAGCATCATCCGTCTGTTCGCAGTCACTGCGCGACGATTTACGACGAACTGCTGCCTCGCCGCCGTCGTCAGACTCGTTACGTGTGCGACGCTTGTTTTTTGCCTCCTTGTGATCGTCGCCGACTCCATTTCCGGTTTCTGGTTTGCGTGGTTTAAAGTACCATTCAGAGACGCATACGTATTGCGGCCAGATTGATGCATTGAGGAATTTGTCGTTGTCGGCAGAGTCTATACAAACGCGAAACGCTGTGGGAGCTTCGGACTCGGACTCATCATTCGCCTTGGTTGATTCTGATCGGACGCGCTCTGACTCGAAGGCATCATCCACGGT
>CALNYZ010000010.1:0-6230 GCA_942490945.1 uncultured Gammaproteobacteria bacterium | reverse complement strand
AAGTCCTCCGCAAGTTACTGGATCAATCTCGGCATCAACAATAGAAGGTTGTTCGGTAGCAGATACACCTGCCGCTGTAAATTCAGTTACTGCATTGGAAGCACTCCCTGGAAGCCTTTCAATTACTGATGCATGCAGTACTGATGCAAATATTTCTGTAACAAGCAGCGATGCTGTTTCAGGAACCTGCCCAACAACTATCACTAGAACCTATACATTAACCGACCAATGTACAAATTCAACAAATATTGTAAATACAATAATTATTGACGATACTACTCCACCTCAGGTTATTGGGGCAATTTCTGCAACCACTATAGAAGGTTGTTCCGTGGCTGATGCACCACCTGCAGTAAACACAGTGGCTACACTGGAAGCTCTCGCAGGAACACTTGCAATAACAGATGTCTGTAGTACTGATGCCAACATTTCTGTTACCAGCAGCGATGCTGTTTCCGGAACCTGTCCGATAACAATTACCAGAACATACACTCTTACTGATCAGTGCGAAAATACAGCGAACACAACACATACAATTACTATTGACGATAACACACCTCCACAAATTACAGGTTCAATTTCTGCAACAACAATAGAAGGTTGTTCAGTAGCAGATGCACCAGTAGCAGTAAATACAGTTGCAGCACTAGAATCACTCACAGGAAGTTTATCGGTTTCTGATGTCTGTAGTAGCGATGCCAATATTTCTGTAACAAGTAGCGATGCGGTTTCCGGAACCTGCCCGATAACAATTACAAGAACTTACACTCTTACTGATCAGTGTGGAAATACAGCGAACACAACACATACAATTACCATTGACGATAACACACCACCTCAAATTACAGGATCAATAACTGCTACCACAATAGAAGGTTGTTCAGTAGCAGATGCACCTGCTGCTGTAAATTCAGTTGCAGCATTGGAAGCACTAACAGGAAGTTTATCGGTATCTGATGCCTGTAGTTCCGATGCAAATATTTCTGTTATAAGCAGTGATGCTGTTTCCGGAACCTGCCCCATTTCAATTACCAGAACATACACCCTTACTGATCAGTGTGGAAATTCAGTAAATACAGCACACACAATCACTATTGAGGACACTACGCCGCCTCAGGTTACTGGATCAATCTCAGCAACTACAATAGAAGGCTGTTCTGTTGCAGACGCGCCTGCAGCTGTAAATTCAGTTGCAGCATTGGAAGCACTCGCCGGAAGTTTAGCAATAACAGATGCCTGCAGCTCCGATGCAAATATTACTGTAACAAGTAGCGATGCTGTTTCAGGAACATGTCCAATAACAATTACCAGAACATACACCCTCACTGATGAGTGTGGAAATTCAGTAAACACAACACACACCATTACTATTGATGACACAACTCCGCCTCAGGTTACTGGGTCAATTTCAACAACAACAATTGAAGGATGTTCTGTCGCTGACGCGCCGGCTGCTGTAAATTCTGTTGCTGCATTAGAAGCTCTCACCGGAAGTTTGGAAATCACCGATGCATGTAGTACCGATGCCAATATTTCTGTTAGCAGCAGTGATGCCACTTCAGGCACTTGCCCAATTTCAATTACGAGGACATACACTCTAACCGATCAGTGTGGAAATTCAACAAATATTTTGCACACAATTACTGTTGATGACACAACACAACCAAATCTGATAGGTATTCCTGCCAATGCAAATGTTGAATGTCATTTAGTTCCGGCAATTCCGGGACTTGGCACAGATATAACAGCCACTGATAATTGTGATCCTAATCCTACAATAACATTTTCCGAAACGGTAACTCCCGGAATTAATGTTGATTCGTATACATTGACACGCAGTTGGACTGCAACAGACGTATGTGGCAACCCAATTACAAGAAGTCAGGTTATAAATGTCGATGATACTTCTCCTCCAACTGCTTTCTGTAATGACGTTACCATTCAATTGGATGCTTCAGGAAGTGCAAGTATTACAGTTGCTGATATAGATAATGGAAGTACAGATAATTGTACAATTGATGCAATCACATTAAACAAAACAGATTTTGATTGCTCCAACCTGGGACCCAACACAGTTACTTTAACTGTAACTGATGTAAATGGGAATAGTGACAATTGCACAGCCATGGTTTCTGTTGAAGATAACATTCCTCCAACAGTTCTTTGCAAAGACATTACAATTCAACTTGATGCAAGTGGTAATGCAACAATCACTCCTGCTGATATTGACAATGGAAGTACCGACAATTGTGGTATTGCAAGTCTTTCTGTAGATCAAACAAATTTTGATTGTTCGAATGTTGGTGCCAATACAATAACCATGACAGTAACAGACAACGGCGGCAACTCTGTAAATTGTACTTCTACAGTTACTGTTGAAGACAACCAACCGCCTGTTGCCATTTGCCAAAATATAAACATTTCACTTGATGCCACTGGAAATGCCAGCATAACTGCAGCAGATATCGACAATGGAAGTTCTGACAATTGCGGCATTTCATCAATTTCCATTGACAATACCACATTTGATTGCTCCAATATCGGAGCTAATCCTGTTATTTTAACAGTAACCGATGTTAATGGTAATACCGATAATTGCACTGCAACAGTTGTTGTTGAAGAGAACACTCCACCAACAGCAGTCTGCAAAAACATTACAGTTTCATTAGATATAAATGGAAATGCAACAATACTTGCATCAGATCTGGACGATGGAAGTACTGACAACTGTACTGCCTCATCAAATTTAATGTTCAGTGTAGATAATAATACATTTTCTTGTTCTGACATTGGAGATAATTCGGTGACATTAACCGTCAGGGATGAAATTGGAAATGAAGCAACTTGTGCTGCAACTGTAACAGTCGAAGATAATCTTCCTCCAACAGCATTGAGTAAAGATGCAGTAATTTATTTAGACGATGCTACCGGAACCGTTACATTGGATGCCAATGATGTTGACAACGGTAGTTACGATAACTGTAGTGCTGTTACCTTAAGTGTAACTCCAAATAGTTTTAATTGCAATGATGTAGGCGATCATACGGTAACTTTAACCGCTGCCGATAGCAACGGACTAACATCAACAAGTACTTCAACTGTTACCGTTGAATCGAGTTTAAATATTGATGACATTGTAATTGATAACTGTGATGCCATATTTGGACGTTCATTTTTTGCAACTGTTTCAGGAGGAGATGGAAACTACTCTTACAATTGGACTGCCAGTGGAAATGTCTTTTATGCCTGGCTGTTTGGAGGAAAAAGTACCTCAACCGACCCAACACCAAAAGCTACACTTTTCCTTGCGGCAGGAACCTACACTGTTAACCTGGAAGTAACTGATGGAAATGGATGTACAACAACCAGGGATTTCACGTTTGTTGCCGATGAATTTTGGTCTACTGGTGCCGCAGGTGATGAAGAAGATGAAGTTTGTGAAAACACAACAGGATCAACATACACAGCCCGTGAAGGTGCTGATGAATATAACTGGACTGTTAATGGTGGAACAATTACTTCAGGACAAAGCACAAATCAAATTACGGTTGATTGGCCAGCCGGAGCAGGCACAGGAACGGTTTATGTAGAAATTACAACCTTAACCTGGAAATTGTTTTTCGGTTGGGTTGAATGTACCAGCGAAGAAACAACCAATGTAACAATCCACCCACGACCAACTCCTTCATTTTCGAGTCCGGAAACAAATGTTTGCCCTGTTGAGGAAATAACTTATTCTTTAAGCTCTACTTTTGATTCGTACGTTTGGGATGTAACAGGCGGTACCATTACAGCAGGAGGCACAAATACTGACAATACTGTTACTGTACTTTGGGGAACCGGATCTAGTGGAACTGTTTCTGCAACAGTCTTTAATGCAAACGGATGTGATGAAACTGTAACTGAAAATATTTCAATAATTGACACGGAAGATCCAACTATTTCAGGACCTGCAGATATTACCGTTAATTCTGACAATGGTGTTTGTATTGCAACAAGTGTTGATTTGGGTACACCTATAACCACAGATAATTGTTCAGTAGAAACTATTGTAAACGATGCTACTGAACCCTATAATGTTGGAACCACATCTGTCACATGGACTGCAACTGATTATGCAGGAAATTCTGTAACCAGCACCCAGATTGTTACGGTTAATGATATTATTTTACCAACAGTTATTACTCAAAACATTACTATTCAACTTGATGCTTCAGGAAATGTAAGTATAACTGCAGCTGATATTAATGATGGCAGCTTCGATAATTGCGGAATTGCTTCAATGGATATTTCTGATGATACATTTACTTGTGCAGAACTTGGCGATAATAATATTTCCCTTGAGGTTACTGATGTCAATGGAAATATTAATAGTCAATTTGCTACTGTAACTGTTGAAGATAATATTGATCCAACTGCAATTTGTCAGGATATTACGGCTCAACTTGATGTTAGTGGAAACGTAACAATTACCGCAGCAGATGTTGATAACGGCAGCTTCGACAATTGTGGAATTGCATCAATGGATGTTGCTCCGAGTACATTTAATACTGCAAACATTGGAGCAAATACGGTTACATTAACAGTAACCGACACTTCAGGAAATACTGCAACCTGTATTTCCACTATTACTATTGAAGATACAACACCTCCTGAAGCATTGTGTCAGGACAGGACAATTGTTTTGGATGCCTCCGGAAATGCCAGTATTACAGCTGCTGATATAGACAATGGAAGTAACGATGCTTCTGGAATAGCATCAATGACTGTTTCTCCAAACACATTTGATTGTTCCAATTTGGGAAATAACACAGTTACCTTAACAGTTACTGACAACGAGGCAAATATTGCTACTTGTAATGCAACAGTAACTGTTATTGATAATATGAACCCGGTAGCATCTCCGCCTGCAAATCAGGTTACTGAAGCTTGTTCTTCAAGCAATATGGTTGCTTCAGGTGCTACAAATCTGGCTTATAACACTAGCCAAACAACAATTACTTTAGCCGATTTTCTTTCTGAAGGAGGAACAGCATCCGATAATTGTAATATTACATCTGTTACTTATCAGGATGTTTCTCTTGGGGACAATTGTCCGGAAACAGTTACCCGTACATTTATTCTTACTGATGAAACAGGAAATTTTATTACGATTACTCAAACTTTCTCTTTAGATGACACCACAGCTCCCGTATTTGTAGAAGCATTACCTGGCAACATCACAGTTGAATGTGATGCAATTCCGGCAACAGCTGTATTAACCGTTACTGATAACTGTAGTACAAACATTCCTGTTATTGATACAGAATTAAGAACCGATGGTTCATGTCCTTATGAATATACCTTAACCAGAACATGGACTGCTACCGATGATTGTGGTAATTCAGTATCTCATGCTCAAACAATACAGGTAGAAGATACAACTGCACCTGTTTTCACTACAGAAGCATCAAATGGATCTTCAGCTTGTCAAGGCACCAATCCTGATTTAAATACTGACTATATCAATTGGCTTACTAATAATGGTAATGCTATTGTTTCTGATAATTGCGGAACAGTTTCATGGTCAAATACCTTAGGGACCTGGAGTGGAACATGTAACAATTCAATTACTGCAACTTTTACAGCAACTGACGAATGTGGTTTATCATCTTCATCAACAGCCACTTTTATCATCGATATTCCAGACTTTACACCAGCTGCGGATGATGGCTCCGTTGTTAATTGTCTTGCCGATGCACAGGTACAACCTACGCCGCCTGTAGTTGTGGATGCTTGTGGTAACAACATTGTGCCAACCCTAACGACAACTCCTGCTGACCAGGCTTGCGAAGGTGATATGGCATGGACCTTTAATTATACCGATTGTGCAGGTAACTCACACGACTGGACTTATACTTATACCATCGATATTCCGGACTTTACACCAGCTGTGGATGATGGCTCCGTTGTTAATTGTCTTGCCGATGCACAGGTACAACCAACACCACCGGTTGTGAATGATGCATGTGGTAACAACATTGTGCCTACACTTGTAACTACTCCTGCCGACCAGGCTTGCGAAGGTGATATGGCATGGATCTTTAATTACACCGATTGCGCAGGGAACTCACACGACTGGACATATACTTACACCATCGATATTCCGGACTTTACACCGGCTGTGGATGATGGATCTACCGTTAATTGTCTTGCTAATGCACAGGTACAACCTACGCCGCCTGTAGTTG
>CALNYZ010000009.1:0-3307 GCA_942490945.1 uncultured Gammaproteobacteria bacterium | reverse complement strand
CGGCCAGTATACACCAGCAAATACTATCATCAAGTGTTGTATTAGTGGCGATGATGATGACGCTGCCTCGCTTGTTAGGCCACAGTTCGAGACGTCAGCTCCACTGTCAATGTACATATTTCTGCATCAGACTTTGCTGGAGTCGTCCTGTCGAAACAAAATCTTGTTCTAACACCCAGTCTGTATCTACGACACATTGGCAATGCAGCATCGTGGGCCTTGGTAAACGAACGAGTGCAATCACATTTGTTTGCCAATGTAACTTTCTAGCAGATCTGTTCACGTTCTGCCGCTAAAAGTCTAAAGCGACTGAACAAGTCTTGTTTGACCTAATTCAATACGTGACACAGAATATCAATCACCCTAATACCACTTATAACGTTACCTGGTTTGATTCTGTTTTGCCTCGCGTCGAACCTCGGCGGTGTGACACGATTGATCGGTGTGCAATTGACCGCTCGGCTTTGGAGGCACGGCACCGGGCGACTCTATTGTGACGTAATAAAACTGTAATCATACAGACCAACATAGGTTTTGTTGGAAATTTAGTGCTCTTTGCAGCAGTGAAAGAATTTTGAAAATCGATCAAGAATTGACAAAGTTACGGCCAATGCTAGGGTGGTACAGTTTATTTTGACTCACAGTGTAGTTAAGACTGACGTGGCGTGATTGCTTATTAGATCACGCGCTGGCTTAGTGGACATGATTGCCGTCTGACCGCGAGTACACACCAGCAACTATTGTTGTCGAACGCGGTATTGGTGACGATGACGATGCCGCTGCCTCGCTTGTCAGTCCGTAGGCCGAAATATCGTCACGAACTAGAATTAATGCAGCCAAACATTTAGCATAACCATCATCGTATAGTACAGTATATTCAGCTTTACTGACATTTGTCGTTTAACTATGCGTTTGAAAAGACGTCATAGTCAGTGTCAATGTGCGTTTTTCTGCAGTAGATTTCACTGGTGAATGGTGAAATGACCACGAAATAAAGCAGTCTTTTAATACCCAGACTGTATCTACGACTTGCATTGGCAATGCTGCCACACAGGCCCTGGCAACCGAACGCGTACGATCAAATTTGTTGGCGCCAGATGACTTGCTGAAGCTACTCTCTGATTGCCAGCAAAATGTGCTCATGTTCTGCCACTAAAGGTCTACAGTCACTTAACTTGTACTGCCAAATGCATTCGATCACTATACAAGTAGCAATAAGATCGCAATCAGTTTCGCCTGGCGTCGAACCTCGACGGTCTGGCATGCCTGATATCTGGCCACATGTGGCTGTCCTGTGGCGAAGTGGAAAAATGCGACTCTAATGAGCCGTAACAGTATCTGCAATGCTGTCCCTCCGGTTCGAGTATATCGGAATATTGGCTTGTTTCTCTAAGCTGTGCAGTTGGTTGCAATGTGCACAGCTTCGACTAACGCAATTTGTAGCCGCTGACGTTCAGCCGGCCAACTATGCTAGGCCATGGAGTTCTCGTATTATCTATTATCTCGTCGACGCTATACACAGCAATAGTTACTGTGCGTGACTAGGCGCACGTCTCGCGCTGATAGGAAGACTGCAACCAACATTAATGCATAACGTGCACGCA
This sequence comes from uncultured Gammaproteobacteria bacterium, assembly GCA_942490945.1. GTDB lineage: Bacteria > Pseudomonadota > Gammaproteobacteria > UBA6429 > Thiohalophilaceae > CALNYZ01. The sequence continues at coordinate 1,703 of CALNYZ010000009.1, read as the reverse complement.
TCTGCCGTCTGCGGCTACCGGCCGTATAAAGAATCACAACGAGCACACGAACTCATTGCTTGTCATTCACTTTCACTTTCATTTCATTTCAAAATTCAAAACATCCACAATCCGGGCATCACATCTAGTTATCGACAATAGCTGCAGATGAAAAAAAACTCCGCTAAGGCTCCTACAGTGACCATAGAATTTATCACTAGTGCTTTCTGTATTATAAAAAAACTGCAATCTGACACTCAACAGAGCGCCGGTTGCCATTATTGTTGGCAGCAGATGTAATGCCTACCATGTATGTCAAAAACGTTGCGCTGGGACTCAAGCCTCGAGCGCTGTGCTGCATATTAACTGCTCCTCTGCTGTTCGCGCGACTACCGCAATGTGTATGTACTATGATGCGACATGTGTTCACTCCGTTCGACTGTTGCGTCACTGAGTCATCGTCTTACAGCAAGTCTGTATAATCGCGCGACTAGCCGACTCAATACAGCGCCTAGGCCCCGTTCTGTTATCGCAAACATACAATCACAATGGCAGTTGTCGGTGTCACGGTAAAAAAGTTCACGTTTTTAGTCTGCACGTACGTAGTTACATACACTTTAGTTTATTGGCGGTAGGTTAGGATTCGAGTTAATGCTAGTTGGTGAGTGGCGCAACGCATGCGTCAAATCAATGTATCAGTTTTCCTATGATCCAATAGTTTTACCGTGACACCGGATTGTCAACCGACTTCAGTACGATTTCATCTATCCCACACTAAACACTAAGCATCTGACGACAAAAGCGCCCAGCCGCACATTCTGTTATATACATATAACTGTAGCAACGTATTTCTCCCGACATGCGGCAAACCGCGTGCGAGACGGCGCATATGGCCACTGCCAATATGGAGCCTTAAAATTTTACTTACTTATTTATGAATTACATTCGGGTCTTTCCAGTGTCTACATGCAGCATTTTCGGATGACGTCATAGTATTCAAATACGCAGTGTCTGTTCTAGTGTTTTCGTGAACTAAAGAAATAATCTCATGTACAAAAGTGCGGTTTGCTTTAATCTGATAATCTGATATTAACTTTGAAATTTGTGAGTATACCAACAAGTATGCCTGCCGGACCTGGAAGAAAAATTGATCTGGCATGGAGTGAAGAAACTACTATTGAAAATACATCTAAGGCTGGCATGCAAGCACTGTCGGGAAGAGATCAGTGGAAAAGTTGAATTTAAATGCATACAAAGCTGAAAAATTGTCAATTACAATGGGCAAAAAATAAACTGTGTTTTGTGGTTTTTAAGTGGGCCCACCTGGTACTTACCCGGGTGTCTGAACCCTGCCTCTATTTCAACATTTGGGTGTAAAAGTACCACCACCACACCAATATATTGCTTGTGCACCTTAGTACTTTGCAATGAAAAAAACTCCATAACAATTTTTTTCTATATTTGTTTAGCCTACAATACAGTGCTAGAAACACCAACTTGTCCTCCATTATGTTAAGAACTTGACGCATGCACACTCAATATTTTGACAACGAGGTGAAAGTGACCCCGGGTCATATGAATAATGAATAATTAATATGTTCTTCGCCGTTATCCGACCCCGCATCCACTCGCGCAGTGCAGCAATGCATATTGAACGCACCGCGTTGCTGCGCTGCGCTGCGCGTGGCTGCGTTAACTAGCGCAGCGCAGCAACGCTCAACTAG
>CALNYZ010000008.1:0-4453 GCA_942490945.1 uncultured Gammaproteobacteria bacterium | reverse complement strand
ACTTACAAACTTGCTATCACGCTCAACATAGAGCTTAAGCATATTCACGTGACACACTCTCTGCGTTTTGCGTCGGTCGGGCGTTTCGATCACGTAATCGACCGAACCAACACGCTGCAATACCCGATATGGACCCATATACTTGGCGTCCAATGGACGGCCTTCGACTGGGAGACATACAAGTACCAACTGGCCTGGCTCAAATGACCGCTGTCTTGCCTTCCGATCGTACCAAACTTTTGATTTGGCTTTCGCCTCCACAGCGTGCTTTTCTGCTAACTCGCGACACGTTTTCAACTGTTCGCGGACTTTGAGAATGTACTCTAGTACACTCGTTTTCATGTTTTTGACTGCAGTCGGCTTCCAGCGCGACTTTAGTATCCACAACGGACCACGAACGTCTCGACCAAACAACATTTCAAACGGACTGAAGCCCAATGTTTCCACGGGTATCTCGCGATAAGCAAACAACAACCATGGCAGTGACTCATCCCATGTTTGTTGAAATTGATCAGTGATCGCTCGAATCATCGATTTCAAAGTTCGATGAAATCGCTCGCATGAGCCGTTGGTTTGTGGATGATACGCACTCGACCTCAATTGTGTGATTTTAAAGTCATGAAGAAATATTTGCATTAATTCGGACATAAAGTCACTCCCTTGATCCGACAAAATTTCATCAGGGAATCCGAAGTGAGCAAATACCTGTGACAAAGCTTGTGCTACGGACTTTGCAGTGTGGTCTGCTAAAGGTATGGCCTCTGGATAATGTGTAGCCATATCCAAAATAGTCAGTATGAACCGATTATTTGTCTTTGGACAAATTGGTAGCGGACCCACGATATCAATTGCGATCCGTGAAAACGGTTCAACTATTACCGGCAATGGTATTAATGGCGCAGGGGCAGGTTTCTGCCCTTTGCCCAATCTTTGGCAAATGTCACAAGATTGACAGTACTGTGTGATTTCTTTACTAATGTGCGGCCAGTAAAAATGTGGCCATATACGACATTTGGTCTTTTTAATGCCCAAATGTCCAGCACAAGGAACATCGTGTGCCAAATACAGGATTTTGTTCCGTAGTGCCCTAGGCACAACCAACTGGTTTGCCTCTCGACAGTGTTTTGTTTCTACTGCATGATGCATCAATATACCATCATTCAGAAAGAAATATGAACGACCAACTGGATATGGTGTCGGTTCAACAAGTGACAAGAGTGCAGCAATAGATTTATCATGCTGTTGTAAGGACTTGAAGTCTGTAGCTGACGTCACCGAAGTTAAGTCAAGATCTCCATAGTCAACCGGTTCTTCTGGCAAACCCAAATTATCAACCTTGTCGTCAACTGAGATTGGATCATGACCTCCAGTATCAGATGCGATTGAGCTTGGATCATGACCTTCAGTATCAGATGGATTGTTGGCGGGATTCGCGGCCATCGACCGTGTTGTCACAGCACACGTAATCGGATGTGCTTTGAACCAAACGTCATTACCGAGGAGGAAATCAACACCTTCAGGTAACTCGTCGATTAAACCAACCAACACCTTCTCGTCCATGAAGTCAGTCTTCAGCTGTATTTCGACCAAAGGTACTTCAAGTGGAGTACCAGAAATACCCTTCAGTAACCGAAAATCACCAGTGTGTGTAAAGGAATGTGAAGGAACAGAAGATTGAAGTAACAAAGATTGTAAAGCAGCCGTATCACGAAGCACCTGTATTGCAACATTTGTACCATCATCACAACAAATCAATGCATCTTTACAATAAGGAGCAAATAACGGATGAACAGCTAAAACCGGAAGTGTATCATGTGGTAATGTTGTAGTCATACACACTTCCTGTTTTGCTGATTTTTCTTTTGCTTCGGCTTCTTTTTTTCTTTTGAGCCGAAAACACTCCGAAATTGTATGGTTTTGCTTTTTACAGTATTTGCATGTGATTGGTGATTTTAGTTGTGCTTGTTGTTTGTGACCACCAAACTTTTCGGTGTTTTCAGATTTTGCATAAGGTGGCGACTTTGTTGTTTTATCAAACTTGTATGTTGATAACACGTTAGAACTGGTGTTGCCCGCTTCTGATGTCGGGTCAACCGATTTTCTCACGGCAACAAAGTTATCTGCACATCTGGCCATTTCATCCAACGTTTTAGCTTTCTGGTCTGTTAGCCACAATCTCATGTCCATCGGCACGGTTTCCATAAACTGTTCCATTAGTAACACATGCCGTAGGTTTTCAACATTGTTGTAGGCTTTCAGACCTTCAAGCCAGCGTTTGCATGTGTTGGTCAGTTTGAATGCACAATCAGCAAAAGTATCACCAGTCTGCTTTGTTAGCGTTCTGAAACGTTTACGATAGTGTTCTGGACACAGTTCGTAAGCATCCAGAATGTTCTTCCTCAACCTGTCAAAACCAATGCAATCAATGTCAGAGGTTTCTGTGAAAACCTTCAAGGCTTTGCCCTTTAACTGTGTTTGTAGCACAGCGGACCACTGGTCCTTCGGCCATTTATTAACGTTCGCGATCTTTTCGAACGTTATTAAATAAGTTTCGATTTCATGTTCATTAGTTAAACGAGGTAGAAGCTTAATAGCATCCTGCACTCTAAACTGATGTTGTATTGCCAAATGACCAAGGGGTGGATTGGCATTAGCATTTATTTCCCCTTTAAGCCTTTCAAGTTCCAGTTCGTGAGCCCGAGCAGCTTCACGATCTGCTCTCTCGCGATCCTCGCGATCACCCTAACTGCCTAGGTCCACTGTAATACAAATTACGACAACCAAGATGAGTTTAACATTATTAACAGTATTACGTATAAGCAATATTTACAGCCAATAACAAAACAATGCATAAATGAAAATAAAGTCAAACAATATTATACTCAAGGTAACCGGTAGCAAGGTCACAGGTAGCAAGGTCAGCAGCAGCGCAGCGCGAGCGGCAGCACGCAGCTAGGCACGACAGTGGCAACGCAACGACGACGCGGGAACGCGTCCGACGACGTGACGACGCTCGACGGGCCGGTCTGGCAGACCCGTGCACGGATGTAGTCGGCACGCGGCGAAGACGTGGAAGTCCGGTCGTCAGCACTCCAGAGCAGTAACCGGTGCTAGTCCACTTAGATGACGGTTCGGGTCTGCGGTTATAACGAAATGTCAAGACCCTCAGGAACAATTAAACCGCGCACCGGGGCAGAAGAGGCATAGAAGTTACTCCAACGACGGTCGAGCCTCAACTGCGACAATATCCAGGCGTGCAATTCACACGTTACGCAGCGGCAGTGCCGACAGGGCACGCTAATGCAAGAGTGTACAAACTGGTGGCAAAACTTAAGCGCAATTTGCAATGTTGCGTAACACGCCATTCACTTTCATCGTTATACAGCACAAAACAATACACTTAACTAAGCATTCACTTTCATCGTTATACAGCACAAAAACAATACACTTAACACATGTATAAGACGTCACTTAATTATCATAACGTGGCTATATAACGACACACCAAACTGAATGGTAGTTCAAAATTCGGTGGCCTGAGAATTGGTCTTGATGCCAGGCGAGATTTCAGATCAAGGAATGCCTGCTCAGTTCTCTCCGACCATTCGAACTTACTTCCCTTACGGAGTAAATCCGTCAGACAAGCGGCCAACTCAGCAAAGTGTGGAATGAATCGACGGTAATATCCGGCTAATCCTAGGTAGCTTCTCAACTGTTTGGGGTTTGTTGGCCTTGGAAATTCCAACAAAGCTGCGACCTTTTGGCGCCTTGGTTCGACCTTCCCAAGACCCACTTTATGACCTAGGAATTCTACTTCTGCTGTGGCGAATGTGCATTTGCCCTTTTTCAAGGTCAACCCGGCGGATCGTATCCTGTCAAACACGAGGGCAATGTGTTTCAGATGCTCGGACCAGGACGCACTAAAAATGATGATGTCGTCCAGGTATGCACCTGTGAACCCCTCCAGCCCTCGTAACACCTTCGAGACTAAGCGCTGGAATGTGGCCGGCGCGTTTCTGAGCCCGAACGGCATGAATTTCCATTGGAATTCCCCGTGTGGTGTTACAAAAGCTGATGTTGGTATCGACTCCTCATCCAAAGGCACCTGCCAGTACCCTCTGGACAAGTCTATTTTTGTTAGGTATTTGGCTCTGCCAACCTTATCAATTAAATCGTCAATTCGCGGCATCGGATATGCATCCGGCACCGTGACGTCATTCAACCGGCGAAAATCAGTGCAAAATCGCACTGAGCCATCTGATTTCGGCACCAGAACCACAGGTGCTGCCCATGGGCTATTTGACTCTTCGATTATCCCCATATCGAACATGAGATCCAATTCTTTCTTGATGATCTCCGCTTTTTCAGCGTTTACTCGATATGGTGACAATCTTATAGGTCTTGTACCTGGTTGAATTTCAATATGGTGTGTACACAGATTTGTTTTGCCAGG
>CALNYZ010000007.1:0-13153 GCA_942490945.1 uncultured Gammaproteobacteria bacterium | reverse complement strand
CTCAGGTTGCATAATTTATACGCTCCGGTTTCAGAAATACCTGTCCGCGTTACAAATGAGTACGAAACTGTTTCTGTTCCTTCAATTCTGTATAAAGAAACAACTGCATTTCCGTTTATCTCAATCTCCGGATGGAAAACCGTTCCGTTTATCTCGGAATATTCGGGCCCGTAAATAATAATTTCTAAATATGTGCTTGCGCTTTCTCCATGCACGTCAGTAGCAGTCAATTCAATTAAAATATTACCCAGATGATCGTTGGTAGGTGTGCCGTTTAAATAACCGGTTTCTGTATTAATATTAAGCCAGGTTGGTAATTCATTCGTCCCTGCCAAAACAGCTGAATATTCCAATTGATCATTATCTGCATCAGCAAATAACCCTTCTGGTAGTTCAAAATGGAAGTCACTATAAACTTCTATCGACAAAGGATTAATTTGACCATTGACAACAGGAGCGTCGTTTTCAGCATGAATGGTAATTGTAAAACTACTTGTGAAAGTATCTAAGCCACCATTCGCTGTTCCTCCGTTATCTTTTGCAGTAATTTCAATAGTTGCAATACCATTTGCATTTGCTTTCGGATATACATGAAGTATTGCATTTGCTTCACCTTCAGTATAAATAAGTTCTGTGTTTTCTATTAATTCTGAATCGGTATTAACAGAAACAGAAGTAACAATTTGGTTTTCATTTGCACAATTCCCGGTTTGGATACCATCAATTGTAATATCCACTTTTTCAGTATCTTCTTCAATCTGAATGTCTGAGACTACATTAAATACAGGAGGATTGTTGATTGATTGAACAGTGACAGTTGCTGTTCCTGTTTCTTTATTCCCGTGGTTATCGACAATTGTTAATGTAACGTTATTGTTGCCCAAATCAGAACAATCGAAGTTTGTTTTATCCAATTCTAACGATGCGATACCACACACATTAAAAGATCCATTATTAACATCCTCAGCCGAAATAGTTACCTGGTTATTTGATTCAAGCAAAACTGTAATGTCTTTTGTTAAAACAGTAATTGGATCTGTTATTGTAACAACTGACGCACAACTTTCAGTATTTTCGGCATTATCGGTTACTATCAATTCAACATTATTTTCACCAATATTTGAACAGTTAAAGCTTGTTTTATTTATTTCAATTGAAGCAATACCATTTGCATCAGTCGAACCACCATCAATATCTTCAGGATTTAATTGAACAGTTCCTTCCGGAGTTAGAATTAATTCAATATTGTGGCATAAAGCAGTAGGAGAGGTACCATCGAATTCCAATGAATAGGTTTCTGACGCTGAATTCCAGTTGCCAATTGAATTTTTTGCCACACCTTCAGAAATAGTAACGGTTACAATTCCATCTGAATCCGGGGTAATCAATGCACTAAAGTTACGTTCATCCAATTCTGTAAATTGAGAACTTGTGCCATTTTCTACCTGGATATCTTCAACGGAAAAACCTGTAACTTCTTCAGAAAATGTGAATGTTACTTCAAATGGTTTATTTATTAGCAACTCATAATTACTACTAATTACAAGCTGAGGACCAGTTGTAATATACTGAATTTGCTTTGTTGCAGGAGCAGACTGATTACCTGCTAAGTCAGAAACAGTAGCTGTAATTGTTTCATTTTCGCCCAATGCAGCAATGTCTTCAATAGGAATTAAAAGGCTCCATGTACTGTTGGTATTAGTAGCTGAATATTCTTTTTCATTTAACTGAATTGTTATAATCTGTCCATCTTCTGTGCCAATAGTTGTTCCTGAAATATTAATTTCAACATCATCTTCAGTTGAATTAATAATATTATCTTCTGCAACATTGTTAATTGATATTTCGGGAGCAATAAGATCAATTATCACATCACGTGATGCCAAAAGCGATTCATTTCCTGCAGCATCGCTTACTTCTGCAGTAATACTCACAGTTTCATTCTGTGTTGGAAGATCAGAGGCTGGAATAATAACCGTCCAGCTTCCGTTTTCAACTTCTGAATAGTATGTTTTACCGTTGAACTTAACAGAAGCAATTTGTCCGTTTTCAACACCATTTGTAGTACCACTAACACTCAAATCACTTTGTACTTCTATCGCATTGATGATATTATCATTTGCAGTAGTATTAATTGAAATAAATGGATTGGTTTGGTCAAACATTACCGAAAGATTGGAAGCAGCAATATTACCATTACCAGCCTGATCGTTAACTTTTGAATCATCAAGGCCAATAATTACTTCTCCTTCTACGATTGGAGTAATAAGAATTGAATATGCTGAAGCACTTAATTTCTGTTGGTTGCTAATATTTGCATTCGCAATCAAAAGGTCTTCCATGCCAAAACCTGATACAGCTTCCGTAAAACTAATTTTAACAGTAAATGGTTTGTTGGTGACTGTTAATCCGGAAGCAGAAAGTGTTGCTTGCGGATGAATTGTATCAAAAGTGATTTGTCGGCTGGAGTTTGCATTATTTCCTGCGAGATCACTAATACTTGCAACAATATTTGTTTGACCTTGAACTGATTTCACCTGATTTGACGGAACGATAATTGACCAGAAATTGTTGGAAACCGTATTCTGATATTGATTCCCATTCATTTGCAGGGTTACAGTTTGACCGTCTTCAGCACCTTGTGTTGTTCCGCTTATTGTTATATCCTGATCTGCTTCTGTTGCATTAATTATATCATTGCCTGCCACTGTGTTAATCGATATTGTTGGAGCAACAGGATCAAATTCTCCAACAAATGCTGTCGATTCTGCATTTAAGTTACCTGCACTGTCATTTACTTTCCCTACTAAAATATTAACTGTAAAACTTCCTGCTGAAATAGGGGAGATGGTAGCAGTATATATTAAATCTGATGTTTTAAACAGATTGTCAGCGCTCGCATTTGATACTGCAATATCATCAACTTCAAATCCGGAAATTGCTTCAGAAAAAGTGAATGTAACAGTTATTGGTGCGTTCGTTAAGGTTTTATCAGCTGTAATTTCAAGTGTTGGTATCAAAGCATCATATGCTATATTTTGAGTCAATTTAGAAGAATTTCCAGCTTTATCAACTACAGTGGCTGTTATTGTTTCAGTCTCACTTAATTCTTTAATGTCAGCTGATGGAACAACTGCAGTCCATGAATTATTGTTTACAGCTGTTGTATATGTTTTTTCGTTTAACTGAATAGTAACCGTTTGTCCTACTTCAGCACCAACAGTTCTTCCACTTATTTGAATATCTGTATTACTTTCTCGAACATTGATGACATTGTCGCCTGCTACATCTACCATGCTAATGCTAGGTGGTGTATTGTCAATTTTAATAATTAACCTGCTTGAAGTGGCACTGGTTTTACCAACCTCATTGGTAGCTTTTGCATACAATTGATGCGAACCTTCCGGTAGGTCAAAGTTTGGTGTAAATGTCCACAATCCATCTTCATCAACCATAATTGAAGAAGATAAAACACCAGATATGCTGGAATATAAGGTAATCACTGTATTAAGTTCTGAGTGTCCTTGTATTGTTGGTGTTAAATCATTAGTGATATTGTCGAACTGAGAAGTTCCACTGTCACTTTCAGTATGCAAATCTAATGAAGTTGGAACATCAGGTGGAAGTGAAGGGTGCTGTATTTCCCTATCTGCCTGTTCAGCATGATTTCCGATTACATTACTAACATCAGCTGTAACGATTTCACTTGCATCCAATGCCTGAACATCATCAACAGGTATGGTTACGGTCCATGCATCACTATTTACAGTCCCATTGTAGGTTTTCCCATTTAAGCCGACAGTCACTGTCTGTCCATCTTCAGCTCCATTAGTTGTCCCGGTAATGATAACATCGTTTTCATCTTCATCATCGTCAATAATGTCATCTCCGGCAACAACATCAATTGCTATTGTTGGAGCAGTTGTGTTGTGTTCAATATCACGGGTTGCCTGTGTCGCTGGATTTCCTGCTAAATCATTAACATCAGCCGTAATTGTTTCATTTGCATCTAATGCCTGTGCGTCAGAGGGAGAAACAGTAACCGCCCACACATTGTTGTTTACCGTTCCGTTGTAGGTTTTCCCGTTTAAACCAACTGTCACTACTTGATTGTCTTCTGCACCACTGGTTGTGCCATTGATGGTTACGATACTATTATCTTCGTTAGCATTAATTATGTCATCGGTAGCAACAGTGCCGATTGAAATTGTTGGTGCAGTAGTGTCATGTTCAATGTTATGGGTTGCTTGTGTCGCCGGATTTCCAGCTAAATCATTTACATCAGCAGTAATTGTTTCACTTGCATCCAAAGTCTGCACATCGGCAGCAGGAACAGTAACTGACCATGCATTGCTGCTTACATTTCCATTGTATGTTTTACCGTTTAGTCCAACTGTCACAGTTTGATTGTCTTCTGCTCCATTGGTTGTGCCACTAATGGTTACATCATTGTTGTCTTCTGTAGCATTGATTATATCATCGGTAGCAACAGTGCTGATTGATATAGTTGGAGCTGTGGTGTCATGCTTTATATCGCGGGTTGCCTGTATTGCAGGGTTTCCGGCAACATCGCTAACGTTAGCCGTTATAGTTTCATTTGTATCCAAAGCCTGAGCATCAGCAGCAGGAACAGTAACTGACCAGGCATTACTACTCACTGTTCCATTGTATGTTTTACCGTTTAATCCAACCGTCACTGTTTGATTATTTTCAGCACCATTAGTTGTTCCACTAATAGTCACATTGTTGTTATCTTCAGCAGCATTAATAATATCATCGGTAGCAACAACACTGATTGCAATTGTTGGTGCAGTTGCGTCGTGTTCAATATTACGAGTTGCCTGTGTAGCAGGGTTTCCGGCAATGTCGCTAACATCAGCAGTAATTGTTTCGTTTGCATCCAAAGCCTGTGCTTCAGCAGCAGGAACTGTTACTGACCATGCATTACTGCTCACTGTACCACTGTATGTCTTACCATTTAATCCAACCGTCACTGTTTGGTTGTTTTCAGCTCCGCTGGTCGCGCCGCTTATGGTTACATTGCTATTGTCTTCAGTAGCATTAATAATATCATCTGTAGTAACCGTACTGATCGAAATTAATGGAGCAGTTGTATCATGGTTAATGTCACGGCTTGCCTGAGTGGCTGCATTGCCGGCTAAATCGCTTACATCAGCTGTAATGGTTTCGGTTGCGTCCAAAGCCTGTGCATCAGCAGCTGGAACAGTAACCGACCAAGCATTGCTACTAACAGTTCCATTGTATGTTTTACCGTTTAATCCAACTGTTACCGTTTGGTCGTCTTCGGCACCACTCGTTGTTCCACTAATCGTAACATCGCTGTTATCTTCCGCAACATTAATTATATCATCAGTAGCAACAGCACTGATTGAAATAGTTGGTGCAGTTGTATCGTGTTTTATATCCCGGCTTGCCTGCGTTGCAGGATTTCCAGCCAGATCGTTCACATCAGCATTGATTGTTTCTGTCGCATCCAATGCCTGTGCATCAGCAGCAGGAACTGTAACCGACCATGCATTGGAGCTAACTGTTCCGTTGTATGTTTTACCATTTAATCCAACCGTTACTGTTTGATTATCTTCAGCACCACTGGTTGTTCCCCTAATGGTCACATTATTATCATCTTCAGCAGCATTAATTATGTCATCGGTGGCAACAATACTGATTGCAATTGTTGGACCAGTTGTATCATGTTTAATATCCCGGGTTGCCTGGGACGCCGGATTTCCAGCTAAACTACTGACATTAGCCGTGATTGTTTCTGTTGCATCCAATGCCTGTGCATCAGCAGCGGGAAGAGTAACCGACCATGCATTACTATTTACATTTCCATTGTATGTTTGACCATTTAATCCGACGGTTACTGTTTGTGCGTTTTCAATATTGCTGGTTGTGCCATTAATAGTAATGTCATTGTTGTCCTCAGTGGCATTGATAATATCATCAGTAGCAACCGTACTTATAGAAATGCCGGGAGAGGTAGTATCGTGTTCAATATCACGGGTCGCCTGAGTCGCAGGATTTCCAGCCAGATCATTAACATCAGCAGTAATTGTTTCAGTGGCATCCAAAGCTTGTGCATCAGCAGCAGAAACTGTAACTGACCAAGCATTACTGCTGACTGTCCCATTGTACGTTTTCCCATTTAATCCAACAGTTACTGTTTGGTCATCTTCTGCACCGCTGGTGGTTCCGCTAATGGTCACATTGTTATCATCTTCAGCAGCATTAATTATGTCATCAGTAGCAACAGCGCTAATTGTTATTGTTGGTGCTGTAGTATCGTGTGCAATATCGCGGGTTGCCTGCGTTGCAGGATTTCCAGCAATGTCGTTCACATCAGCAGTAATTGTTTCTGTCGCATCCAATGCCTGTGCATCAGCAGCAGGAACTGTAACCGACCAGGCATTGGAGCTAACTGTTCCATTGTATGTTTTACCATTTAATCCAACCGTTATTGTTTGGTTATCTTCTGCACCACTGGTTGTACCGTTAATGGTTACATTGCTATCATCTTCCACAGCATTGATAATATTATCTATAGCAACAGTGTTGATTGTAATTGTTGGAGCAGTTGTATCATGTTCAATGTCACGGCTTGCTTGTGTGGCTTCATTTCCTGCAAGATCGCTCACATCAGCAGTAATTGTTTCGGTTGCATCCAATGCTTGTGCATCAGCGGCAGGAACGGTCACTGTCCAGGAGTTGCTACTTACCGTTCCAGTGTATGTTTTGCCATTCAATCCAACTGTTACTGTCTCGTCATTTTCAACTCCACTGCTTGTCCCACCAATGGTTACATTGCTATTGTCTTCTGCAGCATTAATAATATCATCGGTTGCAACAGTGCTGATTACAACGGATGGGGGAGTGTTGTCAATTGTAACTGTTAGTGCTGACGATGCAATTCCGGTATTACCGGCAACATCAGTAGCAGTAGCTGTAAAATTATGCGTTCCTGCAGATAAAGCAGAAGAGGGTGTAAACTCCCAGTTTCCGGCCCAGTTAGTCACAATAGAATTAGACAATTGATTGTCAATACTTGAAGTTAATGTGATGGTGCTGCTTTCTTCAGCTTGTCCGGAAATGGTTGGAGTTGTATCGTTGGTTACATTGTCCGTATTTGAACTGCCGTTATCACTTGCTGCAGCTAAATCGAGTGATGCTGGTTCAGCTGGTGCAGTTGCATCGTGTTGAATATCCCTTGTTGCCTGCGGGGCTGCATTTCCACCTATATCACTAACATCAGCAGTGATTGTTTCTGTTACATCCAACGCCTGAACATCGGCAGCAGGAACCGTAACTGACCACGTATTGCTACTTACTGTTCCATTGTAGGTTTTCCCGTTTAATCCAACTGTTACGGTTTGATCATCTTCGGCGTCCGTACTTGTTCCACTAATGGTTAGATCACTGTCATCTTCGCTTGAGTTTATTATATCATTGCCAGAAACTGTGCTTATAGCAATCGTAGGTGAATCATCATCATCAGTAATAGTTGCAGTATGGCTAACAGTTGTTCCTTTTGAAGCATTGGTTGGGGTGCCCATATCAATAATGATAGTTTCATTGTTTTCATCAACCAGGTCGTTGGTGATGGTGATTGTAAGGTCTGCGCTTGTATTGCCTTCTGTAATTGTTATCGGACTTGCTGAAATAGAATAATCAGTGCCACCGCCGGTTGCTGTACTCGATGCATTAACCGTAAAGGGAACTTCAACATCCGAACCGCAAACTTCTGAAAGTCTTGCTGAAATAGTCATTGTTCCACTTTCGCCGGTACTCGATTGAGAGTTTGTTGTAAATGAGACGGTCGGTTGAGTGGTTCCATCGTTAATTATTGAAGAACTTACTTGTTGTGTACCATCTTCTGTTGCATTACTTACACCTGAAATATCAATAATTACTGTTTCTGAAGCTTCATAAAGTACATCGGCAACAGCGGTAATGGTAGCTGTTCCGCTTGTGTTTCCAGCCAGAATGTTGATGGTTGTTGAAGATAAATTGTAATCGGTACCGCTACCTGTTGCGGTGCTTGAGGCATTAGCCTCTATTGTAACCTCAATATCTTTTCCTGAAACGGTACTTACAGTTGCAGTAATTGTGTTTGTTCCTCCATCTTCTCCAATTGTTGTTGTTGATTGCGATAAGCTAACTGTCGGTGGATCGTCATCATCAACAATGGTTGCTATATGCGTGGTTGTTGTACCTTGAGATGCATTGCCTGGTGCGCCCATTTTAACAACAATGGTTTCATTGTTTTCATCTGATAAATCTTCCGCAATATTAATGGTTATCGTTTCATTTAAATCTCCTTCAGAAATAGTAATTGGGCTGGCTGTAATTGAATAGTCAGTACCACTGCCAGTTGCAGTACTGGTATTATCAATGGTGAATGGAACTTCAATATCTCTTCCACTTACGGCCGAAAGCTGAGCTGTAACCGTCAAACTTCCGGTTTCATTTGTGCTTGATTGTGATTCAGTTGTAAAAGTTACAGAAGGGGAATCATCATTGTCTGTAATGGTAGCAGTATGTGATGTTATAGCACCCTTTGTAGCATTGGTTGGCGAACCCATATTCACAATTATGGTTTCATCGTTTTCATCCAATGCATCGTTTACAACTGTAATTGTAATCGTCGTACTTGTATTTCCTGTTGAAATAGTAAGCGGGCTTGCTGTAATAGAATAATCGGTGCCGCCTCCAGTTGCCGTACTTAATCCATTAATGGTAAATGGTATTTCGGCATCAGCACCACTAATTTCAGAAAGCTGTGCTGTTATTGACATACTACTTGTTGCTTCAGAACTTGATTGTGTTTCAGCAGTAAATGTGACAGTTGGCTGACTTGTTCCGTCATTCACAATGGAAGAACTTACCTGTTGAGTTCCATTTTCTGTTGCATTTGTAACATCTGTAATATCAATAAGTACGGTTTCATTTACTTCAAACAAGGCATCTGCAACAGCTGTAACCGTTGCAGTACCTGTTGTGTTTCCTGCTAAAATTGAAATTGTGGTGGATGATAAATTAAAATCTGTACCGCCGGCTTCAGCAGTACTTGATGCATTTACCGCTATTGTTACACTCACATCTTTTTCAGATGTAGTACTTAAAGTTGCCGTAATGGTGTTGGTACCCCCATCTTCAGAAATGGTTGTCGTTGATTGCGATAAAGTTACTGTTGGTGGATCATCGTCATCAGTAATCGTGCTGCTAACCTGCTGTGTTTCCGATTCAGTACCGTTTGTAACATTTGTAATATCAATAATTACCGTTTCATTGTTTTCATCTACATCATCAGTAAGAGCTGTTATTGTTGCTGTTCCTGTTTCATCACCGGCATTTATGGTAATGGTATTCGATGATAAACTAAAATCGGTATTTTCAGTTGCAGTTGAAGAGCCATTTACGTCGAGTGTTACAGTTACATTAAGTGCAGACTCTGCATCCAAGGTTGCTGTAATTGTGTTGGTGCCAACATTTTCCAGAAAAGAAGTTTTCGATTGAGACAAAACTACTTCAGGTGATGGATCACCATCGGTAATGGTTGCAGTATGTGTGGTTACATCTCCTTTTATTGCATTTGTTGGAGTCCCCATTTCAACAATAACCGTTTCATTGTTTTCATCAACAGCATCATCGGTTAAGGTAATTGTTATAGTTGCAGAGCCAAAAGTTATTTCATCGTCCCTGTTGTAAACAGTATTATCCGCTGGAATTACCAAAGGACTTGCCGTAATAGAATAATCAGTTCCACCTCCGGTAGCAGTACTTGAAGCACTGATTGTAAACGGAATGCTTACTTCGCTTCGGTTAATCCCATTTAGTTGTGCCGTTATGGTCAATGTTCCGCTTTCATTTTCACTGGTTTGATTGGTTACTGTAAATGAAACTTCCGGATCACTTTCGCCATCTGTAATATAAAAGCTTATTTGTTGCTCTGTTTCTTCTGTTGCATTGGTTGCTGAAGTAATATCAATTATCACTGTTTCATCAGGTTCTGCCAATTCATCAGAGACTGATGTAACAGTTGCTGTTCCACTGGTAGTTCCAGGTTCAATTACAATTGCACTGGTCGATAAAGTATAGTCTGTGCCTCCGCCTGTGGCTGTACTGGAGGCGTTGGCTGCAATATTGATCGTTACATTTTCACCAAAAGCATTGCTTAGTGTTGCTGTAATTGTATTTACGACTGAACTTTCAGCAATGGTCTCGTGCACTTTTGATAAAGTTACGGTCGGAACTGCATAAACGGTTAATGTTGCAGTGTAGCTTGAAGCACTGTATTCGGCACCATCATTAACTTTAAAGGTAAATGAGCTGCTGGTACTACCTGAAGGAAGATATTTTAGTTTATTATTGTCAATATCTGTTTTGCTAACCGTTTCCGAGTTGCTTAGAACGTCTTCTCCTCCGTCAACCGTTCCATCTGTATCTGCATCAATCCATAAGGTTCCGGAAGCCGGTGCTGAAACAATTTGAACATGGTCCATCGGGTCAGAATCGTCATCGGAATAATTAAAATAACTGGCAGCAAAGGTAAATGCGTGCCCTTCGCTCGGGTTTTTTGTAAAACTTGCCGCTGTTGGTGCAGTGTTCATTGGTATCCCGGTTGCATTAATGGTAGGATCATTGCTCTCAACAGACGTGGTCGAGCCTAAAATTCCATTGTTACTGTTTGCCGAATCCGTTACTGTTTGTCCTGAAGTTTCATTGAGCTTGTAATAAGCAACCAACCCTGATTCAGAACCTGTTAGTTCTCCATCATTATTGTTTGCCAGCTGACTTGAAGAACGGGCAGTACTCCATATCCGTACTTCGTCAATCTGGCCATCGAAGGTGTCAAAATTTCCTGGAATCGATCCTCCATTTGATCCAAGATATAAATTGGCATCCATATAATACAAGGGAATGGCAGTTCTTCCTGATTTGGTATCTGCGATTGTCCCTTTTGAAGTTTCATTAAAATAAAATGTCCATTGTCCACCGTTATATACAAATGCAACATGATGCCATGTGTCTTCACTAACTCCGCTAATTAAATTTGAATAGGTTATATCGGAAGATGCAAAATTATCCTCCAGTGAAGCAAATAGATAAAAATTATTTGTTGGGAACCCTAAAAAGTCAACTTGTCGTTTTAAGCCAAAACCACCTTTATAGCCTAATGCACCGTCATATATTTGTGCAAAAACATCATAGTTGTCTTTTTCATCTTGGCTAGAATTCTGACCTTTTGTTGATAAAACATCAAAATAGATCCACATCTCCAAGGTAAACTGACTATTACCTTCCACTTGGTCCATTAATCCACTAAACTTAACAATATCATATTGACTCCGGTTAAAATCATATGAGCCCCCCCCTCCCACTCTCATTATACTCCCCCCTTTTTCTCCTTCCCCTTCCTCCTTTCCCCTCCCCTCCCCCTCTTACCACTCTCTCCCCCCTCTCCCATTCCCCTCCCTTCCCCCCCATTTCTCCCTCTCATTCCCCTTTTTCATCCCCTCCCTCCTCCTATCTATTCCTTCTTCCCCCTCTCCCCCCCCTCATCTCTTCCTCCCCCTTTTCCCCCTTCCCTCATCTTCTCTTTTTCTCTTTTTTCCTCCCCCTTCTTCTTTTTCTTCCTCCTCCCACCAGCCCTTCTCGATGGCTTCGGTGACGTACTCGTCATAGCTCCGCTTCATGCCGGGGTCGTTGTTCTCGGGGTCGTTCCAGCGCTCCTTGTATCCCTCCTGGTAGTACCAGAGGAAGGCGGGCGGGATGGGTGCTCCGAAGGGGCCGCCTGTCTCTGCCGCCAGCTCCATCAGCCGATTCTGGGTCATCTCCTTGGTCTGGGTCGGGTCCCCACTCGCGATCAAGCGCCGCATCATCTGGATGCCCTGGATGTGTCTCCGGGCCGCTTCCTGCCCAGGGCCTGCCTTGGCCGGAATCATCACCTCGCCGTCGGCGCCGAAGCTGGCCCAGGAGCGGGTGCCGGTGCCCTTCTTGCCCCAGTTGCCGGTGAGTCCCAGCAAGAGCGCCATCGAGCGCTCCATCAGATCCCCGTGGTAGTACTTGCCCGAGTTCCAGCCGATGAAGATCTTGGTCTTCCGCGTCGCCACCTTGCGCGCCAGCTTGCGGATGTTGTCCGGATGGAGCTGGCAGATCTCTCCCGCCTTCTCCGGCGTGTAGTCCTCCAGATGCCGACGCAGGCGGGCGAAGACCGGCTCCACCTCCACCGTGGATTCAGATCCTTGAGCATCACCGAGTAGCTGCCCTCCAGCGCGGGATCGACACCCGTGGTCGCCAGCGTGTGGCGCGGCGCCGGTGTGAGCGTGTTGGTGAGCGAGTCCCACCAGAAGAACTGGTCCTCGCGATCCCCTTCGTAGATCTCGTTGCCGCGCAGGAAGCGCCCGGTGTCCTTGCGCACCAGCAGCGGCAGATCGGTCTGCTCCTGCACGAACTGCTTCTTGTACAAGCCCGCGTCGATGATCACCTTGCACATCGCCAGGGCCAGCGCCGCATCGGTGCCGATCCGCACCGGCAGGTGGTAGTCGGCGTGAATTGCCGAGGGGCTGTAGTCCGGCGCCACCGTCACCACCTCGCCGCCGTTGTAACGGGACTCGGCCAGGTAGTGGTACCACTGGATGTTGGTGTAGACCGGATTGGCGTGCCAGATCAGCGTCAGATCGGCCAGGAACCAGTCGTCCATGGTGGAGACGGGGTTGAAGAGTCCCCAGGTCAGGTGCCAGCCGGGACTGAAGTCCTGGAACTCCGCATTGCCGTCGGTGGTCGGCAGGCCCAGCACGTTGCTGAAGTGACGGGCCGTTGGCCGCGCCCATCTCGGGTGTCAGCAGAGTGAGGACCGACTCCGGCCCCGAGTCTTGGATGGCGTCGAGGATGCCGTCGGCGATCTCGGTGAGCGCCTGATCCCAGGAGACCTCCTCGAACTTGCCCTCGCCGCGCTCGCCGACCCGCTTGAGCGGCTTGGTGACGCGGTCCGGCGAGTAGTGGCAGTGGCTCCAGCAGGCCCCCTTCTGGCAGCCCATCGGGTTCATGTCCGGGATTCCGGACTCGATCGGGGAGAGTGCACCCGCCTGCTCCTCACGGACGATCTTCCCGTCCTTGGTGTAGACCCGGAAGG
>CALNYZ010000006.1:0-1390 GCA_942490945.1 uncultured Gammaproteobacteria bacterium | reverse complement strand
ATGTGTCTATCTGTGACCGTTTCGTCACAATGCCAAGCAAGCGTGACGACAGACGGACGACAGACAGCAGCGTAGCAATATACCGCCCTTACACATAGTGTACGGTCGGCTAATAAATGTCGTATACGTTAAACGATGTTAATCCATTCGCTAGGCGGCGCCAGAGCGTGCGGGGCCAGGCCTTATGCAGTTAACGTCGATCAACATACCGTACGCGTCATCGACATATGCATACTTACATTTTCGTTAATATCTCCGTAACGAAAAGTCGTAGAATGATGCGGTTTTCAGCATACGAATCGTAACTAAACAGTACTCATTAAGCCCTGCGGCATGGCATATATCGGAAGTCATCTTCACGTCTTAAACGGCCTGCAAAGGCCAATTTATTAGCTTAGATATTGAACTAGACACATCAAGATCGACGTTGAAATCGCCTCCAATAATATAGATGTAATCCTGGTACTTATTAAGCCATGATAAATAGTGTCAAGGATGTCTTCACATATATCGAGTCTATCATTAGTACCAGAGCATGGTAAATAAACATTTATCACTAGCAGATTACCGACAGCAACAATAACAACGCGCTCTAAAGCACACACGACATGGCAATATTGCTGATATTTGTTACTTACTAGAGTCATTAGGCCGCCAAATGGTCGACCTCGTAATACTCCAGATTCGACACTAGCAGTCATTGCGGATGAGCCAAAGCAATCATAATTAATGAAATTTTCGTTAAATTTGGTTAAATTGTTTGGCGTCAGTCAACCAGTGCTCTTGAAGCAGAAAAATATCAATTTTATCAGCGAGCATCAAATCACGAACAGTATGACTGCCTTGATTATATCCATGAAGATTATACGACACAAAATTTAAGTAAACAGAACGCTCAGAACTATTATCCACTTGAACCGCCATATTATTGGTTAGATTTGTTAGGCGTGCTAGCAGCGATCGTTGCAGCGTCGCTGTATATTACTGTATTGTCAGCATTAGAGTCAAATGGTCTTCCAGTCGAGTCATCGTCAAACTGTGAGATCTGCATATCATGCTCAAAAGTTGATGCGTCCATGCCAGGTGGATCAGCTGCCCAGTCGCTAGCACGTGCCGTCATGTCAATCAAGTCAGTCAGTGGCTGTCTGTCAGAAGTCGCCGCAGCAATATTATCCACAGTTGCAACAGCTGCGGCAGCAGCAACAGTGGCAGTAGCAGTGGCGGTAGCAGTAGCAGTAGCAGTAGCAGCTGCGTCAGCGTCCTCGTCTCCAGTCTCAGTCTCAGATGCGACGTTCCGATTCTTAAAGTGCCAGCGAGAAATTAAGATGTCGGCAGGCAAGGTTTCTGGATTTAACAACAAATCTTTGTCAACTTTGTTTATACAGAGTCT
>CALNYZ010000005.1:0-6936 GCA_942490945.1 uncultured Gammaproteobacteria bacterium | reverse complement strand
TGAGTTCTTTAGTAAAGAAATCCATTCCTCCATAGGCAGCATCAAGAGCCATCTGGTAACGTTTTTTTGATCCACTCAACCAGGTCCCGGTGTCCACCATCAGGAGAAGCGAAGCAACCATCAACATACCAAACACTCCCAGCATGAGCGCGGAGACTAGAGCAATTCCCTTTTCGTTGTTTATAATTTTCATTGTGCTGCAATATCTATGTTGCATATTGGGATCCTGATAAAGATGTTATTATTTTAGATTTTTCGGAGTTACTGCGATGCTCTCTACTTTCCACCGATAATTGGCCCAATCCCCGCCAATAGTTGTACTTATGTCAAATAAGCGACCAGCGACCAAGGTTACTCCATCCGCCGCAACCTCACCGACGTTAACAGTAGCATTTGGGTGAGTGTATGTACGATCAAGACCCCCTTCATGGGTAAGGATATAATAGCGTACCGCTTTGACCTGATCACGAATTTGTTCGGCGGTGAGGCCGTCAAGACCATTTGCATTATCAATTTGATCCCATCCCCCATCTCCATCTGTGTCTCGATAATAGATTATCTGAAAATCGGCCACACAGTCTACCACAGGCACGATTGAAAAATTGTTGTCGCTTTGATTTAGTGTTGCTTTGACAAGGACACCAGTGTTCGGAGCACAGTGGGTCGGAACAGTGGTGTTGTCGATATAGAAATCAGCTCTGTTAAACGGTCTGCTTATGTTAGCGTCCTCATTAAGTCCATAGATCAAGTACCGTATCCCATCCGGATCGTTAGGTGTCTCAAGTGGCGCGAAATTAGCCATTGCCCCTTGTGTTGGCTGAGTAACATAAGTTGTTCCATCCATAATAAGATCGCGGTATTGTCCAGGACTAGTCTCAGGGCGAATAACAATTATACGATCAGTATTGTCGAATGCTTCATCACTCATGGACTGAACACTGACATTATGGTTTACATCTCGCCCCACATACCCCCATTTTTGTCCAGTGACGCCAAGCACCACATTGGTGGCCCGTATAACCAGATAATCGGAAGCATTTAGGCTGGAAGCAGAGGCGTCCTCACTGATCAATGCCTTTGGAATATTTGGATCATCGTCCATTGGTGGGGGTTCTGTATATGGACTTGGAACAGCAAGAAACTGCCAGGGTAGACCAAAACCTGCATGTTCCAAATCAGTGCGTAATAAATCCAAGCCTATGCCGGTCTCGATTTTTGTCTCTCCAATACCGGACTGTTGCACAGTCCGTCGCAAGGTCAGGGTAAAACTGCTCATTACTGCAGTCATAAGGATTCCCAAGATAGCCATGACAATAATTAATTCAATCAGGGAAAACCCGGACTCGGTCTGTGAAAAAGTGTTTTTGGGATGTTGCATGGTTGGCCTTTAATCACCCTGCACGATTATTGTGCTTATGGATGTTTGACGATTCCTGTTTGTTGGTGCTAGCAATGTTGTGCTTTTGCCATGGGTCCAGCCGACTGCCACATCTATACGTTTAAGAGCGGTGACGGTTGATGCTATGTCGGTGATTTGTATTGATCTGGCAAAAGTTGTACTCCCACCACGCATATTAACAGTCAAATCTACAGGGGCAGACCAGGCCGCTTGGGCAAGATTTGCTGAAGTACCATGTACCGTAAAATTCTCACCTTTCAAACGGCTTAACTCGTCTTCTGCCAATCTGAGTGCTTCATCACGATACAAGTTGCCACTCTGGGTCGACAAGGCGGAAAGTTCACTTTTTGCAAGTCCTAGCATGATTACCATAAAAACGAACAGAGCTATCATCACCTCGATGAGGGTAAAGCCATGCTGTCGATATGTATATTTTTTACCGTTGAACACAATTTACTCCATTCATTATGCCGATATTGATGCGAGTAGCTGCAACCTCGACACAGTCCATTGTCGGGTTGGTGTCGGCTGAATAGCCGGTTATACTTATTGTTTGGTCCTTATCAGCCAGTCCTCTTCTGTCAAAAGTGATCGCGTCGGCAGCAACGCAGGGGGCGACGGGGCTGGTTCCACAGTTAATGGTAAATCGGTATCTATTGTTCTGTACCTGGTTGGCTGTTAAACTGACCACGCGTTGGGTGTTGGTTTTTGACGCATCATTTCTTGCCCTCATGAGAATCGAATAAATCTCTTTTATGTCTGACTCAACATTGTATTTTTGATTCATTCGCGAAAAACTCAAGGTCACCATTGCCAGGATAATTCCTGTTATGCTGACGACTATCAGGAGTTCAATCAGGGTAAAGCCATCTTGCAACTTCATATTATTGTTCCTGCACATGCATGTATTTTTTAAGAGGTGGTGGATTGCTAACGATCATTATGCCCTGGCCAGCAGGTGGAATTCCTCTAAATCCGACACTTTTACGGTTATCATTTTCGGTAAAAGCATCCGATAGCTTCAATTCCTTTATCTCGCCTGTCGAAACCTGTATCAGGGCTTTCCCCTGCATTTCATATGTCACATGGCCACCGCTTTGGTAATCTAACCCCCAGAGATATGTGGTTCCGCCATAGCCACAAATGTCGGAGGTCGGAGCAAAACTAAGAAAATAGATGGCGCCCAGGGAGTCTGGCGTGGGGTTTGAAATTACCCGCTCTGCGGCCATTCCTGTCGTCGCTGCGTCCATGTTAATATACCAGCCTTTTTCGCTGGCAGTTAGTGTGCTGGTTGGTGACGATGTCTGATCTTTCAGGTTGGTCAATCCTAAGGGTGTGCAAACGGAAGTTATAGAATTGGTCATCGAATTATAACATGGTTCCTGGACCCCAAAGAGCTTGCGTGTTGTAGGAAGATCATCCGTCTTGTAAGAATACCTTCCTTCAGCGAAATAGAGCCAGAGCTTTCCAGTTTTCCGGTCGAAAAGATTTGCCACTGAGGTAGTGACTGGACCAACCTCGCCATCGTTGAAAACCTTGCTATATGTCCAGTTGTCAGGATCGATATTGTCATCGATCACGAGTCGCAACACACCGCCGCTGGTGGTATCCTTGACATAGCCAATATAAAAAGCATCATCCTCGTAGTTGCCATTTAGGTTTATGGAAGACTTATCCAGATCAAGCGCACCTGTCGAAATTGACCCTGCAAAGGCATGGGTGATGCCGGTGTCGATGGTGCGCACAAGTGCACCTGTCTTGAGATCGAGGACAAAGAGTTTGAGATTTTTATCCGAGGTACCTTTAAATTCCTGGCTGGAAATGGGACCGGTTGAGCCAGAAGCCAGGATGGCGAACCATCTGCCATTTGTCGTGACACATTCATCCGCGGGATCTGAGCCGCAATCACTGTTAGTTGAACAGGTTATGGTGTCGTTGTTGGTGCATCGTTTTTCAGAGCCTCCGACCTTGACTATACCAGGGCCCACATTAGTTACACCCAGGTCGGCATGACTAAATTCCCACAAGAGTTGTGGACCTGCCTGGTCTGTCACATCAAGTGCAAAGTATGATGACCAGCCAACAGGACTGCCCGAGACTGACAGTGGTGTGCTGATTCGATCGGAGTCGGGGGTGGCGGCATCGCATGTGGCACCGCCTATTCCCATGCTGCCTATCAGGGTGGTGCGCCAGCTTGTTTCTGCGGGGTCAACCAAGCCGTAAGGGGCTGTGGTAATCTTTGGACAGTTCCAATAGTCAGCCTGCGTACAGCTTGCAGGTATGTTTATGGAGGCATCGGTTAGCGTTGTTGGCCCATCTACCATGTTGATGTGGCAATAATCCTCATCGTGCAGATACTGTAGATAAGGAAGGGCGTTTTGAGGTATGTAGGCATAGCTTTCAGTACCTATTCCCCCTGCACCTGTTTCTCCTTCCTGTTTAGCAGCTTCAAACCATTGTTTTCCGCTCCATCGCTGGAGTAATTTACCAAGTTTGAAGGCATGAAGCATACCGTCGTTAGCACCGACAAAGGCTAACTGTCGGTTCTCGTAATCGTTGCTTTTTATGAACGTGTAATAACTGCGATCGCTATAGCCATACGGGGCCGGGAGATCAAAGGTATTCAAATACCCCGGGCCCATTATGCGGGGGGTGGATGAAATGATATCACCCATTTTCCAGACATGAGTCTCTGAGGAACAGGTCTCGCCAGTTGGACAGTCGGCATTGCTTTCACACGGACTTTTTCTAGAAGAACAGACTCCCGTAGTTACAGTTCTGTTCCTGCCTATTTTCGAACAACCCACTGCACCACATACGCAGGCATCCCCGGCGGCATCGACACAGTCATAACCTCGAACAAAATTGATGGTCGCCTTGGCATCTGTACTGTTCGCTGTCTGTCCCAGATAATCATCAAGAATTGAGCTATTTGCCGTGGTGAACTGTTGGAGTGACCCGTTCACTGAGGTGTATATATTCCGCACCGCTGGATCCGTCCACCAGAGATTAAAACCCGCCCGCCAGATGGGAATGGTATCCTCAATTGGCACTGTTCCCAGAAAATTTGAAGTAGCAGTGCTGCCTTTACCAATTGTATCCTCCCAACGATATGCTAATGTCTTGTTCTGGCTCGTATCGTAAGTGAAGTTTGTAATATAGTCCTGTTTGAGGTCAAGCAGCGTATACGCATCAGCCCCCGTATCATCACCTTCCCTGACAGTATCCTCGCGAATTTGCATTGCTGAAAAGAACGGATCAAAGTAATACCAGTAATTCATCAGATCACTTGTCCAGTCAACTTCTGTGTTATTATCGAATGACCGCTTTGGATAAAACAGGGCCTGCATGAGATTGGCCCCGCTCCCCTCGCTGGAACTCAGCACAGACACCGCCGTACCAGAAGACGCTTTCCTGAGTATGTCGTATATAATTGACATGATTTTGTTTTTTATCTCCAGCGCATCATCGGCCAGGAAAAAAGTATCGGGCGTACCTTCACCATCACTGTCCCAGTCAGGGGAGCTAGGCGGTAATGCAGTACATGAACTGCCCTTGCCAGTAGAGCTGCAATCATCGACAGCACAGCCAGAAACTTTTGGGTAATCCGTCATATTTCCCGGCCATGTATTTGCTGATTCGAAACCACCGTACATCGAAACTTGCTTCATAGATTGCTCGCCAGTGCCTCCCAACCACAGGCCAAGAGTGTAAAGAGACTCGACTTTAGAGGATATACCGGTTGGAGTATTGATGTACCCCTTCTTGTGCAGAAAATAAGCAGGGACTACGGGGTCAGCCGATTGGTTTTCATATCCTGTGTCGATGCTACAAGTGTTTGTGACCGAGCCATTAGCGCCACCTCTATTCCATTGACCATCTGTAAGGAGGATCATGAAATTCTTGGCACAGGGTACCTGAACCAGTTCATTACCTTGACAGTTACCATCGCTATTGCCATCAAAGCATTGATACATGGGGTTCTTCCAATAAACTGTGCCCGTTTGGGGTGTTGGACTGCCAAAAATCGATGAATTCTGAGCAAGGTAGGCCTCGGCTGCCCATAGAGCAGGGCCGATTGGGGTAGAGCCGCTTGGCGATTCGTCGTTAAGTGCAACTATGGTATTCTTATAAGGGTTGACACCGTCGAAACTGGCAGAACCGGTAAAATCACCAATAAGAACACTTCTATTGACTCCATCGCCGCCAAAATACATGCTGCCCATGCGGGGCTGCAAAGGCAATTTTTTAAGCAGGTGTAACAATCCTCCTTCATCGCCGGTGATGCGTTCCCAGCGAGCCTTCACTTGAATACCACTCTCGGTCTCAATAACACATCCCGTGGCATCACAAGGGACGCTTGCGCTAGGTGTGCCGTAAACTTCTGGATCACAACTCTGAATAGAGTTATTACAACCTTCAGGTTTACCGCCTGTCATCGCCCAGCGTAGCAGATCTATTCTTGCCATGTTTTCATAATTGAGATAATTACCGTTTCCAAAGCCAGTCCCACAGTTAATGACATCCCAATTCGAGCAGCAGGCATATTTATTGTTGGCACACCCAAATGATCCTTTGGCGGCGCAAGTACCGCTATTTTGCGAACTACAGGACCATGTGCCGGTACATACCTTCTCACAGGTGCTTGAGCCTGTCTCCACCATTATGCCGTTTATGAGGGCATAGTCTTTTTCGGGATCAAAATAACCTTCATATAACTTATTCTCATCATAGGCGGTGCCCCCATAGGAGTATGCTTTCCACCCCATGCTGCCGCTCGTATCCACCATCATCAGCACGTTTGGGGCAGCCGGTAGAGAGAGAAAAGGCGGGCTCTGGCAATACTCACTCATAGCGGCCCCAACATGGTTTGCCATCAGCCCAACAGACAGGACGATAAACAGTATAACTCTTAGCATGGCATCAATCTCTCTCGGTTCTGGTTATGCTATACAGGTATCCGGATCTGCATTCGCTGCTATTGATAAAAAAGCATTGCCTTTCATCCATCTTGAATGATGACCTTGTATTATTCGCTGGTAATTTGAATGTTTGTATACCATAACAGCTTTTTGATTGGACATTAATACTGACTGTCCCATTTTGGCTGTCCACTGAGTTCACAATTCCGCAAAGATACAACTCATCCGTAGCAAAAATTGAAGTGTGATAGAAAAAAGCAAAACCTACAAAAGCAAATGCTATTATCATTTTGGATTTCATAGTATTCCTTTTATCCAGGTTGACATTTTAAAAATATAGAAACATTAGAGTAATGCTCAGTAAGATATTAATTACACAAAGTAAAACACAAAACAGCCTGTCACCGTCGGAAGCAATGAATGAAATTTTATTCCACATTTGTTTAGGCTCGGTTTCAATTGATAGCCAGGAAAATGTTTTTATGTAGTCGCGTTTTATAATAAAAATATCAAAATCAAAAACCCAGGAGTTATCTAACTTTCTCAAAAAAAAAGACAAATTGCAAGGTATCGTACTGGATTTCATTCATCGATCATGAGAATTAACTTGTCGAC
>CALNYZ010000004.1:0-3332 GCA_942490945.1 uncultured Gammaproteobacteria bacterium | reverse complement strand
ATCTGTTTATTATGCAGTCCGGTTTTACGCGACCGAAATCCGGCAGTGGCCTCGCCACCAACGTGCCGAATCACCTCACCATTTATCAAAGCAAACAGACAGAATATGTACTTGAGCCAGGCATGAAAGAGTTGGTTGTGCCTTTCGTCTGGACAAACAAGGCCGGTGTACAATTTGTTAAAGAATACGTTTTCAAGCCGGACAGCTATGTAATCGAACTGCGCCACAAGATCAACAATCCGACCGCGCAAACCATATCGAGTAAACTTTATTACCAGATGCGTCGCCGCTACGCCAGTGAAACATCACTTAATATGTTGCCTACTTATGCCGGCGGCGTGGTATACAGTGATGAACACAAGTATGAAAAAATCAGTTTCGATGACATTGAAGATTCAAATTTAAATCGCGCCATCACCGGTGGTTGGGCAGCGATGATTCAGCATTATTTTATCGGCGCAATGCTGCCACAAGAAAAAGCCTCGCAAAAATATTTCACGGCTTATAGTGGCGAGAAAGAAACCTACACGCTGGGCTTTAAAGATGTCGACTCGGTGGATGCGGCGCCCGGTACGCAAGCAACAACCTCGGTGCGTCTGTTCGTGGGCCCAAAATTACAGGACATCCTGGAGAAGACGGCCAAAGGCCTGGAATTAACGGTCGATTATGGCTGGACCACTATTTTTGCCAACCCGCTGTTCTGGCTGCTGGACTTTTTCCATGATTGGACCGGGAACTGGGGCTGGGCGATCCTGTTATTAACATTAACCGTAAAACTCGCCTTTTATAAACTCTCCGAAGCCAGTTATAAATCCATGGCCAAAATGCGCGCCGTGCATCCACGCATGACGGCATTAAAAGAACGTTTCAGCAATGACAAGCAAGGCTTGAACCGTGCCATGATGGAAATGTACAAAAAAGAAAAAATCAACCCGCTTGGTGGTTGCTGGCCGGTGCTGATTCAGATTCCGGTGTTTATCGCACTTTACTATGTACTACTGGAAAGCGTCGAAATGCGTCAGGCACCGTGGGCATTGTGGATAACAGACATGTCCATCAAAGACCCGTATTTTATTTTGCCGGTACTGATGGGCATTACCATGTTTATTCAGCAAAAACTTAACCCGGCACCGCTGGATCCGATTCAGGCAAAAATCTTTATGGTATTACCGGTGGTGTTTACCGCGCTGTTCATTACCTTCCCGGCAGGGCTGGTTTTGTACTGGGTGGCGAATAACGTGCTATCCATCGCGCAACAATGGTATATCACCCGGGTGGTGATGCGCGAAATGCCGGGTAATGCGGTTGGCAAGAAAAAATAGCCGGCAGACTTGAATCGCAGTTGTTGAATATGATGGAATAATTTGCAAACGATCGCGTCTTATTAAGGTCAAAGCTTTACGCATTGTTGAATGTAACAATTACAAGGAGATTCACCATGATCCATGCTCTATTGAATGTTCAGACAGTTTTAACAGCCGCATGTATGTTGATCGGTTTGTCAGCTTTTAACACGGCGGCCTTCGCAGATGAACCGGAACAGGTTATCAAATATCGAAAGAATGTCATGAAAAGTATCGGCGGACACATGGGCGCCTCCGCGTCAATCGTTCAGGGCAAGGTAAGTTTTAAAGGTGACCTGAAAGATCATGCTCACGCACTGGCCTTGATGTCGAAAGATATTGTCGCGTTATTCCCGAAAGGCTCCGACTTTGGTGAAACCGGCGCAAAAGATGCCGTGTGGGAAAAGCCGGCTGAATTTAAAAAAGCCGCCGATGCAGCGAAAGAAAAAACTGCTGCCTTTGCCAAGGTCGTCGCATCGGGCGACACAAAAAACTATGTGCCGGCTTTCAAGGCCGTGGCTGAAACCTGCAAGGCATGTCACAAAACATTCCGCCAAAAGAAATAACCCAACGATTATTTCTTAAATAAATGCAGCATGATCATATGCAACACGTGAGTAAGTCGTTGCGGAGGTATCGCAACGGCTTGACCGTTGTATTGGTTGCAATCTCGCTACAAGTGTATGCTGCAGAGTCTGTTATCAAATCTGGTATAGAATCAGGTCCACTTCAGGGTTCGGCCCAGGAAAGTAAACTTCAGCCAAGTAAACAGCAATCTGGCGAATATATATTTCGTGCTGCTGGTTGTCTGGCTTGTCATACAAAGAAAAAGGATCAGCCGCTTGCGGGTGGTTATACACTGACAACGCCGTTCGGTATTTTTTACTCGCCCAACATCACGCCCGATAAAGAAACCGGCATTGGTAACTGGACCCTGGCCGATTTTAAGCGTGCGCTTCGCGAAGGCAAAAGCCCGCAAGGCCAACATTACTACCCGGCCTTCCCCTATGCGGCTTATACCCAACTCACCGATCACGATATCTCGCTGTTATGGCAATACTTACAAACCCGGCCTGCTATCAAACGCAAAAACCAGCAACACGACCTACACTGGTATAGTCCGCCGCGTGCCTTTATCTGGTTCTGGAAGTGGCTGTATTTCACGCCGGGCGAGTATCAAACGGATAAAAACCATTCAGTGAGCTGGAATCGCGGCGCCTACCTCGCGCGGGCCGCCACTCACTGCAGCGAATGTCATACTCCGCGCAATATGCTTGGTGGCATGAAAACGGACTTGTATCTGGCGGGCGCGCGTCTTGGTGAGGACGATGCTATTGTGCCGAACATTACCCCGGACAAAAAAACAGGCATCGGCCGCTGGAGTCATGGCGAGCTGAAAAGCTATTTCAAAAGTGGTCTGTTGCCGGATGGTGATTTCGCCGGTGGCTTGATGGCTGAAGTGATTGATAACAGCTTGCGCCATTACACGGCAGAGGATATAGATGCATTACTGGAGTATCTTGCCTCAGTACCGGCCGTGGAACATGCGCTGAAAAAAAACAAACCAAAAAAAGCAGTCGAAAAAGAAGCCTGGGACTAGGCTGAATTTTAACTGCCAGCTCCTCATAAAAACCATTTTGTTGACAGCCTGCTGAGATGCGTATATTTTAAACCGCATATAAAACGTCGAAGTAAAACAAGCGTTTACCTACACTTACAAATGGATTTTGTTTATGCGACTCATAACGCCCAGCCTTATTCTGGCCTGCCTGTTCATCACTTTTCAGGCGAATGCGGCCGACCTGCGTGGCCAACTGGCTGGTCTGCCCGGTGCCAGCATTGATGTGCAGTGTGGCAACATAAAACGCCATGCCGTCATTACCAACACCAATCGCTTTTATGTTACCGACCTGCCCGCCAACCAGTCCTGTTATTTCGTTATCAGCCAAAACAAGGCCGAATCTGTTCGCATATCGTTTCACACCCGAC
>CALNYZ010000003.1:0-2765 GCA_942490945.1 uncultured Gammaproteobacteria bacterium | reverse complement strand
TGGTTGAACACGTCTTGAAGTACTTGACAAAATGCCATTTGTATGATTATGTACAACTCCAAACATTTCGACGCTGGGGGCGCCAATGTCGTCTGACTGAAAATTATTCATTTTAGGGGGTCCTTGAAACCCCAATAACTTTTTGACCGTTACACATTTAGGGTCGAATGAGATGTCGTTGAATGCAGAATTTATGGGGAAGTAACATGCGATACTAAACGCGGTTGCCAGGGGTAACGGAAACGTCACAGATTCGATTGTTCCATATTCTTCGCATTTTTTGTCAAGTTTGACTGACCGTAACTTTTTAACCCCTACGACCTGACGGCCGTGTGACATACCGATGAACGCAGAATGGCACGGCGAACAATATTGCTATTGACTATTGTCGTCTAAAGCCAACGGTTTAGTCGGCAACTGGATTTTAGTCGATTTTTACGACACATTTTTCGGGACGCGACTTACGTTTCCATGGCAACTGCATGGTTACCAAGCAACTACCATGTCGAATTTGGTATGGTTGGACGCCGCACTGAGCGCTGAGCTTATAATCGTTTGTGACCACATATCTAGCTCTGCGCGTTTAGACGCTAGAGGGCGCCAAAGTGAGCGTACAAAAACGTGTCCGTGTTTTCTGCGTAAAATTGCGCCTCATTTTATCCGAATAACTTTTTAACGCGGGCTCCGATCAAGTCGTGTAATACATCGATGAACGCAGAATAACGAGGCCTATAATATTGACTGCTATGACGGGTATCCAATGGCAACGGTGACGTCACAAAATCGATTTTTCTGAAATTTTGTCGATTTTTCCAAAAATGGGGTAAGTTTGACCCCCAATATCTCAGCTCAGGAAGAATTTCCCAATATCCCACCACTTATACCGGCGAACGCACAGTTCAAAGGGGCATCGAACGGCATAGGATAGAACGGTTAGAATCCTGCCCTGGAACACATTAGGCGGGGTCGAATGAAAACGGTGCGTTTTCGGGTGTTTGGGGAGCCCCCAGAAATTTTCTATGGGGAATTTGCCCCTAAAAATTACGGCATATTTCTCGGCGTGCCGAGACGCGTCCGACGATACCAAATTTGTAGGGCTGCGAGGTCGGAGGTCGGTGAAGAACGTGCTATGCTTACCGAATGCAGCCCCGGCTGCCGTCGATGCTCTGCATTCAAAATCCCCTCATGTCGTTCGACATACAGGTTTTCGTCACTTTGGCAATAGAGGGAGCGTTGCAGATTAAACGACACACCTCCGATGTCCCATCTGTCAACTAGCGACCGCTGTTGCAATGCTGTTCCTTTGCACTATATCTGAAACTGGTGATAGTTCGAAACGGCTATCCAAAGAAGGCACAGCACGCGGCTTGCCCACCCACCCGCCCGACCTCTGAAACCCCGGACCAAGAAGAATAGTAGCAAAGCCTGCGGGGAACGTTTTGTACTCGTAAAAGTGTTTGAGGGCGGGGGCCCTGCCCCCGCCCAAACAGTTTAGTGTATCTGTAAATTGTAAATGTTATGTCAAACTACTTGCTTTACGAAAAGCAGTAATCTACGGCCGATACTTTTGACTAATGCAAAAGAAATATATATTAATCTCTTCGTGTTGACGCTATGGGATGCTAAACTTCCGAAATTACAAATTTTCCACAAGTTTGACGTCGCGCAACTTTTTAACCCCAAGTACGTTAGGGTCATATAATATACTGTTGAATGCCGTAAAGCAAGGCGAACAAGCTGCCAGTTCTCAGTTGTCGTCTAGAGTGACTAGTTCGATGGTAAAATGCATTAGATATCCATGATCGCGATTTAACATCATGAGCCAGAGTAACGTTTCAATGCAGACGATGTCGTTGCCAAGCAACTACCATGATAAATTCGGTATGGTTGAACTCGCCTTGAAGTACTCAATAGAACGCCGCTTGTATAAATATGTTCAAGTCACAATGTTTCGACGCTTTGTATCCCCAATATCGTGAGATTGAAGCAAAATTTCGATATTGGGTAATATAAAACCAGCAATAACTTTTTTAGGGTTATGAACCTACGGTCGGGTGGGGTGTCGTTGGATGCGGAATCGCCAGGCCAATAATATTCCATGCTAATCACGGTTGCCAGGGGCAACGGAGACGTCACAGATTCGATTGTTCCACTTTCTTCGCATATTTTGTCAAATTTGACGGACCGTAACTTTTTAACCCCTACGACCAGACGGTCACGTGACACATCGGTGAACGTAGAATGGCAAGGCGAACAATATTGCGATTGACTATTGTCTTCTAAAACCTACGGTTTACTCGGCAGCTGGGTTTTAGTCGACTTTTACGACACTTTTTTCGGGACCCGCCTTACGTTTCCATGGCAACAGCATGGTTACCAGGCAACTACCATGGTAAATTTGGTATGGTTGGACGCCCCACTGAGCGTAGAGCTTATAATCGTTTGTGACCACATATCTAGCTCTGCGCGTTTAGCCGCTAGAGGGCGCCAAAGTGAGCGTACAAAAACGTGTCCGTGTTTTCTGCGTAAAATTGCGCCTCATTTTATCCGAATAACTTTTTAACCCGGGACCCGATCAAGTCGCGTAATACATCGTCGGACGCAGAATAACGAGGCCTATAATATTGACTGCTATGACGGGTATCCAAGGGCAACGGTGACGTCACAAAATCGATTTTTCTGAAATTTCGGTCATTTTTCCAAAAATGGGGTAAATTCGACCCCCAATATCTCAGCTCAGGAGAATTTCCCCACTCACCACTATA
>CALNYZ010000002.1:0-1188 GCA_942490945.1 uncultured Gammaproteobacteria bacterium | reverse complement strand
CAGCTTATGACAAGTTTCTGCAAACGCTGATTGATGTTGACCAAGGTCACATCGCCACTGAGCTCTTGGGACTTGAACTGCTCGGAAAAATTAAGCCACACTTTAGAGAAGGCACAACCAATGCACAGCAAATCAGGATTGTTCGACTGGTGCAAAGTGAGGTCGAGAAAATAATCGCAGCGCGCACAGAGCCTGATATAGCAGTGTTGTCAGTTCAATGATGCAGAACGGTTTCGCGCTGTCCAGGGACACGCCGAGCAAGTCGCGACGTTATTTGAAATAATTTCACGTCGACCTGACGCAGCGTTTACACAACTTGTTGACGCGCTGAGAGAAACTGGACAGAACCAAGTTGCTGACTTCATTGTCAACTACCATGTAGTAATGATGACGTCACTGCCGGTGGAGCTGCTGGAGCTGGTGCTGATGAGGACGTTCATCAAACTGTTCACGGACCACTACAAGTCACACTACAAGACACATGAAGCTATTGCAGCGGCGTACAGTGCGTTGGCTGCTGTGTGCTACAGCTGGTGGCAGACTATGAACGGCTGGCCAGAGTCAAGCACCAGACACTGGTTCAGACATCGACTGCGCGACCAAGTCAACTGTAAGTTTTATTACACGCAGCTTGTCTTTTTTATTGTCGCATCCAGTTCTTTGGCTTAAAAGCGCGCGCGACTTGGCCAAGAGTCAAGTAAAGACTTTAGCCTCTGATTCAAACTTGTCTTGTCAGACCATGGCGATGTGGCGTTAATGTATAAAAATAATAATAATATGCACGAGTTACTTTAGTTGATTCAATTGATTATGTGAACGGCACCACATCAGGTAGCCTAGGTACATGTCTTGTTTTAAATATCACATGCATGCAGTACTGTTTTATTGTCAACTAAAGCAAATCACATTCGCTATAGGAACCCGGAGACCGAATTGAATTAGGACTCGCAACGAGAACCACATAATGCGTGTGACTTGTCAAAAATCGCATCGTGAATTGTAGAGTTCAATCGCTATTTTTAACTAGTCTTTTAAATGCCAATAATTCTACCAAGAATTGTGGTTGACAAGAACTAGTGAGATTTTATTCCTCAATGTGAACTGTTGCTGTTCGGAAACTGAAACGTGTTTCATTACCAGACATGAAGGATCTACGTCACGCCGTGGAAACATCGCGTGGAACATTTA
>CALNYZ010000001.1:0-2152 GCA_942490945.1 uncultured Gammaproteobacteria bacterium | reverse complement strand
GGGTATGATTAAATTTCTCGGGCGGTAATGCAATCGAGTTGTTTATTTTTATTTACCGAAAATTAAATGTGGATTTTTAACAATTGCAAAATATACAATGATATTGTCTTTAATGATGCTCTCCATTATTTTACAAATTATACACGTAATAGAAATAGGCCTGTAGTTGCAGGTAGATGATGGTGCACCTTTCTTAAATACAGGCGTAACTATTGCTACCTTCCAAATGTCAGGAAGAGAAGACACCTCAAATGACTTGCTATACAAAAAAGATAAGGGCAACGCAATAGATCCAGCAACATTTTTAAGAAAAATAGCAGAGAGCCCATCTGGACCAATCCCTGTCTTAGGCTTCAATGTTAGCAAATGTCTAAAAACAATGTCAGCTGAGAATGTAATATCACAAAGATTGCAGTCACTGCTAACTCTACTAGAAAACGTAGGTAGAACGTTATTATCATTAGCAAACACAGAAGAATAAAATTCATTAAGTAGTTTAGCTTTAGTTTTATCATCATATATAAAAACTCCATTTTCATCTTTCAAAACTCCAACTCCTGATTTAAAAACAAGCTTGCTGTTAACATAGCGATAAAATGATCCAAGATTGCCACCATTTATCAAGTCATTTTCTTTGTTAAAAATAAACTTTCTGTAAGCATCCTTGCATTTATCGCATGCAGCTTTATACTTGATGCGTATTGCATCCGTCTTATGTCGCCGGTATAGCCTCCAAATGGCGTTCTTCCTGCGATAAAGCTGCCTTATGTACAATGGAAGAAGTTTCCGTTCATGTATATTTACACAAGGATTAAAGACCTTCACAGGTACAAACAGTTCAATGGCTTGATTAATAACAGACGAGAATTTGTTCCAGCACTCGTTGATGTTATCAGAATTAACTGGAAAAACCTCATGCCAATCTATAACTGATAAGTAATTGTTTAGACCTTCGTAATCGCCTGCAGCAAAGTTATAGTAGACCAAAGTTTTGTGGTCATCTACTGATGACGCGACTTCAGGTGCAGCAGCTGCAGGCAGCATAACGTTAAAACGCACAGACATGTGGTCACAGTCAATCAGTGGTGGACACACTGTACAGTCACTGACCAGGAGCGGATCTGCAGTAAATACTAGATCAAGTACATTAGTTTCCCTAGTAGGGGCTAATACACACTGCGTTAAACCTTGATCACATATAAACTGTAAAAACTGATCACTAAAATTGACATGAACTGGCAGACACGACAAGTCAGACCAACTAATATGAGGCAAGTTAAAATCACCGACAATAAATACATTATAATTTACACCACACAGTGAGTTTAAACAGTCAATAAAAGCTGTCAAGTAGTTCATTGCATCTGCATTATAATATGGTGGCCTGTAACACACAATAAAGCGATATTTATTATTTGCAAAAATTACATCGAAAGCAGTTATTTCAACACCACCAGTATTAGCAATAGGAGCAATATTAAACTTCTTATTTACAAATGCACACACACCACCTCCCGATTTATTTCGATCATGTCGCACAACATGAAATTTTCTAGCAGGTACTAGCATGGCATCAGTAACTACATCACTAAGCCAAGATTCCGTGACAAAAATAAAATCAAGATTCAGATCGTCAATTTTGGAATGTAGTTCACTAATCTTATAATATATGCTCCTAGCATTCACTAATAAGCAATGCGCCTGCAGTGAGTTTGCAGTCTTGTCTGCACCTGCGGCCTGCCCAAGTCACTTCGCAGCATCAACACCGGCTACAAATAACGGTGGAGCCACAGCATCGACGAGCTGTGCCGCCGGTCCCACAATATCAGAAACCGTCGTCAGACCAGGTGGATTGAAGGATGCTGCCTGATAGCGCAACTGAACAGGAAGACTGGCGGCCAGCGGGTGGCTCGGCGAATTGCCAGATAGCATGGAGTCTGAGTCATTTTCACATGCTGCCGTCTGACCGTCAGCTTGACCGTCAGCAGCTTGATCGTCAGCTTCACAGCTCGAGGGAACAGCTGTTGAAGTAGTTGAAGCAGCAGTAGCAGCGGCCACCACGCTGACACGGACGGCTGGCGCTTCGGACTGCTTAGATTGCGGTCCGACTGTAGACGAGCTGGCCTGTTGCTGACCGGAAGTGTGCTGCTCG